>CAVPVK010000001.1:0-490899 GCA_963709175.1 uncultured Planctomycetia bacterium
ATCGTAAAGGGAAGAGGTTCCGATGGAAAAGTGATCCGATTTACATAGAGAATCCTGGATCGAACCGATCGCCATTTACAAAATCTAACAGCAGCTGGACCAAGGTGGTGGTTTTCCCTACGCCGCGAGAGCCTATCAAGATAGACATTCGATGGGAAAGGTTTGTTCTTTGAATAAAATATCTTCTGTAACTAGAATTTTTAATTTCTAAAAAGTGCCGGCTAAGTTTTTGTAATTCTTCAATCATAAGCCTACCAGTGGAATGCAATCCCATTTTATCAGAGAAAACAGTGGAATGCAATCCATTACTGTGTTGCCTTGATAATGAAGATGTTGCGACAGGGTGTAGAAGGAAAAAGAGTAAGCGAGCTACCATGCATCCATGCGTAAAAAGCCTATTGCCGCTATGATCAATTTTTGCACGAACGAAAGCAGGTTCCTAAAGGCCTCGATTGAGCAGGCCCGGATATTTGCCCGGCAGATTCTTATCCTCGTGTGCGATCATTTTTTTGATGGAACGCCTGAAAATGAACAGGAACTGGACCTGATTTACCGTTCGTTTCCCGATTGCACATTTATTCAATACCCTTATATTCCAAACCAAATTTCTCCGCAGCTTTTTAACAAGATGGCGCCTTCTCATTTTTGGCATAGCTTATCCCGGTTGATCGCTGCGCATTATTTGGATCGATGAGATTGAGACAGTTTTGTTTTTGGATGCGGATGAAATCGCCGATGGGAAAAAATTTGCCGAATGGCTCGAGAGCAGCGATTATCATCAGCATACGGTTCTTAGTTTTGCCAATTATTGGTATTTTCGCGAGCCGAAATATCAGGCTTTAAATTGGGAAGATTCCGTTGTTTTAGCCCATTTGGGTACATTAAACTCTCGGATCTTGTTGCATGAAAAAGAACGGGATGCGATTTACGAGTTTCTTCCCAGCCCGAAGCGAAGATTGGTCACTTCTTGCGACGGGGAGCCCATGTTTCATCATTTTAGCTGGGTTCGAACGAAAGAAGAAATGCTTAAAAAAGTCCGTTCCTGGGGACATCGGAACGATCAGGCTTGGGAATCTCAAGTGGAAAAAGAATTTTCCGGCCCTTTTTCCGGCGTGGATTTCGTACATAAGTATCAATACAAAACCATCTCTCCTCCTTTTGATATTCAATTAGGTCCTGTTCAATTTGAGCCCGTTTTGCCTAAAGCTATCTCTTTAAAAAAAATTTCTGCATCTCAGGTTTTGAGTCTTTTGAGATCCCAAAATCGCCCCTTGTGGGATTGGATTTGTAAACTGTTTTCTCGCAATCGCAAAAAAGCTTGATTTTAAGGGGTCTTTTTGAGGATGATGGTTGTGTTTCAAAAAACTTGAGAATCTTTGCACTGGTAGCTCAGTTGGATAGAGTACCTGGCTACGAACCAGGGGGTCAGAGGTTCAAGTCCTCTCCAGTGCATGTTTTTTTATGATATTACATCAACTTTCTTTGGCCCTCTCGAGACCAATGCGATCCTCATCGGATGCAGCGAGACAAAACTCGCGGCCGTCATTGATCCTGCTGCCGGATCGGCAGATTTTTTTTTGAAGAAATTCAAAAAAATGGACTTACACTAGATAAAATTTTATTGACCCATTCCCATTGGGATCATATTGCCGATGTCCATGCATTGAAAACAAAAACGGATGCTCCCGTGTATATTCACCCTTTGGATGAAAAAAATTTGGAATCTCCAGGCGTAGACAAAATTCCTCTTTTCATCGACGTTCAAGGGTGTAAGGCTGATCATTTTCTACAAGACGGGGAGCTTCTCCAAGTGGGCCATTTGCAAATCAGAGTGATTCATACGCCTGGGCATAGTCCCGGCGGAGTTTGTTTTTATTTGCCATCCCAGAAAATTCTTTTTTCGGGCGATACTTTATTTCAAGGGACGATTGGAAATTTGCAGCTTCCGACCGCTTGCGCGGCCTCCATGTGGACCTCCCTCAAAAAATTGGCTGCCTTGCCTCCGGAAACCCGGGTGATCCCCGGTCATGGCGGCGAGACCACGATCGGCCGGGAAAATTGGCTGAAAAACGCACAAGATATCTTTTCTTAAGGAGTCATTTTTATGTCATTAGTTGGAAAAAAAGCCCCGGAATTTAAAGCGAAAGCGATCCTTGACGGGCAAACTGTCGATCATTTTTCTTTGTCCGATTTTCATGGAAAATATGTTGTTTTTTTCTTTTATCCTCTTGATTTTACCTTTGTGTGCCCTACAGAGCTGCATGCTTTTCAAGAAAAATTAAAAGAATTTGAAAAGCGGGGCGCGCAAGTGGTCGGCTGTTCCGTCGACAGTTGGTTTTCCCATGCGGCTTGGCTGAACATGCCCAAGGAGAAAGGGGGGATCTGCGGAGTGACCTATCCGATTGTTTCCGATATCACAAAATCGATCGCCCGGGATTTTGGCGTCTTGAAAGAAGAAGACGGGATCGCTTATCGGGGGCTTTTCCTTTTGGATCAGCAAGGCATTGTGCGGCATCAGCTCGTGAATGACTTGCCTCTCGGGCGTTCGGTCGACGAGGTATTAAGGATTCTCGATGCGTTAATTTTTTATGAACAGCATGGAGAAGTTTGCCCGGCGAACTGGAAACCCGGCTCCAAGGCCATGAAACCGGATGAAAAAGGCCTCGCGGAATATTTCCGTTAAGAACCAGCTGTCAAATAATCGTAAAGGTCTTTTTGGTTGGTAATTAAAAAACTTTTATATAGTTGGCAGATTTCTGCGGAAGCGGTAAGGATTTTTTCGTCTCCCACTCCTGGCAGGCAAAGGGCATGGATCTTTTTCTCTTTCCCTTTTTCAGTCAAAAGATGGTTGAACCCGTGAAGGTAATCGGAGGCGCTGAATCCTTCCTCTTCCACTCGAAAATAGATAATTTCCCGTTTGTAGAGAAGCGATTGGACAGCAAAAGAGATCCCTTCGCTGTCAGGGGGCGGATTGCCCAGGGAATCTACCAATTGGCCCAAGTCTTTTAAGCGATAAGGTTTTTGAAATTGGCCTTTTTCCGCCTCTCCAAAAAGTGCAACGACATGTTTCATATTGAATTTTCTCCCCAGCCGCTTCATGTTGTTTATAAAAGGGCTTTAATGTCCGCTCCTCAAATTCGCGCGGACCAGGTCGAGCACGCGACGGGAAAACCAGCCCTCCTTTTCCACCGGCGGGACCGACGATGTTTCTTCCGGGGCCTCTGCCAGACTAAGCAGGCGCTCGTACGCGGTACTTCCCCCTCGGGCGGCAGGCTGGTTTTGCCGCCGGCGGAAATGGTCGCAGACCCGGTGCCGCGTGATCGTCCGCAGCCAGGCCCCAAAACTGTCGCCCGGCCGATCGCGGCGGAAGCGGCCTACGTCGGCGGTCACGCCGGCGAATACGTCCTGGACCACGTCGGCCGCGTCGATCTGGCTTACGCCCAGTTGCCGGCACCAGCCATAGACCACCGGGCCGTAGAGATCAACTAGCCGCTGCCAGGCATCCGGCCGCCCGGCGCAGAGCCGCTCCAAGAGCGTCGAGGAAATGGAACTCGGCTCGCATCGGTCATCTCGGCTGTTGCGGATCCCGCCGTCCATAAGTCTTCGCGCCTCGATTCGGAGAAGGAGATGGGCCTCAGCTTTTATCCTATGTCAGTCACGTTGGCGCAGCAACGATCGCCGCTGCGATCTGCAATACTCGCCACCAGGTTGACATTCGTCGGGGTCTTTGCCAACCCGAATGAAGGGGCGAACAGTCAAGCCAATGCGATGAATAGCGGCCAATGGCGCAACTGGGACTCCGGACCTTACCGCTTGGTGATCAGAATTACTTCCACCGGCTCTGCGGCGGCGGGCGGGGCAGGGACCTTCACGTCCATCTCTGCCACGCGACGGTTGCCCGAGAGCAGTTTCTCCGCAGTCAACTTGTAGTCGCCTGGCGGCAGGTCGGCCATCGTGAATCGGCCTTGATCGTCGGTCGTCGCCTCAGACACTTTGCTCTTGTCCTTGGCCGAGAGCAGTTGCACCGCGGCCTCTTCCACGGGCCGCTTGTCGAACCGCCCATAGACCACGCGCCCGGCGAGGTTCCCCAGTACGGGGCGTTTCACCTCCGGACCGCCGGGCGGCACGACTTCCACCGTGGCCTTGAGATACTCGCTGGCGTTGCCCACGCGGTCCGTGGCACGTACCAGCAGCCCGTAGACGCCGGGCAGCAAGGGCTTGGTGGGCAGTTTGACGCTCCAGCGGCCGTCGGCGCCAACCGAGGCCGGCAGGGGTGGATCGGCAAATTCGCCTTTCCGCTGCAAGTCGAAAGCGGCCTCGACCTTGGCCACGCCGCTCAAATCGTTGTCGGAGGCAAGCACCGAGACCTCCAGGTCGCTGCCTTGCGTGACCGTCGCGCCCGGGTCCAACTGCAATCGGCTCAGCCGCGGCGGCTCGTCGTCGAAGACAACCTCGATCGGCGGGCTCCAGACGTCGCCGGTGGGCAAGGCCAAGCGAGCAATTATGTCTGCCCGCATCGCCATGATCTTCGGCGGCGGTAGAAGGACGTGCAATTCGGAGACCTTCGTGCGAATCGTGAAAGACCCGTCCGCCCCCGCGCCCTCAAGGAACAGATCGACCTGCCGGTCGGAGGTCAGCCGCAGCGCTTCCTTGCGCCTGAGCTCGCGGTCGCGGTTGGTGTCGACGCCGACCTCGACGAAATTGTTGCCGTCGAACAACAACCCGTGCGGGGCGTCGACTTGGAGCGAGACCGGGATTTCCACGGGCTTGGGACCGTAGCAAGTTCCCGGCCGCGGATCGAGGATCCGCAGGCTGTTGCGGCCCGCTTCGACCAGCGGCGTCCGCGACGTCGCCGGCACTGGCACCTCGTAGCGGAAAGCTCGATCGAACCCATCGACGTTCACGAAGAAGGAAAACAGGGGCCCGCTGTCCGGCGGCACTTCCACGTGGAAGGTCGCTTCCGGCGCGGCGGGACGCAGCCACGCCCCGCTGCGGCGGAGTCCGCTGCCGGCGTCGGCGGCCGGTTGAGCATCGAGCCAAACGCCGTCAGGCGGAAGGGCCGAGCGCTTGACGGGCCGGGCGACGATGTCCGCTCGGCGGCGCTCGGGATCGTATTCGGCCCAGAGGCGGATGTAGCGGGCCGGGCGTTGGGTAAGGATTTCCAGCCGCTTAATCACGCATCGCCCCGTGGCCCGATCGGCGATCACTGCCAGGAGCACGCTGGAAAGCGGCGGCATTTTATCGGTGGGCGCGGCCGCTGGCGCTGCCGGCGCCGCCCCTGCTGCCGCCGGCGCGGGAGCGGCCGGCTGCGCGGCTGGCGGGCCGGGCGGGGCGAAGGGAATCGGCACCCTCCGACCTCCGGCCGCCAACGTGATCTTTTCCACCTTGAGCACTTGGCCCGAAGGGCCGATGCCCGCAAGGTACTGCTGGGCCGCTGCACGGTCCACGTCGCCCCGCGGCGGCGGCAAGGCCGCTGCGTTTGCGACCCGTAAGATCTCCAGATCGACGATGCGCTCCGCGGGCCCAGCGTTGACCAGGCACAAGGAAAAGGGAGTGGCGCGGTTGGGATACGGATAGAGCGTCAGCACCGAGTCGTGAGACTGCCAACTGTCGGCAATTCCGTCGGCTACCATATCGACGGAGAAACGGTGCGGCAACGCGGCCGTCAGTTCGCGCCGGACTCGATCCGATTTCGTCAAGGCGTAGAGACTCACTCGGGCGTCGCCGCCGGCAAGCGTCTTGCGGTGCAGTTGCAGCCAGACGACTTTGGTCTCGCCCGGCTGCAACCGCAAGGTCGGCGCCCGGGCATCGAGCCCGCCGTTTGTCGCGCCGGATCCAGTCGGCGCCAGAAAAGTCGTCCGGCGAGCCCAGCACGCTAGCCGCGTCGTAAAGCGGCGCCTGGTCGCGGGCCTGCAAAGCCACGGTCCTGGCGTCGTAATCGGCCGCCAGCCAGACATCGGTCGCGCGGTCGCGGCGATTCGTCACCGAGAAGGCGAACTCGCAGTCGACCTTGTTGGCAAGGTCGACCTGGCTGGGCCCGCGGATTTCGATTCCCGGCGGCGGCACTTCGGCCGGCGGGGGCTGCTGGGGAATTTCGGCGGCTGCCCGGCGGCAGTTACTCGCCGCGCCCACCAGTCCGGCAAGTTCGCCCGGATCGGCGTCGGCGATCTCGGCGGCAATTCGACGCTGCTGCCAGACGAGCAAGTCGTAAAGCTCGGCGCGGGCCAGAAGTTGCGGCGGCCCGGTGAACTCCATGCGGTCTGCATCCCAAGGGTGCACGAGATAAAGCAGCCGTTGGGCGGCGCGAAGATTCCGCACCTGGCGGTCGCGCTGAGCGGGATCGGTGAGGTCCTGGTTCTCGACCGTCCGGAACTGGATTGTCTCAGGCAGGCCGGCCAGCAAGTCGCGGGTGGCTTCGCCCAGCCGGTCGCAGGCATTGCACAGTTCCGCGGCGCCGGCGGTCCGCTCGTCAAAACGGGCGGCCGCGGCGAATGCCTTCGCATTCTTGTCGGTCGCGGGCAAGTCTCCCAGCAGGAGCAAGACCGCCTTGCCGTTTAACCTGAAGGCGTCGCGGAGCCTGTCGATCGAATCGCGGCGGAGGGGAATGGCCGGCGGCTTGCCGGAGGCGGGGACCAACTCGGCCGATAAATCGGGAAGCTCGAGGAGTCGCAACCGCATTTGCGCCGCTACCAGGCCCGTGGCGGGCAAGCCCGCTGCATCGCCCGAGGCCGGCTTCAGGGGTTCTGCGGGAGCGAGGCGCCGCTTGTGCAAGGCGGCCAGCAGCGTTTCCAATTCGTGGCGCTGCCGCCGCACGTCGGGCAAAGCCGATGCCGCCGGATGGTCGAACAGTTTCTGGTCCTGTTCCAGGTTGCCGATCAACTGTTCGAGCACGGCGGGATCCGCGGACACGTCGTCGGTGTCGGGAATCGAGGCGACGAACCAATGCAAGCAGCCGGGCAGGCAGAAGAGGGCCTCGCTCGTCAGCGCCCGCAGAGCGACCAGGTCGCGGTTCCATGCATCGGCCTGGCTGTATTCATCGATCGCCCGCTGCAGCCACTGCACGGCCTGCGAAGCGTCTTCGGTTCGCACGCCTGTCAGCAGGCTGCGCTCGCCGGCAAGTCGGAAACGATCGCCGCGCTCGATTTGCGGGCGAATCCAATCGCCGCTTTCCAGGGTCTCTGCCGCCGCCTGTTCCGCGAGGCGGCGGGCCTTCAAGGCAAGACGAACGCTTGCCCAGTCCAGTTCGGGCTGGGTAGCTAGCCGCCTGGCAAAGCGGATTTCGGCGCAGGCATCCAGCGGCGACGGCAGTTCCGCGATCCATTTCTTGAAGTCGCTCGCATCGGGCTTGTCGGCCACCTGATCCAGGCGATTTGCGGCGGCGACCAGGTCTGCCGGCACGGGCCGTGCAAGCCGCTCCGCCATAGCGAGTGTGGGCCACGTAGCGGCGACCTCGACGGGTTGCGTCCATTGCGCCAGCAGGGGCAGCAGATCGCGTTGCTGGTAGCTTTGCGGCGTGCGTCCCGCGGCCATGTCCGACATTTGTCGAACCATCCGCCGCAGCTCCGCCGTCATGGCAGCCGGCGGGTGTCCGTTGCTCAAGGCGGCGGCGGAAGTTTGCGTGACAAGCCGGTCTTGCAAGGCCCGCCAGAACTGAGGCGCGTTATCGATCACGCGGAACTCGGGCGCTGCGGCGAGCCGATCGTGCAGCGACCATGCCATGCCTTGCAACTCAGCGGCGCTGGCCGTGAGCACCGGATCGGAGGTGGTTCGCGCGGCAGCCGTCGTTTCGGGCTTCTCAGGCTTCTCAGTTTTCTCGGGGCCCTTTTCGGGCTTCTCGGGTTTCTCAGACTTTTCGGGCTTCTCAGGTGCTTTTTCGGGTTTCTCGCCCGAGGGTCGCGGCTTTTCGGTTTTCTCATCGGTTACGGCTGGACTGGCCGCGGCCGGCTCGGACGAGACGGCTGCAATCGATCGTGCCGGTGGTCTAGCCATGTGCGGCTCGGTTGCCGCGGGTTTCCCTTCGCCGCCTTCATGGGGCTCATTGGCCGCACGTTTTGTCTCACCGCCTTCATGTGATTCGTGCCCCGCAGGTTTCGCTTCGCCACCCTCGCGCGATTTGCCCTCCCCGCCCTCGTGCGACTCATGCTCGGCCGACTTGCCCTCGCCACCTTCGTACGACTCGCTGACCGCGACCTTGGGGGGCATGGTCGGCAGGACAACCGGGAAGCTCATTCCGGCGGCTGGTTGTCCACCTCCCCAGAGCAAAACGGTCGTCTGTTGGCCGCGACCGCCCGTTTCCGCGCGGATCCAGTCGGCCAGCCGATCCCTGGTATAGCGGTAGAGCTCACCCAGATCGATGAGCCGGTCGCCGTTACTGTCGGCGGCGCCCTGCAGACCTTCACCGAAGAAATGGGCGATCGCCGATTGATGCGGTTCCGCCATCACGCAGGAAGGTTCACAATCGGAATGCGCGAACACTACCCATAGGCTCGGGTCCTTGGTTTCTTCGACCATCGCGCGGAGTTGCCGGACCGAGCAGTCGGCCAGCAGACCCAGCCGCGGCGAGTGGACTGTCGCGCCGCTATCGAGCACGATGACCTTGGTTTGCGACGGACAGGCCCGGACCCGTTCCAGCAGCCTGGCAAGGGGATAACAGGCCGAGGGGACGTCCATGGGGTCGAAGTTCCCGCAGAGCAGGGTGGCTCGGCCGCGCTCGGAAACGACCTGCGCCCGAATCCAGGCGACAAGCACGTCGCGGCGGCGAATCTCCTGGTCATCCAAGTGATCGAAAATGGCGTCAAGCGCAGCCGGAGAGGCAATTCCACCGGCCCCCTCGCCGCCTTCCGTCGCATCAACCAGGGCGGCCTGCGAAACACGAATGGCGGCAAGGTCTTCGCCGGGCTCCGAATGCGGCGGCAACAAGGCCAGGGGATATTCGGCCGTGGCGAAGAGGAGATATAACCGCGGATGGAAGAAGGGCTGCCAGACCAGGTAAAACAGAACCACTATCAAGGTCAAGAACGCGGCGAACGGCGCCAAGCGGTAGAGCATCCACCAGCGTCCTCGAGTTTGCACGGTCGGCAGTCGCCAAAGGTTTTGGCTCATCGCCTACCCCTCCGCGACGGCAGTGGCGGGCGACAGGGCTTGCGGCGCCCTCACTCCCGGCTCCTCTCCCGGAGCGGGAGGGGAAGCTTGCGACTGGGCGACCTCATGATTGATGCGGCTCAACCAGCCCACCTCGCTGCAGACCAGGTAGATGCGGTCGGCGCTGGCGTACCAGTGCAACGGCGCTGGTCCCTGCGGCACGCCGCGGACGGCGAACTCTCCCCCACAGGCCTCCATCAGCGACCGCTCCAACTCCGGCGAGGGAACGCCCAGGATCAGAAAAACCGGCGATGAGCGGAGCGAGATGCCATTGCGGGCGAGGGCCTGAATGCCAGCGTTCCAGGCGTGGTCGACGTCGGGGAAGCGGCTGCGATAGCCGACCAACCAGAGCCGTAGCATCCAATAGAACGTCAAGGGGACCAGGAACACCAGGGCGAGCACCGTGACGATCCGCGTCCACGACATGGCATGCGCGCCAAGGAACGTGCGCCGAACTCAGCGAGAAGATCGTCCAGGCGACGAGAACCAGGACGAGCAGGAAGAAGCCCAACACCAAGGCGGCCCAGGCATGCAACGAAATCTTGCGAAACACGACGCCCTCCCTTTACGCCCCGCTGACGACGGGCGACGCCGCCAGGTACCAGTAGATCGTGGCGATAACAACGACCACCGCCGCCACCCAACACCACACCGGATAGCCGCGGCGGGTCAGCGGCGGCGCGCCCGCCAAGTCCCGCTTGGGCGGCGCCAACTCGGGACGGCCTCGGGCAACCTGGATCGACATCGATACCTGGCCGGCCCAGGCCTCCAGGTCAGGCGGCAGGTTGTTGGCCTCGATAAACGACTGCGCGACTTCCGGGTCGCGGTAAAGGCCGCGGAAGCCCAACATCATGCACAGGTAGAAGACCTCCAGGGCGTCGCGCTGCGACAACATCGCAGCCTGTTTCGCCCGGATGTAGAACTCCTCGAAGCACAGCCGGGAGTTGAACAGCTCGACTTCGAGGACGTTGTTGCTCCACCATTCGGCGCCGTCCCAAGTCGAGTCGACAAGCATTTCGTCGATCCACGACACGATGGCATAGCAGGCCAATTCCCATTCACGGCGCCGTCCCAGAATGGCCTCCGCATGCTCGAGCAGCCCGCGAATGGCCAAACGCTGCTCCAGGGGAGCCGGATTCTCGCCACTGTGTATGGCATCGAGCAAATTCAGCACGTAGCTGAAAATGGGATCAACGGCGCGCGAGAACCGGGGTGTCATGCGTCAGGGGACCTCGAAAGTGCAAGGCGGAGAATGAGTTAGAGCCTCCGAAGAACCTTTGGCTATTTTTCAAATAACATCCCATCCGTGTTTTGACCGGAAGTCAGTAAAAGGGACAGAAGATGGAAATACTTGAGTGATGGTGAGTTACGTGCTTGCAGGTTGCGGCTGAGTCAGTATAACCGTCAGTTTCCGCAAAATCAACGCACATTATCTCAATTTGCATTCGTGGGCGCGACGATACACTCGAAAGAGCCCAAACTAGACGGCATAACCGTTACAGTCGTTCTATTAAGCGGCTGCCACGCAAGAGCACGCTGTTGAAATTCATGGCATGAAAAGCCATTTCCACGAACCATCGAGCCGCCTGCTGGACCGGTCCCAATCGGGGGCCGCGAAGTTCGTAGCTCCGGCTTCAGCCGGATTCCGGCTAAAGCCGGTGCTACGAGCGCTCGGCGTAGTTTCCTTGCTTGCCCTGCTTCTGCCTTGTGCCGCGGCCCAAAACCTCGCCCAAAATGCCGATGGGCCGCCGCTGCCATGGTGGTCGGGCAGCCCCGACGATCCGGCATTGCAGCCGGGGGGAATGGGGCGCATGGCCGATTGGTGGGACAACCGTTTCCAGCCAGGGACGCTGCCTAATCCCCTGCGAACTGGCGGGGATGGATCGCCCGGCGCCGGTTTGCGGCCCACGATGCCGTATCCCCCGCCACCGGCAGAAGTTGTTTCGCCCGATACGATGCCGGCCGGCCTTGGGGCAGCCATTCCTCGTGTGGAGTATACGGTCCCGCTCGACCAGCCCTGTTATCAGCAACTACAAGGGGCGGGCGGCCTCATTCCAGGACAGACATCGGCAGGGGGCGTTGCGCCTCCCCAAGGGCAAGCGTTGACAGGCGCAGCGGCCTCGCCGCCCATAAGGTTGCCGCAGCCGGCCGCAGTACCAATGGCAACCGGGATGGCTGCGGCGCCCCAGCCATCGCCCGATGGAATTCGCATGCCCGTGCCGCGCAGCGAAGATCCGGCTGCAGCGATGGTTTCGGACGGCCGCCGGGAGATCGATCCCATCAACGCCTTGGTGATGGGTGGGTACGGGTCCTATCCGCAAACGGTGCAGTTGGCCAGCCAGAAGATTCCCGCCGATCCGCCGCCCAATACTGAGGTAATTCCCTTGCCGGCTCCAGTTCCCATGAACATCGAGCCCCCGGGCGTGCAGGAGCCCGAGCCTATCATGGAGCATCCCATGGGGTTCTTCGCGCGTTTGCTGGCCGGGCCGCTCGAGGCCGGGCCCGACCGCGGTATCGCCTACGAACGCGTGGCCTATGCCCCATTCGTGATCGACGTCACCAGCCCCATGACGCAATGGGCGATTCAGATCGAGGCGGCCAACGATTTCCGGCACCCCGACCTGGCCGAGTACATCTTCGCTGCCCCGTCGTCCGGCCCGCCCACACAGAGGTCGATCAACTATCAAGACTACAATTTCATCGGCGAGATGGGCAACTCAGCCTTCTCGGTCAAGGCGATCATGCCCGTCCGCTGCGTCGATCCGGACACCGGCGGCAGCACTGCCGGTCTGGGCGACGCGGAGGTGGAGATCAAGCTCGTTCCCCTGTCGGGCGAGCGCTGGAAAATTGCCGGTTGCCTGGATTTCGACATTCCCAGCGGCGCCGCGAGCCGGGGGATGGGCAGAGGGTTCCTGGCCCTGGAGCCGGGGCTGCTCGCCAGCCTGCGCTGGACCGACGCGACCTATCTCCACGCCGAAATGAAATATCTCATTCCGATCCCGTTGGCCCCGGGCGTGGCGGGCACGATCCTCACCTGGGGCGTCGGCGTGAGCCACGTCTTGTATGACGCCGACGCCTTCGCGATAATCCCGACGGCGGAGTTTGTCTGCTACTCGATCTTCGACGCGTCGGAGACGCTGTTGACGCCGGCTCCGGTCACCAACCAGATCGGCGATCTGACTGTGCCCACGATCAATCTTGGCTTTCGCCTGGTCTCCGACCGCTTTCGCGACCTGGGCACGGTGGAATGGGGCGTGTCGCTGGGCATCAATCTGAGCTCGAGCAACTGGTGGGCGGAGATGGCGCGAACCGAGTTGAGGGTGATGTACTAAACGCCGGGACTACGAGTTAGCCCTTGCGTTTCTTCCTGGCGGCCCGCGTCGATTCCCGCTTGGACCGGGCCAGACGGGGCTTTCTCAAGCATTCCCATGGCGGCGAGGGCAGGCAAATTCCAGAATGACCGCAGGTTCTTCAAAAACGCCTGCGCTGGTCGGTTCGACTTGCCGCGGCCGCCAACTATAATGGGCTCCTCTGTCTGCCAGGCTGACGGCCTGCGGCGGAGCGGACATTAAACGGCCTCAGGACGACGACACAATGAGCACTCTGCCGGTGCTGCGACCGATCGACCTGGACGTCCCCACGCCGGTATCGGCGTACCTGAAGAAAATGGCGGCAGTATGCCCATTCATCGAACCAGCGGCGCGGGCCGGTTGTCTGCATGGGTGCGTTATCACGCCCGATTGTCAGACGGCAGAGGACGTCAATCCCCGTTTGTTCGAGCAACTAGTGCCGTTGATTGAGCGGTATCGCGATGCCCGGCGGGCCTTGCCGAATAAGCAGCGGCGGCTGTTGATATGCCACACGGTGGTGATTCACATGCCAGTGCATCTGGATGCGGAAACCGCCAGGCGGCTGGCCTGGCCGAACTGGGTCATGTGGGCGCTGAGGCAACTGTACACACCCAAGGAACTCGTCTTTGGGATCGTCAGAAAGAATGCGGCCGAGCGGACGTCCACCGGATCGCCGCTTCCGCCGTCGCCGTTTCATGCGGTCATCATTCGCTCCCGCGTTGTGCATTCCGATCGCCGCTTCTTCCCGCATAACGAGCAGTGGCTGCGGGCGATGATGGAGGCGGATGACGATGGCGAGGATGTTCACGCCGCGGCGCTGGGGCAAGTGCCCGACATCCGCGACCCTCAGGCCATGCGCGATACGGGATATTTTCAGCTCGTGCAGCAGTGGGCGGAGAAGATTCTCGGCGAACGGGCCAACGACTTGCGGAAATGACCGCATGTCAGTTGAATCTCGCCCTCCTGCGGGATATAATGACAACCTGCGTTGTCACAAATGTTTCGCACTTCTTGCGCTCGTTGTTTAAACGAAGAATCGGCGCACCAGGCAGCGGCGGATAGTTGCAGGTATCTCCACGGATTTTGAGGACCGCCGGACACGGCGGAGGACAATGTTGTGGTGGTCTAAGCTTCGGTCGGTGCCGTCGATCAACTGCGCGGATGCCGGCCTTCGGCGGGGTGTCAACCAGGGAACCTCACGGACACAGCCCAAGCCAGCGGCGCGATTGGGCCAGCGAGTGCCTGACGCTGCGCGAGGCAGGGCGTTGAGGGTCGAGTCGCTGGAAGAGCGCCGGCTGCTTTCGGTGAACGTTACCACCGCTCGCTACGACCTGGCGCGCGACGCCGCCAACACCAGCGAAACGATTCTCACTCCAAGCAACGTCAATCCTGGTTCCTTTGGCAAAATCGCCAGCATGACGGTGGACGCCCAGGTCTATGCGCAACCGCTGTTGATGAACGGCATCACGGTGCCCGGTTATGGGACCCGCAATGTTCTGTACGTGGCGACCGAGAACGACACCGTCTACGCGCTGGACGCCCAAGGAAACAACCCGGCGCAAGGGTATTTGTGGAAGACGTCGCTTTTGGACCTGGACGTCTCGGAAGCGGGCGAGGCGGCGGTCCCGGAATCAGATATTGGATCGACGGATATCACGCCCATTCTCGGCATCACCGGCACGCCGGTGATCGACGCCACCACCGACACGATGTATGTCGTGGGGTTTTTCCTGGAAACCAATGGGACCTACCAGCAACGGCTCTACGCGCTGGACATCACGGATGGCGCGGTAAAGCTCGGCGGACCGGTCGTCATTTCGGCGACGGTTCGAGGCGACGGGACGGGTAGCGCCAGCGACACGCTTGCCTTCAATGCAAAGATGGAAAACCAGCGCCCGGCGCTCACGTTGGCCAACGGCCAAGTGTACATAGCCTGGGCCAGCCACGGGGACCAGAATCCCTGGCACGGCTGGGTGATCGCCTACAACGCCGCCACGCTCCAGCAGGACTACGTCTATTGCACCACACCGAATGGAGACGCCGGTGGTATCTGGATGTCGGAGGGCGGCATCGCCGTCGATTCCAGCGGTAATCTCTATCTGACGACCGGAAACGGGACCTTCGATGTGAACACCGGAGGATCGGACTACGGAATGACCTTGGAAAAGCTCAGCCCGGAGCTTGTCCCCGAGGATTATTTCGCCCCTTACAACCAGGCCAGTTTGAGCAACGCCGACTTGGATTACGGTTGCTCCGACGTAATCGTGCTCTCCAGTCAGTCGAGCGGCCCTGCGAACCAGGTCCTGTCGGAAGGCAAGTGGGGCACGATTTACCTGAACAGCGCCGCAACCGGGTCCATGGGCGAGTTTAACGCCAATGGCATTGGCCCCAACGACGACCTCGGTGAAGTCAACATCACTGGTAACCTCAATAACACCAATTCAGACGTTCACAATACCTTGGCGTACTGGGACGGGACGGTCTATTCCGGCGGTGATGCCCTTCCGATTGAAGCATTTGCCGCGGGCAATGGAGCACTGGGCACGACGCCGACTTCGGAGTCCAGCCACGTTTTCGGTTCGGCATCCGATGAGGACGGGCAGGGAGCCGGTCTCTCGGTCAGTGCCAACGGCAACAGCGACGGCATCCTCTGGGCGCTGGACAACAGCGGTTTCAACAGCAGCCCCGCAGTGCTGTATGCCTACGATGCCTCAAACCTCAATACCGTGCTGTGGACGAGCGCGGAGGCCCCGAATGGCCGCGACTCCGGTCCGGACGCGGTCAAATACCAGACGCCGGTCGTGGCCGACGGCTACGTCTATGTCGCCGGCACCGACTCCGTGGCGATCTACGGCCTGCTGCCCACGGTCACCATGCCGGCGTCGGCAAGTCCCGCGACTGTCACCGGCAAGACGACCAGCCTGAGCGTCTTGGCGGCGGATTCCGGCGCCGATCTTCCTCCCATTTACACCTGGACGGCCAGCATCGCTCCTTCGGGCGCGACGCGGCCCACCTTCAGCGTGAACGGAACCACTGCCTCCAACACTACCACCGCCACCTTTTATATGGCCGGGAACTACACGCTTACATGTACGATCACCGATCCCACCACCGGGGCGAGCACGACCAGCAGCGTCGATGTCACGGTAGATCAGGTTCTGACGTCAGCGGTCGTCGGCATCGCTCCTTCCGCAGTCACGGTTGTGAACGGCGGATCGCTGCAATTTGTCGGCGGAGGCAGCGACCAGTTCGGCAACGCCATGACGGCGCCGGCAAACTGGTCGGTCAACTCCGGCGGCGCCGGGGGAACAGTTGACTCCAACGGCTTTTATACGGCTCCTTCCTCGGGTACGGGAACCGACACTGTAACCGTCACCAGTGGAACTCAATCGGCCAGCGCCACGGTCACTGTCGCAGCGCCCGCGGCACCCGTAGCGCAAGTGAGTCTCGCCGGCTACTTCAACAGAGATGGAATTGTGCCGGATGGCTCGAGTTACAGCGGTGGCGGGCTTGACGGCGGTGGATATGGTCTGTCCGGCAACTTGCTCGGAACCAGCGCGATTTTCAACGGCAGCTCGTTCGCCATCGCCCCGGCCTCCACGACCGTTGACAACGTCGTCTATACCGCCGGTCAAGTGATCTTGCTCCCCAAAGGCAGCTATTCGCAGTTGGAGTTACTGGCGGACCACACCGATGGAAGCACCAGTGACACCCTGACCGTGACCTATGCCGACAACAGCACTCAGACGTTTACCCAAACCTTCGGCGACTGGGTCACGGGCAGTAACGAATCCGGTCAATACCTGGCCGCGGCGATGAGCTACCGCGATTACAAGAACGGCACCGCGAATGGGCAAACGACCTATGTCTATGGCTACGAAATCGCCCTGAACGCGGGCAAGGCCGTCAGGAGCCTGACACTGCCCAACGACAGCAACTTGGAGATCCTGGCGATCGATCTACGCGCCGCCCGTACCGGCGCCAGGAGTGGCGATTACGACGCCCGCGGCGGCGGACCCCGCGGCGGCCGACACCAGCACCACGCTCTCGGTGAGCGCCGTGGACACCGCCGGAGACGCGGCCCCGACGTACAGTTGGGTGGCTACCTTGATTCCTGCCGGCGCAGCCGTTCCCACTTTCAGCGTAAACAACTCCACCTCCGCCAACGTGACGACTGCCACGATCAGCCAGGCGGGAACTTATGGGTTCACCGTGACGGTCACGGATCCCACGAGCGGAGCGACCGTGATCTCCAGTGCCGAGGTGGTCGCCGGGCCTACCGTCGCTGCCACCGCATCGGCCAATCCTGCACCGGTGACTTCAACGACGACGAACCTGAGCGTCCTCGGGGCCGATCCCAGCGGCGAAGCAAACCTGACGTACACTTGGGCGACGTTTGGCACGGTTCCCGCGCCGGTTAATTTCAGCGTCAACGGCACTAACGCCGCGAAAAATACCACGGCCACCTTCACCGCGGCGGGTGCGTACAACTTTATGGTGACCATTGCTGATGCCGACGGCCTGAGTGTCACGAGCACTGTAAGCGTTACGGTCAATCAAGTTTTCTCGAGCATGAGCATTTCGCCGGGGTCGCCTAAGCTAACGGGCGGGGCCGCGCAGCAGTTCTTGGCCGCGGCCTTGGACCAGTTCGGACAGCCCCTCGCCTCTCAGCCGCCAATTACCTGGACGCTCCTCTCCGGGCCGGGCTTGCTCAGCAGCGCCGGGCTTTACACGCCGCCCTATGCCGGCGGCTCCGCTGTCGTCCAAGCCGCCAGCGGCGGTCAAATCGCCACGGCCACGGTCACGTTCTCATCTGAAGCCCAGTGGAACGCCGACACCCAGGGGGTATCGACGGGCTCGTGGACCACGAGTGGCGACTGGCTGGACGCCTTCACCGGCACTGCGCTGGCCGCCCCGGGCGTCCGCGGGTTGGCCGGCGATACGGTGCTGATTGCCTCGGCGGCCGTCGCCCGGCTCGATGGGGCAAGTCCTACACTGGCCGGGGTCATCTTCAATAACGCCGCCGCCGGGTACGGCATAATTCAAGGCTCCGGCGGCAGCCTTACGCTGCAAACTGGCTACCCGCTTGCGGGTGGCGGCGCAACGGTTTCCGTACTGGCTGGCAGTCCTGCGATCAACGCGCCGGTGCATTTGGCGGGCAACACAGTGTTCAGCGCTGCCGCATCAACCACGCTTACGATGACCGGCCCAATCGACGGCGACGGAAGCCTGACGATGACCGGCGGCGGCGGGCTTTTCTTGTCCGGCAGCAACGACTACAGCGGCGGCACGTCGGTCTCGTCGGGAACACTTATCGTAGCCAGCCCGAGTGCCCTGCCAGTAAATTCGGCTCTTGCGGTGGGCGCGGGCGGCGCCTTCCTGTTCGACCCGTCCGCTGCGGCCTCGACCGTAAGCCCTGCAGCAACTACGACGGTTGCATCCATCACCGTGACAGGAGCCACGGTTGGCAGTACACCGACATTGTGGAGTTCGATCGTCAACATTGCGAGCGCAGCGAACATTGCTGCTCCGGTCGCTGCCGGCCTCCGGCCCGCACCTGCGCAGGCTTTGGCCAACGTGTTTGCCGGTGCCGATCATCCTGTACCCGCACTCATTTTGGACTCAGTAGTTACCAAGAAACCAGCCGCGGCGGGTAATTCCATCGCGGCCGTCCACGACGCAGCCATCCGAGAAGCCACTATCCAACCTTACGCCAGGCGGCTGGCTTGGCTCGAGGGCTGGTGGAATTCGTTTAGCTCCGGTAGTCAGGGCAACAACCACACTCCTTCCATCCAGGCTTTGGACGCGGTAATGGCCAAATACCGTCAGCAATGAGGTTTCGCCACGCCGCGTTGCTATTGCCTTTCGGAACGTAATTGTCACGTCACGCTCTATGGTCTTGCAGTGAACGACGAATCGGCCGGTGCGACGTTGCCACCCGCTTGCTTGACCGTACTCAATCACGAACGAAGAATACCGCAGGGGAACGGATCTCGCCCATCAGCGGTTTGCTTCCCTCATACGCCAAAGGCATACTGTCAGCGACATGAAAGCCTCTCCGTAATACGTCCAAGAAAAAATTTGCCATCCTGATGTCGGAAGTATGCCGTGCGATTCTTCAGTACCGATAAGTCTGGCCGCCAGACAAAGACATGTCGTCCAATGAGTTTCCAGAATTTCCGTGGTCTCCGCTTCGAGCGGTTAGAAGAGCGCAGGCTGCTCACGGTCACTACCTTCGCCATCGGGCTCGATCACCCCGATGGCCTGGCCTTTGACTCCGCCGGCAACCTCTACGTCGCCAATTACTACGGGAACACGATTTCCAAGGTGACGCCCGCGGGGGCCGTCTCCACCTTCGTCGGCAGCGGGCTCAGTGGACCCGAGGGCCTGGCCTTCGACTCTGCCGGCAATCTTTACGTTGCCAATTGGTACGGCACGATTTCCAAGGTGACGCCCGCAGGGGCCGTCTCGACTTTCGTCAGCAGCGGGCTCAGTGAACCCGATGCCCTGGCCTTCGACGGCGCCGGCAATCTCTACGTCTCCAATTCGGGCAACAGCACGATCTCTGAGGTGACGCCGGCGGGCGCCGTCTCCACCTTCGCCAGCGGGCTTATTGGCCCCGAGGGCCTGGCCTTCGACGCCGCCGGCAACCTCTATGTCGCCAACGCAGGCACCTGGACGATCTCCGAGGTGACGCCCGCGGGCGCCGTCTCGACTTTCGTCGGCAGCGGGCTCGACGAGCCCTGGGGGTTGGCCTTTGCCGCCGGCAATCTCTACATCGCCAATAACGGCAACAACACGGTCTCTGAGGTGACGCCCGCGGGGGCCGTCTCCACCTTCGCCAGCAGCGGGCTCAGCGAACCCGAGGCCCTGGCGTTCAACGCCGCCGGCAACCTCTACGTCGCTAACTGGTCCAATAACACGATTGCCGAGGTGACGCCCGCGGGGGCCGTCTCCACCTTCGTCAGCGGACCGGATGGACCCGATGGCCTGGCCCTCGACGCCGCCGGCAACCTCTACATCGCCAACGAGGGCAACGGCATGATTTCCGAGGTGACGCCGGCGGGGGCCGTCTCCACGTTCGTCAGCAGCGGGCTCAGCGAACCCGATGCCCTGGCCTTCGCCGCCGCCAACCTCTACGTCGCCAATTCGGGCAACGGCACGATCTCCGAGGTGACGCCCGCGGGGGCCGTCTCCACGTTCGTCAGCAGCGGGCTCAGCGAACCCGCTGCCCTGGCCTTCGACGCCGGCAACCTCTATGTCGCCAATTCGGGCAACGGTACGATCTCCGAGGTGACGCCGGCGGGGGCCGTCTCTGCTTTCGTCAGCAGCGGGCTCAGCGAACCCGACGGCCCTGGCGTTCGACGCCGCCGGCAACCTCTACGTCGCCAATTCGGGCAACGGCACGATCTCCGAGGTGACGCCGGCGGGGGCCGTCTCCACCTTCGCCAGCGGACTCGATGACCCCGGTGGCCTGGCCTTCGACGCCGCCGGCAACCTCTACATCGCCAACGACGGGAACAATTCAGTCTCCGAGGTGACGCCGGCGGGGGCCGTCTCCACGTTCGTCAGCAGCGGGCTCAGCGAACCCGATGCCCTGGCCTTCGACGCCGCCGGCAACCTCTATGTCGCCAATAATGGCAACAACACGATCTCCGAGGTGATGCCCACACCCACGCCATTAACCGTAACCCCTGCCGACTGGACCTCGGCAGGCTTGACTTTGGTGCTGGGAAGCGGCAGTATTCACGTTTACACTACGGGCACGAGCACCGATGTGGTGCCGCCGCTCGTGGCAGCGAACGTGTCGAACATCGAGATCACCACTCCAAGCAGCAGCACGGCGAACCTGATCATCGACTCCACCAACGGCGATCCGATCCCGGCTGGCGGTCTCGTCTATAGCGGAGGTGGCGGGCTGGTCAAGATCGGTCCCGGCAGTGTCATCCTGTCTGACGCGAACACCTACACGGGCGGCACTACCGTCTCGTCGGGGACGCTCGTCATAGCCGGTTCGAGTTCCTTGCCCGGCGGGACGAGCTTGACGGTCGGTGCGGGCGGGACCTTCGTCTTCGATCCAACGCTGGCCGGTTCAAATGCAATTGGCGCAGTTGCCGTGATGCCGCTTGCGAATTCGGCCGGAGTTCATTCGGATACGAGCATCGATCTGCCGGGTTCAGCCACGCCGAGTCTGGCGTCCGATTCAGTCGCATCGCCACAGCCAGCGGTCATTGCGCTGACTACAGTAAAGCCCGATCCCGGGGCGATTGCGGATGCTGCTCTGATGCAACCGCTGAACGGGCAGACGGTTGATGCGGTTATTGCCCGGCGTTATGAAGGCGATCTGGCTTGGCTTGCCGCCGATGCGCGTTCCGTGTGGTCGGGTAATCCGGGCCAGAAGAACGATCCCTCGATTCAGGCACTGGATGCGTTGTTGGCCGTGTATGGCAATCATTGATTCACAGCAGCGAGTTCACTACCGGCCGTATTCGGCCCGAAGCGGCGTCCAAAGCCTGTACGGAAAGGGTCTGATTTCCATCCTCTCCGGCGGTGCTTGGCAAACTTTGGAGTTCGTCGAGCCACGCCAGGTTAACTAGATGGTATCGCGTGATGACCGCGTCGTGAGTTGCTGCGGTGGAAGACGCGCCTGCGGCCGAAGTCAGTGAATTCGGCATGCTGGCCACGACTGCCACTTCAATCGCAGGCGCGGGCGTCACAAAAAGCGGCGCGGTCGGGAGCAGTGGCGGCCGATTACCAGGTACGACCGCGGCGGATCCTACGATCGCTTGCGCCGATACGCAGACGGGCAGTTTGAGCTACGTTGGACCTCACTTCCCCTTAGCCGGTTTCGCGTCGACCAGACGCTGCTGAATCCAACCTTCCAATTCATCCCAATCAACCGGCGGCAATTGCATTCGGTCGGGCCGCAGGTGGGCCGCATCCTTGATGTAGACGTGGATGATCTCACTGGAGGGGGTACTGGTGTTCCAGTGGACAAGAACGCGAATACAACGCCGCAAGGAGCCGGGCACGTCGAGCTCATGATTGCAAAGCAGCGCTACGTCGTACCAGCCCAACTGCCGGGCGGCCAGGGCGGGAAATTCGGCGTTCAGGTCAGGGGTCGTGGAAAAAAGGGCACTGGCCACGTCTTCGGGCCGGATGCCGTTCTGACGGATCATCAGGGCCAACAACTCGCGCGTCGCCCGCAAGATGTCGTCCCGGGTGTTGCTATCGGCGGTCGTCGCCCCGCGCACTCCACGACATGGCATAAAAGGTATATCCCCGGCGTTCTTGGACGTTGCGTTGGGTGTAGGCTGGAACAAGCTGGCGCAGTTCCGGCAAGTGGTTTGCTCGAATTCTGCCGGAATTGGGCAAGCTTGCTCCGGCCCGCGCGTGCTCGTTAAGTGTACCCGCGGTTTTGAAAAAGTGCCAGAACGGGTTTTTCTGCCATTTTGGCAGATGCAAAAATGGCCGTAGCGGCCCTTTCGCGGTTGTGGAACGGTTAACGGCCCGATATACTTAGCAGTTTCAGCCCTACGAACGGCGCAATTTACCTCCATGCGTTTTCTGTTAATCGACCGAATCGTCGACTTTCAGCCCGGCGCACGAATTACGGCCGTGAAGTCCTTGACGATGGCGGAAGAATATTTGGCCGACCACTTTCCTAATTTCCCCGTGATGCCGGGGGTATTGATGTTGGAAGCCATGACCGAGGCCGCCGCCTGGCTGATCCGCCTGAGCGAGGATTTCGCTCATTCCGTGGTCGTGCTCAAGCAGGCCGCCAATGTAAAATACGGCCAATTCGTCGAGCCGGGCCAATTGCTGACGGTGACGGCCGAGATCATTTCCCAGACAGCCAACGAGACCAAAGTCAAGGCCCAGGGAACCGTGGACGGTCGCACGACAGTCAGTGGCAGGCTCGTCCTGGAACGCTACAACCTGGCCGAACGCGACCCCTCCGAAGGGGAGGCCGACGAATTAGTCCGTGAACAGATGCGGAGCCTCCTGATGCTGCTTTATCAGCCGGGACCGCCCGTTGTGCCATCGACCGTTTGAAACCACCCCAATATAGGCAGCTCGCCCTGCCAGTGCCGTGTTCCTGGCACACAGAGCGTCCTTTTACCAGTTATGCGACTTGAAGGAAAGACAGCGATAATCACCGGCGGCAGCCGTGGGATCGGCCGGGCATGCGTTGCCCGACTCGCCGCCGAGGGGGCCTGCGTTGCCTTCTTATATAATTCTGCCAAGGAAGCGGCCGAGGCCCTGGTCGCCGAACTTTCGGCCCAAGGCCGCAAGGTGCAAGCCCTCCAGGCCGACGTCCGCGACGCGGGGCGAGCCCAGGAGATTATTGAATCTCTGAGCCAACAGTGGCAGCGAATCGACATCCTCGTCAATTCGGCCGGCATCACCAAGGACGGGCTAACCGGTAGCATGATCGACGAGCAATGGCGCGCGGTGATCGACACGAACCTGACCGGCACCTTCAACTACTGCCGGGCCGTGAGCCAGCCGATGCTGATGCAGCGGAGCGGCAGCATCGTGAACCTTTCCAGCACGGCCGCGGAGTTCGCCTCCCGCGGCCAGGTCAACTACGCCGCCAGCAAGGGCGGCATCGACGGATTGACCCGTGCCCTGGCCAAGGAATTGGCCGCGCGAAAAGTCCGCGTCAATGCCGTGGCGCCGGGTATGATTGAAACCGACATGAGCCAGGTCGTCCGCGGCATCGCCGGCGACCAGATCAAGAACGTGATCCCACTGAAGCGGATCGGAAAGCCCGAGGAAATCGCCGCCGTGGTGGCCTTCTTGGCCAGCGACGACGCTTCCTACCTGACCGGCCAGGTCCTGCGGGTCGATGGCGGCCTGAGCCTGGGGGGCTATTGAGTGCGAAGGACCCGCCGCCGCGCGCAACGTGGGTCACTTGCGTGACAACAAGCTTTTTCCCCTTATCTTTGGAGAATGAATAAATGCCGACTAAGGACGAAGTATACGAAAAGATCAAGGTTGCCCTCACCGACGCCCTCGGTGTGGACGAGGAGGACATCAAGCCCGAGGCCACGCTGGTGGGCGACCTGGGAGCCGAATCGATCGACTTCCTGGACATTGTCTTCCGCCTGGAAAAGGCCTTCGACATCAAGATTCCCCGCAACGAGCTCTTCCCGGAAGACGTGCTCACCGACGAGAAATACGTGCAGGACGGCCGTGTCACCGATCTGGGCGTGAGTGAACTCCGCAAACGCATGCCGTTTGCCAACCTCGACGATTTCGCCAAGAATCCCGTCGTGCAAGATTTTCCCAACGTGCTGACCGTGGCCGACATGTGCCGCTTCGTGGAGAGCAAGGTGCCGGTAACAGGCTGATAGGTATCCGGCGCACCGCCCGCGAGCGGGTGGCCGGTGCCGGATAAAGTTTCTTCGCCAAAGGTCTTATTTCGATGCGCTGGTTCTGGATTGACCGATTCCTGGAGTTCGAAAGCGGGCGGTACGCCAAGGCCATCAAGTGCGTCTCGCTGGCCGAAGAATACCTCAACGACCATTTCCCGCAATACCCGGTGTTTCCCAATACGCTGGTGATCGAGGGGCTGGCCCAGACGGGCGGGCTGCTGGTTTGCGAGCATAACGACTTCAAGGAGAAGGTGATTCTGGCCAAGCTCCCCAAGGTGCAGTTTTTCTGCCACGCGCGGCCGGGAGACACGCTCACCTACAGGGCGACGATCGAGTACGAGAACGCGGAAGGGGCCGCGGTCAGTGCCACTAGCCATATCGGCGACCGCGTGCAGGCCCAGGCCGAGATTGTCTTCGCGCATCTGAACGCACCTTGGCTGGGAACGTTCTTCTCGCCGGAGGCGTTCCTCTCGATGATGCGGGTTTTCGGGGCCTATCGTGTGGGCCACGCGGCCGATGGCAGTCCGCTGGTTCCCCCGGCGCGTTTTTGCAAGAGCGCCAACCACTGCGGCGACGAGCAGGGAACGCAGCCATGAGACGAAGAGTTGTCATTACCGGCATCGGCATGGTCACGCCCCTGGGCGCCGACAGCGAAACCGTCTGGAAGCGACTGCTGGCCGGCGAGTCGGGCGTTGGCTACACGACGCTCTTCGATGCCTCCAATTTTCCCACGAAGATCTCCGCCGAGGTCCGCAACTGGGACGTCTCGGACGTCGGACTGAATCCACGAGATTGGAAGTATCAGGGACGCCACACGCGATTCATCGTTGGGGCCGCCATGAAGGCCGTCAGCGATTCCGGGCTGAAAGACGCCCCGCTCGATCCTACCCGCCTCGGCGTTTACACTGGCAGCGGCGAGGGGCCGCAGGATTTCGACCGCTTTACGGAAATGATGGTCGCCGGCTTGAACGGCGGTGCGACGCTGGACATCAATCGTTTCGCCCGCAAGGGTTTGGAAGTGCTCAATCCAGTGGCTGAAATGGAGCAAGAGCCGAACATGCCGGCCGGGCACCTGGCGGCGTTGTTCGACGCCCAGGGGCCGAACATCAACTGCTTGACGGCCTGCGCGGCCAGCAGCCAGGCGATCGGCGAGGCGGTGGAGATCATTCGTCGCGGCGAGGCTGACGCCATGCTGGCGGGTGGCACTCACACGATGATCCATCCCTTCGGTGTGACCGGTTTCAACCTGCTCACGGCCTTGAGCACGCGGAACGAAGCCCCGGAGCGGGCCTCGCGGCCCTTCGACCGCGATCGCGACGGCTTCGTGCTGGGCGAGGGCGCCGGGGTGGTCGTGCTCGAGGAGTTGGAACTGGCCAAGGCCCGCGGGGCTCGGATTTACGGCGAAATAATCGGCTACGGCTCCACGGCCGACGCTTTCCGCATCACCGACACGCACCCCGAGGGACGAGGGGCCATCAGTTGCATGCGGATGGCCCTGGCCGACGCCGGGCTGGGCGCGGCTGACGTGCACTACATCAATGCCCACGGCACCAGCACCTCGGTGAACGACAAGGTGGAATCGCTGGCCGTCAAGCAGGTTTTCGGCGAGCGGGCCTACAAAATTCCCGTATCGAGCACGAAGAGCATGATGGGCCACCTCATTGCCGCGGCGGGGGCGACGGAGTTGATCTTCTGCCTGCTGGCCATCCGCGACAACGCCCTGCCGCCGACCATCAACTACGAGACGCCCGACCCGGAGTGCGACCTGGACTACATCCCCAACGCGGCGCGGCAGCAGCGCTGCGACGTGGCCCTTTCCAACAGCTTCGGCTTTGGCGGCCAGAACATTACGCTGATCTGCCGGCGATTCGAGGGGTGATGTGCCCGTGGGGCAGGGAGATGGGACGACCGGATATGGGACAAGCTCCACAAAGTCTCGCCCGCCGTTTCGGCGTACAATAGTTGTGTTATGGTGTGTGCGGGCAGAGACTGGAGTCCAATATGCGAGCCGACGACCTGTTAGCCTGGAATCGGGCAACGCCTCTTGTTCCCTATCGCATCCGCCTCAATAGTGGAAGGACCTTCGATATTCGCCACCCGGAGATGATCCGGGTTGGGCGGACGACCGTCAATGTATTCACTTTTGCGGGTGATCCGGCCGACCCCCCTACGAGCGAATGGAGATGATTTCGTTATTCTTGATCGAAAGCATCGAGCCCATTTCGGCGCCTTCCGCCGCTACCTGATTGTGTCGGTTGCCGCTCACGCCCCGTGCGAATTATAATGGCGACACGGTATCCCCTTTCCAATCTCCAGGAGTCCCACCATGACCATCGCGCGTTCTCTCGCCTCGTTGTGCCTATCGTTGTTCGCGGCTGCGATCGCCGTCGCCGCCCCCATGAAGGCCCTGCTCGTCGACGGGCAGAACAATCATAACTTCCGGGCAACGACGCCGCTGATCAAGAAGGCCCTCGAGGATTCGGGCCTGTTCACGGTCGACGTGGCCACTTCGCCGGCCCACGGCCAGGACATGTCGCAGTTCAAGCCGGATTTTGCTGCTTACGACGTGGTGGTGTTGAACTACAATGGCGACGACTGGTCTGCCGAAACCCGCGAGGCATTGGAGAAATATGTTTCTGGGGGCGGCGGCCTTGTGAGCGTGCATGCCGCCGACAATTCCTTTCCCAATTGGAAGGCATACAACGAGATGATTGCCGTCGGGGGATGGGGCGGCCGCAACGAGAAGAGCGGCCCCTACCTCTATTGGAAAGACGGCAAGGTCGTCCGCGATCGTTCGCCCGGTTCCGGCGGCACGCATGGTCCGCAGCACGCCTTCCAATTGATCGTCCGCGCGCCGGATCATCCCATTACCAAGGGCCTGCCGGAGAAGTTCATGCACGCCCCCGATGAGCTCTACAGCCTGCTCCGCGGCCCCGCCAAGAACGTTACATTGCTGGCGACCGCTTACAACGACCCCAAGCACGGCGGCAACGGCCGTAATGAACCGATCCTCATGGCCATCACCTTTGGCAAGGGCCGGGTCTTCCACACCACGATGGGGCACGACGCCCCGCAATGCCGCTGTGTGGCGTTCATCGTCACGCTCCAGCGCGGCGCAGAATGGGCCGCCACGGGAAAGGTCACGCAGAAAGTGCCCGAAGATTTCCCCACCGCCGACCAGCCAAGCGTGCGGTAGCAGGATAGGCCGGAACAAGCTTGCGCAGTTCCCGCAAGGATTCGCTCGCCCCTGCGCTTTGCCATGCGGCAATGCTTTGCAACGGAATGAATTCCGTTCTACAGCTTATAAAACTCCCGAATCATGGTCCAGGCGTCCTCGGCGGTGTCGGCGAACTCGAAGAGTTTCAGATCGTTCTCGTCGATCACGCCCTCCTCGGCGAGAAACGCGAAATCGATCACGCGATTCCAGTATTCGCGGCCGACCAGGATCACGGGAATATGCTGCATGCGATTCGTTTGCCGCAAAGTGAGCACCTCGAACATTTCGTCCAATGTGCCGAATCCTCCGGGAAACACCACCAAGGCCATCGCCCGCAGCACGAAGTGGAACTTGCGAATGGCGAAATACCGGAACTGGAAGCAGAGCTCGGGCGTGATATAGGGATTGGGCACCTGTTCCATGGGCAGGGCGATGTTCAGGCCGACCGACATGGCGCCAACGTCGTGGGCGCCGCGGTTGGCGGCCTCCATGATCCCCGGACCACCGCCCGTCGTCACTGTGAAATGCAGCTTGCCGTCGGAGTGGCCATTGCGCGACGCTAATCCGGCGAACTCACGGGCCACGTCGTAGTAGCGGCTCTTGTCCGCCAGCCGTTCGCAGCGGGTTACGGCTCGTTGCAGGGCGGCGTCGCCGGGCTGTGCGGCCAGGCGTTGCCGGGCCTCCTCCAGGCGGCGGCAGGCCACGGCTGGTTCCACTATCCGGGTGCTGCCGAACATCACGATCGTGTTCTGGATGTGGTAGTCTTCCAGCGTGAACTCGGTTTTGAGCAGTTCCAGTTCCATCCGCGCCGCACGCAGGCGGGGACTGTTGAGGAAATCGAGATCCTCGTATGCCAGTCGATAGCTGGGCGAGTGGACGATCTTGTTGATGTTGTCTTGACGATCGTTGGGTTCGGTCACGCGAGGGGTTCTCCCTTTTATGCTGTTCACGAGCGAAACGCGCCGGGTTTCAATTGTTTTCGCCCGCGGACATTGTCCATCAATCATAGCACGTCGATCTTACATTCCCAACCAGGCCGCCAGTCGTGCCCAATTCAAGATCCACAGGAGCGTGAGGGGGGCGATCCATACGGCCGCCGCGAGTCGCCGTGCCCCGGGCCAACGCACGGCCGCAATCCGTGAGAGTTCCTCAAGTGCCAGCGACAACGGCGCGAGCACCGCGACTGCCTGCCAGCCAAGCACGACGCCGATCGCCAGGCATTCGCCCAGGATCTGGCTGCCCGGCGCACTCAAAACGGCGGTCCGTTTGCCCAACCACTGCGCGGCTCGGCCGATGACGTAGGCAATTGCCGCCCCTGCCAGGCCATCGGCCAAACCTCGCCAAGCGCTGCCCTGCAACTCCGTGGCGGCCGCCACGGGGCGGAGCCAGGGCCAGACCAACGGCGTTGCAAGGCCCGTCAAGACTATGGGAATAAAGAGTCCCGGCGGCGGCCGTTGCTTGTCCCAGCGGATCAACGCCGCGGCCGAAAGCGTGCAGAGCAGGCCAAGGTGCAGCAGGCAGACGCCCAGCGCTCGTACCGGTGGATAGGGATGGCCGGGCAGGTTTTGTCCGCCCTGCAGCGCCTCGACCATCGCCAGCAGGAGGAAGAGCCCTGCCGCGGCGGCTTCTACCAAGGGATAGCGGAAGGCGATCGGCTGCCCGCAATCGCGGCAACGCCCCCGCAGCCAGAACCAGGCCAGCATGGGGACGTTGTCGTACCAGCGGATGGGATGCTTGCAGCGTGGACAATGCGAGGCGGGCAAGTTGATGCTCATGCCGGCCGGCAGGCGATACACGACCACGTTCAAGAAACTGCCCACCGCCCCGCCTGCCAGGAAGAACCAGGCGGCGAGAAGGCAGCATCCCGTTCCCGTGGAAAGCAGATCCACCTAATCCTCCAGCACGCCCAGCTTTTTCTTCGCATGGTGTTCCCGCTCGTTCCTGGGCCGCGGGGCCTGCTCGCCGCGGCCGCTATACGGTTCGCTGTGGACCTCATGGTCGTGCCAGTTCTCCAGGTAGCGCTCGGCCATGCCCTGATCGTGGATCACCAGCAGGTTCTCGGCGTTCTGCTCCTCCGCCTGCCGCGTGAAGTTGAATGAGCCGGTGATGACCGTCTGGCGATCGATGATCATGATCTTGTTGTGGGCGATCGGATGCTTGGCATCGATAAGCACGGGAATATCATGGTGGGCGATGAAGTCGGCGTCGGAGTAGTTTTCCGTGACATTGCTCTTGTCGAGGATGACGTGGACAACCACGCCCCGCTGGCGGGCATGGATCAAGGCCTCGGCGATCGGCTTGCTCGTGAAGCTATAGGCCTGGACGAAAACCGTCTGCTGGGCCGCATTGAGGGCCCGCACCACGGCCTCGGTAGCGCCTCCCTTGGGCGAGAAGTAGACGTCAATGGGCGGCAGCGGACCGGTCTGGAAATTGCAACCGCCCGCCATGGCCTCCAGCAGTGCCAGCGCCAGCAAAAAACGCATCATGGATGTTTATCGAGGTAGGCCAAAAAATGCCTTGGGTTGTGGCGGCGTGGCGTCCAGGGCCTGGCGGAATTCTTCTCGACCCTGATTGTTGCGACTCTGCTTGGCCATGAGCACGCCTAAGTTGGAATGCGCCGCAGCGGGACCGACTACCTTGGCAAAGGCCGCGAAACTCTTGTCGAAACGCCCCTCCCCGGCCAGCACCAGCCCCAGATTGGTCAATGCCTTTTGATGGTTCGGTTCGATCGCCAGTGGCTTGCGCAGCGATGGCTCGGCCTCGGCGAGAGATTGGCCCGCTCGTAGTAATGATATCCCAGATCACTGAGCAGTCCAGGCTCTTGGGATCGGACCGCGAAGGCGCCATCGACCCTAGCGGTTGTATCGGTTGCGGCGACGGCAAACTTTACCTGGACCACCCGGCCATGCGTTTATTGCCCAGCGAAGAAAAGCACAATTGAGGTGGCGTTGAAGGCCATGTGCAGAACCAGCGAGGGAGCAATCCGATGCGTTCGTTGATAAAGAAAGCCCAATGCCAGCGCCAGGAAGAAAAGCGGAAGGGGATCGGCGCAAAGTCGATATGCGCGGCCCGAACCGCCTGCGCAAGCGCCACTTGCAGCGCCAATACCGGCGCGATCACTGCCAGCAGGGTGACGAGGCCAAGTCGGGTGTCGGCGAGCAGTTTTTCCTTATTCCAGCCCAGGTCGATCGCCGTCGCCCTCACCCCAATGCGCAAGAATGCGACGGTCGCGGCAAGCGTCAAGAGAGACCCCGTCATTTGCCCGAGAAATGCCTTTACTATTTGATCGGGCGCCGGCGGGCGCTGCCAGCGCGGATGCCTGCGCCGCCGCGAAGAGCACGGCCGGAAGTAGTAGCGGCCGCCACGCGGTCGCCCGGCGGAGCTCCGGACGCTCGCGTCGCCGCCGCTGCCAGACCGCCTCGAGCCAGCCTTGCAGCAAGACGCGAAAGAGGAACTCTTCGGACAGCGGCGCAACGACGACCGCCATCGCCAGCGCGACCACAATTGCCGCCGGATCGCGGCTGCCCAGCAGTCTTTCCGCCGGATGGGCCAGATCGGTGCCGGGGCCGGGGGCCTGCTGGTCCGCACTGGACCCCAGCCAGGTCTCGACGGCCCTTCCCAGGGAAATGGGCAGAAAGAAAGCCATCAGGAAGATAAACAAGACGTCCAGTCCGGACCAGGGGACCGGTCGACGCCGGGCCAGGGGGATGATCGGTCGTCCGTCGCGCCAGCGGACGAAGACCCAAGTCCAAATTGCCGTGCTGACGACGAGGAAAATCCCGAGTGTGGCCGCTTGAAACATAATCTCTGCGTGCGGCGATAGGGCCAACGGCAAAGTCATGCGTCCGATGCGTCGCCGCGGTGCCGGAGGAGCTTGTAAGCAATCCAGACGTATATCGCCCCCGAGTAAACGGTGAGGATCATCGCCGACCAGATCGAGACGACCGTGAACCAGTAGACCCACGCCGGCGCGGCAGATGGCGAGGACGCGGTCTGCAGGCAATGGAGATAGATCAACGCCGAGCCGGCTGCCATGCATTGCAGCACCATCTTCAGCTTGCCAGAGAAGTTCGCCGAGAAGTCGCTGCCCCGCTCTTCAAGAAAACTCCGCAAGGCGGTCACCAGCAACTCGCGGCCCACGATGACTACGACCATCCACGCCTGCAGCAGCAGCAAATCCATTCGCATCCCCCGCGTGGTGATCAAGAAGATGAACGTGCCGCACATAATCACCTTGTCGGCGAACGGATCGAGGATCCGGCCCAGCGTAGTGATTTGATTGAACTTGCGGGCGTAGTAACCGTCGAGCCAGTCGGTGCCCACGGCCACGAGGAAGAGGACGAAAGCGGAGATATAGTACTCGATCGAAATCAGGGCGAAAAGCGCCACCGACAAGATCAGCCGCAGGCTGGTCAACTGGTTCGGCAGATTGAACGCGTTGCCGAGCGAGTGCCGAGGAGGTTTGGCGGCGATGGACATGGGACAGTGGGGTCAGGATCGGAAAACGCGATCAGTTCATGCCGCTTCGACGAATGCTGCCGCCGTTGCAGGCGGGGGCACAGGTTCGCCTTCTTCCTGAAAACCGTCAAGGTGGAACTCGCTCGCTTCCCGCACGTTTGCCTCGACTTCGGCGCGGGTCGCGCCGGTTGATACGCAACCGGGAAGATCCGGCGAAGAGGCGGAATACCCTGTTTCCGTTGGTTCAATCACTATCAAGTACTTCATTATTTCAGTCCTGCCTGTCTGAGAAATACTGTTGAGCGCCCCGGTCCATCCGTCGACTTCAATCACGCGGACAACCTCCCCTTCCTTCATGGTTCCGTCACCGCGACCGCAATCAAATCATACCCTCTTGCCGCTACGATCTCGCAGTTCACGACCTGGCCGGTCGCGAGGTTCTCGCCGCTGACATAGGCCGCGCCGTCAACCTCGGGGGCGTCGGCATAGGTGCGGCCGATGAAGGCCCACGGTTCGTCCGGCACCTGGCTGTCGAGGATCACATCCATCCTCCGGCCGACCTGGGCCTGGCTCCAGGCGAAGGCTACCTTCTGCTGAGCCGCCAGAAGCTGGTCGCGTCGGGCATGCTTGACCTCGTCGGGCAATTGGCCGGTCATCGAGCCGGACGGCGTTGAAGGTTCCTGACTATAGGCGAAGGCCCCCAGCCGTTCGAACTTCCGCCGCTGGACGAATTCCAGCAGCCGCCCGAACTGCTCTTCGGTTTCGCCGGGAAAGCCCGCAATAAGGGTCGTCCGCAGCGCCAACTGCGGGATGCTCGCGCGGAGCCTGTCCAAGAGGGCTTCGGTCTTCTCGCGTGTCGTGGCCCGGCGCATGCGGCGGAGCATGTCGTCGTCGATGTGCTGCAAGGGGATGTCGATGTAGGGCAGGATCTTGCGGCTGCCGGCGATGACTTCAAGCAACCCTTCGGTGATGTACATGGGATAAAAATACATCAGCCGTATCCACTCCAGCCCGGCGATCCGTTCAAGCTGGCCCAGCAGGTCTTCCAGCCGCGGTTTGCCGTAGATGTCAATGCCGTAGAAGGTCGTGTCCTGGGCCACGATGACCAGTTCCTTGACGCCGTCGGCCACGAGTTCCTCGGCTTCGGCCACGACCTCTTCGATCGGCTTGCTGGCATGTTTGCCGCGCATTTGCGGGATGGAGCAGAACGAGCAGGCCCGATTGCAGCCCTCGGAAATTTTCAGGAAGGCGAGGTGCCGCGGCGTGATCCGCAGCCGCCGGGTGTCGGGCAGGGCCCGCGTGGGCGCGGGGCGGAAGACGGTCCGCTGTTCGTGCAGGCCGGTGACCAGCCGCTGCGCGGCGGCGGCGATGTCCTCGCGGCCGAAAACTCCCACGAGTTGGTCGACGCCCGGATACAGCTCCAGGAGCTGGTCCTTCTCCCGTTGGGCCAGACAGCCGGTGACGATCACGCCGCGGCGTTGCCCCTTGCCGCTTCAAGTCGAGCATCTCGCGAATTACGGCGTGCGATTCGCTGCGAGAATCACCGATGAACGCGCAGGTGTTGATGACCACGAAATCGCTGCCTTCCGGCTCCCGGACCATTTCGTAACCGTCCAATGCCAGCAGGCCGGCCATCCGTTCACTATCGACTAGGTTCTTGGGGCAGCCGAGCGTGACGAGGCAATACTTGCCGCTGGCGCGAATAGATACCGCACCGGTCGTATCACGGGAACTCGCGCAGGAATCGGTGGAGGGGACAATGGGAAGGGCGTACATCGGTTGGATAGTCCGCGCTAATGGATTCGATCAACCAATCCTACCCGATTTACCGCGTTGCGGTAAGAGGCTAAGATCCAAGACGCTGCTGTGGGGTCATGCACTTAAGTATCTGTACCCCGACACGCCAAGGTAGGCTGCGGCCGCAAAGACAATGATCACCGGTCCGGAAGGCAGGTCCGTTTGGAAACTCACCGCCAGGCCGGCCACCGTGGCAATCATGCAGACCCCCACGGCCAGGACCATCATCTCCCAAAGCTGCCGGGAAAAATGCCCCGCCACTGCGGCGGGCAGCGTGAGCAGGGCAATCACCAGCACGATGCCCACCACACGGACCAGGATCACGATCGTCAGCGCCGTCAGGCACAACAACAACAAGTAATAGGCGTTCACTTGCACGCCGCGGAGCTGAGCAAATTCCTGGTCGAAACAGATGGCCAGGAATTTGTTGTAGAATACCACGCCCAGCGCAATCACCACCGCGTCCAGGGCGAGTATGCCAAATAAATCGCCGCGGGTCAGCAAGAGGATGTTGCCAAAGAGATAGCTCATGGGATCGGCATAGCCGGGTGTCTTGGCGAAGAACAACAGGCCAATCGCCATGCCCACCGACCAGATGGCGCCAATCACCGTGTCCTCCCGCTGCTTCGCCTGAAGGCTAACGCCGCCGATCAGGGCGGCCGAGACCAAGGCCGCGAGCACCGCGCCGAGCATCGGATTGCACCAGTCGCAATGCCAGGCCGCCTGCAGGTACAGGGCCGCGCCGATCCCGCCCAGCACGCTATGGGAAATCGCCCCGGCAATGTAGCTGATCCGCCGCGTGACCACGTACGTGCCGATGATCCCCAGAGAAACGCTCGACAACAGCCCGGCGATCAGGGCGTAGCGGATCACCGGCACGTCGGGGCTGAAGAGGGCCCGAAGAAAATCACTCATGGACGTGCTCCCGATGGCAAGCGACGTCGCCGTGGCGGACGACATTCACTTCACCGCCGTACATCTGGCGGATCACCTCCGCGGTGAGCTGGCTGGCCGGATGAGCAACCGCCTGTCGATTGACGCAAATCACCCGCTCGACCAGGTTCGTGACGAAGCCGAGGTCGTGCGACACCAGTACGATCGTCATCCGCTGGGCAAGCTGCCGCAACTCATCGAAGAGCCGGGCCTCGACCAGCGAATCGACGTTGGCGGTCGGCTCGTCCAGCAGCAACAACTCGGGCTGGCAACACAGCGCCCGAGCGATTAACGTTCGCTGCCGCTGGCCGCCGGAGAGGGCCGCGAACGGCCGATGTGCAACGTCGCCCATGTGAACCTGCTCCAGGGCCTCGTGGGCTGCGCGGCGGTCGTCGGTCCCGTACCAGCCCAAGCGTCCGAACAGACCGGGTCTTCCCAACCGTCCCATAAGCACAACGTCCAGGACGGTCACCGGGAACAGTGGATCGTATTCCGATCGCTGCGGCATGTAGCCGATCCGCAGTCGGGCCTGTTGCGGCGGCAGCCCGAAGATGCGGATTTCGCCCCGCGTGGGCCGAAGCTGCCCGAGGAGCAACCGCAGGAGGGTCGTCTTGCCGCCGCCATTGGGCCCAACGATGCAGACCGACTCGCGCTGGCGAATCGTCAGGCTCACGTCCTCCAGCACGGGCGCGGCCTGGTAGGAGAAGCTGACGTTGCAAACCTCGATCACCGTATCGTTCATCGCTGGACCTTTCCGCAACGGGAGTCGGCGATCTTCCCGGCGACATCGCGGAGGTTGGCCACCACGTCCCAGGCCAGGTCGTCCATGGGCGTCACGGCGCCGTCGATCGCCCGGGCGATCGAGGCGGCGATCTGTTGATTGAACTGCGGCTGCAGGAAAATGACTCTCACCCCGTCGCTGCGTGCCTGGCGAATAAGCTCAAAGACCTGCCTCGGCGTGGGCTGCTTGCCTTCGACCTCGACGGAGACCTGGCGCAGACCGTAATCATCGGCGAAGTATCCAAAGGCCGGATGGAAGACGTAGAACGCCTGGCGCACGTCAGCCTTTCCGGGCTGACAAGGGGCAAGATCGCGCACAATTTGGTGATCGAGCTCGTCCAGTTCGTCGTCAAGTTGTTTGAGATTCGCCCGATAGGCCAACCGGTGTGGCGGATCGGCATGGCAGAGGGCAGCGGCGACGTTGGCGGCCATCATTTTCAGCCGCCGCGGCGAGAGCCAGACATGGGGATCAGCATCTTCCCGCCCGCCCTCTGGCAAAGAATCCGGGCAAGGCAATTCGTTCCCTGCGCCTTTCGGCAGAAGGTCGGGGTGAGGGGCCTCATCGCTTCTCAGTCGCCGGATTCCCGCCGCCGTATCGACGACGGTGAATTGAGCCGGCCCCCGGTCGATCCGCTCGATGAGCCGGTCCTCGAACGGCATGTCGACGCGAAAAAAGAGCCTCGATTGACTCAGACGCACTACTTGCCGGGGTGTCGGCTCGAAGATATGCGGGTCTTGTCCCGCCTGTACCAGGACATCGACGCGGACATAAGGGCCGCCCACACGCTGAACCAAATAGGCGACCGGCGCGATGCCAGCGAAGGTCTCCAGCGGCGCCTCCGCCGCTGGCGCTGCGGCGCGTGGAGTAGGTTTGTCGGACAGACCGGGAATCGCGATCATCGCCGTGGCCAGCAAGACCGTGCCCAGCGCAATGGCGGATAATATTGCCAGCAGCCGGATTGGAAGACGGTCTGGCACTGACAGTGAGCCAACCGTGCCGCGATTAATTTCCACGCCACTCACGGCTGGCCTCGCTCGGGCGACTCGGCGCCGCAGACCAGGTGGACCGCGTGGCAGTCCTCGCACTGATGGAGGGGATGGTTCTTGGAGAAGGTCTCCCAGTGTTTTCGCTGGTCCGGCGTCAGGATGCCGGAGCCCTTGCAAAGGGGACAAACGCTGTCCAATGCCGTTAGAATGGCCGCGCGAATGAACTCGGAGCGGTTTTGCACCCCTTGCAAAGCGCGGCGGAGGGCATCGTCTGCCTTAAAGGTGATGATTTCGTGTTTTCGTGGGTCGGACACAGCGACATCTTGCGGCGAACGGTTTTAATACATTGTATTACCAGCGTTGCCAGGAGCAAGGGGGGCTTTGGCCTTGGCGTCAAGACTGCGGAGCGAGGGCAGGCCCGCCATCTTGTGCTTCGCAGTTCGCTCGCGGTGAGCCTGCGCTCGCTCCGCGACCTGGTCCCACCCAGCGGCCTTAAGACCGAGGACCGAAGCCGAATCGGCGCCTGCTGACGCCTAGTCGAACCTGAAGGCCACGATGTCCCGCAATTCGCGCGATGGTACGACCTGGAGCGAATGACGCGCGGGCTCGGCGGCAATTACGGTTTCCAGTCCCGTGGCGGGATCAACTTCCGTTTGGGCCGCTCGGGCTGGCCTGCGCACGATCTTGAGCTTCAGCAGTCCGGGGAGAGTGAACTCGTCTGGTCCCTGGTCCAAGCTCTTTTTGACCAGGTTGGCCAGTTCCGCCAGCAATCCGCCGACCTGCTGCCTCGACAGCCCCGTGGTTCCGGCCAGGCGGTCGATGATCTCTGCGTTGGTCATGGCCTTCAGGCCGTTGTTGGATTTGCTTTTCATCAGCATAGCTCCGTTATCGTGGACGTACCCTCCCAACCCTTATTGTATCACGACCATACGATCATACAATAGTCACACCATATTTTCAGTCACAATACTCACCCAAAAAATAAATGCTGTTTGATCGTTACATAGAACAATAATATTTGCACTAGTGTTTCCCATTGCATTGCGCAAGCACATGACCTATACTACAGCATTGCTACCCCCAATCTTTACCAAATGGAGACACCCATGTCGCGTCCGACCGTGCAGCAATTCATTGAATGTTGGGAGAAATCTGCGTGCGTCGTCGAGGTTGCCGAAAAGATCAAGCTCCGCAAGTCCACCGTCCAGGCCAAGGCCACCCAATTGCGGAAGCTGGGAATCCCACTGAAGAAATTCAAGGGATCCCGGCACCGCATCAATGTCGAGGAGGCGTTGGAAGTGCTCGCCAAGGTCCGCGGGACCTCGGTGGCCGTGCTGAAGAAAGAGGCCAGCGAAAGCCAGCGAAAGCGCTCGCGGGCGCCAAGACCACGCGGTCGGTCAAGTCGTAGAACGGAGCGAATCCGCTCTGGTGCGATTGGTGGAGCTTCACACGGTCGGCTTTTGAGCAGGGGCCGCCACCTGGTCGAGTTCCTCCGCCGCCACAATCCAGTGCCGGCAATCAGGGCACCCGCAACTGCACGGCGTTGCGGATTCGGCCGGCCAGCCATAGTCGATCGTCATTTGCTCGCCGGGGGCGATAGCCGACTCGACCAGCAGCCAAAGCTCTGCGCCTTCTGCACGGTTCTCGCAGTCCAACTCGAGCAAAGCGCAGTTCGGATGGCAACTGTGATTGAGAAAGCGGAACGGCGCTGCGGGCTCCAGCGCCGAGTGGTCGCCGAGCTCCATGCAGTAGTCCGATTCGTACTCCGCCTCGTCAACGATCGTGCCCTCGATGGGGCCAAGCAGCTCGTTGGGGAGGAATTCCCGCAACGAGAAAACCCCCAGACCGTGGGCCGACGGGCCGACGCAGACGCCTTCTTCGTTGTATTCCATGTGGCAGAACAAATCGGCAAAGGGACGAAGCCCCCGTGTTAGCTCAAGAAAAACAAAGCGGGCCAACCCTATTGGCCCGTTTGGAGCTAACGAGGCACGCAAGCACGTGCTTATTGTACCGTTTCGATGCGGCGGAGTATATGGTGACGTTGAACCGACCGGTGATTTCGTTCGGCCGTAGGGCCGGCGAGCCGCTGCAAGACAAGTGAAAGCGACCAAGCCGGCATTCCCTTCCACCCGGGGAGCGGCTATAATCCAGGCAAACAGGAGGAACTATGGCACGAGACAGAAACACCTACGCCAAGCGGCAACGGGAGACGCAAAAGCGGCAGAAAGCGGAGGAGAAGCGGACGCGCCGCCAAAAGAGAAAGGAGTTCGGCGCCGATGCGGGCAGCGCTAGCCAGGCGGAGCAGCCGGAAATCGAACAAGAACCTCCAGCGACGACTGACCTGTGAAATTCGGGCGTTTGCCCTGCCTGCCCCTTTCTTTCTGCGACCGACCGTGGTATAGTTAACTCGAGTGGTGAGAAGCGATGTGGGCCCCAGCTCAAGTGTTCGCATTCTAGTCGCCCTGCGATTTGCGTTACAGCGGCCTTCTCCAGAAGACGCCGACCTCCAGTTGCGGTTGATTTTCTCGCTCTATAGTTTGGCCGCAATCTTCCTCGATGATGAGGGGCCCTGGATGAAGACTGCCGGCCTCAAAGTGCTCTCTATTTATTTATTGTGCAGGATTGAAAGTATGTCGCAGGGTACGATCAAGAAGGTAATGGCGGAAAAGGGATTCGGGTTCCTCAAAGGCGAGCAGGGCGAGTTGTTCTTCCACCAAAGCGCCGTCGTGGAAACGAGCATCGATGCCCTCCGCGTGGGCCAGGCCGTCACGTATACGGAAGGTCGTGGTCCCAAAGGACCGCGGGCCGAAAACGTCAAGCCGGTCTGAACTTCATAATCACTATACCGTAAACTTTGTCGACGCTGTCAACACCAGGAGCACCCATTCATGAGCAGTATTTACGTGGGCAATTTATCGTTCGCCACGACCGAAGACGATCTCCGACAGGCGTTCAGCGAACACGGCAATGTGTCCGAGGTGAGCATCGTCAAGGATCGCGAAACGGGACGGTCTCGCGGCTTCGCGTTTGTCGAAATGGCCAATAACAACGAGGCCGCCAGCGCTATCCAGGCGTTGAATCTCCGCCAAATGGGCGACCGGGCGATTACTGTCAACGCGGCACGGCCGCGGACGGAACGCCCGCGGCGCTGAGTAGATCTCCGCGTGTATCGAGGCCCTGCAGGAATGGCTGCGGAGCGAGCTGAAAGGCAGATAACCAGCGCGGCACCGGAGATTTACCATGTACAAGCTCATTATGGGCATCGTCGATTTTCGCGAACGGCTGCTCCCCCAATACGCGGAGCAGTTTCGCGATCTCGCTCGAGGCCAGACACCCGATGTCCTCTTCATTACCTGCTCGGACAGCCGCGTCGTGCCCGACCTGGTGATTTCCACCAATCCGGGAGACCTGTTTGTCATGCGCAACGTCGGCAACCTGGTCCCTCCGGCGACCGTGGAGGGAATCTCGACGGGCGATCTCTCGGAGGCGGGCGCGATTGAATTCGCGGTTCTCGTGCTGAAGGTGCAAGACATCGTGGTCTGCGGCCATTCCGAATGCGGCGCTATGAAAGCGGCCTTGGCCCCCGCGCCGCTTCCCCACGCGCCCAACCTGGAAAAGTGGCTGCACCATGCCCGCTCGGCCCGCTTTCGCCTCGACCAGGAAGGGCCGCTCGATCCGGCATTGAGCCCCTACGATCAGCTCGGGCAGCTCAACGTGCTCGTGCAACTCGAACACCTGGCGACCTACCCCATTGTCCGCGAGCGGCTTGCCGCCGGAGCTCTGCATCTAAGCGGCTGGTGGTTCGATATCGCCAAGGGAGAGATGTCGGTCTATCAGCGCGAGAAACGGGCTTTCGAGGTCATCGATCGGAACACGGCGGAACGACTTGTGAAACGGCTAATCGCCAAGGAAAGCGGCGAAGCCAGTTCCTGATAAAGTGCAGTTTGGCTACTTCAAGACTGTCGGCGGAAGACGTTCCGCGTCGGCGGTTCCAGGAACCAGAAGCGGTTCGGGACTTGCCGGCGTGGGAAGGCGTTTTGCCTCGATGAGCTGGGGCTTATCCGCAATCGGCAAAGCTGCGTCGGGATAGGGTGGTCGAAGACGTTTTACTGCGGCAGGTCGCGGAGCCGCAGCCGATTCCGTAATCGGCGGCGCCAGGGTAGGTGCTTCCTCGATAGGCTGGGACTTCTCGGAATCGGCTCCGCCCGTATAGGGAACCGCCGGCGGCGCTGGTGCTTTTTGATCCTCCGCATTTGGATGGACCGCGTTCGAATTGGCCGGAGTTGCACTCGGTGGCGGTACCGGGGCAGGCGTCACAGTCGTCGGGCCGCGGCGTTTCAGCCGTCGCGTCGCGAGATTGCGCCGAGGCACACGGAGTTGCCGGGGTTTCCGCTGTGCATCCCCCGCAGCCGCACGTTGCCTGGCATTGCGGGCAACACCTCGCTGGGACGCCGAAGAATCGGTCTCCGCTACAACCCGATTGCGTCATCACAATCAACGTCGCAATGACGAGAGTTCCCTTGATGATTCTCATGTCAATGGCTCCGTTCCTGACCGTTAGCAGCTGGAGAACCCCGGATCGTCGGAGATTTCGGGTTTCTCGCTATTGGACGCTTTGCCGAAACTTCCCTTCCGGGTCATTCGATCGGCAAACAACGTTTCCCATGCGGAAGTGGCACTAACGATTTTTTCGGTACCACCGTGTCCGGAAGTTAGGCCGAACCGTCCCAAATGGAACTGGTTTTCGACATGCCGCAGCTACGGCCGGAACGACCGGTTCAGCCGTCACTGCGAATAAAATCGGAAATCGTCGCACAGCCGCTATAACCGGCTAAATAGTCTCTTGCCTTGGCAGCAGAAAAGTGACTTGATGCGGAGATGCCAACCGTAGCGTCCAGGCCGGAACTAACGGTTGTAGCGACGGCGCAGCGGGATGTATGGTTGGCCGCATAGAGGTATACTTTCAGTGTGGAATGCTAACTGACCATGCGCGCTCGCGCGGGTCGCACCGGCCCGCAAACACCTCCACACTCCGAGGAAACGCCATGAAAAGGCCACTCTACCCTTCGCTCTACGAGGTCAACACTCGCGTCTGGTTGACGCAACTCGCCCAGGAGTTTGGCCGGGCCACCACGCTCGATGACATTCCCGATGGCGAACTGGATCGCTTCGCCGAACTGGGCTTTGACTGGATCTGGTTCCTCAGCGTCTGGCAAACCGGCCTTGCGAGCCAGCGGATTTCGCGCAACAACCCCGAGTGGCGCAGGGAGTTCCGGGATACCCTGCCCGACTTGTGCGATGGGGACATACCCGGTTCCGGTTTCGCGATCACCGGTTACACAGTCCATCGACAAATGGGTGGAGACGCGGCCCTGGCGCGGTTACGCGATCGACTCCGCCAGCGCGGCCTGCGGCTGCTCTTGGACTTCGTGCCCAATCACACGGGTTTGGATCACCCTTGGGTTGAGGAGCATCCCGAATATTACATCGCCGGTACGGAAGTGGACCGGGCACGGGCGCCGCAGAACTTCATATGGGTCAAGCGCAAGGGCGGCGATCTGCTGTTGGCCCACGGTCGCGATCCGTACTTTGCCGGCTGGCCGGACACGCTCCAACTCAACTACGGCAACCCGGCCGCGCAGGAGGCGATGATCGGCGAGCTTGGAAAAATCGCCCAGCAGTGCGACGGCGTCCGCTGCGACATGGCCATGCTGGTTCTGCCGGAGGTCTTTGAGCGGACCTGGGGTATACCGTCTCAACCGTTCTGGCCACGGGTGACGGAGCACCTGCGAGAGCAGGTCCCGGAATTCTGTTTCTTGGCCGAGGTCTACTGGGACATGGAATGGACGCTACAGCATCAGGGATTCGATTATACGTACGACAAGCGGCTATACGACCGCTTGCGCGAAGGCCCGGCACGCCCGGTGCGCGAGCACTTCTGGGCCGGATTGGACTACCAGGACAAGATGGCCCGCTTCCTGGAGAATCACGACGAAGCCCGCGCCGCGGCCGCCTTTCCGCCGGGAATGCACGAGGCCGCAGCGATCATCACGTTTCTGTCCCCCGGTTTGCGATTCTTCCACCAGGGGCAGTTCGAGGGACGGAAGAAGCAAATCTCGCCGCATCTCGGGCGCGGCCCCAACGAACCCATCGACCCGAGCCTCAAACAGTTCTACGACCGGCTGTTGGCCGTGCTCCGCAATCCGCTTGTGCGTAATGGCAGTTGGAAATTGCTCGAATGCGCGCCGGCCTGGAAAGACAACTGGACCAGCGATTGCTTCGTGGCCTTTGTCTGGCAAAGTCCTGCCGAGCCGTCACTACTGGTGGTGGTGAACTACGCCGCCAACCAGAGCCAGTGTTACCTCCGGCTTCCGCTGCCGGACCTTGCTGGCAAGCAGTGGCGCTTGCACGATCAAATGGGTTCTGCCACCTTCGACCGGGATGGCAACGATCTGCAATCCCGCGGTTTGTTTCTGGACATGTCGCCCTGGGGGATCGCTGTTTTTTCTCTGGAAGTCCGGTAGTTGTTTCTTCCCTTGGTTTAGCGCGTGGAACGAGCGGCGGAACTTCGGCCGCCCTTCTTGGGCGGCGTAACTGGGCGGGTCTTCGACGTCGAGGTTCGACGGACTGGCGTACCGACGATCCGCCGCATGAATTCCAGGCTCTTGCAGGTGTTCTCGTCGGAGCCATGGCACTCGATCGAGACGGCGCCGTTCCAGTCGGTTTCTTGCAGGTAAGCGATCACAGCCTTGATATTCTCGGCGTTTGCTCCGCCGCCGACGGGCACTTCCGACGAGCCGATGCCCGTTTCCTCGCCCATGGTGGCCGCGACCAGCGTCGGCGAGACATCCTTGATGTGGCAGTGCGTCAAGTACTTCCGCAGGGCCTTGCAAAACTCCAGGGGATCCTTGCCGGCGATGAAAGTGTTGCCCGTGTCGAAGTTGAAGCGGAGATAGGGCGAGTCGAAGTGCTCGAAGAGCCGCGTCATGAAGTCGAGGTTGCTCGTATAGGGCCCGTGGGTCTCGACGTTGATGACCACGTCGTAGTCCTCGGCCCAGGAAAGGCACTGCCGGTAGTTGTCGCAGGTCACGCGGAAGACTTCCTCGTACGAGAGCCCCGGGGTCTCAAAAGCCCCGTCGACGGTATCGACCATCGGACAGCCCACCTCGGCGGCGAAGCGGATCGTCTGCTGCACGTACTGCACGCCGTAGGCCGAGCCGTTGGGCCCCATCATTGGATAGGAACCGTCGATCTGGGTGACTTCCAGACCGAGTTTCTCCAGGTACTTGCGCAAGGCGCGGGGATTGGCCTGCAGCGAGATGCTCGGATCGTAACCCAGGGCCTGAATGAAGTTCTGGCCGTGGGTCACGGCGAACTCGATATGCCGCACGCCGAGGGCGGCAATCTTTTGGCAGGCGGTCTCGAAACTCTGGCTCAACGGCCGCCAATTATCGGTGTGGATACCAATCTGGATCATGGGCAATCTCCCGCGTGAAAGAGCGTGTATTGAAACCAAACGGTCTTTATTGTAGGTGGCCGCGCCGTTTTCGCAAGCAGGTTTTATCGCCGGACGTTTAAGGATCGCTTCGACGGTGGGACGCGTCGGCTCTGCTTGGCCGAGTATTGGCGCCTGACCCGGCACGCCCGTTTACCAAGCAACTGCTCGCCAGTGGTAGATCACTCGCAGTAATTATGGTTTGACCGCCAAATCCGCTGCCGAACGGCCGGAGCCACCGGTTGATTGCGTTGCGTCGGTTGGCCGTTGCCTTTCGCTCTGCTGGCTGGGAGCTAGTCGTCGAGCTAAGTCAAGCTAAGAAGCTAAGGACTGGAGGTGTGTTGCCGTTTGCCGAGGATCCAGCAGTGAAACTGTGAAACAACCAAATCGTTGACAAATAACCGACCGGCTGGTATCGTCGGCAGTCAGGGATGAAGCTATGAAGCCTTCTCGCATTTTCGTCTTTTCGCTTGGACGGCATTCTGAACGTTCGTCGCCCTGTGCCGTTCGCGGCCTTCTTCGCCTTGCATCGTTGGCAGTTTGCTTGCTCGCGGCGGGCTGCGGACGGGCGAGTGGGTCCAAGATCGTCAAGGCGGGCGGCACGGTCACCCGCCACGGGCAGCCCCTGCCGAACGTGAACGTCACATTCCATCCCGAAAGCGGCCGGCCAGCCAACGGAACGACGGACGCTTCCGGTCGGTTCCTCATGACCACGCTGCGAAACAACGATGGGGCCGTCGTGGGGCGGCACAAGGTTTCCATCAGCATCGCCGGCGCGCCGCCCATGCCGGGCACTGCCGAGGCGAAGAATGCCGGAAAAACCGTGCCGTCCTTCCCGGCCAGGTTCTCAAACCCGCTAACCTCCGGGCTGAAAGCGACCGTCGTTGCGGGTTCGTCCAACGATTTTACCTTTGATTTGCCCGATTGAACGAATTGAGCCCGCGAACAACCTGCCCATGTCAACTCCCGGCAATCGAAGAGCGGCGTTTACGCTGATCGAGCTGCTCGTGGTCATTGCGATCATCGGCATGCTCGTCGCGCTGCTCTTGCCGGCGGTCCAAAGCGCAAGAGAATCGGGGCGGCGCGTGCAATGCGCTAACAACACAAAACAAATTGCCTTGGCCTTGCAGAGTTTTCACGAGGCCAAGCAGGCGTTTCCTGCCAACACCACCGTCTCTGGATATGCGGACACGGAGGTTAACCCGAGCTGGCTGGCCGAGCTCTTGCCCTACCTTGACGGGACGGACCTCTATGCTCGAATCAATTTCGACAAACCCGTCGGGCAGCAACCCGACCTGGCCGTTGGTCAGACCGTGGTTGCCGCTTTTCGCTGTCCTTCGGAGCGCACCTGTCCCAACGGCACGATGTTCAACAGCTCGCCCTATCCGCCCGGAGCATGCTGCGCGGATAACGCCTGGTGGATCAGCGTCGGCGGCGCGATTACCAACTACAAGGCCTGCGCCGGCGGTAACTGGGGCTGGGGAGATTTCGTCGTCGCCCAGACCAACGTGAACCCGGCGACCGACTACGACGGACTCGACCATGGAAACGGCATCATCTGCCGCAATTGGGACGGCCTGCGCCGAATTGCAACGCCGACGTCAAAGACGGGCTTTCCAACACCTTTGCCCTCGGCGAGGCCGTCGCCGGCTGGTGCGCCTGGACCGATTGGCGATGGTCCAACGGTTCCACGGCAACCTGCGGCATTCCCTTGAATTACCGCGCAGGAACGATGGACCTGCGCGCGGTTTGGTACGACTGGAGTCGCAATTATTCCTTCTTCAGCATGCACCCCAGCGGCGGCAATTTCGCTTTGTGCGACGGCGGCGTGCGTTACATCAACGACTCGATCGACATCAACGTCTATCGCGGTCTGGCGACGATTGCCGCCGGCGAAACCGTCGGATTGGGGAACTGAAGGACCCCTTTTGACGCCCGTGGCGAGACCTGCTATTCTGTATTGCCGCGGCACGAAAACAGACCGAAAGCATAGGCCGGAACTGGGCGAACTAGTTCCGGCCTACGTCAGGATATTTCATGCCGTGGTAACACGAACCCTAACACCACCCGGCTTTTTCCATTCGACGGAGCGGTAGAAGCCCGGTCGGATTCTCGTGCAGTTTCCCGCGAAAAGGTGCTCTGATGCAGAAGCGAATGAGTCTCGGTCTAGGTTTGGGTCTGGCCGTGGCGGCCGTCGTGGTGGTTTCCGGGTGCGGAGGCTCCGCGCCCAGTGCGGTTAAGCCGCCGGAAATTGCCGCCAACGCCGGCAAGCAGGCGATTGACCAACTGGACGCCAACCACGACAACCTGTTGGACTATAACGAGCTGGCCAAGGCGCCGGGTCTGCGGGCCGCCGTAGCCACCATCAAGAAACTGGCCGTTTTCCGCGGTCCGCCACCGCAAGAGAGCCAGGTGCGGGCGGCCAAGATCAGCGCCGAAGAGATCGACGCCCGCGTCCAGCAATGGAAAGATCGCGGCGTGGGACGCATTTCCATCTCTTGCCATGTTTACCGCGTGGGCAAGCCGGGCGCGAAGCATGCTCGCCAGCCGGTCGTCGGCGCGGAGGTCAAGTTCGTCCCCGAGCCATTCCTGGGGCCGGGCATGCCGACGGGCGCGGGCACGACCGACAAGACCGGTCTGGCCGCCATCGCGCAGCCCAGCACCGGACCGACCGATCCCCCGGGCATGGCGCCAGGTTTTTACCGCGTGGAAATCACCAAGGGAACAGAAATACCCCCCCAGTACAACACGGCCACGGTTTTGGGCCAGGAAGTCGCCAGCGACGCCTTGGGGCTCTCCGGCGGCGGGGCGGCGTTTGAGCTGGAATATTGATCTCCCGCTCTTATTCCGGGCTGCGACGGTCCCGCCGCTCGATCGGCACCCCCAGCGCAGTGGAAAGCCACGTGGCAATTCCACGAATCTCCGCCGAGTTCCGGCTTCGCTTCAACCGTGAGAACCGAGCGCGCGGCCCGAGCAAGCCGACCTCGAAAAAGAGGCTCGCGTCGGAGTTGCCCGAGAGCCGAATCATAGTGATGTACGTGGATATGCCGTAGATCGGAATCAGCAATAACTTGAGGATCTGTCCGACAATCAAGAATATCGCGGAAGGTGACATGCTCGTCGTATCGGGCTCGGCTGTCGGTGCGGCATTCATCGTCCAGGAATCGACGGTATCGTAATAGACCTTCTCGACCCCGGCCACTTCGAATACCTGCGTGCCGAGCGGAATGCCCAGGAATCGCTGCCGCATGCTCAGCAACCACTCGCCGGATGGCGCGGGAAAGAGCGAAAAATCGCCGTATTGCTGCGGTCGGGGAGCGGCGACAACTTTCCTGCCCGTACGAAAATCGAGACCGCAGTGAATGCAGATGACCGCATCCGCCGCTCGCGCCCGGCAGCACTGCGGGCAAACCGCCTGGCAGCTTCCACATCGTTGGCAGCGGAAGTCGCGCTGCGGCTTCGAATCGAGGACGTTCACGTGGCGGCATTGTGGACATTCAATACGGATAGCCATAATCCAATATCATAGCTTCGCTGTGCGACGATGCAATACAGCGATTACAATGGAACTACGGAAGCGGGGCTCGTTGTGCTGGGACGGCCGCCGTCGTCACAGGGGACTCATCGACAAAGCTGTGGGCAAACGGAACTTCCCATGTTCACTCCACCAAATCGAAAAAGACGCGCAAGTCGAGGCTCCCGCGGGTTTACGCTCGTCGAATTACTCGTGGTCATCGCCATTATCGGGATCCTGGTCGGGCTGTTGCTGCCGGCGATACAGGCCGGCCGCGAGTCGGGGCGACGCGTCCAGTGCGCCAACAACTGCAAGCAACTGGCGCTAGCATGTCTTGCGCACGAGGAGGCGCAAAAGTACTTGCCCGCGGGCGGCTGGGGCTTCCGCTGCCTGGGAGTTGCCAGCCAGGGATTCGGGCCGCAACAGCCCGGCGGATGGGTCTATAGCATTCTGCCGAATCTCGATCAGGACACGCTGTGGAGCGGTTCGGGCATATCGAATTCGTCGCAGTTGGCGGGAATGTTGCGGCTCGTGCAAACGCCGCTGCCGGTTTTGAACTGCCCCACCCGCCGGCGTTGCCAGGCGTATCACGTCAACTATCCGCAGTGGACCCCCTTCTTGATTCCCTCGCCCACCCAGGTTGGTCGCAGCGACTATGCCATGAACGGCAATTACGCGACCCCCTTGGGCGACGATGACAACTCGGGGCCCTCCGACCTGGTCACCATGCCGGCGCCGTTCCTCAACAACGGAGTAACGGGCCAGGCGTGGTGGGTAAGCATGGCAAGCATCACGGACGGGCCCGCCAATACCTATCTGCTGGGCGAGAAGTGGGTCCCTTCGGATCACTACACCGACGGCTTCGACTACGGCGACAACGAGGACGCGTACATCGGTTCCGACCGCGACGTGCTCCGCAACGAGACGCAGCCCGGCCTCGATCAGCCCAGCGGCGGCAACACCTCGCCCGCTTCCAATTACGCGTTCGGCAGCGCTCACTATTCCGGATTCCACATGGCGTTCTGCGACGGGCACGTGCAGCACATCCCCTTCTCGATCAATCTCACGGTGCATCAGGAATTATGCAATCGGCAGGATGGGGCGGCGGTGGACCTGAGCGGACTATGACCTGGCCTTTGCAGGCGACGATTGGCTTGACTTCTCTGGGCCAGCAAATCAAACTCGTGGCTGTGTCGTTCGACCGGCTGTCCGGCGTGGACTGGGCCTTGAACGGCTACCCCGCACTTTCCCTTTGAATTCAAGGCCCCGCCCATGCCTCGGTCCGCAATCATCCTCGTCTTGGCCGCCATGCCCTTGCCAGCCTTGGCTTTTGCCCAGTCTGACGTTCCTGCCGGGCCGGCTGCCCCGAGTGAGGTCAAGTTCGTAAAGCATCGGATTGGCAATTTCCGCAGCGAGGCCCTCGGCGTGGCCGACTTCAATAGTGACGGGAAGCTGGACATAGTTGCCGGTAATTACCTCTATCTGGCCCCCGAGTTCAAGCCGCTCAAGATCCGCTCGATCCAAGGGAAAGTGGACGAGCAGGGGAAGGGCTACTTCAACGATTTCATGAACGCCCCGGTGGACGTCGAGGGCGAGGGCCGGCCGGGCGTCGTCAGCGTCGATTGGTTCAGCCGGAGCATCTACTACTACCACAATGCGCTGGGCAAACCGGGCGACTGGCCCGAGACCACGGTTGACACGTCCGATAATTACGAGTCCGGCGAGATGGTGGATCTTGAAGGCAAGGGCAAGGCCAACATCATCCTGCCACACACCCGCGAGACCGTCTGGTACGAAGTGGGAGTGAAGGACGGAAAGCGGGGCCTTGTCAAGCACGTGGTCTCGACGAAAAAGATGGAGTTCGGCGCCGGCGTGGGCGACATCAACGGCGACGGCCGGCCCGATATTATCCGACCCAATGCCTGGTTCGAAGCCCCGTCCGACATCCGCAACGGCCGTTGGACAGAGCATCCACTCTCGCTGGGTGATAAGGACGGCCGCATCGCCCACACGCCGCAGATTCTCGTCTATGACGTCAACGGTGATGGCCTGAACGACATCATTACCTCCAACGCCCACGGCTACGGCATCTTCTGGTACGAGCAGGTCCGTGACGGCGAGAAGATCACTTGGAAACAGCACACGATCGATGACACCTGGACGCAGGCCCATTCGCTCGCGCTGGCCGACCTGGACGGCTGCGGCACGCCGGAGTTGATCACGGGCAAACGATTCATGGCCCACAACGGCGGCGACCCGGACGAATACGGCAAGCTGGGCCTCTATTACTACAAGCTGATTCGCAAGCCGGACAAGACGGTCGAGTGGAAGAAGTTCGTGATCTCATTCGACGAGGGGATTGGCGCCGGGCTCGAAATATGGACCGGCGATCTCCGCGGCAATGGTGCAATCGACATCATCGTCACCGGCAAGTTCGGCGGTCCAGTGTGGTTCGAGAACAAGGGGCGCGTGCGCATAATCAAGTGAAATGAACGCAGGGAATGTCATTGCGGTGCAAAAATGCTGGCCGACCTCGAGATCAAGACTGCCGCATTCCGCATTGGTCGAGGCGCTAGAAGTGCCAGCGCAGCAGGACCCAAGCCCCAATGTCAAAGACCTGCTGCAAGACTGCAGGAACTATTTCTTCGGTCCGCCTTAGCTGATCGGGATTACGCTTTCGCCCGACCGCAGATCCCGGAGGTTGTCGCCGAGAGCTTGGAAGAAGAGGTCCGTACCCGAACCGCCGACGAGGGAATCGACGGCGTCGTTGGAGAAAACCGTGTCGGCGTCCAGCGGATAGGTGGAGTCCGCCATAAGTTCGCCGACGCGCGCGGCATAGCTGGCGGCGGAACTCCAGGTGCTCAACAGGTCCTGGAGTGCCGCGGAGTTGTTGTCGTAAGCCGTCGTCCCGCCAACGAGGACCGTGTCGCCGGCGCCCGCCAGCAGGGAATTGGCGCCGCTGCCGCTGATCATGATGGTTGGACCGCTGCCACCGCGAAGGGTGTCGTTTCCCGGGCCGCCCAGCAGCAGCGTGGGACCGCCGCCGCCCGCGAGCTGAACGTTGCCGCCTTCCGCATAGAGCCACGCGGGCACGGTAACTTGCGGGGAGACGCTGATTGTATCGTTGCCGCCCCCGCCATAGACACAAATGCGACTAGTGGGACTGAAGACGCCCAGCGATTTCCCGTCCAGAACCACCGTGACGGAGCCCGCTGTGGCGCCAGGATCGATCAAGATCGTGTCGTTTGCTGAAGTGCCACTGACGATCAGCAGGCTCTTCGCCGGATCAATCGGATCGGCCGAAACCCATATAGCCTGGCCGACGGCGGTAGTCACCCAAAGGTCGCCGGGCATTTGCGTAATCGCGTAGTCCGCATCCGCCGCGCCATTGACGTTGATCGGGTATTGCCCGCAGATGCTCCGCGACGTAGCCGTAGTGGAAAGTTGCGGAGAAGTGGTCAGGCTGGCCGGCGTATCGCCATTGACGAGGCCCTTGTAGGTGGCCGTCAGAACCGGCAGCGCGCCGCCGGCGAGCATGGCCTTGTCGCTGGCCGTGATGGTCAAGGGGGCCGGCGTCACCGTGAGGGTTCCGCTTACGTAGCTGATCGCGTAGTTCGGGTTGACTGCCCCGCCGACCGTAATGCTGTACGGATTGCCCGAGACATGGCTATGGGCCGTGGCCGTCGTGCTCAGCGTCGGTGGTTTGGCGAGGCTGGTGGCCGTGTCTCCGTTGACGAAGCCCGCATAGCTGGCGGTCAAGGCCGGCAGGGCTGCCCCGTAGGCCTTAGTCTCATTGACCGCCGTGATGGTCAGGGGGGCCGGCGTCACCGTGAGGGTTCCGGTCACGTAGTGGATGATGTAGTTCGAGTCCGCTGCCCCGCCGACCGTGATTTTGTAGGGATTCCCAAAAATTCGGCTGGCCGACGTGGCGGACGTGCTCAGCGTCGGCTGGGTGGTGAGGCTAGCGGACGTGTCGCCGCTGACGAGGCCCGCATAGCTGGCCGTCAAGGTCGGCACCGCCGCGCCGTAAACCTTGCTCTGGTTGTTAGCGGTAATCGTCAATTGGGCCCGGCCGATGATCACACTGGTGGAAACCGAGCAAGCCGCGTAGGTCTGAGTGTGGCTCGCTGTGGTATAGCCGGCGAAAACGGCCTTCAACTCCGACGCGTGCGTGCCAGCGTCCAGGCCCGACAGGCTGATGCCGTTCAGGCTGGCAACGCCATTGGCGTTGGTGTCCGCCTCTCCCGCGGACACGCCGCCGAGCAGAAACTGAACGACTCCGTCGGCAATCGGGCTGCCGCTGGAAGTAAGTGTCACCGCGGCTGTGGTCGTTCCACCATAGACGCCTTGGCCGGAACCGGCGGCGAAGATCGCATTGCTCGCGACCATCGTCAGCAGGCGTCGCTCTTCCAGCGGTTCGACGCGCAAGCTTCGCCGGGGGGACTGGAAACGAGAGTTCAATGCGGGTTGAAACAAGCGGCCGGCAAGACGCCGGACGCTTTGCAGGAAGTAGCGACTCATGGCGCGTTCCTCAGAGTGAGCCTACAATCCATTTCTTCCGGACGCTCTTGAATTGTCGCGCAGGGGTTGCGCTACATCAATGGGTCGGAGGGCAAGGGCGGTTCGCTAAAGCAATTGCCGCCGCGTCCCAAGAAAATCGCACGGAACTTTCCGGCTGGGCGGACTTTGACGGAAGCGCCGCCCGGCACCGGAATTACTCCAGGGCGTTGGGAACCAACATCGCGTAGGCAACGAGTCCGACGAACAGCAGAAGAATCACCAGCAGCGCAGCGAGCAGTCCCCATCCCACGACGCCCCAATTCGAGACCTACCGCCCATTAGAATATGGCGAATCAATTCCAATGGCAAGCCAGCGGTGCAATGGGCGACCGGGACTTGAGGTCATTGCCGACGGTGGAAATAGTACTCCATCCGCCTTGCCGCTATACTAGGGAGATGATTCTCCGTACCCTGCTCCCATGGTTCGTGTTCCTGCTTCTCGGCACCGTCGTGCCGGCCGCTGAATTTCGCCCCAGCGACGCGGCCCTGGTCGACGCCTTGCGGGCGGGAAGGCCGATTGCCTCGGCTGACCGTCCCTTCGCGGCGGCCGTCCGCCGCATCGATGCCCTCCGCGGCAAGCTCGAGTTCGACGGCGCGGGCCGCCTGACTGGTGTGGATCTGGCTGGCGATCGCATCTCGGTGGCCGATGCGGACATCGCCCTGCTCGCTTCGCTGCCGCGGCTCCGCAGCGTCCGGCTCTCAGGGAGCGAAATCACTACCACCGGACTGGTTCGACTTCGCCCGCTGGCCGATCTCGCTGAACTGGCCTTGCAAGACACGCAGATCGACGATGCTGGGCTGCGGAAGCTGACCTCGCTCAAGCGGCTTGAAACGCTCTCGCTGCGGCGGGCCAACAACCTTACCGACAACGCCTTGGCGTGCCTCAAGGAGTTCCCCGCGCTCACGCGGCTGGCATTGATCGAAGACGGCTTCTCGGACGAAGGATTGGAGTATCTCAAGGGCCTTGCCCAACTGCGGGTGCTCGATCTCCGCGGCTGTTCGGGCGTGGGCGACGCGGGTCTCGCCCGGCTGAAGTCGTTGGTGCACCTTCGCGGCTTGAAGATCGGCGGGGCCGCGGTCAGCGACGCCGGCCTGGCCGTGCTCAAGAGCTTTGGCTATCTGCAAAGCCTGGCGATCGAAGATTGCAGCGTCAGCGACGCGGGGCTCGTGCAACTGGAGGGATTGTCGATCGAGAACCTCGCCCTCGTGCGGTGCTTCAGCATCGGCGACGCCGGGCTGGTCCACATCAAGCGATTTCCGCTACGGCAACTGGCCCTTCGCGACACGGCGGTCACGGGCGACGGATTGGTCCAGCTCGCCGGCATGACCACACTCCGCAGCCTCACGCTCAACCGGTGCGGCGCGGACGACGCGGGACTGGAGCGGCTTGCGGGGCTCAAGAACCTCGCCCGACTCGATCTCCGCCAAACGCGGATCAGCGATCGGGGTCTGAAGACGATCGCCCGATTCTCGGCCCTGCGGTCGCTGGACTTGGGCGACGACGGCATCACCGACGCAGGCGTCGCGGAGCTGGTGGGATTGAAACAGATCGACACGCTGAACCTTGCCGGCAACGCGGGAGTCAGCGATGCCGCGGTGGGTCAACTGGCGAAGCTCAGCAGTTTGAAAACGTTGGGAGTCGCCCAGACCGGAATTACCGATCAGGGCGTCCGTCGCCTGCTCGCGGCATTGCCGGGTTGCAAGATTGTCCAGGATGCAAACTAGCTGAGGGTCTTGCAATTGTTAGGTGGCAGCCCCGTCGCTTAGGGGGCATTGCTTGCCCGGCGAGAGCCGCTAGAATGGGGTAAACTCCATTAAGCCTAGGAGATAGGTCATGTCCACAACACCCCAACCAGGCGGGATGCCGCCGGGCCCCATGCCGCCTGCTGGAAACGTCTATTATTATCCGCCGCCCCCGCCGCCGCGACGGGGTTTTTGGGGAAGACTTTTCCTCTCGCTCTTCCTATTCATGATTGGCGCCTCGTTCCTCCTCAATATCATCTTCCTCTTCACCGGTGCCAGCCTTCTGGACGCGGGCACGGTGCGTGTGCAAGAAAAGTATATTTCGCATAACGAATACGCTAAGGACAAAGTCGTTATCCTGCCGATCGAAGGGATCATCACGGAAAGCGAAGACGGTTTCATCAAGCGGGCGATCGATACGGCCAGGAAGGATGATAATGTCAAGGCCATGGTTCTGCGGGTCGATAGCCCGGGCGGCAGCGTCAGTGGCAGCGACTTTATCTACCACCACCTTTGCGAATTGGTGGCGGCCAAAGAAAATAAGAGTGGCGGCAAGTTCCCCATCGTCGTTAGTATGGGCAGCATCGCCGCTAGCGGTGGCTATTATGTCTCGATGGCTGTCGGCCACACGCCCGGCACCATTTTCGCCGAGCCAACTTGCTTCACCGGCTCGATCGGCGTGATCATGCCCCACTACAGCATCGCCAAATTCATGGACGAGCACGGCCTGGTCGATGACTCGGTGGCCAGCAACCCGTTGAAGGAAATGGGCAGCATCACCAAAGAGATGACGCCCGCGGAAAGGAGGATCTTTCAGACCCTCATCGACGACAGCTTCCAACATTTCAAGGAAGTCGTCTGGGCCGGTCGCGCCGATTTCGCGAAGGACCACAACAAGCTCAACGAACTGGCTACTGGTCGCGTCTTCACGGCGGAACAGGCAAAGGGCAACGGGCTGATCGACCAGATTGGCTTTCAAGAGGACGCCGTCAAGAAGGCGATCGAGCTGGCCCAGCTCGACGGCAAGCAGGTCAAAGTCGTCCGCTACAAGGTGGAGCCCAGCCTCAGCAGCATGCTGTTGGGCGAGCAATCGAGCAGGTCTCAGCCGCTGGACGTGCATGCCCTCTTGGACATGACGACGCCCAAGGCCTATTATCTGGCATCCTGGCTGCCCGGCCTGGCCGGCGCTGCAAAGTAGAAGAAGGAATCATCTATGCCGCTTCTGGTGGTGGGTTCGGTTGCTTTGGACAGCGTGGAAACGCCCGCACACGGTCGCCGCGACGACGTATTGGGCGGGTCATCCGTCTTCTTTTCCTATGCGGCCAGCTTCTTCACCACGGTCCGGCTGGCCGGTGTGGTCGGTGAGGACTGGCCGCCCCAGCATTTGAAGATGCTTCAGGACCGCGGCATCGATACGGCCGGTCTGCAGATCATACCGGGCGGCAAGTCCTTTCGCTGGAGCGGCCGCTATCTGAAGAACATGAATGACCGCGAGACGCTCAGCCTGGATCTGAACGTCATGGCCCAGTTCGATCCCGTCCTGCCCGAGCACTATCGCCGCTGCCGGTTCCTCTTTCTGGCCAACGGAGCTACGGAAATCCAATTGCGGGTCATCGATCAGTGCCCGTCCGCCGAATTGGTCGTGGCCGACACCATGGACCACTGGATCCTCAACGACCGGGTGAACGTGCTCAAGTTGTTGCGTCGGATCAACGGCCTGGTGCTCAACGACAGCGAGGCGAAGCTGTTGACGGGTGACGAGAATCTGGTCCGTGCCGGCCGCAGCGTGCTGAAATTCGGCCCGCGTTTCGTGGTCGTGAAAAAGGGTGAGCACGGGGCCATGTTCTTCAGCGAGCACGAGACCTACGTCCTGCCCGCCTACCCGACCTGCAACGTGGTCGATCCCACGGGGGCGGGCGACTGCTTCGCCGGGGGCCTGATGGGCTACCTGGCGGAGAAAGGCAACTACGAGCCGAAGACGCTGAAGGAGGCCATGGCCTACGGCACGGTGGCGGCCAGCTTCTGTGTCGAGGACTTCAGCCTCGACCGCCTCCAGCAGATCGATCGCGCGTCGATCGAGAGCCGCATGACGGAGTACCGCCAGATGTTGGCGTTTTGAACCCCAATACCTGGATGCAGAAAGCGCGCATGATACGCATCGAGCAAGCGACCACCGAACACATTGGGCAGATGGCGGATCTGCTGGAGGTGCTGTTTTCCGAGGAGACCGAGTTCCGTCCCGACCGCGAGAAGCAGACTCGCGGCCTGCGGATGATCGTGGGGGCGCCGGAACGGGGCAATCTCTTCGTCGCCACGGAGGAGGACGAGGTGGTGGGCATGGTCAGCCTTTTGTTCACAATCAGCACGGCAAAGGGGGCCCCGGTCTGCTGGCTGGAAGACATGGTGATCCGGCCCGACCGCCGCGGCATGGGCCTCGGCAGCCGCCTGCTGGCGCACGCCGTGGCCTACGCCAAGTCGCACGGCTTCACCCGCATCACGCTCTTGACCGACCGCGTCAACGAGAAGACGATCCGCTTTTATGAGAAGCACGGCTTCAAGCCGTCGGAAATGGTGCCCATGCGGCTGCATTTGGGCTAACGCCCGCAACATGCCGGGCATGCCTGGGAATCGCGCGGCAGGCGTTCTCACTGGCTTCCCACGCCGTGCGTCCGCATCTTCAGCCCATAAATGTGCTTGCTAGCCGTGATAAAGAGCGTCTGGCGGTCCTTGCCGCAAAAACAGATGTTGCCGGTCCAGTCCTCCGGCACGTCGATGTGGGCGACCTGCCGGCCCCCGCGGTCGAAGACCGTCACACCATGACCCGTCAAGTAGACGTTGCCTCGATCGTCGATCGTCATGCCGTCCGAGCCCAGCTTGCAGAAGAGTCGCTTGTTGGTCAGAGCGCCGTCGGGCTGGATGTCGTAGGCGTAGGTCTTGCCGCCGCGAATGTCGGAGACATAGAGCGTCTTGCCGTCGGGCGTGCCGATGATGCCGTTGGGCTGCGAGAGATCATCCACGACGCGCGTCAGTTGCTTGCCGTCGGGCGAAAGGTAGTACACGCCCTCGATCTCGATTTCCTTCGGCCCCCGCTTCCAATAGGGCCGCGGGTAATAGGGATCGGTGAAGTACAGCCCGTCGTCGGGCCGCAGCCAGACGTCGTTGGGCCCGTTGAGCAGCTTCCCGTGGAAGTCCTTGACCGCGACGGTGACCTTGCCCGCCGGGTCGATCCGCCACATGGCGTTCTTCTCATCGGCGCAGGCCCAGAGGTCGCCGTGAGAATCGAAGCAAAGCCCGTTGGAGCGGCCGCAGGGCTTCATGAAGGTGGTGAGCTTGCCGTCGGTGCTCCACTCCATGATCCGGTCGTTGGGCTGATCGGTGAAGAAGACATTGCCGTGGGCATCGCAGGCCGGTCCCTCAGTGAAGATGAAGCCGCCCGCCAGGACCGTAAGCTTGGCCCCGGCAGCGACGGGGCTCTCCGCAGCAGGGGCAACGCTGGCGATGATATTGCCAAGCAAAAGCGAGACGGCCAGTGCCGCAATGGACTTGGGCATTTTTCGGGCTCCATGAGTTTGGGCAAATCGAGCCCACCGATTGTAAACTCCAGGGGTCGCCATGTCAAAATCCCCAAAAAGGGAAAACGCTTTACTTTCACCCCCTGCCACGATATGAATTATACTGAATCTAAACTTCCCACCGCCTAACTCCAAGGGACCTAGCGATGGTTCTTCTCAATCGACGTAATTTCCTCAGGGCCTCGGTCGCCGGGGCTGGACTGCTGACCACTGCCCCTCGACTGCTCCGCGCGGCGGAGACAACCGCGCATTTCAATGGCTCCGACATCGTGGAGCTGGGCAAGACGGGAATCAAGGTCTCGCGCCTGGCCCAGGGCACGGGCTTTAATGGCTACAACCACTCGTCCGAACAGACTCGCCAGGGCAAGGCTGCCTTCGATCGCCTGCTGCGGCACGGTCTCGATCATGGCATCTCCTTCATCGACATGGCCGACCTTTACGGCTCCCACCCCTTCGTCAAGGACGTCATCAAGGGCCTGCCCCGCAACAAGCTGGCCCTCTTGAGCAAGATCTGGCCGCAAAAGGCCGAGTGGGTCACGCCGTCGGGCGGGGCCAAGGCCGAGGTCGATCGCTTCCGCAAGGAACTGGGTACCGACCATCTCGACGTCTGCCTCATCCATTGCATGCAGAACGCCAAGTGGCCCGATCAATTCGAACACATACGCGACGAGCTTTCGCGTCTGAAGGAACACGGGGCCGTACGGGCGGTGGGCGTGTCGTGCCACGATTACGGGGCCTTGAAGGTGGCTTCCGAGCATCCCTGGGTCGACGTGATCTTCGCCCGCGTCAATTACAAGTGCGGCCCGGAGTATTCGTGCGACGGCACCGTGGAAGAGGTCTCGCGCGTGCTCAAGACGGCCCGCAAGAATGGCAAGGCCGTGGTGGGCATGAAGATCTTCGGGGCCGGCAAGCTCACGCAGCCCGAAGAGAAAGACGCTTCGCTGAAGTTCGTCTTCAGCAACAAGCTGGTTGACGCGATCACCGTCGGGATGCTGAAGACGTCAGAGGTCGATGACACGCTGCGACGGATGGAGCGCCTGGCCGTATGAGACGGATGCAGAGTACTGGAATACCCTTTTCTGCTATGCGGTAATCACAACGTTCTGCGCCGGGCTGTCTCACCACGAAAAATCGATAACTCGCAAAGCCATGCGAGGAAACGACTTGCGACGAATATACCGTAAACCTTCGTCGAACCCGCCGGTGCGGGGGGTCGCCTCGCGCGAAGCCGTTCTGGTGCGGGGGCACGGCAAAGCCGCAGGAGTTACGGGTGGCGTCAGGAGGTGTTGTTAGCCGAGGTCGTGGTAATCGGCGCAGCTAATTCCGATCGACGCTCGTCGGAGAAATTCCAGGGCAGGAACGGTTGGATGTCTTCGGGTGCCTTTCCGCCAGCGGCTGCACAACTTTCGAAGTACCACATCAACCACCGTCGCGGATTTATTTTCCAGTGGGCGAGCGTCGCGAAAAGCGAAAACATCATCGCCGCCAAACGGCCGCTCCACAAGGAGCCCGAACCGTAGAAGTTCTTGCGTGCCACGGCCGGGCCGCGTACCTCTCGTTCCGAAGCGTTGTTGTCCATCGGAATCCTTGCGTCCTCGACGAACCGAGTCAGCCCCGTCCAGTGCGCTTCGAGGCTTTCCAGAACCTTACGGCATGGTTCGCGAAGTTTTGGATCGGAAAGGTCTTTCGCCGCTTCGGCGTGCATCGTCTCCACCGCCCCACACAACAGCGCCTGTTGTTCTTGAAATTTGGCTGAGTCCTGGAGGTGCCGGAGACGTTCCTCGTTGATTTTGTAGAGATGGCGAATGCGGCGCAGCCAGGAAAGCACCAGTGCTTCAACTCTGGCCAACCTTTGCCCACTCCCACGAAGTCCCGCCGCACATGCACCAGCAGAACGCCAGCACGATCAGCCCCGATTTCACCAGCGCCATGGCTTTGTAGCCCGAGTACCGATCGACTTCCAATGTCCCCGAAGCCGCCGGGCCAAAATGCGACTTCCGGCACCTCGTGGCCTCGGCTGCGATCGAGCAGATAGATCACAGTGTCCTTGCCGAGAACCATCCACAACCACCAACCGTAGCCTTTTTTTCCGTCAAATAGCACGAAAACCCGCCAACGCGTTTCGTCGGCTTGATGGAAGTCGCCTAGTCGGTTCCGTATGCACAGTGCCTCATAGATCGGCTGCATCATCGGCTCGATGCGCTTGAGCCCGTCGTTCACCGTGCCGGCCGGCAAGTCCAGATCGTACTGTTCGAGTTGCCCCAATAACCGCTCCGTGGGCCGATACGACGAATACTTATCCAGCAAGACATGCACCCAAATCGAGATGCCGTAGTTACCTTTAGGGATCAGTTTGGGCGGCGGCGGAGCCGTCAGCGTTTGCCGTGTGGGATCGCAATCACATGTCGCTCGATACCGTCGCCGTCGAATCCGCCGCCGATGCGCCCGCACGTCGATCTCCGTCAATTCCGAATCCTCGGTGGCAGACATCATCACAGCTAGCTTTCCGCAATGTGGGCAGGCCAGCGATTCTTCCGGCAAGGGGGCAAATTCCTCCTGGACCGGAAGGTGCGAATAGTCGCGTCGACCGTGCCCCGCATGGCCAGGCTGCGCGCCTCGCTTCTTCACGGAAGGCGGGACTTCCTCGGGATCGACTAAATCGTTGGAACGGTCGCCACGAGTAGACTTCTCTGACTTGCGACCAAAAAGCTTATCTTGAAGGGCTCGTCTCTCACCCCGGGATTGGTCATCCCTGAAAGAGTCTTCGGTGTCAAGGGTCGAACCTGGTGATTTTTTGGGTTTACGGTTTCGTAGGGTGAAACAGGTCTTATCGGTCGCCCATGAGGGCTCCGTTTTTGTTGATTCGTTGGAAGGTAACGTCGGTGCTTGAGTTGTTCCGGTCTTATTTGCGGAGTTGTCGAGCCGATCTTTTCTCGTGCGGCTGCACCCCATATCCATCCCTTCGTGAATCCGTCTGCTGGTAACAGCAGCCGATCGGGGCCATGTGGTCCCGACACCGATTATTCTGGTTCGACCGTCTCGCGGACGCAGGCCGTCTCAATCAAAGAAACGTTCGGCATGTGAGGCCGAGCGATTGACAATTTCAGACTGGCCTTGGCGTCCGCGAGCGCCTCTTCTTCCGAAGAAAAAGGGCGGACGCAACCGTATCTCCCGTTGTTATCTTCTCCTTGTGTTATAATTGGTTTGCTTGGTGAAACGGAGCCGGGCTCTGCTGGCGAGCAACTCGGCAAGGGACAACCAGGTCAAGGGCGCGTCAAAGGCGTCTGGCTGCTGGGAGCCTTAGGGTCCGAGCAGCCTTTTTCATTTCCATCCTTTGAACGCCCTTGCTTTGCCTTGAAAAACGCATTGCGGTCCGCCGGCACGACACAGCATTCTCCAACGTGGTCGCTTGCACGCGTGCTGCATAGCTTGTAGGGTTGCTGCCGTTTGATCATGTACCAGATGACGGTTGCCAGACGCCGCATCACGGCCACCCGCGCGATCTTCGAACCGCGGCGTTTTCTGATCCGCTGATACCATTGCTTCATCACCGCATCCTTTCGCAACACGTGCATCACCATCTGTCCGAGGACGCATCGCGCCAGCGGACTGCCTTCTTTGCTGATCGAGCCCAGGCGATGGTTGTTGTCGCCGGAGTTGTTCGACCGGGGCGTCAGGCCCCAATACTTGGCCAGGCTTCCTCGCTGCGGGAAACGCTCGATCGAGCCGATCCGGCAGGCCAATGCCAGGCTGCCGCGAGCTCCGGCGCCGGGGATCGAAGCAATGAGCCGCGCGTTGGCGTTCTCCACGTGGCGTTCGGTGATCTTCAGTTCCAGTTCCTCAATTTGCTTGCCCAACCGTTCCCATTCGGCCAGGAGATGGTCCAGTTCCAGGCGGTCGATCACCTCTAGCGGCAGCGTTTTCAGCCACTTCACGGCGGTCTTCGTCTTCAGCATCTTGGTTGGACACTCCTGCTGCAAGTTGTGTTTCAAGAGCAGGTGATGCACTCGATTGATCGTTCGTGTTAGCTGTTGGCTCAAGCGCTGCCGCACGGCCGTCAGTTGGCGGTCTTCGCCGTCGCGCTGACAAGGCGGAACCACTTGGCGGACGTTCTGGATATTTTTGCCGGCCAGCAGACGGTGACGGCTGGTCCACAGGAGTTCGCCCAGGGTATTCGCATCGCGGCGGTCCGTCTTGTGTCTATTGCGTTTCTCCGGCTGAACGAGGACCGTCTGCTGGCAGCCGTATTCAGTCAAGAGCTTCAAGAGCCAGCTGTTAAAGCCGCAGACTTCCACAATCGTTATAAACCCGCCGTCCGGCGCACTCCGATTTTGCATGTCTTCAAGAAATTCCCGCACAAGCTTCCATTCCGTGCTAACCTGACGCTTGAGGGTCACGTCTCCGGCCTCGTTACGAAGATTTACGGTCAACTGCTTGCGGTGTTGGTCGATGGCAAGGTACAACATGAGGGGGTTCTCCTGTCTTGCTATTGGTGAGTTTTAAGACACTACACCGTGTATAGCACCAGGAGAACCCTTTCTCTTTCACGGAATCAAACAGCGACGTTCTACTTTGATATTACGCCTGGCGAGCGGCAATTTTCTAAAGCGTTGTCCTATGCCCTTGCTAGGAAACGTGTTGGGGGATGGTCTTGGTGCAGGCGCGGGCGTCTGCCTCTTCCCCCGCAGGGGTCAGACCGCTGGATAAATCGGGGCGTCGCAGTGGCAGCGAGCAGGACCAGGATATCGATCTGCCGCAGGTGGTCGTGCCCATCTAGCTTGTCCGAGAAAGAGCAGGAAGTATAGAATCCATTTTACATTTCGCCCCCACCAACGGCCCGGTCTGTCCAACGTGCCTTCTCCCTGCGTCGCTGTGCCCATCCATTTAGTTCCCTACTGCTTGACGACGATGGCCCCCTTGGGTACACTAGCGGTGGTCTGACGTAGCGTCCAACTAATCCGAACCTGACATCCTCAAGGCAGGGAGTGCGTTATGGACAATTTCAACACGGATAATCCCCTGTTATCTGACCTCACGCCATCACGCTTGCCGCCCAAGAGAAATCCCGGCGTTTTTCTTGCTCTGCTCGGTGCTATAGGATTCTCTCTCCTGCTACTGATGGGGGTGCACGAAGTGCAAGTCTGGGCAAGGAGTCAACGCTCTGCTCCCGCTGCTCAGGAGGAATACAGGCCAGTCGAACGGACGGTCAAGGTGGAGGAGCGAGAGGTAGCCCCAGAGCCTGGAACACTGGTTCTCCTGGGAACAGGTGCCGCAGCAGCCTTCGTTATCTGGCGACGACGGAAGTAGCCGACAAGGTCCTGTCTTGATCGGTCAGCGACTAGTATTGGCTTGGCAGTGCCCGAAAACGCTCTTAGCGGCCAGTAGGCAGTCAACAGATCCCGACGAGGTCTGCCATCTTGCTGCGAGTTTCCCTACCTCACCGCCCGCATCTCGACCGTGGCCCCTCGCCCGCCGCTGGCAACCACGCGATGAATCGACAAGTCGGTAGTTCTGCCGGGCGTGGCATCCGGGACCCAAGGGTGGATCGAACGGATCATAGCCAGATGGCGAACGATGGTGGCGTCGTCTACACCGCCGCGGTCGGCCAGCGGCCCGGCCCCAAACTTTGATCGCGCCGGGTCGGGATTGTCGCCGACATTTCCGAGGAACTCGAATCCCCGTGGCGAGGCGGCCTTGTTGCCTGTGTTGATGTTCGAGCCGATCAGCCCACCCTTGGCCGGAGGCCGGGTGCGGTTGAGCCAGACGGTATCGGCCGACGTGCCGGGCTTCTGCACCCAGAACTGGTTGTTCAGGGCCAGGACGCTCATCCGGCTGCCATCGCCGCGGAGCTCGAAGCGGCAGGTCTCCTGGGTTTCCACGGGCATCAACATGCAGGTGGCCAGCGTGAAGATGCCTCGAAAACTATCGGCGGCCACGGTCGGTGCCTGCTCGCTGGTGGCGTAGGAAAAACGAGTCGCATCAATCGAGAGCACGCCGCTGTCCGTGAGGTGCAGGCCGTTGAGCGAGCCGGTGCTCCGCTCGTGATAGACGCCCCGGACCAAGAGCCGGCCGCCCTGTCGAACGTCATACTGACCGGCGGCCGATCCCGTAGCCCCCGTGAACACGCCAACTGGCTGCCCTTGGGCCTCATTGCCGCGGCCGACGACCTCGACCCACACGCCGCGGTTGCCGCTCCCTTGCAAAGCGCGGAACTGGAGTCCCGCCCGCTCGAAGCCGGCCACCCGCAAAGCAGTCGAATGGCTCTGGGGCTGACCGGTCGGACCATTGGTGTTGAGCTGGTCGGCGAAGATCCTCGCGTCGGCATCGTCGGGTGTTTCGACGAGCATCGCCGACGATGCCCCAGACTGGATTTGCAGATCACGAATTGTCGCCCGGCAGGGTCCTTCAACTCGCAGCGCCACGCCGTCGGCAGGACCGGCCCACACCAGCCGCGTGGCGACCTCGCTGGCCCCGTCCCCCACGATTTGCAAGTCGCATTGGCGAGGGATCACCAGCGTGCGGTCGATCTTGTAGGCCCCCATCGGCAGATGGACCACGGGGCGCTGGCCGGCCAGCCGAACCGCCTGATTGATCGCCTCCTGGATGGCCGTCGTATCGGCCGTCACAGGCAGGTCGAACACACGCCGCTGCCGGTGCGGTGGGGAAGGTGGCAACGTGGGCAGTGCGTCGGGAATGTCGCCGGCCGAGACCACCTTCTCGTCGATACGGCGGAAGCGGCCACGCTCCTCAACGGCATCCTCCTTCGAGTAGACGTTGCCCAGCAGCGTCTGGTCGCCCCAGGTCATGCGAATACCGCGGGCCATTTTTCCGAGTCGCATCACGTTGTCAACCACCAGGTACGGCCCGGCGTTGTCGAGGATTATCGCCCAATCGCCCGTAGGATCGAGCACGCGATTGCCCGTGATGCTGGTGGGCGAACCCCAGGTGTGGCCGGTGGAGAAATCGAGAAACCGCTTTCGAACCCGCGCTGGTGTTGTTGACGACTGAGAACGCCATCAGGTTGGCGATACCCAGGTCCGCGACCTTTGAGCGGAGAAAGAGGTTCTGCCACGCGTGCCAGTTGCCCATGACGTTAAAGATCCCTCGGTCGCAGTCCTCGAACCGGCAGTACCAGACCCAGATGTCCATCGAATTCCAGTTGACGGTCTGGATGCCGACGCCGCACCGCAGGAAATGGCAACGGAGGACTTCGTTCTCGGCTTGCCCGGCCGTACCGGGGCCACCGAAGACGATGCCGCATTTTGCGTCGCGAAGGACAAGATCGCTCGTCTCGTTGTAGGTCGAGAACTTCGGGCCAAATCGGAGGCAGGTCTCCGCACGGCCGGCGCCGTCGAGCGTCAACCGCGAGAGCTTGGCGTACCAGGCGTCCCACTGGAACATCGTTCCGCCGGCCGGGCCGTCCCAGCGGAGCACGACGGCGGCCGGGTCTTCGCCGACCACCGTGACCATATTGTCCTGGTGGGCCTTCCGTGCAGCAGTCAGGGTTTTGGTAAGCCGGTAGGTCCCCGCGGGCAGGTAGAGCACGCTGGCCCTCTTGTGTTCGCGGAGTTCATCCAGTGCCCGCTGCAGGGCTGGCGTGTCGTCGGCCTTGCCATCGCCGACGGCCCCAAAGTCTCGGCGCACGTCGAGCCAGCTTGGAAAGGGGCCGACAAACTCCTCTTCGGCCGCCGGCGTGGCCGGTACGACGCAGGCCAGGAGCAAGATGCCCCCCAGGAATGTAGAGAACCTTGAAAAGCTTGTGATCATGAGATCGACTCCGATAGTCAAACGCCGGCACGATGCACCCGAAGTCGTCTGCTGGAATGCACCGCATCACGGCCCCAAGCCGCTTAGCCGACGTTCCGGGAGTATAGTCCGGCGACCGGCGGTTCACAAGCAAGTCCGGCCACCAAGGCGAATGGTCGTAGACAGTACAACAGACATTCTTCATACTGGATTCTGATGAGCACCCACAACCCCTGGAAAACCCTGGGCAGCCGGATCGTGTATCAGAATCCCTGGATCCGCGTGCGCGAAGACCAGGTAATTCGGCCAGACGGGAATCCCGGCATCTACGGCGTCGTCGAAACCCGCATTGCAACCGGGGTCGTGGCTCTCGACGATCAGCGGCAAGTCTATCTGGTCGGCCAGTTTCGCTACGCCACCGACGAGTATTCCTGGGAGATCATCGAGGGAGGCAGCGAGGAAAGCGAAACCGCGCTTGCCGCTGCAATGCGCGAGCTTCGTGAAGAAGCCGGGCTGGTCGCCGAGGAGTGGATCCAGTTGGGCGACGAGGTACATCTTTCCAACTGTCATTCCTCGGAGGTTGCAGTTTTCTTCCTTGCGCAAGCTTCGCCAGACCGAGAGTTCTCCTGATGGCACGGAGCTGCTACAAATCAAGAAACTCCCGTTTTCCGACGCGTTGCGGATGGTGGATGCTGGCGAGGTCAAGGATGCCATGACGATCATCGGCCTCATCCGCGCATCGCAGTTCTTGAAGCTCGCGGGAGAAGACGGATCGGCGGGAACATGAGAGTTGCACACGGTGGCGGAGCCCCATCAGCCGCAGGTATTCAAGGTGTCATCTTCGCGCGGACTGCACCCCTCTCGTTTCCGTCGACCGCCGCCTTGGCCCTAGCCGCGGATCGCCAGGGATCGGATGGCCACGAAGAAGCTCATGCTGCGATTTCTGCCGAGGCACCTGAACCTAGCCGGCCGCTACAACGAGCGGCATCCGGCCTGGAAGACCTCTCGGACGAGTCGCAGATTGGTCAGGCAGCGGAACTGGTGGACTACTTGATCCTGCTCGGCATATGTCTTACATGAACCGGTGCCGGCATGCCGGCATTTCCATCCCGGGACGGTATTGCGTTCCATCTTCCTCGTGGCGGCAAGGCGGTGCTGCGGCAGCAGATGTCAAGAAAAACCTGGGTCGCTGAGCGGCCAATTCCGCCTCTCAGAGGCGGTATATATATTGCCAAGCGATGGGGATAGTACCCCACTTCCTTGCCTGCGGCGGTGTGCCCCACGTCACCCCCTCCGCCGCGCGCTAAGCGGAAGAACTGGCTTAAGAAAGTCAACAAACCTTAGGTCTTTCCTGACCGGCAGGCGATTTGGCACTCCCGCCTGACTCTCCAGACAAACCCATTCCGAGATTGCCATCCCACCCGACACGTTCTGGCCCGGCAACCAGGCACGGTCGCCCTGGAAACGCTCCAGTGCGTTGGCCATTCAGCCGTCAGACTACGGAGTGGTCATTGACGTCGGCCTGCTCGACTCCGGTTGTCCTTTGGCCTTGGAAACAGACTCTATCGAGAAAGGAGATCAATGTCCGCCTCTTTTACAAGAGGCAAGGCCTTTCGCAGAATTTTCTGTCCCGCCAAGGTTCGCGCATTCAATTTCAGCGTCTATGGTAGTAGCGGGGCACCAATGCCCCGGATGCGAACTCGAAAGAGGGCAACACGCCGATGGATTTCGTCAACGAACAAGAGAAGGCGGCACCTGATCCACCTCTGGAGAGGTATCGGAGTTACCTTGTGCTCCTGGCCCGCCTCCAGTTGGACGGGAAGTTGCGGACCAAAATTGATCCGTCGGATATCGTGCAACAAACCCTTCTCAAGGCGCACGAGGCACGAGCCCAGTTTCGCGGCGATGCGGGGGCGCTTGGAGGCTGGCTGCGGAAGATCCTCTCGCGAACCGTCGCCGACGCAGTCCGCGAGGCACGCCGCGCAAAGCGCGACGTGGCACGCGAGCAGTCGCTGGAACGAGCGGTCGAGAACTCCTCGCGACGCATGGAAGCCTGGCTGGCAGCGGAACAGCCCTCTCCCAGTCAACGGGCGGCGCAGACCGAGCAGCTTCTGCGCGTGGCCGATGCCTTATTGAATCTGCCCGAGGCGCAGCGTGACGCCGTGCTGTACAAACATATTCACGGCCTGACACTCGCCGAAGTCAGCCAATGCATGGACCGTACGCCGGCGGCAGTCGCTTCCCTCTTGCGCCGCGGATTGAAATTGTTGCGTGACCAACTGACCGAAGAAAGGTCATAGTATCATGGACCCCAGTGAAAACACGGCCGATTTTTCCCGACTTGACGAAGTGATTGCCGCCTACCTGCGGGCTGAGGAATCCGGCGAGCGGCCGGATCGCGAACAGTGGCTGCTGCGGCACGCCGACATGGCGGAGTCGCTACGGGCGTTTTTCGCCGATCGCCAGCGGTTCGAACAGGCCGCGCTACCGTTGAGAGACGCCCTGGCGCAGGAAGGCGATCCCACGGACCAATCCAGCGATGTAATCGTCGATGACGGCTCGGGGCCGTCCAGCAAGCTCGAGCGCGTACGATACTTCGGCGACTACGAAATTCTGGGCGAAATCGCCCGTGGCGGGATGGGCGTCGTCTACCGGGCGCGGCAAGTGAGTCTGAACCGCCAAGTTGCATTGAAAATGATCCTCGCCGGTCAGTTGGCCTCACCGGCCGATGTGCAACGGTTTCGGACTGAGGCGGAGGCAGCCGCCAATCTCGACCATCCGAACATCGTGCCCATTCATGAAGTTGGCCAACACGAAGGGCAACACTATTTTTCGATGAAGCTGGTCGAGGGCGGGAGTCTAGCGGGACGCATGCAGGAGTTCCCGAAGTTGCCCCGCGACGTCGCTCGCTTGCTGCTCGATATCGCCCGCGCGGTACACTACGCGCATCAGCGCGGCATCTTGCATCGCGATTTGAAGCCGGCCAACATTCTTCTTGAATCTACGGGGCGGCCGATGGTGACCGACTTCGGCCTTGCCAAGCAGGTCGAAAGCCAAGGCGGCCAGACGAGCACAGGGGCCGTCATCGGCACGCCGGCCTACATGGCCCCCGAGCAGGCCCGCGGCGAAAAGGACCTCACGACGGCGGTCGACGTCTACAGTTTGGGCGCGATCTTGTACGAATTACTGACCGGCCATCCGCCGTTCCAGGGCACGACGCCGCTGGAAACGCTGCTGATGGTTATTTCGGACGAGCCGAAAAAGCCCAGCAGCGTGGTGCCGCGGATGCAGCGCGATCTGGAAACGATCGCTTTAAAGTGCCTCGCCAAAGAGCCCTCTAAACGCTATCGTTCCGCCGAAGAATTGGCCGATGAATTGGCTCGATATCTCGCTGGCGAGCCGATCCTGGCGCGTCCTGTCGGGCGATTGGAACGAGCCTGGCGCTGGTGCCGCCGCAATCCGGCGATTGCCGGCATTTCGGCGGCACTTGTCGCCGCGCTCGTGGCCGGCACGGTCGTATCGTCATCCTTCGCCGTGATTGCGCGGCGGCGGGCCGATCGCGAAGCTGCGGCAGCCCGGCGAGAGATGGACGAGGCCCAGCGGCGAGCCAAGGCGGAAGCCGCGGCAGTGGCGGCATTGAAAAACGAACAGAGCACTTCCTACGCCAACCGCATCGTCCTTGCGCTTAACGAGTGGCAGGCCAACCACGCGCCGGCGGCGAAGCGGCTGTTGGACCAGTGCCCGGCCGAATTGCGCGGCTGGGAATGGCGCTACGTCGATCGGCTCGCCCGCCCGGAACTGTTAGATCTCGACGGCGCCAACGGCGTGCCGGGCACCGTAGCCTTCAGCCCGGACGGAAAGCTGGTCGTGGCCTGGGGCTTTGGCGCGATATTGAACGAGCAAAGGCGGCAAGGGACGTTCGTCTGGAATGCCGACAGCGGCAAGCTGCTGCAGGTGCTCGATATGGAATTCCTCGATTGGGCCAGCTTCAGCTCCGACGGCCGGTTATTGGCCACCGGTGTCGGCCGGTTTGGCGACGTCGGCCGCAGCCGTAAGGCCACGATCTGGGACACCGCGACCTGGAAAGCAGTCTGCACGATAACTGCCGCGAGCGATTTTCCGGACCGGCCGCTGAAGGACATGGTTTTCAGTCTCGACGGCAAGCGTCTCTACCTCTGCGGTAACGACAGCCACGACAACGATACATGGATCGTTTGCCACAGCGTGCCGGACGGCAAAAAGCTCGCCACCTTTCAGGGCGAGGGGCCGCTGGCCGTCAGCCCCGACGGGAAGCGCCTGTTTGCTTGCCGATATGGGAAGCCGATGATCTGCGATGCTGCAACGGGCAAGGGCCTGGTCGAGTTTCACGGAAGTGGTCTCAATGGAGGGCTAGGTCAAGCCGCTTTCACACCGGACGGCCTGCGCGTGGCCGCGGCTGGCCGCCAGGCCGACAACTTCAGCCGCGGCACGCTGATAATATGGGACGCGAGAACCGGCGCCGACGTCTATCGCAAAGGATTTGACCGCCCGGCCGAAGCTCTCGCCTACAGCCGCGACGGACGGCAGTTGGCCGTGGCAGTGCAAAAAGACGTCAAAGTCTTCAAGGCCGAGACGGGGGAAGAGCTGTTCACGATGCACACCGGTGCGAACGTCCTTTCCGCCGTCGCCTTCCATCCCGACGGAAAGCGCCTGGCCACCGCCACCGGACTCTACGGGCGAAAGAACTTCGATACCCATGCCAAGATTTGGCGCGTCGCTGCCCAAGGGCCGGTGTCCATCGAGCACCACATCGCCTATTGGGAAGGAATTGGCACGCTCACGGGCACTCCCTCGGGCCTGCCGGAAAACCCGTGGGAACCGGACAATCTGGTTTTTGCCGCCGACGGCGATCATTTCGCTTTCATCGCCAACCGCGGCCATGCTGTAAGGCTATTCCGTCTTGCGACTGGCGAGGAAGAGCGGGCGTGGACGCTAAGTGCCGATTTTCCAGACGATCGCTACCACCGCCTGGCCTTTGCGGCCGACGGCGATCTGCTGGCGGTCGTCATTACGGCCGCCAGGGCGACGGAACATGGCGCCGCCGTTCCGGCAGGTAAAACGCCCAGTGATGCAGCCGTCTCGGCTGCGCACTCCGCAGGCAAAACGCCCGAACCACGGCCCAAGTACCAACCGACGGTGGAGAAAGCGTTTGCCTTGGAGCTACGCGACTTGACCGCCGAAGGAAAGCCGCCACTGGTGCTCCAATCGCGCGTACAGCAACTGCCCGTCGATAACCCATTCAACGTGTCGATGCGCTTCAGCGGCGACGCCTGGAGGCTGGCGATCGGCGACGGCACGGATGTGAAGGTTTGGGACATCGCGGCGGCGCGTCCATTGTGTACTCTGTCCGGCGCCTACAAGGGGGGAGGCATTATTCATCTAAGCGCCGACGGTTCGCGGGTCGCCGTGGCCCGCGTTGCCGTCTACAACGGCCAGGGCACGATGGGCGCGACCCTCTACGACGCCGCCACCGGCAAGGTCGTTCGCGGAGGACTGGACTCGTATATCCGGTTGAGCCCGGACGGACGGTACCTTGCCGCGCAACATGAGAAAAACGTGATTCTCTATGACGCCATCACTGGGGAAGAGCAACGCTCGCTGGCCGGAACAGACTACCCCGGGATCGTCGGCTTCAGCCGCGACAGCCGCCTTTTAGCAACGAATCAAGAAGTCTGGGATGTGATCAGCGGCACGGCGATTTGCCCGTTGGCCGAGCAGGTGTCGATGGAGGGCGCATTCAGTCCAGACGGCCGCCGCCTGGCAACCGTCGGCAATGACGAGGAACACAGCGAGGTTGACCTCTGGGACACTCAGACCGGCCAGCGGACGTTTACGCTGCGAGGTTTTCCCAACCACATCAGGCGCATTCACTTCAGCGCCGACGGCAACCGCATCATCACGATCGATGAGTCAACGATCAAGATTTGGGACGCCACGAGCGGCGAAAGGATCGGGCCGTGATTTGCTCGCGGCTTCACCGGCCATGTATTTCTTGCTCGGCGACCGAGCGTTTCGCAGGAACTTGCACGTTGTTGGAGCGTCGCAAGAATCCATCGGTTCTCGGATCCTCGGCCGACCGGCTTGCCTGCGGCGGTCACCCTAACGAATGGCACTAGCTTAGGCTAGTGACTATTCACTTTGCCATTGGCGGCCGGTGAGCATTGACCGTCGTGTGACCTATCGCATCACGACCGTACCCTTGGGGAGGTTATGGGGTCACACCTACGTTAGACATTTATGGATTGACTTGCCGCGTGGAAGTTGGTATTTTGCGGCTATGGCACGATCGTTAAGAATCGAATTGGCCGGGGGACTTTACCATGTGATGTGCCGCGGCAACGAGCAACGCGCGATTTTCCGCGACGACGACGATCGCCAGCGCCGTGTGCCGTGAGACCCTTCATCTTCGTCATCATGCCCGTCCTCGAAGGAGCCTTCACCCTCGACCGCGCGATCCGCTCGGTCGTGGCGCAGCAAGCTGGGTGGGGTCTTTCCGAACATAAGGCATCACCTACCACTCACCAATTTGCCGCCTTGCGCTGCTCGCGCTTCAGCCGCTCGTCGAGCAACCGCTTCTTTATGGCCTTGCGATCGGCCTTGCTGAGCTTGCTGTCGTCGGACGCGGAATCGCTCGCCGCGCCGGCCGGCGAAGGAATCGCCGTGGCGGTCGGCTTCTCCGAGAGCATGCGTTTCATGGCAGGCTGCAAACCGCTATGCGGTGGATCGATGGCTACCCACTTGTCGCCAGACGCCTTTGCCTTCGCTTCCGACTGGCCTTGCTCGACCTCGCCCGCATGGTTTTCAGTGCTTGCCGCCAGGTCTTTTGCCGAGTCGTCGGTTGTGGCCGCGGCCGGAGTTGCCAGTTTCTCGGCACGTTGCCGCCTTGCCTTCTTGTCGGCTTTTTCGGCCCGCTTCATGGCGGCCGCCTTTTTCTCTCGTCTGGGCAAGACCCCTTCGGCGTCGAGGATGACGTAGCGGGCGTGCAGCCCCATGGAAATGGTCGCAAGCAGGTGTCCGCCCAGCAGCGATCCCTCCATGAGCAGCCGCTGAACCACCTGGCCCTGCAAGACGATGCCGTGGAAGAACGCCGTCAAGGCGGTGAGATAGGCCGTGGCCGCCAAGAGTAGGGCCGCGGTGGAGAGCCGGCTCGATCGCATGTCCATGAACAGGCGGAAGCCGATCGGTCCCGCAAACAGCAAGACCGCACCCACCCACCAGAGCGAGCCCTCGCCGGCCAGTCGCCAGCTCGTCAAGCTTACCATTAATTGCTGAAAACCCTGGTGCAGATTAGCGGCCGCGTCGGTGGCCGCGAGAAACCAGGCCGTCGCCACCCATAGCCAGACGCGGTAATGTCCACGATAATCATCAACTTTATGTCGGCGGACACTAAAGATCATGCCCGCCAAGGCTGTCGCCATAAGCAGCAACAAGGAGGCAAACCAATTTCCTAAACTACCGCACTTGCCCAAGTCAGCCAATTGCGAGGCAGGTTGCCCGTCAGGGATCAACTTCGGTGCCCAGACATAAAATGCCATCAGCCCAGCGATTATGGCCAAACCACCCTTCAGGCAAAGAAGGTAGGGAACCAGTCGGCGAGGCACGAGGTCGGTCAAGCGGGCCTGTGTCTGGAGAAACTCGGAATCGCCGTAGTTCTCCGATTTATGAGTCGGCGGCTGATACTTGGGCTGACCAGCGGGGGTTTCCCCGGCTGGCAGGCTCGAATTGGCCGTCAGATCTTCGGAAAGGAGTCGGCGACGCCGATCGTCGCGATGGCCGCGGCCCAACGAGGATGCGTGCAACGTCATAAGTTAGCTCCGGCATGTTATCATAAGGTTCGGCATTCGTTGCTGGAAAAATGCAGGGTGGCCCATGTCGATTTCCCTTGACGCAGTCATTTTCGGCGGTCTGATCGCGGCCAACGCCCTGCTCTGGGTGTTCATTTGTCGCAAGCCGCGCAACAAGGCGGTTTCTCTGGAAGACATCGAACACCTGATCCACGCCGGCGCGCACCAGGGAGTGCTTGACCCGGCCGAGCAACTGTTGGCCGGCCGAGCCCTGCGGCTGGGCGACCGCACCGTGCGCGACATCATGCGGCCGCGGATCGAAATCGACGCCCTGGACGTGGACACCCCGGCCGACGAAGTGATCGGGGCCGTGGCCATGTCCGGCTTCTCGCGGTTGCCGATCCACGAGGGCGACCTCGACCACATCATCGGCTTCGTTTACACCAAGGATCTGCTTTTGCGCCAACACATGGGCTGGCCGATCGAACTGCGGAAGCTGGTCCGCCCGCCGCTGTTGGTGCCCGAGTCGTTGCGGCTGGACAAGCTGCTGGAGCGTTTTCGCCAGAAGCGGACGCAGATGGCGATCGTGCTGGACGAGTTCGGCGGCACCGAGGGCCTGGTAACGATGGAGGACGTGTTGGAGGAGCTGGTCGGCGAGATCCACGACGAGCACCGTGCCGAGCGGCAGCAGCAGATCGTAGCCCGTGACGTTGCAAGCTGGTTCGTCGATGCTGGGCTGCCGCTGCACGAGCTGCTGGAGCGGATCGAGATGCTCGATCGCCGCAACCTGCTGCCGGCGGAGGTAAGCACGGTGGGCGGGCTGGTACTCTTCGTGCTGGGGCGAATACCGGCGACGGGCGATTGCGCCATCTGGCAGGGGCTGACGTTCGAAGTCGTGGCCATGGAAGGACCGCGGCTGGAGCGGGTGTTGATACGCAAGGTGGAGTGAAGCAATCTCTCGCTGGATCGTTGCAATTCGTCGCAAGTGGTTACATAATACAGGCTGAATTGGCTTATTTCCCTTCAGCAAACGACAGCCTTGGCGACGCATCGGAAGCCCGCCTTTGCCAAGGAAACCACCATGCCCCGGGTTCGATTTTCGACGATTGCCATTTTGCTCTGTCTGGCCGCAAGAGCCGCGGCCAAAGACAAGGACCTGCGCTACCTCACGCCCGACGCCATCCACGTCGAATTCCTTTTGCCACCGCCGCCTACGGTCGGTTCCGAGGAGCAGAAGGCCGAGATCGACGTGATGCTCGCCATCCAGGCAACGCGCACGCCAGCACAGGTCAAGCGGTTTGAAGCAGAGATCACCTTCGACATGTCGGCCTTCGACGGCGTCATGGGATCTTGGTTCACGCCCCACAACCTGCCGAAGCTCGATAAGCTGCTGAAAGAGGCTGCCGCCGAGTCGAAGTTTTTCAGCGTCGCGGCCAAGGATACGTACCGCCGCAAGCGGCCCTTCTGCGCAGACAGTCGCATCAAGCCGCTCGACGATCGCGAAGTTGACTACGGTTATCCTACCGGCCACGGTACGCGGGGATTCCTTTTCGCCTGCATTCTTGCCAGGATCGAGTCGAAAAAGAAGGACGCCTTGATGGAGCGAGGCCGTCAGATCGGATGGGACCGCGTGATCGGCGGCGTGCATTATCCGAGCGACATAGCGGCCGGGCGCGTACTCGGATTGACCATCGCGCACCTGCTGCTGAGCAACCGCGAATTCGAGGGCCAGCTTCGCGAGGCAAAGATCGAGTACGATCAGTTCAAGAAGGATCACGTACTGGCGCCGCTCGCGCCGGCTGCGGCGCGGCGCTGCGTAGTCCCAAACCCGGCATAAATGCGAATAAATGCCGGGCCGAATACCGGCTAAAGCCGAAAACGGGCGTAAACGCCCGTCCCTCGCGGCAGGGAATAAAATCGGCAGCACGCCTCGGCCCTCCGAGCAGGACTTTGCGCTGGCCAGTCCCGCCCAGGCCCCGGGCTCCCAGGCTCGCATGCTGCTTGACACTTTCCTGCGCTGCGAATAAAATAGGCGCAGTTTGAATTGGGTGTTGGTGGTCGGCCGCTCCTGTGGGAGGGCCGACGTACAGGGAACCCGGTGCAATTCCGGGACGGCCCCCGCCGCTGTAACCGAGTGTTTTTCCGGAAAGCGACTGTTTTCCGGGAAAGCGCGGTCCACCATTCTTGTGGCCATTATCGCGCAAGCGATGAGAAGGCCGGATGGACCGAACCCGGGAGTCAGAAGACCTACCAGCGCATTACATGCCGGCCTCTGCGTGGGCGGAGAACGGTCCAGCGGTCTTTCTGGTGTCGCGCCAGCGATCGAACTTACCGGGCAACGCTTGATATTCCCGTAACAGCCACGTCGCGGACCAGCTTTCGCGCACGGCTTGCGGCGCGTTGCCCATTTGACCACCACTACGAGGCAGCGCTTCTTCGAGCCATCGCTCACGCGTCCATGAGCTTTCAACGCCGGCGACTGCCTGCGCACGAAGGCCCGTGCATGCACAGCGGCGGCTTGCTCTGTTTCTTGAGGTAGTTTTTCGATTGTATGGCGCAAGGGGTATTTCCATGGTTTTACATCAAGTGAGGAGAGTTGGCATGTGTTTTCAGCATTGTGAAGGGAGAGTTTGGATGAGGCGGGCATTCCTGCTGGCGCTGGCATTGGCGCTAGCGGCAATGCCAGCGCCGGCTGGGGCCGATGCCCTCTCGCCCGGCTATAGCATGCAGAACCTTAATGTCGCTCCCGACGGGCAGTTCACCGCCAACGCCGGGCAGATTTACTACTGGACCGCGACGGGCGGCTACCAGATCTACAACACCACGTCCGGCTCGACCACCACCATCGGACTGCCTCCCAACGGCACGATCACCAACGGCTATGGCGACTCGTTCGGCGTGTACGATTCCGCCAACAACGCCTTCTATGCGGCCACGCTCGCCAGCGACTTCACCACCACCTACCTCTATGAATATAACGGCAAGACGGGAACCTGGAGCAACTCGACCAGCGCCGGCGAATACTTGACGAATGCCTACGGCGGCCAGGTCTATAACGGGCAGCTCTATGTCTCCGGGCTGGACTCCAGCGGCTCGACCACCAACATCCTGGCTTTCGGTCAGACGGCAATCCCCAACGGCCCGCCGCCAAAAACCCTGATCCAAGCACCGGCTATTCGGCCTATGTGGCCATCGCGCCCGATGGCGACGTCTACTACGCCACCAACAGCTACGGTGTCAGCGGGACCGATGACCTCTACCGATGGACCGCGCAGAAGGTCGCCCAAGTCGGCAGCATGCCCCTGACGCTTGCCGATGCTGTCCAAAGCTGGAGCCTGCCGGGCAACGGCAATGGCCTGGCCGTCGATTCGGCCGGGAATGTCTTTTTCGCAGTGAACGATTCCGTCACCGGCGATAGCACTCTAGGAATGCTCGATGCGAACGCCCCCAGTGGATACGACACGATCTACACAAGCCCCAGCGGCGACGATTTTTTCGGCGCGATCTCCGTGGACGGGAACTTCCTTAAGGGCGGGACGCTCTATTTCAATCCGGGTATTGGTTATGCGAACAGCATTGCCGCCATTGAAGTGGCGCCGGAGCCCGGAACGCTGGCATTGCTAGCGGTCGCGGGGGGCGCGGTGCTGGCCGTGCGGCGCTGGCGACGCGGATAGAATACCTTTGCCCGAGGCGGCGCACCGACCACGGCCGGCACGCGCCGCCGACGGCGAGGCGCCTAACGCAAATCGGTTTATGATTTATTGTCGCTGCAAAACGATGATGTGGACGGCAGTTGCCTGGGGCCTTACGGCCGGGGCGGGAGCGGCAGGACCCTATCCGCCCGCCGGCGGCCAGCCCGGCGCCGTCGCCGTTTCCGCCACCAGCTCGAGCATCAGCGAGTGGGCTGGCGGTTATACGATCGACCGCGGCCCGGCGGAGATCGACAACCCGAGCCTGGGCTACGCCACCTATGGCGGCACCAACGGCAGCGGGACCAGCCAGAATAACGCCCCGCTCGGCGAACCGCCGCAACCGCCGTCGAGTTCTTATGCCATCGCCCTGGGCCAGGGCGGCACGGTTACGCTCACCTTCGCCCAGCCGATCACGAACGGCCCGGGCTACGACTTCGCCGTGTTCGGCAACGGTTTCCCGACGGGCACTCTGGAATGGGTCAAGCCGGCTTTCGTCGAGGTCAGTTCCGACGGCGTGAACTTCTTCCGCTTTCCCGCCGTCTCACTCACGCCGACCACGACCCAGGTCCTCAGTTACGGGGAACTCGACCCAACGAATCTTTACGACCTGGCGGGAAAGGACCCCGCGGGCTATGGAACGCCCTTCGACCTCAGCGAGTTGGCCGGCGTTTCGCCACTGTTGAACATCAACGATGTGACCGAAGTGCGGATCGTCGACTGCGTCGACGACATCAATCCGGCCTACGCCAGCTACGATTCGCAGGGCAATATCATCAACGGGCCTTGGCCGGCCTCTTCATTGATCGGTTCGGAAGGATTCGACCTGGCCGGCGTCGGCGCGATCAACGTCTTGGCCAGCGGGACCTGGACCGGCGGGGCCTCGACAAGCTGGGCGAACGGAAAAAACTGGTGCTATGCGACAGTTCCCAACAGCGGCACCGTGACGTTCGCCGGCCTTCCGACTAGTCCCACCACAATAACGCTCGATGGCAACCAATCGGCGGCCGCCTTGAACTTCAACGTTTCCGGCAGCAATGGCTATGCGCTGTCGTCCGGCTCGGGCGGAGCGTTGACCTTGGGGACATCGACGGGCGCTTCGATCACGGTTATCAGCGGCACGAATCTGATTTCCGCCCCCTTGATCTTGGCCGGCAGTGCCACCATCAGTTTGTCCGACGGCACGGAGTTAGCTATTACCGGTGATATCAGCGAGAGCCCCATCGACAGCGGTTTTTCCGTGGCCCTCAGCGGCGGCGGCACTCTCGTGCTCAGCGGCAGCAACAGTTATACCGGCAGCACGGATGTCGACGCCGGCACGGTCTGTGTGACCGAAGCCAGCGCGCTGCCCGATGGAACGGCCTTGACTATCGGCGCCGCCGGCGTTTTCATCTTCGACCCTTCGGCAATCGGGGCAGTGCCGCTTGCCGATGCCGATGGAACCATCGCGGCAAACCGTGCCGCCGCCGTGCCCGAACCCGGTATAGCGGGCCTCTTGGCAGCCGCGGTGGCGCTCGTAGTCCCGTCTTTAGGCGGATTTCGGCTAAAGGCGGGACTACGAGCGCGGCACGGTTTCACGCTCGTCGAGTTGCTCGTCGTCATCGCCATTATCGGCATCCTGATTGCCTTGCTGCTGCCGGCGGCCCAGGCGACGCGGGAGTCGAGCCGGCGGATCGCCTGCGGCAACAACCTGCGGCAGATCGGCATGGCCCTCCACACCTTTCACGAGGCCAACCAGTGCTTCCCCATGGGGACGGCGCTGGAGGGCTATCCGGACGGTATGAGCCCTAACTCCATTCCCGCCAGCAAGCTGGCCATAGGTCCCTACCGTCCCGGCGTTTTTGCCGAAATCCTGCCGTATATCGACCAAGAGACGCTGTACCAGGGATTGCAGATGAGTGCGGCGATCGACTCCGGCGCGAACGTTGCCTTGGGCAAGACGATCGTGCCAGTGTACCTTTGCCCCTCGTGCAACCACGTCTACGGACTGCAGAAGGCCCCCCACTCCTTGCCGCTGGCGGATCCCACTATGCAGTTCGCGGTGATCGACTACAACGGCATGAACGGTACCGAACCGCTTTTTGCCGACGCCCCGGACTCGGACCAGATACAGGACCACGGCGGCTTTGCCGAACGCCGGCCGTTGCGAATGGCCAATTTTACGGATGGGCTTTCGCAGACCATCGATATCGTGGAAACGGTGAACTTCGGCCGCGGCGTGTGGATCCACGGCCGGCCGCACTACAACCAGGCCGCAGTGGCAATCAACTCGCTGGATGGCTACGACGCCCCGGGCGCCGTTTGCCCGGATGGCTCGAACCTGCCCGTCACCAACCGCGGACCGGGGAAGGGCATCGCCGGCACCTGGGGGATTTCCAGTTGTCATCCGGGCGGAGCGAATGCGCTCTTCGTCGATGGGTCGGTTCATTTCCTGGTCAACTCTCTTTCGGCGGAGGCGCTCACCGCCTTGATTACCCGTGATGGAGGCGAGTTAGTCGACGGCTCATCCTACTGAACCGTATGTCACTTTGGAGTGCGGGAATTAATTACGGCTTTTTTGCCGCGCAGCGGCTTTTCGTTAGAGACATCAAGATCGTGTCGAGGCAATCCATGACGACGCACTCGCTTGCTCCCCTTGCCCTGGCCTCCCGAAGGGCGAGTGAAGCGATCAGGTCGATCGCTTGTTGTTCGCTCACGATCGTCGCCCTCACAGCACTCGACGGCATCGCACATGGGCAAACGCCGGTGGGAACCGTTCCCAACCTGCCACAGCCCGACGGCAACGCCTATTCCACTTCGTTCCGCTATGACTCCAGCGGCAACCTGTACGCCTGGGACGGACTCAGCGCCTGGGAACAGAGCGGCGGTGCTGGTGCATTCACCAACATCGGCTCGGTGGACTCAGGCAATGCGGCCGACGCCGGGCCAATCACGTTCTCGCAAGACGGGCAGACCCTGCTCTTAAGCAACGGCGCAGGCGGGGCCCTCGGCGGCTCTTACAATGGCGTCTTTTGGACCATGCCGGCTTCGGGCGGAGCGGCCACCCAGGTTACCGGCAGTGGCATTCCTTATACCTACGACGCCCTGGCCCTGCCCGCCGCCGCAACCATTCCGGGCGCCGGCAGCAAATACGTCGTTTACGAGGGGAACAGCAGCTACGCCGCCAGCGCGCTGTCGGTTCTCGATTCCTCGGCAGGCACGAGCCAGGTGATCATCGCCAACGGCCCGGGGGCGACGACTTCGATTGCCTTCAATCCGCAAGACAACAGTCTTTATGTCGGCGTTGGATATGGGCCCGACGCCGGCAATATCTACAGCTTCAGCCTCAGCCAGATCGACTCCGCTTATAGTTCGCGCATGCCGCTCAACTTTCTCTCCGCGGGCAAGCTTTTCGATCCCGCGGGCACTGGTTCTCAGACTGGCGGGGGAATGTTCTTCGACAAAAACGGCTATCTTTTCTCCGGTGGCGACGGGATCACGGTCTTCAGCCCCAACGGTACCATCTGCTACGACCAGCCCGCCGGCTCGGCCGACGGCTATTTCGACGAATTGGTATATGATCCTGTCAACAATGAAGTACTTAAGATTCCCTTTGGAGCATCTGCGGGGATCCTATATAACGCGGCCGCTTTCGAGCCGGCCGCAGCGATCTGGTCTTCCACCGCTGGCACAGGCGGAAGCTGGGCCAGCGCCGCAAACTGGTCGCCGGCAGCAGTTCCGGTCAGCGGCACCGTGACGTTTGCCGGAACTCCCGCGCGACCGCTCACCGTGACCTTGGACGGCAACCAGGCGGCCACGGGGCTGGTATTTGATGTCGCAGACACCGCCGGCTACACGCTCTCTCAAGGGACGGGCGGCGAACTCACGCTGGGCACGTCGTCGGCTGGCGCCTCGATCGCAGTCCTCAGTGGCAGCCAAACCATCTCTGCCCTAGTGGTGCTACCCGGAAACCTGGCCGTCAGCGTCTCGGCTGGGGCGGTGCTGGATCTCTCAGGCAGCATCGGCCAAGCCACCGAGACCTCGGCGTCGCTAAGCCTCAGCGGCGAAGGCGAGCTCATCCTCAGCGGAACGAGCGATTACTCGGGCGGGACCACCATTGAAGGCGGCACGCTATGCGTAACCAGTTCCCGAGCACTGCCCGACGGTTCAAGCCTGGTGATCGGGGCCGATGGCGTTTTCATCTTCGAGCCTTCGCCAGCAGCCGCACCGGCCCATTCCGCGGTTGCCGCGGTTCCCGAGCCCAGCACCCTGGTGTTGTTGGCGACCTTGGTTTTGAGTGCTTGGGCGGTTTTTTGGAGTGCGGCGACCTGTCGCCGCTTTCTAACCGCCGCGCCGCTCAAAACGTGCAAAAAGCGGCGACAGGTCGCCGCACTCCCCAAGGCCCCGCTATTTCAACAGTATTGTGACTAAGCCCCGCCTGCTTTTCATCCTGCTTGCCGTCTGTGCCGTCGTGGCGTTCGTCTGGCTGCGTCGCCCGCAGGAAGCGGCCTCGTCGCCGGGCAGTCTGCGGATCGTTTCCCTGGCTCCCAACGTCACCGAAATCCTCTTCGCGCTGGGCCTGGGAGACCATATCGTCGGCGCAACCGATCAATGCAACTTTCCGCCCGCCGCTCGGCAGATTCCCCGCGTCAGCGGGTTCGGCATGCCAAATGTCGAGAAACTGTTGGCCTTGGCGCCGGACATGGTCGTCGCCTGCGGACTGGAAAAGCCAGAGTTTATGGAAGTTCTTCGGCGGGCAGGAATTCGCGTGGTGAACGTGCAGGAGGTCGGCTACATTTCTGGTTTCCAGGAATTGTTCGACGCCATCAGCCGCATCGGTGAAGCCACCGGCCGCACCGCTGAGGCCCAAAGCCTCATCACCGGCATGAAGAACCAGTTGGCGGCCGTGGCCGCGCAAGTCGGCCCGATCGACGATGCTCGGCGGACGACCGTCTTTGTTGAGATCGAGGAAAGCCCGTTAATGACCGCCGGGGCCGGTTCATTCCTCGACGATCTCATCCATCGGGCAGGGGGCCGGAACGTCGCTCACGAAATCTCCGCCGCCTACCCGCGTATCAATCCCGAACGGGTCGTAGCCTGGAACCCCCAAGTAATCCTCGTGGCCCACGGCGACCGGCTGGGCGAGGCGGCCCAGCGCCTGGCCCGGCGGATCGGTTGGTCGAACATCGCCGCGGTGCGCAAGGGGCGGATCATCGACGACATCGACCCCGATTGGTTGTTTCGCCCCGGCCCACGGTTAGTCGACGGCGTTAAGGCATTGGCCAACCGAATAGACACAAAGTAGGTCTTACGCCTTCGGCCTTGGGACTTGGATTACGGGAAAGCACAAGATACAAAGTCCCAATTTCGGGTCTACTAATTAGCCGAAAGGATTGTCGTCAGCCGGCTTCTTATCGTCTGGTTTCTTCTCCTCAGACTTCTTCTCTTCCGGCTTCTTGTCGGCCGGTTTCGCCGCGTCGGCCGGTTTGGCTGCGTCGGGCTTGGCGGCATCTGCCGCAGGCTTGGCCGTGTCGGCCTTCGCTGGGGACGGCGTGTCGAAGGGGTTGTCAGCATCAGCCTTCGCGCCGCCGGCCGCCGGTTTGGCGGCATCGGGCTTGGCAGCCTCAGCCGGCTTGGCAACATCGGGCTTCGCTGGCACCGCCGCGCCGAACGGATTGTCGGCATCTGGCTTGGCGGATTCGGCTGGCTTGGCGGCGTCCGACTTGGCGGCGTCCGGCTTGGCAACAGCGGGTTTTGCTGGGGCCGCCGCGCCGAAGGGATTGTCGGCATCGCGGCTCGGCTTGGCGGCGTCCGGCTTGGCAACATCGGGCTTGGCACATCGGCTTGCCAGCAGTCGGTTTTGCGGGGGCCGCCGCGCCGAAGGGATTGTCGGCATCTGGCTTGGCGGCTTCGGCCGGCTTGGCGGCGTCCGGCTTGGCAACATCTGGCTTGCCAGCAGCCGGTTTTGCTGGAGCCGCTGCGCCGAAGGGATTGTCGGCATCTGGCTTGGCCGCTTCGGCGGTTGCGGCATCTGGCTTTGTTGCTGCCGGCACCGCTGGAGCGGCGGGGGTGACGATGGGATTCAGGGCCTCAACTGGCTTAGTCACGTCTGCCTTGGGCGTTTCGGCCGGCACTATCGGCGCCGCCGGCGCTACCGGCGTTGCGGGCTTGCTTGCATCGCCGGGACCGAACGGATTGGCGGGCACTGCCGCCGGTTCGGCCGTTCCAGGCTTGACCACCTCTCCCGGCACCTCGGCCGGCTTTGCCCCTTCTGACGTTGGCTCGACCGCCTTGGCGGGCGCGGCATCGGATTCTCTCATCAGAAAATCTCGTTGTTCCTTGGCGCTCTCCTGATACCGCAAGCGGCGCTCGTTTTCACTCTTCTGCAAGACGGTAACGCGAGCCTGCATGCGGCACTGCTCCAAGCGGCTACGGTCGCTGCCTTGCACGCGCTCCAAGGAGCGGGCCACGTTATAGGCACGGGCCCGATCTGAGGAACTCTCCAGCCTGGCTCCCTGCTGGAAGTCAAGATCCGCATCCTGCGGGCGCCCGAGCTTCAACAGTGCAAGACCGCGAAAATAATAGCAGCGGGGGTCTTGGCTATGCCCGTCGATCGCCTCGGTGAAGAGTTGATGCGCTCGGAGATAATCCTCGGCGAAATAGGCGTGCACGCCGTTGCCGTAGATCTGGCCGAGAACCGCGTCTTGCGCGGTCAACGGTGCACAAAACGCCAGAAAGCAACCGGCGACCAACAAGAAAATGGTACGAACCATGACGACTGACTCCTCCACCAACCTCATTATTCCTAAGACGAGCGACCGAGAATGCGGAATGTTCAAAATTCGGCGCTATGAATGATCGTAATTGTTGGGAACAGAAATATCAAGCAAGTTACCAGGGCCGGCACCGCATTTTACTAATAGGAGCACCCAAATGGGTGGTTCGCATCACCGTTTAGGTACTGTCTGTTAGCTGTTAGCCTTTTAGTCTTGACTGGGGTATTGGGGTCGCGTACCATCCGCCGCCGACATGCCGGCCACCATGCGCTCGGTTTCTGGGGCTAAGCGACCTATGACACGACCGAAGAATAAGCTCCCGATTTCAAAACCGGTCGATGCTATGAAGTCTGGGCAGCTTTTCCTGGGATTAACCTTGCTCTTCGCGGCTGGCTTGGCCTACGGCGACGACGTCAACCACTATGAGATCGCCCCTTCGGTGTTAAGGGCCGGCGGCCAGCAGATCTATCCGTCCGGCGTCAGCGATCCCGCCATGCAGAATCCGCCCGGACCGCCGCCGGAGGCCGCCATACCTGCACCGCCTGTGGCCTTGCCCGGCAGCGCGACGCCGCCAGCCGCACCTGTCTGGTCGCCCAGCGGACCGGCAAGCGCCAGTAATTCGGTGCAGGGGGCCACGGTTGCCGGGCCAATGCTCTATCCGCCAGCGCAAGGCCAGGTCTATCCCTCGGCCGCGATGCCGACTTACACTGCGCCCGTCGCGGCCCCGGCAATCCAACTCGAGAAGACACTGCCCGCCAGTTGGTACACGCGAGTCGAGTATTTTCACTGGAACGAACGCACCGGCGGACAGGATTTTGTCAATGAGGTCGGGACCCTCGTCACCGTGGGCTATGAGCGGCAGATCGGCATTGAGCGTTTCCGGGCAGAAATGTTTGGCGGCGACGTGCACTACGATGGTTACGACCAATCGGGTTCGACTTTGATTCCATTGACCTCCAACACGGGGTATCTTGGCGTACGCGGCGAGTACGAACTGGTGCTGGCGCCCGCGGCCTGGGAAGGCCGCCTGGCCTTCATGGCAGGGGTAGGCACGCGATTCTGGGTCCGCGATCTGCACGACGGTACCGACTCTCAAGGCAACGCGGTCTGGGGATATCAAGAAAGTTGGTGGACCACCTATCCATTCCTCGGCATGGAGACTCATCGACGTCTGAGCGACGAGTTGGAGTTATATTCCGAGTCGCGAGTCGGTTCGACACTCCTGACCTACCAATTCGCCTCGATCAACGAGCGGCCCTTGTGGCCCAAGCCGGGTCTGATGGTTAATGCCGAGATCGGGCTCCGCGGTTCACGCTTCTTCATCGCGGCCCGTGCCGAAGTGATGAGTTGGGCCGAATCCTCGGTGGTTCAAGACTCGTTCCAGCCGAACTCATTGATGGTCACCGCCGGCGGGCGGCTGGGATTCATGTTCTGAGACAGTTGGGAGCCTTAAGGTCTTTCTTGATTTTCGGACTGTGCTCTCCTCTCATCCTCCTCGCTGGGCAAAGGGAATTCGACGATCACCGTGGTTCCTTCTCCCGGCGCAGTCTGGGTGCGGGCGACGCCACCAAGTAGCCTCGCACGTTCCCCGATGCCCTCCAGGCCGAAGTGCCCCGGTTTCTGTATTGCGGCGTCGAATCCGCGGCCCCAATCCTGGATGCGGATTTCTACCGTTCCGCCGCGCTGGGTGATGGAGAGCTCGATGCGGTCGGCGTGGCTGTGACGCACGGCGTTGCGGAGCGCCTCCTGAATGATGCGGAACGCCGACTTCTCCACGTCCGGGGCCAGACGGTGGAATTCGACGTGATGCGACCAGCGAATGGGAATTCCGCTGCGGGCCTCGGTGTCGTCGACGAGCTTTTCAACGGCGGCCACGAGGCCCAGGTCTTCCAGGACGATAGGCCGCAGGCCGCTAATCAACCACCGCACTTCGGCAATGCTCTCCTGGAGCAATTGCAGCCCGCGCTCGACGCTCTCAACGGCCTTTTGCGGGTCGCCAGATAACATGGCAAGGCCTGCTTGCAGATTCATCAATGCCGCCGTGGCCGGCTGGATGAAACCGTCGTGGATGTCGTAGGCTACTAACCGCTGGTCGCGTTCACAAATCTCCAACACGCGGCGTAGATGGTTTTGCTCTTCGCGAAGGGCCGCCTCGGCGTTGGCCCGCTGGGTGAATTCCTCCCGCAGGGTTTCGTGGGCGCGGACCAGGTCGGCTGTCCGCCGGTGGACCTCGGTCTCAAGCTCGTCGCGGGAGCGCTGCATGGCTTGCTTGGCCTGCTGGATGGTGCGAAACAACGGGCCGATCGCCCATATGCCCAGCAACAGCAGCGCCGCGTTGAGTAATCCGATGGCCTCGCTCCAGCGATCCATCGAGTCGAAGATGCGGGGGTTCGTCAGCACGGCGATGACGACCATCAAGCGGCGGACCGCCATCGCCAGCGTGGCCACCGCAATGATGATCCAGGCCCAACTACTTTCCGTTATGCGGATCAGGCGAATGGCCAAGACGGCGACCGCCACCTGGAGGACCAGGGAGACGACGACGACAACGACAAACCCGGCGAACATATGTTCCGCAGACGGTAACCAGGCCGCCTTAACGATGAGGCTTGGGCGGCGATTCAGGCAAAAGTGAATTGCGGTCGTTGCGGAGTCCCGTCCGACCACCTTAGTCCGCAGAATTCCTGCCAAACCCGAGACTCCTGCCGAGGACCAGCCGGCATCAGAAGCTTGGCAGTATAATAAGTTTACGCTATTTTTAATGTCTAATACTGTCAAAATGGCAGTATCTTGAGCGGCTTTCGCAATTCTGCCCCCGCGACCCGACAGCACTTCTTCTCTTGCGGCCATCGATCATTGGAGCGTAAGATATTATATAGCTATAGGTTACAAATGCCAGTTCGATAGCGGACGATATTATTGGCCAATGGTACTCAATTCGCTAGTTGGATTGCGTAGAGCCTGCGGAAGATACGGCATAAAACCTTGAATGGCGCGGAAATGTCGCCGGTTTCATCCGAACGTCGGCGAAGGATTTTGCACGCCTGGCAACTCCAGCAATGACCACTTTCGATCCATCCCTGCTAATTAGCGACGACGACCTGAGCTTTCGGGAGACGTTGGAATGCGTCTTTGCCCCGGCCGGTTTTCGCATTCTCCTGGCGGGCGATGGTGAAGAGGCTTTGCACATCATACATACGGAAGTAGTGCATTTGGCCTTGCTGGATATGCACATGCCGAAACTCACCGGTCTGGAAACCTTGCGTCGGGTGAAGCAATTCAAGGCAATGTTGCCATGCATTCTGATGTCGGCCCAATGCGATGATCTGTTGATCGAGCAGGCTCGCCTGGCGCATGCGTTTCTCGTCCTGCCTAAGACCGTCGCCTTGCGGCAAATAACGGCTGCAGTGTGGCAGGCCCTCGAGCGGACGTACCATTGGCACAAGAGGACGCGGGGCGACAGGGAATAAGTTGGGACTTAGGTCTTAGGACTTAGGTCTTAGAATAAGCAAGGCTCGCGCAACCAAGACCTAAGACCCAAGATCTACCCATGCGTATCGCGTATCTCGATTGCCCCAGTGGCATCAGCGGAGACATGACCCTCGGCGCCTTGGTTGATTCCGGCGTGCCCTTGGCCCGGCTCAACGAGGCTGTCGCCTCGCTCGGGCTTCCGGGTGTCGCGCTCGTTGCCCAGGAGGTCAAGAAGCACGGTTTTCGCGCCACGCAGATCAGCGTGCGCGAGGAAGCCGGGCAAGACGCGTCGCAACACAATCACCGCCATCTGCACCACATCGAGGCCATGATCGATGGCAGCCGGCTTTCGCTCGGCCAGAAGGACGCCGCGCGGCGGATCTTCCGGCGACTGGCGGAAGTCGAGGCCAAGGTGCATGGCACCACGGCCGAGAAGGTCCATTTCCACGAGGTCGGCGCCGTTGACTCGATTGCCGACATTGTCGCTGCGGCGGTCGGATGGGACCTGCTAGGGGCGGAGCGACTGATCGTATCGCCGATCCCGACGGGCGGCGGTCGCATTACTATCGCTCACGGTGAGTGCAATGTCCCCGCTCCCGCCACCGCGGAACTGCTCCGCGGCATCCCCTTGGCCGCTTCCGCGGTCCAAGCCGAGCTGACCACGCCCACCGGCGCGGCGATCGTGGCCGAGTTGGCCGACGGCTTCGGACCATTGCCGGCTATGACCATCGAAAGGATCGGCTACGGCGCCGGGCAGCGCGACCTGGCCGAGCAGGCCAACATCCTTCGCCTGCTGGTCGGTGATGCCCTCCAGAGCGGCACGCCTGAGACCTGCGACACCGTTTGGGTCCTTGAGACCAATCTCGACGACACCAGCGGCGAAGTCATCGGCCATTGTCTCGCCTGTCTCTGGGACGGCGGGGCCCTGGACGTCTTCACCACGGCTATCCAGATGAAGAAGAACCGCCCGGGCGTGAAACTCTCGATCCTCTGCGAGGCCGAAAAAGTCGCCGCCCTGGAAGCAATCGTCTTTCGCGAGACCGGCACACTGGGCATTCGCCGCTGGTCGGCCGCCCGGCACGTATTGCCGCGGGAGGTCCGGCAAGTGACCACCGCCTGGGGCCCCGTGGACGGCAAGCTCGGGCGACTGTGCGACGGCACGGTCCATTTTGCGCCGGAGTATGAGTCGTGCCGGCGAATCGCCGCCGAGCGCGGGGTGCCGCTCCGCGATGTCTATGCCGCAGCGGAGCAGGCATTCGCGCGCAGGCGTCCGCTCTCTCACCATGAGCGCGGTCATGGACTTCAGCGATCCCGGGACCCTCTGCCTTATCGTGCTTGTGGTTGCCGCGGTTGCGATTGTCGTGTTGACTCGTGTCCGCTTGGCCCGGGCACCAAGTGCTCATGGCCGGCGGCAGACCTGGGCCGCGGAGCGGGGCGCCGCCGGGGATCGCGGCCAGGCCGCCCGCGGTGACCGCCCTTCGCCCGCTGGGCTGCCCGACGACCTGGCGCGCTGGGAGGTCGAAATGCACGAGATGGCCCGCGAGCTTTCCGCCCAACTGGATGCCAAGCTGGGCCTGCTACAATCGCTAATCGCCGAGGCGGGGCGGGCGGCGGAGCGTTTGGAAGATGCCCTCGACCGCGGCCATCCGACCTTGCCGCCGGGCAGCCAGGCCGAGTCGTTGCGTCCGGCGACCCACTCGCGGAACGCACAGGAAGAGGCGTCGCCCCCACTGATCAGCCCCGGGTCGAACGCCGAGATTCCGGAGTACGTCGAGTCATCGCGGGCGATTGATCGCGGTCGCCGCCGCGAGGAGATCTATCGCCTGGCTGACTACGGCTTCTCCACGCCGGAGATCGCCCATCGCGTCGGCATTCCGGTGGGCGAGGTCGAGTTGATTCTCGGTTTGCGGGGAAGCGAGTGAGCCCGTCCAAGATCTAAGACCTGTCCTCACGGTGTTCTCTCAGGGTTTGCCGGCCTGGTCCCAGGAGTCTCCAGCCTCGTTCCCGTGGCCGATTCCGGCTTCTTGGCGTTTTTCACCTTCTCGTAAAGTCTCTGGGCTTCCGGCAACATGGAAAACTTCCGGCCCGTGCCCATAGCCATCTCCAACAGGTTTTTGGCATCCCACGTCTTGTTTTGGCGGGCAATCACGTGGGCGAAATAGGTAAGCGTATCCGGATCCCGTACGTCGCGGCCGACCGCTTCCAAGTATTGCCCGAGGGTGGTTTCGGCGAGCACGTTTTGATTGCGGCAATAGTAGACCCAGCAGAGAGTTGAGAGGACGTCGGGGTTAGTCCTGTAATTCTTGTGGTTTTCCTCTGCGAAGTCCGTGGCTTTCCTTTGCTTTGCGGGATCGGCCTGTTGGACGAGGGCCAGGGCAAGGTTGTTCTTGGCGCGGTAATCGGTGGGATCGAGAAGCAGAATTGTTTCGAAGTCTCCTTCCGCGTCCAACCAGTGTTTCTCCCACAAGGCGACCAGGCCGCGGAGCATGTGGCCCGTCTTGCTGCCGGCGTAGCGCCGCTGGTCGCTCTTCTCGATCTCCAGGATCGCGTTGGCTTGCTCCTTGGCCAGGGCGACGTTCCCAGTGTCCAGTGCCCACAGGGCAACGCACTCTCGGGTCGCCAGATCCTTGGGGGCATATTCGACGGCGGCCTTGAACCAAACGGGCGGGGTCTTGGAATTCGGCCCCTCGTACTCCGCGTAGTACTTGCCCATGATGGCCTCCGGCGTGAGCATCGATTCCCGCTGGTTGTGCTTCTTGGCCTCGGCGCGGTCGATCTCCTTGGCTGCCTTCAAGACATCGTAGGTCTCCTGGGCCTTGCCCTGCCAGAACAAGGCCCGGGCCAGTCGCTGCTGGGCGGTGACGTCCGTAGGCGCGAGTTTGAGCAGATCCCGCAGTCGCAATTCGGCCTCATGCCAGTTCTGCCGGACCTCTGCCACCTGGGCGATGCCGCTTAGCGCACCGTGCAACAAGTCCTCCTTGCGCTGGGCGGGCCCCTGGTACTTCGCCAGCAACTGGTAGGCCTTTTCATAGCCCATCTCCGCCTCGGGTGAGCGGCGATCCTGCAAGGCCATGGAGCCGAGAAGCAGATAGGGCTCGGGATCGTCGGGATTGGTTTGCACGGCTTCGTCGAGTTGGTAGCGGGCCAGGTCGGGCCGATGGAGCAAGGTCAGAATCTGGTACATCAAGACATGCGGAGTGGGCAACTCCGGATGATTCCGCGAGGCCTCTTCGGCCTTCTTGGTGGCCTCGATAATGGAGCCCCCTTCTCGCAGGATCTTCACTACCTGGGTGATTTCCGGATAGGCAGACCTACCCGGGCTAGAGAGCCCGGCGGGATTACGAGTGGTTCCGCCGGACTGGCCGCGGACTGGTTTTTCGCCCGTTCCGGGCAAAAAAGGCATGGCTGCCGCCAGAAGAACAACAAGCCAGAAAAAAGATCGCGCCATGGAATGATTCCTCATGCGGGAAGTCGGAACAGGTTTTTTTGCCGACGGAGGCCCCGCCTCTCTCTCGACCCCTTCGGTATCGTACGGCTTCATCGCCGCAGGGTCAAACGCTGTAGCCGGGCGGGTGGCGGAAATGGGGCAGAAAACGTGTAACAATGCAGGATTTCCGCTTTATGCGCCATCCGGGCCGCGGCCAGCAAACCCGTCCAAAGGAAAATTCACACGAAATTCTTGCAAAAAACGTAGGGTCATGTTAGACTGCGTTTGGTTGTAGCGGTAATTCCGAATTCTCCGGTCTTGCACCGCGCATTCGGGCCGCTGGCTTGAACTGTTGCGAGGATTGCGACAGTATGGTCAACCGCTAGCCGTTGAGTGCTTTTCGGACTTTTTCTTTTCTTTGCGCATTTCCAGAAGCTTGCGGGGCGTCGCGCTGCGGTGCTCCGCAATAGTCTGTTGTGCTATTCGGGAAGGGGAGTTTGCTGTGATTCGCAGGAATTCGCATTGTCTCGTGAGCGTCGGGTCCACATCGGCTTGCGTAGCCGCATTTCTGGCTTTTTCCGTTGTACCAGCCAGGGGGCAACAACTTACTTGGACCGGGGGAGCGACGGCCGCATGGAACAATACCGACGCCAATTGGAATCCGTCGGGATCCTTCTACTCGGACGGGTCGGGCGTGCTTTTTCCCAGCGGCGGGACCAATACCAGTATCACGATCCAAAGTGGCGGCGTATTGCCTCAAACGGTCACTTTCACCAATGGCGCCTCGACGCCTTATTCTTTCACGGGCGGAGCGATCGGCGACTATTCTTCCTCGCAACCGACCACGGTCACCCTGGCGGGAGCGGGAAGCGTGACCTTCAGAAACTCCAACACTTACAGCGGGGGGACCACCATCTCCGCGGGTACCTTGGTATCCGCTTCCCAGAACTCGCTCGGGACCGGCACAATTACGCTCAGCGGTGGTGAGCTCCAACTCAGCGGCCAAGGCAACAACCTTGGTACGTCCTCTTGGGTTGGTACGGGCACCCCAGGCACAGCCGCGGGAGCTGCCTCTCTGATCTACGGATTGTTGCCCGCGACGATAGTAAACCCGAACGCGGGTGAGGAAAGCTGTGACGCCACGGGGATGGTGTTGACCGACGGCGTGGTCCCGTCGACCTTCAACGTTGCCACGACGTATTCCATGGGCAATAACGGCTCCCTGACCTATACGCTTCCTGCGAGCGCCAAGGCGACAATATTTCGAATGTTAATGTCTTCTGCCAATGGAGAGACACCGGTCGATCGACAACTACCATTACCGATCTCGCGTACTCAACGGTCAGCGCACCCACGACTTTCATTCCCATCGCCGGGACAAACGCGAATTACCAGAGCGGCACCGAAAACGAGGTTAGCTACTCGGCTACCGGCGGCGTGATGGCCAACGACGTTTACGCAATCCAGTTCAACTTCGGCACTCAGCAAAACGGTTATGTTGGCTACACCGAACTGGAGGTGCTCGGCAGCGCTCCGGCTGGCAACTACAGTAACGCGCTGAACGTTACGGCGCCATCCACGATGAGTCTCAGCCTGGTAGCGAGCTTTGCCGGCCTTTCTCTCGCCAGCGCGTTGCACGTCAGCGGCACGGGCAGCCCGACGCTTTCCATCGTCGGCAGCACAACCATCGCGGGCTCAGCCACTCTGAACGTCGATTCGGGCGTAACCGTGGTTCTGCCCAGCCTCTCGGACAGCGGCACCGCAGCCACACTCGTCACCGCCGGAAGCGGATCCGTGGTGCTTAGCGGCGTAAATACCTTCACCACCGGCACGGCGTTTCAGGTCAACGGCGGTAACCTGGTGGTGATCGGGCAGGCCTATTCGTCTTACACCGGGGCAACGGGCCCGCTGGGCAGCCAGCCGGTCTCCTTGAGCAACGGCACGCTGATTCTGTCCTTGGGGACCAATTCGTCCAATCCCTCGACGTTTGACATGACGGCCGGCAACCTGGTCACGCTGCTTACGGGGACCAACTCGATCATCGCCAGCCCGGGGCCGGAAGCGGGCCTCGCGCTGGCCGGCGGCACGGTGAATCTGGCGGCCAGCGGCGGCTCGGTGGGCATCCCGGCCGGCCAGAGGCTGAACCTGGGGGCCAGTGGCGGCTATACCCTCACCATCGATCCGGGCCTGCAGTTCAGCAACAGCGGCACGATCTCGGCCGGACCCGGCGCGATCAGCCTTGCGGCCGCCAACCTGCTGCTCGCCGGGACGTTAAGCGCAGCCAGCGGCGGCACGCTCACGCTCAGCGATCCGGTGAGCAGCGGCTACTACGCCCCGGCTGCCGGTGGGACCGTGGTTCTGAGCGATACTACGTCGGGTTACTCCGGCGCCGTAACGAACCTAGCGCCGTTGGCCGGCGGCACCCTGGTGATCGCCGACAATGTCACGGCAGGCACCCTGACTATCAAGGGCGGGGCCTACGAGGCCACCAATAGCCTGTCCTTCGGACCCACGGTGTTGTCGTTGGACGGCGGCACGCTCGCCGCCGCCACGGCCCTGACGGGCAGCAACGCCATCGCCAATGTCCTTACCTTGGCCACCAGCGGCGCCGGCAGCCGCACGCTTAACTTCGGCGGCAGCTCCATGCTGCAGTTAAGTGCCCCGCTGGTCCTGAGCGGTACGACCACGATCAACGATCCTGGCGGCGTGGGAATCCTCTCCGGCGTGATCAGCGGCTCCGGGCTGTTGAGCCTCTCCGGCAGCCCCACCCTCACCAATGCCAACACCTACAGCGGCGGCACGAAGCTCAACAGCGGGGAAGTGGTAATTTCCTACGACCAGAGTTTCGGCACGGGAAGCATCAACTTCAACAACGGCGGCATCGAGGCCACCAGTCTCTTGGCCGGCGCCAGCGCCCTTACCAACGCCTGGTCGATCAGCAAGGGCTCGGCGGCCTATTTTGGGGCCAGCAGCGGCACGGACAGCATCCAGCTTACCGGCAACGCGGCGTTGCCGGCTTCGAACACCGAGTATATCCACATCACCAATCCCGGCCTGACGGTCACGCTTTCCGGTCTGATCTCCGGCAACAGCAATCTCACCCGCGGCAGCGACGCCGCTGGCCAGGTCAACGGCACGCTGGTGCTGAACAACGCCGGCAACACCTTCCAGAATTTCCAGTTGCAGAGCCTGGGCGGGGCGGTGGACGTGCAGGGCGCCAGTACGCTCCCGGCCGGGGCGACGGGCAACAGTATCACCAGCGGCCCGCTGGGAACGAAGACGATTACCCTGGGCAGCACGAACTCGGGCTCGATCGCCCTGGAAAACAGTTCGCCCGTAGCGGTCACGCTGGGCAATACGCTGCAGATCGAGGACCCGTGCAGCTTTATCAGCGCCTCTGGCCTGACGTTTGCGGGGGCGGTGACGCTGACCGGGTCGGGCCAGGGCAGCAGCAACAACCACATTATCGACTTCTCGGTGGGGGCCAACAGCAACATCGCCTTCACCGGCCAGATCAGCGGCGTGGATGGCGTCAACCTCCGTTCGGGTTCCGGCGTCGGGGGCCTGACGTTGAGCGGTTCCAACACATACACCGGCGCGACCTCGATCACCATGGGCACGCTGATCCTGGGCGGCAACGCCCCAGCGGGGGCGGCGGGCGTGCTGGGCAATGCGTCCAGTCCGGTGACTATTGGCGACGCCAACTCGGCGGGCAACGCGGCCGCCCTGGTTACTAATGGCGATTACACGATAGCCCGGCCGATCACCGTCAACTCCACGGCCGGGCCCGCGACGCTGGGCACGATTGCCACGGGCACTTCGACCTACAGCGGGGCCATCGTCTTGGACAACAGCGCCATGCTCAGCGCCCCGGCCGGCGGTTCGGCAATCTTCACCGGGCCAATCACGGGGACGAGCGGCATCACGGCGGCGGCGGCGGCCGGCGGAAACGTCAGCCTGGCGGCCACGGCCGCCAATCAAGACACGTACAGCGGCGCAACGACGGTGGCCAGTGGCCAATTGACCTTGGACTACAGCCTGATGACGCCTTCGGGCGGCACGGTGGGTGGCATGCTCCCCGATTCGCCGCTCGTGCTTAGCGGAGGCACGCTGGCCTTCAAGGGCAATGTCGCGGCGGCGGTCAACGAAACGCTGCTGTCGACCCAGGTGGCGGCGCCGGGCTCGGCGGTGGTCGTCAGTCCTGTCAACGGCCAGACGTTGGAGATCGGTCTGGGGAGCATTACCCGCAATGGCGGCGTGCTGGACCTGCCGGTGAGCAGCGCGACCTTCACCACCACGAACCCCAATAGCAACGGCATCCTGGGCGGCTACCTGACGGTCAATGGCTACCAGGGCTGGGCGGCCAACAACGGCAGCAACACGATCGCCGCCCTGTCCAGCTACAATACCGACGACTACTCGTCGCCGGGCAACAACGTGGACGTGACGAACTTCGCCCTGACGCCCTCGGGCACGGTCAACAGCCTACGGTTCAACCAGGCGACGGGCGGCACGCTGGCCCTCAGCGGGGAGTTGATGCTGGCCAGCGGGGGCATTCTCGTCACGCCCAATGTGGGCCCGCACAACGTGGCCATCAGCGGCGGGGTCCTCACGGCCTCGGGCACGACGAGCACTAACGCGCTGGCCGACGTTGTAGTGGTGCAGGGGAACACGGCTGCGCCGTTGACGATCGGCGCGAATATCACCAACAACGGCACGGTATCCATCGGCCTCACTAAGGGCGGTCCCGGGGAGTTGGTCTTGACCGGCTCGAACACCTTCACCGGTCCGATCAGCGTCAGCGCCGGCACGTTGCAAATGGGAGACGGCACGCCCGGCCACGACACCGTGCTCAGCGGCAACATCGCCAACAACGGCACGGTCATCGTCAATCTCAACGGCAGCCAGACCTACGGCGGCACGATCAGCGGCGCCGGCAACCTGGTCAAGGGCGGTCCCGGCACGCTGGCAGTGGCGAACACCAGCGATTACGGCGGCGCGACCACCATCAATCAAGGCACGTTGCAATTGACGGGCTACGATCCGGCTCCTGTCTCAGAACTCACCCATCGCTGGAGCTTCAACGGCAGCCTGACCGACTCGGTGGGTGGCGTCATGGCCATCTTGAATGGCAACGCAACCCTAGGCGCCAACTCCGTTACAATCAGCGGCAGTGGTTCCAGCCACGTCAACTACGTGGCCTTGGGCAACGGTAGCAACAACATCCTGCCGACGACGAATTCGCCGTACACCATCGAGTTGTGGGCCACGGAAAACGGGCTGCAGTCGTGGTCGCGAATCTTCGACTTCGGCACTACGGCCGGCGGTCCCAGCAACCTGCTCTGGTCCTGGACCCAAGGCACTAGCAATCCCAGCGTGATCTCGCCCGACAGTGTGAATTTCAACGCGGCCACATTCACTCCCGGCACGGAGTATCACATTGCCCTGGTGGTTACGCCTAGCGGTAGCGGGTGTGACCTCAACTGGTATCAGTTCGCCGACAACGGCACTCTCGTCGCTTCGGGGAGCGACCCGAACAACCCCGTCCCTTGGAATATTTCGCAGTTGACCCAGACCAACATGTGGCTGGGCCGTTCGGAATACGGCGACCAGGACGCCGACGCGACCTACAACGAAGTCCGCATCTGGAATGCGGCACTGACCCAGGCGCAGCTCACCGCATTGACGACACTCGGGCCGGATACGGTTGGCTTCAATAGCAATGTTCTGCCGACCACCACGCCGCTGGCGATCGGGGCGAGCGGCACGCTGGATCTGGGCGGCATCAGCCAGCAGGTCGCTTCGCTTTCCGACTATACTCGCGGCAGCGGTGGCAGCATCATCAACAGCAACACTACTGCTGCGGCGACCCTGAGTTTCAGCGCCAGCGGCGGCGCGACCACCTTCAGCGGCACGATCAGCGGCGCCCAGGGGCCGCTCAGCGTGGTGATGAGCGGCGCCGGCACGCAGGTCCTCAACGGCTCGCTGCTAGGCTCCGGCAGCCTGAGCGTCACCTCCGGCATGCTGGTCCTTGGCGCCGCCAACCCCATGGTGGGCGTCACCACGGTCACCGGCGGGACGCTGCAGATCAATAATCCCCTGGCCCTGGAAGGCCAGACGTTGGACGTCAATGTCTCCGATACGGGCGTGCTGAGCATCGCCAGCAGTGCGCTCGCCCTGGGCGGGCTGATGGGAACGCGGAGCCTGGCCCTGCCGGCCATCTCCCTGACCATCGGCGGCAACGGCGCTTCGACCAGCTACTCCGGCAACTTGAGCGGGGCCCTCTCGCTGACCAAGAGCGGCAGCGGCACGCTCTACCTGGGCGGCTCCAACAGCGTCGCCAGCACGACCGTGGCCGCCGGGACCCTGGAACCGGCCGCCGCGGCCGCGCTGCCCAACTACGCCACGGCGGGCGCGGTGACCGTCGCCGCCGGGGCCAACCTCGTGCTGCCCACGGGCAACGGCACAATCGGCTGGAGCGGCAGCCAACTCAGCACCGTGTTGGCCAGCGTCTCCTGGTCCAGCGGCGCGGGCCTGGGCCTCGACACGAGCAGCGGAAACCAGACCTACTCGGGCACTATCAGCCCGCCGCTGGTCTTGACAAAGCTAGGGAACAACACGCTCACGCTCGGCGGCACCAACACCTATAGCGGCGGCACCAATGTCAACGGCGGCGGGCTTGTCGCCAGCAGCGACGCCGCCCTGGGCAGCGGGCCTCTGAGCGTGGCCGCCACGGCCACGGTGAACTTCCTCTCCGCCAACCCGGCCATCGGCGGGCTGGCCGGGGCGGGCAGCGTCGTGCTGGGCAACACGGCCACCTCCACGCCCAGCAATCTGACGGTCAACAACACCCTGCCCACAGTCTTTTCCGGGGCCATTTCCGAGGCCCAAGGCCCCAGCACGCTGGTCAAGTCGGGCCCCAGCACGTTGACCTTAAGCGGGACGAACTCCTATACCGGCGGCACCACGGTGCAACAGGGGACCTTGGTGGCCGCGAACGTCAACGCCTTGGGGACGGGCGGCGTGCTGCTGCAGAACGGGGCCGCGCTCTCCCTGGTGCCGGCCAACCAGGTCAGCGGCTTTGGCTCGCAGCAGCTCAACGGCTCGGCCACGCTGGCCAATAACGTGCTCACCTTGACCACCGGCGGCACCCAGGCCGGCAGTGCCTTTACGCAGGTTCCCCTGCCGATCACCAACACGGCCGGCTTCACTGCCAGCTTCGTCTATACGGCCAGCGGCAGCACGCCCGGCGACGGCGCAACCTTCACCATCCAGGCCGATGGGGCCACAGCCCTGGGCGGCACGGGCAGCGGTCTGGGCTACCAGGGCATCTCCACCGGCGGGGCCGTGGCGTTGAATCTCTATTACCTCTACAACTCCACCGGCCCCAGCACCGTGCCGGGAACGGCGTTCTGCACGCAAGCCAGTCCCCCGGGCACGGTATCCTACCTCGTCACCACGCCCGTGAACCTGACCAGCGGCGATCCGATCCTGGTCGCCCTTTCCTACAGCGGGACGGCCAGTACTTTAACGGAAACCCTTACGGACGAGACGACGCAGCAGAGCTTCAGCACGATGTATACGGGCGTTAATTTCCCTAGCCTGCTGGGATCCAGCGGCAGCGCATCGGGGTTTGTCGGTTTCACCGGCAGCACGGGGGACGGCAATTCGGTGCAGACCATCTCCAACTTCCAGTTTACCGACCCCGCCCTGGCGAACATCCCCTACGCCAATCCGATTACGGTGGCCGCCGCCGGCGAGTTGAACCTCAGTTCGCCCATATCGGCCAGCGCCGCGGTGAGCAGCGTCACCCTCAACGCCGGGGCCGTGCTGAGCATCACGCGGAGCGGGGCGGTAAACCCCAACGCGGCCTACCAGATCACCGCCGGCTCGATGGCCCTGGCCGGCAACTCGGCCACCGTCAACGTGACCAACAACGGCAGCGGCCTGGGTAGCTTCGCGGTGGCCTCATTGAGCGGCAACGGCACGCTGGTCAAGACGGGGGCGGGGGCCCTGGTGCTCACCGCCGCCAATCCCTTCAGCGGGCCGATCGTGGTTGATGCCGGCGCGCTGGTGGCGGCCGACGGGGCCAAAGACGCCTCCGGTTCGGCGACGGGCAGCGGGCCGGTGACCCTCAACGGCGGCGTGCTGGCCAGCGATCCGGGCGTGGGCGGCACGGTCGGCGGCAGCGTGGTATCCGGCAGCGGGGCCAATGCCATCGCCCCCGGCGGCGTCGGCGCGGCCAACACCCTGACGATCGACGGCAGCCTGACGATCAATAGCCTCTCGACGCTGGACTTCGACCTCAGCGGGGCATCGGCCAGCCTGCTGGAGGTGGAGGGCGACTTGATCTTCTCCGGCACGGGCAAGACCAGTCTGGCCTTCGCCGGGAGCGGCCGGCAGGTGCCTTATACGCTGGCGACCTTCCCCAGCGGCAGTTCCGTGAGCCTGGGCGACTTCAGCGCCCCGGCAGGCTACGTGCTGCAGCTCAGCGCCACGAGCCTGCGGTTGACCGCGGCCCCAGCGGTGACGACGGGCACGCCGACCTGGACTTTGACCTCCAGTGGGAGTTGGACCGTGGGCGGCAACTGGAGCAGCGGCTCGCCGCCCAGCGGCGTGGGCCAGGCGGTGATCGTGGGGGCGGGCACGGCCGTGCCCTTGACGATCGACCTCGACGGCCCGCAGACGGTGGGCCAGTTGACCTTGGCCAATACGAGCAACGCCAGCACGGGCTACACGCTGGCGGCCGGTTCGGGCGGCACGCTGACGATGAACAACAGCGGCGGCACGGCCGCTACGGCGGAGATCCTGGTGACCAGCGGCATGCACGGGATATCCGCGCCGGTGGTTTTGGCGGAGAGCCTGGCGGTGGTGGCCTCCGCGGGCACGACGCTCGATATCAGCGGCGCCATTGGCCAGTCGGCCGCCGGCGCGGCGCTGTCGCTTGGCGGGGACGGCACGCTGATCCTTGGCGGCAGCGACAGCTTTACCGGCGGCACGACGGTTTCCGGTGGCACGCTGATCGCCCTGACGTCCGCCGCCTTGCCCGACGGGACGAGCTTGACCGTCGGGGCAGGCGGGACGTTGGATTTCGATCCCATGGCCACTGCTGCCCCACTGAGCGGCGGCGCGGCCGCTTCCGCGGCCAGCATAACGGCGGTTCCCGAGCCGTCAGCGCTGGCCCTGTTGGCGGCGGCGTTCTTCGCCGCCGCCGCGGCACGGTGGAGCCAAGTGAGATTGGCCGCAAAGCGGGGAAGAGAACAGGCTCGTGTCAACCGAGCATACGCCCAATGCTGAAATTGCGATTAGATTGAGTCTTTACGAAGTCCACGGCGGCACGTCGAGCGTAGGCTTGGGCCGGTTGGGAAACAAGGGAGGTACCGCCGATGCCGGCGCGGCCGTTGACGTTGCCAAGGGCTCCGAATTCGCGATCGATGCGCTTGTGCCCAGAATGCGCTCGCGAAGGGCGTTGAGGCGCTGCGAGCCGGGGGTGAATCCCCTCCCCAGGCGTTTCTCTTCCCAGAGTTCCCCCTCCAAAAAAAGCCGGCCCGGATCGCGGAGGTGCTGGGACCGTGCCACCCGCCACAGGAGCCAGATTTCGGACCATTTCAGATGGTGCGCTTTGCAAAGGGCCCGAAAGAGCTTCCACGGACTGTTGTAAACCCGTCGCTGGCGCATGCCTACCAACCGCGACATGGCCCACATACCGGCTAGCAGTGCGGTCACGATCAAGAGGCTCAGCAACACGTCGTCGTGGCCCGCTGTTCCGCGAGTGCGAAAGCCCTCGCGGAAGGCGTCGCCGCGATTATGTTCGGCCAGCAGGATGGAAGCGAGGGCGTGCATGGCGCTCACGGCGGCGAGTGGGTTTGGATCGTTTCTTGCAGGCTACGCTGGGCCGTCAGGCGCACGACTTCGCTCTTGTCGTTCAGGGCCGCGGTCAAGGCCACGATGCTGGCAGGACTGAGCGAACTTGCCAGTGCGATGGCCGCTTCCACGCGGACCACGTGGTCTTCGTCCTGCAGCAGGGCAATGACGGCGTCCTCTACGCTTTCGACGGCGTCCATCGCGCGAGCGATCGCCAGCCCGCGAATACGCCGGGTGCGGATCGGCGAGCGCAATTCGTCGTTCAAGAGGGGAATGCTCTGCGTGTCGATTTTCTTGACCAGCGCTGCGGTGCTGCGGCGAACGTCGTCATCGAACATGTCGAAGGATGCCGCGAAGCGTTTGAAGCTGAATTCGCTCAGACAGGCCCGCGCGGCCCGGCGCACCACCGCGTAAGGACTGTCAACATGTTCCATCAAGCCGGGCAGCACGCCGGGGATGCCGCGGCCGCGAAGTTGCGGAATGATGTTGGCTTGCACCTGCGGATCGGGATCGGCCAGGCCCTTCATCGCCAAGGCGTTGGCCTCGGCCCCCTGGAAGTCGGCCAAGGCGCGGGCCGCCTCGCGCCGTCCGCCGGGCTTGCCGTGCAAAAGGACATTCTCGATCAGTCCCAGGACCTGTGCTCGCGGGACGCCGGAGGCCAATGCCAGCCGAATGGCCGAATGCTGGCCGGAATCGTCGATCTGATCGAGGATGCGGCGGCAGTCGCCGAGCCACGCGAACGAAGTAATCTTCTTGAGATTCGCAGCGATAACGGCGTTGGGCTCGTGGCCGATCTTGCGCATCAGGTAGTGCACAAAGCGGGCGTCGCCACGGCCGGCAATCACGTTCAAGACGCGACTGGGGACGGACGGGTCATCGAGAAAACTCAGCAACAACCGCAGGATTCCCCGCTGCGAAGTCTTGGAGAAGGCGTCGATTATTGCCGCCATCGCCGCATGGGCCACGTTGCCGAGGATCTGTCGCAAGACCACGTTTTCAGGACCGGCCAGCAGGAGGAAGCTCTCGATCACTTCGCGGCGCTGATGCTGGCTGAAGCGATGGACGGCCGTCTCCAGGCTGCCCAACACGTAGCGGCGAATCATCTGGGGATCGCGGCGATCGCTCGGATCGCGTCCGCCCGCCAATTCGTCGCAGAGCGTGCATACCAGGTCCAGTGTGGTTTGCGCGGCTAGGGCGGCGTGAGGTCCCGTTGCTCCGTCGAGTGCCGCCAGGAGGGTGGGAACCAGGTCGTAATCGCGGAACATTACTGCCGCGCGGCAGCCGCAGGCATAGTGCTCGGGGTCAGCGCCCAGGATGGCGTCGCGGAGAGCGCCGGTGAGACGGCCGCGATGCTGGCGAATCGCGGTTTTCCACTCCGGCTTCATTCGCGACAAACGATCGATGATCTCCCGCCCTCCGGCTGCCGTCCGTCGCTTCAAGAGTGCGACAAGGGCAGCCTCCTGCACTGCCGGATTTATCGCATCCAGCGCGGCGATAAGGACTTGCGAGGCGGCCTCGTTATCCGTGCCAGTCAACAATTCCAGAGTGGTCGAGAGTCCAAACGCCATGCGGCAAGGGGCCTGTGTGGGAAATATCGCGATAGAATCCCATTGTCTCCATCGTCGGCGCACGGCAAAAAACTTCAACAAGCCGCAAGAATCAGTTTTTCATTGTGAAACTGGGTAAAGCCTGTAGATAGGGAAAGGCGGGGCGCGGCGGGGCAGGGGAGAAGGGAGAGGCTGGCGACCGCTCTTCCTTGCTCCCTTTCTTTCCCCGCGCCTCTTGCTATCGCCATGGCGGCATGCAAGAATCGGGTTATCACACCACTCGGAGGTAAAAAATGTCCCAGACTGCCACTGCGGCCCAGATCCTGGACGGGGAGTTTCTCACGATTCGCGGCAAGCTGCTGGAAGTTGCAGCCGCCTTGGATCGCATTGATCGCGGCAAAGGCTCGGCGGGCAGCGACCAGCGTTTGGAAAAAATCCGCAAGACCCTCGACGTTCTCGGCCGGGATGGCGGTGATCGGGCCGAGCAACTGCAAATGATCTTCTCTCTGGCTTATGAGCCGGAATGGCGAAAGGGATGAACATGCACTACTTCGATCCCCATATCCATATGGCCTCGCGGACAACTGATGACCTCCAGGCGATGGCCCTGGCCGGTTGCCTCGCGGTGAGCGAACCGGCATTCTGGGCCGGTTTTGACCGCTGCGGCGTGGATAGCTTTCGCGATTACTTCCGCCAGCTTACCGAGTGGGAGCCAAAGCGCGCCGCCAACTACGGCATTCGCCACTACTGCTGGCTCGGCATGAACGCCAAGGAGGCCGAAAACCTGACGATCTCCCGGGCCGTCATCGCCCTGCTGCCCGAGTTTCTCGATCGGCCTGGCGTCCTGGGCGTGGGTGAGATCGGCCTGAACAAATGCACGCGGAACGAGGTAGAGACGCTCGAGCAACTCATCCACTTGGCGCTGGATCGCGACGAGCAGATGCTTTTCCACACGCCGCACCTGGAAGAGAAGTATCGCGGCACGCGGATGATCCTCGATCTGCTGCACGCCGATTCCCGCACCGATCGCCGCCGCGTCTGCATCGATCATTGCGAGGAACAGACGATCCGCATCGTGCTCGACGAGGGCTACTGGGCCGGGGTCACGCTCTATCCCACAACCAAGGCCACGCCCGACCGGGCTGTCGATTTCATCGAGCGATTCGGAACCGAGCGGATCATGGTCAACTCCTCGGCCGATTGGGGACCATCGGATCCCTTGGCAGTGCCGAAGTTTATTCTGCAGATGCGGCGTCGCGGCTACTGCGAGGAGGCGATCCGCCGCGTGGTCTATGAGAATCCACTGGAGTTCTTCAACCAGAGCCGGAATTTTCAGTTCAAAGCGGGCTGACGAAGAAGGGGAGAAAGGGAGCCGGCGTTTGTGATTCCGGCTTCAGCCGGCATCCAGAGCGACTGGCAAAAGCCGGGACTACGAGCGGCCCCCTTCTTTCTTCTGCTCACGGCCACGCCACTTCCAAGCGGCCGAGATTCACCGTGGCCTTGGTTTGCCCGGCCCCGTCGGGCCGCAGCATGGTCAACTGCAACGGCTGTCCCGGTTGCTTACTGCGTACGATCCGCTCCAGGTCGCTGCACACACGCACCGGCTTGCCGTCGGCGGCGACGATCAGATCGAACTCCTTGATCGCAGCCCGCGCGGCCGGCCCGTCGGGCTTGAGGAACTTGACCACCAGACCCTCAGACTTGGGCGGATAGCGGTCCAACGTCTTGCGATCTTGGGACCATAGCTCGTCGCCAACCAATCCCAAGGCGGGCGTTGAGGCCGTCTTCCGCTGCTGGAACAAGGTCCGCAATGCGGGCAGTGGGCTGGCGAAGGCAATGCCGATGGGAATCTCACCTTGCGACATCACGCCCGATTGCACGCCCACCACCTCGCCCGCGGCGTTCAGCCAGGGGCCGCCGGACATCCCGCGGGGAACCGTGGCGGCGATGTGCTGCACCTCGTTGAAACGATCGGCATAGTATTCGAAACCGGTTTCCGCCGAGGCGATCGTGCCCGCTGTCAGCACTCCATGCCGGTAGAGCGGTGCACCGATGAGAAAGACCGCAGCGCCGGGCGAAGGACATTTCTCTGCCAGTTTCATGGTCGGATAGGCATCCTTGCCCGGCTCGATGCTGAGCAGGGCCAGATCGTGACCGAGATCCACGGCCATTAGTTTCGCCTCGCGACGGCCCAGCGACGGAGAGGTGATCTCGAATTTCCGATCGGGACTTTCGACGACGTGCCCGGCCGTCAGCACAAGCCCTTTCGGGTCGGCGATCCAGCCCGAACCGTTCAAGTGGCCGTTGACCAGGACCTCGACCGTGGCCGCTCGGGCCGTTTCGTAAGCGTGGGGAGCGAGTTCGCCGCAGGTTGCGCGGCAGGCCAAGACCAGCAGAGTCGAGAGGGAAAGCAGGCAGAGGCAGGGGGTTTTTCGCGAGAGGGGCATGGCGCGATCCTGGAGGCAAATAGCCGCGGATGACTCGGGTGAGCGCGAATAAGACGGCATTCGCATCCACTGTCAATTATCCAAAACCGCCGCGCCATCCAAGTAATCCGCGGTCTACTAAATCTGGCCGAATTGTTAGATCAATTCTAATTCGCTGCGGGAAGAATGCAAAGTAACGGTGGCGGTTTCCCGTTTCCCATGAAATCTCAGATCCCAGATCCCAGATCTACGTCTTCTGAGAATCGCTCGCACAACCCAAAATCGGATTCTCAGTGTTTCGCCGGCGCGGCAGCCGGCGCCGGAAGAGGGCTCGCGGCGGCGGGCGGGCGGTTATCGACCATGCGCAGTATGAAAACCACACGCTGCTTAACGGCCTCGCGCGGCGTCGATACCGGCACCGCTTGTTGGACGGCGCCTGCCGCCCGGGATTGGGCACTGGGCTGCGCCACTGTCGCGGACCCGCGTGAAGCGACTTGAAGCCCCTCTTGATTCAACGCTTGCGAGGGGGGCTCTGCGTTCTTGAGCGTGGATTGCGAGGCCGTCCCTCGTGAGCCGGAGGCGAGTACCGGCGGCACCCCGTAGGAATTCGAATTGCCCGGCACGTCGGCCTTCGCCTGTGATTGGTAGTTACCGTTGGCGAATCCGCCCATGCCGCCACCCATGCCCTTGGCACCACTCTCCCTGCCACCGTTGCCCCTCGCGCCGCCCATGCTGTTGTTGTCCGAAGGCAAATACGCCGCCAGGTCGGCCGAATATTTGACGTCCAGAGCGGAAAACGCATCGGTCTTGTCGCGAAGCTTCTTGATGAGCATATCCAATTGCTCGGGGCTGAGGCTAAGCCGGTAGACCATCGGCCCCGGCGGCGGTTGCTGAGCCAGGTTTGCCGGCGAGATCGATTGCGACGACTGCTTCAGTGCGCAAAGCGCGCTGTTATCGGGCGCCGCCTGCTGGCCGTTGACTTCCCGGTTCTTACTCCGGCCCGTGGATTCCTGTTGCGTGGATTCCTGTTGGCGATAACGGAAATCATTGGCGGCGCCATACTGAGCCGTGTTCATAGCCTGGTCTGCCCAAGTTTGCTCGTTGTCCAGACCCTGGTTGGCCAGCAATCCCTCGAAGACCTTGTCCCGTGCGGCTGCCGGTGAAACCTCCAGACGCACAATGGTCTCCAGCGGAGGTTGAACGGTGGAATTCTCGTAAGCAGCCTGTCCATTCTGGCTAGGGCCGGGCAGGCCTTTGCGGCGAAACGGTGCGCTCTGCCGGGCGGATTCGTTATTGTTGTCGCGAGCAATGTCCTCACGAGCTTCGCCAGGCTTTGCCGGACCGTCCTTCCCCGGTAAGTTGCCTCCCAGCGGTCCGGCTCCCTGTGGCGCGGCGGCCCCCGCCGGCTCCTTGGCGATGTCGGATAAGGTCGACTGCGGATGGCTGGGGGCGGTGGCTGGCGCCGCGGGGGCCGGCGCAGGAGGCAAGATCGGCGCGGCGGGTGCTGCGGCAACCGCAGCAGGCGGTCTGGGTTCTGCGAGCGACCCAGTGGCGGGCGATGACTTTTTGGCTGCCTCCATCTTGGCTGGCCTATTCTCGGCCAGCCCCTTCTCGACAATCGGGGGAATCGCCTTCCTTACCATAGAATCCATTTCGGGGCGCGGATCGGGGCGCCGGTCAGGGCGCCGGTCGGGGCGCTCGTCAGGCGGCGCGTCCTTCGCCAATGCGTCAGATTGCTTCCCTCCGACGGGACTAGCTTCTCCAAGCTTGCTCTCGGGCACGCCCGAACCACCCAGATTGAACGGCCTCGGGGCCGGGGCTTCAACCTGGTTGCGGTGGGGAGTGTCTTCTGCTGAGTTCCCCGCCTTCACTCGGTCGGACGACGCTTTCTCGTCCCCAACGTCAGCGCGCTTGTCCAGGTCGCGCTTGTCCAGGCCGAGTTTGTCCGGGCCGCGTTTGTCCAGGTTGCGTTTGTCCAGGCCGGCAGCCGAAGGTTTCCCCGGCAGAGACGGAACAGCCTCCATGTGCCCTTCAATCTTGGAACGTACCTCCGGCTCTTCGCCGGCTACGGGCGAACTGCCAGCAGGTGCCCGGCCGCCCCTGGCCAGCAAATCGCGATTCGCCTTAGGCGGGGACGTGAAATGAAGGATGACGGCCGTAACTACGATCACGGCCGTCCAGGCCAGCGCCCGGGGGCTGAACATTCCCCGCCAGGAAATTCCTCGCCAGGGGATTCCAAACCAGCCGACGGATCTCTTGTCGCCGCCCTCGTCGTATTCCTCGCGACTCATGGCCTCGGCGGCGCGGCCTGCGGAAGGTCTTTCGTCCGCCTCGGTCTTCTTGCCGACTTCGGGCGTGCCGGTTTCAGGCAGCAACATCCGCCGCTCGGCCAATTCCAAGACGCGGGCGCTGAGGTCTTCATCGAGCTTCACCTGGGGCAGGTTCTGCATGGCGGCGCCGACAGCCCGCATTTCCTCCAGCAGTTGCCGGGCCTCCGCGCTGACGACCAAGAGTTGCTCTGCGCGGACCTGCTCTTCGGCGGTCAATTCGCCGTCGAGATACGCGCTGAACAATTCTGTATCGGAAATCTGGTCCATAACGTGTTTCTTGCCCGTCTTCGACATGCGCTGCTACCAACAGCGCAGCAACGTCACCGTTTCAATCTTCCACCGCCAGGACTTCTTTCAATTCTTCGCGGAGTTGCATCCGAGCCCGGTGCAGGCGGCTGCGCACCGTGCCCAGAGGCAGGTCCAGGATGTCGGCGATCGTCTCGTAGCAACAACCGTCCATTTCGCGCAGCACGAGCACCACGCGGTGCTCCTCGGGCAGGCGGGAAATGGCCTGCCGCACCTGCCGGCAACGTTCCTCGCGCTCCAGTTGTTCGCTGGGGCTCTCGGCCGGGTTTCGCGGCGGGTTCTCGGCAAAGGCGGCTTGCTCGGCCGAGCGCATCGCCCCGCGGCGGCGGCGATGCGTCGCCGCCACGTTGAAGGCAATGCGGTACAGCCATGTGTAAAATGCGCGGCGCCCTGGAACGACTCCAACTTAAGGAATGCCTGGACGAAGGCCTCTTGGACTACGTCCTTGGCATCCTCGGCACTGCCGACCACGTGGACCACCGTGTTGTGCAGCCGATCCTGGTACTTCTGCACCAGATGCCCGAAGGCTGCCGTTTGTCCACTTAAGGCCTGAGCAATCAGTTGGGCGTCATCGTTCACAGTTGTCTCACTGTAAGAGACGCGGGAAGGAACCAAGAAGTTCCCGCTGCTTCTATCATCCCAGATTGGTGGCTGAAGTCAAATCCCCACCTTGGAGTGCGGCAAGTTAACGCCGCGACGGCTTTCTTGGGGCTTTGTTCCGTGCTTTGCCCGTCCTACAATGAGCAAAATCCAATGCACGAGAACCTTCATGACTAATCGCTTTTTCGCCCGGTTATTGTTGCTCTGCCCCCTCGCCGTCTTGCTTCCGCCGGCGTCTGCCGCAGAAAAAATCAGCAGCGGCACGCTCTTGGATGGCACTCCCCAGACCACAGCTTATTATTTGTGCGACAGCAGTCGTGCTGGACCGGTAGTGATGATCACTGGCGGAGTGCATGGCGATGAACCGGCGGGGGCCGCGGCGGCGGAGCAAATCCGGCGGTGGCGCGTCGGTAAGGGAAAGCTGATCGTCGTGCCGCGCCTCAATCCCGGCGGGTTGGCGGCGCATCAGCGAACCGTGCCGGGCGTCGCGGCCAGCCTGGCCGACTTGAACCGCGATTTCCCGCACGCGGGCGTCGAGAGCGAACCGCCCCGCGGCAGGCAAGCCGCGGAGATCTGGCGATTCGTGCTCAGCCAGAAGCCCGATTGGTTGGTCGATCTGCATGAGGCCCACTCGTTGCACGGCACGTATGGCGACAGCGTGGGCAACACGCTGCTGGTGGTGCCGTCACCGGAATTAGCGCGGGTCGAGCCCGTGCTGCTGGCGGCAGTGAACGCCACGATCGCCGAACGGCGGTTTCGCTTTCTCGTCGGCCGTCGGCCGAAAGACACGACGCTCGCCCGTGCCGCCGGCGAGCGCTTGGGAATGCACAGCTTCATCGTCGAGACGTGCGAACCGGGGCAGACGCTGGAGACGCGGACCGCGGAGCACTGCGCGATTGTGGAGGCGCTGCTGAAGCTCCTGGGGATGAAGGCCGAGAGAGCGAAATGATTATTCCATCGTCACCCCGAACTGCTTCATCACAATCCCGAACACGTCCGTATCCGCCACCGTTGGCCCGTCGGGCAGGATGGGCTTCGAAGCCAGCAAGACCGTGTGCTGCGAGGGATCGACCGCCGGGGCCCCGTGCGAGCCACGAATCAGCCCGGCATCCAGCGGAATGCTCCGCGTGGCCATGTCCACGTGCAACTCCACCGGATCATAGCCCGGTTTGCGATGGATATCGACGGTGCGAGCGAAGGCAGGGGCCTTGTCGTCGGAGAGCCAATAGTAATAAGCTTGCCAACTGTTGGGAGCGGAAATGAGAATGACTTCGCCGCTGCGGGGATGGTCCAGCCCGTAACGGCCGCGCTGGTCGCCCAGCAGCACTTCGGCGATGCCCGGCTGCTCGCGGAAGAGATCGGCAACCTGCTGAGCCGCCGCAGAGTCGCCTTCAGCCGTGAAGACGTGCGAGAACTGGTGGTCGGCCAAGGCCCAGGCGCGGCTGGCGGAGAGGTCGAGGTATTCGCCGTCGGCTTGCTCGCGCACGCGCAAGAGCCCCGCTTCACGGAGAACGCGGTTGGGATAAGCGACATGATCGACGGGCGAGATGGCATACTCGCCCGCCACGAGCCAGAGCAGGGCATCACCGTAGGTCTCTTGCATGGCCGCGTGCAGGCGGCCCAACTCGGCGTCCAGCTCGCCCAGGGCGGTCGCGGCGGCGGGGCTGTCGGGTCCCAGTTTCTGGGCCGCGTAATCGAGGTGCGGCAGGTAGATCCAGAAGAAGTCGGGCGCCAGTCGCCGGGCCGCGATTGCCGCCGACTGCGCGATCCAGGTCGTGGAGCGGATATTGGCCAGCGGCCCCCAAAAATGCTGCAAGGGGAAATGGCCCAGGGCGTCGCGCAACTCGCCGTAGAGTTCCACGGGCCGCGTGTAGCACCACAGCGACTCGCTGCCGTCGGGGTTGTGGATCGGCTTGGGCGTGCAGACGTAGTCGGCCTCGCAGCCGACGCTGTGCATGGCGAACCAGACGGCGGAAGTCACCGCCCCTTCGACGTGCGAGAGCAGGTCCCAGATCTGCGGCCGTTGCACGCAATCGTTGGGCGCGGTCCACATTTCGATCTGCCCCTTTTCCCGCCAGTAAATCCCGTTGCCCACCACGCCGTGCGCTGCGGGCAGCCGGCCCGTGGTCATATTGGCCTGCACCGGGCATGTCACGCAGGGGAAGCTGGGCACGAGATTGACGATCTGGCCCGCCGCCGTCATCTCACGGAGCTGCGGCATGACGGCGACGTCTCTTTCGCGGAGACCAGGGATGGTAACCAGAATTAACGGCATAATGGGCGACAACCAACTAAAGAAATGTGAAACCCAAATTCTAGCGTCGGTTACTCAGTTGGAACAGGTGCAGGCGACGTAATGACTGGCTCACCAACCGAGAGAAGCCGCATGAGTTACGCGGGCTGGTGACAGCGGCGAACATGGTACGGCGGCAGTGCAAGTCGCCGCTTGGCGGTACAGGCCGCGGTGGCGCGGTAGAATAGGGGAAAGACGCTAGACCCTCCGCGGTAGCACGGCGTTGGGCGAACTGGCTGTTGACGGCCCCGAGGTATCTCAAGATGTACGCCAAGCGGATCGACGTAACAAGGAAAGTCGTCGCCGTCCTCTTCGCCGTCTTCGGCTTCGGCTTTGCAATATCCTGCAACTCGCGATGGGGTCTGGCCAGCGCCATTCTTGGCTATGGCACTCTGGCCTGTCTGGCCGCCGCCCTTGGACTCTGCGTTGAAACCCTGATTCGCTGGTGGCTTCAGGTTCGCTCAAATGGATTGAAGGCGAACCAATTCAGTCTGGCCGAAATGCTGGTGGCCACCGCCGCGCTGGCCGTCGTACTGGGCCTCTTTCGTGTCCTCGGCGCTGCAATGGTCGTCATCTTGATCGCAGTTGTCGTTTTGTGGGCTTGCGGCATAGACGACGCTCGTCGCGGGAACCGGGATTCAAAGGGCCCACCCCGGACGACACCGCCCAACATCCCGCCACCGCAGGGCCAATCACCGTGACAGCTCAACAACCCCAACCCACACCACCGTCGCCCCCTCGCCCCTTCCAGTTCAGCTTGCGGACGCTGCTGCTCTTGTTCGTGGTGCTGGGGTCGTCGCTGGCGGTGTTCGGAGGCGGGGGAGTCGTGGTCTTCGGGCTGGCGGTCGGATTGGCAATCTACCTCCATCGCGCCAGATCGTTCGCGGGCCTCGGCATCTTGCTTGTCCTTTCGATTATTCCGGCAATTGACGTTCTAGGGCTCGCACTTGCCTATTTGCTTCCCATGATCAGCGCAGCGCGAGAGTCGGGCAACTGGCGTCCTTATCTGCGGATCGTCGCCGCTCTGGCCGTGTGGCTGCTCTCGGTCGGTACGCTGCTGGTCGGCGCGGTGCGGAGCAGGAAGGCCAGGTCTGGCTGAGGTCGCCGCGGGCGGCAGGTCCCTGGATTGCCCCTCAAGCGAGCGTTCACGGGACTGGTGGTGGGTGCGGGCGGTTAGGACAACAGATCTGTGCGGGGCATACTCGCCACCCATATTGGGCATAGCCCGCGTCTCGCCGTTGATGAAAGCACGGCATGGGGCTAATATGGGGGGAGCCCTGCCTCAAGGATTGCGTGTGCACCGCACGACACCGGAGACTGGACAGAGGACCGTTCATTCGGACACTTTGGCAGCCAGAGTTAGCCAAACCGAGAGATGGCGAAGAAGAGACAAGCCCCCGGGACCCACGAGCAAGAGATCTGCGGCACCGTTCAGGGCTTGTCGCAAACAACTACCCTGGATGTTCCGCCGAGTTCGTTGGCATTCCAGCCTCGAATCCACGGCGTAAAAAATTCGGGTTCCGCATTGTGGACGCGAAGGGAAAATATCGAACCGCCCTCATCTCGGTTCGCGGAGACCAGGGATGGTAACCAGAATTAACGGCATAATGGGCGACAACCAACTAAAGAAATGGGAAACCCAAATTCTAGCGTCGGTTACTCAGTTGGAACAGGTGCACCGCCTGCCGACCTGCCGACCGGCATGGGGCCCAATCACAGGAAAGGTGGGTCCTGGTAGACGTGGCGACGTACGCCGCCCGGCACTGCGAACTGCTGGCTGCGCCACGCCGGTCGGTGCGCGAGATCAGCGGACCGATCGGCGCGGCGACACCAGAGTGCAGGAATAATCTCCGCGGCCTTTCACGAAAGAAATGCAGCGAGGCGGCAGATTGTCGCCAACTGTGCCATTTCGGTCTGCTCTCCCGCAAACCCCCGAAGGATGCTCCATAATGAATACGACACGCCTGATATATGCTCTTGCGATGGCCCTTGCCTTCTCGACGTTCACCGCGGCCGCGTTGGCCCAGTCCGGCGGAACGAACTCTACTGCGAGAGCCGTTTCCTCGGCGATTAACTGGCTAGCCAAATATCGGAACGCTGACGGCAGTTGGCGATTTGATGCACCATCAGGTGCAGAAAAGAGCCCCGCCAATGCCGGCACGTCGAAACCGGACTCCGTCGCGACGGGCCTGTTGCCTTTCCTCGGTGCAGGCCAGACCTCCATGAGCAAGCGACCCTGCAGTGCCGAGGTCGCAGCCGCAATCCGCTGGTTGGTTCAGCGTCAGAACGTCAGAGAACGTCGCTAACTTGCAGCCGGGGCTGGACCGAAATATGCTTGTGGAAGTCGGTTTCACGCCCGCCCCAGTGCGAGCGATGTCCAATGTGAGGAGAAGCATCTCATGACCTTCGACATTCCTGCCATCGCGGCCAATCTCAAGGAATCGACGACCACTTCACCGTCGCATCGGATCGGCAAACTCCAGGAGTTGCGGATGCAACTGAAGAAACCGATCTGTCGCAGGTGGTTCGGAGGCAGTTGTTTCTTTGCTCTTGGACTTGTGTCGGCGTTGTCGGCTGCTGATATTCGGGGCGGCAGCGCGCAAACTGCCGGAGACGTGCCGCAGCGATACGTCGTTACGCCCCAGCAGTTCGGCGCCAAGGCCGACGGTGCGACGGATGATACCGCTGCCATTCAGAAGGCGATCAATGCGGTCTTCGAACGGGGCGGAGGGATCGTCTTCTTCCCGCGGGGTGTATATGTGCTGGGTAGGCCGCCGGTCACGCGCGACCTCCGTGGTAACAATCCCAATAGCCAGATCTACATTCCCTCGCGCGATGCCGCCAAGCTGAGCGAGGATGGCACGAAGATCAAGAATCTGGATGAGCACAACCTCCAGGGCGGCATATCCTTGGTCGGCGAATGCGTGCCCCTAAGCACCGTAGGACAATATGCGATTCACCAGACAGACCCGAAGCAGGTCCGGCTGGCCATGGAGGCTGTCGGCCCGTTTGCGGGAAGTGTGCTTTACAGCACGTACACCAATCCGCATCCCGACGGCACGCCGACAGCGATCCTGGGATTCAGCGTTCCCAGCGGCTCGCAATTTGGATTTGCCTCGGGCCAGACCGAACTGAAGAACCTTACCTTCCGCGCCCATGTGCCCAAGGACCAGGGATACCCGACGCTATCAGGAATCAACGCCCAGTGTGCCCGCTCCGTTGTCATGACGAACGTGAACGTGGACGTTGATCTGCCCCTGCCGAAGCTGAAGGCCCCGCTCTGCAACACGGCCGGCATCATCTTCCCAAAGGTCAACTGCGAGCTGAGCTACTTCACGAACCTCGGGGTTTACGGCTTCAAGTATGGCTATATTTTTGGGGAGCACGGCAATGGCGACGCCATCTATTCCGCCACCTGCACCCATGCGTTCGCCTTTTCCGGCGGTAGTCATCTCATTTGCCTCGGGTTACTCAGCGCGCAGAACTGCCGGCATCAATTGAGTTCCCTGTCGCAAACTGTCTTGGGCCATCAGCCGGGAAAGGCGTTTATTAAAATCGCCGCGATCGATATTGAGCGGAATCCGCAGCAGGTTCCCTACGACTTCAATTACGCCAACTTCGTCAATGACCCGGGCAATTTGCTCTACGGCTCGATGACGTATCATATCGTCACCAGTCGAATTGGGGCCGACAACAAGACTTTCATTCAGGTGGGCGGAACACACCTGACCTGCTCGCCTTCGTATTCCGAAGGCAGCCAGTGACTTAGAACGCCATCCCCCTTAATCGCGCTATCTCCGCAGCATCCTTGTCGCCGCGGCCGGAAAGACAAACGACCACCGCGTCATCCGGTTTCCGCGCGGCGGCGATCTCCATCGCGCGACAGAGGGCGTGGGAACTTTCCAGGGCGGGCAAAATGCCTTCCATGTGGGCCAAGGCGTCGAAGGCTCGGAGAATTTCTTCGTCGCGGGCGAAGGTGTAACGGACCCGCCCGGTCTCTTTCCAATAGCTGTGCTCGGGGCCCGTACCGGGGTAGTCCAGCCCGGCGGAAACGCTGTGCACGTCGGCCGTCTGGCCGTCGTCGTCCTGGAGCACGTAGCTGAAGGCCCCGTGAAGCACACCCGGACGGCCGAAGGAAAGCGTGGCGGCGTGGTCGCCCAACCGCTCGGATCGCCCGCCGGCCTCGACGCCAACCAGTTCCACGGCAGCGTCCTCGATCAGCGGATAGAACATGCCCGCCGCGTTGCTCCCCCCGCCCACGCAAGCCACGACAACGTCCGGCAGGCGGCCGAGCTGTTCCAGGCACTGGGCCCGCGTTTCGCGGCCGATGACCGATTGGAAGTCGCGGACGATCCGCGGAAAGGGATGGGGGCCGATCGCCGATCCAACACACAGATAGGTTGACTCGACGCTCGCCATCCAATCGCGGAAGGACTCATTCACGGCGTCGCGGAGAGTCCGCGAGCCGCTGCTCACCGGCCGCACTTCCGCCCCGAGGAGCTTCATGCTGAAGACGTTGGGCCGCTGGCGGCGGATGTCTTCCTCGCCCATGTAGATTGCGCATTGCAGGCCGAAGCGGGCGCATGCCGTTGCCGTTGCCACGCCGTGTTGCCCGGCGCCCGTCTCCGCGATGACCCTCCGCTTGCCCATCCGCAGGGCAAGCAAGGTCTGCCCCAGCGTGTTGTTGATCTTGTGGGAACCGGTATGGTTCAGGTCCTCGCGCTTCAGGTAGATCCTGGCCCCGCCGCAGTGCTCGCTCAAGCGGCGGGCGAAATAGAGCGGAGAAGGCCGGCCGACATAGTGCTTGTACAAGTCGTCGAGCTCGGCCTGAAAGGCCGGGTCGGCCGCCGCTCGGCCATATTGAAACGTCAGTTCGTCCAGGGCCCTTGACAGGGTCTCGGGTATGTACCTTCCGCCGAACTGGCCGAAACGGCCGGCCGCGTCGGGGACTTGCGTGGTGACAGGCATAGGGGGTCTCGTCGGAACCGGGAAAGCAATCCATTGTCAAACGTGGCCCGGCTATGGTCAAGGGCCACGGTGGTGTATAATGGGCAGAAAGGGTCATGAGGCTGTTTTTCCGGGGTCCGCCGCGCGGACCGTCCCATGTTGCGCATCGTCTGCTTGATTACGGTTTGGACGAACCTCTGCCTTCTGACCGCCGCCGCGGTTTGGGCCGCGATCCCCGAGGGGCCGATGGAACGCGCCGGCCCGCGCGAGCAGATCGAACTGGCGGACCATAAGTGTTACACGGGCCTGATTGAATCGGAGGATGGCGACTGGCTGACGCTGATCCGCATCCAGACGCCGCGGGGCAAGCCGATGCACCTGGTGATCCAGCCCTTCGACCGTCGCCAGGTGGTTGCAGTGAGCCGCTTGAATGCCGACCGGCGCGCGGCCTTGCAGCGGCAGATCGAGGAGTTCCGCAACCGCGCGTCGATCGAGGCGGCCAACATGCAGGCGGTGCGGTTGGGGCCGTGGCGGGACGAAGGCTTCAGCTACCGCCGCTATCGCGGCAAGTGGTTCACGCTGGACAGCACGGCCGACGAGCAGGGCACGCGTCGCGTGATCGTTCGCGCCGAGCAGATTTTCGCGGCGTTTCGACAGATTCTGCCGCCGCGGAACGCCGCCGCCCAGCCGCCGCGACTGGTGGTGCTGGGATCGATGGACCAATATCAGACGCTGCTGGTCAAGCTGGGGCTGACCATGAGTTTTCAGAACCCCGCCTGCTTCCTCGAGGATCGCAACGTCGTGGCCATCGGCAGCGACCTGGCCCACTTAGCCGCCGTCACCCGCACGATTGCCGCCGAGAACGCCCGGTTGCGGCGCGATCTCGACGACCTGGAGCGACGACTTCCGGAACATCTCCAGGCAGTGGCCGCCAGCCTGCGTCAGAGCGGTGCGTCCAACGGCGAGATCGCCAAGGGGGTCAAGCAGGAGCGGATGCTCTTTGAGAAACAAGTCGCCATGAAGAATGACGAACTGCGGAAATCTGACCAGCAGATTGACCGCCTCTTCAAGACCAGCGCCAGCCAGACACTGGCCAGGCTTCATCACGAATCCTTCCACGCCTATCTACGCGACTTTGTCTATCCGCCGCAGAAATACGACGTGCCGCCGTGGCTCAACGAGGGCTTGGCGATGATCTTCGAGGGCGGCATGCTGGAAGGGAGCACCCTGCGGGTCGATGCCCCGAACGCGCTGGCATTGAGGAAGCTTAAGGCCGATCTGGTCGGCCCCGATCCGCTGCCCTTGACCGTCCTGTTGGCGGCTGGCAAGGGCCAGTTCCTCGAGATGGCCGACGCGCGGCCCGCCGCCGTCGACCGCTATTACGCCCATGCCTGGGGTTTGGCGTACTACCTGACTTTCGAGAAGCGGCTCTTGGGCAGCCCCGCGTTGGAAACCTATCTCCAGGCAACTAGCGGCCGTCTTACCCCTCTGGCCCGCTTCGAAAAGCTGATCGGCGAGCCGGCGGACAAGTTCGACCAACAGTGGCGGGCCTACATCCGCGATCTGCCGAGATGAAGCTTTCCTAGTCCCGGCATGAGCCGGGTCTTGGCCGCCGATACCGGCTAACGCCGGAACTACTAGCGCCCGACTCAGTGTCCGAACAACCCGCGCACGCCCAGCGAGAAGATGATCCGCAAGGCATTCGCCGCCTCCTTCAGATTAATCTTCGATTGGCCCCGCTGGCGCTCGATGAACACAATCGGCGTCTCGCCGAAACGGGCGCCGACCCGCTTCAAGCACCAAAGCATCTCCTCTTGCAGCGAGTATCCGCGACTGCGGATGCGGTCGAAGTCCAACTGGGCGAGGATCTCCGTGCGATAGCAGCGGTAGTTGCCGCTGCAATCCTTGGGCTTTAACCCCAGCAGCCAACGTGCGTAGAAATTCACTCCGCGGCTCATGAAATGCCGCTTCAGTGGCCAGCCTTCGACACCACCACCGGGAATGTAGCGCGAGCCGATCATCACGTCCACCGCCGGCCCACCGACCGGGTCCATCCCCGCGACCATTGCCGGCAGGCACTTGGGCGGATGGCTGAAATCGGCGTCCATGGTCAGCACGTACCTGTAGCCGTTGGCCAGGGCGAGCTTCATGGCCGCGATCACTGCCGTTCCTAGCCCCAACTTGCCGGCACGATGCATGCAGTGCAGGCGGGGGTCTTCGGCGGCTCGGGCGTCGCACCAGCGGCCCGTGCCGTCAGGTGAGTTGTCATCGACCACCAACAGGTTGGCAGCCGGCAGATAGCGGAATATCTCATCCACTAACGGAGGTATATTCTCGATCTCGTTGTACGTGGCCACCACCACGAGCGTCTTGCCGGTGTTGGATCCAGAATTAGACATGCTGGAAGGACCTTGCTGAGAGCGGGTACGAGACTCGGCGCCCGCGGCGATCCGTCGCCATGGCTTCGCGCCGCCTACTCGTTGTAAATATACTATCCGATTCTCCAGGGAAGAATCCAGACCGTTTATTAGGCAGTCCCCGCACCCCGCACGCATGGCACACGTGATTCTCTTGCAGGCGGACCGAATTAGACCTACCCAAGGTCGTAGCGTTGAAGCCCAATTATACCGAGGCCCACGGCAACTTGGGCACCGCCTCGAAGGAATAGGGTAAATGGGATGAGGCGATCGCCTGCTCTGGCATTTCACCGGGCGAGTCTGGCGATTCGCACGGCCGGCGCCACGCAGGTGCGGCAGCCACTCTGCAAAAGCTCCGTCGGCAGATGGCGAAACGACGAGCAGTTTTTGGCGGCGCTGCTTCCTGGCATAAGCAGCCACTGAAAACGCCAGAATCTCCTGGTAAATTCGCCAGCGGCGTCAATTCGCTGGAACCGCCTTTTCTGCGGGCGGGAACGATTTCCACCAGACCCACTCGCTGGATGGCTTGGAAGGCGGACCGCCCTGCAGTTCGGGAACGCCCGTCCGCACCTGACTTTCTTTCACCGTGAATTCGTCGCCGGGCCGCCAGAAGTTGAGCTTGAGGACCTTGGTGCGGATCTCGCGGAACATGCCGGCGCCCTTGGTGGCGGCGTACTTGGCCGGGTCGTCCGTAAAGCGATAGGCGTTCGTCAGGCCCTCGACATAGATCGAGAACCAGACGTTGTGCGGATCGACGTCGGTCCACGTGGCAACACCCCAAACCGTCTCGCCCACCCGCAGCTCCTTCAAGGGCATTTTCTCGGAGGTGAGGAACTCGCGGTTCTTGTCTTCGCGGGCGCGGATGGCGGGCAACACGATGGGAATATATTGCTCAACGCTGCCTTTGGCAGAACCCTCGACTTCTTTCCGCAAGGCGCTGTGCGTCTCCAGCGTGAAGACCGGCGCAAATCGCACTGGTTTGTCGACGTTCACGAGCTTGTAGAGCATCTTGAACTGCTGGTCGTCGCCTTCCACGGTGCGAAAGGCCTTGCCCGCGTTAGTCACCTGGTAGACCAGATACCAGACTTGCTTTCGCTGCATGTGGCCGTCCGGGCCAGGGATATCGGCCCAAATCATCCGCAGGGGCTTGTACTGGAACTCCAGCATCCAGACCTCGTGACGGAAGGAAACGTTCTTGGCAAAATCGAAACCGTCATTAACGTAAAGCAGTTCGGTAATGTCGTGGCGCTCGACCGTTTCCTCGGCCTTGCGGTCAGGGATGACGTCTTGCATGACACCCGGCGCGAGCTTGCGAAACGGCAGACTCGGCCCCGTCCAACCGGCCGCAGGGGCTGCGGTGGGGGCAGCGGCAGCAGGCGTTGCCGCCACCGGCTTGGGGGTCGGTTCGCGCAAGGCGCGGTCGACGGTCAAGCATACCAAGCCAAGGAGGGCCAGCCCTGCACGAAAGCTAAGAGGGTGATGCATCAAGACCTTCCTTTCAGGTACATGGTCTGCAATTCCATACTCCAGTATAATTTGCGTCATCTTGCGGCGTCAAGTTTCCCGGGGGGAAGTCGTCAATGAAAATCGGGCCGCTTACCATTTCTCGCCTGACCCTGGCCCCCATGGAGGAACACACGAATTTCCCCTTCCGCCTGCTGATGAAGCAGGCCGGGGCGGGGCTGGTGGTTACCGAGCGGATCGACGCTGCCGATGTCGCCCGCCGGAATCGCCGCGCCCTGCGGTTGCTCTATACTCAGGCCGCCGAGTCGCCTCGTGCCGGGCAGATTAGCGGGGCCGACGCCGATACCTTGGCGGCGGCGGCCCGCGTCGTGGCCGAAAGCGGATTCAACATCGTCGATTTGAACTTCGAGTGCCCCATTCGCCGCCTCCTCTCCCGTGGTGAAGGTGGGGCGCTCATGGACTCGCCCGAAAAGATCGGGCAGCTTGTGGCCGCGGTCGTCAGGGCCGTAGCCATCCCTGTGACCGTCAAGATCCGCAGTGGGCCCGACGCCGGCCAGGAGACCGCCGTGGAAGTGGCCCAGCGGGCCGAAGACGCCGGGGCGGCCGCCATGAGCGTGCACGCCCGGAGCGTTCAACAGGCCTACGTGGGCGGGCCCGATTGGGGAGTGCTGGAGCGGGTGAAACGGGCAACCTGCCTTCCGGTCATCGGCGGCGGCGGCATTCGCCAGCCCGAAGACGCCGCAAGGATGTTGGCCGAGACGGGCGTCGATGCCGTTTCCATTGGCCGCGGCTGCCTGGGCAATCCCTGGATTTTCCGCCAGGCCAAGGCATTGCTCAACGGCGGAGGGCGGATTCCGCCGCCGTCGCTGTCCGAGAGAGGGCGATGCCTGCTGCAACTGGTCGAGGGCGAGTTCCATCTCTATGGTCCACCGCTGGCCCTGAGGCGACTGCCGCGGATGAGCGGCTACTTCGCCCAGGCCCTGCCCGACGCTGCGGCATTTCGCGCGGAGGTGCGACAGATCGGCAACCTGCCGCAGTTCCGCCGTCTCGTGCGGGAACACTTCGGGTAGGACATTCGTTTTTCGTCCACCCTACGCTCGAATATATTGGGTAGGTTTCATGCCCAAAAAGCCTGATAGGCCAGGCACATCAGGTGCAACGACGGATTGTTGGCCGGAGCGAGGAATGGGGCCAGGTCCTGGCGCCCGCTCGCGACCAGCATGTCCATCACGCGCCGCACGGTGACGGATTCTTGCAGGCAGAATACCAGCAATTCCACGCGGCCGCTGCGATCCGGCGTTTCCATCACCCGCATCCACCGCTGCCAACGCGCGGGATACGTGCCCTTGGAAAGCGGCAGCAGAGTTTCCACTAGCCGCTCTTGCAGGACCTCGTTGGGCGGCGGCTCGTTTCCCACTCCGCATTGCCCCGCCAACGCCATGATCAGCGCGCCGAAGTGTTGCAACGCCGGACGACAGCGGGCATCGAGCCGGTCGAGCCACTCCATGCCGACGAGCGGATTTCTCACCAGCGGCATGAGCACATCGATCAGTTGGCGGCGGAACATCTCGAAAGGCTGGTTCCACGAGCTGCGGATCAGGGCCCGCAAGGACTTTCGCCACTCGGCGGGCAGATTCGTGAGGACCTTCAGTTGTTCGCAGGCCTGAACCAGTCCCAGCAAGACGTCCCGCTGGTCCACCGCGCCGGCGAGGGGCGGCCAATGCTCGGCGACCTGCTCGATTTCCTTGCGGCAGGCCGCCAAGGTCTGGCGGGCCTCGTCCACCTTCGCCCAGGCCAGGTTGTCGATTGCCGCCAGCAGCAAAGGACCCCAGGCGGGCGATTCATCCTGCAAACGCCCGCGCAAGGACTCCAGATCCTGCCCGATAACCTCCCATTTTTCCAGTTTCGCCGCCCCCTTCCAACGAGCGGTGACCACCTCCACAAGCTGCCCGTGGTTTCCCGAGCAGCGGATGGTTTCGTCGCAGCGCGGACGGAGGACCTCCTGCGGGTCCTCGATCAACTCGCAACGGTAGAGTTCCGGCAAGCGGCCACAGAGCCCGCACTGTTTCATACCGGCGATCAACCAGTCGCGAGCGTCGCGGGCGGGATCGATTTCCGGCGCCACCCGCAGCATCCAGAAGAGACGGACGAAGAGCCCTTCGTCGCCCCGTCCCTCCATCGCCGCCCGCGACGCTTCAGCGTAGGCCTCGCGCAAACCGCCGCACCGGGCTTGCTGCCAGAAGTCTGAGCGATCGGGCGTTCCCGCCATCATCGGGTCCGACGGCTCATTGACCGAGGCCGCCGGCCCGTCCGCGAGGAGATCGCCGGCAGCCGCGCCGCTCACTGCTTCGGCGGGGGATGCGTCTGCCGCTGCCGCCCGATTCGTCTCCATCCACGAAAGGCGTTGTTCGAGCAGTTCATAGGCCTCGCGGATGCGGCGGAACTGTTCGGGAAAATGCTCCGGCTTGTAGACGCGAATCAACTGCGCATAGGCCCGTCGCACCTCGCGGCGATCCGCGGAGGCATTCACGCCCAATAAGGCGAAGGGATCTTCCGGCCATTGATTGAGATCCTCGGGCAAGCGGCGATCGCTCATGGCGGCCCTCGCCCAGTCGCGGTGCCCGAGGACACCGCGCCGTTGGATCGCAAAGGAAACGGCGAGTCCGCGTGCGCTTCGCGATCGGGCGGAGAGATTCCTTCCTTTTCCGCTGCCGGGTACTTGGCATTGAACTGCTTATTCAAGTTTTCCCGCAAGTCTTCGAAATCCGATCCATTTTGCGGAGAGATCGGCGCGGTATTGAAGTTCGGCCCATACGTCGGAGGCTGGCTCGGCGACGCATGGTACGGCGGATAATTGGGCGGGACCTGGTAGCTCGGCGAGGGTTGCCAATTCGAGGATTGGGCAATCATCCGAATTACCGTGACCAGAACTACGGCCACCAGGACCCCGCTGCCGCGAGAATAAGAACCGGACGATGAGCCGGACGAGACGCTTGCTGATTGTCGGTATAGCGCCGGCTTCGACGTCGGCAAGCGGGCCGGAGCCCTTGGCCCAGCGAGTGGCTCCGCCGCAATTCGAGCGGCAGCGGTCTCGCGGGTTTCGGACGCTAGCGCGGAGAGAAAATCGGCGTCTAGTTGCGCCAGTCGCGGACACTTCGCTCGCAATTGGCGAACCACGGGCCGCCAATCGCCGATCATCGACGCCAGCCAGTGGCGGCGCTGGGCCTCTTGAGCACTTGGCTTAAGCACGAAAAGCCGGCACAGCCGCTCCGCCAGAACGGCATCAAGCTGGCCCGGTTGGGCCGCCGCCACGGTCTCTGCATCCAGCCCGCGCTGCCACGAACTGAGCCGCGCTTGCAACCGCGGAAACGGCTCAGCTCGCTCCATCAATTGCGTCCATTGCTCGCGGCGGGTACCGGGGGGCAGGATGAAGAACCGCGTGGCAAAGGCGTCGACCTCCTCAGCCAGGCTGCTTTCCGCAGTGTCGCGAAAGGCGTCATAGCCGGTCTGCGGCCAGGCCTGCGGTGCGCGGGAATCGCACAGCAGCCAGATCGCTTGCCGCCAGGCGACGGGCGGCATGAAGTCGGCGCTTTCCAATTGTGCCATGACCGCGGCGCGAATTGCCTCCTGCGAGGCCCCCGGTTGCAATCCGAAGACACTGCAAGCCCACGCAAAGCGCGAAGCGTCGTCGAGTTTTTCCATTGTCAACCTCCTTGTAGAACGGAATTTATACCGTTTGCTTAAAACGGAATAGATTCCGTTCTACGAAGGCCCTACGATTTCGTTTTCCCGAAATCACTCTTCTCCTTCCGTCGCCTCGCGGAGATCGAGGAACTCCTTGACGGCCTCAAAGAACTGTTCGATCGCCTCTTTATCGCCCATTTCCAGGGCCGACTCAAAACCGTCCAGCAGACCGCCCAATTCGTTCTGCTCGTCCAACGGCAGTTCCTTGTACATCCGCTCGGCCCGTCGCAACAGGTGGCGATTGGCCGTCTCTTCCCGCGGCGAGCGCTTGATGGCCTGCAACTCTTCCACCGCCCGCTCAATCTGCTCCTTAGACAACCCTCGGGCGTGTTTGGTGACCACGTGCGAGACTTTTTTCTGGGTCTGGACGACCGTGGCCTCGACTTCCAGCACGCCGTTCAGGTCGTAAGTGAAGCGGATGTCGATATCTTGCCCGGCCGGGCCGAGCGGTATGCCATGCACGGAGAAATTCCCCAAAAGCAGGTTGTTTTCCACGCGGCGGTTCTCACCCTGGAAAACCTTTACGTCGATCTGCGTCTGGTTCGGTCGGATGGTAGACACTCGCTTGACGCGGCTGACCGGAATGGTGGTGTTGCGGTGGATGATGGGCAGGAAATAGCCGTTGCGGAGTTCCGTGCCCAGTTCCCGGCAGGTCTCCACTCCCAGGGTGAAGGGGGCCACGTCGGTGACGACCATGTCGCTGACGGCCTCGTTGCGGGCGATCAGGCCGGCCTGCACGGCCGCCCCCAGCGCCACGACTTCATCCGGATTGAGGCGATGCTGGGGCTCCTTGCCGAACTTGGCCACTAGCCGATCTACGACGGCCGGCATCCGCGTCGCGCCGCCCACGAGCAGCACCTCGTGCACCTCTTCGGCCTTCAGCCCCGCGTCGCCCAACGCCCGGCGAAGGGGCAGATCGACCCGCTCCAGGATGTGCTCGGTCCAGCCCTGGAACTGCTCGCGGGTCACGGCCGTTTCGGCCGCGCCCGGCGTAAATTCGCCCTGGGCGTCCGGCACCCGCACCACCGCCTCTGCTTGCGACGACAGCCGGCACTTGGCCAGTTCGCACTGCTGGATCAACCGTGAAACCAGGAGCGGATGCTCCAACTCGGCCCGCTCGAAAACCTGGCCTTGCGATTCGAGGATCCGGGCGGCCATGGCGACGGTGAAGTCCTCGCCGCCGAGGAATGTGTCGCCGGACGACGCCCGCACCTCGACCATGCCCTCGAAGAGTTCCACGATCGAGACGTCGAAGGTGCCGCCTCCTAGGTCGAAGACCAGGAGCACCTTTTCCTCCTTCAATTCGTGGAAGCCGTAAGCGATGGCGGCCGCGGTCGGCTCATTGATGATCCGTTGCACCTTCAGGCCGGCGATCTGCCCGGCGTGGATGGTGGCCTTCCGCTGGTGTTCGTGAAAGTAGGCCGGGACGGTGATCACCGCATCGGTCACCGGCTGGCCAAGGTGGGCCTCCGCATCCTGCTTGAGCGATTGCAGAACGAGGCTGGAGAGCTTTTCCGGCGTGTAGCTTTGGCCAGCGAGATCCGTAGTCCACTCGCTGCCCATGTGGCGTTTGAAGAGACCGGAACAGCGGTCGGGGTGCACGACCCACAGTTCTTTGGCCGCGGCCCACGACCAGCTTGTCGTCGAGGTCGACGCCCACCACCGAGGGCGTGAGGTTCTCGCCCAAGGCGTTGGGAATCAAGCGGGGGCCGTCGCCCGTCATGTAGGCCGCCACCGAGTAGGTCGTGCCCAGATCGATGCCGATGATCGTGCTCATCGCCGCCGCTCTACCTCCCAAAAGGCAGGAGCCAAGTGCTCCGGATCGTGGTCAAGACGCCGCCATATTCACTACGGCTGTCTCTACCCCTACGATACATGCCCTGGAAGCGGACGGCAAGTGGCCGCGGGCTGCTTTCTTATGACCCCACCCGGTTCATCCGGGCCGGTGATGGAGATTGATGGCTGGCGTGGCCAGCGTGGCATTTTTCCGCCGGACGTTACACGCCGGTGGTTTGGCTCCGCGAGCGGCGCCGGGTGGGCCGCAGCGTGCTCCATTCCTTGGTGAGGGTCTCGAAGACCTCGGGTGATTCGTAGCGGACGACGTTCTTGCCTTCGGGCATGGGGCCGATCAGGCCGCGAAAGACGGGCTGCCCGCGGAGGGCCAAATCGGTGCTGCAGTCATCGACGCCAACTTGAGAATGTCGCTTCAGGAGGGCTTCGGCGGTATCGTAATCCCGGATGCGAATCTGGCCGTCGGCGCCCCGTGTGACGACGCGAAAAGTGCCTTGGTTCATAGCGAGTGTCCTTCTGAGGGTGCCCATCCATTGGCGATTTGTGTCATCCGATATAGGGCAACTATCGGCAGGGTCCGCGCCCGGCGCGAAAACAAAGTATTTTGCGCGCCATAGTGGAATCAATCGCAAGAACCGGCAGATTGCGTGCCGGAGCGAGAACGGAACCGATCGGCACCATTGGCCCAGGGCGTAAGGGAAGCACGAGCGTGACCGCCCGCACAACGCTGCTTTTCGCCCTATCCCGACCCAGCCTTTCGCGGCAATGGCGGCAAACGCGGCACCGCCCGACCAAGCGACCGGGCGCGGCTGGGGCATCGCGCGGTACTGGGGCATCGCTTTGCCGTCCGCCACCCCATAGCGCCCCAGCACGCGCGGCGCCGCAGCCTGAAACGCCGTGATAGGTGACAAGGTGGTGACAGGTACCGGGGGCTTGCCGGATACCGAATTGTCCTATAAATTGGAATAGGCGTTCGGAGGGTAAGCGAACGGCTAGCGGTCTGACTCGAAATCAGATGCCCCGCAAGGGGTTGTGGGTTCGAATCCCATGCCCTCCGCTACTTCGCCAACAACCGCCAACGGTTGTTGGCGAGTTCTATTTCTTGCCAGTGAAACCACTTGCGGCTTGTCGGTATCTGTAGCCAGCGTCCCGCCATCATCATGCGGCAAAGGGCCGGATCGCTATGCCGGGCAAGCTCCTAGGCCGTCTTGACCGACGCGCCACCCGCGCCCGAAAGACGACTGCCAACCGCTTGCAGTGGAAGGCGCCCGCTTGTGCAGCCCGCCCTCGCATCCGATAATTGAAGGTGGCTCGACGCTGGATGCCCTGGTGGGGGCGGCGTCGAGTGGCAGCCGAGCCGATACGACGACCGCGGACATCGAAGTACCAAATGGCTGAACATCGCAGTTTCAGAGTGACGCCCACGCCGAACGACGAATCTACCCAGCAACCGTCGCGGACTGCTTTAGGCAAGTACGTTGAAGCAATCACGGCAGCGGTTGCCCAGCAGGCTGTCGTCCTGATTTTCGCATCGCTGATCGCACAGAAGCGGAAGATTTGTCCACTGTCGAGGGTCGCGGCAGTGGCTTCCTGGGTTTGTACACCGATGATCCTGCTTCGTCGCCCGAAACACACTACACGCACGGACCTTGCGATCGTAAAGTTCGGCTTCTGGCTTGCGATACCCCTAGTGCCGGTGATCGGATTCGTCGTGGATCTCGTGCGGTAGCCGCCCTCCCGCTAACCACCATCGGGCACGCCTTGGGCTGTGCGGGGGGCGGTGTGGAGTAGAATTGGGGCGAAAGACGCTGAGGGCCTTGATGAAGGCGGTGTCGGGCACGCCATTTTAGGTGCGAGGATTCGCTGTGGACCGTAACCTAGTTTCCGAAGCATGGTGCAAGGCCGCTGAAGACCTTGGCATGGAGGTCGTAGCACCGTATTCTGCCGACTTACCTGATGGCCGGACGATGCAATTCGTTGCCCTCGTGAAGCATTTCGGAACGGCGAACGGCACGCTCATCAATTTGCTTTCCGAGTCCGATAGAGACAAGTTCTATGAGGAGGGCGGACTTGCTGAGCAGCTTGGATTCTACTACTCACGGTTGAATAAACTGTGTTACGAAGTCTACGACAGCGAGCATTTCATCGACACGCTACTTGACTGGGGATGGGCCGATCCGCAGCAGGGGCCACCGGAATGGTATCGCAAAGAGTGAACACCGCCAACTGCCTGCATCCCTCTCGCCGCCCGTCGCCTGCGGCTGTCGCTGGTGCCGTGGCGGGTTGCGGGGCAAAAGGCGATGTTGGCAGCGCCGTGATCCGCTCTTGAGTGCCGTATTCGCGGGGAGTAAAATGGAAGCGGCGGTGAGCGACGTAGCGCAATCAACCATCCAACCATGACGTGCCGGCATTGGATTTGCCTCAGCGATTCGCTGGCGTCCCGGCGGGAATGAGATAGGGAGCAGCGGCGCTTGGTCGCTTCGGCAGGCACAACTCTTTCCCCTGCTTGGCGTCGGCAACGGAGCACCTCCGTAATGCCGCCAGCAAATCAGCGATCCGCTCGTGGGCCGCTTGCGTGTCACTAATCACCAATACGCAGCGATCTTGGAATTGGTAGGAGGCGATCGATCCCCGGAGGCACCCGGGAGGAGTAGTGCATGCCCCCGGCGGAATCACGTTCTCGATCAGGTCGATGAGCGATTGAAAGTCGGTCTCGATTTCGCCGTGCTCGTTGCGAACCAGAACAAGGTCCTTCACCGGGTAAATCCTTGTGGCCGCGTACTCGTCGCTTTCGGCCATGATCGTCGTCGTGATCAGCAATACCTCGTTGCGAATGACATATTCCAACTGCATCTCGCGAAGCAATTGACGCAAGGCGGAACGAAGACTGATGCCGGATAGGCTTTTCGTTACCGGACAATTCGGCTCGATCCCGGCTTCCTTCAACGCGCAGGTGTCCAATTGGATCTCGATTTTGTGCCGTTTTCCCAAGTGCTCGACAACGTCGGTCAGAGGTGTGTTGTTGCAAACGATCTCGGTGGGCGATGCCAAGGCGGCTGCGATTTTCGCTACCGCTGCCCCTTCAAAGTCGCCATCTGCATCGATGATCGCATGCGGTTCGGGCGACGCCGCCATTTCCGGCGTCAGGATACGAATAAGTGATCGGGATGGCGGGCCTGCGCCCACAGCTACGCCTCGTTGCGCTGACGGTTGGGGCGAACAGGCTTTCGGCGGAGACGACGGCCGCGCGGGCGTCGAACAATTGCCTTGCTCGGGCGTTGCCGATGGCGACCTGTTGGGACCGACATTTCCGGACCCTTGGAATGGATTACGATTGCCAGATGCAACCGTCGGCGGGTCATTCGCCCAGGAACGACAAACAACGACCGCGACTATTGAGCCAACGAGTGCCAGCAATGAGATAGACAGGGGCAAGCGACGCATTGTCTTGTTCCTCGCTGAAGAGTAAACGAGCGATTATCCACGAGACTTGGGCAGCATTGTGCAAGCCGGACCCCTCGGCAAGTGGGTGGACGACTTCCAGTCTAAACGGGCGAAGTTCATCGCGTCAAGGAGCTACAGCAAAAAATAAGCTGCTCACCGACACGACCGAGAACCTTGCTCGTTTCGTTGCCAGCGCGGGCGACAGCCTTTTCTCGTCGGAAGCACTGCGGCTGGAGAGAGCAAAATAGGCAGCGACGAGATTCTGCCTGCCTGGAATCAGAATACTCGGGGGGTGTGGGGATCGAACCTACGTTAGACATTTATGAATTGACTTGACGCGTGGAAGTTGGTACTTTGCCGCTATGGCGTGCCGGTCTGACCTCACCTCTCCGGGATCTGGGTGCCGCCGGGGAAGTGGCCCAGAAAGTTCGACCTGCGGCTGGTCTGCGTCGACCCCAGCAAGGGCGCGAGCGACCGGCAGGGCGACTACTGCGCGATCGTCTTCGTGGGCGTGCTCGACCGCTTCGTTTACCTCGACGCCCTCCTGGAGCGGATCCCTTTGGACCAGATCGTCCGCAAGACGATCCTCTTTTGCGACGAGAAGCGACCGCATTACGTGGGTTTCGAGGCCGAGCAGTTCCAGGAGTTGCTGGTCCACGAGTTTCGCCGGCAGTGTGCCGGGCGGAAGCTGAAGTGGCCCCTCTACGAGATGGCCAGCGGCGGGGTGCCGAAGGTGGCCCGCATCCGGCGGCTGAGCCAGTACGTGATCAACCGCGAGTTGCGTTTCAAGGCCGACTCGCCCGGCTGCCGCCTGCTGGTCGATCAGCTCATGGATTTTCCCTTGGCCGAGCACGACGACGGGCCCGACGCCCTGGAGATGTGCATGCGGCTGCCGATGCAGGCGAACCCGCGGCGTGCTGGACCACCCGGCCTGCAAGCCGGTGCCGGTCACCTTGCCGCGCGCGCCCGGCCACTACGGTGAGTGGCTGTCGGCCTGCAAGGGTGGCCCCAAGACCTTCCAAGGCTTTGAGACCGCCGCCATGGTCGCCGAGATCGCCATGGTGGGCATGCTCGCCCTGCGTTACAAGCCGGGCGTGAACGAGTTCTCTACGATCGAGTGGGACAGCGAAGCCTTGAAGGTCAAGGGCGAGCCCGCGGCCGACGCCGTGATACATCTGCCCATGCGGCAGAAGTGGCTGTAAAACGTGCCGCCGCCGCCAACCTGATGAAGCTGGCCCTGATCCGCCTGGACGACGACCTGTTCGATGAGGTCCACATGTTGCTGCCGGTCCACGACAGCGTGCTGTTGGAAGTGCCTTCGGGCTTGGTCGAAGAGACCAGGCGGATCGTTGTCGCGGCGATGGAGACGCTGCCCGCCGACTTCACGGTGCCGCTGATGGTCGACGTTAACCCCGGTAGGACCTGGGCCGCGTGCCAATAACCCCAACCGCCGGCAATTACGTGACAAAGTGACCTGTCAGCCCAGTCTGTGGAAGAAGCTGGTGTACCCGCGTTGTCCGGAGTAAACTAGACAACAACTAATCGGAGAAGCGCACATGAAGCTGAGTTTCCTACAAGCGACGCTGGCCGCTCTGGTCGCGTTCTGCCTGCCTCCTGCGGCCCGGGCCGCCGAACTGAGCGACTTCGACCTGGTGGCTTGCACGTTCCGGACCGGGAACTTGGAACTGTTTGTCGTGAATCCTGTCACCGGTGCCGCCCGGAACCTGACGCAAAATCCAGCCACCGACAAGTACCCTTCCTGCTCATTTGACGGGAAGCAGATCGCGTTCGTTTCGGACCGCGAAGGGAGCGACTCGCTGTTCGTGATGAACGCCGACGGCTCCAACGTCCGTCGATTGGCGAAGGGTCAGCGTGGCATCGCAGGGATGGCCAGTTGGACGGCCGATGGGAAGTGGCTCTATTTCGGCCTGTTCGGCGGTGGGCCGCCGCGAATGTGCCGCATCCATCCGGACGACACGGAGTTCAAGGTCGTCGGCGAGGGAACCGACCCAGCCGTTTCGCCCGACGGGAAACGGCTAGCGTTTGACGGCCACGGGCTGTTTGTCATGAACAGCGACGGCACGAATCGCCGCCGGCTAGGCGAAGACAGCGGCTATGGCGGCCTGCACGCCACCTGGACTCCCGACGGTAAGACCATCATCTATGCTGACCGGGTCGGCACGGCCCTGGAGCTTTTCAGTTGCGATCCCGACAGCGGGAAGAAGAAAGAATTGACCAGGTTGGGCGGCGCGGCCACTTCGCCATCGGTCTCGCCCGATGGGAAGTGGATCTCTTTCCGGCTGTGCGATGAGGTCTACTGGATCGATGGCAAGAGAGCGGAACGAACGTATAAGGAGAGACGCGAGGACAAGCGGCCGGTTTGGATCATGGCGGCCGACGGCTCCAATCCGCACGTCGTCGAGCCTTTGCACTACAAGACGACGATCGACGGCAGTCGGGCGCCGTTCCTGAAGCGGAAGCCTGGCGGGTGAATTGGCCTTGCAGACGAGTTCTGTCTTGACTGCCAGTTGGCAGTCGAGCCCGGCTTTTTCGGCGAACAGCGGATCGTGGTCGAGGCGATGGAGCCACGCCCGCCGGGCTTCACGGTGCCCCTGAAGGTCGAAATAAGGACGGCCAGGACGTGGGCGGAGTGCAAATGAGGGCGGCGTCAACCTGCCAGAAGACTTTATTTTCGCGGGGTCTCGACGTTCGTTGGTACCACCTGCCCGTCAGAACCGACCATGTACGAATTGTCATACGCTTGGCCACGTTCATGCATCGTGCAGCCGGCGCAACCACTGGCGACAACCGGCATCAGGAGAATAAGAATCGCCAAGTATCGTTTCATCGGCAACCATCCCCAAACTGGAACATGGACATTATCGACATTTCGCTGACGAGTCAATTCCAGATTCTCCGACATTTTGAAAGGGGGTGTGCGATTTGGGTCGACGAGCCCGGGGCGTGGTCGAAGAGCTCGAAGAGTTAGCCCGAACGCTGCTCATAGCGCAGGCAACAAGGGCGACGTTTCTCAGCAGCGTCCATGCCGCCAGTATACTCCGCCAGGGGAAACCATACCAGAATGTCCCCTGTACGCCTGCACGCCCGCGTTCCTGACGCCCCTGCCCGCCGCACGAAGGTTGCCGCGGAGGCGGGGTTGGACACTGCCGGCTGCCGGCGCAGCGGTTCCGCAACCGGGAATTTCTCCTCACCGTAAGTGATTCTCAGCGCTGGGAGTTGAGTGTGGTTGCGTGGTTTGGAGCAAATTCGCATTCGTTTTTTCGCTTGCCTTCCTCGATCAATCTGATATAATCATATCTATCAGAAAGGAACCCGTGTGAAACCCGTGAAGCCCCGCTCGCAACGCCCTATCGAAGAGCGCCATGCACGCTCCCGCGCCGTGCAAACACATCGCGGATAACCCCTTGCTCCGCGGCAGCCTCGTGGTCGATGGCCCGCACCTGCGGCAAGGCCGGCTGCCATTGCCAGCAGGGCGAGAAGCACATGTCCCTCTATCTGGCCGTCCGCCTGAATAACCGTCGCCGCATGATCTACGTGCCGCCCGCGATGGAGAACAGCGTTCGCGGCTGGGTGGAGAATGCCCAGGAGGTCGATCGCCTGCTGGACTTCATTTCCCAGCAGTGTCTCCACGGGTTCCTCAAGGATAAGGAAGAGAAACTCGGACGCGCAACGTCTACCGGCGTCCATCCAGGAAAACCAAGGAGGAAACCGCCATGATGGCCCGCTTTTACGGCTATATCAACAAAGTGTTCCAGTTTCGCGAACTGACGTCCAGGTTGACCGATTCCCGGCTCGCGCCGGTGATTCCCACCACGGCAGTCTTCGGCACCGCCTTCGCTATGTGTGCCACGTGCCGCGGCAGTCTCAATGGTATCGACAAGGATACGGCACTTTCCCGGAAGATTGGAAAAGTTTGTGGGACCGCGTGTTCCCAGTGGCGACACGGTGGGCCGGGTCTACGCGCAGTTAGACAGCGAAGCCTTGCACGGCGTGCTCAAGGACGTCCATCTCCGCATCAAACGCAACAAGATGCTGGACAGTGCCGGCGACTGGATCTTCGCCGCCGTGGACGGACACGAATTTTTTCGCCAGCCGCAAACGCTGCTGCGACCAATGCCTCACCCGCACCGTGAAAGTGGATGATCAAGAGGTCACGGAATACTATCATCGCGGCGTCGTCTGCCATCTCATTGGCCATGACTTGGCCGTTCCCCTCGATGTGGAATTCCAGCGGCCCGGCGAGGGAGAAGTGCCGGCCGCCAAGCGTCTGCTGGAACGGGTCTTTACCACGTACATCCGCTACTTCGATGCCGTGGTCGGCGACGGCCTGTACTTCGAAGCTCCCTTCATCAACTTCTGCATCGAACACCACAAAGACGTCGTGGTGGTGGTCAAGCGGCGAGCACCGTGTGCTGCTCCAGGACGCCGAGGGACTTTTCTCCCAAAGACCTCCCGATGGACAATGGACCGAGGGTCGGCGGACCGTGCGGTACTGGGACGAGGAAGGCTTCACCTCCGCCGAGGGCGTCTCCAAACCGTTGCGGGTCTTGCACAGTGTCGAGACCGAACGCTGTCGGGAACGCATCGCCAGGCAATGGAAGGAAACGGAGAAAACTTCCTCTTGGTATTGGGCCACAACGTTCAGTAAACGGCAGCTACCTTCGCGGAACTATTGGCGGGCAGGCCATTGGCGGTGGGACATCGAGAACGACTGCTTCAACGCGACTTCCACCCATTGGGGCTTGGACCATGTTTACAAGCACCAAGCGACGGCGATCGTCAATTTTGTGCTCACGCTGTTCTTGGCCTTCGTTCTTCTTCAATGCTTCTGGCGGCGGAACCTCAAGCCGCCGTTCCGTGATCGTTTCACGCTCATAGGCCTGGCCGACGAACTCTACGCGGCTCTAGCCAGTGTCACGCGTGCAAGGCTGCAACGCATGCCACCAGCCCGTGGTCCTTAGCCCTGCATGCGTGCCGACCATCGCCGTTTTTCCCTCTCTTCCCGCAGCCGTGTCGTAGGGGCGCGCCCCGTTTGCCGCCTCGATTCGCCAGCCACTGCTGTCCCGGGAGAGTCCCCCCTTTCCCACCGTCTCGGCCGCGTTTCTCCTCTGAGAAAATGCTCGATTTCCGTCTCACGACGCCCGGCTCACCAAAACCGGCCGTTTTAGGGACATTCTTCTTCAGGCCCTACCCCTACCTATGCCAAGTTGCGGAACTGCTGCTGCCGGCGGGCACTTGTGGTGCAGCCCGCGGCGGCGCGGTACAATGAGAGGCGAGACGCTGGGCGCCCCGCGGTGGGGCGGGGTTGGGGAGAAGGATTGCTATTCGGCACCGTCGTTGGAACCGTAGTTGTTATCGTTCTCGCCTGGCGTCAGTCGCGGCGCACTGAAACGTCCCCATGACCGAATCAGAACCCCACACCTCACCACCGCCCCCTCGACCTTTCCAATTCACGCTGCGGACGCTGCTGCTCTTGTTCGTGGTGCTGGCGTCGTCGCTGGCGGTGTTCGGGGGTTGGGGGATTGTGGTGTTCGTGCTGGTGGTGGGGCTCGCGATTTGCTTTTATCGAATCGAACCCGGGTCGCCGTGGGCATACTTTGCGTTGATCGTGATCTGCCTGCTGGGGCTGGCCGCGCTGTTGATGCCCGGAATCGAGTCTGCCCGCGAGGCGTCTCGCCTCGCGGCATGCCGCAGCAGAATGTTCGAGATCGCGCTGGCGCTGCGAAACTACCATTCGGAGAACGGCTGTTTCCCCCCGGCGTACATCGTCGACAAAAATGGCAAGCCGATGCATAGTTGGCGGGTGCTCATACTGCCCGAAATGGAGTACGATTCTCTTTACAGGACTTACGACCTCGCCCAACCGTGGGACGGTCCGAAAAACAAGAAGCTCGCGGCGGTTCGCCTCTCGGAGTACGTCTGCCCCAGCGAGCCGAGCACCACGGCGCCCGGAGGCGAGTCAACGAGCTATGTCGCCGTCGTGGGAAATGGTGTCGCCTGGGCGGGCGAAACGTCATCGAAGTCCACTGATGTGAGCAATGATCCGTCACACACCGTCATGCTCATCGAAGTGGCCAACTCGGGCATCGCCTGGTCGGAACCGCGAGATTTTTCGCTCGACACACTGAATGTTTCCGGCGCGGAGTCGCCCCCGATGACCCTGGCTAGCCACCGGGTTGGACACAGCGAATTCTTCTTCATCTATGACGCAGGCACGGGCATTCACATAGCGATGGCTGACGGCAGCGTGCATTTTCTACGGACTGATTGTCTTTCATCGGAAGAGTTACGGAAGGTGTTGGCGATCGGCGGCTGCAAGAACGTGGCCGGTGGACCGCACGTGGCCTTGGACGAGGACGATTGGCGATTGAACTGGCCCAACATCGCCGCCCTGGCCGTGTGGCTGCTCTCGGTCGGGCTGCTGCTGGTCGGCGCGGTGCGGAGCAGGAAAGCCAAGCCCGCCTGAGGTCGCCGCGTGCGGCACGTTCCCTGGATTGCCCCTCAAGCCTCAAGCGAGCGTTCACGGGAATGGTGGAGGGTAACGGCGGTTGGGATAAGGGATCTACGCGGGGCATACTCGCCACCCAAATTGGGCATAGCCCGCGTCTCGCCGTTGACGGAGGCACGGCATGGGGCTTATTATGGGATGTGAGAGCCCTGCCCCATGGATTGCGTAAACCGCCCCTACCACGCCGCCCAGCCCTCGATCGGAGAGCCAGAAGGGCTGGGCGAAGAAGCGAGAGGACGCAGCGGTCGGGCGTGGGGCGGAGGCGGGAAGTGGCAAGATGGCCATCACAACTTTCCAGTGTCAATCGGGAATTGCGACTCGATCCTGCACTCGGGTAGTGTTTGCTGGAGCTTCTTGACGCCGTTCTCCGTAACCTGAGTGTCCACCACGTTCAAGAAGTTGAGCCCATGCAAGGATGCAAGATGCTTCAATCCGAGGTCAGAAACCCGCGTGCCATATAGTTGCAGGAAACAAAGTTGGTGCAGCCTCGAAAGATGTGGCAATGCCACATCCGTGATAGGGTCACGGTCGAGTTCCAAGTGTTGAAGTTGCATGAGTTTCTCCAGCGATTTCAAACCCTCACCCGAGATCTTGTTCTCGCCAAGGCACAGGGTCTTGAGTTGCTTTAGTCCTTCCAGGTGCACCAGCCCTGCATCCGTGACTTGTGTGCACCGGATGTCTAATAGTTCCAGTTGCCTTAAGTTCCCCAGCATTGCCAAACCCGCGTCGGTGATTCGCGTATTACCGATAACCAGGACGCGAAGCTTGGGCAGGCGTCTCAATTGGCCTAGCCCAGCGTCTGTGACCATTGTGTAGTTCAGGTATAGCGTTTCCAACTCGGACAACCCTGTGAAGTATTTCAGCCGGTCGTCAGTGATCGGGTTGTGGTAGAATTGCATCATTCGAAGTTGGGCCAAGGCTTCGATGTACTTCAGGTCGCTCTCCGCAACGGGGCCGGCGCGGAGAGTGACATGGACAATTCCCGAAAAGAAATACTCTCCCAAGAGATTTCGCAGCCAGTTTGGCCCGGGTGGCTTGGCGTTCGGTATTGAAGCGCCGTCTTGGTAGAGTTCCCAGTCGGAGCTTATTTGTCCGCCCATCGATACAATCCTTCTGGCGGCCCGCATCTGCCTTTCGGCCTTCTTCATTTCGACCGCCATCCAACTGGACGGCAACGCCACAGCCAACGTCAGCACCAGCAACGACCGAATCGAGAACTGGAACGGCCACCGGAAGAGCAATGCCACGACGAACCACGCGAGCACCACCGCCAGCACCACACCCACGCCAGCCACGGCGATGAGCACCGTCCAGCCCTTGTGCTCGTTGAATGAGAACCAGCGCCCCTGTTCGGAGAGGAACAAGATGCCTGTCACGGCCAGCGAGCCCAGCACCAACCAGCCAGGCGTAGGGTAATACCAGCGGCGATTCTCGGGTGCGTCCATGCCCGCCAGTATACCGCGTCGCCAGCGGCCCTGCCAGAATAGGCCTCCGAGCCAAGCTACCCTGCACGCCCGCGTTCTGGCGTTTGCCCGCCGCACGAAGGTTGCCGCGGAGGTCGTGTCGAGCCGCGATTGCTGGCTGTGGTCCCTTGTGTCATAGCCCGCTGCGGCGCAGTAGAATAAGAGGCGGCTCGACGCTGGGCGCTCTGAAGTGGGGCGGCGTCGGCTGCTCGACACAACCTACTCCCATGAGTCCTGGTGCAAATCCGAATACCTCGCCGCGGACACGTGATGACAGATCACCGTCGGGCGTCTCCGGCGGAAACTCTCCAATGCCAGCCGCTGTAGGGACGGCCGTTGTCGCGGGCTGGTCCATTCTCTTTGCTGCCATCGGCGGTTCAGTCGCCGCAACACTCAATAAAGTTGCCCCGGGCTACTACCCTGGCGTGTTTCCAGATGCGGTCCCAGGGGGCTACGCGACCAGCGTGGGCGTCGGAACGGGTGTCATCCAAGGCCTGATGCTCGGTTTTCTTACCGGGACTGCGATCGCCATAGGGCTGGCTTGGTTCAAGCAACTTCGCCCGCTGCCCTGCATGCGAGCGCTGATGATAATTGCGGCGTTCGGGATCGGCATTGCGGCGGTAGGGACGCTCGTCGGTTGCGGATTGGGACGATTCGTTCCCGACTACTACCGCGGTGTGATCAGCGGCGGTGCCGAATAGCAATTGGAACCGTCGTTGTTATCGTTCTCGCCTGGCGTCAGTCGCGGCGCACTGAAACGATGCGCGGTTTTCCAACACTACGAGAAGGAGAGACACATGGCAGGCTACTCAGGAACGCCGTTAGCCAAGAAGCTGGGAATCAAAGAAGGAAATAAGGTGTTTGTTGTGAACGCCCCAGACTTGTATCTCGAATCGCTTGAGCCACTTCCCCCCGGAGTGGAGTTCGTCTTGCGGCTTACGAATAAGACGGATATCGTCCACGTCTTCCTGGACCGTAAGGCGGAGCTTGAGAAGGCCCTCACCAGGTTCAGGACCAAGATCAAGCCTGCCGGGACGGTTTGGGTTTCCTGGCCGAAGAAAGCTGCGGAGGTGCCAACCGACATCACCGAGGACGTCGTGCGTGCGATGGCGCTTCCCTTGGGTTTCGTTGATATCAAAATCTGCGCTGTGGATGAAGTGTGGTCTGGCCTCAAGCTGGTAATTCGAAAAGAACTACGGTGATCTATATTCTTTACGCTGAAGAATGCGTACCAGGAGGCACCGTTCAGACACGGCCGCGAGTCTCGACGACCTCACACAGCTCAGCGCCCTCCTCTACTTCCGGGAGGAATCTGGTTGCTCTGCCACGATCCACACCCTGCTCAACGAGATCCGTCGCGCTACAGCCATGATTCGAGGCGGCGGCAATTGTAGAACGATGAGCCGGGGCCAGAAAACGGAACGCCAACGGAGTCTTTGAGACCCCACCCGGCTCGTCCGGGTCGGTGAACCAGGTTGAATCGCTAGGTCGGGTGCGAGGGGAGTTTTTAAGACCCCACCCGGCTCGCCCGGGTGGTGAACCAGGTTGAATGGCTACGGCTCGGCCGCGGGGACAGTACTAGCTGTTCAACCTCCTTCACCGACCGAGACGAGCTCGGTGGGGTCGCGGAGGTGATTTGCCTTCCGTACTAGGTGTTCAACCTCCTTCACCGACCGAGACGAGCTCGGTGGGGTCGCGGAGGAGATTTGCCTTCCGTACTAGGTGTTCAACCTCCTTCACCGACCGAGACGAGCTCGGTGGGGTCGCGGAGGTGATTTGCCTTCCGTACTAGCTCCTCAACCTCCTTCACCGACCGAGGCGAGCTCGGTGGGGTCTCCTTGCTGGTTGGACGAATCGCTTGGATTCTTGGCCGTTTGCGGTGCCGCCGGGTAGCGATGGTCTCGACCAACGGCGGGCGGAGGTGAGCTGCACCGCTCTGTAGGGAACGGCCTCCGTGCCGTTCCGGAAGCCGCCGTTCCGGGCCGCGGCGGGCGTCTGGAACCCGCGGAACGGCACGGAGGCCGTTCCCTACAGAAGCCGTGTTATTACGCCGGCACGAAAGTAGGTCAGGCCGACCATGAGTACAGGGCGGGCCCGGATTGCCGCGCTGATCGAGCGGGCCATGGTATACTAAGGCAAAACCACGAATCACAACAAGGAAACAGCAGCCGTGAAAAGCCCTATGCATCCGTTCGTGATATTGTTTCTGGGCCTATCGACAGTCCTGGCCCAGGAGACCGGCGCCAGCCCGTCCAAACCCGCAAGAGTGCAGCTCAAGTACCGTTGGGTCTTCACCATGACCAATCTGGCCAGGGAAGAGGCCCTGCAGAAGACGCTCGATCTGATGCAGCGCGCACCGGCGTGCGGGCTACAACGGGATTTTTGTGGCCGACAGCAAGTTCGACAAGTTCCAACTCCAGGACAAGAGCTATGCCCGCAATGTCCGCAGGCTGCGGCAGGCCTGTACCGAGCACGAGATGGAGTTGATTGTCCCGGTTTGCCCCGTGGGCTACGCGGCCGAGTTCCTGGCGGCCGACCCCAACTTGGCGGAGGGGATGCCGGTGCGCAAGGCCCTGTTCGTCGTCCGGGACGGCAAACTGACGCCGCGCGATGACCTGGCGCGACTGGTCAACGGCTCGTTGGAACAATGGAAACGCGGCAGCCCAGTGGGCTGGACCGTCGACCAGCCCGGCAGCGTGTCCTGCAAGGATGATGAAGTCACGTACGACGGCAAGCCGACGCTGCGGCAGGACCACTCGGCCAGCAAGCGCGGCGTGGTCCGCGTGCTGCAGACGATCAAAGTCCAGCCTTGGCACTACTACCACGTCTCGGTGATGGCCAAGACCGAGAACTGCAGCTCCAGCGACTTTCGCATCTCGGCCGTCGACATGGCGAAGGGCTACCCGCTCAACTGGCAGCCGCCGCCCATCCGCAAGACGATGGACTGGACCCGCTTGCACGCCACCTTCGCCAGCCTCGACAACAGCGAGGTCACGCTGTGCCTCGGCTCGTACAACGCCAAGGGCGGCAAGATCTGGTGGAGCGACGTGCAGATCGAGCCGGGCGGACTGGTGAACGTCATCCGTCGCAGCAGCCTGCCCTTGGCGATCAGCAGCAAAGACGGCAAGACCATCTACACGGAAGGCAAGGACTTCTCGGAGGTGCGAGATCCCAAGCTGGGCGACGACCCCAACCCCGGCTACTTCACCTACTGGCACGAGCCGCCCACGGTCACGGTTCCCGAGGGCAGCCGACTCCAGGAGGGACAGCGGGTGTTGGCCAGCTATCACTTCGCCACACTCGCCGGCAAAAGCCACCAGATCAACTGTTGCTTGAGCGAACCCAAGATCTACGACCTGTTGGCCGAGCAGGTCAAGTGGGTCAAAGAAACGGCCCAGCCGGACTTCTATATGATGGCCCACGACGAAATCCGCCACGGCGGCTGGGACGACTCCTGCGCGCGGCGGAACATGACCTGCGGCCAGATCCTGGCCGAGAACGTCCGCAAGTGCTGCCGAGATCATCGAGCGGACGGATCGGGCAAGCCGATCCTGGCCTGGAACGACATGTTCGATCCATTTCACAACGCCCGCAAAGAGGGCTGGATGTACCTGGCCAAGGGCAGCGGCCCGTGGTACGGTTCCTGGGAGGGCCTGCCCGCCAGCGTCTTGGTGGCCAACTGGCACCAGAACGACGCCGCGAGCCTGAAATTCTTCGCCGACCGCGGCAACCGCCAGATCCTGGCAGGCTACTATGATGCCGACCCGCAGCGGATCACGGCCTGGCTGGAAATGGCCGCCAAGGTCAAACGGGTCTGCGGCGTGATGTACACGACCTGGGTCAACGACTATTCGCAGCTTGAACGGTTCCTGCAGATCGCCCTTGCCGCGGACGACCGCGCGGACGCCGGCGTCCCGGCCGCCGCCACGGCCGGCGTGGTTGCCAACGTCAAGGTGCGTTCCGACAAGGTCAAGGACGTTTCCAGCCTGGAAGCCTGGAAGAAGTCCTATATCCAGGAAGGGATGACCGACAAGGACAAGGCCCTGGCCATCTGGGAGTCGGTCGTCGCCCATCAGTTTCAGGACACGCCGCCGAAGGAATTCCTGCACAACGAGAACGACGTTTACGATGTGCTGAAGATGTTCAACGTCTATGGCCATTCCTATTGTGGAGTGGCGGCCTGCGAGATGGCCTCGCTGGCCCGCTACGTGGGGCTGAAGGCCCGCGTGAGCACCGTTGTCGCACACGTCGTGCCGGAGGTCGAGTGGGACGGGCGGTGGCACATGCTCGACGCCTCGCTCGTGAACTTCTTCGTGATGAAGGACCAGCCGCCCGGCGCCGTCAACGGCAGGTTCTCTCGGGCACTGAGCAACTACGTTGTGTTGAGCGGAAACATCGCGTCGATCGAGGAGATCATCGCCGCCGTGAAAGAGTGGTACGCCAAGAACCCCGAATACCTTGTCCGGCCCGCCGGTCCGCAGGACAAACCCCGCGGCGACGGCGGCAAGTTGGGCAAGCTTCACGCCTCCGAAGGTTGGCTGGGCTGGAAGAAAGGGCCGGCCCTGCTGGCCGACTGCCCCTTCTACGGCTGGGACGGCTGGTTGCCCGCTCACACCCACGGCTGGTACTCGACCATGCAGGAATACGACGGCAGCGCGTATTTCCCCTACGAGGCGGGCTACTCGATGGGCTACAAGGTGAACATCCAGCTCCGGCCCGGCGAGCGGCTCACCCGCAACTGGTCGAACCAGGGCCTGTACGTGAACATGGACGGCACGGCCGGCGAGCCGGGGGCACTCAACGGAAAGATCGGAGAAGGTTCTATGGCCTATTGCCCCAAGTTCGGCGACCTCGCCCCAGGACGCATCGGCAACGGCACGCTGGAGTACGAAGTGCCGCTGGACGCCACGCTGGAAAAGAGCGCCTGGCGGTTGGAGGGTCTCCAGGCCGCCGGCAGGCTCCGCGTCGAGGATGGCGTCAAGGAGGGCGTTTTGGAAATCCGCAACCCGACGAGTTATGTCTACCTCAGGGGCGAGGCCGCGCTGCAAGCGGTCGTGGGCCCCGGCGGATCCATCGGGGTCGCGTTCAGCGACAACAACGGGCTGAATTGGCGGGAAGTGGCCCGGATCGATGCCAGCGGGCCGCAGCGGATCGACCTGAGCAAGCTCATCCTTCGCCGCTACGACTATCGGCTGCGACTGGTGTTCCAGGGGGCCGGCACGGGGCTGGACGGACTTCGTTTTCGGCACGACATCCAGCACTCGCAGCGCCCCTTGCCCGCCTTGGACAAGGGCGAGAACACGATCCGCTTCTCGGCCGGGCCGCAGGAAGGGACGATCACTATCGAGGGTTCGTCGGACGTGGCGAACAAGGGCCGGCAGTTGGTCTATGCCGACTTCCACCCGCAATCACGGAATCTGAAGGACCGTCTCTTGATCGATCCGACGAAGCGCGACGGCGAGTTGAGCTATCGAGTCGAAACGCCCGGCGACATGACGCGCATGACTATCGCCACGCACTACCGCGCCCGCGACCGGCGGGGCGGCTGGGACGTGCAGGTATCGTTCGACGGCGGACAGAGCTTCAAGACCGTCAGCCGCTGCGCGGGGCCGGCGGTCTCGTTTGGAAACTTCGTGGAGGTGAAGCACATTCCGCCCGGCACGCGCTCGGCGGTGGTCCGCTGGTTGGGCGCCACCGGTTACAACGCGACGATGATCTTCAACCACCGCATCGACGCCGATTATAGGCTGCCGAATGCCGGCTTTCGGCCGGTGAAAATCACTTACCGCTGGGAAGAGGGTGGCGCCGAGAAGACCGACGTGCACGTGGCACGCAAGGAAGCGGAGAGCTACGTCGTTCGCTGCACGAACAAGCCGCGGATGAAGTCGATCGCCTTGGAGTTGGAGTAAATCAGGATCTGTCCAAGAAGTCATTTTCAAACGTACGGAGGGGAGGTATGGGGGGGGTATGGGGTCGAACCTACGTTAGACATTTATGAATTGACTTGCGCGTGGAAGTTGGTACTTTGCCACTATGGCGTGCCGGTCTGACCCCACCTCTCCGGGATCTGGGCGCCGCCGGGGAAGTGGCCCAGAAAGTTCGACCTGCGGCTGGTCTGGTTCAGATTGAAATGTGCGAATGGGCTGTCAAGAGGGTCCAGGACGCGAGTGAAGGGGCGGAGAAACCGAAAAGGGAGTTCGTCGCTGCGGTTGGAAAGGAGGTCGAGTCGCTAAAGAAGCATAGGAAGCCCGTGATCGATCCCTCCGAATGGGCTTCGCCAATGTGCACCGAGTATTGGAAGTTCTACTCAAAGGCCAGTGCACTAGAGGATCGCAAGACCGTGCTGAAGCAGGTGAAAGACATTCTCTAGCTAGGATCTGTCGGAAAAAGGCGGCCTTTGCCAGCTGGAGGCGGCCGCGGAGCATCGCGGTGCGCTGAAATATCTCGGCGCACTTGAGGATTGCCGCTGGAAGGTCAAAGGACCCGGTAATGCCGCGGAACGACTTGGCTTGCACCCCAGTACCCTTCGATATCACATGAAGACGCTGGGCATCCGACGACCCGCGGATGAACTGGCAAGCCAGTTCTATGAGTACACCAGTTAGCAAAGATCCGGTCACCGCGCAAGACTCCACGGCGGCCATTGTCGGCGGCCATTGTCATGGTGGAATTACGTCAGCGCATGAACTGATGTTAAACCCTGCCGGTTGCAATGCCTAGAGCATCGTCGACGGCAGTGCAGTCGGGCTATTCCCTATAGTTCGCTAAACGCCTATTTCCCGTAGGACCGATGCTAAGGACAGGCGCAGACCTCCATGCCCCGATTTACGGGTGGGATGGTACTTGCGGCAAATTACGTCCGAACGCGACTCTCGTATCGGGAGCTAGGGTGCTATGCGTTTCTTCCATCGGTTCCTTTCTCTGGCAATCGTGCTGGCGATTGCCGCCCATGCCGGCCTGGCCCGCGGCCAAGGCTACGGCAGCGACTTGCAGAACATCATGGGGCCGGCCTCGGGCGGCATGGCGGGCGTGAGCGTCGCCGAGCCGCAAGACGTGCCCTCGGCCATTTTCGGCAACCCGGCTACGCTCGCCCAATTTGAGGGAACCCAGTTCACCATCGGCGGCGGCTGGATTGAAGGCTACCCCACCGTAACCTATGACGGCAAGGGCTCTCCGCTCTTGGGAAATGCCGTCAGCGCCACGTCGCGCACCCAGGGCTTCACGGGCACCGAGATCGGCGTGGCCCAGGATCTCCGCACCCTCGGACTGGCCGGTACCCTGGGAATCGGACTGGCCGGCGTCAGCGGCGGCGGCGCCGAATATCGGGGCGAGGCCCCGGGAAACCTGATTAACAACGAAAGCGGCGAGTACCTGGCGCTGGGCATCAACCTAGGGGGTGGCTTCCAAGTCACCGACCGGCTTTCCGTGGGGGCCACGATCACGCTCGGCACCGGCTTCGAGCAACTGGGATTCGTCGGCCCGCTGGTCAATTCCGCCATGGTCAACGCTTACGCCCTGCGGGGCACCGTTGGCGTCGACTACGAGCTCAACGATTGCACCATGCTCGGCTTCTACTACCAATCGAAAATGTCCTTCGATTTTCCCGATGCCATCGCCGTAGGCTCGCCGGCAACGCCGACCTACCGGAACGTGAACATCGCCCAGCCGACGACTTTCGGCTGGGGCATCGCTAATCGCAGCCTGATGGACGGCAATCTCTTGATTGCCGCCGACATCTACTACAAGCTCTGGGAAGACGCCGCCCTCTGGCAAGACATCATGCTGAATCAATGGGCCGTAGCCGTCGGTGCGCAGCTTACCCGCGGCAACATGAAGTATCGCGTTGGATATTCCTATAACAGCAACCCTATGAATCACAGTGTGGGAAGCAGCTTAGACGGCATTCCAGCGGCGTCCGACTTCATCCAGTTGTATCAGGCCTCCAGCGCCGCCTTTCGTCAATCAGAATCGCATCACCGGCGGCTTTGGACGGCAAGATCTCTTGATACCGGGGCTCGACCTCGATTTCTTTGCCGGCGGATTGCTCCCGGCGAGTGACACCTTCGGTCACAGCTCGGCATCACTGGCAATGTACTACGTCGGCTTGGGCCTGACGTGGCGCTACGATGCCTGCAAGCACCCAAGCGATGCAGAGAAACCGTCCGAATCGAACTGAGCCTCAGGCCACCAACGACCGCGGCCCCTACTGGTTCAGCACGGGCTTTGTTTTCATGAGGTCCGCGATATCAATCCCTTCCGGCAGGATGGACCCGCGGTGCGGCAAAAAAAGAAAGCCTGACCGCCGGCCGTTCAAGAGGGCAGGCATCAGGCCTTTTTCATGGGTGAACGGCGCCCGCAATCAACCTGCGGTCACTTTTCCACGGTTACGGTATAGGAATCAAACACGACGGGCTCGCCGTCGATGATCCCTCCGATCCCCACCGTATGATCTCCCGGCGCGAGCGGCGCAATAAACGCGGCCGAAACGATGTAATGATGGCCCGCCGGTGTTCCGTCCGGCAGCGGCGGTGTCTTTACACCGACCGCGTAGTCATCGCACAGGACCGTGGTTATGCCGTCGACTTGCACTATGAAAGCCGTGATATCGGCGCCGCCTGCATCCTCGTCGGCCATGTCGAGCAGATAGTCGGCATCCTTCTCCTGGTTATCAAGATCCTTGGGGAAGGGAGGCGTGGTGGGCGGCCCAGAGTCGTCCGCGAAAAAGACGGGCAGATAGAGCGTGGTGCCGGCCCTCACCGTGGCATCGTCGACGAGGACATGAAACGGAACCTCCGGGGCAGGCTCGGTTAACCCGGCCCTTTCCCCGGTGTTGTAGACGGCGGTTTCCTCCGCCATGTCCGAGAGGGAATATCCCTTGGGTGTCGCATCCGGCGGAAGGACCTTGCCTCCTGCGGCACCCACGGTTACGGTATAGGAAACAAACACGACGGGCTCGCCGCCGATGATGCCTCCGATCCCCACCGTATGATCTCCCGGCGCGAGCGGCGTAATAAACGCGGCGGAAACGATGTAATGAGTGCCCCCTCCGTCCGGCAGCGGCGGCGTCTTCACACCGACCGCATAGTCAGCGGACAGAATCGTGGTCTTGCCGTCGACCTGCACTATAAAGGCCGTGATCTCGGCGTCCGCATACGCGTCGGCGGTATCTAAGAGGTAGTCGGCATCCTCCTTCTGGTCGCGGAGATCCTTGGGGAATGGGGATACCAAAAGCTGCGAGCCGTCGTTCCAGTTGAAGACGGGCACGTACAGCATGGTGCCGGGCTTCACCGTTGCATCGTCGATGAGCACAAGGAACGGAACGTCCGGGACGGGCTCCGTGGTTCCCGGCTCCCCGGTGTTGTAGACGGCGGTTTCCTCCGCCATGTCCCAGAGGGAATATCCCTTGGGTGTCGCATCGGGCGGGAGAACCTTGCCGCCCGCCGCCAGCGCGGAAGCCGTGCAGGTGAGAAGACCAGTCACGGCTAGGAATACCTTGACAATCAGGTGACGATTGCACATCGGACCCAAGAGAGAGAACTTAGCCATTGCGTAACTCCTTTGTCACGAAACAGGAACCAATGCCGGATAGGGTCCGGCAACCATTCCCGGAAAGCGCCGGGCCGCGAGGGCAGCATGGTTGCCCTCTCTAGCAATAGCCGTCAAACGGCTGGGGTCTGGGCGCGCATAAAACAGAATTATTCGCGGAAGCAGCCGGAGAGGAACCGGACAAAGGTGTCGGTGACGAGGGCCACTTCCCCCTTGTCCTTTATCACCGCGCGTCGCCGGCTCAATGGCTACCGGTGTGTGTAGAATGCCCGCTATTTATTTCGAGCCGCTTTCGACGCGTAAGGGTAAAGAAGTGAGGAGGCCGGGCGGCAAAGTCCTTGCCGGACGAATACCCATGAGATTGCTCCGCATCCCGGGTTGGAGCCCGGCACGGTTGGCCGAGCGGAGGTACTCGGCAGTATCGCCGAACCCACCACCCCGCAACACCCGCCTGATTTTGTCAGATACCACCGAACCATCCGCTTTATCGTCCGTTGGATTCCCTGCCGGTCCCAAGTCGGAACTCCACGCGTCATGGCACCACGCCCATACGTTCCCGTGCATGTCGAACAGCCCCAGGTCGTTCGGTTTCAGGCTCCCCACCGGCCAGTTCTTGCCGGCGGAGTTTTTCGAGTACCAACCGTACTTTCCCAACAACTCGTCGGAATCGCCGTAGTAACGGCTCGTCGTGGCGCCCGCGCGACAGGCATACTCCCATTCGGCTTCCGTGGGCAGGCGGTAGCCCATGCGCTTCAGGGAATCCGAGGGCACCTTCATTCCTTGTTCATACTCCCCCTCTTGATTAGGCTCGTAACACCACTCCTTCTTCGGCAGCCCTTCCTTGTAGCTGAGCCAGTTGCAATACTCGGCCGCCATATACCAACTCGTCGCAGAGACCGGGCAATCGTCGATGGGACTTTTGCTGCGATCGACGCTGTATTCCTTATGGAAACGGAAGGCCTCCTCCAATGTCACCGACTTCGCAGCGATGGCAAAGCTGTGGTCGATCCGCTGCGAGTGCAAATGCTCAACGGGAAACCTCTCTTGCTCGGCAAGCGGTGATCCCATGAGAAACTCCACGGGGCCGGAAACGACAACCATCGCCTGGCCCTGTCTATTGACGTACCAGCGACGCGCCGCCTCCACTTTGCCGGTCGCCAAAGGCCCGTCGACGCGGCGGATTTCGTCTGCCTGCTTCCATCGCCGCAGCAGCCATTCCGCGGCACCGTGGATACCGGCGTCGGGATCATCGCGGTACAAGGCCAACAGTCGTGGAATGAGCGCCTTGCGCTCCGAAGGCGGCAAGCGGTCGGCGCCGAACTCCCCTAGACAAAGTATCAGGGCACGGCGAGCGGAGAGGTCCGTTTCCTCGTCGAGTCGCTGCAGGATAGGCGCGGGTCGATCCCTAGCGGTGCGATGCGATTGATGATGTAGCTGCGCACACTAGGATCGCGGCTGTGCCGCAACCGTGGCCAGATTGGTTCGCTATCACCCATCGCGCACAAGGCAATCACCAGGTTCGCTTGCCGGGCGGCGTAACGGTCTCGACTATCCGGCTTGTCGTCGGCGGGCTTCTCATGCAATCGCTCTGTCAAGCTGGCAATCGCCCGCACGCCGCAGGTTTTGAGTGCGGGAAAAAACACGTCGAATTGTGCTTTATCCGCATCGGCCAGGAGATTGGCCAACAGGTCCGGCCGATCGGCAGCGTAGTCGGCCAGGATGCCGATGGCCAACGACCGCTCCGAGTCGCTGTGCTCGTGCTCTCGACAAACCGTCGCAAGGGCCGGCAAAAGCGATTCCCGCACCGGCCGCAGGGCGTCCACCCAAGTCGCCGCGAGCAGCGGGTTCTCCGCAACCAAGGCCTCGGCCACAAGCTTGCCGATGCCGCTCCATCGCGACGACGCGCCGTCAAGGACAGCCAGGGCGCAGGCGGCGCGCATGCGGCGGTCTTTTTTGGCCGCCGGGTCTTCCGCGCTCTTCCATAGCTCGCCGCTCAGCTTTTCGCGGTATGGCAAGAGGGCGGCGCGGACGACGAGCAATTCCGCGGGCTCGGCAATCAGTAGCCGATCGCGCAAGTAGGGGACCTGGCCCTCGTCCTCGGCAACCATCGCCAAACTGACGCGGAGGCGATCCTTCTCGGGCAGGTCGGTCTGCCGGAGCAACTCCCTGAGCCCTGGAGCGATCTCGGTGCGGAAGGGCGCCAAGTTCTCGATCAGGTAGGGCACCTGCGAAATCTCCGCGCGCCGCAGCGTCTCCACCTGTGCCAGCGCCCGCTGCTGTTGGGCCGCAACCATTTGCCGCAGGGCACGCGAACTGACGGCGTAGCCGATACATGCGACGATGGCCACGATGACCAGCAACAGGACCGCTGCCGCCGACAAGCCGGCCACCAACCGATTGCGGAGGCACCACCGCCAAAACTGCTCGGGCCGCCCGACAGGCCTTGCCAGGATCGGCCGACCTGTAAGATATCGCCGCAGGTCGTCGGCCAATGCCTGCGACGTTGCATAGCGTCGCGGCACCGATTTTTCCAGGCATTTCAGGGCGATCGTATCCAGGTCGCGGGGCACCGCCGCGTTGAGCTGCCGCAAGGACACCGGTTCCTGATCGAGCACTTGCTGCAGGGTTTCCAGCGGTGTGGCCGCCTGAAACGGCGGCCGGCCCGCGAGTGCCGCATAAAGCAGCGAGCCAAGGGCATAGATGTCGGCCGCTGGCCCCACGGCGTTGATTTGCCCGACCGCCTGCTCGGGCGACATGTAGCTGGGCGTGCCCAAGATCTGCCCCGTGGCCGTGAGGTCGCTGCCGCGACCCGGCGTACCGGGTGCCCCGACCCGCTTGGCCAAGCCAAAATCGGTCACCCGCGGGCGGCCTTGGCTATCGATGAGAATGTTCGAGGGCTTGATGTCGCGATGGATCACACCTTGCCGATGGGCATATTCGACCGCCTCGGCCACCGTGGCCACCAGCACCGCGGCTTCTTTGGGAGGCAACGGCCCTTCAGCCAGCCGCGTGGCCAGGCTCTGACCGTCGACATAGCCCATCGAGAAGTAGTGTTGTCCCTCGTGCTCGCCGACCTCGAAAACCGGCACGATGTTGGGATGGTCGAGCAGGGCGGCCGCTTGGGCCTCGGCATGAAACCGATCGTGGTCGGCCTTGGTGGCAAGCTGTCCGGCGAGGATCATCTTCACGGCGACGATGCGATTCAACGAGATTTGGCGAGCCTTAAAGACCACACCCATGCCGCCGCGGGCTATCTCTTCGATGAGCTCATAGTCGCCGAAGTAACGGACGATTGCGCCCACGGAAAGTTCGGCCGGCCGACTCGAGCCGCGCGTTGCCGGCACGTCGGGAACAATGCCAGGCTCCACGGCAGGCCGCAAGGGCTCCGCCACGCGGTCCACGTGTTCGTAGTCGGTCAGGAATGCTTCCAGTTCCGCGGCGAATTCCGGGTATCGCCGCAGCCACTCCTGGCGGTCGGGCCTTTGGCCGGCGTCGATGGCCTCCAGGTAGGCGCGAATGATCTCGTTGACCTGCCGATCGCGATCGCTGGCAGCGCTCGGTTCTTGCGTCATGAAAGCAGGTCCATTGTGCCGGAAAGGACTAATGCGCGACGATCAGCATCTTCGATCCCAAGGCCCGTCTCCCTTGTATCGGGAATACCCTTGGTCGTCGTTTGGTCCCGTCTCCGCCATGCGTATACTGCGAGGATGATGGCGGCGACTCTTAGAAGGGCAAAGGTCGCGGGCTCCGGCACGGGCGTGACCGCGAGACCGGACGACACAAATGGCGCCCCGACGGCCGGCGCGGGATCGAAGATGAACGCGCCGCCGGCGCCGATGGTCAAGCTCGTCCCGTCGGGCAGGGCGGCAGCAGTGGTCACTTCAAGCATGCCGGCGGTCACGGACGTACCGCCCGTGTACATATCGCTGCCGCTGAGGATCAGCGCGCCGCCGGCGCCGCTCATCGTCAACGAAAAACCGCTGCCGTAGTCGGCGATGCTGCTGGCCGTTCCAAAACTGAGCGTCCATGAATTCGTACCGCCGGACGTCACCACGAGATTGCCGGCCAGAACCACCGGCGCGTCGATGGCGTGACTGCCGTCGGTGACCGTGATCGTCGTTCCACTGCCAGAATTGTTCAGGGTCAAATTATTGCTGCCGCTGCCGCTCAGCGTGTAGCCCACGCTCGCGCTGCCGGAGTTGCCAAACTCGAGCGTGCCCAGCGTCACCGGCGCGTTGAGGGTGATCGTCACGGCGGCGGTGGTCGGGGCGCTGAAAAGGGCCCCAACCCCGACGGCATTCGGCGCCATGCCGCCCTGCCAGTTGGCCGCCGAGCTCCAGCTTCCGCTGAGGGTGGACGTCCATGAGACCGTGTTCGACGGCGCAGACGGCGCACTGCGCCTGCGGCAACTCGAAAACCGATATTAAAGTACGCGGCATACGGGTAGTAGTAGCCTCGATAGGATGAACGCATGTAGGACGCGTCGTTGTAGAACGACCCGCCGCGAAAACCTCGGTAGATGCCATCGACTGCCGTTTCGTTCCACTGATAGAGATCGCCGCCCATATCGTAGGTCCCATAAGGGCCGGGGGATCCTGCAAAAGTCCCCACGGGGGTGAGCCAATCTGCGTCGATCGGTCCCGTTGGGCCGTAGTTGGCGTTGTTGGTCCCCGTGGCCGAAAGCACATTCATCGGTGCAGCGTTGCTCTGCGTTGGGTACGACCAATACCCGGCATTCGTTCCACCCCCGACATAGTACGCGGCCTTGTACCATTCGTTCTCCGTGGGCAGGAAGTAGGCGGCGCCAGGGTTGCGCATCTCCGTCGTCAGGTTGCTGGTGTCACCGTTGAGCGAGTAGGCGCCGCTTTCCGTCGTGGTCAGCCCCTCGGCCCCCGTCGGTTGCCCGTTCTGCAGCCAGTTGCAGAACCGCGCCGCATCACCCCAGTTGACATCGAAGATCGGGCAGTTGGCGGCCTGGTTGTAGGAGCCGGTGATCGCGTAGCTATAGTCGCCCGGACTGCCGCTGCGTGCAATGCCGAAGGTCGGCAGAGCCGAGGCCATATTGCTGTTGTACAACCCGTACGGGTCGCTTGTTATTGCCACCGCGTTGAGGAACTGCACATACTGGCCCACGGTCACGTCATAGGTGCCCATCTGATAGGTGTACGGCACCGCGCCGTAGCCGGTCGCAGGATCGGCCGCATTGCCGGGGTTGCCCACGGTCACGAACGAAAGGCTCGCAAGGCCCGTCCACGTGCCGTCACTGATCGTGCCGCCCATGTTGAACACGTTGGCATGGACCCGCGCAGCAAACACCACGAGGCCAACAAAGGCAGCAACGAACAAGGGGGAAGAACGGAATCCAACCACGATCGAGTTTCCTTTAATAGAGGCTTGGAACAACGACTTCTCCCGTTTTCTCCAAGCGAGAATGCTGGAACGTCCATACCGTTGCGTATTTGTTGAATTCACACCCGTTTGCCAAGTTGATCGTGGTGGGCCTGCGCGCCAAGTTGCTCGCGGAGTTCCCGGAGTCCGCGTTTCAGCAGCCCCGCCACGGCGGCAGGGCTGCGTCCAAGCTGCTGGCTGATGGCAGCCAGTGACATACCCTGACAATGTCGCAAGACCAGGGCCTCGCGCTGTGCCGCGGGCAATGTGGCCAGGACCTCTGCCATGCGGAGGACTTCTTCGTGCCGTTGGGCTTGCTGGCTGGGAGTGGACTGTTCCGCCGCCAGCCAACTCGCCAATCGGGTTGAGGACGCATCCAGACCCGCTTCCAAAGACCGTTCGCGAGCCACGTCGCGCTTCGCCCGTCCCATTGCCCGAATGGCGTCGGCCAGGTTGCAAGCGAGCATTTGCCGCAGCCAAGCCGCCATTTCCGCCTCGCTCTGGCCGCGAAACTGGGCCCTTTTCCGATGGGCCTCCAGGAGCGTTTGCTGGACCACGTCCGAGGCGTCGAACTTCGCCCGCAATTGGTCGCCGAGCTGCAGTCGGGCCAGCAGGAGCAAGTACTCACGAAACCGGCCCAGAACTTCGCCCGAGGATTCGAGCTGGTTGACCATGGAAGTCCGCTATAGAAATAGCCGCCAAAAGGTTGGATTCGGGCGCAAGAAAGCCAGATTTATTTTTGGCCTGCGTCCCGGCGAAGTATATGCCCGCTTCGGGTGGTTGGCAAGAACAGCCCGAATCTCACCGCGGTATAGAGAAACATGGTGACGATCGCCGGCCAGGCCCCCAGGCCGAAAAACGGAATCATCAGGACCAGCAAGGCCATCGAAGGCAACGTCTGGATAACCCCCATCGCAGGGCTATCGCTGCGTCCTTCCAGGCTGTGAATCGCCCTTACAGACGCGACCGCTGTCTGCCGTTTCCAGCCCCACCATGATCCGCAACAAGGTCGACTTGCCGCAGCCGCTGGGCCCGATGAGCACGGTGGTCCGGCCGCGCTCGATGACGAGGTCGATCGGTTCCAAAACGCGGGTCGACTCGTACGATTTCGAGATGTTCGTGAGTTCAATCATGGCGAGACCATCTTTCGCAGGGTCACATAATCCGTCTTGCCGGTGCCGAGCACGGGGATCTTCTCCAACGCGCGGACTTCGTCAAGCCGCATCACGCCGCGAAAGCCGGCCTCACCCAGCAGGGCATTCGCCTGCCGCAGGGTGATCGCGACGGACGTAAAGAGCACGATATGGCGGCCTTCGGGCAGTTCAATTCCCTCGACGGCCACCAGGGGGCCATTTTCCCCGGGCGGATAGCGCTTGGAAAAGGGCTCTTCCAACGCCGGCAATGAAATCATCTCCCCGCCTGCCTTGAGGAATCGCTTCAGTCGCCCGCGAAAATACAGATTGCCCTCGGCGTCGGCCGCCACCAGGTCGCCCGTGCGGTACCAGGTCTTGCCCTCGCACTCGACCATGGGGCTGGGGCCATCGTAATTCAAGTAGCCGTGAAAGACGGAAGGTCCGCGAACCAGCAGCATTCCGGCTTCACCGGGAGCGACACGACCCATCTGTTCCGGATGCACGATCAGGATCTCATAGCCGTCGATCGGGCGGCCGATGCTGCCGGCACGGATCGCCCCCGGCCGGTTGCCGCTGATCATGGGCGAACACTCGGTGATGCCGTAGGCCTCGAGCAACATGGCTTGCGGCGCGAGTTGCTGGCAGCGGTCGAAGACGGCCTGCGGACATTTTTCCGCCCCGCTCAAAACGATTCGCAGCGATTGGAACTGTTCGCGCGTGCCACTGGCCAGCATGTAGCCCAAAAACGTCGGCGTGCAGGGCATGATCGTGGCCTGATGCGCGGCCAAAGCGGCAGCCAGCCCGCGGGCGTCGGTCGGGTCGGGATGATGAACGATGGGAAACCCGGCCAGGACCGGGGCCAGCAGCGTTGCCGTCAGCCCGAAACTATGGAATGGCGGCAGGAAGCCCAGCATCGCGTCGCCGCGGGTAACGCCAATGGCCGCGATCGCTCCTCGCACGTTGCTCAGCAGATTTGCGTGCGAGAGCGGCACGGCCTTCGGCGCACTCTCGGAGCCGGACGTGAAGAGGATCGCGGCCGGGTCGTCGGGCTGCTGTCGCGGAAGTTCGCGGAGGAATTTTTTGGGCCAAAGCCAGGTTGCCAGCAGCATCGCGAGTTGCTCGCGCTTCGACATTCCTTTGCGGAGATCTTCCAGGAAGATCATTTCCGCGCCGGGCAGGTCAATCCCCAAGCGATCGATCAGTTTTTGCGAAGTGATTACCTGGCGAACCTGGGCCGTTTTCAAGGCGGTTGCCAGGGCGGCTGCGCCGGTGGTCCAGTTGAGCATCACCGGCAGCTTTCCGGCCAGGTGCAGGGCCAAAAAGGCCAGATCGGCGGCCGCAGACGACGGCAGCAAAATGGCCACGGCGTTCTGCTCAAACTTAGTAAAACGCCGGCTCATGAGCGAAGCCCCCACAAGCATCCGGCGGTAGGTCAAAACACCGGCCAGCGGATCGGCCACTGCTACGTCAGCGGGTGAGGCGAGGCAGCGGCGGACGAAGGCCTCGGCGATCGTTTCGCCGAGCACTTGGGCGGGATCTGCGGATCGGCGTCGGCCGGTCCACTGGGGCCCAGCCTTGGCCGGCCGGGTTGAAGCGGCCGCTGCCTGGCCTGCTGCGAGGCGATAAAGATCGCCCATCGTCTCGGTTACCAGGTCGCTGGAGAAGCCGAATCGCTGTTCGATTTCCTGGGAAAGCTGCATACGGTCGAGGCTATCGAGCCCCACGTCGTCCAGCGGCGTTGCGGCCGTTTTTTCCTCCGGGTCCAGGGGGCGGCCCAGGTGGACTTCGACCATGTCGTCGACGGCCGCCAGAGTTTTTGCTGGAATCTTCTGCAAGCCGTCGTCATTGCCCTGGGCATTCGCCAAAAAATGGCCCTTGCGGGGGCCGAAGAGGAAATGATAGGGCACGAAGATCGGCTCGGCCAGGTTGCCGGAGATGAAATGGCCGTTCGATGGGGTCGCCGCGCCGTCCTCCGGCTTGCTCCGCTGGTTGTACCATTGCTCCAGGAAGGGATTCAGCTCTTCGCGAGTGGTGCCTGGCAAGCGCGAGCGGTCGAGCACTTCGATCTCAATCTCCACGCGCCGCCGCGGCAGGAAGAAAACAAGGCTCGCCAGCAGCCAGCCGGCGGCCGCGAAGAGCGTCTTCGTCAGATGGGGCACACTGCCGGTCCGCGCACAGCCGAACATGCTGCCCCACAGGCCGGTGGTACGGACCAACACGATATTGACCTGCGGACATCGCTGCAGAAGTTCTGCCGCCGACCGCGCGGATCCCAGCACTTCGGTCCCCGTTCGCGTGAGCCGTCCGGACGGATAGAGCAGCAGCGACTCACCCCGATTCAAGGCGGCGGCGAGGGCATCGAGCATCGCGATCGCCTGCTGCCGCGACTGCCGGCTGGCCTTGCTCAAGTTGGGAACCTCGAAGGCACGCCCCAGGACCATGAGTGGATAGAACAAGGGGAAGCGGTAGGTATCTTCGTAGACGATCGGCCGCAACGGCTGCTTGAGACGGACGTGGGCCAGCACGATGGCCGGATCGATGTAACCCGGATGATTGGGCATTACCAGTGTCGGGCCTTTCAGCGACCGGAGCTTATCGAGCCCGGTGACGCGGACCCGATAGCGCAGGGCCAGCAGCCAGCGGCAGAGGGTCCAGTAGATCTTGTGTAGAAGTCTTTGCATGGGATAATAGGCTCGGTTCTCGGTAGAGTATATCGAACCGCAGCTTCAGCTTTCCTTCCAAAGGGCCTTTTACAATAAACACATAGCCGTTCGCAGGCAATCGTCCACCGGGACCAGAGGGGCGCGGAGACATCGACTGCCGCTATGGTTACGTGCAGCGGCTGGTTTGGCTCTATGGCTGCGTATCAAACTCATTCCTTACTCTGGCAACCAGATCGATGCCTATTTGGGTTAGACTGCCTAACTGGGAAATTGTGCCAACGCCAACCGCTTGATCTGCTTCAGGTCGAGTTTGCCGGTTCCCAGGACCGGAAGATCTTCGACCAGGTGAAAGTTGCTAGCAGACGGAACCCACAGCGATGGCAAGCCCGTTTGACGTAGTTCCCGGCAAATCTCGAAGGCTGACTTGTCCAGGACCGTGTGCAACACGACAAGCTGTTCTCCTTTCCTGGCGTCGGGAATAGAAGTGACACTGAGGCGCGGGTACTCGCCCCCGACGCCAATTAAGTTCGCAATCGCCTCTTCCACGCGGATGAGCGGGACCATTTCTCCGGCGATCTTGGCAAAACGGCTTAATCGGTCGGTAATACGGATGAAGCCGTCGGCATCGATCGTGGCCACATCGCCCGTTACATACCATCCATCCCGGATCACTGCGGCGGTTTGATCGGGCTGGTCGAGATAGCCTTTCATGACCGTAGGGCCCTTAATGAGCAGCATGCCCGCCTGGTCGACTCCAAGATCCTGCAAAGTTTCCAGATCGACGACCTTGGCCATGACGCCGGGGAGCGGGCGGCCTACCGTACCAGACTTGCACCCCTGGCGAACGGCGGCCGGGCCCCGGCCGGGCGGTATGTTACCGCTCGCGATCGGTGACAGTTCCGTCGCTCCGTAGCCTTCATAAGGCCGAACTCCGAATCGCTCTTCGAAGGCATCGGCGAGTTCCTCCGGCAGCTTCTCGGCGCCCACGAATACGACCTCCATGGTCGCGAAGTCTTCCGGTTCGCAGCGTCGCAGGTAGGAGCGTAGAAATGTCGCCGTGGCGACCATGATCGTTGCCGCGTGTTGCCGGGAGAGCTTTCCAATCGGCCGCGGCTCCAGGGGGCTGTAGTGGTAGACACCTTTGGGCTCCAGGGTCAGAATGGTCCAGAGCGTTCCCGTGTAGCCGAAGGAGTGGAAGAAAGGGAGAATCCCGAGAACTACATCGTTCTGCCGCAATTCCAGAATTTGATCCAGGGCGTCGATATTCGAAGCAACATTGCGATAGGTGAGCATGACCCCCTTCGGGCAACCCGTCGTGCCTGAAGTGAATATTACCGTCAGCACGTCGTCGAGGTCGATGCGGCCAAGGCCGAGCCAGAACTCCAAGAGGGCAATGGGGACCAGCCATGTCACCGCTGCCGCAATCAGTTTATCCGACCAGGCGACCTTATCCTCAAGGTCTTCCAAATAAATCACATCTGCTTGAATCTCGATTTGTAGACGCGCCATCACTCGTCGACTGGTCAGCACGTGTCGAATGCCGCATTGACCAATGCAGGCATTGACTACTTCAGGGCCGGCCGTGTAGTTCAAGTTGACGGCAATGCGGACGTCCAGGGACAGGGCAGCATTGGTCACCACGGCGGCGACGGATGGCGGCAGCAAAATGCCCACATATTTCTCGTCTTGGCCCAGACCACAACGGCCCAGGAGACGGTGCAGGATCCAAGTTCGTATAAGCAAATTGGCTCCCGTGAGTTCAAGCCCGCTGGAGTCAGCCACCTTAGGCCGGCGCAGGTTTCTGCGGCACATCCGCAAGAAGCGTTGCGGGAGGTGTGTCTCCCGATGCCGACGTCGCAAGAGGTTCATGGCATTATCTGGTTACCAAAACTCGATTATTTCGTTTTGTCCAGAAGCGTCTGGACCCGTTGTTCGAGCAGCTTCGTCAAACATGCAATCGCCTCTTTCTTGTCCCGGGCAGGATCTATGACAATCGGTTCGTCGAAGGTCACGATCACCTTGCGCGTGCCGCGGACCGTGGCGGTCGAGGCGTCTAATACGTCCTCCTCGAATTTGTCGAGGGTTTCGGCGATTCGTTCGATGCTTGGCTGCTCGGCGACGTAGTTGCCCGGGTAGCTGAAGCCCTGCACCACCAGGAGCATGTCGTCCAGGTCCTCGAAAAACTGGCCCCGGGCCGGATCGTCGGGCGGCAAAGCCGCCATGCGATCGATCGCAGTGCGGCGAACGGTCTTCACCCGCTCGGGGATTGCCGCGTCGCGAGGGTCCAGTCCGTAGCGGCCTTCGATGCGGCAGAGCACGAATTCGATCAAACCACGAATTCGCTCCGGCAGTCGCCCGGCTTGCGTTGTTCCCAGAACTTCGATCTCCTTGAGGGCAAGCACGCCTTCCGCCAGGTGGTAAATCCGCTGCGGCAAACTCAGATCGGGCCGCGGCCGCCAGAACAGCGACTTGCTCCAGCCGGGCCATGAGTCGTGTCAGTTCAGGAGTCGGATCTACCAGGTAGCGATACTTGATGGCACAAGGGATGCAGACGACCGGCCGGGCGGCCTTCTTCGCGGCCATCAGGGCAATCCCGGCCGGGCCCTCGCGAAACAACATGACCCGATCGTTGACGTGGTAAACCTCGCCTTCGGGAAAGATCACCAGCGGACAAGTCCCGGACACCAGCACCTCGCGTGCTTGGCGGATGGCGTTTACATCGGTTCCCTCTCGATCCACGCTGAAACAGCCGTGCTGTTGGATCGCGAGCTGCCGGAACCAGTTGCTCCGGGCGAAGACCTGCCAGGCGACCATCACGTAGAAGGGAATTCCCAGTGCGTCGGCTGCCCCGTAGAGGGAGAAGGCATCGGCGTGGCTGCAATGGTTCGGCGTGATAAGCACGCCGCTTCCTTGGCTAACGGCCTTTTGCACGTGTTCCAGACCCCGGACCTCGACTTCCACGAGCCGATGCTTGACAACCTGTTCCCGCAGCCGAACCCGGCGCCAAAATCGGATCCACCAGCGGCTGAGCTTGGGGGACCACCAGCGTGGCGGCTTGTTGTAGGGTTGGCGATTCATGCAGGGACTCTCCCAAGTTGCGTTCGGCCGGCTATCTTCCCGAGAAGATCCTGGCCGGCTCCCCCGCCGCCAGAGGACCGAGTTGGAGCGACAAATAATGGAATACGACAGGGGGCACGAGAATCAAGCTGTCGAAGCGGTCCAACAGGCCGCCGTGTCCGGGGAGGATGACGCCGATGTCCTTGATGCCCACGTCGCGCTTGATCGACGATATCACCAAGTCACCCAGTTGCCCAAGGACGCTGATGCCGATCCCCAGCGTTACCAGGACCGACAACCGGTCAGACGGCGTCCCGCGCAGGACAAAATGGAACAGCAAGGCGATAACCGAGCTCGCGAGGACCAGGCGCCGAGGGTCCCGGCAACGGTTTTCCCGGGACTGGTGTTGGGGAGCAGTTTGGTTCTGCCGAAGGCTTTGCCAACGCAGTAGGCGAGGATGTCGTTCATCGCCACGGCCAAGATGATCGTCAGCAATAGCGGCCGATAATCGGCCCCGTTCCCCAGATCCGCGACGTTGGCGAAATTGCCAATGTAACCCAGGCAAAACCCGAACAGCAGAAAGCCGAAGGTAGCCAGGGCCACGCGGCGAACGTATCCCCGTGGTCGGTCGGTGGGGATGGTGATCACAGCAAGCAGAACGACGGTAAGCGCAACCGAGGCGAAGAACAGGCGGTCATAATGGTCCGCCACGGCGAAGGTGACCAGGGAGATTCCCCCGACGACAACGGCGTTGAGGATTCGCTCGCCGAGCATTCCGGTGGCGCGAGCGAATTCGTAGTAGCAGGCCAGGCTCAAGAAGGCCACTGCGGCCATCGTCCAGGCGGCCCCTAGCAACGTCGGGACGATGGTGAAGACGCTGACAACAATCCAACTTCGCCACCGCAGATAAACGTCGTTGTATCCTTCGGGACCGATCTTGCCAGACCAGCGAAGCCCTTGGATCACGAGGCCCGCCACGACGAGCAGAACCGCCACCGCGACCGTAACACCGACGACGACCGGATGATCGAAGGCATGCTCCCAAGCAAACCAACGCTGCCAGACGCGCTGCCAGTCGGATGGGCTCATGGCGCGGTCTCCTTCAGTGCCCGAACGATCCTGAGGAGGCGGCGGGCGGCCGTCCAAAGCTCCCCGGCAATGATGATTGCCAACCCGATCCCCATGAGGCCCAATTGCGGCGGCCAGGCCAGCGCCGGTTGCCAACCGTGTGGGGCCAGGCCGCAATAGAGGGCGATCAGGGTGAGCACGAAAACACGCTGCGGCTTGGCCATCGGGCCGCAGAATTCCTGATCGGCGCCGGCCACTTTTCCCTCCGCGCGAAGGTACGCGATGAACAAGGCCAACAGCGCAGCCACGAACCCGAGCACCGCATGGCTTCCGAGGGCGTAGCCCGCCCCCACGAAGGCCGCCGTATCCGATACGCGATCGGGCACCTCGTTGTACAGCTCGCCGACGGGCGAGGCCTTTTGGCATTCGACGGCGACCATGCCGTCGAGCATGTTGGCCAAAAGCCGCAACTGCATCAAAACCGCCGCGGCTACGAAGGCGGGCGACTGCCAAGCGGGCAAGGTTGTCGCGGCCAGGGCCAGCCCGGCCGCCACTCCAGAGATCATGCCTGCCGTGGATATCATGTTCGGCGACACGTTGCGAGCCGCCAGCGCGTGCGCCACGACTTTCGAAAGCTTGCGTTCTCGAGATGCGATCGGACGTCGGTCGGGCGTATACGGTTGGGCAGCCATGATTACTTTCCCACTCCCATCAGGAACATTCCCGCGACAAGTGCGAGCATGCCCAGGACGTTGATCGGCCGGATCGGTTCGGAAAACGCGATCCAGGCAATGAGGGCTCCCCAAACGAAGGTGGACGCGTAGATCGGATAGAGGACGCTCATCGCGCCGCCGCGCTTGAAGGCGGCCACGAAAAGCACCATCACGCCGATGTAGCAGACCACTCCGCAGAGGAGGAGCGGATTCAACAAGTAACTGCTGGCCGCTTCCGTGGTGCGGTCCGCTCCGGCCTTGTAGAGGAACTGTCCCAGGGCCCCCAGCAATGCGGCCACGACAAACATCAGGATCGAGGTAATTGGAGTCTGCATGATGATCTCTCGACTACAAATCCGGACACAACAAGGCCCCGGCCCGCGCGAGGTCGCCGCCAACGGCAAAGGCGTCGATAATCTCGACCACGCTCTCCCCAATTTCACGTTGTGCTTCCACGGTTTGCGCGCCGACGTGCGGCGTGGCGACAAAGTTGTCCAGTTCAAGCAACGGATGGCTACCGGGCGGTTCGGTGGCGAAGACGTCGGAAGCTGCGCCGGCGAGCTTGCCGTCGCGAAGGGCACGATAGAGCGCCTGCTCGTCTACGATCGGCCCTCGCCCGACGTTCACCAACACCGCATCGTCTTTCATCCGACCGATCAGTTCGGCTCCCACAAGGCAGCGGGTGCCATCGTCCAAAGGGAGTTGGATCGTGAGCACATCAGCCCGGGCGAAGAGATCCGGGAGTTCGACGAACTGGACGCCCAGCGCAGCCGCCGCCGTTTGCTTGCGCGGCTTCCAGGGGCTGCGGTCACAAGCCAGCAAAGTCATCCGGAAGCCCTTGGCGATCTCCGCCGTGCAGATGCCGATCCGGCCGAAACCGAGGAGTCCCAAGGTTCTGCCTGACAGCGCCCGACCGAAACCGAGGTGTTTCTCCCAACGCCCCTCCTGAAGCGAGCGATGCAACCGGCAGATGTTTCGGCAAAGGGCGAGCGTGAGCCCGAATACATGTTCCGCGACCGACTGCGCGGAAACGGGAACGCATACCGTTTGGATTCCTCTTTCACGAGCCGCCAACTGATCCACGTTGTCCCATCCAACCCCCGCGCGAACCACCAATCGCAATCGCTGCGCCCTCTCGATCGCGGCTCGATCCAAGACGATGGGGCTCCGCAACACCACGACCTCGGCGTCCGCCACAAGCCGGAACTTGGCGGCCTCGTCCGGCTGGACCGAAGCGACGCAGTCATGCCGGCTCTGCAATTGGCGAAGGGCGTCGGGCCAGAGCGGACAGAGAACGGCTACATTCATCGAGATGACCTCCGGTAGCAGGCGGGATCCTTCTCGATTCCCAGCGCGCGATCTGTCTTGCCGACGGAAACCCAGTTGTCCCGTTCCAGTCCCAGTGCGGCCCGGATGCAGTCCACCGTCTCGGGAATGGTGATCGATTCCATGTGGACGCTGATCGTTGCGAACACGGTGTGCTGCTTTACGGTGATGTTCTCTTCCCAGACATAGATCTCGGGCCGATCGCGGCGGCTGCGGCCCAGGTCTTGGAAATGCTCGGCCAGATCGGCCGTCGATCGCAGACCCCGGCCCACCAGGATCCGCGGCATGGAATCGAGCGCAGCGACGACTTCGACCGCAGCCGGTGCGCGGCGAACGTCTGCCTGGAAGTTAATCACGTGACCAAACGTCGTCGGCACGTCGATCGACATGGAGGAAACGTCGAGTCCCGGTAGTACGGTTTGCACGTCCGCAGCGTGGTGCGACGGTCCCATGGTCGGCTTCAGGGCATTGTAGGGCGTCTTGCCCGGTTTCGCCGGATCGGCGGCGCGGCGAGCGAGAGCGACGAACGCCTGCTCCACGCCGAATTCCTGGTGGAGCGCGAACAGGAAGCGAGTTGTTCCGGTGGAACTGCAACTGATCACTCGTATCCGTTTCTTGTCCCGCGCCTCGGCATAGTTGGCGAACGCATTGAACGAGACGCCGCCAAAGGACTGCTTCTCCCCGCCCTGTACGATCACCGTCAGTTCCGGATGGCGATCATAGAGTTTCAGGTAGCGGGCGGGCACGCCGTTGGGTGTGCAGTCCAGCAACACGTCACATTGCGGCAACAAATCCTCCAGAGGTCCACGAACTTCGCACCACCTGCTGGCTGCGTCGTCCGGCTGGGGTGGGGCAATTACGAACACCGGATAACCTTGAAGTTGCGCATCGCGCAGACTCAGGCTTGTGGGTCGTCCGGCAACACCCACAACCTCCATATCGTCTTGCCTTCGCACGGCATCGGCGACCCTGCGACCGATGACGCCGTATCCCAATATCCCCACGCTGGCCTTCGCCAAAACTACCTCCCGGCTGTTACGCATGTTATGCTCCTTGATCGTTCGCGGCAGCCAGGGCTCGCTTGCCGGCCAAGGATGGTATTGCCGCACCCATCTTGTTGTCAGCGGCGGAGTCGCTTTCCCAAAGCCGCCCGATCCCCAAGGCTGTGTCTGTACGCCGAATGGATTCGGCCGCGTCAACACAGCGGCTTTGGCTCAGCCGGATGGCATCGACCGTTTCCGGGATCGAAGTGGCCTCTTGACAGACGTCGGCCAGGAGGTAGAGCCGCCGCTTGTCGGTTACCACCGACTCTTCCCATACGAGCAACTCGGGCCGATCGGCACGCCGCCGTGCCGAATCGCGAAAAAACTCCTGAACGTCCGCCGTGGTAGAAAATCCTTCCGCGGCCGCAGCGACCAACACGCGTGGCGCGCCTCGCAGCGCGTCCAGCACGGCCTGCCGCCCAATCGCCACGTCCAGATCCAGCTTCACCGTGTGGAGATGCGAATGGGTGTACGGGCTTCGAACCCGGCTGACGTAGAAGCTCCCGACAACGTGCCGCAAGACCTGGGCCAACTGGCTTGCCGCGGGACCGTCGGCAGACAACGGTTCCAGCGAGTCGACGCTGCCGCCTGCCGGCTGCGTGGCGTGACCGGACCGTGTGATCACGTTCGCATACAGCCGCTCGACCTTGGCCAAAGGACTTAGAACCTTCACGAGCCGAGCCAACGCAATCACGTCGGGCAAGGCGATTCGGACACACGGTTGGTGGAAGACGTGCTCGGGACGCGTCAACGGGGAAAAGAGCACGCCCTCCTCCGATGAAAGGTGCGAGGCGTAGACGACGGGTACGCCGCGGACGGGATAGTCCGAGCGGCAGACGACCACAACGTGTGCATTCTCGAACAACGGCTCCTCCGAAGGTCCGATGAGAGGAAGCCCCTGGGACGCGATCAGACAGCGGTGTTGCGGGTCGTCGTTCAAGACCCCGACCAACTCCATGTCCTCCTGGCAGCGGACGGCATCGACGATTCGTTTGCCGACCAGATCGTAGCCAACGACAGAGACGCGAATGGCCATGTGAGCGTGTTCCACGTTTCAAGTTGTTTCCAGCCGCAAGGGCGCGTTCCGCCATCGCTTGCCGTTGGGTCGTTTCTGAAAGTCGGCCTGGATCTCGAAGACTTCGGCCAGCGTGGCGAGGCGTCCTTCGACGTGGTGCGTCGTGCCGTCGTCAAGGATGCTGGCCAACAGCGACTTTGTGGCCCGAATGGCCGCTCGCATCCCCTGGTTCGCATAGATGACCATCCGCACTTTGCCGGTCGCAAGCAACTCCTTCACGGTGACGCTGTGGTAGGTCGTCGGGATCAGGATCAGCGGTGCGGGGTCATCCCAGGCATCGACGAACGCTAGCACTTCGTCGGGTGTGACGCTTTTGGAATGAATGAGAATTGCGTCGGCCCCGGCGGCAACGTACTCCCGCCCTCGCCACAGCGCTTCGGCCACGCCCGCTCCGGCGACCAGGGCTTCGAGGCGGGCGATCACGACGAACTCAACCGAGCCGCAGGCTCGTTTCGCGGCCTTGATCTTGCGGGCGAACTCCCGCGTCGGCATCAGGTCGTGCTCGCCGGGGAGGAGGCTGTTGGATTTGGGCCAGCGGGCATCCTCCAAGCAGATGGCCGCGACCTCGGCTTGTTCGAGTAACCGAACCAGGCTGCCGATCTCCCCGGATAGCTCCCCGCCGGTGCCGCAGTCGGCCACAATCGGCAACCGGCAACAAGACGCCATCTGCTGCGAAATCGGCAAGACATCGGAGAGGATGTGCGTATCGTCGTCCACGTGTCCACAGGCCGTGGAAATCTCCAAGCTGCTGGCCCACACTCCGTCGAATCTCCCTCGCTCGATCAGTCTTGCCCCGAGCGCGTTGTGAGCGCCCATCACTCGCAACAGGCTGCCCGGCGTGCTCAGCCGCCGCTTCAGACCGTCGGGAATGGAAGATTGGTCGTTCATTGCATTGCCTTGCTGTATTGAAGGGTTTGGGAAAAGAGCTGCGGAAGGGCGTCTGTGGCAATCGGAACGGGATTCGCCGACAGATCACCCGCGACGCGTCGGACAAGGTCGGGGACTTCTTCTTCCGTCACGCCGAAATCGGCCAAGGACTGGCTCAACCCCAGGTGGTCGAGAAACTCGCTCACCAGCGCCGAAAGACCCGAGGCACAAGACTCCGTCGACGTGGAAGCCGTATCAGGAGCCATAATGCGGGCAATATCGGCAAACCGCGACACGTTTCCCCGATAACTGAACGTCATCCACGGGCAGTAGAAGCATGCCACACTTTGGCCGTGAGAAATCTCGGGGTGCAAGGCACAAAGGGCCTTGTCCGCACGATGGGGAAAACACGTTCCCACGCACGCCAGGTTGATCCCCATCATCGTGCTGGCCAGGGCGAGTTGCTCGCGGACGGCCAGGTTGCCCGGTTCGGTCAGCGCCGCGGAAAGACAGCGACAAACCAGGCGGATTGCCTCGAGCGCCAGCCGATCCGTGTCCGATCGCGCTTTGGGTGAAACATACGACTCGACGGCGTGCGAGAAACAGTCGAAGCCGGTTTGGGCCGTCTGAAGGCGGTCGAGGCTGGCGGTCAGCGTTGCGTCGACGATTGCCAGACGGGGAAAAAGGTGGTCGCTACGAATGCCATCCTTGAACGGTATTTGTCGATCGGTGAGGATCGCCGAGCGGTTGAGTTCGCTGCCCGTGCCGGAGGTTGTGGGAATCGCCACGACGGGAAGCGTATCTTCCCGCGGGAATGCCCGCCGGTAAAGGTAGTCGGCGGCAGGCCTGCCGCCAGGGGCGACCACAGCAATCGCCTTGGCGCAGTCGATCGCGCTACCCCCGCCGAGCCCGATGACGAAATCGGCGCGGAAGTTGCGGCACAGTTTCGCGCCACGATCGACATCGTCGGTTGTAGGGCTCGGCCGGACATCGGCAAACCGCTCCCACTCGATGCCCACGCCTTGCAGGTCGGCGGCGAGTTGCTGAACGTATCCCAGCCGTTGCATGGCACTCCGGCCGGTCACCAGCAGCGCACGACGTCCCAGTCCCCGGCAGATCTCGGCGGCGCTGGCAAAAGTTCCGCGGCCGAAGTGCAACTTCGTGGGAATCTCCCGTCGGAAACGGGCAAGTTCGCTTACTGGATCATTCAATGTCATGATGTCGGTTCCGCCCCCACAATCTCGTTCGTTGCCACAGAGCAGGTTTACGCGCAGGCCTAAAGGGCCCTATTTACCAAGAGCCCATTCCTGCGCAAGTTTGCGCGAATATCTTCGCGATTTGGGAAATTCAGTGGCTGAGAGGCCTTTCTAGGCCTCTTCGGACAATTTGCCGAGGTGGCGGGCCAAGGCGATCAAGCTCGCTCCCCATCCAAGTCCGAACAGGAGTGGCGCAAGGAAGGAACCACGGGCAAAACCAGGGCCAAGAGCAGGAACCCGGCGCCGATGCCGTAACAATACCCCCAGTAGCTGCTCCCCATCATGATGAAACCGAGGCTGCTTAGGATAGCCAATCGCGGGTACTCCATCCAATACTCGAACGCCCGATCCGGCGGGGCCATGCCGTAATCAACCAGGAACAAAGTAAGCGAGCCAGCCACATAACCGAGCCAGAGCCCAGAGTTGACGAGCCGGCCTGCCCTGCGGAGGATACCAGTCAGCGCGATAGAGCCAGAATACCAGCGCCATTCCCGCAAATTCCAGCGCACGGAAAATGGCCAGCCAGATCAACGGCGGCGAGACCTGAAGCCTGCCCACCACCAGGAAACCGAGCAAGTTCGCGACGAACACGATCCACGCGAAGTGGAAAAGCATGTTCGCCCACGTGCGGAATTCCACGTCGTGGTGACCGCGTCCCAGGGTGCATAGTAGCCGATCCAAAAGGCTTGGCCCGCTGAGGCTGATGGAGTCCCCATCCAAGAACCGCTCCAGGTCGTCGGCCAATTCCTGGGCACTTCCATAGCGCTTTTCTGGATCCTTTTCCAAGCACTTGAGGCAGATCATTTCCAGTTCCCGCGGCGTCTGGGGGTTGATTTTCCGCGGCGGTTTGGGGTCGTGCTCTCGTATCTGTTGAAGGGTATCCAGGTCGGTTCGACCACGAAACGGCGGCTGTCGCGTCAAGAGTTCATAAAACAAAACCCCGGTGGAGTAAATATCGCTTGCGGGGCCGACGCGATCGCGCGATCCCATGACCTGTTCGGGCGCCATGTAGGGGACCGTGCCGACGATTTGGTTGGACGCCGTCAGTTGCTGCTCGCACTTAACCCTTTTCGCCAGGCCGAAGTCGGTAACTCGGGCTTGATCCTTGTCGTCGATGAGCACGTTGGACGGCTTGATGTCGCGATGGGTCACGCCTTTCCGGTGCGCATGGCCGATCGCATCGGCAATCTGCCGCACGTAGCGCGCGGCCTGTTTGGGAGGCACAGACCCCTTGCGAATGATCTGCGACAGGTTCTCGCCCGCGACGAACTCCATGGAAAAGAAGTGGTGTCCGTCATGCTGACCGACCTCGTAGATTCCAATGATGTTGGGGTGTTGCAGGTGGGCGGCTGCCTCGGCCTCGATCCGAAACCGCCGAATATCGCTCTCATCGGCTAAGTTGCCGGAAAGGATCATCTTGACGGCTACGATCCGGTTGAGACTGATTTGGCGGGCCTTGTAGACGATGCCCATCCCGCCGCGTGCTATTTCCTCCAGAATCTCGTAGTCGCCGAACTTCCGCAACCGCAGCTCATGGTCCGCTCGATCAGCGCGTTGTGTTGCGTCCGGACTGCGGGCTAAAAATTCTCCGGTTGCCGTGAAATTGTCCGCTTTCTTTGCGACTTTCTCGTTGGCCGCAGCCATGATTTCCAAATCGCCGCTATCCGAAGTGCGCCAATTCTCTGCCAAGCGGGCCGCGTGGTCGTGAGCCGCAAAAAAACCGTTCAGTTCCGCGGCCAGCATCGGATGATTTGCCACGAGGGCACGGCGGTCCACGGCTTCTCCGCGTGCAATGGCCTCCAGGTAAGCAGCCAACACACCATTGAGGACTTCTTCTTGGGGATCGTCCACTCTCTGATCATCATGCATCGGTCACTCCAATCCCGAAAACTGTTCCCTGAGCCGCGTAACACCTCGGTGCAGCAAGCCGACGACCGCCGACAAGCTACGGCCTAAGTTTTCACTGATTTCGGCGAGTGAGCAACCCTGCCAATAAAAGAGCATTACAGCGTCACGCTGGCCTGGGGGCAGGTTCTCAACGGCACTGGCAATCTGCAGGAGTTGTTCGGCACGCTCTGCGCAGCGACTGGGCGTCGAATGCCCGCCGCTCAGCCAACCCTCCAGCCGAGCTGAAGAAGCGTCCACGACTGCTTCCAAGGACATTTCCCGGCAAATATCCCGCTTGGCTCGACGAAAATCCCGCAGCGCATGCAACACGTTCCGCGCCACGATCGTTTTGAGCCAGGCAAGTCGCTCCCCTTCACTGACTCCCCGCAATTGGTTCCACGCGTCATATGCCTGGATCATCGATTGCTGCACGATGTCGGATGGATCAAGTTTGCTTCGCAATCTCGGATCGAGTTGGAGACCTGCCAGCATCCGCAAATATCCGCGATAGCGTGCCAACACGGCATCGATCTCGGCCATCTCATCGACCCTCTGACACGCCTATTGAGTGAAACGTAACCACGGTCTTGCGTTTCCATCCTGCCTATCGCGAAACAAAAGGAATCGCCCCATCCATGCGCAGGACAGCTTGCGGGAAAAGACCAATTCAATTCATAGTCAAACTCATGCGGAGAACACTTCGAACCAACTTCGGATTATTCGCGACCCGCTAACGGCTTGGGGGACCGCTAGCAATGTACCCGCGAATTATAGGCAACCGGAGCCGTCATAATCAAGTATTGGAAGAGCAGTGACCGTCTTGGGGTTAGGTCCTGTCTTTTGCCGGGCCTGGCGATGGCCGTCGGAAAACCCTGCGATTCAAATCGGTGCCGACCGATAAAAACGCAGGGATTCCTGGCTTTTTGACGCCGGCCGCATCCCTTCGCGGAGCGGGCCGCCACAGGTTAACCGACTGACGTCGTTCCGCGAAATGGTCGGTTTCTCGGGAAGTCCGAGAAAAGGCCTGCCTATACGCACCAACGCCGATACTCGTCCGCCAGGAACCCGATTCTGCTAGCGCCGAGTCGTTGTGATTCGCTTCTCAAGGCTGGGACGGTCGGGGCGGTAGATATAGTCGGGCCAGAGGGGACAGCTCAAATCGATCCAGGCTTTGAGGGCGCGCATCTCAGCGGGTTGAAGGTGTACTTTCTCGTGCTGTTTCTGCATAAGCGCCGTGAACAGGCGGCTCTGCAACGTACCGAACGAAAGCGGCTCCGCCTTGAAATGTCGCGAGCCATAGTGCCAGTCGAAGTGATGCACCCATCCCCCGGCGATCAGTGAGCGGTACGAAGCGGGCACGAAATAGACGTCGCGGTTGCCCCGCAAATCGAGCTTCGGCTTGTCGGACTTCGTGTCGTGGCACTGAACGCAGTTCGCGTCGAGTACGGGTTGAATGATGCGCTCGTAGTCGAAAGCCTCTGCACCCCACGGGGGCGGCGTGAGCGACTGCACAGGCCGCGTGAGCGCCAGGCCGACTTGTCTCCGCGGCGTGCTGGAGCGAGTCTCGTGGCAGCCGATGCAACCGCGCTGCTCGCCCGGTTGGAGTTGGACCACGCTGCGCATGCGTTGCAACTCGTTAAAGTCCTCGTCGAGCAAGTGGAAATAGAGCACCTTGCCGGCGGGGGCGGTAAAGTTCGCCGAACCATCTTCGGCGATGGGGACGGTGCCAAGCACCGCCTTGGCCACGTAGCTGGGCCACCCGTTGCGTTCCGTGACCCTGATGGCTCCGTCCGCCGTCGCCGTCGCGCTGCCTTGCCGAAAAGCATGCGGCTCTAGCGCATTGGGCGTTCGGGTGACATAGCTCTCGGCGGGCCCATGCACCAGGTGAATTGGGGTGGCATAGAAATCCGGAAAGCTCGGATGGGTGCTGCGGAACTCGCCGTCGGCCAGTTGTTGCAGGCGGGCCGGCATTTCCTGGGAAACCTGGATGTACTTGGCCCGTCCGCGCGGGACGCTTGAACCGAGACCTGCGTAGACGTCCTGGACCAGAAACTGGCCGAGACCTTGTTGCGCCAGGACGGGGTCGAGTGTCTCCGGTAAGAGTGGCGGGCAGGGGCGGCCGTGCAGCAACGATGGGTGCTTGCTGCTGATGGCCGGATCGAGATAGAGCAGTTCCCGGTTTCCGTAGCGATCAATCACGTACAACCCCCAGTGCGCCTGCCGGCCGGGATTGTGGCAAACCAGAAAATGATCTCGCGAGATCGGTTCAGGGTCACGGAAGGTCTCGCTGTGGGACCGGTCCATCTGGTATTGCGGCTGGGTGTCGGGGGTGATGTTGGTGATGGCGGCCGTATCGAACGGCCCCTTGCCGCGGTCGATCAAGGCGATCGGGCCTTGGTGGTCGCCGTGCGAGATGATCGTGCAGACGATCTCCCGGCTGTCGGGCACTTCGCGCCCGTGGCCGTAGCAGTAAGGCGTGTCATTCCCGAACACCAACTGGGGGTGTTCTCCGTCGGGGCGAATGGCCCAGAGCGTGTGGCCGAAGTCGGCCCCCTTGTCCAGGTACTCGGACCGGGTCCAGAGAATCCGCCCGTCGCGCATGACCGACGGATCCCATTCGCTGAGGTTGGCATGTGACAGGCGTCGCATATCGGTTCCGTCGGGCTGCATGCGGAACAGCACGTAGGCCTGCGGCTCCCAGCAAAGGAACCGTGCCACGCAACGCGTGGTCATGAACGCCAGCGCACCGTCAGGCAACACGACCGGGTCGAAGTCATGGTAGGGTCCCTCGGTCAGTTGCCGCAGGTCTTTCCCGTCAATGCGCATGGAGTAGAGGTGCCAATACGGCTTCCAGCCTTCGACCTCGGGCTTGTCGGGACGGTAGGCGAAATAGATCTTCCTGGCTTGGTAATCCGCCACCGGGTTGCGCACGATGCCCTCACTGCCGTCGAAAAGCGTCTCTACCTCCGCCCGTGCCGGGTCGAGTCGCCCGTCCGCATCGCGCGGGACCCGCAGCACGCAGACCGCTCCGCCGGATACGAACATGGAATCCATGTGCTCGCTGTAGTTGTGCGAGGGGTGAAGCGGGTGTCGCTTGGCGAAAAGAACTCGCGCCAGCGGGGCCAGCCGCGGGTCACGGAAGAAAAGCTGACGCTTCGCTTGGCGGGCTGCCAGGTAGATCGCGTCGGAAGCCGCTGCCGCCGGATCCTTCGCCTGCCCGCGCAGTTCGACGAGTTCCGCGCGCTCGCGGCTGACGTCGAGTCCAAGATTGGCCAGGCGATTAATCATCTCCGCGAACTGGACAAGCACACGCTCCAGCGACGCCAGACGCACCAGGCGTCCCCAATAGGCAGGGCCGGCAGGCTCGGCCGGCCGGTCATGCGTGAAAGGCGAAAGGTAGTCCTTGGTGTCCATCCGGCTCCAAGTATCCCTTTCCCGCAGGAAAGCGTACGCCACTGCGCCGGCCCAGGTGGGCTCGGGCAGCTCGGCCACAGGGAATGACAGACCAGGCGTGCCGCGCCGCAACTGGCTGGCGGTTCGCTTGAGGGTACCGGCAGTCTGCCAGGTCCGGCCGTCCACCGAGAGTCGCACCTCAGCTTCCATCACTTCCCTGTCCTGAAATTGGCCGTTCCGGTCGCGCGAGATGACCACGCGCGACACCTGTGCCGCCTCGGGCAGGTCGATCTGCGCCCATTGCTCGCCTGTGCCGGCGGCAATCCAGCTGTGATCGTTCCCGTAGAGCCCGTCATTCAGGTGAGCCACGGCGTGAATGGCATAGCCGGGTAGCAGCGATGACGCGCTGGCCACCGCGCCGCGTTTGGCCGATGCGAGATTGGTGGTCGAGTTGGGACCGTAGATTTCGAGTTCATCCAGGCATGCCTCTCCGCCATTTGTGCGGCGAATGACCAACCGCACCTGGCGTGCCTTCTGCGGCGCAAACTCCACGGTGCAAGTCGCCGCGCTCTCCGATTTCGTGTCCGCGGCGGTCTTCTTCACATAGGCCGCAAACGCCTCTTCCGCGATTTCCCTGTGGTTGGCTGCGAAGGTGAGGCCGGCGGGACCAAAGAGCAGCACCAATGCGCACAGGAGGTGGGCCGCAAAGCGGTGGGCCACGTTGTCGTTCCTTTGGATTGCGATTTCGTTGGTCATTGTCGGTTCGTGCCTCTCCACGGTTGGCGTCGCCTCTCTACGGATGGGCAGACCGGCGACGGGTTGTAGGGGTGGAGTCTGCGCCGAGGATAAAGTGGATACACTGAAGCGTTTCCCCGTTGTGTCTGGCCCAGTCGATGGCGGAACCCAGGAACGGCCAATCTCGCTTGGGATTGGTACTTTGGCGGGGATCCAAATAGAACGTGTTCAGACCGCATCCTCGGTTCAGAATCGACATGTGCCGCGCAGCGAGAACGCTGAACTTTCTCGTCCAAACGCCGCATTTCTCGAACTCCTCGGGCGGAAACCAAGAGTTTTTCTTGCAGCGATAGCGAAGCAGCGCATCGAAGTCGGTCGCCTGGCTTCGCGAGACTTCCGGCGTGGGCGCGATTCCGGCCGTCCCGCTAACGAACTTGCCCGCGACCGTTCGGCCGGGATAATGCCGCAACGTCATCACGCCGTTCTCATTGTGATTGTAGCTGGCCGGATTTTCTAGGTCCCGCACCTGGATGGGGGGTGAGACCGTTTGGCTCTTTTCAGTCGGCCGACTTTGAGCTTTTGGGCGGCTCTTCTCTGGCCGCCCCCTGTGGACCGCGCATCCCTTACCAGTGCGCCTGATAGTCGGCGGCCACGTCCTTTACGATCTGGCTCCAGGTTTTCAGCCGCTGGGTTACGACCGGCGGGCCGTCCGTGTCCTTGAGAACCGTCATCGGCTGGGCTGTGTTGAACGGCTGGGCCGCGTCCTTGTGGCGCTGAGCCGGTGGAATAGTCTCGAAACCGCCTTTCGCCTGCGCCCCGACCAGCGTCGTAAGCGCCATGCAAAGATCGCGAGTTCCTCCCGCGTTGATCAGTGCGGTCCAGCCTTTGGGCGTCGGTTTGGCTTTGACCTTCTGGATCTCTGCCAACGCCTTCATCACCGCCTTCTTGACCTGCGCAAGCGCCAGCGCCCGCACCTTCGCCACCCGTTCCTCACTACTTACTTGCTTCCCAGCACTGGCCGCCGCATCGACAAGGGTCTTTTCGGTGTATTCGGCCAGCGAGGTAATATCGTCGATCCCTGTCATCAGCACCTTCAGCGCGCGGTACGTGTTGGGCTTGGTCGCCTTGTCCATCTCGTCGAGCGAGGCCTTGGCCAGTTTCTTGAGGTCGCCCTTCTTTAAGATCTGCATCTTGGTGACCCAGGACTTGAGAAATAAAGGCGCATCCTCAGTCTTCTTGCCGTGGATATTTCCGCAGGCGTTTAGGAGATCGACCTCGCCTGCATCAAGCGACTTCAGGGTGGCCTTCATGGCCGGGACTTCTTTGATCATGGCGTTGAATTTACCAACTTCCTTGGCCTTCAGCCACTCGCTTTTGCGGGTCGCCTCAAAGTTCTTCCAGAGCTCTTCCCATTTTTTTTCCAGTCCGGCCATTCCTCGTTTGCTCCTTAACGCAAGGTTGTAAAAGTAAACTGAATTCTCGTCCGCAGGGATTAAGTTAGTCTAACCGGGCGTTAATCGTCGCGCAAGGGGGGTCAGGCTGGGCGAAGTTTCGCAATCGCGCATGTCAGAAACCTCTCGTTTCTTACGCCCGAGTGCCAGCCACCGAGCCACGACACCCTCGCGTCGCGGGCTTGGCTCAAGGCATCCAGGAAGCTGGCGTGTGCTTTGCCGGGTTCGCCAGGCCGACGGCACGCAGGGTGTAAATCACCGTCTGCGTAAGACACCGCAGTAGCTAGGCGCATTCATCCGCCGGAATGCCGATCGTATTTGGCTTCACCAAAACGAGGCGTGGGAGCAGCTTTACGCCTCTTCGAAGCAATTCCCCGCTACGTTCTTGCGGGTCTGAGCCGGATCGAAAATGCGGCCGTTCATCGCCAGGTAGACGCCCGGCGGCAATCCCTGCACGGCCCCAATGGCCGTGCCGATGTTGAAGCTCGCGTCGGTCACCTTGAACCGCGCCGGCTGCATGGAACCGGTGAGCACGATCGTCTTGCCGGAAACGCCGAGCAGAGTGAGGGCCGTCTGCACCATGGTGTCGGTGCCGTGGGTGATCACGATCCGCGCGCAAGGATCGGCCTCGACCCGCCGGCGGATCAACTGCCGGTCCTCCTCGGTCATCTCCAGGCTGTCTTTCGACAAGAGCGATTCAACCTGGCAGTCCAGCGTGACGTGGGCCTCCTTGAGGATTTCCACGACCTGTGGCGGCCCCACTTCATACTCGCTCTTGGCGTCGAAGTAGACCTTGTCGATCGTCCCGCCCGTGGTCAGTATTTTGATGCGCATGGTGGAGGCGGCTACCGCATCCCCTCCACCACCAGCCCGCTGGCCTGACCCTGGGGCGTGACATTCAATTTGATGAAGCGCGTGCCCGCCGGCGTGTCTTGGTCGTGGACGACGTGGATCGGGCATTCGGCGTCGGGCGTCTCGTAGTTGAGCGTGGGGAATAGCCGTCCGGAACGGGTCGCCAGCAGGCTGGCAATCAACTCGACCATGCCGCTGGCCGCTCCCAGGTTGCCGAAGTAACTCTTGGCCGCCACAACCGGCAAGACGGCCGCCCGATCGCCAAAAACCTCCGCGATCGCCTGGGCTTCTTCCGCATCGCAACTCCGCGTACTCAGCCCGTGCGCGTGGAGATGGTCAATCTCTTCGGGGCGAGAGGCCGAGTCGCGGAGCAAGGCCCGCAAAACGTTGGCCATGGCCACTTTTCGCCGGGCGATGAGATGGCTGGCGGCGGCGGCCAGCGAGGCGGCGGCCAGGATTTCGCCGTAGATTGTCGCCCCCCGAGCCCGGGCGTGTTCCAACTCTTCAATGACCAGGGCCGCTGCCCCCTCGCCCAGCACCATGCCGCAGCGGCCGCGGTCAAAGGGACGGCTGACCTTGGCCGGCTCCCCGTTGCCGCGGGCCACCTCCTCCTGGGAAACGGCGTGGACAATCTTCATGGCATGCAAACGGGTGCCGGTCGCCCCGCAGACCATGGCATCGGCGGTGCCGCGACGGATGATCTGGTAGGCCTCGCCCACGGCCACGTTCGAGCCGGCCTCGCGCAAGGTGAGCGAGTTGCTCGGGCCGCGGAGATCGTTAAAGATCGCCACGTGGCTGGCGGGCATGTTGGGCAGGTATTTCAACAGCCACAGGGGCGTAACCTTGGGCAGCCCCTCGAGCCCCCAGCGGGGAAACTCGAACTGGCCCTCGCCGTTGAGGCAGCCCCGCACCCCCTCGGCGAACTCCTCGGGCAGGCTGAGCATGTAGTCGGTGCCATAGCTGATGCCGATCCGCTCTGGATCGATCGTGCCTGACTGGATCGAGGCATCTGCGAGGGCCAGTTGGGCCACGGCGACTCCCATTTGGCATTCGCGGCACATCACCCGCAGGGCCTTGCGGATCTGCTTCTTCTGCTCTTTTTCCAGGGGGCCGAAGTCCTCGATGTCGCCTGTGAACTGCGCGGCCTCGGCAGCGAACCGCACGGGCACCGCGTCAGGTGTCAGCGAGGTGAAGGGGCCAACGCCGCTGCGGGCCTGGCATAAGGCATCCGCCAGAGCCTCCTTGGTGCTGCCCAAGGGGCTGACCAGGCCGATGCCCGTCACTACAACCCGCCTCTGCTGCGAAATCATGACTGCTCCGTTTCGTGCGACCCGATCCGTAAACCAGGCAATTTTAACAGGAAGGGCCAGGGGCGTCGAGAGAAAACTTTTCGTTGACACACTATTGCCGCAGGATTAAAATAGACTTGTATCATTCCCCCGGAAAGGTAGGAGGCAATCATGGCCCGCGAGAGTCAAGGTCTGCAGGTATTGTTGATCATTTTTGTCATGCTTAGCGTAGTGCTGGGCGTGACCACGTACCTGTATGTGAAGAAGGCCGACGAGATGGGCAAGGCCACGGCCGCGGCTAACGCGGCCAAGCAAGACGCCGACCGTGCCAAGGACGAGATGCAGAAGGAGCGCGACGACCTCAAGACCTGGATTGGTTTGCCCACTCTTAGCACTGAAGAAATCCACAAGCAGTTCTCGGAAGACATGGCCACTTACGGCAATGCCAAGGCCGAGGGCGACAAAGCCGTGTTCGGCCCCGACACGCTCTACTACAGCCGCCTCCTGGCCAGCATGTACAAGACCATCCAGGACCGTAATTTCGAACTGGCCAAGTCCCGGGACATGTTTAATGATCTGAAAAAGAACTACGAGAGCCTTGAGGCCCGCATCGACGACAAACTGGTCGCCTACACCAAGAATTTCGACGACTTGAAGTCGGAGGTCTTGAAGACCGCCGACGCCTACTCAGGTGGGCTGAAGGATTCGAAGGATACGGTCGACGATGTGACCAAGCGGATTAAAGATATCCAGACCAAGGCCGAAACGGAGATGAACCAGGAGAAGACCGCGGCTGACGCGAGCAGAAAAGCGGCCGATCAAGAGCGAAACCGGGCCAACGAGGTGCAAAAGAAGCTGCGGCAACTCGAACGGCAGGAGATGGACGTGCCCTCGGGCGAGATCACCTGGGTGGATCTGTCGCAAAAGCTGGTCTGGATCAATCGCGGCAAGGCCGACTCTCTGCAGCGCGGGACGCAGTTCACAGTCTACTCGGCCGACTCGAGCGTCGGGGCCAGCGCGGTGAAGAAGGGCACAATCGAGGTCGTCGCCATCGAGGGCGATCATTCATCCCGTGCTCGTATCACCGACGACAAGCTTGCCGATCCGATTATGGCCCGCGACAAGATCTTCACGCCGCTGTGGTCGCCCGGTCAGCAGAACCACTTCGCCGCGACGGGCGTCATGAATCTTGACGGCGACGGCCGCAACCAACTCAATGTCGTTCTGGGAATGATCAGGGAGAAGGGCGGCGTGGTCGATGCCTGGGTGGACGAGCAAGGCAAGAAGCAGGGCCAGATCACGGGCAACACCCGCTTTATTGTGGTGGGCGACGCCCCGGACAAGAGTTCGCCGGAATTCAAGAAGAACCACGCGGAAATCCTTGGCGACGCCGCCCGCTACCAGGTGCGGCAGTTGACGCTGGCTGACTTCAAGCAGCAGATGGATTATCAGAAGTCCAGTTCGATTGAGCATTTCGGAGCGCCGTTGCCCAGTCCGACCACCCCTGGCCAGGCCCGGCCGAAGGCCCCCGCACCGGCGGCGGCGGGGCAATGAAGCCCGGAGCTATCCCGGTAAGGAAGTCTATCAATTGAAACCCGACGCGTAAGCGAGGAGATCTCGCTTGGGCGTCGGGTTGCCATATAGCTTCTTAGTAATCGATCGCATCTCCGATTTGAGGATTTGTGGTTTCCCGCGGATGAGATCCTGGGCGTCCTGGACTGCTGGGCCTGGACGCAGGAGTACAATAGCCCCAGGGGCCTATCAGGAGGAGATCATGCGATTCGCTGCTGGAACGGTTCGGATTTGGGGAGCCGCTTTGCTTATGTCGGTCGTCGCGCTTGGGTCCGCCCGGCTTTGGGCCGACCAGGCTGCGGCGGCAGAGAAGCCGCCTGCGGCCGATTCCGCGGCAGCGGCCGCCGCACCCGCGAAACACCAGGGCCTGGAAGCAACCGCGGAGCCGATATCCATCGGCCGAGTCCTGCTGCAGAAAACCAACTGGCTGGGATGGTGCTTCTACGCCGCGGAAGGGACGCTGTCGATCATGGCCTTGAGCTGCGCCTTGGAGCGGGTGGTGAACCTGCGGCGGCGGAAGCTCATGCCGCCGCGCTTCGTCCGCCGCCTCCGCGACCTTATTGCCCGTCGTGAAGACAGCGCCGAGAACTTGATGAGCCTCTGCGAGGGATCGGAATCGGCCATCGCCAACATACTGCGGGCGGGTGTCCTGCGGGCCGGACGACCCCTGCCGGAAGTCGAGAAAGCCATCGAGGACGCTGTGCTTCGCGAGTCGGTCGCCCAGCGGAGCCGCAACCGTTCACTGGGCGTTATCGCCGCCATCGCCCCCATGGTCGGGCTGTTGGGCACCGTCGTGGGCATGATCTTGGCCTTCCGCGTGACGAGCCAGGCCGGGACGGGCAAGGCCGAACTCCTGGCCGAGGGGATTTACCTGGCACTCTTGCGAACCGCCTTCGGCCTGGTGATTGCCGTGCCTTCGCTGTACTTCGCCAATTTTTTCAATAATCGCGTCGAGCGGTACACGCGCGAGATGATCGATATCTTGGAGGAAACCGTGCCCGCCTTCGCCGCCATGGACAGGGGTTCCGAATCGGGCGAGGTCCGCCGCGTTAACCCTATTGCGAGGATTAAGTGACTGGAGTTTTGAGATCATATCTCAGATTTCAGAACTCCGCATCTTTCATCCTTAATCTCAAACCCGAGTGCCAGCCATGCGAGTGCCCGTCACGGAGCCCGAATTCGAGGGGATCAATATGATCCCGCTCATCGACGTCTTCCTGGTCCTCTTGATCTTCTTTCTCGTGGCCACCCGGCTGGGTCAAGATGAGAAGGAGATTTCGGTGCGCCTGGCCCAAGTGTCGCAGGCCCAGCCGCTGTCGATGCCGCCCCGCGAGGTGGTCATCAACGTGACCGACAAGGGCGACTATGTGGTCGTCGGTCAGACGCTCGATGAGCCCGCCCTGGCCGGCTTTCTGCACGACGTATCGATCAAGAACCCAGGAACGCAGACGGTGCAAATCCGTGCCGACGATCGTGTGCCGTTTCGCTATCCGGCCCGCGTTATGGGCCTCTGCGAGGCGGAGAAGCTGGGCCATTACTGTACGGTCACAGAAGAAGGGCATTAAGGCCGACCATGGACGCCCCCGCTCGGACCGTTTGGATCTCTGTGGCGTGGTGGATGCGCGGTCATCGCGATCGCCCTGTCGGTCGCGGCGGTCTGGTACTTCCGCCAAGTTGCCCGTCGCCGCTTGCCCGCGCCAGGGTTTTTTCTCATCGCCGTGGCGGTGCATGCCTTCCTCGTGGCCGGCAGTTTCTACGTCTATCTCGACCCGGGGGTGGTCCCGCAAATCCAAAGGCAATTTCGCCGCATGGTCGTCACGGGGCGAACGTCTTTGGAGAGCGTGCGGCGGATGTTCAAGCCTTCGGTTCAGCCCTTCGAACAGGTTTCCGACCTGAAGCCGGTGCAGACAGTGGACCCCGTGCCCAGTCCCGCGGCTTCGCCCGCCCCCAACCCCGAGCCGTCGGCGGACGCCGCGCTGCCCCTGGAACCGTTGCCGCCGCGGTCGCTGAAGCCGCGGCTGGCCGCCCCGCCGGATGACGGCCTGGCGATGATCGATCCGCAGCAAGTCCCCCGTCATCGGGCTGAGGTTGCCATGGCAGCCGATCCCATCGAGATCGAAACCCCCGCCGCGCCGCAACCGCCAGACAAGCAAGCGGAGAAGCAACTCGCGGGAATCCCGGTCGCCCCCGACCGCGTTGAGATCCATGCCGAGCCCGCGCAGGACGCTGCCTTGCCGTCGGGGCCGATCCAGGTCTCGCCGCTGCCTTCGCGACCGTCGCCGTCCCCGTCGGAAGACGGCCTGGCGATGATGGATCCGCGGCAGGTTCCCCGCCAGGTTCCCCGCCAGGTTCCCCGTCAGGTTCCCCGTCACCGGGCTGCCGTTGTTATGGCCGACGAACCCATCGAAATCCGAACGCCCGCCGCGCCGCAGTCGCCAGATAAGCAAGCGGAGAGGCAACTCGCGGGAATCCCGGTTGCCTTGAACCACGGCGAGATTCATGCCGAGCCCGCGCAGGCCTCCATCTTGATGGGGCCGATCCAGGTCTCGCCGCTGCCTTCGCGACCGTCGCCGGCCGATCAACTGAACCGTGCCGCCGGCCATCTCGCGGATATCGACTCAAACGACGTTGCGCTCGCGGCCCCGCTGCCGCGCCACTGGAGGCGATCGCCGTCGCTATCTTTCGACGGCGAGAAGATCGGTCTGCGGGCGATGTTCAGCCACCGCGAGGGCGAGATGAAAAAAGAGGCGATCGAGGCCTTCGGCGGCAGCCCGCAGACCATCGCCGCCGTCCACCTGGGGCTGGGTTGGATCGAGAAGACGCAGCACAGGGACGGCTATTGGAGCCTGGAGCAGATCTACCATCAAGAGCATGGGGAATACTATGCCGGCCGCGGCGACCAGCACAGTGATTCGGCGGCCACCGGGCTGGGACTGCTGCCTTTCCTGGCCAACGGCCACACGCACCTCAGCGGCGAGCACCAGGCCACGGTAGGCAAGGGAATCGCCTGGTTGATCAAACATCAGACGACCGAGGGCGACCTGAGCTTCCAGACCGACGGCAACGCGCAGATGTACGCCCACGCCATCGCCGCGATCGCGTTGTGCGAGGCCTTTGGCATGAGCAAAGACCCGGCCTTGCACGTTCCGGCCCAACGCGCGATCGATTTTATCATCAAGGCCCAAACCAAGGAGTTGGGCGGTTGGCGGTATCATCCCCGGCAGGACTCCGACACTTCGGTCGTGGGCTGGGAAGTCATGGCCCTGAAGAGCGGTCAGATGGCCGGCTTGAGCGTGCCCCCGGAGTCGCTAAATCTCGTCCATAAGTGGCTCGACAAGGTCGAAGGCAAAGGGCAAGACGCGGGCTGTTTCTCTTATCTGCCGGGGAACGGAATATCGGCGGAGATGACGGCCGAGGGCCTGCTCTGCACGCAATATCTGGGCGCCGACCGCAACAGCCCGCGGCTCCGCGCCGGGGCCGCGTATCTGCTGCGGCACCTGCCGCGGAAAGGCCAGCAGTCGAGCTACTATTGGTATTACGGCACGCAGGTCATGTATCACATGCAGGGCGATTACTGGCGGCAGTGGAACGCGGCGCTTCGCGACGAACTGGTGGGGACGCAAGTCAAGAACGGATCCCTGGCGGGGACGTGGGACCCCAGCGACAACTGGGAAGGGCGGGGCGGCCGCCTATACGGCAGCTCACTACGGCTGCTGATGCTGAGCGTCTACTACCGGCACCTGCCGCTCTATCAGGTGCTGTCGCGTGGCGACGATTAGTGGGTCATATACAGCGGGCTGGGCATTCCCTCTACGAAAGTTCGCGCCATTAGCGGCACTTTCATGCCGGAAGAAAACTGCTCCAGACGCATGGCGGTAGGCGAGTGCAAGGGGTCGCTGCCGTCGAGCGTGAAACGAACGTCGGCGTGCGGAAACGGCGGCAAGAGACTGAGCACCCGGTCAGCCTTGACGTTCGCCCTTGGCGGCGGAACGCGAAAACCGATGCCCGCCGTCTTCAATCGCCCAAGGTGTGGCCCGAGCCGCGCGTTGAAGTCCGCATAATCCCGCTTGGCCTGCGGCGTCCAGCCCATCTCGGCCAGGGCGCAGAGACGCGGAAACGTCTTGTAGTCGGCCGTTTCGCCGGGCGTCTTCAGCGTCAGCCAGCCGCTTTTGCTCTTAAAGGGGAAAATCATCTCCGACCACAAGCAGCCGTGCACGCCGAAAATGTGCGCCGCCTGCTGGGGTGAAAGGCTCTTGTCGCCCAGGGGATCGAAGGCATAGCACTTCTGCGCGTCGACCGCGCCGGCCCAGTCCAGGGCGGCCGGCTCGTCGACCGCGGCCGGATAGACCATGTCGAAGTAGTTGTGTTGCGCGGGGGCCATGACCACGGGAAAGCCCAACCGCGCAGCCTGGTAACCGGGCCCGATGCCCGTCCACGACATGATGCCCGTCGTCCGTTGGAGTTTGTCGTTGAGGATCTCGTTCCATCCGATCATCCGCTTATGCCGCCGGGCGAGAATCTTCTCCAGCCGCGCGGTGAAATAGACCTGGGCGTCGTGGAGGCTGGCGATTTTTTCGCGGGCCATGAATTCCTTGATCTCGGGGTCCTGGCTCCAGATGTCGTGGTTCACCTCGTCGCCGCCGATGTGGATGTAGTCGAAGGGGAAGATCGTGGCCAACTCACCCAGGATGTCGTCGATCATCGCGTAGTTCGACTCCTTGGCCGGCGAAAGCACGTTGCCCACCGTCCCCTGCGGGCTTTGCGAGCCGGGGAACTTGTTGGGCAGCGTGGCCGGATAGGCCGTGCAGAGGGCCAGCGAATGGCCCGGCATGTCCAACTCGGGCATGATGTTGATATGCCGCCGGGCAGCGTAGTCCACCAGTTCGCGAATGTCGTCCTGGGTAAAATAGCCGCCGTAACGCGCGAACGACTCGCCGGGCCGCGTGTTCGGCAGGCGGCAAGCGGTGCCGCGCCACGCGCCGATCTCGATGAGCCGGGGATACTTTTTGATCTCGATGCGCCAGCCGTCGTCGTCGGCCAGATGCATGTGCAGCACGTTGAGCTTGTGCATGGCCATGGCGTCCAGCAAGTGCCTGGTGTATTGCTTGTCGAGGAAGTGGCGGGAATAGTCGAGCATGTAGCCCCGCCAGCCCATGCGAGGTTTGTCCTCGATGTGGCAACCGGGGACCTTCCACTTGATACCCGGCTGCGCGGTCGCGGCAAAGACGGCGGTTGGCAGGAGCTGGCGGATCGTCTGGCCGCCGTAGAACAGGCCGGCGGGCGCCGCGGCGATGATGCGAACTTCTCCCCATTGCGGCGAGACCTCCAGGCGATAGCCTTCCTTGCCCAGCGTGGTCGACAAAGCGGCGTCCAAGTTCAGGGCGATGGCACTGCCGGATCTCACTCCGGCGTCGCCCGGATGCCTCTCGATCGGCAACGGCAGTCCCGTAGCCGGGCGCAGTTCCGCGGCAAGCGTTTCGGCCTCTGCTTTAGCGGCGTCGCCCCCGTAATAAATCTCCGTACCTTGGCTGAGTTCAACGAACCCGCCTGACCATTCGAGCTTGCCCGGCAAGGGAACGAGCGATGGCCGTGCGGCCTGCGGCGCCGCCACAACCGTCGATGAAGAAAGCAGGCAGAGCAAGGCAGCCGCGAGAATCGGGCATCTGTAGTCGTTCATGTTTCTCTCCGTTGCACGCCGCGCGAAGCCGCCGCGGCGCAAAATGTGGACAATCCCAAGGGCAAGAATCTGATTGTGCTTGGACCGTTCGGCGAAATCAAGTCGGCTGTTGGCCTTCCCGCGGTAAGATGGTATCCTGGCGGGACAGGTCCTTCGGAGTGCGACAGGTCGCCGCGCTCCAAAGGATTCGTCCTTGTGCCATCGTTACTCAATTTCACGCCCGATTTTATCGCTAAAGTGTCCGTTTTCTCTCCAGGACCAACTCGACCATGACTCCCCAACTCACGCCCGACGACTTTACCGTGCCGACACTGGGTCCGGCTAGGATCCCTTCGCCCTTGGGACTTTCCACTGTCCATGGTGACGGCCTGGGCGATTTCGTGCCCGACAACGCCCGCGTGCTGTATCACATTGAAACTATGCCCGGCCAGCCGCTCCGCACGGACCTGACCATGGAGAAGGCGGGCCCGCGGGAAAAGATCTTCTTCGAGCCCAGCCGTTGCAAGGCAGCCATCGTCACCTGCGGCGGGCTGTGTCCCGGCTTGAACAACGTCATCCGTTCCGCCTTCCTGCAACTGCACCATCGCTACCGCGTACCGGCTGTGCTCGGCGTCCGTTATGGATACCAGGGTCTCAATCCAGCCAAGGGGCCGCCGCCGCTGCTGCTCACGCCGGAATACGTGGAACGGATCCACAACCAAGGCGGCACGACGCTGCGGTCGTCGCGGGGGCCGGAGGATCCGATCGTGATCGTCGATTACCTGCAGAGCGAGGGCGTCAACTTGCTGTTCTGCATCGGCGGCGACGGCACCCAGCGCGGTACGCACGCCGTCGCCATGGAGGCCCGCCGCCGCGGGGCGGCCATCGCCGTGGTGGGCATTCCCAAGACGATCGACAACGACCTGCCCTTTGTCTATCGGTCGTTCGGGCACGGCACTGCGCTAGAGAAGGCCCGCGAGGCGATCAACTGTGCCCATACGGAGGCCCGCGGCGCCCCCAACGGCATCGGCCTGGTGAAGCTCATGGGCCGCGACGCGGGATTCATAGCCGCCGGCGCCGCGCTGGCCAGCCAGGAAGCCAATTTCGTGCTCATTCCCGAGGTCAGTTTCCCGCTGGAAGGGCCCGGCGGCTTTCTCGCCGCACTCGAGAAACGGGTCGAGCGGCGGCGGCACGCCGTCGTCGTCGTGGCCGAAGGGGCCGGCCAGCACTTATTCGCCTGCGAAAGAGGCGAGTGCGACGCCTCCGGCAATCGCAAGCTGCAGGACGTGGGCGTTTTCCTCCGCGACCGGATCAGCCAGCATTTCAAACAGGCCGGCATTCCCATCAACATGAAGTACATCGATCCTAGCTACATCATCCGCAGCGTGGCCGCTAATTCCGATGACGCCCTGCTCTGCGACGCCATGGCCCGCCATGCTGTGCATGCCGCCATGGCCGGAAAGACCGATGTGTTGATTGGCGTGGAACACGGTGAGTTCCTGCACGTGCCGATCTGCACGGCCGTTGCCCAAAAGAAGTCGCTCGTGCCCGATAGCGATCTCTGGCTGCGGGTCATCGATTCGACCGGCCAGCCGACGTGGGTTTAGGGCTAAGTAGGGCGGTCGCCCATTTTACCTGATTATCCAGCATATTCGTCCTGCCTTCAGGCGGCGGACCCGGCGCCGACGCAACCCAGTGGGCGGGCTCGGCGATTCCATGGCCCATAATTGTCCAGACAATCGCGCCGCGAAAGAAGCAGGGAGAAAATCGGATGAAACGCTATGCAGGGACCTCGATCGTTTGCCTCTTGCCGGCCCTGGCATTGACGGCGCGGACCGTCCAGGCCGATCCTCCGCGGCTAGGCGATGTGGTCGCTGTGGCTCTGGCCCAGCGTCTGGATGACCGAGACGCGTCGGTCCGCCAAGAGGCCGTGCTTGCCCTCCATGAGATGGGGCCGATGGCCAAGGCGGCGATTCCGGCCCTGACGCGGCGACTGGGAGACGAAGATTGCTACGTGGCCGCCGACGCCGCGCACTGTTTGGACTCGCTGGGCTCGGAAGCGGCGGCCAACGTGGTGCCACTGCTTTGGGACTACCGCCCCCGCGTCCGGAAGCTCGCCGCGCAAACCCTAGGGCGGATCGGGGCGGACGCCAAGGCCGCCGTCCCGGCCCTGGCCCAACACCTTTCCGACTGCGACGCGTCGGTTCGCCAGGAAATCGTCCTGGCCCTTCGCATGATGGGACCCGATGCAATCGGCGCTATTCCGGCCCTGGCCCAACGCCTGCGCGATGAGGACCAGTATGTCGCCGTCGACGCCGCCCAGACCCTGGCCAAGTTGGGGCCCGTGGCCCTGCCGGCCATCGTCCCGATGCTGGAAGACCGCGCGGCTTGCGTGCGGGATCTGGCCGCATTGACGATACGGCAGATCGCGATTGAGAACAAGGCGAACGCTCCCCGAAGCGGTTTTTGAGAGCGAACTACAACCCGCGAATCTTCCGCGAGAAATCCGGATCGTCCTGATACCGGTAGGCTCGGTAGTTCACGTTGGCCGCGGCCTTCGTTTGCGCGAACGACCCCTTCTTCTCGATCAGTCCCAGATCGTAGGCTAGTTCGTCGGAATAGCCCGGCAGCAGCACGCGATAGTCGTAGGGCACCTCGTTGGGCAAGAGGTGGTTGACGTGGTTGCGGACGTTCGTCGTGCAGTTGTTGGTGATGGTGTTGTAGAACTCCGGCGCGTGCAACAGCTTGTTCACCCGCCGCATGACGTCGGCGAACATCTCCTGGGCCTGCTGGGGAGTGGCCTTGGTGTGGTAAAGATAAGCCTCCTGCTGGTAGCCGATGGCCGACTTCCAGAGCACGTCGCGCTCGTTGGCCAGCACGTACATCAGCGTGTACTGGTTGAAGAAGCCGTTCAAGGCGCTGTACGATTGCCCAACGCGCTTGCGAATCTCCGCTGAACTGACGAGGTAGTCCCGGTTGTCGAAGCCAAAGCTGAGCATCACGTGGGCGATGGCCGGATCGTCGTCGAAGGGCACGATGATGAAGTCGATCGAGTTCAGCTTGCTGAGGTCGAACGTCTTATCGTAGAGCCGCACGGTGTAGTCGTCCACGGTGCGATAAGAGCAGTTACGGATATTGTGCACGGTGACCTGGTTGCCGTGGAACTCGGCCCACGGCAACACTGCCTGGTCGGGCGACCACGGCCCCTCGTTGCTCGGCTCCACGAGACGGGCCAAGGGCCCGTCAGTGGCTAGCTTCAACTCGGGCAGGCGGAGAGCATCGTCATCGGCGGACGGGGCGCCGGACGTCGAAAAGCTCGTGAGGTGCCAGGGAGAAGGCGAGGAAGTCGCCGCACAGCCGGCGGCAAGAAACACTGCTAAGGCGAGACAAATCGCGGCCCCGCGTCGAGGGCCAGTCCCGCTACCCCCCTGGCGACGGTGGCTTCCCGCAATTGGCATGGCGGAAAAGTAACCAAGAAGGCGATTCCCCGCAAGAGCAGTTGCCTACTTTCGCCACTTCATCCACCCTTCGCCGATCGTACTCAGGGCAACGCGATCTTCCAGGTTCGGGCGGAAAATGGTCAGGATCAAAAGCGGCAGGTACCAGGCCATGAATGTACCGCCTTCATAGGCCTTCCAGAACTGTGTGCCGAGCATGACGGCTGCCGAACACGAAAGCAGACTGCCGAGGTTCTTCTGCGCCGGCCAGAAAATCATGGTCACACACATGACCACGAAGGCGGCGACGACCGGATAGCGGAAGGGGGCCAGTGTGCCCTCCCAAAAACCACGGAGATTGTGGCTATGGACATGCAGCAGGCCAAAGGTCTGACGGAACTGCTCGGTGTACGACCCCAGGGAAGCGGGCGAAGAGCAGCGCTATCGCCATGATTCCCAGCAAGACCAGCACCGCCAGGACGAATCGCACCAATCCCCGCCGCCAGTAGAACGAGCACCAAACCGGCAGGAGAAAGAGCGGATACCAGATCAGGCCGGCCGTCAGCCCGACAAGGATTCCCGCAACTACGGGCCGTCGGTACGATTGAATGGCCCAGACCAGCAGCGCGCCAGGCACGACATGATCGATCCGCGAGGTGAAATCGGCCGTGTAGGGCAACAACAAGTACAGGGTTGCGGCGGCGATGCCGGTGTGGATGTTGTCGAAGTGCCGGTAGCCAATCAGCACCATTCCCAATACGATGGCGAAGTGGGCGAGAATGGCCGTGAGCGCCTTGCCCGGCGCGTCCGCTTCGCTGGAGTAGACGTGAAACAGTGGGAAGCCGGGGCCCCGTTGGCTAAGGATGGTGTGGACTTCGGCGTTTTCATCCGCGCTGGGGGGATTGGCGGCTGCGGCGGCCGGCGCGGCCACGGCGGTTTTCGGCGGCTGGTGCGTAATGACGTTCGACATGAGGAAGACGAACATAGCCGCGCAGGCGAATGTCAAGCCGCTGGCGGTCAGGTTGGGTTCCAGCAGCGGCCGCCGTACCATGGCCGAATCGACCAGGAGGCGAAAGAGGAAAAAACCGCTGACGACGAACAGCCACCAGTAACCGCGTTGCTCGACAACCTGGTTATTGATCTGCCAGCCGTGCAGAAACAGCAGCAGCCCCGGCGAAAAGAAAAGCAGCCCGACCAAATCCAGGTTCCGCACACTCCAAAAGCGACGAAACTTGAAGTAGACGGCAATGATGATCAACGACGATAGGTAAACCCATGTCGTCGGCGTAACTTGCGTGTAGTCGAACAGAATGTCCATTCGGCGGCAGCGTACTCGGGGGAGTGGGGGTAAAGGACCGCCCGCCAACCTTTCAAAATAGCGGAAAACCGAATTATTTCAAGCCCTTACGGCAAACGGCGCCTGTCGCGGTTTGCAATCGGCCCGCGGCGATTTACAATTTCCCAATCCCTTATCCTCACAGGTACCGCATGTCTCTCGTCGCTCCCGAACAACAATCCAGTCCATTGGCATGCCCCCACCGGCACCTGAGTTTGTTCGATTCTACCTCGATTATTGTCGGCATCATCATCGGAGCCAGCATTTTTTCCAGCACTCCGCTTATCGCGCGACAGGTTCCCAGCGTGTATTGGCTCATGGAGGTATGGGCAATTGGGGCGGTATTTTGTCTCGTCGGTTCCCTCTGCTACGCGGAACTGGCGACGGCCTATCCCAAGGAAGGCGGGGATTACGTCTTCCTCACCGAGGCCTTCGGTCGGAGAACTGGCTTTCTTTTTGCCTGGGCCCAATTCTGGATCGTTCGCCCCAGCTCTGTGGGCACCCTGGCCTTCGTCTTCGCCGATTACGCCAACCGGATCTATCCGCTCAGCGCCGCTTACCGCCCCCTCTTGGTCTATGCCGTCGGCGCCGTCATGGTGCTCAGTGGCGTGAATCTTTTGGGCGTGCAGGCGGGCAAGTGGACGCAGAACCTGCTCACGTTGATCAAATACCTTGGCCTGCTGGCAATGGTGGCCGTGGGCACTTGCTTCTCCGTTGCCGCGGCGGCGCCAGCCGTTCCATCGTCGTCGCCGTCGCTTGATAGTTTGGGCTTCGCCTTGATCTTCATTATCTTTGCTTACGGCGGCTGGAACGAAATGGCGTACGTCAGTGCTGAGGTCCGCAACCCGCAAAAGAACATCCTGAGGGCCTTGCTCTTGGGCACGTTGGCCGTGGCCGCCGTCTACATCGCCATTAATTTGGCCTTCGTCCACGCCCTTGGCTTATCGGGCGTGCAGCAGAGCAAGGCAGTTGCCGCCGACGTGCTTAGCCTGGGCATCGGTCCGCGAGCGGAAAAGTGCATCAGCCTGCTGATTTGCCTCATGGTCTTGGGCGGGATCAACGGCATGATCTTCACGGGGGCGCGGATTCTGTATGCCATGGGCACCGAGCATCAGCTCTATAGTTGGATAGGTCGCTGGAGTTCCCGGACCGACACTCCAGCACGGCCGCTGATCATCCAGGCGGCGGTGACGGTTGCCCTCACGATCGGCTTTGGCTGGAACCAAAAAGAGGGTAGCGGTTTCGAGACTTCGGTGGCCTTTGCAGCCCCGACGTTCTGGATCTTCCTCTACCTGGTTGGCCACAGCTTGTTCGTCTTGCGGGGACGATCAACGCCCGCACGAACGTACCGCGTGCCATTTTACCCGCTCGTACCGCTGCTGTTCTGCCTTGCCAGCGCGTTCATGCTGTTCAAGAGTCTCGAGTACGCGTTGGGCCAGACACCCAGGGGCCTTGCCGTCTCGGCATTGGTGCTGGGCATTGGAGCGGCGCTGACGCTCGTAGAGCGGCCCACCTAGTCTCCCACGTTCAACTTGGTTTCGTTGATCGGTTCCGCGCCGGCGATCGTGGACAACGCCTGGTAGGTCACCACGTCGATCGTCGTGGGGATGAACCTGACGTGGCCGTCGCCGAAGGCAAAATCGGCGCCGGCCGGATGCTGGCTGGCGAAACCGCCCGTGGCCGTGGAGACGACGCCCGGCAAACCGCTATTGGTGATTGAGACCAAGTTGCCGCCGCCCGCCGGAGTGTTCAAGGGATTGAAAGTGGAACGCAGTCCGGAAAGATAGGCGACGCTCAGGGCCCAGGAGTTCATCGACTCGGGCGTGTTGCTGTCGATCGTCTCGCCGATAAACATGGTCTGGCTCAGTCCATCGCGGACGTCGGCCGAACGGTGCGGCATCAGGTAGATGAACGGCCCGTTGTTGTAGTACTTCTGCTGCGCCTCTGCGGCATTAGACCCCGACGAGCCGAGCACGAGCACATAGCTGCTGGTAGTCGTGGGGGGCGTGACGAGACTGTTGTTAGGACGGGAAATATCGCTGGGGCAAACGTAAATGGCGGGCCGCACTAAGAGAGCTTGGGCGATTGTCGGACTGCCGGCGGTGGCGACGTTCGTACTCCATCCTGACGTCCCGCTGGCAACGGCGGGGTAGACCGCCCCATTGGCAAAGGGAACAAAGTCCGCATAGAGCGGATTATTGTCCAACTGCGGCAGAATGGCCAGGAAGGCGCTTGTGGCTTGCGTTTGAGTTCCTTGGACGTTGTTGCAGGGAGTGCTGGAGTAGGCATCGCAGCCCATGCGGCCGGGCGGGAAAGACCGGTTGGCCGATTCGTAGCTCACCATGGCCTGCACGATGTTCTTAAGATTATTGACGCATTGCGTGCGGCGGCCAGACTCCCGAGCGGCGTTTACTGCCGGCAAGAGCAGCCCGATGAGAATTCCGATAATGGCGATGACCACGAGCAATTCGACCAGCGTAAAACCCACGTGGCTGGATCGAAAACCTGGAACGAAGATTCGACGGTGGGACATGAGAGAACTCTTTCCGTTTTTTCCCTGTTGCGCCGGCCGGCACTGCGGGAGATGACGCCCTTTCATTCCTCCATTGTATCGACAGGGGAGTCTTTTTGGTATAGAACAAGAAAAATCAGGCACTCATTGTACGTCAGCCTTTCCGGCTGACCGGTCAGGAAAGGCTGACGTGCCGGTCCACACCATGATACCCGATTTTTCCCCCCTTGACGCGGCCCGACGGCGAATCCAGGCGGCATTTGATCCCGAACTGCTGCGGCGGGCCGGTCATCGCGTGGTCGAGTTGCTGGCCGACCACCTGGAAATGGTGCAAACTGGGGAGGGACCGGTACTGCCCTGGCGGTCTCCACCGGAAAATATTGCCCTGGCGACTGAACTTTTGCAGGCGGGCTCGCTGCTAACGGATGCCGCAGATTCTTCCCCGGCAAGCCGCGAGGACCTGGTCGAGCGGTTGGACCGCCTGGTGCGGATCATGCTCGATCGCGGCCACAATCTCCACCATCCGCGGTACATCGGCCACCAGGTGCCGGCATCACTGCCGATCGCTGGGCTTTTGGACGCCGTGGGCTCGATCACCAATCAGGCAATGGCCATTTACGACATGGGACCCTGGGCAACCGCCGCCGAGTGGGCCATGGTAGAGGAACTGGGCCGCCGCATCGGCTGGGCCCCGGGATCATTCGCCGGGCTGGTCACACACGGTGGCTCGCTCGCCAACCTGACCGCGCTGCTCACCGCGCGGAACGTGGCCTTGGCCGATTGCTGGCGGGTGGGTACGGCCACTTCGCCCCTCCCGCCGGTCTTGGTCGTCCATGCCGACGCCCATTATTCAGTGGCACGAACCGCGGGAATCCTCGGGCTGGGGACGCGTCAGGTCGTGCGAGTAGGCTTGGACCAGCGGCGGCGAATGGACCCGCAAAAGCTCGACGACGTGCTCAGCGATTGCCGCCGCCGCGGACAGCCGGTGGTGGCCGTCAGCGCCTGCTCCTGTTCGACGCCCATCGGGGCCTTTGATCTGCTGGCTGACGTGGCCGACGTCTGCCGGCGGCACGACGTCTGGTTGCACGTCGATGCGGCCCATGGCGGAGCGGCCTGCCTCAGCCAGCGGCATCGGACGTTGGTTGCCGGGCTCGATCGCGCCGACAGCGTGACCTGGGATGCTCACAAGATGCTTTTCGTGCCGGCGCTCTGCGCTTTCGTCTTCTACCGCGACGCGGCCCGCCGTTTCGATGCCTTCCAGCAGGACGCGCCGTACCTGTTCGACCCCGCCGCGCCCGGCCTGGCCGACTTCGACAGCGGCCTGCGGACCGTGGAGTGCACAAAGCGGGCGGCCGTTTTCGGCCTGTGGGGTGCGTGGTCGCTGTTCGGGCCGCAGTTATTTGCCGACCTGGTCGATGTCACGTTCGACCTGGGGCGGCTCTTCCACGATAAGCTTTCGCCGCGCCGGACTTCACACCCCTGCACGAGCCGCAGTGCAACATCGTCGTCTTTCGCTACGTGCCCGAGCGGCTCCGCAACGCCCCGCTCGACGAACTGGGCCGCTTCCAGATGGACCTGCGGCGGCGGATCATCGAATCGGGTCGGTTCTACATCGTCTCGACGCAGATCGACGGCGTGGGCGCCATCCGCGTGACGATCATCAATCCCCTCACCACGCCCGACGATTTGGACGACCTGCTGGAGACGATACGCAAGGCCTGCTGAGCGTTACGTAAAGCGGCCGGAACTGCGCGGGCGCCCCGAAGCTCGTTCCGGCCTACGCAATCATGCCTCGCGCCAACTTCAGCGCCTCCTCTTTCGTCCGAATTTCTCCGTCGAGTTGGGCATCGCGAACCGCTTGCAGGATACGCTTGAATACGGGCCCTGGCTTCAGCCCCAGCCGGCGAAGATCTTCGCCGTTGATCAGCGGCGGCGGATCGAGGACCTCACGCGGTTGAGCCAACCACTGGCGGCAGTAGGCCACGTCTTGCAGTTCCTCCGGCGAGAGCGCCTCGTGCATCGCCACCAGCGACTGGGCCCAGGTGTGCGCTAGCACGGGCTGGAGTTTTGACCAGCGCTGCGTGCAGGCCCCCGCCAGTGCGTCGCGATGCTCGACCAGCCAGGCCGCTTGCTCGGTCTCCTGGTTCGAAAGCCTCCAACGGAGGCCCAACTGTTGAGCCTGCGTAACCTCGGCCGCGCGGGCCAGCAGGGTTGCCAGGGCCAAGGGAAACTCCGGTTCTCGCAGCCGCCCCAGCGCGGCGAGGGCATGCTCCGCGCGGTCTTGCGCGGCATCATCGCCAGGCACGATCTCCGGCAGCACGGCCGCGGCCAGCCCCAGATCGACGAGCAGACGGACCCCTTGCACGCGGCCCATTTCGGTGAGCACGCGGCGCATTTCCATGGCGATCCGTTCGGGACTGACGACGGTGATCTCGTGGGCCATCTCGTGAATCGCGGCCGCCGTTTCTGCAGCGATGATAAAGCCAAATGCCGCGGCAAAGCGGACGGCGCGGAGCATCCGTAGTTTGTCCTCGCCAAATCGCAGTCGTGGCGAACCGATCGCCCGGATTACACCCTTGCGCAAGTCCTCTTGTCCGCCGATGTAGTCGATTACCTGTCCGTCGATGGGATCGAAGAACATGCCGTTGATGGTGAAATCGCGCCGCGCGGCGTCTTCGCGGGCGGAGCTGAACGTAACGTGGTCGGGGTGCCGGCCGTCGCTATAGGCCGCGTCCTGGCGGAACGTGGCCACTTCGATCATGCCTGCTTCCCGCGGGCCCATGACAGTGATCACGCCAAAGGCCGCACCCAACGGCAGGGTCCGCCGGTGGCCAAAGAGGGCGCGGATTTCCGCTGGTGTGGCGCGGGTTGCTATGTCGTAGTCCTTGGGCGGGCGACCCAGCAGTTCGTCACGCACACATCCGCCTGCCCAATAGGCCTCGAAACCGCCGGCACGAAGCTGACGCACCAGTTCGACGGCAAATCGCCGCTGCTGTTCCGGATCGATCATGGTCGCAAGTCCTGCCAGCACTCAACCTGGCAATCGAGTCCTTGGGCCCCGTATTCCACCACGGCCAGCAGCGGGGCGCTGCAGCGGGCGGCGAGCTCTTCGCGATTGCTGGCCAGGCTGATGTCGTCCGGAGAAGGCGGCTTGGGATGGTTGAGCACCACGCCCGCTACCCGCAGGCCCCCGCGATGCGCGGAGGCCGCGATCAGCGTCTGCAAGGTGGCGTTGATCGTGCCCAGCACGTTCCGCGAGACAACGATCAGGGGAAAGCCCAGGTCATGGGCCAGGTCGGCGACGTATTCGTTTTTACCCAGCGGCGACATTAGCCCGCCGGCGCCTTCCACCAGCAGGACCTCGCATCGCGATCGCCAGTAATCGACGCCCGTACGGAGCAATCGGGCGTCGATTTCGCGACCCTCGGCCCTCGCGGCCAGATGCGGGGCCAATGGGGCGGCAAATCGCTGCGGGCAGACGCGCTCCAGGTCGTCCGGCCGTCCGGCGGCCTCCCAAAGGGCCACGGCATCGTCGGAAACGAGGCGGCCTTCGGCGTCCGATCGGCAATCGCTGGCCGCCGGCTTGTAGACGCCCACTCGCCGACCCGCCGCTGTGAGCGAGCGAGCCAACAGCGCGGCGACGTAGGTCTTGCCCACGCCCGTATCGGTACCCGTGATGAAAAGACCGCGGAGGGAAGGCATGCTGCCGACCTACAATTCCAGGAACTCTTCCAGGGCCTCGCGCATGAGCGTTTGATCGGGATCGACGAGCGTCCAACGGCGAAAATCGACGGCCATTTGCTCGACGAGGACGCCCAGGCCGTCGATCGTCTTGCATCCGCGGGCCGCCGCCTCGCGTAAGAGCCAGGCCTCGTCGGGGTCAACGGCCAGGTCGGCCACGATCAGTTCGGCGCGAAGGCTACCGGCATCGATGGGTAGATGGGTCTGGGCATCGTGGGGCTCTATCGCCAAGGCGTGGATCAGCACATCGATGTCTTCGGGCAGGTGCAGGCCAGGCTCCCATGCCAACGACGAAACGGCTGTCGGAAACTTGCCGGCTAGCAGCCCGGACGCGGCGGCGGCCTGCTCGGGCGAGCGATCGGCGAAACGGATCTCGGCGGCGCCGGCCGCGGCCAACTCCGCCGCCACGGCGCGCGCCAGTTCGCCGGCGTCGAGGATCAGGCATCGCTTGCCCGACGGGTCGGTTGCCCGGCGGAGGGCCTCAACCAGTCCGCGGCCCTCGGTGTTATCGCCCAGCAATCGGTTTCCTTCCGCGGTGATAATGTTCGCGCTACCCAACAGAGTGGCGATGTCGCTGCAGCCGTCCAGGAGGGGAAGGATGGCGCGGCAGTGCGGTTCGGCGACGGTGCCGCCGCGAAAGCCCATCGCCCGCATGCCGCGCACGGCGTCGGCCAGACCTTCGGGCGCCACTTCCAGGCTGAGGAATCGCCAATCGAGGTTTCGTTGGGCGAAGGCCTTCTCCACGACGTATTGCCGGGGATTGCCGCCGACGGGATAGGCGAGCAGGGCCAGGATGGGCTGCACGGCTGGACTGGACACGGGAAAGATGGCTCCAGGAATCAGGTTCTATCGTCCATTTGAGCCGAAATCGACGGTGATTGCAACCGTACCGCGGCAGGCAACAGGCAAATTGATCGCGGAATAATGTCGCCGCCTCGTGCCGAATACCTTGTCGAGGGCACCCTGCCACCGCACGGTAAAGGAGGCGCCGAATGGCTCGCGCACGCGCTGCGGAGGATGTAGAACTGAATGTCACGGCGATGCTCGACATGGCCTTCCAGTTGCTTGCCTTTTTCGTCCTCACTTTCCGGCCAGGACCTGTCGAGCCGGGAGTGCAGTTACACATGCCGCCCGCCCAAGCCGATCTCCAAAGTCACGGCGATATAGTGGGAGAGAAAGCGATCGACTTGAATAGATTCAAGCTGGCGGGCATCGGTACCTTGCGCGTCGATCTTTTTTCCCATAGCGGTGAACTGGAGCGCATGACCATCGACGGCATTCCCATAGAGAACTCGGTGGCCCTCCGCGACGCCATGCGGATGTATCTCACCGCTCCCGACACGCCCATCGAGCGGGTCGTGATCCGCGCCAGCGAATGCCTGCGCTACGACGAAGTGATGAAAATCGTGGACGTCTGTCTGAAGCAGAAATTGCCCGCGAAAAAGGAGTTTGTGAAGTTGACGCTGGTGGCGATGGAGGACGGAGCCTGACTCCGCCCGGACAAACCGGGTGGGGTCGGGGCCGCGTATCTGTTGCCACTCACTTCACTTCCAGCATCCTTTGCAGCGCCTCCAGTGCGAAGCCGGCCGTCTCGTCGTCCACGCGCACCACGTTCACCGGCGTGCCGGCAGCCAGGTTCTCCAGCGACCAGCAGAGATGCGGCAGGTCGATGCGATACATCGTCGCGCACATGCAGACCATCGGCGAAAGGAAATGGATCTCCTGCTCGGGATGCCCATGCTTCAGCCGCTCGACCAGGTGCAACTCGGTGCCGATGGCCCAGCGGCTGCCTGGCGGGGCTTCTTGGACGGCCTGGATGATGCGGTTCGTCGAGCCGATGACGTCGGCCTGCCGGACCACCTCCATCGTGCACTCGGGATGGACGAGAATCTTGATGCCGGGATACTTCGCGCGGAATTGCTCCACGTGCTGCGGCTGGAACATCTGGTGCACGCTGCAATGGCCCTTCCACAAGAGCACGCGGCTGCCGCGGACGGCCTCCGGCTCGATGCCGCCCAACTCGTCCGCCCGCGGATCCCAGACGGGCATTTCACTCAAGGGAACGCCCATCTTCAGGGCCGTGTTGCGGCCCAAGTGCTGATCGGGAAAGAAGAGCACGCGCCGCCGCCGCTGGAACGACCATTCCAGCACCGCCCGGGCGTTGGACGACGTGCAGACGATTCCGCCATGCCGGCCGCAAAAGGCCTTAAGACCGGCCGCCGAGTTCACGTAGGTCACCGGCATGACGTCCGCCACGTCGATCACCGCAGCCAGTTGCTCCCAACAATCTTCCACCTGCTCGATCGCGGCCATGTCGGCCATGGAGCAGCCGGCCTTGAGGTCGGGCAGGACAACCGTCACCCGCTCACCGCGGCGACGGACTTGCGCTGGACGATTGGCGAGGACGTCGGCCGTTTCAGCCATGAAGTGGACGCCGCAAAAGGCGATCGCCCGGCACTCGTCTTCAGCGGCCGCCAAGGCGCTGAGCTGATAGCTGTCGCCGCGGAGATCGGCCAGGGCAATCACCTCGTCCTGCTGATAATGATGGCCCAGAATCAAGAGCCGCCGCCCCATGGCCTCGCGCACCGCTCGGATTCTCGCGGCGAGAACGTCGTTGGTCAACTCCTTGTAAGGCTCTAATGCGTATGCGGGCAGACTTGATTCCAAAAGGGCAGGCATGACTGGCTCGGCGGACAGTGAAACTCAGAGCGGCACTATCCATCTATTCTACACAAACTAGCCGTAGGGCGGGACCAGATCCGGGCACCGGCACGCGGGCGCCCGGATCTGGTCGATCTGGTCCCACCCTGCCTACGGCTCTTTCTCCCCGGCCGACTCGGTCAACTCAGCCGCAACCACCACCGCAGACGCGGCAACTCCGCCTGCAGCAAGGTTGGCAGCAAGGCGCAGAGCAGGGCGGGCAGACGGGGACTTGAATGGTCTTCTGGACCATGTGGCAGACGGGGACCTGAATGGTCTTCTGCACTGTCTGCGGAACCCAAATCGTGCAAGGCACTTCCTTCTCGACCATATGGGCAACGCACTCGGTGACGACTTGGTTGCGGACTTCGGTCTTCGGTACGCACACCGTGCAGGGCACCTGGCGCGTCCGTTGTTCAAGGTGGCACTCGGTGACGGGGAATGTCCTCGTCCGCGTCTCGCAGCGGTATTCGCAGACCTGGTACGAGCATGTGCGGACCTGGCTTTCATAGTGGCAGACCTTGACGGTGCAGCTCCTGGTCTCCGGCCGGCAGCATTGGACCTGGTAGGTATAGGGCACCTGAACGGTTTCCAGCTTGTTGACCGTTACGGGCACCGTCTCGGTCACGCAATTGGGAACCCAGCAGCGAATGGTCTGGCAGCACCCGCAGCAGTTACAGCAGCAAGGGGCCGGCCGGCATTCCCAATGTCCCCGATCGACGCAGCGGGTGCACGTTTCCTGCACCGCCACGCAATGGGTCTCGCAGCGCATGCCCTGGCGGCTTTCGCTGTAAGGCACCATTACGGTGTACTGCTGTGGCTGCTCGGTCCAGACTGGAACGCACACGGTGTACTGGCTCTGCACTGTCCGATACGTCGGCACCGGCACCTGGTAGTTTTCGGTCACTTGTCGCGTCGTCGGCACGGCCACACAATAGGTCTCCGTCCGCGTGCGCATTTCCGGCACCATCACGGTGTAGCTGCATGGAATGGTCCGCGTGACCGGGACCATCTGGCAGCAAGTTACCTTGCGCGTCGACGTCTGCGGAACGCACACGGTCTCCGTGCACGTCCGCGACTCGGTTACCATTTCTGGGACGCAAATGGTCTTGGTGACATACTGCGGAGCACACGGCGCCGCGGTTGTGGGGCCACAAGGCGCCGCCGTCGCGGGGCCGCAGGCCGTGCATCCGCAATCGCTGGCAGAAGCGGTTCCCGCCGACAAGATGGCGACAACCGATAGGACCGACGACAATCCAATGAGTTTCATCATGCTCTCCTAACCTCTACGGGACCAAATCAATACGGGACCGGAACACCCGATCCCTTTAACTCCGACAACCAATCTGGAATTCTGATAGGCGAGTTATTGAACCCCTCTAAAGTTGGGTTGCCAGTCAAATTCGCTTCAACCCTCAAATATTACGCAAATACTCCAGAATTTCAATCCCCTCCACCGTCAACCATAGCGGCCGCGGCAAGAGGTCAAGCGTTTTTTCCCATCTGCCGGCAGCATAACCCAGCGCCCTACAGTTTGTGAATATTCCGCGTTAAACTGAATTCATGGCCGATAAAGAGCACATTCTGGTTGTGGAGGACGAAGAACACCTCGCCATGGGCATCAAGTACAACCTCGTGGCCGAGGGCTACCGCGTCAGTGTCTGCAACGATGGTCGTGCGGCGGTCAAACTGTTGACCGAATCGGCCGCCGACATCAACCTGGTCGTGCTCGACCTGATGCTGCCCGGGATGAGCGGATACGCCGTCTGCGAATCCTTACGGGCGATCGATCGGGAGATGCCGGTGCTGATCCTCAGCGCGCGGACGCTCTCCGAGGACCGCACACGCGGGTTCGACGTGGGAGCGAACCAGTACATGGCCAAGCCGTTCGATCTCGACGAGTTCATCAGTCGCGTGCGGAACCTGCTGGCGTTTTCCCACCGACGCGGCGATGCCCGCGCGACGGCCGAACCCGATCAGATCGAAGAGTTCGAGTTCGCCGGGGCGAAGATCAATTTTCGCACCTTCGAGGTCCTGGTCAAGGGCGAGCCGGTGCGGATGACGCAACTCGAATTGAGTCTTTTGCGGTATTTCATTGAGAACCAAGGCCGCGTGATTCCCCGCCGGGAACTACAGGAAAATGTGTGGAGAATGCCCGGCAATCTCAACACGCGGGCCGTCGATCAGTTCATTCGCCGCTTGCGGAAAATCTTCGAGCCCGACCCGGCCCAGCCGCGATACTTCCTGACGATCCGCGACGCGGGCTACCGGTTTGTTGCCGAGGGCGGCGGCGAGGAATAAGACCCACGACCGAGGCCGCGAATTACTTTTCCGGCGGGGGCGGCGGCGGCCCGGCGTCACCCGCGTCCGGGCGGCGGCGGCCCGCGGAATTCCAGGGCGCACCCGGGCGGTGATTCCGCCACTGGCCCCGCCGCTGCGGGTCATTGCGGTGCGGCGGCTCTCCCGGCTTCCCCTCTCCGAGCATTTGGTCGCGATACATGTTGGCCAGCGCCTTGTACATATCACTGGGGGGAAGGCTCATCAATCGATCGATTTCTCCCGGCTCCAAAGTTTCGAAGAACTCGGCCAGCGGCTCGTCGAGTTCCCGCGATGCCGCCTCGTGCAGCCAATCGAAAATAATGCCGTTCTGGTCGGCGGGTTTCTTTGCCTCCAGCCGGGTCCGCACGTCGGACGAAATCGCCGCGCGGAGCCGGGCCATTTCTGCATTGGAGACCGGGGGCAAGTTGGGACCGCCCAACTGCCAGCGGCGCAAGAATAACGCCCGGAAGATCAGACGCTGTCGTTCCGGCGGCAGCTTCGCGACTCGCTGCGGGTCGGGCAGCATCCGGGGGCCGCCCGGCCGAGGCCCCGCACTCAAGCCTTCGGGCCCGTGTTCGGTGGCATAGCGGTCGAGCCAGGCGACCAGCGCTCGACGGCTGACGTCGTCGAGGTGGATATCCCAGGCGGGATGTCTCTTTACGGAATCCTTGATCGCCAAAATGCGATCGTTGATGGACACTTTCTTGTCAGCCAGTTTCTTCTGGCGAGAGGGCGGTTGGCTCCCCAACCACTTGCAATAGCGGTTCATGGTGGCGAGCAGTTCGTCGCGGTCGGGCGCCGCTTCGATCTGCTGGTGGAGGTCGCGAATCCGTTGTTGCTCCTGGGGCGACAAGGCGCGGAACTCATGCTCGGCGCGGAGGAGCCTGTCACGCTGCTCGGTGGGCATAGCCTCCAGCCGTCGGCGGCGCTGGGCGAGCGTTTCCACGGCGCCCAGCCCAATGGCAAGGAAGGCAACCGCCATTGCGGCGACGAGCAACCTCTTAGCGTCCATCGGCGCCCTCCTCGCTGAAGATCTTTTCCTTGTTCAGGGCGCGGAGGAATTCGGTGCTCTCGACCTCGCGGTACTGATCGAAGCGCTCCAGGATCGGCAGGTCTTCCAACAGTTGGGCGTTAGGGTCGGGCGTGAAACAGGCGACGAGCAGAAAACCGGCGGCCGCGGCGGCGAAGATGCCCGCCGCCGCCCAGAGTCGCGTCCGCCGCCGCTTGCGCGGGACCTCGGCTTCGGCCTTGGCAACGTCGTCGTTGGCCGCCACGGCTGCCATCTCTAGCGTCGTGCGGGTGAAATCCTCGCTGGTCGGTGGGGCGTCGAGCTCGTCGAGCATATGCCATGTGCGGTCGAGTTCCTCGAGCATGCGGCGGGCGTCCGGCTCCACGGCCGCGCGCTGCTCGACCCGCCGGCTCTCCGCGGCATCGAGCTCGCCGTCGAGATACGACACGAGCTCCTCGCGGAGTTCGTCATCGTCGTCAGTCGGGTTGTGGGAAATCGGTTCCATGGCTCTCAGCGGTCAGGCATCGTCATCAGTGGCAAGCCCGTCGCTCGCCCAGGCGGTATCGGAAGGCTCGCCATTCCTTGGCGGGAGGTTTCCATTCTGAAAATACGGCTCCAGCGTCTGCCGCAGTTTCTCGCGGGCCCGCGAGAGCAGCGACTTGACGGCTTGCGGCGACAATTCCATCGTTTTGGCGATATCGGCGTAGCTCATTTCCTCGAACTTGTTCAACAACACGGCCATCCGCTGCCGCGGGCTGAGGTCGTCCAGGGCCATGCGGACGACCTCGCGGAGTTCGGCCTTATCAATCTGCCGCGTGGGCATCGCGCCGCTGGTGGCCTGCACGAGCCGGTCCATGGGCCGCGGCCCCAGAGGGCCGCTATCGCTGCCGGCCAGATTCATTTCCGGGTGGCGACCCCGATCGCGGAGGGCATTGGAAGCGACGTTATTGGCAATCGTAAAGAGCCAGGTGGCGAACCGCGCCCCCGGGGTGTAGCTCTCGCGCGAACGAAATACCCGCATAAACACCTCCTGCGCGAGGTCCTCCGCCAACTCGCGGTGGCCCACCAAGTGTTCCAGCACCCGCAGCAGGCGGCCCTGGTACCGCACTACCAATTCCTCGAAAGCCGTAGCGCTACCCTCGCGCACCTCAAGCATGAGTCGCACATCGGGGTCCAGGGCATAGCGTTGAGCAGATGACTCTCGGACGGCCACAGTCCTACCTGTTGGCGGCGGTTGGGTTTACGTCGTTTGGGTCGTGGGTCTGCTCCTAGTCTAGACGGAATCTCCGCTAGCGGCTAGCACCATCCTCCCATTAATCAACCCAGTAAACGGCGGAAAGTTCCTCCGCGCAGGCGCGGAGCGAGGAAAGAGGGCCGGATTTGGCCGCGAAAGCAAGGATGGCCGGCCGGCCAGACAAGCAGCCGATTTGCCCTGGAGTCGATTCGCGCTAATACTAACCCCAGCTAAGAGGCGTGTTCTCGCCAAGCAGCCGCCTTGAAGTACCTAGTTCTTGGCTGCCGCGACCGGTAATCCCTTCGACTTCTGGTTGGAGTACCAGGTTGACCAGGCACGCTGATCGTAACCGAAACTCTGGCCGGTGATGGCCACCAAAGCGTCGAGAACGTCAGGATTCTCCAAGGTTTCGCGGATGGTCTGTGGCTGCTGATTCATGCTCATGCCACCGCCACCACCCTTCTTGTTGAAGGTGGTACTCATCTGCCCCGGCGGTCCGCCCCCTTGCACGATGCGATCGTGTATCGTCACCAGCGACTCGATCAGTGTGTCGACTGTGCTGGGATCTTTGAGCTTGCCCAGGGCCAGGCCTCCGCGGTTGATGTCGGTGTTGCTGGCGTGCTTGTTTCGCATCCGCCGGACAAAGTAATCGACGACAGCCTGGTCCTTCTGCTGCACCAGTTCGTCCAGGCTGCTAAGACGAACCTCCTCCACGGGATCGTCCATGGCACACATAGCCAGCGGGGCCAAGGCGCCATCGTGCCTGTTGTCGATATTGGCCCGCGCGATGTTCGCCAGGGCCGCGACATAAATCAGCCGCGCATCGCTGCTGGGATCGATCTTCTTCACCAGCTTATCGGCCAGGCCGGCAACGGCCATGGGGTCGGTGATGGCGAGAAGATTCTTCTTGCCTTGTTCGGCCTGATTGCCGCGCAACCAATTGTGCCACATGCTGATCTTCCGGATCCATTCGATCTCGGCGGCGTGCTGTTTCTCGTGGCCTTGACGGACCTCGACTTCCTTGGAAGTGAGCCAGCGGCCGTCGTACTTCACGTAGCCCTTCTCGTCCATCTCGTCTTCGAGCGTCATCCAGCGATCTTTGTACTTGTGGTAGCCCAGTAGCTTCCATGCCTTGTCATTGTTGGGGTCGAGCTTGGTGATTCGCTCCAAGTGGATCTTCCGCTGTTCTAGCAGATTGTGATCTCGGCACCAGTCTGACATCTTCCAGTTGCCGTCGACCGTGTCGGGAGTTTGCCGCCGGACTTTCTGGTACTGAACCAATTCGGGCCGGTCAGCCTCCACCTTGTCAACGACCCCGGCAGCCAGCGTGACCTGCCCCCCATTGGCCAGGGAAATGATGTAATTCGCACGGGGATTTTCATCGGCATTGACCAACTCGCCCTCAATTTTTCCCCCGCTGTGGAGGAAAAAGACCGCACCGTCGGCTACTGGAAGCACCGTAAGAAGCACCAACGCCGCATACAACAAGTCGATGAGTCGTCGCATGGAAATCGCCTCTTTCCGAAGGTTTGGCCCGCTGCCCCCGCGCGGAACCGTCCACCTTTACAGTATAACGCTGTTTTGCCGAAATTGGCAATCCAAATTGCCATGGCGTTGGAATGGTGTCCCGGGGTATTTTATCGGCTCAACTACCCTGGAGGCAGCCATGTGGCGAATGTTCCTGGTCGTAACCGTCGCCGTTTTGGGCATCGGCGGCTGGTATACTTCGACAAACTACTCCCTGGAAGTCCATCGCGACGCGGAGGGAAAGTTTCAATACGTGCGGATCGTGCCTCGAACGGCGTTGGGCAAGACGCCTAGCGAGGGCGTGGCCGACCAGCCGCCCGCCGCTCCCCCGCGGCCGGCGATCCGCATTGCGACGTTCAACCTCGATGGCCTGGACGAGAACCGCCTGGCCAACCCCAAAGTCGCCGACGTGCTGGTGCGGATCGTTTCCCGATTCGATGTTGTGGCTTTGCAACACGTCCACAGCGGCAATCGCGGCGTTTTGATGCGTCTAAAGGACCAGATCAACGCCACAGGCCGATGCTTCGATTTCGTCACCAGCCCGACGCTGGACCGCGATTCGGTCGATATTTACAATGCCATGCTCTTCGACGCCACCACCGTGGAAGTCGATGCGATGACAGTGCAATCGGTCGATGCGCCGCCCGGCACGTTCCACGTGCGGCCGCTGGCGGCCGAGTTTCGGGTCCGCGGTCCGCCGCCCAACGAGGCATTCACGTTCCTGCTAGTCAACGTGTTGGTCGATCCTCGCCGCAGTGCGCAGGAACTTGATGTCCTGGCCGATGTCTACCGGGCCTACCGCCGGCCGGGCGATCAGGGGCAGGGCGAGGACGACATCATCATGCTCGGCGACATCGAGGCCGACCCGGACCATCTCGGGCGATTAGGCACTGTGCCCTGGTTAGTGGCCGCCGTCAACGGCGTTCCTACCACCACCCGGGGCACGCGCCTATCCGATAACATCCTTTTCGACCGCAGGGCCACCGTCGAATACACGGGCCGCTCCGGGGTACTGGACATGATCCGTGAATTCGATTTAACGCCCCAGGAAGCCCTGGAAGTTTCCCAACACCTGCCCGTCTGGGCGGAATTCAGCGCCTACGAAAATGGGCAGGCGAGCCACGTCAACTAGGCTCAACCTTGCGGTGCCTGGTTCATGAAACCGGGGCGCACGCGCTTCTGCACGTCGGTTTCCAGCACTCCGAAGGTCTGCTCGTGCCGCTGGATCGTCAACTGCAGGGCATGCAGCATCCTCTTGGCCGTGTAGTAATTCAGAATGATCCGCTGGGTAACGGCTATCGGCTGCGTCGGAACGCCAAACGGCTGCTGCGGATTGAGGCCAAAGTCGATGATCAGCTCCTCCGGCGTGCCGGTCACACGGCAGAAATTCGCATAAAGCGCCAGGGCCTTCGAGTCGTCAATCTCGACTTGGGCACGCTGCTGGGCTTGACCGGCGCCGGGAACTTCGCTTTGAAGGTCAATATCCTTGGACATCAATAAACTCCTCAATAAGGTCAAATGGTTTCGGGGTTTCCACAAAACCAATTAGTTTACCTCACAAAGGCAGTCCTGTATCCCCCACCCCACGTTTTCTTACGCACCGTTTCCTGAGGAAAGAATTGCCGATGGATGCGGCAGAAATCGCGCGTTAAGAGGAAAATTCAGCTTTTTTATCAAACAAGGGGAAACACGCCAAAGAACCGGGCTAAGTTTGCCGATTATTCCGACTGCACCGTTTGGGAAGACTTTAACGACACCAAAGACATTGAACATGCTTTCCAGATCATCCCAAACTAACTGAACTACCAGGTCGCTCTAAAACCTGCACCCCACAGGTCCCGGTCATGCCCAGTCAAATCCAATTCGCTCGCCCTGCCAGGTCGGCCTCTGTGGCTCTCTGGCTTGCCGCGCTATTGCTGGCCGGATGCGCGACTATAAACCCCTACGATCCTAAACTCGAACCGCCGGTGCCGGAAGCGGCTCAGCCGCCGCGGGAAATGAACAAGGTCTGTCTGCCCGCCTATCGTATTCAGCCGCCTGATATAATCCAGATCGAAATGCTCAAGCTCATTCCTCGGCCGCCCTATCGGGCTGAGGTCTTCGACGTGTTGCAGATCCGTGCCAACACACCGCCGGAACAGCCCATTGACAGTTACTACATGGTCGAGGCTGAGGGTACGATCAACCTGGGTCCTGTCTACGGCTCCGTACGAGTGGCCGGCATGACCATTGAGGAAATCCGTGCGACTTTGAACAAGTGGCTGTCTCAATGGCTTCGCGAGCCCGCCGCCAGCGTGCAGTTGTCGCGCGTATCCGGAGCGCAGCCCGTCAGCGGCCAATACCTGGTTGGTCCCGACGGCACGGTCAACCTTCGTCAGTACGGCGTGGTGCATATTGCCGGTAAGACCGTCACCGAGGCTCGCATCGCCATCCAGAAACACTTGACGCAGTTTCTCGACTCGCCCGAACTATCAGTTGACGTGATTGCCTATAATAGCAGGGTGTACTACGTGGTTACGCAGGGGGCGGGCATCGGCGACAGTGTCCGTCGCTTGCCCGTCACGGGCAACGAGACGGTTCTGGACGCTCTGGCCCAGATCGGTGGGCTGTCTCAGGTTTCGAGCACGAAAATCTGGATCGCCCGGCCGGCGCCGCACAATTTCGGCTGCCAGCAGATACTTCCCGTTGACTGGTATGCCATTACCCAAGGGGCCCAGACGGCCACCAACTACCAGATTATGCCGGGCGACCGCGTGTACGTGGCCGAGGACGAGTTGATAACGTTCACTAACGTACTCACCAAGGTCACCGCCCCGCTCGAGCGCATGCTGGGAATTGCATCGTTGAGCAGTTCCACCATCCACGGTTGGCAAACTTCGGGCCGGAACTACAACCGCACCCGCAACAACTTCTAGCCCAAAGATTGTGTCTTCTGTCTTCCTGCCAGGTGCTGAGTCCATGTTCCCGGCCCGTATTCAGGTACTTACCACGACTGCACGGCGCGACGAGGCGGAGCGGATTGCCAGCGAGCTGGTGGATTCGGGCCTGGCGGCCTGCGTACAGATCGTGGGACCGATCACCAGCACCTATCGCTGGCGCGGCAAAATTGAGCGGCAAGAGGAATGGCAATGCTGGGCCAAGACCCGCGGCGAACTATTCGACCGGGTGGAAGCGGCAATTCGTCGCATCCATCCCTACGAGGTACCGGAGATCATTGCCGTGCCCATCGTCGCCGGCAGTGCCGGCTATCTGTCGTGGCTCGATGCGGAAACGACGGAATAGAGGTCAGCGGTCGGAGGTCAGACGTCACAGACCAGACCTCCGGCCTCTGATCTCCGAGCCGGATAGATTTACTCCTCGATGACCTCTTTTACGAGTTGCACAAAATGAGGGGTCTTCTGTGACTCAGTCAACTCGGCAGCTTTTTTGTCGGCCTCATCGCGCTGGCTGTACTCGAAGAGCGAGATTCGTCGCAAAGTCTGGTTAAAGACACCCCAGAAAGCCTTGAGGCGGACTTCCTTGGCGACCTTGGCACGGCTCTTCCGCTTGGCCGGGGCCTTTGGCTCTTTGGCTGGCGTCGCGGCGGCTTCCTCCTGGCCTTCGGCACGTTCCGCCATATCGGCCTCTTGACGTAACTCCTTGCGGTTGAGAATCTTGCGAGCCATTTTCTTCCTTCCGACAAATCCGAGCCAAAGACCACGCCGCCAATGCCCTGCGCAGGCGGGTAACAGCAATTTTAACTGGAATTTCTCGATCGGGCCAGAGGGACCCGGCCTATCTCTCGATTTCCAGAACTTCGTACAACCTCGCATCCTCTAGACTCTCGATTACCATGTTCGCCATGCTGAAATCCTGCCGCCGACTGTGCTCGCCGGGCACGGCAACCGTGAAGGCCCCTGCGGCGGCCGCGGCCCGACAACCGTTGTGACTGTCTTCGAGCACGAGCATCTCGCCGGGCGGCACGCCGAAATGATGCGCGGCCAGCAAGTAAATCTCCGGGTCCGGCTTTCCCCGCGCGATGTCCTCGGAAGTAAGAACAAAGCAGAACCGCCTCTCCAGTTCGAAGGGCGCCAGGCAGGCCTGGGTCAACCGGCGGCCGCTACTGGTGGCGACGGCCTTGGGAACGCCTGCCGCTTCCAAGGCGGAAAGCAACTCCAGCAGCCCCGGCATGGTCGCCAGACGTTGCGGCAGCAAGTCGAGGAATATCTTGTCGCTTTCCGCGGCCAGCACGTCCCACGATTCTGAGAGACGGTGCCGGGCAATGACGACCTCGAAGGCCGCCCGCGGCGGCAGACCCATCATGGCGTCCTTGAGCTCCGGCGTGAACGTGTGTCCCCGCCGGACGAGCAATTCGCTGCCGACCAGTGTATAGACGTCCTCGGTATTGAACATGAGGCCGTCCATGTCGAAGGTGACTGCTTGCATGGGAAGGGTCTTAAACTTTGGGGTTTTGGCTTTGGGGCTTTGAGATCGGTCTCCCAAGATCCAAGACCATGAATTCTTACCTCAGCTTATACACCACGAACGCTGCGTTCGGATACTCTGCGTTCGGATACACTACCGGCAGGGGCAATAGCGGCTGACTGGTCTGCGTGACGAGATAATCGGCCCGGTAGGTCTTCGCCAATTCCAGCAGCCTTGGGGCGCCGACGTCGGCTAGCGAGGAATAATACTTGTCCAGCGGCGGCTTGTTACCTGTGGCATACACGTCCTGGATCCGCCGCGCCCATTCCATCAGGCTGGCGGCGTCCTGCGGCGCCTCCTTCCAATTGACCACCTCGCCCCGCTCTGCGTACCACTTGAAGGTTCCGGCGAGTCGCGGGATGAGGAATCGGGCGTTGGGCGGCGTGTGCACCGGATCCGACGCCCAGCGACACACGTCGAGCCATTGGCTGTAGTTCCGCAGCTTGTCCGCCCGGGGCTGTCGAGTAAACTGCGGGCCTTCACCTCGGCCGGCAACCCAAAGGCAGGCCGACCGCCATGCCTCGCCATCGATTTGCCGATCGGCGAAAGGCGGAGCAGAAAAGAGCTTGAGCACGACGCAATCGGCCACATGGAGGGCCGACACCGCGACGACGGCGGCCATAGCCGCGCGCATCTTCCGCTCGGAGAACCATCGCACGCTCAGTAGGGCCACCGCCAGCGGCACCGCCACATCGACCAGTCGATACCAATAGAATCGCATCCAACCGGCAGCCATTTTTGGATCGTGATACCGCATAATGCTGATTGTCACGCCGATCAGACCGATGACAGCGGCGGCGGCTGTGAATCCCCAAAGCCTCCTCGCGCCGGGATTTCCAACGACGGTTCGCCCCAGCAACAGCCAGAGACCGACCGTCAAGAGAAACGGCGGCACGAATCCATCGTCCCAGAATTTCGCCGGGTTGAGATGATGGGGAAACCGTTGGAAGACATAGATTTCAGCGGCGTCTTTCGCTGTGGCCGGATCCACCCCATGATTAAGCAGCACCGCCGGCACAAGACCCACCAGCGCGAGCAAGAAAGCCACCAGCGGCGCGATCCAGGATGAAGGACGAAGGATGAAGGATGAGAGGCGCGATTGCTGGGGGCCATCGGCGGCCCGATTCCAGTTTGCCAGCATCCATACGGCCCCAGCCGCCACGGCCGCCCAGCCGCCGACGAGTATGTGAAACGCCGCGCCCACTCCCAGCAGGAGCCACATGCGGTTCCAGTAGCCTTCGACCATCGCTTCCAGGGCGAGGAACACCGCCACGAACGCGAATCCCTTGGCCTCCGCGCCGCCCACCACCCACTCGCCGGCCATGTTGTAGTGCTGGAGGAGAAAGACGAAGAGAGTGGCGGACAGAACCGACATCCAGGCCTGCGGCACGACCGCCCGGCTCAGACGTTGCCACGACCAGGCCAGGAGGAACCACGTGAGCAACCGCAAGGTCCAGGCGAAGGCCGTCGGTTTGAGGAAGAGGGCTAGCCAGCCGACGGTGAAATAGAACACCACGGGCGAGTCCGCGGTGTGCAGGAACCAGTCGGCGGAGGCCCACTGCGGATTCCAGAAGTGGATGGCCTTTCCCAGGTAATATGGCTCGTTCACCTCGGGGACGGGCCAACCGCCATGCAGGCAGAAGACGGCGAAGATCAACAGCGTTTCGAGAATGGACTGGCGGCGGGACATCTGTATCGAGTGTTGCACATTGGCTGGTTTTTGGCAAGAGTGGCAAGGTGTAGGGAGGAGGCGTATAATGCGAAAAAACCCGCTGTCGTCCGTCAGGCCGACCATGAGTACACGGCGCCCGAGCCTGACGTACTGGTGGAAGGAGAAAAACCATGGGCAAGATCGGCATTGGCCTGAATCTGGAAGCGGTGCGAACTTCGCACAAGTCATTCGAGTGGGGGGTGCAATTTGCCGCCGAGCTGGGTTACGAGTACATCGAGCCGATGGTCCATTGGGGCCGCGAACTCTTGAGCGAGGCCCGTTACTTCCACAGTGTTTCCATGCTCGATGATCCCCTGCGGATCCGCCGCGAGGTGGAAAAGCACGGCCTGAAGCTCTCGGCACTCTCGTCGCACAGCCAGCTCTCCAAGCCCGAGATCGCGGTGGAGTACCTCAAGCAGGCCGCCCGTTACGCGGCCGAGTGCGGGGCCCCGGTGATCAACACGCACGAGGGCCACAAGCAAACCTGGACCAGCGAAGAGGAGGACTTCGTGCTCATCCGCTACTCGATCATGGAAGCGGTAAAGGTCTGCGAGCCCCGCGGCATCAAGCTCGGGCTGGAGATGCACCAGACCTATTCGCTGGTCCCCGACAAGTACGATCGCATCTTGAACCTGGTCTGCTCGCCCAACGTGGGCGCCAACTTCGACACGGGCAACGCCTACCTGGGCGGCATCGACCCCGTCGCCTGGCTTGAGCGGATCAAGCATCGCCTGGTGCACATGCACGCCAAGGACATCAGCCACCAGCAGTCGGAGGCCGAGCGGGGCAAAGTAATGGGCACGGCCGTGGGCTGCGCCTGTGGCGACGGCGTGATCGACTGGGCTGCCGTGGTGGCGGTGCTGCGGAGCATTCCCCAGGACATCGTGCTCAGCGTGGAGTGCGGAACATTGGAGCAGGCCGCGAGGAGCATCGGGCATTTGAGGAAGGTGATGGGGTGAACCTCGATCATCACCCCAAGCCCGCGATCGTCTTGAAATCGCCCTTGAGCGACTGGTAGAGCTGCTGATAGACGGGGAAGCCGGCGTCGTAGACCTTTTTGGCCGCGCGGCTGGGCGCGGTTTCGTTGACCACGCGGATCGTCGCCGCGCATGCCTCGGCGATGTCCTTATATTCGCCTGCCCCCACCGCTGCCAGCAGGGCAACGCCATAGGCCGGCCCTTCCTCGCTGTTGATCGTGACGACCTTGCGGCCGAAGGCGTCGGCCTGGATCTGCCGCCACAATGGGCTGCGAGCGCCGCCGCCCGAGGCGCGGATCTGCTTGATCGGCACCCCCAAATCCTCGAAGATCGCCAGGCTCTCCCGCATGGAATAGGTCACGCCCTCTAGGATCGCGCGGACCACGTGGGCCCGCTGGTGCGAAAGCGTCAGGCCGATGAAGCAGCCGCGGGCGTCGGGGTCGGCGTGCGGCGTCCGTTCGCCGGAAAGGTAGGGCAAGAAGAACAGGCCGTGGCTGCCGGGGGCCGACGTCTCGGCCTCCGCGGTGAGCAGCGTGTAGGCATCGACCTTCTTTTTCTTGGCCTCGGCCACGACCGCCTGGCAGAGGGCATTGCGGAACCACTGCAGCGAGCCGCCCGCCGAGAGGTTCACGCCCATCATGTGCCATTTGCCGCGGACGGCGTGGCAGAAGGTGTGAACGCGGCCCAAGGGATCGATCTTCACTTCGTCGCTGTGCACGAAGACTACGCCCGACGTGCCTAGCGAGGTGGAGAGCACGCCCTTGGTGACGATGCCGTTGCCCACGGCCCCCGCCGCGCAGTCGCCGGCCCCGCCGACGACGAGGCAATCGCTCGACAGACCCAACTCGGCCGCCACGGCCGGTGTAAGCTTGCCCGTGACTTCCTCCGATTCGTAGCAGCGGGCCAGCAGGTTCGAATCGAGTTCGAGCTTGGAGAGCAACTGGGCCGACCAGGCCCGCTGGGCGACATCCAGCAGCAGCATGCCGCTGGCGTCGCTGACCTCGGTGGCGAGCTCGCCGGTCAAGCGGCGGCGAATCTCGTCCTTGGGCAACAGGACCTTTTTGGTCTTATCGAAGTTCTTGGGCTCATGGTTCCGCAGCCAGATGATTTTCGGCGCGGTGAATCCCGTCATGGCCGGGTTGGCGACCATGCGGATCAGTGCCTCGCGGCCGCCGGCGCGTTGTTCAATTTCCTCGCACTCGGCGGCCGTCCGCTGGTCGTTCCAAAGGATCGCGCGGCGGACCACCTTGCACTGCTTATCGAGGAAGACCGAGCCGTGCATCTGGCCGGAGAGGCCGATGGCCTTGACATCGGCGGGACGAAGCTTTGCTGCCTTGACCACGCGGCTGACGGTGGCGACGGTGGCCTTCCACCAATCGTCGGGCTCTTGCTCGCTCCACAGCGGTTTGGGGTGGTAAAGGGGGTAGTCCTCCAAGGCGGAGGCCAGGATGCGGCCCTGGGGGTCGATCGCCAGGGTCTTGGTGCCGGAAGTGCCAATGTCGATTCCCAGGAAAACGCTCATCGCTGCGGTTCTCACGTGCGGGGGTGAAACGGTCGAAAGGTCCAGGAAACGTCGATTGTAACCACGGGGATTAGGGGCGGGAAGGGTGGCATTGGGCACTCCAGGTACAGCGGCAGCATCTGCACCTCGCCGCTTTTGCTTGTAGCGGCCTGTCTCGCCGAGTAGAATCGACATATCGATATGTGAGTGACTTGCCGGCGGTACACGTTGCACGCCGCATTCTCTGCGACAAGCATAACGTGGCGTGGAACCGTGCAGAGAACGAGGTAGGAAAACATGCCTAGCGAGAACTTTGCCGAGGTCAGCATGGCTTTTCGACGGCGGCTGGGATGCATCCTGGCATTGCGCGAGGGGCTGCGGTTCAGTTTCGCCTGGAACATGCTTTGGGCGGGCGCGGTCGTGGCGATGCGGGCCGCCTTCCTGATGGACCGATGGCTCCTGCTCTGGGGCGCCGCAGGACTAGCCGCGACCGGCGGCGGCCGGGGCGATCGTGGCCTTCCGAAAACTTCCTTCCGCGGGCGTGATCCGCGCCGTCCTCGACCGGCACGGCGCGTTGGGCGGCCTGCTCATGGCATCTGGCGATATCGACATTGGGAGTTGGTCGTCGCGGATCCCGCACGTGCCGACGCCCTCGCTGGGTTGGCAGTGGCGGCGTCTTTCGATGCTATGGGCTGCGAGCGCTGCTTTCGTCGCCGCGGCCTTCCTCATGCCCGATCGCGCCCTCTCCACGGGCGGCGCGGCCCTGCAAATCGGCGGCGACATCCACAAGCTCGCCGATCAGCTCCAGGTCCTTGCCCAGGAGCAGATCGTGCCGCCCCAGAACGCCAAAGTTCTGGAAAAAGACCTGGAGCAGGTCGGCAAGGACGCCAACGGCAACGAACCGGCCAAGACCATGGAAGCAACGGACAACCTCGCGCAATCGTTCCGCAAGGCGGCCGCCGAAGCCGCCGAGTTGGCCATCCGCCAGACCGAGGCCCTCAGCCGCCAGCAGCAGTTGGCCAAGGTCCTGGAGAAAGCCATGGGAGAAACCGAAGCGAAGAAGGACTCCAAGAAGATAAGTGAGGCCATGCAGGCATTGGCCAAAATGACAGCCCAAACCGCCGAGGAAAACAAAGCTCTCAGCGATAGCCTCTCGGACGAGTTAAAGGATGCCTGTCGCAAGGGCGAGCTGAGCGAGAAGCAACTTGAAGAGCTTTCCAACGACCTCTCAAAAGCCCTGGAGAGCGATGAGGCAAAGGTCGCCAGTCTTGCCGACGCCGGGCTGATAGATGCCGACGAGGTCGAACGCTGCAAGGCGGCGGGCGAAGAACTCGATGCAATGGAACTCGCCGCTGTCCTTGCCAAGTGTGAACCGGACGGATCTCCAGCGGACGAAGCGGACCTTGCCGCCTTCCTCGCCGGGCAGTCGCTCTTCACCGACGCCAGGGAGTTGAAAGAACCGGGCCTGCCCGGTCGGGGAGGGCTAACCCGCGGTCCCGCGCCCGCCGCCATGACCTGGACCGAGGGTGCGGAAAAGAACGGCGCCGCCTTCAAGGCCAAGGTCCTCGCGCCGGGGGCCGTTTCGTCGCTTAAAGAGAGCCGGCTGACTCGCATCAGCAGCGGCGACCCAGGCGATGAACAGCCCGGTACGGCGTCTGCCGGAGGCGCATTGAACACCGCTCAGGCCGGCAGCGGCGAAGCCCGCACGCAACTGATCCTGCCCGAGCACGAGAGAACCGTTCAACGCTACTTCGAACGAGGAAAGAAATGACGACGATCGCGTCGCCCACCCTGTCTTCACCCACCCGCGCTTCGCCTGCGCTGCTGACGCCCGAGGAACTGGCCCCCGCCGTGGAACTTACCCGGCGGGCACTGGTGCAAATGGACGAGGTCCTGCTGGGTCGCAACGAGTTGCATCGCCTTGTCCTGGCCGGCATATTGAGTCGCGGCCACGTCCTGCTGGAGGGCTTGCCTGGCGTGGGGAAGACGGCCATGATCAAGGCCCTGGGGCAGATTCTCAAGCTCGAATTCCGCCGCGTGCAATTCACGCCGGATCTCATGCCCAGCGATATTCTCGGCGCGCACATCCTCCGCGACACCCCTGGCGGCGGCCGCGAGATGACCTTCCAAAGCGGCCCCGTCTTCACCAACATCCTGCTTGCCGACGAGATCAACCGCGCCAGCCCGAAAACCCAGTCGGCCTTGCTGGAGGCAATGCAGGAGCAATCCGTCACGCTGCTGGGCCAGACGCGGATGCTGCCCGATCCGTTTTTCGTGCTCGCCAGCCAGAACCCGATCGAACTGGAAGGCACGTATCCCCTGCCCGAGGCCCAGTTGGACCGCTTCCTCTTCAAGCTGGCAGTGGGCGATGTCGACGTCGACGTGCTTGACCGGATCATCTCGACCCGCCGCCGCGGCGAACCGCCCGTGCCCACCGCGCCGCTGGCGGCGGAAGAATTGCAGCAGTTGTTCGCTGCGATGGAACGGATCTACCTGCCGCGGGCCGTCGCGCGGTACGTCTCCCGACTGGTGGCGGCCAGCCATCCCGGCAGCGCGGAGGCAACGCCTGCGGTCGCGAAGTACGTCACCTACGGTGCCAGCCCGCGGGCGGCCATCGCGATCGCCGAGGCTGCCCGTGCCTGCGCGTTGATCGCCGGGCGGCCGAGCGTCGGCTTCGAGGACGTCCGCACGGTCGCTCCGTCCGCCTTGAACCACCGTTTGATCCTCAATTACAAGGCCCGCTTCGACCAGGTCGGCGAACTGGCCGTGGTGAAGGGCCTCTTGGATTCGCTGGATGAAGCGGGGCTGAATCTCCCGGCCGACGTGCAGATCGAAAAGGCTGGAAAGGAAAGGCTGGCGTGAATCTCTTAGAGGCTGTTTCACTCGGCGGACCCTATAATTACAACCGGACAGGAAGGGCCGGTGTGGAACTCCTGATGAGACGAAGTCTCGCGGCGTTGATCTTGCTCGGCTTGCCATTCTTCAGTGCCGCGGCGTTTCCTGCCGCCGCGGCGGCGGGGGTGGGCGGCGTCGTGGTCAACGTTCTGCCGCTGCCCGGCGCGGTCGGCGGCAGCCAGAATTCATTTCAGCATGGCCGGATCGAGTACCGCGTGCAACTCAAGAACACGGCGAAGGAAGACCGCGTCGTCCATCTGCAAATCCCCGCGCCCTCGGCTTACCGGCCTGACTCGGGTACGATCGTTTCCCGCACGGTCGCGATCACCGCCGGGCAGGAGGCGATTGTATCCCTTTTTCAGTTCCCCGAGCTCTATGACGGCAACATGGAGGTCCGCGTTGACGGCGTGCGGGAGAAGGAGACGTTGGCCGTAGGCGCGCTCACGCCAAAGTATTATGGCAGTTACGGCAGCGAGGACGAATCACCGCGGGTATTAATGAGCCGTTCGGTTTCGCTGGACTTCTTTCGATTGCCCGCCGATGCTGCCCCCCTGCCCGCGTCGACACTCGAGCCCGGCGATTTTCGCTCGCTGCGCGAACTGGTCGCCGCTGCCGTTGCCCATGCCGGGAACAGGTTTCGCCTTTCTGCGTAGTGAGCTTCCTGTTGCCCGGTGGAGTCCTAACTGGCTGGGCTATTCCTGTTTCGATGCGGTCCTGCTGACCGCGAAAGACGTCGAGCAGATGCCGCCCGAGGTGCAGTTGGCCTTGCGGCGCTACCTGGAATGCGGCGGGACGCTTGTGGTTCATGGGGAAGGAGTGCCCGCGGTCTTCTCGCAAAACGCCATGGACGACGGTGCGGGCGGCTTCTTCGTCGGACGCGGCCACGCCGTGGCCAGCGGGGCAAAAAGCGAATCTAACTGGGATAGGGCGGCCTTCAAGCTTCGCACGCTTTCGCTGAGATCGATTGGCCCGTACGAACATCGGAAACCGGCCGACCCTCATAAGCTGCTTGTGGCGGAGTCGCGGATACCCGTCCGCGGGATGTTCGCCCTTGTGCTCCTCTTTGCCATCGGCATCGGGCCGGCGAATCTCTGGCTGCTGACCCGCTTTAAGCGGCGGATCTGGCTGTGGTGGAACGTGCCGGCCATTTCCTTCCTCACTTGCCTGGCGGTTTTCGGCTACTCGGTCTTTTCCGAAGGCTGGAGGGGCCATGGCAAGACCGCCAGCATGACCGTGCTCGACCAGCGGACGCACCGCGCGACGACATTCGGCTGCGCCTCGTACTATTGTCCGCTGACGCCCAAGTCCGGTCCGCACTTCGGCGCCGACACCGACGTGACCCTGGTTAACGAACAATCGTCTCCCTATGATCGGGACCCTTATACCGGAGCACGATCCGAGCTCGACGCACGATACGTGGATTCGAGCAGTGAACAGCAATTTGCCGCTGGCTGGATTCGTGCCCGCGTGCCCGCCTACTTCCCCTTCTGCAAGAACGAGGACCGCCGCGAGCGGCTGGTCGTCGCAATGAAAGGGAACTCGCCGTCGGTGGTCAACGCGCTGGGGGCGGATATCGATCGCCTCTACTGGGCTGATGCGTCCGGGAAGGTTTTTGCAGGCCGCGATATCGCTGCTGGGGCCGAAAAGGCCCTTGAGGCTTCGGGCCAGGTCGCCGCGTCGCCGTCACAGCGCCGTGACGACCAGCGGCAACTGATCGGGGCGAGCGCCGCGCGCGACTTGCTCGACCTCTTGAACCGCTGCCAATCCGACGGGGCCCCAGGCCGCTGGCTCGTGCCGGGCGCCTACATTGCGTACTTGAAGAAGTCGCCGTTCGTCGAAGCCAGCCTGGAGGGCGTTTCTTCGGAAGACACGGTGGCGATCGTCTACGGCATCTGCGAGGGTCAAGAGCATGGACGTTAGCATCGTCAATCTCAAGCGGCATTTCGGCAAGACCCGCGCCGTGGACGACATCTCCTTCGGCTTTTCATCGGGTGACATTTTCGCCTTCGTGGGCCCCAACGGCGCGGGCAAGACCACGACCATGCGCATCCTGGCCACGCTGGATGATCCCACCGAGGGCAATGCCTATATCAACGGCGTGTCGCTGGTGGACGACCCGGAAAAGGCCCGCTGCCTTGTGGGCTTTATGCCCGACTCGCTGCCCGCGCACCGCGACATGACCGTGCACGACTACCTCGACTTCTTCGCCCGGGCATACGGCCTGCGAGGCACGAAGCGGCGGTCGGTCGTCGATTCGGTGGAGGAGTTCGCCAACCTCAAGGGGATCCGCGAAAAGCTGTTGCGGGCCCTTTCGAAAGGCATGAAGCAGCGGGTGAGCCTCGCCCGCACGCTGGTGCACGACCCGCCCGTGCTGGTCCTCGACGAGCCGGCCGCCGGGCTCGACCCGCGGGCCCGCGTCGAGCTCCGCGAGTTGCTGAAGGTGCTGGCCGACCGCGGCAAGGCAATCCTCATCAGCTCGCACATCCTCACCGAGTTGGCGGAAATCTGCAACGGCGCGGTGATCATCGAGCACGGCAAGATCCTCCGCGCCGGTCCCATGACGCAGATCCTTGCCGGCGAGTCGCCGCATCGGGCGATCGTCGTCCGCGCGGCGGGCGGCACGGACGCCTTGCAGCGGGAGCTGTTGCAAACGCCCTCGGTCGTCGAGGTCCGCGCGACGGGCGAGGCGGTCGAATTCCGCTTTGACGGCGGCGACGACGTGCAAAGCGCGATTCTCGCCCAGCTCATCGGCAAGGGGGTTCAGGTCATCGAGTACCACCAGCGCCAGATCGATCTGGAGGACATCTTCATGACTGTGACCAAGGGAGAAGTGACGTGAAGAGACTGCTTGCATGGGCCGCCACCGGCGATTGGGTGAACGCGGTAGCGATCAAGGAGTTCCGCCAGGCCGTGCAGAGCCGCTGGGTGATCGCCGTTTTGATGCTCTTCCTGTTGATCGACGTGTTCTTTGTGGGCGGTTATCTGGCCCTCAGTCCCGACGCGGCGACCAACGCCCGCGGTGGGCGGACGACCTTCGCCACGCTGCTGGTCATCTTGATGGGAACCTGCCTCAGCTTCGTGCCGCTTTACTCCGGCATTCGCCTTTCGCTGGAACGCAACGACGCCAACATCGATCTCCTGTTCATCACCACGCTCCGTCCGGCGGCGATTGTCCGCGGCAAATTCCTCACGGCCATGGCCCTCACGCTCCTGATTTTCAGTGCCTGCATGCCGTTCATGGTCCTCACCTATTTACTGGGCGGCGTCGACGTGCCAACGATTCTCCTCTTGCTCGCCGCCGGCTACGCTGCCTGCGCGGTGAGCAATGCCTTGGGGATCTTCGCCGGGTCTGTTTCTGGTTCGTGGCTCATCCGTGGCCTGGTAGGCGGAGGGGGCATCATCATCCTCTGCTACGCCGGGGCCGGCACGATCGCGGTGCTCGACGAGGTCCTGTTCCGCGGCCTTGGCGTCGCCATGGCCGATACTTGGCGGTTCTGGGGTATAGTGGGTAATCTGGCGGTGCTGGCGAGCGCGGCGATCGGTCTGTTCTATGTCCTTTCCGTGGCCATGTTGAGCCCGGTGCTCTCTAATCGGATGCTCGTGCCGCGGGTCTATCTCGTTGCAAGTTGGATCGTGGCAGGCGGAATTGCGGCCGTGTGGACTTGGCTCGAATCCAGTGTCTGGCCCATCGGAAGCTGGATGATCGGCAGCGGAATCGCTTGGATGATCACCGCCCTGGCGGCGATGGGCGAGCGCGACACATGGACGGCCCGCGTCCGCCGCAGCATTCCCCGCAATTGGCTCTTGCGGATGGTCGCCTTTCTGTTCTACTCCGGTTCGGCGGGCGGCGTGATCTGGTCGGCGATCATGTTCGCGGCAACCGTCGCCGTCACCTGTTACGTTTGTTATGTGCTCGGCCTGGACTTTAGGAAACCTCGTGATTCGCTCGCTGAGGTGGCACTCAACCTGGCCACCGTGTTCGAATACGTCTTGTGTTATTGCCTCACTACGGCCTTCCTGCGGATTACAGCGCTTCGCCGGCTCCCCACGCCGTCCCTGCCATTAATAGCGGCGATTATCGCCAGCTTCGCCATGATTGTGCCCTACATGATTGGTTTCATCCTGCTGGGCAGCACGTGGCACACGGCGCCCTGGTACATGCTGGCCAGTCCGCTGGTGCTAACCACCGGGCAAGAATCAGCAGCCCCGATGGCAACCCCGGTCGTGCTCACGTGGCTCGTCTTGGGTCTTCTCCTGAGTTGGCGTTGGGTGTTGGGGCAGTGGCGGCAGTTCGCTCCGCTTGAGCCGCAAAAATAAAAAGGAATTGAAGACAAGAATCGTTTCACGCCGAGGCGGAGACGCAAAGGGACGAAGAAAGGAAAATGGCAGCAAGGAAGCCGGGAAAGCGGAATGACGTCCCACAGAAAAACAAGGAACCCTGCTCGCCGCTCCCCGCCGCGCCCAAATCCTGCTAAAATCCGCGCATGACCCCGTCCCTCGCCCCATTCATTGCCGAAGGCCGGCAGGCCGCCTCGCGTTACGGGCTGGCCGCCCCACGCCGCGCGCCCAATGGCACCGCCGGCTCGCAATTGGGCCGTCTGGCGGGCGAAAGCATGGAGTTCATGGACCACCGCGAGTACCAACCGGGCGACGACCTTCGCCGCCTTGACTGGGCGGCCTACGCGCGGAGCGACAAGATGGTCGTCAAGCTCTATCGCCACGAGGTCTCGCCACACCTCGACCTGGTTGTCGACGGATCGCGGTCCATGGCCCTGCCGGGCACGGAAAAGAACCGTGCGACGGCGGCCGTGGCAGCGGCCGTCCTCACTGCCGCCGACAACTCCGGCTACACCCGCCGGGCGTACCTTACTGGCCGCGGTTGCCGGCCGATCATGGTTGACCGGTCGCCAGACGCCTGGCACGACTGGTCGCTCGATGCGATGGAAAGCCCTCATGCGGCGGAAAACCCCGTCGAGTCACTCCGCTCGCTGCCCCCGGCCTGGCGACGGTGGGGCATGCGGGTGATTGTGAGCGACCTGCTCTGGCTGGGCGATCCGTTGGAGTTGCTCTTGGCGGTCGCCGAGTCGGCATCGGCGATTTACGTGATCCAGGTGCTGGCCGCGGATGACGTTTCGCCGCCGCACCAGGGAAACCACCGTCTGGTAGACAGCGAAAACGACTGCGCCGAGGAACTTTTCCTTGACGCCGCCGCGATCGCGCGGTACCGAGACAATCTCCAGCGGCATTGCCACGCCTGGCGGCAGGCCGCGCGCAGACCGGCGCGGTGTTCGTTCCGTTGATCGCTGAGGACTTATGCCGCACTTGGGATCTGTCGCCGCTGGTCGAGGCGGGAATGTTGACCTTATGATCTTCGCTACGATCTTCACTGCATGATCTTCACCGCGCCATGGATGTTGCTGGGGCTATCCGCCTTGCCGGTGCTGGCAGCGGTCTATTGGTTTCGCAGTCGCTCGCGGCGAGCGGTCGTCTCAAACCTGGTGTTCTGGATCGATCCGCAGACACCGCGCCAGGGCGGGCGGATCCTCCACCGCATGCAAACTCCGCTCACTTTGCTGTTGGAACTGCTGGCGATCGCTGCCCTGGTGCTGGCGGCCGCCGGTCCGGCCCTGGTGCGGCACGACCTGGTGCGGCCGCTCGTGGTGGTGCTGGATGATTCCTATTCCATGCTGGCCAAGCGCGATGAGAAGGCAGATTCCTCGCGCCAGCGTGCGGCGACCGCGCTGACCGAACTGCTGCGGAGCGGCGACTACCTGGTACGATTCGTCCTTGCGGGCACAAAACCGCGACTGGCCGGCGAACGAATTTCTGACAAGGCTGCCGCGGAGGTTTTCCAGGTTCCCCCCGTATCAAGCGTCCTGGAGCAGTGGATCTGCCGCAGCCCCGCATCGGACATCGCCGCGGCCGCGGCCTTGGCCGCCGAAGTGGGTGGGCCCGCGCGCGGATCCTCGTGCTTACGGACCACGCCCCAGCCGTACCCTTGGAAGGCGGCCAGGAAGGTGGACGTGTCGAGTGGTGGGCCTTCGGCGAGCCGCTCTCCAATCTGGCCTTCACGGCGGCCACGCGGACCCAGTCCGGTGGCAAGGAACGCGTCCTGCTGGAAGTGGCGAACCTCTCGAAGTCCGCTGCCAAGGGTGAACTGAACCTCGAGGGCGGCAACCTCGCCTCCGCCCGAACCAGCAGCCTGGACCTTGCCGCGGGAGCAGTCCGGCAGGTTTTTCTCGATTTGCCCGCTGGCTCGCCGCCTCTCCGCGCTACGCTTGCCGCCGATTCTCTTTACACTGACGCCCTCGATATCGACAACCATGTATTGCTCCTGCCCGCCTCGACCCGGCCGCTGCGAGTGCGGATTGACTTGGCCGATTCCAAACTGCGGCAGGCGGTAGCCCGGGCGCTGACGGCCACGGGCGAGACGTTGCAAGGCGATGACCGCCCCGATCTGGTCGTTTCTGACCACGGCGGAGACCTCGCGGGCGAGGCCTGGCAAATGGAGATCCTCCCAGCCAAAGAGGCGGAGGCCTACACTGGACCGTTCGTCATCAACCGCAACCATCCGCTCGCCCAAGGTCTATCTCTTACCAACTCTATCTGGTCGGCGGCGCCTCAGGCCTCGCTGGCCGGGCTGCCGATTATCACTGCCGGCAACGTGCCGCTGCTGACCGAGAGCGAGGACGCCGCCGGGCGACGAAGACTGCAAATGAGTTTCGCCCCTGGCGCCTCGAACTTGCAGGACACGCCCGACTGGCCGATCCTTTTTGCCAATGTCGTCAAGTGGCGGCGGGCCGGGCTGCCCGGTGTGCTCACTCCAAACGTCCGCCTCGGCGAAACGGCGACCGTCGCGCTTGCACACGATGCAAAGGAGGTCGAGGTAGTGTCGCCCGACGGGAGTTCTCGCAAGGTGGCAGTTCGTGGCCGCCGCGCCGAGATCGCGGCCGATCGGGAGGGACTGTGCGAGATCGACACGCCCGATGGCAAGCGGCAGCTCGCGGTTAACGTGCTCTTTCGCGACACGTCGGATTTGACCGCATGCCAGGGCGGCCGCTGGGGAAACTGGAACCGCTCGGCAACGTACAGGGACAAGGAACTTGCCCTCGGTTGGACGTTTCTCCTGGCGGCGCTGGCGCTCTTGACCGGTCACGCAGCCTTGGTCGCGCGATCGAGCGGAGGGCGCGGCACATGACGCTCGGCGATCCCTTCTGGCTGGTCCTGGCGATTCCCTTAGCCATGTCGCTTTGGTGGTGGCGGTTTCGGGTACGCCGATTGCGGGTGGCGGTCGCTCTTGGTCCTGCGATCCGCGTCCTTGATCTTGCTGCTGCTGGCCTTGTGCAACCTCAGCGTCCGCCTCTCCGTGCATGGCGGCACCACGGTCCTAGTGATGGACCGCAGCCTCTCGATGCCGGAAGACAGCGCCGCTGCCGAGACGGAAGCGGCCGACATTGTACATGCCGCCATGCCCGCGGGCGACCGACTCGGAGTCGTTTCCTTCGGCGAGACGGCTGCGGTCGAGCAAGCGCCGCGACCCGCGAGCGGGTACCCCGGCAAGTTCGCCGGCTTCTCGGCGGAGGTCGGCCGCGAGGCCTCGCAACTCGCCGACGCGATCGACCTGGCCGTTTCCCTCATTCCACGCGGCGATGCGGGCCGGGTCCTCGTCCTTTCCGACGGCCGCTGGACGGGACGCGACATCTCCGCCGCGGCCTCCCGCGCGGCCGCCGCGGGAGTGGCCATCGACTACCGGCTCATGGAGCGGTCCCGGGCGGGCGACCTCGCCATCGAGTCGATCCAGGGGCCGGAGAGCGTCCTGCCGGGCGAATCGTTCATGATCACCGCCTGGATCGATTCGCCGCTGAAGCAGACGATCGCCTACGAGCTGCGCCGCGGCCCGCAAACGATCGCTCGCGGCACACAGGCCGTCCCTGCGGGCACGAGCCGCCTGATCTTCCGCGACACGGCTTCCGCCGGCCACCCGCTTGCGGGTGGCGTGGCTGAATATGTGCTGCACGTCACCGGGACCGGCCCCGATCCCCTCCCCGAGAATAACACGGCTCGGTTGCTGGTAGGTGTCCGCGCAGCCAAGCCGCTGCTTTGCGTCACTCCGTCCGGGCGGGGCGGGGTACCCGTCTGGGGTCCGCGACAGGGTCGGGGCTGTCTGCCTTATTGGCAAAGGGCGGGATCAAAGTCAAGGCGGTTTCCGCCTCGCAATGCAACTGGTCGCTGGAAGAGTTGGCCGGCTGTTCGGGCGTCCTCTTGGAAAACACGCCGGCCAGCCTCGTGGGCCACGTCGGCATGGAGAATCTCGCTGCCTGGGTGATGCGCAGCGGCGGCGGTTTGATGGTCACCGGAGGCAAGGACTCCTACGCGCCGGGCGGCTACTACAAGAGCCCCTTGGAGCCGATCATGCCGGTCTCGATGGAGATGCGGCGGGAACACCGCAAGTTGTCGGTGGCCATCGTCGTGGCCCTCGACCGCAGCGGCAGCATGGCCATGCCGGCGGAAGGCGGCCGGGCCAAGATCGACCTCGCCGACCTCGCCACCGCCGAAGTGATCGAAATGTTGGGGGCGATGGATCAGTTCGGCTGCATTGCCGTCGATACGATTCCCCACACTATCGTTCCCCTTTCCGACGTGACCGACAAGGCCGCCATGCGGGCCCCGGTCCTGCGGATCGACTCGTCGGGCGGCGGCATCTACATTTACGTGGCGCTGGCCGAGGCCGCGCGGATCATCGCGCCGGCCAAGGCGGGCACGAAACACATCATCCTCTTCTCCGATGCCGCCGATGCGGAAGAGCCGGGCGACTATAAGACCCTCGTCGCCAAGTGCGCAAAGGCCGGCATTACGATCAGCGTCGTGGGCCTGGGGACGGAGAAAGACTGCGACGCCGGACTGCTCAAGGACATTGCCCGGCGGGGCGGCGGCCAGTGCATGTTCACCAACATCGCTGCGGAACTGCCGCGGCTGTTTGCCCAGGACACCTTCGTCATCGCTCGCAGCGCGTTCCTGGAGGACCCGGTGGCGATCCGCGCGACCGGAGGGCTTTCCGCCATCACTCGGCAGGCCCTGGGCGAGTTTCCCAAGATCGGCGGCTATAACCTTTGCTACTTGCGCACAGCGCGAACTTGGCCGTGGTTTCCGGCGATGAGAACCATGCCCCGGTTTTGGCCGCCTGGCAGGCCGGACTGGGACGCGTCCTTTGCTATACGGGCGAGGCCGACGGCAAGTATACCGGCGCGATCGCCGGATGGAAGAATGCCGGCGACTTCTTCACCTCGCTGGCTCGTTGGACGGCGGGCAAGCCAGGCGAACTCGGCCGCGGCGCGGTCCCTACGCAAGAGATGCGAAGCGGCGTTTGCCGCGTCGAACTACACCTCGATCCCGCCCGGCAAACGAATCCGTTCACCAGCCTGCCCTCGCTGACGACGCTTTTCGCGCGGCCCGGTGAAACGGCCGTGGCGAAATCGACCGCGATGCAATGGTCGTCGGCCGACACCTTGCTGGGCGAGATACCGCTCAGCGGCAGCCAGACGGCGCTGCCGACTATCGTTGCGCCTGGTCTGGGACAAGCGATGCTCACGCCCATGTGCTTGCCGTACTCGCCAGAGTACCGGCCGCCTCGCGCGAACGAGGGCGCCCGCGCCCTGGAGCGTCTCGCCCGGGCGACGGGCGGCGTCGAGCGGTTGAACATGGCTGATGTCTGGAAAGACATTCCCCGGCAGCCGCGATTCATATCGGCCGCCCCCTATTTGCTGCTGGCGGCCGTCATCGTGTTCCTGCTCGAAGTCATCGAGCGGCGGACCGGTCTAGTCTCTTCCTTGCGGTTCCGGGCACCAGGTAGTCTCGGTCGGCGTCTGCTGCGATTCTGGCCGCGTACGATGACCCAGACGGCCCGCCACCCGCAAGCGGGTAACCGGTCGGCTACAACCGGCACGCTGGCAATGAGCAAGGTTGCGGAGGGCGATGGTACGGTCCAGCCCCCCGCTGCGTCCGCGGAATTGCCCGCCGAGTCCGCCGCCGACCCGGGGCACCGGGAGCCCGAGCCAATGAAAGGACCGGCCGACATTGGCATGCTCGACGCTTTGACGCATGCCCAGCAACGCGCACGGAAGCGGACCGAGCGGAAGTAGCCCCGTCCGTTCCTGGGACGCTATTTCCGCCCGATGCTTGCTCGACTTCAAGCAGGGACGCCGCACTGCACCTGACCGCAAACAACCCCCCTGAACGAGCCGGTTACTTTCTCACCGCCTGCCGAGGTTTCGGTTGGAGGGAAAACGAACGTCCCCTTCACGGATTCCCCGTGCGGTATTGTTGACGCCAAGGCGGAAGCAATCTCGTTGACCTGGGCTTGGGCAGTCTTTTGCTGGTCGTTGGTGCGCAGGTCAATGGTAAATTGCCAAGAAGCCCGAATGAGGAACTCCGCCTCATCCACTTGGATGGCTTGTATGGTCGGTCCGATCTCGATCCACGGGGCACCCGCCAGAGAGCGGCAACGACGTGCATACCCGCCAGGGTGAATCTCCTTGCAGTTTTGCAGGGCCTTCATAACGGTACGCCGAAACATGTCGCGCAACATTTCAGCCGATAGAATGGGCATTTGAGACTCCGAACGATAGGCGCTTTTGGCGCTTAGATTGATACGCCTGCTTGTTATCGACGCGACTACGTCATTCATATTCTGCAAAACCTACCCCCTTGACAATCCTTGGTAAACTCAACAAACTGGGTATTCTGTGACTCCTCTAGATGGCAAAAAGGACAAGAATTGTGGCGAACAATGACGTAAACAAGTCGCAGGCAATCCGCGACTACTATAAGGCGAACCCCACAGCCAGGACCCAGGCAGTCGTCGATGCCCTGGGAAAAGAAGGCATTACGGTCAGCGTTGGTCTTGTCAACACGGTCAAATCCAAGCACAACAGGAAGCAAGCCGCCAGGAAAGCGGCGAGGAATGCGCCGACCAGCCGCGACGCCAAGGTCACGGAGACCAAAACTGAAGTCAACAAGACTCAAGCGGTGAGGGACTATCTCGGACAGCATCGTAACGCCCGCCGAAAGGAAGTCGTGGAGGCCCTCAAGGCACAAGGTATCACCGTCACCGCGAGCTACGTCGGCACCATCAAAGCCAAGAGCAAGACACGACGCAAAGCGCGGCGTAAAGCAGTCAGGCAGGTGGTCGCCACGACGGGTATCAATATGGCCCAGATCAAGGCGGCTTTCCACTTTATCAAGGAGTGTGGCGATGTTGCTGCGGCCAAGGCTGCCTTGTCGGCGGCTGACGAGTTGAAGAAGCTGGTGCTGTAGCGCGGCTTGATACGCAACATTCTCGATTTCCCTTCGTGCCTCCTCCATCGATAGCCTTCTTGCGCGGGGCGTCACTGGGTACGAGCCTTCCCTTCTGGCCTTCTTTGGGATCTCAAAAACGAGCAAAACAGCCCCGTTTCGTCCTTAGCGCGATTCTCGCCCGCTGGCTCGGTGTAGCTCTTCGATCTTCCTGTTGCCCGCGACTTCACTCTTTCTCCTCCGCAATGCCCCAGCGGCGGCAGAGATAGGCGACGTGGTCGCGACCGCGGACGTAAGCCACCCAGACAGTATAGAATCGCCACCAGAGCGTCGCCAGCCACCAGCAGCCGGCCGTAATCGCCAAGGGAAGCAGATCGTTGCGAAGATCGACGAGCGCTCCCTGACTCGGCGAGAGCAGCGACGCGGCGGCGATCGCTCCGGCGACCACAAGGAAACTCAGTGCCCGCGGCCAACGCGTGCAATCCAGCAACAACTGGATCGCGGCCAACCCGCCCAGTCCGCCAGCGACCAGCTCGGTCCATCGCCAGGCGATAGGTTGCGGCATCTGGTATACGTACTGGAAGAGGACCTGCAAAGCCGGCACGCCCAAGGCAAGCAGAAGGCCACCGAGGAGGAACCAGCGTTTTCTCCGCGACGAACGGATGGCTGAGCCAATAACGATCTGACCCAGCAGCGGCACCGCCAGCAAGGGCCGGCCGAACCAATCGGCCCAACCTGTCCTGGCAGTCGCCGCAAAGTGCAATCGCCACCAGCCCAGCAGGAACCAGGCTGCGGCAATCGATAGTGCCAGACAAATCAGCCCGAGGAGGATCGGGGGTGCGAAACCGGCGAGCCGGTTGCTTGGCCGACGTTTGCCCTTGGCTTGTCGGATAATCGATGTTCCAATCCAATGGTCGAAGATCGCCTGGTCTTTCCAATACTCGACGTGGGCCTCTCCAGGCCAGGCCGATCGGTGGAATTCGACGTCCTGCGGCGCACCGTCGGCAAAGAGGCCCGCAGCCCGGCTACGGACCAGCCCGCGGACGGCCGCCGACGTGGTGCCGATCGGATCAGCCCGATCGACATAGTTGATCCAACGAATCGGCTCGCGGCGGCGGGGCGGTGGGCTGCCGCCGGTCTTGCCAGCACTCGGCCAGAGTTTTGGCCAAAGGGCGGTGAATAGATCGGCCGGCGACCCCAGCGTGCAGAAGCTCCGGACTCGAGACAGCCAGCTGTCGGAAACGTCGCGTCGGCAGTTTGCCCGCAGAAGCCCCACTAACCCGATTACCGCGCCCAGGCTGTAACCGCAGAGATGCACTTCCACCGACCGGCCAGTCTGCTGTTCGAGTTGCTGCGCCTTGTCCTCGACCAGGCTCAGCGTGTCGCGAAATCGCTGCAGGATTTTTTCCCGCACACGGCCGAACTCGGCAAAGAGCTGGACGGAAACGATCAGATCCCGCACGAATTCGGCAAAATGCTCCGTATCGATTTTCAATTGTGCGAAGAGAAAGAAGCGGAAGAGTTGGATCGTCAACGAAATGTCGCCGAGCGTCCGCGCCAGCGGCTGCGGATCGACAGGCCGCATGGACGTGGCGCCGTACGCTGTATCGGTATGACTGATCTGGCCGGCAAGCTGGCTCGCCCAGCGGATCATTCCGCGGGGTGCGTCTTTGGCGTGTTCTCGAGCGATATCGGCCCAGCAGATCTCGGCAAAGTACAGATCGCCGAGGCCGTCGACTGTAGCGCAGACGTCCTGATCGTGTATCTGATCGAAGAGCAGGCCGGTAGGCACGTAGGCGCTTTGATCGGCAAACTGGCTGAAACGGCAAATGACTTGCTGGAGCGCGGCGAAGCGCGTCTCGCGGCCGACGCCTTGAACGACGACGACGATCGAAATAGGATGGGTGTCATTGGCCATGCGGGTCTTCCTGGTTCTAATGGCTGTATTGTGACCAATCCGCGCCGCCAGACAAGGGAATCGTACTTCGTAGGACGGAATTAATTCCGTTTTGAGCGAACGGAATAGATACCGTTCTACGAAAGGGCGTACCACCGAGAAAGGGAAGCAAAGATGGCAGCACGCCTGATCGTTACCGGCCCGGACGGGCAGCGAAACACTTACTTTCTTGCGCCAGGCAGCCTGACCATTGGGCGGCGGAGCGATTGCGACGTCGTCCTTCTGGATGGCAAGGTTTCGCGCCAGCACGCCCGGCTGGACTGCGGGCCGGACGGCTGCCGGGTCGCCGATTTGGACAGCGCCCAGGGCACTTGGGTCAATGGTCAACGCACCAGAGAAACGCGGTTGAGCGACGGCGACGAAATGAAACTGGGCGGGTTTACGCTGCGATTCGAGGCGGACGGCCGCGATCGTGCGACCGCGCAGTGCGACGAAGTGACGATACAGGCCGGTATCGAGCCGAATCTTGACGAGCCGGCCGACATGGAAGCCACGATGGCCACGCAGAGCGTCGAGCACTCGCTCAGCGATACGAGCGTGCCGCGGGTTGTCGTCTACGGCTCCGGAGTGGCCTTCGAGGCGCCGATCGTCGGGAATCGTGCCACCATCGGCCGCGGTCAGGAGAGCACGATCGTGGTTGACGACCGCATGATATCGCGTCGCCATGCCGTATTAGAACGGGATGGCAATCGCGTCCTGCTCCGCGACCTCGATTCAGCCAACGGCACGTGGGTTCGCCAACACCGCGTCAAGCAATGTTGGTTGACGCACGGCGAGTCATTTCGCATCGGATCGACCTGGTTCATCTACAAAGCCCCTTTCAACGCCCCCGATCTCGCCCGCATCGAAGCTGGCAGCCAGGAAACGGGCGGCTTGCACAAGGCGGGGAAACGACCGGTGGTGATTGTGCCGGGCATCATGGGTTCGGAGCTGTACCGCGACGACGAGATGATCTGGCCGAATATCGTCACGTTGTTCCGCCGTCCGCAGGTATTGGGCCTCCCCGATCAAGGGCTGCGTGCCGGCCAGATTGCCCGGCAAGTCGTGATCGTGCCCAACATCATCAAGCTCGAAGCGTACAGCCATCTCGTCGATTTCCTCGTGGAAAGCCTGGGCTATGAACTCCATCGCGACCTCATGCCCTTCGCTTACGATTGGCGGCAGGACAATCGCGAGTCAGCGCGGCGATTCGGCGCGGCGATCGACGACTGGAAGCGGCGCGTGCTGGGCGAGCAGGCCAAGGTGACGATCGTTGCGCACAGTATGGGCTGCCTGGTAACGCGATATTTCGTCGAATGCCTGGGCGGGGCCGAAAAGGTCGATCGCTTGATTTTCATGGGCGGCCCCCATGGCGGGTCGGCCAGCATCGTGCAGAGTATTCTCTCCGGCCCGCAATTGCTTCCCCTGGGACTCGGCAATCGCGGACTGCACCAGGCCCTGGTGACCTTTCCCAGTGCCTACCAGCTTGTACCCAAGGGGCTGGCGGCCGAGGACGCCGACGGCAAGGCGGTGAGCCTCTTGGAGCACGACGACTGGGTCGATACCCGCTATCGTTCCTTGCTCCGCGGGGCAGCCGAGTTCCATCGCGAGTTGGGCGACCGCTGTAGCGTGCCCGCGGTGTGCATTTTCGGATACGGCATTCGCACGCCGACGAAGATCATCGTCGACAGTCAAGGTGCGCAAGGCTGGGAGAAAGTCCGATTCATCATGCAGCCCACTGGCGATTGCAAGGTGGCCCAGGAGTCGGCTATCCTCGCAGGCGCGGAAATCCATCCCGTGAACCAGTACCACGGCGCACTGTGGACCGACAACGACGTGAAAATGCGATTGACGCTCGAACTGATTCGTTAGCCTCATGAACGGTTTATCGGATAGCCAGTATCTCGGCCAGAAGCGCGTCGATCTACCGCCGGTCGACGCCGAGGAGACGTTGCGCGGTGAGGTGCCGCCCGCCGATCCTGCGGATACGCTAATTACCCCGGATCCACCGTCGGCGGGCGATTCCCTGGACACCATGGTCCCGCCTGCAACCGGGAGCCCATCGTCCAAGGCGGTCGATTGGGACCTGCCTCCACCGGCCATGGCAAAGCCGTGCGTCGATCAGGACGCGGCGACGATCCCGCCTGCCGGCGAACCGACGCCCCCGCAGCAAGGGGTCTCTGCCATCGTTGCCGGGCCGACGCGGCGATTTGACGACTTCGAGTTGTTGGAAGAAATCGCCCGGGGCGGCATGGGCGTTGTCTACAAGGCCCGGCAGGTCAGCCTGCATCGGCTCGTGGCCGTGAAGATGATCCTCTCGCGGCAGCTTGCTTCTCAGGCCGAATTGAACCGCTTCGAAGTCGAGGCCGAGGCGGTCGCCAGGCTCCAGCATCCGAACATCGTGCAAATCTATGCCGTGGGCGATGCGGCGGGGCAGCCCTACCTGGCCTTGGAATTCGTCGATGGGGGCAGCTTGGCCAGAAAGCTCGAAGGCACGCCGCAGCCCGCACGGCAGTCGGCTGAGCTGCTGGAGTGCCTGGCGCGGGCAATCCATGTCGCCCACGAGCATGGCATCGTACATCGCGACTTGAAACCGGCCAATGTCCTGCTGACGGCCGCCGGGGTCCCAAAAATCGCCGACTTCGGCCTTGCCAAGCGGGTCGAGGCCGACACGAGCGAAACCCGGACGGGCGTAATCCTTGGCACACCCAGTTATATGGCGCCGGAGCAGGCGGGCGGTTCGGTGAGAAACATCGGGCCGGCCGCTGATATCTACGCCTTGGGGGCGATCCTCTATGAATGTCTCACGGGCCGACCCCCCTTTCGCGGAAAACCCCATGGAAACCGTCGTCCAAGTGCTGGCCGATGAGCCCGTGTCGCCGCGGCGGCTGCTGCCGAAACTGCCGCGCGACCTGGAAACGATCTGCATGAAATGTTTGCAGAAGGCGCCGTCGCGACGCTATGCGTCGGCGGCCGCACTGGCCGACGACCTGCGGCGATTCCTGGAGGACCGGCCGATTCAGGCCCGACCAATCCATGCCTGGCAGCGGATGATCAAGTGGTCGCGGCGGCGACCGACGGCGGCCGCGCTGATCGTTGTCAGCTTTCTCGCCCTGGCAACACTCATCGGTGGCGGCCTTTGGTACAACGGCCGGCTCCAAGTCGCCATCAATCAATCGCAGCGGAATCTGACCACTGCCGAGCAACGCTTGGGGATCGCCCATGGAGCCATCTACCGCATGTTGGAGCGGCTAGCCGACGACCTGACGCCCATCCCGCACACGGAGCCAATTCGTCAAAAGCTGCTGGAGGACGCCCTGGAATTCTACCAGGTGACCGTGCGGCAGTCGGCCACCGACCCCCTGGGCCGCGAGTTGCTGGGCAGCGCGTACGCCAAGATCGGCGATATTCAACGGCTGCGGGGCCTGGTCAAGGAAGCCGAAGAGGCTTACCGGAAGTCGATGGAAGTTTCCGTCCCGCTGGCGGCGGAGTTTCCTGACAACGACGAATACGCCAACACGTTGGCTGCCACCTGCAACAATCTGGCAAACCTGCTGAAGTCGCAATCACGTGGCGTGGAAGCCGAGGAGTACTACCGCCGCGCACTGAAACTGTTCGATCCGTTCTTGGCCGCCGGCAACGGCGACCTGCAGAAGCAGGCCGGCCGCACCTACAACAACCTCGGCATTCTCTTGGCCGAGCAAGGAAAGTTGACCGAGGCCGAAGCGACCCAGCGCCGATCGATCGAGTTGCGGCAGAAACTCCTCGACGAGCACCCTGGAATTTCCGATTACGCTGCCGATCTGGCGGTCAGTTATGGCAACCTGGCCAACCTGGCGATGCAGCAGAAGAATTATCCTCAGGCAGTCGACGCCTTTCGGCGGGCCGACCGGGCGATTCGCCAGGTCGATGAGCGGTCGTTGATGCCCGAACACCGTTCTGCCCGCGCTCAAAGGGTAAACAATTACGCCGCGCTGATGGAACTTATGGATCGCAACGGCGAGGCCGAGGAAGCATTCCGCAGCGCGGCGGCTATCGCCGTAAAGCTCGTGGTCGAAATGCCGTCAATTCCATCCTATCGTGGCGTGCTGGCGGAAATCGACTTTAACCTGGGACGAAGACTGGTCCTCAACAAGAAGCGGGCCGCCGGGGTCGAGGTCCTGCGTATTGCATTACGTCTCTACGATGCCTTGGCAACCGGCTTTCCAGAAGACGCAAGTTACCGTGCCGGGCTGGCCAAGTGCCACCACATACTGGGCATCCTCGGCGAAGACGTGCCGGCGGCAAAGCCGGCCATCTTGCCGAAGGCAGCGGTGCCGTCCCAGGCAGCAAACGGGCCAGCGAAATAGCTTGTTCCGGCCTATACGACTGCACCAAAGAAAGACCTGCGTGCCCCTTCAACCGCCCGGAAAGAACACGTGGCTTACCCACATCAGGAGTCCCAGCAATACGATCCCCAGAACGAGGCTCCCGACGATGAGCTTTTTTTCAATGGGGAGCAGCGGCTCGTACTCCATCTTCTCGAGTTCGTCGGCGATTTTGGGTTGATGCGACATTTCAGCCTCCGATAACCGGCGGTTTCACGCCATAAAAGAACATCCAAGAGATCAGCAGCCCGATCCAGATAATGAACCCAAACAGGCAGACAACATAAACGGCGGCCAGCCTCCCGATTCCCTCTTCCCAGAGCCTCTTGAAGTTCGACACGACGCCAATCGAGAAGAATGTCATGCAGAAGAAAATGCCGCGGAAGCCGTTGGCCTCGCCCATCGCCGTCTTGACTTTGCCAATCGAAGCTGGCGCGAACAAAACAATGAGCAAGACTGCGACAAACGTGATCAGGTAGCCGAAGACGAACTTGGGGAATCGGTCCCAGATGTCGGCAAAGGGCACTTTGCCACCTCGCTTTCCTTCGATGCAGGTGCACCAGATCGCCGCGAGGATGCAGGACCAGATACCGATGAAGACGTCGATGAAGACCTTCACGGTCGTGGCCGTGCCCATGATCCAGCCTTCTTTATAGCGGACACCATCGACCGCTTCCACCTTGGTGCGGATCAGGGAGTCCGTCACCGCGCCGGCTGCGACCGCTGCGCCGTCGGTTTTCACCGCCAATCCCATCCATGCGCCCGCAACCATTGGTTGTTCATAGAGGAATTCTCGGGCCGCAAAGGGAAGAACGAGCAATTCCACTACGGCGAAGATCACCACAAGCGACGACACCATGATCGGCACGATGGGCCGCGCCCTGATTGCAGCACCGGTCGCAATGGCAGCGGAAACCCCGCAAATGGAGATCCCGGAAGCCAACGGCGAAGCCCATTCGCGGCTGAACTTGAAGAATTTCCGCGCCACGAAGTAGACCAGCGCCCAATAGATCAAGTACGCTTCAACGATCGCGCACAATCCGCGGAACATCACGGCCGTCGCCAGCGCCCATTGCTCCATGGCGGCAATGCCCAGCACTCCGCCCAGGATCACGATGGCCGTCTTGATATACCATTCGGGCCGTATCGCCGGACCGATCGCTACCGCAAACCGCGGTAAGAAGTTCCCCACGACCAGACCCGCGAGCAAAGCGATAATGAAGCCTGCTTCCGACGTGAGATTCAACGACCAGGGGATGCCGAAGCTTGCGAGCTTGTCCGGAGTCGCCGCGATATACGCGTAACTGCCCGCGATCCAACACGCATAGCTGATCCAGAAGATTGCCGTGAAACCGCCCAGGAACCCAGCGAGCGGCAATCGCAGAGCCGTCGCTCCCAACGCCGTTGCGAACAAAAGAAAGGCGTAGGTTGCCAACAGCGACAGGAAGCCATTCAGCGCGGGATAGCTTTTCGAGACCGGCGCCAAGGCATTGGACCATTGGATCCAGACCTGGGTTTTCACGCCCCAGCCCAACAGGTCGACGCCTGCCATGACACCCAAGGACAAGGCGAAGATCAATAATCCACCCCAAACGGCCAACCAGTCTTCGCTCAGTCTCGGTTTTGCTTCCGGCACTTGTCCTCGCCTTGTTTTCCAGAGTTGCGGCAGTTCATTTTCAATAGTTGCGGGTAGATTCTAATTACTCCCGGTGAAAAATGCAACCCGGTCGTTCAGGCGGCAGTTGACTTAGCCGGGAGACTCCAGACCTGGTAGATCATCCAAGCGATCAATGCCAGGCCAGGCGGGAACGCGACCGGGAAGATCGCCGGCGTCGATCACTCGGTTGCGACCGGTTGTGCAATGCAGCGCAATCATACAAGTGAAATGCCCGCAGGTCGACGTCTTGGCAATTCGTTAACGTGCGGCAAAAACCAGGTAGACGGCCATGGCGATGCCGAGAATTGCCAGGACCCACGCCACCACCACGCCCATCAGCCAACTGCGGACACCATAGGGCGGCTCCGCCCGAACTTTCCGCATCAGCCGCACGTGTTCGGCGGAAACCAGCACATTCACCACGACGCCCAACAGGATCAAAGCGGTGCCGATACTGAGGGAGAGTCCCGTCGATGCCTTCGCCGGCACGGTTTCACGAACCGCGGCGATCTCGTGCAGAAACAAGCCGAAGCGGGCTACGACGAAGCCGAACCCCATCAAGGCCAGTCCGGTTCGTATCCATGCCAAAAGCGTGCGCTCAAGCGCAAAACGGACTCGAGGGTCTTCCAAGCTATTCACGGTTTCTGCGCCGGTTCGAGGACGATTACCCAATCGTGATCGCATTTCTCAGGTGGCGGGCATGTCCATGCCCCAGCAGCATCGGCACGGATCTCGCTCAACTCGGTCTTGTTACCGGTCACGGGGTCAAAATACACGGCGCGATACTTGGCCTGCGCGCCGAGGTTGCGGATCGAGATCGGCACACTCTTTGGCACGTAGATCACCCGCACTCCGCCGGGGATGCCAAATGCCTGAGGCCCGAACGACGTCCCCGCCTTGGCCGCGAAAACGGCCCACTCCGCGTGCGGCTCAAATCGCCACCACTCATATTGCGTCAACAGTTTCTTGCCGAAGGCCACTTGCGCCGAACCAGGCAGTTTCATGGCGTCCGGCCAGGGAAGCGTTCCCCAGTTGTTTCCAGGGGGCGACGCGCCGTAGGGTTCGCCGGGGCGGTTTGCCTGCCAGATGCCGTTAGCGCCATAGGTGTGGCCCGCCGCGCCATGGGCCATGCACACCCAGAAGAGCGCACGACAGACGTCGGCCGGTATCTGCCCGCCGAGGTTCTCGTAAGCGGGCTCTCCGTCGATCACCGGCACGGTGGGCTTGGCATGCCAGACGGCACTTATCTGTTCGCCGCACGGCACGATGACCTCGTGCATGCCGTGCCCTGTCTGGAGCAGTTCGAAGTTCACGACACTCGCGTCGTTCATGCAGGCTCGCGTGGGAACCCGCCACGCCGGGTGCAGCGTAAGCAGGTGGTTGAAGGCGTCAATCTGGTGAATGTAACGACAAACCTCAGCCCAGCCTTCCTTTTGCATTCTTTCGTTCTTGTCCCGGTCGCTCGCCAGATACCAGGGCATATTGGTCTCGCCGGCCGCGCACCACACGACGGGCAGCGCCCCGTAGCGAGCGACAAGGTAGCGCCAGTGCTTCTTCATCCGCTCGGTGCCCAGCCAGGGCAAGTGGTAACCCCAGGCACCCACGATACACGGCACGAAACCCTCGTCCGCCAGGTATTGGAGGCGGTGGTCGGCCTGGTCGAAATACTCGGGGCGGATGCGGGCGTAGTCCTTTTCCCAAGGAAAGCCCGCCTCATTGGCTCCACGAGGATCGAATGCCGGCATGTCGGGGTAGAGCCCAGCCACGATCTGCACCACGTTGAAGCCTTTTTGTTTCCGTTCGGCCGCCAGGGCCCGGAAGTCTTCCGGCCAATGCAGTCGCCGGCAGAGCCCCATCCACCACGTGTCGCCCAGCCAGAAGAACGGCGTGCCGTCGGCGTGCGCGAAATGCCGGTGGTCGGCCGCCACGCCAATGGGTCCATGGCGGTAGAGCCGATTGTCGCCCTGGTAGGGGACCACTTCGACCTGGCCCGTCGCGCCTTGTAACATGCTATTATGCTTATCGCTGCACTCGGTGCGGAAGGTGTGCAGACCGGCGTTGGCTGAGGCGTAGCGGAGCTTCCACACCTGGCCGCCGGCCCAGAAGGCGGGCACGCGCAGCTCGCGGCCCTGGGGCGTGCGGAAGATGCCCACGATTTCAACCTCGTTGAACGGGTCGTTGTAGACCTTTTCCGAGGTAAAGGCAAACTCCACCATACGGTTCGCCTCAACCCGTTGTTCCGCCGCTTGCGCCGCACTCGGGTACCCTCGGGCTAGACAGACGAGGAGTACCAGACCGCACGATTTCAGTGACTTTTGCAAAACGGCGGACATCGCCATCTCCTTGAAGGGAACGGTTCACGGGATCCTTGCTTTGTTGTGGCCATCGGGATCCCACAGCGACAGCGCAACGCACATGAGTCTAATCGCGGGCGTCGATATTCGCAATGTTCACGGACCGGCAGAACCTCCAGACGGTGGTATACTTGCCTTGGCGTCGGGCAATGGGCCAGGGGACGTTGGATCATGGAACGATCTGTGCAGGAAGCCTCCGAGACTCGCAAGCTGCATCGTTCCCCCGCGCACTTGCTGGGCAGCGTCATAACCTGTGTAGTCCTTCTCGCCGGGTGTCACACTTTCGACTTTCCCGACCGGCAGATCTTGCCAACCGCGGGGACTTCCTACACAGCTCAATTGCCGGTCGTGCCGCCAGAGACGCTCCAGGCGGCCCGCGCCGAGCTTGAAGCTGCCAGGATTGCTGATGCGGACGGCCAAGAGCAGTGCCTCGACCTGTATTGTCAGGCGGCGCCTGGCGCGTGGCGACAACTCCAATGGGGCGAGCAAGCCGCCTTGCCGACGTATCGCGAAAGCCTCGCCCGCATGCTCGCGGCAGCGAACCGATTTGGCCGGCTCGATCCTCGCAGCCGTCTGACGCTTTCCAGGGCGCGCGGGAGCCGGACGGTTCCGATAACCTATTATGGCTTTGCCTGGAAGCCGGCCGACTTCTGCCAACTGCTTCCGGCGGCCGATTTCTTTAGCCGCGACTTCCGGCATTATTACTACACACCGGGCGTCGGCGTCTCGGTAGTAGCCGTGCGGCAGGCATGTTGTCAGGAGCAGTTCTTCCCGCCGCGGGCGTCGTTCCCGGTGACGGTCGTGTTGCGGCCGGACCAAGACGGCGCTGCGATGGAGTTCTTTAACCCGCTCGTCTTCGATTCGCTCTGCGTCGGCGCCACGACGCTGCCCATCGACCGCGACGTCACCGCCTCGCTGGCCTACCTGAAAAAACAGACTCCCCGCAAGTACATTTCCGGTTTTCTCGACCCGGGCGAAAAAGACCTGAAGCCGACGCTCGTCATGTCCGAGCCTTATCAGCCCGGCAAGATCCCCATTGTTTTCATCCATGGTTTGGGGTCTGATCCGTTGACCTGGACAGACGCCACCAACTGGCTGCGGGCGCGAGGCGACATCTATCGTCGTTATCAATTCTGGTACTTCCGCTATCCAACGGGCGGAGATCTGCTGAAGTCAGCGGCCGCGCTGCGAGAAGAACTCCCCCATCTGCGCGAGACCGTCGATCCCCAGCATCGTGATCCGGCGCTGGAGCAGGTAGTCCTCGTCGGGCATAGCATGGGAGGGCTCGTCGCCCGCCTTCAGGTCACGTACTCCTATGACATTCTTTGGCGGCACGTTGCGCGGCAACCGCTGGACGCCGTTCGCACGACGCCGGACATGCGGGATCAGTTGCAGCGATCCTTCTTCTTCGATCCTTCGCCGCTGGTGAAGCGCGTCGTCTTCATCGCCACGCCGCATCGCGGCTCGAACATGGCCGAGCGATTATTCGGCCGTGCGGCCTCGCAGTTCGTGCATTACCCGCCGGAACAAGAGGCCGCCTATCGCCGCCTGACGGACTGCAATCGCGACATTTTCAGCGAGTACCTGCAGAAAGGGCAGCCGACGACGATCGATCTACTGGAGCCCGACAATCCGTTGCTGGAGGCGATGGGCCAGATGCCCTTCAGTCGCAGTGTCCGCACGCACTCCATCATCGGTGAGCGAACGATCACGCTCAGCGGCGAAGCCACCGACGGGGTCGTGCCCGTTTCCAGCGCGCCTGGCGGGGGTTTGCAGCGAGCGATTGGTCTCCGCGAGGCACGAGAATACGAACAAGGTCGATGCCTCGGTGGCTGAGTTGGAGCGGATCCTCCGCGAGCACGCTGGGGAGCAAGCCGTGCTGCAGTGATGTGGCCGGCTGCGCTTCGTAGAACGGAATACACGATTCACCCCGTTTTGAGCCAACGGAATAGATTCCGCTTTACGAAGGGACATGCCGTTGCCGAGTTCGGATTACCATGTCGATTTGTTCGACTGGCGTGGCGAGAATGTCGGCACGAGTTTTTTCTCCTGGAAGGCATTTTTCGCAAGATCGCCCAAACTGGGCCTTTTTTCTTGATTGGCACAGTTGATGCTTACGTAGCGCGGCTTCACCCACACTCCGAGGAGACTGACATGACCAGGCGGCCCCCACCCAATCACCCCAAAGCCTTTACGCTGGTAGAGCTGCTCGTGGTAATCACGATCATCGCCATGCTCGTGGCCCTGCTTCTGCCGGGGTTGCAAACCGCCCGCGAGGCCGCACGCAACGCCAATTGCCAGAACAACCTCAAACAGCTTGGCCTGGCCTGCTTGAACTACGAGCGCGTTCACGGAGGGCTTCCCCCGGCGAGCATTTTCCCGGCGTATCTGACCAACCCCGCATCGCTTAGCGACTCTGACCGCATCGGCTGGGTCTGGCTCGTGCTGCCTTTCTTGGAACAGCAGAATCTGTCCGACCAGTATCACTTTGACAAGGTCTGGTTCGATCCGTCGCTCCAGCCGCTGGTGACAACGCAACTGGGCATAATGAATTGCCCGTCCGATCCGGTTGCCGGCAACGTCTTCAGCGGCTCGGACACCGACCCCACCTCCAACGCCTCGGTGAGCTTCCAGGCGGCGGCCAGCGACTATTTTGCCCCGGTCTCGGTCAATTCCAACGTGTCGCAACTCGGCTGGACGCCCCGCGGCAACGAGACCTATACGTCGGTCAACGGCCAGGTCTACGATTACCTGGGCGCACTGCAGGACGACGAAATATCGAAGATCTCGAAAATCACCGACGGGGCCTCCAACACGATCATGCTCACGGAGATGGGCGGACGCCCTCAAGCGTACATGACGGGCAGAGTGCTGAATCCCGAGGTGGCCACGAAGACCTACGGATACGGCGCGTGGGCGCACAACAACAAGTTCACCGTCAGGACATATACGTACGACGGACAGACCAGCCCGGGGCCGTGCCCGTTGAACTGCTCCAACCAGTTCGCCATCTACAGCTTCCATCCCTCCGGCGCCAACGCGGTGTACGCCGACGGCTCGGTGCACTTCATCCCGCAGACCATCAATCTCTTCGCGTTGTTCAACCTGCTCGCTCGGGCCGACGGCGACGTCATACCCGGCAATGTCCTGGACGCTTCGTTCTAACGGATGGCACCATGAATTACTCCATCGTTCGTTTTCCGGCCTGTACGGCATGTATTCTGGCTTTGGCATTGCTGTCATGGACCGGCTGCGGGTCTCGCGTCCAAGGCATTCCGCAATACGCGGTCCACGGCAAGGTAGTGTCCAAGGGGCAACCGGCTGCGGGCGCAATTGTAGCATTGCACCCGAAAGACAAGGCAGCCGCCGCGTTGCCCTATGCGCCGCGGGGGATTGTCGACAAAGACGGCTCGTTCGTCATCGGATCGCGGACGAAGGACGATGGCGCTCCGGAGGGCGACTATGCCGTAACGATCATTTGGCCCAAGGACGAGGATCCGCAGAAGCAGTTCGACAACACGCCGCCGGACCGGCTGAAGAACCGGTATAATGACCCAAAACACACGAAGTGGAACGTCCACGTGGCGGCCGGTGCGAACACGTTGGAGACGTTCAATGTCGAATAGGTTTTTCAAGGGACGTTTCGCGCAAGTGGCCGTGCTCCTGGCCATGGCGATGTACCTCGTTTGCTGCGGCCTGGTGATCGCCGCCGAACCCGTTCCTGCGGCAGCCAAGCCGGCCGCCCCGATTGCCTTTGTCGGCCTGCATGGCGGCGTCTTCGATGTCCTGAAGGCGTTCGGCGGCCCGCTGGGCCTGACGATGGACTACGTCACCGATGAGCAGATCCGGCAGGAAACCGTCGATCTGGCCCGCTACCAGGTCGTCCTGCTGGAAATGGTCCGCGGCGACGACAAGGACCACTACCGGCGGCTGATTGCCGCGGCCAAGCAGCGGCGGCCGGATTTTCGCGTGGTCTCGATCTCCGGCGTCGCCGAACGGTCGCTGCCCGAATTGTGCAAGCTGCCATTGGATCGAGAGCGATCCGCGGCTGGCGGCCTACTACGGCTCCGTCAAGGAAAACGCGCGGCGGATGCTGATCTATATCAACGTCACCTACCTGCACGCCGCGGGAAGCGTGCTGCCGCCGCTGGACGCCGAACACCGCCTCACGATCTACCATCCCGACTCGCGGCGAGTCGGGCTTGATGGCCACGATCGACGAGTTCCTCAAGTGGTCGCAAAGGCCGCGGCTGCGACATTGACGGCTCCGCGGGCGGTGGTTACCGTGCATTCCTCGCACCTGACTTTCCAGCAGCCCAAGGTGGTTGACGCCCTGGTGCGGGCACTGGAGAAAAAGGGCGTGCTCGACGGTCGCCATCTTCGACCTGGCGGAAGACTACCTCCAGGGCGATTACGAAAAGCAGATGCTGGAATTTCGCCCGCTGGTCGTCGTGCATACCTGCCACAGCACCGATTCCGTGGCGTTTCGCGAGAAACTGGGCGTGCCGCACCTGCACTCGATTTTCTTCCGCACGCAGTCGATCGCCGACTGGCAGCAGGGCGTTCAAGGGCTGGCGCCCAGCGAGATGGCCTTCCACATCACCGGGCAGGAATTGCTGGGGGCCATCGAGCCGCAGATCGGCTGCGGGACACGTGCACGGCGGCGGCAGCGACGAGGCCTTCACGCCCATCCCCGAGCGGATCGACCACCTCGCGGCGCGGGCCGCCGCCTGGGCTCGCCTGGCCCGGCTTCCCAACCGGCAGAAGAAAGTGGCGTTCGTCTATTACGATTGCGACCTGGGCAAGTCGGAATTGATGCGCGGCACCGCGACCGGGATGTTCATGAACGGGCCGCGGAGCCTGGTCAACGTGCTGCAAGCGGATGCAGCGCGACGGACTACGCCCTTTCGCCCGTCCCCGACCGACGAGAACGAGCTGGTCGCCTGGCTGATGGACCGCGGGCGGCAGATCGGCGTTTGGGCCCCAGGCGTCCTGGATCGGCTTGCCGGCAGCGGCCAGGCCGTGCTGGTTCCCGCCGAGACCTACCGGGCCTGGTTCATGGCCAAGGTGCCGCAGCAGCAACGGCAGGACGTGATCCGGCGGTGGGGCGAGCCGCCGGGCAAGTTCCTCGTCTGGCAGCATGAGGGGAAATCGTTCATCGTCATTCCCCGCATCGATCTGGGCAACGTGATCCTCCTGCCGCAACCGCTCCGCGGCGAGGCCCAGAACACGGCCCTGATCCACGACAAGCTCACGCCGCCGCCCCACAACTACCTGGCCACGTACTTCTGGCTCCAGGAATCGTTCCGCGCCGACGCCCTGGTGCACTTCGGCACGCATGGCACCGAGTTCATCCTTCCTGGCAAGCCGACCGGGCTTTCCAATGCCGACTGGCCCGACATCGTCCTGGGCACGATGCCCAACATCAATCCCTGGATCGTCGACAACCTGGGCGAGTCCTCCGCCGTCCGCCGCCGGGCGTATGCCGTTCTGATCGACCACCTCGTGCCGCCCTCGGTCGCCGCGGAACTGGCCGACGGCCTGTTGAATCTGCACCATGACCTGGAAAAGTGGGACGGCTTGGAGGCGGGCGCCCTGAAGGAGAAATTCCGCGCCACGATCAGCCGGCAGGTAGTTGACGCCCATCTCGATCGAGATCTCACGCTCGAAGGCAAGGGAGTGCGCCGACGTACGGAAGCCTGGCGCACTGTTCACGGCCGAAGAGCTCGAGCGGGTGGAGAGCTACCTGGACGAGGTCCATAACGAGACGACGTCAACGTGAACCTGCACGTGCTGGGCGAGCCGCCGCCGGAAAAACTCGTGGTTCCCTGGCTGGTGACTTGTCTGGGGGCCGGTTTCCTCGATCGGCTGGGCGAGGTCGTGCCGTCCGCCGGCTGCCGCCCGAACGGCCGCAAGCCGGGCAGAAATTCCTGCGAGAGAAAGGCGAGGAGGCTTTTGCGGCATTTCCTGGTCGAGGGCTGGTCGGCGGAAGACGCGCTGCGGGCCGTGGGTGGCAATGTCACCGGCGCACCGCCGCCGCGGCTCGTGGACGACCTCCGCCGAGCGAACCAGCTTCGCGATGGCTTTGCCAAGACACCCCAGGAAATCGACAACCTGCTGGCCGCGCTCGAACGGGCGTTTCATTCCGCCCGGGCCGGGAAACAGCCCCGACCGCAATCCGGGCGTCGTGCCGACAGGCCGCAACATGGTGGTGATGAATCCCGAAGAAGTCCCCAGCCGTCCCTCGTGGGAGATCGGCAAGCAGCTTGTCGAGCAACTGCTGGCGCAACAGCAAAAGACCAAAGGCCGCTATCCGGAAAAAGTCGCCTTTACGCTCAGCCCCTTCGCCACTTTTCAGGACTATGGCGTGATGGAATCGCAGATCCTCTACTTGCTGGGCGTCCGCCCGCAGTGGGACGACCGCAACCTGGTGGGCGACGTGGAATTGATTCCCGCCGCCGAACTGAAGCGGCCCCGCATCGACGTTTTTCTTTCGGCGGGCGGCTACTACCGCGACATGCTCCCCACCCGCATGCGGCTGATCGACAAGGCGATCCGCCTGGTCGCCGATTTGGATGAGCCAGATAACTGGGTGCATCGCAATAGCCTCCGCGTCAAGGAGGAACTTCAGCGGCAGGGCGTCGAGGCCAAGCGGGCGGAGAGCCTGTCTCGGGCCCGGATCTTCGGCGTTCCGCCCGGCCAGATCGGCGGGGCAGGCTACTATTATCTCGTCGAGCGTTCCGGGCAATGGGGCACGCGCAAGGACCTCATGGACGCCTACCTGGACTTCTCCCGCTACGTCTACACGGAAGGGTACTGGGGCCAGCACGCCCCGGAGGCCTACAATCGCCAGATCCAGGGCAGCGAAGTGCTCCTGCGGAGCTGGGCAGACCGGACGCGTAGTCCCGCTTTCCAACAAGTACGACTGGTACTTGGGCGGCAGCCTGTCGTTGGCCATGAAGCAACTCACGGGGACCGAGCCCGATTGGTTTCTTTCCGACGTCCGCGATCCGGACCGTGCCGGGCTGATGGCCGCGGAAGACGCCTTGCGGCGGGATTATCGCGTGCGGTTGTTCAATCGCAAGTGGATCGAAGGCATGATGAAGGAAGGATACGCGGGCGCGGACCAGATCGCCGTCCACGTCTCCAACACCATGGGCTGGAAGATCATGCGCGAAGGAAGCGTCTCCGACGACGACTGCAACGAGATCGCCGCGATCTACGTCAAGGACAAGCTCGGGTTGTCGCTGCGGCAGTGGTTCGAGGCCCAGAACCCCTACGCCTTCCAGGACATGAGCGAAGTGCTGCTGGAATCCAGCCGCAAGGGGTTTTGGAAGGCCGATCCGGGCCTGCTCCGCGAGGTTGCCGAGCAGTATGCCCGATCCGTGCTGCGGCACGGCGAGGGAGGCGGACTGCGGGGCGGCGGCAACGCCTCGCTGGAGCAGTTCGTCACCGCTACCTTGCAGTCGGCCAATACCGCGGAGATGGACCAATTGGCGGTCCGGTATCAGGACCGGCTCCGGGCAGAGGCAGCCGAGACGACGGCTGCCGACGCGGCGCCGGGACCTGCGATCAAGCCGGCTTCGGCGGTAGCGGCGAAAGCTCCACAAGCTCCAGCACCGCCGGTCGCCGGCACTCCCGCCGTGGCCGATGGCTCCCCATCAGGTGAGCCAACTGCCTCCGCCCCCACGCCGCAGACGGAAAGCGTCCACGCCCGTCGCCTGGAACCGTCGCCGACCGCTGACACGGCGACCGAACCGTCACCCACCCCCAGCCGATGGCCGCTGGCCTTGGGAATCGCGGCCGTCTGCGTTTTATTGCTGGTTGGTGGTTTTTGTTTCCGCCGAGGTTCGCCGTGACTGGTTATCTTGTCGAAATCTTGTATTTCATCGCCGCGGGACTCTTGCTGCCCGTGCTGCTGGTGCTGCTGGCTTTCATGGCCAGCACGCTCTTGACCTTGGGCGGTCTGGCGCGGGAAGCGATCCAGCGCCGGAGAGATTGCCCGGCTTGGCGGCGGTTTCTAGCCGAGGTACAATCCGGCGATGTGGCCGCGGAGGAGTTTTATCGGCGAGTTCCCGGCAGAGGTTATATCGAGCGATTTCGGCGGCAGGCGGCTACCTTTCGGGGCAACCCGCAGGCAGTGAAAAAGTGCCTCGACGACCTGGAAATCGACGTGGCCCGCCGTATGGCCCGGCTCTCGCATCGCCACGCGCGTGGGACCCATGCTCGGGCTGGTGGGCACGCTCATTCCCTTGGGACCCGCCCTGACGGGACTGGCCAGCGGCAACCTGGAAGCCTTGGCGGGCAATTTGATTATCGCCTTCACGACCACCGTCTTTGGGATTTTGGTGGGTGGTTTCGCTTACGCGGTTTGCCTGGTCCGCCGCGCCTGGTACGAGCAGGACGTCAGCGACCTGGAGTTCCTGGTCGACATGCTTTATTCCCCGGAGGGCCAAGGGGCCTCGCTCGGTTCCGAGGAGCCACGGCTTGTCTGAGAAACGCCGCCGCTGGGACCGATTGATAGAGGATGATCCCCTGGCAGGGCTGATCAACCTCTTCGACGTGTGGATGGTCTTTTCCATTGCACTTCTCTTGGCCCTGGCGGCTTTTTTCAAGCTCCCGCAAACAATGTCTGGCCACACCGCGGCAGCAAGCCCCGCGGCCCAGGCGATCTCCGAGCCGGTCTCCAGCCGCAGCCGCAAGTTGCCGCACTATCGCGAGAGCCGCGACGAGCTTAACGGAGAGGGTGTCCGTTTGGGAACGGCCTATCGTTTGCAGTCCGGCGAGGTGGTTTACGTGCCGGATAAATGATTTTCCTGGTGCACTTTATGCTTCCACCTCGATGGCCGCTTGGGGACACTGATCGGCGGCATCCTTGCAGGCCGCCTGCTGGTTCTCGGGGATTGGATCCAACTTGGTATGGGCCTTGTCGTCGCTCCCCATGGTAAAGACCGCGGGCGCCACGTCAGGACAAATCCCGCATCCAATGCAAAGGTCTGGGTCGACTCGGGCTCTCATCGACATATTTTCCTCTCTTTTGTCCGCTCGTATATGCTTGGCCGTCCTGCACCCCACCAGAAGCGGTATCGGACGACAGACTTACTTAGATATCACACGCAAAAACCGCGTGCCTTAACAATCATAACGGGTTCGCCGAGTCTTACCACCCCGAATTTAGCATATTTCTATGTCAAAATAGCCTATTGGCCGCCGCTTGTATTTTTGGCCGCATCTTCGTATATTGACCGCTTCTTCCAATACTGACATTAAATCAGGCATTAACTGAGGATAGTATAATCATGATCTCGCTACTTCCTGTTCACGGTGGCCTCACCGAACCCGTTTGCCGTACGGTGCCCGCCGATCAAATCGCGAGTTTTCTCGCCCATGCTGAGAGCTTGACCCGGGTTCCGGTTTCTGACGCCGACCTGTCGACGGTCTACCGTCTGGGTGATGGCGGTTTGAGTCCGCTGGTCGGTCCCATGGATGCTAAGACTTATCATCGCGTGCTGGAAGAGTCGGTCATTGAGCATCAAGGGAAGCTGTACGCCTGGACGATTCCCATGGCCCTGCCGGTGACGGCCGAGTTGGCCGCCCAACTCAAGCCCGGTCAGGAGGTGGCCTTGGTGAATTCAGCCGGCCAGATCGTGGCCACGTTGGAGCTCAGCGACGTCTATGCCTGGGACAAGGCCCATTACCTCAAGAGCGTCTACCTCACCGAGCGGACCGATCATCCCGGCGGCGACATGGTGCTCAAGGGCGACGTTGACAAGACGCATTTGCTGGGCGGAACCATTCGCGTGCTGCCACAGCCCAAGCACGCCCGCTTTGGCAAGTATGTGCTCTCTCCCAGCGAGGTTCGCAGCCTACTGGCCAGCAAGGGATGGAACCGCGTTGTCGCCTTTCAGACCCGCAATCCGCTGCATCGGGCGCATGAGTACGCCTTGGTTTACGGGTTGGAAACGCTGCTGCGGGCCGGGCATAACGCCGGCGCGGCGCTCAATCCGCTTATTGGCGAGACCAAGGGCGACGATGTCGAAGCCGACGTCCGCATGCATACCTACGAAGTGTTGATCGACGACCGCGCCCTGGGCGATGGCGACAGCGACGCGCAGCTCTGGCAGGCCCGCGGCGAGAAACTGCCCGACCGCGTGATCCTGCTGGGGCTGGACATCAAGATGTTCTACGGCGGCCCCAAGGAGGCCGTGATGCACGCCATCTACCGGCAGAACTTCGGCTTTACCGACATCGTCATCGGGCGGAAGCATGCCGACGCCCCCTATCACGACGGCAAGGCGATCTGGGGCGATTTCGACGCCCAGGAGATTTTCGGCCGACTCAAGGGCGACTTGAAGATCCAGCCGCTAAAGGTTGGCTTCGCAGCCTACTACGATTCGATCGGCCGAGTGGACCTGATGGACAACCATCCCAACGAGAAGCCCGTCTTCATCTCCGGCAAGGACGTCCGCAAGGCCCTCATCGAGGGGCGGCCCGTTGATCCGCGGATCATGCGCGAGAGCACGGCGGCGATCCTTACGGCGGCGATGAAGGGCAAGGGCTGAGGCGGGACAAGATTCGGGGCACCCGCGAAGTGGGTCGGTTAGCGCTGGTCCGCCAGTTTGCTATAATTGTGATTCGGCACGTGGAATCGCACGGCTGTCGTCTGCTTCGCGAAGGCGCCAGGCACAGCGTCGATTAAAATCCCCAAAACAATCAGACGTCGGCGATTCCGCGCCATCGTGAAATCAACGACTTTCTCGCTTGCAAGATCTGTCAGGATCTTGGAATTCCCAGGCCATAGACCATGAACCACATCGCACTCATGGGCGACTCGATCTTTCGCAACGGGTATTGAGGACTGGATGTCACCATGACCGAAAAGACGCTCATCTCTCCGCGCACCCTCCAAGGCTTCCGCGACTACCTGCCGGAGGCCATGATTCCCCGCGAACGGCTGATCGAGACGGCCCGGCGGGTCTATCGCTCATACGGCTTCAGTCCCATCGACACGCCGGCCTTGGAATACCTGGAAATCCTTACCGGCAAAGGGGGCGAGGAGACCGACAAGCAGATCTATGCGTTCCAGGACCAGGGCGAGCGATGGGTCGGGCTGCGGTTCGATCTCACGGTGCCGCTGGCGCGTTTCGCCGCCCAGCACATCAACGAACTGGGCACCCCCTTCAAGCGCTACCACATCGCCACCGTCTGGCGCGGCGAACGGCCGCAGGCCGGCCGCTACCGCGAGTTCATGCAGTGTGACTTCGATACCATCGGCACGCGCTCGACGGCCTCCGACATCGAGACCGCCCTGGTGATCCACGATCTGCTCCGCACGATCGGCGTCCGCGATTTCACCATTCGCCTTAACAACCGAATGCTGCTCACCGGCCTGCTGGAACGGCAAGGTCTGGTCGAGCGATCGGCTTCGGTGCTACGGGCCTTGGACAAGCTCGGCAAGATCGGGCCGGAAAAAGTGGCCGAGGAGATGGTCGCCGCCGCCGGCACGACGTCCGCGCAGGCCCGCGAGATCCTCAAGCTGGCCGAGCTCAGCGGCGCCAACGACGAGGTCCTTCGCCAGGTCGAATACCTGGTAGCCGGCAACGCGACGGGCGAGACGGGCGTGGGCAAGCTCCGCGAGACGTTGGCCGCCCTGGCTGCCGTCGGCGTGGTCGAGCCTTTTGTAAAGCTCGACGTATCGATTGCCCGCGGACTGGACTATTACACCGGCACGATCTTCGAGACTTTCCTTAACGACCTGCCCTCGATCGGCAGCATCTGTTCCGGCGGCCGCTACGACAACCTGGCCGAGTTGTATACGAACCAGCAACTTCCCGGCATCGGGGCTTCGCTGGGGCTCGACCGTCTGCTGGCGGCCCTGGAAAAGCTGGGTTTGGTGGAAAAGGTGGCCACGCCCGCCCCCGTTTTCATCCCCTATTTCGACGAAGCACGGCTGCACGATTATCTGCGTCTGGCCGCCGCCTTGCGGGCGTCGGGCATCGGCGTGGAGGTCTATCCCGAAGCCAAAAAGCTCGGCCAGCAATTGAAGTATGCCGACCGCCGCGGTTTTCGCCTGGCCTTGATCGCCGGGCAGAACGAGTTCGACGCCGGCGTCTGCCAGGTCAAGGACCTCCAGCGGGGCGAGAAGAAGGATGTGCCGTTGGACGGTACTTGCGCGGAAGTAATCGCGGCGGTGAAGAAGGCGCTGGAATGCGATTGAACCCGAGATGGGCGACACTCTTCGCAGTTAGCCAGGTCCAGCGTTCCGGCACTGCATGTAGTATTTCTGCACGTGGGCCACGCAGGACTGTCCGTTGGCCGCCATCTCCGCGCAGCGGGCCTGGGGCGACTTGGCCTGCTCCAGCGCCGCCCTGGTCCGCGTCACGACGCCTTCCCGCACGTCCTGCTCGATGTCGGACCGCGTCAGGCCGAAACAGGCGCAGATCGGCGCCGTCGGGTCCTTGGGGTAGGCCGACTGCCGCAAGTCGGCAGCCAAAACTAGCCGCTCGAAGCCGTCGAAATAGGCCACCGGGCATTGCGGCGAGGGACAGAAGTTGGCGGGCGGGGTGAGCCGGCGCCGCTGATCGTCCGTCAAGTAGGTTGCCAGCGTCTTGCTTCCCACCGGCTCGCCCTGCGTGCCGCAACGGGGACAATAATCGGCGGTCTGGTCGGGCTCGCGGACAAAGGCTTTGTTCATCAGGTCAACCACTTCCTCCGTTGCTCGGTGTGGACGAACCGATCCGCCTCCGGCGCGTTGTCGGCCCGCATCTTCTCGCCGTTCCAATCGAGGCTCTTGCCCGTGCGGAGCGCGACCACGCCCGAAAGGCCGATCTCCGTGAGCTTGCCGCCGATGTCGAAGTCCGAGAACGTCTTGCCCTGGCCGCGGCAGGCGTCGATCCATTCCCGCGCGTGTCCGTTGCTGCGGGGAAGGCTTTGCGGAATGTCCTTCGTGGCGGGGTGGCGCAGAACGTCCTTCAGTCGCTGCTCACCGTTGAGCCGGATCAGGCCGCCGTCGTTCCAATGGTTGGTGTAGATGCAGCCTTTCTCGCCCACGATCATAAGTCCGTCGGGCACGCCGCGGCCGTAGACATCTGCCAAGGGCTGGATCACCGAAGCCGCGGGCCGCCCGTCGCCTTGCCAATAGAGAGTCACCGGCACCAGGTTTCCGCGGGCGGGGAAATGGAATTCCACCGCGGCCTTGCCGGGGATCTGCCGGTGGTCCTTGCGGTTGACGACCAGCCGCTCGGGATAGCCCAGACCCAAGGCCCGCATCGGCAAGTTGATGGCGTGGCAGCAGAAGTCGGCCATGCCGCCGTTGCCGAAATCGAACCAATGCCGCCAACTGGCGGGATGGTAGACGTTCTTGCGGAAGGGCCGCATGGCCGAAGGTCCGACCCAGAGGTCCCAGTTGAAGGTCGAGGGCACGGGGTCTTCGCCCGGCGCGCTGCCTTCGCTGGCATCGACGCCGATGCCCCAATGGTAGATTTCACGGATCTGGCCCAACGCGCCGGCCTTGATGATTTCGGTACAGCGCCGCAGCGAGACGCCGGCGCTGCCCTGGTTGCCCATCTGTGTGACGACCTTGCTCGTGCGGGCCAACTCGCGAAGCTCGCGGGCTTCAGCCACGCTGTGCGTGAGCGGCTTCTCGCAGTAGACGTGCTTGCCGGCCTTCATGAAGGCCTTGCAGAGCGGGGCGTGCCAATGGTCGGGCGTGGCGATCAGCACCGCGTCAAAATGGGCGGCGTCGTCGAGCAGTCGGCGGTAATCGCTGTACGCCTTGGCGCCCCTGGTTGCCGGGCCGCCCGAAGACTGGGCATCGGCCCGCGCGTTTTCGATCTGCTGAGCATCCGGATCGCAAAGGGCCACGAGATTCACGCCGCAGCCAAGCATGCCGCACATGTCGCCGCGTCCCTGACCGCCGCAGCCCACCACGGCGAGATTCAGCCGGCTGTTGGCGGCCGTGGACGTAGCCGGCGCACCCAGCAGGACCAGCGGGCGGCTGAGCGCCGTCGTGCCCAAGCTGGCTGCATTGACCGCCAGGAACCGGCGGCGCGAAAGACTGGAAGGACGGGCGAGATTCAGGTTGTCGTGTTTGCGCTTCATCGAATTGCCTTTAAGAGAATTACTGGGGAGGGAGGATTGGTTGGAGGCGGTTGAGGAATCGGAACTATTCCTTTCCCGATTATATCACGCGGTCCGGCGCGCAGCCTTTAGCTCCCACGCCGACCGCGCGGCACGTACAATCGCATTGATGGCCGCCGGGTCCTTAATTCCCGGCTTTGATTCCACACCGCTGGCTGTATCGACGGCTCCCGCGTTGGTCGCGCGGATCGCCTCGGCAACATTATCCGCCTTCAGCCCGCCGGCAAGCACCAGCGGCGGAGTCCGGCAGGTCTCCTGGTACTGTTTGGCGAGAGCCCAATCGGCCAACTTGCCGCTGCCGCCGAAGCCGGGGATCAACGGCGCGTCCAGGAGGATCAATCGTGGCAGACAGCGATGGGTCCGGCAAACATCGAGATATGCGATGATCGTCTTCAACCCGCCGATGCCAGCCACGCGAAAGGCCTTCATCACCGCTCGATCTCCCAAAGCCGCGAGCAAATCCGGCGGCTCGTCGCCGTGGAGCTGGATCATGTCCAGCGACAATGCCTCGCAGGTTGCGCAGATCTCTTTTGCCGCCACATCGACGAACAGCCCGACCTTGATGATCCCTGGCGGCAGGGCAGCGATGATCGCACGTGCACGATTAACATCGATCGCCCGCGGACTGGGCGGATAGAAATTAAGGCCGATGGCGTCGGCGCCGGCCTCGGCGGCCGCTCGGGCGTCCTCCGGCCGCGTGATGCCGCAGATCTTGACGGTGAACATCGCGGTCATAGCTCCGGCATCTGGCCTTGGGCAATGCTCCGCAGCCGCTCGGGAGCCACAATCCGCACGTGGTTCCTCTCGCCCAGCGAGATCAACCCCGCATCGATCAGGCGGCGAAAAGTCCGCGAAAAGGTCTCGCTGGTCAAGTTGAGGTGACTGGCCACATAGCGCTTGAGGCTGGGCAAGGCGACGTCGCCGTCGGCGGCCCGGCGTGCATCGAGCAGGTAGTTGGCGATCCGCCCGGCGGCGTCGCGGAGCACGACGTCCTCCAGCAGCCCCACGAGGTGCTTGACCCACAGCGACAGCCCCAAGAGCATTCCCAGGCACAAGGGATGATCTTCTTCCAGGGCCTTGCGGAAGGCCGGCTGCGGCAGCAGGACGCAAAGGGTCGCCTCCACGGCCTGGGACGAGGCCGGCACGTTGAATTCGCCCATGGCGGCCACCTCGGCGAACGTGCCCCCCGCTCCCACCATGTGCAGGACGTGCTCCTTCCCTCCGGCCCCAGTTTTGAACACGCGAACCATGCCCTTGCCCACCACGTACACGCCAGGGCATTCCTCATTTTCGCGGAAGATCACCTGGCCCTTCTTGAACTTGCAAAGCCGGGCCATGGTCACCAGCCGCTGGAAACTCTTGGCAGGAACGGCTGAAAATAATCGGCAATCGGCGAGGATGTCAATGACGCTCGGCATTTACGAAACAATCTTGGCAAGGCTTGATCTGGATCAATTCCCGCGGGGCTCACCAATGATATTATAAAGTCATGGTTGACGAAACCATATAGGCTTGTGACCTTGTGACACCCTCCCGACGGAATAAACTCCGTTTTACGAAAGGATATCAAAAAATGTTCTGCTACCAATGCGAGCAAACCACCAAGGGCACCGGCTGCCATCAGATCGGCGTCTGCGGAAAACAACCGGAAACCGCCGCTTTGCAGGACCTGCTGGTGCATGCCACCAAGGGGCTTTCCATGTACGCCCACCGCGCAGCCCAGCTCGGCGTTCACGACGCCCAAGTCGATCGGGCCATGCTTGAGGGCCTGTTCGCCACGGTGACCAACGTCGATTTTGATTCCGCTCGCATCGAAGAGCACCTGGCCCAGGTTGCCGCCGCGCGGGACAAGGCCCGGCAACTCTACGAGGCAGCCTGCGTTCGGGCGGGCAAGACACCGGAAAAGCTCGCCGGCCCGGCCGCGTGGCAACCGGCCGCCGACCGCCATGGACTGGTCAGCCAGGGCGAGGAAGTGGGCGTGCCCCGCTTTCAGGCAACCCTGGGAACCGATATTGCCGGCCTGCTGGAACTGACGCTTTATGGGCTGAAGGGGGCTGCGGCCTATGCTGAGCACGCCCTGGTGCTGGGCTATGAAGACGCCAGCCTTTACGCCCAGTTCCACGAGGCCCTCGACTTCCTCGCCAGCCATGAGTACATGGTGCCCCAGCCCCGCGACGTCGATGCCATCCTCGGCTGGGTCTTGAAGGCCGGCGAGTTGAACTTGAAGATCATGGAGTTGCTCGATCGGGCCAATACCGAGACCTACGGCCATCCCGAGCCGACCGTGGTGAACGTTCGGCCCATTAAGGGCAAGGCGATCTTGGTTTCCGGTCACGACTTAAGGGACCTGGAAGACCTGCTCAAGCAGAGCGAAGGCCAGGGCGTGAATGTCTATACCCATGGCGAGATGCTTCCCTGCCTGGCCTATCCGGGCCTGAAAAAGTACAAGCACCTGGTGGGCAACTACGGCGGGGCCTGGCAGAACCAGGCGGCCGAGTTCGACGCCTTCCCCGGCTCGATCCTCATGACCACCAATTGCATCCAGTCCCCGCGGGAAAGCTACAAGGGCCGGATCTTCACCAGCGGGCTGGTGGCTTGGCCGGGCGTGCGGCACATCGGCGGCGATCGCGACTTCACGCCAGTCATCGAGTCGGCGCTGGCGGCCCCCGGCTTCACTGCCGATGCCTCGCCCAAGACGATAACCATCGGTTTCGGCCGCAAGGCCGTGCTGGGCGTGGCTGACAAGGTCATCGAGGCCGTGAAGAAGGGGCAGATTCGCCACTTCTTCCTCGTCGGCGGGTGCGACGGGGCCAAGGCCGGGCGGAACTACTTCACCGAGCTGACGCAGAAGCTGCCCAACGACTGCGTGGTCCTCACGCTGGCCTGCGGCAAGTTTCGCTTCAACAAGCTGGAGTTCGGCGACATCGGCGGGATTCCCCGCCTGTTGGATATCGGCCAGTGCAACGACGCCTACTCGGCGATCCAGATCGCCACAGCCTTGGCGGGGGCGTTCAACTGCGGCGTGAACGACCTGCCGCTGTCGATGGTGCTGAGCTGGTACGAGCAGAAGGCCGTGGCCGTGTTGCTCTCGCTCTTGCACTTGGGCATCAAGAACATCCGTCTGGGACCCAGCCTGCCGGCCTTCGTCACGCCCAGCGTGCTCAATGTGCTGGTGGAGAAGTTCAACATCAAGCCCATCACCACGGCCGACGCGGACATTGCGGCGATATTGGGCACGGCGGTGTAGAAAAGGCATGTCACCGCATTCAATCGGTAACAAAAGACAGCAGCAAGACGATTCTCTCGCGCGGCTGGCGGACTTCAGTCGCGACGCCCGTACTTGGATGCTTGCTGCAATGGCCGTGGTGGTCGGGGCGGTCAGCGCCCGATCGCGTTTTCTCTGGTGTGGCTCATAGGCGCGATTACCAACCTGGTGTTCTACCAGCGTTTTTCCGCCCAGTTTGTCTCGCCCGCCGATAATCATCTTGGCGCCTGGGTGATCCTGGTTCCGGCCGTCGGCGGCCTGATTATCGGGCTCATGGCCCGATATGGGTCGGAAGCGATTCGCGGCCACGGCATCCCCGAGGCCCTGGAGTCGATCCTGATCGGCCGGAGCCGGATGTCGCTGAAGGTCGCGGTGCTCAAGCCGCTTTCCTCGGCGCTGTCGATTGGCACCGGCGGTCCCTTCGGCGCCGAGGGGCCTATCGTCATGACGGGCGGGGCCTTCGGGTCATTGTTTGCCCAACTCTTCAATATGTCCTCGGCCGAGCGCAAGGTCCTGCTCGTTGCTGGCGCGGCCGGCGGCATGGCGGCCATCTTCGCGGCACCGGTCTCCGCGGTGCTCTTGGCGGTGGAGCTTCTGTTGTTCGAGTGGCGACCGCGAAGTTTCATTCCAGTCGCTATTTCGGCCATCTTTGCCGCCGCCTTGCGGGTGCCCCTAATGGGAGCGGGCCCCCTCTTTCCCGTGGTGGCCCATGCGGCGCCGGGCGGGTATGAATTGGGCGTTGTCGTCATAGTTGGTGTGGTTGCCGGGTTGGCCGGCGGCGCGTTGACGCTCATGGTCTACGCCTTCGAGGACCTGTTCACGAAACTGCCGATCCACTGGATGTGGTGGCCGGCAATTGGCGGCCTGCTGGTGGGCCTTGGCGGCTGGATCAGCCCCGACGCGCTGGGGGTCGGCTACGATGTGATCGACGCCCTCTTGCACGGCAACCTGGCGATCGCCGCGGTGACGGGCCTGCTGGTCGTCAAGGCGACTATCTGGTCGTTTTCCCTGGGCTCGGGAACTTCCGGCGGGGTCCTGGCGCCCTTGTTGATGATCGGCGCGGCCTTGGGCGCGATCGAGGCCCGCTGGATACCGGTGGGCGATACGTCGCTGTGGGCGATGATCAGCATGGCGGCGGTGATGGGCGGCGTGATGCGGTCTCCCTTGACCGCAATGTTCTTCGCGCTCGAGTTGACCCACGACCTGAACGTGATGCCCGCCCTCCTGCTGGGTTGCACCGTCGCTCACGGCGTGACGGTCTTCACCTTGCGGCGCTCTATCCTCACGGAGAAGGTGGCGCGTCGCGGTTATCACTTGATGCGCGAGTATTGGGTCGATCCCTTGACCCTGGTCCGCGTGTCCGAAGTGATGGCCCCGCCGCCGCCTTCGGTCCCCGCCACGATGACCGTCGGCGAACTTTTCGACCGCATCGAGCACGAAGATCCCGAGTTAACTCGTCGTCGGGCCGTTCTGATAGTCGACCAGCGGCAGCGTATGGTCGGCATCGTCACCCGCGGCGATTTGGCGCAGGCGGTCGCCCATTCCCGTGCCGCCGCCAGCGTTGGCGATGTCGGCAGCCGCGATCCAGCCGTGACGTACCCGGACGAATTGGTCTTGACGGCCCTGGACAAAATGCTGTTGAAAGAAATCGGGCGGCTGCCCGTTGTCAGCCGCGAAGACCCGACACGAGTCGTCGGCTACTTGGGCCGGGCCGAAGTACTGGCTGCGCGCCGCCGCCGTTTTGCTGAGGAGCAAATGCGGGAGCGCGGCTGGCTCACAAATGCAACCCGTCTTTTCAGGCGCGAGAGAATTCGCCGCACCCGGCGCAGGCCGCCCAGCGCGAGTCTGCCGCGCAAGACAACTGAGAGAACCGAAAAGTGAGACAGACTGAAGTCCAATCTACCTATCCGAGGTGAAGATTAATGATGTCCTTCCGGCCCGTCTTCATTGCTGTAGTGATCGGTGGCGCACTGGTCGTCGCGGCGTTTGTGATCAACAGCCTTCGTCCGAAGGTCGAGGTCGAGCAACCCGCGGCGGCCTTCGTCCGCGCCGTCGGCAAGTGCGCCGAGTGCCACCGCCGCGAGACTTCCGCCGTCGTGCACCAGTTCGAAGGCAGCCGTCACGTGCAAGTGGGCGTCACCTGCCTGGACTGCCATCAGCCCCGCGGAGGGCAGGAACGTTGGACCATCGCGGCTTCACCATCGCCAAGACACCTGACGGCGGCCAACTGCCGGCAGTGTCACGCCGCCGAGTATCGCGCAGTACCTGCGAAGCCGCCACGCCGCCCCGGCCTGGGCGGCCGTGCGCGGCCCCGGCGACTTCTCGGCCGAGCAAATCGCCTTCGCCGAGCAGTTTCACCCCGGCGCGGTCAAGCGACAGCCCGAACCCGCTGGTCGGCCTTGAAGGTCCGGCGGCCGTCACGAAGGGCTGCGCCGTATGCCACGCCGTCGGTCAACCGAACGCCGACGGCTCCATCGGCACCTGCACGGCATGCCATGCCCGGCATTCGGCCTCGGTCGAGCTGGCCCGCATGCCCGAAACCTGCGGCCAGTGCCACATGGGGCCCGGACCATTCCCAGATCGAGATCTATCACGAGTCGAAGCACGGCGTGATCTTCAACGCCCAGAAAGCGTCATTTCAACCTCCGCGCCGATCCGCGAAAGCTCACCACCGCCGACATGCCCGTGCCGACCTGCGCCACCTGCCACATGAGCGGGCTGGAGGGGATGAACATGACGCACGACACGTCGGAACGGCTGTCGTACTATCTCTTCGCGGCAATCTCCGAGCGGCGGCCCAACTGGCGCATGGGCGCAAGTCAACATGAGGCAGATCTGCCTGAAATGCCACACTGAGCCCCGCATCGACCAGTTCTACGCCGAAGCCGACAAGGTTGTCGACTCGACCAACGACCTGGTCCGGCAAGCGACGGACATCATGGACGGCCTGCAGCGCGACGGCCTGGTGACGGCCGACAGCCCTGGACGAGCCGATCAAGTACCGCTACTTCGATCTTTGGCATTACTACGGGCGAACGGCCAAGCATGGGGCGTTCATGGGCGGCGCCGACTTTGTGCAGTGGCACGGCTTATTACGAGATCGTGAGCCGCCTGGCGGAAATCAAGCAGCATGGCGGCAGAACTTCGCCAAAAGCATGCGGGCGGCCCGCAGTCGGCCGGACAAGCCGGAGCCGAAGAAGCCCGCGACGCCAAAGGCCGAGACCACCGCCCCTCTGAGTTCCGCGCCTGAAAAGGGGCAGTAAAGCGTGTTCCCACGATTGGCTGCCATCGCGCGAATTGCTCCTGGACCCGTTGGCCTTGACGGAGTTGTTCCTGCTGGGCAACATTTCCTTTCTGGCGGTCGACGTGGCGATCGCGCATGCGGTCAACGGCTTTGCGCGTCCGGCGGAATGGGTGCCGGTGGCCTTCTCGCTTGCCGCCGCCGCGACTGCTCTTGGCGGCGGCCATCCTGGGGGGCGGCATCCGCCCGCCGCTGTCGCCTTGGGAAGCGGGACAGCCCGGCCGTGCCATTGGCACGCGCCGAGGTGCTTGGCTTGGACGCTCGGCATGATCGTGGGCGCCGGATCGGTGTGCGTGGGACTTGCCGGGCTTATCCTCCATCTGCAAAGCGGATTCTTTCAGCAGCAGACCATGCGGAACCTGGTCTACGCCGCACCCTTCGCCGCCCCGCTGTCCTACGCCGGGCTGGGGCTTCTGGCGATCCTCAATCGCACGGTGCCCGCCCGAACCGTGGAGTGGGCCCGTTGGATCGTCTTCTTGGCCCTCGGCGGCTTCGTGGGCAACTTCGTCCTGAGTCTTGCGGACCATGCCCAAAATGGATTCTTCGACAGCCGCGAGTGGATTGCCGTCGTTGCCGCCGCGTTTGCCGTGGGAGGGTTGTTGGCGGCCGTGGTCGATTACTCGCATCGGCCCTATCTGTGGCTCTGCCTCGGCCTGATGCTCGTCGAAATCGTCGTCGGGCTGCTCGGCTGGTACTACCACATCAGGGCCATTCTCCGCAGTCCGATGAGCGACCTCTGGGACAAGCTTCTCTATAGTGCGCCGCTCTTCGCCCCGCTGTTGTTCGCCAATCTCGCGGTCCTGGGGATGCTCGGGCTATGGGGACTGCTGCGGCAGGGGGCGGCGGAAGAGGGCCGCATTTGATAACTTCGTCGTGAAAGTGAAGGGGTGCTGGATCCGAATTCCGAGGTCCCTCATAGCCTCCAACCATGCTTGCGCCCTTGGATTCGTCATGAACTGAGTAACGCCTAGCGGGAAATTCTCGTTTGCGGCATTGAGCTACTCGCCGCTTCGCCCAGGAAAGCACTGCCGAACCCATTTCCGAAATCCGCGCATGAGCGTAGTCTCGTGGACATTGGCGACTTGCCGGAGAACTTCCTCCGCTTTGGCGACGGGAAACTTCGGAAAGCACGCGCTGGCCTCCCGGCTTTGATATTGCCCGGCAACTAGCTCGTAAATTCGTAATATCTTGCCATCGTAGCGCCACAATTCGGGAACGCCTAAGGCGGCGTAGATCGGCATCTTCGTGACGGAAGTCTGAGTTACTTCGATCTCGATCGCCAGATCGGGCGGCGGATCAACCGCAAGATCGACGTTCGGCTTATCCCACATAAGCGGCTCGTTCCGGACGTAGTAACAGTTGTCCGGCTCAAGACCCTTTTTGAGGTCCGCTCGCCTGCACGTCATATCGCGAAGGCCGCGAATGGGAATATCCAACTCATTGGTCCATTCGCTGATGATCAACGCAATTATGTGGGCGAAACCGCCGTGGCGCGCCGATGGCGACATGATCTCCAGTGTCCCTTCATCATAAGTCATGCGCAGGTGATCGTTGTCCGGATTGTCGCGGAGTTCGACGTACATATCCCAAGCGACTCCGTAGAGGACGTTGCACGATTCCGAACTTGCCGGCAAAGCGCTTGCCATTTTCGCACCTTTCTTCGAATCAATGCCTACCGGTGTCTTTTCCCTTGAGAAACGTCTTCCGCACCCACCGTCGAAAATTTCCCTTGAACGCGTTGTCGTCGACTTGGCCGATTTGCTGGAGAGCTTCCTCTGCCTTGGCAAGTGGAAAGTCGGGGAAACAAACACTTCCATCGCGGCTCTGGTATTGGCCGTCAACCAACTCGCAAACCCGCAGGAACTCGCCATCATACCGCCACAACTCACGCACGCCCAAAGCGGCGTAAATTGGCGCCTTCTCGACGGAACTGCGGCTGACCTCGACTTCAATGGCCAGATCGGGTGGCGGATCGATCGCGAAGTCAACTTCGATCTTATCTCGAATGTTGACTTCGCTCTGCACATAGTAGCAATCATCGGGTTCCAGGCCCTTCGCCATGTCTTCACGCTTGCACGTCATCGTGCGAAGTCCGCAGAAGGGGATGCCCATCTCCTCGGTCCAAACTCCGATCAGCAAATCGATGTAGCGAGCATATCTCTCATGGCGTGCCGATGGTGACATAATTTCCAACGTTCCATCATCGTAGGTCATGCGAAGATGGTAGTTCTCCCGCCTCTCGCGCAGTTCGACGTAGGTATTCCACGGCACACCGCGGAGCACGGTTCGCGATTCCGATTGCGGTTCTGAAACGGTCGCCATCTTCGATCCTCCTTCCTCAATCTGCCGGAGCTTCGCTGCGCTGGTTCCGGCCTGCGCTTATGCCCTGCGTGTCACTTCGGCAGCATCTCGCGGAACTGCTGGAAAAGGTAGCTGCTGTCGTGCGGCCCGGCCGAGGCCTCGGGATGATATTGCACGCAAAAGGCCGGCAAGCGGCGATGCCGCAGCCCCTCGATCGTGTCGTCGTTGAGGTTGACGTGCGTTACCTCCAGGTCGTCGGGCAGCGAGTCGCCCGCCACGGCGAAACCGTGGTTCTGCGTGGTGATCTCCACCCGCCGCGTGGCGTGGTTCAAGACCGGCTGGTTCGCCCCGCGGTGGCCGAACTTGAGTTTAAAGGTCTTGGCTCCGCAGGCCAGCGCCAGCAACTGATGGCCCAGGCAGATGCCGAAGATGGGCCGTTTGCCCAGCAGTCCCCGAATCGTTTCCTGCGCGCCAATGAGTGGTTCCGGATCGCCCGGACCATTGGAAAGAAACACGCCGTCGGGCTGGCAGGCCAGCACCTCTTCGGCCGTGGCAGTGCCGGGCAGGATTGTCACGCGGCAGCCCATATCGAACAAATGCCGCGCGATGTTCCACTTCATGCCGTAATCCAAGGCAACCACGTGCGGCGCGGCCGACGAGTTTGAAACGGCCTCTGCTTCTTGCAGTCGCGTCCACGGGCTCAACGCTTCGTTCCATTGGACCGCCTTCTCAGGAATCACCTCTCGCACTAAGTCGCGGCCCAACAGCCCCGGACTGGCGTTGGCCTTGGCAACCAGACTGGCGTCGTCCAGATCGATAGTGGAGAGCACGCCCTTCATTGCCCCGCGGATGCGAATGCGGCGGACGAGCGCACGCGTATCGATTCCCTCCATGCCGACGATTCCATAACGAACCAGGTACTCGTGGAGTTCACCTTCGGCGCGGAAATTGCTTGCGCGGCGGCTGCGATGGCGGACGATGAATCCCGCTAATTGCGGCTTATGGCTCTCCACGTCCGCGGCGTTCACGCCGTAGTTGCCGATCTCGGGATAAGTCATCGTGACGATCTGTCCGCGATAACTCGGATCGGTGAGGATTTCCTGATAGCCGGTCATCGAGGTGTTGAAGCAAACCTCGCCGTCGACTTCTCCGTTTGCTCCAAATGCCTTGCCCGAAAAAACTGTGCCGTCTTCCAGGGCGAGCTTTGCAGGTTGTGTCATGATCGTTTTGTCGGGCACGCTAAAGTCCCAGTGTCGTTTCGTTCGATAGGTCTGGTAAAGGTTGCGGGTCTACGGAGCGCGATGGCCTCACCGCCAAAGCGAGCCGAGCAACCGAAAGTGAGGGCCCTTGTACCGGCGAGCAGGGACCCTCATTTTTTTCTGCGCTTTTCTATTTTAACCTGCGACGCCCAAACGGACTAGGGACGCAGCAGTAACGAGATCAGCTCTCTCGGCCTAGCCCACGGCCGATCCCGCCAAGCGCAGGCCGTGAAACAAGATGGCGATAATGCCGATCACGGCCAGTATCGTCTTGATCTCGTCGAATCGACTGGTTGATGGTTCTGTCTGCGGGGGCGCGGCGACTGGCGAAACCTGGGCAACGGGGCTACTTGAGATCCGCGGAGATAGCAAGATCGGGGGACTCGGCGGATTGACATCGACTTTGCGGCCCGTGGTCGCCGGCAAAGGACCGCCGGCCAAAGCTCCCGGCAATGCAGAGGCTGCTCTCTCCGGCAGCCCCTGCCGTGGAGGAAGCACGCGTCCTGCTGATGGATTCCCCATGTCGGGCGGCGGCGGAAGCGTGGCAAGCGAGGTGACGGGCGGTTGTGGCGCAGGGGCTTCGGCCAACATCGTTGTGCTGCCCGGCAAACGCTGAAAATCATCATAGGCTGCGGCCAGGAAGATCCGCGCGCGGCCGCAATAACTACCCATTGTGTAGCCGCCCATCCACAGGTTTCCACCCGCCCCGAACAGAACGCCGGCGATCTCGCCGCGACTATTGCAAATTGGGCCGCCGGAATCGCCACGCCGGGCCTCGACGTCGACTTCCACGATTTCGTAAGGCAGGTTGCCGCCCGGCGAATGGTACTTGACGCACCGCCCCATCACCGCACGATACGTCCCATCCGGGCCGTAGCCGGCGATTGACAGCGGCTCACCCGGTCGCGGCGGATCGACAGCCAAAGGCAATGGCTTCACGCTCGGCCGCTGGATCGCCAATGCGGCCAAATCCCAATCGTGATCGATCTTGAGCAGGCGTGCCCCGCTGCGAAAACCGTCGGGAAAGACTACGGTGATCGGTCCCGTAGCGTCACGTACGACGTGCCAATTCGTCACGACCAGGCCGTGCGCCGCATCGACGGCCACAAGAGCCCCGCTTCCCATCGATGCGCCATCCTGTTCCGCGGCAATGACCCGCACGATGGCAGGATGGGGGGGTTGTGCCGCAGACGCAAGCGGCAATGGCCACGCGGCCAAAGCCAGCAGAAACAGCGGACTTGCCAGTACTGGAAATCTTCCCACGCCAAGAGAGCCTTGAGGAAACTTGGTCGAAACGCGGTGCGCATCTATCTTCCCTCGTCTTCGGCAGTTGGCATGCCTAGCTGGCAATTTTCCGGCGACGCGCGGAAAGTGCGGCGATTGGAGAAAATTTGACAAAGCCGGCAGCGCCGACCTATGTACGAATGGTGCCCGGCGTCACTCGATCACCCATGGCTTCCGGTACTCACGGCGAAAGAGCTTCATGCCCTCGGCCTTATCGACGGCCTCAGTCTTGGGATCGACATGCAACCGTTCCCCGCCCACGCGGTAACTCATGTTGGCGTAATGCACCAGCAAGGCGCTGCGGTGCGCGTCTTCGACGTCGGCATTGGGGGCCTGCCGCTTGCGAATGCTCTCGATGAAGTTCTGTTGGTGGTCGGGATCGACCGGCTTGCCCCAACTGCGGTCCACCAGCGTCGGTTGCTCGTGTCTCGGCCGGGCGAAGACTTGCCAGCCCGCCCCGTGGGGAGCGACCATCATCACGCCTTCGCTGCCGTAGATTTCCACGCGCGATCCGCACTGCGGCCAATAGGGAAACACGTCGCCGTTGCGGACCGATTGGGAAATCCGCGTCATGTAGGGTGTGTTCAGTGTCAGTTCGAAGGTCATCAGCAAATCGTCGAACTCCAGTACGGTGACCATGGTCTCGGGCGTTTCATTGGCCCCCGAAGCGGCAAATCGCTTGCCTTGCGTGGCCACCGACTTGGGATAGTCCAAGCCGCATAGCCAGCGGGCAATGTCGAATTGATGAATGCCCTCGACCGCTGCATTGCCGCCCGAGTATTGCCAATAACCGTGCCAGTTGTTCTGGCGGTTGGCGTTGTAGGGGCAATCGGGGGCTGGGCCGTTCCAGGCGTTCCAGTCGAGGCCCGCGGGCGCGGCCGCGTCGGGCAAAACGGCAAAATTGCTCTGGCCAGTTTGCTCGCAGACGCGGCAGAAATGGATTTTGCCCAAACTGCCTCCTTCGATATAGTGCTTGGCCCGCTGGCCGTAATACGAGCTGCGGAATGGCAGATCGGCGGCGACGATCCGCCCCTGCTTGCGGGCGACCTCGACGGCTCGGCGGCCCTCCCACGGATCGTGGCTTAACGGCGAGGTCACGAAGACGTCTTTCTTGGCCTCGCAGGCCCAGATGGCGGCCAAGCAGTGCCAGTGGTCGGGCGTGGCGATCACCAGGGCGTCGAGCGAAGGATCGTCGAGGGCCGCGCGAAAGTCCTGAACGAATTTCGGGGCTGCACCGCCCTGGCACTTGGCGACGCTATCGGTCCGCGAGGCGGCGAGGCTGCGGTCGGCGTCGCACAGATAGGCGACACGGCAATCTGGCCGCTGGGCGAAGGACGTGGCCAACACGAGCCCGCGATTCCGCAGCCCCAGGATCGCCAGGGAAAGCCGCTCGTTGGCAGGCACTCCCCGGACCGAGGAGGCATCAGACAGAATGGTCAGGCCGGCAGCAACACCCAGGCTAGCCGCCTTGGAGCGAAGGAAAAAATCGCGACGATTCATGGCGTATTTGTGTTCCGATTTGAAGTGCGGTAATTCATTACCGCTTCGGCCGCTTTACGGCCTTTCCCAAAGCCTAAGGGAGATTATAAGCCATCGCTGTCGCCGACAGCCAGAAACGAAAAGGAAAAAGATCCGCGAACGCTAATGGTCGCTAATTTTCGCGGAAAATTGTTTTAAATAGCGTTCTTTCCTTCTCGTTATACCCTTCGTTGTTGATCTCGGCCCCCCTTGCGGAAAGCGGACGGCCGCGGTAAACTACAGGGCTTGACTCTTGAAATCGACGCAGGACTATCATGTACGCTATCATTGAAGACGGCAGCCGCCAACTGAAAGTGGAAGAGGGCCAGGAATTGGACATCGATTTTCGCGACCTGGCGGCGGGCGAGGAAATCAAGTTTGAGCGGGTGCTAGCCTTCCGCGACGATACCGGGCTGAAGATCGGCCGCCCCGCCATCTCAGAGGCCTTTGTCACGGCCAAGGTAGTTTCTGTCGTCCAGGGGCCCAAGCTCGTGGTGCAGAAGTTCCGTCGCCGCAAGAACTACCGTCGCCGCACCGGTCACCGTCAGCTCCACACGCGGGTGTTGATCGAAAAGATCAACGTGGGGTGAAACGCGCGATTATTCCGATTTTCGGATGTTGACGTCGAAATCGTTGACGCTGATCGCGAACCCTTCGCTTGTCCAACTGCGGCAGAGGGGGCCGAGTCGGTCGCGGATTTTCGACCCCTGGGTTCGATACCAGTTCAGCCCAGCGGCGTTGTTGGTGTAACTCCCGACCACGTGGAATCGCACGCCACGGTTTGTAGGCTCCTTGATGATGCTGACGTTGTAGTCCGGCGTTAACGCCCGCAGCAGAGCGTTGGTGTAGACGACTACCCAGTCGTCGAATTCGATCGTGTAGACCCGCGTCGCCACGTCGGTGGTAATTTCTGCCTTGGCGGGTCGGCGCAGCCCATTTCCCACAACAAAGGCCACCAAGACGGCCGTAAGCACAAGCAGACCCTTGCTGGTCCGTTTCATATTGCGAACTCCATTGAAATAAGTGTTGGAAGGTTAACCAGTCGGCTGAGACTAACCCGAAGCGCAAGCGAAGCAAGGGTTTACGGTGCCCCCTGGCCCTCGTCGACCACGACCAAGGGTACATGTTGTCCGAGAGGGTGCCCGCTTCGGGTTCGTCTCTTTTTCGGCCGCGAGAGACATAACTTCATAGCCTGGGCAATATTTGCACAATTGTCACTATACAGGCTATAATCTGAGTAGGCAATGAATTCCACGAGATTTGAGTTGCATAATGGGCGTTCGTAGTGCGACGCGAGACGATCTCAGCGACGTCGCACGAATCCACAAGGCCCGGTTTGGCAACCTGGACTACACTTTAGGGCAGTATTCGTTTTCCCTGATTACGAAGTTTTATGCATCGTTTTCAGGCCGATGCGTGTTCCTGGTGCATGTTTCCGCCGGCAAAGTCAACGGGTTTCTCGTGGGAGGTCCGCTTGCGGAGGTCTACCGTGCGCAGCGGGCATTTGTTCGCAGCCATCTGCTTCAGTGCTGCTTTGAAACGGCCCTCCATCCTCGTCTGTGGAGAGCAGCCGGCCGTTTTATCCGCCGCTCGTTCCTGCCGCAGCCCATGAACTTCGTGCCGATCCTGGCCCCGAACCTGCCGCACTTGCTTTCCATGGCAGTCGATGAGGCGGCGGAAGGCACGGCAGCGGCTACGGCCTTGGTCAAGTGCTTCGAGGCCGAGATTAGTGGCGAATATCCCGGCTACATGCTCAGCGTTCTGAAGGACAATCCCCGCGCCATTCGCTTCTACAAAAAGCTCGGACTGCGGGTCGTTGTCGACGCCTTCCCCCGCACGCTGCTGCTGCAGAAGGACTTTGCCGCCAGCGACGATACCGTTCCGCGATAACCGCGTTACGGCAAGATGCCCTTCATGCGATCCAGCCAGTTTGTGCTGCGCCGCTGATGGATTGTCGCCGGCCGGCGGCGCCGCGTCGGGCCGGGCGGCTAGAGCGGGCACGGCCTGCGGCAACGGCACATTTTGCATCAGAAAGCGCGGCCAGTAGCCGTTGAGGATCTTCAGGCAATCGCCTGGTTGCCCGTTTTGAAGATTGAAGTCGGCCAGGGTGAGCAGCTTGAAGAGGGCCCGCAACTCCGCCTCGTTGAACGCCAGGTCGAAAAGCTGCACGTCGTCGACCCACACCTCGCCGGCGCCCATCAGATCGACCCGCACCCGCATCTGCGATAGCCCATCCAGCGGCAGGTCGTCGAACTGCACAATATACTGCCCCCACGTTGTGGCGATCGGCTTGCCTTCCTGTCCTGGAGCGGCCGGCTGACCCACCGGAGCGTAACGATAATAGCTGCGACCGTCCAGCTTGCCCTCCACTGCCAGCCGCAAGTTCGGCTGTCGCGTGATGTCGGCCACCCGCAGCCAGACCGACATCGTGATCCGTCCCGTGCGGGGGGCAGTGAACGGTTGGCTGACCAGGCAAGCGACTGGCCCTTCGCTGGAGATCCTGGCCGACTGCGCCGGCTTGAATCCCTTATCTGTGGCCAGATCGGTTTCGTGTCCCTGCGTGACGTCGGTCGTGATGGAAACCTTCAGCCGCTTGGAGACCGCCCAGCCAGGCACGGGGTCGGAGAGGCTGGGCTTGCTCTGGAAACCGGGGTTCTCCAGCACCTGCAAGAGCGGCGGATTGCGCAGGGCGACGGCCCGGACGCCCAGTTGGCGTATTTGCTGGGTAATCGATTCGACCGCCTTGCCCGAAAGCGATGCCTCCGGCTGGAGCAGCCGCACGTCGGGCTCGGAAAAGGCCACGGCCGCCAGGTCATAAGGCTCCAGGTCGACGACCCACGACACGCCGTCGCCGTCGTTTTTCAGCCGTCCGCCTCGACCCAGACCCAGAGTACTGGGTGCCCCACCAGGCGCCCCGTCGCCGCCGAGATCGTCGATCGTACAGTTCGGCGAGGCCGTCAGGCGGACGCGCGCTGGCGGGAAAGGGCGTCGTGTTTACAGCGTACGCATAGGCCCTGCCGTCGGCCTTCGCCCAGCGGATTACGACCGGCTGGCCGGAATGCCCCTCTTCCGCATCGGTGAAATGCGTGGGAGGCAACTGGCGGAAGGCGGCGGCGAAATGCCGCATGGCCTCCTCCTGCCCCCAAGGCAACGTCCAGCCGCCGTCGATCAGCGTCTGGGCATCGTGCCGGGCCAGACATTCCGCGAACCGACGGCGTGCTTCCGCGCCGCCCGGAAGGGACTGTCCCAGCAGCAAAACGCCGTTGGACTTGATGTTCGTCTTCTGCTCGAAAGATGGAAGGTGCAACTCCTGCGGCGGATGGTAAAACAGTCCGCCCGACTGCGGCAGTCCGCGAAAGAAGAAGGCGGCTTCCGACATCTCGTCCAGTTCCAGGTCAATGGCCTGCGCGGCAAGCTGCGTGGCGGGCAAGACGCGTTGCGGCTTCAGCAGCACGATCTGGTCATCATCGCGGTACAGGCCCAGGTCGATGCCCGCGTGCAGGAACGCAGCCGGCAGCGACGACCGCTGCGGCAGCGCCGGTCGTAAGTCGGCCTCGATGTCCGGTCCGGCGAGCATCTCGGCCCCGGCCAGGTAAAGCGGCAGTCCCGGCCGCGCTGCGATCAGCGCCTGCTGGAGGCGATGATAGAACTTGTGGCATTGCGCCGCTCGCCATTGCAGCCAGCGCCCGCGCTGGGCGTCAGACGTGAGAAATGCGGCGCGAACGGCGAATCGTTTCGCCGATTGGCCCCCCTCGCCTTCCGGGAGAGGGCTGGAGTGAAGGCCCGCCGCGGCAACGCCGTTATCAGTGCTGCGCTCTTCGCCCGGCACCTGTACGCCCGTGTCGTGTTCGAAGCGGGCGATCGTGGCGTCGTCCAGTCCCCACTCGGGGCCGGGAAGCTGGGCGTAGCCGTCGGCTGCGATCCGCAGGGCCAGGCCGCGGAAGGAAGGATGGCCCGCGTAGCGCTGGGCCAGTTCCCGCACTACCGCCAGCATCGCCTCCTGGACCCGCGGATCGAGGGTGTTGTAGTAGGGCGCCAAGCCGCGGCGGACCGGACAGGTCTGAAGCCACGTGGCGCCGTCGGCGCCGATCCACTCCAGGCCTTGGGCCTCGTGGCCTCCGCGGCGGCGAATGGCCTCCAGCACCGGCAGCGGCGCGGCGAATTCGATCGCCGGAATCAATTGCAGGTCCTCGCGGTCCATCAGCCGCATCAGCATCTCCAGCACGTCCTTGGGCATCGGGTCCTGGCCGCTGGAGAACAACGCGCCGGTGTCGTAGCGCGGCGTCGGTTCGAGCACCTGGCTGGGATAGATGGCGCTGCCGTCAGCGGCCACGGCGAGGACCAACCCGTTATAGCCCGCGTAGCGCAGGTAGTCGACCAGGCGCGTGCCGGCCTGGTGAAAGGTCTTCCAGTCGTGCAGCGTGCCGCCCAGGGCGTCGGGCACTTCGTCGGCCGAAAAATTCTCCGTCAGCAAGGGGCGGTCCATGTAGGCGGCGATCAGCCGCGCGGCCCGGCCGGGGCGGCCTGCGGCCTCGCGAGGCAACCGCTCCCAACCGCCCAGCACGCGGATCTTGCCGTAGACGGCGGGCGACCGCTGACCGCGATTGCTAACCAGCGCCAGCGGCGTCGACGTTCGCGGCCAGAAGACCAGCCGATGCCGCTCCCAGTGCGGCGTCGCGTCAGGCGCGGCGTTCGCGCCGCTGACACTGACTTCGACGCTCGAATCCAAGGCAATCGGCGCCAGCAAACCGGCCGCGTTGGTCTCGACCACGCTCAATCCCAATGACTGAGGCACGTCACTGGGATACTCGATCTCCAACACGTACGGCTTGCCGCAGACGCCGATCGTCAGCGGGTACGCCTCCCAACTCGCGTCGGACCCGGCAGCGGCGGCCTTCAGTTGCGATATTTCGCCCAGCGCGTGATGGATGGTAGTGCGCATGCCGTTGCCCAGCGGTCCGATGATTCCGCCGCCCCAAGACCCGCCTAGCCCGCGCGAGAAACGCGGGAGTCGCGGCAACTTGACCTTCTGCCACCAGCGGGAAACGGCCGGGTCGATCTCCGCCACCGGACTCAGCTCCCGCGCGGCCGGCTCCGCGGGCGGCTGCCGGGCAATAACCACGAGTTGCAGCCGCCGTTGGGCAATCGAGCGCTTCCAACGCAATGACTGCCGCAGGGCCCGTGGCCACGCGGAGTTTTGCTGGGCTGATATGGCGACGTCATAAACGCCCTCGTCCTGCGGCAGCGTTATCTCCACGGGAATCGGTCGCTCGCTGCCCGCGCGGACTTCCTGTGCGGTCGACCAGAGTTGCCGTTGCTGGGAGTCGAGCAACTGGACTTCGATCTGCACCGGCGTCTCGGCCGCAACGGGCAAGAGATGGCCGAGGACTTCGAAGCGCAGCGTCTCGCCGGGAGCAAAGACCATCGAGGGCGCGGCAGTGCGGACGAGCAGATAGTCGCCCGGCGCACGCGAGACGAGGAGTCGGGTCTCGCGGCCGTCGAGCTGCATGCTGTGGAACTCGCCGGAAATGTCCGCGAGGGGGATTTCGATTTGCGGTGCTTGTTGCGCAGCGTGGGCGGCGGTGAGCTGCACGACGAGTTTGGCGTCGGCGGGCGCGGTGACGATGAAATCGACGCCGTCGTAGGTTCGCGGCGATCGCTGGCGGATCACGAGGCGACCGTCGTCCAACCACATCGAGCCCGGCTCGTCGGCCTCGATCCCCAGCGGGCGAGGCTGGGCGATGGTCCCGCGGCTGACGGCGATGGCGCCCTCCCACAATTTTTCTCCGCCGCCGCCCCAGGCGAGGCGAACCATGACGGGGTCGTCGGCGTACGTAGAGGAAGACAACAGCCAGAACAGACAAAAAATCAATGCCGGCAAGGTGGGGACGCCGGCGAGAAGCGTTGCTGGGCGGTTGTCGCTTTTCCCATACGCGCCGGAGGCAATCGGCGCCGCGGAGCGTGCCCGCGGGGAGTTGCCTTTTTTTCCCCGCTGGAAGTCCGATGCTGCGCAGTCCGGCGACGCGACCGCGCGGCGCCGCGCGGCCACGGGGCGATGATTTCGCGGACGTCCTTGTCCGGCCATCGGCGGCTCAGATTGCTGGAGAACACAGGGCTCGTTTCGTACCGTGGAAACGAAGTGCGGGATTATAGGCTAGAGCGGCCGTGCGATTCCATGCCGGTTAGGAAAGTCGCCGGCGAGGTCTGTGAAATGCGCTGGATGGATAATATGGGACGTTTTCGGTTTTGGGTCCTGGGTCTTGGCCTTCGGCTTGACCTAAGACCATAAACCTCCGCACTTGACCCGCGACTGCATCGCCGGGGGTAGAATCGCCACGAAGTTTCTGCCCTCCGAACCTCCGGCGATGCAGTCGCCGGCCAAATTCGGCCATTTTATGCTACCATGTCGAGGTTCGCAGCAAGAATGATACGGCCGCCGAATTGGAACGGAAGTCCGGCGAGTACCTGGCCGGCGGGGCGCAGCTCGTTTGGGTGCTCGACCCGATCCGCGAAGTGGCGGTCGTCTACCAGGCCGGACATCCCCCGAAGATCCTAGGCTTGACGGACGACTTTACGGCCGAGGGAATCATTTCCGGCTTTCGGTCGCTAGTGAATTGAACGGCACACCAACACGCTCTCGGACCTACAACTCCAGCGACCAGCCGTTGTGATATTCGGCTTTCAGGTACTGGTTCGCGGCATCATGATTGGTAAACTTCATGCGAGTTGCATCCCACTGGAGACGTTCGCCGGTACGGATAGCGACGTTCCCCAGCAGCACGGCCTCGGTGAGCGGTCCGGCCCAATCGAAAGGACACCCTGCCGGCTCGCCGCCCCTGCAGGCGGTGAACCATTCGGCCCAGGTATTGCCTCGCCGCGGCAAGGTCCTCGGTACGTTCGCGAACTTCTTCGCGCGCTGGGCGCCGAGCACCGCTGACCCGAGCATCTTGCCGGCGTCGCCGATGTACAACGCGCCGCCGTCGCTGGGCCACGATTGGTTTTCGAGTTCGCGCGGCATGGGCGGCTTGAGGCCGCCGTCATACCACACCAGCCGCACCGGCGGCATCTCGCCGCGTGAGGGGAAATCCCAGGTCACGATGGACGCCAGCGGCGCGGTCTCAGCGAAGACCTTGGTTGCCGTGGCTTGCACGCTCGTGGGATGAACCAGTCTCAGCGCCCGGAACGGCGTGTTCAGGTAGTGGCATTCCGAACTTTGTGCAAAGAGCAAGACCATTTACCAAACCGCGGTTATTTCAGCCCGCGCCCCAGGTATTCTCATCCGCCGCGGAACCGGTGTCAACCACAACACTCGGGGACGGAATTCTATCGAAATCCCGTGAGCTTGGACGGGGGCAAGTACGGCAAAACGGCGAGGAGGATCACCCCAATGACGGCAAAGACGACAAAGAACACGCCGACCATTCTTATGATGATGACGGCCATTCGCTCGTCGTACCCAGGGGACACACTAACTTGAAACCATGACTGCCGACTCGAATAGGATTGTAACCAAAGCACAAACTTCACCATCGGGCGAGCCACGACGCAGAGCAGGATGCCCACCGCTGAAAAGACGGAGACCAGAAGCCAGCACACAGCAATCTCACTCATAAAACACCGTGGCTTGGGTATCGTTGAAGAGCAATGATCGCAATTGGGTTAATGAACGGCACACCAACACGCTCTCGGACCTACAATTCCAGCGACCAGCCGTTGTGATATTCGGCTTTCAGGTACTGGTTCGCGGCGTCGTGATCGGTAAACTTCATCCGGGCCGCATCCCACTGGAGACGTTCGCCGGTACGGATAGCGACGTTCCCCAGCAGCACGGCCTCGGTGAGCGGTCCGGCCCAATCGAAAGGACACCCTGCCGGCTCGCCGCCCCTGCAGGCGGTGAACCATTCGGCCCAGGTATTGCCTCGCCGCGGCAAGGTCCTCGGTACGTCCGCGAACTTCTTCGCGCGCTGGGCGCCGAGCACGGTTGACCCGAGCATCTTGCCGGCGTCGCCGATGTACAACGCACCGCCGTCGCTGGGCCACGATTGATTTTCGAGTTCGCGCGGCATGGGCGGCTTGAGGCCGCCGTCATACCACACCAGCCGCACCGGCGGCATCTCGCCGCGTGAGGGGAAATCCCAGGTCACGATGGACGCCAGCGGCGCGGTCTCAGCGAAGACCTTGGTTGCCGTGGCTTGCACGCTCGTGGGATGAACCAGTCTCAGCGCCCGGAACGGCGTGTTCAGGTAGTGGCAACCCATGTCGCCCAGCGCACCGGTGCCAAAATCCCACCAGCCGCGAAAATTGAACGGGTGGTAAACGGCCTTTTGCCAGGCGGCACGGACTTGCTGAAGTGCAGTGTCGCCGGCGGGCCAATCGCCCTTGAACGGACGCTCGCGCGCCGGGCCAAGCCACAGTTTCCAGTCGAGCTCGAGCGGCACGGGATCGGCGCCTTGCGGCCGCAGCATGCCTTGCGGCCAGACGGGCCGGTCGGTCCAGATGTGCACCTCCCGCACCGCACCGATGGCGCCGGCCCAGATCAACTCGCAGGTCCGGCAGGCCTCGTCGGAGGTATTCGGCGCCGCCGTGACCTGCGTGGCCACGCCCGCCTTGCGCGACGCCTCGAGGACGACCCGGCCTTCGTGGATCGTGCGCGTCAGCGGCTTCACGCAGCAGACATGTTTCTTGCGACGCAACGCCGCGAGCGTGACCAGCGCGTGCGTGTGGTCCGGCGTGCCGCAGTACACCGCGTCAATCTTGTCCCCCTCCGCCTGCAACATCTCGCGGTAGTCCCGGTAGCGCCGGGCTTGGGGCCACTGGTCGAAGGCCTTCTTCGCATACCGGTCGTCCACATCGCACAGCGCGTACGATATGGAATCCCGCCTCCGCGCATCCTTGAAGTTGGCCGAACCCCACACCGCCGACGCCCACGCCCGCCAGGCTCGGTTTGCCGCTTGGCGGCGGCTGGCCGCCGGCGCCCAGCACGCGGCCCGGCAAAATGTTGACGGTTGCCAGCGCGGCGACCGACGTGCGCATGAACTGCCGGCGCGAATAATCGTTGGACTTGGGCGAGCTTGCGCGGCGAGTCGGCTGATTCTTCATAGGTGGAATGGATCCGATGGAAAAAAGGGTGGGCTGGCCAATGTAGTTTCCGCATTTTGCTTGCGGTCAACGCCACCCATGCTAGCGTGGCCGCAAATCGCGGTCAACAATTCGCCACGGATTCGCCCAGGCGTGGACTAGTTCATGTTGGCGGGAGGGCCGAAACCTCGCCGTAGAACTTCCAGCAGAGTATCGAAACCGTCGAGATCCAGAAGGAGATCGAAATCGCCGCGCCGGTCGAAATCGCGTTCACAGCGATGCTCGACGAACTGGGCCCCGAAGCACAAATGATGGATGGCACGTTTATGCCGCTGAAGCTGGAAGCCTGACCGGGCGGGCGCTGGTTCCGCGATTTGGGCGACAACGCGGGGCATCTCTGGGGTCACGTGCAGGTGATCAAGCCGCCGAAGCTGTTGGAAATCTGGGGGCCATTGATGATGTCGTATCCCGCAGTGAATCACATTCAGTATCGCTTCACTGCCGAAGGAAACGAAACTCGCCTCGCTTTCACCCATCGCGGCATGGGCCTGATTACGCCCCAGCACCGCGAGGGCATGCCTAAAGGCTGGGGACATTGGATCGACAGAATCCGCCAACGGGCGGAAAGCATGAAATAACCGTCTTAACCCGGTCTGAACCCGGTTCCATCCGAAGCGCCGCCGTAACGCCGGTTCGAACCACAAGGGAGGCGCAGCTGTGTCACTACCCTGGGGAAATCGACGGCGCCCAACGATGACGGGCCAACAATCGAATCTCAGGAGTTTGCTATAATCGTTTGGGAGTTTGCCGCATCACCCTATCCAATCAGCCGGTGGTCCATTGAAATCCTCCCGATTCACGACTCTTCGCCTCGACTGCCTTCTAATCCTGAATCTGGCGTTGTTCACGCCGCCGGGCTACGCGGCCGAGACGAACCTCCGAGACTACCTTCGCGCCTGCGGCATCGGCGACGGCGCCTTCGCAAAATTCGCCGATGATCGCCAGGTTGCCGCCGATGAACTCGACGCCATTTGCCGCATCGCCGTCCGCCTGCGGGACTGCCCGGCCGATCAACTTCACCGCCTGGCGCCACTCCAGAAACATTCCCTTTCGCCGGCCGACGCCAAGGACCGCTGCGATCGGTTGCTGCAAGTTGACGGCGAGTTGGCGTCCGTGCAGCCGGTGGAAGCGCCCGGCGGCGAGCCGCTCTGGCGCTGCACGGTCACGCTGGCCGACTCGCTCCGCCCGGCCGTGATCTACGCGGCAGACATGCCAGAAAAACTCCGCTCGGGGGGCAGTGGCCAGCAAGTGGCGGCGGAGGCCGTCTTCGTTAAATTCGTGCCCGGCAAAATGGCCGAGCGGACGCCCATCTTCGTCTCGCCGCGACTCCAGTGGCGGCCACCGTCGCCTTTGGCAGACCTGGGTATGGATTTCGGACTGCTGCAAGACATCCACGACAACTGCCCGTTGACTCCGGACGACCATGGGGCTTTTTATCGCTTGCTGGAACTGACAAGAATCGCCGACTTGGGCCGCCCCACGGGCGAGACGAAGGGACAAGACGACGGGCTTTCGGACGTTGCGGAGTTGTTTCGCCATCCCGCCACGCATCGCGGCCGACTGGTGCGGCTTTCCGGCATCGCCCGGCGGGTCGTCGCCGTGCCCATCGACGAGCCGGCGATCGAGGCCCGTTTGGGTGTGAACCATTACTATGAGATCGACCTGGTGTGCGATGGCTCGCAGAACAACCCGGTGGTGTTCTGTACCCTGGACCTACCGGACGGCATGCCTTCAGGGGATCCGCCGTCCTACGGCCAGAAGGTCGAAGTCAGCGGCTTCTTCCTCAAGGATTGGCAGTACTCCACGGGGCTGTCCGATGGAGAAAAGGCTACCCATCCCGGCTCGGCGCTGGCCTGGCAAACGGCGCCGCTGCTGATTGGCCCCTCGCCAACCTGGAAACCGTCCGCGGCAAAGCAAAAAAGCTCCACCGACGCGGCGGTCAGCGGCCTGCTGGTACTAGTCATCATTGGGGTTTGCCTGCTATTATGGCATCTTCGGCAAACCGATCAGGAGTCGTTCTTACTTTTCTCCAGGAGACAGCAATGAAACGCGCAAAGATCACGATTGTTGGGGCGGGCAATGTCGGGGCGACCACCGCCCATTGGTGTGCGGCAGCCGAATTGGGCGACGTCGTGCTCCTGGACATCCCCCAGACCGAGAACATGCCCAAGGGCAAGGCGTTGGATCTCTTTCAAGCCGGTCCGATCATGGATTTCGACGCCCGGCTCACCGGTACCACCAACTACGACGACACCGCCGGCAGCGACGTAGTGGTGATCACCGCCGGCATTCCCCGCAAGCCGGGCATGAGCCGCGACGACCTATTGAACACCAACGCCCGCATCGTCGCTGCCGTCTCCGAGGAAATCCGCCTGAGTAGTCCCGAATCGATCGTGATCGTGGTCAGCAACCCCTTGGACGCCATGGTGCAGCGGGCCTGGCAAGTGACCGGCTTCGAGCCGCAGCGGGTGATTGGGCAGGCGGGCGTGCTGGACACGGCCCGTTTCCGCGCCTTTCTGGCCATGGAGTTGAACGTGAGCGTGGAGGATGTGTCGGCGATGCTGCTGGGCGGGCATGGCGACACGATGGTGCCGCTGGCGAGTTGCGCATCGGTGGGCGGCATTCCTGTCACCAACCTGGTGGCCCCCGAGCGGTTGGAGCAGATCGTCGAGCGGACCCGCAACGGCGGGGCCGAGATCGTTTCGCTTTTGAAGACGGGCAGCGCCTACTATGCCCCGGCGGCCGCCACCACGCAGATGATCGAGGCCATCGTCCGCGACAAGAAGCGGTTGATTCCCTGCGCCGCCTATTGCGACAAGGAATACGGCGTGGGCGGCTATTACGTTGGCGTGCCCGTGGTGTTGGGCTCTGCCGGCGTGGAGCGGATCATCGAGCTGCCGCTCACGGCGAGCGAGCGGGCTGCCTTCCAGAAGAGCGTCGACGCCGTTAAAGGTCTGGTCGCCACAATGGCCCGGCTGGCGAGCTGACCGCCGGTTCGATCAACTTACCATTCTTTTTCGGGAACTCTACCATGCCAACTTATCATCATTTGGGTGTCTGGAAACACGGCGACGCCATCGTGGTCCGCTTTGGGGATCACCAGATCCTGGACGAGCTGACCGTCAAGAAGATTGCCGAGGAACTTTACGGCGTGGCCCACCGGGAAGATTGCCATCATCTCGTGCTCGACTTTTCCAGCGTGCTGGGCCTCTCCAGCCTGATGCTTGGCAAACTGCTGATGCTTCGCAAGACGATGTCGGCCAAAGGAGGAAGGCTCGTCTTGTGCGACGTCACTCCAGAGGTCCAGGATGTTCTCGCCGGTACGAAGCTGAGCGGGATTCTCGAAATCATGGACAGCGAGGCCGATGTCCTCAAGGCGTTGGCTTCATAGATTAGGCCGGCCGAGGAGCGACGCCGAGATTTTTGCAAGGTTGTTTCGTTGGCGGCGCGAAAAAGAGCGAGCCGCCGATTTTCGCAAGGCCTGCCGCGACGTCGAATCAACGGGTCACCATCCACGAGAATACCATGCCGCGCCATGTCGTGGTACTGCTCCACGCTAATTCGCCTGAACAACTCTGCAGGCGCGGGAGGGACGAAAGTCTCGTCAACGGACTGCGAAACATTGCCAACAACGGACATGTCTCATCCCGACGCAAGGAAAACCATCGGGACACTCGCACTATATCGGAGGCTTCGTGGCAAGCAATTGGATCCGCGTCCGTCTCTTGGCGGCCACTAAGCGCGGCCGGGAATCTTTCTGCCCTTCGCCTAGTACACAGCACACCGGCTACCCTGGCTTGTAACCGGCCAACTCTAGCGGCGTGCATCGTTAAAAAAAAAAACCCGTCGAGTGCCGACCAGATTCGCAATCGGTTCCGGTCGGCACGCACTCCATCGTCTTCTCGTAGTCGCCGCATAGCGACGCCTAGTTTGTATGGCCGCCGCCAACATTATCCGGAAAAATCCAGTAAATTTAACCCTAACGCTCGTTAGCAGTTGGAATATAGGTGTTCAGGAATCCGGCCGCAGTGAAGCAAGTAGGGGTATATCATATTTGGCCGTTAGATATAAGGGACCGAACGATGCAACTAACCCCGATTAGGAGAAACAGAATGGGCTTACATAAACACACGCGCGCGCGGCTACTACACGCTGACGATGGCCGCCGAGGCAATCGGCGTCTCCGAGATCCAAGTATCGGACTGGATCAGACGCGGCTACTTGAAGGCCGACGTAGTTCGGTACAGCGGCATCCGCCAGGCTTATGAGATTCCCCGCACGGAACTCAGGGCCTTTATCGTGCGGCGGAAGAAGATATGCAAGGCTATCAAGGAGTTCCAGACCTGCGGCAATCCCCAATAACCCAATAAGAAAGGTAGCGGCCCCCTATCTTACCAGGGAAAGGGGGAGCGCCTTCTCTCAAAGGACAAATCTATGCCTATTGTAGGCGGCATTCCGCACTTGCCGCTAATGCTCGAACGGCACCCCGAAAGCGCCACTTGTCGTTTACAATCGCGTGTCAAGTTACGCTCAAGCCGGTCGTGGCAAGAAGAACCTTCACGCGAAGACCGCGGCCGTTGTCAAAGACGTTAAGAGACTCGCACCGGGTCGCAAAGTGCTGGCAATTCGACGGCGTTGAGGAAGGGTATCTGCATAAACCCCGCAAGAAACTCATGGAGGCGTTGCGATATGCCAAAGAGCACGGTGCCATCCTTGTTGCCGCCGACCAATCCCGATTCGTCCGGCCGCTAAGCTATTCGCGAACGAAGAACCGAAATGCATGGCCGCGTTCGGAGGATTACGCGCGCCTTCGCGAAATTGCGCCGGACGTGGTTCTGGCGACGGCCGCGTCCCCTGACCTCACAGAAGATCAGCGGCATAGCTTGGCGACCCGGCGAGCTGGCACAGCCGGCCGCCCCCGTGCGTTTAACCATGAGCGTGAGATACAGGTTTTCCGCGGTCGAGTGCATCCGTGTCAGCGAGGACGGAAGGCAGAAATGGGAGCCGTCTATGCGCAGGCTCGCGAAGATGTTCAAAGTCAGCCTTTCGACGATACACCGGTTGCCGGGAATGCGCTCACCCTGGGGACCAACGTGGAACGAAATTCTGTCTTCGGTCGAACCGCACGATTACCAGCCGACTGAGCGCAGCGTAGTTTGGTTGGTGTATTTCCCGGCAGAAGCGATTCGTGAGTGGGAACGCCAAAGCGATTCGGGAAGACTACGCACTACCCCTTAGCGGAATTGCCCGCAGGTTTCTAAACCCTAGTAGCAAGTGCAATGCAGCCTGGAAAACAAGGGCAAAACGCGCTACTAGGGTTTAGGAACATTACCCGATTACTAGGTACGTTTAGGAACGCTTCCGCTCCGGGCGTGCTCAAAGCGAACCACCGGCCATGCCCCAGCGATCGGCGCAGGGGCCGGAGGCGACTATACGACATCACCCCCTACCGGGATGGCTTGCCCCTGTCGGGCGTCCAGTTTCCACCCCGGCCGCCGAAAGGTCACTAGGCCCTGTTGCTCCCGGCTTTGGCCTGCCGGAGATAAACAAATACCGTGTTCCGGGAAACGCCAAGTGAAGCCGCGATTTCTTCGGCCGTCAGTCCCTTCTCTTGCAGCTTGAGGGCGCGTTAGGGCTTGGCCTTGCTTGTGCCCGGCTTGCGCCTCGGTACTTGCCGTCCTTCTTCGCCACGGCGATTCCGACTGCCTGCCGCTCGCGGCGGGTCTCTTGCTCCATCTCGGCAATTCCCAGAAGGACGGCGGCCAGCATCTTCCCCATGGTCCCATTGAAGTCGATCTGCTGGGTAACGGCGACGACGCGCAGGCCCCGGTCGCACCAGTCGCATAGCGTGTCGATGCCTTCGCGCAACTTGCGGGAAAGGCGGTCCAGCTTGTAGACCACGACCGTTCCGACCTTGCCCGCGAAAATGTCGGCTTGAAGTTTGTCGAACCCGGGGCGTTTCAGGTTGTCGCCGGTCTTCTTGTCGGTGTACCAGCGGACGCCCGCGGGGTCGATGCCGTTGCCCGTGAGCCAGCTTGAAATCTCGGCGCGCTGCCCCGCTTCATTCTGCCCGACGGTGCTAACGCGAACATACGCCGCAACGGACTTAGGGGTCTTGTTCTTCATTTCTCATCCTCCTGCATAGTGGGTGTTTGTATAGTACCTAATAGATTATACCCTACACGATACTAGGAGGCAAGGGGCTAATTCCCTAGAAATTCGCCCTACGAAAGGCCAAAAAAGGCCGATACCCTAAACGATACGGGTATTTATAATAGGCCGGGGCCGGGGGAGGCCGTCGCCGTCGCCAAGGGCAAGCGCTGGGGCGGCAGCAAGCCGGGGGTCCGCTAGGCATCTCGCGGCCGACGGTCTATGCCGGTCGGATAGGCACATCAGGGCTAAGCCGGAAACCAAAGCAGAGGCGCCGGCCGTCCGATAGTCAGTTACACCGGCTCCCGTATCGGCGGGGCCACCACGACCTTCTGGATCGGTTTCCTGATTTCCGATAGGCGGTCGGCAAGTGACTTGGCCTCTAACAAAAGGCTGTCGGGTGCGTTGGCCCATGCCTCGACTTGCTCATTGATATGAAGATGCAGACTCCTATCGGTCTCGACCTCAATCTTGCTCCGCCTGTTCTTCTGCCCTAGCCCTTCCAGCCGTGCAATCTCGCGGAGGCAAGCTAGCACCACGTGGAGGTAACTTGGATCGCCATTCCGCCGTTCCACGGTCTTTGTGATCCGCGCTTTCGTTGCAGGCTTGCAAGCCTTGCACCTCCCCCGCCCACGCTTGCCCGTTCCTCCGCAAGCCGAGCACGTTCCGGGCACGTACTCAGTGACGACCTTGCGGCCCGGCCGCATGCTCTTCTTGTATTCGACATTGGCGGTATACATTAGCGTTTCAAGCATCTTTATCAGCATCAGCCGGCGATCACGGTTCTTCTTGGGTTGTTCCCCTACCCACTTCGCCATCAGTTCGGAGCAATGCTGATTGACCTGATCCACGCTGATTCCAAGCATCAGCCCGATGGCCCTCCGGTCGTGCCGGCCGCTCAGGATGAAGTCCTCGACCCTTGCTTGGAGCTTCAGATACCCGACTACCTGGATGTCCTTGTCGCCCATTCGTAAATGCTAAGAGCTATACCCTAACAAAAGGGGGGTTTCTTACGTAAGGGCGATTGTACCCCGGCAGGAACGCCCCGACGCACGGTACGGAAGAGGGCCGGCGTGCGCAGGTAAGGCCCCCTTAAACAAGCGAAGGCCAGCAGGCCAAGAGCCCCCGCGAAGAGAAGGACGAAGGTGGATGGTTCGGGAGTCGGCGATGGCATTACGGCAATACCTGACGGTGTCCTGAACCCCAGACCAGAGATGCGTTCGCGACTGTCCCCGACGTAGAGTATTAGCTTAGCCAGCCGGGGTTATTACTATCCGCGACGAACAGGTCCGATCCGGATATGGCAATGCCGCCGGCTAGATTCAAGCCCGAGATTAGCGAGGCGTTCACGACCGCTCCGGAGGTGGTATATTCGCCAATGAAGCCGTTGTCGCCATTGCCGTTGTAATTGGTGACAAAGAGGTCCGAGCCGGACAGGCAGAGATCCTCTGGGTTGCTCAACCCCGAGATCAGGGCGGGGTTTACCGTCGCTCCCGACGTAGTGTATTCCCCAATCGTGCCAGTGTTGTAGTTCGCGACGAACAAGTCCGTCCCGCACACCGCGATGCCGTAGGGGTAAGCCAAACCCGAAACCAGGGACGGGTTGACGGTTCCTCCCGACGTAGTGTACTCGCCAATAGTTCCTCCTTGATTCACGACGAAAATGTTCGATCCGGACACGGCGATTCCAACCGGTCCATTCAGCCCCGAGATCAGAGAGGCATTCACTGTTCCTCCCGAAGTAGTGTACTCCCCAATCGTCATTGGGCTATTTCCGTAAGCGTTATTCGCGACAAACAGGTTCGACCCGGACAGGACGATGCCCATAGGGTAACGCAATCCCGACACCAGGGAGGCATTTACGACTGCTCCCGACAACGTGTATTCGCCAATCGTGTCGGAAGAAGAATTTGTGACATACATGTCCTGCCCATGTGCGGCCGCTGGCAAGAGTGCCGGCCCCACTGTCAGAACCAATGCCACCATCCTGATGTTGCACAACTTTCGCCGCCGACCGTAGCCGGCAAGAACGATGGCACCCGCGCAGAGAAGGACGAAGGTGGAAGGTTCGGGTACGACGCTGGTGTCGGTTGCAATCCAAACCGTACCAGTCAACCCCGAAATCAGAGAGGCATTCACCGTTCCTCCCGACGTAGTGTACTCGCCGACCGTGCCTTCGCCATTCGCACTGTTTGCTGAATTCGCGACAAACAGGTCCGACCCAATCACGGCCACGCCAATCGGACCGCTCAACCCCGAAACTAGCGAGGCATTCACGGTATCTCCCGACGTGGTGTACTCACCAAGTATCCCGGTCCCAACACTTGTGACAAACAGGTCCGATCCGGACAAGGCAAGGCCCCACGGAGTCGTCAGCCCCGATATAAGGGCGGGGTTCACTGTACCCCCGGATGTAGTGTACTCGCCAATCGTACCGTTGTCGAAACTCGTGACAAACAGGTCCGATCCACACACGGCAATGGCACCATTCGCACCCGAGATCAGCGAAGGGTTCACGACCGCACCCGAGGTAGTGTATTCGCCGATGCCGCCGTTTCCATTCCCGACAAAGATGTTCGACCCGGACACGGCAATGTCGCCCTCAACGCCCGAGATCAGTGAAGCGTTCACGAGCGCGCCCGATGTCGTGTATTCGCTAATCGTGTCGATGTTCTCATTAAAGATATACAGGTCCGATCCGGACACGGCAATGCTGCCCACGCCGTTCAACCCCGAGATCAGCGGGGCATTCACGACCGCGCCGGACGTGGTGTACTCGCCAATCGTGGTGGTGTGCGGGCCGTTTCCATTCGCCGCGACATAAATATCCTGCCCGCTTGCGGTCGCTGACGAGACTGCCGCTCCCGTTGACACGACCAATGCCATGATCGAAATGTTGCGCAAGAGTAGACTTGACTTTCCCATCGCATTCCCTTCCCAATCTGAGTGAAACTATCGCAAGTGCCCGCACCATACGGAGCGCGTTCATCGCTCTTACTGAAAGGATTCGTCGCGTGGCGGGACCGAAGACTTCGTCTTCGCAAGCGGCAAGGATAGGACGGCATCCGCCAAGAAAGCACGGGAGCGCCGAGTACCCAGGCCGCTCCGGGGGCCCTCGCTAAAGGGCGTGAGAACAGCACAAGGCCCCAGCGCTCCCTAGCGGGAGCGCAGGGACCAAGCGACTGCTTCTCACGGTACAAGAGCCTTTCGGCTCAGGTTAGCGATTTCCCCGGAGGCAGAGACTTGACCGCGCAGGTCAAACTATATTTCGATTCGAGTCAGGCTACACGTTGTTCTCCATTGACTTGGCAGGGCCAACTATCCGGCCTAATTTGCCAGTCTAATCCACTCCCCACCGCGGGGCAAGTACAGGCACCTTGGCAAAATCACCAAACCCGGTATACTTGCACAACGGTAAACGTCTGCGGGTCGTGCGGGATTCGGCCGCTGAAGTGGCACCCCCCCTGTTAGACAACGCGCCGTAGCCGACTTAGGCGTATCGCGGCCGGGGAAAGGGCGAAGTTATCGACCCCGGCCGTTTTCTCGCGACACAAGCGAACGTCGTGCGTTTACGGGGGTATTCGGGGGTATTCGGGCCGGGCGAGCCCCGGCCGCGGATTCCGCAATACCCCCCCTACTAGGGTTCCCGTTAGGTTTTGCTATCGGGCTTGAAACGGTATAATACGACCGGCGGCACCGGTGGGGAGTCATGACCCAGCCGGGGCCATCTTATCCGTAGCCCGGATTGGCCAGCCGCCCTATTCTCTTTTTCACGGGGCTACGGCATAGAAAGGGCTACAACATGGCAAAGTCAAACGGAACACCGCTTAGGTTTGCGGCACTGGTGCGGGTTTCGACCGAGCGGCAAGAGAAACAGGGGGAGTCCCTTCGCACCCAGCAATCGCAGATCGAATGCACCGTAAAGAAGTTGGCGGGTACGGTCGCAAAGCGGTACGCTGGCCAGGAACACGCGACCGCGGGTTGGGAACGTGAGCAGCGGGACCGTATGCTTGCGGAAGCTGAGAAGGACCGCAGAGCGCTTTGACGCGGTGATCGTGGCGCATGAGGACCGCTGGAGCAGGGACGATACCCGAAGCGGGGCAGACCTTGAGCGATTGCAGCGAGCGGGCGTTCGTTTCTTTGTGCTGGATCGTGAGCAAGACCTGAGCGGACCCAACGGGCCGCCTTTACTTGGGTATGTTCGCCGCTGATCGGGGCAGTACCACGCCTCGCAACCAAACGAAGAAGGCATTTGAAAGCCGCATCGAACGTGCCAAGCGCGGTATCCCGACCTGCGGCAAGCTGCCGTTTGCTAGAGCGTTCGACAAGGAACCGGTACTTGGGTCGTAAACGAGGAGAAGCGAGACCATGATCCGCGACATAGCCGAGCGATACCTTGCCGGGGAGAGTTTGTGGGCGCTGGCTAGCGAATACGGCCAGAATCACCCCAACATTACGCGGTGCCTGCGCGAACGTTGCGGTACGAGCTACACAATGACGTTTCGTTCCAAGGAACTGGCAATCGACGAAACCATTTCAATCAAGGTTCCGCCCCTGCTACCGGAGGGTCTCATCCGGAAAGTTTGCCAAAGGATGGACGCCAAGCGAACGTACCTTCACGGCACGCCGAAGAACGAATACTTGCTCGGTGGCCGCGTTTTCTGTGCGCTCTGCGGCTGCAATCTGACTGGCGCAGACTAGCCACGGCAAGGACCGGTACTATCGGCACAATCGCAAGTACATTCAAGTGTTCGCTCAATCCGTTGCCCTGGGTGCGTGCAGACCTGCTTGAACCGGCAGTCGTGCGAGATGTCTTCAACCTGTTGGGCAATCCGGCCGCAATCGAGCGGGCGGTGAAGGAAGCGATTCCTGATGTGAATAAGGCCCTCAAGCAGCGTGAACGAATTCAGGCGGAGGTGGCGAAGATTCAGAAGGCCCGCAGACCGCGTGCTGGGATTGATCCAAAAGGACGCGATAACTGACAAGCAGGCTGAATCGAACCTGCTGCAACTAAAGTCTCAGGAGGCCGAGTTGCTGGCGAAGCTAGACGAGCTAGTCGCCGACGTGCCGGACGCCGAGGCAATCCGCCAAGTTGCCTTGCACTTGGAGGAGACGTGTGGGGCGATCACGATCATGGATAATCAGGGCAATGCATACGTTGGCGGGAACGATGTTCAGTCGTTCCTGCTTATGTCAAACGACGAACGCCGCAAACTTGTGCGGGTTGCTTTTGACGGCAAGCTGCCGGATGGTAAACCCGCTGGCGTGTACGTAACCCCGGTGGGAGGAGATCGCCACGGCCCGAAGCGGTTCAGCTACACCCTGCGCGGCCGGTTGCTTAGCGGCGCGAGGCGCGGCCTGGAATTTGCTTGCCCTTGAGCTGATAGACGTAGGCCAGCACCTCGGCCACAGCGGCGTAGCGGGCCTGGGGAATGGGATGGTCGATCTCCACCTCGCGATACAGGGCCTGGGCCAAGGGCTTGCGCTCCATGATAGGTATGCCGTGCTCCAGGGCCAACTTGCGGATGCGGGCGGCAATCACGCCGGCCCCCTTGGCCACTACGACCGGCGCGGCCATCGTCTGCGGGTCGTAATGGATGGCCACGGCCAACTCCGTGGGATTGGTGATCACAGCGTCGGCCTTGGGCACCGCTGAGGAAATGCGGTGCAGCGCCAGTTGCCGCTGCACCTGCTTCCGCTGCGCGGCCATCTGCGGATTGGCCTCGAGGTTCTTCAGCTCCTCGCGGACCTCCTGCGTCGTCATTCGCAGGTCGCGCTCCTGCTTCCACCATTGAAAACCGTAGTCCAGGACCGCCAACAGCAACAGGGCCACGGCGATCTTCAGGCTCGTCCAAAGCAGGATCTCGGCGAGGAATCGGGCGATCTCCGGCGGTGACTTGGCCGCCAATCCGAGCACCCCATCCTGTTGGCCGCGAAGGCAGACATAGGCTACCGACGCCACCAGCGTCATCTTCAACAGTCCCATCACCAGCCGCACCAGGCTGGCCAGCGAGAAAAGCCGGGCGAGGCCCTGCAGCGGGTCGAGTCGCGTCAGGTCGGGGGCCAGTTTCTCCGGCAAGAAGAGAAAGCCCGACTGGAACACGTTCACCGCGATGCCCGTGAACATGAGCGCGCCGAAAATCGGCAGAAGGTAATAGGCCAGGGCGTAGACCATGCGCTGTTCATGGGCGACAAAGGACTGCGGATCGATTGTCAGCCACGGCTCGCCGCCCAATTGGTCGGCCGTGTAGCTGGCGAGCATTTCCACCAGAGGGCCGCCCAGCCAGATGAAGGCCGCCAACCCCACCAGCAGCAGGGCGGCCGAGGCAAAGTCCTGGCTCTTGGCGACCTGGCCTTCCTCCCGCGCCTGCTGGCGGCGATGGGGCGTTGCATCCTGGGTTTTTTCGCCGTCGGTTTCCGCCATGGGGAGGAGGGGCTTGGTACTTAGGTCTTAGGTCTTGGATTTGAGATTCGAGTTCTGAGCCGCCCTAAGACCGAACTTCCAAGAGCTGAGGGCTAAGGCCCGTGCATTGGTATCTTCAAGACCTGGAACATGGCTTCCACGGCCGCCATCGCCTGATCCTGGAAGACCAGCAATGCCGCGCCCAGCGTAAAGGACAAAATGCCGAAGGTGATGACGGAGTTCACGCCGAAGCCGATGACCATGACGTTCAACTGCGGCAAAGTGCGGCTGATCAGTCCCAGCACCAGCGTCGCCAGCAGCACCGCTGTGATCACCGGTGCGCCTGCGCGGACGGCCACGTTGAAACTCTGCGTGATCAGCACCACGCCGACCTTCACCAGCGAAGCCAGCAGGCCGGGATCGGCGTCGCCCCGCCCGCCGGCGAGAATCATGGCCACGGTTCCGCCCGGAGGGATGACGCGGAAGGTGTCCAGCAGGCCGCCCAAAAGCATGCGGTGTCCGCCCATGATGAGGAACAACGCCGTGCTCAGCAGGGCCAGCAATTCCGAGAACAGCGGCACGCTGCTGGAGGTCGTAGGATCAAGAACGTCGGAAAGCGTCAATCCGCCCACGCGGCTGATCATGTCGCCCGCCATTTGAATGCCGCCCAGCAGTATAGTGATTCCCGTCCCCAGCAGCAGGCCGAGGAGCAGTTCGCCACCCAGGAGCACCGCATAAACCAGCAGGCTGCCGGGATAGGGCAAGGGCACAGACCATTGACTGGGCATGATCAGCGCAGCCAGCGCGAGAGCGATGAGGGCGCGGACCGTCGCGGGGGCCTGTGTCGTGCCGAGAAACGGCGTCGCGATCAGCAGCCCGCTGGTCCGCGTCAACACCAAGGTGAAGACCAGGAACCTTTCGACATTCAACAGCGACAGGGCGGACATCAGAACCTTCCCGGGATTCCGGCGATGACGTCCGTGGTGTACTGGACCATCTGGCTCACCAACCAGGGCAAGGTGAAGCTCAGCACGAGAACCATGACCACGATTTTGGGTACGAAGGCCACCGTCTGCTCCTGGATCTGGGTTACCGCCTGCAGCAGGCCAATCACCAGTCCGACGACCATGCCCGCCACCAAGACCGGGGCGGCAATCAACAGGCTCATCCAGACCGCCTCGCGGCCCAGACCAATGGCGATTTCAGTTAGCGTGTCGGGAGTCATACAAGTCAGGGGGTTACTTGGAAGCTCTGCATCAGCATTCCCACGATCAGCCGCCAGCCGTCGACGAGCACGAAGAGCATGATCTTGAACGGCAAGGAGACCAGCGTAGGCGGCAACATGAGCATGCCCATGGAGACCATCACGCTGGCAATCACCATGTCGAGGATCAGGAAAGGCAGGTAGATCTGGAAGCCAATGAGAAAGGCCGTTTTCAATTCGCTCACCATGTAGGCCGGCAAGAGGACCGTCAGCGGCACTTCTTCGTAGGAGGAAGGGGGAGGACCGGGCGAGGCGTACTTCCAAAAGAGGAGCACGTCGTCGGAGTTGCCGGTCCGCTCGATCTGCGCGCTCATGAACCGCCGGATGGTGCGCGGCCCCGTTTCCAGGCGTCTTCCAGGCCGATCTGCTGGTGGGTGTAGGGGACGATCGAGTCATCGTAGACATGTTTCCAGGTGGGGGCCATGACCAGCAGCGTGACGAACATGGCCAGCGAGAGCAGCACCTGGTTGGGCGGCAGCGTCTGCGTTCCCAGTGCCTGCCGCAGCATGCTCAGCACCACCGCCACGCGGACGAAGCAGGTGGTCATGAGGAGGATCGAAGGCGCCAAGCCCAGCACCGTCAGTAGCAGCATTACCTGGATCGTCGAGCTGAGCCCCTGCGGACTGACCCATTTTTCCGGGCCGCCGCTCAATTCCGCGGGGAGATTCGCCGCCAGGGGCCGAGCGCCGGGGTCCTCGGCCCGCGCGGCGACCGGAGCCAGTGCTGCGAGCACTACCAGGGCCGGTAACACCCAGGGAAATGCGCGGCACACTTGCCCGGCAACGCGGTTGATCCGAATTGAGATTTGAAACTGGAGATTTGAAATATGAGATTTCTTTTTGTCAGGCATTTCCTTCCTCCCAGCGGTAGCGCTTGCGCCGCGCGCCGGCCGGCGCGAGATCGTCCAGTTCCGAGGGCTCGCCCGACGCGGGGGCCAACTGCTGAAAGACCTGCCGGAAGGCCGCCGTTGCGCTCTTAGGATTCGACTGCTGGCAGACGCCGGCGATGCGATCGACCTCCAAGGGATCGGTCACTTCCGTGAGGGTTTCTACTCCGGCGGGCGTGATCGACACCAGCAGCAGCTTGTTGCCGCAGCGGAGCAATTGTACTTGCTGGCGGGCCCCCAGCGCGGCGCGGCCGAGGATGTCGAAGACTTCCCTGGGCAAGACCATCGAGCCCCGCGGTGCGGCCTTGCGCATGGCCCAAGCGACAACGAGAAACAGTCCCAGTACGATCGCCAGGCTGCCGCCCACCGTGACGAACGCGGTGAGCGGCGAGTGCTTGATCGTGGCGCTCTTCTCGTCATGGTTGAACCGCAGGGGCGCGGGCGAGTCGGGCGCCGCGGCGGCTGGAGATGGGATCACTGCCGCAAGTGTGGGGGCCGGCGGCAACGTCGCGGCCCGGCCGGCGGCAACGGCGCCAACAGAGGCATTGAGTTCATTGATTGAGTGAAACTTTCGCGGATCGTCCCCTGCCCGAGGCGCCGCTGGGGCGGTCGCGGCCGGAGCCGGCTGCGGCGGACCTTCGATTTTCGCGGGCCGAGGCGATTCGTGGACCGGGGGTTTTTCCGCAGGTTTTTCCACCGGCGGCGTCGTACGGGCGGGCTTTTCGGCCGAAGATCTATCGCCGGCGGCTCGTTCCAAAGTCAAGGTCTCTCTGGACGGCGGGAGGTCTTGCTCATACGCGGTTTGCTGAATATCGCCGTGCGTTGAAAGTGGCGGGTCGGGAGCAATCTCTATGGGCTGTACCCTCTGGCTCGGCGGCGCACCTTCCGGCGTCCGCGGTTCCGCTCCGCTGGCCGGCAATTGTGGATAAGCAACTTGCGATCCCATGTCGACTGGAGCGGCCGGTAAGGTAATTGACGGGGCGGCGGGCAACGCCGCGGGCGGAGCGTCGGGCAATGCATTGGGCCAGAATGGCACAGCAGTCTGGTTGGGTGGAAGATCGACTGCTGACCACGAGTAGGCGGTGCCCACGGTGGACGCGGCGACGAGGCAAGATCCCAGCAGGGTGACGAGCGACGGCATGTTAACGCTTCCTTGCTATGCTCCGCGGCACGCTCCTTGTGCCGCCGTTTTTTTCTCAAACGAGAACGTTGGCTCCGACGATGAGTTCCGCCACGCGGACACAGAAATTATCGTTGAGCACCAGCACTTCGCCCCGCGCGATAAGGCGGCCGTTGACGTAAATGTCGACGGGATCGCCCGCCAGTTTGTCTAGCGGAACGACAGAGCCCTTGCGAAGCTTGAGCACGTCCTCGAGATACATTTGGGTGCGGCCCAGCTCGATTTTCAAGTCGAGTTCGACGTCGCGAATCAAATCGAGGGTGGCGGCTTCCGCCGAGGGCGCGGCGGGCGAAAATTCGCTGAGCCGATAGGACGAGACACCGGCGGGCATTTCGCCCGGTACGGTGGAATTCACCGATTCCAGGGCCTTCTCGGCCTGTGCCAGGAGGAATTCGATGTCCTGGGTGGCGAGGTCCGGCTCTCGCGGCGGCTGCGCGGCCGGCTTGGCGGACGGCGGGGCGGGGGCCACAGCGGCAGCCGGGGTCGGCGTCGCGGCGCCACGGCCCGCTTCGTTCAGCAGTTTTTCCAACTCGTCCTGCGCCAAGGTCTGATCGTCCTTGCCGTCGGATCGGAGGGGCGCCGCAGGCGGCGCCTTCGCCGGGGCGGCTGCACTCTGGGGTTGACTGAAGAGCCGCTCGATCTCGTCTTGGCTCATCAGGGATTCGTCGTTCGCCATAGGAATCCGTTCCTAGTGTATGCGGCACACTCCATGTGCCGTTAATTTTCCATCGATGAGTAATCGCTGATGACCAATTCCTGCAACAGCGGTTCCCCGAAGATTTTCTTCGCCTTGTCCAGGATCGTGCGCTTGATCAGGCCCAGGCTGGGATCGGTCAAGTCGGCCAGTTCGGTGCTCCGCACCGTTACCATGACCTGCTCGCGGAAGCGGGCCTGGTTCAACTCGAAAAGATGATCGAACTTGGCTTTCTTGTCGCTGGCCACTATGCCGGTAAGGTGAAAATCAATCCGCAGCGTCGAATTCGAGGCCGGTTGGTAAATGGTGACCGAGTATTCCTTGAGGTCGACTTCCACATTGGTGGGACCCTCGTTCTCCCCGGCCGCTTCGGCCTCGCCCTTCTTGTGGTCGGCCGGCGGCTTGGCGCCGTTGCTGGCAGCCGCTGTCGCGTTGGAAGCGGTGGGAATGCAGAGGTAGGCCACTACGCATTCCACGGCCACCACGACCAGCACCAACACCAGCACCAAGAGCTTGCCCAGAATCGATTTCTTGGCGGGAGCGGGTGCGCCGCCGGCAGCTTCTTCGGGGGAAGTCTTGGCCATGGGAATTCTCGCGTTTTCTCCTTCGAGCCGATCCGAGAACACCCAATCGGGTTACGACACCACTGGTCGTGGTCCGGTTCTCGGATGGGTTCTCAATAACTGTAGGTCATGTTCTGGCGATCGGGGCGAAAAAACCAGGGCGTTTTTCACCTCCGACATTCCCGATTTTCCTCGCGTGGCGATTCTGCCGTTTTAGGCGGTGGCGCTTCCCGCGGGCGCGGCGGAGGCACAAGGTGCTTCGCCTGCTGATAAATCATCGTTCGCCGCAAGACCTCGTCCATCGCCTCGGTCACGACCAGCCGCTCGCCCGTGGTAAGCGTGATGAACGTGTCGGGCCGGGCCTCGACATACTGGATCAACTCGGCGTTGAGCAGGAACGGTTCACCTCCCAGGCGGGTCAAGCGGATCATGTCATGAACGATTCTGTACCGATCGCGGGCGAAATTGGCTCATTCGATACTAACCCGAAGCGCAAGCGAGGCAGCGGATCGCGACCCTCGATTGCGCATCGGATTGGCGTCATTTTCAACCAACAGGCTGCAGCCCCTCTCACGTGTCGCTTACGGCACCTGTCCGAGTTGCAGTAAAACGTTAAAAAGTTGCGTCGACGTGGTGATCACGCGGGTGTTGGCTTGATACATGGTGGACGAGGTAATCAAGTCGATCAGGCTGCCGCCCACGTCGGTGTTCGACAGCTCCAGCGACCCGGCCACGATGGTGCCGTTTCCCTGGCTGCCGGGATCGGACGTGATGGGCAAACCTGAATTGACGCCGGTAGTATACATATTCTGTCCAACCTGTTCCAGACCAGCCGGATTGGTAAATCGCGCCAGTTGGATCTGCCCCAAGGTCTGACTGATGCCATTGCTGAAAACACCGCTAATCAGGCCCGTGTCGCTGATATTGAAGCTGTTCAGCACACCAGGCGCGGAACCGTCCTGGCTGGCAACCGACAACGACGCGCTGGTCGAGGCAAGACCGGAGACCTCGGCAAAATTGAGGTTGTACTCCAGCGGTTTGACCGAGGGCTCGTTGGCTCGCCCGATGGTGACCGTGGTGTTGGAAGCCGAAATGAAGTTGCCTTCGCCGTCGAAGGTTACCGTGCCCGTGCCTACGGCAATGCCTTGCTGCTCGCCGCTGCCGGGATCGTTTTGGGGACAGGTGGCATACCAGCGGTAGGTGGTGGCGCTGCTAGTGACGCTTTGCAGCACGGCCGTGATGTTCACCGAGAGGGGCGTTCCCAGGCTGTCATAGGCGACCATACTCGTTGCCGCCGACTGGCCGGTGGCCGTTTGCGTGGTGTTGATGGGCAGGCTCACGGCGTTGGTGACGGGCGGATCGCCGCTGGTCAACTGCATGGCCGATAGACCAATGCTTATGGGGATGCCGTCATTGCCCACGATGTTGATCTCACCCTTGGATGTGATGGTCACTCCGGCCGCCTGGCCGGAGACGGAATCGACCGGAATCGGATTGTTCGGATCGGTGCCCGGCGGAGATTGGATGCCCAGCGAGCCCTGCAGGAAGTTCGCCAGGTCCTTGAGGGTCGACGTGCCGGTGACTGCGAAGGTCTGCGGCGACAGCGTTGAGCCGTTCTCGGTTCCCTTAAAGCTCAAAGTACCCGTGGTGGGAAAGACGGTCGTGTAGGTTTGGCTCGAAGGATTGTACTCCACCACATTACTCAGCAAAGTGGTGTCGCTCACGGGCGGTCCGTCGAAGTTCAAGACGTTGGAGCCCGACGGCACCGCATTTCCCCCTGAGCCGGCCGGCGGCGTCAGCCCGCCGGCGCGGATCTGTTCGTCGGTGTAGTCGTCGTTAAAGGTATAGCCGTTTTGCGTGGCCGTCGAGATCGGTATGTTGGCAATTTCGTAGAGATTGGTATCCCCGGCCTCATCGTTGGTGCTACGATAGATCTTCTCCGACGTCCATGTCCCCGAGCTCGGCGCCGGCAGATTTGAGAGCGTGACCTGCCCGTCGGTCAACGTGGGAGAGGTAGTCGCCTCGAGTTGCGGCCGGCTCTCCACGCCCGTCGTCGAATTATAGAACGTGACGTAATAGTCGTAAGTGCCGTTGAGGTTGCCGGCCAGGTTGTTGGACGGATTGCTAGGATCGGGAGTAATCGTCGCCGTGGGGGCGCTGATGCGGCGCCGGTCATGCTCAGAACCGGATCGGTGCTGGATACGTTGCCGATAATCGTTGCATCGGAGTTGTCATCGGTATAGCTGGTTGTACCCAGCGAGACGGTGGTGACCGGATAAAAGCTGCTGTCGCCGGAGGGAGTGTTCACGCTGCGAAAGATCGTCAATCCCGTCCATTCGCCGGAGGTGTCGGTCGGCAGGTTGGAGAGCGTGACCTGGCCGCCTTGCGCTGCCGGATACGGTGACGCTGCCCGCCGCCAGCGCCTGGGGTATGCTCTGGGCGTTGTTGTTCGAATTGACGAAGGCCACGTAATAATTGTAGGTGCCGGCGGCCATGTTGCCGCTGGGGTCGCTGGTCTGGGCCGCCGTCGTGCTGTCGGTCGGGCTGGTCCAGCCCGCCCCAGGGTAGGTAATGCTCGCGTCCGTGAGCGGATCGGACTGCAAGATCGAGGCCGTGTTGGCGACCGTGCCGTCGGGCGTAAGCGAGCCCTCCAAGGTGGCCTCTGTCGTGGCTTTGGCCACCGAGGCGGTGCCCAAGGGGATGCTCAGAGGCTCAAGTTCGGAATTGTTGACCTGGAACTGGTCGTTGACGCCATAGCCCATCACGCGGTTACCCGTGCCGGTCACCAATTGGTTCTCGGAGTTGGTAGTAAAGGTGCCGTTGCGGGTGTAGTTCTGCTGGCCGTTTTCACCCTGAACGATGAAGAAGCCGTCACCCTGAATGGCCAGGTCGGTATCGCTGTTGGCCGTGGAGATCGTGCCCTGCGAAAAGTTGGGGGTGATCTCGGCGACTTCCACGCCCAAACCCTCCTGTTGAGGATTGGTGCCGCCGTTGCCGTCGTTGGGCGAGGCGCCGACACTCTGCGTTTGCAAAAATTGCGTGGCAAAGAGCACGTCGGATTCCTTGTAGCCGACCGTGTTGGCGTTGGCCAGGTTGTTGCCGATGACCTCGATCTGCGTGTCCGAGGCGTTCAGGCCCGTCAACGCGGTGCTCATGGCGGCTGCTAGACTCATGGCTTGTCTCTCCTTGTCGATGCGATTCCGCGGCAATTGCCCTTGCTATTGGCCGCGGGCGATAAACTTTGGGTTATGAATTGCTGCTTGTAGTCCCGGCTTTAGCCGGAAGCGCCGGCTAAAGCCGGGACTACTAGCGCGGGCGCTCAACTGCTGCTGGCGGGCGAAATATTCGTGACGTTGTTCAGCGGAAGGCTTGAAGTGCCCACGTTCAGCAGGGCGCTGCCGCTGGAAATCGAGACCGAGCTGACCGTGCCCGTTACCGCGTTCCCTTTGGCGTCGAGGCCCTTGACGGTGGCCCCGATCAGGCTGCCGGCCGAGGCGATGCTCTGGCCCAAGGCCACGGATTGCAGCGTGCTGGTCAACTGCTGGTTGCTCTCGATTGCCTGGATCTGGCTGACCTGGTTCATCAGGTCGGTATTGCTCATCGGTTGCGTGGGGTCCTGGTTCTGCAATTCCGTTACGAGCATCTGCGTGAAATCGCTGACCGTGAGCGACTGCAGGCTGTTGGTCGTGGTTGCGGAACTGGTCGTCGCGGTGCTGCCGGTGGACGAAGTGGCATTGTTGACTGTGGACATGGCCGCTCCTTAATGAGGGTTGTATGTGGGTGACGGGTTGTTTGGGAATTTACATGCGGGCAGTATCAAATGCCTCATACGACGACGTTCAGCAGTCCTCCGCCGCTGACTGGGGCGCGGGCGCGGCCTCAACGGTCCCGGACAACTCGCGGCTGGCCGTGGTGGCCCGGGCCGCGCCGCCGAAAGCCTGTCGCGACGGCTCCTGGTACTGTGACGATTGATTCGACATGCCGCTTTGCGAACCGTCCATCAGGTCCACGTCGAAACGCTGCACCTTTATGTCGTGCTGGGCCAGTCGTTCGCGCAGAGCGGGAAGGTTGTCGAGGAGCAGGTTCCGCGCGGCCGGCGTTTCCGCCTGCACCCGCGCGCTCATCTCCCCCTTGGCGACGGTAATGTCGATATGCAGTGATCCGAGCTCGGGTGGGCTGAGCCGCAAGCTGACGCTGCCGCCTTGGCTGCCCACGTCCTGAAAGGCTTGCTCCACTCGATGCACGAAGCGAACGCGGTCGGCCGCGGTCAAGCCTGTGTCAGTCGTTTGCGCCGAGTTGGAACCGCTGCCGGACGTCGCCGCGCTGGGAGAAGCAGTCGTGGCCGCCGCTACGGAAGCAGACGAAGCATTTCCTTGCTGGGTCGCTGCCGTGCCCGAATTGCCCCCCGAATTACCGGCAGACGAAAGGGCAGCCAACGCTGCCTTTGCCCGCTCCATGCCCGTGAACGGCGTATCGGATGTCGGCGCTGCCTCGCTGCCGGCCGTGGGCGGCAGGTCAACGTCCGGCAGTTCGGGCGGCGACGGCGCATCGGGCGCCTGACTCGGGTCATTTGCGGCCGTTTGACCGACCCTGGCCGTTTGTGCGGACGAGGACCGTAGGGTTCTGGCTTCCGGCGAGGCAGCCGTGGCGACAACCGCCGGATTGGCGACTGCGCTAGCGCCCGCCAGCAGATTGCCGTCGGTCGTCGCGCCGCTGGCCGCTGCTTCCTGCTTCGTGCCAGCCGTCGGGGACTGGTTCGTGTTCGAAGGATCGGCAGTGCTCGCCGTTGGCATCATCGCCGACCGCTCTTTCAGGGCCGGATCGGCCATCATAGCGGCGGTGATCTGTCCGGCTGACTCGCCTCCGTTGGACGGCTGAGAATTACCTGCTGTTTGCGTGGTCGCTTGCGCAGAGGTGTCCGTATTCGCGGCGGCCGACGAACTTTGCTTGCTGCTCGATTGGCCCGACATTGCGGCTACCGGAATGGCCGCTGCTGCACTGATATCGACGATCACTCCGTTTGCCCCGCCCTTGGTGGACTTATGCGTGTCGTCTTCCGTCGGCGAATCGCTCGATTGCCCGGCGTTCTGGTGCGATGAACCGCTGCCGCCGTTACTGTCTTGCTGCGAAGGCGCGGCAGTCTCTTTGTTCGTGGTCGTAGGCGACGATGGATCGTCTTGCCTCGTATCCGCGGCCGCGGCGTCTTGTTGTCGGGCAGCAGAACGCGTGCCGCCGTTCCGCGTCCCGCGGCTCGACGGGGCGCTGCTGGCCGTCTGTGTCTGTGACGACTTCTCGTTGGCGCTGGATGCGCCGCCGTTGCGCATTGCCGTGCCGGCCGATTGCGATTGGGCCTGCTGCAGGTAATCGCTGAACGCTCCGGGCGAGTTGGCCGGAACGCCGGCGCCGCCACAGTGAAGCTTGGCTCGAATGCCGCCGTCTGCGTCAGGGATTCGATGTTCATTGTTGCCATCTCAGGCTCCCGGCCCTTTGGGCGGTTGGAGTTTCTTTCCGGTCGCGTCGAGCAGGTCCTCGGCGGGCTGTCCCTGGCGGATGCGATTGAGGACCTCGCCGATCTGCTCCAACTCCGTGGCGGTCTTGAATTCGGCGATAATCTTCGCCCGCTTGTTGTTCGTCATGGCGGAGAGGATTTTGACAACGGTGTCGATGTCGCCTTTTTCCAGTCGTTGGGCAAGCAGTTCTTTGGCCTGCTTGGGCTTGAGCGATTGCAACGTCTCCAGTACGTTGTCCATTCCCGCCGACGTCGTGCTGGCGGCCAGGTCGTCGAGCTTGGCCTGCAGTTCGTCGCGAACGGACTGGACGCGTTTCTTTTCTTCGGCAATCTTGTCGAGTTCCTGCTGGAATTGGCGGAGATTTGCCCGCACCGTCAATTCGCGTTGCTCCAGGTCGCGGGCCTTGAGGTTGTCGGCGGTGAGGAACTGTTCGAAGGTCGGCTGGTCGGCGTCAGATTCCTTCTTCTTTGGCGGCGATGGGGGCACGAGCGATTCGGGGGACTTGCCTTGGAGGATGGCCAGGGCTTGCATCAGGCGTTGGTGATCGATCTTCCACGACTGCGCGTAGAAAACGACCAATACCACGGCGGCAATGACCGTGGCCACGCAGATGGCGGCGATTACTGAGCCGAGCAGGGAGAGGATTTTTCCCATTATTGTCCGGCCTCCGCTTGCTGTATGCGGCGAAAGGCCTGTTGCGTGGCAACTTCATCCAGCCGGACGGCCTCGCGGCGTTCCTCGGCGGCGCGGTGCTGCTCGGCCTGCCGCTCGCGGAGCTTTTCCAGGACCCGCACCTCGCGGTCAGCCTCGACGAGGGCCTGGCGGCGGCGCTCGATCTCAGCCGCTACCGTTTGCCGCTGCTCTGCCAGCCTTTTTTGCTGTGCCTGCACAACCAAATCGTAGCGCTGGGCCTCGACCAGCCGGTCGATCTCGACCCTTCCCGGTCCGACCTTCATGCGGCAGAAAGTCCGCAGGGCCTCGAGTTCCCGCTTCAGGTTATCGATCTGTTTTGCCAGTACCTCGTCGATGCGATAGGCCTCGGCCAATGCAGCGCGGCACTCGTCGCGGCGCGACTCGCGGAGACGCAGCAAGGCAGCCAGGCGGAAGAGGAATCGGGCCATGGTCAGGTCTTGCCTCCCGTTGCGGCCGTCAGGCTTTGCTGGGCCTTCTTGAACAGGCCGACAAGCCCCTTCTTCGCCTCCTCGATCGAGGCCGGCTGATCCACCCGCTGCCGCAGGAAGCCGTTGAAGTCGTCCTGCATTTCGATGGCCGCGTCGACCAGCTTGTTGCCGCCGCGGCGATAAGCCCCGATGGAGATCAGGTCCTCGTGATCGCGGTAGGCGGCCAGCAGGCTGCGGACAAGGGTCGCCGCGCGGCGATGCTCCTCATCGGCAAGGTCGGACATCAGCCGGCTGAGACTGGTCAGCACGTCGATCGCCGGGTAATGGCCGCGACTAGCGAGGCTGCGGGAGAGCCACGTGTGACCGTCCAGCAGTCCGCGCACCGTGTCGGCGATCGGCTCGTTGGGATCATCGCCTTCGACCAGCACGGTGAAGAATGCCGTGATGCTTCCGGCGGGGCTGCGGCCGGCCCGCTCGACCAGCTTGGGCAACATCGCGAAGACCGAAGGCGGATAGCCCCGCGTGGCCGGCGGCTCGCCCGCCGCCAGGCCGATCTCGCGCTGGGCCATGGCGTAGCGGGTGACCGAGTCCATCAACAGCAAGACATCCTTGCCGCTGTCGCGGAAGTATTCGGCGATCGTGGCGGCAGTGGCGGCGGCCTGGACGCGGACCAGGGCCGGCTCGTCGCTGGTCGCCACGACGACCACGCTCTTGGCCAGCCCCTGAGGGCCCAGATCGCGCTCGAGAAACTCGTTGACCTCGCGGCCGCGTTCGCCGATCAAGGCGATGACATTCACGTCGGCCGAGGTATAGCGCGCCATCATCCCCAGCAGCACACTCTTCCCCACGCCGGAGCCGGCGAAGATACCCATCCGCTGTCCCCTGCCGCAGGTCAGCAGGCCGTCGATGGCGCGGATGCCGGTGCCCAAAGGCCGATCGATACGCGGACGCCTGCAGGCGTGCGGCGGCTGACGGTCCAACGGGAGCCTCTCCGCCAAGGCCGGCGGCGGCTTGCCGTCGACCGTGCGGCCAGAGGCGGCCAGCACGCGACCCAGCAGCGCCGGACCGACCCGCAACCAACGCGACGTCTGCCGCAGCCGCACGCGGTTGCCGTGGCGAATACCGGTCAGGTCGCTCAAGGGATAGAGCAGCGTCATCTCATTGCGGAAACCAATGACCTCGGCCAGAAGCGGCGTGCCGCTCTCGCGTTGGATTTCTGCGATTGCGCCCACCGGCGCGGGAAAGCCAACCGCCGAAATCGTCATGCCGACCGTTTGTGCCACGCCGCCGACGATGGCCGTGGTCATCACGCGATCGAGTTGTTCCACCATGGCTGCCGTCACGGTTGCAACTCCTCTTCCACACGGGCGAGCTGGGCCTCAAAGGTCTGGTCGATCGAGCCGAAGTGGGTTTCCAGGCGGCAACCACCCCGGGAGACCGAAGCGTCCGCGTCGATCTGTGTTTCGGCTAGTGCGGCCATTTCCCCGACCAACGACTGCACCTGGCCGCACAGGGCGCGGTGGTCGTCGGGGTTCAACAGCAGGCGGACGGCGCCGTTGCCGGCGGCCATGCTCAGGGCCTCGCGGATTAATTTTTTCGGGATTTCCGGCTGCCGCGTCAATTCGCCGCGGATCAGTCGCTTGGCGATCTCCGCCGCCAGGTGTACGGCAACCCCTTCCCATTGGGTCAGCCAGGCCTGCTTGGCCTGCTGGATCTCGACGATCGCCTGGCGCAAGGCGGGGATCACCGTGGCAAGCTGCTTCTGGATCATTTGCTCGGCTTCCGCTTGTGCCGCTTGCCGTCCATCGACCTGGGCCTTGGCCCGCACGGCGGCGGCTTCTTGCTTGGCCTGGACAACGATCTTCGCCGCCTCCACGCGGACCTGGTCCAAGTACTTCTTGGCCTGGCCTTCCATGTCGTCAAAGTTGAACGCCACGCTGGCGGTAGCCATGACCTGATCGGTGGCGCGGAGGACGGTGGGCATGGGTAGGCCTTCTAACTCCTGGCTTCTCTACTCTTCCGCGAAACATAATTCACGCGGCTGGCGATGCGGGCAACCTGTCGGCGGGCCTCCTCGACGTCACCGAGGCGGATCGGACCTGGATGGTCCAGGTGCTTGCGGATCGCCTCGGCCTCGACCTGCGGGATACGGTCCAAGACGCGATTGATGAGTCCCGGCGCGGCGCCGAACAAGGCCGGCAACATCAACTCCGGCCCAGCCTCGTCAAAGATCTCGCCCAGAACCCTCGCCTCCAGGCCGGCCAGGTCATCGAAGGTCAACTGCGTGGGTCCGAGCCGCTCGGCCAAGTCGCGGTCGCGGCTGGCCAGGTTGTCGAGGATCTGCAGTCCCACGCGTCCTTCGGCGGCCTGCAAGATGCCGGCCACGGCCTGGAAGCCCGCCACGCGCCGACGCTCGATTGGCACCTGCTCGGAGAGTCGTAATCGCAAACCCTCCTCCACTTCGCGGAGGATTTCTTCATCGGTTTCTTCCAGATCGACCAGGCGATGGATCACTTCCACTTGCACCGGCTTTGGCAATCGCTCCAGCACGGCCCCGGCGCGGTTCGGCGAAAGATGCGCAAGACCAGGGCGATGGTCTGCGGTCGCTCGTTGTCCAGTACACGGACCAATCGATCCGCCGCCGTCTCCTGGAGAAAACGGAAGGGACGCCCAGCCGGCGAGTTCGAGTCGCCAGCGTCGTCGGCCCCGACGGGGCCGTCGCGGGAAACGAAGTCCGCCAGGCGGCCGTCCAACTCCACGCCGTCCGACAGGTCCGCCGGAAAAGAAGTCAGAACTCTTTTTTGCGCAGCGCCCTTCAGGTTGCTCCGCGAAACGGCTCCTGTCACCTTTCCCGGCGCGGGCCCGGCATGAAAGAACTCGTCGATTACACGCCGTTGCTCGCCCTGATCGATGTCGTCGATCTCCATGACCATCGCGCGAACTTGCCCGGCCTGCTCCGGCGTCAGTTGATCGAGTACGGCGTCGCGGGCGGCCGTATCGAGGCTGGACACAAGGATCGCCGCCTTGCGAAGCCCCTCTTGCGACAGTTTCGTTGTGACCATGGCGTGCCCCCTTAACTAACTTGTCCAATCCATGACCGCAGGACGTTGGCCGCCGAATCGGGATCTTCCTTCACCAGTTCGGAAAGCTCGTCGCGGAGCGAGGGTCCCGTGCCGGTCATGCGGCGGAGGCGGCGAGCGGCGGTGGCTTCCACCGGCTCCTCAGACCCCTTGGACGCCTCGGACTCGGACGCCGTGACGCGAGCCGATACCACGCTCGATTCCGCCGCCGGCGCCGGCATAGCACGGAGCAGCGACCGCAACACCCCCAGGCTGAACAGCACCAGGCCGACCATCGCCAGCATGGACCAGTTGTCTCCCAACCACGACATGGCCCGTTGCGTTACCGCCGGGCCTGCGATCGCAACGGGCTTGATGTCCTGGAAGGTCGCGACGTTGACCAGCGATGTCGGGTCCTTGAATTCGGGCGCGGGTGGCAGCAGAATAGCCACGGCTTTGCTGACTTTGAGCGTCTCCTCCTGGACGATGGGGTCCAGCGCCGCCTGATCGGGCTTCTTTGGCTCTTCGCCCTCCTTGACCGGGTTGCGGCCCTGCCAGACCTTCTCGAAATAGCTCATGGGAATACCGACGGAAACCTTGGCCAGCTTCGGCGCCAAGCCAAAGCTCTCTTTCTCGGTCTGCGTCGTCGAGACGACGTTGGTCTGCTCGGTCTTCGATTCGTTGTGGGTTTCGTTGCTGCCCTTGCCGCTAGCGCCCACCGAGGCGGGCTGGTTCGCCCCGCCGCCCTGTGCCGGCAACCCGGGTGCGCCGCCCGCTGAGGCAGATTCTTTGGTGGAGTCAACGGTGCTCTCCAAAGTCCGCACCGGTACGGGCTTGGGATCCGTCTTCAGCTCGGTGCTGTGGCTGCTTATTTCGCGGTCGAGGGTAACGGTGGATGTCACCGTAACGCTGGGAATAATATAGGCCAGCGCCTTGCGGACTTTGTCGTTCAACTCACGTTCGGCGTTTCGCTGTGCACGGTTATAGGCATTGTCCAACCCGGAGCCGTATTTGTCGTCCCACTTGTTGCCATTGATGATCACGTCTCCGGGCTTCATCCCGGCGTTGGCGCCCGTGATGTAGTAGCGGATTTCGTCGAACTGATCTTCTTCCAGCGGCAAGCCGTTGACCGTCTGCACCCAAACCGAGGCGGTCTTCAGCGACGACTGCCCCAATCCCTCGGATCGCTCTTCGTCGACGAGTACCGATGCCCGCTCGATGCCCTTCATGGAGCCAATTACCAGCGACATTTCGTCCTGCCGGGCCTGCCTGACCCGCTCCTTGCGCTGCTGCGGCGACTCGAAGGGGTTGTTTTGCACGGCCTCGCGGAGGGAGTCGCCGAAACTGGCCGGCAGTGCCCGGGCGTCGGCCAATGCGGCCAGGTAGGCGGCACGCTGCGCTTGAGGCACCTTCACGCGACCGCCTTCGATGGAAAAGCCGTTCAACTGGGCCTTGCCGAAGGCCTCTTCCATTTTCTGCAGGGCCGGTTCGGAGATCGACACGCCGCTGAACAAATAGACGTCGCCGCCGCTTATTTGGTGCTGGAACAAATAGCCCACGCTTGCCACGGCGACGACCAGCAGCAGTCCGGTGGTGATCCGACCACCAGGGGTCATCGAGCGGAACAGGTCGTTCAGTTGGGCAAAGGTCTTGTTAAGAAAGTCCATGGTTAATTCCCCGCGGCGCTGGTAGTCCCGGCTTTAGCCGGTCCCCAGGGACCGGCTAAAGCCGGAACTGCGAACACCGCGTTTCTATCCGCGGCGATTACATCCTGCTTGTGCTAGATTTGTATTCCCTTGATTTCCGTAAAGGCATCGACCAGTTTGTTGCGGACCTGGATCATCATCTGGAAGGCGATATCGGCCTTCTGCACGGCGGTGAGGACCTCGGCGGGATTGACGTCGCCGCCGGTCGCGAGCTTCTCCACGGCCTTGTCGGCGTCGGCCTGCATTGAGTTGACGTCCTGAATCGACTTCACGAGGAAGTCCTTGAACGACGGACCACCCGTCTCCGCCGCCGCACCGGCACGACTCGGTTGCAGGATGGGCGAGATGGGCGAAGTCGTAATGCTGGAGATGGGGATCGCCATGTGGTCTTGCTCAAAGGGGGCGGATTTCGCGTTGGTTCTACGCCAGGATCTTCAAGGTCTGCTGCTCCATGTCTTTGCTGATATCAATGGCGCCGAGGTTGGCCTCGTACGATCGAGCGGCCTCCAGGGCGTTCGTGAATTCGTTCATCAGGTCAATGTTCGGATAGGCCACCTCGCCGGCATGCGGGCCGCTCTTGACGGCATCGGGATGGTTCGGCTCACGTTTCCAGATCGGCTCGGCCTGCACGGTCTCGACCGAGCTGACCTTCACGCCGGCCGACCCGTTGCTGCCCGACTCATCCGTCTCGAAGACGACCGTCTTGGGCTGGTACGGCGTCTTTTCACCGCTGGAAGTGTGCGTGCTCTTGATGTTGGCGATGTTGTTGGAGATCTGGATCATGCGCATCCGCTGCGCCACCAGGCCGCTGGCACTTATGTCGAGGGCGGAAAGCATTCAAGGCACTCCAAGGGAAGGGGCTGGGGATTCAAATTTCGATTTTCGATTTTCGAATTGCAGATTTCAGGTCATTCGTTCGATAATGCATGGGCCCGCGGCCGCGCCCGGGCACTTGTCAACTCAACGTTCCGCGAATCGCCGTCTGCAACTGCCGGAACTGATCCGTAAGAATCGTCAGGGCCAGATTGTGCTGCATGTGGTTTTTTACCATTTCCATGACTTGCGATTCCATATCAACATTGCCCATGTCGTGGCGGAGGATCGAGTGCGACGACTTGGCCACCTGCGCCATCAGGGGTTGCGACGCTGCTCCCATCTCGCCGGGCGAGCCGATGCGCGGCTGGTCGCGCTCGTCGATCGCCTTCTTCAGCCGTTCCTGAAAATCCTCCACCGACAAGTCACGGGCCTGGTAACCGGGCGTGTCAATGTTCGCGATGTTGCCCGCCAGGATCGCCTGCCGCGCCTGCGAGAAGTTCACCACCTCCTGCAAGACGGGAATCGTCGTCGATTCGAACAGACCGGACAACATGGGAAAGTTTCAGGTTTTGGGAAGGCAATGCAAGTGGCGTGCCAACGTGGGTCTTGGGACTTAGGTCTTAGGTCTTAGTCATGACCCCGCCCGGCTTGTCCGGGTTGGTGAATCAGATTGAGGGCTACAAGCGGCCAGCACCATATTTTTCTGCGACTCCGCCCGGTTCATCCGCGTAATGAAGGAGATTGGCGGTTGCGAACTGGCTTGCAACTGCCCATCTGATTCACCAACCGGGACGAACCGGGTGGAGTCCGAAATTTCCTTGGCGGGCACAGTAGCCACCAATCTCGTTTACCAACCCGGGCGAGCCGAGTGAGGTCAACACCGGCATATTCTGCACTTCGTATCCGGCAGAAATTGCCGGTTCACTGCATTTGCGTCATCGCCTCCGTGGTGAAGGATTTTTCGCGGGGAGCGTAACCGTATTGCCGCAACTTGCCCGACAATGTGCGGATGCCGATCCCCAGGGCCTTGGCCGTGCGGGCCCGATGCCCGCCGTAATGCTCCAGCGTAGCTTCGATCAAACGGCGCTCCATCTCGTTCAGGCTGATGCCGATGGGCACGCTCGACTCGGCGTCTGGTGAGAGCTCCTGCGGCGGGGCGATCAGCCAACGGCGGAGTTCGTCGGCCGTGACGCGGCCGGTCGTGGTCAGCACGCTCGCTCGCGTGACAATGTTCTCCAACTCGCGGACGTTTCCCGGCCAGTGGTAGTCCAACAACAATTGCTCCGCTGCCGCGTCCAACTCGCAGCCGTCGCGCTGCAGTCGCTGGGCCGAACGACGGAAGAAGTAGGCGGCCAGTTCCGGCACGTCCTCGCGTCGTTCGCGGAGTGGCGGCACGACCAGCGGCAGCACGGCCAGGCGGAAGTAGAGGTCCTCACGGAAGCGGCCGGCCGAGACCTCGGCGTGCAAATCACGGTTGGTCGTGGCGAGCACGCGGACGTCGACGCGGATTGTCTTCGACGCGCCCACCCGCTCGAAGGTTTTCTCTTGCAGCACTCGCAAGAGCTTGGCCTGCAGCGGCATGTCGATCTCCGTCACTTCGTCTAACAGGATCGTACCGCCGTCGGCTGTCTCAAAGCGGCCGGTACGGGCGGCGTCGGCCCCGGTGAAGGCCCCCTTCTCATGGCCGAACAACTCGCTTTCCATGAGATGGGCCGAAAGCACTGGGCAGTTCAGGCTGACCATCGGCGTGCCGTGGCGATGACTGGCGGCGTGGATTGCCCGGGCCACCAGCTCCTTGCCGGTGCCGCTTTCGCCCGTGATGAGCACGGTCTCCGACGTCGGCCCGACCTGCAGGATTCGCGTCCGCAAGGCCTGCATCAAGGGGCTGGAGCCGATCATCGGCGCCGCGCCGGGCCCGGCTTCCGCCGGGGTGTTGGCCAATTCGGGACGGACCAGCCGGCCGTGCCGCATGGCCTGCGCCACCAATCGCTCCAGGGATTCGGCCTCGAAAGGCTTCTCAATGTAATCGAAGGCGCCGTGCCGCATGGCCTCGACGGCCGTGGCAACCGTGGCATGGGCTGTGACCATGACGATCTGCGCTGGACATTGCCGCTGCCGCAAGTGGATAATCAGCTCGATCCCCGTCATGCCCGGCATTTTCAGGTCCGTGACGATGCAATCGAAATGGGTCGTCTGCAACACCTCCAGGGCCTCGGCCCCGCACGTGCAGCATTGCACCTGGTGGCCGGATTGACGGAGCACGTCGGCCATTGATTCCCGCGCGCGGGCGTGGTCATCGACCACCAGTACGCGTCCGGTAGCGGAAGAATTCGCGAGGGGCGAGTGAGCAGTCATCATGCAGCCTCCTGGGTAGTGTGGACCTGCCGTTGCGCATGCCGCGGATCGTTCAACCCGGCGACGGCTCTCACGGCAGACGGGAACCGCAGCGTGAATACCGCTCCGCCCTGGAGTCCGTTGGCCGCGGACAAAGTGCCGCCGTGGGCCTCGGCAATCCGCGAAACGATGGCCAGGCCCAAGCCCGTCCCCGCCTGCTTGGTGGTGAAGAATGGCTCGAAGATCCGCGGCAGGATCGCGTCGGACAAGCCGGGACCGCTGTCGGCAACTCTCAGTTCCGCGGCGTCGGGCGAGATGGTCGAACTGATGGAAAGCGTACCGCCTTGGGGCATCGCGTCCAAGGCGTTGAGCACCAGGTTCAACAGCGCCCGGCGGAGCATTTCGCGGTCGGCCCGCAGGGTGTGTTGTGAAGAAACTTTGAGTTCGAAGCGAATCTTTTGCGCGGCGAACTGCGGGGCCAGCGCCGCTTCGATGTCGGCCGCCAGCCCGCGGAGCGGAAAAGAGGTCAACTGAGGATCGCGGTCCGAGGTGAAGTGCAAGAGATCGTTTACCATCACGTCCATCGCCTGGAAGCCGGCGCTGATCTTGGCCAGCATGGCCAGGCTCTCCGCGTCGTCCGTCAGCCGGCGGCGGAGCATGCCCACGTAGAGCGTAACGGGCACGAGGTTATTGCGGACCTCGTGCGCCACGTGCGAAGCCATCTGCCCCAGGTCGGCCAAGCGATTCTTGCGGGCCAACTCGCGATTCTTGACCTCCAATTCGGCGGTGAGCTGCCGGACCTCGTCGCGGAGGGCGTCGTGCGTCCGTTCCAGCCGCAGCGTGGCCGTGTGCCAGGCCGCCAGGATCGTTTGCAGGTCGGCGCCAGCGTCCAGGACGCCCGGATCAATGGCAATGACGGATTGGCTCATGGGCATCTCTCACCGTGAAAGGTCGATCTGGCTGGTGGTCATCGCATCGGCCGCAGTGTAGGCGCCTTGGGCACGGCTGGCCGAACGGAGTTGCTGCAAGCGGGCCGCCGTGGCGTCGCGCCTTTGGACCATTAATTCCTCGCACTCCTTTTCCCGGGCGACAATCTCGGCCAGCAGCATCTCGCATTGGCGGACCAGCTCGGCACAAGCGGCGCGGTCGTCGGCCGAGCGCCATTGCCGCCGCTCCGGATCCTGGCGGCGATAGGGATCGAGGGCCTTTTCGATCCGCTGGATGTCGCTGAGGGGCTTCTGTTTCACCGAGAGCAGGTCCAGCAGACCGGTCACGTCGCCCCGGTCAATAAGTTCCCCTTGGCGGCGTCCCAGGTCGCGAAGCTGCATCAGGCAGGTGTAGCGAGCCCGGACAAGTTGCATGAGGATCTCGGTGGGCAAGTCGGTCATGGTTTCCTTACCGCCGGTCACAGGCTGCAGAGGCGATCCAACAAATCGCCCCATTGCTTGCGGTTGTAGTTGGTGGTTTGCTCGAAACGGGCCCCCGGCGGGATCCGTCGCAAGGCCAAGCGGGCCTGTTCCAGCGATGTGCGGGCCTCCATCGGCCGGTCCATCCGCCGGTAGACATTGGCGATCTGCATGTAGGCGTCGAGCACCTCCGGGCTGGTCGCGTATTGGTTCGCCGCCGACTGATAGGCCCGCAGCGCCTCGGGATACAGCTCCAACTCGAGGTAGGTCTCGCCGATAGCGAAGCGGGCGTTTCGCAGGAGGGCTTGGTCCTGGAGGATCAGATCTTCGCGAGTGCGACGGCCAAGGGTGTTTTGCAGGATGCGATAGGCGTCCAGGGCATGATGCAGCAGGAGGCGGCTTTCGCTCAGTTGTTCGGCGCGGACCACGGAAGAAATCTCCTTGGCCGCGGCGATCCGCAACTCCTTCGCCCGCCGCCGGGAACTGTCGCCGAGGAGGTAACGGGCAAGGGTCGCTTGCGGCGCAGCGGGATAGCGGTGCAGGGCCTCGTCCAGGCGGGGAATGGCTTCGCGGTCGCGGGCTGCATCGTGCAGGAATTCACCCAGGGCAAAGAGCGAATCTCGCCATTCTTTGCTCGCCGGAGTCAATTGATCCCCGTTGAGGTTGTCGGCGAGAAAGCTCTCGGCCTGTTTCGCGTCGCCCATGCTGGCGGCGGCCCGACTTGCCAAGAGCCGAGCCCGATAGACGGCCACGTCGCGAGGATGTTGCTGGATGCAGTCTTGGAACGCCTCCAAGGCCGACGGCAGATGGCCCAATGAGAGTTCGGCCTCTCCCAGGTCAACCAGGGCCTGGGCCCGCCGCAAGCGGGATTCGTTGCGCATGTACAATCGCAGCAAGGCCGCCGAACTTTGGAAGTCGTGGGCCGTGCGGTAGGCCTCGGCGCCTTCCCAGAGCACAGCCGGATATTCGCGGCTGGTGTACAATTCGCGGGCCAACTCCGTGTAGCAATCGCCGAGCCGGTGATACTGGGTACGGGCCTGGCGGCGGATTTTTTCGGCCTGCTCCCATGGCAAATGCTCGGCGCGCTCCATGAGGTTGTCGCCCCACGTGCGATAGATCTGCGCAGTCCATTGCATGGCTTCCACCTTGGGAAGGAAATGGACAAGCAGCTTGCCCAGCAGAAGCGCTGTCTCGTATTTCTCGGCCTTCAAGTATTCCTGGCAGGCCGCCAGCAGCGTTCCGCTTAACTGCGATCGATCCACCCAGGGGTTATGGAGCTCATCTTGCTGGGCAAACGCCGCCGCAAAGTTCTGGCAGGCCAGCACCGCCTCGACGTGGCGGCCCAGGCGGCGGGCTATCTCCGCCTGCTGGCGCCAGGCCGCCAAGGCTTCAGGCGAATCAGCGAAAAGCCGCGCCGTGTGGTTCATCTGGTTCAAGGCCGCTAGCAGGTCGCCCAGTTGCAACTGGCACAGTCCGAGCAGATAGTTCGCCTGGCGGGCAATGCGGATATCGGCGAATCTCTCGCCCAAGGCCTTGCGGAACTCCTGCATTGCCGCGCGGATTCTGTCCTGGCTCTTCTGGGCCTGGCCTTCGGCCAGCGCCAACCGGCCCCGCAGCAAGGCAATATCGCCGCGCAGCGAAGGATCGCCGGAAAGTTTCTCGACAATCGCCGCACACTCCTTGCGCCGATCCATGCCCAGGAGAATTTCCGCTTGCTGGATGAGGAGGCGGTTGCGATCGCTCTTCGCCAGATGCGGATCGGAAAGTCGCTTCTGGTTCTCGGCCAGGGCCTTTGGGTATTGCGGCGGCTGGACGCCAAGATAGGCTTCAATCAACATCGCGCGGATCTCGTCCGCCCGGGGGGCATTTTGCGGCAAGGCTTCTTCAAACGCGGATACGGCCTCATTCGAGCGGCCGCAGCGAAAAAGGGCCTTGCCGAGCAGGTACAAGCCGGCCGCCTGTCGTCCTGGGGGAAACCCTCGTTCCCGCGATCGGGCAAGATATAGTGAGGCCAGGTGGAACGATTCGATCCGCTGCTTGCCCTCGGCCGCTTCAGCAGTTTCGGCGGCAAGCGACCCGAAGATGAAATCGGGCCCTCCCCAATCATCGCTGGTGAGATCTTGGTTGGCCAAGGTTTCAGCCATACGCTGGGCATCGGCTGCCTTGCCATGATCCAAGGCATCGAGCGCTGCGGCCAAAGTAGGCGGTTTTGGCGGCGGCTTGCGGCTGTGCAAGATAACCGCAGTGGAAACTATGCCGACCACCAGGGCCGCATTGACCGCCAAGATCAACAACAGGCGAAACGGATCGGACAGTAATGCCGCCAGTTCCCCTCCGGGCCCGGTCTTTCCTCCGCGCGCAGGGGTCGCCTGCGCGGGTGATTGAGCGGACGATTTGCGGGGGATTTCGGCCATGAAGTTTCGGACAAGACCCGTTGCGATTGCCGGCGCACGTCTGCGGCGCAGGCCTGCGCATTGGAAATCGAGGAGAATGCGGGGTATGTACCCGAAAATCACCGCCCATGTCAATGCACATTTGCCGCCGCCCAGAGTACGGAGTACCGGCTGTAGCCGGCGATTCCCCCTGAAGCCGGGACTACGAGCGAACGCGAACGGCGATCCTATGCCGTGGCGCGGTCGACGGATGTCTTGGCAGCGGTAATCTGATCGATGATCCACCGATCGACGTCGGCAAGCATTGATGGCGAGAGTTCTTGGCCACAGGGATAGAGCCGCAGGGTGATCGACATTCCCGCAGTGTGCAGCAGGCGGAGATCGTCGCAAACGCGGTCCTCACCGTACGAGGCGCTGTGCCGGCCCGCGGCCAGGAAGATCCCCAATCGTCGGGCTTCCGACAACCTGGACAACGGAGCGCCGCCAATGGGCAGGCATCCGCCCAGCGAAAGAATACCGGCGAATTTATACGGATGGTTCATGGCAACGCGAAAGGCCATGGTGCCGCCCGCGTCAAATCCGGCCAGAAAGACCCGCCGGGGATGGATATTGAAACGGCGGAAGGCCGATTCAATCGAGTCGAAGATGCGCTGTTCGGCTTGCGGCAGGTCGAGGCAGTCGTGGGACCATCCCAAGGACAGCGGATGCAACGCAGCCCCTCCTCGCGGAGCAATGACCGCTCCCCGCGGAGCAATGGCCACGTAGTTCCGCATGCTCACCAACGGCATGATCCGCAATAACTGCCGCTCGTCGCAGCCCGATCCGTGCAGCCAGACCAAAAGCGGATAGGAATAGCCTGGTTCATAGTGCAGCGGCGTAAAGCTCGTATGAATGACGTCGTGCTGAGTGGTGCTGAACAAACCGGACTGGATCTCAAGGGCGGGGGGCAGGTCGCAAAACTTCGGGGAAGTCAAGGATTGTCGCGGTTGGCTCATAAAGGTTTGCTCCCGGAAGTTTAGAAGGCCATGCAGATTTCGAGAAGCGATTCGACAACGGCTTGGGGCAGCCGAAAGATTTGCGGAAGTATGCCGCCGCCGTGCCACAGTCCTTGCGCGACCATTGTCCCCGACTGGTCGACTGGCTTCCGCAGCGCGACACTCCAAACTTTAAGCATTTATAGGTGCGCTGTCAATCGCATTCCAAGATGCGTATTTAGCCAGAAAATCGCGGCTTATGAAAAGCGGCGCGGTGGAAAAAGTGTGAGCAGCCGCGGCGCAGTTTTTGCTGCGTCGGATAAACCGTAGGCCGAGCTACTCCTCACCGTAGCCGTAGCGCTGGAAAAAACTCGCCCAACGGAGGCGGATCTCGGCGGCCAACTCAGGCGGCACCTGGTAGCGATTGGTCTGGTAATCGGCCTTTTTGGCAAAATAGGCATCCATTTGCGGTCGCACTTTCTCGAATTCCATCAAATGGAGCTCATCGTAAACCCGCTGCATCTCGTCCAATGGCCGGACCACCAGATCTTCGTAGCGAACTTCGCAAAATTGACCGGCCGGAATCAAGCCGCGATCGCGCTCAAACGCCTCGTACATCCGCGTGAACGTTGCGAAGACGTGCTCGTCTAACCCGTCGTAGGTTGGCACTTGTAGACCGTCGTTGCGGTACAACCGCTTCCAGAGGTTGATCGTCGAGGGATAGATCACCAGCGGATTGCGGACAATATGGATGAAACGGGCCTTGGGGAACATCTCCAACAAGACCTTGATGCGAAAGGTGTGCGGCGGCGATTTCAAGACGATCCGCCGCGGCGTGCGCACGGTAAGGCATTTGAGGAACCACAGCAACCCGTTCCGCCATCGCTGCCTCTGCCGCGGCGACACCTCCCGCAGTTCGAAAAACTCCTGGTTTTGCGGCGGATGGTTTGGAAAGGCGATCGTCAAGTAAGGCGAAGGCATTCCCATGTTGCATAGGGCGAACTCGTCTTCCTGGGGACAATCCCAGCCCGCGGCCATGTTATCCATGGGCCGCTGCTTGGGGAGGAGGCCCCGCAGCAGCGGCCGAAACAGGGGCGCCGTAAGCAGGAAGTGGTTGGGACAAAAACAGTCGAATGTGTTCGAATAGGTATGCCGCTCGTCTAAGACCAGCAGTTCGTGCAACAGAGTCGTGCCCGAACGCCAGTGACCGATCACAAAGATCGGGTCGCCCTTAAGTTCCGTACGAGCGATGCGTCGCCTCCAGAAGAGCAGTTGCAATAACCCCAGCGTAAAGTTCAACAGGCTTAAGAACGTCATCAACATCGCCATGGCCCAGCGGCGGGGGGCGATGTGGAGGCGGTTGCGGACCAGCAGGGGGAACCAGCCGGTGGCGGTCATGCCGTCCCAAAAACGAAGGAACCAAGGCTTGTCGGCATAGCCGCCCGAGCCAAGGCCATCGGATTTCTTGTGCGGCCTGGCGTCGTCGGGTCCACCGGCAAGCGCGGCGGTTTTCATGGGTTGTCGGTCTTTCACGCTTGCCATAGGTTTCTCGCTCAAAGGAATTCCTATAATAACAAGACTATCGGGCGGGGCAAGCTGGAAAATCGCGTGCGGTCAAAGTGGGGGTGCGGTCTGTGCCGCATGTGGGGGAAAGACGACATCTTCCGCGTGTGACGCCTCTAGCGGTTCTACCGTCACGAAAACATCCAATATGCCGATGCTGCCGGACATGCCGATGGTAGCCACGGAAGCGATTATAGTCATATTGTCAATAAGTACCCTAACACAACCCTGTTTTACACCTGACGGCGCGGAAAAGTCCGGTGGCAATAGGGGTTCTATGGCATGTTGCGACCTCTACCACCAATTCTGGCGATTTTTTCGGCGGTCGTTGGCCTGGGGTTGGGCGGCTGCACGAGCCTGACCGACTATGTGCACAATGGTTTCAAGGTGGGGCCGAACTACACGCCCGCCTGCGCCGCGGTGGGGCACCACTGGATCGACGCCGATGACGTCCGCGTTCGCAGTCTCCACGACGACCTGAGCAAGTGGTGGATGGTTTTCAACGATCCGCGGCTTGACTCGCTCATCGGTTACGCCTACCGGCAGAACTTGTCGTTGCGGGTGGCGGCCTGCCGCGTGCTGGAGGCCCGGGCCCAGGTGGCCATCGACACGGGAAATCTCTTCCCTCAGACGCAAACGGCCACGGGGAGCTATACGCACAATGCCCTGAGCGAGACGCTCGGCAACTCGTCGTTTGCGGAGCAGCGCTGGACCAACCAGTGGAATGCCGGTTTCAATCTCAGTTGGGAACTCGATCTCTGGGGCCGGCTGCGGAGGGCGATCGAGTCCGACGCCGACAACCTCGACGCCTCGGTCGAGAATTACGACGACGTGCTGGTTACGCTTTTGGGTGACGTAGCGACGAACTACGTCACCTACCGTACCACGCAACGGCGGATCGAATATGCCCAGGCCAACGTCGCCCTGCAGCGCAAGACGCTGGCGATCGTGATAGGATCGAAACGGGCCGGCGTTGTGGCGGATCTTGACGTGGTCCAGGCCCGCAGCACGCTGGAAGAGACCGAGGCGGCCATTCCGGAACTGGAAATCGCCCTGCGGCAGGCCGCCAACCAACTTTGCATCCTGCTGGGAATTCCTCCCCAGGACTTGCAAGCCCGGCTGGGAACGGGCGTGATTCCCACGGCGCCGACGGAGGTGACGGTCGGCATTCCGGCGGACCTGCTCCGCCGCCGTCCGGACGTCCGCCGCGCGGAGCGGCAGGCGGCCGCGCAGAGCGAGCAGATCGGAATCGCCGAGGCCCAGTTCTACCCGGCCGTCTCCATCAACGGTACGATCGGCTACGCCTCCCAGAACCTCTCGCAACTCTTCTCGCCGCAGTCACTCACGGGAAGCGTAGGGCCCGGCTTCACCTGGAACATCCTCAACTACGGCCGCCTCCTCAACAATCGGCGCTTGCAGGAACTTAGGTTCCAGGAACTGGTGACCACCTATCGCAACACGGTGCTTAGCGCCGAGCAGGACGTAGAGAACGGGCTGGTGACTTTCCTGCGGGCCCAGCGGCGGGCCCGCGCCAGGGCGCCAGCGTGGCCGACGCCGCCCGAGCCGTGGACATCGTGGTGGCCCAGTACGAGGCCGGAACGACCGACCTGACGCGAGTCACGCTCTTGCAGCAGAACCTGGTGCCTTTGGAAGATACCTTGGCGCAGGCGCAAGGCGAGATCGCCACCGGTCTGATCCAGGTTTATCGGGCTTTGGGAGGCGGCTGGGAGATCCGCCTGGCGGGCGGCCCTGCGGGACCGGTTTCGCCGGCGGCGGGCGTCCCGCCTCAGGCGCCCATGAATCCGTAACCATACTCACCCATGGCCGACCTATTGGTTCGGGGATACTTGCCGTATCTTTGCGTTACTCTCACAACCTCAATCCCCGCGGAACCAGCCATCGTTCTGCCCCGCCAAAGAGGGCCTGCGCCAGTCAGCGCCATCACGGCGGCAGGCACGGCCCCTTGCAGGATGAGGCTCAAGTCGGCGAGTCGCACGCCGGTAAGGATCGGCTGGCCATAGCCGCCGGCCCCGATGAACGCGCCGATGGTGGCGGTGCCAACATTGATCACCGCCGCCGTCTTAATGCCCGACAGGATTGAGCGCGAGGCCATCGGCAACTCCACGAGCCGGAGCCGGGCCAGCGACGGCAAACCGAGGGCCAAGGCAGATTGGTGCACGCTGTCCGGAATCTCGCGAAGTCCCGTGGCCGTGTTGCGCACGATGGGCAGCAGGCTGTAGAGAAACATGGTGACGATCGCCGGCCAGGCCCCCAGGCCGAAAAGCGGAATCATGAAAACCAACAGTGCCATCGAAGGCAGCGTCTGAATCACGCCCACGGCGCCCAGGATGACGCTGCCAAGCCTCGGTCGGCGATAGGAAACAATGCCCAGCGGCACGGCAATCGTGATGGCGGCGACCAGCGACACGATGACCAGGAAAAGATGTTCCCGCGTCGTCCGCAAGAACCGTCGCATCATCCGCCCGTATTGCGCATTCCTGTCGATGGGCGGGACCGCGATCGACGGATCGATCGTGCCTCGCAGGAAGGAGGCGGCCACAAAGGCCTCGGGCTTGTCGTCGACACGGACCTCGGCGTTCAACCGCGACATGGTCGCGCTATCGATCCGCCCCTCCAGGCCATGAATCGCTTTGACCAGGGCAGGGGCACGCTGCTGGAGATCGGCACGATAGAGGACCACGGCATGGTAGGAGGGGAAGTAGTGAAGGTCGTCTTCCAGCACGCGGAGACCGTGGACAATAATCTCGGGGTCGGTCGAGTAGATGTCAGTCACGTCGAGTTTGCCGGCGCCCAGGCCGCGGTAGGCCAGGGCATGATCGACGACCTGCAGATTTTTCTGCGGCAGATAGTAGCGGGCCTGGAGACCCGCCCAGCCGTCCTTCCGCTCCATGAATTCATCGCTCAGGCCGAAACGGAGTTCGGGACACGCCGCCAGGTCGGATATCTTGCCAATGCCGCGCCGCTGGGCATCGTCTTCGCGCATCGCCAGCGCGTAGGTGTTGTTCAACCCAAGCCTTCCACTCATGCAGATCCCCTTCTCGGCTAGGACCCGCGCGATTTGCACTTCGCTCGAGAGTCTCCGACCCGCGAGAATCTCCTCACTGAGCGTACCGGTGTATTCCACGTAGGCGTCGATCTCGCCGCGACAGAGCGCTTGCCAGGCGATCTGCGTGCCGCCGAGCTCCGCGCGGTGGTGGGCGTGCGCTCCCGTCGACTCGGCCAGGCGAGTCAGCATTTCGCCGAGAATCACCGACTCCGTGAAGGCTTTCGAGCCGATTTGGATCTCCGTCGTCTCTGCCCCAGGGGCGGCAGCCGGAATGGCAATCAACGGGGCAAGAAGCGGTATGAGTACAAAGGCGAATTTCACGGCAGCCCCCTTTGCGCTTTGATGAATCGAGTGACAAACGGATCGGCAGGTTTTTCCAGCAATTCGCACAGCGGTCCGCGCTGCATAATGCGGCCGTTGTTGAGCAGAATGATGGGGTCGCCAAAGAATCCCGCCTCGTTCATGTCGTGGGTCACCAAAACGACCGTCTTGCCCAGCGAGAGGAATATCTGCCGCAGGTCTGCCTGAAGCTCGAAACGGATGAGCGGATCGAGTGCGCCCATCGGTTCATCGAAGAAGACGACTTTCGGATCGAGCATCAAGGCCCGCATAATCGCCACGCGCTGCCGCTGCCCGCCAGACAACTGGGCCGGATAACGATCGAGGATCTGACCGGGGACGCGGGTCAGGTCGGCAAGTTCCTGCACGCGGGCATCCAGCTGTTTTCGCGATGATTTGCCCAGGTAACGCGCCAGCACGGTGATGTTCTCGCGGGCCGTGAGATGCGGAAAGAGCCCGCCGTCCTGGAGCACGTAGCCCATCTGCCGCCGCATTTCCGCGGCATTGCTTGCCGTCAACGCGGTTTGGTCGAAAGAAACGCTGCCGCTGTCGACCGTTTCCAGCCCGACCATGATTCGCAGCAGCGTCGACTTGCCGCAGCCGCTCGGCCCGATCAGCACAGTGGTCCGCCCGCGCTCGATCGTCAGATCGATCGGCTGGAGCACGCACGTCGAACCGTAAGATTTCGAAACGTTCGCGAGTTTAATCATGGGCAACCAGAATTCAAATCTGCGTGTAATCGGTCTTGCCGGGTGCCAAGCACGGGGACCTTCTCCAAGAGCCGCACTAAGTTGAACGGCATCGCGCCGCGAAACCCGGCGTGGGCCAGGCGGGCATTTGCCTCGCGAAGCGTGATGGCTGCCGTTGTGAAAAGCACGACGTGGCGGCCCTGGGGAAGTTCGATGCCCTCGTCCGCTACTTGCGGGCCGTTTTCCGTGGCGGATAGGCGATGCTCAGGGGCTCCTCCAGGGTGGGCAGCGAGATCATTTCCCCACCGGCCTCGAGGGATCGCTTCAGCCGCCGGACCTTGCAGACCTTGCAGATTCTCCAATCCGACCACCTGCACTCGATACCGCAGAGCCACCTGCCACCGGCAAAGAGTCCAGAAGATGATGTCGATCAGGTTTCGCATGTCAACACGGCGATCGGCGACGCATTAGAATTGAGAATTGCAAGCCAGCAAGGTAGTCGATTCCAATTATCCTACTCTGTGGGCCACGGTTTGGCTCGGCCACGCATGAGCTACATCATCCGGACACCCCTCCCGATGTACGCCCAGAATTCCAGGGCCGCCGTTGGCGCCAAGGCGATTGTAATTACGGCCAACAAGAACTCGCTGAGAGTATTTATTAGCATGTTAATTGTTCGTGGCAAGTAAGGGAGTTTGGAGTAGGGGCGATTTGGCCGCCGAACTGGGCTGGCTAAAACGCGCTCAATACAGCCAAAATTTCGGAGGCTCGCGTGTTTTTTTCTGTGTGTAGTGGGCCCCTTGACCACAGTGGTTACCAATAAATCGGCGGTTTTTCCTCCCAGGAACGGTGAAGGCTGCTTACATGTCGAGCGACCTGGGCGATTTGCGACCTGACGGTCTGCGTGACTATAATATCCTGTGGCATCGGCCAAGTATTACGTGACATTCGGTTGCATCCCATAAGCATCGGAGTCCTTTATGCCGTTTTGCACGCGTCGTGAATTCGCAAGGTTGTCATTGGCCGCCCTTCCCGGGGCCGCTTGGCTGTCCAGCGTGAACCGGCTTGGCGCCGCCGAACAACCGCAAGGGAAGCCAAATTCCAAAGTGCGTGGCGTGCAAATCGGGATTAATGTGCCCTATAGCTTCGCCAATCAAACCATGAGCGGCGATGAGATCCTCCGTAAGTGCGTTCAGCTCGGCATTAGCGGCGTGGAATTGCGGCACGCAGCCAGTTGAGACTTTCTTGGGAGTGCCGGCGGCATGGCTCTTTCCGAAGAAGTCCGCGAGTGCGAGCGGAGCCAGCATCGCCGGGCAATTACGCGAATGGCGCGGCTCGGCCCCCATGGAACGGATCAAGGAATTCCGAAAGAAATACGAAGACGCGGGAGTGCTTATCGAAATCGTCAAGGTGGATGGCTTGTTCGCGATGTCCAACGAGGAATTGGACTACGCCTTCTCCTTGGCCAAGGCACTGGGCGGCCGGGCAATCTCCACGGAGATCTCCCACGCGAAAGACGACCTCAGGCGGATTGGACAGTTCGCCGACAAGCACAAGTTCATGGTCGGCTATCACGGCCATGCCAGTACCAGGCCCGAGCACTGGGAAGCGGCCTTTGCCCTGGCGAAGTATAACGGCGCCAACGTGGACCTCGGCCACTTCGTCGCCGGCAACGACATTTCTCCGGTTCCCTTCATCGAAAAATATCACGATCGGGTCACCCATGTGCACTTGAAAGATCGGAAATTCCACAACGGGCCTAACACGCCGTTCGGCGAGGGGGACACGCCGATCAAGGAAGTGCTGCATGTGATCCGGGACTATAAGTGGAACATCCAGGCGACGATCGAGTTCGAGTACAAGGTTCCCGCAGGTTCCGATCGTATGACTGAAATCGCTCGCACGGTCCAGTATTGCCGGGATGCGCTGGCCCGATGATTGAAGCAGCGGTGGTCACATCCTGGGCGGACCACTTTTGCTTGCAGCGTCCCACGGTTTGTCGAGCCGACTGTTACCGGCCCACCGCCGCCCGCAGTCTCTCCCTGGCCGCTGCCGGCGAGAGCGTGTGTTGTAGTTCAGCCGGGCGACTGGCGAACCATGTAGCCACCAAGAGCGTCATTTCGGCGTCTTCCCGCGTTGCTCCGGTGGCTGGCAGGGTGCGGCCCGTGTACGTTCGCTCCATCATGGCGAGACATTCCTCGGCTGGCAGGCGGTCGCGGGGTTCGTCGATGACGGCATGGATCTGGCCACGTTGGATCAGGTACCACGAACGTCGGCCCTCTCGACTTTGAACGACATAGATGAAACTATACTGCCGCTCCGCCGCGCGGAACCGCTCCAACTGCGTCTGGAGTCTCTCCAAAGCCTCCCGCGTATCCCGGTAGACGGCCGCTTGTTCGTAGCACTGGGCCGCCGCTGCAGTTTGCATGGCCTCCTCCAGGCGCGACAAGGCCGACAGGTCAGTGCCGCGCAGGAACTTCTTCGCGGCCAGGACGCGCTCGGCATATTGCGCGGGAATTGCCGGGAAGGCACGGAGCAAGGCAATTCCCCAGGTCGTGCCGAAGGCAGCGAACCGTGCTCTCGGAAGGAAACAACTCTCGCTGGCCGGCAAGTCGCGTCGAATCCTTCTGCCCGCAGGTGCAAAGCTGGAAGTGGTCGTTCAGAGCGTGCACTGCCCGGTGACACTGCCGGCTGGCCCGCACCGGTCCGAAGACCGACGTATCGCCCTTGGCGGGCACGGCGGCGAGATAGACCCGCGAGGCTGGCGCCCGGCCGATGACGACGTAGGTCGGGCGGCGGCGGTTCGGTTGCCCCCGGACGTTAAAACGGGGTCGCCAGCGGCGGATCAACTCCAATTCGCCGCACCTGTGCAGCAAGCTCGTCGGGGGCAGTCTCCCAGACGAGCCGCCGCGTGTGGGCAATGATGCGGCGGGACTTAGGCGGTGCTGAACCGGCAAAATAGCTCAGCAGGCGATTCCGCAGCGACCTTGACTGGCCGACGTAGATCAGTTCACCCTCGCCGTCCACCATCCCGTAGACGCCGGGGGCAAGCGGCGCCTCGCCGCGAAGCCGCTTGCGGTTGTTTCCGGGCTGGCCATCCAGGACAATGCTTGCCTGCGGCCAGGTGGAGCGAGGCGCCAGCGTCCATGCACCGAACTCGTCAAAGGAAGGCCGGGGGCCTAGGGGAATCAAAGCTGCTCCTCCGTGAAAACATGACAATCTACGGCTTCTCTTGGCGAAGATGCTTCGCAAAGAATTCTTCGATGCGTTTTCGGTTTTCTGCGCTGTTGAACCCCGGGCCGCCGTGCCCGTTGCCTTTCACCACCACGAGTTCGACCTCCACGCCGGCCTTCTTCAAGGCATCGGCCAGGACCTCGCTCTGATGTAACGGCACCGTGTTGTCCTCGTCGCCGTGCAGGATGAGGAAGGGGGCAGAGTCCTTACTGACGTAGGTCATGGGGCTGGCATTGCGGGCCTTCTCCAGATTCTCCTGGACGGGGCCGCCGATGAGCTGCGCCACCGGCGTGCCGGGCTTGTCGGCTTGATTGCCCATGTTGGCCATGTCGGTAGGACCAAACCAATCGACCACGCACTGCACGCGGCTGGACTGGTCGAGATTTCCGCCATGGCCCTCCAAATCTTTCACGCCGCCCGTGGTGCCCAAGAGGGCGACGAGGTGGCCACCGGCCGACGAGCCCCACACGCCGATGTGGTCCGCGTCGAGGTGGTACTTGGCGGAATGGGCCCTTAGCCAGCGGATCGCCGCCTTGCAGTCTTCGATCTGCGCCGGGAAGACGGCATGCTGGCTAAGGCGGTAGTTGATGCTCGCCACGGCGTAGCCCTTGGTCGCAAATGGCACGGCGGGGCAGTTCTCTTTGCTGCCGGCCCACCAGGCCCCGCCGTGGATCCACACGATCAGCGGCAGCCGGCCTTCGGCCTTCTCGGGCAGGTAAAGATCGAGTCGGTTCCGCTCGTGGCCCGCCTCGACATACGGGAGATTCCGCAGGACTTTGACGCCTTCCGGCAGCCTGGGCTGCGCCGGCCGCATGGGCTGTCCCTGCGACACCGCCAGATTTGCCCACGCTAGCATTGCAGCCAGCCCGATCACAACAATCCAAGTTCGTTTCATTTCTACGTCCTCGTTCAAAACTCTGCGATACCAGACAGGTAATCACGATGCACCCAGGATACACTCGTGAAAGTCGCTTGGCTAGCAATTCCGAAATGTTCTCTCCTGCCTCCCGCCATGGTGTTTTCGTCCAAGCATCGGCGAAAAAGCCGATACTCATTGGTTACGACGCCGGGCCGTGTCTGGTGGTAGACACCAGGAACGAACTCGCCGCTGGCCATGTACACATGGCCTGCCAAATATTCAGCCGTCGAATTGGCGGGCCGGCTGGAATTTCACTTCGCCCTTAACTAAGATGGCGAAGGTAATCCCTCTGAGTGTGCAGCGTTTAAGGACAAATAGACGAGAGACATGAAGCGGATAATGCTGACGGGAATGCTGGCGGTGGCCTGTTGCGCGACCGGCAAGACGCTTGCCGCAGCGGAACAGGCATCCACGACTGTCCCCGGACCATTCAAGCCCGACTGGCGATCGTTGAAGCAGTATACCTTCCCCGACTGGTTCAAGGATGCCAAGCTCGGTCTCTGGGCGCACTGGGGGCCCCAGTGTGTTCCGGAGCAGGGCGACTGGTATGCTCGGCATATGTATGAACCGTCACACGAGGATTACCAGTACCATCTCAAGACCTACGGTCATCCGTCGACGTTCGGATTCAAGGATATCTGCAATGCGTGGAAGGCCGAAAAGTGGGATCCGGAGAAAATGATGGATCTCTACCAGCGGGCAGGCGCGAAGTATTTCGTCGCCATGGCCAACCATCACGACAATTTCGACAACTGGAATTCCAAGTACCAGCCATGGAACTCCGTGAATATTGGCCCCAAGAAAGACATTGTCGGGACATGGGCCAAGATCGCACGAGCGCACGGAATGCGATTTGGCGTTACCGTTCATGCGGCCCGGGCGTGGAGTTGGTATGACGTGGCCCATGGAAGCGACGCCGAGGGGCCGATGAAGGGTGTTCCTTACGACGGCGCGTTGACCCGGGCCGACGGCAAGGGTCTTTGGTGGGAGGGCTATGATCCGGCCGACTTGTACGGCCCACATGGGGCGGCGCGGACGGCGGCAGCTTTGAAAGCTTATCAAAGAAAATTCGAGAATCGCGTGATCGACCTCATGGATTCCTACAAGCCGGACCTTCTCTATTTTGACGACGGCGATCTGCCCGGTGGCAAGTCAGGACTGGACATGGCGGCGCGATATTACAATGCGAACATGACGTGGCACGGCGGCAAGCTTGAGGCCGTGCTGAATATCAAGAATCCCCCGGCGGACTGTCGCAGCGCGGTGCTTCTGGATGTTGAAGGCGGCTCGATGGATACTCTTCAGGCATTGCCCTGGCAGGATGACACGTGCATCGGCAACTGGCACTATGACCGCCGCATCAACTACAGAAGCGTGTGTGACGTGCTGCAAACGCTGGCGGATGTCGTGAGCAAGAACGGAAATATGCTGCTGAATATTCCGGTGCGCGGCGACGGCAGTCTCGACGATCGTGAAATCAGGTTTCTCGAAGACATGGCGGCCTGGATGAAGGTGAATGGACAAGCGATTTTCGCATCGCGACCCTGGCTCATCTATGGCGAAAACGATCCGAATCCGGTGGATGGCGCCCCGCACGGCGCCGCCGACATCCGCTTTACCTTCAAGGGCGGCAAGCTCTATGCACTCGTGCTGGGCTGGCCGGCAGACAAAAATCTGATAGTTCGTTCTCTTGCCTCCGCGGAGAATCTCCAGCTTGGAACCATAACGGGCGTGCGCCTGCTCGGTTGCGCTGATAAGGTGGCGTGGTCGCGGACGGACAATGGCCTTGTCGTGACGATGCCCAACCGGAAGCCCTGCGAGCACGTCTATGTCCTGGAGATTACCGGAAACGACTTGAAACCCGTAACGGTTGATCCTTTTGTCTTGCCCGACGCGAAGGGGCGGTTCCTGCTTCGCGGCACGAGGATAAAGAATCACGGTAATTTTCAGCGGTTCGACTGCTGGAGGGACATGGCCTATTGGGAGAACCCCCAATGCTATGTCTCGTGGGACATCAAAATCGACAGACCGGGTGATTACCGTCTGGAGATAACCTATTCCTGTGAGCCATCCTGCAAGGGGCGGGAGTGTTCCATCGAAGCGGCTGGTCGGACGATTACCTTCCGTCCGGAGACTACGGGTTCTTGGTGGAACTTTGAATCAAATCCGCTGGGTAATGTGACGTTCGACAAGGCCGGCGTCTTTTCTGTCAGCGTGAAGTCGAAAGAACCCAGGCCCATGGGGTTGAAACTGATAACCATCACGCCGGAACGGTTGCCGTAACCATTCGAGCGTCAAGCCACACTGAATATCCCAATCAGAAGAAGTGCCATGCACATCATCAGATCACTGCTAAGTTTCGTTCGTCCCATGGTCATACTGCCGTCGCTCGCCACCGTAGCAACAGCCGAACCCCAAAGGCTCCCGCTCTGGTCCGGCCAGGCGCCCGTCGGCGATGGCCGGTTCGAGGCGGTCAATGCCTACATTACCCTCCATCCGGCGGCTAAACCCAACGGAGCCGCGATGGTGATCTGCCCGGGCGGTGGATACGGCGGATTGGTGGCCGGCCCGGAGGGTCATGGGATCGCCCAATGGCTGAACCGCCATCGGATCGCGGGAATCGTGTTGGAGTACCGGCTTCCCAACGGTAGACCGTTCGTGCCGCTGTTGGATGCCCAGCGGGCGATTCGCACTGTCCGCTTCCACGCCAGACAGTGGAAGATCGATCCAAGCCGCATCGGCATTATCGGCTTTTCGGCGGGCGGGCACCTGGCCTCCACGGCGGCCACGCACTTCGACAGCGGCGATCCCAAGTCGGCGGACCCGATCGGGCGCGTTAGCTGCCGCCCCGATTTCGCCATCCTGGTCTACCCCGTGATCGTGATGGGCGAGAAGACCCACACCGGCACCAAGCTGAATTTGCTGGGCCCGAATCCCCATCCGGAAATGGTGGAGCTCTTCTCCAATGAGAAACAAGTCACGGACAAGACGCCGCCGATGTTTTTGGCCCATGCCAAAGACGACACGCTAGTCCCGCCGGATAACAGCCGGATGATGTACGAAGCCCTCAAGGCCCATAAAGTGGCCGCGGAATTCCTGGAACTTCCCAGTGGCGGCCACGGGCTCAACGGCTACAAGGGTCCCATGTGGGATGCCTGGCAGAGCCGCTCGCTGGAGTGGCTGGCGGCAGAGAAGATCGTGCCGGCGAAGAGCGCATCCACTCCGGCAACTACGGAGTAGGGCAGGGAAAGGGCGCGTGCCACCCAAAAACGCCTTACGGCATGAGGCACTTTATTACTGCCATGTTGATGCCATGCGATCACACCGTGGCTGGCAGTCCCGAGCAGATCTTGGCCGAGTGCGACGTCCGCTGCCTGCGCCGGACTGGGACGGGCGGTCAATACCGCAACAAGGTGGAAGCCGTCCCTGAATTCTTCGGAGAATGCTCGATATTTTCCTTGCAATGCCCTTCAGACTAACATGGTATGTGTGACCTAACCATTTATAGAGAGGGCCTCCGCCATGAAGCGAATCGCCGTGGTCGGCAATTATCTGCCGCGGCAATGCGGGATTGCCACGTTCACCGCCGACTTGTGTGAGTCGCTGGCTTGCCAGTTCCCCGAAACGGCCTGCTTTGCGGTGCCGGTGAACGACCGCGAGGAAGGCTACGCCTATCCACCGCGGGTCCGTTTCGAACTGAATGAGAACGATCTGACGACCTACCGTCAGGCTGCCGATTTTTTGAACGTCAACAAGGTCAATCTCGTTTGCCTCCAGCACGAGTTCGGCATTTTTGGCGGTCCGGACGGCAGCCACATCCTGGCCCTGCTTCGCGACCTGCGGACGCCCGTCGTCACCACGTTGCATACGATCCCGCATCGCCCCACCGCCTCTCAGCGGAAGGTGCTCGGCGAGATTCTCGACCGTTCTGACCGGCTGGTAGTGATGACCAAGAAAGGGGAGGACTTCCTGCGGACGATTTATGCGGTTCCCGGCAACAAGATTGACTTGATTCCCCACGGCATCCACGATGTGCCCTTCACCGATTCGAACTTCTACAAAGACAATTTTGGCGTGGAAGGAAAGCAGGTCATCTTGACGTTCGGGTTGCTGAGCCGCAACAAGGGGATCGAGCATGTGGTTAATGCACTGCCGGAAGTGCTCCGGCGGTTTCCCGAAGTGGTGTTCATGGTGCTGGGCGCTACCCATCCCAACGTGATCCGCAACGAGGGCGAGTCGTATCGATTGTCCTTGCAGCGACTGGCCCACGATCTGGGTGTGGAACGCAATGTGATCTTTCACAATCGCTTCGTCAGCCTGGAGGAACTGATGGAGTTCATTGGCGTGGCCGATATTTACATCACGCCCTATTTGAGCCAGGACCAGGTGGTATCCGGCACGCTGGCTTATGCCCTCGGGGCGGGCAAAGCCGTGGTTTCCACCCCCTATTGGCATGCCGAAGAACTGTTGGCGGACGGCTGCGGCCTCCTGGTTCCCTTTGCATCCCCCGATGCCCTGGCGCAGGCCATCCTCCACTTGCTTGAAGACGAGACGCATCGCCACGCGATCCGCAGGCAAGCCTATCGTGCCGGTCGGAAGATGATCTGGTCGGCCGTAGCCCGCGACTACATGCAGACCTTCCAGCGGGCGTGCCAGGAGCGTCCGCGGGCGGCGTTCTTGGCCAAGACCCTGGCCGAACAACGCACGGAGTTGCCGGACTTGAACCTCGGGCATTTGCGGCGGCTGACCGACGACGTGGGGATTTTGCAGCATGCCATAGCCACCGTGCCGAACTACGCGGAGGGCTATACGACCGACGATAACGCCCGTGCCCTGACCCTGATGGTTTACCTGGAAGAACTCGGTAAGGAGCGGCTAGCGCAGTCGGGCAGCCTTGCGGCCCGCTTCCTCGCGTTCCTTTGGCACGCCCGCAATCCGCAGAACGGCTATTTTCGCAATCTGATGGCTTACGACCGACGCTGGCTGGAGGACCGCGGTTCCTACGACAGCCACGCGCGAGCACTTTGGGGGTTGGGCGCCGTACTAGGGCGTTCCCGGCAGGAGGGACTGCGGCGGGCGGCGAGCCGGCTGTTCGAGTTGGCCCTGCCCGGCGTCCGCGAGTTCACCGATCTGCGGCCGGTGGCCTTTAGCCTGATTGCCTTGCACGACTACCAACGAAACTTCCCCGGCGATCGTGCGGCACAGGAAGTGTACATGCTGTTGGCGGACCGTTTATTTGCGGCCTTTGAGCGATGTTCGTCGTCCGAGTGGCTGTGGTTCGAGGATCGGTTGACGTACGCCAATGCGGCTTTGCCCCATGCGTTGTTGTTGTGCGGCCAATCGTTGGGGCGGGCGGTGTGGGTCGAGAGCGCACTGCAGGCGCTGGACTGGTTGCTGACGGTGCAGACGTCTCCCGCCGGCCACTTCGCTCCCATCGGCAACCAGGGATTTTACGTGCGCGGAGACGTGCCCGCCCGATTTGACCAGCAGCCAATCGATGCCCACGCTACCGTCTCCGCCTGCATTACGGCTTATTGCGCAACGGGAGACATGTGCTGGCGACAGGGGGCCCAGCGGGTCTTCGAATGGTTCTTGGGCCGCAACGATACGGGCGTCTCTCTGTACGACGCGGCAACGGGCGGATGTTGCGACGGCCTTTCCCCTGAAGGGGCGAGTTTCAACCAAGGCGCGGAATCCACGCTCGCGTTCTTGCTGTCGTTGGCGGAACTACGCTTGCTGGAGCAATCACTGGCCGCCGAGAACCGTGCCGCGTGCCCGGCTTCTCGAGCGATCGCCGGCCCACACCGCCGTCGCGAGGAGTCGTTGGAGGTGGTCGAACCATGACCGCACCCTGGCCGAAAGAGCAAGAGGTTTTTTTAAGCGGTATTCGGTTCGGCGAGGTGAACAACGTTACTTGAGGTTCCCCCAAATTGGCGAGGATGCCGCAAGCCGACAGTCCTTGCCGCAGGCGTGGCACGGGTAATTGGGCGGTCAGGCGAGGACAGATCTTAGTCCGTTGCGGCTATTTTTCGCCTGTCCGGCTGATGGGACCGACGATTGCTTGGGTTGCGCGAAGATAGTCGTCCGCGGCCAGAAGCATTTGTTGTCCGCGGACGCCGGCAGAGACTGCCACCACGTCAAACAACTGCATTTGCTCTTCGACGTAAACGGGATAATCGCGCTTGCCCGCCATGGCGGTGACGCCGCCGCGAATATAGCCGGTGAGCGGCTGCACTTCCTTCAGGGGGACCATTTCCACGTTGCGGTTTTGCGAGAGCCGCGCGAGGGCCTTGAAATCCAGTTCGGCATCGGCTGGCACCACGGCCAGGAGCACTCCGTGCCGGTCGCCGCGGGCCACTAGCGTCTTGAACACCTGTTCGGGCGGCAGGCCGATAGCGGCGGCCACTTTTTCCGCGCAAGTCGTCCGGATCGACCTCGTACTCCCGGATCTCGTAGCGAATGCCGAGGGTGTCGAGAATCCGCATGGCGTTGGTTTTCATAGTACGATTTTACGATTTTCCTTCTCGCTTCGCCACATTTCAGGTGTTCGCCAAGTTATTGGAAAAGCGTCTTCGGACCAGCGTTACCCACGGGAAGTGACGATGAATGGAGTGTCGGAGGAGGGGGGGTAAGATGAGGCGGCCACGAGTGGCGAGCACGGCCGGATTTGCCGACTGCACTCGTCGGATGGAAACGGGTTCGATTTTTCCGGCGGAGCTACGTAATGTATCTGGCGAAGGCCGTCACCACAACCTTTCGGTAGGGTGCTAAAGACACGGCACGGGCCCGAAAAACTCGATGAAAACGGGAAAGGGTCTGTTTTGGCCCATTGGACCATGAAAAACTAAGGCAAAACCGGGTATCCTGGGCCGATGCCTGCGCCACGGCCAGGATGCAGGCCGCGCGCGTAGACTACGAGCCAGATGCAAGCGAGACGCCTGCGCCGCAGCCGGAATACCAAGCGAAAACTGGCTGACTTTTTACCCTTGACAAAGAGAGTGATTTCACCCTTTTTTGGGCAAGAAGACGCAATCTTCCACCACTTGACACCTAACCTAATGACCGATATGCTTACCTAATTACCAAAGCTCACTAAGTCATGGTGTGACAAGATTTTGGAGCGTCTGAGCCCAACGGACCGGGTTCGGAGGTGTGTAAACTATTGCCTGGGAATGCCTTACAGGGCCCAGATTGCGGCGACCTGAATCGACGGGAACCCCCGCCTTGGGTCAGGATTTTCCAGGCCGGGGAAACAACAACCGATGGATTCCAGCGAACTGCTCCGCATCGTGGACTCGATCCACCGCGATAAGAATATTGAAAAGGAGATCGTCTTCGAGGGCATCGAAGCGGCGCTGGTTTCTGCCGCCAAGAAGCACTACGGCGAAGAAGAAGACGTCCAGATCAAGATCGATCGTCGCACCGGCGCTATTCATGGCACGCACAACGGCGTGGAAATGAGCACCGAGGAAATGGCCGAGCGGATCGGCGCCCAGACCGCCAAGCAGGTCATGATCCAGAAGATCCGCGAGGCCGAGCGCGACCACCTCTTCAACGAATACGACGAACTCAAAGGTCAACTCGTCACCGGCACCATCCAACGCTATGAAGGCGGCGCCGCCACCGTCTCGCTGCAGAACGTCGAGGCTATCCTCCCCCGCGGCGAACAGATACCGGGCGAATCGCACCATGCCAACGAACGGGTCCGCGCCACGGTCTACGAAGTCCGCAAGGTAGGCAGCCGCGTAAAGGTCATCCTCAGCCGCACCAAGCCGCAGCTCGTGCAGAGGTTGTTTGAGCAGGAGATTCCCGAGATCGCCGAGGGCGTCATTGAAATCCGCTCCATCGCCCGCGAGCCCGGCTACCGCTCCAAGGTCGCCGTGAGCAACATGGACCAGCGCGTCGATTGCGTGGGGGCTTGCGTCGGCGTTCGCGGCAATCGGATCAAGAACATCGTCGATGAGCTGTCGGGCGAGCGTATCGATATCGTCCGCTGGAGCGACGACCGCCAGGTATTGATACCCAATGCCTTGCAGCCGGCGGAGGTCGAGGAAGTGATCCTCTGCCAGATGCTCGGCCGGGCGATCGTGCTGGTCCGTGAGGACCAGCTTTCGCTGGCGATCGGCAAGCGTGGGCAGAACGTCCGTCTGGCCAGCAAGCTCTGCGGCTGGGATATCGAAATCATGACCCGCGACGAACTGGACGAGCAGATCGAGCGGGCCGTGATGGGCTTTTCCGCGCTGGAGGGCGTGGAATCGGAGCTTGCCGAGAAGCTAGTGGGTGAAGGCTTCCTTTCCTACGATGACCTTTCCATCATCGAGCCCGATGCCTTGATGGAAATGGGCGGATTGACCCAAGAGCAAGCCGACGTGATTGTGGCGCAGGCCGAGGCGAAGGCCGACGAGGCCGAGAAGGCGGCAGCCGAGCAACGCCGCCAGCGGCGCGAGCAGGAGCAGTCCGGGGCACCCGAAGCTGAAGCGACCGAAGCTGAAGCGACCCCCGACGAGTCGACGGAAGCCCAGTCGGTCGAAGCCCAGTCGATCGAAGCCGAGTCGATCGAAGCCGAGCCGATCGAAGCCGAGCCGACCCAAGCCGGCGGCGCGGCAGCAACGGGCAGCCTGCCGCCAGAAGCCCACACCGCAGACGAACGATCCCACGATGCCGCTCCGTCGCCGATCGAGCCGGTTGAGCCGGTCATTGGCGCCAGCGGCGCGTCCTCCGTGGCCACAGACGATTCTCCCATCGAACCTTCTGGCGACGGCCATCATGGTGAAGACACTTGAGCACCGCATCCCCCAGCACGAGGCCCGTTTTGCCTATCCGTATTTACGCTCTGGCCAAAGAGCTCCAGATCGACAATAAGAAATTGGTCGATATCTGTACCCGTGCAGGTATCACGGGGAAGGGCTCTGCGCTGGCCAGCTTGACGGACGAGGAGGTCGCTCGCCTCAAGGCATTCATGGCCGGCGGCAAAGGCGGGAAGACAAGTGCGGGCGGGGCTCGGCCGCTGGATGCTGGTGGTGCCGGCCGCAGCATTCGCCGCGAAGACTACATCGCCCCTGCGGGAACGGTCGGCAGTAAAGTCCCCGTCCTGCCGGCCAAGGCTGACAAGCCCGCGCTGCAACGCAAGAAATCCGAAGAGGCCGGGCCTGCGGTGGAAGTTCCACCCGCACCGGGCGATTTGGTGCCCGCGGCGGCGGTTCCACCCGCGCCTGTCTCTGCTGCACCTGTTGCTCGAGCCCCCGCGGCGCTCGTCGCTCGACCCCCTTTGGCACCTGTGTTGCCCGCTCGCCCGGCCGTCGCGCCTGGGGGCACGGCGCCTGCTGCCACGACACCGGCAGCCGCTGAGCAAGTCTCTGTCGCGGCGGGACCCGTCGGAATTGCTCCCTCTCCGCCAGCGGATTTGCCCGCGGCGCCTGTTTTCGGCGCGCCGCCAGCGGCCGCGACGGGGCCTGGCAGTTCCTCTGAAGACAGTCCATCGGTGGAACGGGCCCTGCCGCCACCGCCGAAGGCGCCATCCGTAGGACCGGTGACATCCCGGGGGACAATCGGTCCAGTGAGGCCGCAGCGCACGTCGGGGCCATCCATGTCCAGGCCGCTGGACAGGCTGCTGGGCAAGCGGGCGGACGAAAAGAAAGCGGGCGAGAAAAAGCCGGGCGAGAAGAAACCAGGCCAGAAGTCGTCGGAAAAGGCAGGTCCCACCATCCACTTGGCCCCCATGCCGACGCCGTCCAAGACCAGCGCCCGGCAGAAGCCCAAAGAGCCGACGCCGCAGAAGCCGGATATCAAGCTCCCGCCCGACGCCATTCGCGCCAGCAAGGCCGGCAGCAAGCCACTTTCCGAGCACCTGCGGAAACACGAAGAAAAGAAGAAGCGCGACGACCTGGCCGCCAAGAAAGGCCCCGCGCGCCGGGCGCTCCACAAGTCGATCCGGCGCGCCGCGGTGCCCGCGGAGCCGGGCAGCGGAAAAGATCGTTCGCGGCGCGGCGTGGTCAAGGCCGCGGTCGGCGAGGAAGAGGGCGAGGGGGCCGGTCTGGCCACTTTGGGCGGACGCGAGCAGCGGCAGTTGAAACGCAAGCGATCCACGACGGCCAAGCGTCGCGGAGGCGACGAGGAAGAGTCGTCGGGCAGCTCGGCCTCGCAGCGACTCCGCATCCGCCGCACCGGGGCGAACACCGCGGCCCCGCGGAAAGGTCGGATCGTCGTGGACTTGCCTTGCACCGTCCGCTCCTTCGCCGAGGCCACGGGGGTTTCCGCCAGCAAGATCCTTGGCAAGCTGATGACGCTCGGTACGATGAGCAACATCGCGGCCAACCTCGACGCCGAGACCGCCGAGAACCTGGCCCTGGAGTTGGGACTCGAAGTTGACTTCCGCCGCGAGGTGTCGCTGGAGCAGAAAGTGCTGGAGACCGCCGATCAGGGCGATCCGCCCGAGTCGCTCAAGCCACGCCCACCGATCGTGACCTTCCTCGGCCACGTGGACCACGGCAAGACGTCGCTTCTAGACCGGATCATCGGGCTGGACGTGGCGGCGCCACGAGAAGGGCGGCATCACCCAGCATATCCGCGCCTACAAAGTGGAGAAAGACGGCCGCGCCGTGACCTTCGTCGATACGCCGGGCCACGAGGCATTCACCGAGATGCGGGCCCGCGGCGCCAACGTCACCGACATTGCCGTGCTTGTGGTGGCCGCCGACGACGGCGTGATGCCGCAGACCGAAGAGGCCATCAGTCACGCCCGCGCGGCCGGCGTGCCGATCGTTGTCGCCCTGAACAAGATCGACTTGCCCGGTATAAATGTCGACCGCGTTTACAGCCAGCTGGCTGAGAACCAGTTGCTGCCCAGTGAATGGGGCGGCGACACGGAATTGGTCAAGACCAGTGCCACGAAGGGAACGGGGCTGGACGACCTGCTCGTGACCCTGCTCACAGTGGCCGAGCTCCACGAGTACAAAGCCAATCCCGATCGCCCGGCACAGGGAACGTGCCTGGAGTCGGAGATGCACGAGGACCGTGGTGTGATCGCCAAGCTCTTGGTGCAGAACGGGACGCTCCGCCCCGGCGATGTGGTGGTCTGCGGCGGGGCCTACGGCCGTGTCAAGGCCATGGTTGACACCTTGGATTCCCACCGGCGCTATGACGAAGCCGGGCCTTCGATGCCCGTAAACGTCACCGGATTGAACGTGGCCCCCGGCGCCGGCGACCGCTTCTACGTGCTGCCGGAGATTTCCGAGGCCCGGGCCCTGGCCGACCAGCGGTTCCAGACCGCCCGGCAACGGGAACTCAGCGGCGGTCCGGAACACGTGACTTTGGAAAACCTCTTCGAGCGGCTCGACCAGATGGACGAGATGCAGACCTTGAACATCATCCTGCGGGCGGACGTCCGCGGCTCGATCGAGGCCATCCGCAAGGAGTTGGAGAAACTCGGCGGGCATCGCGAAGTGCAAATTCGTGTATTGCAGGCGAGTGTGGGCGGAATTACCGAGGCCGACGTCCACCTGGCGGACGCCTCCGACGCGGTGATCATTGGCTTCAATGTCGTGCCCGACGAGAAGGCCCGCATCTTGGCCGAGAGCCGCGGCGTGCAGATCCGCCGTTACGACATTATCTACCAGGTCACCGACGACTTGAAGTTGGCCCTGGAAGGCATGCTGCGTCCCGAGAAGCGAGAGAAGGATGTGGGACGGGCCTTGGTGCAGCAATTGTTCAAGATCAGCCGCGTCGGCACGGCTGCCGGCTGCCGGGTGCTGACCGGTACGATCTCCCGCGACTGCCGCGTCCGCGTGATCCGCGAGAACCGCGTAATCGGCGATTACGCCATCGATTCACTGCGGCGCGAGAAGGACGACACTCGTGAGGTCCGTGAAGGGCTGGAGTGCGGCATCAAACTGGCCGGTTTCAACGACATCAAAGAGGGCGACGTGCTGGAGGCCTACAAGATCGAGGAAATCAAACGAACCTTGGCGGAGGCAGCGGCAGCCACCTAGCGGCGGGGATTCCGGTTGAAGCCGGGACTGCGAGCGCCAGATTTAGAGCGCCAAAGCGCGAGCAAGTGCAAAATGCCAGATGTGAATGATCAAGGCGGCAGACGCCGCGTACAGAAAGTTGCGGAAGCGATTCGCGAAGTGGTCAGCATGTCGATCTTGACCGAGCTGCAGGATCCCCGTGTCCGCGACGTCACAGTCACCGGTGTGGAGGCCTCGCGAGACCTCCGCTACGCCAAGGTGATGGTCTCGGTGATGGGCGACGAGACCCGCCAGAACCTGACCCTCCGCGGCCTGCAAAGCGCGGCCGGATTCCTCCAGTCGAAAATCGCCGACCGCATCGACCTTCGTTACACGCCGCGTTTGACCTTCGTGCTTGACCAGGGCGTGAAACGCTCGATATCCGTGGCGCGGTTTTCGCGCGAGGTCTTGCCGGGTGAAAAGCCGGCGGCTAATGCTGAACCTGATGCCAGCGAACCCGTTGTTGGCGAGGATGTCGCCGACGAGAATGTTACCGGTGAGGGCGTCGCCGCGCCCGACGACGCGACCCCCGCACAGCAACCGCACAGCAACCTTGACACCTGAATGACCTTATGCGATTCCGGGACGCGAATATCGGATGGCACGTCCCCTCGTAAAACGGAATTTATTCCGTTCGCGCAAAACGGAAGAAATTCCGTTCTACGAAGGGATGTGCGACCCTATCCTGCGTGCATCGCTTGACGAATCCCCATAACACCACGGTCACCCGCATGTCTTCCGTCAGTCGAACGGCCGTATTCGGCAAGATCCACAAAGTTCTGAAGAAGTATTTTAAGTCTGTCGCTCCCCTGGCGGAGCGGAGCGTGCTGGAGCACTTGCTCTTCGCCTGCGTGCTGGAAGACGCGCGGTACGAGGCGGCGGAAGAAGGCTTCGCCGCGCTGCGGCACACTTTCTTCGATTGGAACGAGGTCCGGGTGACTTCGATTTCCGAGCTGTCGGAGGTCATGGCCGTGCTGCCCGATCCCCGTGCCGCCGCCAACCGCGTAAAGCGAGTGCTGCACAGCATTTTCGAGGAACTCTACGGCTTCGATCTGGAAGACAAGCGAAAGAAGAACCTGGGACCGACGGTCAAGTGGCTGGAGAAGATGGACGGCACAACGCGGTTCGTCGTGGCCTACGTGGTCCAGGCCGCCTTGGGCGGCCACAGTATTCCAATCGACACGGGCACGATGGCCGTGCTCCGCGTCCTGGACCTGGTGACGGATAAAGAGGCAACCGCCGGTGAGGTGCCCGGCATGGAGCGGGCGGTGGCCAAGAGCAAGGGCGTGGAATTCGGCTCGCTATTGCACCAACTCGGCGCCGATTACCTGGCCAATCCCTTCTCGCCTCAGGTCCGCGAGATCGTCTTGGCCATCGATGGCGACGCAGCCAAGCGGTTCCCGCAACGTCGGCAGCCGCGCGAGGAACCGGTGCCGGCCGCGGCGGCCGCGGAAGCCAGTTCGTTGCCGGCGGTTGCTCCACCGCGCAAAAAGAAGACAGAATCCGCCACGACCAAGGCGGCAGCGACCGAAGCCAAGCCAAGCGAACTCAAGGAAAACAAACCGCCTGAAGCGAAGCCGGCGGAGAGCGAAGCTACCAAGAGCGAATCCACCAAGAGCGAAGCCACCAAGAGCGAATCCAAGAACGAAGTCAAGAGCGGGCATGCTGACGGCGATGCCGCAATGGTCGAACCGGCCGCGACGAAACCAACCGAGACCAAGAAGACTGGTGGCGCGGCGAGCAAGAGGCCGGCCGAAGCGGCCGTTGAACCGCCGCCCGCTGAAAAGCCGCATGATCGGCCCACAAAGACCGATCGGCCCGAGAAGGCGGAACGGATCGAAAAAACGGAGAAGCACGCCAAGGCCCCGGAGAAATCCGGCAGGCTCGAAAAGTCTGAGAAACCCGAAAAGCTCCTGGCCGAGGCTGCGAAAACGGCGACTCCTGCAGATGGGCTCGGCAAGCGCAAACCGCGGTAAGCGCAGGTGTCTGCTACCCCCCTTTTTCCGCAGGATGGCACTGCTACGTCCGTCCCCTTTTCACTAGAACTCGACCATCCATTTGCCTGACCTGTCGCCTATGATCTCTCTCGTTACGATCCTTGCCATGACCGTCGATGTGCTGGTGGCGACAACCATGGTCGCGCCGTTCGATGACGCGCCAGCCCCTTGGGTCCCTGCCAAGGCGCGGGACGAGGGGCAGCTTGATCGCATCCAGGCACTGGCCCATTTTGCCGCTGGACGCACCTACCACCAGCGCGGCGATTTCGCCAAGGCCATGCGGGAGTATGCTCGGGCAGACCGTTTGGACCCCTCGGCCACGGCTGCCCGCAGCAACCTTGTCGTAGCCGCGATCCAAGAGAAGCAGTATCCCCTGGCCGCCCGCTATGCCCTGAAAGGCATCGATCCGCGCGAGGCCGGAGATATGGTCCTTGGACGACTAGGCATTTATCTTACGGAAGAGGGCGATTTAAAGGATGCCATCCACTTCTACGAAATGGCCCTGGCCGCCGGCCATCCCAAGGACGACGACGTCGAGCCACCGGCCTCCGCCGCGGCGAACGCGGAAGAAGTCTCCGACATCTTCACCCGCCTGGAGTTGGGCCGCCTGTATCACCTCAGCGAGCAATATGCCAAGGCCGCCGAGCAGCTTGCCCGCGTCAACGAGGCCCTCGAGCATCCCGAGCGATTCGGCATCAACCAGCGGGCGAAAAAGTTGCTGCTGGGCAACGAGCCCGGCGAATCCTATCAGTTGTTCGGCGAGGCGTTTCTCATGGCGGATCGCCCGGCCGAGGCCGAAGCGGCCTTCCGCAAGGCCGATTCGCTCGCGTCCAACGCGGCCCTCTTGGAATTCAACCTGGCCCGCATCGCCTTCCGCCGCGGCCACGCCCCCGAGGCGCTTGCCGGCTTGCAGGCGTCGCTGCAGCGCGGGCTGAGCAACGCGGGCACGGTGCCGTATCAGCTTCTTAGCGACGTGCTCAAGAAACTCGGCAAGGAAGGCGAACTACTGGAACGCTTGCGGAAGCTGCATGCGGCCGCCCCGGCGAATGCGCCCTTGTCACTATTCCTAGCTCAAAGAGAATACCAGGCTGGGCGGACGGAGGCGGCTGAGGCGTTGTATGCCGAACTATCGGCAGCCGAAGCAGGGCGCCTGCCTATCGCCTCATCGCCTACCGCGGCCTGGCGGAAATCTATCGCAAGGGCCGCCAATACGATAAGCTACTGGCCCTCTTGGGCAGAGTCGTGACCACCGCAGGCTCGCTGGAGGTGCTCGGCACCGAGGCCAAGCCGCTTGCGTCCGACGTCGATCTGTTCGGCAAGCTCGTAGAAGCCGGGCGCAAGAGGGCCCGCGACGCCACCAAGGTCGAGGCGGGCGAGTTCAGCGTCCTGGGCACGCTCGCCCAGAGCCACAAGCAATATCAGACGGCCGACGAGTTCTTTGAACTGGCCTTGAAGACCGACCCTGCCAAGGCGGCCGAAGTCTTGCTCGATTGGGGCATCGGCCTGCTGATCGACGACCGAACGGCCGACGCGGTCAAGGTCTTTGAACGCGGACTGGATACCAAGCTAGTGCCTGAAGGCAACCCCGTCTTCCAGTATTATTTGGCCGGGGCCCTGGCTGCGTGCGATCGGTTCGAGGCGGCCCTGGCGGCTGCGCGAACGGCTGAAGAGAAGAACGGCAAGTCGGCGCGCTTCGCCGGCCGCTTGCCCTGGGTCCTCATGCATGCCAAGCGCTACGACGAGGCTCGGGGGGCCTACCAGAAGTTCTTCGCAAAGTTCGATGGCGAGCGGGATTCGGCGGAGACGGTGGCGGCCCTCCGCGAGGCCCGGCTGTCGATGTCCGCCCTCTGCGTGCTGCAAGGTCGCATCGAAGAGGGCGAAGAATGGTTGCAGCAGGTCCTGGACGAATATCCCGACGACATCGAGGCCGACAACGACCTGGGGTTCCTCTGGGCGGATGAAAACAAGCACCTCAACCGGGCCCTGAAAATGATCACTGCTGCTGTCGCCGCGGAGCCGGACAACTTTGCCTACCGCGACAGCCTGGGGTGGGTTTATTACCGCCTGGGACGTTATGTCGAAGCGGTCGCCGAGTTGCAGAAAGCGGTGGACGAAAAGAAGCCCGACGGCACGGTTCTGGATCATCTTGGCGACGTCTATGAGAAGTTGGGACGCCATGGGGACGCCGTGGCGGCGTGGCGGCGGGCCAAGGATGCCCTCCTCAAGGAAAAGGAGGCAGAGAAGGCCAAGAAGGTGGAAGAAAAGCTGGAAGCGGGAAAGAATTCGAAATCGAAGATTTGAGATTTGAGATCCGAAAACTGATAGTTGACAACTGATACTTGGAGTTTCTTATGTCCGGTCATTCGCATTGGGCAACCATCAAACACAAGAAGGCTGCCGTCGACGCCAAGCGCGGCAAGAAGTGGAGTAAGCTGGCCAAGGCCATTATCGTGGCGGCCAAACACGGTGGCGGCGACCCCGACCAGAATCTCCGCCTCCGCTATGCCATCGACGACGCCAAGGCCGCCGGCGTGCCCAAGGACAACATCCAGCGGGCCATTAAGACCGGTACGGGCGAGCTAGCCGGCGAGAGCCTTGAGGAAATTGTGTACGAAGGCTACGGGGCCGGCGGCGTGGCAGTGCTCTGCGAGATCCTAACCAACAACCGCAACCGCACGGCACCGGAAATCCGCAAGATCTTTGAGCTTTCCAGCGGCAAGCTCGGCGGCACCGGCTGCGTGGCTTGGATGTTCGAGAATAAGGGCCTGTTCCTCGTGCCGGGTAACACGACCAGCGAGGAAAAGCTCCTGGACATCGCCGTGGAGGCCGGCGCCGACGACGTTCAGCTTGTCGGCGATAAGTTCGAAGTCACTTGCGATCCGGTGAAGTACCGCGAAGTGGCCGAAGGCCTGGCCAAGGCCGGAGTGACCGTGGAGGCCAGCAATATCACGCGGATCGCCAAGAATATGGTCGATGTCACCGATCCCGACGACGCCCGCCGGATTCTCAAGCTCATGGAACGCCTGGACGACCACGACGATGTGCAGAACGTGTCGTCGAATTTTAATATCCCTGATGAGTTGATGGCTCAGGTGGGCGAAGAGTAGAAGATTTCAAATTTCAAATCTTGAATCGCTCAATTCTCTCAAATCCCGAGTAAATCCTCCTCCATGGCTCAGGCAACGCCAGAGTGGCCACCGGACGACCAAAGTAACAGGCGCGGAAGCCGTTGCTGGATGCCGGTTCGACGCGAATTGTCCTTCCCTTTCGCCTGATACACTGGCGGCCCGCAGCACCGCCTTCCCCGGCATGCCACTTGCATGTTTGTGCGACTACTTGGTCGCATCAAGCGTCCCGGAGAGGCCGGGGCGTTGGCAATGCGTCGGCCATAATGGGAGAATTGTTATGAGGCTATTTTATGGAGTGTCGGTGCTGTCCTTGGTGGCTGGGTTGACGGTGCCCGGCAGTGTCTACGCCGCAGAGACCCAACAGGCGGGGACGGCGGCCCAGACGGGTCCGTCGAGCGTGCAGGTCGTCCGTGCCAGTGACCTGATGGGCGTGGCGGTCTACAACAACAACAATAAGGACTTGGGCAAGATCGAGAACCTGGCGGTCGATCCCTCGTCGGGCAAGATCCGCTACGCAGTGCTGGAGTTCGGCGGCTTCCTGGGAATGGGCGACAAGTACTTTGCCGTGCCCTGGTCGGCCTTGAAACTGGTGAGCACAGGGGCAACCTCCGAACACACGATCAAGGAGGATCACTACGTGCTCAATATTTCAGAGCAGGACCTGAAGAACGCACCGGGGTTCGACAAGAAGAGTTGGCCTGATTTTGCGAACGCCGCATGGACGTCGAAGCTCGAAAACTTCTACGGCAACCAGAAGGCCCAGCGCGACGACACTACTACCCGTTAACGGATTTCCCTTGGTTCGTGGGGAAGGGGCCGGGATCGAAAGATCCTGACCCCGCTTTTATTGTGCGAACGCCAGTCTGGCGGGTCGACGCAGGACATAGACCCAGAGACAAATGGCGACGACCAGGAGGCCGAGGCTGATGTTTTGCGAAATGTGCAGCCCTGTCCCCCAGATGTCTGCTTCGTCGGTGCGGATGCGTTCGACCAGGAATCGCGTGAGTGGATAGATGGTCAACATGAGGGCGGTCAGCACGCCGTCGCGGCGGCGGAACCGGTCGTAGACCAGCAGCAAAGCGCAGAGTATCAAGGCGTCGATGGTGCTGTAGATTTGCGTCGGATGGACTGCTTCACTCCTAGGCAAAGGGCGCGCCAGGGCCAGTTCGATGGACGGAGCGCCGCCCGGCCGTTGGATGCGGAGCCAGGGCTGGCGACGATGCTCATCAAGGAAGCGCCGGAGTTGTCCGATCGTCGTCACGGCGACGACCGGAAACGCTTTCCACCGACTGACCGGGCCGGATGCCCGCCGCGTACTCCGGGGATTGCCATCGGACGCGGCTGATCTGCGGTATCGCGTCGTCGCTGCCGGCGATTTCCAGGCCGTAGATTTTCAACGGTACATTGTCGTCGGTTTGCCACTTAGGCGGGTCGTCGACGTGCCAGTGGAAGACTTTGCCGCCGTCGCCTGCGCCGATCACGAGATCGAGTTTGTCGATGGCCAGGACTTCTTGCGCCGCCTGTTGGCTGCCCAGCGCCCTCTCGCCGTTGATCGCGCTGACTTCCATTCGAGGGGCGAGACCCGCCCGTGCGGCGGGGGAATCGGGCGCGCACATTATCGACGACCACGGCCTGCCCGGGCCCATTGCGAAACTTCAGGCCGAAGACTTCGGTCATCCCCTGCTCGGTCTCATGCTGTGAGACAGGGCTGTTCCAGGGAAAAGTCACTTTCCAGGGAAGATCGCATGCGCCGCCATAGCAACAGCCATTCAAGAGGCAGCCGACGCGTCCCAGTGCCAGGCCCAAGAGAAGGCTGGGAGCGACCAGGTCAGCCGTTGCCAGCAGCGGCACGCGATGACGCCACCAGAACAGCCCCAACCCCAGCACGCTGCCGAAAAACGCCCCATAGACGACCAGGCCGCCGCCGGCGACGTTGAAGACGGCGAAGATCAAGGCCGGCAGCCCGTGGGCATATTCGGGCCAGAAGTCGCGGGACCAGTACTCAATGACATAGACCGCACGGGCCCCAATGATGCCCGGCACGATCATCCAGAAGGCCAGAGCGAAGATCATTTCCGGATCCACTCCGACTCGCCGTGCGCGGTAGGCCGCCAACCCCATTCCTGAGAGCACCGCCAGTAGCATCATCATGCCATAACCGCGGATCGGCAGGCCGCGGGGCTCGCAGAGCATGGGCAGCAGGAAGGCGATGGCCAAGCCCACTACTCCCAGGAGTTGCCCGTAGCTGTGGGTATCTGCGTTAAGACCCTGGCGACGGATCAGCCAGACCAGCATGACCGCGCTGGCGGCCGCCCAAACGGCCAACAAGAGGCCGATGCCGAAAACCGGCAGCCCGAAGAGTTCACCAGGGATATAGAAAAGCGTTTGCCGCATGTTTACGGTTCCAGGAGGGCATTGTCGATCAGTCGCGTCCCGTCGATCTTTACGGCCAGCAAAACCAGCGTCGGGCCGCTGATCTGCCGGACCGGCGCCAGCGAGTCGGGATCAACCAAGGCAACGTAATCGATCGTGGCGCCGACGTCGAGGATTTGCTGAGTCATTGCTTCCGCGATGGTGGCGGCTTCGCATTTGCCTTGGCCCACAAGCCGCCGCGCCAACTCCAGGCTGCGCCACAGCACGGTGGCCCGCTCTCGGGCTTCGGGGCTCAGGTAGGCGTTCCGCGAACTCATGGCCAGGCCGTCGGGCTCGCGGATAATTGGACAAACGCGGACCTCGGTCGGCACGTCCAGATCGGCTGCCATGCGCCGGATGACCGCTGCCTGCTGATAGTCCTTATGGCCGAAATAGGCCACGTCGGGCTGGACCATGTTCATGAGTTTCAGCACGATTGTCGCCACGCCGCGAAAATGCCCCGGTCGGAAGCAGCCTTCCAGCGGTTCGGACACGCCGCCGACTTCAATCCAAGTGCTGTGTCCCGCTCGATAGACCTCATCGTCGCCAGGCGCCAGCACGAACAGCGGGCCGCAATCGGCCAGCTTTTCCCGATCGGCCTGGAGTGTCCGCGGGTACTTGGCCAGGTCCTCGTGGGGTCCGAACTGGCTGGGATTGACGTAGATCGAAACGATCGTCACTTCACACTCCGCCCCCGAGGCTCGCACGAGGCTCAGATGCCCGTCGTGCAGCGCGCCCATGGTTGGCACCAGGCCAATCCGTCTTCCCTCGCGGCGAAACGGCATGAGCGTGGATCGTGCTTCAGCTACGGACGTGAGAATTGGGGGGAGCATGCGGTTGTCAGTTGTCAATCTCAAATCTAAAACCTCATTTACCGCATCGCCTCGACGGCAGCCGCCAACTCGGTAACCGCAGCCTTCTTGTCCAAGGCGTCCACGCGAAGGACGGGTCCTTCCGTCGCAGACAGTCGAGATTCCAAAGCCCGCTGGATTCGCGCCAGCTGGTCGATCCTGAGCAGTTCCTCGCCCGGGCGCCCGCGGCTATGGATCCGCGCCAGCAGTGTCTCCAATGGGGCGCGAAGCAACGCAATCAACCGCGGCTTCACAACTGTTTGTCGTACCTCCTCCCAGCGGGCCTGGTAGGTCGTCCATTGCTCGGCAGAGAGCCAAACGCTGGCGAAGGCCGGCGATTGCTCGAACCAGTAGTCTCCTACGGTCGGCTGTTCTTGCCGGGCCCATGCAGAATCACCCGCGGCCAACTGGAGGGCCCGTTGCTTAAGGAATTCTAGTTCGATCTGCCAGGCGTGACTAGATGGATCGTGATAGAAAACGTCGAGTCGAGCGGAGTCGAACTGCTCGGCCATGAGGCGGCCATTCGTTTTCTCCGCCACTTCACCGGCCACAGCCGTCTTACCCACTCCGATAGGTCCCGCAATCGCCATATACCAGGGCGTCGAGTTCAGATGCATCAAAAGTTGGGCGATGGTCCAGCCGATGCCCGGATGGCGCATTTCCGCGGCGACCTCGGCAGCCGGTTCCAGAACAAACCGCCGCCACCCCATGCGGGGGTGAGGAATAATCAATTCGGGTTCGGCCAGGAGCACCTCGTCATAGAGCAGCAGATCGAGATCGATGGTGCGAGGGCCCCAAAGTTCCTCCCGTTGCCGGCCAAGGCCGTTTTCAGTCGTTTGCAGCTCGAAAAGCAAGGCCTGCGGAGACAGGGACGTATCCAGTACCGCGACCGCATTAAGATAGGCCGGCTGCGCGGGAGGTCCGCCCACAGGGCGGGTTTCGTGGTATCGACTCCGTTGGGCGACCGATATTTCGGGAGGTCGCTGCAAGCGGACGAGGGCCTCGTCGAGTAAACGACCGCGATCCCCAAGATTGGAACCGAGTCCGAGCAGGCATAGGGGCATGACAAAAATCCAGGGTCTTGAAGTCGATTATATCTTAATGTGGTCAAAGCGATCTTGCACCCCTTGCCAAGTGGTCCCCCCGCGGGTGAAAATAATGGAGTGGGATGCTGGCGAGTCCTGTGTCACAGCGGTTCTTTGCAATGGAGTGTCGTCTTGGAAGTCCTCAATGAAAAAAAGCCGGAAAAGGAAATCCTCGCCCAGGCGAAGCACCGTCTCGTCAACCATCCCCATTTGAACGTGCAGCGGATCTGGTGTGAATACAAGGGCAAGCGACTCTATCTTCGTGGGCACGTTCCCAGCTTCTATTTGAAACAGTTGGCACAAGAAGCGGTTTCCGACATGCAGGGCGTGTCCCAAGTAGTCAACGAGATTGAGGTACTGTGGTAGCTGTACGTCAGAGTTTCCAGCCCTTAAGGCAATAGTCAGGCTGAAAAGCCGGGCGTACCCTTCGCCAATTTCCGCAAAGCCTCGATGCCCCGGGCAATGGTTTCATCCGATGCCGCGTAGGAAATGCGGAAGTGCGTGTCCCGCCGGCTGAAAACGTTTCCCGGAATGACCAGTAACTGGTGTTCCTCGATGCCCCGTGCGACAAATTCCATGCCCGATCCCCACGGCAGTCGCGGAAAAAGGTAAAATGCCCCGCCTGGCACGGTCAAGTCGTAGAGGTCGCAGAGGCCTGCGACGAGCGTGTCGCGCTTCCGGCGATATGCCTCGATATAAGGCCGTACGTCGATATCCAAGGCCGCGGCGCCGGCCCATTGGGCCGGCTGCGGTGCGCAGACGAAGCTGTACTGCTGCAGTTTGATCATTTCGCGAATGATGGCCGATGGCCCGTGCGCAAAGCCCAGCCGCCAGCCTGGTATGGCGTAGGTCTTGCTAAAGCCGTCGACCACGAGCGTCTGGGGATTGTACTGGGCCGGCGAAATGAACGGCCGGTCGTAGCAGAATTGGCGATAGATTTCGTCGCTCAGCAATACCACGTTCCGTTGGGCCGCCAACTGGGCAATGCCCCGCACCTCTTCCTCCGTGGCCATGACGCCTGTGGGATTGGCGGGGCTGTTTAATACGATCATTTTCGTCTTAGGCGTGATCGTGTCGGCGACGCGGTCCACGTCGATGCGAAAATCGGGGTACGTGTCTACATAAACAACCCGAGCCCCAGCCATGGCCGCCAGGGCGTCATACATCACGAAGTACGGATCGAAGACAATGACCTCGTCGCCCGGGTTCAAAAGCACCAGCATCGCCAGCATGATGCCGCCGCTGGTGCCGCTGGTGACGAACAACTCGCGATCGGTATGTCCGAACTGCCGATCGATATCGGCCTGCAGCTTGTCGCGTAGGACCGGCATGCCCTGCGATAGGGCGTAGCCATTCTTGCGGCCTTCAATTGCCGCGATCGCCGCCCGGCGTATCGGTTCCGGCGTCTCGAAATCGGGCTGCCCGATGGAAAGATTGATGGGGTTGATGAGTTTCGCGCCCAGGTCGAAGACTTTGCGGATTCCGGAGGCATCGAACAGACGCGTGCGATCGGCGAGCCAGTGGGAGGACATTCGATGGGAGGGAAAGGACAGAGGGGAGACGGGAGATGGCAGACGGATGAAGGATTAAGGATGAAGGATCAACGGGTCATAAAGGAATGTTTAGCACTCTATTATCGTTCCCTGGCTTTGAACACGCAAGACCTCATCCCTCCTCACGCGCTCGCAACCTTTCCGACAAGTGCCGATCATTGCGGCTGAGTAGCACGAGCAGCCACGTGATCGTTCGCAGGGCGTCGGGCAAAGGGGCGTGATCGGCGGCGTACCATAGACGGCCGGCGGTGTCGAGCGCAACGGCAGCCCCGCATTCCCGCATCCGCAGGAAAGTCTGCTGCCGCGTTTCTTGGCTCCGCAGCGCGGCGACTGCGAGATTCTCATCCAGGGCAAGCAAACTCGCCGCCTTGATCCATCGTCCACGTTCGTCAACGACACGGCAATTCTCACCATCGTCGTCGATCCGCACACCGAAATGCGCCCGCGCGGCCGTCACTTGCTCATCGAGCCCGCGGCTTCGCTCGGCAGGAATGACCTGGCAGGCCGTATTGCGCAGCAGATCTTGCAAGTAGCTGATCACTGGCGCCGATCCGCAGTCCAACACCCAGCGCAGCGGCCGCAAGGCGTGATAGGCCGGGCGAAGTTCATCCAGGTAGAATGTCGCGGCAGCGAAATGTCGCAGCCGACCGAAGGTTCGTCCGGGTCGATCCATGGCGGCATCAGCGCCAACTTGATAGGAAGCCGCGATCTCGTCCAGCAGGCCGCCCTGGGAAAGCGGCATGCTGTGAGCCCAGAATTTCAATCCCACCGAGTGCGGGCCGCCTTGTGCGCGGCCGGCGAGAATGCCGCCGTCGGCAGCCAGGTGTTCGATGGCCCGGGCCGTGCACGGCGCGCTGGCTGGGCCGAGGTCGACCGCTTCGCCGCCAGTCCAGCGGATCCCTTCCACGATTGCCGCGAAGATTGCTCCCGTTGCCGGGCGGCCGTCGCTGGCGACGGCGATCTTCACGCCGCTTCGCGATCCAACCGCCGCGATTCGCCGGGCGAATTCCACGGCGATTCTCTTCGAGACGTCCGGCCCCAGGTCGTTGATTGCCGCGTCGCTCACTCCTTCTGCCTGAAACAGCGGACACGGCGCCGCCCACGAGGCGATTTCCGCCAGTTGCCTCGTTTGCCGGGCAGACAGCCCGTTGGTATCATCGCGCCGCGGGCAGCCGCGGCAGGCCGGATGGAAGCTGGCCAATCGTCCCAGATGAACGGCAAAGGAAATGGCGTAGCTTTCGCCCGGACAACGGTAGTCGGTAGTGCGAATTCCCTGGCTCACGCCCGCTACTTTAAGGCAAATGGGGCGACGGAGGCAAGGGGAGTTCCGAAAGCTGCGGAACACAGTTAGTCGCGTAGCGACGGTGCGAACTATGGCCGTAGGTTTCAACCGGTTTCAACACACGGTTTGGAATCCCGCGCGAATTTTTCGTCGCGTAGCGACGAGTTAATCTGGCCAACGCAATTCTCGAACGGTCGCGATGCGACCGGAACAAAGGTGGGATAAGGTCCCAGGCGCGCAAGATATTGTTCTGCGCAGGCCGGCGAAAGGAAGATAGCGCGAAACGTGTCGGCCTTAGCTCTTGACCTTGCCTTCCTCGGCCAGTCGTTGCTTCAGCAAACCGCGCATCGTCCGCATCATATGTAGATGGTCCAGCAACCGAGGACTGTAGTCGCGGGCCATGAGATGCTCCGTCAGCATCAAGCCGATAGGATTGTCGATGCCACGGAGCCGGGCGTTCAGGGCCGCAAGGCAGTCATCGGTCAGTTTCTCGTCGGCAGTGGCAACCGTGGTGATGGACTCAAGCTGCGGCAGATTCCTGGCCCCGAAACCATTGGTGTCGAGGGACGCGTCGGGTGTAAGCCCCACGGGCCAGAACCGCGTTTTCTTGGCGAGCCGGTTGAGCCGCAACTTGCGGCGCATGCCGTGCAATTGCCCGAGCACGTCGAGAACCGCTGGCCGGCGAGAATAGGCCAGGTCGCCGATGGTTTCCGCAACGGTGGCGCCGATCAGTCGCGCGGTGGCCGCCTTATCCAGCGGCCTGGGGTGGGCGGCGAGCAATAAGAGGATCTGCCGCCGCCGTTCCTCCAGCCAACCGCGCTCGATGATCGCATGCTCGGAATCCCCCGCCGCGGCCAAGCGGTCGGACTGGGGAACATAATAGACCTCCAACAGCTTGTTAACGACCGCATCCAGATCGGGGCCCTCGACCGTGCGTTCCAAGCGGGCCAAGGCCAGCGTGGAAAGATCGACGCGGAGCGACTGGATCAGTCCGTCGGCAGACTTGAGGCGTGTGTCTAGGGTCTCCAGGATCCGTTCGAGCACGATCGCCGGCGTTTGCATCTTGGCGGCCATATGTCCGAACCCCCGCACGGCCACGGCGCGGAGCCACAAACCGACCAGGTAATGGATCATCTGCCCTTCGCCCGTACAGATCATCGAGCCGATCGTCTCCAGGCGAAAAAGTTCCTCGGACGCGGGGACGAGGTCGCCCTCGGCAAACCACCTGCGGAAGCGAAGCATGTGCAGTCGGGCGACATCGCTCAACCGATATATGAAGTCGGTGTCGGCGGGGACCTGCTCCAGCGACTGGAACGGGGGGAACTGAAGTTGTCCGCGCTCTAAGCCACGATCGAGTGCGTCGAGGCAGGCGGCGTTGCTTTTGAGAAGATCGTCGACGAACTGCTCGTGGTCCGGCGGGATCTGGCGGGCCAGCATCTGCGCAGGGTAGGCTAGTCCCGCCCAGACGCTGTCCTGCTCCTCCGGCATGACGAAACGGTCCACAGCCTCCTGCCATGGTTGTAAGGCGTTCAGATGCGGGTTCAACTCCACACGGCGATAAACGGTTCGAGAAGGGATCAAGTCAAGCAGCGAAGGCGACGACATACCTGGGCTCATGGAGGCGGCGAGGAGTTACCTTGATTATGGTTCAGCGGCGGAATTCTTGCAAGCGAGTGTCGCTGCTCGTAGTACCGTCCAGGCACCATGTTGGGCGCCATTTACCCATGGTCGCAGTCGGCGGGGTGTGATTGTGCGGAGCGCCGGCTGAAGGTGGAACTACGAGCGCCCCTCTTGCAGTTTACCTCAGAAACAGGGAAAACTAGGGGAAAGCGACCGAAAACGATAAAGATATGAAATCCCTTCAAAATAGCGCAACCCGCGCGAACAACCCCGTTCCCCTAGAAGATAAGAATCGATCGATGTCTGCGACGCAGCGACTGGAAATTGAAGCCCTGGGCGACGTTACTGTCGTTCATTTCCGTGATCCGCGAATCTCCGATCCCCTGGAAATCGACGACGTGGGGCGCCAAATCTCCCACCTGATCGAGTCCGATCATTGCACAAAGCTAGTCATCGATTTCTCGCCGGTGGAGTTCCTCTCTAGCGCTATGATCGGGAAGTTGATTTCGCTCCACCGCAAGGTCAAGGTTCGCAAAGCGGCCCTGCGACTGTGTAATCTCCAGCGACAAATCCAGGAGATTTTCAATCTTTGCAGCCTGGAGCGGATCTTCGACGTTCGCGCGGATCTGGCAGCGGCGATTGCCTCGTTTGGTCAACCGCGTACGTCAGCCTTTCCAGGCTGACGTATGAAAGCCTGACGTACGGAAAACCGTAAAAATCGCGCGATTCGATTTGACAATCATTACCCGCAGGGGCATAATAGCGGGCGTCGGGCTTGTAATCTCCGCTTCGGCCGGAACACCGCGGCGGCAGAGGCCGCGACATCTTTTCCGATCTATTGCCAGAGGAGGTATGCCATGTCTCGCAAGTTGGTGCTCGTGAGTGTTTTCTTGGCCGCTGGGCCTATCGCCGTGCTTTGCCTGAATGCGCAGGGTGCCGATCCGCCAAAAGATGCCGGCCGATCCGCGGAAAAGCCTAAGGCCGAGGCAACGCCCGCGGCGCCGGCGGCGGCTGAAGCCGACAATCCCTTTGGCGAGGATCCGGCAACTTCCGCGCAGTTGAAGCGGTTGCGAAAGCCCGCCGCCCCGCCCAACTTTAAACCGTTGGAAGAGTTGACGAAAACGATAAAAACGCAAGCCGACATCAAGGGTTTCATCCTTGCCTCCAAAGCGAAATCGGTCTCTGCCCCCAAGCTGCACGGCGGCGAAAAGGCCATCCGCAAGGCATTGCAACAGACGGCCGATCTGGATCTTGTGGAAACTCCGCTCAAGGACGTGATCGATTATCTCAGCTACAAGTATCACATCCCCGTCCGCCTCGACTCGTCCGCCTTGAAGGAGGCTGGCGTGGATGAAAGCGTGCCGATCACCTGCAAGATTTCCGGCGTCCCCTTGCGCTCGGCCCTGGGGATCATTCTCGACGAGATTCAGCTCAAGTCGGTCATCCATAACGACGTGCTCTTGCTCACCACGCCCGCCAAGGCCGAGAGCGACGAGTACATGGAGACGAAATGCTACGACGTGACCGACCTGGTCGCCGTCGGCAATGACCATGAACTGCAAAATCCACTCGATCCGTTTCCGCCCAGGGCGTTGGAATATCAACAAATGCCGGCGGGTATGGGCGGTATGGGTGGTGGTATGAGCGGAGTCCTCATTCCTGCGACGGCTGGACCGGTCGGATTCCTCAACAGTTCTCCGACGAACAAGGTGCTGATTGCGCAGCGGGGCAAGCTGGCCAATATGGTGGGAATGGGCGGCGGTCCGGCAGGCTACAGTCCGTCTCCCGTTCAATTCAACTTCCAGCCGCTGGAGGACTTGATAACCAACACGGTGGCCACCAAGACCTGGGCCGACAACGGCGGCACGGGGACCATCAGCCAATATCCCCCCACCACGCTCGTCATTTCGCAAACGCAGGAAGTCCATGCCCAGATCAAGGCATTGTTCGCAGCCCTTCGCGCCCGGCGGCAAGCCCCGCCCGTTATGTCGGTGGAACTGCACTGGCTCTGGCTCGACGGCAGGCAACGCGACCGCCTGCTGGCCGGCCGCGAGAAGTTGTCCGATGGCCAGCACGGGCTGACGGTTGATGCCGAGCGACTGCGGCTGATCGCCGACGAAGTGCCGGCGCTCCACGGGCAGGTCGCCTGCATGAACGGCATGGCGACGACATTGGCCGCGGGCGATCGGCGAACGATCATCGTCAGCGGCATTCCCGTCGTGGGCGGTGACGGCATTGGCTACCAGCCGGTCATTGCTCTGCCAAACGTGGGTGTAACGGCCCGGGTACGTCCCCTCTGCGTTCCTGGCACGGAGACAGTCACGCTCGATGTCCAGAGCGTCATTACTCGTTGGATCTACGCACGGCCGCCCGCGATCGTCGGCGGGGAATGGCCTACGGGCACGACCGTTCCGAATGGAAGCCCCTTCTCTGCCCCCACGCCGCCGCAAAAGCCCGTAACCCCGGGGCAGCCAGCGCCGGCGTCAGGCGGAGGCATGGGCGGCGGCTTCTTCCAGATGGGCCTTTCGACACCGGCCACTGGGGCGCAGGCCTCGACGTCCTCGCCCGCGGTGGCGGCGATGGAGAAGCACAGCAGCCAAGGTGGTTCGGCGGCGTGCCCGATCGACTTGCCGGTGTTGCCGACGCAGCAGATCGGGACCGTCCTGCCGGTCCCCTTGGGCAAGCCGGTGGTTGTCGGCTGCGTGACCTTCGCCGCAGAGGGCGAATCCGGTCTGGGCGCAGCCAAGGCCGGTGCTGTCGAGGTCTACCTGATCGCCACGACGCGGATCGTCAAGAAGGCCAAACCGTAAACGTATCGTATGTGCCCCCGGCTCGTCCGGGGGATCGTTACGCTCGTTGCTACGAAAAAGGAACGCGAAAATTCCTTAATGCTTCCCGCTTGCCCGGCGGATATTTACGTTTGTCGCTGCGGGAATCATGCGGATTCCGCACCGATCCTGTTAGCAAGGCACGTAACGATCCCCCGGACGAGCCGGGGGCATTGAAATGCTTTGCCCCGATACTGTTACGCCTGAGCCTCGCGCCACCAGGGCTTGCCCTGCCGGGGGCTCATCGCGCCGCGAAATGCTCGACGCCATGCGTCTTGGCGATTACCGTCAACCCGCTGTCGGTGACCACAAACCCGCGGTTGCGGTCCAACTCGCGGTCATAGCCGATCTCGATGGCAGGCGGTATCTCAACGTCTTTGTCGATGATCGCCCGCCGTACGCGGGCGTGCCGCCCCACGTTCACGCCCTCAAACAGTACCGAGTCCTCCACGTGCGAATAACTGTTGATCCGCACGTTGGCGCCGAGAATGCTGCGCTGCACCTGGCCGCCGGAAATGATTGTCCCATGACAGACGATGCTATCCAGCGCCTCGCCGCGGCGGGCCGATTCGCCGTGCTCAGCAAACACGAACTTCGGCGGCGGATAATTCGGCTGATAGGTACGGATCGGCCAGTGCCGGTCGTAGAGGTTCAGCAGCGGATCGACCGAGATCAGATCCATGTTGGCGTCGTAGTAGGCCTCCAGCGTGCCCACGTCGCGCCAATAGGCGTCCTTCTTGCGATTTTCGTCCAGGAACGGATAGGCAAACACCTTGTGCGTGCGGATTACCGCGGGGATCACGTCGTGGCCGAAATCGTGCTTGCTGTGGGAACGTGTGGCGTCCAGGCAGAGCTGCTCGAAGAGAAAGCGGGCATTGAAGACGTAGATGCCCATCGACGACAAGGCGTGCTCCGTATCGCCGGGGATCGACTTGGGATGGGCCGGTTTCTCTTCGAATCCGTGCAAACGGTAGTCGCCGTCAACTTCCATCACGCCGAACTGCGTGGCCGCTTCCAGGTCCGCGCGGAGGGCGCCGATCGTCAAGTCGGCGCGGGTCTCGATGTGTCGCTCGACGAGCTTCATGTAGTCCATCTTGTAGATGTGATCGCCGGCCAGGATCACGACGTAGGTCGGCCGCTCTTTTTCGATCGTGTAGATGTTCTGGTAGACGGCGTCGGCCGTGCCCTGGTACCAGTGCTCGTCGATCCGCTGCTGGGGCGGCACCACGTCGATGAACTCGCCCAACTCGCGGCACAAGTATCCCTGCCAGCCCAGGTTGATATGCCGGTGGAGGCTCATCGCCTTGTACTGCGTAAGGATCAAATTCTTGCGAATGCCGCTGTTGAGGCAATTGGAAAGCGTGAAATCGATGATCCGGTAGATCCCGCCGAAAGGCACGGCCGGTTTGCGCGGTCGCGGGTCAAGGGCTCCAGCCGCGATCCTTTGCCTCCGGCGAGAATCACGGCCAGCACTTCCAACATGTCAATCCGATTGGGCACAGTCAACGATCCTTTACCAACTTGATGCGATCCAGCCTCTTGGCGTGCGGCGACCTGTCGCCGATTTTTTCACGTTTCCAGCGGTGCAGCGGTTAAGAGGCGGTGGCGGGTCGCCGCGCTCCCCAAGGCCGCCATTTCAATGGTACTGGCTTTAGCCGGCGTTTCCCCGGCCTAAAGCCGGAACCAACAGCCCACTTTTCCACCGCACGATTATAGCGAATCGCGTCCAGTGAAACAGTAGCGGTTCGCCGGCCCGTGTTACAATACGGTTAGACGTTGGCGGGGCTTCAATGCCCGGACGGCGCGAAGCGGCCGGCGACAGTTCCGCCGGGCATTTTCATCCGGTCGAGGGGTATTCATGCTGCCGTGGCTGATTCTCGGGTCGCTAGTTCCCAGCGCGGGCGTCTGTTGGACTGCGGCCTGGATCGTGCGGCGGCTAGGGCCGCGGCTGGGTATGGTCGATCGGCCGGGGGAACGAAAAATTCACGAAAAACCGATGCCTACGGGCGGCGGTGTAGCTATTTGGTTGGGACTGGTCGTGCCACTTGGGGTGGGGCAGATCCTGCTCGGGATGCTGTTGGCGGGACCGCTTGCCGAAAATGCCCACAACGCACGGGGTGTGCCGGATAGAGTGGTGCAGCTTCTGATCACCTCCGGCGTGGCCCCGCATCTGCCGGGCCTTTGGCAGCAGTTTCCCAAGCTCTGGCTGCTGCTGGGCGGGGGCACGGTCTTGATGGTCTTGGGGCTAGCCGACGATCGCCGCGGGCTCGATTGGCGCGTTCGCCTGACGGCACAAATCGCCGTCGCGGCGACCATGGTCGCTTGCGGTTGGTCCGCCCGTTTGCCCTGGAATGCGCCTGGGCTGGCGTTCGTGGTAAGTGTCGTTTGGATCGTCGGGCTGGTGAATTCGTTCAACATGCTCGACAACATGGACGGGCTCTCGTCCGGAGTGGCGGCGATCGCGGCCACAATGCTGGCGGCGGCCGCGCTCCTTTCGCCGCGGCCCGACAACCATCAACCGCAACTCTTCGTGGCCGGTTTCCTTCTGCTTTTCGTGGGCTCCCTGCTGGGATTCCTCTGGCACAATCGCCCGCCCGCCCGGTTGTTCATGGGCGACGCCGGCAGCTATCTCATCGGTTACCTGCTGGCCATGGCGACGCTCACGGCGACCTTTGCCGGCGGGGGAGTGTCGACCGGCGGGTTCCCGGGGGCCTTAGCGCCGCTCTGCGTGATGGCCGTGCCGATCTACGATACGGCCAGCGTCGTCCTGATTCGCCTCCGCCAAGGACGGAGCCCCTTTGTCGGCGACAAGAGTCACTTCTCCCATCGGCTCGTCGATCTGGGTATGACGAAGTCACAGGCCGTGCTCACTGTCTATCTGGCCACGGCGACCTGCGGGCTGGGGGCCTTGTTGTTGCACGAGGTCGATACGATCGGTGCAGTCTTGATCCTGCTGCTGGTCGCCTGCACGCTATTGCTCGTGGCGGTCCTTGAGAGTGCCGGGAGAAGAGAATGAGCAGAAAGCACCCGAAAACCCGAAATCCGAACACCGCGGCGGATCAGTTCAGCGGGTGGCTGCTGGCTGGTATGACGGCCCTTCTGGTTGCCCGGCCTTGGTTCCCCAGCGAAGCGGCGGCCCAGGGCGACGGCCTGCCGCTGGTCATGCTCTGGCTGGCCCTGGCGGTCCTATGCCTGCTGGCAGGAATCGGCAACCGACGCCTCACAATTCGCTTTGGGCCTGTTGATGGCGCCGTTGCGATGTTGGTGGCATGGCAGTGCGTGGCGGCCTTGCACGCCGTGCATTATGGCAGTCCGCGACCCGCGTGGAACATGCTATGGGAATGGATCGCCTTGGGCATGGTGTTTTTCCTCGCGAGGCACCTGATTCGCAACGCTCATGACGCGCGGGCGGTAGTGGCCGCGATGATTGCCCTGGCGGCCGGCATTTCGGCCTATGGGATCTATCAATGGGCGATCGAGTTGCCGGCCCTGCAAAGACAGTTTGCCGCCGATCCGGAGGGCATGCTGCACGCTATCGGCGTGAACTATCCACCCGGCACGCCGCTCCGCGGGTTGCTGGAGAGTCGACTGAAAAATCCCGAGCCGATGGCCACGTTCGCCATCACGAATTCGCTGGCCGCGGCCTTGGCGCCGTGGCTGGTGATGGGACTGGGCAGCGCCGCCCTTACCTGGCGTGAGCGGCGGCGAACGATCGCCTGGTTGCTCTGCCTTGCGCCGATCGGTATTTGCCTGCTGCTGACGAAGAGTCGCAGCGGATACGTGGCTGTTGTCGTCGGCGTGGTTTGCCTGGTTGCCCCGCGCTTGCGGTTTCGTCTGCGATGGGTGGCGGTGCCAGCCCTGCTTGCCGGTCTGCTGGCGGTGGCGGTGATGGTCGCCAGTTTCGGCAAATCGGCGGCGGCGACCTCGCTGGGTTACCGCGTGCAGTACTGGCAAGCTACCCTGAAGATGATCGCCGACCGGCCGCTTTTTGGTTGTGGCCCCGGCAATTTCCAGGACGTTTATACGCAGTACAAACTGTCGGAGGCCAGCGAAGAGGTCTGCGACCCGCACGATTTCCTCCTCGAAGTCTGGGCCACCGCCGGCACGCCCGCCCTGCTGGCGTTAATGGCCGCGCTCGGGCTTTTCGGATTCTCTGCATTCCACCCTCGCGAGAACCAGGAAGTCCTTTCGCCGCTTCTAAATCCCAGCCTGCCGCGGGCATGGTGGTTCGTCCTCGGCGGCCTGATAGGCGGATTCCTCTTGGCGGCCCTCATGCTCTTGGGCCAGATCGTCTCTGCCCCGCCCAGCCCGATGGCAATTGTCATCGGGCTGCCCGTGGCCGTGTTGTGCATGTGCTTGTTGGTCCCCTGGGTCCGCGACGGCGGCTTTCCGCCGGCCATAATAGCAGGCGTCGCCGTGTTGCTGGTAGATCTCTTGACGACCGGCGGCATCGGCATGCCCTCGATCGCCCAGTCGTTGTGGCTCCTGCTGGCCCTGGGCTGTGTCGCCGGGTGGACTTGGCAGGCGCCGCGGTTCGTGGTTGCCATGTTGCTGGCGATTGCCGTTGGGCTCATGGCCGTCTGCTACCAGACCTCCTACGCACGGGTGTTGGCCTGCCAGAGTCACCTCCGAGTGGCCCGCGCCGAGTATCTCGACGATCACCGGCAAGCGGCCCGCGAACTTGCAGAGCGAGCAGTGGCTGCCGATCCGCTTTCGTCCGATGCCCATGCCTTCCTGGCCGAGCTTTGCCTCGACGCCTGGCTGGCCGATCTTCAACCGGCCGATTTTGACGCATTTGCACGCGAGGACGCCCTCGCCCGGCGGACGGCTCCACAGGCCGCGCCCATCTGGCGGAGTTCGGCCGAACGCTACCGTCGGGCATTTTTGAAGACCGACGCCTCGGGTCGAAACTTGCAGCCGGAGGCGATCCACCAAGCCGTCGCGATTGCCCGATGGACGACCGTGCTGTATCCCGGCAATCCGGTCGATCACGCGGCTTTGGCCTTGATCTATCAGCTATCGGGCGACGAGGCGGCCTATCGTCGCGAGGCGCGGGCCGCCTTGGAGCTCGACCGCAGCATGCCCCATGAAGATAAGAAACTGCCCGACGCGGTGCGGAAAAAGCTGGAGGTTCTATCGCTTTAATCAGTTCCGGCGATAAGGTACGAAGCAGGAGGCGGCAATTGCGAACGCAGCGAACGAGTCCAGTGCTTAAGACGCGCACACCATTTGCTGCGCCATCTGCTCGGCTCGTTCTATCGTGGTCGCATTCTGACGAGAGTTCTTCGGCACAAGTCTCGAAGTATCAGCCACTTACTCACTGCGTGAGAAGTTGGGATTTTTCGCAGCGATGCATTGGCACGCCGCGTGCTTTCCCCTCTGGACGACGACGAGACCTAGCCGGACGACCGACGTCCGGCAGACCAAGTGAGGTTGGTTGTGATTGGACGGACTGCAAACAACGGAGGGCAAATCATGCAAGATCCGCCGAGTGATTTGGCGGGAGGGGCGGCACAGCTGCCTCTCCCTCCGTGTTGTCTTGAGTATATATTCATTCACCCCTAACCACGAGGACCCCGCTTCCCCGGCGGGGTTCTTTTTGCGCACCCAGCGGGAAGGACATGGATGTCCACCCCGTGTGTTGCATTGTCACGGGTAAGGTTTAACATCGTCGTTTAGCCCGGCGCCGACCGCGACGGAGAGCCGTCATCCCCGTCGCCGTTGGCTCCGGGCTAAACAAGAATTTTCCGACCGTGCGCAGAATAACGTCCATCCCGCGGAGAAACTATGCGGCAAAGCACTTTCGGCAGATCGATCGTGGGCAGGGCCATGGAGATCCTCTTGATCGAGGACGACCTGGACGACGCCAGCGCGGCCCTGAAAATCCTCGATCGCGGCCACGTCCGCTGTCGGGTGAGCCTGGTCCGCGACGGCGACGAGGCGCTGGCCTTTCTGCACCGGCAAGGTATTTTCGCCAGGGCGCCGCGGCCCGATCTGATTCTCTTGGACACGCAGTTGCCCAAACGAAGCGGCTGCGCAGTCCTCAAGGAGATCCACGAGGAGGAGGATTTGCGAGTCATTCCCGTGGTAGTGATGAGCGCGGCCGAGGCCTGTCGGGATCTACTGAACGGGGCATGCTTTTCGGTGGTCGACTTCATGCCCAAGCCGCTGGACGCCGAGCGTTTTGTCGCTATGGTGAAGTCGCTGCACTATTCCGTTTTGACCGAGCTGGTCGCCGAGTCGATGGTTTGACGGCAGTTCGTCAGCCCGACCATGCGTACATGGTGCCCGAAGTTGACAGTCCGATGGTCGCCAGAGTCAACCTGGAAAGGCTGACGCACAGCAGATCAGTAGGCCCCCTTGCAGGTCAGGATCTTCAACGGCGTCCGCCAGAGTAACTCCAGGTCGGTCTTCAGACTTTGGTTCCGCACATACCAGATGTCCATCCGCGACCATTCCTCGAAGCCGACATCGCTGCGGCCGCTGACCTGCCAGAGACACGTCAGGCCGGGCTTAACCGCCAGGCGGCGAAGTTGCCAAGGGGCGAAGCGTTCCACCTCGCGGACGTCCAGCGGACGCGGTCCGACCAGCGACATCTGGCCCAGTAGCACGTGAAACAACTGCGGTGTCTCGTCCAGGCTTGTCTTCCGCAGGATGCGGCCCAGCCCGGTGATCCGCGGATCGCGACGATTCTTGAACACCGGGCCCGCGCTCTCGTTGGCGACCATGCCTTTGAGCTTGTCCGCGTCCAACCGCATCGTGCGGAACTTGCACATGAGAAAGGTCTTGCCACGGTAGCCCGCTCGCCGCTGCCAGAATAGGGGCTTGCCGCGGGTGGTGACGGTCAGCACCGCCAGCAGCGTCAGTAACACCGGCGAGAGGACGAGGATCAAGGCCAACGACCCGAAGATGTCCAACAGCCGCTTGCATGCCAGAAAGGCGGCCGAGCGATTGCCCTCGGCCGGAACTACGGGCAGACCGGCCAGGAGATTCCGCCTTACCAACGAGACGGGAATCGGCAGCGTGTTCATCTGGATCATTGTTGAAGTTCCTCGGGCGTTCGGGATGGAGTCGAGCGAGGCATTGAGCAATCCGCGCACCAAGGGTCGCTTAAAGAGCCTGCAGGGCCGCATTATCTGCATAACCGTTGCTATCTAACCGAAAACCATGTCGAGAATGCAGAGCGCCTGGCTCCTTGCGTTTCCGAATGGCAACGCCCGCGTGAAGAAAAGCAACGTTGCAATCCTGGAAGACCCATAAGATCGATAAGACTTATGGGACCGCTGAGACGCAAGTCCCGGGACCTAACATGGCGTATCCTTCCCTATGGAACTTCTTGTCGCCATCGCCGCCGTCTGCGCGCTGGTTTGGGCCGGCGTTATATTGCTCCGCGGTGGTCCGCTGGCTGGATGCCTGCTGTTCATGGCGGTGGCGACCTGCTTCAGCGCCGATTTTCTAAGCTTCAACGCCGGCGCGATGCGGCTGACGATCGATCGCCTGTTCTGGGTCGGTTTGATGCTGCTCTACCTGGTTTGGCGGCAACGAGGGTGGTCCGAGCCCAAACCGTGGCACACCGCCGACATCTTCGTCCTGGCCCTGGTAACGTATCTGGCCGTGAGAACCGCGCTGACTGATCCGCACGGTACGGGCTTGACCCCTGTGGTGAACCTGGCCTTATGGTACGTCATGCCCTTGGGCATCTACTGGATCGCGCGGCAATCGCGCATCGATCGTCCGCAAAGCTCCGTCATTTTCGCCTGCCTGGCGGTGTTCGGCGTCTACCTGGCGGTGACGGTGATCGCCGAGCGGTTCGAGCTTTACGGACTGGTCTACCCTCGGTATATCGTGACTTCGATGCAAGACAAGTCGGCTGAGTTCGTCGGCCGGGGCGCGGCCCCCTGCTGCATCCGATGGTCACCGGCATTCAAATTGTGGTCTGCCTTAGCGCATTGCTGATGCTCTGGACCCGCGCGGAACGACTTGGACGCTGTTGCGTGCTGGCGGCAATGCCCCTGTTCGCCCTGGCCGTCTACAGCACGATGACGCGCAGCGTCTGGATGGGCGCCGGTTTGGGGCTGGCAGTAATGGTAGCCTTGACCATACCACCCAAGTGGCGATTGCCGGTGATGGGAGTCGCAGTCTTGCTGGCCGGCGCCTGGACAGCGGCGAACTGGGAGGAGCTTGTGGCCTTCAAGCGCGACAAGAACCTTACGGCGCGGGAAACCGCCGATTCAGTGACCCTGCGACCGGTGATGGCCCGCGTCGCCTGGCTAATGGTCCTCGACCGTCCCCTTTGGGGCTGCGGATTCGATCAGTATATGCCCGAACACGAGAATTACCTTGCCGACCGATCGAGCGAACTGGTGCTGGAGAAATGCCGCCCCTACGTGCCGCATAATTTGTTTCTCGGGATTGTCACTGAGACAGGACTGGTCGGGCTAGGGCTCTTCTCGGCTTTGCTGGCGGCCTGGGGCCGCGACGCCTGGGTATTATGGCGTCGCGCCGAGTCGCCATTGTGGGCGCGGCAACATGGGTTGTTCTTCCTCGCTTTGCTTGCGGCATACCTGGTTAACGGCATGTTCCATCATATTGCCATGATTTCCATGTCGAATATTCTCCTCTTCTTTGCCGCTGGCGTAAACCGCAGCATAGCCGCCAAGACCTGTGCGGGCCCCTGACGTTGGCACGCCTCTTGCATTGTGATGGCGTTTGACAATGCAAACGCCAGAACACGGCCGCATTGGTCTGTCTAGGATGGACTTCGTGGTCGAAGCGAAATCATCGTGCCTTGGCGGCGACCAGCGAAGGACGTGTGGAAGGCGGAGTCCACTTCTATACCATTGAACAACAGGCACGAGCACGAAAGAGGAGAAGAAGACATGGGTGATCATATCACGAGAATCATGGCCTGTGCGGCCCTGGCAGCGGGATTAACTCTACCGGTCAGTGCGGAGGCCCAATTGATCGGCCCCCGAGTTGCGCCGGCGCCGGCCCCGCCTCCCGTACCCGCCCCGACCCCCGACTTGCCGACTCCCCCCGCCTCGCCGGCTGCGCCAGTCGTAGGGACGCAGGCCCCCGGCGACGCAGAGATTATTCATGGACGGGACCTCATTGGTATGCAGATTTGGGGTCCGGCCCATCAACAGGTAGGAACCGTTGAAGACTTTGTGATCGATTCGCAAGGGGATTGCCCGTTGATGTATCTCGCTGTTGCTCCGCAAATTGCTGGTTGGAGCGAGGGCTATGTGGTCGTGCCCTTCAACGCCTTCCAGGTGGGATTCGATCCAGCGCTACGTCGCGACTTTTTCACCTTGAACATGGGGATCGATGTCTTCCGGCGTGCGCCCCACGTTACGGTCGATCGCTGGAAGACGCTTCGCGACCCACAGTTTTTTGCCAACTCCCGGCAATTCTACGGCCGGGTGGAGCGGAGCGCCGCGCGGCCGGAGATCCGCGGCCCCGAGGATCGCCCCCGGTTGGCCCCTGAGAGCCGTCCCGGCGAGCCTTCGCCGCGAGGTGTGCAACCGCCTCCAGCGCGCGAAGACGAACGGCACTCGCCGCCCGAACGGCAGCAGCCGCAGAAGGGGCCTGCCGCGGACGCGCCGCGGCCTGCCACAACGGCCCCGCCAGCGGAGCGAGCGCCTGAGGCTGCTCGAGCCGCTGAGCACCCGCAAGCACCTCGTCAAGCACCGGCCCCAGAGCGGGATCGCGAGCATAACAAATAATCCTCATCCCTAGAGACTCTGGTGCCGAAATCAAGCTACGGATTGCTATTGCCAAAGCCCGATCAGGGGCTGCGCAAAACCCGCATTTTGCCAGAACCTGCAAGACACCAGAACCTCAGGGGAGTGGGTTATGTACGAAACCTGCTTTGACCTTACCGAGCGGCCGTTCGCCTCGATACCGCGAGTCGATCATTACTATCCGGCCGCCGTGGTCGATGCCGCCCGCGGTACGCTGACGCGTTGCGTCGAGCGTGGCGAGGGGGCGGCAATGGTCGTCGGCCCGTCGGGGACGGGCAAGTCGTTGCTCTGCCAGGTCCTGGCCGCCCAATTCCAGCGGGAGTTCCAGGTGGCGCTCCTGGCGAGCACACATCTGGACTCACGACGCTCGCTGCTGCAAGCGATCCTGTACGAGTTGAACCGGCCGTATCGCGGCATGGATGAGGGCGAGTTGCGGCTGGCACTGATCGATTACATCACACTCAACGACGATTGCAATAATGGCATGGTGCTGCTGGTTGACGAGGCCCATCACCTGCCCTTGCGGCTGTTGGACGAAGTTCGCTCGCTCACCAATTTGACCCGCGAACGGCAACCGGCGGTGCGGTTGGTACTGGCCGGCAGCCATGTGCTGGAAGAGCGATTTGCCAGCCCGAAAATGGAATCGTTCAGCCAGCGGATTTCCGCCCGCTGTTACCTGGAGGCCTTTCAACGTAACGAGACGCAGGCTTATATCCAGGGCCGCATTTCGGCCTGCGGCGGCAAGGGCGAGGAGATCTTCGCCGCCGAGGCCTGTCACACGGTCCATAAGGCCACCGACGGCGTGCCGCGGCTAATCAACCAGGTCTGCGATCACGTGCTGCTGCTGGCCTATGCGGCGGGCATCCGGCAAATCGAGCCGGTGCACGTGGAAGAGGCCTGGGCCGACTTGCAGCAATTGCCGTCGCCGTGGAACTCGCCGGTAGCGCCGGCAGCGCCAAGCGGTGACGGCACGATCGAGTTCGGCGATCTCGACGACTCTTTCGATTTATCGCCCACGGACGACGCTGGCGCTGCGGATGCCGCCGAGGCCTGCGATTCAGCGGTCACCGCGGCGCCCACGGTGGGGACCGCCGAGGACGCCGAAGGTTCCCCGCAACTCCAGCATATTCGCCAATTACTTGCCGACGTGCGGGCCGATTTTCAGCCGGTGACCGACGGTCCGGAAGTTGAAATGGTGTTCGAAACGCCGCATCCGTTCAAGGAGACGTTCGCCGAGGAAGAAGTGATTGCCGACCGTTACACGGCAGCGGTCGCCCCGCGCGCATTGCGCGAGAAGGCGGAACCGCAGGCGTGCATCGCCGCGGTTGGTGATGAACATGAGGACTTCACGGGCGATCGCGGGGTATGCGAAGTCGCTGTAGCGGAGCGCGAAGAGCCATGTCCGGCCAAGCCGTTGCCAAAGGTTGCGCGTTTGGCTGTCCCGGCGGCCCGCGAGTTTGGCGGTCTGTTCGCAAGATTGCGGCAAGGGTTGTAGTTGTGAACCTGCTGCTGCGAGCCTTGAAGCGGATCGACGCCCGGCAGGTGGGCGTCCCCCCGCCATCGCATGTCGCGGGTGGCAAGCGGCATCGGGCATCGGTCGCCGTGACAATGGCCTCAAGCGGGGCATCCTCTGCCACGGCGGGAACCGAGTGGATCGATGTTCCGCCGTCGCTTCCGGAGGACATTCTTTCGCGTCTGTCGCTGGAAGACTCCGCGCCGTCGGCGCCGATTTCGGCCAGTGCAGCCTGCGAGCGACCTCAATCCGCGGCGATTGACCCTTACCCGGCAGCCGCCCGACAGATTCTTCGGCGTCTTCCGCTGAGACCATCGCGTGTGTTGCTGTTCACCAGCCCCACCGGCGGCCAGGGCAAGACAACGACGCTCGCGCGGCTAGCCCCGCACCTGGCCGAAGAACTGCAAGGCAATCTACTGGTAGTGGATGCCAACGCCCGCAATCCGGATCTAGATTATCGGCGGGGTGTCGCTTTGGTCAGCCGCTCAGGCCACGTTCTCGCCGATGGGATCGACTGGACCAAGACAGTGCAAACGACGCCGTATGCCGGCGTGAATCTCTTGCCGGGCGGGAACGCCGCCGAGCCGGGCGGCGTTCTCCGCCAGCTTCGCGAGTTGGCCGGCCAATACGACTTGGTGGCGGTTGACGCCCCGTCTCTCGAACATCGCCAGGCGGTGGCGCTTGCCGAGGTTTGCGACGCCGCCTGTCTGGTCGTCCGCATGGGCGAGATCAGCCCCCGGATTTTGGGCGAGGCCGCCCGCATTCTGCGCTCCAGCGGCTGCCAATTGTTGGGTTGTGTGGCTATTGACGCCGGACCGCAGGGCTCGTAGAACGGAATGCGCGCCTAGTCCGCAGTCTGGTCACAACCTACCGGCTCCGCCACGTTTCCAACATGCCTGCACGCCGCTCGTTGAGATTGCCGATCATCCTGGCGATCGTGATGATCGTGATCCTGGTCGTGATCACGGTCGGCTGGGTCCTGCTGACCGTCTTTGGCGCTCTGAATGACGATCGTATGCGCGTAGTCTACTGGGCCCTGCTTTCGATCGGCACGACCTTCATCGGCGTGCTGCTGGCGGGAACGATCATCTACCTGGTGCTCACCATCAAGACCATCAATCTCAACCGGCGGCAATCGAACTTCATTGACAGCGTGACGCACGAGTTGAAATCGCCCATCGCCTCGATGAAGCTTTACCTGCAAACGCTCGGCCGCCGCCAGGTCGACGAGACGGAGCGGGCCCGCTTCTACCGCTGCATGCTCGACGACCTCGACCGTCTCGACGGCTTGATCAACCAGTTGCTGGACGCAGGCCGGCTGGAGGAAGGACGGATAGACGCCGACCGCGAGGACGTCCATCTCGATCTTTTGCTCCGCGACTGTGCCAGCACGGTCGGCTTGCACTACCGCATCGCGCCGGAGGTCTTCCAGTTCGAGCTGCAGCCGTGCACGATCCGGGCATGGCGGATCGATCTGGATATTCTCTTTCGCAACCTGATCGACAATGCCGTGAAATACGCCGGCAGCGAGCCGCGGGTGGGTATCCATTTGCGGCGGACCGCGGACGGCCGCGCCATTGTCCGCGTCAGCGACAACGGCCGCGGCATACCGACCCGTTTCCGCCGCCAGATATTCCGCCGCTTTGAGCGCCTGGGTATGGAACTGGAGCGCGAGCGGCCCGGCACGGGGCTGGGTCTCTACATCGTCCGCAATATTGCCCGGCGGCTCAAGGCGCGCATCCGCGTTCGCGACAGCGAACTTGGCCCCGGCACGGTTTTTGAAGTGCAGATGCCCGGCGCGGTCGAACGCAAGGAAGAAGAGGCGTAGGATGGTGGAGTGATTTGCGGCCGCGAGCGAGTGCGAAATATTTTCGCCAGCCCCTTGCAAAGAATTGCAAAGCGCTTTATAACGCTTCGTAGCATTTGACGCACTACATCTTGGGCACCCTGGGGAGAGCATAATGTCAAAGCTCAACGTGGCGCTTATCGGCCAAGGTTTTATGGGCCGGACCCATTCCAACGCCTGGGGGCAGGTCAATCGCTTCTTTAAGCCGCCGATGCAGGCCGCAATGCACACCGTCTTCGGCCAGGCGGAGGAAAATCCCCAGGCCTTCGCCGAGAATTGGGGCTGGCAGCGGTGGACCACCGACTGGCAGAAACTCGTCTGTCTGCCGGAGATCGGTTTGGTAGACGTGGTCACGCCGAATTACATGCACGCCCCGCCCGCCAAGGCGGCCATCGCTGCCGGCAAGGCATGTTCCTGCGAGAAGCCCATTGCCGGCTCGCTGGCCGACGCCCGCGAGATGGTCGAGGCCGCGCGGAAGGCCAACGTCAAGACCTTTGTCTGGTTCAACTATCGCCGCGTTCCTGCCGTGGGGTTGGCCCATCGGCTGACCAAGGAAGGGCGGCTGGGCGAGCTCCGCCACGTGCGGGCCTGCTACCTGCAGGATTGGGCCGGCGAATCGGTGCCCCTGCTCTGGCGTTTCGAGAAAAGTCTGGCCGGTTCCGGCGCCCACGGTGACCTCAACGCCCATATCATCGACATGGCCCGCTTTGTTACCGGCCAGGAAATCACCTGCGTTTGCGGGGCGATCGCCGAGACGTTCATCAAGGAGCGCACGCTGCCCAGTGGCGTCTCGACCGGCGGCATCGCCGCCGGCCGCGCCGGCGCGAGCGGCAAAGGCCCTGTGACGGTGGACGATACGGTGCTGTTCCTCGCCCGCTTCTCTGGCGGCGCAGTCGGTAGTTTCGAGGCTGCACGACAGGCCACCGGTAACCAGAATCGCAACACGCTGGAAATCAACGGTACGAAGGGTTCGATCAAGTTCGACTTCGAGCGGATGAACGAGCTTCAGTACTACGATGCCACGCTGCCCCGCGAGGTGCAAGGTTGGACGACGATCATGTGCACCCACGGCGGCGACCATCCATACGTGGCCAACTGGTGGCCCGACGCCCACCTCATCGGTTATGAGCACGGCTTTGTCAATCAGGCTTATGACATACTCCGCGTCCTGGCTGGCCAAGAGCCGACCCTGCCGATCCCCGATTTCAACGATGCCTACCAGACCCAACGGGTCTTGGAGGCGGCCATGATTGCCGCCACGGAAGGGCATCCAGTCCAACTCGATCAAGTCAAGTAACGGTTGGTAGTAGTTTAGTAGGCACCTGTGTTTCACGATTGCGGGTTGCAAGCGTCCCCCTTGTGGCCCGCAGCATGCTCGTTGCGCAACGAGGACCCCACGCGCAGAAGGATTCTGCGCGTGGGGTCCCTTTTTTGAGCACGTCAGCCTTTCCAGGCTGACTGTCAGACTGGAAAGTCTGACGTACGTAAGGTCCTATTTCTTGCTTAGCCATAACCGCTTCTCTGCGCCTCTTGTGCGTGATAGGCAAGCTGTGCATTTCGCGTAAATTCATGCCGTGTTCAGTCGTCCGATTATCCGATGATTAAAATGCGGTAGCAGGGCGTGACTTGGCTCTGCCCGCGTGCCGCGTAGGATTATCCATGCGGGTTTCCGCTCGCTCCACACCATTCTTACCCAAGCCTCGCATTCTCCCGCATTTTTTGGGTCCAGCAGATATCGGAATAAAAAATCATGAAGAAAGTGCTCATTCGTTTTTTGGTGGTGCTTTTTGCCGTCTTGGTCGTGGGCGGGGCAGGTCTCGCTTATTGGCTGCTGAGTTCCCAGGACCGGGGGATGAGTGCCGATGGCCGCATGGTGCCACCGGCTTCGGTCCGCAACGCGCCTGAGGCCCCGCAGTTTGACGCCTCTAAGACCGCAGTTCCCGCGACCGCGGCCCAAAAGCCGCCCGAATACCAACTTCCCACCGAATTCAAGCTTCCCACCAACTTGGATATTTCCACGCCTCCGGTTCCTGCAAGCATTAGTGCGCCCGCCGCCAGACAAAAGAGTTGACGGGCCGGATTGAGGCCCTGCGACAAATGGGAGGCGACCTCAGTACAGGCCGCCTGGCTTGCCTGGCTGATCGGGCGTTGGCGTTTCCAGCGTCGTTTTATGCGTTTCCTAGCGGTTAAACGCCTGGACCCTCCTCCGGAAAAACGATATAGTAAGTACTGCGTTACGCCTTATTTTCCTGGCAATGGACGAATCGGCCGCCACTTTGACGACAGGCAGCATCGATGCGATTTACCACTTTTATCTTCCGAAACGTCCTGCGGCGGCGGATTCGCTCCACGCTCACCATGACCGGCATGGCGGTGGCGGTGACTTTTGTGGTCGTCTTGGTGGGACTGGCCAATGGCCTCAGCAAGTCGATGCTGAAACTCTACGTCGATCGCGGGGTTTCGTTGATTGTCACCAATAAGGGCTCTGTCAACCCGCTCAGCGGCGAGGTGCCCGCAAGGGTGGCCAAGGAAATCGAAAAGCTTGACAACGTGGCGGCGACCTGTGCCGGGCTAGTCGATTTCCAGGCGGTCGAAGATTTCGGCCAGGAACCGGTAGGCGTCCAGGGGTGGCCGGCGGGCAACTACATGTTCCGCGAGTTGAAGATCATCGACGGCAAGGGTCTGTCGGATCGGGATCCCGGCAGCAAGGAGGTTATTGTTGGCACGACTTTGGCCTCGGTGAAGTCGTTGAAAGTCGGGCAGACACTCACCCTTTCCGACAAGAAGTTTCACATTGTAGGCATATTTGATAGTGCCGAAGATCTGGAAAATGGAATGATCGTGATGCTCTTGGACGATGCCCAAGACGTTCTTGGCAAGCATGATAAGATGACCGGATGCACGGTAAAGGTCAAGGACACGAGCGAGGCGGCTATCGACGCCGTTCGCGCCGAAATCGAGGGCCCGCTTGCCGATCGTTGCCTCCTTCACGGCATGCTCCGTGCCAAGCCGCCAGGCGAGTTTGTGAAGCAGAACAGCCAGGTCCGATTGCTTACGGGGTTTGCCTGGCTGGTTTCGATCGTCACGCTTTTCATCAGTGGCATCTTGGTCTTGAACACGATGTTCATGGCGGTCTTCGAGCGGACTCGCGAAATCGGGATTCTCCGCGCGATCGGTTGGCGACCGTCGCGCGTCTTGCGGATGATCCTCATGGAATCGATTCTCTTGAGCATTGGCGGGGGAATCGTGGGCACAGTTTGTGGGCTGGGACTCATTAAGCTCGCAGGTTACGTGCCGACGGTCAGCGGCGTTGTTCAACAGGCCATTAGCGCCGATATCGTCGTTGAGGGCTTTGCCATCGCCATAATTGTGGGGTTGATCGGCGCCGCCTATCCCGCTTATCGAGGTTCACGTCTGCTGCCCACGGAGGCCCTTCGCCATGAGTAACAACGGCCACCATTTCAACCGTGCCTCGCAGGAAACACCTATACTTCGGGCCCAGAATCTCACCAAGCTGTACACCGACGGCCAGGTCAAGGCACTCGTCGATGTCAACGTGGAGATTTACGCCGGCGAATACGTGTCGATCATGGGCCACAGCGGCAGCGGCAAATCGACGCTGTTGAACATGCTTGGCATGCTCGATCGGCCCACTTCGGGCGAGGTCTTTCTCGACGGTCAGCCCGTTTCGCAGGTCCACGACCTCGATGGACTTCGCGCCCAGAAAATCGGATTTGTCTTTCAGTCGTTCTACCTGCTGCCGGTGCTCTCGGCGTTGGAGAACGTACAGGTTCCGATGTTCGAAGGTACCCTGCCGTTGGCCCAACGCCCGAAGAAGGCGGCCGAACTGCTGGAACTGGTGAACCTGGGTCACCGCGTCAACCACCAGCCGCTGCAGCTTTCGGTGGGCGAGCGGCAGCGTGTGGCCATCGCCCGGGCCCTTGCCAATGATCCGCTCTTGCTGCTGGCTGACGAGCCGACCGGCAATCTCGATTCCCGGTCGGCCGACACGGTATTCGATCTGTTCGCCAAGTTGCATCGGGAACGAGGAATGACCATCGTGCTGATTACGCACTCAGAGGACCTTGGACTGCGGGCCGACCGGGTAGTTCGCATGGGTGACGGGCGCGTGCTGAGCGACAATCGCAGTTCGGGACGGCCCGCCAAGGCGATCATCGTCGATGAATCCGGTGGCGACGAGCCGCGGCAGAACGATTTGGGATTGGGGTTGGTCCGCCCGCCGCGCACCAAGAGCATCCTTCCCCCATTCGCCATTCCCGATCACGGCTAGACCATTGGATGAATCTTTCCCTGGAGTTGCTTGCCGCGGCCAATCGGGCGGAGGAGCCGAATGCTTGGCTCGCCGCGGCCCTTCCGGCAATTGCCGCGGAAATGGCCGCGGCATACGCCGCACTGGCCGCCGCCGACGGCGGACGATGGAACGTCGTTGCTGAGTCCGGAGCCAGTCGTTCCCCGCCCGTTGAGCTACTGGCGGACGCTCTCGATCGCGAGACCCCGCAAGCCCGCGGGAACTGGGTTGCCGCCCCACTGGCCCCGCGCGGAGGCGCCGCGGAGGCCCTGCTGCTGTGTTGGGCGGCCGCCTCGCCGTCCGACGCACTGACAAGGCTGGCTCTGATTGCCCCCATCGTCCGCGATTCGCTCGCGTCGGTGCGCCTCCGCGACCGCCAGGTGCAGCGGGTCCGTCGGCTGGAGACCGTCTTGGAGATTGCCAGCCAGTGGAATCAGACCGCGCGAGATCGAACCGCTCCTGCTGCATATGGCCGAGGCGGCTACCCACTTGCTGAAGGCCGATCGGGCGAGTATCTTTCTCTGGGACCGCACGGGCCGCTGTCTTATTGGCCGGCCGGCCTTGGGGGTTAAGGACAATGAGCTCCGCCTGCCCGACGACCGCGGCGTCGTCGGCCGCGTCGTGCAATCCGGTCAACCGGCGCGGGTTGATTGCGCCGTCGAACCAGATGCCGTCGATCGCGAGGTCGATACCCAGCTTCATTATCGCACTCGCACGCTCTTGTGCGTTCCACTGCAAACACGGTCGGGCGAGCGGTTGGGGGCCTTCGAGGTCATCAACAAGCTCTCGGGCACGTTCACGGAAGACGACCAGAATGCCCTTACGGAGTTGGCCGCCCACGCTGCCGTGGCCTTGGAGAACGTCCAGGACCGTCAGCGGCTTCTGGCGGCCAACCGCCAGATCGCCGACCAGGCTGCCCAGGGTGTGCAACTGATCGGCCAGTGCCCGGCGATCGAGTCGCTGCGCTCGATCATCCGCCGCGTCGCTGAGACCGATTTGGCCGTGCTGATTTGCGGCGAGAACGGGACGGGCAAGGAGGTCGTGGCCCAGTCGATCCATTATCTCAGTGGTCGTCGAGGTCAGCCGCTGGTGGCCCTGAACTGCGCCGCCATCCCCGACACCCTGGCGGAAAGCGAGATCTTTCGGACACGAGAAGGGGGCCTTTACCGACGCCCGCGAATCGCGGCCGGGCAAGTTCGAACTGGCCTCTGGCGGCACGCTCTTCCTCGACGAAATCGGCGACTTGAGCCTCAACTGCCAGGCCAAGCTGTTGCGGGTGCTGGAAGAGAAGGTACTGGTGCGGGTGGGCGGCACGGCGACGATTGCCACCGACGCCCGCGTCCTGGCCGCCACGAACCAGAAGCTGGCGGAGATGGTTCCCCAGAAGCGGTTTCGCGAAGACTTGTACTTCCGCCTGAACGTGGTGACGCTCGATCTGCCGCCCTTGCGGCAGCGCGGTGGCGACATCCTCCTGCTGGCCGAGCATTTCCTGGGCGACTTCTGCCGCCGGGCACGGCGGAAGCGGCCCGAAATCTCCGCTGCCGCCCGCCAGCGGTTGACCGAGCATCCCTGGCCGGGCAATGTTCGCGAATTGCGGAACTTGATGGAGCGGCTGGCGTATCTCGCCAGTGGCGATCGCGTGGAGGCTGAGGACCTGGCATTCATTCTTTCCCCCCGCCCGCAGGCGGCCGCCCTCGAGGACTTGGGTCGCGACTTGTCCGACGCCACAGCCCGCTTCCAGACCGACTACATCCGCCGCACGATCGAGCAGCAGGCGGGCAATATGAGCCGAGCAGCCGAACGGCTTGGGCTGCATCGATCGAATCTGTATCGCAAGATGCGCCAGCTTGGGATGGAGACGCCGGAGGCGTAGGATGGAGCGCACGGAAAATGTATGCGGCACCCTCCGTGTGCCGTATCTAAGGACCATCGCTACGGTGCTCACCGCCCGCGGATCCGAAATGCCACCGGATCTAATTCCGGCACGATGGTGAAGCGATCGATCTGCGCGGCGGCCAGAATATCGTCGCCGAGACCCAACGCGGCTAGATTGCGGCCGCCGAGCGTATTGTAGAGGGCCTCGGCCAGCCGCTCCGGCTCGAGGATTTCTGCGCCTAGGGCCATCGGCAAGGGGAATCTATTTAGCCAGGTCTCCTGGGCGGTTATTGCCTGGGCATTAAGCAGGTACCCCAGGCCGTCGCCGCGCTGCAGGCGATCGACCACCAGGCCAGCCAACAGACTGTCGTCGTCGCTCAGTCGCCCGTCGGTGCCCGAGCAGATAATATGGATCACCTGGCGTCCGACGAGTCGTTCGCACAAAGCCGTCACGTTGACGAAGGCCCCCAGCAGTATCTGTGAAGCAAGGTGGGCGTGGGCCATCGCCCGAGTGCCATTGGTCGTGGTGATGACGAGCGTTTTGTCTTGCAGCCGGTCGGCCGTGTAGCCTTCAGGAGAATTGCCCAAATCGAATCCTTGCACCGCCAATCCGCCCCGCTCTCCCCCGAGCACGACCTGGTCGGCGGGGAAACTCTGAACAATCTTGCGAGCGTCGTCCACTTCCAAGCAGGGGATCACTTCTCGAGCCCCGGCAGCCAGGGCATGTACGATCGTGGTCGTCGAGCGGAGCACGTCGATCACTACGGCGGTACCGCCCAGTAGTTCCTCAGGTTCGACCAATTTTGGCAGGAAATAAACGTTCAGCAATCCGGGCATAATGGAAGACGTAGATTTCGAATTCTGAATCTCAGATTTCAGATATTTCAGAAATCAAATCTCAAAGATCCTCCCCGTAAGGGATGGGCAATCGGCGCCGGCAACAATACTCAACTCTACTCCATGGATCCGATGATATAATAATTTCCATGCCGCATCGCACGTTGGCCGATTTTCTGGAAGAACTGGGGCGAGCCGGGGAGTTGGCCCCGGTCGATGCCGACGTCGATTTGTGCGTGGAAGCGGCGGAAATCACCCGCCGCGTCTTCCGCCAAGCCGGCCCCGCGTTGCTCTTCCGCAGCGTCAAGGGACATAGCATGCCGCTGCTCACCAACCTCTTCGGCAGCGAGTCGCGAGTCTGCCGGGCCTTGGGCGACGAGACGATCGACCGGGCGATCGAACGGATCGACGGCTTGCTGCATGGCAGCGGCGAAGGATGGCTGGAACGACTACGCCTGGGCGGCCGTGGCGGGGCCCTGGCAGGTATGGCGGCCAATCGGGTAAAGTCTGGCGCCTGCCAGCAGATCGTCCGCCTGGGCAACGATATCGACCTTGCGGAACTCCCTTGCCCGCTGACCGCCGGAGAAGCGACGACTCCAGCAATCGCTTCCGCTACGATCTTATCTGCCGAGCCCGATTCGCACGCCCGGTTATCTTTGCGCGGCGAGATCCGGATCGTCGGCCGCGATCGGCTGCTTGCCGTCTGGTCCGAACCGGGGCCAGCGAGTTCTCTGTTGAGCGAATATGCCCTCCGACAGGCTCGCATGCCCGTGGCCGTTTGTCTTGGGGGCGACCCGTCGGTGCAATTAGCAACTGCTGCGCCCGTGCCCGCGGCCGTCGATCCGCTGGCATTGGCCGGCTTGCTCCGCGAGAAGCCGCTGGATGCGGTTCCCTGCCGGAGCATCGATCTGTTCGTGCCGGCCGAGTCGGATATCGTGATCGAGGGCATTATTGATACGGCGATGATCCAACCGCGGACCGCGCCCAGGAACAACAGGGCCAGGAGATTACGGTCCTGGCCGTGACGCACCGCGCCAACCGCATCTTCGCCGCAACGATTTCCGGGCAGCGAGACACGTCGCTTGCGGTTTTCGGCAATGAGGCGGCAGTCCGCGATCGCGCGATGGCGCATATCTTCCTGCCGTTGGTGAAGATGAGCATTCCCGAGTTGACCGATTTCGATCTGCCGCTCTCGGGTGGCGCTCGGCATCTGGCGGTGCTCGCCATTCGCAAGACCTACGCCGGCCAGGCCCACCACGTGGCCACGGCGGCCTGGGCCACGCGACCCTTCGTTTCCGCACGGTTGCTGGTCGTCGTCGATACGGACGTTAACGTCCGCGACGCCGAAACGGTTTGGGCTGCGATAGCCCACGAGACGCACCTCGCTGCCGATGTTTTGCTACAGACCGCCCCGCCGAATCCACTCGACCCGACTTCGCACAACGATGAAATCGGTCGCCGAATGGCGATTGATGCCACGCGAAAACTCGGCGCAGAATGCCGCGGGTCGAAACCACGCAGCGCCGTGAGCAACGGCGAGGTCGAAAAGCTGGTCAGCGACCGCTGGACCCAATACGGCCTTGGACCGGAGCAGGATTCATGAACGGCGATCCGGAAATACCGGCGACCAACGTCGATAAATCTTCGGCCCGGGTGCGACAGATGTTCGGCGAGATCGCCGGGCGATATGATCTGCTGAATCATTTGCTTTCTTTGGGCATCGATCTGGCCTGGCGGCGGAAGACCGTCCGCCTCGTGCCGCCCGAGGTCGACGGCGGACCGATCCTCGACGTCTGCACGGGCACCGGCGACTTGGCACTGGCCTATTGGAAGGCCAGCGGCGGCAGGGCACGCATCGTCGGCGCCGATTTCTGCTCGCCTATGCTGGCGGTGGCCGAGCAGAAAAGCCGCCGCGCGGGAGCCGCGGAGTCCATCAGTTGGCGCGAGGCGGACACCCAACAGTTGCCCTTCCCCGACGAAATGTTCCAGATCGTCTGCGTTGCCTTCGGACTGCGCAACGTGAGCGATACGGACCGGGGTCTGCGGGAGATGGTCCGCGTCTGCCGGCCCGGCGGGCGGGTGGCCGTGCTTGAGTTTTCCATGCCAACGCTTTGGCCGCTGGCCCCTATTTACCGTTGGTATTTCCACCACGTGCTGCCGCGAATCGGGCAGGCATTGGCACACAATCATCAGTCGGCTTATAATTATCTTCCGGCCAGTGTCAGCCAGTTTCCCCAAGGCGAAGATCTCGCCGCTAGGATGCGGGCGGCCGGGCTGGCACGGGTTAATTATTATCGCTTTACCCTGGGGATTGCCACACTGTACGTGGGATGGAAGTGAGAGGGCGCCCGTGCCGGCGCTGGGTTCGTGGGAGGACGTTCAACATGAAGCGGAATATCGTAGTCGCCGTGACGGGGGCCAGCGGCGTCGTCTATTCCATGCGGCTCCTGGAAGTCCTCCACGCCGTCGGTTGCGACATTCACCTGGTCATCAGCCCGGCCGCGCAGACGGTCTTGAAGCAGGAGCTCGACCTCTCGGTGAACCTGGATGAATTCTCGCCCTCGATGCTGCGGCTGGACATCGGCTCGAAGCCGAACGATCGCAAGCTGCGCGATCTGCGGGCGCTGTCGGGCGTAACGAGTGACGAAAGCAACGTCTTGGCCGTCGGCTCGGGCGAGGAAGGGCGGCTGATCTACTACCATTATCGCGACTACATGGGGGCCATCGCCAGCGGTTCGTTCCTCACCGACGGCATGGTGATCTGCCCTTGTTCCAGCGGCACGTTAAGCGCCATCGTGCACGGGACCAGCGCCAACCTGATCCACCGCACGGCCGAGGTGCACTACAAGGAGCGCCGCAAGCTGATCCTCGTGCCGCGGGAAACGCCGCTCTCGCTGACCGTTCTGGACAACATGCGGCGGGCGGCGGAGTACGGCGCCGTGATCCTGCCCGCCATGCCGGGCTTTTACCACGGCGTGAAGACGATCAGCGATCTCATCGACTTCGTGGTCTCGCGGATCCTGGACCAACTCGGCATCCGCAATTCGCTGATCCACCGCTGGGGAGAGGCGGAATAGGGGAATGAAGTAAAAACGCATTTGGCGCTGGCGACTGCAAACGTGGCTGTTGTTGAGCTTGACGAGGCTCGCGGTTGGTATGAAGATTGCAAACGTGGATCGGGCGCGGAGTTCCAGATCGCGGTCGAAAATGCGGTTCAGCGGATTCAGAAAAACCCTCACGCCGGCTTCCCGGAACCGAAAGTTTTGAGTTTCAAACCTCATGCTTTCCAAGGCTCGCCACATCCTGGAGATGATCCGCTTCAGCCACACGCTCTTCGCGCTGCCGTTTGCGCTTTTGGCGGCGGCGATGGCCTTGGCGCTGAACGCGCAGAGCGCGCCGCCGATCCCCTTCCGCTGGCTCGACCTCGTGGGCATCCTGGTGTGCATGGTCGCTGCCCGCAGCGCGGCGATGGCCTTCAATCGTCTGGCCGATAGGCATCTCGACGCCTTGAACCCGCGGACCCGCATGCGGCACCTGCCTGCCGGGGTGCTCGGCGTCCGCAGCGTCGCCGTTTTTACCGTGCTTTGCTCGCTAGGGTTCGTGGCGGGAACGCTGCTCTTCTTGCCCAATTGGATACCGCTGGCCGCGTCGCTGCCAGTGCTGCTGTTCCTCTTCGGCTACAGCTATGCGAAGCGATTCACCCTGTTGGCCCACGTCTGGCTGGGGATCGCCCTGGCCCTGGCGCCCTCGGCGGCGTGGGTGGTGTTACGGGCGGAAATCGCCTGGCCGCCGGTGGTGCTCAGTACGGCCGTGGCTTTATGGGTGACCGGCTTCGACATCATCTACGCCTGCCAGGACTACGCCTTCGACGTCGCGGCCGACCTGCACAGCGTCCCCGCCCGGCTCGGCGTCCCCACCGCCCTCTGCATGGCGGCCGCTTGCCATTGCGGAATGTGGGTCTTCCTGGCCATTCTCCCCTGGACCTACCCGCCGCTTTTTGGCGCCGTTTACCTGTCGGGCGTGGCCGCCATCGGGCTGCTGCTGGTTTTCGAGCATTGGCTGGTGCGGCCCGACGATTTAAGTCGGGTAAATCAGGCTTTTTTTCACACCAATGCGGTCATCAGCCTCGGGCTGCTGGCGATCGGCGTGGTGGAACTGCTGAGATGACTCCTGCCCGTGCGTTCCGGCCCAGTTCGTCTTGACGCAATCGGCTCGGACGAGGATGATATTACTTAAATCAAGGAAAACCGCGAGCGATGAATGCCATGGTGGGATCGAGTCGAAAACTGTTGTGGGCGGTTTCGTTGATGGCCACCGCACTGTCGGCCGGATGCGGCGGCTCCAGTACTTGGATTCTTCCTTCGTCGCATGCGCAAGATTCGTCGCTGGAGCACGTTACCACCGCCACATTCGACGATCGGGTCTTGAAGTGCGACAAGACCGTGCTCGTTGATTTTTACGCCGAGTGGTGCGGTCCCTGCAAGCAGCTTGGTCCGTTGCTGGAAGAGTTCTCGCACGAGCATCCAGAAGTGCGAGTGGTGAAAGTCAACGTTGACGATAACGCCGCTTTGACTCGCCGCTACGGGGTGTCGGCCATGCCGACCCTGCTGGTGATCCGCGGCGGGCAAGAAAAGGATCGCAACGTGGGGCTGGTCAACAAGGAAAAAATTCGGCAGATGGTGGCGCTGTAGGCTGGCAGCAGACTGCGTAGCAGACGCAGGCCCACCATGAGGCGCCTTCGGGCCGATTGCGGTGGGCCTGTGGCTGCCGACCCGCTAGCGGGCACCCCGAGTCTGGTCCCACCCTGCTGCCTCCGGGCTCAGATCTCACGGTCCACTTTCACCGCCCCCGCGCCTTATCCGATATATCCTTCCGGCACCAGGCCCCGTCCCAGCGGATCTGCTTTACGGCGCGATAGGCGTTGAGCTTGGCCCCGGGTATCGTGTCTCCCAAGGCCGTCACCCCCAGCACACGTCCACCGGCCGTCAGCACCTGCCCCATGGCGTCCACCGACGTGCCCGCATGAAAAACCTTGACGTCGGGTAGGGCGTCGGCCTCGCCGAGACCGCGGATGGGATGACCCTTGGCGTAGCGTTCGGGGTAGCCTTTGGCGGCCATGACCACGCAGACCGCCGGCCGCGGATCCCATTCCAGCGGCGGCAACTCGTGGAGCTTGCCGTCCACCGCAGCTTCGAGTACGTCCAGCAGATCAGTCTTCAGCCGCATCAGCAGTGGCTGGCACTCCGGATCGCCGAATCGGCAGTTGAACTCCAGCACCTTCGGCCCCTGGTAGGTCATCATCAACCCGGCATACAGCACGCCGCGGAAGGGACGCCGTTGGCGGTTCATCGCGTGGATCGTGGGCACAAGGACGTGCTCTTCGATCCAGGCGAGCCGTTCATCGTTGACGATGGGGGCCGGGCAATAGGCCCCCATGCCGCCCGTGTTGGGGCCGACGTCGCCGTCGTAGGCCGCTTTGTGGTCCTGGGCCGGCTGCAAGGTGACGATCGTGCTTCCGTCGGTGATCGCCAGCACGCTGGCCTCGTCGCCGTCCAACCGCTCTTCAATCACCAGTTGATTGCCGGCGTCGCCGAAGACCTTCTCCACGGCAAGCTGTTCCACGGCCCGAATCGCCTCGTCGCGATGCGAGCAAACCACTACGCCCTTGCCGGCCGCCAGGCCATCGGCCTTGACGACGATGCGGCAGTCCTCGCGCTCCGTGAGAAAGCGGATCGCTTCCGCCGGATCTCGAAAGACCTGGTACTCGGCTGTGGGAATGTCGGCTTTGCGAAGCAGATCCTTGCAGAAAACTTTGCTGGCTTCGAGTGCCGCCGCGTCCTTGCCGGGGCCAAAGATCCGCAGTCCTTCCACTTGGAAGGCATCCACGATCCCTGCCGCTAAGGGAGCCTCCGGGCCGACGACCGTCAATCCCACGCTATTTTCACGGGCGAAGCGGATTAGGGCCGGAAAGTCGTCGCTTGCGATCGCCACGTTCTCGCCCTCGACGTTCGTGCCGGCATTGCCCGGGGCAACGAAAACGCGGTCCGCGCGTGAGCTTTGCGAGATCTTCCAGGCCAGGGCATGCTCCCGACCTCCGTTGCCGACAATAAGAACGTTCATCTGGGCGATTCTAGCCAAGCGCGTGGCCGCGGGGAAGGGGAGGATGGGAACGCGGAGAGAGGGGAGGAAAGAGAGAAAATCTCCGCGTCTCCCCTCGCCGTGTCTCCCTTCCCCCGTCTTTGCCGCTTTTCCCCGCCGGCCGAGTCACTTATACTTAGGGAATGGCAATGCTTGCACCGCGAATCGCTTTGTGCCTGATCCTGCTGGGCGGAATTCTTTCTTCTCGCGCCGAGCGCAGATTCGCAGCGGGGGTACAAGCAGTCAATTCGAGCTTTCTGAGACCGTGCAGTTCGACCGCGCCGACGCCGCCGCCACGGCCAACCTGGAACGGGCTCGGCAGTGCCTGGCCGCGCAGCAATGGGACGAGGCAGTCGAAACCTTGCGGCAGGTAATGGCCGGCGCCGAAGGCAAATTGCTGGAAATCACGCCGTGGCGTTACGTCAGTCTGGGCGATGCCTGCCAGATGCGGATTGCCGCGCTGCCCCCGGAAGCATTGAGCCTTTATCGCCGCCGCGTCGATCCGCTGGCAGAGAGATGGTACCAGGAAGGCATCGCCCGCCGCGACGCAAGACTGTTGGAAAACGTCGTGCATCAGGCCTTTGCCAGCTCCTGGGGCGACAAGGCCCTAATGGCGTTGGGCGAGATTCGGCTCGAAGAGGGCGACTATGCCGCCGCGCGGTGGTGCTGGCAACGTGTACTGCCCGTCACCGTCCCGCCGGGTGAGGTCAATACCTGGCCCGGCTATCCCGATTCGACGATCGATGCGGCCGCCGTGCGGGCGCGGCTCGTGTTGGTCTCGATTCTGGAAGGCTCGACGCAGCGGGCAAGGGAAGAGCTCTCCGCCATGGTTCGCTTGCACGGCGATGCCCGAGGGCGGTTGGGCGGACACGAAGTCCGCTACGTCACAGCCCTGGCGGAGTTGCTGAACCAGAGCGGCTTGTGGCCCAAGGCCAAGCCCCAGCCGGACTGGCCAACCTTTGCCGGATCGCCAGGCCGCAGCACCATCGCGCCGGCGTTAATCGACGTTGCCGGGGTCCAGTGGCGAGAGGTATTCAGGCAGCCGGCGAATCCACCGCCCGCTCCCTCGGAGTCGCCAGGCGCCGCCGTCGCAGAAAATCCGTTCGAACCGCTTTCGTTTCATCCCGTGATCTATCAGGGGCGCGTGTTCGTCGCCGATCAGTTCAATGTCTTCGGCTTCCGCGCCGATACGGGCAAGCCGGCCTGGAGCGATAGTGGACCGTTGATCTACCGCGAGCCCGCCGACGCTGCGCTGCCCATGTTGGGATCGGGCGAAACGTTGGGGACGCCGCGATTCACCTTGACCGTCGCCGACGGACGCCTTTACGCCCGCATGGGGCCGCCGATCACCAGCACGCCACAGCAAGCGGGCGTCTCGTCGGTGGCGAGCAGCCTGGTCTGTCTCGACCTTCGCGCCGAGGGTAAACTGCTATGGCGCGCTGCCGCAGAAGAGGGTTGGGCATTCGACGGCGCGCCGGTCGTGTCTGGCGCGCGGCTGTTCGTCGCCATGCGCCACAACGACATTCGTCCCCAAGCCTATGTGGCCTGCTTCGACACGACTGCCGGTCGCATGCGGTGGCGACGCTTCGTTTGCGCGGCTGAAACGCCTGCCCGCGGCATGTTGGCCGAATGCACCCACACCTTGCTGACGCTCGCGGGCGGCACAATCTACGTCAATTCGAACCTCGGTGCCGTGACCTCGTTGGCCATGGACGACGGTCATATTAACTGGATCAGCCTTTATCCGCGGGCCCGCAGCGGCAACCTCGCCCGTCTCGACGCCCACTGGCAGCGGGACTTGAACCCTTGTGTGTTCGATCGCGGCCAGCTCTACGTGGCCCCCGCCGACAGCCCGCGAATCTACGCCCTGGATGCGGCAACGGGCCAGATTCTTTGGCCTGGCCGTGGGCACGATGTCGGGCGCCACGCGCCCACGGTCGTGGTCGGCGACCGGCCGAGCGAAGCCCCCATGCAAGACCCGCTGGACGATGTGGTCCACCTGCTGGGCGTCGCCGGCGATCGCCTCATCGCCAGCGGCCGAAAGCTCTATTGGATCGAGCTGGCCGGTCCCCGGGCGGGCAATATCGCCCATGTCTGGCCCGAGGGCGACGACAAGCCGGGCTATGGCCGCGGCGTCCTCGCTGGAGATTGCGTCCTCTGGCCCACGCGCGACAAGATCTACGTCTTTCATCAGCAAACCGCGGCCCTGCGCCGAGAGATCGACCTGGCGCCACTCGGGCTTCGCGGCGGCAATCTGCTGGTGTCCGACGGCCACTTGCTGATTGCCACCAGCGGCGAGTTGGTCCTGCTGAGGACCAACCCGGGAACGAAGAAAGAACCCTCGGAAATAACTCAACAAATCCGGATTCCGCCCCGGCATCGATTTCTTCCCTGACCAACGAGCCCCCGTATGCTCCAGGACAATGATCTAGCAGCTGTTCAGAGACTCAACGAAGCCTATCGACTCATCACCGAGCAGTTAGCCCGGGTGATCGTCGGCCAGCGGCAGGTGATCGAGGAGCTTCTCATCGCCATGTTCGCCCGCGGACACTGTTTGCTGGTGGGTGTGCCTGGTCTGGCCAAGACGCTGATGATTCGCACGCTCTCCGAATCCCTGGCCTTGAAGTTCAGCCGCATCCAGTTCACGCCCGACCTCATGCCGGCCGACATCACTGGCACGGAAGTGATCCAGGAGGACAAGCTTTCGGGCAATCGAGGATTCAAGTTCCTTGAGGGGCCGATCTTCGGCAACGTGATCCTGGCCGACGAAATCAATCGCACGCCGCCGAAAACGCAATCGGCCCTTTTGGAAGCGATGCAAGAGTACCAGATTACAGCCGGGGGCAAGCGACATCGGCTGGCCGAGCCATTCTTCGTGCTGGCCACGCAGAACCCCATCGAACACGAAGGCACATATCCGCTGCCCGAGGCCCAGTTGGACCGTTTCATGTTCCACATTCTCGTCGATTATCCCAGCGAGGAAGAAGAGTTTCGCATCGTGCGGCAGACGACAGCGGATATCGAGACGCAGGTCGCGCCCACGCTCAACGGCGAGCAGATCCTCGCCCTGCAGAAGATCGTTCGCCGCGTGCCGGTCGCCGACCACGTCATTCGCTACGCCCTGGATCTTGTCCGCCGCACGCGACCCGCGCCGGAAACTCCGGGCTGGGCTCCCCGCAGAGCGAGGGAAGGCCGGGCGGCCCGTCGTCGGACGTCCCCGACTTCGTCCGCTCCTATGTGCAATGGGGCGCCGGACCGCGGGCCAGCCAGTACCTGATCCTCGGGGCCAAGGCCCGTGCCGTGCTGCAGGGCCGCTGCCATGCCGGCTGCGAGGACGTGCAGGCGGTGGCCTGCCCCGTGCTGCGGCATCGCATCCTCACCAACTTCAATGCCGAGGCCGAAGGCATCAAGGCCGACGAGATCGTGCGGCGGCTGATCGCCACCACGACCGTCAGCGGCGATGGCAAGGCGGAGGACGTGTTCAAGAAGGAATTGAAAATTGCCAATTAATTTCCAATCTCTTCCCCGCTAGCCATGCCAACCGCCTCCCAGTACCTCGATCCCGCCATCCTCGTCCGCCTGCAGGGGCTTGCCTTGCGGGCGCGGCTGGTGGTCGAAGGTTACGTGGCGGGCGTGCACCGCAGCCCGTTCCACGGGTTCTCGATTGAGTTCGCCGAGCACCGCGAGTACACGCCCGGCGACGACCTGCGGTATCTCGATTGGAAGGTGCTCGCCCGCAGCGACAAGTACTGCCTCAAGCAGTTCGAGGAGGAGACGAACCTCGTCTGCAACCTGCTTCTGGACACCAGCGAGAGCATGACGTACCAGAGTGCGGCGGCGCCAATGTCGAAGCTGGAATACGCCAAGTGCGCAGGCCGCCTCGCTGGCCTACCTCATCTTGCAGCAGCAGGACAGCGTGGGCCTGGTGACCTTCGACCGCGAGATCCGCGCCCTGGTCCGGCCCAGCGGCAATCCCTCGCACCTCAAGGAGATGCTGCACGTGATGGAGCAGGCGGCGGGCGAGCGGAAGACGGCCACCGGGCCGATCCTGCACGACCTGGCCGAACGGTTCCGCAAGCGGGGAATCGTGATTGTCTTCAGCGATCTGTTGGACGATGTGGATGCCATCCTGTCCGGCTTGAAGCACTTTCGGCATCGCCGCCACGAGGTGGTGCTGATGCACGTGCTCGACCCGGCCGAGGTCGATTTTCCCTTCGAGCAGATGACGCTTTTCCGCGGCTTGGAGGGGCTCCCGGAATTGCTCGCCGAGCCCCGCGCCTTGCGGAGCGCCTACCTTGACGAGTTGCAGAGGTTCCTGCACCGGCTGCGGCAGGGGTGCCGGCAGCAGCGCATCGACTACGTGCTCGTGCGGACCGACCAATCGCTGGATGTCGTGCTTTCGAGCTACCTGGCATCGCGGAAGTGATCGAGGCTGAACCGGCGGCCCCCCCCTTGCGTGACGGCACCCTGACTGGATATACTTAGTGAACGAGCAATCGGCCATCGCAAGCCGGGCGTCGAAACCATCACTACGGGAAACGCAAACATGGCTGAAGGCAGCATCAAGAAGTTGACAAACAAGAATTTTGGGTTCATCAAGACGGAGACCGACAAAGACCTGTTCTTCCACGCATCGGCCCTGCAAGGCGTCAGCTTCGACGTCCTGCACGAAGGCCAGAAGGTGTCGTACACCGTGGGCCAGAGTCCAAAGGGCCCGTGCGCCGAGAACGTCAAGCCGATCTAGTTCCCGCAGTTGCATTTTTTCCGGGCTCTTCCCAAGGGGCCCCGAAGGACAATCCCATGCTTAAGCGGGAAAAACTGGAGTCCATGTTGCAGCAACTTCCCAACGACGAATTCACCGCTATCTGGAAGGACACTTACGGTTGCCTCCCTCAAGGCAGCCGTATGGATCTGGCACGGGACTTTGTGGCGGAGCAGTACGATGGTGAGTTGGACGACTGCATTGCCCTTGCCGAATCGCTTCTGACGCACGCGCCGAAGCCCAAGCCGAAGAACAAGTGGCTCCCGCCACGCTAATCGGCAGTTTGGCTCCGTGCGAACCTCAAAATGACTGCTGGTGTCCTGTGTTCGACAAGGCCCAAACCTGCCAGAAGGTCTGGGACCGCCTGATGTCGGGCTATGTCTTCGACGCCCTGGAGGAGCAGGTTGATCAGGGCCAGGCCGAGACCGGCGACGTCGAACGGTTCACCTGAGCGTGCTGGTGGCGGGCTAAGCGAGCTACTCCTTGGCCGTTTCCCTCGAGCGGCGGTACTCGCTGGGCGAGACGCCTTCCACGTGCTCGAAAACCTTGTACAGGTGCGTCGCATCGCGGAAGCCGCATTCCTTGGCCACCGTCTTGAGCACGGCCCCGGGCTGCATCAGCCGCTCCTTCACCCGCTCCAACCGCATGTGGGTGATCGCCTCGTGCACGGTTTGTCCCAGCGCCTTGCGGAAGAGACGGAGAAGGGTCTGGCGCCCTGCGAATACGTGGGCCGCTACTTCCTCGATGTCGATCGGTTGATGCAGACGCATGCTGATGAACTGCAAAGCCGCCGCCACTACGGGATCGTCGACGCAAAAAGCCTCGCTCGACTGCCGAACCACTAGCCCCGCCGGCGGAACGCGAATCGGCGCCGTCGGAGGCGGCGCACCGTCAATCAACTCGTCCAGAAGCTTTGCCGCCCGATAACCGACTTCCTCGAAGCCGAAATCGATGCTCGACAACGTCGGCCGGGCGTAAGCGCTGATGACCAGTTCGTTGTGCGAGCCAACCAGCGAGACATCGCCCGGCAGGCGGAGACTCCGCCGCTGGCAGATGTCAGTCAAATAGCGGCACAGCACGTCGCCGATCGACAGTACGCCGATCGGCGGCGTCCAACATTCTACCCATTGCCGCATCTGCTCCTGGAACGCTTGCCATTCTTCGATGGTTTCCTCGTAGCGGGGCGACACCAGGCACTGGGAGCAGGTATGGGACCGCCCTTCCAGTACCCCGCGAAAACCGGCCAGTTGCAACTCCACGTTCCGATCGTTGGCGAAACCCAGATGGCCGAACGAGCGGAACCCGCGCTCCAGGAGGTGCCGGGCGACGATCCGACCCGATTCCTCCGGGTCATGGGTCACGGTGGGTACGCCTTCGACGGGCGAGTTCAACCAGGTGTTGACCAGCGGCACACCGGCCTTGCAGGCTGACTCGGCCGCACGGGGCGTCAGACGGCCGACAATGCCATGGGGAAAGTCCTCGCGGCGGCCGGCAAGCGACAATTCGACATAAGGGTCGATCGTGCACTCCCACCGCCCGCATTCCCGCTGATAGCGTTGGATCCCGGCCAGGACCATGTAATGGTGTTTGACCGGCCAATCCATGTTCATCACCACGGCCACGCGCCGCTGGCGGCGCCCTGTCTGCGCTCGATCAGCGGCAAGTTCTCGTTTCATCGACAAGATTCTCCCGCGAAAAATTGATGCCAGCGAGTGGACAAGATATTAGGCCACACGGCGATCACACCCCGAAAAAAAGATACGCCTTTTCCGCTCAAAAAGCAATGCAAAGGGCATGCTCATGCCATTCTCAGCCGTACCAAGTACCAAAGCGGCGACACTCTTGTCGCTGTATATTTGCAGTGGCGCTTGTTTGCGTTTCTTGGACGGAATGCGTCAAAAAGGATAGTTTTTGTCGAAAAAAGGATACGCAAGGACGCGTATACTGGGTGGCAGAGTCAGAACGACAGGTTGGCCACCTCAATCCCAGACAAAGGCCCCCCCTCCGGCTGCCGTGGCAGTGTACGAGCTGTCGAAACGCCTTCTCACCCCCTCACCGGCGCTACCCACCGCCGGCCAGGTGTTGGATTAACCCCAACCAACACTCGCGTTTCGAACCGAGCTTGGATCTGTCACGGCAGCCGGCCGGCTTTTCAAAGTTGGTCCGGGCGCGCGGGATGATGTCGGCGCCGATTCAAGTTGGCAGTCGGCTGCGGGTCGAGGAATTCGTACGAACCTGCCGGCAACATCGAGCACCATGAAGCAGCAACCGCAGAAAAAAACCGTACTTCCTCGACGTTGCATAACGCCGGAGGACCTCCGCCGGTTTCGCATCGTCCACGATCCACAGATCTCGCCCGACGGCGCGCGAATCGTTTTTGTGGAGAAACACGTTGGCCAACGGAATGAATACGTCAGCAATCTATGGATGGTGGAGGTGGGAGATGGCCATCACCCTCCGCCCCTTTCCCAGAAGGCGAAGGGATATGGGGGCGTCTACCAGTTCACCGAAGGCGGACGAGATTTCAAGCCCCGCTGGTCGCCCGACGGCGCCAGGATCGCCTTCATCCGCGCGCTGGAGAAGTGCCGTTTGCAGATCCATATCATTGCGTCCGCCGGTGGCGAGGCCCGCCGGATCAGTGCATTTCCCGAGGGGACTATCGGGACTTTCCGCTGGTCGCCCGACAGCAAGCAGTTGGCCGTCAGCTTCCGCCCGCAAGACCTCCAGTGGACCGATCGGGCCCAGAAGGAGCGTGAGCAGCAGGGGCTGAGTGAGCCGCCACTGGTCATCGACGATCTTTACTATCGGCTGGACGGCGAAGGCTATTTTGGCAAGCAGCGTTTTGCATTGTACTTGATTGACGCGGAGGCGGATTCGGCGTCGCTTGAAGACGGCCCGCAACCGTTGAACGGCAACTCGCGGGGACTCCCGCGGTTGATCTACGGCGAGGATACCTTGGGGCAGTTCGGTTTTGACTTCTCACCCGATGGGCGACGGTTAGTCGTGTCGACCAATCGGACGCAAGAACCGACCCTGGAACCCTGGAAGGACGAGTTGCTGCGAATCGACGTGGCGACGGGCCGGATCGCGCCCATTCCCCGGCTGCCGGAAGGACCGAAGACCGCCGTGCGCTGGTCACCCGACGGCAAGACGATAGCCTACGCGGGCCGCGTCGGCAGACAGCCGGTCTACAGCAGCGAGAATCTGGAGTTGTTTGTCTGCGATCCGGTTCGCGGCAGGGCACGCAGCCTGACCGCCGCTGTCGATCTCTGCCTCCAGGCCGAAGGGCTTACGGATGCGGGCGTCGGCTGCGGTGAGCCAAAGTTGCAATTCAGCCCCGACAGCGCCCGCGTCTACATGCGGCTGAGTTGCCGCGGCGAGAGCCACGTTGCCTCGGTTGCCGTCGAGGGCGGGGAACTGATCTTTCACACCAGCGGTCCCCGGGACGTCCGCATGGGCAACCTCGCGGCGGACGGGCGAACCATGGCGCTGACCGTGGGCGACGCCACTACGCTGGCCGAAGTTGCCGTGGCTAGGGACCTTCCCTCGCACGCGGGTCGCGGGCCCGCGGCCATTCGCATGCTCACGAACCTCAACGGCCCGCTGCTGGCGGAATTGCAACTGAGCAAGCCGCAGCCGCGCTGGGTTCGTGCGGCCGACGGCAGTCGGGTCCAAGTCTGGATCATGCGGCCGCCCCAACTCGCCCGTACCAACGGCAAGGCCAAAATCCCTGCCGTGCTGGAGATTCACGGTGGTCCGCACGCCCAATACTGTGCGACCTTTTTCCACGAGTTTCAGGTGTTGGCCGCGGCCGGCTACGCGGTCTTTTATTCCAACCCGCGGGGAAGCAAGGGTTATGGCCGCGACCACTGCGCCGCGATCCACGGCCAGTGGGGCACCGCCGACTGGACCGACATGCAGGCCGTGATCGCCTTCATCAAGGGGCAACCTTTCGTCGACGGCCGCTGTCTGGGGGTGATGGGCGGCAGTTATGGCGGCTATATGAGCAATTGGATCATCGGCCACAGCCGCGACTTTGCCGCTGCGATCACCGACCGCGGCCTTTGCAACCTGGTCAGTTTTTCCGGGACAACCGATTGCATCGAGGCGCCGAGCGACTACTTCCCCGGAAATTTCTGGGACCAGCCCGAGGCCCGCTGGGAACAGAGTCCCTTGAGGCACCTGGCGAAGGCGAAGACGCCGACGCTGATCATCCACAGCGAGGGTGATTTGCGTTGCCGCATCGAGCAGGCGGAGCAGCTCTTCACGGTCTTGAAGTTGCTGGGCGTGCCGGTGCGATTCGTGCGATACCCGCTCAGCACCAGCCACGGCATGAGCCGCAGCGGCCCACCCGACTTGCGTATCGATCGCTTGCATCGGATACTCGACTGGTTGCGGCGATACCTGCGGACGACCGGCAAATGACTGTCAGCAACACCCCGGTGTTTTCGCTCCACCCTGGAGAAGACTGCCCATGAACGTAAATAGTCTAGAGCATGTCGTGCCGCGCGTGGCATCGGCATTGACAATCACCATCCGGTCATGCCTGCTTGCGATCGCTGCCTTTGAGCTAGCGGGCGGAATACTGGCAGGGGCGCAGCCCACGGGAACGTCGGATCGCCGATATGAGGGCTGGGAGCATTCCGGCTCCCTCTGGATCCTCACGACACCTGAAGGGGCCGATTTGCCTGCTGCGTGCCTGGAAAGAGATTTCCCCCTGCTGGTGCGACTCAACCGCCACAACTTCGATTTCCGCCAGGCGAAACGCCACGGCGAGGACGTCCGCTTCAGCGATAGCCGGGGTGAGACGCTGGCCTATCAAATCGACGAGTGGGACGTCGCCGGGCAAGCGGCCGCCATCTGGGTTCGGATTCCGCTCATCAAGGGCGAGGCACGGCAGGAAATCAGAATGTATTGGGGCAAGCCCGACGCATCGAGCGAGTCCGGCGGCGCTGCCGTGTTCAACGCCGAAAATGGCTTCCGCAGCGTAATGCACCTGGACGATGCGCTCAAGGACGAGGCCGGCAGCCTCATTCCCTTCAATGCCGGTTCGACGTCCGTGCGGGGCATTATCGGGACGTGCCGGCATTGCACGCCCGGCACGGGCGTCAACGGCGGAGATCACATCACGAACTATCCCTACAGCGACGGGCCCTTCACTTCCGAGGCCTGGTTCCGCCCCGAAGCAGCGGGCACGGACGTCCTGGGCTGGGGCCGCTATGCTACCCGCTACAACGGCCAGACCGGCGACGGCAACGAAGTCGTGATTTCCATCGGTTCGCCGCCGCGGATCGGCTGGAGTTCCGACGGTCCCGGCGGCGCGTGGTCCAGCGAGCCGCTGGCCATGAGGCGCTGGCACCACGTGGCTGCCACCTACGTCGACGGCACGAGCCGCATCTATCTGGACGGCAAGCTGGCCGGCAGCAACTTCCACCGCGGTGCGATGTCCGTCGTGCGGGACATCGGATTGAAGGTCGGCGGCATGCGCGGCGGCTTCAACTACGCGGGCGACATCGACGAAGTGCGGATCTCCCACGTCGCTCGTTCCCCCGACTGGATCAAGCTCGAGTACGAGAACCAGAAGGACCGGCAAACGCTGGTCGGCTCCCTAGTCCAGCCGGGCAGCGCGTTTACGGTCTCCACCGGGGAAATCAAGGTCGATGAAGGCAAGACAGCGACCGTCACGGCGGAGGCGGGCGGCGCGGAGAAGGTCTATTGGATTGTCAAGCGCGACGGCGACGAGAGCATCGTGGCTGTCGATCAGTGTTCCTATACCCTCGATGCGGGGCGCGTCGTGGCCGACACGTCGTATTTCCTGGAGTTCAAGGCCGTCTTCGCCAGCGAGGTCAAGGTCCGCAGGATCCCGGTGAACGTCAAGAATGTGATTCCCGAGCCGATCTTCACGTTGCGGGCGCCGTCGCGATGGAACGGCCGCGAACCGATTGAGATCGTGCCCGAGATCAATAATTTGGCCGCCATGCGGGCCAGCGGGGCGGGAGACTTGCACTACGCCTGGAACGTGTCCGGCGGCGCGGTGCTCAAACAGGTTGCTTCCGACCGGCTGATTCTCAAGCGTTCGCAGTGCACCGGGCCCATCACCGTCCGCCTGGCCTTGAACAACGGCGGCGCCGATGTTGCCGCCACCGCGTCGATCCGGGTGACCGAACCGAAGCGCGATCCTTGGATCCAGCGCACTGCCGGCAAGGACGAGAAGCCCGAGGATAACCAGTTCTTTGCCCGCGACGACAAAAACGAAGGCACGCTGTATTACAACGGGACGTTGGAATCACCCGCATCTGCGCCCGCTGGCGTCGATAGCGTGTTCCTCAAGGTATTTGCCGATGACCGGCTCTTGGACCACCAGAGCCAACGACTCGGCAAGGGCAAGTCCTATGCATTTACCGTCAAGCTCTCGCCGGGCCTGGTCAAGTATCGCCTCGAGTTTGGCGTCCAGCGCGGCGCCGCAGAAACCGTGCTCCGCACGGTGAAAAACCTGGTGTGCGGCGATGCGTACCTCATCGACGGGCAGTCGAACGCGGAAGCCACCGGGCCCAACAACGGTCCCGAGGAAGACCCGGTGACGCCGATGAACGACTGGATTCGCAGTTACGGCAACCAGCTCGAAGGGTCCACGCGGGGCGGTTGGGGCAACGCCGTGCGGACGCATATCTGGGGCAAACCCAACTACGGCTGCCATCAGATCGGTGCCTGGGGCATGGTCCTCGCAAAGCGCCTGGTGGAAAAATACCGCATTCCTATTTGCATCATCAACGGTGCGTACGGCGGCACGCCGATCTGGCAGCACCAGGCAAACCCTACGAACCACTACGATAGTAGCGGTGACTTCTACCAGAGCCCCTACAAGATTTATGGCTGCCTGCTGACGCGCGTGACTGCCGCCCACTTGACCCATGGTATCCGCGGCATCTTCTGGCACCAGGGCGAGAACGACAGCAATTCGGGCGCGCCGACCGGCGACTACAATTACAAGTCGTACCAGCAGTACTTTGTCGATATGTCGGCGGCCTGGAAGCAGGACTACCCGAACCTGCAACACTATTATGTCTTCCAGGTTTGGCCGGCCCCATGCGCCATGGGTCCCAAGGACGACGAACTCCGCGAGGCCCAGCGGACCCTGCCGCGGCTCTACTCCAACATGCGGATCATGTCGACGGTGGGAATCGTCAGCAAGGCAACCGGCCGCGGCATGTGCCATTACGATCTGGACGGCTATGCGCAGATGGCCGAGCTGATGAGTCCCCTGGTCGAGCAGGACAATTACGGTTTGGTTCCCCGGCAGCCGATCACTGCGCCCAACCTTCGTCGCGCCTGGTTCACCAGTGCGGCGCAGGACGAGATCGCGCTGGATTTCGGCCAACCCGTCGTCTGGAACGATGAAATGAAGCGATCGTTTCACTTCGGCCGTACGGCACAGGGTCCGGTGTCTACGAAACCAGCCGAGGAACATGGTTCCGCCTTGCCGACGGTTGCCGCGGGCACGGTTTTGGGCAATATCCTCAGGCTCAAACTGACAGGATCGGGCGGCGCGGACACCATCTCCTACCTTTCCGGCAGCCGCTGGGACGGGAATCCCAAGTACCTGGTTCGCGGCGCCAACGGCATCGCCGCCCTGACGTTTTGCGACGTGGGCATTGCGGCCAGCGAAGAGGCGCAACCGGCTCGGGTCCACTTCGAGCCGACCATCGAGTCCTTGAAGCAGTACGAAACGCCCGAGTGGTTCGAGGATGCAAAGCTCGGGATCTACATGCACTGGGGTCCGCAGAGCATTCCCGGCGTCGCCACCACCTGGTATGCCCGCTGGATCTATGAGCAGGGGAGCGAGGCCTTTAAGTACCATTGCGCCACGTATGGGCATCCCTCCAAGTTCGGCTACAAGGACATTTGCAAGCTATTCAAGGCCCCCAAGTTCGATCAGGCCCAGGCCAACCGCCTGGTGGAGCTCTATAAGCGGATCGGCGCCCGCTACGTCGTCCCCGTGGCGGTGCACCACGACAACTTCGACATGTGGGACTCGAAGTATCAGCCGCGTTGGAACTCCGTGGCCACCGCCGGCAAGGACGTCGTCGGCATGTGGAAGAAAGCCACGGTGAAATACGGGCTGCACCTGGGGGTGGCGTCGCATTGCGCGGACCTATCGCTGGCTTCAGGGCTCCCATGGCAGCGATCGCTCGGGTCCACTGGCGGGCGTTCCTTACGATGGCCAGAACCCGCAATTCGCGGACCTCTACGGAGTAAAGTGGCGCGACGACAGCGGCTACCCCGATTTCTGGTACGAACAGCGGAGCGACGTGGGACCGCCCGAGTTCGAGAAGAACTTCCAGAACCGCATGGAAGACCTGATGGACAAGTACCATCCCGACCTCTATTACACCGACGGGGGCATTCCCTTCAAGCAGGCCGGACTGAACGTGCTTGCCCATTTCTATAACGAGAACCAGAAGTGGAACGGCGGCCGCTTGCAGGCTGTGGCCACGATCAAGCTCGACTGGACGCCCAACGTGGCCGCCAACAACTACGAATTCAGCTACCCCGACTCGGTGCAGCATTACCATTGGCAATCGGACAAGACCATGGGTGCCGATTGGTTCTGGATCCGCAATGCCACGTCACGATATATGTCGGCCGCCAGCGCCCTGCACATGTTGATCGACACCGTGAGCAAGAACGGCAATTTGCTCTTGAATGTGCCGCTCACACCGGACGGAGAGTTGGAGCCGGAAACGGTGGCCATGCTCACGGAGATGGGCCGTTGCCTCGACGTTATCGGCAAGGCCATCTTCTCGACCCGCTGTTGGGTTGTGGCCGACGATGGGCCGGGCAGCAGCGTCCGCTTCACTCGCAACAAGCAAAACACCGTGCTTTACCTCACGAACCTGGGATGGTCCAATGATGTGCTGCAGGTGAGAACGCTCGCTTCGACGCGGATCGACCTGAAGAGTCTAAGACGCGTATCGATGCTCGGCCTGCCGAGTGAGTTGGCCTTCAGGCAGACCACCGACGGGCTGATCATCACCCAGCCGCCCCGACCGGCGGGCGACTCCCCAGCCTACGCTTACCAACTCGAGTTCGACGGACCGATTCCCCGACTCAAGGCTATTAACGACTGAGGATAGAGCATAGGCCGGAACAAGCTCGCGCAGTTCCGGCACGCTGCCGGAAATGCGCAAGCTTGTTCCGGCCTACACGAGAATAGCACTCCACAGGCATTGAACGAAATGAAAGCGTTTTTCGCCATCCTGACCGTAGCCTGCTTGGGAGCGTCTCTGCGTGGGACGGTATCCAGTGCAGCGTCAAACTTTAACCCCGAGAAGACCGTGCTCTACGTCGCGACTACCGGCAGCGACGACAATCCGGGGACGCTGCAACAACCGTTCGCCAGCCTGGAAAAGGCGAAAAAGGCCGTCCGGGAAAACACTGCTCCGGGACCGGTTCGGGTCCTGTTGCGCGAGGGAACGTACTACCTGAAGCAACCGTTCGAGTTGGGGCCCGGCGACTCCGCAACGGCGGACGCGCCCGTCACTTATGCCGCATATCCGGGCGAGCGCGTCACGCTCAGCGGCGGCCGCCGGCTCGACTGCCACTGGCGGGCGTATGAGAACGGCATCATGATGTGCGAGCTGCCCGAAGCGAAGGGGGGCAAACTGGTTTTCACACAGCTCTTTGTCAATGGGAAACGGCAGGTGCGGGCACGTTACCCGAACTACGACAACTCGCGCCCGGCAGGAGCGGCTACATTTATCCGGCCGACGTCATCCCGCCGGACATGGTGGATCCTCGGCCCGGCCCCGACGACGACATGACCTATCCCGGTGCAGGGGCCCGCGGCATTCTCTTCAATCCGGCAACTTTCACGAAGAAACGCTGGGCGCGGCCGCAAGATGCCGTGCTGCACATCTTCCGCGGCGGTTATTGGGGAAATCTGCAATGGCACGTCAAGGCCGTCGATTACGACCGCCGCGCGATCTGGTTCGGCGCGGGCGGGCAACAGATGGGCGCCAAGTGGGACGAGGACCCGCCCGCCATCGATCCCTCCTGTGGCTTCTTCGTCGAGAACGTCTTCGAGGAATTGGACACACCCGGCGAATGGTACTTGGACCCCGCCGCGGGGATCCTCTATTTCATGCCGCCGCCGGCCTTGGATCTCCGCAGCGCCGTTGTGGAGGTTCCACTGCTGGAGTCGGTCGTGCGGATCGTGGGCACGCAGGGCACACCGGTTCGTAACCTCGCGTTGGACGGGTTTCGGTTCGCCCACACGACCTCGACCTATACGAGCACCTACGAGGTCCCTTCGCTTTCCGACTGGTCGATCCACCGCGGCGGCGCGGTCTTCCTGCAAGGCACGCGGAATTGCGCAATCAGGAACTGCTGGTTCGACGCCGTGGGCGGCAATGCGGTTTTCGTCAACCAATACAATCGCAACGCCGTCGTGAGCGGTTGCAAGTTCACCGAGGCCGGCGACAGCGCCATCACCTTTGTCGGCGCAATGGAACTCACCAGCGGCAGCCAGCGGGCGTTTCCGTACGAGTGCCAGGCCCGCGACAACCTGGTCCACGACTGCGGCGTGTTCGGCAAGCAGACGGCGGGCGTCTATATCTCTCGCGCCAAGCGGATCACTGTCGCGCACAACCTGATCTATAACATGCCGCGGGCCGCCATCTGCATCGGCGACGGCACCTGGGGCGGCCACGTCGTCGAATTCAACCATATCCACGATACCGTGCGGGAGACGGGCGATCATGGGCCCTTCAACGCCTGGGGGCGCGATAAATACTGGTCGCTCACGCAGTCGCACGCGTCCTACACGAAGAACCACAGCCTGGAGGCCGGCCAAGTGCAGGTCGACGCCATGGAGCCGGTCGTCATCCGCGGCAACTTCTTCGAGGAGAAGCCCGAAAGCATCGAGGGCATCCAAGGCCCGGTGTTCGGCATCGACCTGGACGACGGCGCCTCGAATTACGATATCTACAACAACATCACGAAGAACGTCAGCATGAAGCTCCGCGAAGGCGCCCTGCGGACAATCCACAACAATATCTGGTATCATAGTGTGGTGGCCCCCTGCTTCCATGTGGGCAACGAATTCAATCACGACCGGTATTTCTGCAACATCACGGTGATGAGCCGCGACGACGTCTACTCGATCATTGCCCCGCCCGCCCGCGGACCGTGGTTGGAGGAAATCGACAACAATTGCCTTTTCACCGCCTCGGGGAAGTTCACGGCCAGGGTCCAAGCCCTGCGAGAAGAGAAGCGATCGGGCCCGACGCAACGCTACGATCTGGCAGGCTGGCGGCAACTGGGCTTCGATGCCCACTCGGTGTTCGCGGACCCGCTGTTCGTCGATCCCCAGCGCAACGATTTTCGTCTGCGGCCGGATTCGCCGGCCCTGAAGCTTGGCTTCAAGAATTTTGAGATGGGAAAATGGGGCCTGACGGCCAACTTCCCGGCCCAATGGCACGAATAATACCGAGGTGAAATGAAAATGAAGATCAGCGCATTGGCGGTAGTGGCGGCCGTATCGTTGCTGGCCGGTCCCGCCGCGGCTGCCCAGAAAAAAGGTCCCGTCAAAGTCTTCATCCTGGCCGGCCAGTCCAACATGGACGGCCAGGCCGACGTTCGTACCATCGATTTTCTCGGCGAGGACCCCGACCCGGCCAAGGCCGCCTTACTGAGGAAATTCAAGCCCGAGGGGAGTACCCTTGTCAGGCGCGACGATGTCTGGGTCGCCAGCGACGACGTTTCGGGCGACCTGGGGCCCGGCTATGGCGGGCGGAAAAACTACGCCAAGTTAGGGCACTGTATCGGACCGGAGTACGCCTTCGGCTATTTTCTCGGCGAGGCCTCGGAGAAGCAGGTCCTGCTCATCAAGTACGCGCCTGGCGGCCAGAGCCTGTACCAGGATTTCCGTTCTCCCAGCGCGGGTCTGCCCGATCCGATGCCCATGAAAAACGGGCCCAATAAGAGCAAGGTTCCCATGACCGCCGCGGACTTCGGCGGACAGTATCGCGGCATGGTGGAGTACGTTCACGACGTGCTCAAGAATCTGAAGCGGCGTTTTCCTTCCTACGATGAGAAGGCTGGCTACGAAATCGTCGGATTCGTCTGGTTCCAGGGGTTCAACGACCTGGTCGGCGGTCCGCGATGCATCGCGGAGTACGACAGGAACCTGGTTTGCCTGATCAAGGACGTGCGCAAGGAATTTCATGCCCCGAACATGAAGGTGGTGGTGGGCGTGATCGGCGTCAACGGCGTAAAGAACGAAACGGGCAAGCAGAAGGCCCTCCGCGACGCCATGCGATCGATGAATGCCGTGCCGGAATTCAAGGGCAACGTCAAAGCCATCGAAACCGCGCCGTTGCTCGATCCGCGCGTCATCGCCTTGAAGACGGCCGGATGGCTCAACAAGGATCGCGATCTCAAGAAAGACCCGTTGACGGCGGAAGAGAAGGCGATGCTCGGCCGCGCTACGTCGAACATGGGCTTTCACTACTACGGCGAGGGACGTTTCTTTATCTTGCTGGGTAAGGCGATGGCCGACGCCATGCTCGAGCTGACAGGTGGCAAAGACCTGGACGCGGCCATCAACAGCGGCGATTTTGCCGGCTACCTGGCCGATGTTTCCGCCTGGCTCGGCCAAAAAACGCCCGCAAAGCCTGACCGAGAAGCCCTGGCGGCCCTGTTGGTGGATCCGCAGTTTCTGACCGTATTGGACCAGCGGCAGCTCATTTCCAAGGTGGGAGCAACCACCTTGGGCAAGTTCGCCAAGGCGGAGGCGGCCAACGGCGAATTTCTTTCCTGGCTGCTCAACAATAGCACCGCCATGGAGTTGTACCTCGAGGCAGCGGTGCCGATCAGCTCGAAAGCCCGCGAAGAGAACGCCTACACGCTGAATCCCAGGTCGCTGGAAATCTGGAAGCAGATTGTCCAGGCCGATCCGGACGCCCGGCAGGGCTTATGCCAGAAACTGGCCATCGCCACGGCGCTGGCCCCGCCCGGCTCCGTCAATATCGGCGCCGGCGGCGCGTCCCGGCCTGAGAATCCCGTGGTCCGCTACCAGTACTTTAAGAACGCACACCAGAACAAGGAGCTGTTCCCCAGCTTCGACCACTTGACCGTTTGGGAATATACCCACGTCGTGTCTTCAGGGGCGTCCGATGAGGACCTGACCTGGGCGAGGAACATGGTCAACACCTTCCGGCCGGACTTGCGGGCCGATGAGTTGGTGGTCAACTCGACCAGTCTGGTGTGGCGGAGAAGTGCGCCGCCACAATTCTATGTTGGGGGATACGGCAACTTCAAGAACGTGCTGGCGGGCGGCGGCAAGTGCGGGCCCCGCTCGTCCTGGTCGCAGATGGTCTGCCATGCCTTCGGAATTCCGGCTATCGGGGTCGGGCAACCCGCACACGCCTGCGTGGCCTATAAGGCGGCCAATCCGATGACCGAGCCTCAGCCCGGCAGTTGCTGGAAGGTCGGCTTTGGCCGCGGTTGGGAGGTGTCGCATCTCCTGGGCATGAGTGGACCGGAGTTTATGGCCGGCATCGCCGAGCGGGCCGAAACCGCGAAGTTCTCACAGGTGGAGCACCTCCGCTGGCTCGCGGCCGCCATGGCGCCGGGCGATCGCGCCGCTGCCATCATGGACATCGCCCATGCCGTCCAGAAATCGAGCGCGGCGATGAAGACTGACCTGGCGGCCTCGCTCAAGCCGGAAGAGGCCGACGCCGAGCCGGGCGAGGCGCCGGCCAAAGGGTCGGCGACAGCAGCCATGGCCGCGCCCGGTGTGGTCTCAAATTTCAAATCCCATGCGCCCGTACCGCCCATCGCAATGTCCACGGTCCCCCTCAAGGCGGCAGGCGGCGTCATTCACGTGGAAGCCGCTGGCTTCGTGCAAACGGGCGGCCAGGTTTCCTGGGACGGCCAGACTCCGCACGTTCTGGTACACGATTGTTTCACAGGCGGCAAGCAGGTCTATTTCCAGCAGCAAATGAAGAGCCAGTGGGCTGCCTACACCATCGATGTCCCCGCATCGGGCACTTACCAGATCGTGATGAAAGCAGCGTGCGTCAACATCGATCAAGACCTCGAAGTCTGTTCCGGCGGCAAGATAATCGCCACCGTCCCAATTCCTTTGAGCTACGGATTATGGGAGGAAACGTCGCCCGTCGGGCTGAAGCTGGAGAAAGGCGTGCAGACGTTGCGGATCCAGACGCCCACCACGGAGCTCAAGCGTGGCATTGCCCTGCGGTGGTTTGAACTGAAGCGACAAGGTGAGTAACTGGCAAAGCGGTCGTTGCTATGAACCACTATCGTACCCTTGGCTTGTTTTCCCTTCTGTGGATCATGACCTGCGGCGCGGCGAGCGCCGCCGCGCCCGAAGAAAAGCCGTCTCGGCCGAACATCATACTGTGCATGACTGACGATCAGGGCTGGGGTGACGTAAGCTACAACGGCTTGAAGCAGATCCGCACGCCCAATCTCGACTCCATGGCCGCTGCTGGCCTGCGTTTCGACCGCTTCTACGCCCAGCATCCGAGTTGCTCGCCCACTCGGGCCAGCGTCTTGACCGGCCGTCATCCCTATCGCATGGGCACGTTCTGGCCCGGCATGCCGCTCCGCCTCCAGGAAATGACCATCGCCCAAGCGGTGAAACGGGCCGGCTATGTCGCCGCGCATTTCGGCAAGTGGCACCTCAGCGGTGGCCAACCGGGCGCGGGCCGACCGCTGGCGGCCAGCGATCCTCTCCATCCCGGCCACTTCGGCTTCGACGAATGGTTTTCCGTCTCCAACTGGTTCGACCTCGACTGGACCTTCAGCCGCGAAGGCGACTTCGTAAAAGTCAAAGGCGACGGCTCGGACGCCATTGTCGCCGAAGCCATGAAGTTCATCGAAAAAAACGCCAAGGAGCACAAGCCGTTTCTGGCCCTGGTTTGGTACGGCAGCCCCCACGTGCCGCTGAAACCGTTGCCCGAAGACCTCAAGGCCGCGGGCGGCAAGGCCTATTACGGCGAGATTCTGGGCGTGGATCGCAGCATGGGCACGCTCCGCCGCGGTCTGCGGAAGCTGGGAATCGCCGACAACACTATGCTCTGGTTCTGCAGCGACAATGGCGCCTGGGTCGACGAGAAGGACGCCCCGGACAAATTTGGCTGGAACGGCGGGCTTCGCGGGCACAAGGGCGAACTCTGGGAAGGAGGCATCCGCGTGCCGGGAATCATCGAGTGGCCCGCGGAAATCAAGCGGCCGGCGCGGACCGCCGTCCCCGTGTGCACGACCGACATCTATCCGACGCTGGTGGATCTCTTGCGTTTGAACATTCCCCAGCAGATTCGCCCGCTGGACGGCATCAGCATCGTGCCCGTCATCTACGGGCAAATGCGGCAAAGACCCCAGCCGATCGGTTTCATGCACTTTGGCGAGCACGGCATGCAAGACGGAGTCATGGCCTGGAACGACAACCGTTACAAGCTCCTCAAGCAGATGCCCGAGCGGCTGCAGCTTTTCGATCTCCTCGCCGATCCCTGGGAAAAGACCGACATAGCCGCCGCGCATCCGGAAATCGTCAAGCGGATGGATGCCGAGCTGGAGCGTTGGCGGGCATCGGTCTTTCGCAGCAACGACGGGGCGGACTATCCGGGCGGATTGCGGAAACCCTGATTGGCTGGCGAGAAAATGAACCTGCACTTTGGCAAGCCCGTAGCGGCACTCGTCACGGCGATGACCTTCGCTGCGGCGGCGAGCGGCAGTTCCGCAGCCCACGGCGCCGGGCAAGCGCCCAGCCGGGCGATGCGCGATCACTGGACTTGGGCGGCGGCGTCGCCCTAGGCATGGTTTGGATTCCGCCGGGCCAATTCATGATGGGCAGCCCCTTTGGAGAGCCGGGGCGATTCATCATGGAAGGCCGCCGCCACGGCGTGAAGTTGACGCGCGGCTTCTGGATGGGCAAGTACACGGTCACGCAGGAGCAGTGGAAGCGGGTGATGGGCAACAACCCCTCGTATTTTCGCGGCGATCGCCTGCCGGTCGACCAGGTCAATTGGACTGACTGCCAGGCTTTCATCCAGGCGCTGAATCGCATTATTGCCGCCAGCCGCCTCAAGGCCGCGCTGCCCACCGAGGCGCAGTGGGAGTATGCCTGCCGGGCCGGAACCCAGACCCGCTTCTACGGCGGCGACGGCGAAGTCGACCTGGCGCGAGCGGGCTGGTTTTCCGGCAACAGCGGCAACAAGCCCCACGAAGTCGGCCAGAAGCAGAAAAACGCTTCGGGGCTCTACGATATGCACGGCAACGTCTGGGAGTGGTGCCAGGACTGGATCGCGATGTACCCCCGGGAACCCGATCCGGCAGTCGATCCCAGGGGGCCCGCTACGGGCAGCGACCGCGTTTTGCGGGGCGGCGCGTGGAACGCGGACGCAGATCTCTGCCGCGCGGCCTACCGCTTCAGCTATCCCCCGCAATACCGGATCATGACCGCAGGATTCCGCATCGTGGCGATGCCTGACGCGTCGCCTGCCCAGCCCGATCCGCCGCCGCTCGATGGCCTGCGCGAGGTTTCTCTATTCCGCAGCGCCAAGGTAAACGTTGTTTCGATGCCAATCGAGGAATCGCTTCGCTATCGCCTTATTGCGAGGTTGAACCGCAAGGCTTCGGTTTACCAAGGACTCAAGCGGCAGACCGCCGTCCTGTTGAGCCACGAATGCGCCGGCGATGCATATGCGCGCTTCATCGTCGATCCCGAGAATCCCCTTATCGAACGCCCAGTGATGCAGCTTGCAGAGTGCGATGCCGTTTTCCACGTCATCCGGGCCGCGGAGAGAGCGCCAATGAACGTGCGCGGCGTCGATCCCCGTCGCCACGCGGTTAAGGACCGCATGAAATCCGCAAAACGCGCAGCTATAGCGGAAATTCTCCAAGACGTCGATCGTAAACTGCTGGTCCCGCTGCGCCCGTCGCCGACTGTCCAAGCGGTCGAGCCCCAAGTCTTCACGAATATCGCCGTGCAATGTTTCGGGCCACCATTCGTTCAAGATCGAATCGACGACGCGCGCCCTCGCGTCGGCGGAACTCCTCAGCAGGCGAAAGACTCTCGGCTGAAAAGCGCCGTATGAGTCCGGTCGGCGGAGGTCAGAAATCAATACGGTCGTACCCGGCGCGTATTCTCGCTGGGTCTTCAGAATCCAAAACGGAGATGACCGCAAATGACTGAACGGCTGCTCGGGTCTTGGCCCGCTGTCCGTCCGGCGCCCGCCATGTTCGCGTATCAACAGGTCCAGCTTCTTTTCGATGTCGTCGAAATGAAACCGATTCTCCTCCACACGATCGTTCTCGATACGTGAAACCAAGAGCAGCAGGAGAAGCGGCTTCTTCAGTGCGGCACCAAGACGACTTGACGCATGCACCTTCATGGACCGGATCTGCTCCAGCAGTTCATTCAGCTCTTGAAGATCATCTGGATTCATTGTGTAATTTGGCAGCGCCACTTTGGTAAATCGCACAGACCCCGCCTCGCTTGTCGAGGCGGTGAAGCAGATTGGCAGCTACTACGGACCGAGTAGGAAAAACGTCCCTTTTCACCCCGCCTGTCGCCTTCGGCGGCAGGCGGGGTGAAAAGGGAGGAACCTGCCTGCGCACGGTCCGTAGTAGCTGCCAATCTGCTTCACCATCCAGGCAAGCTGGATGGGGTCTTTCCGGACATAAGGCATGAATATCACAACACTTACGTCGATAACACAGATTGAAAATGGCGCTGCCTAAGTAATTTCAGCACCCGGCAGCGGGCCGTTTCAGGGACCAGTAGCTCGTAAGTTCGGGGAAAACCTGATTCTACCCCCGCCAGGGGCTGCGTGGAACAAACGGCCCAGAGGAAATTATTTCCTTCTGGTTGCGGTCGTGGCTTCTTGACAAGGGCTGACGGCCGTTCGCTCGCCTTGCTCCGAGAGTTTGCCCTTGCACAGATCTTTCCTGCGCTGTTTGAGTGTTGAGAAACAGACGTTACAACCGTCGGAGCCCGTTCAGACAGGAACCGAAAACGATTTTTCCGGTATCGTTACGGGACTCAGTTCTTTCCGGCATAACGCATCTTTGTGATAGGGAATTCGGTTTATGAATAGCCAACCTCTCGCATCTGCGGAGCACAGTCTCACCATCGGACCCGTTGATGGAGTCGCCCGACAGTAAACCTGTTATTATTCCACTTGCCGAGGGGACATTTTCGTGGCACCAAAGAAAAATGTCCGACTTTTCGTAGATCCCAAGCTCCATGGAGCCTTGGTTGTCCGGCTTGGGTATTACGGGCTGATGTGCCTGTTCGCCATCGCCTTACTGACGCACTGATCATTGGCGGTTCGCCACCGAGTGCAGTCGACTTGGGGCTCTTCTACACGCCAGCGGTTTCCGGCACGCTCGCCTTCTTGCCCTTGGCATTGATCGACTTCGTGCGGTTAAGCAATCGTTTTGCCGGCCCGATGCAGCAGTTGCGGCGGACGATGCAAGAGTTGAGCCGCGGCGAACCCGTCGAGCCGATCCGATTCCGCAAAGGCGACTTCTGGCATGAGTTTGCCGCAGATTTCAATGTCCTCGTCGACCGTGTTCAATGTCGCCTGCCCGGGGCCGCATCCGCTTGAACGTCAAACGAGAGCACGCAACCGGTAGGAGCCGGTAACGGCAGCCGATGACACAGGACTTTCAAGCCGCACTCAACGCCCGAACGTTGCGAACTCGAAAGATTCCTCATCCCGCGCTGCCGGCGAGTCGCGCGTGGTGTCCAGCAACGGGCCTTCCCGCGGGCCAGGTTCGGCGGGCGGCGCTCCGCTTGAGTTGCCCGGCGGACCGGGCGCAATCGGCACGGCCTGGGCGCCGCCGCCCGGAACAACACCGTCGCTCACCGGCTGCGCCGATGGCCCCTGGCTCACCAGGGGCGGGCGGCGGAGGGTAAAGTCGATCCGCCGCGGCTGGCCGCGGAGATGCTCGCGCATGGCGGCGTCGGCGTAGGCCTTCCGCGGCCAAGGTCCCTCGGCCAAGGCGATGTCGCAATACTCCAGTAGCGACCCCTCCTCGAAATAAACGTTGCGGATCGCCAGGGCATATTCCACACGGGCCTGGTAATAGTTGGACATGGCCTCGGCATAGCGGCGGTGGGCGTCGAGTACGACGAAAAAGTCGGTCTTGTCCGCCTCGTACGCCGCTTGTAACGACGTCAACTGGTCGCGGGCTGCCAGAGTGTGATTGATGCTTGTCTGCAAGAACAGGAACGCTCGGCCCACTTCGTCGACCGCCCCAGTCAGATTGTTAACGATCTGCAGCTCCTGCTCGCGGAGCAAGACGCGGGCCTGGGTCAGGCGAAGTTCAGCGTTGCGGACGCCGAGGTGAGCGTCACGAAAACCCAGCGGCATGGAGAACTCCAGCCCCACCTGCCATTCGGGATAGTCGCTGTCGACCATGCTCCGATAGGCGCTGGCGTAGGGATTGCCCGCCTGCGGGGCGCTCGAAGAGTTCGGTGCCGAATCCCCGCAGGCCGTCAGCGCCCCACGAGATCGAGGCTGGGCTGGAGGAAGTTGTGGCTGGCGGCCAATTCCAACTCGTAGGTCTTGACGATCCAACGCTGCCTTCGCAATTCCTCGCGCTGGCAGATTGCCTGGCGGCTCAATTGCGCCCAGTCGAACGTGACGCAGCAGACGGGCGGTTCGTCGCTGGGGCGGATCAGGCGGCCATCGGTCGGCGGCAGCCCCAGCAGCGCTCTCAGCCTGCGTTCCGCGGTCCGCACGCCCGGCAGGGGGCGGAACGTGCCGGGCGTGCTGCCGTTGTCGGTCTGCGTGCCCTGCAGTTGCCGTCCGACCAGGGCGTTGTAGACTTCTTCTTCAAACTGGAAATACTGCGCGGGCCTGGGCCTCTTTGTCGGCCTCGCCGCCGCGGCGGTTGACCTGGTGCAGGGCGTTAATGTTCCGCCAGATCTCCAGGGCGTCGTCGCGGGCCTTGATCTTGGTGTCGAGGTCCCGGTAGGCGAAATAAAGGTCCCAGTAGGCGTTCTCCAGGTTGCTGACGTAATTCCGCAGGCCAATCTGGAAATCGGCCAGGCTGATGTCGGTCTTCATGCGGGCTACGAGTACGCCGTTGTACACGCCGGGGCGGGCGCCGGGCCCGGCGATGCGATTGAAATCGACGCCGCCGCCCTGGAGGAAGGGATGCCGCACCTGGGCTTCCGTCAAGGTGTCCCAGTTTCCGCCTTTGAATTGGTTGCTGAGGTAGTTGTCGCTGTCCCAATCGACGGTGTGCTGCAACGTGAACTGGTCGCCAGTCACCGACTGCTTGGTGATCTGCGCCTGGAAATTGTCGAAGGTCTGCTCGTAGAAGCCGTTGTTGCCGATCTGCTGGTTGTTGAATTGCTGAAGATTCTTCTGGAAGAGGAGGCTGGAACTGAGTTGCGCGTCGAAGGCGCTCAGCGCCGCTTCCGGTCCGTACTGCGGGTCGGTTTCCACGACCGCTACGTCGTAAGTGGTGGAGACGCTCTCCGGCGTTCGAAGCAACGTGCCGCCCAAGTCCTGCAGGACGCGAGCGTGGGCCATGGCATACTGCATGACCTCCTGCAGGCTCATATCCCAATACCTGACGGGGCCGGGGTTGCGCAAGTCGGTCGGTGCTGGCACGTTGTAGAGGCTGGGGTCGCTGGGCGCGGGAACGGTGGGACTTTCGATGGCGGTGGCCATCTGCTGATAATGGTCGATTCCGCCGGGTGCTTCATCGCCCACCTTGTGTGCAGCGCAGCCCCCCATGGCCGCGGCCAGCGCGAAACACAAGCAGGCGGTGATAGGTCGGTTCATCGCATTCAGGCCGCTGTGCTACGGCCGCCCCCCCGGGCAAAATCGGTGCGATCGCTAATGCTGTTATTTCCGTTGTCCTTCTCTTAATCGGCAACGAAGGCGTTGAACCTGACTAGGTTCTTGCCAAACGTTCCAGGGAAATCCAGTACCTCAGGCTTTCCAGCCAGGCTAGAAATCCCGACGTTTAGGCCGTCATGCCCATTTTCCCTATATTATCCTGTCTTCCCTGGCCGAGGTAGTCGCGAGTCGCGTCGGCCGCCCCATGCAGATAACCGCATGAAGCGACGGAAGTAAAATGTGAGGTCGGAGCTAGTCTATCCAGGCGCGCCATCGATAAGAATCTCCTGCCGCGATCGTGCCCGAGCGCCGTGCTCGGTAGCCGCTAGCCCGGCCAAAGTGGTCCATTTCCAGCAAGCTGTCTCTTCCTCGTACCGGGTTAAAGATTGCCCATGCACCAATCTGATTGTCCGACCGCCACGCCGGGTTGAACATGGGACCAGTAGTCCGCGATCTGGCCGTGAAACGGCTTCTGGCACGCGACTCGCATAAGTTAGGCTCACCGGGCAAGATCTCATGCAAATTCTGCGATAAATTCCGAAATTCGCTTCGAAGAGGACGAACATGATTCGGCAACCCATACCCCTGTTTTTGAGTATCTTGTGTGCAGTAAGCTCCGCCATGGCGGAAAGCCCGGACGGCAAGCCGCCAGACAGCGCGGGCGTGACGCGCCATCGCAGCGACGCGCATGATCCGGCCCCTCAGGCCGGTTCGCAACAACGGTCGACTTGCAATGTCCGCGAGTTGACGGGGGCGGACCGCCCTGTCCTCGTGAGGCCGGGCGAACACCCGCTTGTGCCGGCTGTCCGATGGGCCAAAGCCACGCTGGCGAAAGTCCAGAGGCTGAACGATTACTCGGCGACGCTCATCGCGCGGCAGCGGGTGAACGGCAAACTGGAAAAACCGCAAGCCTATTATGTCAAGATCCGCCATCAGCCCTTCAGCGTTTATACTCGCGGCATGGGGCCGGCTTCGATCAAGGGCGAAGAAGCGATCTACGTCGAGGGCCGAAATGACGGGAAGATTTGGGCGCATGCGGCAGGATTATTGGGGAATGTGATGCCTGCGCTCTCGCTGGATCCCACGGATCCTCTGGCGATGCGCGGTATGCGCCATCCCATCACCGAGATTGGCATCGCAAACATGCTGAAACGCATGATCGCGACCGCCGAGCGGGAATCCCAGCACGGTGAATGCGAGGTCCGCTATTTCACGGGAGGCAAAATCAACGGCCGCGAGTGCTGTTGGATGCAAGTCGTGCATCCGCGGGAGCGGGCCTATTTCGATTTCCATATCGTGCGGATTTTTATCGACGGCGAGTTGCAGATCCCCGTCCGCTACGAGGCTTACGGTTGGCCCAGAAAGCCCGGCGACTCACCGGAGTTGCTGGAAGCTTTCACCTACATCAATCTGAAGTTCGACAAAGGCTTCACCGCGGCGGACTTCAGCGTTGGTAATCCGGCATATCACTTCCGGACCGGGCTCGCATCAAAATAATCTTCGACGGACGCTGGTAAGGTGAGGAAAAAACCGGCCAATACCGGCCAAAGCCGGACCTCCAAAACGGCGCGTTTCTGGCCGCTGGCGATATAATAGGGTGGGGCGACGTTGCCATTATTTGCCAACCTGACCGCCGGATCCTATCATAGAATCATGAAAACCTCCCTGCTCACCCTCCTGGCTGGCGGAGTGTTGCTGGCATCGGCTGTAGCCGTCCGGGGGGCCGACCTGGCCCCCGAGGACGTCCGCAATGCCTTGAAAATCGGCATCCGCTACCTGGAAGCGTCCCAGGACCCCAATACGGGAAAGTGGTCGGAATACGGTGGGCAAGAAGGGGGAATAACCGCCCTTTGCACGTTGGCTCTGCTCAACGCGGTCGAGACCCCGGAGACCGACCAGTGCATCCAGCGGGCCTTGACGTACCTCCGCAAACTGCAGCCCAATACGACTTATGTCATTTCCTTGCAGACCATGGTCCTCTGCCGTGCAACGCCGGCCGCCGACCAGGGCATCATCAACCACAACGTCGAGTGGCTGGTGAGCACCCAGATCAAGGACGGCTTTCCCGATCGCCGGGGTGGTTGGTCGTACGGCAACATTACCAACTCGCGGTCTGCCATTGGGGACGGCTCGAACAGCCAGTTCGCCATGTTGGCCCTCTACGACGCTGCCCGCGCGGCCGAGTCCGATCCGGAGCACATCAGCCTGACGAAGATCGATCCTGAAACCTGGCGGCGGGTGCTTGCCTATTGGAGCTTCAACCAGAACCCGGACGACGGTTTCTGGGGATATTACAAGGGCATGGTCGGCACCGGCAGCATGACCTGTGCCGGCATTTCCTCGCTGGTCATCGCCGACGACGTGCTCCACGAGCCCGACGCCAAGGTCTCAGGCGATCAGATCGATGGCTGCTTTCGCGGCTCTTCGGACATTCGCGACAAGGTCGATCGCGGCGTCGACTGGCTGCGGCGGCACTTCAGCGTCGATGCCAATCCGCCCGCCTCGACCAACGACAGCGGCCTCTGGCATTACTATTTTCTTTACGGCTTGGAGCGGGCGGGCCGGCTCTCGGCGCGGCGCAAGATCGGCGAGCACGACTGGTACCGCGAAGGGGCCGCGGAGTTGATCGAGGCCATCGGCGTCCGCACGGTTGCCCGCGAATGCTGGAAGGGGAGGGCCCACGCCGAGGAAGACCCCAATATCGCCACCGCCCTGGCATTGCTCTTCCTTTCGAAGGGGCGGTGGCCAGTCCTCATGGCCAAGGTGCAGTACGGCACAGACCTCGATTGGAATCGCCACCGCAGCGACGTCAAGAACCTGACGTTCTACGTGGAGTCGAAGTGGACCCAACCGAAGCACGCGCGGCGCGACCTGACCTGGCAGACGATCGACTTGGTCAAGGCCACAGTCGACGATCTACTGCAGGTGCCTGTCTTGTTCTTCTCCGGCGGCGGCAATCCCTGTCCTGAGGGCGACGCGCCCGCCAAGCGGCTGGCGGCCAACCTCCGCGACTACATCGACCGCGGCGGCTTCATCTTCGCCGACGGCGACCCCTGTTCCGACAAGTTCGACGCCGGCTTCCGCCATCTCATGGAACTGGCCTTCCCCGAGCCCGAATATCGTCTCAAGCCCTTGGACGAATCGCATCCCGTCTGGCGGGCCGAGCAGAACGTGCCGCCCGACCAGGTCCGCTTGCTGTTGGGCATCGACTACGGTTGTCGCACGAGTGTGATCTATTCACCCGTCAATAACACCTATCCGCGGCCGTCGCTGGCCTGCCTCTGGGAATTGGCCCGGGGCGGGCAACGGGGCCGCTACAGTCCGTCGGTGGAAGCCCAGATCCGCGGCGGCCTGACGATCGGCATCAACGTGCTGGCCTATGCCACGAACCGCGAGCTGCTCACGAAGGACGTGATTGAGGCGAACCCCGTGACGGCCCAGCCTGCCGACAACAAATACGATCGTGGCAAGTTCGCCGCGGCCAAGCTGCGGCACCTGGGCGGCTGCGATGCCGCGCCGCGGGCCCTGGCGAACCTTATGGAGCAGGCTGCGCACGACGTGAAGATCCGCATCGAGACGCACCCCAAGCTGATCGACATGCAAGACCCCACCTTGTTTGATTACCCGATGGTCTTCATGCACGGCCGCAACGCCTTCCGACTTACCGAGGGCGAGCGGAAAGCCCTGCGGGAGTACGTGGAGCGGGGCGGGCTGCTCTTTGCCGACGCGATCTGCGGCAATGAGGCATTCGCCGACTCGTTCCGCCGCGAGATGGCGCTGGTCTTCCCCAAGAACGCCCTGGGGAGCATCCCGATCCACGATCCGCTCTGGACGAGCAAGTACGGCGGCGCCGACCTGGAAACGGTGATGCGACGCGATCCCCAGCCGGGCAAGCCGGGCGAGCCGCCGCGTTCGGTGTTGAAGGCCGTTCCGCCCGAGTTGAAGGGCATTCGTTTCGGCGACCGTTACGGCGTGATTTTCTCCGAGTTTGACCTGAGCTGCGCCCTGGAGAAGCACGATTCGGCGGAATGCCGCGGCTACACCCGCGAGGACGCCGCGCGGATCGGACTGAACGTGCTCCGCTACGCGATCCAGCAGTGAGAATGCTTCCAATCACTGCCATCCTTCTGGCAGGCTTATCGTGCTGCTCGTAGTCCTGGCAGTTCTCAGGGGACTGCTAGTGCCGGAGGTCGAAACTGCGCGGGAGCCGTTCCTGTGTCGGCAGTGCCAAGATAATTTGCGGCACGTCGTGGTGGCCGTGGACGGATATCATCAGGTTTACGGTTGCTCAGTCGCCCATACCAAGCCGCAGAGCAGGATAGATGTAGCCAGCACCTGACGCACCTCAAAATGGAATCTTCAATGCTTCGCAGAGAAATCGCATGAACGGCCGCGCGGCGGTGAACGACGCCGCCACGTGATCCAAGTAGTCCTTGGCGAGAACGTTGCGCTCGTCCATTGCTTCCACCGCGATGAAATCGGTCCGCTTGATGTCGTCGATATGCGCGTGATCGGCAGGAAAACCGCGGGGCGGACGCTTCAGGCTGGCGCCGTCCAAGGCGAAACGGGCGGCGGAATTTGCGATCGTCGCGGGCGCGGCGCCAAGCGTCGGGCTTTTCCACGATCGCCTGGCGGACAAGGGCCAGCGGCTCGGCTTCCGGCCGCCAAAGCCCGACGGCCAAGAAGCACTCGCCCGGCGCGACGTGGACGTAGAAGCCCGGCGCGTGGATGTCGCGACCCTGTTCGTGGCGGAACTGGATGCCGACGTTGGTCTTGTAGGGCGCGCCCTTGGCGAAGCGGGTGTCGCGGTAGACTCGCATCAAGGACCCGCCCACGCGCCGATCACTGGCCACGAAACAAGACGAAATCCGCTTCAACTTCGGCTGGAAGGCGCGGATGAAGTCCAGCGACGGTCCCAGCACTTCCTGCTCGTAGCGGCCCTTGTTTTCCTGGAACCAGTGGCGGTTGTTGTTGTCGGCCAACTGCTCCAGGAACTCGAAGAGCGCCGGCTGGAATCTCTGGAATGTGGTCATGGAGTGCGATTGTACCATGGCCGTCAGGCGGGGGAAAGGGGCAAAGGGGTCTTGGGTCTCGTACCTAAGACCCAAAGCGAGACCGAATTCCCGCCTGGCAAACGGCCAATTACCACGTTTTTGCCCCTGGGATTTGCATTTCCCCGAAATCTGACCTAGGTTTTAGATGTCGAAGCGATGCAGTGCGCCGGTGAGCGCCCGATTCCGGGCCAGGCCGGACAAACTTTTCAGATAACGCTTCGACACCGCTGTCTCGATACGCCTCGCGACGGCCGCCTTTCTCTTTTCCGCCTCGTCCAGGAGCTGTTCCATGATCGTTCGCCGCTCGCGCTGCGCCGGTGCGCAGCAAAACCGCTCTCGATCGCCACGCTTGCTTCGCGCGGAACCCCTGGAAGCCCGTGCCCTGCTCGCCGCTATCAGTCCGCTGGCCAACCCGTTCCTCCTGGCGTCGGCCGCGGGCGGTGGCGCGGGCGTGTATGCTCAGGCATACACCACCCCGCCGCCGTCCGTGGCCAAGGCGGCCGCCGCCGCGGTGAACACCGCCGGCGTCGTCAACGGCACGTCCACCATGCTCTCGGTTCTCGGCAGCACCGCCCAAGGGGCTTCGAGCCTCGTCTACGACTGGACGCTTACCAGCGGCCCCACTGGCGGCACGGCCAAATTCAGCGCCAACAACAGCAATGCGGCCCAGAACGACACCGTGACCTTCAATGAGGCCGGCGTCTACACGTTCACCGCGACGATCATCGGCCCCAATAACGCTTCGACCACCAGCAGTGTAAAGGTCTCCGTTGCACAGACGCTCAGCGGAATCAGTCTTTACGCGGGCGGCAGCAAGACGCCCGTCAACACGGGCACATCGCTCAACGTGACGAGCCCGACGCTGACGCTCACCGCCGTGGCCGTGGACCAGTTCGGCAATGCCCTGGCGGTCCAGCCCACCTTCAACTTTTCGCCGCCGACGTATCCGGCCGGCCACATGCCCTCGTTCACCACCTGCGGCAACACGCGGATCACCACGTTCACCGAGGCCGGATCCTACGGAGTCAGCGTGTACACCACTGCCGGCGGAGCGTCGGCGGGCACCGCGGTCGAGATCAACGTCGTCGCCGAGCCGACGTACGTCAACATTAGCCAACTGGGCGGCAGCGGCGTGATCGGCGGCACGTCAGTTCAGTACACGGTCAGCCCGTTCCTCGATCAGTTCCACAATCCCATATCGACGTCCACGACGGTCAAGTGGACGGCGGCGAGCGTGCCGGGCGGGGCCGCTGCGCCGCAGTTTTCCACCAGCGGCTCGACGAGCACCGTCAAGTTCTCGGCGGCGGGTGGGTACCTGCTCACGGCCACGGTGACCGACAGTTCCCACGACACCATCGCGGAGACTTTCGTTGCCCTGGTCGGGCAGGTGCCCAGCGGGGCAAAGTCGGCCAGCCCCATCACGACCAGCGGCACGAGCCAGCTCCTGCCGACGCCCGTGCTGGTCGACCAGTTCGGCAACGCGCTGCTGGGCAGCGCGGCGTTGACGTGGACGACCACGACGGTGCCTTCCGGCGCCCCGGCCCCGACATTCGCCAGCAGCGGCGCCGGAACAACGGTGACCTTCGATATGGCCGGCACTTACGTCTTTCAGGCCAAGGCCAGCGGCGGCACCGCCACGTTCAGCGTTACGGTGACGGTGGGGCAGACGCTGAAGAGCATCGTCGTCACGCCCGGCACCGCCAGCCTCCAAGGCGCCGGCACCCAGCAATTCAGCGCCGAGGCCCTCGACCAGTTCCAGCGGGCGATGGCCAACCAACCGGCGTTCACCTGGATCGCTGCCGGCGGCACGATCAGCTCGAAAGGCCTGTTCACGGCCCCCAATGTATCGGGAACCTACACTGTAGTAGCCCAGTCCGGTTCGCTTAGCGGGAGTGCAAAGGTGACCGTCACATCTGCCACGCCGTCACCCTCGCCACCACCGAGCCCGGCGATTGGCGGCATCCAGGATCCGGCGCTGGCGGCGCTGGTGGCGAAGCTCGACGCCGCCGGCTCGTTGAACCGTGCGGACATGATCCAGATTTTGACCAGCGTGGGGGCCAGCGGCACGGTCAGCGCCACGGACTTCGCCGACCTGAAAACGATTCTGGCCGATGCCTCCCAGTACAAAATGCCCGGCTATGTCGAACAATTGGCCGCCGACGTGGTAGACGGCAGCGTGGCCAATGCCCATTACCAGGGCGCTACACTGGGCAACCTGGCCGCCGGCAGTTCCGCCGCGCAACTGAACAAGCTCATCGACAAGTGGTTCTACGGCACCGACCTGCCGACGCTGACCAGCAGCGGCATTACCTATGAGGCGGCCTCCGGCTCGCTCTTCCCCGTTACGCCCTCTCACAATGACGAATTCCAAGGCGAACTGGGAGACTGCTACTTGATCTCGTCGCTGGGGACGATTGCCGACAGCAATCCCCAGGCCGTCGAGAACATGTTCATCAACAACGGCGACGGCACCTTTACCGTCCGCTTCTACTCCGGCAGCACGCCGAGCTACGTGACCGTGAACCTCTCGCTGCCCACCTATGAAGGCGCCTTCATTTACGCCGATTGCGGCTGCAGCATCACCAGCACTACCAATTCGCTCTGGATCCCGCTGGCCGAGAAGGCCTATGCCCAGTGGAACGAAACGGGCCTGGAAGGCGGCACCGGCCAGAATTCGTACAGCGCAATCCAGGGTGGCTGGATGTCAACCGTCGATGCCCAGGTGCTGGGACACAACGCCAGCAGCTACTCGCTGACCTCCACGACCCAGCAGGCGATGATCAGCGCCATCGAGTCGGGCGAGGCGGTGACGATCGGCACCGACAGCAGCAGCAACAATGCCGATACGCTCCCGTACGGACTGTACGGCGCGCACGCCTACGCGGTCATCGGCTACAACACTTCGACGGGCGTCTTCACCTTGTACAATCCTTGGGGTTGCGACCAGCCCGGCGGCCTGACTTGGAGCGATCTGGAATCGACGTGCGACGGGTTCGTGACGGCCACTACGGCGGGTTCGACGCCGATCGACAGCCCCCGTCCGCAAGCTGCAGGCGCTTCGCCGATCTCGGCCGCCGCGGCCGACGCCGTGCTGGCCAGCCAGGATTGGCGGTTGGTAGCGTAGTCAAGTCGCTCACTTCACGATGGCCAGGATCTCATCCTCACTGAGGATCAGGAGCGGCTGCCCCTTGATTTCGACCTCCGCGCCGGCCCATTGCTGAAAGAGAACGCGATCGCCCTCGCTGACCTGGTGGGGAACGCGACTGCCTGACGCGAGCAAGCGTCCGTCGCCCACCGAGAGGACGCGTCCCTGCCGGGGCTTTTCTCGAGCGGAGTCGGGCAGCGCAATCCCGCCGGCGGTCATGGCCTCAGCTTCAAGTCGCTTGATGACCACTTTGTCGCCCAGGGGCACAATTTTCATATTAACCGAATCCGGGGCCGTGCGGCCGACCGGTTGGAGTCTGCCGCGAATCGTTGTAAGCTGATATTCTGGCATTTCCATCCCCCAGCTACAAGATACGCGGAGCCATGCCCGGCGACATCACTTCCGAGCACGCCACAGAAGGTAATTCGCCGGCAACTCCATCGCAGGGTGCGATACTAGAGGCTGATCGGATTGGCCGCCGCCATCCGAACGGCCAGAGTTGGCTCTTGCAAGACGTCAGCCTGGTGATCGGGCCGGCAACGCGACTGGTGCTTGCCGGCCCCTCGGGAGCGGGGAAAACCCTGCTTTTGCGGGCGTTAGCCCGACTGGACCCGCTCGATTGCGGCGAGGTTCGTTATCGAGGCCAGCCGTTGCACCATGATGCGATCCCCCCCTTCAGATCCATGGTGGTCTACGTCCACCAGCGGGCGACGTTGATCGAGGAAACTGTGGAAGCAGCCCTGCAAAAGCCCTACTCGCTGAAAGTTCATCGACAGCGGAAATTCGACCGCGGCCGGGCCGTCGATCTGCTTTCTGCCCTGGAACGCGACGAGAGGTTCCTCGGGAAAAAAGTCGCCGATCTTTCTGGGGGCGAAATGCAGGTCGCGGCCCTGGTGCGAGTTCTTCAGCTCGATCCGATGATCCTGCTGCTGGATGAGCCGACGGCCGCCTTGGACGGCCCCACCGCGGTGGCCGCGGAGGTTTTGATTGACCGCTGGCTCAACCAGAACCCTCAACGAGCGATGGTTTGGGTCAGCCACGATGAGGCCCAAGCCGGGCGAGTCGGCCGGACGAGAGTCATTATGGAAGGGGGGCGGATGAAACATGCAACCACCCATTCCGCTTAGCGCCTGGCAGCTTTCCGTCGCCGCTTCGCTGATCCTGATCAGTGCCGCGGTCTCGGCCGCGCTGCGCTTGGGTCTTGGCCAGCGGCTGCTTATGGCCGCCGTTCGCACCACCGTCCAATTGTTGCTGATCGGCTACGTGCTGCAATGGGTCTTTGCGCCGGGCCGTGCCTGGTATTTCGTGGTGGCGATCATGTCGCTGATGACGTTGATCGCCGGCTTATCGGCCGTGCAACGGAACGAACGCCGCTACCGGGGCATCTGGCTGGACAGTATCGTCTCCATGTGGGCGACGAGCTGGTTGATGACCGCCGTCGCCCTGTTCGGCGTTGTGCAGGTGCAAGGGGCCGGAGAAGCTGCGTCGTGGTACAATCCCCGCTACGCGATCCCCTTGTTGGGCATGATCCTGGGCAACACGATCAATGCCGTCTCCCTGAGCCTCGACCGCGTGACTCATGAATTGGCCTCTCGCCGCGACCAGGTAGACACCCTGCTGGCCCTGGGCGCGACTCGCTGGGAGGCGGGGCGCTGGGCCGTCGAGCAGGCCGTCCGCGTCGGCATGATTCCCACCATCAATGCCATGATGGTGACCGGACTGGTGAGCCTGCCGGGCATGATGACCGGGCAGATCATTGCCGGCCAAGATCCCAACCAAGCCGCGCGCTACCAGATCATGATCATGTTTCTCATCGCCGCGGGCACGTCGCTGGGTACCGTCGGCGTGGTGCTGTTGGGCTATCGCCGCCTCTTCACCGCCGATCACCAATTCGTGCCGCAACGGCTGCGTAAGGTATAATGACAGAATGAAGTTCCTATCCTTCTTGCTGGCCCTCTTCGTGCTCGCTCCCTCTTCCCAGGCCCTGGCGGCAGGGCTGGGGACCGGTCCGATCGAGGCCGAGGCCCAGAGCCATTACTCGCATATTCGCATCCGCCGCCAGGGAAGCCTGCGGACGATGAACTTCGTCCGCGACAACGGCGTGGAGCAGATACAGACCGCCTGGAACGTGCGGCAGCCTTACGAGCTGGTCACGCAATACAGCCGCCTGATGTTCGCCAGCTACTTCTTCGTGCCGGAGCAGAAAAGGGTGCTGATCGTGGGCCTCGGCGGCGGCGCCATGATCCACTTCTACGAGCACTACGATCCCGAGGTCAAGGTCGATGCCGTGGAGATCGACGAGAAGGTCGTCGAGCTTGCCGACAAGTACTTCGACGTCCACACGCGGAAGAACACCAAGATCATCACGGAGGACGCCTTCAAGTACTTCGAAGCGGACCACACCCGCTACGACGTGATTTACATGGACGCCTTTCTCAAGCCTTCCGCGGAGACCGACGCCACGGGCCAGCCGCTGCGGCTGAAGACGATCGATTTCTACAAGGGCCTCGGCGATCACCTCACGGCGGAGGGCATCGTGGTCATCAATCTCAACAGCCACCAGGGCATCAACGACGACCTGGCCACGATTCGCAACGCCTATCCGCAGGCATACGCCTTCCGGGCCTCGACGCCCAACTTGATCGTGGTTTGCAGCCGCGACAAGTCGCGGCTGACGGCCGCCGCGCTGCGCAAGAACGCTCGACAACTCGACCACCGCTTCAAAGCCACGTTCACCTTCCAGAGCTTGCTGGCGACGCTGGGACGCCAGGCTCCGTAGAACGGAATTCATTCCGTTCAAACAGACTAAAGTCCGTTCCACGGCGGCACGTTCAATCGCCACATGCAGGCGTCGAACAGCGCCCGCCGGGGCCAATGGATTGCCGGCACGCCCAGGCGATGCAATTCCCAGACCCGGCGCCAGCGGTTAGGTTGGTCGACGACTCGACAGAAGGCCTCGAGCAGCTCGCCATCGGGACCGGCCAACATTTGCCGCTGCCGCAACCGGTTGCAGAGGGCCTTGGCTTGTTGGAGCGATCGCACGAAGGTCTGCCAGCCGATATGCCATCGCTGCCGCCACTGCCGCGGACCGCGCAACACGTTCCAAAAGGCCGCCTGGCTGGCGTTGGTTTTGTGGCGTCGATAATCCACCAAGGGCACGTCGAGACAGGTGATCCAGCCCGCCGCGGCAGCAGAGGGCCAGCCACCAGTCGTGGGAAGCGGCTTCATCGGGCAGCGGAAGGGCAAGTTCCAGGAGGGCCCGATTTACCGCACAGGCGCAGCCTAAGACGGGACAGCGGCCCAGCAGCGTCTTCAGCGGACGCCCGGAACCGTGGGGCAAGCGGTTGTGACGCAGGAACGATCCATGCAGAGTCCGGCCCGTGGCATCAACCATCACCGCGTCGCAATAGGCCATTTGCGGCAAGGCTGGTCCACGGTCGTCCTCGGCAGCCTGCAATGCGGTTAACTGTCGGGCGACCTTGTCCGCGTGCCAGATGTCGTCCTGGTCGGCCGGCAAGACATAATCCGCCCCTCGTGCCAGGCTCTTTCCAGGAGGCGCGAGAAATTGCCCAACGCGCCGAGTCGTTGACCCGCATCTGGGATGATGGCGATCCGCCGGTCATGCCGCGCCGCGTCAGCCAGTATTTGCGGGGTGGCGTCGCGGCTGCCGTCGTCGCGGACAAGCAACGTCCACTCGGAATGCGACTGGGCCAGGATGCTCTGCAGAAGCCTGGGCAGGTACGTTTCGCCCTGGTAGGTGGCCAGAACGATTGTGAGGCGCGAGGGGAGTGGATCCACGAAGTATCCCAGTTTACGGAAGGGGCAGAGGCATGTCAAGCCATACGTCGGGCGGCGGGCGGCGGGCGGCCGAAAATGATCCTAACCCGAATCGCAAGCGCGGGCCGCTTGCCGCACCCTCACTTGCGCTTCGGGTTTGTATCGGAGCGTCCGCCCACTTCAATTCGCGCCGCCGGGCGGCTACAATCGCCTCATATCTGAATCCCTCGCTTGGCGCCAAACATGGGTCCGCATCAAACCGCAGAGCTTTTTGGCATTCTGGCCGTAATCCTCGTAGCCGCGCGGCTGATGGGCGCTGCGGCTCGGGCGATCGGCCAACCACCCGTGCTGGGCGAAATGATCGCCGGCGTGCTCTTGGGCGCCTCGGTTTTGGGTCTCATCGACATGGGCCATCACGGCGACCCAAAGGCCATCGTCCTGCACTTCCTGCAGGAAGTCGGCGTGCTGATTCTCCTTTTCGAGATCGGGCTGGAAACCGACTTGCGCCAGTTGCTGCGGGCCGGAGGGTCGTCAACCGCCGTCGCCGTCGTCGGCGTAGTGCTGCCTTTCGCGGCCGGCTACCTGGTGTGCCGCGCTTTGGACTGGGGGAAAAGGTCGCGATCATCGCGGGGGCGGCCCTCACGGCCACCAGCGTCGGCATCACCGCCCGAGTGCTCAACGACCTTGGCCGCCTCCAGGAGCCGGAGGGCCAGATCGTGCTGGGCGCCGCGGTGATCGACGACATCCTGGGGCTGATCATCCTCACGATCGTCAGCGGGCTGGCCGCCGGACAGGAGCCGACCGTTGGCAAGGTGGCCGTCGTCACCGCCCTGGCCTTCGGCTTCCTGATTGCCGCGCTGCTGGTGGGCAGCTTTGTCGTGCCGCCCCTTGTGCGGCGGCTGCATGGTCTGGCCGTTCCGGGTATGTTGACGACGCTCGCCGTGCTGCTGGCCTTCGGCCTGGCTTGGGGGGCTGAGGCGGCGGGATCGGCCTCGATCATCGGGGCCTTCGCCGCCGGGTTGTTGTTGCGTCGCACGCCGCAGGCCCACGACATCGAAAAGGCGATTGCCCCCTTGGGACATTTCTTTGTGCCCATCTTCTTTGTCGTCGTGGGGGCTGCGGTCGATGTCCGCACCTTCTGGCCCGGCGGGCACGACGGCTGGAAGACGCTGGCCGTCGGCGGCAGCCTGATCGTGGTAGCGGTGCTGGGCAAGTTCGCAGCCGGATATGCCCCCTTCTGGTTCCGCGGCAGAAAGGCGGTGATCGGCGTGGGCATGGTGCCGCGGGGAGAAGTGGGCTTGATCTTCGCGCAGATGGGCTTGACGGCCGGGCTTTTTATCGGGCCCGACGACTACATGTTCAGCGCCTTGATGCTGATGGTGATGGTCACCACTTTCCTCGCCCCGCCGCTCTTGAAGGCTCTGTTTCCAGCGAAGAAGTGAGCAACGCTACACGTGGTCGGTATCGAGGACGAACATCACTCATTCTCGGAGTGGGTTTGTGTAGAAGGATTGGTTCCGGCGAACCCGTCGGACGGGGTTGGCCCAGAAGCGTCCTTTCCCGGCCAGCTATGGTCCGCCCTTGCTGGGCCTTCTAGACTGCCGAGACGCGTCAGAATACCACCGAATTCGGGGCAGCCCAGTGGAAAGTCCTGGCGGCCGCGAACCCGCACCAGCCTTGCCCGCTCCATTCATGCCGGCAAGCAACTTGGTCCGGCAGCGGAGACGAGGCTGCGATAGCCGATGGCGATCCTTTGACGGTTGCACCGCAACAACACCCTTCAGTGCCTCAGGGTCTGGATGGACGAGGTCACTCAGGAAAAACGAGGTACCTCGGTCAAGCTGAAGAGGACCACTTCTTCGCCGGTCACGGTGCTGATGTCGTGGTGCATGCTCAACACCCTGACGCCCACGACCTCATGGACCATCGACTCCAACATCGGGCGTGCCAACTCCAGCAGTTGTTCCCGTGTCTGCTTGATGAGATCCCTCCCTTTCTCCGGCGACAAGGATTTTACCAGTTGCCGTTCAGCCACCGTCAAAGCACCGAGAATGCGAATCACGAGGAGGTCTTTGATGAAGTGTACGCGGATCTGCTCCGCCCCCCCTCCCAAATAGTCCTCTTGAAAGCGAATGATCCCCTCGCCGACGGCTGCTTCGCTTTCTGCTTGAGTGAGGATTCCCGATTTGCGATCCTTCCTGATTCTTCGCGCTTCGCTAATCGGCAAACGTCGTTCTGCTTGGGAACTCGTACGCTTCTTGGCCGGTTGTGGCGATTCGCCCGCAAATGCGCCCCTCCGGACGACGCTGGCCAAGACCGCTTTGATTTCTTTCAAAGCAACAGGCTTGAAGAGGACCTTATCGAACCCGGCCTTCATGGCCAAGGTTCTATGTCCCTCGTTGGCATGGCCGGTGACGGCCACAATTTGCGTTTGCGCGAAGGCGGGAATCCGACGAAATTGTCCTGCGAGATGACATCCATCCATGTCAGGCATTGCCAGGTCGATCAACATCAGGTCGGGGCGAAATACGGTCGCGACAGCGAGTGCCGACGTCCCGCCATAGGTCACATGCACCTGGTTGCCGAGTTCTTCAACAAGCAGGCCAAGTGTGTCCGCACCGTCCCGGTCGTCATCGACCACGAGAACCCGAAGTACTTTCCCTGTCTCTGGCATAAACTTTCTTTCTTTCGCCAATCCCGCCGACGTGACGGAACACCCCAAGGCCCTCGGGCACGCCGGACGGTTTGAACCCCGTGGTGAATTGCAGGCCATTCTACCTGATTCGTGGGCGTCAGCTCGCTTTCTCCGTGACTTCCGCCAAGATCTGCCGCACCTTCTCGAAGTCGGCGGGCTTGACTAAATAGTGATCGAACCCCGCTTCCATCGCACGTTGCCGGTCGGCCGCCTGTCGATATCCCGTCACGGCCACTAGCACGATATCGCGGATTAGGGGCTCCTGACGTATCCGCTTCACCACTTCAAAGCCATCCAACTCCGGCAGGCCGATGTCCAGCAGCATCACGTCGGGCCGATAATCGAGAGCCGCTGCCAATGCGTCGTGGCCGGTATGAGCCATCCGCACCAAATGCCCCGCTTCCTCCACCAGCATTTTCAAGGCATTCGCCGCATCCAGGTTGTCGTCCACCACCAGGACCCGCACGGCTGACCCGGTCGGCTTGACTAATTCCGTTGGAGTCGCCTGCGTTGTGCCTGAGATCGTTTCTGGCGGGCACACAATGAGACTCACGACGAACTCGCTGCCTTGCCCCAAAGTGCTGGAAACCCCTATGGTTCCCCCGTGCATTTCCACCAACCGCTTCGCCAGGGTCAATCCAATGCCTAACCCGCCCTGCGAACGGTCGGATGACCGCTCGGCTTGCGTGAACAGTTCAAAGACGTAAGGCAGGAAAGCGGGAGCAATGCCGAGGCCCGTATCCCGCACGCGCAGCACCGCTTTGTCGCCCTCCTGCTGGGCGGAGAGCCAGATGTGACCGCCTTCCTTGGTGTACTTGGCGGCGTTGGTGAGGAGGTTCGTCACGACTTGCTCCAACCGGGAGGCGTCGGCGTATAACCAAATCGGGTCTGGCGGCAGCGACACCGTGAGTTCATGTTTGCGCTGGTCGATCAACGGACGAGCCGTCTCCAGGGCACGTTCCACGATGCTGTTCACGGCGACCTGCTCCTGGCAAAGCTGAATCCTGCCGGTGATCGCGCGGGAGACTTCCAGCAGGTCGCCGACCAGGTGCGTCAGTTGCCCCACCTGACGCTCGATGATGGCCAGGGCCTTTTGCTGAACGGAGTTCTGGCCTTTCTGCAGCTGAAGCAGTTGCACGGAGTTGAGGATAGGGGCAAGAGGATTGCGAAGTTCATGGCTGAGCATCGCCAGAAATTGGTCCTTGCCGCGGTCCAGTTCGGCCAACTTTTCCTCCGCCTGCTTTCGCGCGGTAATGTCGCTCATCACGGCTCGGCACACGGGCACACCGTCAGCATCCTGCCCCTCGGTCGTCTCCCAACGTGCCCAGAAGGGGTCGGTGTCGGCACGCAGCACTCGCAGATCGTAAACCTGCGGCGTGCCCGTTTCGAAGAGTTGCTTGCGATGCCGGTAGTGGATGTCCTGGTCTTCCGGAAGGATAAAGCGTGTCAACTGCTTCTTGACCAAATCGCGTCTCTCCACGCCCAGCAAACCGGCCACCGTGAGGTTCGCTTCCAGGATCAACCCCTGCTCGCTGAGGGTGAAATAGCCCACCGGCCCAGGTCGAAGAGATCGAAATACCGCGCCCGCGCGGCTTCGAGTTCACCTTGCGCCCGGCGCAGTTCCTCGTTCTGCATCTCCAACTCGATTTGATGCACTTGCAGCTCGTGGAGCAGCCGCCCGGACTCCTTGGGCGATAGCGCTTTCTGGGCCTGGGCGTCGTCGGTGTGAGCCTTTTCCTCCGCCCGCCGACGCAAGTCGGCGAAATCGTCTTTACGAGGTGGTTTGTTAGTCATGGCCGGGCTCCTTCCGGGGTGGCGACGGGGCCACCATCCTCGTTTTGCCCGCGTATCTCCCGCTCCGTGGTCGCGATGGCATATACTTTTCCGCTTTCGTTCATCAAGGCCGTGGCAGACAGCCGCACCTCAACGATGCGGCCGTCCTTGGCGATCCGTTGCGTGTGATAGGGCTCCAGGGTCTCACCACGAGCAATCTGTTTCAGCGTGACCGACGTGCCTTCCCGCTGTCCTTCCGGGATCAGATCGCGGATGTTCATCGTCAGCGCCTCGGCTTCGCTCCAGCCGTACATTGCGTCCGCCCTCGGATTCCATGCCAGGATGCGTCCCTCCAAGTCTTGCATCAAGATGGCATCGTGCGCATCGCGCACCACGACGGCCAGGCGGCGCAAGGCCTCGGATTCCCGCAGGGCTACCTGGGCATTTCTCATCTCGGTAATCTCCGTGAAGGTGATCACCGCGCCTTCAATCACGTTCTCCAGCGTCCGATAGGGCCGGATTCGCAGCAAATACCACGCTCCCGCCTTGGTTTGCACTTCAATCTCTTTGGGAACCAGCGTGTCCAGGACGGCCTTCACGTCCTCCACCAGGTGGTCATAGCCAGCCAGGTTTGAGACGATGTGCCCCACCGGTCGCCCCACGTCGGTGAGGATCAGGTTGATGACCTGGGTGACAGCAGGGGTGAATCGCTGGATGTGCAGTTGATGGTCCACGAAAACGGTGCCAATGCCCGTGCCGGCCAGCAGGTTGTTCATGTCGTTGTTGGCCCGCGACAAATCGACCACCTTCTGCTGCAACTCGGCGTTGACCGTGGCCAGTTCCTCGTTGACCGATTGCAGTTCCTCCTTGGACGTTTCCAGTTCCTCGTTCGTGGATTGCAACTCTTCGTTGACCGACTGCATCTCCTCGTTGGAGGATTTCAATTCTTCGTTGGAGGTCTCCAATTCCTCGTTCGTGGTCTGGAGGTATTCTTCCTTCGCCCGCAGTTCCTTCTTGAGCGCCACGATCCGCGCATCGACGCCCATGGCGATCGCGTCGACGTCCTGTACCAAATCCAGGGCAATGGTTTTCTCCGGCTGCTGTTGTGCTGTCGGCGGCGATTCCTCAAAGATGACCAGAAACAGGGCCGAATCCGTGGCGGCGTTGGGGCCTGCCGCTACTGGCCTGATCGTTAAATCGACCAAGGTGAAGTCGCCGTTGGTTTTGACCCGCAGTCCCGGATGCCGCACCAAATCTCTGCTGGCCACAGCCTTGTGTAAGGTGATGCTCAGCTCTTGCCGCAACCCTTCGCGGGCCATCTTCAGGATATTCATGCCGGGTTCGCCCGGGGCCGGTTCCAGGTACAAGCCGGTCCTGCCGTGGAAGTACAGGATGTCGCCGTGCTGGTTGATCAGGGCAGCGACCGGAGCATACTGTTGCAGCAACGTCCGTTCGGTCAACTCGCGCAGTCGGAACGCGCTTTCGCCGGGAGCCTTCGCGGAGGTCCGCGTGTCGGCCCCACCTTCCGTTGGGGGCGGGAGAAATGTTCGCATGCTCGGCGTCGCGCCCCAGCACCGTTCTCTTTGCGTTGATACAGCTTCGACTTGCGGTCCAACGTGGCATACAGGTCCGCGAACTCGCCCACGGTCTCGGAAGTTCCCAGGAAGAGCGTGCCGCCCGGATTGAGTGCGTAGTGGAACAGAGGCATGAGCTTCTTCTGGAGATCCCCGCCCATATAGATCAACAGGTTGCGGCAACTGATCATGTCCAGTTTGGAAAAGGGCGGATCTTTGATCACGTCCTGCTCGGAGAACACCAATAGGTCGCGGATGCTTTTGTGGAAGCGGTAGGCCGTGCCGTCCGGCTCCGGGACGAAGAATCTCGATAGTCGTTCCGGTGAGATGTCGGCGGCGATACTGGCAGGATAAACGCCGGTGCGGGCTAGTTCGATGGCCTGGCGATCAATATCCGTGGCGAATACCTGCACCTTGAAACTCTGCTTCAGCAGTTCCATGTGCTCCTGGAGCAGGATGGCGATGGAATATGCCTCCTCGCCGGTGGAGCAACCAGGTACCCAGACGCGGATCGCTGCACTCGCGTCCTTGTTGGCAAGAAGTCGCGGAATGACGTGTTCCTTCAGCGCAGCGAACGCCTCCGGGTCGCGAAAGAAACTGGTGACGCCGATCAAGAGGTCGCGAAAGAGGGCCTCCACTTCGGTCGGGGTTTGCTGCAAGTGGCGAACGTACTCATTCAACCGTTCGATCTGATGGACGGCCATGCGCCGCTCGACGCGGCGGTCGATCGTACTTTGCTTATACTGCGAAAAATCATGTCCTGTCTGGGCACGCAGCAGGATAAAGACCTTCTTCATCGCGTCTCCGGCCTTGGGAGCAGGAAGAGAGACCGGCCGGGACGTTCTGCCGAAGGCGTGGGCGACGTAGGCGATGAGTTGGGCTGGCATCTCGGCCGGCGGTAGCACGTAGTCCACCAACCCCGTGGCGATGGCGCTTTGCGGCATGCCGTCGTACTCGGTGGATTCGGGGTTCTGTGCCATCACCATGCCCCCTTCGCCTTTGACCGCCCGCACTCCCTGCGTGCCGTCGCTGCCGGTGCCGGAGAGCACGATGCAGATCGCCCGCTCGTGTTGATCCTGGGCCAGAGACCGGAAGAAGAAGTCAATCGGCAGGCGATGGCCCCGCGGCGCGGCAGGTTCCAGCAACTGGAGCGTGCCGTCCAGAAAGGCCATGTCCCGTGCGGGCGGAATGATGTAGGCGCAGTTGGGCCTGACCGCCAGCCCGTCCTCAACCTCGAAGACCTCCATGCGCGTATAGCGTTTGACCAGTTCCGAGAGGATACTTTTGTGATCGGGGGCCAAGTGCTGCACCAAAACAAAGGCCATGCCGGGATCGGTCTCAGCAGGCATGCCGGAAAAGAAAGCCTCGAACGCCGCCAAACCACCGGCCGACGCGCCGATGCCGACGATGGGAAAACCCGCCTTTGGATGCAGGCCTATATCTGTCTCAGCGGCCGACTCTGCATCCACCGGTGGGGCGACCGGAATGCCCGGCTCCGCATCTTCAAGCGACGGCAACTCTGGCTTCGAGCTGGGTTTTTCTTTCTTCTTGGCCACTTCGTTCCTCCTTCGCGACAAATCAGCCCCACGATCACGATCTCATTGCTCTCCCGCCACGCTTTAGTCCCGAAACGCCCGAGATCCGTCCTTACCCTCAATTTAGCGGGTTGCAACTGGGCGTCAAGTTAGGTTGGTTCTCGGATGCTCTGACGATTATCTAGCGCGGTGGCTTGCTTCAAAGCCAGAACGCTCCAAGAATACACGACAGAATTCAACACGTTGAGAAGTCGTCGTGGAGGTAAGCGTCAGCCTCGATCTCGTCGGCGGTCACGACGGAAACGATTCCTCGTTTTGCCATTTCCTGCCGGCCGATAGCCGTTTGAATGCGGTCAAACCGCCACTTCACGGTGAGGGCCGTCCATGCTCCGCCTTTGTTGTTGCGGAACAGAGGGCCCGTCGGGTGTGCCGCGGATAGGCGTGACAATTTCCATATTGCGGTCTGTGCTTGGTCGTGGGGTTCCATCCCTTGTGTGAATTGAGCCAGGTTGTCACGCGGGAAGGGTGCAGCTTACCGGACTCCATTCGTCGATACTTGTTGACGAAGGACTGGATGAAGTCGCGATAGCGGGTGAAGGTCTTGGTGGCCGGGTTCTCCTCGGTCCAAATCAAGAAATCATCGAGTATTGCCGCCACAACCCCCCATTGGATGGGCTGGCGTTTTTCTTGCGGATTGGCCATAATCTCATGGTACTGGAGGGCTTTCGTTCGATCTGGCGCGGTGGAGGATCTTCGCGCCTTGTAGTAAACGCACCAGGTTTTGCCGGCCTTCCAGTACCAGCGCTTTGCAGGACGAGCCGTGATCTAGGTCGGAAACGCGAGTTCTAGATCAAACGCGGTTTCATTCTAGACCACGTGGACGTAAAGTAAATCAGGGGCTGTAGCTCAGTTGGTAGAGCAACGGACTTTTAATCCGTTGGTCTCGGGTTCGAGTCCCGACAGCCTCACTTCACAATCCCTTGATTATCAAGGGGTTGCGTCGTTTGGAAAAGCCATTTAGTCCGCCTGCTCCGGGCAACACTCCAATAACACTTTTGCGGCGATTTCAGTTGGCCTGACGCTTTTGAAGGAATTCTGGCACGTAGACGTTCTCCGTCGCCTTCTTCATCTTGTCGGAAACGCTGATGTAGCGGAGGGTTGTTTGAAAGGACCGGTGACGCATCTTCTTCTGTAAAACGGCGACGGTCATGGTATCGGTATTTAAGGTCGCATACCCACGTCGGAGGGAATGGAAAGCCGTTTGGCTAAAGACGGCAAGCGAAGCCCACGACGTGCCACGAAGTTAGTGTTATTGCATTTCTTTGCGTTCCGAGTCGGTGAACTCGTTATGCACGGTCTCTTCATTGGCCTTTTGTTTCCTCATGCGGGCGACCTTGGACGACGTGCCCCGCCAGGCGGCTTGCACCTTGTCAGGGGCATATTGAGCGGCCCCGTGGTAGCCGATTCCCATTCCGCCAGCCTCTGCGAAGGCGTCCTGGTTGGCACCCAGGAACGTGAATTGCCAACTGTATTTGGACTGCTGCTCTTCGATCTGTTGCTTGATTTGGGCCTTGGTGAACTCCTGGCTGGAGTTCTCCAGGCCGTCGGTCATGATCACGAAGACGACCAGGCCCGGACGATCGGTTTCCGCCATCTTTGAGAGCCTCTCACCAGTCTCGTTGATGGCCCTTCCTACGGCATCGAGCAAGGCCGTGTTGCCTCGCGGCATCAGCGTGTAGGCAGGAACGTGCTTGATCGGCACGCCGCGATGGACAAACTCGTACTCGGTATCGAACTGAACGAGCGTCAGCAGGGCTTCCCCGGGCTGCTTGGCCTGCTCTTGCAGGAACGCGTTCACACCTCCTTCGGCATCCTCACGGATACTCTGCATGGAGCCGCTACGATCGACCACCAGCGTGATGTCAGTCAAATCAGATCTCACGATAACCTCCTTCTTGTGGTATTTCCTGGACGATCGAACTTCACCCAGAACGCATTATAACGCTTGCTGAGTCGTCGTGCTTTCACGACCGCCAGGCGAAGTATTGTCGGCTGAGCCGGGCCAATTGGCTCGCCGGCATCATTTCTACTGTGGCCTACGCGCAGTGCACGACTGATGGCGGGTTGCCCCGGCTCAAGTGGAGATAGGGCTGGCGGCGATGAAAAACGGCAGGGCCAGGAGGATGCCCAGCACGAGGGCGCAGCCACTTCCAGCAGTGTTAACTATAGGTCAGTCCGGTAATGGACATAGCCCGATGGGGCGGGGGATTCGGGCTTACCGGAGACCGTTCCGATTTTTGAATTTTCGCGAGGTGAAGAGGGCCTTGGCAAAGAGCAAGAACCGACCCTGCTCCTCTTCCTGCAACAGGTCGTATATTTCGGCTGAATAGCCTCCGACGCACTTCATGCCCAGGTCGTCGCAAATGCCTCGGACGTACTCGTGGGCCGTATGATCGAAATAGTGGATCGAGGTGGTGAGGATGGCGGCGTACTTGTCCTGAAAGCTTGCTTCCACGTGCCGCTCCAACAAGAGTTCGATGAAACGCTTGTAGTGAGCGGGAACGAGCAGACAGTAGACCGGAAATGCCCAGATCATGGCGTCCGCGGCGGCTGCGGCGTCGATCACTGCCCGGAAACGACCGTTGTTCTCCTCAAGCTGCTTGATTTCCTGGCAGACGTGCAGGATCGAGAACTGGTGTTCCGGAAACTTCTATTGGAGGAACAGCACGTACTTCATCGTGACGCTGCTCATCCCTTTGGGACTGCCGTTGAGAACGACGATTTTCATTGCAGTCTTACTCCGTCGGCTTCTGAAACATAACGGTCCGACATCGCCGAACTTGCGGCTGCTCCGACCGTCGGAAGGCTGAGCCGCAACCCGTGTCGGGTACAGATTGTCTCAGCGATTTACAGGTCGAGCAACAGCACTTCACGCGTTACCCTTCGATTTTACCCCATCATCCCGCGTTGCGGGATCGACGGGAAAAATATTTCCGAAGTAAGAATTGAATAGGTTCCATCTGACCGGTATTCCCTGCCATAGCATGACCCCGTTTTCTATACGATACCTCCATCAGCAGCTTTCCAGGGCAGGGAAAAGGAAATCGGATGGAGAAACGGTGGCGAAACGAACCTCTTCCCACTTTTCTTGTCCTTATAAATGGCACATTCTCTTTTTGCAGGAGCTCAAATCATGTCCATCGCAGTTCCCCATGTTCGTGTAGGCGAACCCGTCCGCTGCCAAGCGTTGTCGGTGTTTCCTTTGTTCGACGGCCAGCAAACGCCGGTCGAATATCTCCTATCCGATGAAGGCATCGGCTCTGGCTCCGTGACCGTCGAGGAAGTTTCCGAGGGCGGTTCCGTCCCAAACCTTTTCGTCGAGAACAAGGGCAACATTCGGGTTCTGTTTCTCGAAGGCGAGCAATTGATTGGAGCGAAGCAGAACCGAGTGCTAAACACTTCAGTCCTCATCGCAGCCAAATCAAAGGTCAAGATCCCGGTCAGTTGCGTCGAACAAGGCCGGTGGCGATATCGCTCCAAGCACTTCGGCTCCAGCGGCAGCCATTCGCCCTCCAAGCTCCGCTACTTCCTCAAGTCATCGGTCAGCCATGCCCTGAAAGAAAAGATGGGCCACAGGTCGGACCAGGGCAAGGTGTGGGAAGAGGTTGATCGCCAGCAGAAAGCACTGGGCGCATCGTCGGGTACCCATGCCATGTCCGATACCTTTGACAGCTACAAGGAGCAGGTGGCCGACTTTCAGCAAAAGCTACGCTACGTCGATGGTGCATCGGGCATGGCCGTGGCGATTGGCAAGAAGATCGTCGCCGTGGACATGTTCGACAAAGCCCCAACCTGCAAAAAGGTCTGGGATCGGCTGATGTCGGGCTACGTTTTGGATGCTCTTGAGCCGCAGGCCGATGCAGGCCAGGCCGAGGCTGCCGACGTGGAGCTATTGCTCGCCACGGCCAATGGCCTGCCTTGGGAAAATGCCGATCCGGTTGGCGAGGGCGAAGAATACCGGGCACAGCAGGGTGAAGAGGTTCACGCCTCGGCACTGGCGCTTCACGATGCTCCGGTGCATGTCAGCGTGGTGGTGGCGGGGTAAAGACGTTCTCTGGATTGTCTCTTTGTCTCTGAACTGCCAAGGACCGAACATCGGCCCTTGGCGGTTTGTTCTCTTCCTCGGTGGAAATTGCCCGAAAAGATGCAAACTGCCTCCACAGCGCTGGAAAGGAGCCCGACGCTAACCTGTGGGCATGAGCCGACGAGGGAGTTCATCCCACGTTCTTCCTTCGAGCAACCTGCCCGTGCGTCTCAAGCAACGCGAGCGTACAAGTCGGGGATGCCAAATGCTATCGAATCATACCGGCAGTCCGCGAATTTGCAGCAAAGATACATGCGTACGTTATACCTTGGCTCGGAGGCCGTGGCAATCTGAATCCCACCAGTGCGAGTTCTCGCCTATTCTGACATCTCTCATCCCATACTTCTCGCTATCGCCAACGCTTCCTCTTCCGACTCCTCAAACACCTCCTGGAACACGTCCTCGGGCGTCCGTGCCTGCGGGAACCAGGTGAACCAGCCCAGCAAGGTAAGACTCGCCACACCACCGAAGACGTAGGCTAGCCAGCGATAACTGGGTCCGTCGGCGCCGGCGTGCAAGAAAAAGCCCACCGCGGGGAAGCGGTCGATCAGCTCGGGCGTGACCCTCGCGCTGAGCACCGTCATGGCGTTGTGCAGAAAATGAAAGACCACCCCAGGCAGCAAGCTCCCGCTTTTCACGGCCAGATAGCCCAGCACTAGTCCCAGCAGGCAGGCGTTGATTGACTGCTGCAGGAACCCATGCGCCACACCGAACAGCAGCGCGGTGACGATGATCGCCCGCCAGTTGCCGCCCAGGCTGCGAAAGCCCGAGAGGATGAAGCCGCGGAAGGCCAACTCCTCGCAGACCGCCGGCACCGCGGCCACGCAGAGCACCAACAAGCCCAGGTCGGCTGAAGTGAATTTCGTCTGCACGTCGTCGACCAGTCGCTGCATGTCCGGGGCAATGGGATAAAGGTGCACCACCAGCCAGTTCGCCGCCACGATGAACGGATGCATGGCCACCGCCAGCAATGCCGCGGCAGGCACCATCTTCCACCGCGGCAACCGCAAGAGGAGCGTCTGCCGCGGGCTGCTGGTCAGCATCACCGTCATCAAGAGGGCCGGGGCCAGGATCACGGCCACTTGCAAGGCAAGTGTCACGCGGGCGAAACCCTCGAAGCCCGGCGGCACCGACGCCGATGAGCGAAACACAAAGCTCAGGACGAGGATCGTTACGGCGCAGAACAGGGCTTCGGCGGCCGAAGGCGTCGGCCCGCGGTCGCGCATCAATTGCCGCAACCACAGACCGATCGTGAACCGTTCGCTCTCGCGGAAGATCACCGACTCATTGTTGAACTGCTCCACTGCCCAGCGAACGGCCGCCCAGCAGGCTGCCAGCGTCACCGCCAGGACCACCGGCGCGTACTGCAGGGCATGGACATAGGAGCCCTCCAGGAGCGTCTTTAGCAGCAAGACCATGCCCGAGATCGGCACCAGGCTGTTGCCCAGATCCAGTTCCACGCCGGGACTCATCGGCAGCACGGCCATCGGCAGCGAGAGCATCATCAGGGGCATGAGGTAGTACTGGCCTTCCTTGGTGCTGCGGGCGAAAGAGGCCAGGGCCAGGCACAACGCGCTGAAGAGGGCCGACACGGGCAACAGGGCCAGCGACAACCAGACCACGGCCAATGGCGGCGGCCCGCCGAAGTTCTCCATCTGGCGGAAGACCAGCGAACCGGTGATGCCCACGCTCAGCAGGTTCAGTGCCGCGGTGACCATGCTGAAGACCATGATCGTCAGCAGCTTGCCCAGCACGATTTCGCTCCGCTCGGCAGGGCTGCTCAAGAGCGTCTCCAGCGTGCCCCGTTCCTTCTCGCCGGCGCAGAGATCGACCGCTGGATAGAACGCGCCCGTCATTGCCCACAAGAGGAGCATCACCGGCAGCATCCGCGACCAGATGTTCGTCGACCGGTTCGCCCCCGGTCCGGCAAGGTTCGCGTTATCAATATCGAAAGGTCGCACCGCCTGGGCAGGCAAGCCGCCGGCCACAAGGTTCGACTTGCCGATCTCTTCGGTCCAACGATCCAGCACGGCCGTCAGGCGGTTGCAGGCCATCAGCGATCGCTCGTTGGCCGCGGTGTAGATGATTTTGGGCCGGGGGATTTCGACGGGTGATGTCAAAGGCCGCTTGTGCGCCACGTCGTCCTCGATGCGCCGCCGATAGGCGGCCAGTCGGGCGGCAAAATCGGGCGGGAAGACCAACACCGCGTCCACCTTATTGGCCTCGACCAGGCGGCCGGCCTCGGCGACCCCATCCGCTTGGGTGTTGCCCGCCGCGGCGGCGTCCATCGTCTTGCCGTTGCCGCCTGCCGCTTCCACGCCTGTTTCCACCTTCAACAGCGCGGCGCCGGCGGGACCGTCGGGGAACAGTTGCGGCGTGAAACCCTCGCCCGCGATCAACGGCGCCGGCGCAGTGGCCAGTTGGCCGCCGCCCACAACCCGCACCCTCATCGACTTCCGGGTCTGGAACTGGATCATTTCGAAGTAGGCCGTCCCCAGCAGCGGATAGAGCAGGACCGGCAGCACGAAGATCATGAACAACGTCCGCCGGTCGCGCAACTGGTCTTGGATCTCGCGGCCGAGGATGAGTCGTACGTTGGTGAAGTTCATGGAGAACCCTGGAAGTTCGTGGTCGGCCGGTTAAGCCATGTCGTGCTCGGGGGGCGGAAAAGGGGGCGGGGCCGAAAAGGGGACAGTCCCCATTTGCCGGAAAGGCCTTCCGGGTGCAGCGCACAAATGGGGACTGTCCTCTTTTCCGCCCGTTTCCGCCCCCTGCGCGAGCTTCTGTTCGTGCCGGGATATCAGTTGGAAGAAGATCTCCTCCAGGTCGTATTCGCCATGTGCCTCGCGCAGTTCTTCCACGGTGCCTTCCGCCAGGATGTGGCCGCGATGCATAATCGCCACGCGGTCGCAGAGCTTCTCGGCCTCGCGCATGATGTGGGTGGAGAAGATGATGCACTTGCCGTGATCGCGCAGCTCGCCCACGCGTTCCAGCAGTGCCCTCGCCACGAGCACGTCCAGACCGGCTGTCGCCTCGTCGAAGATTAGTACCGGCGGGTCGTGGACGATCGCGCGGGCAATCGACACCTTCTGCCGCATGCCGGTTGACATTTTTGACCCCAGCACGTCGCGGATTTCGTTCATTTGGAATTTCTCGAAGAGCAATTCCATCCGCTCGGTCAGTTCGGCGGCCGGAATGCCGTGCAGGCGGCCGAAGTAAAAGACCATCTCCCAGGCCGTCATGCGGTCATAAACGGCTGTGTTGGCCGACATGAAGCCGATCTGGCGGCGAACCTGCGATGGGTCTTGGACCACGTCGTAGCCGTTAACACGGGCCATGCCGGCGTTGGGTCGTAGGACCGTGCTGAGGATTCGCAGGGCGGTCGTCTTCCCCGCTCCATTTGGGCCCAAAAGCCCGTAAATCTGGCCGCGGAGCGCATGAAATGTCAGCCCATCCAACGCGACGAAACGGCCGCGACGGAGGTCGGCATAGTATTTGGTCAACCCCTGAACTTCGATCATCCCTTAATTCTACCACGCGGGTCGCGCCGCGGCGGCAAGCAGACTCTTTATAGCCATTGGAGGGGGCTGTGGCTAATCGCGCGCGCGAGTAGGGCACCCCAAAGGGCTCGTGGTGCCTGTGGCCGCCTCCGCTGAGAGGTCTAAAGTCATGCGGAGGAAAGAAATGGCCTTGGCACGGCATATCGGCTTTAGCCCGGGCCCGATACGCGGGTGTCGCGACAAACGCGGACGGGCAAGAGCGCAAAAGCCCAACCTACGACTCAAAAGGACCCAAGCTTCGACATGTCCACCGGCGCACCTTCACTGCGCGTGCCAAGCATGCGGAAAGTATTCGGATCGACCGAGTAGCTGATAGTGATCGCTGAGCCATCGCAGAGCACGAAGTTAGCCCCGGTCATGTGCGCACTGCCGAAGGCATAATCATCCTCATAGCCCACGCGATCCCGATACGGCGGCTCTTCCGTTGCGCGGAATATATCGTTATCAAAGCCGACATAGAGGTTTTCATTATCGGCCGCATCTTGGCCGTTGTAGTAGTGAGTTTGGGTGAGGTACTTCTCGCCCACTAGCAGCGTTTGGGAGAGGCCGTCGGTTACGTTGGCGGTTCGGATCATGCTGAGTTCGAAACTGATGCCATGGTACGAGGCGAAGTTGCTTGCTTCGCGGACATTAACGGAGGGGCTAAAATAGGAGTTCTGGTCGGATACGCTTTCGGTATTCGGACCTGGGCCGTCTTGATCGACCGACACATCGCCGGCATTGATTGCATAGTCGGTTCGTGCCACCATCAGGCCGGGACTATTGACTCCGCCGGCGTTGTAGGCGATCGTTCCTCCCCAAGATTCAGGGAAGAGAACCGTCCGGCGGCGCGAAGGACAGTTGGTAAAGGTCAAGGGAGTGGCGACCAGTTTCAGAACTGCCTGGTTCTTCACGCTGGTGCTGCCGCCCAACCCCAGGTCATGCAAGTCAGACTTGTCGGTGTGGGGGAGAATGTTGTAAATCCAGCCGCCCGGTTGTGAGTAACCATAGCCGCCGTCCGGGTCGCCAACCCAGAACCAGCCCCAGCCACCGGTTGGAAAAAAACCCTGGGCCTCTTCGTGTGCCAGGCATGCCATGCCCATTTGCTTCAGGTTATTCTTGCACTGGACGACACGGCCGGATTCACGCGCGGAGTTCACGGCCGGCAATAGCAGGCCGATGAGGATCGCGATGATTGCGACGACTACCAGCAACTCCACCAAGGTGAAACCGCCCCATCGCCTGTGAACGTGATGATTCGTGGGAACGCGCAGCATGGACCCCTCTTCTGTGGCCAGGTGTCTGGACCGCAGGGCTTTCGACAAGATTGGCAGGGACTTTCAGCGACGTTCGTCACCACGCTTCCCCCCTGCTATTAGAATATCGGAAATCTCCAGCAGATGCAAGAATGGCGAGCAGAAGCAGCTCAACCAGAGGAAAACGCCCTAAGCAAGCAGATCTTCGACGAGAAGCACCTCAGCGGCCAGTAGTGTCCGCACTTCTCCGCTGAAGACGCGCGATGCCTTGCCTGGCCCGGAATGATCGCGAACACTCGCATCGCGCGTCTCGGCTAATCGCTGCCGACAATGTCCGCAGCCTCCCACGACTCAAGGACTGCCGGCCGCGGCGGCAGATCCAGAGACCTGATCGGTTGACTGGCCGCCGGTGCGGCGCCGTGTGCCGGGGAAACGTCGTTTGCTGCTTTTTCGCCATTCCGGAAGACCACCATCGACTTGGCGCAAAGCGGAGTAGTGAAGACGTATTCGTCGCCGGGACCGGCCCGATCGCTGCTCACGTAGCCATCCGCTTCGAGCGCGGCCACCGTGTCTTCCAGGAGTTTCAGGTACTCGGCAAGGGACAAATAATCGAAGGAGATGTTCTCGCCCAAACCGCCATAGCAAAACGACCTGAAGTCCTTGCGGTCGCGGATCCGGATGCCATAAGATTCCGGATGGTTGTAGTACTCCGTCCCGGGGAACGGAATGAGCTGGTGGATGGAAATCTCGTGCGGTCGGATTTGCCTCATGAACGAGATCGATTCGTATTGCTCATCGAGCGTGCCGGGCAGGCCGTAGATCCAACCAGTCTTGACCCGCAGGCCATGCCTCTTGGCGGCCTCGATCCCGGTGCGGATGCTTCGCGTCGTGATCCGCTTGTTCACCCGCCCAAGAATCGCCTCCGAACCAGTCTCAACGCCAAAGTAAACGCGGCGGCAGTTCGCATTGGCCATGTTTTCGGCCACCTCGTCGTTGATCGTGTCTACCCGCATCTGGCCGATCCAGGAGACGCTTAGCCGCTCGAGCTGCACTTCCCGGCAGAAGTCGATAATGCTGCCGCGCTTAAGGAGAAAGATATCGTCGGCAAAAAAGATCTGGCGAGCCTGGAACTCGCTCTCAAGATACTTCATCTCCGCTACGACCCGCGCATAACCCCGCAGGCTAAGCCCCTTGGCCATGATGGTGCCGGTGTAGTTGCAGCAGAAAGTGCATTTGTAAGGACAGCCGCGAGAAGCCAGCATGGAATGGTGCGAATATCGCGGCAGATTATACAGCCTGCGGTCGACCATCGGTATGTCGTCGAATGCCAGAGACCTTTGCCGCGGCCGGGTCTTGATCACGGTTCCGTCGCGATCCCGGAACGCAATGCCGTCCACCGTCCTCAGGTCGTCGCCGCGAGTCCGGGCATCGAGAAGTTGTGGAAGCGTCTCCTCTCCCTCACCCAGCACGACAACGTCAGCGCCATCAGCAAGGAGATCGTCCGGAAAAAGCGTGGGATGTATTCCGCCGGCGACTAGCAATGCCTGGGGATGGAGTTGACGCACTTGCTCGAACTGCGCCTTGGCCACGGGGTAGTTGGGCGTGATCACCGAATAGCCGATCACGTCGGGCGCAAAAGACTGCAAGGACTGCCAGAGCAGCGCATCGTCGCCTCCCTCCACGTTCTGGTCAAAAATGGCCGTATTGTGACCGAGCTTCTGCAGGATGGTGGCCAGATATCCGACGCCGAGCGGATATTCGCGATAGGTCTGTTTCGGATTGAACGACTTGGGACTGACGAAGAATACTCTCATGGTGCCCGCTCGGTGGAATCTGCCGCCTGGCAATCGCTTGAGAAGTTCTCGGCCCAGGGACTTTTGACAGAGTTAACTGTCATTATTGTCAGGCGGAGGGGCGGCGTCAAGCTTGCCGCGTCGGGGAATGTCGCTACTAGTAGCGAAAAAATTGCGGCGAGTTGGCATGCGCGGTACTGGCGGCGCGTTTGCGGCGGGCACCTGTTCCGCCCGCTGTAGGATGGCGCGGCGCCGCGCCATCCTACGCGGAGAATCCTGCTGGCTAGCGAACGAAAATCCGTCCGCGATGGTACGGGTGGCCGTAGTAACGAACGACGGGCACGGTTTCCGTGACAACCGGCGCCGGAACCGCAACGACCGCCGGTGCGGTCACGACCGTCGGGGCAGCCGCTACTGGAGCACTCACGATACGCTCGTGCCGGATAAAGTGTCCTCGCCCGATGAACACGGCGGCCTGTGAAGGAGCCGTAGCAACGAACGTCAAACCAAGTGCCAAAATGGCGAACGACGCAAACTTCAGAATCCTCTTCATGGTTATTCTCCATTGAAAAAGGTGAACCCCGGGGGTGGGTAAAAATGGTGGGATGTTCGATTGTCGCTGTACGTCATTGGGGCGGAAGACGACTGCAATCGAACGATTGGCGTTAAAGGCACGTGGCGTGCCAGAGGTCGCCCGAAATGCCGCAAGTCGTCAACCGAATGGATGTTGCGCCAATCGGAGATGGAATTGTCGCGGGGTACGCCTCAGAGAGCGTCGTCGGTATGATGACATTGACGAATCCGATCGGCAACACTCGCCCTCATTTTCCAGCAGTTGCCGGCAAGGTAACCGTGGACAGGGTTATCGGAACATAATTCAACCTGTACAGAGTTGCGTTCTGATAATTGCCCGTGCGATACAGCACGGCCGTCACGGTGTTCGCATCAACCGCCTTCTGAAACTTCTGAGCCACGATCGGCACGTACCATCCCGCCTGATCCGTGTCGATGGTCTTGAATCTAGTCCACGGTCCCCAAGGTCTGGGCGCCTCGTAGTACTCATTGATAGTTCGCGGATCCTTGCGCAGATCGTACGTGGTATAGTGCCAGACCACCATTACGTACCTTCCCAAAGCCGGCAGGTAGGTCATGCCCGTCATGCTGCAATGGGAAGGACTTTCCAGCACGGGCTTCGCCCGGTTGATATCAGCGGACCAGTTGCCGTCCGACATTCCGTCTCCTCCGGCGAAAAATTGCCAATCCGCGGCATGCAGATCCGGAAGCTTGCTTTTCCGCACGCGGCCCAGAACATAGTCGTCGCCATCTTCAAAATGACCGTCGTTGGAGACCGCGTAGACATACTTGTCGGCATGGTGCACGGCGGCGGCGCCGTCCTTGCCGTACCAAACGAAATAGGGAGCGCCGAACCTCAATCCGGGAAACATCGGCTTGACGAAGTTCTCGGCAGCCGATCGCGTCCAGGTTATGCCCTTGTCGCTGGATTTGATGATGCTTGCATTCCTGAAGACATGCCGTTTCCTGGCATCGCCGGACTGTTCGGGATAAAGGCAGCGGGTCACGAACATATACAGAACACCCTCCACGCAATAGGAATTCGTGGTTTTCCAGTTGGCTTTGTCCGCCGCAAGCGTCCCGTCGCCGTAGGCCCCCATGTCGCTTACGCTGATGCCGGTGAGACGCGATGGCTCATCGCCGATAAGCCTGCCGAAAGCGATGCTGCTCTCTTTGATGTTGCCGAACGATGATCCATCGTCGTTGCCCGTATACAAGTGGTCGTCATTTGCCCAGGTGGGCGCCCACTCATCGCCGTGACTGCTGGCAATTTGCCGAGAGGGGCCGTCAAAGCGGATATCCACTATCGGTCTATCGCCGGCGGCCCGGGGATTCACTTCCGCCGCCGATTCCGCTTCCACGGCGGCCGAAGGCGTCGCGACCATCAAAAGCCGCAGCAACGCCAGGACCATCCAACCAAAGCACTTTTTCATGGCTCACTCCTGTTGATTTCTTAGCTTTCGTTGCGTCAGATTGCAGGCGACTCACGAGGCCGTTCTTGCATCCGGATGGGCTCCGGAAATCACCAGCAAACGATGCGAGGCGTCAAGCGGCGCGTGGAGGTCGGGCGGACACTGGACGGTTCCGTCGGGCTGTTCAACGGCCACGATCTGCAAGCCGTAGCGATTGCGAAACTGAGACTCAGCAATCGACTTGCCGAGCACTTCCAGCGGCACCATCAGCCGTCTGACTTGGGGGCCGTTGCCGCCGGTGACGGCCGTCAGAAGGTGGTACAGGCGAGCCTCTTCCTCGATGGCAAGCAACCCTTGATGCTCGCGCACGGCGAAATCCGTCAAGCCGTTGACACGGTCGACGAGCGCCTCGAAGATGGCTCGCCGGCTCACAACCCCCAGAAACCGATGCGGCGGCTCGCGCGAAACGACCGGCAGGACCGATTGCTTGCCCTGACGAAACAGTTCGAGGGCATGGTAGAGGCTGCCGTCCGGCGTGAGCACGTCGCTGCGATCGTTCATGATGTCGTGGGCGATGACGACGCGGTCGAGCTGGGAATCGGAGAGGACGTGGGCCAGATCGGGCAGCGTAATCGTGCCCACGAGGTGTTCGTCCTGGACCACCATGAAGGCCGGCTGTTGCCCCGGTTCGAGCCGCTGAACCAGTTGCTGCAGGTGCGTTTCGGGAGAGACCACCAGGCCGCCTTGGCCATTCACCAGGTTGCCGACTTGGGTCGACTCCAGCAGACGGACGACAACGTCTGCGGCGTGGACGGGTGAGTCGATGCTCGATGGGACCTGCTCGTGAGGAAGGCCCCAGCGACGCCCAATCAGGTACGCTGCCACGCAGACCAGCATGTTGGGAACGATCAAGCCGTAGCTGCCGGTCATCTCCGCGGTCATGACGATGGCCGCCAAGGGAACGCGCATGCCTGCGGCGAGCAGCCCCCCCATCCCCACCGGAATCAGGGCTTGCCGCAAGGGCTCGGGAAAGACGCCGGGAAAGAGCGCCTCGCAGACCGCGCCAAGCAACGCTCCCACAATGCCGCCAATAGCCAAGGAAGGCCCCAGAACCCCGCCCGCGCCTCCGCTGCCGACGGTACACGCGGTGGCCAGGCACTTCAACAGGGCCAGTGCACCGAACAATCCTGCCCAGCCCCACCACGAGGCAGTTGGGCCGCCGTGAAAAAGCGATCCATTCATGACGGCGCGGATGAACTCGTAACGGGCATCCATCACCTGCGGAAGGCAACAGGCCAAGACGCCCGTGGCCAGGCCGCCGACTGTGGGCGCCAGCCAAAGCGGCAAACGCAATACGCCTTTCAGTAGCCAGCGGACGAACTGAAAGCTCATGCCGAAGAAGATCGCCGCCAGGCCGCAGAGTGGACCTAAAACGAGAAAGGGCAGCAACTCCAATGGCGAGCTGAATACCAGCTTGTCAGCGGGAATCAGGTATTCGCCGTGTCCCCAGAGGGCCATGTAGCTGGAATATCCCACAACTGAAGCCACCAGGGCGGGCATGATGGCGTCGGTCTCGTAGTCCGGATCGCTATAGGGCACGCTGACGGCGAACAACGCACCTCCCAGCGGACAACGGAAGATCGCGCCGATGCCTGCGGCGCAGCCCGCGATCAGCAGAGTACGCCGCTGGGAGGGTGTGACGCCAAACCATTTTCCGCAGGCGGAGCCGATGCCGGCACCCAGTGCGGCCACCGGTCCTTCCGGACCCGCCGAGCCTCCGCATGATATGACCACCACCGAGGCAGCGGCCTTGACGATCGGCCCGCGGAGCTCCAGTCTCCCTCGCTTGCGGTGAAATGCGTGAATCATGGCGTCCGTCCCTTGGCGGGTGAATTTCGGACAGAACGCCAGCACGATCAAGGCCGACACCAGTCCGCCGATCGCCGGCAGAATTAGGATCAGGGGGTGGAATCGCAGAATCTCGCCAAACGCGCCGGGCGCCACCTGGCCGACGAGAGCATCGACGCCTCCCTTTAGGCACCATTCCATCGCTGCCGCCGCAAGACCGGCCAACAGGCCCGTCAGGCTCGATAAGGCGAAAAGCTCAAGCCAGCGCGCGACGGGATTGGGTAGGCTTGCGAGTTTTAGAGTCGGAGGAATCATTGGCCAGCGAGGATTTTAACAACTCCTGGCGGCGAGGAAAAGTCAGATTTGTGTGCGGCAAAACTCCAAAACTCCCTGGCAACCTCGGGGCGGCTGGTGGCTGAGCAGGACCAGCCACCCAAGGCGTTCGTGCCAAACAACGAGGATGCGAGACCGCAGGAGACCGCATGCGCTGAGGAATTCACCTTGCCCGCACACGCCAGCGAGCGATAAAATGCCGCTTTTTGCCATAGTAAGGGACATTGCTGCCGTGGACAGTGCAATGCTGCATATCTGGCGGAATACTCCGCTGGGTCGTGAAAATCTGCTTCAATCGCTTTACTTCTGCCGCAAGCTGGGGGGAATCCGTTTGGGCATTTATCGCCCCGTCAGCCGTCAAGGGCTGATGTACTTTGAAAATGCCGTGGTGACGATCGAGCTCGACAACTCGTATCTTGTCTATCCCGAGACGTCCGAAGCCCACGTCCGCGAGATCCTCGACAGCGGCAAAGTGCCATGGCAATTCGTGGAGCCGTCCGCTTTCACCAATACGCTGCCGGATATCCCGGCAAAGTGGGCTTTCATGTCCTGCCCACGCGTCATCAGTCAAGCGGCGAGTCTGATCGGCTTGACGCATATCGGGCCCAAGGTCCGCGCGATCGTCAAGCACGCGAACTTTCCCGTCTTTATTCCCAGCCCTTGTTACCAAGAATGGCATCGGGTTGCGGCGTTTTTCGGCGGATCGCAATTCGGTCTTCGCGCCGTCCGCCTGGCCATGCGCATCGCCGAACACGCCAAAGTCCCACTCACGATTTACACGCAGTTGGGCGATGGCCTGACGCGTGAGGGCCTTAGCCAGACGCTGCGGGAGGCGAACTTTCCCATGGATAGCCAAAGCCCCGATCGGCAGTGGGTCGTCTTCGAATCCGGCTCGCTGGAAGAGAACCTCTATAGCGTATCCGGTGACAGCCTTGTGGTTATTGGCGCGTGCGGCGACAGGTCGATCCGCGAATTGCTGTTCGGCGGACGGCTCGAAATCGTCCAGTCCGTGTTGCCCAACCCGCTGATGATCATTGGACCCGACTGCCGCATCGCCGTATAGACGGCACTACACGCCCACCGCCCCGACCTTTTCGCCAGTGAGGGCGATAGGCCATTGATCCGCGGGCCCCGGTTGGCATAGTGCGCGTGGTTCCTGCTACTGAAGCGTCAAATTCGTTGGAGAATTCAGGCGGGATTCTGGCGGTTCTAGATCACCGCGACGGCTCAAGAATCTCGATCGCCAGGTCGTCGAGACGGACCTCGCCCAGACCTGTCATGGCCAAGGTTATGTAGAGCGGGCCTGACTGCGGCACGATCCGCAACATCGTGAATTCCCGCCAGCCGACCGTCTTGTCAAGCCGCAGGGCCATCTCCTCGCCGGTGAGCGATTCAACCACCATCAGACCATCCACCGACCCGGTAATGGCGGCAGGCACGTTGACCCAGCCGTGGATCCGCACGATCTGGCCGGCTTGGACCGGAATGGCGGGACTCGTGATCCACATCGGCGGCATTTCGATCGTCGCCGGGGGATACTCCGGATTGTCAGCCCGGGCGATGAGGCGCAGGCCTGTTCGGCCGGAGTGGGCCGCCTCGGGCATGAGATCGGCTGTGGTTTGGATGCCGGGCGTGGGATGGTGAAAATGCCGCCAGCCGTAGCTTTCCATCTGCGGGCGGTTTTCAAAATCGCCGCCCGGCAGACGATTGGGTCCCGGGCGCATGGCTGCGATCCGATCGACCAGTGCCCAGTACCAGGGCAGCGAGGCAAAAGACGAGGTGCCCGGTATTGTCACCGGCGAGTCGCGATCCTTCATGGCTGCCTCCCAGGCCGCACGCTCCAGCTTCCGCAGGGGCAGCATCGCACGCCGGGCATGGGCCGACGCCATGGCATAATCGCCCGACGCCATCCGCGCCTCGCATAGACTGAGGTTCTGTCGCGCGTTTTCGAAATCGGTCGGCGAATCTTTCTGCGTGGGCATCCGGTTGCCGATCTGTGTCAGGACATGGTTAACGATCGCGAGTTTTTCCAAGGCCAGGTAGTGCTCCAGCTCGGCCGTCTGTTTTTCATTGGCAGCCGCCCGGTGGACAACCGCCTCGATGATCATGGGATCCTGGGCCAGAAAGAGAAGCGCGGAAAGGCCGAACTCGTCGAGTGTGACCTGGGTGCCGCCCGCCTGGCGGAAATGGCGGAGTGGTTGCAGGCGTCCGGCGGCAATCTGGAAGCAGTACTCCGACTCGGGAACGCCGGGCAGAGTGAGCTTCAGCGGATTGGCCGCTGCCAGCGGGGCCACGCACTGCGAGCCAGGGGCCAGCCACATGGGCAGCACGATCCGCGCCGGTTGTCGCGGAGGATCGCCCCGCTGATCAGCGGTTGGGCGCACTCGGCGGCGGCGACCATTGCCCCGCCCGCCGCCCAGGGCTCGATGACCTCCAGTTCCAGGTTCAACAGTTGCAGCGTAATGGCCCGTTGTTTCGTCTCGCCGTCCTGGGCCTCCAGCGAGGAATCGGAGAGAAAAAGCAGGCCGCGGCTTCCCGAAGAGATGGCCGTGTAGACCAATAGTTGGATTTGCTCCGAGCCAACCACCGTCGGCGGGGTCTGCACCGGAGCCAGGGCAGCGAACTGCCGCCGCAGCCCCTCGCCCGCCTGCGTCTGCACCGTGGTCCAGATGGGGGTGCCAGGCAAGGCCAGCAGCGGTTGGCGGCGGACCCAGGCGCCGTAATTGGGCATCTCCAGGCTCGTGCCCAACGGGCGGCGATCGACCAGCAACAGATCGATAATATTCCCCCGGCTGTAGCCTCGGAGGTTGTTGACCGGCGCAAATCAGCGGCCGCGACAGGCGGGCATCGGCCAGCCGCAGGCGTTCCGACCGCGCTCGCACGGCCGCCAATGATTCGCCCGTCAGGCCATGTCCCATGTCCCAAACCAGGACGGGCTCGAATTCCGGCCCGATCGTGGACAGTTCGCCCGTGGGCAGCTCCGGCGGCGGACAGACTAGCCAGAGACCGAGTCGCCGGATCTCCGCTAGGAAAGCTGCCGACGGTGTCTGCCGCAGCCAGAGCGTGTTGAAGCCCAACTGCTTGAGGAAGGCCAGCCGTTCACCCCGGTATTCGATGCAGCGGGGGAAGATCGGATACTCGTTGATCTTCAGCACCGAGCCGGCCAGTTTGACGTCGCGCGGCGGGGGCAAATCGGAACGTCCGGCAGCAATGGCCACGCCGGGAGCAGCTTCATGGTTCGAGAATCCGACGGGAGAGGTTACCGCCGCAGTGCTGGCCGGGGCGATTGGGGCGGCGGCGCTCCCCGACGGAACGTGGCCCAAAACTTCCAGATCATCGGTCCAGACGTTGGTCACGCCTGCGCCCGCGTAGACGTTCAGCAGCAGGCGGCTGACGTAGGCCTCGCGGCTATCGACATCCCTGCCCGATTGGCTTCGCAAGATGCGGACCTGGCGAGCCAGCATCCGCGGGATGTCGACGATCTCCAGTTGCTGCCAGCGGCCCGTGTTGCTGTAGACGGAGCCGGGGACCGTGGTGACCAGCGGCTTTCCGCTGCGGGGGTCGAGCGTCCGCGGCAGGGCGATCTCAGCGAAGAACTGCACACCAGGCCGATCGGCGTAGACCCAGACCACGGGCCGCAGGTCGTCGATGACCCAAGGACGTCCGATGTCGTGTGCCACCAGCACGCTGCCACCGCCTTGACCGACCACCTGAATCCACTCGCAACCTTGTCCACTGTGCGCCCCGCCGCGAACCCGCTGGTGGGCCACGATCGAGTATTGGGCATCACCGCCGGCGTCGGTCCAAGAGGTGGCGGGTCCCTCGAAATCCTGCCGCCACGCCGGCTCCGGAGCCCGCCCGTTGACGCCGGCCGGGAGTTGACTTGCGGTACCCAGATTCGAGGCGGCAGGCGCTGCCGCTGTGAACTCCGGCGCAGACGGTCGCTGGGCGACCGAGAGACTCGGCAGCACTACCGGCAGAACCAGGATAATTAACGCGGGGGAAAAACGCAGCACGGCGGCCAGGTTGCAGATTTTCTCGGAACGTGGGGAAGAAAAAAGCGGAATGGCCGGGAAAGCGCAGGTCTCAAGTTGATTTCTTCCGAACGTTCTTATGCGGCGTGGCGAAAAAGGCACTCCGTACGAAAGTGGCCACATTGCCGTAAGGTGTTCTTCTATCAGGATTTGCGAAAATCAGCCAGAGCAAATGTTGCATTTTTTCCACAGCCCGACACTGCGCGGGTCCGCTAGTAGCATTTCCCAAGTCTTGAAATTACAATGAGTTACGGTGTGTTTATCAAAAACCGTCATTTCCCGGCACGGGCCGTGCTTCTATCAAAGCACATCCGACCCACACCTGGAGCAAGCACCATGAGCGACCCCGCCCCCATCGTCAGACCCGTTTCCGAAGAGGCCCCGCGTGAGATTCTCGATCTGGCCGAGGCCATCAGCCATCTTCCCTTGGAATATCGTCACCAGGTCGAGCCGCTGGTGAATCGGGTGCTGGAGAACGCCAAACGCCGCCGTCGCATTCTCTCGCTGGTCCAGGACGCCTTGGGTCAACTCCGCCTGGATATGAAGTATCTCACCTTCGACCTCGAGGCCACCCGCCGGGAGCGCGATGACTTTCGGCGAAAGCTGGAAGGGACGGCCTGATCTGGATTCGACTGTATACGAGGGGTCACACGCGCTATGGGGCAACTTTCCGCCGAACAACTCATGCAAGCCGCCTTGGAACTGGAACTGCTCAGCGAACGGCAGTTCCAGGAGATCTGGGCTGCCGTAGGTTCCATGGCGAGCCTCGAGGACGTCAAGAAGCAGATCCTCCGCGGCGAGTACATGACAAACTTTCAACTCGAACGCCTGGCCAAGGGCGAGCGGGCGGGCTTCTTCTACGGTCCTTACAAGGTGCTCTATAACGTGGGGGCGGGCACCTTCGCGCGCGTCTTCCGCGCCGCGCACAAGCAGACGGGCGAGATCGTTGCCGTCAAGGTTCTTCGCGAACGTTGGTGCAAGCCCGATAAGCCGCAGCAGGCCGCCCAGTTCCTCCGCGAGGGCAAACTGGGGCTTACCTTGCGGCATCCCAACGTGGTGCCGATTTACGAGGTCGGCATCGAGGGCAAGAGGCCATACCTGGTAATGGAGTTCGTCGAGGGCTACAACCTCCGCGATCTCGTCAAGATACGCACCAAGATCGAGCCGGTGCAGGCCGTGCAATTGGCCATGGGCATGGTCGAGGGCCTGCGCTATGCCTTCGAGCAGGGCATGACGCATCGCGACCTGAAGCTCAACAACGTGCTGGTCACAACCTCCTGGCAACCCAAGCTGGTCGACTTCGGCCTGGCCGCGGTGGACGAGGAGGTGAGCGAGGACCTCGGCGACGACACCATCAACGCCCGCACCATCGACTACGCGGCCCTGGAGCGCGGCACGGGTGTGCGCAAGGACGATACCCGCAGCGACATCTATTTCATGGGCTGCATCCTGTATCACATGCTCACCGGCCAAGCGCCGCTGATGGAGACGCGCGACCGTTTGCAGCGGATGAACAAGCAGCGCTTCGTGGAAGTGATTCCCGTCCAGCAGCGCGATCCAAGCCTGCCGCACTGGGTATGCACGGTGGTCAACAAGGCGATGATGCTCGACGTGGCACGGCGCTACCAGTCGCCGTCGGCAATGCTGTCCGACCTGGCGATAGTCGAGCGGCAATTGATCGAGGGCGGCGACGCCGAGGCCGCCGAAGCAGCCTTGGGCACCTACGTGGAGTCCAAGCACCACACGGTGCTCGTCGTCGAGTCGAACCCCAAGTGGCAGGATATCTTTCGTGAAGGCTTCAAGCGCGTCGACTACCGCGTACTGGTGATCGCCGACCCAGTGCGGGCTGTCGCCCGCTTGCGGCAGGACAACCAGGCGGCGCAGTGCATTCTCTTCTGTGCCCAGGGCCTGGGCGAAGCGGCCTTGGATGGTTTCAATATGCTCGCCAGCGACGACCGGACCGTCTCACTCCCGGCCGTGCTGCTGTTGGACGAGCCACAAAAGGACTGGAGGGAGCGGGCGGCTGCGAGCGGCAATCGTGTCGTCTTGACGATGCCAATCACCATGAAAGATCTTCGCAGCAAGCTGGCCGAGTTGATGGACCGGTAAACGCCCTACGGCCAACGGCCTGCAATCCCGTTACACCAGCCCCTTGCGCACCGCCCAGACGGCCGCTTGGGTGCGATCGCTGACGGCGATCTTACGAAGGATGTTCTGCACGTGCTCCTTGACCGTTTCGACGCTGATCTCCAGGGAGCGGCCGATCTCGCGGTTGCTTAGACCCAGGGCCACGTGCCGCAAGACTTGCGTCTCACGCTGCGTCAGCGGCACGTCGTCGTCGTCGACGATTTGCCGGACTTTCATCGTCGCCGCGATCTTCTTCAACTCGCCGTTGCGGCTGGGCGACTCGCCCTTGGCGGTCGCTACAATGGTGGCGATGATGTCGTCGCGCGACGATCCCTTGAGGACGTAGTCCGACGCCCCCAACGCCACCGCCCGCGCGACGTATGTGGGATTGTCGTAGGTCGACAACATCACTACTTTCGATTCCGGCACCTTCGCCCGCAGTTTCTCCAAGGTCGCCAGGCCATCGCCATCGGGCATGCGAATATCGAGCAGGACCACGTCGGGCTTGAGCTTCTGCGCTTGCTTGAGGGCCTCTTTACCATTGTCGGCCTCGCCGACGATTTCAACTTCGCTGCCTGCAAACAGGCTCGCCAAACCGGTGCGAATGACTTGATGGTCATCGCAGACAAGGATCTTAACGCTCATGGGGGTCTCCAAAAGAAATGACTCCGCAACAACCGCGGAAATCCAACGATGCTTTATTCTAATCAACCGGAGAAGAAAGTGTAACCCCCCAAAACAACAGAATTTCCCCCCCGAAACAACGGGTTTTCTCTCTCGTTTTCTAGCAAGTGGAGGGGGTGCTGCATCTTACGAGGGGTGTCTGTTTCACGACTAGATATTGTACTGCGCTTAATTCGTCTGTCAAAAGCCGCGCCATCAATGATTTTTATTTACATGCCCTTATGTGAGTATTGGCGGCTTCGGTAGTGCCGCCAAACTGCTTCCTATGTTGACTTTCTTCCCCCGTAACGTAGATATTTGGCGACGGACTGCGGGAAAATCTCCAGGGGCGACACCATGCAGAATCAAGCCACGCTTCTTTTAGTAGATGACGATCGCCACGTGCTCGGCTCGATGGCCGAATGGCTGCGTGAGCAGGGTTACAAGACCGATACGGCCGGGACACTGCCGGACGGAATCGCCGCGATCGATCGCAAGCCGTACGATTTGGCCCTCCTCGATATCCGCCTGGGCGAATGCGACGGCTTTGATCTGCTGGCCCATATTCGCCGCACGCGGCCGGAAACGTCCGTGATCATGCTAACGGGTTACGGTTCGGTGGAAGCGGCGGTCGAGGCAATCCGCCAGGGGGCGTTCGATTTCCTCACCAAGCCGTTGATCGACGAAGAACTGAATCTGGCCATCCAGCGGGCCCTGAACCAGAAGCAAGTGATCGAGGAAAACAAGACGTTGAAGGCCCAACTCGATCTCCGCTTCGGCATGGAGAACATCATTGGGCACGATCATCGCATGCTGAAGATCTACGACATGATCGACAGCGTGGCCGATACCCGCGCCACCGTGCTTATCACCGGCGAAAGCGGCACCGGCAAGTCGATAATCGCCCGCGCGATCCACCGCCGCAGCAGCCGTCGCGACAAGCCCTTTGTCGAAGTCGCTTGCGGGGCGCTGCCCGAGACACTGCTAGAGAGCGAACTCTTTGGCCATGTCTCCGGGGCCTTCACCGGAGCGACGAACGACCGGCTGGGCAAATTCAAGCAGGCCGACTCGGGCACGATCTTTCTCGACGAAATCGCCACGGCCAGTCCGGGCATGCAGGTCAAACTGCTCCGCGTACTGCAGGACCTGGAATTCGAGCAGGTCGGCGGCGCGAAAACCTTCAAGATCGATACGCGCGTGATTCTGGCGACCAACGAAGACCTCGGCCGCGCCGTGGCCGAAGGCCGTTTTCGCCAGGACCTGTTCTACCGCATCAACGTCATCAACATCGAACTGCCGAGCCTTCGCGATCGCCTTTCGGACATCCCCTTGCTGGCCGAGCATTTTCTCCGCCAGATCTGCAGCGAATCGGGCAAGAAGGTCAGCGGGTTCAGCGAGCAGGCCCTGGCCGCCTTGCAGGGATTCCGCTGGCCCGGCAATGTCCGCGAATTACAGAACGTGATCGAGCGGGCTGTGCTGCTCGGCAAGACTCCCGTGATTGGCGTGGAAGACCTGCCTCCACACTTGCTGGCCGGCACGCCAATCGCGGGTGAACTCTCCGCTGCGCGATCGCTGAAGGATGCGATGGCGGTTCCCGAACGGCAGATTATTCTCAACGTCCTGGAAGCCAACCAGTGGAACCGCCAAGCTACGGCCGAGACTTTGGGTATCAATCGCACCACGCTCTACAAGAAAATGAAACGCCTCGGGCTGGAAGACATGCACGCCGCCAGCGGACGGTAAGCAAGAGCAGGTTTCATCCGCGGGCAATCAGCCAAACGACCAGTCCGAGCACGACCAAGCCGGCGGCCACCCAACCCCAGCGGACGAGCAGCCGCGTCCGACGTTCTGCAGGCCGACGGCCGGGTTGAATGGCGGGAACCACGCCAAGAACGGGTGCAGACAAGAGCATCTCCACTTCCAACACGCTTGTCGCCGCCGGCTCCACGGCTGCCCCCAGGGAGACCATAGCCAGGCCCACCAGCGAGATCGTGGCGACCACCAGGGCCTTGCCGAGCCTTCGAATGCCGGCGTCGGAAGGAGAATCAGCCGGGGGCAACGCCGGACGTAGATCGATCAACAACTCTTCATTGCGGACTGCACGCGCCGCTTTTTCCGCCGCCTGGGCCCGCCGCAGGTCTTGTTGTCCTTGTTGGGCGGCTTCCGCGGCCGCCTCGACTTCGTTAGCTGTCGGCATTTCTGCCGGCCGGTTATTGTCATGCGACAGGGCGGTCGGCAATTGCTCTAACCGGGGTGGAATCGCGGCCATTTCCCGTCGCACATCGCCGATTTGCGCTTCGATTTCCTGGACGGAAGGATGTTGCAGCGTGCAGTTTACCAGCAAAGTCTTTTCGCGTTGCTGGAGATCGGTCAGGCGGCGGCCGATTGCCGTCCAACGCGGGTTCTCGATGGTCGTTGGCCGCTCAGCGGCCTGGCGATCTGCCAGGGCCCGCAGGCGGCGGCCTTGCAGCAATTCAAACCGAGTCTGCGCCTCACTAGCGACGCGCACCGCCAAGCGCAGCTTGTCCTCGACGGCCGAATAATCCCGCTCGCGCAGGAGTTTCGCATAAGCACGACAGGCCTGAACGTAGGCCGCAGCCACCAGATTCACAGTGGTCAAACGAACTTCGGCGGGCGGCCCGGTCAAGGTAATCGAAACTTCGGACTGTTGTCCGGAGTGTTGCGACTCCAAGCGAAGGCCATCGCGAAGTTCCTTGCTGACCTGATCAACAACTTCCTTCCATGGCTGATCAATAGCAAAGTTCGGGCAATGTATGCAAATTCTAGCGGTGGAGCCGGGAGGGACTTCATTTGGTGAAGTGCGGGCGCCAAGCAAACTCCAGCCGAAGGCCCCCGATACAACGAAGATAAAGAGAGAGCCATAGGTCAGCGGACCTGGCAATCGAGGAGATCGCCGGCATACGGTCTGCGCAGGCACGCGAGAAAAAAGCGGCATATGGCCGTCTTCGGTTTGCAGGGGCACTTTTCTTGTGAAATCGACGGCCGTTATGCGATAAAATAAGAAGTGCTGCCGATCCCCTCATATCTTCTCACCGAGAATAACTCCACTGAGGGGTATCGCGAAACTTGGAGGGACCGGGTCGTCGAGGTTGATCGAAAGAGCCATAACTGCAATACTTAAAGATTCAATGATGTCTCCCCCTATTGCGGAGAACAGGTCGCGTGCAACGATTCATGCTCAGGTCGAAGATTCATCGAGCCACCCTTACGGGTACGGACATCGACTACGAGGGCAGCATCGCCATCGACCGCCTCTTGATTGACGCTGCCCAGTTGTTGCCGGGCGAACAGGTCCACGTGCTCAACGTGAATAACGGGGCCCGGCTGGTGACCTATATCATTGAGGCCCCGGCCGGATCGGGAACCATGTTGCTCAATGGCCCCGCAGCCCGTTTGGCCGTGCCGGGCGACAAGGTTGTCATCCTGGGCTATGCCGGAATGACGGATGACGAAGCCGTCGCCTGGCGTCCCATCGTCGTTTTTGTGGACGATAAGAACCGCTTGAAGCAAGGGTGACGGTGCCCGCATCGGGTTTCGATCATTCCATGCCGCGCGAATGGGAACTCCGACCGCACAATCGATCGTACATTACCAGCATTTCCCGCGACTCCCGGTCGGCCGTGTATCGTTGGTACACCGCGCGGCGACCGTGGTGGCCGCAATCGCTCGAGAGGGCATCGTTGCTCAACATTCGGCCAAGGGCCTCTGCCAGGGACTTGGCACTTTGCGGGTTGTAGAGTAGTCCCCCGCCCGTGTCGGCGACCAATTCGCTGAAGACCCCGTGGTCGGGCAGCACGACCGGCACGCCGGCGGCCCAGGCCTCTAGGGCCGGCAGTCCTTTGCTTTCGCGAATCAAACTAGGCAGGCAGAATACATCAATCGATCGCAAGAAAGTGACTTTGGCCGATCGGTCCAATTCGCCAAGGTACTCGAAACGGTCGGCCGCCTTCCAGGCGGACGCACGATTACGGATGGCGTTGAGATAGCCGCGATCCGCGCCGTCAAGATATCCGGCCACGCGGAGTCGAAAAGGGGGCAAACCATCGACCGCACTCATTGCCTCCATGGCCTCAACGAGCAGATGCAAGCCCTTATCAGGACAAATACGGCTAAGGAAACCGATGGTCTTCAGCGTGGTGCGGGCGTCCCGCCTGCCCGGAACAGCCAGATCCCCAAACCCTTCCAAGTTCAAGCCCGGCCGTATCACGTCGATTTTTTCGCGGGGAATGGACAGATAATCGGCCATGAAATCGGCGTAGCAGGCGGACATGGCCACCAGCCCCGACAGTTCTGCCGCGCAGGCTCGCAGGGCCATCCGGGCCTGGTCGTGATACGGGGCGGGAAGCCTTTCCAGAAAGGTATCCTCGCCGGAAAGTGTGGCGACTACCGGCACACCGAGGCGCCGGCGCAGCGGTCCGGCAAGTCCAGCGAGCATGACGTTCGAGAGATGAACAACATCGGGCCGGACCTCGGACTGTAGCCATTCGACAAGCCCTTGAACGTCGCCTTTCAAGGGGCCGTCTTCACCGCGGAACATCGCCACGGCCAACCGCCCAAGCTGTTCCGGACGTGTGCTGCTGCCGCGCCGCGCGACCCAGGACACCAATGCTGGCCGGTCGAGTTGCCGCCGCAGGAATCTCGGCATCCATCGCCAGAACGGCAGCCCCTCATCCAAATAGACGTTGATGCCGCCCATCGCCAGACGGTCAATGCTCACGTTTTCTTCATCGGTCCGTAGCGGCGTATAGACAGGGGCGAGAACCACGTCGGCCCCCGCTTGGCGCAGGGCTGCGGCCAGCGTATTGCCGTGCATGCAGCTTCCGCAGTACATCGGGCCTGCCCCGGCAATCAAGTGAGCTATCTTCATGTGGATAAACGTCAGTCGGCCTCGATAGTATGAGTATTCTACGACGCTGCGGCCAGTTGTCGAGGAGACCCAAGCATAACCGCCAATCTCAGACCCAAATCTCAAATCTCCGAGGTATAATTGTTGGCTGGGTAAGGCATAACACACCCGCCGATTGTGGGGTGTCACCGGTGGCTAACCGAACGTATATTGGTGCAGCGGTGTCCCTTACTTGCTTTACCTAGGCTACCCAATTATGATCAAGGGAAGGGCCAGCAAGGTTTTCTAATTATTGGTTGTCATGCAGGAGAATTCAGTAATGTTGTCACGAAGCCTCGTACTGCGGAGCGTCATAGGAGGGGTGGTGCTGGCCGCGGCTATGGCGGCGCCGAAGATCGTCTTCGCGCAGGCCGCGGGCGTGGCTATCGATGCCAGCGGCGTTGTGACCCTGAAATCGACTGCCGACCAAAGCGGCCAGTTGACCAAGCAGCAGCAGGCGGCAATTCGGGCCGGGCTGAACACCGAGGCCGCCAAACGCAGCCCCATGCGCTATATCTCGCTGAAACATCTGGAAAACGCCATTCACGAAAAGAATGGTGCGATCAGCGACGAGATGCGCTACCTGGCCGGCCTGCTCCGCGTCCGCTATGTCTTCTTCTATCCCGATAGCGGCGACATCGTGATCGCCGGGCCCGCCGAAGGTTGGACCACCGATCCGGCTGGCCGTGTCGTGGGCATTTCCAGCGACCGGCCCGTCGTCCGTCTTGACGATCTGTGCGTAGCCCTGCGGGCCTTTCCACCGAGCGGATCGATCGCCCGGCTGATCGGCTGCTCCATTGACCCGACGAAAGAAGGCTTGGCCGCCATGCAGCGATTCCTCCGCAGCATCGGTTCCAATGCCGATCCCCGTGATGCCCAGCGGACGCAGTTCATTGTCGAGGGCCTGCAAAGTAATCTCGGTCTGCAGCGGGTGACGGTCAACGGCGTCTCGCCCAAGACCCATTTCGCCGTGGTCATGGTCGAGGCCGATTATCGTATGAAGCTTATCGGCATTGGGCTGGAAAAGCCTCCCGTCCGCCTGGTGAGTTGGGTCGATCGTCCCACCGCCGCGCAGAGCATCAGCCGCAACGCGATGGCCCGCTGGTACTTCACGCCCGACTACGAGTGCGTGCGGACCAGCAGCGACGGCACGGCGATGGAACTGGTGGGCGACGGCGTGAAAGTCGTCGGCGAGGACGAACTGGTTTCCTCCAATGGCCAGCGTACGGCCGCTAACCACGCCCAAGGCAACGCCGCCAGCCACGCCTTCGTGCAGGACTTCACCAAGATGTATTCCGCCCTAGCCGAGAAGTCGCCGGTCTATGCCGAATTGCGAAATCTGATCGACCTGACGGTGATGGCCGCCTACATCCAGCAGCATGATTTCTACGGGAAGGCCAACTGGAAGATGGATGTGTTGGGCGATGAAAGCATCGTCAGCACGCAGACCGACAACGCCCCCAAGCAAGTCGCGTCGGCAGTGAACGCGATTTGGAAAGGCTACCGCTTGCTCACCCCCATTGGCGGCGGCGTGGAGATTCAACCCCTCATGGCGTTGGCCCCCGAGAAAATCCTGGACGACAAGGACGCCAAAGTTTCGCACGCCCGGGAGACGGTCAAGATCCCCTTGGCCAAGGGCCGCTGGTGGTGGGACTGAGAGGCCCGGGATCATTCGTCCGTGGGTGTAGGGTGGGATCAGATCGCGGAGCGGTGCAGGCCCACCATTGACGTGGGATTGCGCTCGTTTGGCGGACCTGCGTCCGCTGCGCAATCTGTTCCCGGTCCCCGGTCCCACCCCACGGTTGACCGCGGCGGCGGGGGGCTCTATCATTGACTCCTTTGCCCCAGCGAGTTTCCGCCGCCATGCCCCACGATGTCAAGAACCTCCGCAATATCGGCATCATTGCCCATATCGATGCCGGGAAGACCACCGTCACCGAACGGATGCTGTTCTATAGCGGTTTTACGCACCGCTTGGGCGACGTAGACAAGGGAACCACGGTCACCGACTCCTACAGCGAAGAGCAGGAGCGCGGCATCACCATCTTCTCCGCGTGCGTGACGTTCCCGTGGAAGGAATTCACCATCAATCTCATCGACACGCCCGGCCACGTCGATTTCACGGCCGAGGTCGAGCGGAGCCTGCGGGTACTTGACGGCGGCGTAGTGGTGTTCAGCGCCCGGGAAGGCGTCGAGGCCCAGAGCGAGACCGTTTGGCGGCAGGCCGACAAGTACCGCGTCCCGCGCATCGCCTTTATCAACAAAATGGACCGCGAGGGGGCCGATTTCTACGGCACGCTCGACGAGATCCGCACGCGATTGAATTGCAAGCCAGTGCCGGTCACGCTGCCCGTGGGCCAGGGACCCGCTCACGTCCGCGATCCATTCCGCGGCGTCATCGACTTAATCGCCATGAAGCTCTTGACCTTCGACCCGCCCGACGGCAAGACGATCAACGTCCTGGAGATTCCGGCGGAAATGAAGGACGACGCTCAGCTCTGGCACGGGCAAATGCTCGATCAGCTCTCGATGTGCAACGACCAGTTGATGGAAATTCTCTTGAATGAGCAGCCCGTGCCCGAAGAGCTGATTCGCAAGACGCTCCGCGAGGCCACGCTGCATTACATCCTCGTGCCGGTGCTTTGCGGATCGGCGCTGGATAATATGGGCGTACAGCCGGTGTTGGACGCGGTAGGGGCCTATTTGCCGAGTCCCCTGGACATGCCGCCCGTGGAAGGCGCCAATCCCAAAAAGAAAGACGCAAAGATCACTCGGAAGCCGAAACCCGACGAGCCCTTTTGCGGCCTGGTCTTCAAAATTGTGGCCGATTCGCACGGCGATCTGGACTACGTTCGCGTCTATTCAGGCCGGCTGAAGGCCAACAGCCGCGTGCTCAATCCGGGTAAGGACAAGAAGGAGAACGTGCCGCAGCTCTGGCGGATCCAGGCCGACCACCGCGAGCAGGTAGACGCCGTCGAGGCAGGCGACATCATCGGCGTGATCGGCCTGCGGCATTCCGTCACCGGCGACACCCTCTGCGACGCCCACGAGCCGATCCTGCTGGAATCGATCCAGTTTCCCGAGACGGTGATATCGATGGCCATTGAGCCGGAAAGTTCGACCGAGCGCAAGAAGCTCTCCGACGTGCTGGAGATGATGAAACGGCAGGACCCGACCTTCCGCGCCCGCGAGGACGAGAACACAGGGCAGACTCTCATCAGCGGGATGGGCGAGTTGCACCTCGAGGTGATCCAGCACCGCTTGCTTAACGATTACAAACTGAACGTCCGCGTCCACAAACCGCGGGTTAGCTATCGCGAGTCGATCCAGAAGGCGGTCGAAGTCACCGGCGAATGCCATCGGACAATGAGCGGTAAGATGCACTTCGCGCGGCTGGCGGTCCGCATGGAGCCCAATTCGGCAACGCCGGCCCCGATTGCAGTGCCGACTTCGGAGGCAGCGGCGGCGTTGCCGCCGGAGTACCTCAACGCGGCGCTGGAGGTGCTGGGCGAACTGGGCCAGGGCGGCGGCATGCTCGGCTTCCCGCTGATGCACGTGAAGATGACGGTCCTGGGTGGCGAGACGCACGAGACGGAATCCAATGAATTGGCCTTTCGCCTGGCCGCCGCCGACGCTTTTAACAAGGGGCTCCGCGAGGCCGGCGTGGTGCTCCTGGAGCCGATTATGAAGATTGAGGTAACCGTGCCTGAGGAGAACCTGGGCGACATCGTCGGCGACCTGCAGCAGCGGCGGGCGATTATCACTCGCACGCAATCGCGGGGACAGCATACGGTGATCGACGCGGAGGCGCCACTGGCGAACCTCTTTGGCTATTCCAGCGCGATGCGGGGCCTGAGCCAAGGCCGCGCCACCTGCACGATGGAACCGGCATCGTATGGACCGGCGCCGCAGGACGTGCTGGATAGCTTCTTGGGATAGCGGTCAGCAGAAGTCCGCCGCGATCCGGGGCCAAAAGGGTATCGAAGCCTGGTTAAGCATTCTGGCACGCAAGAGCTGCGCCCGCTGACTTGCCCGGAGGCCGTCTTGACCCCCGACCTGGTTTGGGAATAGGGACGCACTCCGACGGATACACTAGGACTAGTTCTTCTTCCGCTACGTTCGGGTGGTTTCTCCGGCTTCGCGCTCCGCTCAAGCTGGGCCGATAAATTAGCCGATATGTAGGGATTATTCTGCGCTTGGCCGAAATTGCGAAAAAGTACCCGAAATTTTCCTCCGAGGGCCGTTGACGGCTGTCCCGCGACTCTGTAGGATGGATGGTTTCCGCTGCTGAGGGGCTCAATTGGCGTCCGGCAGCGGAATGGCGTTGGTTGTTGATTGACAAGCTGGGAATCGATTCGCCGGAGGCAATCCGTGGCCGGACATACTACCGAAATTATCCGCATTCGCATGGAGGCGTACGACCACGCGATCCTCGATCAAAGCGCTACGGAAATCGTCGATACGGCGAAGCGAACTGGGTCTGTTGTGCACGGACCGATTCCCTTGCCGACGCGAGTCGAGCGTTATACGGTTCTGTCGAGTCCCCATATCGACAAGAAGGCCCGCCAGCAGTTCGAGATCCGCACCCACAAGCGGTTGATCGACATCATGCAGGCCACGGCCAAGACGATTGAAGCTCTTAATAAACTCAGTCTGCCGGCCGGCGTCGATATCAAGATCAAGGCCACCAGCAGGCACTAAATTTATGGAAGACGGAGTTTGTTCCGTTCCCTTGGGAAAGACAAGGCAACGGAACGAATTCCGTTCTACGAAAGACCTTACTCGGGCAAATTATGCAACGGATGCCCCGCGGGTAAACCGGCTGAATGCCGGACCTCCCGCGTGGACGACGTGAACAAAGGCTAGTACGATGGCAATAGGACTACTCGGCCGCAAGGTCGGGATGACTCAGGTTTTTGACGCCGGCAACGTAATCCCGGTTACGGTGATCGAGGCGGGCCCGTGCAGTGTCCTTCAGGTGAAGACCGCTGATCGCGACGGCTACGAGGCCGTGCAACTCGGTTTCCTGGACAAACCTCGTCGTCTAGCCAGTCGCAGCCAACGCGGCCACGTCGCCCGTCTTGAGAGCAAGCGTCAGAAGCAGCGGGCTGCCGCCGGCGTGCAGTCGGTCGCCAAGCCCAGCACCGAGCCAAAACGGTTCATTCGCGAGTTCCGCACCGCCGTAGATGGCATCCAGGTCGGCCAGGAGCTGAAGGTCGACGTCTTCGCCAATATCAAGGCGGTTGATGTTTGCGGCATCACCAAGGGGCGCGGCACGACGGGGGCCATGAAGCGGCATAATTTTGCCGGTCAGCGAGCGACCCACGGCGTCAAAAAGGTGCACCGTCACGTCGGCTCCATCGGCATGAACACTGACCCGCACCACGTTTTTAAGGGCCATCGCATGGCCGGCCACTACGGAACAGAAAGGGTCACCATGCGAAACCTGCTGGTCGCCCGGGTCGATATGGAAAACAACCTGCTGCTGGTTCGCGGCGCAATTCCTGGGCCTGTCGGAGGTTATGTGGTCATCCGTCAAAGCAATAAGGTTGGCCCTGGAACGAAGAAATAGACGCTCGTACTCCCGGCTTCAGCCGGAGTTTATGATAAATCCGTTTGTAGGCGGCATTACGAGCAGGAGCAAGGAACAAGTCATGGCAACGCTGGCAATTCATGATCGGACGGGCGCTGAGGTTGGGAAGTACGAGATCGACCCAGCCCAGATCGCTCCGCGGATCAGCAAGCAGTTAATCCACGACGCCGTCGTGATGTATCAGAACAATCTCCGCTTGGGCACTGTGCGTACTAAGAACCGCACGGACGTGACCGGCACGACCAAAAAAATGTATCGGCAAAAAGGGACGGGCAACGCCCGCGCCGGTTCGCGCCGCAGCGGCATTCGCCGGGGCGGCGGACACATCCACGCCCTTCGTCCCCGCGACTGGTCGTACCGCCTCACGAAGAAGGCCCTGCAGTTGGCCACCCGAATGGCCCTGGCCTCGCGGATCGCCGATAACGAAGTGACCCTGATCGACCAACTGGCCTTCCCGCAACCTAAGACCCGCGATGCCGCAGCGATCCTCAAGGCGCTGAAACTGGATCGCACGTCGGTGTTGGTTGCGATGCCAGGTTACGACGCCAACGTGTACAAGAGCATCCGCAATCTGACGGATGTGACCGTTTTGCCGATCAGCGAGTTGAATGCCTTGAACATCCTGCGGCCGCGGCGATTGTTACTGACTACCACCGCATTGGATGCGATTCGCAGCAAAGTAGGCGAGAAGCCGGTTGTCGCTGGCGAATCGAAGCCCGAAGCGACCACTTGACCTCCGACATTTGACCTCTGACCTCCGATCTCCGATCATGGCAGCCGAAATCGAACGACACAATTTGGGACTGGAGCCGCACCAGATCATCATCCGGCCACTAGTGACCGAGAAGGGCATGCATAAGGCGAATCGCAACAACGCCTATGCCTTCGAGGTCAATCGGCTGGCCGACAAGGACGATATCCGTCATGCTGTCGAGGAGCTTTTCGACGTCAAGGTGACGGCCATCCGCACGCAGAACCGCAAGGGCAAGCCGCGCCGCAACAAGATGCGCGAGAGCCTCACCAAGACTTGGAAGAAGGCCATCGTCACCTTGGACAAGGAAGATCGGATCAACTTCTTCTAGAAGACTAGGACTACCATGGGCATTCGACGCTACAATCCGACTTCTCCCGGACGCCGCGGTGCGACGGTGAGCGATTTCGCCGACTTGACGCCCGGCGCCAAGCCGGAAAAGAGCCTCCTGCGGCCGAAGCGCCGCACCGGCGGCCGCAATAACCAAGGCAAGGTCACCTCGCGATTCCGCGGCGGCGGACACAAGCGCGATTATCGCATCATCGACTTCCGCCGCGACAAAGACGGCATCCCCGCCAAGGTCGACTCGATCCAATACGATCCCAACCGCACTGCCCGCATCGCCCTGCTGCACTATGTCGATGGTGAGAAGCGTTACATTCTGGCCCCCGTTGGGCTGAAGGCGGGCGACCGTGTGCAAAGTGGGCAGGACGCGCCGGCTTCCGTGGGCAATGCGCTGCCGCTGGCCAAAATTCCCACTGGCATGACCATCCACAACATTGAGATGCAGCCAGGCCGCGGCGGGGTGCTCTGCCGTTCGGCCGGCGTGGGGGCCACGCTCGCCGCCCGCGACGCCGACTGGGCCCAGATAAACCTGCCCAGCGGTGAAATCCGCCGCGTGCCGGCAACTTGCCGGGCGACGATCGGTTCGCTGGGCAACGCCGACAACATGAACATCGTCCTGGGCAAGGCCGGGCGAAAGCGGTGGATGGGCCGTAAGCCCCACAACCGCGGCACAGCGATGAACCCCATTGACCACCCGCACGGCGGCGGCGAAGGCCGGACCAAGGGCGGCCGGCACCCGGTCAGCCCCACGGGCGTCCTGGCTAAGGGCGGTTCCACACGCAAGCGGCGCAAGCCGTCCAATAAGGCCATCGTCCGTCGCCGCAAGTCGCGGCGCTACGGCCAACTGAAGATCAAGTAAGACAGACCAGGCAAGACCATGAGTAGATCGTTAAAAAAAGGTCCCTTCGTCCACCCCAAGGTCTACGCCAAGGTCGAGAAAATGAATTCGACCGGGGTGAAGGATCCGATCAAGACGTGGGCTCGGGCCTGCACGATAGTGCCCGAATTCGTCGGTCACACGTTCATGGTGCACAACGGCAAGATCCACGCGAAGGTGTTCGTAACCGAAGAAATGGTCGGTCACCGCCTCGGTGAATTCGCCCCGACGCGGACCTTCCGCGGCCACGGCGGCAAGGGAGGTAAGAAGTAGTCATGGCTTATCAAGCGACCCATCGCTATGCGAAGATCAGTCCCCGCAAGGTGCGGCCCCTGGCCGACCTGATCCGTGGGAAGTTTGCCGACGAGGCCCTGGAAATCCTCCGTTTCCAGCCGCATCGAGGGGCGCGACTATTGGAAAAGGTGTTGCAGAGCGCCTTGGCCAACGCGGAAGACCGTCGTGCAGTCGATCTGCACCACCTGATCGTGGTCGATGCCCGTGTGGACGGCGGCCCGATGTTCAAACGCATGATGCCGAAGTCGCGGGGGATGGCCTCGGTCATTAAGAAGCGGATGTCGCACATTCGCGTAGAGTTGGATTAGCGCGTGGAGCGAGACTAGTTTTCAACAGGAAAGTCCCCGCCGGCCGCGTGTCGGTGGAACAATGATTGGTTAGTTATGGGCCAGAAAGTCAACCCCATCTGTTTTCGCACCGGGATCATGCTCGGCTGGAAGAGCCGCTGGTATGCCTCCAAGCAGGAATTCGCCGACCTGTTGATCGAGGACCAGAAGATCCGCGATTTCATCAAAAAACGCAAGGACAAGTTCGACAAAGCGGTCTATCCGTCGATCGCCAAGATCGAGATTGAACGGACGCGGGATGAGGTCAAAGTGATATTGTTCTCCGCTCGGCCCGGCGTGCTCATCGGCCGCAAGGGCGAGCGGGTCGAGGAATTGCAGAAGGAGCTCCAGGACAAGACTGGGCGGCGGATCAACATCAAGATCGAAGAGTTGAACCGTCCCGAACTGGTCGCGCAGCTGGTTGCCGAGGACGTTGGCGAACAGTTAGCGAAGCGGGCGGCATTCCGCCGCACCATGAAACGGGCCATCGAAACTACCATGGAAGCTGGAGCCAAGGGAATCAAGATCCAGCTTTCCGGCCGACTTGGCGGCGCCGAATGTCGCGCCGCGAGAAACAGATCGCGGGCTCTATGCCCCTGTCGACCCTGCGGGCGAACATCGACTACGGTATCGCCGAGGCGATGATCGCCCAGGGACACATTGGCATCCAAGTTTGGATCAACCTAGGCACTTTTAGCGAGGAAGACATCAATGGCGCTAATGCCAAAACGAGTGAAGCACCGAAAAAGCCAAAGAAGACGTATAAGAGGTGAGGCCACCCGCGGCAACCGCGTCGTCCATGGTGATTTCGGCCTGCAAGCGTTGCAGGGCGGGTGGATCAGTGCGCAGACCCTGGAGGCAGGCCGTATCGCCGCCCAGCAATACCTCCGCGCCGAGGGCCGCCTGTACATTCGCGTCTTCCCCCACAAACCCATCACTTCGATCCCCCTGGAGACCCGCATGGGCAAAGGAAAGGGCGAGCCGGAGTACTGGGCCGCAGTGGTGAAGCCGGGCTCGGTCCTGTATGAAGTCGGCGGCATTAGCGAAGAGGCCGCCAGAATGTGCCTGGCCCGACTGGCCCACAAGATGCCGGTCAAAGTGCGGTTTCTGCGGCGGAGACCGATGTAAGACAGAGTTTAGACCTTAGCACTTAGGAATCCGTGCCAAGACGTAAGACCTAAGACCAAGAATTAAGAACTGAGAACTTTTACTAGCCATGGCCAAGATCGGCGAACTGCGAGACATGAGCGACGAGCAAATGCGTCTGCTCCTGAAAGAGACCACCGAGCACCTGTTCCGCCTGCGGATCCAGAGCCAGACCGAGCGGCTGGACACGCCTAGCGAACTGAAAAAGAACCGGTTGCTGATTGCCCGAATCAAGACTGTGCAGCGGCAGCGGGAGTTGAAGGCAGCTGCCGCGGCGAGTCCTGCGGCGGACGGGGCCTGAGACGTGGCCTAGCTCGATGCCCATGACAACGACCAGCATAATACTTTTTGGAAATCAGCCATGCCCAAGAAAATAGTGACCGGCATTGTGACCCGCGACAAGGTGGCGAAGACGCGGCGCGTGGAGGTGCCCCGCCTGGTGCGGCATCCCCGCTACGGCAAGATCCTCCACCGTCGCACGGTCTGCACTGCCCACGATGAGGAGAACCAGTCGCACCTTGGCGACCTGGTGGAACTCGAAGAGTCGCGGCCGCTTTCGCGCACTAAGCGCTGGAAGCTGGTGCGTGTGGTGCGGAGGGGCGCGCCGACCGAAGTCGCAGGTCCGGCAGCCGGTTCTGCCCAGGAAGCGGCCGGGCCGGCGCCCGAAGTCGCGAGTTCGGAACAAGTTGTGTAACCAGGCTACCCCGTTCAGGGACATTGAATCATGATCCAGATGCAAACCCGGCTCGACGTGGCCGACAACACTGGCGCCAAGCAGCTGTACTGTATCAAAGTCCTCGGCGGCAGCCGGAAGCGCTGGGCGCGAATCGGCGACGTGGTCGTTTGTAGCGTCAAGGGCGTGATTGCCGGCAGCGACTTCAAGAAGGGCGCCGTGGTCCGGGCGGTGATCGTCCGTTGCAAGCAGCCCACTCGTCGTAACGACGGCAGCTATGTCCGTTTTGACAGCAACGCCGCCGTGATTATCGACAACGATCAAAATCCCCGTGGCACGCGCATCTTCGGTGCTGTCGCCAGGGAACTGCGGGAACGTAACTTCATGAAAATCGTGAGCCTCGCGGCCGAGGTGGTGTGATATGTGGATTCGAAAAAACGATACGGTGGTAGTCATCCGCGGCGAGTACCGGGGCACGCGGGGGAAGGTGCTGCGCATCGTCCGCGACAAGGCGGGCGACGGCGCTGACCGGGTTGTGGTGGAAGGTGTGAACCGGGTCTACCGGCATGTCCGCCGCAACAACCGCAACCCCCAGGGCGGCCGGCTCTCGGTGGAGATGCCCGTTCCGCAAAGCAACGTGGCCCTGCTCTGCCAGGGCTGCGGTAAGCCTAGCCGCGTGGGCGCCCGCTTCCTGGACGACGGCGTCAAGGAGCGGTTTTGCAAGAAGTGCGGGGCGTCGCTAGGCGTGATTGCCCCGGCCAAGAAGGCGCACGCCAAGGGTTGATCGGATTTCGGACTTTGAATTTCGGGTTTAATTGACATGAGCGAAAAGCAAAACAAGGAAGCCGATGCACCCGCCGCCAAGAAAGGCGGCGGCAAGAAGGGCAAAGAGGCTGCGGCCGAATCCAAGGGCCCCAAGAAAATTCCTACCCCCCGGTTGATGGAGCGCTATTTCAAGGAAATCGTTCCGGCCCTTGCTACAAAGCTCGGGCGGACCAACATCCTCTCGCTGCCGCGGCTGAGAAAGATTGTGATCAACATGGGGGTCGGCAAGGCGATCACCGAGAAGAAGTATATTGAAGAGGCCGTGGAGGCGATGAAGACGATCGCGGGGCAGAAGCCGGTAGTGACCCGGGCCCGACTGTCGGTCGCCGGATTCAAGCTCCGCGAGGGCCAGGCGGTGGGGTGCAAGGTGACCTTGCGCGGCAAGCGGATGTACGAGTTTCTCGACCGCCTGGTATCGCTGGCCCTGCCTCGAGTCCGTGACTTTCGCGGCCTGAATCCGGACGGCTTCGACGGCCACGGCAACTATAGCCTGGGCTTGACCGAGCAGTTGGTCTTCCCCGAGCTGAACCCTGACAAGTTCACCAACGTGCAGGGCATGCACGTGACCCTGGTGACCAACAGCGGCAACGACGCCGAGTCGCGGGAGCTGCTGCGAGCGATGGGCGTGCCTCTGCGTCAAGCGTAAGTCAAAAAGACAACCACGAATCACACGAATTGCACGAATCACAGAAAACAGGCGAACTGTGGTTTCTTGTTAGAAGGAAGCGTGAGCGAGTTATTTGATCTAGTCAAGAGACTCTGACAGTTTACAGATTCGTGTTATTCGTGTTATTCGTGGTTTTTTAGAGGAATTATTAGTCCATGGCAAGCAAATCGAAGAGGGCGATGGCCCTGAGGCCGCCAAAGTTTTCCACGCGTCTGGTGCGGCGCTGCCGGCTCTGCGGCCGGCCGCGGGCCGTCTACCGGAAGTTTGGAATTTGTCGGATCTGCTTTCGTAATCTAGCGGATGAGGGGGCGATCCCCGGCGTCCGCAAGGCGAGCTGGTAAGAGGAACCCCAAACCTATGTTGACCGACCCCATCGCCGACATGTTGACCCGCATCCGCAATGCGGTGCGCGTCGAGAGGCCCCACGTCGATTTGCCGCTTTCCAAGGTGAAACGCGGCCTCGCCGAAGTCCTGAAGCGCGAAGGCTACATTTGGGATTGGGAGGAAGTGCCCATGGAACCCGCCAAGCAGCTTCGACTGCACCTGAAATACGGCCCCAATGGCGAGCGCGTGATCCGCCGCATCCGCCGCATCAGCAAGCCGGGCCGCCGGGTTTATAGCGGCTCGACCCAACTGAAGCCGGTGCTGGGTGGCCTGGGAATCTCGGTCATCAGTACCAGCCGCGGCGTGATCAGCGATCGCGAGGCGCGGCAGCGCAAGCTCGGCGGCGAGGTATTGTGCGAGATTTGGTAGGGTGCGGCTGGACGCGGCTCCCCGCAGAACGAGTCCCGGTGGATTGGTAGCAAAGGCAGAATGTCATGTCCCGAATTGGAAGAAAACCTGTTGCGGTGCCCAGCGGCGTAAAGGTCGCCATCGATGGCCGCGTAGTCTCGGCGGAAGGGCCCAAAGGCAAGCTGCAGTGGGAGTTCCGCCCAGAGATCAGCGTGGCGTACGACGCCGCCGCCAAGGTGCTGAATGTCTCCCGCAGCGGCGATCAGCAGTCGGCGCGCGAGCTTCACGGCCTGACTCGGGCCCTCTTGCAGAACATGATGGTCGGTGTGACGCAGGGCTACGAAAAACGCCTGGAGCTCGTCGGCGTGGGTTATATCGCCGCCATCCAGGGGCAGACGCTGCAGCTTCGCGTCGGCCTGGCCAACGAGTTGCAGGTGCCCATTCCCGCCGGCCTGAAGGTAGCCTGCCCCGATCAACAGCACGTCGTCATCCAGGGGATCGACAAGCAGTTGGTGGGCGAGTTCGCCGCGGAAGTCCGCGCCATGCGGAAGCCGGAGCCTTACAAGGGCAAGGGCATCCGTTATTTGGGCGAGCAGGTCCGCCGCAAGCAAGGCAAGGCAATGGTCAAATAGGAGTTAACCGTGCAACATCAGCGACAAATCCTGCGGCAGCGCCAGCGGCGTGCGATCCGCGTTCACAACCGCGTGAAGCGCGACGCCGTACGTCCGCGTTTAGCCATTTTCCGCAGTCATCAGAACATCTACGCCCAGATCATCGACGACGCCGGCGGCAAGACGCTGGTTTCGGCCAGCAGCCGCGACCAGGCCCTCCGCCAGGACCTCCGTTACGGCGGCAATAAGACCGCTGCCGCGGCCGTGGGCAAGGCCCTGGCGCAGCGGGCCTTGGAGGCTGGCGTGCAGGAGGTCGTGTTCGACCGCCGCGAGTACAAGTTCCATGGCCGCGTGGCTGCCCTGGCGGCGGCCGCCCGCGAGGCCGGTTTGAAGTTCTAGCAACCCAGAGCACACATGAGCACAGCACGTATGCCAGCCGATAGCGAATCCAGCCGCGGCGAGTTGATTGACAAGGTGATCAAGATCCGGCGTTGCGCCGCCGTGGTCAAGGGAGGCCGCCGCTTCAGCTTTACCGCCCTGGTTGTCGTCGGGGACGGCCGCGGCAAGGTGGGCTGGGGCTATGGCAAAGCCAATGAGGTGCCGCCCGCCGTGGAAAAGGCCGTCAAGGACGGCACCCGCAAGATGCATGCCATCGCCTTGAAGGGCACCTCGATTCCCCACGCCGTGCAGGGCCGCTTCGGGGCCTCGACCGTAAAGTTGATCCCAGCCGCGCCGGGCACCGGCGTCATCGCCGGTTCGGCGGTTCGCGCCGTGTGCGAGGCCGCTGGCATTCACGACATCCTTACTAAGAGCTACGGCTCCAACAATCCACACAACCTGGCCAAGGCCGCCATCGGCGCCCTGGAACAGCTTCGCACGCAGTCCGAGGTTGAACGCCTGCGGGGAGTATCGCTATCATGAATCTGCAAGATGTTCATCAGGACGTCCATCGCAACAAGGCGCGGAAGCGGTTGGGGCGGGGAATCGGGTCGGGCCTCGGTAAGACGGCCGGTAAAGGTCACAAGGGCCAGCGGTCCCGCCCCGGCTACAACGCTCTTTCCGTGTTCGAGGGCGGGCAGATGGCCCTTGTCCGCCGTATCCCCAAGCGCGGTTTCCATAACCGTTTTGCCCTGGAGGTGGCAGCCGTCAACGTGGGCGATCTCGAGCGTCGCTTCGAGATCGGCGAGGAAGTGAGTCCCGCCACGCTCAAAACCCGCGGCCTGGTAAAGGGCCAGTACGACCTCCTGAAAATCCTCGGCGATGGCGAACTGACCAAGGGGCTGAAGATCTCCGCCCATCAGTTCAGCGCGTCGGCCAAGGAGAAGATCGAGAAGGCCGGCGGTCAAATCACCGTCCTGCCGGGCAAGAAGCCGGTCGTCAAGGCGAAGACTGAGAGAGAGATAAAGAGAGAGATAAAGAGAGAGAAGGAGAAGAAGCCGACCGAGTAACTGCGTGGCCGGCTTGGCCTTTAATCGACGAGGCGAGAAACGATATGTGGGAAAAAATTCGCGTTATTTTCACCATCCCCGAGTTGCGGCGGAAGATCCTCTTCACGCTCGGGCTCCTGGCGGTGTTTCGCATTGGCTCGCACATTCCCTTGCCGATCTTCAATCACGCGGCCTTGGCGAATCGCTTTGGCACCGAAGGTAGCGGCGGGGGTGGGGGCCTGAGCGATATTTTCGCGGGCATCTCCGTTTTCAGCGGCACCAACCTGGGCCAGGCTACCATTTTCGGTCTGGGCATCATGCCCTATATCTCCGCCTCGATTATCTTCCAACTCTTGGGCAGCGTCTATCCGCCTTTGGAAAAGCTGCAAAAAGAGGGCGAAACGGGGCGGAAAAAAATCAATGAATACACCCGCTACGCCACAGTCTTTCTCTGCCTCGGGCAAAGCTGGGCTTATGTCGCTTGGTTGGCGTCCAGTCGGGAGTTGATCGATCCCAATTTCTTGATCGATCCCGGGAACCTGGCCAGCGGCCTGCAGTGGTCGTGGGTTTTCATCGCCGTGTTGACTATGACGGCAGGTACGATCTTCCTCATGTGGATCGGCGAGCAAATCGACGAGTACGGCATCGGCAACGGCATCAGCCTCTTGATTATGGGCAATATTCTCGCCCGCCTGCCCAGCGCCATCTCCGACGTGGTCAAGCCGATCATGGAGGGAGGCGGCCTGGAATTGGGCGGCGGCAAGGGGCACCTGGGAGTCGAAGGAGTTCTGGTGCTGATCGTGCTCTTCGTCGGCGTGATTGCCGGTGTCGTGTTCATGAGCGAGGGCCAGCGACGGATTCCCACGCAAAGCGCCAAGCACATCCGCGGACGCAAGACCTTCGGCGGCGGCCCCAAGCAATTTCTGCCGCTCCGCATCAACCAATCCGGCGTGATGCCCATCATCTTTGCCAGCAGTCTCTTGCTGTTCCCGTTGATGTTTTTCACTTGGCTGGCCGGCCGTCTCCACTACGAGTGGGTTGCGGCCCTTGCCAATACTTTCCATCGCGGCGAGTCGTTCCTGTACAACGTCATGTACGTCGCCTTGATTTACTTCTTCTGCTATTTCTGGACGGCCATCACCTTCAATCCCAAGGACATGGCCGATAACCTGAAGGACTACGGCAGCTTTATCCCCGGCTACAGGCCCGGCCGCCGGACGGCCGACTACCTGGAAAAGGTGATGGTCCGCATTACCTATGTCGGGGCGGGCTTTCTTTCCATTGTGGCCATCATTCCCACCATTGTTTCCTCGTCAATGGGCGTTTCTTATGCGATTGCCCAGTTTTACGGCGGCACGAGCCTGCTGATCGCCGTAAGCGTGGCCTTCGACCTCGTGCAAAAGATCGATAGCCACCTCGTGATGCGAAACTACAAGGGACTGTTGGAATAAGGGTAATCTCGTGCGAATCGTTTTCATTGGCCCCCCCGGCGCCGGCAAGGGTACTCAAGCCGAGCGGCTGGTTGCCAAGTACCATATGTTGCATCTGTCGACGGGCGATTTGCTTCGCGCCGCTCGCGATGCCAAGACTCCGTTGGGTTTGAAGGCCGACAAGTTCATGGCGGCGGGCGCGCTCGTCCCTGACGACCTGATCATCGATCTGATCAGCGATCGCCTTTCGCAGGCCGATGCACAGCAGGGCTACCTGCTGGACGGCTTTCCGCGGACGATCGCCCAGGCCGAGGCACTCGATGCCTTGCTCTGCGGGCGGAATACGCCGCTCGACATAGTGTTGGAACTGCACGTGCCGGACGAACTGTTGTTCCAGCGATTGGCGGGCCGTGGGCGGGCCGACGACACCCCTGAAGTGATTCGCCACCGCCTGGATACCTATCGGCGGCAGACCGAGCCGCTCCTGGATTATTACGGATCGCGAAAGCTATTGAATACCATCGACGGTTGTGGGAGCGTCGACGACGTATTTGGCCGTGCCCAAGCCGTTTTGGAACCCTTTGCGTAGAGTCCGTTTACAGGGCCGATTCCCCTTGTTTGGCCGATCCCTATTGTTTGAAAAGGTCTTGCATGGTTTTCGAAACGTTTGCGTAGGATTGGGGGCACTTCCTGGCGTGGAAATCCTTCGATCGCCGCGAGAAATCGCTCAGATGCGAAAAGCGGGCCTGCTGGTGTGGGAGGCCTTCGAGATGGTCAAGAAGATGATCAAGCCCGGCTTGGCGACGATCGAAATCGACGCCGCGCTGGAGGATTTCTTCCGTGAACATCAGGCTGAGCCGCTTTTCAAGTTTTATCCCAACTCGATCGAGGGCGGCCCCACCTTTCCGGCCGTCACGTGCATCTCGATCAACCGTGAGGTCGTGCACGGCATTCCCAGCCGGCGGAAACTGGTGGAAGGCGACGTGGTGAGCGTTGATACAGGTTGCAAACATAATGGTTGGTGCGGCGATGCAGCGGTGACTTTCCCGGTCGGGACGGTAGAGCCTGACGTGCAGCGGTTGTTGGACGTCACCCGCGACGTGCTTCATCTGGCCATCCGGCGGATGGGCGAGCGTCGCTGGTGGAGTGAAGTGGCCGAGGAAATGCAGGATTTCGTTCGTAAGGCGGGCTTTTCCGTGGTCGAGGACTTTGTCGGCCACGGTATTGGGCGAACTATGCATGAGGACCCGCAGGTACCGAACTTCGTCAAGCGCGGTTTTCGCCGCAGCAGAAACGATTTTCGCCTCGTGCCCGGCCGCGTGATCGCCGTCGAGCCGATGGTCAACATGGGCGGCAAGGAAGTCCGTGTCCAGGGAGATCAGTGGACCCAATCGACTGTTGACGGCAAGCCGAGTGCCCACTTTGAGCATACGATCGCCCTTACTGAGTCGGGGCCTATGGTGCTGACCGCGGGGCCGAATGGAGAAAGCTGGTAGTTTGCTGCATTTGTCGGACCAACGGCGAGAATTTTGTTGTCGGGGGGCTTGAAGCATTCGGTCCCTGTGCCTTATACTGATATACTTTGCCTGAAAAAAGGGTGTCGGCCATGAAAGTCCGTGCGAGCGTCAAGCGAATTTGCGAACATTGCAAGATTGTCCGCCGTCGTGGTGTGATCTACGTCGTCTGTACCAATCCCCGCCACAAACAGCGTCAGGGCTAGGGGCTGGAGGGTTATTCTGCAGGGTCGGTTTGCCCGCATGAAACGCCCAATGACGGCTTAAAGTCTGCCAGGAACCGAAAAGATCACTGAATAAACTGCCTTTTGTGGCGTTTGCGAGAATGTCCGGTTTTTGCCGGGTGAGACGAGGAGAGTTGAAATATGCCGCGTTTGCTGGGTGTTGATATCCCGAACGATCGTCCTACGGTGATCGCCTTGCAGTACCTTTACGGCGTGGGGCCGCGGGTGGCAAGGGAATTGTGCCACAAGGCCGGCGTGGACCCGCAGAACCGGGCCAAGGAGCTGCGTGAAGACGAGCTTGCCCGACTGACGGCGTTGCTGGACAAAGACTACGTGGTCGAAGGGCAGTTGCGGCGCCAGACGACGCAGAACATCGCGCGATTGCGCGATATTGCTTGCTATCGCGGCATTCGCCACCGTCGTGGGCTGCCGGTTCGCGGCCAGCGGACCCGCACCAACGCCCGCACCCGCAAGGGACCGAAGAAGACAGTTGCCGGGAAGAAGGGCGTGAAGGACCTGCGGTAGCGACCGTGGGGTGGACTTTGGTCCGTCTGCCAGCAGGGCGCGATGGGCCTTCGCGTCAATCCCGCCGTCCGGCAGTCACAGAAGACAAATACCAACAATCAGTAGTGGAGCGAAGAGCATCGTGGCCAATCCGAAAGCACAATCCCCGCAGCAGGCGGCGGCGCGGCGAAAAGTCCGCCGCAACGTCACGGTGGGTGTCGCCCACATCAAGGCGACTTTCAACAACACGACAATCACCATCACCGACACCAAGGGTGACGTGCTTTGTTGGGCAAGCGCCGGTACGAGCGGTTTCAAGGGAAGTCGCAAGAGCACGCCTTTCGCCGGCCAGATGTCAGCACAGCAAGTAGCGGACAAGGCGATCAAGTGCGGCATGAAGGAAGTGGATGTCAAGGTTCGGGGGCCGGGCAGCGGTCGCGAGAGCGCGATCACGGCGCTGCAGGCGGCAGGTCTGAAGATCAAGTCGATCGAGGACGTCACGCCCTTGCCGCACAACGGCTGCCGGCCAAAAAAGCGCCGACGCGTCTAATAAATCCGAATATCGAAATCCGAAGCTGATTCCAATTACCGAATTGCCAATGACCCAAACGCCGGAGGTGGCTCTGAACTGAAAATCGAAGGCTGAAACTGAAGTGCCGTTTTGAATACTGGTGCTTTATATTTGTTTTGGATTTCGATGTTCGGATTTCGGATTTTTCGCCCCCGTTCGGCTTGCCCACTCACCAGGTTAAGATATGGCTCGTCAAATCACCCCCGTTTGTCGTCTCTGCCGCCGCGAGGGATTGAAGTTATTCCTCAAAGGTACCCGCTGTGACACGCCGAAGTGTGCCTTCGAGCGGCGCGAGGCGCCGCCAGGCATGACCACCGGTCGCCGCGGCAAGCCCACGGAATACGGCGTCCACCTTCGCGAGAAGCAGAAGGTGAAGCGTTATTACGGTGTTCTAGAGCGGCAGTTCCGCAAGTATTTCCAGCAGGCCGAACGGACTAAGGGGCACACCGGTGACGCGCTGATGATCCTGCTGGAGCGCCGCCTGGACAACGTCCTTGCCCGATTGGGATTGGCGCAGTCGCGAGCCCAGGCTCGCTTGATGATCACCCACTGCCATATCACGGTCAACGGCCGGCTGCTGAACATCCCCAGTTATCTGGTCCGGGCAGGCGACGTGATTCGTGTCAAGGCCCGGAGCAAGAGCCAGACGCTGGCGCAGGCCAACAAGGCCGCCCACTCCCGGGAGGTGCCCGAATTCCTCAGCTTGGCCGAGGGCGCGGAGCTGGAGGCGCACGTCCTCCGCATGCCGGAAGCGGCCGATGTCTCGATCCCGGTGCAGACGCAGTTGATCGTCGAGCTTTGCTCGAAGTAACAGAAGATTGGTTTGGAGGCTATTTCCATGCGTATCCGTTGGCGCGGACTTGAGTTGCCTAGTCAAGTTACTGTAGACCGATCGGTCTTGTCGAATACCTACGGCAAGTTCACGATCGAGCCGTTCGAGCGCGGTTTCGGCGTGACCGTCGGCAACAGCCTGCGTCGCGTGCTGCTTTCCAGCCTGGAAGGCAGCGCGGTGACCCAGATCAAGCTGCACGGCGCCCAGCACGAGTTCACCACGCTGCCCGGCGTGCTGGACGACGTGACCGACATCGTGCTCAACGTGAAGTCGCTGGTGGTCAAGAACCATAGCGAGCAGACTCGCGTGGTCCGCATCGAGAAGAACACCCGCGGCGTCGTAACGGGGGCCGATGTCAAGACCGACGACCAGATCGAGGTGATTAACCGCGACCACGTGATCGCCACTTTGACTGAGGACGTGCCGTTTCTGCTGGAGATGGTGATCGAGAACGGCCGCGGCTACGTGCCCGCCACCGAGCACACCCCGCAGGCCCAGGAAATCGGCATCATCCCCCTGGACGCTGCCTTCAGCCCGGTGACCCGCGTCCGCTACGAGGTCGATGAGACCCGCGTGGGCCAGAAGACAAACTACGACCGCCTCACGCTGGAGATCTGGACGAACGGGTCAGTGCACGCGGAGATGGCGCTGGTCGAGTCGGCCAAAATCCTCCGTAAGCACCTCAATCCGTTCATCCAGTACCAGGAGCTGGGCCCCATGGTGCACGCCGAGACCCGCGCCGTGGGCGGCGGCGGGCTCGATCCGGCCATCGAGGCCAAGTTGGGTATGAGTCTGGCCGAGTTGGATCTTTCCGTGCGAGCGACCAACTGCCTGGAGTCGGAGGGCATCGCCACTGTGCGAGACCTGGTCTCGCGCACTGAGGCCCAGTTGCTGGAAGTGCGTAACTTCGGTGAGACGACCCTGCAGGAAGTCCGCGAGAAACTGGCCGACATTGGCCTGCGTCTCGGTATGCGGCTGCCGCAACTGGCCGGGAACGGTATTACAGAATAGACAGGGGTGGGCCGTCTGCGACGAGTCTCACCAATCGAGATAAGAAAGACGGGGAATGTATCATGCGACACCGACGTAAAGGCCGCAAGCTCGGCCGCAATCCGAACCATCAGCGGGCCCTTCTGAGGAGCTTGGCCAGCGCCTTGATCCTCACGGAGCGCGACGCCGAGGACGAGGACAACAAGCCGGCGGTCAAGGGCCGTATCGTCACCACGATTCAGAAGGCCAAGGAGGTACGGCCGTTGGTGGAGCGGGTGGTAACGATCGCGATCCGCGCGTTGCCCAAGTTGGAAGCCGCGGCCCGATTGGAATCCGGCGGCAAGCGAAATAGCGAAGAATGGAAGAGGTGGCGAAACGGACCTGGCTGGGTCGAATGGAACAAGACCATCGCCCCGGTCGTGGCAGCCCGGCGGCGCACACTGCAACTGCTGGGCAGTAAGCAGGCCGTGCAGATCCTCTTCAGCGATATCGCGCCCCGTTTCACCGATCGGCCCGGCGGCTACACCCGCGTGCTCCGCCTGGCCAAGCCGCGCCTGGGCGACGCCGGCGTGCGGGCTATCCTGGAGTTCGTCGGCACTCACGATCGCAAGCGCCGCAAGGCCGCGCGTCCGGCCTTCGAGGCCGAAACCGCCGCGGAACCGCAGGCCGCGGTGGAAACGCAACCAACGGCAGAAACTCCCGCAGCGACGGAAACTCCGGCGGCGACAGAAACCGCCACGGAATAGTCGAATCCGCCTATTTTCGATTTCACTTCCCATATCGTTCTCGTCTGCGCCGACATGGCGGCCAGGATCGACGAATTCCGCCACATTGACATGCGGCGGGTCGCCGTCAGTTTCCGGCAGACCCGCAAGCAGATGTCTCGCGGATTGTATGCGTCGCTGACGCCCCTGCGGTTCCACGGAGGCCAGACGCACTCGGTCCGCCGCGGACGTAAATTCGCCATCCAGCGTGTCGAACTCGACGGCCGGGAGATGCTCTATCTGCTGAACTTTTACCTGCCGCGGTTCCTGGATCTGCCTTTTCACGAGAAGCTGACCACTATCGCCCACGAGTTGTTGCACATTGGGCCGCAATTCGATGGCGACCTGCGGCGGTTCTCGGGCCGGTGTTATGCCCACAGTCACTCGCACCGCCAGTTCGATATGCAGGCCGAGCAGTTGGCCCAGCGCTGGCTGGTCTTGGGCCCCGATACATCGCTCTACGACTTCCTGCAGTTGGACTTTCTTCGCCTAAAGGCGCTGCACGGCGGGATTTGCGGACGGCGGATTACGGCACCAAAGCTGATTCCGGGGGAGTGATTTCCTTAGTCCGCCGATTTTTCTGTCAATCATTTTGCCGGCATAAAATCCAGAAACCGCTCTCTGCGAAATCGCCTCTGCTCCTTCTGCTCGCAATAAACTAGACGTGCCCGCGTTTATAATGGCGTAACCGTCTGTTTCACCCAAGGTTCCCGTGAGAGGAGTTCGCCATGAGTGTGCCAAGAAAAGCTGATGTGAATCAGTTGGACAATCCAACCCGGCCAAAGACTAACCATCAGGCCGGAACTGAACTTTGCACGTGAGGAGACAACAAATCACGTGAGGCCAAAGGGAGGGCGGATGATCGGCCATAACGCAAGTGAAGGTATTGAGCCCCGAAATTCTCCTTGTTGCACAGGGCCAAGGGTTTCATGGTCTGGAAGCCAGCAGCGTGACGCGCGATACGGTGAGTGCGGCACGCCGTGCCGGGGTCTGAGTCCATGGCAGGTCATCTAACGGTTTACATCGGAACTTGGGAGAGCCATGCCGTTCCCAAAAGGAAGCTTCCAACGAAGCCGAAGAGGTGAGGCGGAAGTATGACTGCATGGCAGTCGGACCAACTCATAGTAGAGGCGTAGTCGGGGCAATGCCCGGCGCGGGTCGATGGCCCACTCGAAGGGGTTGGCAGTAGAGTGTAGAGGAATGAGGAAGCGTATGCCAGACACAGAACTGGAAGTCACTACGTGGACAAAACTAATCCTCATAGCCAAACGGGCTCGCGAGGAGCCGCAATGCCAGTACACGAGCTTAGCTCATTTGCTGGACGAGCAGTTCCTGGCGGCATGTTACCACCGGCTCGGCAGGGACCGGGCCAGTGGCGTGGATGGTGTGACGTGGAAGGAGTACGGAGAGCATCTGGACGAGAACCTGCGGGACCTGGTGACACGGATGAAGGCGAAGCGGTACAAGCCGCTGCCTGCCAAACGGGTCTACATTCCCAAGGACGAGCACTCGCAGAGGCCGCTGGGACTGCCCGCTCTTGAAGACAAGATCGTGCAGAAAGGGATCGCCGAGATTCTGGAGTCGATCTACGAAGCGGACTTCCTCGGCTGCTCGTACGGTTTTCGACCGGGGCGAGGGTGCCACCAGGCGCTCCACGCGGTGAGCACGACAATCATGACGCAGCCCATCAACCATGTGATCGATGCGGATCTCAAAGCTTTCTTTGACAGCGTGTCGCACCCCGGGTTGATGAAATGCCTGCAAGTCCGCATCAAGGACCCGAGCTTTCTGCTGCTGATTCAGCGGTTTCTGAAGGCAGGGTATTTTGAGGCGGGCCAGGTCGTGGCCACCGAGCAAGGAACGCCGCAAGGGGGCAATCTGAGCCCGATGCTCTCGAATATCTTCCTGGATTATGTGCTTGACCTGTGGTTTGAAAAACGTGTCAAACGTCAGGTTCGGGGCGGCGTGCTTTCTGGTGCGCTATGCGGACGATTTTGTCTGCCTGGTCCAGTATCAGGACGATGCGCAGCACATTTTGGAGGCACTGCGTGAGCGGTTCACGCAGTTTGATCTGGTGTTGCATCCAGAGAAAACTCGCGTGATCAGCTTTGGGCGGTATGAACGACAGAACGCCCAACGGCAGAAACGACGGCCCAATACCTTCGATTTCCTGGGCTTCACTCACTACTGCGACAGCAGTCGGTGGGGGAAGTTCAAGGTCGGCCGCCAGACCAGCCAGAAGAAGTTTCGCAAGAAGTGCCGTGAGTTGAACGATTGGCTCAAGGCGGTGCGGAATCGCTATCCGGTCAAGGAATGGTGGTCGGTTTTGAAGGCCAAGCTGACGGGACACTACCAGTATTATGGGATCAGCGGCAATATGCGCTCGCTGGCTCGCTACTACCGGCGGGTAGTCCAACTGGCCATGAAGTGGCTTAACCGCCGCAGCCAGAAGCAGTCGTTTTCCTGGGAAGGCTTTTGGGTGTACCTGAAGCACTATCCCCTGCCGACGCCGCGGATAGTCCACAAACTCAACACCCTCTCGCCTGGGAGGTGAACTTTACTGAAGAGCCGGATGTGGGAAATCTACAAGTCCGGTTCTGTGAGGGGCATTGAAGTCTTCTCACATGGTTGAATATTGTGACACTCCGCTGATCGAAAGAGCGGAGCAACAGGGAATACAAAGCAAACCTAACTGAAAGACCATATTATGTCTACTCGACAACGTTTCCCCGTGTTCGTTCTTTCTTTGGCTCTGCTGGTCGCTACGGCTCTGGCCGTGCGGGCTCTGGCCGATGATCCGCCTGAAGGCGCCCCGCCTCCAGATGCCAATGGTCCGGGCCCCGATGGCCCTGACGGCGGTCCTGGACCCGGCGGACCCAGTGGCCCCGGTGGATTTGGTCAAAGAGGTCCCGCCGGCTTTCACCTCCTTCCTCGATTTGTGACTGAGCGGCTAAAACTCACCGCGGATCAACAGAAGAAAATTGCGGCGCTGGAAAAAGAGACCAAGGCCAGGCTCGAAAAAATCCTTACGCCGGCCCAAAAGAAGATTCTTGAGCAGGCCGGTCCGCCGCGACCGGGTGAAGGCGGCCCCGGAGGGCAGCGCGGTCAGCGTGGTGGCCGGCGTGGTCCCGGCGGAGCGGGCCCTGGTCCGCAAGATGGCCCCGATCGTGGGCCGGACGGGGGACCAGGTCCCGACGACAATGGTCCTGGCGATCGGCAACCCCCGCCGCGCGACGCCGACCGGGACTCGTTCTGAGTTCGGCTTGACGGCAAACTGCCAAAGGTCGCGCAGCGACGGTCCAGCACGGTTCACCTTCAGCGGTCGCTGTGCGACACTTTGGCGGGCAGTTCTTGGCGGAAAGGCGGCAAACTCGTTCCAGCCTGCATTTTTTGTCAGCCGAATCGGGCATCGCCTGTCCCCGCCCGTCCCATGCCGCTAGAATTGCGGCATGTGTGGACGATTCACCCTCCGCGCCCCGGCGAGCGTCATCGCCGAGCAGTTTTCGCTCTTTGAGGTGCCGTCGCTGCAGCCGCGATTCAACATTGCGCCCACGCAACCGGTTCCTGTGGTCCGCATGGCTCCTCCGCCGGCCGTGCTGCAACGGCAGTTGGTCTTTCTGCATTGGGGGCTAGTTCCCAGTTGGGCCGATGATCCGGCCATTGGCAACCGCATGATTAACGCCCGGGCGGAGACCGCAGCCGACAAGCCTTCGTTCCGTACGGCCCTGCGGCGGCGGCGCTGCCTGGTGCTGGCCGACGGTTTCTACGAATGGCAGACCGTGGGCAAACGCCGTCAGCCCATGTTCATCCACATGCGCGACGATCGGCCTTTTGCCTTCGCCGGACTATGGGAATCGTGGGAGGGGGCGGACCACTCGTCGCTCGATTCGTGCACGATCCTGACCACGGCGGCCAACGAGTTGGTGCGTCCCATCCACGACCGCATGCCGGTGATCGTGGGACCCGAGGATTATGGACGGTGGCTCGATCCGGCCGTACAGACGACGGAGCCGATTTTGCCGCTGTTGCGGTCCTACGCAAGCGAGTCGATGGAGGCCTATGCCGTGGGCACGAGGGTCAACAGCCCGGCACGGGATGACGAACGATGCGTGGAGAAAGTGGAAATGACGAATGGCCAATGACGAAGGAAACGACGAAATGTGGAGGCACGAACTCCATGCGCGTGTTTTTTCGTCATTCGTGCTTCGTCATTTCTCCATGGCATCTAGCATTTCGAACAGCAGTGCCTTGATTTCCTCGAATCGCTCCGGTTGGGCGAGCATCTCGTCTGGCTGCTGGATACCCGGCGCAGCGACGAGTTCGTCGCCGCAATGGCGGATCATGGTTTCCACACTTTCCAGCGAATAGTCCCAGTGGAACTGCAACGCCACCACGCGCGGCCCGAACTGGAATGCCTGGTGGTCGCAGCCGTCGCTGGCGGCCAGGCAGACCCCGCCCGGCGGAACGGAGAAAGTGTCGCCATGCCAATGAAAGGCGGGAACCTGACGAGGAAAACGGGAAAAGATCGCGGTTCCAGCGGCGTCCGTGGTGAACGTGACCGGAAACCAGCCGATTTCCTTCTGACGGTTCTTGGCGACTCGTCCACCCAATACGCAAGAGATCAATTGTCCGCCCAGGCAGACGCCCAGCACCCGTATGCCCCGGTCGATTGCCCGCCGCAGGAACGCTTTTTCCCGGATCAACCAAGGGAAGGCATCGTGCTGGTCAACGTTCATGGGGCCTCCCATGACGATGAGCCAATCGAGGTCTTCGGGCCGCGGCAGCGGTTGATCGAGATCCAGCCGCGTATGTGTGAGGCGATGCCCTCGCTGGCGGGCCCAAAGGGCGATATTAGCGGCGTCTTCGAAGGCCGCGTGCTGAAGGTAATGCAGATGCATGAAGACGACTCCGACAGATGATCCTAGGGGTGATCCTACCAAAGTTCAATGGGGGGAAAACCCGCACCCCGTCGCCCTCCGCCTTTTTGCCTCTTTTGCTCCCTGCACCCCCCTTGCGGTGCACATTTCCGCCAGGTTCGAGTAGGCGGGCAATGTTGGCGCTTGACACCCCTTTTTGGCCTGAATATCATCTAACATATGAGCATCTGGAACAAAATCTTGTTGTTTTTCATCGGCGCTGCCGCGCTGGCCTTTTTCCACGCCGCCCTGCGGACAGTAAAGACCTATCAATACTGGGCGAATCAGTCCTTCAAATTCGAACAGAAGATCAAGAAGGTCCGGGAGGAAGTCGTAAGCCTTCAGACCGCCGATCATCAGCATCCCCGCGAGGACAAGACCATCGGCGTTCAGCAGTTGCAAATCGACCTGGGCCGCGTACTCGCCAATCGCGGGCGGATCTGGTCGAAGTGCGATAAACAAAAGGCCGTCATTAGCGGGACCGGCATCATGACCGTCACGCTGGGCACTGATGAGCCGGCGCCATTCGCCAACAAGATGATCTTCTACGCCTTCGAGGAAGGCGACGATCAATCGCCGGGCAAGTACCTGGGCGAGTACCGCGTGGACCAGGTCAGCGACAAGCAGGTCGTGTTGGCTAGCACTTCCAAGATGAGCAAGTCGCTCGACCCCAAGACGAAGTCGATGGCCGACCACGTGCTGGAAAGCAAAAACCCCTGGGTCCTGTATGAATTGATGCCGACCGACCAGCACGAGGCTTTTGCCGACATGCCCGAGGAACAAAGGAAATGGGTGTCCGATGAGTTTCTCAACGACGGTCAACCCATCGACGCTACTGGCAAGCTGACACACAATCCCAGCGACAAGAAGTTCGAGCGGCAACTCCGCGACTACCTGGCCATTTTCCGTTCCTGCGAGATGCATCGCACGCTGTTTGCCGATCGCATGGAAGCCGCCATCCGCGACGTCAAGTACCTCGAATCGGCTAGGACCGAGGCGGAAAACCTCGAGACCCTTTCTGAAAAGGAAAAAACCGAGGTCACTGCGCAGCTCCAGCGGGCCAAGTCGGAGCAGACGGCCGTGTCCAGTCTTCTCGCTGCCCGGCAGGAAGTGCTCAAGCGGTTCCAGGTTGCACTGCAGGAGACCATTACCAAGAATGCGGAGGATGCCCAAGCCATCGCCAGACTGCAGAAGGAGGCGGCCGACCTGATCGACCGCCGCACCCGCAGCATGGCCCAACTCGGGCCTGGGACAAACTGACAGAGTGGGCATTTACGATCGCGACTACTACCGCCAAGGACGCAGCGGTTTCCGGCTGAGGGCCCCCCGCACAGCCGTAGGCGCCATCATTCTTATCAATATTGCCGTTTACGCCGTGGAGATGATCGACTCCATGGTTTCCCGCGGTACGCCCGTTGCTTCCTGGCTTTCCACCCACGTCCAGGTCGATCCGCCGGCGGGCAAGGGCCTCAGTTCGCGGGAGCTGGCCGAACTGCCGTATGACCAAGGGGATACGCTCCGCCGCCCCTGGATGTGGTGGCAATTGCTGACCTGTGGGTTCGTGCACGCGCCCCACGACATTTCGCACATCTTGTTCAACATGCTGGTCCTCTACTTTCTCGGCCAGTACGTCGAACAGCGGTATGGAACGCGGGAGTTCATCCGCTTTTACCTGGCGGCGCTGGTATTCGCATCGGTGGTCTGGGCCGCGGCGAACCATCTGTTCCCTCCGGCGTTTCGGGTGAGTTCGCGCTGGGTGGGCGAGAGTTGCCATGGTTGTTCCAGCTATACGGGGCCTCGGGGGCGATTGCCGGCGTCGTGCTGTTGTTTGCCCTCAGTTTTCCCAAGCAAACCATCTTGTTCATGTTCGTGATCCCGATGCCGGCCTGGCTCTTCGGCGCGATAGTTGTGGCCTGGGACATTTGGGGAGCGACTGGCCGCGCCGATCAGAACATCGCCTACGCGGCCCATCTTGGCGGGGCGGCGTTCGCTCTTGCCTATTTCAACCTGGGCTGGAACTTTGGCCACATCTCCCGATCGGCATCCGGTTGGCTGAAGAGGCGCTCGCGGCCTTCACTCAAGGTCTTCAAGCCCGACGACGGCCCAAAATCGCAAGTCGCCGACGAGGACGTCGACCGCATCCTGGAGAAGATCCACCGCGAGGGCGAGGGCAGCCTCACGCGGAAGGAACGCGGGATCCTGCAGAACGCCAGCCGAGAATACCAGCGGCGCCGACGGCCAGGGGATCAATGACGAAGGAAATCCGAATGACGAAAAGAGGCTTCGTCATTGGTCGTTCGGATTTCGTCATTGCCCGCGTATCTCAATCAGTCGGTTCGCCATTTATCTTCCGAACCTTCTCGATCTCGCCTCGACGCTCGTCGATCCGCAGCCGATCAAAGTGTCGATCATCCCCTGCATGTCGCTGGTGACGTTGGCGATGCGGTGCAGCCAGAGTGAGCGGAACAAGCCCGTGGAGTCGAAAAGATCCGCGGGAAAACAGGAGAGAATGGCTGCGGCGATTTCCGCATTGAGGTCCTGGTTTGGGCTAACCGGCGCCAGTCCGTGCTGGAAGGCCGCCCGCAGCGACGCTTGCAGCAGCGGCCAGGCGTGTCGCCCGCCGGGGTGGTCCTCCTGGAACTCCAGGTCTTTCGAGAACTCGAGAGCCCGTTCCTCGTCGATGGCGAATTCGGCCACGTTGCCGTAACGAGCAAGATGTCCGACTAGCAGATCAGTCCAGCGCTCTGCACGGCGGCGGAGGTGATTGAGCTTGACGGCCTCTTCCGCGTCGACCACCGGTCCGCGGACCATGAGCGTGAGTACGCGATGCCGGGCTTCCATGTGGCCAATCATGATGCTGCGGGCCAGCGACTCGAGTTCATTTCCGCCATGGAAACGGTCGTGGAGGCAGAGGACCGCGGTCCATACGCGTGTCAGCACGTCGCCCGTCAGTATTTCCTCTAGCACGCCGCGAACCGCGGGCCATTGCAGCCGCGCAGTCGCAACATTCCATTGGGCAGCTGCGGTGGAGAGACCTTTCAGGTTGTGGCTCCAGCGGTCGAGGCGGCATTTCGACGCAGTCCAATACTTTTGCACGCCATGGTCGGACAACTGCGGTGTGCAGCGGACGAGCGCTGGGCCTTGGGCGGAAAGGATCGAAGCCAGTTCGACGAGTTCTCGTGCATGCATGGGAGTGGGAGAAGCAGGAACGAATCGTGAAAGTCGTGCCGAAACGTCTGAAGCCGGAATGGATGCTTTGTCATGCGAAGCAAACGCAATGCCGGGCGTGGCCCTGGATCTTGGCTCCGGTCGCAAATGCGGAAATGCGAAAGACTTATGGCCGCTTTCTGCCTGCCGGATTGCCATTTTGGCGACGCCAGAAGTGTTGCCGGGGGGCAACGGCGCCGGCTGCGCTTTGTGGAGGAATGGCCACGAGGGCCACACCTCCGGTTAACAACGAGGCGACGCAAGCGTAGCGCCGGGATGGCAGTCGCTACGGGCATAAGCACGTGGTGCCCGCAGGGTCGCGCCACCTGCTTCGTAGAACGGAATTCATTCCGATCGCTGAAAACGGAATAAATTCCGTTCTACTCAGGGGCTTGCCACGTGGGCCGCGGAAGACTGGCCCGGCGAGCCCGAGGCTGGCTGGTTGCACTTTGCCGAAGGGGCCGACACGGCCCCGTCTTGGCTGTGTCAGTGGCCAGTCCCGCAACCGGTCAATGCCAGGACTGTGGCGACCAGCAGGATTCCCAAGCGGGATGTTTTCATGGCGATGCCTCAATTCGGCTCGATCTGGATGACCGCGGAACTGCCGGGCCGAGGAAATTTGATAATCAGCCCGTCATCAATAAGTTCCTTCCCGGTTTTGGCCTGCTGTGGGCCAAAATCGCGCGGGAAGATCAGTCGATACCTCCTCGCAGGTTGCACTCCGCGGAGTTTCAAGGTCGTCTCCATTGCCTGGCCGCCGCCCTGGAAGGCAAACAGCACTGCCTTGCCTGATGAACGGTCCACGTACAGTGACGCTTGAATGGAGCCAGGCGCGGTCACGTCGGCTTGTTTCGTAAGGTGGAACACGTCCGCCTTGCAGAGCACAGGACGGATCTTCTTATAGAGGGCTATTCTCTCGGCGGCGACCTTCCTGGTTTCAGCATCCCACTGGTAAATGCGGCCGGACAAGCCCAGGTGCCCCACCATGTTGACCGTGAAGCAGGATTCCAAGTCCAGCGACTTGTTGCCCAACGACGGCCAGGTAGTCCAGTGACTGCAGATCTCCGGCGGAAAGAGGTAGGTTGCCCCGTAGTTCATGGCCAGGTTTGCGTTGTTGTCCACATTGTCCGAAACCCAGTGCGTGTCGGTAAATGCGGCGGTCATCACGTCTTGCCGCAATGATCCGCTGGAGCAGTTCTCCACGACGAGCCGCGGGTATTTCTCACGCAGGTACTTCCAGAGTCGGACCAGGCCGTTGTAATGGCCGTAGAGCGGATCGTTGCCTCGTACAATGCGCTCGCCGTCGACCGCCGGATCGGTATTGAAATCCATCTTGAGGTAATCCAAGCGGTAGCGCGTCATCAGGTCGTCCATTACCGACTTGGCCCAGGCAAGGACTTGTGAGTTGCCAAAGTCGAGGACGCCGCGATTGGACAACTGCCGGTTTCCTTCCCGCAAGTACCACTCCGGATGCTGCCTGGCGATAGGCGTGTTCGGTCCGGCACATTCGATTTCAATCCACAAGCCGAACTTCATCCCGCGGCGGCGAGCTTCCTTGGCAATGCCCTCCAGGCCGGCGGGGATTTTTTGGCGATTCACCGTCCAATCACCCAATGCCTGGTTCCAGTCGCCGCCCGACCGGCCGCCGTACCAGCCGGCATCGACGGTGAATAGTTCGCACCCGACCTCCGCGGCCACGCGGGCCGAGTCGAAGAGCGATTTCTCGTCGAAACCACCCTCGGCGCCATACCAGTTGTTGTACTGTACCGGCGGCCAACCGTCACCTAAACTTCGCAGCAAGTTGCGGCGAATGAAGCGCACGATGGGCTGGGCGCCGTAGTCCCAATGGCCAGAAAATTCCGCGACGAGGGCCCCGGGAATGGGGAGGCCGCCAACAGATTCGAACGGCGCGAGTTGCGGCGGCGACGTGGCCACGCGCAGCAGTGTCTGGTCGCCTTGCGGCTTGACTTCGATCTGCCAGTTGCCGCTATAGGCAACGGAGACGGCAATCCCGCGCTGCGTCTTGGTGTCGTAGAGCATGCAATACGGTTTAATCCCTTGGCAACTGCGACCGCTTTTCTGCACGTAGCGGAAGCCGTCGTACGGGAGCAACGTCTCTTGCATCAGGTACTCGCGCCCCCAGGGACTGGTGAAGGTCAACATGACGTAGTCGGTGATAGCCCCAGGCAGACGTTTCTCGTAGGGCAATCGCACGGGCAGGGCCAACTCCGATGCAGAGCTTCCAGCGGTCGCGGGATTCAGGGGCACAGTTTCCTTGCGTGCGGCGCCGACCGTAGCGGACAGCGCAACCCAAGTTACGAGCATCAACAGGGCGGTTCTCATTTCAGCGGACCTCGCTCGACACGTCTCATTTTGACTCTGCTGGGAGATGTCCCAACGGCAACAATCTCCACAGGTTAGCATACGAGAACGTCACCTTCCAGCCGGCGCGCAGTTGCCAGAATCAGCGTTGGGCAACTTGCCTCGATTCTACTGCACCATGGCCCGCTACGGAAGATCTTCCGTGCGCGGGGACTTTCCAGAATCCGGCGGCGACGGCGTTGGCGACGCCGGCCTTTCATCGCGATTGTTCTCGGTTCGTCGCCATCGTTCGATATCACCCTGGATCACAATGGGCGCGACCATGATGCCTACCGGGTCAAGCGCTGCCAGCCCCGCCGGGATTCCCTGGGAAGTTCCCCGGACGCAGAACTTGATTAATGAGGCGAACTTGTTAAATTCGTTGCATAGTGAATTGCGGTCGACCCTCTAGACAGCCGCGTCTATTAGTGTATAATTAACACTAACACGAAAGGAATTAGCACGAATACCTTGGGCGCTTTGTACCAGTCTGCGTTGGGCCTGCTGACGGACCTCTATCAGCTCACCATGGCCTACGGCTATTGGAAGACGGGCTGCCACGACCGGCAGGCCGTGTTCCATCTCTCCTTCCGCAAGCCGGCGTTTGGCGGCGGTTTCACGGTTGCCGCCGGACTGGAAACGGTCGTGGAATACATGGAAACCCTGCGGTTCGACCCGGACGACCTGGCCTACCTGGCCGGCCTGCGGGGGAATGATGGGCAGCCGCTGTTTGAAGCGGCGTTCTTGGATTACCTGGCCGAAATGCGGCTCGACTGCGACGTGCACGGCATGCCTGAAGGCACGATCGTCTTTCCCCACGAACCGCTCTTGCGGGTCACGGGACCGCTGCTCCAGGCCCAACTGCTGGAAAGCGCACTGCTGAACATCGTCAATTTTCAGACCCTTGTCGCGACCAAGGCGGCCCGCGTCGCCCTCGCCGCGCGGGGCGAGCCGGTGCTGGAGTTCGGCCTGCGCCGCGCTCAGGGAATCGACGGGGCCTTGGCGGCCAGTCGGGCGGCCTACTTGGGCGGCTGCGTCGCCACGTCCAACGTCCTTGCCGGCCGGTTGTTCGGCATCCCGGTACGCGGCACACATGCCCATAGCTGGGTCATGTGCTTCGATGACGAATTGGAGGCATTCCGGGCCTATGCCCAGGCGATGCCCAATAACTGTGTCTTCCTGGTCGATACCTACGATACGCTCAACGGTGTGCGGCACGCGATCGAGGTTGGGCGGGAGATGCGCCAACAAGGGCACGAGATGATCGGTATTCGTCTCGATTCCGGCGACCTGGCCTGGCTGAGCATCGCGGCCCGCCGGATGCTCGATGAGGCCGGTTTTCCTCAGGCGACCATCGTCGCCTCCAATGACCTGGACGAGCATCTCATCGCCAGCCTCAAGGAACAAGGGGCAACCATCGGCATCTGGGGCGTCGGCACGCGCTTGATTACCGCGTACGACCAGCCGGCCCTGGGCGGCGTCTACAAGCTCGCGGCAATCCGCGATGGGCAAGGCGCGTGGCAGTATAAAGTGAAACTGTCGGAGCAGGCCATCAAGATCTCCAATCCGGGCATCCTGCAGGTACGGCGGTATTTCCAGGCTGGCGAAGCGATCGGAGACGTGCTCTTCGACGAACAGTTTCCCATCCGCGGTGACTGCACCATCGTGGATCCCTTGGATATGACGCGGCGAAAAACGATTCCAGCGTCCGCGACTTGCGAAGACCTGCTTACGCCCGTCATTTGGCAGGGACAGCGGGTCGGCCCACGGCCGAGTCTGGAGGCATCGCGGGCCCGCGTGCGGGAGCAACTGGGGTTGTTCCATGCGAGCATCAAGCGGTTCGTGAATCCACACCAGTATCCCGTGGGGCTGGAATTGGGGCTCCACGAGCGAAAAACCAGACTTATCCTCCAAGCGCGCGGATTTCCAGCATGACACGCGTTCGAGTTGCGGCGGCCGTATTGAATCAGACGCCCCTGGACTGGGCGGGCAACCAGCGGAACATTCTTGCGGCCGTCGCAGCGGCTCGCGGCGAAGGGGTGTCGATCCTCTGTCTGCCAGAGTTGTGCATCACCGGCTACGGCTGCGAGGACGCCTTTCAAGGCATGGGGCTGCACGACGCGGCCTGCCAAGCCCTGGAAGCCATCGTGCCGGCCACCCAAGGCATGATCGTCAGCCTGGGGCTGCCGCTTTTTCACCGCAACGCCCTCTTCAACTGCGCTGCGCTGGCATTCGACGGGCGGATCGCCGGTTTCGTGGCCAAGCGATTCCTTTGCGGCGATGGCTTGCACTACGAACCCCGTTGGTTCAAGCCCTGGCCCGCGGAGGTCCGTGACACGATACGCGTTGCTGGCCGGGAATACCCCATCGGCGACCTGGTCTTCGATTGCGGCGGCGTCAAAATCGGTTTCGAGATTTGCGAAGACGCCTGGGTCGCCGGCCGGCCCGGCAGCGGCATGGCCCCGCAAGCGGTCGACATCATCCTCAACCCCAGCGCAAGCCACTTTGCTTTCGGCAAGCTCGACGTCCGCAAGCGACTGGTGACCGAAGGCTCTCGGGCATTCCACGTGGGCTACATCTACGCCAATTTGTTGGGCAACGAGTCTGGCAGGGTCATTTATGACGGCGGCGGCCTGATCGCCTCGGGCGGCACGCTGCTGGCGGCCGGGCCCCGGCTTTGCTTCGCGCCGTGGCAGGTGACTGCCGCCGTGGTCGATGTGGCTGCCAACCGCATGGCCACAGCCCGGCTTGCGAGTTTTCGCCCGGAATTGGGCCCGTCCAATCCGCGCGAAGTCTCTTGCCCATTCCACTGGCCGGAGGTTGAGTCGCAGCCAGCCACCGCGCCGGCGTCCGGATGGGAATCGAGTCCGGCCTTGAAGGAGGAGGAGTTTACGCGGGCCGTGGCGTTGGGCCTGTTCGACTATCTGCGAAAAAGCCGCTCCCAGGGATTTGTGGTTAGTCTAAGTGGCGGCGCCGATTCCTCGGCCGTCTCCTGTCTCGTGGCCCTGATGGTCGAGATGGCCCACGCCGAGTTGGGCGACGAGGCCTTTCACGACGCCCTCCGGCATATTGCGGGGCTGGCCGACGCTCAAACGCACCTGGAGCGGGTTCGCCGTTTGCTGCACTGTGTCTACCAGTCCAGCGCCAACAGCAGCGCGGAGACCCGCCATGCGGCCGCCACGCTGGCCCGAGCCCTGGGCGCCGAGATGTCGTGCCTGACGATCGAGGGTCTGGTCCAAGGCTACGTGGCAAGCATCGAACAAGTGCTGGGGCGGCGACTTTCATGGCAGACGGACGACATTGCCCTGCAGAACATCCAGGCCCGCGTCCGTGGGCCGAGCGTCTGGCTGTTAGCCAACGTTAAGAGTGCCTTGCTCCTATCGACCAGCAACCGCAGCGAAGCGGCCGTGGGCTACGCGACGATGGACGGCGACACCTGCGGCGGCCTCTGCCCGATCGCCGGCATCGACAAGGCGTTCCTCCTGGACTGGCTCCGCTGGCTGGAAACGCAGGGGCCGTGGGGTCTGCATGCGATCTCGGCCCTGGCGGTTGTCAACCACATGCAACCGACCGCCGAGCTGCGTCCGCCGGCCGCCGGCCAGACCGACGAGAATGACCTCATGCCCTACCGCGTGCTGGACGCGATCGAGCGGGCGGCGATCCGCGACAAGCAGTCGCCGCTGGACGTCTTTCGCGCGGTTCGGCCACAGTTCCCGCAGCATGGCCCGGCCCAAATGCAGCTTTGGGTCGAGCGGTTTTTCCGCCTCTGGTGCCGCAACCAGTGGAAGCGCGAGCGCTACGCCCCCAGCTTCCACTTGGACGACGAGAACCTCGACCCCAAGACCTGGTGCCGTTTCCCCATCCTCTCCGGCGGTTTCGAGCGGGAGTTGGTGGAACTCAAGGAGTACGCAGCGGACTTGACATAGTGTTTATAATACACTATACTTCGTGTACGTACAACACGTGGAGGCGCGTCCGTGCCGCACACATACGAATATCCCCGCCCGGCGCTGGCGGTCGATTGCGTCGTCTTCGGGTTGGACGAAGAAGACCTCAAGGTGGTTTTGATCCAGCGCGACCTGGAGCCGTTTGCCGGCAGATGGGCGCTGCCGGGCGGATTCGTCCACGTGGACGAGTCGTTGGAAGCGGCCGCCCGGCGGGAGCTGCACGAGGAGGCCGGATTGTCGAAGGTTTTTCTGGAGCAGCTTTACACTTTCGGTGGCGTGAAGCGGGACCCCCGCGAGCGGATCGTCACGGTGGCCTATTACGCCCTGGTCAACATTCGCGGCCACCGCGTGCAGGCGGCCACCGACGCCCGCAACGCGGCCTGGTTCGCCGTCTCGGACACGCCCTCACTGGCCTTCGACCATCAGAAGATCATCCAAGTTGCCTTGGAACGCTTGAGGGGCAAGGTCCGCTACCAGCCGATCGGCTTTGAACTGTTGCCGGCCAAGTTCACGCTTTCCCAACTGCAGCACCTCTACGAAACGATCCTGGAGCGGTCGCTGGACAAGCGGAATTTTCGCCGCAAGGCGCTGGCGATGGATTTCCTGGAGGAAACCAACGAGATCGAGCAGGACGTAGCCCACCGGGCCGCACGGCTTTACCGCTTTAGTGAGACGAAGTACCGGAAACTGGTCAAGCGAGGGTTCCTCTTCGAGCTTTGAAGGACGGCAAACATGAAAGCCCTGATCATCATCGACGTGCAGAACGACTTCTGCCCAGGTGGTGCGCTGCCGGTGCCGGAGGGCGATTGGGTGGTGGAGATCATCAACGGCTTACAGTCGGAATTCGATCTCATTGTGGCCACGCAGGATTGGCACCCGGCCAACCACGGCAGTTTTGCCGCCAACCACCTTGGCCGCCACGCGGGCGAACAGATCGAATTGGCTGGCCTGCCGCAGATCCTCTGGCCCGTCCACTGCGTCCAGGGCACACTCGGGGCCGAATTTCACCCCGGGCTGGACCGCTCGCGGATCGCTCGAGTATTCCAAAAGGGTGCTGATCGGGACATCGATAGCTACAGCGGTTTCTTCGACAACGGCCATCGCCATGCCACGGGACTGGGCGAGTACCTTCAAGGGCAAGGCGTGACCGATGTCTACATCTGCGGCCTGGCGACCGACTATTGCGTCAAGGCCACTGCTTTGGACGCCGTGGGGCTGGGGTTTAAGACGTTCCTCGTGGAGGACGCCTGCCGCGGAGTGGAACTCCAGTCCGGTGACGTTGGGCGGGCGATCGAAGAGATGCAGGAGCGAGGCGTGGAGATAGTCTAGTGACCCCGAACCTAAAGATTGGAACTTCTTCGACGGTCGGTTTGCGCTGCGATTCACTGGGTATCTCCATCTCGCCCATGCCGACGGACCTCAGTGGCCAACTGGACCGTTGTAGTTCTCCCAGGTGCCGTTGTTGTACCACATCCATGTGCTCTGGGGAGTTCGATACCACCAGTTGCCGTTATAATACTGCACTCCGCCAGCACCATTGACGCCGTTGTTCACTCCCGTATTCGCCGCTCCACCCCCAGCTTGTTGATTTGCGAGGTTGGCATTGAACTGCGCACCGGTGTTGACGCCGGTCTGTGGATTGACGGCCGGATTGCCGGTGGTTCCGATTCCATTAAGCGCGCCATTGGTCGGGGCGTTTGGATTATACAACGCCCCCGCAGGGACGCCTTGTCCGTTGCCAATCCCGTTGGGATTGTTGATTCCATTGTAATTCGTCGTCGTGCCGGCCTGACCATTCGGGTTGACATTTGGGTTCACGACGCCCGGACCCACGCCGGCTTCGCGCTGGCTGCCGCATTTCCGTTGAACATGCCAGGATTGAGAGCCTTTTGTGCGGCAGCGTTTCCGTTGAGCATGCCGGGGTTGACGCCCGCTTGCCCAGGGGCACGGATGTTTCCGTTAATCAAGCCCGGGTTGATGCCCTTCTGCGCCGCAGCGTTTCCGTTGAACGTGCCTGTGTCAGGGACCTGCCCATGGGCCGCCGCATTTCCGTTGAACATGCTGGAATTGACACCGGCCTGGCCGTTGGCTCCCATGTTTGCGTTGCCCGTCGCTCCAGGCGTTTGCCTGCTGGCGCCCGCATTTCCGGCTGCGCCAGCGGCTGGCAAGCCGGCATTTCCGGCTACGCCCGCGGACGGTAACGCAGCATTTCCCGCAGCGCCCGCAGATGGTGCGGCCGCGTTTGCGCCGGCGGCGCCTCCACCGGTTGCGGACCCTGCACCGCCTGCCGCTCCCGCTCCTGCCCCACCGGCTGCGCCGCCTGCCGCTCCGGCCGCGCCTCCGCCCCCGCCCGCACCTCCACCTCCGCCTCCTCCCGCCGCCAAAGCGTTAGGGCCGGCAACCTGCCAAGCCAACACTGATAACATAACGACCCCGGCCACCGTTAGAAAATTTGGTCGCGCCATGATTTTGCTCCTTCTTTGATTTATTATCTGCAGATTCCACGGCAACACGAACGATTTGCCATTGGCTATTGCAACGCTACTTACTTTGCAAAAACCGTGCCGCGAATCGTCGTCCGGCGTTTTTGCATCGCGTGTTTTTTGCCGACTCTGAAAGTACCGTGGCAAAGCGACTGTTGGGAAAGCAGATTGAAAAGCGATCCGCTTGGCCGCGAAGCAGCCAGGATTCGCTGGTAAGCCGACAGCCCAGTGAAACGAGTCCCACCATGGAAAGCGAAATTGGTGGGACTGGTTTCGCTCGGCCCACGCACGGCTTGCGGAACAGACGCTAACTCAATCCTAACAAGAATCTCGCGCACCCCTAACGTTGCCAGAGGCGGGGAGTTGACGCGGGCCCCGGGCAGGCGTACAACCATAGACGTTGCTCACTGGAGCTGCTTCTCTTCTTCCAGTCCTCCGCCTCAATCATTTTCAAGGAGTCTAGTGATGTCCATGCTCAGCGTTCATCGTCCCTTGCCCAAACCCTTGGAACGCCTGGCAGAACTTGCCTTCGATTTGCGCTTGATCGGGAGCAAGACCATGTCGCAGATCTGGCGCCGACTCGACGCCGAGGCCTGGAGCCGGTGCAACAATCCTTACATGATCTTGCAGAACGCCCATCAAGAGCTCCTCGATGAAGCGGCTGGCGATGAAGTCCTCATCCGGGAACTCCAGCGGTGGCTGAAGCGACAGGACCAGTACATGCAGAGTCCCGGCTGGTTTGGCACGCATCATGCCCAGTCGGAGCTCCGTGGGATTGCTTATTTCAGCATGGAATTCGGGCTGGCCGAAGCCCTGCCGATTTACTCGGGCGGTTTGGGCATTCTCGCGGGCGATCACCTGAAGAGTGCTAGCGACTTGAACGTGCCGGTGGTCGGTATCGGCTTGCTCTATCAGCAGGGCTACTTCCGCCAGGTGCTCGCCGACGACGGCTGGCAATTGGAAGCCTTCCCCTTCAACGATCCGGGAAGCCTGCCGATCACTCCGGTCCTCGACACGGACGGGCGCTGGCCGCGCGTGCGCCTGGAACTGCCGGGGCGAACGCTCTACTTGCGGATCTGGAATGCACGAGTGGGAAAGGTGAATCTATATCTGCTGGACAGCAATCACCCGCTCAACAGCCCTTGGGACCGCGGCATCACGGCGAACCTCTACGCGGCCGGCAAGGAGAAGCGTCTGCTCCAGGAGCTTGTGCTGGGCGTCGGCGGATGGCGATTGGTGGAGATGCTGGGCATTGACGTGCAAGTCTGCCATTTGAATGAAGGGCATGCGGCATTTGCCGTGCTTGCCCGCGCAGAGCTTTGCGGAAAAGCACCAGGTTCCCTTCCCGGTGGCATTGCGGGCCACGCGGGCGGGCAACGTGTTCACGACCCACACCCCCGTCGAGGCCGCCTTCGATCGCTTCGAGCCCAGCCTGGTCACCAAGTCCGCCGAGCCCTTTGTCCGCGAGACCGGGCTATCCAACGAAGCCTTTCTTGCCTTGGGGCGACGCGATCCGGCGGATGCCAACGAACCGTTCAACATGGCCTACTTGGCAATGCGCGGGAGTTGTCACGTCAACGGCGTGGCTCGATTACACGGGAAGGTGAGCCAACGACTGTTCCACGTGCTCTTTCCCGGCTGGCCCGAAGAGGAAATCCCCATCACGTCCGTCACCAATGGCGTACATATTCCCACCTGGCATTCCGAGCCGGCCAACCAACTCTGGACCGAGGCTTATTCTACGGACGGGCCATGGCTGGGCGACGTGGGAACCGCGGCCAAGGGGATCGCTAAGATCTCCGATGAGCGGCTCTGGGACTATCGCGCCGAAGCCCGGAAAACGCTCGTCGATTACGTGCGACTGCGGCTTGAGCGCCAGCTTCGTGAGCGAAACGCCCCGGAAGCGGCCATCCAAAAGGCGCGGCGCGTCCTCGACCCCAATTGCATCACCCTCGGCTTCGCCCGGCGATTTGCCACGTACAAGCGGCCGAATCTGTTATTGGACGACCTGGAGCGGTTCGTCCGGATTCTCCGCAACGTCGATCGGCCCGTGCAGATCGTCTTGGCTGGGAAGGCCCACCCGGACGACAACGGCGGCAAGGCCATGGTGCAGAAGATCGTGCAATTCGCGCGGCGCGACGATGTCCGCGAGCACGTGGTGTTCCTCGAAGACTACGACATGGTGCTGGCCCAGCATTTTGCCGCGGGCGTCGACGTCTGGATCAACAACCCCCGCCGGCCGGCGGAGGCCTGCGGTACCAGCGGCATGAAGATGCTCGTCAACGGCGGGCTCCACTGCTCGATCCTCGACGGCTGGTGGGACGAAGCCTATTCGCCCGAAGTGGGCTGGGAATTCGGCGGCACGCGCGAGCATTCCGGCGAGTACGATCACGAGGACGCCTGCGCGCTCTACGATCTGCTGGAGCACGAGATCGCGCCGGAGTTCTACGATCGCGATCAGCTTGGCGTGCCGCGAAAGTGGCTCTGCCGCATGCGCGCCAGCATGACCAGGTTGACGGAGCAGTTTTCCAGCGATCGCATGGTACGGGAGTACGTGGAGCAGGCCTACCTGCCGGCGGCACGGGCCTTTCTGCGGCGGGCGGCCGACGGCGCCTGCCTGGGCCGCGAACTCGAAGCCTGGTCCGCGCAGCAAGACCGCGAGTGGCATGGCGTGCGGTTTGGCCGCATGTTCGTGCGCGAGGCCGAGCAGCGCTGGCATTTCGAGGTCGAGGCCTACTTGGGCGAAATCTGCCCGGACTTCGTCCAGGTGCAGCTCTACGCGGAAGCGGCGGGCCCAGAGCCGGCGGCTTGCGTGGCGACCGAGCGGTCCGGCATAATCCACGGTGCCGTAAACGGCTTCCTGTACCGTGGCAGCGTGCCCGCCCATCGGCCCGCCGAGCACTACACGCCGCGGATCGTGTCCTGCCACCGCGAGGCCTTCGTGCCTCAAGAGGCCGCACACATCAGTTGGCGAAAATAGGCGAATGGGCCTGGCGGCTGCGGAACTTTCGCACCACCACAGGCGTCGAATGACGTAGAATTGACGGTTGGCGCCATTTCTGCAATCCCCATTCGTACTAGTCCTCGCCCAAGGAGCGTTATATGTCCAGTCGCATTAAATTCCGCCTGTATTCCTTCGTTGGGGCGGCCGTCGTCCTCACCGTGCTGGTCACGGCCGCTTGCATGACCTCGCAGTCGCCCGAAAGAGCCCTGGCCGCAACCGACGCCGATGCCAAGCCGGCCGCTGAAGGAGAGAAGCCAGCTCAGGCATCGGAAAAACCGGTCCGGGGCAAAGAGGGCGCTGCCAACTTGCCTCTGCAACGAGTGGTGCTCTTCAGCTCGGGCGTGGGCTACTTCGAACATGACGGCCGCGTGACCGACAACGCCAAAGTGGACTTCAAGTTCAAGGTCAAGGACATCAACGATCTCTTGAAGAGCATGGTCGTGCAGGATTTCGACGGCGGCCAGATATCCACCGTGGGCTACGGGTCGAACGAACCGTTGGACAGGCGTCTGTCCAGCTTCGCCATCAATCTCAATGGCAATCCGCCGTTGGCCCAGCTCCTGGAGCAAGTTCGCGGCGAGAAAGTGGAGATCGATGCCCCCAACAAAATCGTGGGCACCGTCGTCAGCGTAGAGACCCGCAAGACGGAAATCGGCAAGGATCATTTCATCGATCAAACGCTGCTGAACGTGGCCACCGACGGCGGCCTGCGGAGCGTGCCCCTGGAGAGCGCCGGTTCGATCCGCCTCTTGAGCCCGAAGCTCGACGCCGAGTTGCACAAGGCCCTGGGCGTGCTGGCCACCGCCCACGAGATCGACAAGAAGACCGTCTCGCTCGATTTCCGCGGCGCCGGCAAGCGCAACGTCCGCGTGGGCTACATTGCCGAAACCCCCATCTGGAAGACCAGCTACCGCCTGGTGCTGAGCGATGAGAAGAAGCCGTTCCTCCAGGGCTGGGCGATCGTGGAAAACCCCAGCGAAGAGGACTGGAACGACGTGCGGCTGTCGCTGGTGAGCGGGCGTCCGATTTCCTTCACTATGGACCTCTACCAGCCGACCTATATCCCCCGGCCCGAGGCTCACCTGGAACTGTTCAGCTCGCTGGGCCCGCAAACCTACGAGCAGGATCTGGCGAAGCGCGAGATGGATTTCCGCCGGGCGGCCGCGGGTGGACAGATGAACCGGCAAGCCATGTTGGCAGCGCGGCCGCGGGGGATGGCCGTGGCGCAGGCGGCAGCCATGCCGGCGCCCGTGCTCCGCCTGCAAGCCCTCCCTTGAACCTCGGGCAGGGCGTGGAGTCGGCGGCTACCGCCGGCAACGTCGGCGAGCTTTTCCAGTACGCCATCCGTACCCCGGTCACGCTCTCGCGGCACGAATCGGCCATGCTGCCCATCGTCAACGGCGACGTGAAGGCCGAGAAGTTCTCGATCTATAATCCGGCCGTGCAACCCAAGCACCCCTTGAACGGCCTGAAGCTGATCAACTCGACCAAGCTGTACCTGATGCAGGGACCGATCACGGTCTTTGACGGCGATACCTACGCGGGCGACGCATTGATCCAGGACATCCCGCCGGGCAGCGAGCGGCTGATCAGCTACGCGCTGGACCTCGACACGGAGGTTGCCCCCGAGAGCAAGGGCCACCCGGAGCAGATTACGAGCGTCCGCATTGTCAAGGGCACGCTGATCGTCAATCGCAAGTTCTCCCGCTCAGAAGAGTACACGGTGAAGAACTCGGGCAAGAGAGCCAAGAAGGTCTTGATCGAGTACGCCTTCGACCCGAACTGGACGCTCGTCGCCCCCAAGGAGCCGGCCGAAAAGACCCGCGACAAATATCGCTTCCTGGTCGATGCCAAGCCGGGCGAGCCGACCAAGCTGGTGATCGATGAACAGCGGACGGAGCCCCAGACGATCGTCCTTACCAACGCGGACGACAACACCATCGCCTTCTATCTTCGTTCGGATAAAGTGAGCGACAAGGTAAAGGCGGCGCTGGCCAACGTGATCAAGCAGAAGCAGGCGATCCAGGACGTGGCCCAGAAGCGCGGGCAGCTCGAGCAACAACTTCGTTCTATCGTCGAGGAACAAGGCCGCATCCGCGAGGATATGAGCAAGCTGGACCATGGCATCGACCTTTACAAGCGGTACGTCAAGAAGCTCTCCGACCAGGAGGACGAAATCGAAAAGCTCCACACGCAGATCAAGGAATTGCAAGATCGCGAGAACCAGCTTCGCAAGTTGCTCGACGACTACTTGCTCGGGCTGAACCTGGAGTGAGAACACGCTCAGAACCTCGCAAAAACCGTCTTTGCGGTTGTCGGGACAACCGGCCATTTTCGAGCGATAGGGCAGCGGAACAAAGTTCCGATGCACCGCGGCCCGATTGTTTATCCGTAAGCAACCTGAAGAAAGTCCGCGGGCCGTTTTGCCGCGTGCATGGAAGCTTGCCAGAGGACGTTTTTTCGCAGTCCAGTACTTCGATCGGACAGCCGGGTAATCATCTATCCGACAGACGCGCATGTCACCGGCGGCATGTTCGCCGTCCACGCCGACACCCATTTCCAGGAAGACCGGCAACGGGCCGCCAATGCCGAAGGGTGTCTCCATCAATTCCCGCAGGGGAATATCCATCGCAGCGGCAACCGGCGTGGGCATATGGTTTCTGATTCGTGGCGCGGGTCATTGTAGCTCTCGCAAAACCGTGTATGATTAAAGCAGATGAAAGGTCGCTACTTATCCCCTACTGTGCGGGTTCCGTTGTCGCAAAGGTTGTCGTGTGAGATTTGAGATTAGGTGCTTTTGAGTCAAATGGACGGCAATTCGCAAGTCCTTTTCAAGTAACGACTTAAATCTACGGCAGCGTAGCTCAGTTGGTTAGAGCAGCGGAATCATAAGTGTTGAAGTGATGCTTTTCTTTCGCTCGGAATCCGGCCGTAAATCCTTGATTTATAAGCACTTACGCCGGTAAACGCGGTATCGCTCAACTCCACGTTTTACCCCACGAAACCTCGCTTTCTGGTGTCAAATACACCCGCCCTTAGGGCAGCGGATTCTCTTCTGAACACCTGTTCAAAACTGGGCAAGACTGGGCGTATCGGGTGTCAATTGGTATCCAAGGTGCATGCCCTGCCACTTTTGGCTTGGCGCGATCCGCTACTCTTTTTGACGGCTCGAGTCTGCGGGTGTCAAGGCAGACGAAACACCCCTGAAGCACACCTTGTGATCCGATACCCTTGGGCCGCGACGTGCAGGCCTCCCTGAAAACCGCCGCCGCAAACGCATAGCGTGCCATCTTGCTTAACAAAACCGAAACCCGCGGCATTATAACCCGAAATGCCCGTCTTAGCCGTCAGCGGTCGCGTTTTGCAGCTCACGACCGCTCGCAACGGCCCTGAGCTGCCTCTATCGACGGCCTCTCACCCCTCGTGTTTCTCGGAGGTTCACCCCATGGTCGCATCCCCTGCACCAGCATCCCCGTCCCCCGCTCCCCGTCGCCGCTGGCAGAAGCTGTTCCTTGCCATGCTGCCCGCCATCGTCCGCCACGCCAAGATCGCCTTCAGGCACGTTCGTGGTCAAGACAGGCAAGACAAAGTTCAAGAGGTCGTGGCCAACGCCCTGGTCGCCTTCCGCCGCCTGGTGCAACTGAAGAAGACGGATCTTGCCTACCCGTCCGTGCTCGCCAAGTATGCCATCGCCCAGATCAACGATGGTCGGCTCGTGGGCGGACGCATGAACTGCAAGGACGTGTCCAGCCCCTATTGCCAGCGTGTGAAGGGCGTCGTCATGGAGAGATTGGATCGGTACGACGCCGATGACGAAGCGTGGCAAGAGGTACTTGTCGAAGACAAGCACTGCACGCCTGCTGAGCTTGCCGCTAGCCGGATCGACGTCAGCAATTGGCTGGCCTCGCTGCCCGTTCGTTACCGCCGCCTCGCCCAGTACCTCGGCGCTGGCAATCGCACCAGCAATGCCGCCAGGAAGTTCAAGATTTCGGCAGGCAGAGTGTCCCAAATTCGCCGCGAGCTGGCTGCCAACTGGCAGAGGTTCATCGGCGACGACCCTGGCCCCGCCGCTGCCACCGCTGCCTGATCGCCCTGTCTCTGGCTGGCACTCAAGCCACGCCCCATAGCCCAGCCCTGGCAGCTTCCAGGGCTGGGCTTCTTGCTGCCCAAACGTCCTCCAACCCGAAAGGAAAACTCCATGATCACGTTCATACTGATCGCCTCTTCGATTTTCGCCGCTTTCACCCTCATCTGGCTGTTCCGCCGCCGTGTCCCCAAGCCGATCAAGGTTGCCATTCTGCTGACCTCGCTGGTTGTGGTCGCCGTCGTCAGCTTGGTCTTCGAAGTCCTGTGCCTGGTTTGCCTCGTAGCGGCCAAGGGACAACATCGAGCTGCTGGGCATCGTCCTGGCAGCTACCACGGCGGTCTGCATCGGCTGCTCCAAGCCCGCGGACCCGCCGAAGTCGCAGCCCATTCAGTGGTCGGCGGCGGACGGCAGTTTTCGCTCTCAGACCCCACCCAAGAAGGAACCATGAGAATCATCCTCGTGCTCGTCGTGCTCGCAGTCTGCATCGCCATCGTCTACCGCCGTCAACTCCGAATCGATCAGCCACTCATCACCAGCCAAGGACCCACGATCGAGAAGCTGGAAAGGCTCTCGCAACTGGTGACTACCCGCGTCCAGGTTGCCGATGTCCTTGTCGCCGAAGGCCAAGGCTGCCGCGGCAGCTGGCTGATCAAGGGGGATGCCCTTCTCTCCGTCAACCTCGCCAGGCCAAAATCATCGACAAGCAAGAGGGCACCAAGCAGGCGACGATTGTCCTGCCTGAGCCACAGGTGCTGCAAGCGCGGGTCGATCATTCCCGCACCCGCACCTGGAGCGTGGAACGCGTGGCTTGGCTGCCCTGGAACGCGGACCAAGATGCCCTCCGCGATGCCGTTTACTGCCGAGGCCCAGAAGCTCGTGGCCCATACCGCCGCCAGTCCTGAGAACATCAGCCAGGCCAAGCTCACCGCCGAAACCGTGCTCAAGGCCCTTTATGCGGAGGTGGGCTGGTCGCTCGCCGTGAAGTGGGACAGCCCGACCGGCGAAGGCCAGAAGGCAGCGACGACCGGCTCTGCCCTGCTTTAGCTATCAGCCAAGCGTATTCAAGCTTGCCGCCCGCGGGAGGCGGCAAGCGAGTGGGCCTTTCTTTTAGCCATTGGCCGGACGGGCTGCTACTGCGATCGGTGACGGCGGCAAAGGGACCAGGTGATGCGGGAGGCCCAGAAGCTGGTCGTGCACGCGGCAAGCTCTCGCGAGTACAGCGACCAGTCGAAGACGGCCTCCGCGTCAATCGTGGCGATCTACTCGGAGGTCAGGTGGCGCGTCGAGGTCGGGTGGGCAGAGGGCCACGGTGCGACCGCAGGCACTGAAGCGAGGTAGGCATGTCCCGGCTGCGCTTCGGGACTGGACTTCGGGCTGCGCACCGGCTCCGCTCGCTTGCTTTACTTGTCCGCCAGAACTCGGGAGACACGCAAGCCTAGGTGTTCACGGCATTTCCCAGGCACGACGCCGTAGCGGGCCGCCGACCGGCCGCGCCTCGGCGGGTGCAACAGCTACCGCCGCGAGCCACGCGGTACGAGCCCGTTGCAGGCCCCGTCGGATCGTCCGTCGGCGACTTCGTCGTAATCGCCCGTAGTCGCCCCAATCCTGCGCACCACTGCCAGACGTTGCCGTGCATGTCGTAGAGCCCGAAGGCGTTGGGCTTGAATTGGCCCACCGGCGCAGTGAACACGTAGCCGTCGCTGGCCTTGATCGTCCATTTCCAGTCCGGGAACTTCGCCTTGACCGTCGCGTCGGCCACATTCGCCACCTTGGCCAGCGTCTCGGGGTCGTCGCCGCTGTAGTACCGCGTCGTCGTTCCGGCCCGGCAGGCGTATTCCCACTCGGCCTCCGTCGGCAGCCGATAGGTCTTGCCTTCCTTCCGGCTGAGCCACTTGCAGAAGGCCACTGCGTCGTTCCAGCTTACGTTGACCACTGGGTGCTCGTCGGTCTGCTCGAAACCCGCGTTCCGCCAGGAGTAATCCTTGTTGAAGTCGAAACTTCTTCTTCTCGGGGTCCCATCCCAAGGCCCCCGGCTCGTCTGCCCTTCTCCGCGTCCGTCTTGTACCCTGAATCCTTGACGAACTGGCGAAACTGGCCCCGCGTGACATGATACGTGCCCAGATAGAACGGTTTGGTGATTCGCACTCGGTGCTGCGGGTGCTCGTCCTTGAAGAAATCTGCCGTCAGGTAAACCATGCCGTAGTTCTTCTTGAAGAAGGCAACCGTTTCCTCCGCCGACTCGCCGCTGCCCATCATGAACTCGCCCGAAGGGACAAGGGTCAGCTTCATGCCGATAGAGTTGGTAATCTGCTTGGGGGCGGTGGGCTCTGCGGCCGCAACCACGGAAAAACTATGGAGTGCTGCGAGCACCACCAACGCCATAGTCGCGAATTGCCGGAACATAGGTCACGCCTCCATCAACTTCTGCGGTGGCTGCCCCGCCGGCCACGATGCCAAGGACCAAGCCGGGCCGCTCGTTCCAGTTTTACCGTCGGGGCTTTCCCGCCGTCAATCGGCACAACGACCC
>CAVPVK010000002.1:0-753282 GCA_963709175.1 uncultured Planctomycetia bacterium
GCGGGCCTTCCAGTAGGCGACAACCGTGTCCAGATTCTTCCAATCGAACTGGCCTCCTTCGGCTCCAGGTCGGACCACATCCAGTCGATCAGCATACAATTGAAGAGCGGCGCCTCATCGCCAAAGCCCTTGGTGTTGTAGTCGATCGAGAACTGACGGGAATCGAAGAACCGTGAGCCGGCCCGGATGCCCCAGCCACAATAAGGATTGACGAGCGGGCCGTCGATCTCCTTGGGACTGACGGTCGTGCGTCGGTCGTCCGGAATGGAACAGGGCTGCAGATCGCCCAGGTCGATCGTTGTGGATGAGTTCTTCGCTGCGGCATCGCCGATGATCCGGAACCGCCTGGTTTCGACGAACTTGACCACCCGCCCTTTGCGGGCAGTGAGCACCAGCTCCAGCGTGCCCCTGGCCGCCGGGGCCTGAAACGCGATGGGCAAGTCACGATGCTCACCGAGGGCCAGCGTATAGTCTCGTTTTCCCGACGCGTAGGTCCTTCCGCCGGCCACGAGTTGCACCTCAACCGTCAATTCCGTGCCGCTGAATTCGTCGTTGTAGAGAACGAGCGTCCGCTTCTCCCGCGATCCGGCCTTGAAACTCGGGTATTTCGCCGTCATGAGCGGCTCAATGCCCAGGTCGTCGTAGGCTTTGTCGAACAGCGCGACGGGGGAGAGACTCCGTCGTAGGTTTTCCTTGGCTTCGCGATGCTTGTCGTCCCAGGCCCAGGTCATCACAAAGGGGCGGATGTCGGTGAAGTTCACATAGCGAAGGCCCCGCGACCAGGTACCGTGCCACCAGAAGACCTGCGGCTTGATCTTCTCGACCCAAGGGCAGGCCAGGAACTCACCGACGCCAGTCGGCTTCGACGGATGGACTTTCGAAGCCCAGCCATAGATGCTGCCCTTGGGCAGTTGTTCGTAGCCTTCGGGATAGTGCCAGTTGAATGTTCCGGCCAGACCGTTCAAATCTTCGTCGCCATCGTGGATGACCGGCCGCGTGGGGTCGCAGGCGCGAATGGTATCGGAAAGGGACTGAAGCTGTTTCGGCTGGAAGCCCCCCACGCACTTGTAATCCTCGTTCTCGGCGCTCCAAAGTACAATCGACGGGTGGTTGCGTTGCCCGCGGATCCACTCCGGAATCCAGCTCTTCCGCATGTTGGCGATTACCGTCTCCTGGTTGGCTTGCGTCCATGGCCGCGCATAGAGGGCGGATTCTCCGATGATCGTCAGCCCCTTCTCGTCGGCCACATCGAGCAGATAATCGGCCGCTGGAAACTGGTGCCAGCGGAGAATACGGACGTTGAGTTGGTTCTTCAACATGTCCACGGTTGCCGGCCACGCCTGGGGCGTGATACGGCTCTTATCGGTCCATGAGCGGGGAAGGCTATCGCCCCAGAGATTCACCCGGATGCCGTTAAGTAGGTACTGGTTGCCCTCCATCCAGATTTCGCGGAAGCCGAATCGGCACGACTCCTGATCCAGCACCTTGTCGCCATCCATCACCCGCGAATGTAATTGATACAAGTAAGGCTGATTGGGGAACCAGCGGACCGCCTCCCGCCAAGGCTTTCGCATCGTGATGACTCGGGTTTCGCCCGCTTGGAGCGTGATCGGTTCGGTCTGCCATCCACCGGCCACGTTGGCAAAGCACCAGGGCATGGCCGTGGCAAGCACGCGAACGGTTCTCGCAGTACGATCGTGATTGGTAAGCGTGTAGTCGATCCCGATCGCCTCTTCGCGATGGGACGTACGAATAAATGCGTCGTGGATGGCGACCGGCCCGTAGGCCCGCAGCCAGACATCATCGACGATGCCGGCGAAGGAGCCGTCGTGGTCGTAGGTGCCCACTGGCCAAAGCGGTTTGCCTTGGGCATCCACGTAAGGCGGTTGCGTGGAACTAGTGACTTCCACGCGGAGCGCGAATTCCGCGCCAGCCTTCACGTGGGGTGTAATGTCGACGGCAAACGGCACCCAGCCGCCGACGTGGCTTCCGACCAGCCGGCCATCGACGTACACGCTCGCCGCGTAGTTGACCTGGCGGAACGTCAATTCGATCTGCTTCCCGGCCCAGTCCGCCGGTACGGCCACGCGGCGCTGATATGTTCTTCGATCGAACTTATCGCCTTGGTAGTTGGGAACCGTGCCGCCTCGCTCCCACGTGCCATTGAGAGAAATCTCCTCGCGCAGATGTGGCGCAGTGCCAGCGAAGGCCATCGCACAAGCGAGCAGCAGATTTCCGATCGCGCACCCGGGTAGTAATATGCGGACTGCCGGGCACCACGTGGTTCGAGGACAATTGCGCGTCGTGTTCATTACAAAAGCTTCCTTTCCGATCGACGTCGATGCGTAGCCGCCGTCCCGATGGAACATCGGGCCGATCAGCCTTTCCCCAGTCATTGTTTAGTTTGGGCATCAAACAAACTCAGGTCCCACTCGTCGTGCCATTTGACCGAGATCTCGCCCTTGCCAACCACGGTTACCGGCAGGAAGAGGAGTCGCGATTCGTCAAGGCGTCTCTCCTTCCATCGGTCGGCCACGAAGATGAATGCGGGACGATCCTTGTAACCACCGTGCTCCACGCGGAGAACGAACGTCACCTGGCTTTGGAAGGTTGATGCCGATTTCGGGCCAACGGCGATCTTCCTAACGTTCTTCCATTTCCCCATCATCGCATCGGCGATCGCGTAGTCGTCATCGTTGTGTCCAAACCCGCTGCAAGCCGACTTGACCAGGTAGTACACCCCATCGTACTTGAAGACCGACGGGGCTTCACAGTGAGTTCCCGTGTTGATGACCCGAACCGGAGCGAGGTAATCGTCGCTGAGTTCCGCGATGTCCAGATGCTCGTTGTTGCCTCCCGAGTAGATGAAGTAAGCCTTGCCGCCGTCGTCCTTGTAGAGCGTGCTATCGCGATTGTTGTCGTTGTTCACGCGAATGAACTTCACGAACTTGTAAGGTCCGGTCACTTTGTCGGCCGTGGCCACGCCGGCAGTTGCCGCCGAATAGTGGGCATTCTCCATGTGGGCCCACATGACGTACTTGCCGGTTTTGGCGTTGAAAACGACCTTGGGCCGTTCGGCCAGCGGGTATTTGGTAAACAGGCTTCCGTGCGGGCCGATTTCCGGCGCGACGTTGCCCTCGTTCTTCCAGTTGTACAGGTCTCGACTCGAATAGCAGGCGATGGCGTGCGTATGACCAGCCGAGCCGCCAGCCCGCTTGTCTTCACCGAACCAGTAGTACACCCCATTCTCAAAGTAGAATCCTCCGTCGTGGGCACGAATGGGCTGGCCGTCGGTGTCGCGCCAGACCTCGCCCGGCCGAAACGACTTTGCCGACTGGGCGGCGGCGAGGCCGACCGCCGTTATGAGGATTGCGCCGGCCAGCAAGCCGCGGGTGAAAGGGGTGAAAAGCGATTTTTGCATGAGAATCTCCACAACTTGTGAAATAGACGAATCGTACCAATGTTGCAACGGCTTCACTTTGAGTGTGGGGTCAAAGGAGATTGGGCGATGTCGACGACAAAATCGAACCATTCGCCGTAGCTATGACCGTCGAGCGTGATGTCCAGCGCGACGATCCGCACTCCGGCTTTCGCCCCAGGTGTGGCTTTCAAACAAACAGGAAACGAGCGGCGAGCCTCACCGGGGAGTTCGCCAGCCACGATCGCCGGTTCGACAATCAGGCCGGGCGGGGTGTGGATGACGATGCGGTGGCTTTGTTTGCCGGGCCGGAAGTTGCGCACATGCAGGTTCACCGTTTCGGACTGGCCCGGCCGCAGCACGACACGGTAGGGCTCCGCCCGAACCCAGAAAGGATCGAACCAATAGCGATAGTCGGGATCAGGGCTGAGGGCTTGAAAGGCGTCCCGCATCTCGTATGACCACTTGCGGTATCGCTCGATGAACGCCGCCGGATGGTCCATCACAAAGGAATGGCCGCCCACGAGAAGGTCGGGCTTGAGGCGTTGCAAGTACTCAGCCCCGTACATGTAGCCTTCCTCAAGGATGCCGCTGTTGTGCGCCACCATGGCCTCATGGCCGGTTTGCGTCACATCATCGGGGTCGCCGAAAATGTTGTCACCGGTAAAGGCCACATGACGACCATCGATCTGGCCGTGGAGGCACAAGGCGAACTCGGTCTGCCCAGGCATCCAATCCACGGTGAACTTGTAGCCTTCCCACGCAAACGTCTCGCCGGACTTGAAGGCACGGTCCACGCGCACACCAGTCAGACACGAGCCATCCGCGTTCTTCTTCCCGTACGCCTGAATGGGAGCGGAATAATCGAACCAATCGGGATGTTCCATCTTGTCCACCGTGCAGTCAATCGCCCAGATTTTCGTCCCCCACTTCTCGCGGAGGTGCGGTGCTTCCAGAAAATGGTCGCCGTGCATGTGGGTGATGATCACGGCATCGATCGCCTTCAGTCCGAAGTTCTGGCGAATGCCTGCGAGCGACGCATCCAGGAACTTCTCGTCGAGCAAACCGCAATCAACCATCAGCGCGTGGCCGTTGTCGGCGAGAATCAGCGCGAAGTTGGGCCAGAAGTTCTTGCGTTTGAATTTGAAGAGGTGCGGCAATACTTGAACGACATACGGCACGACCGTCGATTTGGAAACCTTGTCCTGGTAGGCTACGGAAGCTTCCTCAACCCCATACCCACGTACATAGAGCTTTTCCAAGTGATCCAATTTCTTTCCGAAATCGCCCAATTGCTTTTTGGGATGGGTGACGACCGGTCCGTGCGAGGGCAGGAGGCAGTCGAGCGGGTACTTCGTCAACAAGACGGCCGATTTTCTCAACGCCTGGATTCCCGCGGCGAAGCCGTAGTCCCATTCCGTGTCGAACCAGGTGTGCATCTTGGCTCCATCGAGCATGACGTCACCGCTGAAAGCCAACCAGCGGTCGTTATGTTTGAGCAAGTACGACATGCCACCGGGACTGCTCCCTCGCGTGTCGAGACAGAGGAACTCACGTCCGCGCCAGGTGAAGGTGTCCTTATCGCGGAGCGTGCGGTGGAGTGGAATGGGTTGAATGGGTGGACGCACGTAGCTGGCGCCGTGAATGGTGAAGCGATCTTCGAGGCGGACTTTCATTTTGCGAAACTCGGCAGGCTTCTCGAACAGGTCGCGTTCGACTTCCGGTGCGGCCACATGGGCGTCCGCGATCTTTAACCGAGGCGCACCTTGGCACTGCTCACGATGATGGTCGGTAAATAAAACCCATTCCACGCGTTTGACGCCAATGTCCTCCAAGTGATCAAGCACGCTGCCATCGCCACAGTTGATGAGCAGAGCGGCCTCGCCATCCCGAAAGGCATAAACGTTGCAGGTGTCGATCCAAACGAACAAGTCTGGCGCAAGCCGTGGGTCAACCGGAGCAAACGTGGCGGCAACGGTAGAGAGGCTGAGGTTCGCGAGTATTCCAGCCAGGAGCAACATTCGAATCATGATGTGTTTCCTACGTTAGTCTCTGAGAATGTTCAGTCGTGTGCAAGTACTTTCCTTTGCAACCGTCTCTGGACAATCAGTACGGAAGGGTGACGCCGGAAGCCCGGCCCCGTTACACAGATTGCAGGTTGGATTATCTGCCATAGCGTATCGGACCACGGTCGGCGCAGCCACGCGGGGTGCGGAAACAACCACCGTGTCGCCACTGATGACCGCATTCGCCATGACGTATTCTCCGTCCTTGCCGGCGATGGCAAAACCTTTCAGAGGCCCGCCACCCTTCGTCATCAATCCGTTGCTGGCGTGGACAAAGCGGAGGCGAATCTCCTTTCCGTCCACCCGCATACCGGCGTAAAGCGGCCCGGAATACTCGATATGCCTCCCGTAAACCATCCCCTCCGCCATGATGGCCAGACGCCTCCCGACCTCCTGCTTGTTAACAGGATGAATGTCGGGTTCACCGATATCGATCGTGGTAACTAAACCGACGTTCGGTGTGCTCAACGCCACGGCAAGCTGCGCTTCGCGGACACGGGCGTAGTTGCCGACTCTCGTCTGGTCTGGGTCAGGAGCCGTCACATTCGGAAGTTGCACCACGAAAAACGGTAGGTTCTTCCGGCCAAAAAGCGAACGCCAATCTTCAATCAACGTCCGGAGCACATCGCGATAGTGCTGGTGGCTGCCCCCGGTCATATCCGACTCTCCCTGATACCAGAGGATGCCTTTGAGGGAATATGGGGCCACTGGGTGGATCATGCCATTAAACAATGTCCCCGGCAGCGCAGCATTATAGTCGAGAGGAAATGCGCCGATTTCTTTCAACGATAGGCCAATGCGGTACGGCCATTGACCGGCCAGCGCGATCTTGGCTTTGAGATCAGTGGCCGGCGCGAGCCACATATCTTTCGGATCTCCGGTGATCCCGCCGCCACCGTTAACGCCGATGACACGAACCGCAATGACGTTTTTTTCTTCCCTAATGAGCGCGGCAGGGATCTTGAACCGATCCGGGGACTCCCGGATAAGTCTGTCGCCGATGTCCACGCCGTTGAAGCAGAATGTTGCCTCCTGGCTATAGCCGCTGAAAGAGAAGACAAGATCCTTTCCCTTCCAGGCCGTTGGCGTCTCAAACGTTCGACGGTACCAAACCATCCCTTCGAAATCAGGCAGCCCGACGTACCGCCACAAATTCTTCGGGGTTTCCATCGTCTTCCAAGACGAATCATCGAACTCCGGACGGGTCCATTCCTTTCCTGGCAGCAGACCCGGATCATGTTCGATCCACCATTGTCGCTTGAATGTTTGGGCTAGATGACCGGCTTCTTCACCGCCAAGGGCCTTGGCCGTATGGGCGAAAACGGCGAGTTCTTCCCCACGATCGGCGAGGCCCCGGTATGTGGAAACGTTCTTCAGAGCAGGCAGACTGGCCCACGCTTGAGCGAAGGTCCCGCCGACAGCGGCGGTGATCAATCCGATCGGAACATGATTGTCCCGCACCAGTTGGCGTGCGAAGAAGAACGCGGCGGCCGAAAATGTGCCTGCGGTTTCGGGGCTGCAGACTTTCCATTGGCCTCGACAGGTTGATTGCGGGGTAAAGGCCTGGCGCTCTTCTACATTAAACAAGCGGATCGTAGGATAGTTAGCCTGGGCAATTTCCTGCTCATAATTCAACACCGGTCGTTGTCCGGGCCACGGTCCAACTGGCTTTTGCATGTTCGATTGGCCGGAACAAAGCCAGACGTCTCCCACCAGTACGTTGCGAAGGGAGACAGTGTTTGTCGCTCCGGCGATCGTGATCGTGAATGAATCTTCAGTGGCTTCCATCGAGGGTAATCGAACCGTCCAACACCCGTCGGCGCCGGCACGGGCCTCCCGCTTTTGAGTCCTCACAGTAACCACGATCTCTTCGCCGGGGTTCGCCTTTCCCCAGATGGGAACCTCGGCTTGGCGCTGGATTACTATGTTGTCACTGAAAAGCGGCGGCAACTGAACAGCCGCCGTGGCCGGCCAGGCCGACAGGGCCATGCAATATGCCAGGAGGTGTTGGGCGACGAAATTACCCATCGCTACACGCGTACGTTGTGGCATGTAATACTCGTTCGCCGACTGACGGAACGTATGTTGTTTCATTGGCCTTAGCTATTCCAGCGACCAGTAATGAACGGCCCAGGGTTCAAGTTTCAGCGAGAGCTTGTGGTCGCCCGCTTTCAACGTCTGGAGCGGCTCAGGACGAAGTCGCTGGTTCTCATCCGCGCCCGCAGCGGCGGTATCGAGCACGATGTGCCGCATGCGCAGTTCCCTGGGCAAGGCTTTAAGGCTCATTCCGACCTGTGCCGGCTCGCCGGAGAAGTTCCAAAGCATTACGTTATGCATCTGTAACTGCGGGTCGTGCGTGGCGAAACCGTGGACCTTGTCGCTGGTGGAGGTGACGCGCAGGCGCTCGCCGGCCATGCGAGATAGCAGCTTGAAGGTGAAATAGGCGGGGCGGATCTGGTTTTGGTAGTCGAACAGCCCGTCAAACTGCGGCTGGCGATTCCACCACCGCGTCATCAGCGCAGTGCCATTGGCAGAGAAGTACTTTGAGAACGTATCGTAGGACACGTAGTAGTCGCGGATGTGGTAGTAGCATGACCAGTCGAGCCCCGCGTCTTTCATCTGCCAGATAGTCTCCGCCACGTAGCAAGGCTGGTAGCGCGGGTCGAGCGGCGGGTTGAATAAGTCCATGTTCCACTCGTCGAGGAAGGTCTCCGGGTTGAGCCCTGGATGCTTCTTCAGCAAACCGTGCGCGTAGTCGACCGCACCGCGAATCGCGGCCGGACTGCTGCTGTAAAGATGCCACGAAACGAAGTGCAACGGTATTCTCTTTGTCGCGCAGGCGTCCAACAGCGTGGGGAAGATCGGCGACTGCACGCTCGCCAGCGCCGGACCGCCGACACGGGCCTGCGGGTCGGCGCGGAGGATAGCCGCCGTGGTGTGCTGGTAGTAGCGAACGTAGCTTTCCGGCTGAAACCGGTACGGTGTGCCGCCGCTTTCGCCGATGTCCACTTCGTTGCCGACCTCCCAGTAGCGGATGCCCGCGCCGCGCTCGCGGTAATGCTTCACGACCTGGAAAACGAGTTCTTCCCACCCAGCGTAATCCTTTGGCTCCACGATGCTGTCGTCGATTTCGGGAAAAAGCACGCGGGGTTTGAAACACAGGCACATCAGCGGTTTCGCGCCGGTCTTGAGGATGGAGTCCACCATGCGGTCGAGCGTGTCGAAGTGATAACGCCCCCGATCCGGCAAGAGGTTGTAATACTCTTGCACGAACAGACGGATGACTGCCGGACGCAGTGCGCGGAGTTCCGTTACACGGTCGGCAAACATCGGCTCTTCCGAGAGTCCACCCTGCCCCAGCGCCATGCGTTCCATGTGCATTGGCCCGAGTTGCTCGGTGAAGACCACGCGTACCTGCGCAGGCGGCCCCTCGGCACGCAGTACGCCGCAGAAACACGCGGTCAGCGCGAGCCAACCGCCGAGATGCCAAATCCGCTTCGTCATTGTGAACTGCTCCAGAGCTGCCCTTGTAGGTCGTTTGAGACCTGTAATCAATACTTTACGACCATTTCGTAGCCTTCTTCCTTGGGTACACCAATCCGCACCCACTCCTTCCAGGGATCGAAGTCCTTCCAGTTCCGGCCGTTCACGGCGACCTCGCGCATACGCTTGGCGTCGGGATGCCGGAAGCGGACCAACAACTCGTGCGGTCGATTGCGGCCGGACATTTCAACCGTGGCGTGGATCTCGCCCTTGCTGGCACAACTAACGACCGAAAGGTTGAGCGTCCCGTAGTAGGTAGGAGCTCGCTCCACACGGATTTGTTTTCCGTCTTCCAGCCATTTTCGCGGCGTAGCTTGCAGCAACAGCAACGTATCGTCATCCTGTTCGCGGATGAGCATGTTCCGATAGAGCTCGAACCACGAGCCGTCGGTGCTCGGCGGGCCGAAGTACTGGCCCCAACCCCAGCGATGCTCGACCGGCTCGAAGACCGAGTGGCTGAACGCGCAGGCCATCGTACTGTAGAACGTGCGGATAGCGGCCTTTGGCTCGTCGCGCAAGAGGTAGACGGTTCCCTGCATATTGTAGACTGGTTCGTTGATCGTGCCCCACTGGTGGATGAAAAGGTTGTCCTCGTGGTCGTGGAGCATCGCCGCGGTGAGCGGGCCCCGCGGATCGAGTGCCTTCAGGCGCGGCAGGTGGAGCGGTCCGGAATCTACGTCCGTGGGATACCATATCTCAAACAGCCGGCCTGAGCCTTGGGCATCGTTCGGCACGTAGGGAATCCAGGTGCCGTCGCCGAGTTGCACGGCGGCTGAACGGACGCTGGCACGGGCGAACTCGCGCTCTATGGCGGTACGTAGCGTTTGCGCTGCGGCACGGCATTCGGCAGCCCGCGGATGCTGGATCGCGGCCAGGGCCCGGCCCAGCAGGTCCACGCCGGCGATGAGGTAAGCCTGGTTGAAAGCCCACGCGCGGGCGTCGTGCGAAAGGTCATTCAGCGGCGCAAGCACAAGTCCCGGCGTCGGGCTTCTCGAATCGGCGGCCCGCTTAATTTCATCGAGACACCAGTCGAGCGCTCGCAGCGTCTGCGGAAGCAGTTTCTCAAACGACTCGCGATCCCCGGAGAGCAGGTAGTGCTGCGCAACGCTATAAAGCATACCCGGTGTGTAGACTCCCCAATTCGCGAAGCCGCCGACATGCCCGTTCGGTTCCTGGTTGTTGCGGTATTGGGCAGCCAGTTCCTCCGCTGAGATAGCGTGGTAACCGCGCAAATCATAGAGCATGTAGTCCACATACACGGACTGGTTGACCGGCCACGGCGTGCCGGTCTGATCGTAAGCGAAGTTCGAATATGGCAGGTCGAGTTTCGCGTTCGGCCCTGCGCCGCCATGACGTCGCGGCAGCCGTAATGCGTGCCATAAATTGGCGCGGAAAAGCGTATTCACCGCCTCTTCGGGGACACGGAACATCGCGCCCCGGGCGAGGTAGTCGTTCCAGAACTTTACCGTGACCGCGCGGCTCGCGACGTAGTCCATCGCCAGGAATGCTGCCTTGTCCGCAGCCGGAACGACGGGCGAAGGGAGCTTCACGATGAAATCGCGCGTGCCGCCGGCCGGCAGGTCAAGGGTGACCGTCGCGGTCGTCCTGTTGTCCCGCGTATCGGCCTTCAACGCAAGGCCCGCGCCCTGCACTGCGAGCCAGGTGGTCGTCCTGTCTCCGAGCAGAAACGTGCCGTCTTCTTCGCGCAACGCGACGGGGCCCGGCAGCTCACGCGCGAGCTGCATCCCGACTGATAGGGAGCGGGCCTTTCCCTCCAACTCGCGGAGCGTGACCTTTTGCAGCATCACCATCGCGATGTCGCCGCGGCGCTCAGCGGGCAACCCAAGCAGCGGAGTGGCAAACTGCTCAATCTCGTAGCGCAGGCCGGCTTCTTCGAAGATCGAAGTGATGAGCGGCAGACCATCCGCCAGCTTTTGACCGCGCCAGGCCTTGGCCGCATCGGCCAATGCGAAACGAAAATGGAAGACATCGGCTTTGCCGTAATCGTTGCGAATCTCGGCCAGGCGATCGATGCCGAACTTGTAAAGCGAGCTGTCCCATCCTACTCCGACAATGTGGCCGGGCGGAATGGAATGCGGATTCATGTAGGCCGGGCTGCCCATGTCTTCCCAGCGCGCGGTGTACTGCGCATAGCTTGCCTCCGGCTCGCGCTCGACGCGGTCGAGCAAGCGCTCTCCGCTCAGCGAGGCGAGGTGTGTGGCGAAGTCCACTGGTGCATCGGCGAGGGTAACAAAGACATCGCTTTCGGGGAACCACATCGCTCTGTGCTTACGCAATTGCTCAAGTCCGATAGAAAAGCCTCGCGTGCCATCCTTGGAAAGCTCGACGGTGAGCATCGGGGAGTCGTGCCGCATCGCCGGGTCGTCGCGCAGACGCTGCGCGGCATCGAGCGTAGTGTTCTTGAGCAGATGCTCCCACGTTTCATGAATCTTGCGCGGTGGTTGCATCAGGGCCGGCATGGTCACGTCGCATTCAATGGCACGCACTTCCCCCGCACCAGCGTGCAGCACGGCCCGGTCGTTTACGACATCATCCGCTTTCAGAGCCACGCCGTGCATTGCCGATACTTTGACGCCCGTTGAACCGGGAAGGAGACGAACGGAATATGTTGTGCGTTTTGTCTCCCGCTGCCCAAACGACAGTCGCACTCGCAGGCTGTTCGTTTCAGCGGCGGAACCTTGCAGGCAAAGACCGTAGAGGACCAGGCAGCCCAGAACGAAGTGTAATTGTTTCATCATATGGCATGTTCTCCAGGGTAATTCACCCACCCAACGTATGGATTGATTGATCAGTCGTTCTCATTCAGGACTTCGTTACCACGGCCCTTCGTGCCAAAAGTGGACAAATCCCATGTATCCCGCCAGGGCACACGGATGGTCTTGTTTGTCGGGTTGATCGTGATGGGCAACCAGATGTGGGTTGATTGGCTGATATCCGGGATCACAGCCCAGTCCCTCGCGTTAAAGCGGTCGGCCAGGAAGATGAACGCGCCGGGCCGATTCGCCACAGGCAGCACAAAGGTCGCCTGTCCGCCGAACGTGTCGTTCGCCCCCGGTCCCTCCGCGAAGTGGCCTTTTTCCGAATAAGGCCCGAGGAAGGAACGCGACGTGGAATACTTGTTCCGGTTGGGCGCCCAACCAGTCAATTCCGACGTGATGAAGTAGTAAGTCCCATCGTGCTTGAAAACCGCAGGTGCCTCGCCTCTGACGCCCTGTAACTCCGTCGTCGAGACAATTGAGAGCAGATCCTCGCTCAATAGGTGTGCTCGCACCCACTCATGGGCGCATACGAGATAAGCATTTCCATCATCGTCTTTGTAAAGCGTCATATCGTAGCCGCCACCCTTTGGGTCGAGGACCTTGTTGTAGTCGAACGGGCCGGCTGGGCTATCCGCTACGCCGACGATGGACTTGGTAGTCGTGAAGTCAATCGTCACCAGTGTGCCGATCATCACATACTTGCCGGTGCTGCCGGACCGAAGAACCTTCGGGCGCGAGATCCAGGTGGTCGGATCGTGCAGCGGGTGCTTGGGATCATTGGGAACCGGGAGTAGAGAGGAGCTTTCGTACTTCCAATCGCGTAGGTTCTTCGACGAGTAACAGGACATGCCGGTATTCAGCATCCAACTGAAACTCTGGCCCTTGTAGGTGCCGGGCGGGATCGTTTTTCCAATAAAATTCATCCCATACCAGTAATAGGTGCCGTTCTCGTAGAGTACGCCCCCGCAGTGGGACTGAATCGGCTTGCCGCCCATATCGAGCCACGGCCGGCCGGGCCGAAATGTGCTTGCAGAATCGGCCGCAGGCAGTCTGGTTCCGACCAGGATACCTGCGGCAAACAAGATCACTCTCATCCCTTGAGAAAGTATGGATGAAGCCATGTGTTTATCAACCATAGTTCTCTGCTCACTTCGTTGAGGAATTGACGGGGTTCACGGGTCGTTTATGGAACCCGACGGAGCTCCAGGTAGTCAACGCGTTCGTCCATTTCCCGGCCGGGGGTCGAGGATTGGAGCATCAGGGTTACGGGTCTGCCGGTTTGCAGAACCAGCGTGCCACATTCCTGCCGGCCCGGCTTGTCGCTGGCCGGCAAGATGAACTGACAGGATGATTTTCCCGCAGTAAACAAGTAAATCGCAGGATGCCCGCTCGCTTTGCGGGATGCAACGACCTCCCACCGACCGCCTTGCGGAGCCTGGACGATCCACTGCCGGCCCACCACAACCTTGTGCAGGCTGTAGTAGTCGCCGCCGACAAGCCGATGCCAGGCTAAGGACTTTGCCGGCAACAGCCGCGTAGGTTCATGTTCGCTGAATTTGACCAATCCGGCCGGTGTAAAGGCGCTGCCGCTGTCGCAATCGATGGCGACAACCGTCAAGTCTGGATCTACCTTTTTCCAAGGGAGTTTGATCGCGAGCACGCCGTCGGCGATGCTACAGGCCAGCTCGTTGTCACCCGAATCGGTAAGAACGTGGGCCTTCGGCGTTGCTGCTTGCCATCCGGGAATGCGCAGCACGCCGTCCGCCGGCACGTCTTTCACGAACAAGAACAATTGCCCCGGTCGAGACGTCGCGTAGCCGAAATCGAGAGCCAGATACGGTTCGGGCCGGGCATCGAAGATCGCATCGCTATGGGCATGGACCCATCGCCCCACGCCGCGAATCACCTCGGCCTCGAACTCTATGATCGACCCGTCGCCTTTGGGGCCGAAATTCATGACGTAATTGCCGCCGCGGGCCGTCACAAAGGCGAGTTCGCGGATCTTCTCGCGAATCATCGCCGGGGCGTTCTCGCGGACCTGCCAGGAGCGGTAACCCCAGGTGTCGTGAAACATCGTCACGGCGGATTCCCAGGCCCCGCTGAACCAGTGGTTGGGTACTTCGTTGTCGCCGCAAAGCTGGAAGTCTTCCTGGCCGTTGAAGATCCGCCCGCTGACCATGCAGTTCGGTTGCAAGCGATGCACCAGGTTGGCATAGCGCATGCTTTGCTCGAGCGTTGGCCGGCTCATGTCGAACCAGATCTCGCACAGCGGACCGTAGCCGGTGAGCAATTCTCGCAACTGGCCGACTGAGTATTCCTCCAGCGCGGGCGTAATGGGGTCGGAATTGTGGTCGCTCATGGGCGTGGCGCCCGGGTAGGCCCAGTCAATCAGCGAGTAATACACGCCGAACTTGAGTTCCTGGCGCGAGCACGCGTCGGCGAGGAGCTTGATGGCATCCTTCTTGAAGGGCGTCGCATCGACTGCGTTGAACCTAGACAGCTTGCAGTGCCACAGATTGAAGCCGTCGTGATGCTTCGACGTAATCATCACGTAACGCATGCCACCTTCCTTGGCCAGGCGGGCAATGAAATCGGCGTCGAACTTCTCGGCCTTGAACTGCGACGTCAACTTGACGTATTCTCCATTGGGAATCCTGGCGCGGTGTTTGATCTGTTCGTCGTAACCTTCGATCTTCTTTCCGTTCCAGACACCGCCCGGCACCGAGTAAAGTCCCCAGTGCATCATCAGGCCGAATTTCAACTCGCGCCACGAATCGGCCCGCTTCTGCTCGGCGGAGTCGCTCCCCTCCTCCGACGCGGATGAGATGGCCCGATTTCCAAGAGCCACGGCCGATAGGAGCAATAGGAAGATTACCAGTCGCAAAGTCTTCATTTGGGTGGCCTTTCGTACAAGGTGTGTCATGCAGATCGAGTCGGGCAGAATGATATGATGGAGTGCCGTCTCATGGTATGGAACCCCTCGCCTCACTTCTTTTTTGCCGTCTTGGCCTGTTCTGCCAGGGCCTTTTGAACACGGTTGCGAGTTAGGTTCTGGCCGTCTTTGGCGATACCCAGCATGCCAAACGAATCGGTCCGTTTCAAATACGATTCGATTGTATCGCCTGCTCTTCGGTGGAATGGCCATCGCGGGCCTTCGTTTTGCGCAAGGGGAATCGCAGGGGGCTCGGCAATCTTGGATGCCGGCAGTAACACATATGTGTCACCCGGCTTTGTCTCGAAGGTAATCCGTTGCTTGAGTGCGACACTCTGATCGCTGACGGGACCACGCAGAATCGCCCGGTCGGACCAGGGATTGATCACCGTGCATGGCCCACCTAACGTGCTCTGGATCCGGACTTCGGGAATCTCCCCGTTCTTACCGATCCGACTGCGGATAAGAAAACCGCCTTCGGCCGCAAGGTCGAACTCGCTCTGCCAGCCTTTGGGCCATGCGGGAAACACTCGGATGATGCTGCCGTAGCCCTGGAGTTGCATCTCCTGGACGGTCGTCGCCAGAACACCGGGACCGTCCATGCCGCACGAATCGCCGATCTGCCCGCCCCACGACTTGGGGCAGTTGCCGGGAGTGCCAGGGAAGCCGGACGGGAACTGCTGGACATTTCGCACATATTGCATGAAGCACTTCACCACCTCGTCGGCCAGCCCGAGCCTTGCCGCGACGGTCGAACTCCAGTCCCAGGCGTTGCCGTAGGTCCATTCGTTGAAACGACGATGGCGGAATGTCTTGCATGCCCGCTCGCGCTCGGCCTGCGGCGAGTCGAGTCCGATCAGTCCCCAGGGATACACGGGATCGCATTCAACGTTCTCGTAATTGAAGTTGTTGCCCTTGCTGCGGGATGTGCGGCCGTTTTCGTTGCGGGCATAGAGCTGCTCGGGTCGCTTATAGGGCGTTGATGGATACTCGTCGAGAAACGCCCCGGGCACAAATCGATTCGTTTTCTCATCCGCCGGAAGAAACGGCAGGTGGGCCAGAACGTCTTTCCAGTGTTCTCGCTCCGGCGCAGTCCACGCCGAGCCGCTCGCTCTCGTGGATGAGGATCGGCAACGTGGCCCGCAGGGCCGAAAGATCTGTGATCGAATCCTTGATCCACCAGTAGGATTCCCGCGCGTCGCACGGATATACGTGATACAGCCCATCGGCCTCTTTGTGAAGCATACTAAGATGGAAGGTCAACGTCTCCTTGAGCATGGGATATGCCTTCTCCCGCAAAAACTTCTCGTCGCGCGTGAAAAGGTAAATCTGATGGATATGGCGGGCGGCTTCCGTTCCGGTCGTATGGTAAAGGCACGTATAGGGGTTATTCCGCTTGTCGCCGTTGCCGGCGCGGCTCATGGTCTCTTCGACGTCGGCCCCCGGGCGCCGAACAGATCCTTCGCCAGCTTTCGCGCCGCCGGCAGGTTGCGAACATAAAGGTCCACCAACGGCGCACAAAGCTCAGCGTGATTGGCCGCCAGCAAGGGCCAGAACATCTCACGAGTGTTCTGGTACCAGTAGTAGCCGCCCCAACTCCGCCAGTCTTTGCAGAAGAGAAAGTTGCCGCCGTTGAACTTCGGGGCTTCGGGACCGCGAGAACATGCGGCCATCCAGTAGAGCTGGAGATGGTAAAGGTTCTCGATGTAGTCGGCCAGTCCGTCGTCCGAGTGCATTACCACGCCGCTTTTCGTCCAGAATTCATGCCAGTAGGCGATATGGTCCCGCCACAATCCGACGATGCCATTCTCCGGGGCCGAGGCCACGACTTCGCGGGCGGCCTTGGCAACGCTTTCCAACGTTTGTTTCTCGGCGATCACCACGGGGCAGGCCACCAGTAGCGTTAGCCGGCTGGCGCCGTTCGCCGGGATCTTCATCGTGGCTTGCAGGTCCTCGGCGGAAGGCTTTGTCTCCCGGCCCATGACGCACGCAGCCATTGCCGTGGCTCGATGTCCCCCCACCCCCACCGTGGCCAGATGGATGCCGTCGTTGGCACAAGATGCCTTCAGGCCGGCAATTTCAGCGATCTCGCCAGAAACGCCGATTCTCTCGTAGTCCTTGCTCTTGCGGTTCCAAATGGAAAGCGACGCGGTCAGATCCGGAAGGGCGGCCGTGCTTTCTATCTCGACGACCAAGAGATCAAGTCCCTCTGCGAGCCACGACTTGACGGTGTGGATGTCGGTACCCGTCTTATAGCGAGTGACGATTATGGCGTCGTGCAGCACGAGCCGCTGATCCGCGAAACCCATGCACCAGGCCTCCGGAAGTTGCAGCGTGAATTCTCCGGACGAAATCAGGTCGTTGTCTTGAGTTGAGTTGGCGAAGAAGCTGCTGTGATTGAAGATGTAGTTGAGCCCTGGGGCGTTCCGTACCATTACGCCCAACCGGCCGTTGCCAAGCGGCAACGCTTCGTAGGGTTCCGTAGCCGGGGCCAGGTAGACTACGTCGTTGCGGCCGCTGGAAATCGCGCGGCACGGATTGCCATCGCCATAGACCACGCTCAATGCGAACAGGAGGAAGATCATGCACAAACCGATGATATTCGTTTGTCGAGTAGACATAATATGGTCTTTCAGTTAGGTTTGCTTTGTATTCCCTGTTGCTCCGCTCTTTCGATCAGCGGAGTGTCACAATATTCAACCATGTGAGAAGACTTCAATGCCCCTCACAGAACCGGACTTGTAGATTTCCCACATCCGGCTCTTCAGTAAAGTTCACCTCCCAGGCGAGAGGGTGTTGAGTTTGTGGACTATCCGCGGCGTCGGCAGGGGATAGTGCTTCAGGTACACCCAAAAGCCTTCCCAGGAAAACGACTGCTTCTGGCTGCGGCGGTTAAGCCACTTCATGGCCAGTTGGACTACCCGCCGGTAGTAGCGAGCCAGCGAGCGCATATTGCCGCTGATCCCATAATACTGGTAGTGTCCCGTCAGCTTGGCCTTCAAAACCGACCACCATTCCTTGACCGGATAGCGATTCCGCACCGCCTTGAGCCAATCGTTCAACTCACGGCACTTCTTGCGAAACTTCTTCTGGCTGGTCTGGCGGCCGACCTTGAACTTCCCCCACCGACTGCTGTCGCAGTAGTGAGTGAAGCCCAGGAAATCGAAGGTATTGGGCCGTCGTTTCTGCCGTTGGGCGTTCTGTCGTTCATACCGCCCAAAGCTGATCACGCGAGTTTTCTCTGGATGCAACACCAGATCAAACTGCGTGAACCGCTCACGCAGTGCCTCCAAAATGTGCTGCGCATCGTCCTGATACTGGACCAGGCAGACAAAATCGTCCGCATAGCGCACCAGAAAGCACGCGCCCCGAACCTGACGTTTGACACGTTTTTCAAACCACAGGTCAAGCACATAATGCAGGAAGATATTCGAAAGCATCGGGCTCAGATTGCCCCCTTGCGGTGTTCCTTGCTCGGTGGCCACGACCTGGCCCGCCTCAAAATACCCTGCCTTCAGAAACCGCTGAATCAGCAGCAGAAAGCTCGGGTCCTTGATGCGGACTTGCAGGCATTTCATCAACCCGGGGTGCGACACGCTGTCAAAGAAAGCTTTGAGATCCGCATCGATCACATGGTTGATGGGCTGCGTCATGATTGTCGTGCTCACCGCGTGGAGCGCCTGGTGGCACCCTCGCCCCGGTCGAAAACCGTACGAGCAGCCGAGGAAGTCCGCTTCGTAGATCGACTCCAGAATCTCGGCGATCCCTTTCTGCACGATCTTGTCTTCAAGAGCGGGCAGTCCCAGCGGCCTCTGCGAGTGCTCGTCCTTGGGAATGTAGACCCGTTTGGCAGGCAGCGGCTTGTACCGCTTCGCCTTCATCCGTGTCACCAGGTCCCGCAGGTTCTCGTCCAGATGCTCTCCGTACTCCTTCCACGTCACACCATCCACGCCACTGGCCCGGTCCCTGCCGAGCCGGTGGTAACATGCCGCCAGGAACTGCTCGTCCAGCAAATGAGCTAAGCTCGTGTACTGGCATTGCGGCTCCTCGCGAGCCCGTTTGGCTATGAGGATTAGTTTTGTCCACGTAGTGACTTCCAGTTCTGTGTCTGGCATACGCTTCCTCATTCCTCTACACTCTACTGCCAACCCCTTCGAGTGGGCCATCGACCCGCACCGGGCATTGCCCCGACTACGCCTCTACTATGAGTTGGTCCGACTGCCATGCAGTCATACTTCCGCCTCACCTCTTCGGCTTCGTTGGAAGCTTCCTTTTGGGAACGGCATGGCTCTCCCAAGTTCCGATGTAAACCGTTAGATGACCTGCCATGGACTCAGACCCCGGCACGGCGCGCCGCACTCACCGTATCGCGCGTCACGCTGCTGGCTTCCAGACCATGAAACCCTTGGCCCTGTGCAACTAGGAGAATTTCGGGGCTCAATACCTTCACTTGCGTTATGGCCGATCATCCGCCCTCCCTTTGGCCTCACGTGATTTGTTGTCTCCTCACGTGCAAAGTTCAGTTCCGGCCTGATGGTTAGTCTTTGGCCGGGTTGGATTGTCCAACTGATTCACATCAGCTTTTCTTGGCACACTCATGGCTTTCCCTTCCCGTCACCCGATTTGATCACAAGGCCATACCGATCTTTGCTTAGCTTGACGAAACTCCTAATGAATTTCAAATCCGTTGCACCGGCAGGTCGATTCATGGGCGGTTCGAGTCGCATTGCCCGCAAATGCGAAAGCCCCTTGAGGACCAACTCCGCGTCAATCGCGGCCCCGGATGCTTTGCGGTAGATATTGGGCAGGCTTTGTCGATTGAACGGCGGGTTCCAATAGAGACCATCGTTAAGAAACGAGCCGGCATTTGCAGGAGGAGAACTCTGGTCATCCCAAATGGGTGTTTGGGCGGCACTGGTATCCAGACCACCGGCAAGCATGTTGCCAATGCTCAAGACACTGACTCTGCCACCATCCCCGCGGATTCTAAAGACCGGACTTGAACGTTTCTCAAACAACCACGATGCTTGAGCGACGACGTTCAGGGCGCCACGGAATCCATCGATATTGAAGGCCGGCGTTGGATACTTTGCAACGCCCTCCTGGTTGCACGCAAAGGTCACAACGCCCGACGAGGACGAATTGAGCGTCATCAGCCCTTTGGGATTGTTTTCATTTCTATAGCCGGCAAAAAGCAATCTACCGCCATCGACGACGTTAAGCGTGTTGGGCTGATTGCCCCAAAGATACCCGTTAATGAAAGAGACTTGTCCGTTGGTTGAACCGCCGCTGCGAAGAAAGCGGCCACCGCGAACTTCTACGGCTCTTGCAGCCAGGCCGATATACTGATTGACCACGGTCACATCGCTATTCTCGACGCCATCGATCAGCCAATCGCAGGCGGCTTCCTGGCCTTCGGTATTGCCCATGGTCTCCACCTGGTCGCAATAAATGCGGCCGCCGGGCTGATCGGCATCCTCAACCGTCATCATGTCGGCGCCGCGGCCAGCGAGAGCAAACGAGATATCGCTGATCGTTACCCGGGTCGGTCCCAAGAGTCGGAAACAAGGGCCGGAGCCGCTCCCGCTCCACGAAATGCTCACTCCGCTGGCGCCGGCCGCACCGCCATCGCCGACCAACTGCAGGTCGCGATTGGCCGGAATAACAATGGTACTCTTGAGGCTGTACTCTCCCTTGGGAAAATGAACGACTGGGTTGCTGCCTGCCGGTTCGAGACTCGCCGCGGTTATCTTGCTTTGGATTTCCGCCGCAATGTCGCCGGCGTTCTCTTGGATCTCGAAGATCTTTCGGTGGTTGTTCCGCGGCGTACCTGGAAGGCGGATGGCGGATGGCACGGCAAGCGTCGAGGCATCGACGATCTTCTGTTCCAAAACGCAGCTTCGTGCGGCACCTTTCACCGGGTTCGGGATCGTAAACGTATTCCCGATGCATACGAAGTTCGGCTTGCCTGAGCTGAATACCGGCCCTGGGCCGCTGCGACTGAGGATCGTGTTGTCCAGCGCGACATCGACATTCTTCATGACGGTCGCATCCGTTGCGTTGTAAACCTTGTTGTTGTTTGCCATGACCATGCACCATGGGCTCTGCGAGATGTCCAGGAACATCTTGGACCCCACCGACGTGTTATTCAGAACCGGATACCCGTTCTGACCCGTCGTGATGTCAACGACGGCGGATCGCAAGAATACGTCGCACATGGGCATGGCAAATCCACCGCCATTGTCTATGGCGGTTCTGCAATCTTCAAAAAGGCAATACCAGGCGTAGATGCCCATGCAATTCTGGTTGGTCATCTTCAAGCCGGTCCCGCAGCGAGAAAAGCGGCAGCGCATGATCGCGGTCAGATCTTGTCCCTGGTCGCTGCTGCCCCCATATTGAATGCCCGTAGCGAGGTTACTGAAGAACATATCGGTGATCCGCCAATCGGTCCCGTACACGCCGTCGCGCAGCAGGCCGATCGAAGCTCGATGGTTGCCGTCAAAGGAGATGCGGCAGATGTTCCCATAGGTTCCATCGAGACGGACCATCGCTCCTTGGGCGACGCCGCCGGTTGCCACGGGAAAGGTATCCATGCACTTGATCAATGTCGTCGCCGGATCTTCACCGACGATTCTCAGTCCCGTGTAATCGTCATTCACGCGGTCGGTGTAGTACACCGGCTGACCGATCATGTAAGTTCCAGCGGGAAAGTAGAGGACATTCCACGTCTTGGCATTCGTGTTCTTGAGGGCCTTGAGTGCCTTGCCGATGGCCGCGGCATCGTCGGTCGAGCCATCTCCCTTCGCGCCGAACTCTTTGACGCTTTTCCAACTCGGAAAAGGGCCCGCGAATTCTTCGCCGGTTTGGTAATAGGATATGCTCTGCGCGGATGCTGGAAAGGACATCGCTGCTATCATTGCGGCGAACGCAACGGCCGCTAGTTTCGCGTTCATGGATCATTTCTCGTTCTGTTGGGTTGTTTCGCCGTCAGCATTAGTTCTGGCTATGGTAGTTCGTGCTTTCGCAAGCGGCGGGGGTCGCCGCCGCAGTGGTCCGGAATGAGCGGGCCTGATCTAACCGAGGATCTAGGGCGCCGCGTTGCCATGACTCTACTACGTCTCCGTGTTCGCGCGGAGCGGCGCTGTCACTCCCCGAGCAGAACGACTCTGAAATTGCGGATCTTGATGATTCCCGAATTGTTGAACGGCCGCACTTGGCCCAACGCGACAAGCTCTTGCCCAGCTTTCAAGGCGACCGCGCCGCCCTCGATCGGCCGTTCATCGTTGGCCCTCTGCAATCCGAGGTCCTTCAGCACGGTGATCGACGAAGCCTGCAGATCTCGCGCGAGCACCAGTAGATGGGCGGCGGCCTCCAGCGGCGTGACGGGCACGAACCGCGCGTCGCCCTGGATCGCGTAATGGCCATCGTGCGGAGCGACGAACACCAGTGCCGGCCATTTGCCGCCCGGGTCGGTGCTGCCTTCTCTTCCCGTTCCCCACGGTCCGCACGCACCCAATTCCAGCGTCTCGCCTGCGATGGTGATGTTGGGATACCCGCCCTGGACATGGTCTGCGCCCGTCCAGCGGCTCGCATTCCAGATCAGTGGTACGTAGTGCGTGGCGATCAGCGGCTCGTCGGGCCAGACACGATCGAATCGCCATTGGGGCTTGCCGTCGACAAGCACCGGGTTGTTTTCGGCCGTACCGGCCCGGCTGCCCTTCCAGTTCTTAGGAAGCGTGAAGCACTTCGGCAAACTACCATCGGCGGGCGGTGGCGCCGCCGCTTGAGCGCCAATGGAATCATGGCCACGAACTTGCCGTCGGCCTCGACCCGCGCGGCACTATTGGCCGAAAGCTGTCGCTCCGCGCCGGAGCCGCTCGCCAGGACCTTGACGGTGCCCCGATAGACGTGTGTCTCCGAGGCGCCGGACGGCTCAACAATGACAGCGAACTCAGTACCCTGATCGGTTATTGTGGCACTTGGCGTACGGACCGTGAAGCCGACCGATTGTGGCCGTACGACCGCTGTCAGACGACCTTCGTCAAGACGGATGCATCCGGCGGACTGCAATTCGAAGCGAGCTGGCCCGCTGACGACGACATCAGCCCCGCCGGCAAATCGCAGGCGTGCCGTCCCGCTTTGGAGGGCCAGCGAACCGGGCCCTAAACCAGAACCGGCCGATGGCGCGCCGCCGGACTCCCATTGGACGTCCGCCGGGTTGAGCAACGTCGCCACGGCGGCGCCGGTGGGCTTCGACCGACAGAGTGCAACCAGCACGCCGACGGCAACCAGGATCGCCGCTGCGGCGGCTGGGCGTTGCCACCGGACACCCGGGGCCGGCTGCGCGCCGCCGCGGGAGTGCTCTGCCTCGCGATCCGCCCGGGCGGCAGCAAACAGATCGCGGGCATGACTGTGCAGAAACGACTGGCGAGCGAACTCATCGGCGTTGTCGGGGCTGGCGCAGAGCCACGCCTTGAGTTCCTCGGACTGCTCGGCCGTAAGGTGCCCCTCCAGAGAGGAGGAGATCAGTTCGGAGATGTCGATCATCTTGGCCCTCCCCGAGAAAGCCGTTCCTCGACGCATTTGTGCAAGGCGACGCGCAGCCGGTGCAGCGCGACTTTCACCGCGCTAAGTCCCAGCCTCAGACGCCGCGCAATGTCGTTTACGCTGAGTTCGTCCACGTACCGCAATTCCAGGAGCTGCCGCGAACGGCCTGTCGTTCCTTCCACGCAATGCTTCAATGCTTCGCCCATGTCGCCGAGATCGTTGCTTACTCGCTCGTAAGCCGCTGCAACTTGTCCCAAGGTTTCATTGTCGAAGAACAACCGATCTGACGAGCACCGGCGGTGGTAGGCCAGAATCTCGTAACGGGCAATGCCGATCGCCCAGCCAACGAACGCCTGGCTACGGTCGTACGTCTGGAACTTGCGCAGCAAGACTACGGCGACGTCCTGCAGCAGGTCATCGCTTTCTGCACGATTGCCCACCGCCGCGCGAATGAATCCCGCGACGGCCGGTTGAGCCTTCGTCCATAGTCTGGTAAATTCCTAGTCTTCCGCGAACGAAGTCAAGTCGCTGCCCTTTTTGGGGGGGGGGTGGCTTGTAATTCCCAATCGCTCCGCAGCGGGCGAATCTAATAATACTCTGCGCAGAAAGGCGAACAGGTTACAACCGGGGGCAGGAACTTTCTTGTTTTAAAGCATTTGCAGCGCTGAATTGTGCGTCTACAGAGGGCGATTGCCGCAAACGGCGCGAAATTCATGTAACCTTTTGCTCCCGTGGCTCAGAGTTCTTGGTGTCATCTGCAACCGCAAGCAGTACTTGGCAGTACGATTGATGAAGTTCCGTTGCTTGATGTTCTTCTTGTTTTTGCCTGGCCTTCCCGCAACACTCCGCGTCGGAGCGGCGGAGAATATTGTATTTCCGGCCAACGCCGGCGTGGTCAACGTGCAAACTCAATACAGTGCTCGGGGCGACGGAAAGACCGACGACACCACGGCCCTTCAGACGGCGATCAACGAAAATCGCGGACATAATGTCGGGCAGCGAGTTGGAAAGGCGTCCGGCACGCCGAGAGATGGTTTTCGCGGCTTGGGTTCGTATCGAGAGTGGGACGCGAGTGTCAAATCGCCCGCCGGTCAAGAAAAACCCAAGATTTCCTAACTATTTGCCGCCGGCCGTGCCATTCGACGCGGCGGTGGGGGTGACGTGGCGATGACCGCCGCAGGTTAGACGGCTGGCTGAGGTTTCGAGAATAGAGGGTGGTTTGATGGGAACCTCGTCATGAGTGTGGCTTTACTCCGTCGTCAGCTTGCACGCTTGGATACACGACCCTTGCCTCCTACTTCGTCCTTTCCTCAATCGCGGCCTTGAACTTGTCCCGCTGGAACTTTTCTTTTTCGAAGTAGTCATCCAGCAGGATGATGTTCATTGCGGCGTCAAGTCTCGTGCCCCCGAATGCGTCCACCTTGTCTAGCCAGAGCGCGACGTCATCGGAAGTCAACTGCTTCATGCGCGCCAGGTACTTCTTGGCGCGGTCGGGGTTGTACTTCTGCCCTTCGAAAAGGGCGTCAACCGGGATGAGCACGAGCGGAACAGCCCACTCCGGCCCTCCATCGCAGATGCTCGTGTCCGTTTGTCCGATCTTCTTCTTCAGCAGCAATTCAAACGCTTCTTTCCAGACCTTGGCTTCAGACGCCGGCAAGGTCCGCGCGCGCCGGAAGAGGTTGTCCGCGGCCGTGCGGTTCCATTTCAGGCCGTCGAACGCCAAGCTCATGTGAATCACGAAGTCGGTGCGGCATACCTGTCTTGCGCTGGGAAGTCCCTCTTTGAGTTGCTTGCCGATGATCCGCTGGAGTTCGACGACCCACTTCTCGAGGTCCGTTGGCGGTACGGCCTCCAGACGGTGACGCGCCCTTTCCACGGCGTCCACGGAAATCTCATGTCCCGGAGCCCCAAACATCAGTGGCACACCACCTGGCGGCCGAATCTTGCCGAGGTCGCTGGCCGTCGGCTTCTCGCCTGGCTGAGCGAAATGAATCCCGCGCAGCAAATCGCCTTTCCAATCCACACTGAACAATTCGTCGGGCAGTTCCGCCGTGAAATCGACGTAGAAGTACGTGACCTGGTCGTGGGATTCGATGCCGCCCGGTCGGTTCTTGTTCGCGGTTGAGGAAGCTATCTTGTAGCGCAATACCGTGGGATACCAGATGCCGCGCGGCGTCTGACGAAAGCCGTCATACTCGTGGATTATGCTCTTCCGCAGCGCATCTTCATCAACCTCGGGACAGTCGGATGTGACGTGCTTGACGACGGCGTAGCCGTACTTGGGTTGCAGCCAGAACTCTTCTTTATGATACGCATTTCGGTCGCCTGCCCCGCCGTTCTTTGCGAGCTGCAATTCCACCCGCACACAGCCGGCGGGACCGTTTTCGCCCTTCGCATCGAAGTGCGTCGTCCAAAGGGGCGATGAGGCCATCTGTTGCGGGTCAAGTCGCGGCGGATAGGCCAGCAACTCGACGAGGTACTCTGCCGATCTGCTGATCCCTTCCACAACGGCGGCACGCCCGTCGCCTTGCCGGATTGGGTCCATCGAGGGTTTCCACCAGGGCTCCGGATGGACGAAGCTGTGCTCGTAGATGCGATGGCCGTCGCAGAGGACCGACCCTTCGGGCAGGACCTCTCGTCCGTGCTCCCGCCACCATTTTTCCATCTCAGCCCCTGACGCCACGTGCGAGGTGTCTCCGACGCCGACGTCGATACGAAACTTGTCGCCCTTGCACCGAATCACATGCACGCTGGAACGCGTGTTTCCGCCGGCAATGGCAAGATAGTTGCCAAAATCGCGGCGGTTTTGCTGGACAGTCTTTATGATCCGGTCCAGTTCCGGCGGCGGCATGCGATCTTCGACGGGCGCATCGCGCGGCACCCCAAGGGCATAGATGTCAGCCGGGCCCTCGGCTGGATAGTCGAAGGCGATCTCGACTTTCATCTTCCCTGTGACTGATGGTCCTTGATTCCAAGTCGGGCAGCATTTTCTCAGGATTGACGCGAATCACCATGGAGATTGCTGGGATCTCGATCGGCGGTTTGGGATCGCCGCACTGGCGCTTCAACTCCAATTCATACATGATCCATCGCTGGCCTGGTTCGTCAACCGTCCACTGCCGCTGCTTGACGATGCGGAGCCCAGGGAAATAAATCTCCTTCGCGAATGGTATTTCCGTGAAAGATCGCCTGAAACAGCCCTTCTGCAGACGTGAAGTCCTCCGCCTGAGCCGTCGATAAGCGGTATAGCTTCTTTTTCGGCAAATCGTACTGGTACCGAACTCCCGATCGATAATCGTCATAGCGGACCATTTCGCTGTCGTGCATGGCACCGATGTTTCGCGGAAAACGAAATCCACGATTCCCGCGACTGGCCTCCGTCGCCGACAACCATTCATGTGAATCCACGGCAGGGTACGAACGGCCTCCACCACTTGCGACCACGCGATGCTGGAAGGTTGCAAGGCGAAGAGGAATGCGATCAGCACAACCGCCGCCGCGGCGGCCCCTGCGAACCAGGCCTTCTTGGTCCATGAGACTGTCGCCCGCGCAGGCGCGGCCGAGGGTGATCGCACGCTGTTCTCGTGGAGCCTGGCCCGCACGCGATCGAGAAGGTCACGAGGCGGCTCGATTTCCTGCCGATCGGCGAGCAGGAGCAGTTCGCGCATCGTCGCATCATCGCGACTGGGGTCGTTAATATTGAATGTTGTTTTCATGTATCGTTCCTGCATTTCGTGTCCGAGAAGTACCAGCCGAGCAACGCTCGAAATTGTTCCCGCGCACGGCAGAGGAGCGACTCCACAGCTTTGGGCGACTTGCCGGTCTTGGCCGCGATCTGGGCGACAGAAAGTTCCTCGACGTATTTTTCGACCAGCACCTGTCGCCGCTCGGGCGGCAGTGCCAGCAGGGAGGCTTGCACGACGGCCGCTTGTTCCAAATGCGCAAGAACGTCGTCCGGCACGACTGCGCCGTCCAATGCCTCAACGAGGATTTCGTCGCGGTTGGCCGTGACCGTGTCGCCACGCGCCAGCCGTTGCCTCCAGTAGAGGGCAATCCTCCGCCGGGCGATTCCGAACAGCCATGACCGGAGTTCTCCGCGCTTTGGATCAAACTGCCCGATGTGGCTGATCGCATCCAGCCAGGTGTCTTGGAACACGTCCGCTGTCGTCTGGGGATCGCCACGTACCAATCGAAACGCGAACCCGTACAACTCGCGGGCGTGCTCGTCGTAGACCTCATCCCAAGCTGCGGCGTCGCAATTTTGCAGCGACTCGTGGGGCCTTTTCATTGGTTTCGCCTGCGTTTCATCCAAAGTGGGGCATGTCCGTTGTCGCCCAGCTAACAATGTATATGCGCGAGCGAAGAAAATCCTTCAGACCAATTTGGTTCCGTGAATCGATTTCGTGCTCGGCCAGCGCCTCCTGATGTGCCCCGGCATCTTCAACGTGCCATGCCAACTCGGGATGTGGAAGGCGGCCTGGCCAAAATCGACGACCACAACAGAGTCGGACGGTCGCCCTGTCGCACCCGAGTTATTTCGCGAGTCCTTGCCTGCGGAGTTGGGGCATTCCAAACTCAATCGCCATAAGAGGGCTTGCAGAATCCTGCGATTTAAATCGCTTGGCGGTCAAGAAAAATCACAGTTTCCAAGATTTGTAACGCCGGTCGTGCCGGTTAGACGCGGAGGAGGGGGTGACGAATGCCCCACCGCTGCGTGCAAAGGCACCACTCCACTAACCGTTCGACTGCCGGGCAGAAAGGTCGCTTTCTGAAACAGCCACGTCGGGCAGGGCCAAATACCTCAATTCTCCACGGGTCATTGGGCGGCTTTTCCGCGGAGTCTTCCCGGCAACCTGCGTCCACGATAATATCAGGGGCGTAGCGTTCGATCAAACTTCCTATTAGTTGGCGGGGTACACTGGTCGTCCTGGTTCGGCGTGACCATCGCTGGGCCAGTCGAATTTCTTATCGGAGGACACGTTATGAGGAACTCCGTGATTGGGTGCATCGTGCTTTTCACAATGGCGGGGACGGCTTTCAGCGAAACGAAAGGGCCTCCAAAGGAACTTGCAACGGACTTGGGTGGCGGGGTCAAGATGGAGATGGTCCTGGTTCCTGCTGGTTCCTTCGTCATGGGAAGCGACGAACGTGCCTATGACAAGCCTGTCCACAAGGTGACGATTACCAAACCGTTCTACCTGGGCAAGTTCGCTGTGACGCAGGAGCAATGGGGAGCGGTGATGGGCGGTAACCCGAGCGAGTTCAAAGGGCTAAGGAACCCCGTGGAAACTGTTTCGTGGGATGATTGCCAGGCTTTTCTTGCCAAGCTCAATGCGAATGCAGGCGGACAAGACGGAAAGTTCGCATTGCCGACTGAGGCGCAGTGGGAATATGCTTGCCGTGCCGGAAGCACGACAAAGTATTGCTTTGGCGACAGCGAGGCCCGGCTTGGAGATTATGCGTGGTACCGGGCGAACTCGGAGAGCAAGACGCACCCGGTGGGCAAAAAGAAGCCGAACGCTTGGGGGCTTTATGACATGCACGGGAACGTGTGGGAGTGGTGCCAAGATTGGTACGGTGCGTATGGGGCGGAAGCGGTGACAGACCCGAGTGGTCCGATAACGGGCTCGACCCGCGTGTTTCGCGGCGGTAACTGGTTCTATCCGGCGAAGCTCTGCCGGTCGGCACTCCGCTACTTTTACGAGCCGGGGCGCAAGTCCAACGCCCTGGGCTTGCGTGTCGCTTTGGTTTCGGTTGACAAATAAGGCGAGCGGATCCAGCAGCGGTGGCCCAACGCAGCTAAACGACGCCCGGTTGCTTGGTAGCGTTTGAGGGCCGCCGACTGCCCCCCAACGTCGAGCTGACGTCCAACGTCCGATCAACTCAACCGTTTTCTCGGAAGTGTCAGAATACCACCCTATTCTCCGAACTTCGGCCGGTCGCCTTGCCTGCGGCTGTCACCCAATCTGAGGGGGTGACCGCCGCAGGCAAGTCAGCCGACCGAAGTTCGGAATGCATCCGCCAACTTCGATCCCAACATTGACCTCAAGTTGATCGGATTTAATGATCGCGAATGTAACAAGCGTGTAACACAAACTTGACGAACCAGGAGCATGGGCTAGGATGACAAGCAGGCAGGGGCAAGGAGACATCATGTACAACCTCGCTTTCGTCGGTATTGTAGCGATGACCATAGTGGCATCGACAGCCCGCGCAGATTTCGTGGAGCTTTGGCCGCGTTTGTCGCAGTACAAGTCCGAGGCGTTGACCAAGGCGCTTGCCGATCCGGAATCGCTGTGGAAGTTGCTGGTCGATCCGGCAACTCCCTACATGGAGCGGCGAGCGGCGGCCGTGCAAGCGGGAAATGCCTTGCCTCCGGAGATGTTGCCCCGGGTCATGGCCGCCTTGGGAGAGTTGCGGCGCGAGCAGGCGTTTCACAACTGGGGCTTCGCGGCCCGAAACGATATCTCTCGGCCAGCAATGCCCAATCCCAACGAAGCGCGATCGTTGGCGAACCTCTCGCCGCAACAGCGACAGAGGCCCATCCTGGGCAGTACGTGGACGGTTCCCGCCGAGCGGAGCAAATATCCGCGGACACTCGCGCAGCAGGAGAGCGCTCCTTGGCCATGGCAGGTGGAAGAGGCGTTGGGGGATCTGCTCAACGCGTCTCGGCCGACGCACTGGGTCGGCGAGCCGCCGGGACGGGGCAGCGACCGCGAGCAGCGCTGGTTGGCCGCCGCCATGACGATGCCGTGGAAGACCGATGTTGAAGCCGGACTCTTCGTCGAGGCAACCCAGATCTGCTCGCACTTCAAGACGATGGCGGTGATGGGCCGCTGGCGGCAGATCGCCCTGAACCCGGCCATGCCCAATGCGGCAGTCGCGGTTGTCGCGGGGCTGCCCGCGGCGATGCGCCTGTGGGACGATCCGCGAAGCCAGGCGATCGGCCAGGTAATCACGCTCGACCTGCTCCGCGCCGCCCCGAACAAGGATCTGAAGGAGCGTGCGGCCTATGGCCTGCAAAGCATGCGCGAGGTCTTCAGCGGTGGTAAAGACATGAAGCGTCCAGAGCCGTCGACTTCGATCGTCGCCGTTAGCAAGATGGCCATGGACGCGAATAACGGTGATGCTTGGACGCGGTTGTACGTCTACGCATACAGCGCATGCGAGGCCCTGGACAACTCGCCCATCCAGGTGAACCGCCGGATGGACCCAAACTCGCCCGAAGTGCAAGCTCGATTGTCGACGTTCAACCAATGGGTGGCGGCCAATGCCGGGATGCTCGCTGCGGCGGCGGATCGGGAGAAAGCCGATCTGGAGGCGGTTCGGGCGGCGATGCGAAAGTGAAGGATAGATTGCGTCCGCATTCTTTTTCCTGGGCAAACCAGGGCCTCGACTAGATCGGAAACCTCCAGCGGATGCTCTGGCCGATGCTTCCGCCATTGGACCGATGCCTTGTCTCTGGCGATGCGGTAAAGCCACGCGGCCAGCGCAGCCGGATCGGCCAGGCGCGGCAATGCCTGAAACGCTGCCAACCACACGTCCTGGAGCACGTCGTCCACTTGGTCCTCGCGGGGCAACATTCGAAGAAAATAGTATCTCAGTCGCGGTTGGTAGCGCGCGACCAACTCCCCGAATGCGTCCTCGTCGCCAGCCTGAAATCGCAGGACGAGGAGATGCTCGTACAGTCGTTCAGTTGCATCGGTCATTCAGCGACTTTATCCGGGAAAACGCGACTGTGCCTGAAGTTAGGTTGCGCGCCGTGGGCAAGAAGTTCAAAACTATCAAGAAAATACCCGGCAAGATGCGGGTAGGGCAAGAGGACTGGGCTAATTGCCACTAGAGCCAACCGCTAGGATGACGTAACGGCCCGGCGCGCGACTCGTTTCCGGCGACGGCGGGCCTGAGCCTCACGGGATTCTTCCTCCCGCTGTTCCAGTCGATGCTCAGGATGGGCAGCCACCCAGCGATCCGGCGCAGTGCCTCCAGGGCAGCCGTGTCGCCAGGCCTTAACGCAGCCCAAGTATTTCGCGACCGCTTGCCTGCGGAGGGGGTGACCGCCGCAGGTTCGGTGGATTACCGCGAAGCCTGTCGAGTGCCACGCGACCGGTGGCTGAGCGTGGAGGGCCGAAAGGGAGAGGTTGCGGCACTGGACGATATGGTATGATGAGTTCTCCATTGTTATCATCTTCAACGACTACAGCAACAGGAGACGAAGTGATGTGCCAGAGAGAAGTCGCGCTTGGCTCGACAGGGCGAGGGACCGCTGCGGCGATCTGTTGCGCCCTGGGCCTTGGAGCATTGTTCGCGGTCACATTTCTATCGACACCGGCAAGCACCGCTGAGCCGGACAACCTGGTGAAGGCCGTCAAGGTCCTTCCCGACAAGGCCGTCGACCCGTCGAGCTTGAAGACAATCGTCGACTCTGTCACGCGCGGCTGCCAGTCTAACGACGACAAGATGATTGCCGTTGACAATTTCATGCGCGTTAGCCACTACCACCGGGCGTACCCGCCGGGCGGCCCGGCGCTGCTGTGGTTCAACAACTACGGTTGGTCGCTCTGCGGAGGATTGGCCGGTTTGCAGATGTCTCTTTACAGCCAGATTCCCGGTTGGAGTTGGCGCGGCGTCGGCGGAGACGGCCACAACATGTCAGAGGCGAAATACGACGGCGCCTGGCACTGGGTCGACTGTTTCATGAAATCCTACGTGTGGCGCCCTGATGTCGGTGCGCCAAACGGAAGAACCATCGCCTCCCACGACGACATAAGAAAAGACCCAACCATCGTCACGGGGGTGCTTGTCTACGATGAGGCCGAAAAAGTCGTGTATGCGAAGAACAACCGCAAGGAAATGATCGGCGGCAAGCTCAATTGGACCGCTCCCGCGCTCCTGGTCTGCGGCGATGATATCCCTGGAGTCGTTTGGCAGGCAAAAAAACGCCATCTTGGCCCAGAGAGCAACACTCCGGATGCCGGGTGGAAACCCGAGGCATATTCAGCCGAGATCAACCTGCGGCCCGGCTGGTCGTTGGAAAACACTTGGGATGCGCTGGCGACACCCGAGGAAAGCTGGCCCATCAAAGATGGGCTGAAAGTTGGCCATCATTGCGGCAACAATGACCTGCGGAACGATCCGGCGGCTGGACCGGTCTGGGAACCGTGGTTCCATCGCGTGCGCAGTTATTGGAACGGGCGGCTGGTTTTCGTACCGGATTTCAGTAGTCCCGAGGTACTCAAGTCTTTTGGGCCATGCCAGAATGTGAAGCTCGCCGACGGCGCGCTGGTGCCTGAGGACGCGACGAAAGCCGCCAGCGTCATAGTGAATCTGGAATCGCCCTACGTGATTGTGAAGATCAACGGCACGGTTACAGGCGACGAGGTGTCGGTACGCGGAGTAAAGATGGACGGATCGAACTTCAGCACTCCGGTTCCCGGATATAACCAGTTGAAACAGCAGGTGAAAATCGAGATCAAAAAGAGCCTCAAGGCGCTGCGACTTGAAGCGATTGTGCTGAACAATGCCGGAGTGCTGCCCTATCTCTCGCCGGGCAAGAATAAGGTTACCGTCTCGATGGCCGACCCAAAGGCACTAGGCGAAAACACGCTGATCGTAACCTACGCTTATTCGCCAGGTTGCCGTGACAAGTCGTTTGACGAACTGTACAAAGAGGGCAAATGCCTGTTCGCTCAGCAATACGCGCATTGGCAGGCGCCGCCCACGGTCGTACAGAAGACCTATACAGCCAAGGACCTGCCGGCCACGTTCGACATCGACGTGCCTACGCCCAAGGACAAGTATCCGGTCTATCCACGCATGTTGTTTGTGCGGCGCGAGGTTGTGTCGCCAAACGGCAAGCCGCTGCCGCTTCCCGCGGGCGCGGTGGCGCCGAAGGTGGGCTCGGACGATGAGCTGAAGACGTTGCCGAACCCATATCTGATCGGCACACAGCCGCCACCGGTTGCGGCAGCCAAATAGCCGGATTGCCAAGAGCGGCGTACCAGCCGACCGGGTGAGACAAGCGGAGACCATAAAGTGACGTTGCTAGAATGCCGTGCGGCAAGACACCTTTTCTTCGCCGGAATCCTGATCGCAGCGGAATCCGCAGCGGAGGCGGGCAGTTCCGTCGCACACAGTGGCCACGTGCTGCCACTCGTCTGCCGTTAGCTGAACGGGCCATGCCGAGCTCGGGGCCGGGAAAGTCGGGCAGGCCGACGTCGACGACCACTCAAGAGTCTAACGGCTGAATGGCCGACACAAGTAGTGTCAAATCACCTGCCGGTCAAGAAAAACCGACCAATTTCAGATTTTTTGACGCCGGAAGTGCCGCTTCGACGCGGAGGAGGGGTGACCGCCGCCGGTTAGCGGACTGAGGTCGTTCCGAGAATTGGTCCCTTTGTGATGCGTCTCGTGAGTTGCTGGGTTGCCAGCTAGATTTTGACACCGATCACCCGAATCAATCAGTTGATCGGGCGTGCAAATTCGCTCGACACTCCTCACCTGTCCACCAGAACCAACGAGACGCGGAAACACATCGTGTCCTTTTTATGATTTACGGACTGGATGCGGTCAAACTCATGCTTTGCTGGCGAGGCGGTTTTCATCTTGGTGTCCAATCGCTCATCGATCCAGCCGGACCGGCGAAGATCGCGAGGACCACGGGAGATTTGTCTGACCAGAGTAACGAGCGAAACTCGTCAATTTGCCTTGCAACGAGGCGCAACGGCCTATGCCGGTATGGCACTTGCACATAGCAAGGCGAATCAAGGTCCCTAACCCGACGCTTCCGGACCTGTCGCAGCACGGCCTATCCCATTCGAAAACATTATAGGTGTAACGGCACGCAGAGAGGAAAGGAAGTAGGAAACACTATGCGATCACTTGCATTTTCGGTCCTGCGATCCATGACCGATCGAGACAGAGTTGTTGCGATCCTGGCTATCCTCGTGATGGCAGGTTGCTCTGCAAGCGGTCCTACTGGTCGCGAGGAACCACGACCGCCAGATGGAGGACAAGCAGTAGCCGGTTCCGCCGAGCCCACTGACCATCCTGCAATGCGGCTGCCGGCACAACTCGATCCTCGTCACCGCAACCCGCCACCCGCAAGCGCTGGCTCGGCAACCGTGCCGTCGCTGCCAGCCGAACCAGATGCGGAACAGTCGAAGCAGTTCGCGTTGAAGCTTGCGAACGGATTGTCCGATCTCTTCCACGATTCGGCCAGTCGCGTGCTCCCAGCTGTGGTCACGATCCGTACTATTTCCAGCAGCGATGATGAGTTGGATGAAGACGATCCACTCGGGGGCTTTCGCGGAGACGATGAGGATGTTCACGAAAGCCTGGGATCGGGAGTGCTCATCGATGCTTCTGGAATCATCTTGACCAACTATCATGTAGTCCGCGAAAAGGGTCAGACGATCGTGCAACTGCACGACGGACGGCAGTTCGAGATTGCCGTCATCAGAGCAGACCCGCACACGGACCTCGCGGTGCTGCAACTGAAGAACGCTTCCGGGCTTCCCTACGCACAGCTTGGCGACAGCGATGCCCTCAAAGTCGGCGATTGGGTCTTAGCGGTGGGGAATCCCTTCGGGCTGGAGGCAACCGTTACGGCGGGGATTATCAGTGCAAAAGGCCGCGGGCTGACTGCCTCTCCGCGCGAGAAGTTCTTGCAGACCGACGCCCCGATCAATCCCGGCAACAGCGGCGGGCCGCTCGTGAACCTCCGCGGAGATGTGGTGGGTATCAACACGGCGATTTCCAGCACCACCGGGGGTTACCAGGGAATCGGATTTAGCATCCCGATCACGCTCGCCAAATCAGTAAGCCGTCAGCTCATCGAGAACGGCAAGGTGCGTTGGGCCTATTTGGGGGTGGCAGTGCATAAAGTTACTGCGGAGATCGCGAAACAACTCGGCTCCAGCGGCGTTTCGGGCTTGGTTGTGTTGGAGGTTCGTCGCGGCTCACCCGCCGCCAAAGCGGGGATTCGGCCGGGAGACGTAATCGCCAAATTCGATGGAAAGCAGCTTTCCGATCCTCAGCAGTTGCAGGCTGCCATCGGCAGCGACGCAATCGGAAGCCAACACGCTCTCACCGTCATCCGAAAAGGCGAACCGCAGACGGTCGAAGTGACGATTGCCGAGCAACTAATGGAACGCACGACCGAGCGCCGGATGTCAGGCAAGGACGAACTGGGGAACAACGGGACGCAGAGGGTTATTGAGTGAAGGGATTGTTGCCTTACATCGTCGATCAGCCTTCGAGCCTGGTGCAGTGTCCTCGGGCTCCGGCGGAGCAGTGCTTCGTCCAAAAGCATCAAGCTGGCAACGCCCCGGCCTCACTGGCGGGCATTTCTGTGCGTGGAGAAGGCAAGTTGCGGAACTACGTCGCCGTCAAGGGTCGCGCCGGCTTGCTTTCCCTGAAAGGCCGCGATGTGGCCGGTGCTAAGGCGAGAGAAGGTGCTTGGCACGCCTACGCCTGCTCTCTCCACGTTGGCAAGGCGGACGGCGGAAGAGTTGCCCGCCACCCAGCGCGACGGCGGACGAAATCTTGGCGGAAGTTGCCAAGAACGAATTTCGCACCAACGGAGCACTCGTCGCCGAGCAACTTCTCGAGCGCGCGGGCTGCGGGCAACACGCATAGGAGAGATCGGTGTCGAACTCCCGCCCCTGGCGACGCGTCCTCCTTGTGGCCGCCTGTTGGCGGGGTTGGGCATCGCTTCCTACTACGGCGTTTCCTGGCTGGTTTGCTACAACTATCATCTCTCAACCGACGATGCCTATGTTTCCGGATACGTGACCTACCAGGGCCCGCGGATCGCATCGCGCGTCGAGGAGGTGGCCGTTAACGAAGACGACTTCATCCATACCGGCGACGTGTTGGTGTGCCTCGACGCCCGGCCTTTCCACCTGGTGGTGAAAGAAGCCAAGGCCGACCTTCGGTTCGCCCGGGCGAGCCTGGTCCAAGCCCGCCAGGACGTTCGGCGCAACTCGCTGCCGCGCTGGCCAATCGCTACGTGACACAAGCCGCCATCGATCAACTTCGCTTGCAAGTGGCCTCGCTGCGATCCGCTACGGCGGACTTGAAAGCCGACCAGGCACAAGCGGCATTGGCGGAACAGGACTTCGCACGGGTGGCGGGCTCGCGCGGCAGCGACGCCGTCTCGCAACAGCAATACGACCAGGACCTCGACGACCTGAAGGCCGCTCGCGACAAGGTGGCCGCCCAAATGGAGGCCGTGCAGCAGAAGCCAGCCGCACGATGAGCGACGACCCGAACCAGTCGAGTTCACAAGCGCGGGCCCAGCTTGCGGAAATTCAGAAAGCGATCGATTCGCTCAATCGCCTGCTGAACAAGCCGGCCGGAAGCGCGTCGGCAAAGGCCGCTCCGCAAAAGTGATAGACCGCAAAGGAGGACACTCATGACAAGGCATAACATTCCCCTGGGCCGAATCCTGGGGATCCCCATCGGCTTGGATTACTCCTGGTTCGTGGTCTTCGGGCTGCTCACTTGGATGCTGGCGGTCAGCTATTATCCGCCCGAATTCAAGCACTGGCCGCCGTCGCTGTACTGGATCATGGGAGCGGTGACGGCCATCATGCTCTTTGTGAGCGTGCTGCTCCACGAACTAGGGCACTCGGTGGTTGCCCTGCGTTACGGGATTCCGGTCCGCAGCATCACGCTCTTCCTCTTCGGCGGCATCGCGCAGATCGGGGCGGAACCGCCCAGCGCCATGGCCGAGTTCCTGATCGCCGTCGCCGGCCCGTTGGTGAGCCTGATCCTGGGGATCACTTTCTACGCGGCGGAGCCCCTGGTACGCGGCATGACGCCCTTGCTGGGCCTGGCCGAATATCTGGCCTTCATCAACCTGGCACTGGTGGTCTTCAACTTGATTCCGGGCTACCCATTGGACGGCGGCCGCGTATTCCGGGCCATCGTCTGGGCAATCACGGGAAGCATGCGCCGGGCGACGCTCATCGCGGCCCACGTCGGCCGGTTCTTTGCCTTTCTGTTCATCTTCGTCGGCGTCTGGCAAGTATTCGGCGGCAATGTCGGCAACGGGCTGTGGATCGCCTTCATCGGCTGGTTCCTCGACAACGCCGCCTCCGCCCAAATCCAGCAAGCGATGCTTCAGGGCGTTCTTGCGGGCCATCGAGTCTCGCAGGCCATGAGCACTCATTGCCCCACCGTTCCTGGGGATCTGACGCTCCAGCAGTTAGTCGACGAACACATCCTCGGCGGCGGGAGACGCTGTTTTTTCGTCAACCGCGGAGACAACATCGTCGGTTTGATGACCCTGCACCGGATCAAGGAAGTGCCGCGTCCCCAGTGGGCGGCGACGACTGCCGCTCAGGTCATGCTTCCCTTGGAACAGTTGAAACGCATCGATCCTGATACCGAGTTGTGGCCCGCTCTTGAAGAAATGGACCGCGATGGGGTCAACCAGTTGCCCGTCACCCGGGACCACCACGTCGTCGGCATGTTAAGCCGGGAAGATGTCATCACTTTCCTGGGAACACTCCAGGAATTGGGAGCGTAACCGCAATGTCAACAGAAAGCCTGGAATCCTCCTGAAAATGAAACGCTCAATCGAAATCACGACTTTGTTTCTGGATGTCGGTGGCGTGCTGCTGACCAACGGGTGGGGCCATCAATCCCGGGCATTGGCTGCGAAGGCATTCGATCTGACCCTGGACGAGATGTCCGAAGTCGGGAAACTCACGCTGGAGGAATACCTGAGCCGACCTGTTTTCTACGAGAAGCGGCCGTTCACGCGGGACCAGTTCCGGGACTTCATGTTCTCGCAATCGCAATCTCACCCCGAAATGATCGAACTGGTCCGCAATTTCAAGGCGCAGCACCAACTGAGAATCGCCGTGGCCAATAACGAAGCCCGCGAACTGAATTCGCATCGGATCCGAACATGCAAGTTGGATGAGTTCGTAGATTTCTTCATTTCTTCTTGCTTTGTCCACTTTCGTAAACCCGACGCCGACATTTTTCGGCTGGCGCTAGACGTTGCCCAGGCGCCAGCCGAGCAGGTAGTCTAAATCGACGACCAACCGTTGTTCGTCCAGGTCGCGCAAAGCCTGGGGATTCACGGCATTCGTCAAACGGATCTCCAGTCCACGCGAGCACAACTGGCCGCGTTCGGTCTGAAGCATGGAGAGAATTAGCTATGGAACCCGCTAACCCACGCATCGTGACAATCAACGGCGGCTCGTCGAGCATCAAGTTCGCACTGTTCGAGGTCGGCTCCTCGCTTCAACGCGTTCTTTCGGGCGCAATTGAGCGGATTGGAACGCCGGAAGGACCGCGGACCTGTGCAGGCGTCTGAGTGCTCATGTTTTATCTCGTGAATTTGTGACACATCGTCCATTCTATCGAGGCGTACAGTAGAAAACACGTGTCCCATTGAACCTGTTCCAGATAGTTTTATTACCTTGAGCAGTTTACGCAAATCGCCGGGACGCGATTGGTTCCCACACCGCGATGAGGGCTTGGCATGACATTCACTCCCTTTGACAAGCAGTACGAAGCCGGAGCTTTCGAGCAGTTGTGGCGGAAGGGGCAGATGCTCGAAGTTTCTGTCTTCCTTTTCTTTATTGTGCCTTCAATGGCTCTCTCCCTGTTCGCCGTCCGCCAAGGACAGCTAGGTTTTGTGCTCGCGGCCAGTGCGATCCTCCTCCGCGACCTTGCCTTGGTTTGCCTGATTTTGTTCTTCCTCTGGCGCAACGGCGAGTCGCGAGACAGGATCGGCTGGAATCTTAAGAATACTTGGCGAGAAATTGCGCTCGGCATCGTGTTGTTCATCCCCTTTTTCGCAACTGTAAATTACGTGGACTTGGCCCTGAGAAAGGCCGGGTTGACCGAACCGGCAACGCCGCTGCCTTCTTTCCTGACGGCAAGAGACCTCCCGCAGATCCTTCTCGCCCTCCTTCTGGTGATTGTCGTAGCGGTATCGGAGGAAACGATCTTCCGAGGATACCTATTGCTCCGCTTTGGGGCAACGATGGGGAGTATGGGCATGGCCGTGATTTCCAGCTCCCTGATCTTCTCCATCGGCCACGGCTACGAGGGAAGTGCCGGGCTCGTCACGGTGGGCGTCATGGGCATCGCCTTGGCCCTCGTCTATCTCTGGCGACGGAGCCTCGTGGCTCCCATGGTGATCCACTTTCTCCAGGATTTCATTGGTATCGTGCTGATTCCTTTATTGAGACTGAAGTGAGGTAACCAGTAGGCGCACTCAGTATCATTTTCCGTGTTTGGAAAGGGCGGACATGTCCTTCGGCAAGTCCTATCAGAATCGGCCTTCGCGGTCTGGTTTTCTCTGGCCGATCTTGGCGGTGCTCGTGCTGATTGGCGTTGCGTTGTGGTGGCAACTCCGCTCGCGTGGACCGCCGCGCTGGAACCCAAAGTCTTGGGCTCTACTCCTCTCCAGACCGTTTAGATATAATAGGTTATCCGCCAAACTCTCGCCATGCTTGGAGTTTTGTACGAGGATCGAATCATGATCGAAATAGTAGAAACAGAATCACCGAAGGTGGTTGCCTTCAAGTTGACCGGCAAGTTGCACGACGAGGACTATAAGCGGTTCTTGCCGACGCTTGAGACAATCTTGAATGCTGAAAGGAAATCGCGACTGCTCGTGCAATTGGAGGACTTTCACGGCTGGGATTTGCACGCCGCCTGGGATGACTTCAAGTGTCGTCTGAAGCATTATTCCGACTTCGAGCGGATTGCCATCGTCGGCGACCGCAACTGGGAGAAGTGGATCGCCGAATTTTCCATGTTTTTTACCACGGCCGAAGTGACGTATTTCGAAAAGTCGGAGGTCGATGCTGCGTGGAAGTGGCTGGAAAGCGATAATGACAATCGACCGGCGGAAACGGATACTCCAACTTCACGCATGTTCGCCAATGCGGATCAGTGGGAGAGATCCCGCTGGTATGGGCCGATGATTGCGTCGGGAGATTTGTCGTCGAGTAGCCGTCGGTTGGGCATTTCAGGCAGTGGGCCGTCTTTGGAATAGCACCGGTGATCGGTCGCCGCTGCCGGTTATAGTAGTACGAGTACAAATCGATTGCCGCCGCTTTTTTCCCGCGGCTAGAAAAGGAGCAGCAACCATGATTCCCACGAACAGACGTGGCACTGGGGTCGTCGCCGAAATGGCAGAAGATCGTATTCCATCGCCGGTGGCTAATCTGGCCAGTCCCGATCCAGCGGTGCGGACGAAGGCACGAGAGGCACTGGTAGCCATTGGGAAAGCACGAAAGCTCATGGTTGCCAGCAGGAAACTGACCGTGCCTTCCCTCATTCAACTCCTCTCGCGTCGAAAACCGCATGTGCGCTGGGAGGCGGCCAAGGCGCTTATCGGAATCGCCGATCCGATTGCCGCTTCCGCTGGTCAGTGCCTTAGATGACCGCGACAGCGACGTGCATTGGCTGGCGGCCGAGGGTCTGGCCGCTCTGGGCCGAGATGGACTGCAACCTTTGTTGGCGGCACTGCTCCAGCGAGCCAAATCGTGTTGGTACTGTGATGGCGCACACCACGTCTGTCACACGCTGGTCAAGAGGAAAAAGCTCGGCCCGATTCTGCGGCCGGTATTGGCGGCTCTGAAACAATCCGAGTCGGAAGTTGCGGCGCCGCTGGCTGCCTATATCGCGTTATCGAGACTCCGGGAATTGTCGTGAGAATAGAGTAGGGCCCGATGTCATGGCCCGTCTCTCGTAATAAAGGAGCAATGTCATGCCGGATGAAGTCGCCCTGGACTATGAACCAGGTGTCCTGCGGGTCCTACAGACCAAGAGTGAGACGAAGGCTTTCTACGACAACATCGCCAAGGTTTAGTATTCCAACGCCATCACTGGTGCGGTGGTTGCTTGTGGATTTCCCAGGCGTGCGCCTTGAAAACATACTCCGTTCCGTCTGCTTTCGCCCTTACCACGCTGCCAGCGGTGAATTTCTCCTTCCTGTTTCCCACCTGAATCCACGTGTTGCCGTAGAGGATATACGTCTCGGTTTGTTTCGGCCCGACTTTGACCATGGTGTCGAACACGGAATCGCCATCGGTGTTTCCGTCGACCTCGAAATGCGCGACGACGCTCGTCCCTCACGGAAATGTGAATGTCCAGTGGCCGACGTTGGGCCAACTGACGCTCGTGCTGTGCATTGCCACGGATCCAATACCGCCTTTGCCGCCGACGGTGGCGTGGTTGAGGCTCGCGCTAAAGACCGTGGTGCTTGCCGCCGGTGTGACCGTTACGTTCAACTCCGTAAAAGCAGCAAAATCTGAATGGACACCTGGGCCCGTGCTGTTCACAAAGTCGATAACACCGATCGTATGAACTCCCGCGCTTGGAAATGAGATGCCGAAAGTCGCTTGGGCCACGCCGGTCACCACGACCAGATTCATTCGCGCTCCGACGGCGTTACCGTCGACCTCGAACTGCACGCTGTCGCTAATCCCTCCCGTAAACGTGAACGTCACGCTCTGGCCGGCGGTGGGCGAGTTGACGCTCGCGCTGAAGGTACCGACAATCCCTTGTCGGAGGGTTGTCGACTTGGCGTTGGTAATGACAGTCGGGGATACCGAGGGCGCATGGGCCGCGATTAGTACATCGTGGGGGCCGCCAGCGTCAGGGAGATTGATGCCGGTGAAGAATGCCGGAGTTAGTGGGTTCCCGGACAACATCTGCCGATTTTCGAGAAACTCGAACCCGTGCGTGCGCGAACGTCGCGTGGAACGGCGGTTTGCCCTGCGGGTCTTTGTGTGCGATCCACGTCCCAACGGCAAATTTCGTAAGAAATCCCACCACACAATCGATCTCTCAATTCGGAGGAAACCGAGCGGCCAGCCGCGATGCTCCGTGCTTTAGCGGATAAGGGCCGAACAGGATGATTATACTGCCATTTACCGCCGAATCAAGAACTGCCAGGGCTTAGCGCGCCAAACCAACGTAATCCGGTCGATCAAACGATGGGCGTTTGTGCGTCGCATAACTTCGTTTCTTGAGGCCCAGCCTACGGATCCACGCGTCACCCGTTTTTCAGCCAGATTAACTCCGAGAGTGCCTTCGCCTATGTCTGCATTGCAGCACCAAACGTCGGAGGGTTGCCGCAAGTCGCGTGCCGGGTTAGAATTGTAATGGCGTGACAAACGTCTTCAAACCCCGCCTTCCTCAGTAGAGGCGGGGAAGACGACGATATGACGCACGTCGCGCTCGGCAGATTGCGCACGCTTTCAAAGTCGAGGTGTACAGCAGTTTCGGCGGCTCGGTTTCGATCAGCGGGCGCAACGTAGCGGTCGGAGCGACAGAAGTCGTCGACAACACGCAGGGCGCGGCCTACGTGCTTGCAACAGTCAGAGCGACGACGATCACTTCCTCCGCGATCAAATCCGCGACCATCGGCCGCAAGTATGCCTATCAGGTCAAGACCAACGCCGATGGCTCGCAAACGATAACATTCTCGCTCGGCGCCGCGCCGGCCGGCATGAGTATCAACGCCTCGACCGGCCTCGTGAACTGGGTGCCGAACGTTTTCCAAACGGGATCGAGCACCGTGACCGTGCGGGCAACCGACCAGTTTGGCGATACGGCGCAGCAGACATTCAGCATTAGCGTTTCCGGCATTGCCACTCCGCACAATCCCTTCGCTCGTGTCTTTCCGGTGGCTGTGAAAAGCTTTTTCGCCGCGGCAATCGCGAGGGCGGATAGTGGCCGATGATCAAGGGGTAGTCGCGGAAGAACCCGCGGCGGCCAGGGTCTGCCGGAAGTTCCAAGGCATCCAGTTCCCCGGATTCTCGGCGGCTTGTGCCGAGTGGCGTTCCAACTCGGTGAGGTAGTCAAGGGGATTTGCCTCGCAGAGCCTGCAGGTGTGGATCAGGCTCATGAAGATATCTCCCACGTGGGCGCCACGCGGAGTCTTGTAGAACAGGGAGTTTTTGCGATGCCGGATCGCCATCTTCAAAGCGCGTTCGCAGATGTTGTTGTCCAGCGGTGCTCCGGCCACGCGCAGGAAGAGCGTCAGCGGCTCCCAGTGCCGAAGCATGTAGGCAATGCTAGCACCCAGCGCGGAATTGGGTTCCACACGCCGCTCATCGAATTGTCGGCCCAGCCAGGCATGGAGTTCCTCCATGACCGGGCCGCTTTGGGCCTGATGGAAGATCAGCCGTTCCTGGGGCGACATATTCCGCTCTTTGGCGATCGTATCGTTGCGATAAACCGCCGCAAGCGACTCCAACACACGGCGGCACTCCTCGGGAAAACGGTCCGCCACGTCGACGAACTTCCGCCGCCCGTGGGCCAAGCAGTTGGCCAGAATCGTCTTCAACTCCCCGGGCAGATTCGCGCCAGAGCATCGCACATCTGAATCGGCGAGCCAAGCTCTGCCGCGCGGCGGGCCAGCACATCCGCCAAATTCTCGCCGGCGTGCTGCCGCCCGCTCAGAAACAGGACAATCTTATTTCCATCCCGGGTTTCCGAAACGATGCCCGTCGTGAACATCCCCTTGCGGGCGACCGCTTCCTTCGCGGGCGACGGCGGCTCGCTGCCCGTCCCCTCGGCCAGGTCGTCCTCAGAAGCGTCGCCCGACAATGGCTTCGCCACGGGGCATGCCGCGCCGGCGGCCTCCGGGCGCTCGCAGCCGGCGCCTGCCGGCCCATCATCGCCAGGATCCTGACCGTGGTATCGTCGTTGTAGACCACGTCACCTTGGGCCGCCTGTCGAGCCATCTCATCGAAGACCGGCTCGGCGTGCTCGGCCTGGGCCGCAACAATGTCCCATTGCGTCGCGGCGGGCAGGGGAACGCCGACGTCCTGCTGGAACGTTTCGTTGCGGTTGAAAGGCATGCCCATCCCGTATTTCAGCAGAGCGATCATGCTCCCCACCGTGGCGTCGCGCTTTCCCTCGGCATCCACCCCTGCTGGCAGATCTGCGGTGATGACCACGCCGCACAGGCCGCAGCGCAGCTTCTGCAGATAATACACCTTGCCGCCCACCGGCGGCTGGCCCACCAGTCGCATCACCACGCCGGGGCGACCGGTGTCGTAGAGCGTGCCCTCCGCGCACTGTGGGCAGGGATCGCCCGGCTGGAACGACGAGTGGGGGACCTCGATCTTTTCCGCGGCGGTGTAGGCATCGGCTCCGTTGTGGCCGTGACCCTTGGCTCGAACGGGCTCTGTCGCTTGGGAATCGATCTTGACCTCGGGAGCGGCGGCCGACGTCGCGCTGGCCGGCGACATGCCTTGCGACGGGGAAGCGTCGCTCGCAGGCGACGCCGCAATCGCTGGACCTGGCGCGCTCTCTGCTCGGGCGCTGCCCGACCACTTTCGCGGTCTTCTCGGTCTTCATCCCGAAGAGCATTTTCCGCAACCGCGCGATGGTCGTATTCTTGTCGCCCACGGCAAAGAACAGACCCACATAGGACTCGATCACGGAGTGGAGCGTGCCGTAGTCTTCCGTATGGAGATCCTGGGCGTCGATGCGTTTCAGAAGGTCTTCCAGCTTGCCCATGTCCAGCTCGATAACGGTCGAATTGGCGAGGACCATGATAGCGTTCCACGACGCCCGGCAAAATCCCCCCGCGGCCTACTGGTGAAAGCGGCGGCGACTTTCCCGCCGCCGCCCGATTCCTAGGAACAGACCATACCCAGATCCGCAGAAATCAGGAAGATCAATTTGCTTAGGTTTGCCAGGAATACAGCCCCAACCACGTCCGCCAGGCAAACGTCGGCATGCTCTGCCGGCGCCCCGTTACGCCGCCCCCGGCTGTGCCGGGTATCCGACCGATCGCCAGACGGGCGCCGCACGCGTGGCTTCCGGGTTCCCGGCCGCCAAGAGGACCTGCAGTTCGTGGGCCGCCAGGGTCCGTGCCGCTGCGCCTCCGCGGCCACCAGGCGAACTTCCCTTTGGACAAGCGTTTGTGGCAAAGCCAAAAGCCTTGGCCGTCATAGACCAGGATCTTCAAGGCCGTGGCCGGCCGGTTGCGGAACACGAACATGCAGCCGCTGAACGGATCGCGCTGCAGAACCTCCTTGCAGACGCGGGCCAGGCCATCGATGCCGCGGCGAAAGTCGCTCGGTTCGACAGCCACCAGAATCCGCATTTGTGGCGTGATCTGGATCATGAGGTCGAGGTGCGGAAGCTGCGGCAGAGCACGGCCAGATCGGGCGGCGCCATGGTCTTCATCTGCAGCCGCATGGTGACTCCCCTCACGTCCTCCATCTCCAGGATGCAGTCGCACGTGCCAGCCGGCAGAGGCGGAGGCAGTTCCACAAATGTGGCTGTTGGCCCCGATCTGTCTCTTCTTCGCGGGAGTGGATCGCTGCTCCATCCGTTTCTTGAGCGAGTAATAGTCCACTCGCAGTGCCCGCGCCGTGCAGTTCAGCCCGTACTTGCCGGCCATCTTTACTGCCGCTACCCAGAGCGAACTCGCCAGTGGCGAGCGGGCTCTATGTGTTCTTCGCCACTCCGTAAACCGCCGCTGGACATTCTCCAGAGATACTGGCAGCGCGCGTGTCTTTCTGGCATTCATTGACCGCCCTCCACAACACCGTGAACCGACAATCAACCATACCACGCAGCGCAACACAACTCACACACGCTCGCCGAAAGCACACCTTCGCTCCTACGAACCGCGGTCTGGTCATCATTGGCCCGATCCGCGGCGGATCCATCGTCTCTGCGACGGGCGGTCTCGCGCCTGTGACGGTTGAAGAGCTGTGACGGCAGGAATGGCTGGCTGGTGCGGCGTCTTGATTCTTCTGTCCCGTCAGTTAACGTTGTCTGGCGGAATCTGGCTCACATTGGCTGTCCGCTTACCCCGCCCGAATCTCGCCCCGTACCCCGCCCATCCTCACCAAATCGAACCCCGCCCCCGCCACGTATCGCACATCGGCGGGCCAGAGAGTCCGAGACAATTCGAGCGATTATCGGCCAAATAATCGTTAGACGACGAGGCAAATAAGTTTGGACGTAGCACGGGAGATGTCGGCCAGGGCCACTGCACCGCCGGACTCATTGAGTTCCTTGTAACGGTAGAAGCTATCCTGGGAGTAGCCCAGGATCTTACAGGCTTGCGAGACGCTGCCCAATTGGTTGGCCAGCTCCAGCAGTCCGTCCTCCTGCAATCAAGCTCTTTCCTAATATCTTCCATCACCGTCAGTAGGTTCATCGGGGTTTCCGTTTTTCCGGCCTTGCGATTCGACATCGTCGTCCCGTGCTGACAATTTGCGGCGCTGCGACGAAACACCGACAGGGGTTGCCGAGTTGCTATGGCTACCTACTTGAAACTCAACTTCTTGGAAAGCTCAGCGAATTCAGCCGGGTTCAAGCGAATCTGCCGTACCACGGTGGCTGTGCTTTTCCCTCGGCGCTCTTTCCCCGTAAGGTAAATTGGGCAGGTTACACCCTGGCCATGCTTGCCGGGGCAATGCTCCACTTCAAACTTCGAAGGGCCCTCGTAGCCGAACGTCGACGGATGGCCATAGGTGGCGCAGTGATACTTGTAGCCCTCGCTGCCCTGCTCATACATCCAGCGGGCATACGAGGTGGATGCCACGCCGGGAATGCTCTCCGGCCCCCAATGCATGAAGATACCCAGCTTGCCGTCAATGAACCACTCAGGCACTTCAGCTTGCCTGAGCGATTCAACCGTTGGCTCGAATTTGGCCGGGCTCGGGGCTGCCGGCTCGGCCGCCCGGACAATCCCCGGCGACGTCAAGAACAATGCGGTCAGACCGGACAAAATGATCGCTCTTGTCTTCATCTGTTTCCGTTGCAATCCGACGATTCTTCCGCTTGAAGTGTTGAGTTGGGGTGAGGTGCGTATCGTTTTCAAGCTGTTGTTCAAGGCGATTTGGGCAAGAGACTTGGATTTTGGATTTCCGGCTTATGGAACCACGGTCACCGTGCCGGGACCGAAAAAACATGCGTCGTTCTTGTAGGTTGCCGGCGAGGCGGTGGAACCGTAGCTGCCGGCGGCCTGCGCGCGGCCCTTGAGGGTCAAGGCGGTGATGCGACATGTGCCGCTGTAATTCAGCTCGAGTTTGGCGCCGCCGCGGATGTCGACCGCGCCGCCCCCCAGCGCGGCGGCCCGGGCGCAGGCGAGTACGCCGCCGCCGACCTTGGTCGGGCCGCTGTAACTGTTCGTGCCGGAGAGCGTCCAGGTGCCGCTGCCCAATTTCGTTACGGCGGTCGTCGCCTTGCCGGCGCGATCATGGGGATTGACAATGTTACCGGCAATTTCACCGCGGCCGGCGGTGTCGCCCTTGAGGATGATCGTCTTGCCGGCGCCGTAGCCCGAGAGCAGGAATGTGCTGGTGAACTTCAACAGGCCGCTGCCCGATTGATCGAACGTCACGGTGGACTGCTTGCCCACAAAATTCATCACGCGATCGGTAATCTCGCCCGGTCCCGTATAGACCAAAGCGCAGTCGCCATCCTTGCCGTCGTCGCCAAGCACGATTTCACCGGCATCCACGTCGACCGGGCGCCGCAGGCTGCTGCCGGGCCTGCCGTTGACGACGCTGTTGAGCGAAGCTACGCTCAGCGTGCCCGCTTCCAGGATCGTCTGGCCGGTGTAGCTGCTGTTGCCGGAAAGCTGCAAGACGCCGGCCCCGCATTTCTTGAGGACGAACGCCCCGCCGCCGGGGCCCTTGGCGTCGGCGATGTCGGCCGATACGTTGACGACCCCGGCGGCGTTGGTCGTATCCAGGCAGAACAGAGATCGGCCCATCAATCCGTTTTCGTCGACCGCCGCCGTGAGGTTCGTAAGCAGGGCCCCCGCTTGATCGCCGCTGAACTCGCCCGGGCCCCCGGCGCTGATCACCAGCGTGGCCGCCGGGTGCACGCTGATCTTTGCCGCCGTCCAATTGGCCGCCTCGGAATGGTAAAGCGCTACGGCCTTCTTCACGAACAGCGTGCCGCGGAGGACGACGGTCGGGCCGGTGTAGGTATTGACGCCAAATAGGCTGACTGAGCCTGTGTTCTCCCATCCCCAGGGACCGCGGCCGCCAACCAGCGTCAGGCCGCCGGGCCCGCCCATCCCGCCGTTGCGTTGATTGAATCTGAAATTTCCGGAGATCCTCGTATTCCCCTTCAATGTGATGGGGGCGTCCCAGCTCGGGCCGCCTTCGATCAATCCTCCATGGGAGGCGAGAGGAAGGGCCCCTTCGACATTATCGAGACGGAGCGTGCCGCGCTCGCCGAGCATTACCGGCCCGGTTCCCAGCCCCCGATTGGCCGCATAGACCATAAGCCGTCCGCCGTGGATGATGGTTCCGCCACTATAGGTGTTGGTCCCATTGCTGAGTTGCAGGACGCAGGGGCGGAACCCGTAATTCCCGGCGTCGGGCTGGGGGGAGATGGGGTCGAGAATCAGGGCGCCGGGGCCGGAAAGCAAGCCCTTCCATTCCATTTCGCAACCGTCACGCATTCTCACGGTGAGGTCGGCCCCCAGGGTCAGCGGGGCGGCAATTACGGTTCTTTCGAAGACAGCATTCACACGGATCCCGGGCAGGAGGCCGGCCGCACGGTTCAGGGTGAAAGCCAGACCCTTGCCCTCCAAGTTGAAACTGTTGCCTTGGCCTACGCCCAAGTTGAGCTGGTTGAGCTGGAAGCCGTCCCGCAGGTCGTTGACCACCGCGCAGTTGCCCGGCTTGGTGAAACTGAGGATGTAGTCGGGCCGGCCGCCTGGCAGTGGCGCGGATGCCGCGGCCGAGGTGTTGCTCCATTTCGCAGCATCACTCAGGTTGCCCTCGGCGGCGCCACCCCAGGTGAATGCGTTGGGTCGGTCGCCCTTGACCACCGTCACGCTGAAAACCCGGCTGGAACAGTCCTGGGCGGTCACGGTATAGGTCTGCGGTTTGGTGAAGTCGCGGGCTGTGCCGGAAGCCGGAACGGCGGTGGCATAGGATGAGACTGTAAAGGTGGGCGTGAGGGCCCTCAGCTCCGTGGCGCCGGGCACATAGACCCCGACGTGGGACCCGGCAATCGTGGCCGAGGTTGCCCCCGGCAACTCGAAGGTCAGGATCTCTTTGGCCGCACTGGCGACGGCCTTGTCCACGGTAACGGTATAGGTTTTTTGGGAACTGTTCCGGCTGGTGACGGTATAGGTCTGCGGCCGGCTGAAGTCTCGCACCGCAGCCGAGGCCGGAACGACGGTGGCGCCCTCCGGCACCTTGATGTTCGGCGCCAGGGCGGTCACGTCCGTGGCATAGGGAACGGTCAGGCGGATGTCGGTCTTGACTATGTCAACGGGCGGCAGATTGGGAAAAGAAAAGTCCTGGATGTCATTCCTGGCCGCGACGACGTAAGGCTTGCTGTCCCTGACGGGCAGCGACGGCAGCGAGAGTGTGACGTTGCTTGCCGTGGGCGGCAGCTTCAATGCCTTGGCCGGGTCGATATATGCGGCCATGTCGCGCATGGCGATGCACTGGCAATGATTATCCTTCAAGTACTGCATCATGACCTTGAACGTCGCCGGATCGAGACTCACGCCCGTATGCTCCCTATCGGGCACGCCGTGAAAGCAATAGACGACAACGCGCCCCTGGCGGGCCTCATGCGCGTGATCGATAAAGGCCTCGACGGTAACGCCGTCCTTGATCGTGAAGGAAGGCACGTCGAACGGATTGTCCACCGTCGGCCGATAAGGGCGTTCGTGCCCGCCGCGGCCGAAGGTGTACCCGTTCGCCGCCAGTGCCGCATAGACGCCCGGGTCGGCTTGATACAGGGGCCAGCAGACGGTGGTCGGCTTGGGGCAGTTGTTCGCCAGCAACTCGTCCTCCATGTTCAGGAAGTTGTTCAAGCTCGTGTAATGGGTCACGGTGTGATTGCCGATTTCGAAACCCTCCGCGGCCAGGGCTTTCATCTGCCGCCAGGTCATGTACCAGTCCTTGCGGGTCTTGAAGCCGTCGAAGTCGCAGACATAGAACGTGCCGCCGAAACCCAAGGACTTCAGGATCGGGGCCACAATGGTCGCATGGCTGGCCGGGCTGTCGTCGAAGGTGAGCACCACCAGCTTGTCGGGAATCGGCTTCACGAGGACACCCAGCGGGTCGGGATCTACGGCAGGCTGGCCGAAGGCCATGGCAGGCAAGGCAAGGACAACGAGCAGCACTGTTCGAGCAACGCGTGATTTCACCGGATGATTTTCGGGCATATTCTCCTTTGCTTCTTTCCACCTGCACCATCGTGCGGGCATTTCAAGCCGAGTTACTGACGTTCAAGGGTTCGGCTTGACGGGCTCCAACGGAACTTCGCAGAACGTGAGCGCGGCGATGCCGTTGGCCCCCATCAGCAATGTCGCTTGACTCCAGTTCATCTCTTTCAGATACGTGATCGTCTTGGCTGCCGAGGTCTCTCTCAGCTTGAGCGTGACCACGTTCCCAGCACTCGTCCCCGATACAACCTCGCCGGCCATGCCGTCGAGATAGAACTGGCTCGACAGCGAATCTTTCCAGACCACCGGTTGATCGAACTCCAAGGCAATCGCAATTTTCGCGCTGTTGGTATAATACGCCCGCTTGAGGTTCGGCGCCGTGATGGGTGCGGCGGGCGCCTTGCCATAGAAGTCGCGTTCGATCAGGGGCTGGAGCAGACGGGCAAATTCGGACCAGCCGACGAGCGGATAGTGGCAGCCTCCGCCCGGCCTGATTCCGAGCGTTGACATAACGTCCATGTTGGAGTAAAGGCGCGACAAGGTTCGCTGCACCTCGCGCAACATGTCGCCATGCCCGCCGCCCTGGCTGCAGCCATTGGGCCAGATCTGGAAGATATAGTAGTGCCGGATATTGGGCATATCTTCCTTCCAGGCCGCCGACATATCCAGGAAGTATTGCTGATAGAACGCCGAGTCATAACCGTTATCAGGGCCGTCCGAGCCTTGGTCTGCTTCGCCTTGATGCCAGAGCACGGCGCGAATGCCATGAGTCAGCCTGGCATTCCTCACCCGCCAGAGCATGTGCCCGTACATCGTTTTCAAATCGCCGTGATCGGTCGGGTTCGGCTGATGTTCATCGATCCGGGTGCCACCTTCCGCCGCTTGGATGATGCAGATCGGCATCTTCTGGCTTGCCAAGAGCCGCTTGGCGAGTTCCATGCCCCACCAGCCGAGTGCGGCCTTATCCGGCCCACGCCAGTATGGACTGCACCACAGGTTCAGCCTCTTGCCATTGGCAAAACGGTCGCGAACCCAGTTGGTTTCATCACCTCGCCCCCCCGGACCGCCATAACTGCGAATCCACTCGCTCGTTACGTTCGGAGACTGCTCGCCGGTATCCAGGGCCAACGAATTCGATTGACCGTCGATCAGGTAGGCGTCGCCGCAGACGAGGTTGCTGACGGTCTGAACCACTTTCTCGGCGCCGCCGGTCTTTGTCCCGAACTCCACCTTGTACTTGATCAAGCCCGCCTTGAGTTTGACGGTGATTGCGTAAGCCTTGTCCGCGGTTGGCTTTTGCGTTTCCGTCTTGACGAGCTTGTTGTCTGCGTAAAGCTTCAAGAAAACTACGTCAGCCTCAACTCCCCTCTCCCCTTTCGGGAGAGGGGCAGCGACGGAGTCGCCGGGTGAGGGCAATGTACCGTTGTAGAACAGCGTGCCTTCATTGTTGTCGTCGCGGGCGTAGAACTGGCCTTCTTCCGGCTTCTCGTCCTTCTCTGGAATCCTCTGCACCCACGGATCGCTTTTCGGTTCGGTCACCTGGATCAGTGTCGCAGCGACCGTAGCCGGCCCGCCATTGTCGATCGCCACCTTGACGGTGATCGGACCCGTGTACTGGGAGCGCTTGAGGACTAGCTTGCCGGGAACGACTTCTTTGATCACGGCGCCGCCGGAGACGGTCCAGCGGTAATGCAACTCGCCCGCGCCCGAGCCGTCATCGCCGCCAGATTGCGGATATCGGGCACGACCTCAATGTTGTCCCGGCCATTCCATTCTGCGGTCGCTTTCAGAGTAAACGCCGGTTCCGGTATCGTGTCCTTGACCGTCACCGGTATGTCCTTGGTCTTCACCCCATCGGCATAAATCGCCTTCAATTGCAGAGAATACGAGGTGTCGCCCACCACGCGTCCGGCGTCGAGCGTGTAGGAGAATTGGTCCACGGCGACGATCGACTCCAGACCGTCTTTCTTGACCAGCCAGCAGAGTTTCTGCGCGCCGCCGGCCTGGGCCGCGACAGTCACGCTCTTGCCTTCATCAACTTCGATCGAAGCCGGGGAGACTGAAAACGCATTGCCTTCCCGCACCAGCGGCCCAACCATGGTGCCGAGCGGCTTCTGGTTCTCGTACTCCATCTTCACCCAGTCGGCCGAACGGGTCACCTTAGAAATCCGCACCTCGTCGATGTCGCCTTTGAAACAACCGATGAAGTATTTTCCATACTCTACCGCGATCCACATGGGTTGGGCCTCGACGATATTCATGGGGCCGCCCTGGGTCCCGACACCGTCGAGAACGCCATTAACGTAGAGCCGACCTTCGCCTTTCCGATACGTATGCACGACGTGATACCATTGCCCCATCGCGACCGTACTCTTGCCCTGAACTGATGCTTCGGAGTACCAGCAATCGGTGAAGAAGTGAAAGGGCGGATGCGAATACATGAGTTGGATCGGTCCATGTTGGTCCATGCCGTATCCCCACATGATCATGCGGTGGTTCCCGCCCAGCGGCCTGATCCAGGCCTCGGTCGAATGCGGTTGGGAACCACGAGGAAACTTCGCGGGATTCTGCCCGCACTCGATTCCGCTTTTTCCGTCGAAATGGAGACCGTTGCCGACGATAGCACGGCAGGCCGTGGCGCCGACATTCTTGGGCTTGAGCGTGCCCGCATCGTCTTTCGCCGGATCGACCGGATCGCCCATGTGCATGACGGTCACATAACCGTTGGACTCGTTGAATATGGCCGAACCGTTGGATTCCGAGGCGGCCCCGGGCTTGCCCCAGTGCATCTTGATTTCCTGGCGGGCATTTCCTCTTATCAACGGAATGCGGACCCAGATGCTGGCCGACCCGCTGCGCGGGTGCCCCGCGGCTGCCGGGTTCCACTCCTCGATCTGGTAGGCCAGCGGCTTGCCGACGCCTGAGAAGCGGATATCTTCGCCTTGGGCACTTGCCTGGGCGAAATCAAAATTGCCCCGGTTCAGCCTCACCAGCAGGGGAAAGTTCTCCTCCGACGCCGCGGCGGGAAGATTGGCCCCCTCGGGCGTGGTCAGAATGTAAAGCGAGCCCGAATGCTTCCATCCCTCGTATTGGGCAGAAGCAGTTTGCAGGAGCAGCGCGAGCAGGGTCGTGCCCAGCATCGTGGATTTCATCATGGTTGTCGTCCCTACTCCCGTTAACCGGGCCATTACCGCCAGCGGTGCGCGACGGTACACATGGTTCATCTCGACCTTCACGGAGTCCTCTTTGAAGTGGTGGGTGGATTGACGGGCTTTTCCCCGCGGGGAAAAGCGCCGTAGTGGGCATGTCAGGTAGGTTTTGTTACTATAACTCCCGGTCGATCCACAAGCAAAGCACCGTGGCCAGTAGGGCAGGATTTGCTGTAGGCGGTGAGTGTAGAGCGCAGGTGCGCTGCTTGACAACAAACCGGCTGCCGCGGCAGATCGAAGCTTGGGAAACGCGAGGTGCCGGGGGGGTAAACCGCACCGTGCCGGCCTTGGCTCAGACCGGCCTGGGTGGGGTGAGAGAATGCGTCTTCCAAACAGCCGCTGGCCGCGGAGGTCAGGTAGGCCGGTGTCGATGGCCATTCAGGGTCTGACGGCTGGCCATATCAAGTCAGAAGCATTTCACGACCGCTTGCCCGCGGCGGTGGGGCACACGTGTGTCTGGCCGACGCACGCAAGCGAGCTACCCCCCCAATGCAGCAAGCCAGTGTCGGAAACCTCGTATCTCATGGGTTACTTTGATTTCCGAGATGGCAATTTGGGACTCGCACTTTCGGCGAAATCAAGCAAGACCGGGAATCATGGGCTTGGTGCCGGAAAACCAACGATTCTTGACACAGTGCGCGGCGGCACTACAAAGGGAATCTGCGGAGTCGGTCAGATGCCAAGGGCGATACGTTTGGCAGCGTTTTATTCTTGACTTATGAGTCACCCCTGTTCGCTTAGTTGTCTGCGCAGCCCCCAGGGATTCGAACCCTTAATGTTCTTTAGGTCCCTTTGCGATTGACCGTCATCAGTTCGCCTTCTTCACGTCGCACGACGCGCCTTGCTTAATGGCGTAGAGCTTGTCCCGCGTGCTGATGTATAGCACGCCATTGGCCGCCGCGGGCGTCGTATAGATGGCCTCGCCCATGTCCATCGTGGATATAATCTTCTTCTCCTTGCCGGCTTTGAAGACGACCAAATGGCCGTCCTGGTCGCCCATGAACACTTTGCCATCGACGTAATAGGGTGAACTCCACACCTGCGAATCCATGTCGTGCTTCCAGAACTCCTTTCCAGTCTCGGGATCGATGGCACGGAGGAATCCCGAGAGATCGCAGTGGTAAAGGACGCCATCGTAGATCGATACAATCGCCAGGCCACGGTTCACCTCGTCGTTTCGCCAAATAGTGCCGGTCTTGCTGATGTCGCCCCGCTTGGTGCCGTCGATGGCATACATGTGGCCAGGGCCCTCGCCATGCTCGGGGTCCTGGCCCATGGCAATGTACACCCGGTCCTTAAAGATCACTGCCGGGGCGATCAACTCGTTCCGCGTGCCGAGGCCGCCAAGCTTGTACACCGTGCCTTCGGGATTGCACTGGAATGTCCAGAGTTCCTCGCCCGTTTCCGGCCTGTAGGCATACAGCCGCCCGTCGCCCCCGGGAAAGACAACCTGTTTCACGCCGCCCATCACGCCGATCGTCGGGCTGGACCACTGACTGTGAAGGATCTTTTTCCCCGGGCCGACCTTTTCCCAAACGACTTTGCCCGTCATTTTGTTCACGGCGATGAAGCTGGGGGCATCGGGCGCGGGGATGACAATATGGCTTTCATCGACGCCGTTGCTGGTAAGAGCGAAGACGAGGTTGCCGTCAATATTGGGCGAACTGGCCGACATGTTGTGGGGAAAGACACCCAGTTCCTTCATCATGTCGAGTTTCCAGATGAACTTGCCGGCGCCGCTGCCGTCGTTGGCCCCGCGGACGTCGCGCAGACCAACTCGCAGCGGTTGCTGACGTAGTAGACGCGGTTTCCGTCGACGTTGCATGAAGAGCAGACCCCCTGCATGGGCCAATCGTTTACGCGGCCCGAGGGCAACTTGTCGTGGACGTTCTGCCAGAGGAACTTTCCATTCGGCCTCGCGAAAGCACATCACGACGCCCTTGTCGCCCTTGACCGCTGGCTGGCGTTCGCAGGCGTTATTCGTGCCGACAAAAAACTTGCCGCCGGCGATCACGGGATTGCCGAACGATTGTGAACCGAGCTGGGCGACCCACTTGATGTTCTTGCCCGTGTTGACATCCCAGGTGTCCGGGATGTTCTTTTCCACAGTGTTGGCCATATTGCGCTGCGGCGTGCCGCCCAACATGCGCCAATCGGCGGTGAAGGCGGGCGAAGACGCAAGCGAAAGGAAAGCGAAGACGATAAAGACGCGAAGTTTCATGATAAGGCCTTCACAGTTTGAGATGTTCACTCGGAGTCCGCATTCCGCTGCAATATCAGTTATGTCCCGTCGTGTCCTGTTCAGGCGTTTCCTGTGCCGCACCGGCGTCCCAAACCTTCAGCGTCGAGTTCGAACTGCCCGAGACGATCCGCCGGCCGTCCGGGCTGAAGGCCACGCTAAAAACGTAGTGACTGTATCCTTTGAGCGTGAGCATTTCCTGGCCGCTCGCCGCGTCCCAGATCTTGCACGTGCTGTCGGTACTGCCCGAGATGATCCGCCGGCCGTCCGGGCTGAAAGCCACACTACGAACTCCAGATGTGTGCCCCTTGAGCGTGAGCATTTCCTGACCCGTAGCCGCGTCCCAGACCTTCAGCATGCCGTCCCCACTGCCGGAGACGATCCGCCGACCGTCCAGGCTGAAGGCCACGCAATTAACCTGATCTCTGTGTCCTCTGAGCGTGAGCGTTTCCTGCCCAGCGGCCGCGTCCCAGACCTTCACGGCGTTGTCGCGACTGCCCGACACGATCCTCTTGCCGTCTGGGCTGAAGGCCACGCCAAAAACTGGCCCCGAGTGACCTTTGAGCGTGAGCGTTTTCTGGCCGGGGGTCGCGTCGATCACGTTCACCGTACCGTCGTTATTGCCCGAGACGATCTGTCGGCCGTCCGGACTGGCGGCAGACGGCCTCTTTCTTGATTGGTTGCTTGGCTTTCTCGTCAAGCTGTACGGGCTGCAAAACGCTCCGAGATGCGACCATCTTGTCGGCGGAAAGTGGCCATCGCTCCCCCTTCGTTGCCTGCGGCGGACACCCCCTCCGCCGCGTCGAACTGGCGGGCCACCGAAAAAAGTCCGAGAACTCGCGGTTTTTCTTGACCGGCAGGCAATTTGACTCTTCCGTCTGAAGTTGCAGCCATCCAGTGCATCGCTTGCGGCTATGTGGGTGCTGTCTCTCCGCAGGCAAGCAGTCTCGAAATGTATCAGATTGGACGCGCCTGAGGTTGGCATGGCGCGTTGAAGACGCCGCTGTGCATCAGGCCGAGGTGGCTATTGCTTACCCACCGAAAGTGCATTCGTCTTCTTTCCCGAGACCTCGGGTTTTTGGGGCGATCCAACACTTTGAATTACGAGGTGCCGATCGCGGATAGGTTTGGCTGGGAAATCAGTCGCGGGCGTAGGACCGGCCAGACGTCAAGAAACGAACAACGGGAATCATCTCAGAGGCCGTATCGAGCGGCCTGATCTGGCTTCGATTGAAATCTACCGCGACCCGAACTTGCCGACGGGTGCGAATATGCTCGCCGAGACTTTTTCCTGGATAACCTGACAAAATGTTTGCCAAGAACTCCATACCTCGGTAGAATCACCTCCAGAGTGGCGGCGAGCCATGCGAACGTGCGGGTTCTTCTACCGCAAAGCGGGCTCCAATCTGTTTTGAATTGGAGTCGAAGGACAGGAATTAACCGGTACGGGGAGTCACGACATGTTCAAGAAGGCTTCGTTATTATTTTGGATGGCGGTTGCATCGCAGGCATTCGTTTCCAACGTCTTGGCGGGCACCCTCACTTACGACCTCATTGACTACCCCGCTCTTGAGGCAGACCTAGTGACATCCGGTACCGACACAATCTCAGGCACTATTATTACGGATGGCACTAACGGGCCGCTAATGGCATCTGACATAATCGGAGGTACTTGCACCATCACAAACCCAGTCTACGGTTCCTTTTCATTTTCATCGACCGACATCTACTTAATAAAGAACTTGGATGCTTCCGCTACCGCCCTCACGCTACCACGACCTCAAGCCGCCGGCACCAATGCGTTCGACCTGGTGTCCTCTACGATTTTCCTCCCCCAGGATATCCAGCCAGCACTCTCCTATGCTCGATTTTATAACTCTGTTCTTTATGATGACATTTTTTATGCAGGTGATGATAGTAACACCGCATTCGAGTTTCGGGATAGCCAGACCACCAGCGGCCCACCTTCAATAAGCCTATCCGGCACGGAGCCTTGGGTCATCGCCACGGCAGCAACCGTCCCCGAGCCCGCAACCCTTACGCTCTTGGGCGCGGCACTGCTGGGACATGGCATAGTTTATCGGCGGTGGCGTGGGGCGAAGGCGTGACGACGGCTATCTCATAGGCGCCCAGCCCGCTCCGCGCCTACTGCCGCCAGCGTCGGATGTAATCCCCAATGCGGACTTTATCCGCACCCTGCTCATAAAGCCGGTTCATCCGTTCGAAGTAACGCTCGCCTGCGCCGCCGACGCCGAACTTCCGTCGGAACCTGAATCCTCCAGAAGCCCTGCCGGGCCATTGCGGCGGGGCATTTTTGCGTGCGCTTCACCGAAGAATGCGCCGATTTCTCGGAACGACATCAGCCCGCTAACCTGCGGCGGTCACCCCCATCCTCCGCGCCAAGCGACACCGTCGGCGTCGAAAAGTCTGGAAACCGTCGGTTTTTATTGACCGGGAAGCGATTTGACGCGCTCGCCTGCCTTTTCAGCCAAGGCGTAACCGGCCATCCTCTTCAGACAGCACAGCACGAACGCCGCCCGCATCCGGTGCGGGAGCCGATCCAGTTCCTCATCCACCGCCCTGGACAGCTCCCCGTCCGGCGCGGGAGGAGCGGATACGTCGTCCGTAAGACCAGTCGACCGGCGCTGAGCCTTCATGTTGAGAGCCGAATTCATCTTCAAGCCCGGCACTACGGCTTGCGGATCACCGCAATCTGATCGAGCTTGCGAACGGTGATCTCGAACCACGGCATACCGTCACTACCCTTCCGCACTGAACCCGTTACGCGGACGAGTTTACCCACCAAATGCGAGGCAGGATCGTCGATCCCGAGCTGCTTCAGCCGGGTGGCGGTCTCGTGCGTCAGGTAGAGGAAGAACTTCTCCTCTTTCGGATCCAGTTGAAGCATCTCACACTCATCGGCGAGCGTGCTTCGGCCAGTCAGCACCCGGCCGCATTTCGCGACCGTGAACTCGACCGTTGCTTCCCCCTCGAACTTTCCGGCGATGACCTGCGCGGGCGTCTTGGGCTTCTCCTGCCCGGGTGGATCGGCCTGGACTTGGGCCGAGCAGCCTACCAACACCGCACCGCCTAGCGTGAGGAGGGCCGCTTTCCTGGAAAGGGATAAGAGAACTTGCTGTAGGTGAACTCGCGAAATCATGATGGAACCTCCGAAAGGAGTTGTAAGTGGTGGACTCGAACGCCAACACTCGTGATTCTAGCCGGAAGTCCTTGGCTAGGGCGTAACAGGTTTGTAACTAGCGTGAGCCGGCTTGTGCTAGCCTGACCGTCCCGTAAAGTCAACCGTTTTCCAGTTTCGCGGAACGACGGCCGTCCGACTTGCCTGCGTCGGTCACCCCCTCGTCACCCCCTCCTCCGCGTCGAAAAGGGACGGCGAACGAAAGAAATTCGGAAAACATCTGGTTTTTCTTGACCAGAAGGCGATTTGAATCGCAGGATTCTGCTAGCCCTCTAACGGCGATTGCGCCCGCGTCGCCGTGCCCCACCGCCGCAGGAAAGCGGTCGCGAAATAACTCGGATGGCACGTTCCCCGAGGTCGGCATGGCGAGTTGAGAACGCTAATGTGCATCAGGGCGTGGTAGCAATTGCCATCCCCTCATCCTGTATCTGTGCGTTCGTTGCTGGAAACCTCAAGTTTTGCGGCGAGGCGGCCCTTTGAATTCCGAGATTGCGATTCGGACTCGATTTGTCTGGGATTCTGCGGCGGGGTGCGATTATCCGCGCGGCGTCGAGAAAGGAACGATTTTCCGAATACGAGTCCCATTGCGTATAATCCGCGGCAGATTACGGATTGAGTATAAACACATATCGTGGAATCCCTTGCCGAGGTACTGTTCGGATCGAGGTTCATTAATAATCACATGGCATATGTCAGTCGGCGGGGTTGTCTGCATCCCAGGGAGCTGTGAACAATGAACGGGTAATAGTCCCCTCTTCCTATCAAGTTGCGGATGAGTGATATAAGTTGAACGGCCGGCTTTGCCGAATCGCCAGGTCGAAATGGAATTCCATTCAACGTACCTAGAAACTCGGGATTAAAATGGACCGCTCAACTCTAATCATCAAGGCGTTCTTCGTCTTTGCATTGATTGCCCTCGACTTTGCTCACATCGCCACAGCCGGCTCCTTGTACTTCACGGGCCCGAATACGACCTGGGACAATGGCACGACGGCCAACTGGGCGACGTCTAGTACCGGCTCGTACACCTGGCCCTGGCAAGGTGGCTCGGACGCTCACTTCCAGGGTACGGCGGGTAGTGTGACCGTTGCGGGAAACATCGCATCGGTGAACTCACTGAATTTCGACACGAGCGGCTATTTACTCAGCGGCGGCAGCATCAATCTTACCGGCGGTGGGTCGATCAATGTCGTTTCCGGCGGCAGCGCAACGGTCAATTCGGTTCTCACGGGCACCACCGATCTCACGCTAGGGGACAGCGGAGTGCTGACGCTCGGCGCAGCCAATACCTACACGGGCAGCACGTTGGTGAACAGCGGCACGCTCACGCTCCAGAACACCACGAACTCCCCGAAATTTACGATCGCCTCGGGCGCACTATTGGAACTGAACGGGGCCATCAGCAATGGCGCGAACACCACGTTCGACGGTTCGGGAACGCTTCGCAAAACGGGCTCGGGCACGGTTATCTGGGGATTCCCCTCGGCCACTTTCGCATTGCAATCAGGCTCTTTGATCGACGTCGAAAGCGGCACGTTCGTCGGAGGTTCTAGCGCGAATGAAGTTTGGACCAACAACCTGTCCAGCCTGAATGTCGCAGCCGGGGCAACATTTAAAAGCGTCGAGGCAAATGTCGTGGTCGACGCGCTCACCGGCTCGGGAACGGTTTCATCGGGCTTTCCTGGGGACGGTTACGCGAACTTCACGTTCGGCGTCAACGGCGGAAGCGGCACATTTGCCGGAGTGCTGGCCGATGGCGCCGCCCCAGGGAATTTCGTCAAGTCGGGCGCAGGTATCCAGACGTTGTCTGGAAACAACACGTACACCGGCACTACGACGGTCAGCGGCGGCACGCTGGTGCTCTCCGGCAACGCGATCAGCCACAACGGCAATATCGCGATTTCCAACAACGCCGACCTAGCCTTCAACACAACCTCCGGCAACCTGGGCTTCACCCAGGCGATTACCGGCGCCGGCAGCGTGATTCTCAACGTGAACGGCGATACCAGCGCCAACGGCGGCGGCGATCCGTCGAACTTTCTCTTGGGCAACAGCGGCGGATTCACGGGGACGGTGATCATCAACTCGGGGCTGGTCAACCCGAGCGCCGATGCCGCCTTTGGCAACCCGACCAACGTGATCCTGCTCAACGCCGGCAGCGGCAGCAGCAGCGGTCTCGTGGCAACTGTCAACCTGACGCTTCCTGCCAGCCGGTCGATTCAGCTCACCACCGCCGGCGGCAACGGCGTCTTCCGCGCGTACAACGGTTTTACGTTTGAGATCGACGGGGTGATCAGCGGTCCAGGCAATCTCTTCAAGACCGACGGCGGCATCCTGACGCTCGCAGGCGCCAACACGTTTTCCGGGATCGCGAGCGTGGGCGGAGGCGAATTGCTCTTGGCCAACCCAGGCGCGCTCTCCGGTAGTACATTTGATACGAGCGGCGCCGGGACGCTCAGTTTCGGCACGCTGACGATGCCGGCTTTGGCGGCTTGCAAGGTTCCGGCAACCTGGCGCTGAACAACAGTGCCGCGGCTGCCGTGACCCTCAGCGTGGGCGGTAATAACGCCAGCACGACCTTCTCCGGCGGCCTCAGCGGCATCGGCAGCCTGACGAAAATTGGCGCCGGGATGCTCACGGTTACGGGCATGAACTCCTACAGCGGCAGCACACTCGTCAACGGGGGCACCCTCCAGATTCTTGGCGGACAGTTGTCGACAACGAACGAATCCGTGGGCATTGGTCGCTCGGCGAGTCTGGTTCAGGCGGGCGGGACCCAATCCGTGGCAAGCCTTGCCATTGGGATTGTGGCATTTGGATCCCTGGGAACGTATTCCCTTGGGGGCGGCCTGCTCAACGTGGCGGGGACCGAGTCGATCGGCCAGGGCGGAGACGGCTCTTTTCCTTCTCTCCAGGCGGCCGGCCGCTTCAAGCAGACGGATGGAACCCATTCGGTTACAAGCCTGGTCATTGGGGGCGAAGGCCAATTATCATCTTCAGGAAATGGATCATATACCCTTGACGGCGGCCTGCTCACGGTGACAGGATCTGAGTTGATCGGCCAGGGCGGTGGAATCGCGGCTTCTCCTCCCACGTCAGTCGGCAGCTTCACGCAGACGGGCGGAACGCATTCCGCGGCAAGCCTTGCCCTCGGCGTGAACGGCCAAATGGGATTTAGCGGCGTTGGATCGTATTCTCTCAGCGGTGGCCTGCTCACCGTGACGGGAACGGAATGGATCGGCCAGGGGGGCAGCTTCTCCGTCGGCAGCTTCACGCAGACAGGCGGAACCAACGCGGTATCCGGCAGGCTGGTTCTTGCCCAATCGGCCTTTACTACGGGAACCTACAATCTCAATGGCGGCTTGCTGATTCTCTCCGGGGCGGCCGGATTGGTTGAGGGCTCCGGTGCTGCGCCATTCAATTTCGGCGGCGGAACACTCCAGATGGGCGCCGGGTTTACGACCAGCTTGCCCATCGCGCTTAGCATCATTGGAAGCAATGGCACTCTTGATACCGCCGGCAACACCTTGACCCTTACCAACGCCTTGTCGGGGCCGGGAGGACTTAACAAGGCCGGGGCGGGGGTGTTGACGCTGGCGGGTTCCTACGCTTACACCGGCCCGACGGCCGTTAGCGGAGGAATCCTCTCGCTATCCTCAGACATTCCATCCTCCTCGTCCTTTGCCGCCAATAATGGCGGAACGCTGCTCTTCAACGCGGCGACGATCAACTTGACTACGCGGTCGATCACGGCCTTGGCGGGCGGAAATGTGCAGTATCAGAACGCCACGATCAATGGCGGCTATATGCGCGGCCCGGGTATGCACACTCTGCCGTCGGGGTTCGGCAGCACACTAAACAACACGACCATCAATCCCGCCACGGTCGTGCAGCAGGCTGGCACGGACACGTTCACCAACGTGACCAATCGCGGACAGGTGACCAATGACGGCTATCTTACGATCGCTGGCGGTATTAACGATGGCGGTAGCAGCCTTTCCGTCAATGGTACCGCGGACGTAAGCGAGTGGATCAGTGCGGGTCTGATCACGATTAACAATGGTGGTGCGCTGAACAACCACTTGAGCGATCTGACGAGTTATGGCGGCGGACGGATCTACATCAACTCCGGGGGGGTGCTCGACGCCGACAGCCAGAACGAAGGCGTGGCCTTGAATCTGCAAGACAGCTTGCTCGTCAACGATGGCACGGTTACCGGAACGACGAACGTCTATTATGGGGCGACCGTAAGCGGTTCGGGTGCGTTTGGGCCGATCAACGTCAATCAAGGCGGCGCCGCTGGCCATCGCTTCCAGCGCCAGCCCCTTGATGCCGGCACTCGCGGTTTCCAGCGGCAGCATCACCGGAGCGGGGCAATCGGCCGTGGCCGCGACGCTGGCCGACGCCACGATCACGACGCCCAACCTGACCGACAGGTTGAGCCTTTCCGGAGATCTCACCGGTGCTGGACCGCTCACCAAGAACGGCGCGGGATTCCTGATCCTCAGTGGCGACAACAGCTATTCCAATGGAACGAATGTCGAGGCTGGAACGCTCGAAATTGCGACGGCCGATTCGCTTCCCGACGGGTCGAGCTTAACCGTTGGCGCAGGCGCGACGTTGATCTTCGATCCTTCGGAAGCTGGCTCACCGGTTATGAACTCGGCGACTGCTGCCGTGCCGGAACCGGGGACGTTGGCCCTGTTGATCGCCGGGGCGGCACTGTTGGCGATGTACCGCAAGCGGCACTAACAGTGGAATCACGATAGAACAGGGTTTGGCTGCGGATTTTCCCAAGAGGCCGCACCTTTTCCAACACTTCCCATCAAAGGACCCTTTTCTGGGAACGACGCCAGCCCGCTTTCGCACGTCGGTCACATCGATTCTCCGCGCCAAAGAGCAGACACGACAAATTCGGAGTGTCATCGTTATGATGTCGTGGCATGACCGTTTTGGCTATGCGGGCCTTGCTCCAGTGCAACCTGCGTCGGCGGCGCACGCCGACGCAAGTTGGAAGTTTGCGTTTGTCTGCGGCGATGGGGCACACCGCCGCAGGCAAGGAATTGGGGTACTATCCCCATCGCTTGGCAGCCTAGATCGCCTCTGTGATGGGGAATTGGCCGCCAGGTGACCCGGTTTTTCTTGACATCCTCTGTTGCGTCCCAGGTACTCTGGCAACCGCCGCGGCAAACTTTACCGAGATCGGCAGGCGGCCAAGGCAGTGCCTATTTGCTCTCGGCCTATGTCCTGCCCACCGTTACTTCGAGCTTCAGCGGCACGCTGAAGCCTGCGGGCGTGGCCTCCATCGCCGCGGCCATGATCTTCCACACCTCGTACAGCGCCACGCACCCCCGGACAGCCCGCGAAGCCCCCCAGAACCGCGCTGGAAGGGCAAGTCAACGGGAAGCCTTCCTGGCCCCTCGCGTCCGCGCGGGCTAAGCGGCTCTCATGCCAGGCCAAGCGGCGCGCATGCTGGACAGCGCCGTGCGGAGCGAATCAGTGCGGCGGCGTAGACCTGGCATCCACCGTGCCGATTAATTCCTAAAAGTGGTTTTAGGCCCAATACTCCATCAAAGCCCGATCGATCGCCTGCACGGACACCGGCGTATTGCTGGACTGCCAAGACGGCAACTGCGCTTCGTAATCCAGGTACGCCACGGCCGGGGCCAGCCGTTGCAGAGCGGCGTCCGTGATTTTCACCGCCGCCGCGGCGGCAGTCTGCGGCGATGCCGACCGGCTGGCGGCGACGGGCGGGTCGGCGATGCCCTGCGGGTTGGTGTTGCCGCTGGCCAGGGCGAAGGTCGCGCCGGCGTTCTGGCTGCCGGAGGTGCGGCTGGCCGCGCCGATGTACTGGTAAACCTTGTCCGTACCGTTATCCGCGATCCAGATGTCGCTGGCGTTGCTCGGATTGATCGTGATCCCGGTCGGATTCCTGTTCGCCGGATCGATGCCCCAGCTCCCCAGCAAGGAGCCGGTGAGCGCGTACTTGAAGACTTTCAGCGCTGTGCCGTCGACGACCCAGAACGACGTGCCGTCCGTGACGATATCCTGGGGATTGGTGTCGCCGTTTCTGCCGCTGGCAAGGCTGAAACTGCCGGCCGCGCTCTGGCTGCCCGAAAGGCGACCGGCGGCGCCTGAGTACTTGTACACCTTGCCGGTGTAGCTGTCCACGAGCCAGATATCCGTGCCGTTGGTGGCGATGCCAGTGAGTTGGGCAGAAGAACTCAGGCCGCCCGCGGACCAGGAACCGAGAAGGGTCCCGCCCGAGCTATAGACGTAGACATTCTTGTTGGCGTCCACGACCCACTCGGTCGTGCCGGCGGCGGTGGTCGCCACGCCGCGCGGCGCGGTGTCGCCGCTGCCCAGTGCATTGCTCCCCAGTGCGGCGCCGGTGGTAGCGTACTGGTACGTGCTATCGCTCGAGCTGCCATCAACGACGTAGAATTGAGCGTCGTCCAAGATCGTGCCGATCCCCCGGCTGCTCGTGATGCCGCCGCCGACCGGGTTGGACAGGTTGATCGTGAAGTACTTTGTTGGGTCGGCATGACCGTCGTCCAGGGTCGGCACGAGGATCCCCTTGGAGGTCTCGCCCGGGGCGAAGGTGAGCGTCCCGGAGGTGGCGGTGTAGTCCCTGCCGGCCAGTCCCGTGCCGTCCGCCGTTGAGTAGGAAAGCGTGGTCGTTCCCGCACTGGGCCAGGCCAGGCTGACGGTGAACGCGGCGATTGACGGTGGACCGATGCGATCCACGAAGCCTCCGTCGTTGTTGTCGCTATCGGACGAGTCATAGATGATGTTTCCGGGCCCGAGGTTGAAGGACCAGCCGTCGCGCCCCAGAGCGAAACTATCGACAAACGACCCGGTTGCAGCGCTGAAACGGAGGATGCTCACGTTGCTTCCGGAGACCGTGGTCCGGGCCGTTGTATATAGGTAGCCGTCGGTCCCAAATTTCAGCCAAAACGGGCCTGGCGTCGAGGCGGCTGTGACGAATGTGTCGAGAAATGCTCCGGTCTGCCCATCGTAGCGCAGAATCTGGCCAGTGCCCTCACTGGTGACGTAGAGGTTGCCATCCGGACCGAAAGCTATTCCCCTAGGCTGGTTCAAGCCTCCGCTACCGGCGGTCACGAACGGGCTGAGGCCGGAGTTGTTGTAGCGCAGCACCTCGTTCGTGCCCAGGTTCGCAATGTATAGGCTCCCGTCGGGCCCAAATGTTATGCCTTCGGGTGACGACAGTCCGCTGGCAACGACGCCGAGGAAGGCCCCTGAAGATCCGTCGTAGCTTAGCACCTCGTTGTTACCGTAGCTGGAGACGTAAAGGTTGTCATCGGGACCGAACGCCACATCGACAGGGCTGTTCAGGCCGCCGCTGCCTGACGGGACAAATGCGTTGATAAACTCCCCGCTAGGATCATAGCGCAGGACCGCGTTCGTGTCGGCGCTGGTAACGTACAGGTTGCCATCCGGACCGAAAACAGAACCCCTCGCCCTGGAAAGGCCGCCACTGCCGGGGGAAACAAAGTGATCGAGGAGATTCAAAGTGTTGCTTCCCTCGATGGCGGAGGCATTACTGACCGAAATCGAAGTATTGTCCGTGATAATCGTGGCCAGGCCCATGATGGACGTGCCGCCGGCCGGCGTGGCAACCAACTCAAAGTCCTCGTTCGGCTCCGGGGTGGAATCGTTGAGGGTCGTCACCTGGACCGTCTGGGTGGCCTGACCGTCCGCGAATGTTACCGTCCCGGATGCGGCGACGTAATTCGTGCCGGCTTTGGCCGTGTCGTCGGCCGTGGTCCAGTTCACCGTCAGCGCGCCGCTCAGGCTGCCGGTGCGCGTGATCGTGAAGGTCACGGGCGTGGTCGCGCCGCCCGACCCATTGACGACCGAGGGATCATCGACGGTGATGGGGCTGATGACCTTGCCGCTGCTGCCGGCCTTGTAAATACCCCACACCTCGCTGGCCGTCAGCGATCGGTTATAAACCGATAGCTCGTCGATTAGGCCGTTGAACGGGATGTCATAGTTTGAGAGGGCGTTCGAGTTACCGATGCCGACACCGGGCTGCTGCGTCGGATCCAAGGCGCCGAACGGCCGAACGGTGGTCGTAGTCTGCGCGACGACCGCCCCATTCTCGTAGAGCGTCATCGCCCCGGTTCCATCGTCCAGCGTGGCCGCCACGTGAACGAACTGCCCCATTGGGATGGGAGCCTCCACACTGGCACTGCTGGTCGTCGAGCAGATTCCGAATTTCAAGTCTCCGTTTGGCAGAATCACGAGCTGGTACGGGTCTAAGCCGCCGCGGTCGTCCCCGCGGAACATGATGGAGCCGAAGTTGTAATTTGTGGGGAGCCCATTGACCTTGATCCAGCCTTCGATGGTGAGCGAAGCGGTCAACGCCAGACTGCTGGGATTGCCAAGCGCTGCCCAGTCGTCGAGCCCGTCGAAGCTGAACGCATTGCCGACCTCGCCGGCGGCGTATCTCACGCCGGTCAGGGTGGCATTGTTCAGCCCCATCGCGTCGGCCGCGGTGTTGTTGGCGGTCCACCAACTGACAATGCCGCTGGGCACCGCCACCGCCGTCATCAACATGCGGTCTTCCAGTTTTTCCAGGCGAAGCTGCTTGCGCCTGTGCCTTACGATGGCCGGCGCGCGCGCTGCCATTGGCAAGCTGCTGGTCGCGGAAATAGCGTGTGATCGCGGACAGAATAAATTTCATGAATTGCTCCAATTCCTGGTCCGCGGTACAATAAAAAGACATCGCTTCCGGCGCGGACCGTGCCGCCGGGAGATGCCGGGCCGGTGAGTGCTTTGCTTGGCCGCTAGGACTCACCGGCCCTGTTTGCTTCTTAGAACTATGCGATCAGGGCGTCAGACGATACTCAATTCCCTCAGCCGCGGCACCGTCATTGGTTACCAGGTGCAGGCTGCCGAGCGGACCAGGACCGGTTTCGTTCACCACCTTGAACACCAGAACATTGGTTCCCTTGCGGAGCCGGAGTGGCTGAACCTCGTCCTCATCGAGCGTATACGGGCGACCTTGCGTACGGCGGTAGATTTCCTCGCCGTTGAGGTAAAGGATGGCCTGATCGTCGCTGCCCACGCGGAGCACCAGGTCGTCTCGGCCGGCGTCGGCGTGGACGTAGACGACGGCATAGCCCAACTTGTACTCGGCGGGAGGGCCGCACAGTGCCTCGAAGTCGATGAACGGCTCCGCCGTGTGCTGCTCCCGCCATGCCAACGTCCGGCCGTTGATCTCCACCCGGTCGCCCGCCTTGGGCCGAAGCTGCGCCTCGTGGGGAATTGGCTGAAAGGCGAGGGCCCTGGCGCCGTCCATCCCCCCGTAAGGGATCAGACCTGACAAGAAAAGCCAATCCTGAATCACTCCGCGTGGAGCGGATCGTTTCCTGACTCGTTCAACGTCGTGCCAGAAACTCCGCCACTCCTCTCGCTCATTTTCAGTGAGCTTGGCAAGGGCCTCCTCGTCGCGGACAGGTTTTAGTTCATCGAGGTGCTTTAAGATAAGCAAGTCGCTGAAGACCTTTGGAGCTTCCTCGGCAGGATTTGATTCGAGCCGTGCTTTCGCATCGAGGAAGACGACGCGCAGCCAGCCGAGGGCCTGCTTGCGGTAGCTCGCGCGCTGCGTTGCGTCGAGGCTGGCGGCATCACCCTGGCCGTCGCTGGCCTGAACCGCCGCGCCGTAGCCGAGGAGATAGTCGCCTGGGCTGCGTGGCCTGTTGGGATCGAGCACAAGAACCTTGGCGAACTCGGAGGTGGCTTGCATGAATTTCCCCTCGCCAGACAGGACCTTGGCAAGTCTGGAGTGTGCAAGGGCAGAGCCGGTTGTGATCTGGATGGCTTTGCGGAAAACGGATTCTGCCTCGTCGATCTTTCCCTGACTGCGCAGGGCAGCGCGAGCCCGGCGTATGGTTCCAGAAAGTCCGCGTTGAGCTCGACAGCCTTGCGATAGGCAGTTATGGCTTCGGCGGTCTTGCCCTGCTGCAAGAGTGCAGTCCCGAGGTTGAGGTACGCTTCCGGACTGTCGTTCTTGAGTTCAATGACCTTGCGACAGGCGCCTTCCGCCTCGGCGGTCTTTCCCTGGTTCCAGAGTGCAAGCCCGAGGTAAAAGTACGCTTTCGGACTGTCCTTCTTGAGTTCAATGACCTTGCGATAGGCAGTTTCCGCCTCGGCGAACTTGCGTTGATGGCAAAGCGCGTACCCAAGGCAAAAGCAGGCATTAACACTATCTGGCTCGAGTCGAAGGTACTCGCGGAATTCCCCTTCCGCTTGCGCATAACGTCCCATGTCACTCCACAGTTGCCCCAGGGTCGCATGCACATGCTGGTCAGGCTTTATTTTGAGGGCCTTGCGGAGTGCTGCTTCCGCTTCGGGCCATTTTCGTTGCCGCCGCAGGTGCTCACCCAACATATCGTATGCCCTCCCGAAATTGGGCTGGAGGTCAATGGCCTTTTGGTAGAGTTGGTCCACTTCCCTGTTGTCGCCGCTGACTTCCAGGGCGTTGGCGAGCACCAAATGGGCACTGCAACTTTCCGGCTGGACCGCGAGCGCCGCCCGAAAGAATCCGACCGCTTCGCCGGCCTTATCCGCATATAGGGCGATTCCCAAGTCGTAGTTGAGATAATAATCGGCGGGACTGAGTTGTTGCGCCTTGCGGCGCAGTTGTAACGCCGCCGCGCGCTGCGCCGAACTTTCCAGCAATTCGGCCAGTCTTGCTACGGTGTCCGGCGGCTGCGAGGCTGCCTCCCTCAGCTCCGCCAAGCGTTCCAACGCGGCACGGTCTTTCCTGCGCTGCAACTGCCGCAGTCGGATCCGCCACGGGTCTTGATCGGCCATCTGGGCAATGTCGCTTAGCGGCTGGCCGTTGCCGCGCGGCATTTGGTCCTTCGTATACGCCCATGCGTCCAAGCCCCCTATCAAGTAATCTCGGATCTCTGAGCCCCGAATGCGCTGCACGATTTCATCTTTGTCCATTGCCGTAACATCCAGGCCGTAGCCGGCAAACGCCGACTGATAGGCCAGGTCCACGGGGCCCCGGTCGCGGGCGTTGCTATCATGATAGTAAGTCACGTTTAGCATGCGGGCGTTTTCAAGCTTGTTGATCATGGCCACGTCGCGGCGGCGGGCATCGACTCTTGCCTGCAGCGCGGTCAACCCGCTGCCGACCAGGCGGCCGCTGGCCCGCTCCAACGCGGGCAGGGCCTTGGGCCATTGCTTTTGCTTCCAGAAGGTCTCGGCTTCGGTCCAATCGTTTTCCACGGCCTGGGCCGTGGCGGTGCGCTGGCGATCCTGCCAATAGAGAAAGGCCCCGCCTCCCAGCACCGCCGCGTGCCAAAGCACGATCATCGCGGTGACCATCGGCCTGTGCCTGCGGCACCACCCCCGTGCCCGCCGCGCCAGCGATGGCCGCCGCGCATGAATCGGCTCGTCCTTGACAAATCGCTCCAAGTCCTCCGCCATTTCCTTGGCCGTGCCGTAGCGGTCAGCCGGGTTCTTCGCCAGCGCCTTCAGCACGATAGTCTCCAACTCCGCCGGAATCGCCTTGGTATGCCGCTTGAGGGATTTAGGCTCGTCGAAAGCGATCTGCCGTAAAAGCTCCTGGCGGTCGTTGCCGCCGAAGACCGGCTCGCCGGTCAAGAGCTCGTAAAGCGTCGCGCCCAGCGAATAAATGTCCGTGCGATGATCCACGACCACGCGCTTGGCCAGGGCTTGCTCGGGGCTCATGTAGCGGAGCGTGCCGACAAGGTCGCCGGTCATCGTGAGCCCCGCCTGGTTTTGGCAATGTGCCAGGCCGAAGTCGGCGAGCCAGAGATTGCCACGGCCGTCGATCAGCATATTGGCCGGCTTGATGTCGCGGTGGATCACTCCCAACTCGTGGGAATAGTCCAGCGCCTGGGCAGCTTGGATTCCCAGCCGGGCGATGGAGTGAAAGAAGGTGCTTCCATGGGGAGATTCTTCGGTGGAAATCGCGGCGATCGGTCCGGTTGGGATGGCCGCTTGCGAACCGGCAGTGCGCTGGGGGTCTTCTCGCCACCGATCTTCGCCGGCCCTTCCGCAGGCAATTTCCTGGCGGGCGCTGGCGCTCGCGGAGTTCTGCAATCAGTTGGGCCAATGTTCGGCCCTCGATGAACTGCATGGCGTAATAATGCACCCCGCGGTCGCAGCCAGTGGCATAGACGGGGACGATGTTCGTATGATGCAGTCCTGCCGCCGCTTGGGCCTCGTTCTTGAATCGCTGAAGCTGCTTGGAATCAAGCGTGGAAGCGAAGGGCAGCACTTTCAAGGCGACGCGGCGGCCGAGCGAGATTTGCTCCGCTTCGTAGACGACTCCCATGCCACCGTGGCCGATTTCGCGGTGGATGCGGAAATCGCCGAGGGTTCCCCCGGCCGCCCGGTCATCATGAGCGGCGAGATCGCCGCCCGGGGCAACGCAAACCATGCCGGTCAAGACTTGCATCGCGGGCAAAATCAGGAGCAATCGCTCCGCCTCCGCGGGATGCTCTTTGGCGAATTCTTCCACGTCGACGCGCTCACCGGATTGTAGTCTCCGGGCGAATACATCCACCAATTCATCAACCATCGCATCTGGCCCCGTTGCCGGCGTGCAAGTTGAAGCAAGTTCCTTCATGGTTCTGTCTCCTTGGGAGTAATGCCAAGCAGGCAAGCCAGGCGAGCCAAAGCCCGCGTTTGCCGCTTCCGGACGGCGGCCTCGGTGATACCCAGCTCGGCGGCGGCCTCGCTGGTCGATAGTTGCTCGACAAACCGCAGCACGAGAACTTCGCGGTCGCCCTCCAGCATTTCCGCCAGGGCGGCATGCACCCGTTCGGCGATTTCACGCTGCGCCACGCGGTTGCTCGGGCTGGTGCCCGTGGCCAGGAAGCGCTCTCCGAGCCTCAAGGCCGATTCGTCGGCCAGCAAGGGAATATGACCGGCTTCGCGATTCACCGTGCGATTCCGGGCGTCCAGATGTTCTTTGTTGAGCCTCATCAGGCGTTTCCAGGCCAGGCGGCGCAGCCAGGGATAGAAGGGCAGCGGCCTCTCCTCAAGGTAAGCCGGCAACATCCGATCCGCCTCCAGGATGGCCTCTTGCACAACATCCGAAGGATCGACCCTTGTGGCCAGTCGCCGATCCAGTCGCACGGCGACCATCTTGCGTAAGCGATCGCGATGCCTCGCCCAAAGCTGATCTCGGACGAGCCGATCGCCGTTTTCGGCACGCTTCAGGAGTCCTTCAGTATCTGGTTCGGAAAGCTGCATACGTTTGTCTCTCTATTACTAATGCAACTCGGCCGCGAAAAGTGTGACACCCATTTCCGAAAAAATCTTGGGACACAATGCCGAAGTTCATGCTTGACCAAGACTTAGCTCAGCAGGAAAACGAAACTGGGTGGCCCCGACACTTTGTTTGAAAAACACATCCTGGGATTGGTCGCGGCGGCAAAGAAGTGCCGTCGCCAATCCCAGTACTGAGCCACGTTGAAATCCAGCAGGCGGATGTACGCCTCGTGGGCGAGCCGTGGCCTGGAGGGTTCTGGTCGGGTCTTTCCTGGACCATTTTGGCAGTGGTCAGCTTCCGCACTTCGCAGTAGACGAGCGGCAGAAGTTGATCGGCCGCATGCGGGCGCCTCGCGCAATGGCACAGAGGATGCAGGTAGGTTCGTGCATGAAACCAGCGAAAAGGATTTTACACAATAGCTCCTGTTATTATTTGGACGCCGCCGCCAGCGTCAAGGATTTTCCACTGAGAACGACACAGTTACCCGGTGTGGCCGCTGGAGGTATCGGATCGGTAGCATTTCGCGACTGCTTGCCTTCGGCGGAGGGGCACACCGCCGCAGGCAAGGAATTGGGGTACTATCCCCATCGCTTGGCAGCCTAGATTGCCTCTGTGATGGGGGAATTGGCCGCCAGGTGACCCGGTTTTTCTTGACATCCTCTGTTGCGTCCCAGGTACTCTGGCAACCGCCGCGGCAAACTTTACCGAGATCGGCAGGCGGCCAAGGCAGTGCCTATTTGCTCTCGGCCTATGTCCTGCCCACCGTTACTTCGAGCTTCAGCGGCACGCTGAAGCCTGCGGGCGTGGCCTCCATCGCCGCGGCCATGATCTTCCACACCTCGTACAGCGCCACGCACCCCCGGACAGCCAGCGAAGCCCCCCAGAACCGCGCTGGAAGGGCAAGTCAACGGGAAGCCTTCCTGGCCCCTCGCGTCCGCGCGGGCTAAGCGGCTCTCATGCCAGGCCAAGCGGTGCGCATGCTGGACAGCGCCGTGCGGAGCGAATCAGTGCGGCGGCGTAGACCTGGCATCCACCGTGCCGATTAATTCCTAAAAGTGGTTTTAGGCTAGACAAGGCTATCGTGCCTGTTTTCGATTTCGCCCGAGCACGAACTGGCCGCCGTCGCGGTAGTGTCGATCGGCGGCAGCCTCAATCGTCGAGGTCTGCATCGGCAGATGACTGGGCTAAAGCACCTGCAGTCCGATGACCATGCGGATGCTCTTCTTTACCGATCAGACGTCCTTACCTCCGACGCCGCCCGCCGCGAGATCAAGCTGCCCTTCGTGCCGCGTTCGCCGTGGACGAATGCGCAGGGAAGAGAAGGACGGTGTGAGCGTCTTGTTGGTCGAAAGCCGCTGGCTTTGCGGTTCTCGCTGTCCGCCGCCGCCAACCGTAACCGACAAGGCCGAAGGCACCCGCGGCGAGCAGGGCAAGCGTGGAGGGTTCGGGTGTGGGGAGTGTCAGGGAGAAAACCGTACCGTCATTATAGGCACCGCCTTGCCACGTCATTCCAGAGAGCGTGCTGCCGCTAAGCGTCAAGCCACTGTCAGGATAGCTGCCATTGCCGCTGTCGAAAGTGGCCAGCACCGTAGGGTCGCCACCGCTTATGGGCACACTGAAGATCGTGCCCTGGAAATACGAACCGCCTAATTCGGTCGTCCCATAAAGGTTGTTGCCGATTAACGTCAGGCCGTAAAGCGGGTTCTCGCCGTCGCTGAGATGGAACGAGGCCAATACTGTTGGGGTACCGCCACTCACAGGTAAACGGAAGACCGTGCCATAGCCGTCGACACCGCCTTTAATGGTCGTCCCATAAAGGCAGTTCCCGCTGAGAATCAAACCGCCATTGGGGCTCTCGCCGTCGCTGCCATTGAATGAAGCCAAAACCGTGAGACCACCACCGCCCACCGGAATGCTGAAGACCGTGCCGTCCCCATAGGCCCCCCCCTGTCTCGTCGTCCCAAACAGAGTGCTGCTACTGAGTGTCAAATCGCCATACGGGCAAGCACCATTGCTGCCGCTGAACGTAGCTAGTACCGCCGGACTGCCGCCGCTCAGAGAGAGGCTAAAGATTGTACCTGTGTCATTCGTGCCGCCATACACCGTTGTTCCATACAAACTGCCACCGCTGGGCGTTAGACCGGCATAGGGCTGCTGCCCGTTGCCGCCGACGAACGAAGCCAGTACCGTTGGACTACCGCCGGTGACGGGAAGACTGAATATTGTGCCGTCCCCGTACGCGCCGCCCAGTTGCGTTGTTCCATATAGGGTGTTGCCGTTAAGTGCCAAATCGTCAGTCGGATCCTCACCTGTGCTTGCCGTGAACGAGGCCAGAAGCATAGGATTGCCGCCAGTCATCGGAACACTGAAGACACTACCGTATCCGTTGGCGCCACCGTTTACGGTTGTTCCCAACAAGGTGCTGCCATTTAGAGTCAAGCCGCCCTCGGGTTGCGCGCCGTTGCTGGCGTTGAACGAACCGAGCGTAGAAAGCGCCTGGGCGTTAACATCGGTTGTTGCCAAAGCCAGCAGAGCCAGCATGCCTCCCCACACCCACAATCCCGCAACCATCGAACCTCGCACCATCGTCTTGTTGAACATGATCTGTCTCCCACGAATCTCAAGTCCATACCAGTCTTATCCGTCTCCACACGATGCAGAGGTAATCGCACATTTCACATCAACGGATTCAAACCGAAGGGGCGTCAAACCTGGATCTAGCCCGCGAGTCTCCACCGCGCCGCGTGGAGCAGCCCTTCGATCAGAGCCGAATTGTCAGAAGTGCAGTCCGAAGGCGCCCGCTAGTGCCAAACCAGCCAACGTGTCGGTCTGCGGGGCGCTGCCTCTGGCTGAGTGATAATGGCCATCAACGGCCACGTGAGCTGAACGCCCCTATTCTGACATACCCTGCCAAATATGTCAACAATTAGGGGAGTTTTCTCGGGCATCGCTTTCTGGCGGCCTGGGTGACCGCAGCAATGGGTCAGCGACGCAAACACGGAACGGCGATTGCAGGCAGATCTGCTCCGTCAACTGATCACGGATCCTCACACCGCCAGGAAGGAGCAGCCGTGAGCACGCAACCTCTCGCAACATATTCGGAACGTCTGCTGGAAGTTCGCCGCGATTTCACGTTGTACAAGGATCGGGTTGTCGTTCAGGCCCGTTGGTTTCCCAATCGCCGGTTCGAGCATGTTGTGAAGTTGGATACGCTCACGCGGGAAGTCCAGGAAATCACAATCCGCTACCGCATGCATCGTTATGCGGGCTGGGTCCTGGCCATCGGCGCCCTGGCATACGCCGCCTGCTACTACTACGCCCAGGGCATCGCACTGCAAGCAGTGGGCTATGTGGCCTTGAGCGTTGCGATTTGCGGCGCCATCTTGACGGCCCTGACGTACCCCCATCGTCGGATTCGTTTCGCACGATTTCGTGCGCGAACTGGCAGGATGGGCCTCGACATTGGTAGTGCCGGCAGCGACATCGCTGCGTTCGAGAAGTTCGTGCAGCAAGTCGGGCGACAGATTCCCCGATAATGATGTGCGGCCTTCGGCAACGCCACCGGCACCCTGGCACGTGTCAAAGCTCCATTATCAGATTTGGATAGTCGCCAGACGGCGTGGCCTACGCCACGACCTCAGTGAGCAGGCGAGGTTGACGACCTTTTCCTGCTCCGCACCGCGCCGACCAGCAGCACGTCGACCGAGAGCAGCCACACGGCGAGGGCGGCGATGTTGGGCCAGTTCAAGTGTCGCTTAGGCTCGCCGTTCGGCTGGAAATAACCTTCCTCCAAGTCAATTGCCTTTTCCTTACAACCACCGATTCGGAGAATGTTCCGCAGCCGTTCTGCTGAGAGGGCACCGAGCGGCACGTTGCGCACGCTGGTGTCAGCCATCGCTACGCTGACTTCGGTGAATCGCCCGCGCCCACGGGTACTTGGTTGTCTTCCGTTGGGCTAGCCATCCGTGCGACCTTTCAGAAATAGCCACTCTAACGGGTAGGTAGGGATTCCAAACAGTTCGACTGTGGTATCGCATTGCAACGGGCCGCGACGCCTTTCGTGCCAAGGGGGTAGAACTACCCTTTTCGAGACGATCAATAGTCCGCATCGCCGACCACCGGCAGGTATCTTAACTCCAAGATTCGCCAACACTTACGTAAAATACTCCAGACAGGACTCGAACCTGTAACCTTCGGTTCCGTAGACCGATGCTCTATCCAATTGAGCTACTGGAGCAAAACGCCATTTTCTGCAGCCATTCTTGACGTTTCTTAGGATCGCGATATTATCAGTGTCGAAACGAGTGGCGCCCGTTTTGACACCTAGCCATCATAAATCCCCTACGGACACGTCACCATCCCTCCTTAGGTTACACGAAATTCGGGTTCTGGCAAGCCCCACTCTGATTTCCCGATATGTCGGAACGCAATGGGCCATTGGTGCACGAAGATCCGGGGAAAGTCCCATTATGTCGGTAAGGTTTCCAACGACGCAGACGGCTAACTGCCACTCCCCAAGTGGCTTGGAGAGATGGATGAGTTGCTTGCCGGTTATACCCCCCGTGTGGAACCAGAAGGGTTGACGTGAAGCCACAATATGAGTCACATGACTGATAACCCTGACGAGAGCCCCACCGTTCACAAAACCACTGACACGTCCCCGGGGGCCGACAAGCGACGTCCTTGGATCGCATGGGTGGCGATTGGATGGCTCATTCTCGCAATCCTATACCTGCCTTATCTCAACATGCACCGACCACCTGCCGGGGCTGCTTGGGTTCAAGATCATAATGCTCGTGATCTCGGCGATGGCAGTCGTAGTTCTAGTCTTCGTTCCCCGCGGATGGTGGAAGGCTGCAACGATACCGGTGGCGGCGCTCCTCGTATTTGTGCAGCTAGTTGGCTGGAGCCATCTCGACCCCGCCTCCAATCCTGCCCAAACATACTACAACCGCGGCAATGACATGCTTGCTAAGGGCGATTGCGACGAGGCGATTGCTGATTATACCGAGGCCATCCACCTCGACCCGAAATACGTCCGCGCATTCTGCAACCGCGGTGCCGCCTATGGAAGAAAGGGCGACTTCGACAAAGCAATCGCGGACTGCAACGAGGCTATCCGCCTCGATCCGACCCTCGCAGAGGCTTACTACAACCGCGGTATCACCTATCGGCGCGCGGCTGAAGACGAAAAATCGATCGCGGACTTTACAGAGGCCATCCGTCTCAACCCGAAAGACGCATCGGCGTATCACGACCGGGGAGTGAGCTATAAGCACAAGGGCGAATTCCGCAGGGCGGAAGCAGACTTTGCGGAGGCCCAGAGACTCGGCTTCGCGGGAAACTAGCACCGGCGGTGGGGAGGTCCAGTGTTCTGGGCCTGTCATGGGCTCCGGCGCCGCCGATTGGATTGATAAGACCTAAGGCAATCGGCAAGTTGATCAACCAAAGACGGGCTGCCAAGCCGATGACGCCCGCTGCTCGATCAAGCTGCCCGGCGTGCCGCGCTCGCCGTGGACGAATGCGTTGCAAAGGAAACGATGGCTGGGGCGGGTTCTTGGTCGAAGGCGGCGAAAGCCGACAAAAATCATTTTCCGGCGTTGATCCTGGTTTTCGTTCGGCAGTATCCGACGGAGACGACGACCACATTGACCAAGGCGGGCATTGGTTTCAGCTTGGCGTGAGCGCCTTCGCCAGGCAAAGCCGGCCAATCCGATTGCCCCGACACCCAGGAGGGGCAGGGTAGAAGGCCCGGGGACTGGTGCAAATGCCAGCCCGCCTTGCGGGCCATGCAGGCCGACGGCCAGCGTCGAGCGAGCACCGCCGGGTGTAAACGAGTGAAGCGTCCGTCGAGACCCAATTGTCACATTAACCAGCTTGATTCAGGGTGCGCGGATCAACGCGGCGCGCTCGTCCTGGGATCCGAGATAGTCGTCGACCAATTCTGGCAGCACCAAAACATCGACGCACGAGTTTTGCGTGCGGCTTTCCGCCCCCTCGCGAATCGTGTGGGGCTCGTTGGATCCGGCCTGACTGAGACGGATCCGATCCGCCTCGATTCCCCCTTCCACAAGGTAACGCATGGTCGCCAAACAACGGGCGAATGACAACTGCCAGACATTTTGCTCGCTTTCGGCCCCGTCGAGTTGCTCCAGCGCGTGGCCGCGAAGCTCGATTTTCTGCCGCTTCCCCAGCAGCAGAGGAAGCATCTGATTTAGTTGCTTTTTGGCGGCCTCGCTAAGTTCTGTCGAACTCGCGGCGAAGAGCACGACCGAGCCCATCCCTTGCTGCTTGCCGTTGTTGAGAACGAACAAGGTCGGCTTGGCCACGCCCGAGGAGCGGTTCCCCTCGCCGGCCCAGAGCTTCGGGCCGGTCTCCTCGACTTTGCGTCCCGTGGGCTTGGGGGCATTCTTGGGACGCTTGGGACCGACCGGATCGCCGGGCCTGGGCGAGGCCATTATCGTCTTCGAGCCCGGCGCCAGCGGGCCACAGGTCATCGAGCCAGCGGCCTCGGGACCTTTGGTCTTGGAGAGCGAATTGAAGGGATCGTTGAAGTAGTGCGCCACGGCCATCTTCAACTGCTTGTTCTGGGCCGTAATCCACATGACCATGAAAAAGGCCATCATCGCGGTCACAAAGTCCGCGTAGGCCACTTTCCAGGCGCCTCCGCCATGTCCTGCCATTATTGCTTACCTCGCAAAAGCGAAATTGCCTACGACGCCTCAACCTCGGCGAAGAGCTTGTCCAACTCTTCGCGGTGCACGCGGAACTCGCTGGCCACGCCCCGCCGCGCATGGTCCAACGCCACCTTGGGAGGCAGATCGTTGACGAAACCCTGCATGACCGTAGCGATCGTCCGGAAGAAGTTCATCTCCGCCGCACCGAGCGTGTCCATGCGGCCCGCCAGAGGGTTCATGAATCCGTAGGAGGCAAGGATCCCCAGGAACGTGCCCACCAGCGCCGCCCCCACCTTCTCGCCGATCTCTTCCACCGGTCCGTCGATCGCCTGCATCGTGATCACGATTCCCAGCACGGCCGCCACGATTCCGAACCCAGGCAAGGCATCGGCCGTCTTCGTCAGCGCGGTGACGGTGGCATGGTGCTCCTCCTCGATTACCTTCAGCTCGGTTTCCAGCAACTGTGGCAACTGTTCGGGCTTCACCGTGCCTTCGATGATCGGCGAGAGGGCCCCGCAGATGAACTCGCACACGTGGTGGTTCCCGGCGATGCGGGGATACTTCTTGAAAATGTCGCTTTCCTTGACGTTCGACACGTGCTGCTCCAGGGCGATCAGCCCCTCGCGCCGGGCGAGGCGGCACAATTCGTAGAGCAGCTTGAAAAGCTCCTCGTAGGCGCCGCGGTTGAACGGCGTTCCCTTGAAGCACTGCAGGATTCCCTTGACCAGATCAATGAGGACCTTCTTGGGGGACATGACCAACATGGCCCCGAGGGCGGCGCCGCCGATGACGAGGATTTCTGCAGGGTGTATCAGCGCAGGGATCTTGCCGCCCGACCAGACGAATCCGGACAGCACGCATCCGACGACCACGACGCATCCGACAATAACCAGCATGAGCGTTCTAGGGGTTGTAGCGGTTCTAAGTTCCCATCGCCCTTGGGAAGGGGCTGGGAGAGGAGGGTCGAAAGCCCTCTTCATTGCTTTGCATGCGAAATACGTTCCACAAAGAATACTAGGTTGCGGTCTGGACAATGCCCAGGTGAATTGCGATCGGATCGACGTTCATCAGCGGATTTCGCCCGGCGAAACGGATTGGTCGCGATGAAACGACTGGGTAGCGATCCGAGAACCCCAAATTGGACTTGCGGCCGGGAATTCGCTAGAATAGCGGCTCGTCAAGCTGGGTTGGTCCCACGCGGCTTTGCCGCCAGTGGCGTCCCAAGAGAGCCTCAAAAACCCATACAGGAGATACTATGAAAACCAGTTCCTTGATCTTGGTGCTTGCATTCGCCGTCGCACCGCTTTTCGCCGTCGCAGCGGACGAGGCCGCCCCCAAGGGATTCGACCAGGCGCGAGATGTGCCGCGTGGCAGAGTCGCCACGGAAACCTACCCGTCGAAGTCGCTCAAGTTCGATCGCAAATTCACGGTCTATACGCCGCCGGGATACAGCAAAGAAGGCAAGAAATACCCGGTGCTCTACCTGCTTCACGGATCGGGCGACGACGAGACCGGCTGGGTGCAAAAGGGCTCGGCAAACGTCATCTTGGACAATCTGCTTGCGGAAGGCAAGGTCGTGCCCATGATCGTCGTCATGCCCTACGGCTTTACGAACCCACCCGGCACCCCTTCCGGCCGCGGCGGTCGCCCGAGGGCCGGTGCGGGCTTCGAGGAAGACTTGCTCACGGACGTCATCCCCTACGTTGAATCGCGCTACAACGTCGCGCCCGACGCCAACCACCGGGCATTGGCCGGCCTTTCCATGGGTGGCGGCCAAACCCTGCGGATCGGCCCGAAGCATTGCGACACGTTCGCCTATCTGGCCGCGTTCAGCGCCGGCTTTGGCCGCCGGCCCGGCGGCCAAAGCGACATCACGGCCGGCTTTCCCGACGCCGAGACGCTCAACGCCAAGTTGAAGCTGTTCTGGATTTCGTGCGGCAATCGCGACGGCCTCCTGGATGGGTCCAAACGACTGGATCAAAGCCTCACCGAGAAGAAGGTGAAGCACGTCTGGCACCTGGACGCCGGCAGTCACGAATGGCCGGTGTGGAAGAACGATCTGTATCTAGTCGCGCAGAAGTTGTTCAAAAAGCCGTAGTTAATTCCGGGGCTTGTCCTTGTCCAGCAGCACGCGGACGCCTGGATCTTTTGTGTCCGCGTGGCGGAAACCGTCGGCCACGTACTGTCCGATGTCGAAGCGGAATTTCTGCACTCGGGAAAACCGCGTCGCCCGCCGGGCAAGTTCATCACAGTCGATCGCTTCCTTGTGGGGCAGTCCGAGGAAGACCTCGTTCTCGCTGGTTTGAGTGTCGATGACATAGAGATCGTCGAAGGCTTCCTGATAGGTCCGCAGCATGGCATCGTGGAGCGCGTTGCTAGTTTGCGCCAGACATTCCCCGCCACGACGCCCCGCGGCCCAACTGCCCGCCGCGCAGCGAGGAGGAACTCCTTGGTGGCCAGATCGTAGGGAATGTTCTCGGGGCCGTAGGCGTCGAGGAAGATGATATCGTAGGGCCGCTGGCACTTGTCGATAAAACGGCGGCCGTCCTCGACATACACGTGCATCGCCGCATCTTCGCGAAAACCGAAGTACTTCTTCGCCACGGCCACCACGTCGGCATCGATATCGACCACGTCGATCGTCATCTGCGGATAGTGTTGCCGCAGCAACCCCGGCAGCGAACCGCCGCCGAGCCCCACGATGAGCACTCGCTTCGGCTCCTGCACCAACGTCAAGGCGACGGGCATGGCCTGAACGTACTCGAATTCGACGTGGTCGGGGTCTCCCACTTTGACGACGCTCTGCGCGTCGGGATCGTCGCCGAACCGCAGGGTCCGCAACCCGTGCTCATTTTCCGTAACCACGAGTGTTGCATACCGCGACGCCTTCCTGTAAAGCGTCTTCTCTGCGGACCGCGAGGGGGCGCACGTGGCGGCGACGGTCCAAAGCCCCAAGAGGAGTATACACAGCTTGCGATGATGCATGATCGGAGCCCTGGTCAACGACTCGTCTGGATCGATTGGGTGTATTATACATCATGGCCGGTGCAGCAACGAATGCCCTGGGGAACGCTCCTTTTCGGCCTCTTGACGGGGGCGAACAATTCCGCTATGGTCAAGCCAAAGGATGGATAAACACACCTTAGACCTAGCTGCCCGTCATGTCTGATCAATCGCTCATTTTGCTCTTGGATGAAGTGCGTGGAAAGACCTTGCGACTCCTTCAGGGAGTGACCGACGACGAGACCCACTGGTCGCCACCCGAGTTGCACAACCATATACTTTGGCATGCCGGCCATAGTTTCGTCCTAGTGGAATCGCTGGCCATGGAAGCCATCGGCGAGTTGCCGCACATTCCGGAGGGCTGGTTCGAGATTTTCAGTTGGCAGAGCAATCCCGCCCAAGTCGCATCCTACCGTTGGCCGTCGTTGGCGCAAGTGATTTCGGAATTGACCAAGCAGCACGCGCGGCTGCGGGACGTGATCGAAGATCTGACCGAGGAGCAGTTGTCGCGGGAACTGCTAGGGCGCGGCAATCGCACGGCCCGCTATGCCATTATTCATGGTTTGCATGACGAAGCCTGTCACGGCGGCGAAATCTGGCTGCTCCGCAAGATGACGCGGTCCGCCGTGCTGGACCGACAAACCTGATCCACCCTGTCAGACATTTGCGTGATGAAACCGCTTCTTGCCTGCCTCGTTTCCTTGCTTCTTACCGGCGGTGCCAGCCTCCGGGCCTTGGAGCCCGCCAACCCGCAGGCCGACGCCAAGGCCCGAGCGATCCTCAACTACCTGGAGAAGTCCCCCCAGCGGACCGACAAGCGGCTGCTCTCCGGGCAGTTTACGGACTGCGGTCCGAACGCGAAACTGGCTACGTGCACGGAGATTCACGATAAGACTGGTCGCTGGCCGGCGATCATCGGCTTGGATTACGCCGACTTCGGCAAGGGCGGCCTGGAAACCAAAACGCCGAACCGCGTGGCAATCGAATATGCCCGTCAGGGAGGGTTGGTGACGATCTCTGCCCACCTCTACAACCCGGCCAACCCTCGGGGCGGGGGCTTGCGCGACCAGGGAGTGGATTTGCGGCAGATTCTCTCGCCCGGCAACGCCGCCCACGACCGCTGGATGAAGGAGCTCGACACGCTTGCCGCCGGACTGAAGGAACTCCAGGATGCCGGAGTCGTGGTCCTCTGGCGGCCGTTCCACGAGATGAACGGCGGCTGGTTCTGGTGGGGCGGCAAGCAGCCCGATACGTTCATCGCCGTTTGGCGGCACATGTTCGACTACTTCACCAAGACCAAGGGGCTGAACAACTTGCTCTGGGTCTACGCGCCCAACCACGGCGAGAAGACGGCCGCCTATTATGCCGGCGATCGCTACGTCGATATCGTCGGGCTGGACGCCTACACCGATTTTGTCGATCCGCAGCACATTCGCGGCTACGACGCCGTAGCGGCGCTGCCCAAGCCGTTCGGCTTCACGGAGTTCGGCCCCCACGGCCCTAGCGACCCGCCCGGCAATTACGACTACCTCCGCTTCCTCGACGGCGTGCAGAAGCACTTTCCCAAGACGACTTTCTTCATGGCCTGGAACGGAAAGTGGAGCCTGGGCCGCAACCACAACGCCAGGCAACTCCTGGAACATCCCTGGCTGGTCAATCGCGAGGATTTGCCGTAGGCCGTTGATGCATTGCAACTGCCCTGGAAGTACGTTCGGCCAGTGGCGCTAGTCGTGCTCGACAGCCGGACCAAGAAGCCCATCCGCAAGTTCTCAGTTATCAGGCCCTTGGCGAGCGATTCACGATTTCCAATCTCTGGCCAGGCAAATGGACGGTAACGTTCAAGAAGGGAGACCGAACGCTCGCCATATGAAGGCCAATCACCGGGCGGGACACAGAGAACGTCACGACCGATCGGTTTTGACGCTCCGCTCAATCGAAATGCCCATCCGCGCTGCCTTTGGCCAGGCCTCCGAGCCCGGGCGAGCGCGGTGTCCAGGCGCTCGTCTGCCAGTTGTCCACGGGCGGCTTGTCCGGCTGGAAGGGCGGCATGGTGAAGAGGAAATACACGGCCAGTGCATTCACGAACGGCTCGTAAAGCCCGCGCAACTCCGCTAAGGCAGCCTCCACCGACGGTCCGTCACGCATCTTGACGCCCGCTTCGCCGAGCATCCGCCGCAGCCGGGCGAAATCGGCCGCGCTCAGCCGGTCAGGCTGCGGCGGCAACGGCCGCCTCTGAAAGACCAAGGCCAAGTCTACCGCCGCGTGCCTTGCCATGGCAAAGGTCAGTCGGGCCTGATAGCTGTCCGCCCCATCCACGCCAGCCAGCAGCAGAGCTGACGTGTCGAGGATCGTGGTGAGCGCGCCGATCCACGACTGGTTCTCATGCTGGCTACGGTAGTAGCTCAAGACCGGGAACGAAATGCGGGTCTCTAGAAGCTCGGCTGCCCAGCGTTCCCACTCCACGAGAAATGGACCGACGCCGGTCGGACTGCGACCGGCCGCTAATCGCCGCAAGAGCTCGCCGACAGTGGGCGGCGATCCAGCACGGGCGTCCAACAGCGAGATGGTGGTCTCGCACCGCGAAAACGCCTGGTACAGCACCGGCAGGTAACTGACGATCGCGGCCAGGAAGACGAAACCGAGGCCAGATTCGGCCACACTCAGCGCGCGACCCGCCGTTCCCGTCGGAACCAAGTCGCCGTAGCCCAGCGTAAAGAACGTGGTGCCGCTGAAGTAGACATAAGTGCCGAAGGCCGACTCTTTCGCCGAAAATGCCGTGCCGATCGACCAGTGCAGCAAGGCAAAGCCGAAAATAAGCCCCGTGGCCCAAAGCACGACAAGCACGAACAGCGACAACGGCCCGAAGGTGCTGAGGTACCCCGTCCGCCATCGCCCCGGTGGCAGGAGCCGGCCCGACGTTCGCCCGATCATCCAGGACGTACGATAGAATATTCGAGCCAGCCGGAGGCCGTGCCGTATGCGACGCGGCAGGAGCACGACCTCGAAGGCGTCGACCAGCACGATGGCCATCAGCAAAACGGCAGCGACGAGCGCAAGCCATCTCATAAAGTCATTCCGAACTTTTAATCTCCCGACAATTGCCACGGCCCACGCATCGGTCGCGCGAGCATGGCGTTGGCCTGATCATCATGGGTGAATAGTTCATGGACTGGGTCCCAGGCCATGGGTTGCTTCTTGCCCAGGCGGATGGCGATGTTTCCCAGATGGCAGACGCTAGCGCTGCGGTGGCCCACTTCCACGGGCGCGGCCGGCTCGGCCCGGCTCTTCACGCAATCGAGGAAATTGCGAACGTGGTCGTCGCTGTGGTAGAGGTGGAGTTCCTTGGGGCCGATCACCGACGTCTTGAGCGACGCGGGCGTCGTGAACAGGCCGCCGTAGCCAACCTGGATCGTGCCTTCTGTGCCCTCGAAGCGGGCGCCTACCTGCGATTTCTCCGACTCGCAAACCAGCTCCACGCCGTTGGCGTAGCGGCAGCGGAAACGCGTTTCGGTCGCCGTGGTGAAAAGACTTCCCTTAGGCAGGAACGTGGCGCTTAGCAGTTCGACCTCCGTCGGGCCCGTGTCGTCGGTCCCCATCGCCCATTGCGCGATATCGTTGGAATGCGCGCCGAAGTTTGTGACCTGGCCGCCGGAGTAGTCGTAATTGAAGCGGAAGCGATAGAGGCAACGGTCATTATGGTAGGGGGCCAGCGGCGCGGGGCCCAGCCATGTGGCGTAATCAAACCCGTCGGGCACGGGCATCTCGTGCCATCCCGGCCCGGGGCCGACCTTGTTATTGAAACCGACGAAGGTCGTGATCTTCTTCAACCGTCCGATACGGCCGTTGCGGACCAGTTCGCAGGCGTGCCGCGTGACAGGATTCGACCGCTCATGGCTGCCGGTCTGCAAAATCCGCTTGTGCCGCCGCACGGCCCCGATCATCGCCTGGCCGTCGCGAATGGTCAAGGAGAGCGGCTTTTCACAGTAGATGTCCTTGCCGTTCTCGGCCGCGGCGATCGTAATGAGTGCGTGCCAATGGTCGGGCACGACCACGGTTACGGCGTCCACGTCGTTGCGGGCCAGGACGTCGCGGAAGTCGTGATAGGCGGCGCAACTTGCGTAGCCGCCCGAGCCCAGTTTCTTGGCATAATATTCATTGACGGCCTTCTGAGCAGGCTCGCGGCCGCGAAACTGCTTTTCATCGCGATAGCCGTAACTGCCCCGATTCACGTCGCACACGGCCACGACCTGGGCGTCGGACATATTAAGGAAATGCCGCATGACGTCATAGCCTTGGTTCCCTGTGCCGATGCAGGCAACCGTGATGCGGTTGCTTGGCGCCAGGGCCCCCCGCACCGACGACGGCACGATCAGCGGCAAACCCGAGACGGCCGCCAGCGCCGCGGCCTGGGCGGATTCCCGGAAAAAACCGCGACGGGACAGGCGAGGCGAGTACATCGTGTCAGGCTCCATACATAGGGCGTGGAAGTCAACTTACCCTAAAGAATATCCAATCGACAGGTAGTTGGCCAGGGCCGCGGCAGCTTGCATCCAGGGCACAAGCCTGACGGCTCGCCCTACGGAGTCGATCTGCCTTTTCTCGGCGCCGACCCGATCTTCCAAAACGAAATCCACGGACTCCCGTTTGTGGCTTAGCTCCGTCACTGCCTCCGCTGGGCGGGTTTCGGCTTGCTGGAACGGCACGCAAATGCCCGTCAAGAGCAACCACGATCTTACCCAATGTCCTCGAGTTTCACACCGCGCCCGACCCATAGGCTTTGCCGCGCTGCGGTGATGCGCTGGACGAAACGCGGATCGTGCTTCAGGCGGTAGTCGAACCAGTCGTCTTCCGACTCAAAACCAATCAACATGCCGGCGAGTTCGCCGTGCCGAGTAATGACGAATTTCTCTTTCTACGCCAGACGCAGACACTTGGACAAGTCGTCTTTGACGTCAGACTGTGCTACTTCCTTCATCCGGCTTTCCATTTTTTCAAGCCACACACATGCGGCGGATTTCGTCACGATCGCAGGAACTTCCTTTGCGCCTCTGCGCGAGATCCTCGCCTTCCGCCGGCGCCTACCCGAACCGCCCGGTGAGATAGTCCTCCGTCTCCTTCTTCGCCGGGCAGGTGAAGAGGGCCTGCGTGGGCCGGAATTCAATGAGCACGCCCTCGAACAAGAATGCCGTGTGGTCCGAAACCCGCGCCGCCTGCTGCATGTTGTGCGTGACGATGATGATCGTGTACTCGCCCCGCAACTCGCCGATGAGGTCCTCCACGCGGGTCGTCGAACGGGGATCCAAGGCCGAGCAGGGCTCGTCCATGAGGATGATCTCCGGATGCACGGCGATCGCCCGCGCGATGCACAACCGCTGGTGCTGCCCGCCGGAAAGCCCCAGCGCCGACTGGTGCAGGCGGTCCTTGACCTCGTCCCAGAGGGCCGCCCGTTGCAGGCTGCCTTCCACCGCCTCGTCCAACGTGCGGCGGTCGCGGACGCCGCCGATCCGCAGCCCATAAGCCACGTTCTCGTAGATCGACTTGGCGAAGGGAGTGGGGCGCTGGAAGACCATGCCCACCTTCTGCCGCAGCTCGATCACGTCCGTCCGCCGGTCGAGGATCTCCTGGCCGTCAACGAGGATACTGCCGGTGGTGCGGACGTCGTCGATCAGGTCGTTCATGCGATTGAGGCAACGGAGCAACGTCGACTTGCCGCAGCCCGACGGACCGATCAGGGCCGTCACCTGGTTGCGGGGGAACTCAATGACGATGTCCTTCAGCGCCTGGCTGCGGCCGTAAAAAAGCGAGAGCTCGGCGACCTGGACGATGGCGTCCTGGCCGGCGGACTTGGCGCCAGGCTCGGAGGGGTACCCAGTGCCCTGGGGCGGAGGCGAGGCAACTTCAGGCTTGCGGGTTGCCGGAACGGTCGGCGTGGGATTGTCCATGGTGGTTCTTATATCGTTCGTAAATGCAACCGCTTACGCATGCGGCTTCGCAGGAAAATCGCCACGCCGCTCAATAGCAGCACGATCACGATCAGCAGCAACGTGATGACGTAGACCAGCGGCCGGGCGGCCTCGGCGTTGGGGGCCTGGAATCCGACCGAGTAGATCTGGAACCCCAGATGCATAAACTGCCGCTCCAAGTGCAAATAAGGAAAATGGCCATCCAAAGGAAGCGTGGCTGCCGAGTTCACCGCGCCGGTGAGCATCAGCGGCGCGACCTCGCCCGCCGCCCGCGCCATCGCCAGGATGAAGCCCGTGAGGATGCCGGGCGAGGCCAAGGGCAAAATGACGCGGACCAGGGTCTGGAACTTGGTGCTGCCCAGGGCATAGGAGCTTTCGCGAACCGTGCGGGGGATCACGCGGATGGCCTCCTCGGTGGCGACGATCACCACGGGCACGGTGAGCAGCCCCAGCGTCAGGGCGGCCCAGAGCACACCGCCGGTCCCGAAAACAGGTCCCTTGGCGAGACGGTACGCATAGAAGCGATGGTCGATCTGCCAGCCAACGAAGTTGATGAAAAACCCAGCGCCGAAAATGCCGTAGACAATCGAGGGGATGCCCGCCAGGTTGTTCACGCTGATCCGTACCAGGCGGACGAGCACGCCGTCGCGGGCGTATTCGCCCAGGTAAATTCCAGCCAGCACCCCCAGAGGAAAGCTGCACAGCGCCATCAACAGGACCAAGGCCACGGTGCCGAAAATCGCGGGAAGGACGCCGCCCTCGGTGTTGGCCTCGCGAGGCGACGTGGAAAGCAGCTCCCAGACCTTGGCCAGGTAGTGGCCGGCCTTGGCCAGCGGCCCGGTGGCATTGGGATAGTAGGCGCGGACGACGTCCAGGAGGGGCACGCAGCGATCCGCCCCGCGACCATCGCGCAAGAGGACGACGTTTTGCCGTAACTTGGCCTCGGTCTGCGAGCGCTCGGCGACCATGTGCTCACTCTGGCTTTGCAGCGATGCGGCCTCCGCGGCGAGCTCCTGGAGTTGGTTGTCCAGGCGGGCGACAGCCGTGGCATCGGACCGGGCTTGGGCCTCGGCCTGCCGCTTGTGGTAGGCGGCCTTGAGTTGGGCCAGGTCCACGTTTCTCCGCCGCTCGGTCACGGCGGCAATGCGGTCCAACAAGGGATCAAGCGTTTCGGCCCGCTCGGCGGCAATGGCCTCAATCGCGTGTTGCAGGCGAAGGTCCATGCTGCCGCTGTCGGACAGTTCCAGGCCGGGCGTTTTCATTCCCTGCAACATGCCGTAGAAATCGCCGTTTTCTTGCCGCTCCAGGACCACGATGTCCGCCGGATAGTCCACTGCGGCGATGTCGCTTTGCGGCACCCAACGGAAGTCTTGCCGCTGCGGGTCAAACTCGCGATTTGCCGTCTTGAAGCGGACCTGCGGCCCGCGTTGCGGATCGGTTTGGGTCTCGATCCGCTGCCCGAGAAAACTGCTGCCGTCGGCGGCTTGCACCCGCTCGATCTTTGCCGGCCAGAACACGCCAAGCCCGTTAAAGAGAACGACTCCCAAGAGCGTCAGGGCGCCGAGGAGGACTGCAGCCAAAGCACCGCCGGCGACCCAGACCATGGGCTCCCCTCGCAGCCAGAATCGCGTCCGTTGTTTAGAACTGGCCATAACGCTTGCGGAGTTGCTGGCGGACGACTTCGGCCGCCGTGTTCAGAAGGAAGGTCATGGCGAAGAGAACCACGGCGCACAAGAACAGCACGCGATATAGTGTCCCGCCCTCCGGAGCTTCAGGGAATTCCTGGGCGATGTTGGCGGAAAGGGTCCGCATGCCGTTGAAGGGGCTCCAATCGATCAGCGCCGAGTTGCCGGTGGCCATGAGGAAGACCATGGTCTCGCCCACGGCCCTGCCAAAACCGATCATTACGGCGGCAAAGATGCCTGGGCTGGCCGACGGCAGCACCACCCGCCATACCGTTTGCCAACGGCTGGCCCCCAGGGCCATGGAGGCAGCGGTCATGTTGTGCGGCACGGAGGAAAGGGCGTCCTCGGCCAGGGTGAAGATGATCGGCACCACCATGAAGCCCACGCCGAAGGCGATGAGGATGCTGTTCCGCTGGTCGTAAACCATGCCCAGTTGTTTCGACAGCCAGACGGTCACGTTGCCGCCGAAGAGCCATTGCTCGACAGGTGATGAGAACCACCCCGCCACGGCCATGCCCACCGCCAGGAGCAGCCCGGCTACGAGGAATTCGCGGCTGCGAAGCGCGCGATACGCCGTGGGCGACCGCGCAACCTGCTGCCAGACCAACAGGAACAAGAGGAAAACCAAGGGTATGGAAATGACGCTGAGAAAGACCGCCACCAGCCCGTCCTTGATCAGCGGCGCCAACCAGATGCCGACCAGGAAGCCGAGCACGACCGAGGGAACGCAGGCCATCAATTCGATCGACGGCTTGATCCAGGCCCGCAGGGCAGGGGAAGAGAAATGACTCACGTAGACGGCCGCGCCCAGCCCCAACGGGCCTGCCAGGAGCATGGCGTACAGCGTGCCCTTCAACGTGCCGAAGATCAGCGGCACGAGGCTCAGCTTGGGCTCGTAGTCGTCGGTGCCGCCGGTCGATTGCCAGGAAAACTCGGGCGCGTCGTGCCCTTCGTACCAGACCCGCCCGCAGAGCGACAACCAACTGACCTCGGGGTGCAATTGGGAGTCGGCCAGTCCGAAGAAACTGCCTTTGATTTCCCAGGCGGCCAGCGAGTCGCCGGCCAACGTCAGGACTACGTCGCCGCGGCGCGAGAACGCCAGGCCCTGAACGCCACGAAAGGTCGCCAGCAGCCTTTCGCTGGTCGTGTAATCCATCGTAGCGACGCTAGCGTCGTCGCGGACCAACAAGGAGCGGTTGCGCGGCGAAGGAACGATGTCCTGGATGGCGGCGTCATGCGCCGGCAAGGTGCGGATCAAGGTCAGCTTCTTGCCTTCCCGCTTGGCCGCCCGGGTCCGGGCGAGGCCATCGTTCGACGCGGCGGGGGCGCGCTCGCCGGCTTCCTCAGGGCTTTTCCCATCGGGTTGGGGCCTGACGAAGAACCAGTTGCTAACCCCGCCCTTGGCATCGCCGACCACCAGAGTAACATCGCCCAGCATGAGTTGCAGGGAGGTAATGGCCCGCTTATCGACAAAGGCCGGCACGACGTCGTGGTCGACGACCTGGTCCGCGTCCAGCCGCCACCAAAGCAACGAACCGTTGGCGGTGCCGGCGTATATTGTACCGCCGGCATGATCCATGGCCAGCGCGGTCACACGGCCAGGTACATCGTCGCCAATGGTCAAGCGGCTGGAAGCTGTGGTCTCCTCGTCGGTGATCTCATTGTGGACCACGTTTCGCCGCACGATGACGATGCGATTGCCGCCGTACAAGGCGGCGGAAGCGCTCGATTTTTCGCCCGTGGATTGCATGACGGCCATGGCCGGTATGCCCAAGGTATCGGCAGGGATGTTGGCCCGCGCCGCAAGGCAAATTGCGGCGGATGGTTGCCGGCAGGTCCCGTGCGAGGCGCCGCGGCCACGTCAACGAGCGAGAACGAGCCGTCGGACCAGCGCAAGGTATAGGAGCCCGGCCCATTGGCCTCGGCGGACAAGACCTTGCGGGCAACAACAGGCTTAGCCGGCTTGCCGCTTGAGTCGCCGGCAACGGATTGGGCCTGCAACTCCTGGATCACTTTGCCAGTTGCCAAATCGACAAAGCGAAAACTGCCCGAAGCATCGATGGCGTGCGCGACTTGCCACCCCTGGTCGGGGGCGATATCGACGCCCAGCGCGAGCACGCTTTTTGCCGCCAGCCCTGCGGGCAAGGGGGCTTGCGCCAGCAGGCGGGCTCGCGCCGGCAGAAACAACGGCAACGTCGTGCCGACGATCATTACCAGGATGCCAAGCACGCTGACGATCACGACAACGCCGCCCAGCGTCACCACCCAGCGGGCCAGGAGATCATGTCGCTTGACTTTGCGCAAAACAGCCCGGCGGGTATTCAACATGCGTCAATCGAGTTGCTTGACATTCTTGACGATCATGGCCTCGGGTAATTCGCCGTAGCCGTCCTTGACCACAATTTCCTGCCCCTGCTTGGAGAGCACGAACTTGAGGAATTCCTTGACCAGCGGCGGCAGCGATTCGCCGGGCTTCTGGGCGACATAAATATACAATGTGCGGCCCAGCGGATACGTGCCGTTGATGGCGTTGTCGAAAGTCGGCTCCACCAGCTTGTCATTTTCCGACTTTGCCAACGGCACCGCGCGGACCTCGGAGGTCTTGTAGCCGATGCCCGAATAGCCGATGCCCTGCCGATCCTTGGCCACGCCGGCAACCACGGCGGAAGAACCGGGCTGCTCCTTGACGCTGTCCTTGTAGTCGCCCTTCAAGAGGGCGTGCTCCTTGAAGAAGGCGTACGTGCCGCTGGCCGAGTTGCGGCCATAGAGGCTGATCGGCTGATCGGCCCAGGCCGGATCGGTCAGGCCCACCTGACCCCAGCCAGAAATATCTTCAAAACCGCTCTTGCGGGTCTTGGAAAAGATGCAGTCGAGCTGCGACAAGGTGAAGCCTTTCACCGGATTGTCCTTGTTCACGTAGACCGCCAGGCAGTCCAGCGCCACGTCGTAGCGCGTCGGCTTGAAGCCGCATTTGGCTTCGAAGGCGTCGATTTCTTCGGGCTTCATCTTCCGCGACATGGGCGCCAGGAGCGATTTTCCCTCGGTGAGGGCAGGGGGGGCCGTGGCTGAGCCCTTGCCTTCGATCTGGAAGGTCACGTTCGGATACATTTTCTTGAAGTCCTCGGCCCAATAGGTCATCACGTTGAGCAGCGTGTCGGAACCGATGCTCGTCATCGTGCCGGATAAATCACCGACCTTTGCATAATCGGCTGGATCGGCGGCATGGGCCAGGGAGGCCAGCACCAGCGCTACTGCGGCGCAGCTCGTAACCACCCAATGGATGGGGCGAACGGACGATAGGGACTTCATTGCATTCACTCCTTCATCTTAAATGTGACAATTTTGCCCCCGCCGATTGTTCTATCTTACTCGAAAAAACCGTCGACGGGCACTCCAATGCGGGGACTACCCGCGATTTCCGCATGGTAGCGTACCGAAGTTAGCCAATTGCGAGAAGTTGGTTAGCACTTAGTTAAACTATCTCCCATCGGGAGGGTGTTAAGTCTTAGGTCGATCTTGCAATTTGGAATTCGAAATCTGAGAGCTGAAATAGTTGAGATCTAAAACCTGAGAGCTGAGACCGAAGACCAACATTGAAATACCGGCCGCGGCAATTTATGGTGAATTGTGGTCCCTCGCGGATGCAGTTTCCAAATTCTCGGTCGTCTGACGGAGATTGCCTTCATGCCGTGGTTCTTGACCCTCCTGTTGATTGTCGCCGTTTACCTGATGATCATGGCCATCAAGGCCATGCGCGATTTCATTGCCTGGTACCGAGAAGGAAGGGCCTTTGTCAGGGAACAACAACGCTTCAAGGCCCTGCGGCGGCAGAATCGGTCGCCGGGCCTCAAGGTGCCGGCGGCCCTCAAGGAACGCTCGCCCGATTCGCCCCGGCCGCCCCACCGCGAAATACAACCACCCCCTCCGTAAAACGGAATTCCGGAATTCGTTCGGTTTTGCGCAAACGGAATAAACTCCGTTCTACAACGGGCATTTCACCCGCGTGTTGTCCTCACCTGGCATGAAAAAGGTGACGAGCGGCATTGGTGCCCCGGCCCTGTGCCCATGGTCCGGCAAATGGTGTCCGTCGCCTTTTTCGCGCCCTATCCGTTGGCCGGCTCGATCGCGACGATGGAATCGCTGACCGGCACATCCACCGCTGGCGGCAACGACAGCGGAAAACGCAGCGTGAAGGTACTGCCGCGACCGACCACGCTTTCCACTTGCACCGTTCCCTGGTGTGCCGCCATGATGTGCTTGACGATCGCCAACCCCAGGCCGGTGCCGCCCAACTCGCGGCTGCGGGCCTTGTCGACCCGATAGAACCGCTCAAAGAGCCGCGGCAAGTGATTGGCGGCGATGCCCCGGCCGTTATCGATCACACAAATAACGGCGGAGGACCGTTCCCGCGCCGCGGTGACGCGGACGGTTGCGCCGGCATCACTGTACTTGATGGCGTTGTCGATCAGGTTGATGACCGCTTGCTCCAGCAAGGGCGCGTTGATCTTGGCCACGAGGTCTTCGGGGCACTCGACGGCTATGCAAATCGACTTGTCCTGGGCCTTCTTCTCGCACGTCTCCCGCGCGACCTGCAAGACCTGGGCCAGCGGCTCAGCGTCGGTTTCGATCCGCTGGTCGTCGTTGCCGCGCTCGATCCGCGAGAGCACAAGGAGGTCGGTAATGATCGCGTCCAGGCGATTGACCTGCCGAAGCACGATGCCCAGGAACCGCATGACGCTGGCCCGATCGTCCAGTCCGTCCTCCAAGAGCGTTTCCACGAATCCCTTGATCGAGGTGATCGGGGTCCGCAGTTCGTGCGACACGTTGGCCACGAAGTCCCTCCGCACGTTCTCCAAGTGCCGCAACCGCGTCACGTCGTGAAGGACGATAAGCACGCCGATTTTCTGCCCGCGGGTGTCGTGCAAGGCCGTGCCGTGGGCGTGCAGCCAGCGCTCCTCGGGGCTGAAGAAACGCAGGTCGCCGTCGAGCGATTTGCCGCTGGCTTGAGCGTTCTCGATGAATTTCAAGAGGTCGGGCTTGCGGAGGACTTCGTAGACGCTGCGGCCGCGAAGCCTTTCGGCGTCAACGCCCAGCAGGTTGGCGCAAGGGTCGTTGACGCTCAACACCGTGCCGCCACGGTCCACGGCCATCACGCCTTCTTCCATGCTGGAAAGCACGGCCTGGTGCTCGCTCTGCTGCCGCAGGATCCTCTGGATCCGCTCGTCGAGCTGCGACGCCATGGCGTTCAGCGAATCAGCCAACATGCCAATTTCCTCCGTGGGGTTATCCGGCAGGCGGTACTTCCAATGACCGCGGGCAAGATGATCGGCGCCGCGGCGGATCTCGTCGATCGCACGGGCTAGCCGCCGCGCGGCAAAGAGGCTGCCCGCCGTGATCCAAACGACGGCCAGCAGCGCCGCCGCGATGATTTCCACTTCCCGCCGCCACACTTCGGCAGTCAGCCTCGCCCGTGGCTGAGAGGTCCGCACGACGGCCACGATCTGCCCCGCTCGCCGCAAGGGCACGGCCAGGTACATGAACGGCTCCTGCCGGCTGGAACTGGATCTGGTCGAGCGACCGATTTCGCCGGCCAAGGCCCGCGCAACTTCCGGCCGCTCACGATGGTTATCCAACAACGCGGGATCCTCCCCGCTGTCGGCGATGACCTTGCCCGAGGGCAGAATCACCGAGACCCGAGAATCAATCCGTTCGCTCAGCTCGCGGCAAGCAGCTTCCAAGGGCGGCGGCCCATCCGCGGTCCAAATACCAGATAGCCGCAGCACGCTTTGGTCGGCAGCCGTATTGAGCTTGACCCAAACGTCATTTTCGCACGAGTCAGCGACGCGCAGAGCGGCGTAGATCCCCAGCGCAACCACAATAGGAAGGGCGATGCCGAGACTCGTCCATACGACTTGCCAAAACAGTCTCCGCCGACGAATGGCCAACGCTCACTCCTTAACACGGCGTACGTCAGCATGACGTACCAAATCCGATGGCCAATGCTCATTCCTTGAATCGATAACCGACTCCGCGTACCGTCTCAATGTACTTGCCCGCGTCGCCGAGTTTCTTCCGCAGCCCGACGATCTGCACGTCGACGGCTCGATCGGTAATCGCATAGTTGTCGCCGTGGACGCCATCGAGGATCTGCTGGCGGCTGAAGACCCACCCGGGACGACTGGCCAGGAAATGCAGCACGCGAAACTCTGTCGAACTCAGCGTGATGGGATTGCCCTCCACTCGCACATCGTGACGCCCCGGGTGAATGACGATGCCGTGGATCTCGATGGCTTCATCGGGGTCCTCAAATTCCTCGTTCTCTTCCGTGGCCGCTACCGGTTGTGCGCGGCGAAGCACCGCACGCACGCGGGCCAACAAAACCTTCGGGCTAAAGGGCTTGGTCACATAATCGGTGGCGCCAAGGTTCAACCCCCGGACGATGTCGGTCTCCTCGCTCTTGGCCGTGAGCATCATAATCGCCACGTCGGCCGTCTTGGGCGAGGCACGCAGCCGCTGGCAAACCGTAAGGCCATCGACGCCCGGCAACATCACATCCAGCAGGATCAAATCGGGCACCTGCTTTTCGGCCACGGTCAGTGCCTCCTCGCCGGAGGCGACGCTGGCCACTTGATAGCCCTCTTTAAGCAGGTGGTAGCTGACCAATTCGCGAATATCTTCCTCGTCCTCGACAATCAGGACGAAATTCTTCATCGTGGATGTCTCACTATCCTGATACACGGGCCGCTGAACAACAATCGCAGATGTAGCCATGCACGGAGTTTACCCCTATTCTGTTAGGAAATTGTTAGCAACCAGTGAGATTTCTGTTAGTTTAGTCCATTTTTGCCATAAGTCCATGAAATGTCGGGGGTTCGATTCGACGGCAGGAGGCGCGGCGGTAGAAGCAGGCGAGACGCTGCACGACGCGCGGCCTCGAAATCAACGCTCATTCCCGCCGCAAGGTCAACGTCTTTCTTCATGGCGGCCCCGGCGAGCCGCAGCTCCGCAAGTTTGAGGGTCCCGGCTAGAACGGTGAGGCGCCCCTTACCCTCGCCCCGCACCTCCAGTACGCCGTTGGCCTGCGGCGTGAGCCAGAGCAGCCGCGCAGGCGCGCCTTTCACCGGGGCGAACGACAACCGCCGTTGGACAGCCGAGTACTGCTGCCCGCTCAACGCTAGCGGCAGCGACCAGAAGATCAGTTGCCGGGCGTAGTGCGAATTGCACCAGGGCTGGCCATTGTCGCTCCGCGTCAGATCGCGCCAGTCCCAGGGGTCGCGGAGGTGTTCGCGCCAGGTGTTGATCACCTTTCCTGCCTCCGCCAGGCTGGCCGCGCAGTCTCCTCCCGCGTAAAGTTCCATCGCAGCCCAATCCAGCGAACCGGCCTGCCACACCAGGTCGTCAATCGGGTCGCGGCCCCGCCGTTGCATCACCTTCAGGCCGAAGGGGCTGGCGTTATACTTCGTCTCGGCGGCCAGATGCGCGCGGACCTTCTCTGGTTCGACGAGCCAGCCCAGTCCCAGCATCGAGGCCCAAAGCTGTCCGTAGAGTGTGTCGGCATGGATCGCCGGAGTCTGCCCGCCGCCGTGCATCCACCACGCCCGGTAGTACTCGCCCGTCCACAGCAATTCGTCGGTCTTTTTTTGCGCGGCGGCGAACTCGGTCGTGCACCGCCCGGCAAAGGCCTCGTCCCCTTCGATTTTTGCCAGTTGAGCTGCCGCTCGGAGTGCCGCAAGCTGCATTATGGCGTTGTACGCCACCACGTCCTTGCCATCGAACCCCCACCAATCGTAGGTGTTGTTCAAGCGATCGGGCAGGCCGTAGCGGCGGGCACGCTCGATCTGCCAGAGCGTGGCCTTGCGGGCGTGCGGCCAGAGTGCATCGAGCAGCTTGCGGTCGTTCGTCCATAGGTAGTGCTCGTACAGCGCCAACACGAAGGCGCTTGTGCAATCGCCCATGCCGCGGGCCTGCGAATCGTCCATCCTTCGCCCTGCATTGCCGAGGTCTTCATTGATGAAACCATCGGGCTTCTGGATCGATGCATAGGCCCTCAACTGGCTCTTCTGCAGTTCGGGAAACAGTAACACATAGGGCAGCGAGCGGTAGAAGTGGATGTGCAGGGGGTCGACTGCCGGGCAGGAGAAGCTCTCCCATTGCCGCCAGCGGCCGTCCTCGGTCCACATGCCCGTCTTGGCCATCGTGCCGAGGCTGTTGAGCAGCGCGTCCTGGAGCCAGTCGGGCAGGCCGTTGTCGAAACAGAGTTTCTGCCACTGGAGTAGGTTCTGCCAGGTTCCGGGCAGGCGGCCCAGGACCTTCTCGGCCACTTCGCCAGCATCCTTGTAGAGCTTGGCGTAGTAGTTGCCGGTCCGCTGGCGGTTGCTGAAGTGGGTACGGTAGGGAAAGTGCCAGGCGAGGACAAGGCTTACGGTCTTCGTTTCACCCGGTCGGAGTGTGACGGAGGCGGTGATGGCCCCGTTTTTGGCCCGCGAGCCCAACGGCACGCCGCCTAACCGGCCCGTGTCCGCGAACGTCTTCCAGATCGCGTGCAAGTCGTCGGCCGTCGCACACGAGCAAGCCAGGCCGTCGCCCACGCCCAGCGCCATAGTGCCGCCGATCGCGCTGTTGTCGTTGCGCGTTAGAACCAATCGCCCAGCGGCAGAAAACTCGCCCGCGACGTGGTTGGGCAGGTTGCATAGGACGGCGGCTTCCACCGGCCGGTCCAACGGGTTCGTGACCAGGAAACTGAAGACGACGGCCGGTGTGGCGGAAGCCCGCGCATCGCGGATCTTCAGCTCGCTGTAGGCGTACAGCTCGACGGTCAGCGGCAGTTGCGGATCACGTAAGCGGAGCCGCGAAACCGGAAACGCACCGGAATAGTCGATCTGCAACACGCTCGGCAGCCCGTGGGGTGGATGGGTCCGCACGGTCCACGCCCGGGCTGGGCCTGCCTCAGGACGGACGCGGAGCCCCAGCAGGCAATCCTCCAACTGGACTTTCCCGCCGCCTCCGCCCGGCGAGTTGTTGAAGATGTTCCAATCGCACAGGCTGCCATCCGCCCGCAGCTCGATGGTGCCCGCCCCCAGGCCTCCCAGCGGCACCGCCGAGCGCATGCCCAGCGGAGGCGGCGCCAGTCGCGGGCCAACGGCGCCGCTACCGCCGCTGGGGGCCGCCCGATCGACGAGCCACAGATACGGGTAGCTCGACCCACCCGCGCCCGATCCCCAGGGAACGCTCCAGGCCGTCGGCGACTCGACGTAGTAGCAAGGTTGCCTCTTTTCCTGGAACTGCATGTCGGCACGGACCATGCCCAGGTTCTTGAATTGCAGGCGGGCCAGCGGATGTTCGGCTCGGCTCGTTTCCAGCCTTGCCACTTGCTCCGCGGCCGATGCGCTGCCTGGTGAAAGGACCGCCGCCAACAAGGCCGACAGCGTCCAAAGTCTTGTAGTAGCCATAGTTCGTAAAATCATGGGCGTTGGGTCGGCCGACTCTCGCGGCCGCGGCTTGCAAAGGAACTCAAGCCCGACTTTGCATATTGGACGAGGTCTTTAGTCAGCGATTTGGCGTCGTCAGGCTCCAGACCAAGATCGGGAAGAACACGCTTGAGCACCGAACGATCGGCAAGCAACAGAATCCAGCACGGCGTCATCAAGAATATGCAGCCCCGCGCGACGGTCGGATCATCGGGCGGAAGTCCCATAATTTCACCCACTAACAAGCGCATGATTTTCACCCTGGCGACGGTCTCATATCCCCGCTGCTCGTCGAAGCTGAATGGTGGCGCAAAGAATTCGCGGCCGATAATGCGCAACACCCAAGACGAGGCAATCGGACCCGTTGCCACGCGAACGATGACTCCAAAGGCCGCTTCAAGTTTCGACCAGGCGTCCAACTTCGAAGACAAAATCGCCATCATTTCGTCGTGGTTAATGAGTCGCCGCCGGGCTTCGTCAACGACCGCCACGTAGAGACAATTAATACCACCGAAGTAGTAATTTACGGCGGCGGTATTCGTGCCCGCCAAACGGCATATCTCTTTCGCCGTAGCCGCTTCAAATCCTTTGGCTGCAAAGACTTGCCCCGCCGCTTCCAAGAGCCGCTGCCGGGTGGACTGGTCGGAATCTTTGGGTTTTCGTTTCCGTGGCAACTTGTTTAGATCCTGTTAGGGGTGAACTCAGAACTACTATAGCAAGAAGCGCCCATGTATCAAATGGAGAATTGAAATTTGAAATTGACTTCGAACGGGAAGACCGCTAGAATCCATCAAATTCAAAATTGAAATTCTAATTTCAATTTGTCGCCCGGGGACAGAACCAATCATGTTGACACGCCTGTTGCTAGCTTCAAGTTTTGCGATCGCTGCCAGCATCGCCGGTTGGGCGGCCTATCCGCACTCGACCACGGTTCAGTGGCAAGGATACGCCGAAGCCGATTATGTCAAGGTCGGCCCGACCCAACAGGGCATGCTCACGACGGTGCAGGTCGCGCGCGGCGACCGCGTTTATCCCGGCCGTCCGCTTTTCACGCAGGACGACCTCTTGGATCTGGCCGCACACGACCAGGCCAAACAGCAACTGGAACAGGCGTCGCGCCAGTTGGCCAACCTGCTCGCGCCGGGGCGACCTACCGAGATCGAACAGGCTGATGCAAACCTGGCCGACGCGAAAGCCACGTGCGAACGACGCCGCAAGGATCTCCGGAGGGCCGAGACGTTGGCGGTCCAGCATGCCGCCTCGTTTGCCGATTTGGACCAATCCCGCGCCGATTTTCTCTCGGCAGAAGCAAAAAGACATGCCTGCGAAGCGGCACTTGCGCAGTTGCGCATATCGACCGGCCGCGACCAGGAGATCAAGGCCCAAGCGGCCATGGTCGAGGCCGCCCGGGCCGCTCTGGCGATGGCCCAGTGGCGGCTCTCGCAGCGCCGCGTCGTTGCCGGCGTTGAAGGGGTCGTCACCGACGTGCTTGCGCGCCCCGGCGAGACGCTCGACGCCGGAGCGCCGGTGATCTCGATCTTGCCGCCGAAAAACGTCTTCGTGCGATTCTTCGTGAACGAGTCGGAGTTGGCGAGCATTCACTATGGCGACGAAGTGGAGTTGGCCTTCGACCATTGCCCTGGGGGGTTTCTCACCGCCACCGTCCAGTTCATATCTCCGCAAGCCGAGTACACTCCGCCGGTGATTTACAGCGAGGAGACTCGGGCCAAACTCGTCTTTCGCATCGAAGCCCGGCCGCGCCCCGACCAGGCCGCCTTGCTCAACCCGGGTCAACCGATCACCGTTCGACCGTCGCGAAAGGCTGAGAACCCATGAGCGCCGCGGCACATGATCTCGTCGTTGACGTGCGCGACCTTTGCAAGCGTTTTGACCGGCGGCAAGTGGTTGACGGGCTGACGCTCCAGCTTCCGCAGGGCGAAATATGCGGATTCCTCGGCGCCAACGGCAGCGGCAAGACGACGACCATTCGCATGCTCTGCGGATTGTTGACGCCCGACGCCGGCAGCGGCACGTGCCTCGGCCACGACATTCTTCGTGAAGCGCATCGATTCGCCGGCACGTGGGCTATATGACGCAGCGATTCAGCTACTACGAAGATTTGACGGTTCGTGAAAACCTCAACCTGGTAGCCGGCGTTTACGAATTGCCGCGGGCTCGCGAAGCCGTGCAGGAAATCATCGACCGCATGGGGCTGGCCGGCCGAGGCAACCAGCTCGCCGGACAGCTCTCAGGCGGTTGGAAACAGCGGTTGGCCCTCGCCGCCTGCGTACTGCACCGGCCCAAGCTTCTGCTTTTGGACGAGCCCACCGCGGGCGTCGACGCCAAGGCCCGCCGCGAATTCTGGGACCTCATCCACGACATGGCCGGCGAGGGCTTGACCGCCCTGGTCTCGACGCACTACATGGACGAAGCCGAACGCTGCAAGCGCATCGTTTATCTGGCCGAAGGCCGGATCGTCGTCCAAGGCAGCGCCGACGAAGTGGTTGCCGGATCGGGACTGATCACGCTAGAGGCGATCGGCGAAGGGATTGACGCGATTTCGCGGCGTCTGCGCGGCATGCCCGGCGTCGGCGCGGCGGCCGTTTTTGGCCGCACGCTTCACGTTGCCGGCACCAACCGCGAGCTGCTCGAAGCGGCGATCCGCGAATGGTCCGGCGGCGGGATTTCCTGGCGGGAAGTCCCGCCGCGGCTGGAAGACGTGTTCATCAGCCTGCTGGGCGTCAGGGAGACGGCGGCATGAAAGCCTTTTCGCAGCGCCGGCTCGGGGCGCTATTGACCAAGGAATGGCTGCAGGTTCGCCGCGACCCGATGAGCCTGCGGCTGATTATTGCCCTGCCGATCATGCAACTTCTGCTTTTCGGCTACGCGATCAATTCCAATCCGCACGACCTTCCCGCCGGAGTGCTGATGGCGCAGCCGTCGAAGTACGAGCGGACCATCGTCGCCGCACTGCGGAACACCGGCTACTACCAGATCGAGCCCTTGTCGAGCGAGGCGGAAGGCGAAGCCGGCCTGGCCGAAGGAAAACTGCTCTTCGTCATCAACGTTCCGCCCGATTTCGATCGCACCGTCGACCGGGGAGAATCGCCTTCGATCCTCGTCGACGCGGACGGCACCGATCCGACGGCGATCGCCAGCGCGATGTCGGCGCTGGGCGGACTCGGCGATGTGCTGGCCCGCGACCTGCCGCCGATACGTCAGAGGCCCGCCGTGCCGGCGTCCTTCCAGTTTGTCGTGCACTCCCGCTACAACCCCGAACAGATCACCGCGCTGAACGTCGTTCCCGGGCTGATCTGCACGGTGCTGATGATGTCGACGCTGGTCTTGACGACGCTCGCCATCACGCGCGAGCGCGAGCGGGGCACGATGGAAAACCTGCTGGCGATGCCGGTCCGGCCAATCGAGGTGATGCTCGCCAAGATCGTTCCCTACATCGGCATCGGCTACTTGCAAGTGCTGGTGATTCTGCTCATGTCCGTGTATCTCTTTCATCTGCCGATCCACGGCTCGGTATCGCTGTTGCTGATCGTGCTGGGGTTGTTCATCGCCAGCAACCTGGCGCTGGGGATCACTTTCTCCACGGTCGCAACCAATCAGATGCAGGCTCAGCAGTTGGCGCAGTTCACGATGCTGCCGTTCATGATGCTCTCGGGCTTCATGTTCCCTTTCGCCGGAATGCCGGGCTGGGCCCGCTGGATCGGCGAGATCATCCCTACCACGCACGCGATGCGGATCGTGCGCGGCATCTTGCTCAAGGGCAACGGGCTGCACGAAATCCTGCCCGATGTCTGGCCGATCGCGGTTTTCACGGTGGTTTCCATCACGGTCGCCGCCTGGTTCTACCGAGAAACGCTCGAGTAGGCCACTTGTCCGCTGCGCCATTCAACGAGCCTTGTCTGCCAAGAACTGACCGTGTATATTGGCGGCTGAACTGCCAGCGAAGGGAGAGGAAATAAGTCATGCCATCGCAATTTATTTACGGCAAGAACCCCAATCCTCCGGCGTCTACAGAGATCGACATGGCGAGGCGATTCGATGTGTATTGTGGGGAGTATTCGCATCGGCCGATTGTCGTCTATCGAAATGCCCGTTTCCTGGGCATAAAGACTCTGGCCAAGCACCGCGATTACGATGTCTTTGGCGAGTTCATCGAACTGGAGTTGGCGAATGGACAAACACTCTTTTTGTCGCGACGTACGGTGGTCGCCTTTTGCGAGCCCGGCGCCGACCTCATGGCTGAAGCCGTGCTGCTGAAGCCGAGTGAATAGCCCGCTCCGGGCAATCGTTGCGCCGTTGTCAGCGAGGCAGCTTACGGAGAATCAGTCTACGGCCTACATGCCTCGCGAGCAACCGGGCAACCGGCAGCCAGCACCAGGCTCGTACTGAGCGATAGCGGGCCCTCTCTCGAACGCCGGCCGTTTTCTGGTTCAATCGCGACGCAGGACGGTGAGCCATTCTCGGATCGCCGACGAGGGCATCGTCTCAAGCCGCAACTTTGGAACTTGACAGTTGTTGCGTCAAATCTGGGGAGGGTGTGTGTAGCAGTTGCCACCAATCGGTGGTCGGCAGCGACAAGCCCAGTAGGTCATAGGGGGAACGACCGCGACGCTTGCCACTTCGGAAGGGTCGGCAGTTCCAGTATAGCCGCTTGAGATCCAGCATCGGCTGGGTGACCGTCCGATGCCGCTCCTGATGCATTCGTAGCACGCTGTTCATGCATTCCACGGCACTACTGGCGCGAACGGTGTGTCGTAAGACCGCCGCCACCCTCCCATACGACTCCTGCCAGTTCACCTCCAACTTCCGACAATACTCCGTCTGGACCAAAGCGGCTGCCAGCCAACGTCCTCCGCCCGGAACGTCCTCGGGAACCGCCGCCAACTGCTTCCGCAGCCACCACCGCCGGACCAATGCCTCACGTAACTCCGCCCAAGGCTCTGCCGCCGTCAACTGCCGCTGCATCCGATCCAGGAACGTCAGGCTTCGCCGATCCGCCAGCGCACGACGCAGTTTGCCCCACTCTGGCCCGTCAAGTTCTTTTACCGCCGCGGCGATCTCTCCCTCGGCCCAGGCTCGATCATTCAACCGCCCATCCGGGCGAAACAATTCCAAGGCGGTCCCGATCCGTTTCCACGCTCGCTCCATGCGGTCGTACCTTTCCATGAGCCGTTCCACCTTCTTCCACGCCTTGCCCGCCAGTCCTCCAAAGCCGCGGCGGTCGCCGCCGTGACGCCACGCGTACACGACCTGTCGGTCCGCTTCTTCCGCCTTCGCCCACTGGGACTCCACGCGGCTCCACAGTTTTCGCAGTACACGCTGCGCTTCCTGCTTCGTATGGAAGACATCCAAGCTGACCTGCAAAGGAGTGGCGTTTCCAGCGTTTTTTCGCTGCGTCTGAAAATCCGCCAGACCACGCTGCATGCCTCGGCCGCCGTCAACCACCGCCTGCTCCAAGGCGTTGAAACCTTGCAACGCCCCAGTCCACGTCGAAGCACTGCGATCCGCAGCATGCGTTCCCAAGACCCACGCCATGCTGTGCGGTTCGACGCCCACTAAAACCGGCTTGCCGTGGAAGAAAATCTCGTCGAAGCAGCCCGTAATCACCAGACCGCGGCAGGCTTGGTCCAAGCGATCCAGTACTTGGCTTGCCGCCTGTGCAGATTCCTTCACCCACCGGCCGATCTTCGCACGGCTGGGAGATTTTTTTTAACGACGATTCCCAAGAGTTCCCTCGTTTGCGAGTAACTCAACCCCATGGCTGTGGCCGTTGCCGCAAACCGTTGCTGCTCCTGTTCAGAGAACTCCGTCGCCTTAGCCAGTCGCTTTTCCAGCAATGCCAGTCGCTCCGCCTGCTGGCGTACTTGCTCTTGGAGTTGGTCGCGTGATGGCCCGCCGCCGACCGCGTCGCGCACTGCCGCTTCGACTTTCTCCGCATGATCGTAGGCGGTTTGCCGACTACACCCGGCCGCCTCCGCCTGTTCTGAAACCGAACCCCGTTTCCCTGTCATAACCGCTGCCGCGTTCCCAATCCATGAAACAATGGGTAATCTGGCCATTTCCGTGAACCTCCTTGTACACGGTTACTTCCTTGAAAATCTCCTACCAATATAAAAAACCGATTCCCACCGAATCTGTCAACCTGAGTTTCCCCAAGAAACGCTCAGATTGAGACGGTGCCCCGACGAGCACCCGATGGCCACCGATCGGCAGCATGTGCATCGCCAGATGGTGATCGGACGCGTCCCGGAGCAGGACCACGCGACGTTTCAATAGGACCGACAGACGTGGATGAGCACCCAATCCCGATTGAGCCCACCACTGGAATACTCTTCTGTTGTATGCGGTAATCACAACGTTCTGCGCCGGGCTGTCTCACAACGAAAAATCTATAAATCAAAACCCTTTGCGAGCCAACGACTTGCGACGACGGGACCGCAAATCGGCTTGTGACACAGGCGCACAACCAAAGGCCCCTGGCGGGCCACAAACTGTCGTCGCAAGTCACTATGGCTTTGCATCTTACGTCTATCGGCCAGAGTCATTTCTCGGCCCGCTGCCGTTGTGACACAAATCGTCGACGCGGCTCCAGGGGCATCGTCGCAACCACTTGTGTAAGAAAGGCTTGCGCGTGACGCGCCAGCGGACCACAAGGGCCTCCCGCTCGGGCAACGAATATATACCTCTGTAGGGTAGAATCGCCGCAGTTGAAAGGGGCGAGCGTATGCCCGTCCTTCCACCTTCATCCCTTCTCCCGGGGCGCACCACGATCCTTTCGCCCCCGGCGAGCCGGGCCGGGGGCGTTTACCTGAATTTAAATTATCAAACAGCGACGCTCTGCCTTGATATTACGCCTGGCGAGCGGCAATTTTCTAAAGCGTCGTCGTATGCCCTTGCTGCGAAACGTGTTTGGGGGGCAGACCTGGGCGTCTGTCTCTCCCGGAGGTCCCGGAGTATCTCAGAGGGCCGGCCCAGCGACGATGCGCGGCGGCGAAATGGCGAAGTTCGTCGCCGTCGAGCTGGCCTGCCGGCTCACGGGGATGATGCAACGCGCCATTGGTGACCACAGCGGCAGGCCGACAACTTCCTCTGCCGCCAACCGCTGCCGAGCAACCCGATCCCGCCGACCGCCAGCAGCGCCAGCGTCCCCGGCTCCGGCACCACGGTGAGCACCAGGTCATTGCCCGAGACGGACAGGGTTGCTGGCATGCCGTCGACCGAGCCGCTGGTGCCGCTACCCAGCAGATTGCCAGGGAGCGAGGTACTGGAATGGATCAGGTCGTAGATGCCGGGAGCAAAGGTCGGCGTGTTCTCGAATCCGAAGTTGGAGAACCCCAGCGGACTGCCGACCGCCAAGCTGCCGCAGGCGATCTTGCTGCTGGTGGAGGGCGTGTCGAGGTCGTAGTCGAGCATCGCCCCTGAAGACAGGATCAGGCTGCCACTCATGCTCAGCTTTCCCAACGGATTGCCCGGCGCAATTGCGCCGCTGCGGCCCACGGTTACCGTGCTGAGGGTGCCCGAGCCGCCCAGGACGCCGCCGGTGACCGTCACCGGGCTGACGAGGGAGCCGTTGACGAGAAGTTCACCTTGGTTGATCGCCGTCGTACCCGAATAAGTACTGCTGCCGGCCAGCAGCAACACCCCGCTGCCGGCCTTGAGCAGACTGCCGGAGCCACTCAGGATGCCGGAATAGGTCGTCGTGGAATTGTTAACTCCTATCGTGAGGGCGATGGCCTCGTCAACGTTATTGGCAAGAAGCAGGTTGCCGTTGCCGCTCAAACCGCCAAGAACGGCCGACGAAAAAAAGCCAAAGCTCAGCGTGCCAGACGTACTACTCACCCATGTGCTATCCTGGATCGCCGAGCCGTTTTCCAAGACCAGGTTTCCGCTGGTGATCAGCGTACCGCCGGAATAGGTATTGTTTCCCCATAGGTTCAAGGTGCCATTCCCGGTCTCGGTCAGGCCGCCGCTGCCGCTGATGGTTGAGAAAAGATTGACTGTGTCGGCATGGTTGAAGACCAGCGTGCCGTTATCGATCACGCCTGACACGCCGATGGAGGCCCCGCTGCCGCCGTTGCCGATCTGCAGCGTTCCGGCCGCGATCGTTGTCGAGCCCGAGTAGGTGTCGTTCCCCAGCAAGATCAAGCTGCCGCCACCGGTCTGAATAAGCCCGCCGGCGCCACTGATGGCCGGGCTGAAGCTAACCGCGTCGCCGTGGTTGAAGACCAGCGTGCCGTTATCGATCACGCCTGACGTGCTGGCAATGGAAGCCCCGCGGCCGCCGTTGCCGATCTGAAGCGTTCCTGCGCTGATCGTCGTTGAACCCACGTAGGTATTACTCCCCAGCAGAATCAAGCTGCTCGCGCCGGTCTGTATAAGGCCGCCCGCGCCACTTATGGTTGGATTGACGCTGGTCGCGTCACCCTGGTCGAAGACAAGAGTACCGTTATCGACCAGGGCTGACGTGCCGCCGAGGGAGGCGCCGCTGCCACCGTTGCCAATCTGCAGCGTTCCGGCCGTGATCGTGGTTGGGCCCGAGTAGGTATTACTCCCCAGCAAAACCAGGCTGCCGCTGCCGGCTTGTACGAGGCCGCCAGTGCCGCTGATGGTCGCGCTGATGCGGAGGGTGTTGCCATTGTTGAAAAGAAGGGCGCCGTTATTGGTCACAGCCGACGTGCCGCCAAGGGAGGCGCCGCTGCCACCGTTGCCAATCTGCAGCGTTCCGGCCGTGATCGTGGTTGGGCCCGAGTAGGTATTACTCCCCAGCAAGACCAGGCTGCCGCCGCCGGCCTGTACAAGGCCGCCCGTACCGCTGATGGTCGGGCTGAAGCTGGTTGCGTCACGATAGTTGAAGACCAAGCTCCCGTTATCGATCACTCCCGACGTGCCGGCAATGGAAGCCCCGCTGCCGACCTGCAGCGTTCCGGCGGTAATCGTTGTTGGGCCCGAGTAGGTGTTGTTCCCCAGCAAGACGAGGCTGCCGCTGCCGGCCTGCACAAGGCCGCCCGTACCGCTGATGGTCGCGTTGAAGCTCGTCACGTCGCCGTGATTGAAGACCAAGCTGCCGTTGTCGATGACGCCTGACGTGCCGCCGATCGACGCCCCACTGCCGCCATCGCCAATCTGCAAGGTGCCGCCCATAACCGCGGTCAAACCAGTATAGGTGTTGGAACCGGTGAACACCTGGTTTCCGCTACCCACCTTTGTCACGCTGGCGCCCGCGGCGTTGTCGCTCAGCGCACCAGAATAGGTCGATGTGGAATTGTTCGTTCCAATCGTAATGGCGAGCGCCGCGCCGCCGGTATTGATAAGGACGAGGTTGCCACTGCCGCCCAGACCGCCGAGAACCAGGGACGTGAGACCGCCAACGTTCAATTCTCCAACGCCACTCATTATCAAGGTGCTATCCTGGATCGACACTCGGGTGCCCAGGGCGAGGGTTCCTCCGCTTATCAACGTACTTCCCGTGTAGCTGTTGCTGCCCGATAGCATTAGGCTGCCGCTCCCAGCCTGCGCCAGTCCGCCGCTGCCGCTGATGGTCGGGCTGAAAGTGATTATGTCGCCATGATTGAAGACCAGGCTGCCGTTATCGATCACACCTGGCGTTCCGGCAATGGAAGCTCCGCTGCCTCCATTGCCGATCTGCAGCGTTCCGGCGGTAATCGTCGTTGCGCCTGTATAAGTATTGCTTGCCAGCAAGACCAGGCTGCCACTGCCCGCCTGCGTCAGCCCGCCGCTGCCGCTGATGGTTGCACCGAAGCTGACCACGTCATTATGGTTGAAGACCAGGCTGCCGTTATTCATTACACCGGACGAATTGCCGATCGAGGCGCCGCTTCCCCCGGTGCCGATTTGCAAGGTCCCACCGCTAATCATCGTCGTACCGGTGTAGGTGTCGTTCGCGGCCAAGATCAGGACGCCGCTATCAACCTTGGTGAGGCAGCCAGGGCCGGAAAGCGAGCCGGAAAGCAGCACGCTGAACCCGGCCGTATCGAAGGTCGCTCCGCCGCTGAGGCCCAAAATCAGCGACGTCGAGGCAGAGAATCCAGCGTTGGCCTGAAGCGTTCCACCGCCGAAGTTGAAAGTCGCCCTACCCGGACCGCTGGTAAGTGACGAGAGCATGAGGAGTCCGCCGTCAAGGTTGTATGTGCCGCTACTGCTCGCGGCCCCGGCCAGGGAAAGACCATTGTTGGCCCCGTAAGGTATGCTGTTTGTGCCGCCCGATTGAGTGAACACGCCCGAGCCAAGCTGACCTATGGATTCGGCGCCAGCGGATACCAGTCCGCTGCCACTCAGGCTATAGCTGCCGCTGCCCCCCGCCGCAGAGCCCAGGCAAAGTCCATAGTTAGGCCCTCCCGGCACGGTGTTGGTGCCACCAGTCTGCGTGAACACACCCACGCCAGCGTCGCCTATCTCCTCGACCGCCGCCGAAAGCAGGCCGGTGCCGCTGAGACTATACGTCCCGACGGCGGCGGCGTTGACTCCCATTTGCCACGCCGCGGCATTCACAGTTCCAGCAGACTGGACGAATGTTCCCGCGCCGAAATAACCAACCACCGCTGGGGATGGTGTCGTCACCAGCTCGCCTCCGGTCATCGTGTACGTGCCACTGCTGCTGGAACTGTTGGCAATAATGAACATATTGCTGAGGCTGTTGGTTCCGCCGGACTGCGAGAAGGACCCTGAGTCGGAGTAGCCCACGAACTCAAACTGCGAAGCGGCAAGACTGCCGCTGAGCATTCTTACAGCACTATTCCCGTCAATATAAAGCCGGTAGCAGGCATCCCCTGCGGAAGTGATTGTCGCCGTGCCGCCGTTGGCCACTTCCACTTGGGTGGCAGTTGTCGGAAGACTTCCACCCCAATTCGACGCCACGGACCAATCGCCGGACTGGACTTGCCAGTAGTACGTCTGGGCGTGTGCGGGCAGTGCCACAAGACCCAAAACGGCGAGGCCCAAAAGCCTCCCTAAGCGGATGTTCAGACCTATACTCCCACAAGGCAGTTTGCAACCGCAACCGAAAAAGCTCCTGATCCACTCCGCCTTCACAACGCTTTGCCGTAGCACGATGCGATTCTCCACGATTCAGCTTCATTCACTCGACACACCAATACGCAAATACACCGGATCCCTAGGGAAAAACACGACAGCAAGAAATCCAGCGACCGCCCGAGCACCAGCCCGTCGATCGCGAGAACCGTCGTTTAGAGAGTCGCCCGCTGGACTTCCAGGACCAACCTGGTCATCCGAGCGGCGACAGCGCTGCCTCGTAAAATCTCAGAAGTGCGCGGGGGAAACGTCCACGCCACATACGACGTACTATACTACCCGCCTACAAGTAACGCAAGCGGGTGGAATGGATTACGTGGAAATATCTCGGGTTATGTCATACCCCCCAAAAGTCTGAAAGCACAAGCTGACAAAAATCATTTTCGGCGTTGATCGAGGGCCCTAGCAATTCGCAGCGGGCGTGCCCGCATGGCTTCAGCCGGCAGGTCGTGTTGGGTAGCACCGCTTGAGATAACGCTGCCAAATCCGTTTAATGGCCGACAGTTCCGATTCATCAAGCAATCGGTGGTATTGTGGTATCCTCACCAGCCAACGCCAGAACTCATAGTCCGTGTGCGATGGCGCAAATTCCGCAGCTCCGCTCCACCAACTGCTGTCCTCCGCGCCCGAGCACCTGACGACAAGCGTGCCATCCTCTTTGAAGTGGTACCAGTGCGGCCAATACCAGGTAATGCTGGGGTACTCAGCCTGTTCGGATTCGCGCGGTGTATCATAGAGAATGTGCAAGTAGGAATCGACCCATTCGCGCGAGCGCACAACTCCCCTGACATTGCGGTTGAGCACGAATAACAGCTTATCGCGAACGGGCGCAACCGGTTGTCCGCACCTAAGTGCTAGCACTGCTAGCACTTACGTTCGGCTGAGAATTTGACAAAAGCGGATCTCATGTGGCAAAAAGGAAGTAGGTTTTGTCCCGACCTTACTCCTCTCACCACAGAGATCCAAGAATATGATCGCACAAGAAGACATCGTTGCCAAGAGTCACGAAATTCAGAGGCCGTCGACCAGATTGTCACCGTCGTAATTGACGCGGTCCGGGATCACACGCCTATCCATGAGGTGGAGGGCAAGTCTATGAAGATCTTGTTGCAGGCCGGACAAAAGGCCATACAGTTGCTGGTGGATTGCCTCGGCAACGGCGACATGGGCCAGGAGCACCAACTGCCCGATGGAACGATCGTCAAACGCTCGGCCAAGCCGGAGCCGCGGCCGTACGTTTCAATCTTCGGAGAGATCGACATCGAACGCTATGTGTACTCTCGACGGAAAGGGCAAGCGATCGAATTCGCGGCCATCGACGCCCGTTTGGCCTTGCCGGCGGGCAAATTCTCCTACTTGTTACAGGATTGGGACCAGAGTTTCGCCATGGAAGAAGCGTTTGGCCATACGGCTAGGACCGTCCAGAGAATTTTGGGGCTGAAGCAGTACGTGGACAGCTTGGAGCACATGAACCAAGAGATGGCGCAAGAGGTGGAGGAGTTTCAGGGATCACTGCCCCTTCCTCCTGCGAAAGAAGAAGGGGAGATTTTCGTCCAGACGGCCGATGGCAAAGGGGTTCGCATCCGACGGCCGGCGGATGCGCCACCGATCATGGACCATCAACACCGTAGTGGTCCCAAACCGGATCGCAAGAAAATGGCCACCTTGGGCGCGGTCTACAGCATTGATCCCCTGGTTCGCACGCCCGAGGAAGTGGTGGAGTCGTTGTTCCGTAAGCCGGGGCAACCACGACCGAAAATCCCGCGTCCGCATCCTTGTCACAAACAGATGCGCGCCATGTTGGATCATGTAGACGTCGATGGTGACGAGGTGGACGGACGCGCGGCGGTCTTTGGTTGGATGGCTGATCAAATGGCTGCGCGGCATGCTGGCAGCGACAAGCCCCTCGTGTGCATCATGGACGGAGAGGCAGGCGCTATGGAACATGAGAGACGTGTTTCAAGCGAATGTCCCCATGATCGACATTCTCGACTTGCTTCACGTCACGCCGCGATTGTGGGACGCCGCGACGCTATTTCATCCAAAGGGAAGTCGTGCGCGCCGAGGAATTCGTCCGACAGCGTGTCACGCGGATTCTGCAGGGGGATGTGAGGGGCGTTGTCCGTGGGCTAAGATGGATGGGTACCGCTCAAGGGCTGCGTGGCGACAAACGGACCAAGTTGCGGAAGATCTGCGGATATTTTGAAAGGAACCGTCATCGGATGCGTTATGACCAGTACCTGGCACGCGGCTATCCGATCGCCAGCGGCGTGATTGAAGGCGCATGCCGAAATGTTGTCAAGGACCGTCTGGAGCGGACGGGGATGAACTGGACTATCCCCGGTGCCCAAGCGATGCTGGAGTTGCGCTGCATTCACCTCACGGAACAGTGGGACGCGTTCAATGAATTCCGGATTGCGAGAGAGACACAACGCCTCTATCCGTATCGAGACACCCTGAAAACACTATCCTGGCACGTCGCTGCATAAACGCAATCAAACACAACACCAGGGCGAGCAAGACCGGTTGCGCCCATCGCGAACGTCTTGGGAGAGCGGGGAATCCGAAGCAACCACAAGGAGCCCGTTCCAGTCCGCTAACGGAACAACCCGGCACTCGAAGGCTATGCTCGCAGGGATAAATTCTGCGACAGCGGCAGTCGGCGAATTTAGGATTCCATCGGGTGACATTTACACACCTGGCCAAGGAATTTGTCTCTCTGGGCAAACGGCAGGGGCTGGAGTCATTCCTACCAGTATACCGCACAAGTGGTGGCCTGTGCCAGCCCGAGACCAGGCTGCCGCAGGGCGTGGCCCGGCTGTTTTCATTTCGCTGGCGGCGGCATCGGTGAGACCGACCGCGCCCGCGCAGCGCCGACCAGCAGCACGCCGACCGACGCAAGCCACACGGCCAGGGCGGCGATGTTGGGCCAGTTCGGGTGTGCCTTTCCGCCATGCCCGCAGGGGTAGAAACTATTTTCTATTGACAGGAACCAGCTGCCATGAAAGGAGGCGCATGCCCGGTTTGTCAGGGCGCTCGAAAGCCGTCGCAGACGGTGCCGGTAGGCTACGACCTCAGGGCGGCATCGGTGGTGCGGTTGCCGAGCGAGAAGAACTGGGCGACCTTACGATCACGCGGCGGCGGAGCCCTGCTAACCTGTTTGCATAGACGCGCGGAATTTATTCGGCACAGCAGGCTTCATCGGCCATCATGCCCAGCAGATGGAGTTCGCTTCTTCCTATTGTCCAACTGCGTCTTGATAGCATTGAGTCGCTCCTGAGCATCGGCATAGTTGGGGCGCATTGCAGGACTTGCTCAAAATCTTCCTTGGCGTGAATCAAGTCGCCCTTCTGCGCATGGGCAATTCCCCGAGAGTTATAAATGTCCGGCACGGCCGGATTGTGTTTGAGGAAGTCGCCGAGGGAATCAATCGCAGCCTCGGGCCGCTTGAGATTGAGATACAGGCCCGCCACCAACAACTCCGCCTGGATGGTTTCCGGCGACTTGACATCGATTGCCATCATGCGCCGGACGCACTTGCCGGCCTCGTCGAGATCTTTCTGCTTGATGCCGATTTCGACCCGAGTGAGCCAGGCGCCCAGGAAGTTCGGGTCGCATTGTCGAGAAACAGCATTCTCCTGGACGGCGCTGTCGAGATCGCCTTTTTGCAGGTAGACGTGGCAGAGATTGTTGTGGTCCGAGGCACGGTCGTTGCGCACGCTCAACCCCGTCTTATGGGCGGCGATGGCATCGTCAAGTTTGCCTTGCCGGGCGAGCACGATGCCAAGATTGTTGAAAGCGTCAGCATAGCGGGGGTTCAACTTCACCGCGGCCCGGAAGTACTGCTCCGCCAGTTTCATGTCTCCCGGTCCGCCCCGGCGGGCATAGTAGACACCCAGGTTATTGTTGCCGAAATCGTAATCGGGCTTGATGTCGAGGGCCGCCTTATAGGCCGCGGCTGAGTAGTCGAAGAGCAATTGAACCTTACGTGCGCGGTTGAGTTTCCTGGCTGCGGCCTTGAAATTCTCGACCGAGCCGTCGAACGGAAGCTGTTGCTGCGCAGCGTCGAGTTTGGCGGGCGGCCCGTCGAAATGCGCGGCGACTCGGTCGAACAAGGCATCGGCCGCCTCGGCGTCGAGAGTCGACATCTTCTTGCGTAGCCGTCATAGGCGATGCCCACTTGGTTATACGCCATGGCGGATTTAGGGTCAAGGCGGACAGCCTCAGCGGCATCCGCCATGGCCTTATCCCAGTCGCCCTTGATTCCGTACGTATTGGACCGGTCGATATAAGGCCCTATGGATTTGGGATCCAGGCGGATAGCCTCAGAGTAATCCGCGATGGCCTGGTCGAAGTTGCGCTTGCGGTAGTAGGCGGCGGCACGGCGGTTATAGGCGTCCGCCGACTTGGGATCAAGACGGATGGCCTCCGTGCAATCCGCGAGATCCTTGTCGAAGTCTCGGACTGCACCGCTGGCCTCGTGTCTCTCGTTGAATTCCTTCCACATGGCTTGCTTCACGTCCTCGATCCGACTGCCGGACTGCCGGATAATTTCCCGGCCCTTTTGGAGGGTCCGGCTCAAGGTGCTTAGCGACCGCAGAACTGCCTGGGGCTGAAGGATTGGAACACAGAAACCCGGCCTCGATCCGCCATACGCCATCGCGCCGCACAAACCGCACGTCGGCTCTCTCCCACTGTGGGAACTGACGGCACACGGCCTGGTCGCCCTGCACGCTAACCTCCATCCGTTCCAACTGCCCTTCATCTGCCACGACGGGCAAGGTAATCGTCCATTCCGTGCCAGCCATTTTCAGGGCATCAAACTTTGCCCAGGCATCAGGCCCGTAGGCTTTTGTCAGTTCCGCGCGAAATGCGAGATAAGCGTGTGTCGCTTCGTAAAGGGCGTTGACGGCCGCCATGTCCAGATCTTGGCCTACGAACATGGCCAAGAACGCCTTCTTGTTCGGCCCGAAGAGGCGCGGTACATTTTCACCGCGGCCGCATTCGGTGTGGTTGCCCGCACATCGCCGGCCTGCAGAGCCCGTGGATTGTCTGCGGAATACAGGCGGCAAACCGTCGCGATCTGCTCGTCGCGCGCCCGCTGGACGGCCTTTTCCAGCCGGTCTCGCAACTTTTCGTCATGAACCGTCCAAAGCTGACTGCGCACGGACTTGCCCTCGTTGTTAACGGCCCGTACGTCGGCGCCGGCATCCAGCAACTTGTCGATCAGCTCGGGCTTCCCAAAGGGAAAGGCCAGCAGCAGCGGCGTGTCGCCCGACTTGGTCACGACGTTGACTTTAGCGTGGTTTTCGAGCAGAAGCGGGGCGATTTCAGTATTCTGGGAGTTTATCGCGAAATGGAGCACCGTGTAGCCGTCGTCATCCGCGGCGTCGACATCGGCGCCGGCGGCAATTGCCTTCTTCACGATATCGGCACGACCGGCCCATGCGGCAACTTGCAGGATGCTCTTGTGCTGCTTGTCGACGGCCGTCAGGTCGGCGCCCGCGGCAATCAAGACGTCGGCGGCCTTGTCGTCGTTGCACCGCAGAGCCCACTGAAGCGGGGTGCCGCCAAAGACATCCGTGGCGTTCACCGCCAGCTTGCCCTTGAGAAGCTCGGCGAGTTTTTCAGGCTTATCGAAAATGGCAGCTTGGTGAAGCTTCGTCCACGATTCCTCTCGACCGCCGGCCTGCCGCAAGACCGCCGCGTTCTCGGCTCTGTTGTTATCCGCAGCCAGGGCCATCGGCGACCAGCCCTTCTTGTCTCGAACATTGGGGTCTGCCTTCGCCTTGAGGAGCGATTCAATGCTTTCGCGCTGGTGCTGAGCGGCGACATGCAAGGGAGTCTGGCCTTCTTCATCCTTTGCGTGAACATCCGCCCCGGCGGCGATCAGGACGGCGACCAGCTCCGGATGCCGGCAGCACGCCCAGTGCAGCGGGCCGAAGCCATTATTGTCGCGGCGATTGACGTCGGCGCCTGCGGCGATCAATTGCTTGATCTTGTTCATGTGCAGATTGCTATGGCTGCATCCAAGCAGCAACGGAGTCTGGCCGTAGTTGTCGACCGCATTGACGTCGGCTTTTCCTTTGAGCAGATAGGGAATCGCTTTTTCGCCGCCGCCGCCGTCAATGGGCATGGCAAGATGCAGGGGAGTGTCGCCATTCTGGTCTTTGGCATTGACGTCCGCCGCCCCTGCCGCCAGGAGAACGGGTATAACGTCGGCCCCAAAGTCGTGGGCTGCGTAATGCAGCGGTGTAGAACCTTGAAAGTCCCGGGCGTTGGCGTCTGCGCCGGCGGCCAGTAGTCTCTTGGCTTCGGCCGTCTTGTTGTCCGATGCCGCCGAATGGAGGGGCGTGATCTTGTACCGATAGGCAACTTGCTGCATGGCGCCGGGGTTGCTTTCGGCGTAGTTCTTAACCGCTTGGGCGAAAGGCTTTGCAAAATCCTCCAATGGATTGCCGGACGATGCGTCCTTCTGGTCGGTAACATCGTTGCCGGTCTTTTGGCCGTTGGCTGCGGGGCTCGGATCGGCGGCGTGGGACAAGCGGTTGCAAGAGCCCGCGAGCTGGAAGGATACAATAACCAACATTACGATCGTGCGTTTCATTGCTTACTCCTATTTCGATCTTCCGCGCTCAGCGTCGAGGCACCTCTCATTCTACTGCGCCGCTCCGACTGGCACCACAAGGGGCCACGGCCAGCAATCCCGGCTCGAAACGACCTCAACGGCACCCTTCGTGCGGCGGGCAACCGGCCGGAACGCGGCCGCAGGGGCATCGCTCTGGGCCCATTCTGGCAGGGCCTCTGGCGGCGCGATATACTGGCGGCATGGACGCCCCCGAGAAACGTCGCTGGTATTGCCCTACGCCTGGGTGGCTGGTGCTCGGCTCGCTGGCGGTGACGGGCTTGATCTGGCTGTCGAATTGGCTGGGATGGCCTGCGTGGCACAAGGGCTACGCCGTCCTGGTCGCCGTCGCTGGCGTGGGCGTGGTGCTGGCGGCGATGCTGCTCTGGTGGCTGGTGGCCCTGGTCTTTCGATGGCGGTTCCAGTTCTCGACTTCGGTCGCTGCTGGTGCTGACCTTGGCCGTGGCGTTGCCGTGCAGTTGGTTGGCGGTCGAGGCGAAGAGGGCGAAGGAGCAGTATAAGGTGTTGCGTGGACCTCAAGTCGTCTATGAGTGGCAGATCTCCGCTCCTGGCGTTCTCCGCCCAAACGCTACGCAGCCAGGACCACATTGGCTTCGACAACTCCTAGGGAATGACTTCTTTCAAGATGCTTTTTGGGTGAAAGTTTCAAATGATGGCGAAATAGAACAAGTAAAACGATTGTCTCGGTTGCAAGAATTGTCGGCGAACGGAGCGCGACTCGACGACGCCGCGATGGCACATATTTCAACTCTGGTCGAGCTGCGAGAATTTGCGTGGTAAGCATGGTTGCCTGCGGATCGACCGTGACCGTTCCGGCCGTGCTTACACCAAGCCCGAGTCGCTTGGCATCCAACAACGGCTGGACCGCAGAGCCGGTGGTTTCGGCTGCCAAACCCTGGTAAGATAGGTCGTGGCTCGGGCTTGGCTGGCATCGGCGATAACGGCGTCGGCCAGCCCTCCCGTGGGTGCCGTGTCGAACCGCGTGGTAAGCGAGGAGGAGTCTTTGGATGTATAAGCGTCTTTTGCTCTGGACTACAATACTAAATCTAGTAGCCGTTTCCGATTCGTGTTGGGGCGTAACCAAGGCCGAGGTTAGAGAACCGAAAGCGATTGGACAACTCATCGAACAACTTGCCTCGCCTAATAAGTCCCCCCCGATTACAGATGGGGATGTGTCGTACCCAGCCGGATATGACAAGAAGGCCCAAGACCGCGTTTGGTCAGCTTGGAAGCGGTTGTTTGAACTTGGCAAGCCGACGTTTCCATACTTGCTGGAACACCTGGATGACACGAGATACGGCCTCACAGAAGAAGACGATATTGACGGGGATTGGCACAACTACTCCGTCGGCGACCTGTGCCAAACAATCTTTTTGAGCCATCTCCAACCATACGGAGACTATTATACACGTGGGAAGGGAAACCCACGTGAACGCCCGCGTCGGCCAAGCTACTTCAAACACTATCAGCTTTCAAATCCCGCCGCTGCCGAGAAATGGTGGAAAGCTCGTAATAAAAAGACCATGACAGAACTCCAAATCGAGGCGTTGGAGTGGGTGATCGCGGAAGAAGCAAAGAGGCCCAAGGACTATTCCGACAGGGAGCGGAAGTATCTCGCAAAAGTGCTCCATGATGTCGGTACAACCGGTCATCGTATCGAGGCACGGTGGCCGTTTGGCAAGTAGTTTATTCCGGGAGAGCACCTGTGGAGTCGGCCATCCCAACTGTTCGTCACGCCAAGCCCGATCCACTGGCCCCGAGGCCAAGAAGGTTAAATAGCGGGCCAAACATCCTAACGTTGTGGTCTATTACACCTTCGGCTGTCAATCCCTTGTTTTCCCGCAAAAAATGTGGGTAAATGGGGCGAAACCAAAGGGCGTTTTATGAACACCGAAAACGCAAACAAACCGGACAAGCCAGCGGAACGGGAACAGTTCAACCGTATCATGGGGCTGGGAAGCTACGCTATGGGGCTTTGCATCTTCGCCTTTATCGGCATCGGGATTTATGATAATCCCCGCGCTGCTATGAAGGATTGGAAGACTATGGGGCTGTTTGCACTTGGTGCGCTGGTATGCTTTGCAATCGGCTATACCACGGAACGCAAGCGGCTAAAGTAGCGGGTCTACCCTTATAAAAAACAGGGCGACCATTTACCCCTTTTAGAACAAAGACCGCTAATGGGGAAACCGCATAGGGTTAAGACCACCCTTCTGTAAAGGTTTCCATAATAGTTTCTGGAGCCGGAAAAGGACCGGGTGGCCCCGGGCGGTTTCCCGCCCGGGGCTCCCACAGACCCGAACGTGCGCAATTAACGCATTCGGTTCCTCAAGTTATCCGTTTGCTACGCGTCGGCACACCGAGTGGATCGCCCGCAGGTAAGGCAAGGGATAGCGCTTCTGAAGCTGGCGAAACCAGTCCCAGGAGGCGCGCCATGCTCGCCGTCGCCGCATGAGCCACTTGCGCCAGACCTCTTGCACCGCGTGGCGAAAACGAGCCAACGCCGGGCTGTTGCCCGTGATCCCGTAATACCCCGCGTGCCCTTGGAGCTTCTGGCAGAGTACCGCGTGCTGCTCGCCAATCGGGTCGTGTCGATGGAACCGGCACCACTGGGAGATCGTCTTGACCGCCCGCGTGAACCGGCTGGCCGCCGTCTTCCGCTTCAGGATCCAGGTTCCCTTCCGGGATCGCGCCGAAAAGTGCGTGAATCCCAGGAAGTCGAACGTGCCCGGTCCGTCCGCGTCCGGCCCCTTGCGCTCGCCTTGCGGTTTGCGAAAGGACACCAGCCGGGTCTTGACCGGATGGATCGTCAAGCCGTACTTGCCGAATCGCTTCGGCAGCACGGCCATCACGCGCCTGGCGTCCTCGCCGTCGGTAAACCCGACCACGAAGTCGTCGGCGTAGCGGACCATATACGGTTCCGGAGTCCGATGCCTCCGCCATGTTTCCCTCCTACGGTTTGATAACTCGACGCCCCGCTTCCCTCCCCCGGGTCCCCGACGGTGCGAGTTCCCCGGCTTCTGCGGTACTATCAGGCGCTATGACTTCCTGCCGCCCTTTTCGCCGCACTTCGTTTCCTTCGCTTGGCGATACCACTCCAGCGCGCTCGAGTTTCGCCCGCACCGCGGCCGAGCGCTACCGCGGGCGGGTCTCCTGGAGTTGGTCACCCGGTACCTCCAGCCGGGAATAGTTCAGTGGAAACGGCAGGATCTCCTCCGTTCCTGGGGAACCCCCTGTGCTCTTGCCCTGCTCTCCGACCCCGGCAGGACCGGCGCATCAGGCCAACACGATGCGTCGGCGCGGCCCCCGCAATGTCCACGGCGAAGGCTCCTGCATGGCAGCTTTCGTGGCTCAATCACACGGCTTCGGCACTGGCTGTCTACGCTTCGCAGGCCGGGTCGCCCCGACACCACGCAAGACTCGCTTCCGGCTGCTGGCCAAGCTCTTCCGGACGGGATTGTTTACCCGCAGGATTCCAACAAAAGGTTTCGAGGTGTATCCTACATCTCAGCCTCCTTTTCCAAGTTCTCGTAGCGCAAGGACATCACGGATTGCCGGCAACTGGTTCCGCGCTATCGGCGACTAAGATCGTCGAGGAGTGGGGGCAGGGACTCCCATCGCACCCGGGCAGAATCGAGAGATGGACTTTAACCGCCAGTCCCAACGATGGATCCGGTCAAGTAACGACAATGGGCTCGTCGAAGGACGGGCCTCCCGCTGCCACAGCGTTTCTGATATTCAGGACCAGCAGGAAATTCGAGGACGTTTGGAAGTATTACGAGGCGAAGTGCGGTCACGAGGGCGCGAAGGAAAGCCTGCCACGCGCGGTGTCGCCCAGTGGCCAGGAAAGCATCCGCGGTGGCATCCAGTTCGGCAAGGGCGGCGATCAGCGCATGGCGGTTGATTTCGGAGGGATCGCCCCCGCAAAATTGGGCGGCGATCCCGGCGTGCGCGAGAGCCACTTCGCGCATTACACCGAGGGATATGTGGTCCATGTCGTCATTGAGGAAGTCGCCCCGGACCGGAATGTCAATGACAAGAATTCGGTAAAGGTCCGAGTCTTCGCGGCGGTGCGCTGATCTGGCCGGGCTTACGGTGAAGAGGTAAAAACCGGCCCTCGGCGATCCTCACATTGTGAAAGACTCGTTAAGCGTCGCCAGGACGAGCACGAACACGAAGATGCATGCGTAGATGACGATCATAATGACGTGCTCGATTAGTGCAATCAAGAGGCTGCGGCCGAAGGTCGTAGGCAACTTTGCTCTGAGCATGGCGGCCATGAATGGGAAACCAATCAAGAAACCGATCACCGGGGAAAGCGGCACAGTTGTGACTTTCTCGTCCAAGGGATTTCCGGTCACCAGGTAGACTACCCACTGAGGGAGCGCAGTCACGAACACGATCAACATGGCCTTGCCAAAACCGGGCTGGGGGACCGGATTATGGCTGGCTTCGCCGCCAGCCATCTGGTTGTAATGGAAGCATACAATTCTGAGAATAGCAGCTCGAATCAAAAGAAAGACGCTCGTCCCCAGTGTGAAATAGATACAGAGGAGGAGCGCCATTGCCGACAATAAGTGCCAATGCTTCAAGAATTGCACATCGAGCTGCATATTGAATTCCTTTCAAGAAAGTTGGTCGATGTCAAAGACAGGCTGACGAGGAACGACTTTGGCCGGCGCAACGTCGGCGACGGGCAAATCTCCAGGCGCTGCCTAACAATCCCCAGGCGGGACTACGGCAAGGATATAACGGGGGAATCGTGAGAATGACACGATGGCCGTCGCGGCGCCTGCGAAAAGCGCCAGAGGTTTGCCTTGAGGTTTCTTGCGGCGGCCCTTGGTGGGGAACGCGGAACCGGCTCGCGGCGAGGCAAAGACTTCGGCCAGCGCCGCGGCGGCAGGGTCGCGCAAGGGCTGCGACTTGGGGAGGACGGCCGGAGAGAGTTTATGCCGGAGCGACTGGTCGTAGGCCAACCGCACCGGCGGGAGCTACGCGACCGGCCCCAACAACGAGCTGCTCAACGACGGCACATATGCCTACACCTACAACGCCGACGGGGAATGCACGTCGTAAACGAGCGATAGCAATCGCGCCTTGGTGACCGAGTACGCCTGGGACAACGGCGGCCGTTTGACGACAGTGACCACGCTGGACAACAACGTCCCGACGCAGACGGTGACCTACATTTACGATGCCTTCGACCGCTGGGTGGGGGAGACGGTGGTGGTGGCCGGCCAGGCGGCGCAGCAGACGCGGTTCATTTATGACGGCAACGAGATCGTCCTGCAGTTCAACGGCACTGGCGCAGGCAGTCTCGGGTATTCGAGCCTGAGCCACCGTTATCTCTGGGGTCCGGCGATGGGCCAACTGTTGGCCGACGAGCAGCTCACGACAACAGGGGCGAGTGTGCTCTGGGCCCTGGGCGACAACCAGAACACGGTCCGGGACTTGGTGAGCTACAGCTCGGGCACGAGTTCGGTCGTGGACCACGTCCTGTATTCGGCCTTTGGGCAGGTTCTGAGCCAGACGAACGAGAGCAGTAGCCCGGCGAGCGTGGCGACGGTGGATTGCCTGTTCGGCTACACGGGTCGGCCGCTGGACACGGCAACCAACTTGCAGAACAACTTGAACCGGTGGTATAATGCGGAGCGCGGTCGGTGGCTGAGCCAGGATCCGATCGGCTTTGGCGGTTTGGATGCGAACCTTTATCGGTACTGCGGGAACGGGCCGGCGAACGCGGTGGATCCCTTTGGCACGCTAACAATCCAACTGGCCTTCCAACCACAGAGTTGGTGGGACTGGCGCCCGGCTCTCTCCGCTGGGTACGGTACGGTGACCTGGTATGATAGCTCCTCCGGCGTAGGCACGCCGCTTGCCAACATCGGCACTGCGCAAGTCCTGCCCTCGATAGGCGAGGGGCCAACGGTGTATGGTGACATCGCACTCAACCCAGTATTTGGTGGCGGAACGATAACACAACAGCAGGCGAGCAGGGCAGAAGAACTCTCAACGAATGCCGCGAATGGACGTCGCGCTGGTGAAAGCAATGCCGACTATTTCAAACGGCTTATCACGTGGGCGAAGAATAATCTCGGCATGAGCCAGAAGCAGAAAGATGAGCTCATCAAGAAGATTTGCAAGGCCGCGGCGAAGGGGCCCGAGATGAGTGCGGCCGCTGGTTGGAGACCTGACATGACGCCGGAAGAGAAGGAACAATGGGAGCGCGAACAAGAGCAAGGGGCTGAGGAATTGCTTCATGCCACGAAAGATGTTCTGGAGGAAGCGACGCGAGCCGGAGAGGTGCCCCCGAGGCGGTCCCGTGACCGCTTCGATGAACGCCGGAGCATTCCAGGCCACGGCATGAGATTAAGGAGATAGAAGATGATGAATTCGCGAAAAGGCATGGCGGTCGCTTTGCTCGGCCTCCTGTTCGTTGGGACACTCTGGGGTGGCATCGCATTGCTCATGTTGACGGCAAGAGAAACGGAGCAGAATGCCTACGCGTACGATCGAATGGCGAAGCCCTCTTCGCACGTCGCGACTTTGACGCGGCGATCCGCGCATTTACCGACGCCATCCGACTCCGGCCAGCCGATGCACGCGCTTATGAGCGGCGGGGCGCTGCCGAATTGCATAAGGGCGAACTTGACAAGTCAATCGCCGACTGCACGGAGGCGATCCGCCTCGACCGAGATTTTGGCGACGCTTATGAAACCCGTGGCTGCGCTTACGACAACAAGGGTGACCTTGACAAGGCGGTTGGTGATTTCACGGCGGCGATCAAGATGGAAAGGCGCGCAGCGTACTACGACTTACGAGGCAGTGCCTACGAGAAGAAGGGGCAATTCGATCGCGCGATTTCTGACTACACGCAAGCAATTCAGTTCGCGCCGGAGGACGCCGTTGCGTACCTCGCGCGGGCTTTTGCATTCGAGCGCGCGGGCCGTTGGCACGAAGCGTTGAAAGATTATGCCGAGGTAATTCGCCTGAATCCTTCGAACGGCGGCGCGTACGAACTTCGCGGTTGTGCTCGCAAGAAGAGACGGGACCTAGACGGGGCCATCGAAGACTTCAGCGAGGCACTTCGGCTGAACCCAGCTAACTATTTCACATATTTCAGCCGGGGGCTCGCTTGGTGCGGCAAGGCGGAATACGCCAAGGCCGTTGCCGATTTCGACCAAGTCATCCGCCTCAGGCCGCACGATGGCAAGGCGTTGTACATGCGAGGCGTTGCCTACCAAAACATGGGCGAAGCGGCCAAGGCAAAGATGGACTTCGCTCGTGCGGACAAACTTGGATACAAGCCTGAAGAGGAAAAGGAAGCGTTACCAGTGACTAAAGCTGGTAGTCAGACTGCTGGGGCCATGCGCGTTACCAGCAACCACCCGCAGTAAGCAAATGATCGTCACCGAACGCCACGCCGACGAGCCGAAGCCTGGACACTGCCGGTTCCAATTCAGCCTTGCTGAGTTGATCGCGCTGACCACAGTCATCTCGCTAGGGCTCTCAATCCTCAAGTGGTTTCCAGAGTCATGGCCGCTGATTGTATTTGTCGGCGTTTCTCTCGTGGCGATCCACCTCGACCGCCATCGTTCGTTGCAACCGATGGCAACGCTACTATTCGTCATCGTGACAGTGGTCATAACCGGCGTTCTGTTACCGATAATCATGCTGTATATGCGGTAACCGGAAGCATAAGCGACGAAAGGACGCAGGCCTTGCCAACGCTTCCGTTTACGACGGATATCATCTTCGGGGCACGGGCGGCCAACTCATTGCAAAACGCGCCTGAAAGAAGCTCGCGATGCATATCCGACAACCCGATAGCGGCATGGGCGGTTGACGGCGGCCAAGCTGGCGGCGTTGACGATTGTAGAGGCCGATAGTTGAGGCAGAACCGCGGCTGACCGAGGGGTGGCTGCATCCACCGTGTTACCATGGCTGGCGCATGACTCAGGGTTGGAATGCTTCGCTACTGCTTTTCCATGCGGCTCTTTCATCCGCTACTCCATGCCGGTTTTGACCGGCGCTTTCTCTGACCCCTTTTTTCCCCCCGATCGGATCCTCGCTCGACCGCAGTGAAAGTCCCTAGAGCGGTACGTCTTGATTCCATGGCGCCTCTTCGGCGGAGCGAAGCAGCATGCGAAGTATTTCCTGTCGATAATACTCGAGTAACCTGGGTGCAGCGATCCCCTGTGGGCTTCCGATCTCTGGAACGCCGTTCGGGAAGGGCCGAATCAGCGACAACACTTCCGACTCTTTTCGCGTCAGCATCCACAATAGACCCAAGCGATTTCGGTACGTTATAAAAACCCAAAAACGACCGGTTTTCATCTCAACTGCGTGCCGGCGATACTCGCTTTCGATTGCCTTCAGGCCGGCGCATTCCCTCAAGCCAAGGCTAGTGAGAAAGCTCTCGAAGCGCGGATCTGGTGCGATCAGGTTTTTTCCGATCTCCAGACCGGCGAAACAACCGCCCCACGAAGCGTTTCGCATTGCCAGCGAGCCCGGCCCAAGTTCGTGGAACTCGGGCGAGTCGTAGGCGCGATCGGGCATCGCAAACGCCTGTTCAATAATCGACTTCACATATTCCGGCGCGCGGGCGCCAGCAGGTCCTGTTGATCGTGGTTGCGAAGTCGTTGGTTTGCTCTGGCGTTTGGCATCGGAGTCTAATAGCAAATCAGCCCGGAGACGATATACATCGCCAAGGCAACACATGCCTCCACAAAGGACTGCTGAAGAATCTCCGATTGACCCCAACCGGTAAGCGGAGATCGACAGCCCAGCTCGTTGCACGCATTCGTAGCGGCTGTAGAACCCCAGAAATCGCCGAAAGCTGTCGAGTTGTTTGCAATAATCTTCAACGAAACGGCACGGGGTTGGCTTGACTAAGCTCTAGTTGCTTTGCGCGACTGATATCAGCTTCTGCCTTCTCCAATTCTCCCAATTTCTGGTACGCCACGCCGTGCGGTACTTTGCATTTCCAGCCGCCTCGTCCGCCGACAGACCCGGTGCCAGAAAGATGATCAACAGTTCGTACATCGGCAGCGGGCAGTAACCTCTGGTCGCTATGGGCAAGGACACCAGCAACTCACAAACGACGGATTCTTCGGAGGAGGAGTCGTCGTCTAGGGTTAGTATAGTGGCTCCCGCGTATTCTCCAGGTGCAGCTGACCAACAGGATATTGACGCAAAGAGCGCGTCGGCTAGTTGGCGGAAACGAACTTGTACGCCCCCGATTGCACGGCGAATACAACGCTACCTTTCTCCGTGCGAATGAACCGGATTCCCTCAGATTGCCCCGCGGGCTTGCCGCCTTCCTTCACCTTCCTTGGATCCCGGCCGGGAACATAAACCGTCGCGGTCGAATTGGGCGGAACCTCGACGTCGAGCGTTACCGCGCCGTCCTTCCTGGTCCAGTTGCTGACAATCCTCCCGTACAGGGACTCGGCCGTCGTGTTGGCAAAGGTCAGGTCGCCGACGAGGTGCGGCTTGATCACGAATGATTGGTGACCGGGCTGCTGCGGGTCGTCGCGGATGCCGCCGATACCCTTGATGAACCAAGAGGCAACGCCGGTGTAACAGGTGTGGATCTTGCTTTCAACATCCACCTCCCAGTACTCGGGCCAGGTCGTCTCGCCCTTTGCAATGAAGTAACCGTAACTTGGCATTGTCGTCTTGCTCAAGTGGGCGTAAAGGATGTCGTTGCGCTCGGCGTCCTCAATGAGGTAATGCAGCAGGACGGGCAGTCCCGAACTGCCCATGTCGAGGTAGGGCCGCGTCTGGGTGATCTCCCTTTCGAGATTGGCAAGGACCGCCGGTTTCACCTTTTCCGGCACCACGCCGACGTAGAGTGGGAATGCCAGATTCATCTGCCGTCCGGCGAGGTAATTATTGGTTGTGGAATTGAAGAATCGTTTATGGATGCTGTTGCGGAGCGCGCCGAGACGCCCGGCGTAAAGAGCGACTTCATCCTGCTTCTCCAGCGCGGCGGCTATGTCGATCATCATCTTCAGGTCCATTGAATACACGCAGTTGTTGAAGAGGCTCGCCTCGGGCGAATCACCCCATTCGTGCCTGCCACTGGGAGCCGCCCAGTCGCCCAGAAACTTGCCTCGCTCCCCGATGTATTGCGTGAGAATCCCGTTGGCAACCCGATCATTGAGGAATTCCATCCACTTCTTGTACGTCGGGTAGGCGGCCGCGATGACCCTCTTGTCGCCATACTGGCGATACATTTCCCAGCCCGCCGTCAGCGGGGCGCTGCTCCAAAGTGTGCCGCCCCACGGACTGCTCAATATTTGCGGGGCGACATGCGGCGACCAGCCGTTCTCATGCTGCACGTCACACCAGTTGCGGACCAGATGAGTGTAATAAGCACCGGCGCGGTAGTTGGGTAATCCGCACCCCCAGGCCGTGGCCCAGGTGACTTCGCCATATCCGAGCCGCTCGCGGTGCGGACAGTCCATCGTGACTCCATTGACCGTGTTTGCCCGGAACGTCCAGAGGTCGGTCTCGTAGATCCGGTTCAGCAGGTCGTTCGAGCAGCGAAAATGCCCGCTCCGCGTCATGTCCGAGCTGATGGCATAACCGGTGATGTCGCCAAGCGACGGCTGGTAGGACAATCCATCAATGGTCGCAAAGCGACCGCCGGAAAAATTGAACCGGTTCCGGAATGTCCCGGGCTCTTTGCCGCAGATATAGGAATGAACCTGCCCGAAGTCCACCAGGCGTCCCGGAGCATTGGCAACGTATATTGTGATGCGACTGCCGGGCTCACCGCGGAGGTTGCCGATCTCAAGCCAGCCGGTATAGTTCCGCCCCATGTCCACCTTGTAGGCATGCTTGCCTGCCCCGGGATTTTGGCCTGGCGGATTCACCGCGGTGACCTTCACCGGCTTGATCGTCTCGATGACGCGGTCTGGTTCGACGACTTGCGCGGAGATTCGGACCTTGCGTTCGACCGCCGCGGCGTTTTCCCAGTCGCGGTCATCGAACCCGATGGCATTCCAATCCGCAAGGTATTTCCGGGCGTCAATCTGCTCGCCGCCATACCCGCCTCCCACGGTCCTGCTGTTGCTTTCATGGCATTTCCACGTCGCGTCGGAGACAATGGACTGCCGGTCCCCATTGCGGGCAAGGATATCGGCCTGAACCATCAGGGCCGGGTCCATGTCGAAGTCACGGTAAAATCGGGCCCAGCCCGGCCCGTGCCAGATTGCCAGGACGTTTTTACCTTTCCGAAGTTTGTCGGCAATGTCGTACGTGACGTAGAGAGCCCTCCGGTCGATCCGGGAGCCGGCGGGTGCAAGGACGCTGTCGTCCACCTTGCTGCCGTTGACATAGAGTTCGTGGTAGCCAATCGAGGATACATACACGAGGCCGCTCGCAGCGTCATCATCCAGGGTAAATGTCTTCCGGAACCAGACATGACTGCCTTCTGTAGCTTCGTCGGCTAGCTTTCCCCAGGGCGACATTCCCTTCGGTCCCAAAACCTTCACCTGGCTCCATCCCCCGGCGGGTTTCGTGCCGATCCGCCAATTGTCGTTCGCCGCCACCGCAGCCTGCCAGGCCGCGTCGGTCGGGACGACGAGGTTGTTGCCTTCCTCGCATTCGATTTCCAGCGTCCCGATCAGTCCTGCCGGGCCGGCCACCGTGTTCACAGCCTTCACGGCGAGGATGTTCTCGCCCGCTCTCAGAAGGGTTCTCACATTCATGCTGTAGGTGCGCTGCCAGTCGTTTCCTGATCCCGCGCGTTGGCCGTTTATCCAAAGCTCGAACTCATTGTCCGCAGTCATGCGAATCTCGGCGGACTTGATCTTCCGGCCCGCCTCCAAGCTGAAAACGCGGCGGAAAAAGCAGGGTCCGGCTGGCGCTTCCCGGGCAGGATCCCCCTTATTGAACCATATCCATCGTTCCCTCGCCCCACTCCGCTTCCGGCCCGAATACCCGATCCAATCGCCCTTCCAGTCCGCCGGACTCAACGGCCCGATCGAGAACCTGGCGGGCTTGCTCCATTCGGACGGTTTTCCATTGCGATCCCAGGCTCGCACTTTCCAGTAGCAATTGGCGCCGGACGCGATAGGTCTACCGTGATAAGGAACCAGGACCGACTGACTGGATGCGACCTTGCCGCTGTCCCAAAGGTCGCCCCGGTCGTTTGCGAGTTTCTCCGTGCGCTGGCCACAAAGACGTGATATGCCGTCTGTTTCTGCCTGCGGATTTCCGATTGGATCCGCCAACTGAAGCGAGGAACGGGCGTGTCAATCCCCAGCGGGTTTGTCCGGTACTCGACAGTCAAGTCATCGATCGAGATCTTCGCTTTCGATTCGCCTGCGGGCAATTCCGTCAGCCCGACGGCGAACACGAGCAGAACGATACCTGTAGACACCCTGGAAACTCTTCTCATAGCGATTTCTCCTTTATGGTTTTTCCTTCGTTGTTGTGGCGAGACCGATGGTCTTCCATGGCTTGTGGCGAGATCCATCGCCCGCAGGACCACTGCCGTTGGTCGCCACGCACCAAGTGGCGGCCCAGCCATCCTGGTCGGCCCAACAGAAGATCACCACAACCAGTGGGACTCGGCACATACGATTTCTTCTTGTCACCAGTGGTTTCGCCGCACTCGCTCCCGCCGATACCGATCTTCTGTGGGGACATACTCGCTCGGATAGCCCACTACGACGAGGCTGTGGGCGATGACGCCTTCTGGAAGGCCGACCAGGCGCTTCAAGCCCTCCATCCTCGGCTCCCTCGGGTACACGCCGCACCACACGGCGCCCAGGTCCAGGGCGTGTGCCGCCAAGAGCATGTTTTCGACAGCCGCCGCACAGTCCAGGACCCAGTAGCCCTGGGACTTCTCCAGGGCCAGTTCGGCGCAGACCAGGATCGCCAGCGGGGCCTCGGCAGCCATGGCGGCGTTGGGCATGACCCCCGGGATCTTGGCCAGCAAGGCACGGTCGTCGATCACGATAAACTGCCACGGCTGCTGGTTTCTGCGCTGGGCGCCTGCATGGCCGCCGCCAGGAGCTTTTGGGTCAACTCCTCGGGCACAGGCTTGTCCTGGTAGGCGCGGATGCTGCGGCGGGTACGGATGGCTAGAAGGGTGTCCATTACATTAGTCCTTTAAAGTCTCGGGTTGGGTCTTGCAGGCCCGGCCGGATGTAGAATCGGGGCACGAGCAGGTCCTCCTCTGGGGAAACCACGCCTTCCTCCACGGCGAGCGGGGCCGGCGGTGCCGCCACCAGGGCCAAGCCCAAAGGCAGCGTCGGCATGAAGAGTCGTTCGGCATTCGGTGATCCGGAAAGTAGTAGCGACGAACAACGCCCGCAGGCTGTACTGATACCAGCGAAGCCCTGGTTTCGGTGCGGTGGTGTGCGGTTCTGGGACGCTCATATCATTTGCTCGCCGCCACGAGTGTAAACCTGCATCACGGCCGTCGATGCGGACCGCCCAACGCCAGTGCGAATGCTGCTATCCCCCACCGTCCGAACATCGCCATCGACGACCCCAGCACCACGAACAAGAGCAGCGTCCGCAAGCTGAACTGGAAGGGGCGAGGGGGCGGCGACGTGGGTTGGGGTCTGATGGAATTCGTGACGTGCAGCGATTCGGCTGCACTCGATTGTACTGCGCGAGGGCGGGCTGCACCACAAGGCGGCACGTGGCATCCAACCCCGCCTCAGCGGCTGGCCGCCGACTGGAAGCGGTTCATGGGCGATGAGCCCGGTGCGACGGCTGCCTAGCACTTTTCCTTTGCTCTCGGGCCGCCCTTGTTCTCGCCGACCTGCATCTGTCGCGGCGGTAAAAACCGGTCATCCATTTTCCCACGCAGAAAGAGGCTGCCATGCCCTTGAAAACCAACGTCGGGGTCAGCCGCAAGGTCGCCAGGGCATCGACCTGGCCGTCACCCTGCAAGAGCGTTTCGGCATCGATTACGCCGACGACCTGGGCATTGGGCAGGCCGGCGAGTTGATCGACAGCCTGAAGGCAGCCAATGGCGCCGGCAGCGCGTCAATGACGCTCACGCCTGCTGCCTGCCGCCTGAAGGCGGCACGCGGTCAGGCTTTTCTTTTAGCGGTTGGGGCCTTTCGCAAGGGCCGCTCGACCAGGTTAGCCGCCGGCATGGCTGCTCGATCAAGCTGCCCTTCGTGCCGCAGTTGCCGAGGACGAATGCGAGGGGAAGGAAAGGATGGCTGGGGCGTCTTGTTGGTCGGAGGCCGAAGGCTTCGCGAGTCTCGCTTTCCGTCGCCGCCATGCGTAGCCGACAAGACCGAGGGCAACTCCGAGCAGCGCCAGCGTCCCCGGCTCCGGCACGACGGTGAGCACCAGTTCTTTGCCCGAGGCGGACAGGTTCGCCGGGTATCCATCGACCAAGCCGCTGGTGCTTGTGCCCAGCAGGTTGCCAGGGAGCGAGGTATTGGACTGGATCAAGTCGTAGACGCCCGGGCGGAAGTTCGACGTGTTCTCGAAGCTGAAGTTGGAGAATCCTAGCGAACTGCCCACGACTTGCCCGCAGTCGATCATGCTACTGGTGGCCGGCGTGTCGAGGTCGTAATCGAGCATCGCCCGCGACGACAGGATCAGGCTGCCGCTTAGGGTGAGGGTTCCCAGCGGACTGCCCGGAGCGATCACGCTGCTGAGGCTGATTGTGACGCTGCGGAGACTGCCCGTGCCGCCCAGCATGGCGCCGTGGTTGACCGTCACTGGGCTGACGAGCGAGCCATTGACGATGAGTTTTCCGGCATTGATCGTGGTGGGGCCGGTGTAGGTATTGCTGCCGGCGAGCACTTGCGTGCCGCTGCCGCTCATCACCAGGCCGATCGAACCCATCGTGCCGCCGCCCTGGATCGTCCCACTGAATGTCGTCGAAACGCCGCTCGGGCTAAGAGTCAGGGTGGATGCGGTGCTGCCGCTGTTGATGATACTGCCGCCACTGCCCGCCGCAGAGTCGGACAGCGAACTGACCTGCTGGCTGCCGCCGCCGAGGTCCAGCGTTGCGCCAGCGGCGATTGACACGGGCGTGGAAGCGGGCAGGACCCCCTCGCGGTTCGGCGTGCTGTTGACGATCTCGAAGCCGGCGAAGCTGCCGTACGGTTCTCCGATTCCCTGGACGAACAGGGTTTGACTGCTGCCGGTTAGCCCGCTGGCCACCACGTAGTTGCCTGCCGGATAGCTTGCCGAATTCGTGTTGGTGACTTGCGTGTAGGTGGCGGCATTGGTCGGACTATAGTAGTAGGTTTTCCCGCCAACGGTGACCTCTTCATCGTATCCCTGGGTACTGTCAACCAAATACGCATAAATACTGTAGTTGCTGTAAGGTATGCCGCTGAGGGTCACGGTTAAGGCGCTGATTGAGGCTAGCGATGTACCCGTTGAGAAGCTGATTGCTGCTCCCCGAGGCCCACGCTGAGGCTACGTTAGCGGTCGTAAGTTGGGCTGTCGTGCTCGCCCCGGAGTTGTCGGTCAGCGGCGTGCTGCTGAAGTTCTCGCCGGGCAGGTTGTTCCAGTTATTCATGGCCACCACGCCCGCCGAACCGACGACAGAACTTCCGGTGCTCACGAAATGGATGCCGATGCTGGGGCCAAAGAACGGTGGTTGCAGTTTCAGCACGCCGCCGTCAATGACGGTGGGGCCCATGTAGCCCTGCGATGCAGTCAGCGTCAGGACACCGGCGCCCTGCTTGGTCAGCCCGCCCGCGTCGCTCAAAACACCGCTGTAGGTCGTGTTCTGGCCATTTTGGCCGGCGCAGAGCATAACGGGCTCCGACGCGGCGGTCGCCAGGGCAATGTTGGCGCCGCCTGTCAGACCGCCAAGGCTCGGGCTGGTGACGCTGGCGGCGAAACTTAGAGCACCGCCGGTCGTCACGTTGACGGTGCTGTTTTGCAGCGATAACGGATGGGCCAGGGTGAGCGTGCCGCCGCTGACGGTCGTATTGCCGCTGTAGGTGTTACCGCCCGCAAGCACCAGCCGACCGCTGCCGGAGAGGGTGATGCCCATGGGGCCGTTGGAGCCGTTGGCGATCGCGCCACCGAGGGTCAGGGATGCGTTGTTGCTCACCGTGAGGCTGTCGTTCAACACCAGCGGCGCGTTGATGGCGTGGGCGCCGTTGGTCACCGTGATCGTCGCACCGTTGCCCGAATTGTTCAAAGTCAACGTGTTGCTTCCGGTGCCGGTCAAGGTGTAGCCGGCGCCGGCCGCGGCAGAGTCGCCCAACAGCAGCGTGCCGAGCGTCTGCGGGGCGTCCACGGTAATCGTCAGCGCGCTCGTGGTCGGGGCATTGATCACCGCCCCTGCGCCGATTGTGTCAGGCACTCCGCCAATCCAGTTGCCCGCCTTGCTCCAACTGCCGCTCATGGCCGCAGTCCAAGTGGGAACCTCCGCGGTCACCATGGTCAAAGTCGTAGTGCTCAAGCGAACCTGATAATCGGATTCCTGTACGACCGACAGAGTTGCTGATTGCCCGTCAAGACTCGCCAGAAGGAATGGGTTGCTTACGTTGAAATCGAAAGGGACGACGTTGGTGTATGGAGTTGGGGTCACGTCGAAGGTGCTGCCGACCTCGATTCCATTCAGAAGCAGATCAAACTGGGCAGTACCGCCTCCATATTGGCTGGTGGAACCAAAAACTCCCGAGAAACTCGCCGAGAGGACACTTTGCCCGGCGGGAACTGCAAAAGAATCGGTCGCCACGACGACGGGGAGAATTGGAAATCCGCTGCTGTAGGAATTCCCGTTAACCTCTGGAAAACTTACCGCCAGGGTCGCGGCCTGCAGAATTGCCTGCCCCAGCACCACGCCGACAAAGCTCGCCAGCGCGGCGGCCGAGGAACCGGCCGCTCGGCAACCGCCCCTCACGAACAACTTGCTGAACATTCGTCTTCTCCAATGATTCCCGTCATTCCAGTTCGACACACCTCATACCAACACGCTACAACACGCGCATGACCACCCATGCGGTCGTCAAACGGAAACACGACGGCAAGAAATCCTCGACCGCACGGGCACAAGCCCGTCGATCGCAAAACCGTCGTTCAGAGAGTCGCCCACTGGGCTCCCAGGACCTACCTGGTCATCCGAGCGGCGACGGCGCTGCCTCGTTGAATCAGAAGTGCGCGGGGGAAAGACCCCGCTGCATTCCCGTACTATAGTACCCGCCTATAAGTAACGCAAGCGGGTGGAATGGATTGCGTGAAATTATCTGGGGTTATGGCATACCCCCCAGAAGTCTGAAAGCACGAGCTGACAAAAATGCCTCCATTCCGAGCCGGGCCGGTAACCACGCTGAAAACGGCTGTGAGAACGTCGCTGCAGGCATGCTATCAGACAGTCGCTCGGCACCCACGCAGGAAACCCTGGCCGAAACTCTTGGACAAACGGGTGCCACTGCCGCGATTCCAGAACATGCCCACCAAATCAGCGGCTTTCATGGCCGACTTGAGTTGACGGTCGAGACGATTTTCGGGCGGCCTTGACAGCCATGCGCTGCCGTCGCAGATTGCCAGCTCGAGACTCGCCATTTGGGTCCACTCTTGGCCCGGCTCGCCTGCACTCTGCCCTACGCGCGGACCTTTCCAGCCTTCCTCTACGAGCGCGGGTAAGCCGGGGAAGGGTCGCGCCTAGGTCTTCCTTTTTTGGCAATCGGGCGAAAGACCTGAAATTGGTTCAGCAACTCCCGATAAATCGAGCGGCTAACAGCGTTAGGGCATCAAGTTTTGAGTGTGCGTATGTTAGACGAAAAGATGGGCGAGATACGGGCGATAGAGGGCGCCGTTGTTAGACGTGTGCGGAGCGGCGAAGGCCCTGGATTATCACAGAAACTCGTTGTTGCGCAGCGTGAGCGTGCCGACGTCGGGCTTCTCTGAGCTGGAGCAGCCGTATGCGAGCGGTGGAGGGAGCGCGGAAATACAGAGAGGCCAGGTTAACACGTATTCCGTGTCGGTGCGGGGAGTTGCTTGGCGAGGTCATAGAGGATGACCTCGTAAAGGTGACGCATCGAGTGGAAAACGAAGTGTCGGAAGTGAGAGCGCAGATTATCCCACAGTGCCCGCTTGCTCGTCAACTTCTTCCGCACGGCCTTAAATAGCGGGCAGCAGAGTTGTTGGACCTCATCGACCAGGAACGCCAACATCATCAACATGGCAAAGACTACCGACAGGTTCTTCTTGCCATGGCCATAATTGTGTTCGAAGTGGTAACCCTGATTCTTGAGCGTGTTGAACGTCTCGTTCTCGATTTTCCAGCGACAGCGGCCGCCTCTTACCAGGCAACGGGCATTCTGGCGAGAGATCTTCAGGTCCGTAACCCAGGTCCAGGTCCGTTCCTCGCCGTCAGGGCTGATCTCGTAGCAATGGAGCCAATTCACGCGCAAATCTTGGTTGGATTCGTTTAGCGGCACGTCGTTGATGAAGGAAATCTCGTGGTAGACATCCCCTTCAGTCCAGGAAATCGTCGTCACCCGGTCGACCTCCCAGGCGGCGAGCACCTGGTCCCAGAGAAAATCATGATCCCCCGGTTTGGCTCCCAGGATGAAGTGCATGTTCAGGCTCTGCAACTCGCGGATATGCGGGGCGTTGCTCGCCAACCCGTCCTCGACAACGATCAGCTTCAGATGGGGATGCTCTCCGCGGATTTTCTGCAGCAAGCGTTTGGCCGCGTTTCGCTCGCAATCGTTTTTGCGGGTGCCGTCTTGTTTCACAATGGGTTCGGGAGCGAAAGGAATCACCTCTCGGTGATCCGGGTGGATCATCACGGCTGCCAGCATCTGGTGCTGATAGGTAGTCTCTTGCGTCTGGCGATGCACTTTTTCCAGGCAGGAGTCGCAGTGGATGGCCGAAGAAGAGAAATACCCGGTGCCGTCCAAGGAGAGCAGGTAGCAGCCTTGATGGAAGACAAACGGCTCCAGGGCTTTTCCACGCTGGAGTTGGCGAAAGACAGCGTCGAACAAGGGTCGTATCGCCTGCGGCTCCACGGGGTCGAGGATCTCCCGCATGTGAGTGTCCGACGGAACACGCGCGATGCCGAACAGGTTCCCCATGTTCTCATCGTTGCGGCGCTCGTCAAATGCCAGCAGGGAAGGGTCTTTCAGCACAAACATGCTGAAAGCCGACATGAGCGCGTTCGTCAAGGAAATCGGGCACTCCCGCCCACGATGGTCCGCGATCTTATCACATTCCAGCCGCAAGAGTGCGTACAAGGCATCGGCCGAGAGATGCTTGCGCTTCGGCGGAGTGCGTTGTTTTGGTGGACGAGGCAGGATCACGACGACTCTTCTCACCCAGTACCGAATTACCATCCTGGCTGGCAAACCGCCATCCTACCCTCATTACGCTGGATGATATACCGCTGTTCACTGCTTTACGAAGCCTCCTGCTGTTTCTTGCCCCTTTTTAGGCCACATTCAGCTTCAGCGGGAACTGCTGAAATTGGTTTGACATTTCCGCCCGGCGCGTGTAGTATGACTTTCCAGTGCGAGGAACGTCTTTTTGGTCAGAGGAGGCGATCATGGCAACACATGGTCTTTTTTCCACGGCCGGACGGGTTTCGACGCCCCTGGCCATCGCTGTCTTGCTGGTTTGCCGTGGTTGGTCTGCGGAACCTGGGCAAAATGCGAGTTCTTCAGATTCGGCCACTCCTAGCCTCGTCCGCGAGGCCCTCGAAAAAGAAGTGGCGGGCGACAACCGGCAGCGTGAATCGCTCTTGCGGCAGGCCCTCGATCGGTCGCCCAAAGACCCCGCCCCCCATTGGCAGCTTGGACAAGTTCGGCTGCACGACAAGTGGCAATCGCCGGCGGATGTCGAGCGGGCTTCGTGCCACGACAAGCCGTTGGCAGAGTATTCCAAGCGCCGCGATGCGGCGGGGCTGAATGTCGACGACCAGGTCGCGCTTGCCCGTTGGTGCCGCAAGAACCAGCTCAACCAGCAGCAGCGGATCCACTGGGCGCTGGTCCTTCAACTCGATCCGGGCAATGCCGACGCGCTGAAGGCGCTCGGCATGCGACCGTTTCATGGCACGCTGGCCACCCCGTCCCAGATCGATCAGTTGCGGGCCCAGATGCATCGAGTGGCAAAGGCCACCGACCGCTGGCGTCCGCGGATCGGGCAGTGGCTGGGCACAATCCAGCGTGGCGATGCCCTGCTGCCCCAGGACTTGCGGGACCGGATTTGCGTCATATCCGATTCCGGTGAAATGCTGGGCTTGGAACGAGGCCTCTGGCTGGAGGCAGGGGCCAAGAACAAGAAACAAGAGCTACACCGGATGATCCTGGCGATCGCGCTTGCCTTGGCCGACAATCCTTATCCGGCCGGTGCCGAAGCCCTGGCTCGCAGCGCGGCATTCTCGGAGTACACCGATGTCCGCAGCGCGGCCATTTCCGGATTGAAGAAGCATCCGCTGGACCACTACGTGCCACTCTTGCTCTCAGGGCTGCAATCGCCGATCGAGGCCGACATGCAGTGCATGCTGAGCGCCACGGGCGACCTGATAACGCGCTATTCCGTCTTCCAGGAGGGGGCGCTGAACAATGTCTCGGCTTCGCTGCTGCTTGCCCCCGTCGACACTCCCGGCGGCTTTTCCGGTGACGTGTCCGTGACGCCCGGCACGGGAACTGTCCAGTTCACCTATGCCCGTCAGCAGCAAGTGATGAGCCGCAGCAACCCGGGCGAGCTCTCCAAAGCGGAGGTCGAGGCACGAAACGATCGAGCGCTGCTGCCGGGTGAACTGGCCACCGCTAATGCTGTTAACGCGGCCGTGCCCGCCTTGAATTGGCGACGCAACGCCGAAAGATCGCAGGCCCAGGCCCGCCAACAGGACGCCGCTCTCCGCGTCGCCGTCGAGCGCACCAATAAGACGATTGCAGAACGCAACGCACAGATCGTGACCGTCCTATGTCAGACGACCGGCCAGCAGTTGGACGATCAGCCTGCCAAGTGGTGGGCCTGGTGGTGGCAGGATTACAATGAATCCTACAACGTCACCGGCGGAACGAGCCAAACTGATGGCGATGCGCCTGCCAAGCCCGAAAATCACTATGATGGCTACGTGGAATATGAGGGCAGCACTCCCACGTATGGCACGATACGCAGCGTAGGAAGTGGCCCGGCCGCCTTTTTCCTGTTTCGCCCCGGGCACGAAGGTCTGGACGCTGACTGGGCGGCAGCCGATCGAACGGATCAAGATCGGCGATTGCCTGCTAGCCCAGGACGTCGAGAGCGGCGAACTGGCCTACAAGCCGGTGCTGGCAACAACGGTTCGCCAGCCGGGACCGCGGATGCGAGTGCGTTTGGGCGGCGAGTCGATCGATGCCACGCCCAGCCATCCTTTCTGGGTGGTGGGTCGGGGCTGGCAGATGACCAAGCAACTGGTGGTGGGCGATCGCGTGCACACGCCTTCCGGCGGCGTGACGGTCGAAAGCATCGAGAAGCTCGGTGCCGATCCATCGCTTGCCACCGGTTGGGCCTACAACCTGATCGTGGCCGACTTCAACAGCTATTTCGTCGGGGACCAGGGCATCCTGGTGCACGATAACACGCCCCGCGCGGCCACGGCGGCGCGGCTCCCCGGTCTGGGGCCAAGTCCGATGCACGTAGCCGCCCCCTAGCGCCGGCAGCGTCCTACGCGCCACGCGTTGCCATTTGCGCTGACCATTACCACGGCCAGCCCCCGGTCAGCCTTGATCCTGGTGGGCTCCGCGGGGCAGAGAGGAATTGGCCGCGCATGGGCGTGGGCTCCCACGCGCTCACAGAGGCCCTCTCGCCGCCGACAGCCTTCTACCTCAGCCAGGCGGCCAGCCCCGCCTATGCGAGGCTACTCCATGCGGGTTTTTTCGGCCTACGGCAAAGTCTGTCCAAACCCGTTTCCGCGCGAGTCCATTCGTAAGCGTCCGGCGGACCACGTGGAGATTGCGTGGCGATAGCGCAAGGGAACGCCCGGCCACTGGCCGGGCGTTCGGGCTTGCTTAAGGGCGGGGCCGGGCAGTATGATTATTCCGAACTTACACTCGATTGAATGTAATTCCCCGCTGTCATGCTTTCAAATGTATCGCCCGGCTTGATGGCCGCAACGTCGCAAATCCAGGAACGTGGATGCAATCACTGCGAGGATTGCTTGCCTACGCACATCCAAAATCCTGCCCCAAAATCAAGAATCCGGGGCAGCGCTGGCCGTGCAAAGGCAATTCGAGTACAATGCAACCGAAGCGGTCGTCGTGGCGGAAGTCGTTACAATGGAGTGATCTACGACGCGAGATCAGTGCTTGTGCCCTGCTGACGCAGTGGTCGCCAAGTGTTCTCAAAATCCAGTTCTCGCAAGAGAGTGTGGGTTCAAGTCCCACCTTCGGTACGTGGAGGATTGTCATGAAATGCCAGGTGGTTTTGGTTTTCGCAACGATACTCGGTCTGCTTACTGCATCGGCAAGTGCCGATGACGGTCAGTTCACGGGCCCGGTCCTACAGGTGATCCGACTGAAACCTGGGGAGTCCAAACGAATCGAACTTGCTCTGCCATTCGGTAGGGTCCAATTTCGGCCTGGGGGCGCGAGCGGGCGGACCTTTCTGTATTTGGAGACGCTGCCGATGGCCGAGGGCGGAGTAGTGCCCGCCAAGGGGAAGTCGATCAATCACGACGTAAACAAGGTGTACGAACTGACGACGGGCGTCCGATTAGCTTGGGTAGCCGATCGCCCCGAGATTGAGGTTCGCGCCGATGCAGGGGCCAAATCCGGAACGACGGATGTGAAGTTGCGATACGAGACCTTCGGGGGCGGAACCTATGTGAGCGGGTATCGAGTGGTTGTGGAATCCAAGTAAGGAGTGAACAAGAGGGCAACTTGAAGCCGCACTATCGCCGGGCCGCACGGTTCGGCATTATCCGAGATCATTCAAGGCGAAACTGCTTCGCGTTGCAATAACTGGCTTTTTTGCGCGACTCCCCAACGGTATCCAGAAAGCGATCTGTCCGTTCTGACGACCCGATGGCACGGGATTGCTACCGCTAGAGTATTTGCCCCGCATGCCGGAGGGTATGGGGTCAACCCTACGTTAGACATTTATGGATAGACTTGCCGCGTGAAAGTTGGTACTTGGCGGTCATGGCACGATCGTTAAGAATCGAATTGGCCGGGGGACTATACCATGTGATGTGCCGCGGCAACGAGCGGCGGGCGATTTTCCGCGACGACGACGATCGCCAGCGGCGACTGGACTGGCCACCTTGAACATGTTGCTGGCACCGTCACCGATGCCGCACATCGACAGGTAGAGCGGATCGAAGATCACCACCTTGAGGTGGTTGAAGGCAGCCAACGGCGCTGGAGGTCGGCGATGACGCTTACGCCTGCTGCCTGCCGCCGAAAGGCGGCACGCGGTCAGGCTTTTCTTTTAGCGGTCGTGGCCTTTCGCAAGGGTCGGCCACGCCCAGGTAAGCCGGCGGCATGGCTGCTCGATCAGGCTGCCCTTCGTGCCGCGCTCGCCGAGGACGAAGGCGAGGGGAAGGAAAGGATGGCTGGGGCGTTGCGCTGGGCGAAGGCCGCTGGCTTAGCGGTTCTCGCTGTTGGCCGCCGCAAACCGAGGCCGATAAGGCCGAGGGCGCCGGCGACAAGCAAGGCCAGCGTCGCGGGTTCCGGCACAACCGTAAGCAGCAGTTCGTTATTCGAGACCGAAAGCGTTGCCGGCAGACCATCGATCGAGCCGCTGACGTTGCTCCCCAGGCCGGCGATCGATTCGGCGTCGACCAGCGTATAAGTGCCGGGCCCGAAGCCAGGCAGCGGCGTAAAGTCGAAATTGGAGAACCCCTGGCCGTTGAAGGTCAGGTCGCCGTAGGGCATGGAGACCTCGTCGTCGGTCGGAAACCCGTCCAGTTCGTAGTCCATTTTCGCGCCAGACGTCAACACCAGGTTTCCGCTCAAGATCAACGTGCCCAGCGGGTCGCCCGGGGAAAGAGCGCCGGCGGCGTTGACGGTGACGCTGCCGAGATGGCCCGAGCCGCCCAACGTGCCGCCGTTGACCGTCACCGGGCTGGCGAGTGAGCCGTTGACAACCAAGCCGCCTCGGTTGACGGTGGTCGGGCCGGAGTAGGTATTGCTGCCGGCGAGGACTTGCGTGCCGCCGCCGCTCATTACCAGGCTGATGGCGCCCAGGGTGCCGCCGCCCGCGATCGCGCCGCTGAAGGTGGTTGAACCGCCGCTGGGGCTCAAGGTCAGGACAGATACGGCGGTCGTGTTGCTGCTGATGAATGCACCGGCTCCCGACAAAGAGGCGACCTGCTGACTGCCGCCGGCGAGGTCCAGCGCGGCGCTGCTGGCGATCGTCAGTGACGTGGCGGCCGGCAGGACATTGTCGCCGCCGCCGCCCGTTGCCGCGGGAAGCCCGGAAATTCCCAGTCCCCACTTGGCGTTGAGGTAGGCCTCGACCGCCTGGAATTGGCTGGCGCTCAGCGACGAACTGTACGCCACAACCTCGCCGATGTAGCCGTCGAAGTCTCGATTCATGAAGGTGTTGTTGCTCAACGAGGTCGAGTTCCAGGGGAACGTGGATGTGGTCGATCCGCCCGCGTAGGCCGCCAGGAGCTGGGGCGTGCCGGCCGGGGCATTACCCGACTGCAGCGCGGCGTTGATATACATCGCCCCCCCGCTGCCGTTAGTAAAGTCATTGACATTGCCGGGGTTGTAGATACTCGTAGCGCTGGCGATGCGGATGTCGTGGTCGTTGTCCGTCCAGCCGAACATGCCGTCGTCGCCCGTAATGGAGCCCTCGACCTGTTCAATGATGAATACGGTCTCCGGGCTGCTGGAGTTGCCCATGGCAAGCGTCGCATTGGCGGCACCGTTGAAATACAGGACGTTCTTGCCGTCGAAACCGCTTGCGCCGCTGACCGCAGTCACCGTAGAATTGGCATTCACGAAGTTATTGCCATGCCCGGAGATGTCGTTCAACTGCGTGACATAGCCGCTGCCGTTAACCGTGTAGTTCTTCGGATTGGAGGCATCGACGTCATAAAGCAGGCCCGCGGATACCGGATTCCTGGCGCTGCCATTGAGTTGCAAGACGCCGCCGGAGATCACGGTGGCGCCAGCGTAAGTGCTGGAACCGGTTAGCGAGAGCGTGCCACTGCCGATCTTAATCAGCCGCACCAGGTCCGCTCAAGACGCCGCTGTAGACCGTGCTTTGGCCGTTCTGTCCCACCTTGAGCGTGACGGGCTCGGAGGCGGCGGTCGCCAGGGCAACGTTGTCGGCGCCCGCCAGACCACCTAAGGTTGGGGAGGTGTTGCCCGCGGCGAAGCCAAAAGCGCCGGCGGAAAGCGTGACCGTGCTGTCTTGCACCGCCAGGGGATGAGCCAGTGTGACGGTGCCGCTGGTCACGGTCAGGCCGCCGGTGAAGCTGTTCGCATTGGCGAGGACGGCGGTTCCCGACCCGCTGCACACAAGCGCGCCCGTGCCGCTCACCGGACCGGCGAGCGTCAACGACGCGGCGGGTTGACCGATGATGATCGCCGTGGAGCTTGCCAGAACCAGCGGCGCCGAGATCGTGTGGCTGCCGAGAATCTCTTCCAAGCCGGCCGTGCCGCTGCTGCTTTGCATGGTAATGGCCGCCGATCCGGAGACTGTGTACGAGTTGCTATTGTTGAACATGATCCAGCCCTCGCTGACGGGGCTCGTAACGCTGATCGTGGATGCAACGGTGATGCTGCTGCCGAAGTTCGCAATTTCGTCGCTCAACGTCGGGGCGGCGCCGCCGGACCAGCGCGTGCCGTCCGTCCAGGTTCCACCCGAGGTTGCGCTCCAGGTAAAGGGCACGAGCGACGAGTTCACCGCGACGACTTGCGTCGGCGTATTGAACGCCAGGCCATTGCCGCCATAGCGGGTGAGGTTGTACGTCGAACCGCTGACGCCGGCAATATTGGCCGACCCCACCAAGCCGAGCGTGGTCAGATTGTAGGCGCGTATCGTTTCGCTGTTGCTGTTGCTGGTCACTGAATAGAACATGTTGTCGGCCGCGTCGAGGCAGAAGTTTCCGGCCCCGGTAAAAGAACCGAGGTTGGCGCCGCTAACCAGGTCGTATATCTGGCCCTGGTCGTCGAAGAGTTTTCCGCCGGCCACAGCGATGTACCCGATGTTGTAACCGCTGAGGAAAGTGGTGGCATAGCCCCCAACGCCCTGGACCCCGCTGTTGGTGATCGACATCGCCCAGTAACTCCAACTGGATACGGAGTTCTGGTAGCCGAAGGCAAGAGTGCCGGTCTCGTTGACGCAAATGATGTCCGGCCCGCCGCTCCCCAGGGTGTACCCAACGGAATCCGGAAGCTGAACGCCATTTTGATAGATGTAAGTGCCGCCGGCCGGCGGGCTGAAGCCCGGGTAGTAGCGTGCCAACAATACGGAATTCGGCTGGCCGGGGATCGTATAGATGTTCTTCACGTCTTGTTGGTATTCGGTGCCCGTGCCGGGCAGGTTGAACGACAGATCCACCGTGCCGCGGCTAAGATTGAAGCGATCGACCATGTTGCCACCGTTGGCCACGGCATAGATATAGGAGCCGTCGCTCGTGATGACAATGGTGCCCGGGCTGCCGGCGATACTGTAACTCGTTCCGATCGACCCGTTCGTGGGGTTGATCGTCGTCAAACCGGCTGAGGTGGACGCATACAGCACGCCCGTGACCGGGTTTGCGACGATGTCGTTGGCTGCGAACGTGACGATGTTCGTTGAAGGAATGGTCGCGGCGCCGCTAGCGGTCGCGGAGAGAGCCAGCAGAGTGCATGTCACGCCCGGCAGAAGCCGGCGTGCCGCCGTTTGGTAATGATGCATGATTTCACCTAGAGAAGTATGAAGGTCTTGAGGTTGCCGATAAGTCTTTAGCGGATGTTCACCAGCACCGGCAGCGGATCGCTGACGATCGCGCACGGCTCGTCGTCGCGTTCGCGAAAACGACATAATTCGACGAACAACAGGTTGGGACCATATACGAGCTTGACGAGACATCTCCATTTTCCTTGAGCTAGGGGCTCCTTGGAAGGGTGCCCGAGAAATCCCGCGCATTCCGTCCATACATGAATTATGCGCAGCACCGGCCGACCTGTCTCGAAAACGCGCGGTTCGTAGTATGCATGCCGAAAAAGGTTAGTTTTTACATGGAGTTGCATGTTTGAAAATCGTTGTGGAGTGGTGCGCGAATTCGTGCGGGGCGGAATACTACGCCGCGTCCCGCAGACAACCCAACCGGCTCAGACTCCGGTGCTGACCGTGTCCTTCGGGGCGGTTCCTGGAACAACAGGTCGGAAGGACTTCCGCCGTGCGCCGGTCACTTGCCGACATTCTCCGGCAAGGCTGCCGAGACGCGAAAGCCCACATCGGGACGGAACCTCGTCGTCGGATGGCACCAGCGAAACGCCGAACGGCTGTACTGCGGGCCAACGAAGTAACTGCCGCCGCGGCAGGGGCGGAACGAGCCTTCCGCCGGACCCGTCGGATCGTCCGTAGGAGAGTTGGCATAGTAATGGGGCTCGTACCAGTCCAGGCACCATTCCATCACGTTCCCGTACATGTCGTACAGTCCCCAGGGATTCGCCCGTTTCTGCCCCACCGGGTGCGTCTCGGCGCAGCTTACCCAGCCGTATTCGCCCAGCAGTTTTTCTTCCGCAGCGCGGGAAAGCGGGCGGAGCGAATCGCTGAAGCTCCATGCGCCCGTGCTGCCCGCACGGCAAGCATATTCCCATTGGGCCTCGGTCGGCAGCCGATACTCCCGCCCCACCGCCTTCTCCTTGGGCAACTCCGATAATCGGCGGCAGAACTCGACCGCTTGATCGGCGGTCACCTGCTCGACCGGCCTTTTCGGGTCTCCCTGGAGATGGCTGGGGTTGCTGTCCATCACAGCCTGATACTGCTCCTGCGTCACCTCCGTCACTCCCAGCCAGAACGGCCGGGTGATCTGCACCCGGTGCGCCGGCCCCTCGCCCGGCAATTGAGGCCGATACCACTGCTCGTCGGCATAGGTCTTCGTCTCGTCCTCGATCAGTTCCGTGGACGAGCCCATCTTGAACTCGCCCGGCGGAATAATCGCGAGTTTCATGCCCAGCGAGTTGGTTTCGACCAGCGGAACGCGCAGATACCGGGCCCAACGCGACTGATACGTCTTGGCCGTTTTCTCATCGAAAGGGGCCTTGGCCGGCGGTGGACGCGAGGTCGAGGCGGCGACCTCGACCTCTGGCGTCTCCTCGCGGGGCACCTGGGCCATCCGGCCCTCCACCTTGGCCTTGGCCAGCCCCGGCGGAAGATCCGGCAGGGCCTGATCGTACCATTGGCCGGCACGCATCCGCATCGCCGCCTTGGCCCCGCCCCTCGCCTTTTCGGCCGCGTCCCACCAGGCGTCGCCGCGGGCGACTCGCTGGTCGGCGTTGGCGGGCTTCGACGCCAACTCCTCGGCCGCAAGGGCCTTCAAGGCGGCATCGCTCCCCTTGGCCAGGAACTTCAGACCCTTGTCCCAATTGCGCTGGGTGAAGCAATACCAACGGCCGATCGTCAGGCAGGCTTCCGCATCGTCGGGGGCCGTCTTGAGCCGCTCGCGGGCGGCCTGCACCGCCTCGCGCTCGCGCTGCGCCTTTTGCAAGGTCTTGGCACATTCGGCGAGCGCCGACTGCGTCGATTTGATCGTGTCCAGGACCGATTGCGTGTCCGCGACGCGCTTCTCCCGCTCGGATTTATCGGTCGCCGTTCGCGCACGGGCCAACGCCGCCTTGGCCGCGCGGAGGTTTGCCTGCGTCTGAAGGATCGGCTTGGCCAGCGATTTCCTGGCCGCGTCGAGCACCGCGGACGCCTCGTCGAACGCACCGTCGGCCGCCGCTGCTTCGGCAAACTTCATGCACGCCGCGCCGATGGCGGAAACCTCCGCCCCATCGCCTGCGGCGCCCTGTTTGAGGAGTTGTTCCAGCAGCCTCGCCTTCGCCGAGTACGGCCGGATGTCGAAGCCGGCGGCCACGATTGCATCCACGGCTTCCAGCATCAGTTCGGCCTCGCCCGCGTCGCGCGCTATCTCGCTGGCGCGGCGGAACATCACGAACTGCTCGGCCCGGCTAGCCTGGTCCTTGCGACCGTCCTCCAGCAGTTTGCGGGCCAAGGCGGTCTTGGCCGCACGGTCCTTGGCGCGCTCGGCTTGTAGACCTCGTCGATCTCGCCGAGCAGCCGCTTCTGCTCCTCCGCGGCAGGAGGGGCCAGCTTCTTGGCGGGGGCTTCCGCTTCCGGCTCATTCGGCTCCGGCTTCGCGGCCGGCGAATCGCCCGAGGCAGTCTTTGCCGCGCCGGCCTGGTCCACGATCGGCGTGGTCGCCGTTGTCGCCGTGTTCGCCACCGACTTCGATTCGGGCGACTCCGGCTCCGGCGTCGTCTGTTGAACGTTCTCTTGCCGCTGCGGAGTTGGCTCGGTGGAACCGGCCACGCGGGAGTCCTTGGAAAGCCCGGCGGGTTTCGGAGAGACTTGAGGGAGCGGTTTGACCGAATTTGCGGAGGCGGCAGCTTTGGCGACTTCTCCGTCGCTCGGCGGATTGTCGTGTTGGAAAGCCAACCACAGGCCGGCAAATCCGATCGCCACGATGGCCGTCGCCGCGCCTGCGAAAAGCGCCACAGGTTTGCCTTGAGGTTTCTTGCGGCGGCCCTTGGTGGGGAACGCCGAACCGGCTCGCGGCGAGGCGAAGACCTCGGCCAGCGCCGCGGCGGCAGGGTCGGGCAAGGGCTTGCGCCTTGGGGAGGACGGCCGGAGAGAGTTTATGCCGGAGCGACTGGTCATAGGCCGCCTTCTTTTCCGGGTTGAGCAGGCAGACCTTGGCAGTCGCCACCTCGTTGAGCAATTTCTGCGAATAGGCCGATTGCCGGCCCGACTGAAACGTCCGCAGGTGGGCCATTTGCCGATCCGCGGCGCTTTCCACGACGCTGGCGCTATCCTCAAACAGCGGGATGGCCAACAAGCGGTAGTGATTGGGCGGTTGCTCGCTGGACGGAATTCCCAACCACTGGTGATAAGGATCGAACTGCTCCGACACGGCTACTTCGGCATCCTTGGTCGACTTTGCCAGGGAAGGTTCAACGACAGGGATTCTATCCGTGGCACGCTCGAGAATCAAATACCCCCTTTGTGGCTGAAGCTGGAAGTCGGGTTAAGGCGGCCCGGGCCGCTCGCACAGCCTCGTTCGCCGTGTCGTGGCCAACGAGACGCCCGATTTGGTAACTATCACCTTTTTCTCACCAGGATTTTTATGACTCGCTCCTTTGGCGGCATTTCAAAACCCAAGCCCCATAACCCAAGCCCCAAAACCCCCAGAGCTAAGTCCCAAGACCTCCTTCGACCAGGATATGGACACCTTCCAATGACTGACGTTATAATCATGGTGTCGGTGCTTTCCGCCTATTCTCTCGGTACAAGGGCTGTCGCTACTATGCCACTTTTCGAAATCGAAACTCCGTCACATATCATCATTACCTGGGCCCACGACGAGCAATCCGCCGTCGGGGTGGTCCGGGAAAACTACCCCAAGGAGAATCCTGTCCGTATTACTAAACGCCCCCGCGACACCTGGGTGATCTCCAAAGCAGCCTTGGGGATCAACGGCAGCGCCGATCCTTGCTCCACAGCCCGCGACTGCCTGGCCAAGGCCGAGGGCGATAAACTGCACGCCATTCGCCTCTACATGCACCACACGGGCACCGACCTGGAGCACGCCCGCAAGGCAATCGAATCGAACATGGTGATGGGCTGGTAGTCGTGAGCGATCCCGACCTCTCAGCCGTCCTGCGCCCCTTTGGGCAGGAAGCCCTACTGACCTTTTGGGCCGATTTGACCGCCCAGCAGCGCCAGTCGCTGGCGGCGCAGATCCGCCAGATCGATTTTCCCCTGATCCAGCGGCTTTTTGCCCAGCGAAGCAACCAGGGCAATTTCCGCGACTTGGCCCTGCGGGCCAGGGAACCGGCGGCTTTCCGCCTGGACGCGTCCAAGAACCGCTTCTCGCCCGACGAAGGCCGGGCCTGCGGCCAAAAAGCACTCGCGGCAGGTCAAGTCGGCGTTATTCTCGTGGCGGGAGGGCAGGGGACCCGCTTGGGTTTTGAACATCCCAAGGGGATGTTCTCCATCGGGCCCGTCTCCGGCCGCAGTCTGTTCCAGGTCCATATCGAAAAGATGCTGGCTACGGCGCGGCGGTACGGGGTGCGAATTCCGCTCTACCTGATGACCAGTCCGGCAACGCATCAGGAAACGCTCGATTATCTGGCCGCGCACGACCGATTTGGCATGGCCGCGGAGGACCTGTGTGTATTCTGCCAGGGCACGTTGCCGGCCGTCGATGCCGCTACGGGCCACGTTCTTTTGGAGGCCCCGGATCGGCTCGCCGTCAGCCCCAACGGCCACGGCGGCATGTTGGCCGCCTTTGCCGAAAGCGGCGCGATGGCCGACGCCCGCCGCCGCGGCATTCGGCATTTATTCTATTTCCAGGTCGATAACCCCCTCGTCGATATCGCCGGGCCAGAATACCTGGGGTACCACATCCTCTCCGCGGCGGAGATGACCAGCCAGGTAATCGCCAAACGCGATCCCTTGGAGAAGGTCGGCAACGTGGTTGACGTCGATGGCCGGCTGATCGTCATCGAGTATAGCGACCTGCCGGAGGACATTGCCCGCAAGACCAACCCGGACGGCTCGCTGGCGATCTGGGCGGGCAGCATTGCCGTCCACGTTTTCGACCTCGATTTTCTCCGCCGCGCCAAGGACGAGGCCGATTCGCTGCCTTACCATATTGCCCATAAGAAAGTTGCCTTTATCGACACCGCGGGCCGGCGCGTGGAGCCCTCGAAGCCCAACGCCATCAAGTTCGAGCGGTTCATCTTCGACCTGATGCCTTCAGCCCGCAACGCGATTGTGATCGAAGTTGACGCGGCTTCAGCCTTCGCACCGTTGAAGAACGCCCCGGGGGCGGCGGCCGACACGCCCGAAGCGGTCAAGGCCCAATTCAGCGACCTCCACCGCCAGTGGCTGCGCGCCGCCGGCGTCGAGGTTCCCGATCGCCTGCCGGTGGAAATCAATCCCCGCTTCGCCCTGGACGCCGAAGAATTGCGGAGCAAGGTGCAGCCGGGCATGAAAATCACCGGACCGACGTATCTCATTTGACTGGACAATTGATCGCGCGGCGATTATTGTTGGGTCTTAGGTCTTATACTCTCGCGGTTGCCGCTGGCTCTGGGTCAAACGAGGATGTGTCAGCCCCATCCGCAGGCAGTATAGACCTTGCGTCTTGCGAATCCTGGGTAGATGAGAGGTTCGATCATGAAGAAACTGGGCTTGTGTTTCGCGCTCTTGTTGTTGGCTCCTACCGCCACCCCAGCGGCTGCACAGGGAACGGCTCCCTCACCGCGGACGGTGATCTCATTGGACGGCGCATGGCAGATCGCCGAGGGCAAGATGGAGCAGGTCCCGACGACCTTTGACCGCACCGTACCCGTGCCGGGCCTGGTCTCGCTGGCCACACCTCCCTTCAACGCGCCCGGCCCCAAGGTGCGCGATTGCCATGCCCTGGGACAGAAAGATCCGCGGCGCGACGCCTTCTGGTATCGTCGCACCTTCACGCTTGACAGCCCGGTCCCGGCAGTGGCTCGCTTGAAAATCGCCAAGGCGATGTTTGGCACGCAGGTCTATCTCAACGGAAAACTGCTGGGCGATCACGCGCCCTGCTTCACTCCCGGCTACTTCGACGCCAAACCGGCGCTGAAGACCGGAAGCAACGAGATCCTCATTCGCGTCGGCGCGGACCGCGACGCCGTGGGCCGCGGGCAGCCCGACGGTTTCGATTTCGAGAAGCAGCGCTATATACCCGGCATCTTCGATTCCGTGGAGCTGATTCTCTCCGGCACGCCGTATATCGTCTCGCTCCAGGCGGTGCCCGACATAGCCCATAAGACGGTCCGCGTACGGGCGGTTCTGCGCAACGACGGGCCGACGGAAAAGCTTTCCTGTCGGCCCACGTTTCTCGTCCGCGAGGCAAAGTCCGGCAAGCTTGTCGGACACATAACCGCGGAGCAGGTTGATGTGGCGAAAGCCGCGGAGGCCACCGTTGACGTCCGCATTCCGCTGGAAAGTTGCCAGCTCTGGACGCCCGAAGACCCGTTCCTGTATAGCCTCGAAGCCGACAGCGGGTCCGACGCCTTCCGCACCCGCTTTGGCATGCGAGAGTTCAAGTTCGATCCAGCCAGCGGTCGCGCGATGCTCAACGGCAAGCCGTATTTCCTCCGTGGAAGCAACATCACGCTCTACCGTTTCTTCGAGGACGGCGAGAGCGGAAAGCTGCCTTGGGACGCGGATTGGGTACGGCGGCTGCATCAGAGCGTGAAGGAAATGCACTGGAACTGCCTCCGCTATTGCATCGGCTTCCCGCCCGAGGCATGGTACGATATCGCCGACGAGACGGGCATCCTCATCGACGACGAGTTCCCCATCTGGTACGGCGGCGATGTGCCCAAGGAAATGACCGTCGACGAGTTGGCGAAGGAATACGCCGAGTGGATGCGCGAGCGATGGAACCATCCCTGTGTTGCCGTCTGGGACGCCTGCAACGAGACCCTTAGCCCGAAGACTGGGCCGGCATTCGCCAAGGTAAGGGGGATGGACCTCTCGCATCGCCCTTGGGACAACGGCTACAGCCGGCCCCAAGAGCCCGGCGACATGTTCGAGGCCCATCCCTACCATTTCTTCGGCAGCTTCCGGCTCCGCAACCTGGCGACCGCCAACCCGCAGCCGGGCGACGGCCGGCATGCCGTGGTCATCAACGAGTATGGCTGGCACTGGGTGAACCGCGACGGCACGCCGACAACCTTGACCCGCGAGCTCTATGCGAACGTGCTGGGCCCCGCCGCGACGCCGCAGCAGCGGTTCCACATGCAGGCCACGTGGCTGGCGGCGGACACGGAATTCTGGCGTGCCCGCCGCAAGGTCGCCGCGGTGATGCACTTCACTACCTTGGGCTATTCGCGGCCCGACGGCCAGACTTGCGACCACTGGACGCAGGGCGGGGTGGCCGCGCTGAAATGGGAGCCGGAGTTTCACCGCTATGTGCGCGATGCCTTCGCGCCTGTGGGCCTGATGATCGACTACTGGAACGACCGCCCTTGCGGCGGCACAACGGCCCGCGTGCCGGTCGTCGTCAGCAACGACCTCGACCAACCATGGCAGGGGCCGGTCATGTTGCGGTTGAAACGGGGCGACCAGGTCCTGTTCGAAAAGGCCGCGCCGGAGTGCCAATTGGCGGCCTTGGGACAGGCCCGGGTCGTGTTTGAAATCGTCTGGCCCAAGGAAACCGGATCGTGTGTCTTGGAAGCGGAGTTGCGGGGCGCCGACGGCGAGCCGGTGCGAAGCGTTCGCGACATGGAGATTCTGGATGCCTCGTGGCGCAACCTGGCCAGCGGTCGGCCAGCCACCGCCTCCTCGACGCATTCGGCCGCCTACCGCCCGCAAAACGCCGTGGACGACGATCCCAATACATACTGGTCATCCGAGTTTAAGGACGGGGCCTGGTTGGCGGTGGATCTTGGCGACCTGAAGAAGATCAGTCGCGTACGGATCCAGTGGGAAACGGCGTTCGCCAAGGCATTTTCACTGCAGGTCTCGATGGACGGTGCGAAGTGGGCGGAGGTCTATGCCACGGAGCAGGGCAGGGGGGGCGTCGATGAGATCAAATTCGCCCCTGTCGCGGCGCGGCAGGTGCGGCTGGTCTGCACCAAGCGGGGCACCGAGTGGGGTAACGCCGTCTGCGAGTTAGGCGTTTTTGAAAAATAGGTTCCCTGCGTAGAACGGGATTTATTCCGCTCACTCAAAACGGAATAAGTTCCGTTCTATCAAAAAAAGTTTCCAAATAGTTGCCGAGTTATCTGAAGATTGGTAAGATGGCGAGTATGAATCGGACTGCGCGGGCCGTCGTGCGCTTCGGTTCCTGTCTACTTGGCCGTTAATTCCCTGTGGGGTGGATGGAAAGGCTTCCCGAGCCTCGCCTTTCCTTCGCCACCGACAGGACAAGTCTTCAACCCCACCTTAGTGAGCCCACCTCATGAAATCCGTCTCTCCCCGCCCTCTGCTGTTGGTGGCAACATTTGCCGCAGTCCTCTCCACCCAGTTGGTTCAAGCCGGGATCTACACCTGGAATAGCTCCGGCGGAACGGCCTGGAGCAACCCCACCAACTGGCTCAACGACGCCTTGCCCGGTTCGGGCGATATCGCTTTGTTTGCCAATGCCACTTACGCTTCCCAGCCCTCGATCTCCGGCGCGCCGGAATCCGTGGGGGGCATCTGGGATACGGGCAGCGGCGCCATCACCCTGAGTGGCAACGCCGGCCCGCTGACCATCAACGGCACGACGATCAACAACAGCGGCAGTACCGAAGGCATCGAAATCGACGCGGGCGCCGGCGCGCTGACTCTTTCAGCCTCCACGGTGCTGGGCGGCCCGCAAACGTGGCTGAATAATTCCGGCAGCCTGTTCACCGTCTCGGGCAACGTGGTAAACGGCGGAAACCTGCTCACGTTGTCGGGCAACAGCACGACGATCTCCGGTCAAGTGATTGGGGCTGGCGGATTAACGGTTTCCAGCGGAATGGCGACCCTCACTGCCGCCAACACCTTCGCGGGCAACACTACGGTCAGCGGCGGCACGCTCAACCTGGCAGGCAACGGCGGTAACGTCGGCACGCTCGTGAACTCGGCCATCACGATCGCCGCGGGAGCGGTGCTTCAGCTCGGGGCCGGCGACGTGACCGGCTATGCCAATACCAACGGGTTTACCCTGTATGGCACCATGAACGAGACCGCCGCAGCCAGCGAAACGCTGTTCCGCCCCATCGTGCTCAGCGGCGGTACGATCACCGCCAATACCGGCGCGGAGAGCGCCGCCAAGCTCGCGTCGTACAATCTTTTTGGCGGGACGGTTTCGACGGCAGCGGGGTCCGGCAATTCCTACATCAATCTCCCCGGCAGCCAGCAGTTCCAACTGCGGACCAACGGCTCGCTCAATCCGTATTTCAACCTCGCTTCGGGCTCGACGCTCGTGGTGAATGCCGTGTTGGGCAACTACGACGCCAGCGATCCGTTGAACCTTGCCGGCTCCGGCGGGATCATGATTTTGAACGAAGTGTGCGCCTATACGGGGGCAACCACCATTAGCGCCGGGACCCTGCAATTGAACGCCGCCAACGGATCCGCCGGCAACCTGGCCTCGCCAACCATCACCGTCAACGCCGGCGGCTGCCTGGCCCTTAACGCCGGCGACGTCCTGGGATACACCGGCGGCCAGGAGGTTCTCGTCATCAACGGCGGAACGGTTTCCAACATCACCTCTGCCAGCCGCGTGACGATTCAGAACGTCATCACCATGACGGGCGGCGTGCTGACCGGAACGGGCAACGGCGACGCCTACGGCGCCTACTCTTTCAACACCGCCAATGGGTTCAACGCCACGTCCGATTCCAGCGGCAACCCAGCCCTCGTCAGTCCCAAATCCATCAGCCTGCAGAACGGCAACTTGAACTTCAACGTCACCCGCGGGCCCGCCCTGCCCGCAGCCGACCTCGTCGTCACTGCGGCGATCACCCCATTCAACGGCAGCGGCTATGGCATCGTTCAAACTGGCAATGGGATTATGGCCTTACTGGGGGCGAATACTTATACCGGCGCCACGACAATTAGCGGCGGTACGCTGCAACTGGGCAATGGCCAGAGCGGCTTCGATGGCACGATCAACAACACCAGCGGCGTGACTGATAACTCGGCCTTGGTCTACAACCTCTACGCGAACCAGACCGTTCGCACGTATGCCATCAACGGGACCGGCAGCGTGACGAGCATGGGCGGGAGCATGCTTACGCTGGCCAACAACAACAGCTATTCGGGCGGCACGATCGTCAGCGGCGGCACTCTGCAACTAGGCGCCTCCGCGGCGTTGGGCAGTTCGGGCGGCCCGCTCACCGTGAACGGCACGGTGAACGGCGCCGTTTTGGATCTCAACAGTTTCAGCCCCTCCGCGGGGGCGGTGACGCTCGCCGCGGGAACCATCGTCGACAACAGCGGCACTCCGGGCACCCTCACCGCCGCATCCTACAACCTGCAAAGCGGCACGGCCGCGGTGGTCCTGGCGGGCAACTCCGCGGCCCTGACCAAGACCACGGCCGGTCTGGCCCTGCTCACAGCGGCCAATACTTACGGCGGCGGCACGACGGTTTCGGCGGGCAGCCTTGTCTTGGGGCCTGCCGCCACATTGGGCAGCGGCAATATCACCGTCGCTCCCGGCGCCCTCTTGGACGTCTCGGCCTACGGCAGCAGCGGATATAACTTTGGACCGGGGGTGCTCACCGCCGGCCGCACGTTCCTGCCGGCCACCGATATCAATGGCAGCCTCAACCTGAACAATGCCACTCTCAGCCCGGCTGGGGCGGGAACCGTCGGTACCTTGACGCTCAATGGCAACCTGGCGATCAACGGCGGAACGCTTGCCTATGATTCAGGAGACCAGGTCGCCGTCAGCGGGGCCTTGTCGCTCACTGGCATCGAGTACGTCATCCCCAACTCCGCGCTTACGTCCGGCACCTACAACCTGTTCACCTACACGGGCGGCTTGACGGGCAGCACAGGCGATCTGGCGATGGCCGGGGCCTTCGGCAGCAACCCGCGGCAGACCTATAGCTTTGGCGTCTCCGGCGGGACCGCCATCACCCTATCAGTCACCGGTCTTGCCGGCAATTTGCAATGGAGCGGCGGCAGCAACAGCACCTGGGACGCCGGTGTTTCGAAGAACTGGTTTAACCTCAGCACGAGCACCGCCGACTACTTCTACACCGGCGACAACGTGACGTTCAACGATACCCCTGGCACCGCCAACAGCGTAATTGTCAGCGGCTCTGTCCAGCCCGGCACCCTGACGTTCGGCAACAACCTGGTGAACTACACCCTCAGCGGCAGTGGTTCCATCGTGGGCAGCACGTCGCTGGTGATGAATGGGGTCGGCACTGTGACGATTGCGACGAGCAACAGCTACGCGGGGGGAACGGCCGTCAATAGCGGCGTGCTCAACGCCAACGCAGCCTCGGCACTCGGTTCGGGCACGGTCGGCGTCAGCGGTGGTGTGCTCAACGCGAATGCCGCCCAGGCCCTGCCGGCCGCGGCGCTCTCGATCAGCAGCGGTACCGTAAACATCAATGCCCCCCAATCGCCGGCTTCCGTCACGCTGGGCAACGGGCTGCTCAACCTGGCCAATTCCGCGGCCATTGGCAGCGGCCTTCTCACCATCAACGGCGGCACGTTGGACAACACCAGCGGCGGGCCCATGACCCTTAGCGGCAACAATCCGCAGAGTTGGAATGGCAGCTTCGTTTTCAACGGCAGCAGTTCCCTGAACATGGGCAACGGCGCGGTGACGATGAATGCCTCGCCGACCGTGTACGTAGCCGCCAACACGCTGACCGTGGGCGGGGTCATATCCGGCGCCGGCGCCTTGACCAAGAACGGCGGTGGCACCCTCGTCCTGAGCGGCAACAACAGCTACGCGGGCGGGACTTCCATCGCCAACGGAGTCCTCAACATCAGCGCCGACGCCAGCCTGGGCAGCCCCACCGGCACCGTGACCTTCACGGGCAACGGGACCTTGCAGGCGGGGGCCAACAACATTTCCCTCGTTCACGCCCGGCCCGTCGTGCTCAACTCGGGCGTGACCGGCACCATCGACACGCAGGGCAACAACATGACGATCACGGGCGTCATTTCCGGGGCCGGCGGATTGACCGAAATCGGCGGGGGCAACCTCACGCTCACGGCCAACGACACGTTTAGCGGCGCGACCACCGTCAGCGGCGGCACGTTGACCATAACCGGCAACGGCGGCGCCGCGGGTGTTCTGCCCAACACCGCCATCACCGTCGCAGCAGGCGGGACGCTGGTCCTCAACGGCCAAGACGTACTCGGATACAACAACACCAATCTCTTGACGGTCTACGGCACGCTTGACAAGGTCTACAACCAGTCGGAGACGGTCTACCAGCCCATCCTGTTGTCGGGCGGGACCATGACTTCGTCGGGAACCTTCGGCACGCCGAACGGGGCCTGGGATTGGTTCGGCGGCAATATTTCCACTGCTTTCGGCACCACGAACTTCATCAATGGTACAGGCAATTTCAGCCTACGCTCCGCCGCCGCCTATTTGAATCTAGGCGCCGGCAGCACGCTCAATATTTCCGTACCCATCACCCAGAACACCAACAGCGGCGGCACGCCGTTGAATGTCGAAGGAGCGGGAACGCTCATTCTCTCCGGCACGAACACGTACACGCAGCCGATGCAGGTCGGTTACAACAGCACGGCCGGCAACCTGGAGTTCCAGGGGATTTCCGTGAGCAGTTTCACCGCCACGGGCGATGGCGAGTTCAACCTTGCTTACGGCTCCACGCTTTATATCTCCGGCAGCGCCTCGGTGACATTGGCGAGCGACCTCAAGCTGGGGGCCAACGCCTCAGGTTCGGCCGGCAACGTGGTCCAAAGCGGCGGCGTGCTGACGATCACCGACAGCGCCACGGGGCGGCCTTTGACTATCGGCGAATACCCCGGCGAGACAAGCACTTATACGTTGACCGGCGGCGTCTTGAACGTGCCCAACAGTTGGACTTATCTCCCCTGGAACGGCGGCGCAAACCTCAACATCTCGGGCGGCACCGCCAATCTCCTGGGCATCAACCTCGGCAATGGCTCGGCCAGCGCGTTGAACCTCTCGGGAAGCGGGGCCCTTTTCCTGGGCTCCTTGGGCATCGCCAAGAACAACAACGCGACCACCACCACTTTGAGCGGCGGCACCCTAGGCGCCTACGCGAGTTGGTCTACCGCCGAGCCGATGACGCTGTCCGGCTCGGCCACGATCAACCCGCAGGGCTTCACCATCGGCCTTTCCGGAGCATTGACCGGGTTCGGGACCCTCACCCTTGGCGGGCCCGGTACATTGCTGCTCAGTTCGTCCAATAATAGCTATGGCGGCGGCACGACACTTCTCGCAGGCACGCTGCAAGTGGCGAATACGGCCGCCCTGGGCGCCGGGCCGGTGACCCTGGCCGGTGGAGCGCTCACCTCCAACGGCCAAGATTCGTACGCGCTAGCCAATCCGCTGGTCCTCAGCGGCAGCGGCTCGCTGGGCGACCCGACCAATAGCGGTGCGTTGACCTTCACCGCGGGCGCCACGCTGACGACCAACAGCCAACTGGCGGTCAATAGCCCTGTCACTATCGCCGGCACGGTGAGCGACGGCGGCAGCGGTTTCGGCCTGCGGAAGGCCGGTGGCGGCACGCTCATCCTGGCGACCAGCAACAGCTACACAGGCAACACGAGCGTCAATGCCGGTAAGCTGTACCTCAACGGCACGAATACGACGCCGACCATCAACGTGGCGGGCGGCGCAACCTTCGGCGGCAGCGGCTCGGCCCCCGCGGCCTCGGCCGCCGTGCAGAATTCGGGCATTCTCGACTTCAGCCAGAACACGGGCAGCACTTTCTCGCTGGCCAGTCTGACCTTTTTGGGCAACGCCACGGTTGACGTCGGCAACCTGGCTGACTACAGCAGCAGCGGCAATCCGGTGGTCAACGTCACGGGCAGCAACAGCCTGGCCGTTTACAGCGGCGGTTCGGGAATTACGTTCGCCCTCACTGGCCCGGCCCCATCGGGCAGCGGCATGGTGGAACTCATGCAGTACTCCGGCCAGCTCCAAGGCACGGGCAGTTCGGCCTTTACTTACAACACGACGGGCATGACCGGTTTGGGTTCCCGATCCCTCTTCTCGTTGAGCTTCCCCGCCGGCCAGATTGATCTTACCTATAGCGTGGACCATCCCGTCTGGCGCGGAAATGTCAACGGTGAGTGGAACACGCTGACCACAAATAACTGGGTCTTGGCCTCCAACCCCAACAGCGCCACTAACTTCCGTCCCAACGACGCGGTCGTCTTCGACGACACGGCCACGGGGACGACGGTCGTGGACATCAGCTCGGGCGATGTCGCACCCAGCCAGGTGACGTTCAACAATTCGGTTTTGAGCTATACGTTGACGGGCAGCAACGGCATTGCCGGCAGCGCCAACCTGATCGTCAACGGCAGCGGTGCAGTGACGATCGCCAACGCCAATTCCTACGCCGGCGGCACCACGCTCAATAACGGCCTGCTCAACCTTGCTAACGCGTCGGCCATCGGCACGGGGCCGCTGACGATCAACGGCGGCACGTTGGACAACGTCAGCGGCGCGGCTATGACCTTGACCGGCAACAATGTCCAGGTCTGGAACAACAATTTCACTTTCAACGGCAGCAATCCTCTGAACTTGGGCACCGGGGCCGTCAGCCTGGCGGCCCCTGCCGCCGTGACCCTTAGCGGTAGCGGCGGCTTGACCGTGGGCGGTGTCATTTCCGGCGGTAATTCCCTGACCGTGAACGGTCCGGGCACCCTGGTGCTGGCGGCCAGCAATACCTACTCCGGCGGCACAATTCTCAATTCCGGTTCGGTCTCGTTCGTTGCCGGCGGGCTGGGCACCGGTACTGTCACGTTCAGCGGCGGCACCCTGCAATGGGCCGCCGGAAACACCCAGGACATCTCGCCGCAGATCAATATCGCCAACGCCGGCCAAATCGCCTACCTGAACACCAACGGCAATAACGTGGCCATCGGCACCACCATTTCCGGCGCAGGCGGGCTCGAGGAGCAGGGCGGGGGCACTCTGACATTAAACGCGCCCACCACGTACACGGGCGGAACGACCATCGACAGCGGCGTCCTGCTCATCAACAACACGCTCAACAACGGCACCGGCATGCTGTTGGGGACGCTGACGATCAATGCCGGCGGAAAGGTAGTCGTCGGCGCCCACGACGTTTTCGGCTACGCCAACGCCGGCGTTTCACTGACCACGCTCAATATCAACGGCGGCACGTTGGACCGTTACGCGCCGACAGGCGCCGGCACGAATGAAACCTTGACTGGCGTGGTGGTGAACATGACGGGCGGCCTTTGGTCCACGAGCGACGGCGGAGACTTCGATATGTTCAACAACGGCTACGGCAGCCCCAACGACGCCGTGAATGTCATTGGCAGCGGCACCACGGCCGTTATCTCCGCGAACTTGAACCTGCGGAGCGTCAGCCCCTTGTTCACGGTGGGCTCCGGCACGACGCCCTCGGGCATTGATCTGCTCATGAGCGGCACGCTCTTCGGCGGCAACGGACTGATCAAAGACGGCCCGGGCGTGATGGTGCTATCGGGCACCACCAACAGCCAGGGCTATCCCTCCAGCGCCAGCAGCTTCTCGGGCGATGTCACGATCGACAACGGCACCTTGGTCGCCGCCGCCGTGAGTGCGACCATCGGCAGCAACGGCGTGCTCGGCTTGCCGTCCAACGCGCGGACGATTACCGTCAATCCCGGCGCCGTGCTGCAGGTCGAAGCGCCGAACATCTTCGGCCAGTTCTACGCCACCAACGTGCCGACCTTGGTCATCAATGGCGGCGTGGTCACCAACGCCGATCCGACAAACAGCGGCGCCATCAACAATGCTCTGAACAACGTTACGCTCAACGGCGGCACGCTGACCGCCACCACCGGCGAGCGGGAGCCGGTCGGCCCCGGCTACGGCGCCTGGAACATCAACGGCCAGATCGTTTCGACGGGTAATTCGCTGATTTCCACCTCGGATCCCGTTTACGGCACGGTGATGCTAGCCAACGGGGGTGCCGCAAGCGGCGTTACGACCATCAACGTGCAAAGCGGTACGCTTGCCATTACGGCGCCCCTGGTTCAGGACGCCGCCGACGGCAACGTCAGCGGCCTGTCGGAAACGGGGGCCGGCGATTTGATCCTATCCGGCTCGAACACCTACACCGGGGGCACGACGGTGTCGTCCGGCACGATGACCGTGACCGCCGGCTACGCCCTGCCTGCCGGGGAGAGCCTCGCGATCGGCGCCGCGGGAACCTTTATCTATGATCCTACAGCAGCCGCTTCGCCGCTAGCGGCAGGGTCGGCGGGCGGCCAAAGCGCCGGCGTGGTTGCAGCCGTGCCAGAACCAGGCGCGTTGGCGCTTCTGCTGGCAGCAGTCAGTGCGGCAGCGGCAGTTTACCGCCGACGGGGCCGGTAAAGGAGACCTGAGTACGGTAGGCCGGAACTGCGCAAGCTTTTTCCGGCCTACCGTGCTACGCTCAGCCCTGCGCAGTCTCCACCGCTTGATCTGCTGCCTCTGCCTGCTGCGCGTCGCCAGTGGGGTTGCCGGCGCAGGCCAGGCCCAACAGGGCGGCTGCCGCCAGCAGGTACCCGCCTGCCCAGTGATAGGGCGACTGGCAGAGTATTTGCGGTGTGACACCGGTGAAATGCGTCAATTCCGCGTAAATGTTCCAGGGCCAGCCGATGACCGCGGGGACCAACGGCGAATGGATCACGCCTACCAGGCTGCACAGGGCGGCTATGCCAAGGAAGCCGGCGGCGCGGACCATCCGTCGATCCAGGGCCGCCGCCAACGATGAGGCCCACAACAGGCTCGTCACGACGAAGCCATTCCCCAGGCAGCGGAGGGCCAGAATCAACGGCATCGTCTTCCCCTGGTCTCCTCCCGCCATATCCAAGGGGATGGTGGCCATGTAGGCCAGCGCTGGCAAGATCGCCAAGGCCACGGCCGCGTAGTGCCGCGTGGGGGTCGCCCGGAACGACTGCGCCCCGATCTCCAGCCCGACAAAGACCAGGACGGGAAAACAAGCCGCGCCCGGCAGCCACTCGAACAGATGGGCGAACCAGCCCAGACATCCGGCCAGTCCGATAAATATCGCTGTGGCCAGCGTATAGGCAGCGCGGCCGCCCATGGCCTTGTAGGCCGGCTGGCCGATGTAGGGCGTAGTCTGGATCACGCCACCCAGCAGACCCGCCGCCACCGAGGCCAGGCCTTCGGTCCAGAGGATGCTGCCGGTATCAAACTCGTCGCCGGCCGCCGCTGCGCTCTCGGTGCAGTCGATGCCTCCCACGATGGTCGCCAGGGCAAATGGCAGCATCACGGGCAACTGCGCCAGGGCATGGACCGCGACCCGTTGCCACCACGTCCAGTTTTGGGCAAAGCCCGGAAAGAAGATCGGCAGGCTCCAGGCGGGCGCCGATTGATGCTCCAGCGGAGGAACCAGCGGCGCGTGCAACTGCGTTCCGAGCATGCCGAACCCGTGGTACAGGCCGACGCCCAGGACCACCGCGACGAGGACCCCGGGTATTCGGCCCGGAAGTGGATGGTGACCCAGGAGCGTGACGAGGATTACGGTCAACGTCAGGAGGCCGATCAGCGGCACTACGACAATGTCCTGCCAGAGCGGCACCAGGGCTATCAAGGCCAGCGCGATGCCGGTCAGCGAGCCTAGCAGGCCAGCCCGCGGCACCCAGCGCCGCACCGCCGGCCCAAGCGGCGCGACGATCGACTTCGCGATCCCGACAATCACCAGCAACACGGCCCCCACGTGCCAGGCAAAAAACATCGCCTCGCGGTGGTCGTAGCCGTAGTCTGCCATGCCGTGCTTCAGCGCTGGGAGGAGGATCAGGCCGCCCACGGCGAACGTGCTCGGCGTATCGAGTCCCAAGGGCATCGCCGTCACGTCGCCGCGGCCGCTGCGTCGGGCGAGCCGGAATGCCAGCCAGGTATAGACCAGGTCGCCGGCCAGGACTCCCAGGGCCGTGCCGGGAATCATTTGGGTGAAGGCAAATTCGCGGGAGAAATGGAGGACGTCCTTGGGGTCGGCCGAAGTGATTAGCGTCAGGAGCAGGATCATCACGGTCACGTTGTCGATCGCAAGCCCGAAGAAGGCGTTGATATCGCCTCGTCGGGCCCAGGCATAGCGGCTAGTCATGGGCGGGCTTTCGGGACTTGAGGAAAGCTCGCATTCTACGTGATTAGCCGCCCAGCGCAAAGGAAGTACGTCAGGCTTTCCGGCCCGACCGCTTAACAACCTGACCGAAAAACTCGTCCGTCTGGAAAGCCTGGCGTACCGGGCGATTGACAGCCCATGGCGACGTAATTAGACTCGGGAGGAACCGGGAAGCCGCTCTTGGCATTCCCGTCACCATGTTCATCGAGGGAGATACAACAAATGTCAAACAGAAACTGGCTTCGCGCGGCGGCGTTGCTGGGCGGCGTGCTGGCCGCAACGGCCGTCGGGCAATCGGTCGCTCAAGCGAAGGACAAGATCCCGGTCAAACCCAAGCTCTTGGCAGAACCGCCCGAGGGGGCGATCGTGCTGTTCGGCGGCAAGGCGGAGCAACTCCGCGACAACTGGTACTGCGCGGCGGAGCACCAATCCGCCCGGCTGGACCGTCGATGACAAGGGCGTGGCCACACCCAACCACCGCGATATCAGCAGCAAGAAGGAGTTCGGCGACTGCTACTTGCACGTAGAGTTCCGTGAGCCGCTCACCAGCAGCGGCAATAGCGGGGTGGGGATGGAGGGGCGATACGAGATCCAGATCCTCAATTCCTACGGCAAACAGCCCGAGTCGCACGAGTGTGGCGGCATTTATAGCGAGATCCCGCCCAAGGTGATCGCTTCCAAACCGGTGGGCGAGTGGCAGACGTACGACATTTTCTTCCGTGCGCTGCGATTCGACGACGCCGGCAAGTTGACCGAGAAAGCCCGCGTTACTGCCTACCAGAACGGCACCCTCATCCACGAGGACCAGGAGATTCCCGGGCCGACCGGCATTCAGTATGAGCAGTACAAGGGCGAGGTGCCGAAAGGTCCGATCGTGCTGCAGGGCGACCACGACACGGTGCAGTTCCGCAATGTCTGGATCCTGCCGCAGGAGTATTAAGCGGCAGACGTTGTCGGGTGGGACCAGCGAAGCCAGGCGGGCTGGCCCACCCCGACGCGATTCACGGTGACGAGTCCGCCGTGTCTTGCTTGTTCTTGGACTTCGCCGACGAGCCCTTGGACGATCGCTTCTTGCCCGCCGGATCCTCGACGCCCTTGATCTCGATAGAGCCATCTTCGTGCACGGTGAAAGCCACCTTCTTGCACTGCTTGAGATCCTTGAGGAAGTTCTTATCCTTCTTCATCGAGTCCTGCCACTTCTCCATGATCTTCATGGCGAGGAGGCGGTAGTTCATTTCCGATTTCTCGGCCAGGTCGCTCACCATGTCACATCGTTTCTCGCCGTCGTTGAGGAGCTTGGTGGGAATGGTCACCGTGGACTCGACATAGGGCGGCCCGGAGAGGCCCAGGTCCTGGGCATGCAAGCAACAACAGGTTCCCAGAAGAATGCAGGCAACCGCGATCTTCATAATGGTCTCGTGTTTTGAGAGATAAAATGTGAGTGCCGATTATCTTCCATGGTAACACGGCGAGTTGTCGATGTCACGCAGTCAAGGAAAAAAGCCTGGCAGGACCTGGTCTATTCCTCGCGCGGAAAGAGATGCGCGGCGTTCGTAATCCCAGCTTCAGCCGGAATCACCGAAGGATTCCACCTGAAGCCGGGACTACGAACGCCGCCGGGCGCAATAGAGAGACCGGCATGCGCGTCGCAAGAACACCGCGAACGTCGCATGCCAGTCGCACGCAATAACTGACGAAGCAGATAACCGCTGGGCGCGATCGCCTAGTATCGACCGCCGCCGCCGCGTCCACCGCGACCGCCACCGCCGCCGCCGCCACCGCCGCCGTAGCCGCCACGACCGCGACCACCGCCGCCACCGCCGCCGCCGCTACGTTCTTCTTTCGGACGGGCTTCATTCACGGTCAAGGCACGGCCTTCGTGCTCCTTGCCGCTAAGACCAGCGATGGCCGCTTCGGCCTCCTGATCCGTACCCATCTCCACGAACGCAAAACCCTTGCTGCGGCCGGTGTCGCGATCTTCGATCACCTGGGCGCTCCGCACTGTGCCAAAAGGAGCGAACATCGACTCCAAATCCGCACTGCTGACGGAATAGCTCAGATTGCCAACATACAACTTCTTACCCACAACTCGATCTCCTTCTTGAGGAACACCGGCCCACTGGTAAGCGAGGGCCGAACTTACAAAAACAAGAATACTGGTGCAACCATTCGCGGGAAGCGCCTTGCGAAGCGCAGTGAGAAAACCTTACGGGCGAAAAAGTCTCTTCAACCCCAGGAAAACAACCAAACTCCATAAGACCCCCGGCAAAAAGCCGCTGGGAAGGGACACTGCCACGTCAGACTGAGCTAGTCAGGCGGATAAATGGAAAACCCTTCAGCCAAGGATTGTACACCAGAGTCAACGCGGTTGTAAAGAGGGGCGCAAAAGATTTTGTTCTTTCCCCTTGACACTCGGCCCACAGGCATTATACTTATCCACATGACGTGCGAGAGACGCTGGCCACGAGGCCCGCGTCGTGTTGAAATGCGTCATCTGTAGCGGTCGCTGTGCCTTGAGCTTCTTTAGGACCTGCCAGCAGGATCACAACCCTTTACCGATCAATGGTTTCGGGCTTGTTAGCACTCTGTTAGGCGGGCCAACGCTCGGGTTAGTTTGCTGACTACGACCGCCTTTGATCGCTCTTGCACTCTCGGCCCTTGCAGCGTTTGCATGGGGCCGAACCGTGCAACTGCAGGGAACAACCGCCGCAGCGCTCTGATTTCCAGAGGCTTGGGCGGCTTTTGCCTCCCGCTTGGATTTCCCGGCGCTGCGGAGAATGTTCCCTGCGACACGGATGAGAGTCTCTACTGAAGGAATCGTAATGAAGTTTGAAGAACTCGGCCTTGCCGAGACGTTGCTCCTCGCCGTGCGCGGAGAAGGTTACTCCACTCCCACCAAGATCCAGGCCGCCGCGATCCCCGCCATCCTGGAAGGTCGCGACCTGCTGGGCTGCGCCCAAACCGGCACGGGCAAGACCGCCGCCTTTGCGCTGCCGACGTTGCAGCGGCTCGGCGGCACTGCGGCCGCCGCCGGTCAAAAGCGGAAAATCCGCGCCCTCGTTCTGGCGCCCACGCGCGAACTGGGAATCCAGATCAACGAAAGCTTTCATGCCTACGGCCGCCACACCGGTTTGCGGCAAACCGTGGTCTACGGCGGCGTGGGCCAGAATCCCCAGGTCCGCGCCCTGCGTGCCGGCGTCGATGTGCTCATCGCCACCCCCGGCCGCTTGCTGGACCTCATGCAGCAGGGGTTCATCGACCTCTCGCGCGTGGAAATCCTCGTCCTCGACGAGGCCGACCGAATGCTCGACATGGGATTTATCCACGACCTGCGGCGGATTGTGGCCAAGGTTCCCCAGCGGCGCCAGACGTTGCTGTTTTCCGCCACCATGCCGCCTGCTATTCGCCAATTGGCCGACCAGTGGCTCACCGATCCCGTCGACGTCCGCGTCAATCCCACGGCTCCGGCGGCGGAAACCGTCCGGCAATCGGTTGTCTTTGTCGATCAGGCCAACAAGATCCGCGCCCTCACGGACTGGCTGAAAAACTCGGCCTGGACGCGGACCCTGGTCTTCACCCGCACCAAGCACCGGGCCGACAAGGTGGCTAAGCTTCTGGGCAAATCCGGCATTGAGGCTCTAGCTTTCCATGCCGACAAGAGCCAATCGACCCGGCAGCGAACCTTAGCCCGATTCAAGTCGCCCGACCCCGTCGTGCTGATCGCCACCGACATTGCCTCCCGCGGGCTGGACATCGACATGGTCTCCCACGTGATCAATTTCGACCTGCCGGTGGAGGCGGAGAACTACGTGCACCGCATCGGACGGACGGGTAGGGCAGGGGCCGACGGAGTGGCATTGTCGTTCTGCGACGCCTCGGAAAGGGAGATGCTTCGCGCGATTCAGCGCCTTACGAAGCGGCCGCTGGCGGTAGAAGCTCCGCCGCAAGGACTTCCCACCCTGCGGGCGACCGAGGCAAAGCCAGCCGGCACGAAACCGGTGACGAAGCCCAAGAAGGCAGGGGTTCCGCGAGGGTACTTCCCTGACAGCAAGTCGCAACGGCCCGCCAAACGACGCCGTGCGGCTTACGCGGGTCGGTAAAGGCCGAGAATGTAGGTGCAGGCCGGAACCAGCTTGCGCGGTTCCGGCCTACACTTCTCCCAGCATGCACTCCAGCCGATCCGCGTGCGCCCAGAGCCCCAGCGCCGGATTGCCGATGAAGTAGATCCGCTCGCCATCGGGCATCGTCGTCCATCCCTCGCGGAGCGATTGGGGCTGGTACCGTTCGAGCATCGCCGCCAAGTCGGCGTAGCCGAAGCCGACCGACTCGATTTCCTCGCACGAGAGATGCCCGGGACAATACGTGATGCGAAACCGTCCCTCCGAGGATCCGTGGATGAGGTGGGCAGCCGCGGAAAGGTTTTGCGGCAAGTCGTCGGTCTCGCGAACGAACCGCATCAACTGCGGCGTGCCGCAATAGCCGTACTTGCGGATCAAGAGGTCGATCTGCCGGTCCTCGCCAAAAGTCTTCACGCCGGGGGCCAGCACGATCAGTTCGCCGCCGTCGGCGATCGCCATCCGCGTACGATAGACGGCCTTGTTGCCCAGCCACGTGCTGGAAAACTCCTCGGGGTCCAGGTAGACTACGATCTTCGCGGGCGCTTCGTCGAGCATCGTGAAGTTTACCTTCACGGAAAGTTCTGACGCCAGGTGGAAGCACTCCACATCGCTGCCGATGTAGAGCCCGCGCACGGCCAGGCTGCCGTCGTCGCGGGCGCCAATCACCGTAAGGATGTAGAGCAACGGCAGCTTGTCGCAGAAGTGGTTCTGGGCGTAGTTCAGAATGCGGCGGAGCGGCGTGTTTGCCCGTCCCATCATCCGCTCCATGCCATAGGCCGCGCCGATGAAGTGGCTTTCGTTGATGCCGCTGGTTCCCCCGCAGCCGATGAACAGGTTTTTGTTGTAATTGGCCATGCCCGTCACCTCGTGCGGCACAACCTGGCCAATCGATACGATCAGGTCGTGGCCCCCTTTCCAGATCAGGCGATTGAGCTGCACCGGCCAGGGGCGAGTCCAAACGCCATCCGTCACCTGGCAGACGAACTCCGCCGGGACCTCGCCGATCGTGACGACTGAATTTCGCCAGTCGTGTTTGCGGATCAGGCCGCGCGGAAGCGTGGGGTACATTCGCTGGACATGCTCATCGCTCATCGGAACGTGCGTTCCCAGGGCCGGCATGACATCGCAAAGGCGATCGCCAAAATATTCGTGCGTCAGGCAGGTGAGCGGCCCCGCCATGCTGTTAAATCGCGTGAAGTCGGGCGGCAGGGCCAGGACCTTCTTTTTCGGGCCAAGTTGATTGAAGCTGTCTGCCAGGGCGGCGCGGAGTTCTTCGTGGCTCAAATCGGTGGCGGGGGAGCCTTGGGCGAAATAGGTAGGCATGAGTGAAACGCGTGTCCTTGACCGCCTCGATTATAATCTGTAAACAGCATGATCTCAATTGCGTGGTGTGCCATGTCCGAACCTGAATTAGTGGTTTACGAGAACCCTGAAGCGTTGGCTGCCGGGGCCGCCGAGCGAATCGCTCACGCCGCGGCCGAAAGCATAGCCTCGCGGGGGCGATTCGCCCTCTGCTTGACCGGCGGTGAAACTCCGCGCAGGGTCTACGAAATCTTGAACCGGTGGCGGGCCCCTGCAACCCAAGGTCCCGCCACCCAGTGGTCGGCTGCGTTCGATTGGTCGAAATCGTACTTCTTCTTCGGCGATGAACGCTTCGTACCCCAGGACGATGACCGCAGCAACTATAAAATGGCTCGCGATTCGCTCTTGCAGAATGCGCAAATTGCCGCCGACCACGTTTTTCAAATGCCGATGCTCTTACCAAGCCCGCAGCAGGCAGCCGAGGATTACGAGCGCACGCTGAGAACTTTTTTTGGCGACGTCGCCTGGCCGGCATTTGATTTGGTCTTGCTAGGCATGGGGGAAGACGGACACATCGCCTCGCTCTTTCCCGGCGCGGCGTCACTCGGAGTAAATGACCGATGGGTGACGTGGAGTCCGCCCGGCACGCTCCCGCCCCATGTCGATCGCGTCACGCTCACGTTTCCCGCACTCAATGCGGCCCGGCAAGTGATGTTCATGGTCAGCGGCCAGCGAAAGTCCCGAGCGTTTGCCGACGTTTATCAAGGAATTGCAGGGGTCGACGTGCGGCCCGCTGTGGGAATTCGGCCGGCCCATGGCAATTTGACGTGGCTTGTCGATCGCGCCGCGGCGGAGTTGCTAACCGGCTCCTTTTGCGGATAATTACTCTGGCATGAATACCCGCATTTCAACCCGAGGCGGGCACCATGTACTCCTGGTGCCCGCCTCGGGTTACGATGCATCAACCTCCTTGCCGGGATAATACTCCTATGTCGATCATTCATACGTCAGCCCATACGGATGTTCTGCCTGTCACCCCCGCGGCGAGCACGTCGTCGCTCCAGAAGCCGCTGGTGCAGCCAGCGGTGCTAGTGATCTTCGGCGCCACCGGAGACCTCACGGCCCGCAAGCTCCTGCCTGCACTGTTCGGCCTGTGCCGCAACGGCTTTCTGCCCGCCGAGTTGGCGATCGTGGGCGTGGGCAGGCGGACGAAGACCGACGAGCAGTTTCGCGGCGACGTGCGGCAGGCCCTGGCGAAGTTCCGGCCCGACGCGGCCGCACAGCCCGACCTGGTGGAGCGGTTCCTGGCGAATGTCTTCTATCACTGCACCGACTTCGATAACCTCGAAGCGATGTCCGGTCTGCGACAGCGGATCGAGGATCTGGAGGCAGAGCGGCAGCTGCCCGGCAACCGGCTCTATTACCTGGCAACCGATTCCGAATTCTTCGCACCCCTGGCCAATAGCCTTGCCGACGCCGGCATGACTGCCGAACGGGACGGTGCGGGCTGGAAACGAGTGGTCATCGAGAAACCTTTCGGCCGCGACCTGGCGACGGCGCAGGCCTTGAACACCGATCTCTTGCAACGGCTCAACGAGCTGCAAATCTACCGTATCGACCATTACCTCGGCAAGGAGACGGTACAGAACCTGATGGCCTTCCGCTTCGGCAACGCGATCTTCGAGCCGCTGTTGAACCGGCAGTATGTCGATCACGTGCAGATCACCGCGGCTGAGACCGTGGGCATGGAAGGTCGCCGCGGGGCCTTCTACGACCGCGCCGGGGCACTTCGCGACGTGGTGCAGAACCACTTGCTGCAGATCCTCGCCCTGGTGGCCATGGAGCCACCGGCGACGCTGAAGGCCCGCGACATCAGCGACGCCAAGCTCAAGGTGCTGCGGCAATTGGCCGCCTTTACCGAATCGCAGGTGGCCCGCCACGTTGTGCGGGGGCAATACGCATCCGGCATCGTCGACGGCCGGCCGGTGCCGGGCTACCTCGAGGAGCAAGGAGTGAACCCTGCTTCAACGACCGAGACCTTCGTGGCCCTCCGCGCCACGGTGGAAAACTGGCGCTGGTCCGGCGTTCCCTTCCTGTTGCGTGCGGGAAAGTGCCTTGCCCGGCGGGTGACGGAAGTGGCCGTGCATTTCAAGCAGCCGCCGTTGAGCCTTTTCCGCACCGTGGAGTGCGAGGGCGACGTCTGCGACCTGGCTGCCGCCCGGCCCAATGTGATTTCCTTCCGCATCCAGCCCAACGAGGGCATCGATTTGACGTTTTCCACCAAGAGGCCCGGCATGAATCTCGACTTGCAGGGCGTGCAAATGGACTTCGATTACGGACATTCGTTCAAGTCGTTGCCCGAGGCCTACGAACGATTGCTGCTGGACGCCTTGCGGGGTGACCGCACGCTGTTCATGAACGCCGACGAGGTCGAGGCGGCATGGGACTTCGTCATGCCCATTCTCAACGCTTGGGCGAAGGCTGGGCGCGAGGGGCTGGCGACCTACCCTGCGGGAAGCTGGGGACCGCCGGAGGCCGATCGCTTGACCAATGGCCGTTGTGCGGCCTGGCGGCAGCCGTGAGCAATCCATTTCAGTCGATTGCTGTTCACTTTTCGCCCCCGTTCTCGGTGAATATAATCAACTGGCAAGGTGAATGTGGACGAATGGAATGGACTACAGTGAAACTGCCAACCGCGGTAAGTCTGGGATCGCTCTTTTGTTTCTCGCCGCAACGTCCCTGCTGCTGGCCAGCATCGGGTTGACCTATTGGGCCGGGGTGCAGGCATTGAAAAGTACCCGGACCTTGGCTAATCAGCAGTCGGTTATTCAACACGTGGATCGTCTTTTCTCCACGTTGAAGGATGCAGAGACCGGGCAACGCGGGTATTTGCTCACGGGGGAGGAATCCTATCTTGGACCCTACAAAAACGCCGTGCCCGCAATCCGAACCGAACTGGCTGAACTCCACAATCTGGTGTCCAGCGGAGACCTGGAGGGTGAACCGGTCGAGCAGATCGACGCTCTTACGCGACAAAAGCTCGCGGAGCTGGATCGGACAATCGGCGTTCGCCGCAATCGAGGGCTGGAGGCGGCCCTCGCCATCGTACGGACCAATCAGGGCAAGCGAACCATGGACGCGATCCGCGCGAAGGTGGCCGAGATCGACGGTGAGAAGGAAGCGGCAGTTGAGCAAGCCGCACGCGAAACCAATCGAGCCATACACCATCGGACCGCAGTATTTGCCCTGACAGCCCTCCTGAACCTGGCCTTCCTGGTGTGGGTCTATCGGCGAATTACGCACGAGATCGGTCGTCGCGAGGCTGCCGTGCGCGAGACCGAGCGGGAGAAACAATTGTTGGCCACGACGCTCTCCAGCATCGGCGACGGAGTCATCGCCACCGACACGGACGCCCGTATCACCTTCATGAACCGTGTGGCAGCGACGCTTACCGGCTGGTCGCTGGAAGAGTCGCAGCAGATTCCCGTCGGCAACGTTTTCAAGATCGTCAACGAAGAGACGCGAGCTGCGGTCGAGAGCCCGGTGGTCAAGGTTTTGACCGCCGGCGCCGTAGCCGGGCTGGCGAACCATACCGTCTTGATTCGCAAAGACGGCAGCGAAGTTCCCATCGACGACAGCGGCGCCCCCATCTCCGGGGCCGATGGCCGGACGCATGGCGTTGTGCTGGTATTTCGCGACGTCACCGAGCGCAAGCGGACCGAAGAGGAACTGCGCAGGTCGCGCGACGAACTGGAGTTGCGAGTTCAAGAACGAACCGCGGCCCTGACGCGCGCCAATCTCGACCTGGAACGGGCGAAGCAAGCGGCAGAATCTGCGAACCGCGCCAAGAGCACCTTCCTGGCGAACATGAGCCATGAGATCCGCACGCCTCTGAACGGGGTTATCGGCATGACGGAACTGGTCCTGAAGAGTCCTTTGTCGGTCCAGCAACGGGAGTATTTGCTGACCGTCAAGGACTCGGGGGAAGCCCTGCTTTCGGTGATCAACGACATCCTCGACTTCTCCAAGATCGAGGCAGGAAAGCTCGCCCTGGACAATGCGACGTTCGATATCCGCGAAAGCCTCGGCGACACGATGAAGTCTTTCGCCCTTCGTGCGCACCAGCGAGGTCTGGAACTGACGTGCTTTATCCATCCCGAAGTGCCGCATTTCGTAGTCGGCGACTACAACCGCCTCCGCCAGGTCGTAGTGAACCTCGTGGGCAATGCTCTGAAGTTCACGCAGACGGGAGAGGTCAGCCTGGAGGTATCACAGGAGTCGCGTACCGAGCAGGATGTCGCCTTGCACTTTGTCGTCAGCGATACGGGGATCGGCGTCCCCGAGGTGAAGCGCTCGACGATCTTCGAGATGTTCGAGCAGGCTGACAACTCGACGACGCGCCGTCATGGAGGGACGGGGCTGGGGCTGGCAATTGCCGCGCGGCTAGTGGCCCTCATGGACGGACGAATCTGGCTTGAGAGCGAAGTCGGTCAGGGAAGCCGTTTCCACTTCACCATCCGCCTGCCGCTTTACCATCCTACGGGAATTGGGGGGCAGGAAGAGCCCGCCGAACTCGATGCGCCGGAGCCCGAAAGTCTGCATGAGATGCGGGTCTTCGTCGTCGATGACAATGCCACGAATCGGCGAATCCTTGAAGAGACCCTCCGCAGTTGGAGGATGATCCCCGCCAGCGCGGCCAGCGCCGAGGAAGCCCTGGTCCTCTTGCGGCGGGCGAGTGAAGCAGGAGAGCCTTACCGGCTCGTAGTTACCGATGCCCACATGCCTCGTACCGACGGCTTCACGCTTGCCGAACGGATCAAGCAGGACCCGGCGATCGGCAGCGCCGTGATCATGATGCTGACCTCAGGAGACCGTCCGGAGGACATTGCGCGATGCAACGAACTGGGCATTGCCGCTTACATGCTGAAACCGGTCAAGCAGTCGGAGCTGCTGGAATCCATTGAACTGGCTTTGGGCATCACGATGCCAAGGGAAGAACTGCTCAGGGCCGCCGCCCAGCAGCCGCGTCGTGTCCGCAGCCTGCATATCCTGCTTGCGGAAGACAGCCTGGTCAACCAGCAACTGGCGGTCGCCCTCTTGGAGGGGCAGGGGCATACGGTCACCTTGGTCAGCAACGGCAAGGAAGCGATCGCGGCCACAGGCGCCCAGAAGTTCGACCTGGTGCTGATGGACGTGCAGATGCCCGAGTTGGACGGATTGGAGGCAACGGAGCAAATCCGGGCGAGGGAGCAACAGACCGGCACGCGCCTGCCGATCATCGCCATGACTGCCCACGCGCTGAAGGGAGACCGCGAGCGCTGCCTGGGGGCCGGGATGGATAACTACGTCGCCAAGCCGATCCGTGCCGAAGAACTGTTCCAGGCGATCGAGACGATCTTCTCGGATTACCAACAGTATTCGCCTGCCGCAGGTCCACGGGAGGTCGTGAACTGGGGGGAAGCTTTGAAAACGGCACAAGGCAACCAGAACCTGCTGAAGTCATTGATGGAAGCCGCCCTGGTGGAATTCCCACAACGGATGGCAGCGATCCGGAATGCCGTTGCCGGCGGCAACCAAGCCGATCTGCGCTTAGCGGCACATACGCTCAGGGGGTCGTTGCGGTACTTTGGCGCCAACCAGGCCAGCGAATACGCCGCGAAATTGGAGGACATGGGACGGAAAGGCGAAATCGAGGAATCGGAGGCGGTCCTCGACAACTTGGAAGCCGAAATCGCGGAGGTGACGTCGATGCTTGCCGACTATTTGCGAGAGAGCTAGCCCTGCCTTGATTTCATCAAGTATCACTCCGGGGAACCGTTCGACCCACCCGGCTTCGTGAGTTCCTTGGTCTTCTTTTGGAAGAGTTCCAGCCAGCCCAGCGTAATGGCGTCAGCAAGCGTCTTCGACTGGCGATACTCCATCGGCGTCTTCCCCCAGTAGAAGCCAAGCCAGCCAGAGGAGGCGTTCTTCGATTCGTCGAGGAACCGCTCGAACTCGCGGAGCGAACACCCGAGAGGGAACGTCTCTTCAATGACGACGGGCTTGCCCACCGCAAATCCTGACAAGGTTTTCATGGCTGCTGGCACCTTACCGTCTTGAGGATAGAGATGAACGCTTAGAAAATCCAGATCGTCGATGATCTTTGCGGGAACGAAACCAGACGTGAGGCCGGGCCGATCCAGACTCCAATCGACCAGACCGACCGTAATCAGATGGCGGCGGTCATGCGTGCGGATTGCCGTCGAAAGCCTCTGAATCCATTGACGAGCAATGCTTGGCCTGGATCGGCCCGCCTGGGAGAGGGTAATGAACTGGACGAAGCAACTCCCCGCAAAAGCTGGCCCCAGCCAATCACCGGGCTTGCGATCACCACCCGGCACAACCGGCTCGTTCATCAAGTCGTAGCAAAAGAGAGCGGGACTTCGGGCACTGCGGCTGGCGACGGAATTCCAGAATTTCGCCTGGGCCGACCATCGTCTCTCTTCGGAAAGTTGATCGTACCACTTGGGAACATCCTTCTTGCGATAACAGCCCAGTCCCGTCACGTCGAGGTACAGGTCCGTTTGCTCGGCCAATGCAAGCAAACGAGCGTATTGATTCAGGGTTGATTCGTTTGACTCGTCCGGCCCCCGCATGAATTTGCCAACTTGCAGGTGGACTCGCACGACATTAGCGCCGAGCCGCTTCATTTCCTGGAAGTCCCTTTTGACCTTCGGCCATTCTGTGTCCCAGTAGTCCTCTAGCAATCGACCCTTCTCGTCGTGGTCGTAGTTGAAGCCCCAAGCGACGAACCGCTGGTCCGACTTCTCCATTATGAAGCCGCGTTTGTTGTCGGAAAGCCGCACCCATTCCATTTCCTTGGCGACTGCCCGAGCTAAATTGGCACAAAAAAGGAGCGTCCAAACGGCAGCCACGATGGCTCCGTTTCTGCGAGTAGTTATCGTGGGAGTGCCCTGGCCGATCCGTCGATATATACACATTACCATGTCACCCCAATGCACGGAGGTTTTCCAGTGAGTCCCAACATACGAAAACAAGTGGAACGACTCAAGCGGCGGATCGCACAATGCTTGGAGAAACAACTCGCGCCAATCGCTTGACAAAAAATCGGAATTCCCATAAGATCATTAAGAGCGACTCGGGCTACGCAGGGTTCTTCGGGTTCTTCTAGTTCGTGTGAGGGGGGGTCCGCGGTCGCGGTTGAGCGATTCCTTTACCGGCGTTGCGGTGTCGCTTCCCCCTTGCGCAGTCTATTCGGATACTCCGTGCCCACTTTGCTGGCCGCTACGGACTACGGCGAATATCTCACGACGGCTGGGTTTAAGCGCGCGTCACGCCTTCCCATCTTCAGGGCAGCATGTCTGTCTATTTGAGGTGCGTTATGAGAACCAAGTCGCTGTTCGCTTTAGAAACTATCCTGGCTGCCGCGTTCGCAGCCGCCATGTGCGCCGCACTGCCCGCGCTGGCCCAAGTCGTGGAGACCGACCAATCAATGCAGTTCAATGTGGGCAGTAACGGCTATCAGGCCAATATTCCCGCGGTCAATCTCTCCTCGAACCCCCCCAGTATAAACGTCCTGGCCAACCCGACGACAACGCTCACGTTGTCGAATGGGGCCCCCGCTTCCGGTAGCATACCCGACGGTGGTAATGGAACATCCAATACCTGGGCAACGCTCACTGACGGTTCCTATGGCACCGTGCCCAATGCAGGCGGCGGCGGTCCAGGCGAAGTGGCGGTTCAAAGCGGTTGGACCCTCACCTACACCTTCAACCAGGCTTATCCCCTGACCAACATCGATATTTTCACCGGATGGGGCGACGGCGGGCGTTTCATTCCGACCGTCACGGTCGATTACTCCACCAATGGCACCACTTTCATCCCCTTGACAACCGTTAACTATACCGGCGCCAATGGCAACGGCGCCTGGGTGGATCTCAGCAACCTCGGGATCCCTGCCGCGACGGCGGTTCAGTTCAATTTTGGCAACCAGCAGAACGGCTACGTGGGATATACGGAACTGGCGGCGGTAACGCCCGTCTTGCCGATTACCTGGACTGGAAGCGATGCCACTTATCCCATGAATTGGACTGCTTCTCCCAGCGTGATCAACTGGAACAATCCAAACAATAGCATCGGCCCGGTCGCGTACCAGGACAACCAGGCAGTGCTTTTCGACGATTCCGTGGGTACCGGATCGAGAACCGTGGACATCTCCGATGCCGACGTTTCCCCCGCGAGCGTGACTTTTAGCAGCAGCGCGACGTATACGCTGAATGGGACCTTCGCCATCACCGGTTCCGCCGGGCTGACCAAGCAGGGCAGCGGCCTGCTGATCGTCAACAACACCAACACCTACAGCGGCTTGACGAACGTCTCCGCGGGGACCTTGCAACTGGGCAACGTTGCGGCGATTCCCCACGGCGCCGGCATGGGCAACGTGAACGTCGACGGCGTGCTCGACTTGAACGGCCTGAGCCCGACGTTCAACGCGCTCAGCGGTGCGGGGACCGTTGCCAGCAGCGTTTCCGGCGCTATCAACCTGACACTCGGCGACGGCGACGCCTCGGGTGTTTTCAACGGCGCGCTACAGGACGGCAGCGGCACCATTGCCTTGACCAAGATCGGCGCCGGCGTACAGACCATGGGAGGCACGAATTCCTATAGCGGCGGCACGACGATCAGCAGCGGCGTCTTGTCGATCGGGTCGACGGCTTCCCTGCCCGGCTGGAACGCCAACGGCAATTATAGCGTCGCCCCCGGCGCGGCCCTGGCCGTGGGCAATGCGGTCACTGCCGGCAACATTGCCGCCATGCTTGCCACGACCAACTTCAGCGCCTCGGCGAACTTGGGCTTTGACACCAGCAACGGCGACCGCACCTATAGCGGCAGTTTGAGCGATACCAATCAAGGTGCCCTGGGGGTGATCAAAGTCGGGCTCAACACGCTGCTCCTCTCCGGCAGCAACAGCTACAGCGGCGGCACGACGGTCAGTGCCGGCGTCTTGTCGATCGCGTCGACAGGCGCCCTGCCCGGTTGGAACACCAGCGGCAGCTATAACGTCGCCCCGGGCGCGGCCCTGGCCGCATGCGACGCGATTAGCGACGACGACATTGCCACCATCCTGGGCACGGGCAACTTCAGCGCCGGGTCCAGCTTGGGCTTTGACACCAGCAGCGGCAACCGCACCTATAGCGCCAGTTTGACCGATAGCAATCAAGGCGCCCTGGGAGTGACGAAAGTCGGTCCAAACACGCTGATCCTTACGGGCAACAGCACCTACAGCGGCAACACAACGATCAACGGAGGCACTTTGACCGTCAGCGGTCCCGGCACGCTGGGCTTCAGCAACAACTATAGCGGAAACATCGTTTTCAACAACGGCAGCGAGTTCAATTACGCCGGTGCGGCGCCCCAGACCTTGAGCGGCGTCATCAGCGGCAACGGCACGGTGATACAGAGCGGCGCCGGCGAGCTGAGTCTTTCGGGCACGGTCGCGAATACTTATAGCGGCGGCACGGTGCTCTCCAATGGCAATCTCTACGTTGGCGGCAACTCGGCGCTTGGCAGCGGCCCGCTGAGCATCTCCGGCGGCAGCCTTGACTGCGCAAGCGTTACCATCAATAACCCCGTAAATCTCAACAACAGTTTCGTCTATGGAGCGAATTTCAACAATGGCATGACCTGGAACGGCCCCGTCACGCTGGGCGCGAACGTGGTGATCAACGTGCAAGCTTCAAGTGGCCTGTACATCGGCGGCAACATCGGCGATGGCGGCCATGGCTATGGCATCACATTGACTGGCGGCAATTACCTGGAACTCGACGGCACGAACACCTACACCGGCAAAACGATTGTCGCGGCGAACAGCACCCTGGGCTTCGACATCCCGCTCACGAACGTCGGCGTTGCCGGACCATTGGGAGCGCCTACCGGGGCCAATGCCGTCGTGGATATTTACGGCGGGGGCACGATCACATACACGGGACCCCAAAGCATTCCTTTCTCCACGAACCGTCCGATCAACATCGCCGGCAACAGCAGCGGCACGGCGACGATCGCCATGAATGATAACGACACGATCTTCGCCTTTAACGGCCCGATTACGGCCAGCCCGGGTGGTGCAAAGACGCTCAACGTAGTGTTGGGCTGCTACGGGAATGGCGATCGTGAAGAAGTGGACTTGGGCGGCGTGATCTCCAATGCGTCTGACGGCAGCCCAACCGCGCTGAATGTTACCTTTAATTCGCAGACGCAATCTTACAGCTTTCTCAACCTCACTGCTGTGAACACCTTCACCGGGCCAATCACCCTGGTGCAAGGCCAAAACCAACCGGCTTGCTACTTGACCATCGGCGGCCGAGGCATTGGCGCTAATGGAAACCAGTATGTCAGCACTGCCGGAACGGGGTGCTTGGGCAACGGCAATTATTCGGGCGACATGTCCCTCGGCACGCAAACGGTGGTCAGCTACAACAGTTCGGCGAGTCAGATCTTTTCGGGCGTGATTACCGGCTTCGGCGGCATATCGCAGTACGGCCCGGGCCCGCTGACCCTTGCCAACAGCGGCAATAACTATATCGGCGCCACGAACATCTACGGGGGCCTGCTCCAGGCGACCGTCGCGGGCGCCCTCTCGCCGAACAGCAGCATCACCCTATCCAACGGCACGCTGGACGTCAGCAGCGCCGCCCAGACCACCGGCGCTAACGATCAACGGCGGTTACTTGAACGTCAACTCGAGCTACCCCCTTACGGTGTATGGCACCGCCGCCTTAAACGGCGGTGTTCTCAACCTCTCTGGGTCTTACAGCGTAGGACAGCAGGTTATGAATTATTTCTCTGAAACCGGTCCCGGATTCGCCGCGGTCACCGGGTTAGCCTACGGATTGGGGGTGGTATCCAACGGCACCGAGCTCGATGTCGATAATCTCCCGTATGTCTGGCTCTTGCCGGTGACGGGTGGGAGCTGGAGCACTTCGAGCAATTGGAGCTCGCCACCCGATTATGGTAACCCAGGCATAGTCGTGACGATCGGCGAGCCCATCACTGACAGGCAAAGTCATACCATTATCGTCGATGAGCCGACGACCCTCGGCAGCCTGGTGTTGGGCAGCGGCACCAACGGGTCCGTGGGCTACATTCTGAGCGACCCGACCGGCATGAACACGATGAACTTCAACAATTCAGGAAACGGGGCCTCGATCACGGTCCAAAACGGCGTCCACGCCCTGAATTTGCCGATAGCTCTGAACGACAATCTCACGGTGACTACGCTTGTGAGCTCGGCGCAACTGACGATTTCCGGCGCGATCAGCGGCTTGAACAATACGGCGTTGACCGTAAACGGTTCCGGCATGCTCACCATTAGCGGAAGCAACAACACCTGGAGCGGCACCACGGTCAACGGCGGCACTCTCAGCCTCAACGGCGCAAACACGAACACATACGGCGACACCAACATCGGAACCGCCGTGCTTCAGATTACAGGCGGGAGCCTCACCTCGAACGGCAATTTGTTCCTTGGCGCGACGGCGGGCCAGAATGCCACGCTTATCATGACGGGCGGAGCGCTGAACCTCACCACTGCGAGTGATGCCGTTTACATCGGCGAAAGTGGGAACGGCGCGATGGTCATGACCGGCACGTCTTCGTTCACCACGGCAACCAACGAGATCGATATCGGTCTGAACGGCGGTTCCGGCGGGACCTTGACCCTCATGAAGTCGGCAACGCTCAATCAATCCCTTTCCTCGACCCTCGGGCTATATGTCGGCCGCGGGGCGAACACCACGGCCGAGCTCAACATTCAGAACAGCGCGGTCATTGACGCCGACCGCATCACGGTCGGCCTGCAGGCCCCGGGCGTTGTGAACCAGACGGGCGGCACGGTGAACCTCAGTGTGGGCGCTCCAGGCAACCTCTGGCGGATCGGCGCCAACAGCGGCAGTGGGGTTTGGAACATCTCCGGCGGTGAACTGAACTCCATCGGTCTGGACATGAAACTGGCATACAATACCTCGTCCGGTACCCTGAACGTGAGCGGAACCGGTTTCGTGAACATGCCCAACAACGCAATCCTGATGGATTTCAACGGTGCAGCCAGAGCAACGGTCGAACTCAGCGGCGGAACGCTGCTGACCACGTCCGTGCAGCAAATTACCGCTTCGGGCACCGGCACCTTCGACTTCAACGGCGGCGTCTTGGAACCCGCCGCACCCACGACAACCTTCCTGCAGGGCCTGACCGCCGCCAATGTGCAGGTGGGCGGCGCCGTAATCAATACCCTGGGCAATAACATCACGATTGCCCAAAACCTCGTGCACGATCCCAGCCTTGGTACCGCGACGGATGGCGGTCTGACCAAGCTCGGCAACGGCATGCTGACTCTCAGCGCGACAGTCAATACGTTCAACGGTCCGACCACCGTCAATGGCGGGACGCTGCAACTCAGCGGCGGCGCCGGCACCGATCTGGAAGACAGCACGCTGAACACCAACGGTACGGGCACGGTCCACTTTACCGGCGTGAGCGCCGGAACACTGGGCGGTATCTCCGGCAATGGCGTCACAAAACTGGTGGTCGACAATCCGCTCGCCCTGACCGTCGGCGCCAACAACAGCAGCACGACCTTCTCCGGTTCGCTGGGCCCGACCGTCGTGGCCAGCTTGACGAAGAGCGGCGCCGGCACGCTCATCCTCAGCGGCACGGATACCTATTCCGGCGGCACGTTTGTCACCGCCGGCACGCTGATCGAGGCCTCCGCATACGCCCTGCCGAGGGACCGCACGCTGACCGTCGGGGCAGGCGGCACGCTGATCTTCGACCCCACGCAGGCCAGCGGATCGCCGGTCTCCTTTGACGCGGCGACGGGCACCGTGGCGACGGTGCCCGAGCCAGGCACGCTGCTCTTGCTCGCCATAGCCGCTTGCGGCGCCGGCCTGTATCAGCGGGCCCGTTCTCGGCAGAAGAAATAGCCCGAGTCGTTCTTCTTGCGAGCCCTGGAATTGTGGACATTGCACGCAAGAAGAAGATCACTCAACTGACAAACAATTCGTTCAGGCTGAACGATGGCCCGTAGATTGCTACGGCGTTCCGTCAACCAGGAAGCCTGGGCCGGTATCCCTACTAAAGTCCGGCGAGACGCCGCGGCGCTCGGCCTGGTCATGGGCCGCGACGGCAGTTCCTCAACCGCTGGCCTGCGGCGAGCACGACTACGGCGATCAGCCCAAGCATGGCGCCGCTAGGTTCGGGGACCTAAGACTGAAACGAACCCCCAACCCCTGGACCCAAGGCGCGGCTCCTCCTGGTTAAACCCCCGGATTTCTGATACAGTGTAGATAGCCTAATCGACTGACAGGCGGCGGCATACCCCCAATGAATGGGTGTGGAAAGCGAATCATGGCCGTTACCACCGTAGACGAATACCTCTCGGCGCTGGAAAAGAGCAAGCTGCTCGCTTCAGATCAGCTTATTGAGGTCCAGCGTCTCGCCGGTGAATCGAGCGATGCTGCAACTCTGGCGAGAGCCCTGGCCACCAAGAATATCGTCAGCCGCTGGCAGGCCGGAACCCTGCTTGCTCTCGGCCAACGGGCACAACTCCGCCTGGGCAAGTACAAACTCATCCAGCGATTGGGAAAAGGGGGCATGGGCACCGTCTTCCTCGCCGAGCACGTGACCATGAACCGCCGCGTGGCCTTGAAGATCGTGCCCCGCTCGATCGCCGAAGACCGGGCTTCTCTCGACCGCTTCTTTGCCGAGGCCCGGGCCATTGCCGCCCTCGATCACCCCAACATCGTCCAGGCCTACAGCGTTGACAATGAAATGGACCGCTATTTCATCGTCATGGAATTCGTCGACGGGCAGGACCTGCAACGCGTCGTTGAGCAAAACGGCCCCCTGGACTGCGGCCGTGCGGCGGACTACATTCGCCAAGCCGCGGCGGGGCTGGCTCACGCCCACGCCCGGAACCTCGTCCATTGCGACATCAAGCCCTCCAACCTACTGGTTAATGCCCAGGGCGTAATCAAGATTCTCGACCTCGGCTTGGCTCGGCTCAACCGCAGCAAAGAGCCCCGCGGCGTGGCTGCCGGCGAACCGGCGTTTGGGACCATCGATTACATGGCCCCCGAGCAGGCTTTGGAATCGGCGGATTTCAATCATCGGGCCGATATTTATTCGTTGGGCTGCACGCTCTACTTCCTTCTCACCGGACATCCTCCTTTTCCGGAGGGCACGCTCGCGCAACGGCTCGTCAAGCACCAGACGCAGGAACCCCGCGACATTCTTCTCGATCGGCCTGACGCGCCGCAAAAGCTGGTCGATATCTGTAAGCGGATGATGGCCAAGGAGCCGCAGCGTCGCTATCAATCGATGCAGGACGTCAGCACGGCCTTGGCGCCTTGGCAAGAGGGGGGCGACGAGGGAGCGTCGTCCCGTCCGCCACTGGCCGTGAAACCGTTGGATGATGCCGCTCCGGCAGCCGCTCCCAATGACTGGCTGTCGTTCCTCGGCGAGACGGCCAGTCCGAGCTCGTCGTCCAACGGGGCCAAGACCCGCGAGCCGGGAACCGCCGCGACCAGGGTCGGCAAGTCGGGCAAGCAACCGACCCTCAAGGGTCGATCCGCCGGCCAGTCATCCGGCCAGACCTCCGGCAGGGTCGCGAAGCCCAGCCTGTGGGCGCTCTTACGGGCAAAACTGGCGTGGTTCAACTCTCCTAAGCGGAAGATTATCGCGGCGGTGGTCGGGCTGCTGGCGCTGGCCGCGGTTGCCGCCTTGGCCGCGTTGCCATTCCTCGCCACCCCATCCAAAAGCACGCGGCAAACGGCCCAAAAGCCTGCAACGAAAGAAACCAGTTCTCCGGTCCCAGAGAATACCGCCGACACCGCCAAGGTCGTCGCTCCGACCGGCAAACAGGCGGAAAAGCCAGACGCATCGCGGAACGAAACGTCAGACAAGCACGACACCGAAAAACCGGTACCTCAGCCTAAGACCTCCGCGCTCGCACCTCAGAAGAGCGATCCGCCCAAGCCGGCTGGCTCCGCTGCCGTCGCTTCCCAGCCACCGAAGAGCACCGCTGCGGCGGACGTGAAACCGGCCCCTGCTGTAGTCAAACCGCCCGCCGCTCCGGCGATTCCAGATACGAAAACTGGGCCTGCCACAGGCGGGACGCCAGCACCACGGCCGGCCGAACCGGCCAAGAAGGTCTCTTTCGACGGGCTGGTTGCTGATATCGAGTTGCCGCCACTCGGCAAGAACGCCGAGGAACCGGTATCCCTGGGCAAGATCGATTGGGATCCAAAGACGGCGATCGAACTGAAGTTACTCGGCGGCGACGCTGTCGCCAAGGGAAATCCTGCGTTCACCTTGCAGAAAGACGGCCAAGCCGAATCGACAAGCTGGTCGATCGAAATGGCCAATAAGAACAAAGATGCCGTGAAACTCGCCCGGGTCTGGGCCGATCAGGGTGAATTAAAGATGCAATGGAAGGCAGAACCCCGCGATAAGGCCTCGCTGCTCCGCTACTGTGCGCTACGGTTGTCCGCCGAGAAAAAGGCCCATGTCGTGGCCTTAAGCAAGCCCAAGCTGGTTGCCCCATTGCCAATCGACGTCGATATGGGCCTTGCGCGGGTCCCCTTGATCAAGGGCGCCCTGCTCCCGGAACCGAGCCTCCTCCGTCTGCAGATCCTGCCTTTGGATAAATCGCTGCCCAAACATCAGATCAAGATTCTGCCCGCCGCCAGGCGGCCGGGTCGGGCCACGCGAGGAAAACCGGTCGAGCCGATTGCCGGTGACACGGTTCCGCTGAAGGGCCACGCGCTGGTGGCAATCACCAAGGACGGCACGCCTGGCGTCTACTTCGACATCGGCTTCGAAGCCCGCGGCAAGGACCTCGTGCTGGACATGCAGGCGGGCTGCGAGATTGCCGGCGGCGAGGTGCCGCTCAATTGGAGTGAATTGCGATTACTGGACGCTCGACTCAACAGTTTTCTGATGGCGAGCGATAACGACAAAAACCCCAACAAGAAAAACATGCAAACGCAGATCCAGGCGGCAAAGCTGGCCAGGGACCGGCTCAAGGTCCTCGGCGAGTTCGCTACCGACCTGGACAAAAAAGCCACGATTCCCTTCCGGGTCTATGCCCTTCTGGGCGAAGGCGAGGGAGATACGGCCGGCAAAGTCGTCATCTTCCAGAGCGACGACAGCAAGATTCCCACGGCCACAGGGCCAAAGAAACCCCTCAAAGGAAACAGGGCTCGAGGCCATGCCGGAGCGGAGGTCGAGGGACTGGAGCTGAAATGAAACCGATCATTATTGCCCTCGCCCTGTTCTTGTCGCTCTCCGTAGCGGCCGCCGAACAGCCCGTCGGATCCAAGACGGACTCCGTGCGGCACTTGATCGATGAACTGAAATGCATGGATTTTCCCCGGCAGTGGCACGCGGCATACATTCTAGGGATGCTTGGTCCCAGGGCGGCCCCTGCAGTGCCGGCCCTGCACGCCTTGCTCGACGTCAAGTCGGGTAAGAATGAGTACGCCCGCAGCATGGCTGCTTGGGCCCTCGGGCGGATAGGACGGGCCGCCGAGGCCGAAATACCCTTCTTGGCCGAGACGATGCGTACGACGAAGCTGCTGGCGGTTCGCCGCAGCACGGCGGAGGCCTTAGGCGATTTCGGGCCCGCGGCGAAGCCGGTTACGGCCGACCTGCTGAAGATGCTGCGGAACGAGGACGATATCACTTGCGTCAACGCGGCCGTGGCCCTCTGGAAGATCTCGCATCATCCGCAGGCCGTGCCTGCGCTGGTCGAGATGCTTGGCCGCGGCAGCGACTCGCAGGCCTTTGCCGCAGCCGTTGCTCTTGGTCAGATGAAACCCGAGGTTGACATGGTGGCGCCGGCCCTGCTGAATGCCCTGCATGCGTCCAACGCCGATGTGCGGCGGGCGGCATCCCGTTCCTTGGGCCAATTGGGTACTGCCGCTTTTCCAGCCCTGCAGAAGGCTCACGCCCTGCAGGATCGCGATCCGGAGGCCCGTCGCCTGGTTATCGAGGCATTGAATTGGATGGGGACGGGAACGGTGCGTGCCTTAGTGGTCGGCCTGAAAGATCGCGATCCGGGCGTTCGCCGCGCGGCCGCCCGGGCGTTGGGTCAGCTTGGCGCCGAGGCCCGATCGGCTCGCGCATCGTTGGAGACTGCGGCTAGAGATCAACAGGAGGACGTTTGCAAGGCGGCTCTCGCGGCTCTCAAGCAAATTCTGCGGCCGTGACCGAGATTCATACGATCTTGCACGGAATCACGGCGTCTTCATCGAACGAATAGACCGCGCAGAGCCGGTGGTAGCCGTCGGCGACAATGATCTTGCCGTTCGCTGAATCTCGTACCAGGAGCAGGGGAGACAATTGGCGTCCGGCCTGGACTTTTTGCCGGTCCTTTTCCACGTGGGCATTGCTAATTCCCAGCAGCGACAACCCCGACGCCCGAAAGATATCCTTGGCCTTGAAGGTCGTCACCGTGGCTCGCTTCAGTTTGTCCACCTGGGCAATGGCCGTAGATTCATCGTAGAGCAACGACAAGAAGGAAAGGGCTGCCGGATAGTCGTGTTCTTCCGGTTCGCACAGCCATTGGATATCTGTTTTCTTCGACATGCTGAAGGTCCTAGGGGGGCGAGGAGATATTAACTGGCACTAAGGACGGTATTCTTGCGGAGGAATACGGTGTTGTCAATGTCTTGTCAATATCATCGGCGATGCCGTGCCAGTGGTTTTTCAGCGGTTCTGGTCGGATCGGGGAGACGCCGCGACCGCATCCTCCAGGCGGGTGATTTCCTCGTCCGTGAGGAAGGCAAAGGAGCTAGCTCGTTTACGGGCGGAAATTCGGCCGTGGTTCTGCAGGCAGACGCGTATGAACAGGTCAATCTGGCGATCCGGCATATCGACGATGTCTTGGATGGCCCTTTTGATCCGGTCGTAGTCGGCCAGAAAGGCTAGTTCCTCCACGAGTTCCCTGTCAATGGTCCGCTCGATGAACTGGAACAGTGCCTCCGCCTGGGCTGTCATGTCGATATAGCGGTACCAAAGCGCCGTATCGTTCTCGACGTTCATCCGGCCTTCTTCGTCGAGCGAATACTCCACCAAGGCCATCAGCGGCCGCGAAAACGCTTCGAGCGACGCGTCATAATCGGCACGTTCCTTCAACATCGATGCCGACACAGGAAACATGATCCCTTCGGGCGTATATCCTCGCCGGGCAAGAATATTGTGGATCAGGAAGCGGTGGATGCGGCCGTTGCCGTCCTCAAAGGGATGCAGGAACACTAGCCCGTATGCCACGGCGGCCGCGTGCACCACGGCGGGTACGCCGCCGCTGTCCATTTGCCGGTGGGCGGCGACCAGTCCCTCCATGAGACCGGGCAAGTCTCCGGGCTTCGGGCAGGCAAAGTGGATCCTCTCCTTCTGCCAAGCCACCGTCTCGCCAACATAGTTCTGTTCCGTGCGATAAGCGGCGGCGCGGAATCGTGGATCAACAATCCGGTTCTGCAGCTCGATCAAGCGTGTTTTCTCGCAGAAGTCCTCGCTTTCCGCCGTCTGCAACAAGGCGATGAAACGCTCCGTCCGCGTGGGGTTGGGATTGATGTGCTCGATTTCGAACGATGATTTCGTCTCCTTCGTATAGAGGTAGCTCATCGCCCGCTTCAGCAATTCCGGCGAGTAGCGCGAAACCACCGCACGGCACCGTTGGGAAAGGTCGGCTTGCTCGAAAGCGCGGAGGGCCTCGCTGCGGCGGATCGTCGGGCAGAATCGGGCCGTACCTAGTAGATTGTCGTTGATGCGCTGGCGGCGGACCGGACGGCCCGGCGCGACCGTGTAGTATCGCTCCGTATCGAGCAGATCGACGTAGTTCCCCCGTTCCACGTCGTCGATCGCCAGCCGCGTGCCCGTAAGCAGTTCGTAAAGATACCAGAGGCGGCGGGCATACTTGCCGGTTGGCTTGGATTGGACGTAGGCCAGAACTTCCGCGGGCGGCATCGCCTGGAACAGAGTTGCAAGGATGGCCAGGTCTGTGCCGTCGTATTTCAGGGCGAACTCCAGGTGATCGCCCAAGGCGTCGCCGGGCCAGTATTTTGCCGGATAGATCTCCTCAACCACGCCCTCCCTCGAGTCAATCCGATGAATGCCGCTCGCCGTGACCAGGGAACGGTGCCAGTTCGGAATGACCTCCAGACCATATCGGGCAATCAAATTGGCGTAGCCGGCCGGTCGATTGGTTACCTGCCCTTGATTGATTTCAGTCATGGCTCAGGAAAAACGATTATGCGGCAAGAATTATAATTATATATCGACATCGCACAAGCAAAATATTTACGACATTCGGTCCGACAGCAGAAGAAACACTTACGATCGCGGAAAAATGAATACGAAGCCCCGTGCAGCAAGAAATACAATTATTCCAGGGGCACAGCAATTCGACGAGCACAACGTGCTACGCCCGCACGCAGACCAACGCTGAAAGCGATGCAATCAACAGCAGAAAGGTAAAGAAAGCAGTGCGATCGGCAGGCGTGTCTTTGCTCTTTGCCAGGGACTGGAAAAACGCGACGATGGCGACCAGCAATAGCATGGTCTCGTGGGTGAGGAACCAGGCGCTGCCCACCGAGGCTGTGACCAGCAGGGCCTGATTGCGCGACAAAGCCCGAAAGCCGCGGCCGCCATCAAGGGACCAGATGGGAATCAAGTTGAAGATGTTGATCCAAGCGCCCAAATGGGCGATGGCCGCCCAGAACCCAGCGCCGGTAGCAAGAAACATGAGGTAGCTGCCCAGCGCCGCCCCCATGCCCCAGAGGGGACCTGCCAGCCCGATCCGGGCGTCTTCCGCGGCATTGGCGGGACGCTGCTGCAGACGAATCAGCGCGCCAACTCCAGGGATGAACATCGGCGCCGTGGCCTTGAAACCATAACGTCGCAAGGCATCAACGTGGCCCATCTCGTGGATATAGATGCTCAGCACCAGCCCTAGTGCGAACGGCCATCCCCACATAGACCAGTAGACGGCAAAGAACAAGAACATGGAAAGGAAGGTGCTGGCCTTGGTCAACCCCAGCAGCAAGAGCTTGCCCTTGGTGAGGATGAAGAACAACACGATCTTGAACTTCCAGGCCAACATTCCCAGAAAGCCGAGACCGGCCGCCGCTTTGCCCGCCGGCGACTGGCCGCTGGAGGTCTTGGCGGCCGGATGTTCGAGTTGCCGCCCCAGGAGCTCGATCTGCGAGCGGACCGCCGCATGCTGGCTCGTGCCGGGCGGCAGAAGCTCGATTGCGGTGCGCCAATGGGCAAGGGCCTGCGTGATGTCGCTCGCCTGCTGCGCGGCCGCGGCCCGATCGGCAAGGGCTGACAACTCGGCAGCATGAACCAGGCGGTGGCAGGTGGGGCAGGCCAGCAGTCCGGGAGAAATCTCCGTCCCACAAGCCTGGCAGGAAGGGACAGTGGTGGCGTTACTCATGCGTTCAGCGCCCGGGGTGCGGCTGCCCTGCCCACTTGAAACGGGCCGAAAATGCGGATGGATGAACCTTTGTTGATTTTCCATGCCTCGTACAAAGCGATGCCGATGATCAATAGTCCGATGGGACTCTCCATTCCATGCAGAACCGGCAATTTCAGCGAAACATAGAGGACAATAATCAAGAAATAGGCCAGGCCGGGCACGGTGTCGAGAGTTCTATGCTTAGCGTGCCCCGCGTCGCCGTCGTTCTTGTCGGCGTTTTCGTCGCGACGATTCTGAGCGGCAGGATCCTTGCCCGCGTCCTGCGGATGCGCTTTGCCTGCCGCCGCATTCTTCTCGGGAACGTTGGCCGCGGCTGGGCGGTTTCTGGGAGCTTTCAAGACGGCCATGGCAAGGTCTGGCACCCACACTGCGCTGACGGCCAGATAAGTCAGGGCCACGGCGAGCGTCTGATAGAACCACCCGCCCCGACCTTTCGATCCTTTGCGAACGGCAATCCCCACCATCAGGCCGACGAAGATGGCGACGAGTCCGAAGTCGGTATTGGTAGCCTTTCTCACGGCATACCAGATGCCCGCTCCAGCCAAACTCGCCACCAGGCCGAAGCAGGCAGCCGCGACGGCCCGCAGGACCCCTGATCCGCCCATCAAATAGTCCTGGTACTGGCCGTGGCATTGGTCGCAAAGCACCGCCTTATTGGCCGTGTAATAAGTCTGCGTAATAGGCCGCTTGCAGACCGAACACATTGGTTCGGCGGGCTGGGAGGCCACGTACTCGGCCGTGTCGAACTGTAATGGAGTTGCCGGAAGCAGATTTTCCGACGTGCTTTCTTGCCTTTCAGGCGCAGCATCCATCAAATAGTGCCTTTCGCAACGAATTCTCCCAAAAATGCAACTTGAGAACCATTTTAGCCGATGCCTTCCGAAAAGGGAATCCACTGGCTTGCGGCCCGGTAGTTGTGGGGTAGACTGATAACGGGGTTCGAGTCACCATCCCAAATAGACGAGGCAACCTGGCTCCTCATGCCTATCATCACGCTCACCACCGACTACGGCCCCGGCAGTCCTTTTGTCGCCGCGATGAAAGGCGTCATTTACTCGATCGACGCGGGGGCCACGATCGTGGACATCGCGCACAACCTTTCCTACCAGGACATAACCCGCGGGGCGAAAATCCTGGAGGACGCCACGCCCTGGTTCCCCAAGGACACAATTCATGTGGCCGTGGTCGATCCGGGCGTCGGCGCCGCGCGGCCGATTTTTTACGCCCGCATCGGCTCGCAGCATTATCTCGCCCCGGACAACGGACTGCTGGGGCGTTTAATGTCGGCCACACGGCCTTCGCTCGTCCTGCGACTTGCCGAGCGCGGGTACTGGTTGCCGGAAGTTTCCCACAAGTTCCTGGGCCGCGACATCATGGCTCCCGTCGCCGTGCGGCTCAGCCAGGGGCTCGATCCGCGGCAGCTCGGTCCGGTCGCCACGCATGTCGATCAGCCGGGCGTAAAGGAGAAACTTCGCGGCGAGGTGATGTCGATCGATTCCTTCGGCAACCTGGTCACGAACATCCTTGCCGACCAGTTGGTGGACATTCCTTTTGACAACGACGATTGTTGCATCGCCTGCGGCATTTATGAGGCATTCGGCATCCACGCCACCTATGGCGGGCACCCGCCTGGCATGCTTGTGGCCGTTATTGGATCGTCGGGGCGTCTGGAACTGGCGGTCGTCGGCGACAGCGCCGCGGAACGCACGGCCATTTCGATCGGCACGCCGGTGATTGTGGCCTGGAGTGGGGACAACCGTTAGTGCGCCAGGCTGCTGGCCACGGCCGGCGGCTCCCGATGACCGTAGAAGCTGTAAAGCACCGGCATCAGGTAGCGCGTGATCAAGATGGTTGTCGCCATGCCACCCACGACGACGATCGCCAGCGGCCGCTGGGTTTGCGAGCCGATCTGCGTGGAAAGTGCGGCCGGCAAGAGGCCAAACAACGCTGTCAGCGCGGTCATCATGACAGGGCGGACGCGCATGGCAGCCCCCTCCATGATGGCGCGATCAAGCGGCTCCCCTCGCGCAAAGCGCATTGAAGCACGAGATCATCAGCAGCCCGTCAAGGATTGCCACACCGAAGAGCGAAATGAAACCGACCGCCGCGGAGATGCTGAAGTTGGTGTCCGTCAAGTACAAGGCCCAGACCCCGCCGATCGCCAAGGCGAGCACATTGCTGATCACTACTACGGAGTCAAGCCACGAGCGGAGCGCCGAATACAAGAGCACGAAGATCAGTACCAGCGAGAGCGGCACAATCCACGTCAGGCGTGCCTCGGTGCCTTGCATTTCCTCGAATTCACCGCACCAAACGGCGCGATACGGCGGCTTGAACAGGTGCTTGGTCTGCTCCCGGGCATCGTCCACTGCGCCGGCGAGGTCACGACCGCGAACGCTGAACTTGACGGCGATCAGCCGCTTCCGCTGCTCGCGGTAGATCACGGCGGCGCCAGCTTTTTCGAACTTACCGTCGCGGTCCACGCTGCCGTCTTCACCCACGGGGCTCACCAGGTCGCGTAGACGCAGACGAGGCGTATTGCTCAGGGGATTGGCCGTATTCGCCAAGCTGCCGCCCAGCGCCGGCGCGACCTGGCTGGTGCCGGTCGCCGACGGCACGAACCCTGGCCCCTGTGGCTGGACCACCTGGTTGTTGCCCACGTCCACGGGAATGTCGAGGATCGACTTCTCGGAGTCCCTCCTCCGCACCGGCCAGCGAATTGCAACGTCAAATATCTTCTCGCCTTCGATCATCTCCGTAAGGGCTTTGCCCCCCAGCGCACTGGCGGCGACGTTGTTCACGTCGGCCACCTGCACGCCCCAGCGCTGGCATTTCTGCGGGTCGACGCGGAATGCCAGGTGCGATTGCCCCAGCACGTTGAAGACGCCGACGTCTTGCAATCCGCGGACATTTTGCATGATATTCTTGGCTTGCGTTCCCAGTTCCTGCAGCGTCTTGAGGTCGGGGCCGACGATCTTCAGCGAGTTGTCGCCCTTGACGCCCGAGAGTGCCTCCATCACATTGTCGCGGATGTTTTGCGAGAAATTCCAATCGACGCCGGGCAGCTTTCGCTCCAGTGCGGCCTGCATCGCGACAATTAGCTCATCCTTGCTTCGCCGCCGCTTGGCGCCAACGAACCACCGCTGCCAGCCCTCGACTTCGACCACCGCTGGCCAGTCTTTTTCGTTCCGCAGGGGCACGAAGAACTCGGAGTTGTAGTAGCCGTCGGTGTCGGTGGCGTCGTCGGTCCGACCGATCTGGTTGACCACGTCGACCACTTCGGGAAACGAGGCTATGATGGCGCGGGCCTCCCGCGAAATCTCGGCCTGTTGCGCGAGACTGATGTTCAGCGGGGCCGTGTCGCGAATCCACAGATTGCCCTCTTCCAACTGGGGCATGAACTCCCGCCCTAGCCAGGGGATGAGGCAGGCTGTGGAGACGATCAGAGTCGCGAAAAACGCCACCGTAAGCCAGCGGTGTGCCAGGCAGCGGTACAGTTGCTTGAGGTAGCTCTGCTTGATGTAGCGCACAAAGAAATTGTCCGGCGTCGGCTTGAGGTTCTTGAACAGCAGCAGACAGAGGACGGGCGTGAGCGTCACCGCCAGCACCAAAGCCCCACCCAATGCCGCGGCATAGGTCTGGGCCATTGGACCGAAAAGGGCGCCCTCGGGACCCTGCATCGTGAACAGGGGGATGAACGCACAGACCATGATGGCCGTGGAATAGAGCAACGCCCGCTCGATCTCACAGGCCGCCCGGAAGATGCGGGTCTTTAGCGGCGTATCGGGGGCCGATTCGGTGGCCAGGTGCCGGTAAATATTCTCGGCGATAACCACGGAGGACTCGACGATAATGCCAAAGTCAACCGCGCCGATGGAAAGCAAATTTGCCGACTTGCCGCGGAAATAGAGCACCGAAAAAGCGAAGAGCAAGGCCAGCGGAATGTTGATGGCCACGATCAGCGCCGTACGCACGTTGCTGAGAAACATCAGCAGAATGACTACGACCAGCGCGATGCCGAGACCCAGGTTCTCCGTTACGGTGTCCCTCGTCAGATGAGTCAACTCCGTGCGGTCGTAGTAGGGCACGATTTTCACGCCCGGCAGCATCAGGCCGGACGCGGGATCGTTGATTTCCTCGACCTTCGCCTCAATGTCTTTCAGGGCTGGAAGGGTGTCTTCGCCCTTTCGCAGCAAGACGATGCACCCCACCTGGTCGGGATCGTCGTGTCCGACCTTGCTGAGGCTGAGGGAGTGGTCCGCCTGAAAACGGGATTCGTAGGCGTCGTCCACTTTGTAATGCGCCATCTTTCCCAAGCGAGTCTGGTGGCTGACGACGACACCCTTGTCGCCTGCCCGTTCGCCCGGAAGCAGGCGGCCTCCCTCGACCACGTCTTCGACACGGATTGGCTGGTTGTTGACCGAAGTGATGACCAGGGCGCGGATGTCGCGGATGCGGCGTTCCTCTTCGGCGCAGAGGATCTTGGCGGCCGCCACGGGATCGGTCATCCCCAAGACCTTGTGCACCGGGTCTTCGCCGCCGCCGAACAGGCCCACGCTCCGCACGGTCAGCGCCACGGGGCCCTGGTCGAGGTAATCGCCTCCCACCGTGGCGTTGGCATTGCTGAGCACATTCTGCAACTGAGAAAGCGTAATGCCGTAGCGCCGCATACGGTCGGGGTCAGGCTGGATTTCGTAGCGGCGGATCGTCCCGCCCCAACTGGTCACGTCCACCACTCGTGGAACACCCCGGAATTCCCGCTCCAGCACCCAATCCTGCAAAGCCTTCAGGTCGTTGAGCGAGTAGATATTGTTGCCGTAGCGGTCCTTGGGCGCCTTTAGCCAGTAGCGGTAGATCTCCCCGGTGGGCGATTCCGGCGAAATCTGCGGCGTCACGCCAGGCGGCAGCGGTTGCGTCGACTGCAGGCGGTTGATCGTTTCCTGGCGTGCCTCCTTATACTCCGTGCCGTAGTCGAAGAGTATTTTGATATCGCTCAGGCCGAACACCGTCTTGGTGTTCATGGAGTGCAGCCCCGGCATGCCGGCAAGGGTTACCTCCAGGGGAATAGTCACCTGCTTTTCCACTTCCTCGGCGGAGGCTCCGGGGAATTGCGCAACGACCTCCACGGTCGGCGGCGCCGGATCGGGATAGGCCTCCACGTTGATACTCATGTACGAGTAGACCCCGACACCGGTCAGTCCCGCCGCCACGAAGAGGACGACCAACACGTTATCGAGCGACCACTGGATCAGTTTGCGAATCACGGGATGGACACGGGGCTAGAAATGAAGGATGAAGGATGAGAATCGGGGATCATAGGACGGATTGGAGGGTTGGAGGTCGCGGAGTAGAGCCGGCGAGCGAGGACCAAAGGTGGGGTTTGCCTTCATCCCCCATCGTTCGTCCTTCAACTCTCATCCTCCGTTTCCTTCGGAAAGCTTGTTCGCTAAGGCCGTCTTGAGTTCCAACACGCCGGCGGTCAGTACCCGCTCCCCGGGATTCAGCGGCTCCGTCGTTGCGGAAACTTCCACACTGGCGTCCGCCGCGGCCTTCGCCTTCTTGGTCGCCGATGCGCTGCTGATGTACGCTGTGCGTTCGAACCGGTTCGTCACATTCACGCGACGCATTGTAAACACCGGCTCCTTGGCATTCGACTGCACGAAGACCACCGACTCGTTGCCGTCCTCGACCAGGGCACTGATCGGCACCTCGACCACGTCCTTCGGCGGCAGCAGGTCCACCGTGGCCGTGACAAACTGCCCGGCCCGCAACAGGCCGTCCGCATTGGGAATGTGCCCGCGGAGCACCGCCGTGTGCTGATTAGGATCGATCAGGTATCCGATGTCATCCAGGAAGCCTTCGATGGGCTGGTTGGCGCCGACGGTTCGCACGGTCCAGCGGACGTGGTCTCGCGTCTGGGTTTTCAGTTCGTACAAGGCGGGGAGGTCGTCCTCGGGCACGGAGGCCAACACGATCAGCGGATCCACCTTCGCGATCTGGAAGAGGTTCGTCGTGTTGTCCACGATCGTCTCGTGCAAGGCCGCGTTCTGCTCGATGATGACGCCGTCGTCCGGGGCCTTCAATTCCACGCGGGCCCATTGCTTCAGCTTCTCCTTGACCGCCGCATGCCGCTTTTCGGCATCGGTGATGCTCTTGGCCTCGTCGCGGACGGCCTGGATGTCGGCCTCGGGGATGTCCCAGGTCCGCAACGTGTTCTCGGCACGACTGACGGCATTGATGTCGGCCTCCACGTTGCGGCGAGCCGTAAGGAGAAAGATCTCCGTCACGGCGTCGGCGTGGGCCTCCGCCCGCTTCAGCACCTCCTCGTCCAATCGCAACTGCGAGAGGGCGTCAAAGAGGTCGTTTTTCTTGTTGCCCACGTCAACGCTATAAAGTACGGTCAGCAAATCGCCCTTGTGCACCGGATCGCCCACCTGCAGATCGCGGCGGGCCGGCGGCACGTTGCCCGGCGAGCCGTGCGGATCGACAATCTGGCCCATCGCCACCACGTCGGCCGGGGCGAAACGAACCCGCATGCGGATCAGCCGGGCGGGATCCAAGGCCGTGGAGCCGGGCATTTCAAGTGGCAGCGTTCGCGTCGGCGGCATTGCCACGGCGATTTGCAGTGTCTTGCCCTCAAGAATGCCCAGGGACTTCTGTACATCTTGTGGAATCTGCAAGCTGTCGGGCCGCCCCTCGACCAGAGAAACCCCAAGATTGTCTTTTTCCTGCGGCGCGTCCGAGTTACTGGCGGGACTGGCCCAGGGAAATCTTCCCTTTATCACGACCACGCCCACGACCGTCACAATTACTAGCAGCAGCAGGATCCAACCGATTAACCTCTGCCGTGGGGATCGCAGCCCGAGCTTTCCCCGCTTCTCTCGTTCTTTTTCTTTGCGCGGCGGAAAATACGAGCCCAGGGCAGGCCCGCCGGGGCCGTCATGTGCCGATTCGGGAGTGTGCGTCGCGGCGTTCTCTGGATCGATATTGAGGGCGGGAGCAGTCATAGTGGGGGGCACTCAAGCTAGCGAAAAAGCGAAACGTCGTAAACCTCAAATTATACCCGCAAAGCCCCATGAAAAATGCTAGCTCGATTTCATGGTGATTAAGTTTAGCTCGGAGACAAACGTAAGAGATGGACAAGGGCAAATTATGTGCCGAGAACGGGCATCAGTGCAAGCCCTGGGCACTAGGATCAACAGGGAAGCAGCTAACGGCCTTTCCGCGGCACTTGGAAGGCAGGTCCGCTTCCGGGCCGTGGTTTAGAAGAAGCACGTGCAAACCGCGAGCTGTGCAGATTTTGGGCACTACGCACAAAGCTGCATCAGTAGTTGTATTCCAAGCGCAGCACGGCGCCTTAATTTCCTTGGTCAGCAGCCGTTAGATCATTGTAAGCCGGCGGATACCTGCTCACGAGGCTGAAGTCCCAGCAGCGCCCGTTTCCCAATAATCCTCCAGGCAGATTGCAAGCCACGACAGACCCGACTATACTTAGGTGCCAAATCAGTTGTCGGCGATTTGTCGAGGCAAAGCCCATGGCCACGGCCGTAACCCTCTCCGCGGACATTCCTGCTTGCCAGGGATGGAAAGATCTTCTTGAAGATATCGTTCCGCCCCAAGGAGAATGGAGCGATGGACTGTATCTCGCCCTCACCGATCACGCCAACCGGCTGATCGAATTTACCGATGGCTTTCTGGAAGTGCTGCCCATGCCTACGGACAAGCATCAGTGCATTGTGGCGTTCTTGTATCTTGCGTTCTGGCAATTTCTCAAGCCAAGAGGAGGAAAAGCGCACTTTGCTCCCGTGCGCCTGCGAATTCGGCCCGGCAAGTTCCGCGAACCCGACATCATGTTGCTGCTTTCCGCAACCGACGAGCGCCGGCAGAACCGCTTTTGGCTTGGCGCCGACCTGGCCCTGGAAGTCGTCAATGAAGATAAGCCGGAGCGCGACCTGATCGATAAGCGGGGCGATTATGCCGAGGCCCACGTTCCTGAATACTGGGTCGTCAACCCACAAACCGAGACAATCACGGTCCTTCGACTCCAAGGGGATCGCTATGAGGACGCCGGCACATACCGGCGCGGCCAAATCGCCACATCGGTCCTGATGCCAGAGTTCTCCGTGGCTGCCGATGACGTGTTCAACGCGGACTAGCACGAGCCGCAGTTCAACACCAGCCACGCTGACCGGCAGCTGAACTCCAGTTCCGTTTTACCCGTGGCCTCGCTGATGACTTTCAGCCTGGCAGGATTGCCGTTCTGCACGTACATGGCCCGTTCGCCGGCAAGAGGACACACGCGCATCAGTAGTTGTATTCCAATCGCAGCACGGCGCCGTAAGCACCCAGGTCAGCGGCCGCCGGTTGATTGTAGGCAGGCGGATAGCTGCTCATGAGGCCGAAGTCCCACCAGTATTCTGCCGTGGTTCCCAGCAGCAAATCGAGGTTGGGGTGCGATGCGGGGCGCCAGTCGAGGCCCAGAAAGCCGCTGAGCATCGTCGCCTGTTGCCAATTCTCGAACTCCACGTCGGTGTTGGAAGCCGGACCCGCCGTCGCCACCTGGATGAACTTTTGGTGAGTCTTGCCGCCAATTATGCCGGTATCCAGTTTGCCAACCAGCCCCAAACCCCACGGATTGCGCAGGCTCTTGAGCTCCACGGCGAAATGCGGGCCGATGCCCCAGAAGTTGTTCGTCTCGCTCCGTTGGAAGAAGCCGCTGCCGCCCGGTGCGACCGCCGCGGCGAACGGCTCGTCGGACTGCGAAGTGAAGAGCACATCCGCCGTCCGCAGACCGATCCGCCATTTCATCAGCCAATTGAGCACCACCGGGAACTCCTCGGAGGCGTAGTCCACGTCTCCGATGTTCATGTCGAGATGACTGTTCAATGCCGCGGCGGCGTCCGGGCTCGCCGATCCGCCGGCGGGCTCTGTGCCATCGCCTTGCGTCAACAGGAAGCGATAGCTGACATCGAGTTCCCCAAACCCCGACGGCAAGCGGTAGCCCGCCTCGAATTTAGGCGAAACAGTCCAATCCAGCTTTGCCATGGGCACCGTGGGCACGCTGTTGTAGGGCGGCGCGGCGTTTCCCACCTGGTTGACGACGTGCGTTCCCAGGATGTCCATTTCCACGTCCCACAACCAGCCCGGCTGCGGCATGCAGCAGGCATCCAATACCGGGTCGTGCTCGAAGTAGGGACGTTCCAGATCGGGACAGCCGTAATTCTGCGAGGGGGCGGGCTGGTACAGCGTCTTCGGCTGGTCTGGCGGCCGGGGCAAGCCGGGCAACGGATCGGGCTCCGTCGAACCGGCGGGACCTTGAGTCCCTAGCCCCATCCCGTCCTGGGGCGATTGCGCACCGGCTGGAACGGAAATCGCCAAGGTGAAAGCGGCTAATACGATGTAAACTAATGTCAATCGGACCATGATTCGCTTTTTCAACCTCCCTGACTACCGGTCGACGCTGCCGGAGCATTGCGAAGGGGATGCTGTATGGGTTCAGGCGCCGGCAAGGGCTCCGGCGCAGGCATTGTGCCGCCAGAGTTGGCCGGAGCGACTGATCCCGCGCCGAGCGGTGCGGCGCATGGATGACAGCAGGGCAGCGGCGGCAACTGATCCAGGTCGGGCAAGGCTGGCACGGCCTGGGGGCGGGCAAACTCGAACAAGTCGTCGGTCTGAATGACGTCCGCCACGCTCGTCACCGAGGTCCAGACCTGCCCCAGAGTCGCCAAGTAGGTCGTCACGTCGGCGGCCAGCGTTTGCTGGGCGCTGACCACGTCGCCGAAGGACGCATTGGGGTCGATTTGCCGGCGGTCGTAGGTGCCGCGATAGTACCGCACCTGGTCGGGCAGAATATAGCGGCGATAGTACTCGAGGGCTTCCAGGTTGTTCTTGTAGCCCGAATACGCCGTGGCCAACGTGTTCGTCAGATTCATTTCCACGCGGTGCGGCTCCTCGCTGGCCCGGATCAGGGCGGCCTCGGCGGCCGTGATCGCTCCCTTGTTGCGGTCCCAGACGGGCACCGGCACACCGATCGACAAGGTCGGGCAGGTCGGGTTCGGAGCGACGCTGAAATCCCTGGCGACACCCATGTTGACGCTGACGTCGGGAACCGACGTGACCTGGGCCAGTTTCAAGTTGTAGCGGGCCCCTTCCAGCCCGTACTGGGCCGTGAGAACGTCTGTGTGATTGCGGAGGACATAGGCCAGGATGGCGTCGTAATCGTAGTAGGGGATCATCGAATCGACGCGGCCGGCGACTTCGGAGAGCGGCAATTGCCGCACGTTGATCGTCGATACGAGTTGCTTCCACGTATAGATATAGGTCTGGATCGACTGCCGGTACGCCAGGCGCGCGACGTAGGCCTGCGCCCGCAGGGCTGCCGGTTCGTAAGGGGCTGCCTGCCCGGCCGCCAACATGCGGGTCTGAAGGTGGTAGACTTCGTCGGTGAAGTAGGCCACGGCCCGGTTAACCCGCACCGTCTCCTTGGCCACGAGCACGGCGAAGTAGGCATTGCGGACCTGGGTGGAGAGATCGCTACGGGCCCGGCGCAGGGCTAGTTCCGCCTGGTGCAGGGACATTTCGGCCGAGGCGACCGCCAGGCGGAGCTTACCGCCGGTCTTGATCGTCTGGCCGACGCCGACTCCATCGGTGCTCGGAGTGGTGCCGTCGCTGGACGGCGCGAACGTGTAGGTGACCGTGGGGTTGGGATAGGCGCCGGCCTGCATCATGTTGCCGCGGGCCGCTTCCACGTCGCTGGCTGCTTGCTTGAGCTGCGGACTGTTGACAACGGCGATGTGCTGCAGGTCCGACAACGTAAAAGGCCTGCCGTTGGGACCGGCCAGAGGGACGGGCTCGGCAACCAGCGGCGGCAGGTCGGGGAAGAGCCGCTCGATCTCGCGCTGCCGGGCTGCCGGATTCTTGGGTATTTCCAGTCGCGGGGCTTCTGCACCCGGAATATCGGGGGGAATGTTGAGGTCGATGTGCCGTTCCGGCGGCGGTTGGTCAGCAAGCGGTGGCTGTTCGGGCGGCCGGGATTGCGGATCGGCCGCCAATTGGTTGGGCTCCGGCTTGCCTTCGAGATAGGCGACGGTCCGCACGTCCATGCCTGCGCGGGGTGGCGCCGAGCGCCTTCATTCACCGCTGGAACGCCTGGCGCTGCTGGAGCCGCGGGCCATGCCGGCATTGCGGGCGGCCGATTCACGGGTGGCGACGGTTGCCGATCGTACGTCTGACCGGCCATCCCGGACACCGACTGATCCACGCGCTCGCGTGTGTTATAGACACAGCCGCTCACCAGCAAGACTGCGGCGATCGCGAAGTGTTTGTATATTGTCATGCTAATTCGCCTTCAGAAGCGACTGCGGCCAGTGCGGACCGGAGGCAATTGCCGTTTTTTTCGCCAAGAGTCGCAAATCCGCGCCAGCGGTCAAAACAACGACAATCGATGTTGTTGTTACCTTCGGCAGGACCGGCGCACCCTTCTATCAAAAAAATCCCACGCGGAAAATCCGCTAAATCCGTCATAACCCGCGTTCAAGACGCGCGCGGCTGAGTAAGAACTGCACAAACGCGAAGCTTCCGGCAGTGCTCTTTTCTTGCGCTCAGCGCAAGAGTTGGCCGCCTTGGGCAAGAACCACGGGACGCCTCGGGCGAGAACTGCACAGCGGGGTCAGCGGATCTCGCCTTGTTCCGGCGATTGCTTGCCTCGCGAGCAGAGGTTGTTTGCGGCACACGGATTGCTTTTAGGGCGACGTCGCTAGACTCCGTGCTAGCGTGTAACAAATCGCGTTGCCGTAAACTTGGCAAACAATCAAGCCGCAGCCATGTCCGCTACATCTTCCGCCCCAGTTCTCAATGTTCATCCACATTCGCCTCCATCCGCGCCAACTCCAAATGCCGGGAGTCCTACGCGGGCATCGCTCACGCGGAGGACTTCCGCCTGGATCCTCGCGGTCTCGATCCTGATTGTGCTAGTGGGCCTCGGCAGCTATCTCTCGGGAGCGCGGAATCGAGGCTCGTCCGACCCTGCCAATCCTGCCAGCGTGGGAACGGCCCGTGATAACGACAAGACCAACGCCGGGAAAGCGGCGGAAAACGATTCGTTGAAGGGCGTCTTGCTGGTAAAGGACAAGCCGCACACGGTGTATGTCCCCCAGGCGGCTCGCTCGGCGCTAGGAATACGCAGGGGCGATCAGGACGTGGTGGCCGTGGCAAAAACACCGACCGAGATGCCGCCACTGGTGTTTCCCGGTTCTACTGCCCTGGATCCCACCCGCCTGGCGCGGGTACGAGCTCGTTTCGCCCCGGCTCGAGTTGTGAAGATCGGCCAGGTCCACGATTATTCTGGCCACGGACAGTCCGATGTCCGCGAGTTGCGGCCGGGCGACCGTGTTTCCAAGGGCCAAGTCCTGGGCATTTTCTACAGCGTTGACGTGGGCTCGAAGAAAAACGACCTGTTGGACGCGCTGACGCAACTCGAACAGGACCAGAAGATCCTCGACAACGCCATGAAGCACCGCGATGCGGTTCCGGAAGTCTTCTTGCTAACGGCAGAGCGGCAAGTGCAGACGGACCGAAATCAAGTCAGCCGCGCCCTACGCAATCTTGAGGCTTGGGATATCCCCCAGGAAGATATCGACGCTTTGCACGAGGAGGCCAAGAAGTGCGCCGCCGACAAGGAATACTGGAAGACGCATACGCGGGAGGGCAAGTGGGTGAGTGGGCAAACGGCGAAGCCCACGGATCCGGACAGGATCGACCCCGACAAGAACGCCGAGAATCCCTGGGGCCGGGTGACCTTGCGGGCCCCCTTTGACGGCGTCATTGTCGAACGCAACGTCGACGTTGACGAGATGGTCGTTGACAACACGGTCAATCTCTTTCAAGTCGCCCAAGTAAAAAAATTGCTGGTTATCGCCAATTGCCCCGAAGACCAACTGCCCGTGCTGGAAGGCCTGGACTCCGCCCACCGGCGATGGACCATCCAGACCGCCGGCGTGGACCCGTCTGCCGGACTTCCCGGAACCATCGACGAGATCGGCTACCTGATCGATCCCAACCAGCACACGGCAGTTATCAAGGGTCGGGTGGAGAACCCCGGCGAGCGACTGCGGGCCGGACAATATATCTCTGCCACAGTGCCCATCCCGCCGCCGGCAGGCGTTGTCGAGATTCCCCTGAACGCCCTGATGGATGACGGCCAACAAAGCCTGGTGTTCGTACAGAGCGACCCCGACCCCGCCAAGGCCCAGTACACGATGCGGCGGGTGCAAGTCACGAACCGATTCGACCAAAAGGCCTTCGTCCGCAGCACGCCGCTCCCCAAGGACCAGCAATTGACGGCAACGGAGGCGGAAGAGGGCCTGCTGCCGAGAGAGCCTCTTTGGCCCGGCGAGCGCCTCCTTCAATCGGGGACGGGAGAACTGCACATGGCTATCTTGACCCTGGAAGCAGAACGCCTCAAGGAGGCGAAGCACGACAAGCATTAGGCGCAGGTGTAGGCCGGAACCAGCGCAGCGCAGTTCCGGCGAACAGTTCGTCCGGGCCGTTGTGCCGGAGCTGCGCTGCGCTGGTTCCGGCCTACAGTGTTTTGGAAAACTCCTATGGTTCGCAAACTCATTGCCTGGGCGCTGAACAACCCGTTCGTGGTCCTCCTGCTCGCCGTAGCCTTGGCGGCTGTGGGCCTGTACTCCTTCATGAACGTCAACGTCGAGACGTACCCCGACCCGGCGCCGGCCATCGTCGAGATCACAGCCAATTTCCCCGGGGCGTCGGCGGAGGAAGTCGAGCGGCAGGTCACGATCCCCCTGGAGGTGACCTTCTCCGGCATGCCGGGCCTGAGATCGATGAACAGCAAGTCGCTCTTCGGCCTGTGCGACATCAAAATGAACTGGAACTACGGCAGCGAGTACACGTACGAGGCGGCCCGCCAGGAAGTCATCAACCGCATCGCCACGATCAGCCAGCCGTTGCCGCCCAATGTGACGCCTTCCATCTCGCCGGAGTCTCCCACGGGGGAAATCTACCGCTACATCCTCAAATGCCCCAAAGACGGTTACGGCCGCGACATTTACACTCTCAACGACCTCAAGGCAATGCAGGACTGGGTGATGGAGCGCCAATTCCGGCCCGTGCCCCGGGTCGTGGACCTCACCAGCTTCGGCGGCACCGTCCGCCGCTACGAAGTCCAACCCGACCCCGATCGCCTGCGGCGCTACGGCGTCACGCTGGCCCAGCTTCAGAACACCTTGACCAACAGCAACTTCACGGTGGGCGGCGACTACATGAACCAGGGCCAGGTCGCCCTCACCGTCCGTGGCGCCGGACTGTTCGGCGGCGGCGAGGACCCTGTCAACAAGGTGCTTGGGCTGGAGATGGAAGTCTTGAAAGATGTGGTCAAGAACGAAGTCGTACCGGAAGTAGTCCTCGGTAAACCGGCCACTGTCAAGCAGAAGGAACGCATTTCGGCGCGCCTGGCAGGATTGAAAGTGGCCCCCGCTTTGACGGAGCAGGAACGCGGTTTCGTCCGCACGATCCAGCGCCTCGGGGCGGTGCTGGCGGGGAAGGATGCCAAGCCGCCTTTCGCCGAAAAGGACATGGCGCCCGAGGAGCGCGATCTCTTGCAAGAAGTCCAGCGGATTCAGCAGCGGCTGCAAAGAGGCATGGCGTTGATGAGCACCCTCCCGCCCGAACCGCGGAAGACCGCCCCACCGCTGACCGCCAGGGAACTCGCGCGAATTGCTGAGATCCAACGCCGGGCCGCACTCCGCGCCGCCAAGATCCTCCGCGAGGAAGAATATCGACGCATCAAGGACATCCGCAGCCTGGTGATCACGACCGTCAACAACCGGCCGATCAAGGTCGAAGACGTGGTCGAGGGGGGGGGCGTTCCGGACGGCCAAATCGGGGAGCAGGGCGTCGTGGTCACGCACCTCACGCGGCTGGGGCGAATCGGCTACTGGAAGGCCGACCGCCCGCGACCGCCGGGCTCAGCCGAATCCCTGGCCGACGTGGGCCACGACCAGACCGACGTAGTTCAGTGCATTGTGCTCATGCGCAAGGGCGAGCAGACCTTGCCCGCCGTGAAGAGCGTCAAGGCAAAGGTCGAGGAGATCAACGACCCCTTGTCCGGCCGCAGGTTGCCCGGAGTGGAGCTCGAGCCCTATCTCGACCGCACGAACCTGATCGACGTGACCACCGACACTGTGGTCGAGAACCTGCTGGTAGGCATTGGACTGGTGGTCGTGATCCTCTTGATGTTTTTGAGCAACGTGCGGACAGCGTTGATCGTGGCGATCAACATTCCGCTGGCGCTGCTCTTCGCGTTTTCGGTGCTTTATTTGCGCGGCAAATCAGCAAATCTGCTTTCCATCGGTGCGGTCGACTTCGGCATCATCGTTGATTCTTCGGTGATCATCGCCGAGAACATCTACCGTCATCTGACCACGGGAGACGACATTACCCTGCCGTTGAAAGATCGCATTTATCGGGCGGCGGTCGAGATCGACCGCCCCCTCTTGTTCTCCACACTGATCATGGTCTGCGCGTTCATTCCGCTGTTCACCATGCAGGGCGCCGAAGGGGCCTTGTTCGGCCCCATGGCACAGACCTACGCCTCGGCGCTGGCCGGCGCCCTGGTCCTGGCAATGACTTTGACGCCCGTGTTGTGCCTGTTGTTTTTCCGGAATCTCAAGCCGGCCGCGGACAACGTCTTCGTACGCGTCATGAAGAATCGCTACCTGAGGCAACTCGAGCGTTGCCTAAGGCATCCTTGGCTCACCGTGCTCTTCTTCGGGTCGCTGATCGCCGGCACAGCCTGCCTGGTGCCGTTGCTGGGGACCGAGTTTATGCCCGAGTTGGAGGAGGGCAACTTGTGGATCCGAGGCACCGGCCCGCTGAACCAGACCCTGGAGCGCAATGTCGAGATCGCCAAAGAAGCGCGGACCATCATGGCATCGTTCCCCGAGGTGGAGACGGTCGTGTCGCAATCGGGCCGCCCCGACGACGGCACCGACACCGAGGGCTACGAGGGCACCGAGTACTTCGTGCCGGTCCGGCCCTTCAAAGACTGGCCGGCCATCAAGGAGGAAACCAACTGGTTTAAGCGCTTGCTGTTCGGCCCCATGCGGCCGCGGACCAAGGTCGAGCTCACTGAGGACATGGACGCAGAACTGGAGGCGAAAATCCCCGGCGTGAACTGGAACTTCTCTCAAGACATCCGCGACAACGTGATGGAGGCCCTCTCGGGGATCAAGGGCGACAACTCGGTGAAAATCGTCGGGCCCGATATCGACCAGTTGGAGCTGCTGGCCTACAAGGTCAAGAACGAAATGGACCAGGTCGACGGCATGAAGGACGTGGGCATCTTCCACATCCGCGGGCAGTCCCATTTGGAATTCAAGATCGATCCGAAGAAATGCGCGAAGTGGGGCGTGATGACGGCCGATGTCAACAACGTCATCAGCAGCGCCCTGGGCGCCAACCCGCAGACGAACATGGTCGAGGGCGAGAAGCTGTTTCCCATCGCCATCCGTTGGCCCGAGCGGCTGCGGCGCAGCGAGAAGTCGATCTTGGATATCCCGGTGAACATCACCAATAACCAGGTCGTTCTGGCGCAGGGTTCCAGTCCCGTCCCCAATCCCAACGGCAGCGCTATTCCGGACCCCTCGGCGCACGGCACCAACGCCGACACGTCGAATCCCATCAGCAGCACGCCACAGGTGCCGCTCCGCGAGCTCGTCTCCCCGGTGGGCGCGGACGGTGGAATCGATCCCAACGGCCAGTTTGAGCGGGCCGGGGCATCGATGATTTACCGGGAGCAGGGCGAGCGCTTGATCGCGATCAAGTTCAGCGTCCGCAACCGCGACTTGGGGGGCGCTGTGGCCGAGGCCAAGGACCGCATCAAAGAGATTCTGCCGGCCCCTTACCGCGCGATTTGGAGCGGGGAGTTCGAGCAGATGGAGGACGCCCAGTACCGCTTGCTGTGGATCATCCCGACCTCGCTGGTCCTGATCTTCATCCTCCTCTACGCGGCCTTGCATTCGTGGCTGGACGCGGTGGTGGTCATCAGCAACGTCTTCGACCTGGCAATTGGCGGCGTGTGGGCGATGTACTTGACCGGGACCGTCTTCAGCATTTCGGCGGCCGTGGGCTTCATTTCGCTGTTTGGGGTGGCGATCATGGATGGATTGTTGATGATTTCCTACTTCAACACGCTCCGCGCCCATGGCAAGGTTTTGCACGACGCCATTATGGAAGGCGCCGCCAAGCGCGTGCGCCCCGTGATGATGACTGCCATGACGGCCCTGTTCGGCTTGTTGCCGGCGGCCTTTTCCACCAAGATCGGTGCGCAGACCCAGCGTCCGCTGGCAATCGTCGTGGTCGGCGGCATGGCCGCGACAATCCTGCTTACGCGCTATCTCATGCCGGTGCTTTATAGTTTTTACGGCCACCGCGAACCGCCGGCGGGAGGAGCGAACCTCGCCCACTAGCACTTGGATCTTTCTTCGTGAGCCCCACACCAACCGAGCATCCTATGCAACTTACCGACGTGAATTCACCGCCCGATCATCGCGCGGAAACTCGCCTCTACCCCATCTCCGCTCACGCCGACGCGGGGCCCAACTCGCGGCTGGCTGACAGCCAGCAGCCCGCCACGCTGGAGATCGCCCACCTGGTGCGCCAGTTGTTGTCGCAGGACTGCCGACAGATGTACGACCGCATCCACAGGGCCGTCGACCGGCTCGTGCTGCAAGAGGTGCTGCGGCACGTCAAGGGAAACCAAGTCGAGGCGGCCGAGATCCTGGGGATTTCCCGCAACACGTTGCGGGCGCGGCTCCGCGGACTGGGAATGGTGATCGAGAAGCGGCTGGCGTCCGTGCCAGAAGTCATTCCTCCCCTCGCCGATTCCAGCAACTATATTCCGTAACGCGGCAGCGCGCGGCGAGCCGATCGCGCCGTCCGGTGCCGCTCCTTTCCTTAAGGCAAACGCCAACTCCTCAAACGCAAGACCCAAGGCAATTGGGCCTGGTGCTTGCCGGGGCGAGGCAGACAGGCAAGACTGCCCTGGTTCGTCGCTTGTTTCCGCGGTATGTGCAGGTCATCGGGAGATCCGTCATTGATGATCGCCCGGCAGCGCGAACTCTCCACGGCAACTTGAGCGGGCATGGTTCCGCAACAGCAATCGAAGCAGGATGCCGTTGCAAACCGCCAGCAAGACGCAACCGATCGCCAGGAGCGCAACCCAAGGGAAACCGCTCATCAACGGGGCGACATCCGCCTTTAGAACGATTGCAGTCACTCCGCCACCGTTGTCGCCTTCGCCAAACTCCGAACAAATAAGGTCATTCGGCATTCCCATCAACTGCTGGATCGGATCGAGGCCACAAATCTCGCCTGTATCGGCAAGAAAAACCGGCGGGTATAGGCATGCGGCGCAGGCTTGATAAGAGATATAGTCTCCGACGGAAGAACTGCCTCCATAGCCGTACCCGGAATGGTAGCAGTTACCAGTAAAATACGCGGGACTGGGATGGTAGGCACAGCCGGGACACGGGCCAAAGAGAGGATTACAAATCTTGTGGCTTTGGCCCGCCACGCGTTCATCGCAATTTTCCTTAGCCGTGTGACGGTGATCGGCTTCTCCACCAGCCGGCACGATCGAGTGACCGTGCATGTGCCGACGGTCACTCGCTCGATTCTGAGCTTCTTTCGCTGCTTCGGCGGCGTTCCTGACGGCCTCCTCCGAGCGATGCAGATCATACGCCCGGCGATGAATCTCGGAAGGCGAGTCGCCGACGCTCGATGAATGGACGACCTCCGCCCCGACCGAGAATTGTTGCTGCCGGCCGCCAGACTGCGCGGGCTGCGGGCTGAACGCGGGACTCGCTGGCGGTGGCGTTGAAACGTGGATCTCCGGCGGCGGGGCCGAAATATGACTCACCGGGGGCGGACTGGGAGCATACGTCACTGGGGGTGGGGACGAAATATGGATTGCCGGAGGCGGGGAAATGGGCGGCTGATTAGTGGCCATCCTCAAGTCCGCCGACCAGGCCATTCCTGCACCGGTCAATGTGTACACCAAGACACCTGCCTGAATGAAAAGTCGTTTCATGGCAAGACTCGCTTTATGAGACCGAGGCACCGTTATAGGTAAGTTTACTGTGTGACAGAGTTACCCATCCATCCCCATACTATTGTGTTGGAAGCGTCAATACCACCATTAGGGTCGGGCGTGTCGGCCCGGGGCTGCCACGCCATCCATCGGACCTTGCAAATTGCCGTCAATTCGCGGCATCCCTCATTGCGTTTCAAGCAGTTGGGCCCCTACTATTCCGTGCGCGGGCATCCATTTTCGCACCTTGGCCATCGAAGAGGACTCCGATCTTGTTTGGGTGTGGATTGGCAGCCATGCCGAATATGACACATTGGTGCGCGGCTGAGGCGGGATTTGAGATCCGTCGCACTACGTGTTTGCGGGCCTACGCCGCGCCCAACACCTCCAGCGCATAGGCATACTGGCACGGCTTTTCAGCCGGAAACGTCACTTCCAGCCCTTGCTTCGTCTGTCGCCATTGAATCGCGCCTTGATGGCCAAGCAGTCTCGCCGCGGTCACCTTGCCGGCGCCCAACGGCAACGAACGGATCAAGAGCTTTCCGTCCCGCGGCCAGTCCAATGCTATTACGTAAAGCTTGTCGCCCTTGCTGGTGAAACGAATCTCCGGCATGCTGCCGCTCGCTGGCCCGTCGCGATATGCCTTCCAAGGCCGAGTACCGAATATGCACTCGCCGTTGACGTCCATCCAGCGGGTCAAGTTCTCGAGGAACTTCAACTCGTCGTCATCGATGCTGCCGTCTCCCTTGATCGGAATGTTCAACAGCAGGTTGCCGTTCTTGCTGACGATATCGACGAGTTCCCGCACGACGCTCTCCGCCGTACGATACTGGATGCCGCGAAGATAATGCCAGTTACCAATGCAGGTGTCGGTTTGCCACGGGTAAGGCTGGATACGATCGGCCCGGCCACCCTCGAAGTCGTTCACCAGATGGCGATAGATCTCGGCGGGCGGGTGGCAGTCGTAGATTTTGGTGTTGTAGACGGCCTCCAGTCGGCCATCGTGCCGCCGCAGGTCGGCATTGAGGAAATGAGCCACCACGCTCATGCCCGCCTCGCCCAGTGGCGGCACCGTGTCGTCGAAATAGAGGAGATCGGGCTGGTACTTGTCAACCAGCTCCTTGGTGCGGTTGAACCATTTTCGCACGTAGGCCTGGTAGGCATCCGGCGTACGGTTCGCGCCGTGCGGGCCATAGAGGTCGGCCGGATCGAGGCCCTCCCACCACAGTCCCTTGCCGTCGGCCTTCGTTAACGCGCCGTCGTAAGGCACGCCCTTCAGCGGCCCCGTGATGTCGGACCTGTGGGCCGCCTCGAACCAACTCCACGAGCGGGCGCTGTGCACCGTCACGCCGAACCGCAGGCCACGTTTTCTGGCCACTGCCGCCCACGTGCCAACGATATCCTTCTTCGGGCCGACATTCACCGAGTTCCAGGGCTGATACGTCGAATCCCAGCAGTCGAAGTTGCAGTGGTGATTGGCCAGGGCCACGAAATACTTCGCCCCCGCCCGCTGGTAGAGTTGGATCAGCTTCTCGGGGTCCCATTTCTCGGCCTTCCAAAGGTGGCAAATGTCCTTGTAGCCGAATTGCGACGGATGACCGTAGTGGGCCACGTGGTAGTCGTACTGGCGGCTGCCCTGCTCGTACATGTGGCAGGCGTACCAGTCGCCCTGCTCGGGCTGGCACTGCGGGCTCCAGTGGGCCCAGATACCGAACTTGGCATCGCGGAACCATTGCGGGCACTCGTATTGGTTCAGCGACCTCCAATCGGGCTGAAAGGGGCCTGCCGCGATCGCGTACCCCCCGCTGCCGCGGAGATCTTCGGGCGGGCAGCCGGGCACGGCGACCGCCGGCGAAGTCATGTGGTACCTCGCCGAGATGTATTTCCAGAGCGCAATCAATTCCCCGGCGGAGAGCACCCGGTCGTAGAGCAGCACCTCGGCGATCTCGCACTTCGATGTCTGCGGACCGCCCAGCGCGATTCGCCCCGGCCCGGCGTGGACATTGAGGTCCCTGGGCCGTTCCATGAGCTTGGTGCCGTCTTTCCAGAACTCGACCCAGGGCTTCGCCGTGCCCTCGATGGTGCCGGTGTGCAGATGCCAATCGATATTCCGCGTGCCCGGTCCGTACAGGTTCCAGTCCTTCTGGTAGATCCAGTCGTTGCCGATCCAACCCTGATCGTCGCCATCGAGATAGCCGAATCCCCAGTTGGCGTCGGGGCTGGATAAGACGCGCCGGCAACTGGCAAGCGACTTGTCGGTCCAGCGGGCCAGCAGCACGATAGAGTGGGCCGACAGTGATTTCGTGAAATCGCAGGAGCCGCAGGCGTATCCCTGGCCGTCAAAGGCGACGACCGGCCGGCCGTTGATCCCCGACTTCACCGCCGGCGGGGTGCCGACGATCGTGTCGATATCGTGCCCATGGCCCGATTGATCGCGCCAGCGGGCGACTTTGCCGGCGCGGTCGCTCACGACGCCCGCATCGCCCTTGAGCCAGAGCACGCAACCTTTCAGGTCGCGAGGAAGAAAATCGGGCGCCGCCGAGAAAAGCGGGTCTGCCTGGACCGCCAGGCAGCACCATGCGGCCAGGCATGCGAATACTCGATTGAACGTCATAGCAAGGCTCTCCTGTACGCCGTAATCTTGGTTCACACCACGGGCGAAGTCAAGCGCGCAGGTCATTGATTGTGCAGCAGGGCGGCCGCTTAAAACCTCCGGTTGGCAGCCCGCCGGCATCCAGCCTATAATGACATGCCAATTCCGCCCCGCTAGAACTCGCTTGGGTCTATCGCCAATGTTGAATCGTCGCCATAAACTCTCTTTGATCCTCTTCATTCTGGCTTGCATCTATCCCGCCTTAAGCCGAGCGGCCGATTCGCTGCCCGAAGAAGTTGTCACCGTGGCAAAGCCGTCGGACAATTCCCCCTTCACTTACCGCATCGCGCTAGCCAGTCGAAGCGATTCGTTCCAGGTCTACCGCCTTAGCTATCCGTCGCCGGTGCGGACCGCGATCGAACCGAACAACACGGTCCCCGCGGAACTCTACATGCCCCGTGGAATTGCCCCCGGCGACCCCAAGCGGCCAGCAGTGATCTGCCTCCATATCCTGGATGGCAATGTGGAGTTGGTAAAAATCGCCTGCTCCATCCTTGCGGCCCGCGGCATACCGGCAGCCTGGTTCAACCTGCCCTTCTATGGCCCGCGGAGTCCGACGACGGGCAAGAAGCACATTGCCGCGTCCGACCCGGTGCTGTTCACGACGGCGATGTCCCAGGCTGTCGAAGACGTGCGACGAACCGTCGACGTCTTGGCCTCGCGGCCGGAGATCGACGCCCGGCGGATCGGTGTGATGGGCATCAGCCTGGGCGGAATCCTGGCCACTACCGCCGCCGAGAACGATCCGCGGATCGACCGAGTCGTCGCCATCCTTGCCGGCGGCGATCTCCTGCCGGTGCTCCGCCGCGCCAATGAAGCCGGCGAAATCCGCGCATTGCTCGGCCGCCTGCCGTCGGGTAAGCGGGCTGAAATCGAGCATGCAATCGAAGAGTCCGATCCGCTGACCCATGCCGACCGTTTACGAGCCCGCGCGGAGGCCGGCAAGGTGCTCATGGTCAACGCCGCCCGCGACGAGGTGATTCCGCGGTTATGCACCGAGAAACTTGCCGCGGCTTTGGGCATCGCCAACCGCGTTCGCTGGCTCGACGGGCTGGGCCACTACACGGCGATGGCCGCACTGCCCGAAACCCTGCAGGCCATGACCGACTTCTTCGCCCAGGATCTGCCGCCAGGGGTGACGCCGCCCTCTGCCGCAGCAGGCATCCGCTCGCCGCAGCGGACCCTGGCGGAATTGATCCGGCAACTCGCCGACTTGTTGACCGCAGAGCCCAAAGAAGGCTGTTGCCACCTGGCAGACCTCGAAGTCGCGGCTGTCGGCAAGGACGGCAAGAAAATCGAGGGCCGAATCCGCCTGGTCCGCGGTCCGAAGCCGAAGTTCACTCTCTACTGCCGCCTGCCCGGCATCGGCGAGGCCTCGTTGGGTTGCGGCACCTGTCCCTGGATGACCGCTGGACAACGCGTGGTTTTCCTGGGCCGTGGTGCAGGCGTCCCGCCTGCCGCATCAGTTGCGCGGGGATCCCGCCTGCTCTTGCGCAAGCCGGCCAAAACGCCGGCCCCACCGATCCCCTTTCTTACACCGATCCGCGTCAGCTCATGAAAATCCGGGTTGTCTCCGGGGCACTATCAGCCGTGGCCATGGCGCCGGACGTCCTGGACCGTTGGGTGACGATCACCGACGACACGGCCGCCGATGGCACGTCGGCGATACGCATCGTCCGCAAGGACCGCCCCCAGGAGTATTTGCGGCTCGTCTTCCAACGCGACGGGTCGACTCCCAGCAGCGCGGCGTTCAACGTCGAGGGCATCCGCGGCACGCTGACATTCCACGCCTGGTCGTTCAACGCGCCAGCCCACGATTCCATTTTCCAGTCGCCTGACGGGCTGCCCGTCAGGGAAGTGGCCGCGGCAGATCTGGGCCGCATGTTCTCGGCGGGGCTTGACTTTGCCGCCGAGACGTTCGATAAGCCGCCGCATATTTCCTCTGAAAAGACTCTTCGTGTTGTCGGCAAGGACCCCGCCGGCCACGGCATCCTTTGCCAGTCCCAAGGCAAGACAATCCTCATGCTGGAGGGCACGCCGGAACAGATGGGCGCGGCGCACGGCGCATTGCTTCGCGAGCCGATCCACAAGCTCTGCGAGCGGACGCTCTATCTGGTGGGGGCGGGAGACAGCCTGCACACTGGCGTCTGGAGCTTCGATCGCTTCGCCGAAATTCAGCGGCGGACCGGACCGTACTTGCCTCGCCGCTACCTCGACGAATGCGACGCGTTGGCCCGTGCGGCGGGTGTTTCTCTTCGCGACGCTCGTGCCGCCAATTTGTTCCCCGAGCGCTTCCATTGCAGCGGCGTGGCCGTGTGCGGCAAGGCGACTACGGACGGCCGCGTGCTGCACGCCCGGGTGCTGGACTACATGCGCGACATCCGTTTGCAGGACGCGGCCGCGGTGACAGTCTTTATGCCCCAGGGGCGGAACCGCTGGGTCAGCCAGGGTTATGCCGGCTTCGTCGGCACGGTCACGGCGATGAACGAGAAGGGGCTGGCGGTGGGCGAGATGGGAGGCCGCGGCGAAGGCGATTGGGACGGCGAGCCCATGACTTTCCTCCTCCGCGACCTCATGGAGCGGGCGTCCACCGTGGACGAGGCCCTGGAGATACTCCGGCGCACACCGCGGACCTGCGAATACTACTACGTGCTCAGCGACAAATCGCGGGCGATGGCCGGCGTGCAATGTGACCCGCGGCAGATGACCGTCCTGCGTCCCGGCCAGCAGCATCCGCGGCTGCCGCACGTGCCCGATGACTCGGTCTTCATTTCCGGCGGAAGTCGGGCGGAATTGCTCAGCAAGCGGCTCCAGGAGCATTACGGCAAGATCGACGCCGCCACGCTCATCGAGATCATCAAGCGGCCGGTAGCTATGAACAGCAATCTCCACGATTGCGTCTTCGGCCCTGAAACACTCGATTTCTGGGTCGCCGATGCCGGGCCCAACACGGCGGCCTGCGACGAGCCCTACGCGCATTTGAATCTGGCCGAGTTGCTGCGGTTCTACGAAGCCGCCAAACGCCATTCGTCCGCGCTCTCGGGGAATCCGCGCTCCGGGAAAGGACCGGGCGAGGGCGACAGCCTTTCGGCACTTGAGCCGGCCCGCGCTGCGTATTAGGATAGTTTCCACAACCATTCGTGGAGGAACTAAAACATGAACGTGCAATCTATGAGCGTCGTGCGGCCGATCGTGCGTGGTATCCTTGCCGTGGCATTGGTCTGCGGAGGCAGCATGGGGAGCCGCGCTGCCATTGCCAAGGACCCGGAACTGAAGCTATATACCGACCCCGAGCACGTCGACGCGGACTATGCCTTCCAAGGCGAGTATTCGGGCACAGTCACGCAGCCGGACGGCAGCAAGTCGCGATTGGGCGCGCAGGTCCGGGCACTGGGCGACGGCCTGTTCCGCACGATGTTCTTCGTAGGCGGCCTGCCGGGCGATGGCTGGGACGGCAAGACGATCATGCAAAAGGCCCCGAGCACCGACGATTCCACGCCCGTTGACGCCAGGCGAGCGGGCAATAAGGTCGTCATCGATCAGGAGTGCAAGGGCGTCTGCGACGGCCATACCGTTTCCGGCCAGACCGAAACCGGCGTGAAATTCATGTTGACGCGGGTCGAGCGGCAGAGTCCGACGATGGGGGCCAAAGCGCCGGCCAGCGCGATCGTACTCTTCGACGGCAACGGAATCGATGAATGGCAAAAGGGCGCGAAGGTGACGCCTCAGAAGTGGCTTATCGGCGGGGCGACTACCCGTCGCAAGTTCCAGGATTTCACGCTACACGTGGAATTCATGATTTCCTATGTGCCCCGCACGCGGACTATCTGGGAGCGGCCCAACAGCGGCGTCTATCTCCAGGAGCGCTACGAGATCCAGATCCTCGATTCGTTCGGCATCGTCATGCGGAGCCATGATTGCGGCGTGCTCTACGCGCAGGTCACGCCGAAAATCAACATGTGCTATCCACCGCTGACGTGGCAGACCTACGACATCAACTTCACCGCCGCTCGCTATGACGCCTCGGGCAAGAAAACCCGCTTGGGCCGCTGCACCGTGAAGCTCAACGGCGCAACGATTCTCGATGACGTGGAGATCAAGGGCTCGACGCCTGGAGGAATTCCAGAGAGCCCGCAACCGGCAGGCATCTATCTCCAGGAGCATGGCTTTCCGGCGTTTTTCCGCAACGTGTGGATCGCGGAAAAACGCTCGTGAGGCGCAGCTAAGCTACCGCCCCGCGAGCTGCCCCGCTCCGGCCCTGGCAGTGACCTGCAAGACCGCCTCCAAGCGGCGACGATCCATGCCGTTGCCTTCGATCTGCACTTTGCCAGCCTTCACCGCTTGCGCAACGTCGATGTGGCCGTCGACCAGAGAACGGAAGGTGGCGGAATGGACATGGAAAACGGCGGTGCTCCGCCTTCCCACGCCCTCGTTGATCGCCAGCACCCGGCCGTCGCGGACCAACAATTCCCATTGGCCCCCGCCGGGTCCGTCGACTTCAATGCTCAGGTGCGCGATCCGCGGATCGCCCTCATAGAGGTCCCCGTTGCCCCGTCCCATGCGGCGCATGTGGTTGTGGACGTCGAAGTCGGGCTTGTGCTTCGTTCGCCGCAAACGTCCGAAATTCGCGTGGATGGCGAAACGGGCCAAACGCGACATCATGCGGCGATCCAAGCGCGGACAGGGCAGGTGTCCGGCGGCGCGCAGTGTATTGGTCACGTCGAACTGCGGATCGTCTCGCCAATAGGCGCCGTAGATCCCCAATTGATCGCGGAACGTCTTGGCGAACCATTCCCCGTCGAGGTTCCAACTCGCCTCGGCGTCGCCTACCGGCGAGAGATCCTCAACCACCTCCTGCATCACCGCGGCCATTTCCAGGATCAGCGGAGGATTGGGCGACGTCACGTGATAGGTCTTGCCGTGGAACTCCGGCCGGCCGTGGACGTGAGATATGACGGCCGAGACCCAATCGACCGGCACGAAGTTTTTCCGGTCGTCGGTGTTGATCCCGAGGGCCTCCACCAAGAGATTGCCCGCCGTTGTGCCCCGCGCCACCTTGCTGACCATGGTGTGGGCCAGTTTCAGCGGGGCATAAAAGCCGTGGTAAGTCGTCGTGTAGCCGGTCTGCGAATCGCCGACGATGATCGAAGGCCGGTATATCGTGGGCGAGTCGAGATGATCGGCCGAGCGGACCAGCAGTTCCGCCTGCAGCTTCGTCTTCTCGTAGACATTGCCGGGCGTCTGGCCCAGGTCGACATCGGTCTCGAGGATGCGGCCTTCCCGCAGGCCGCAGACATAGGCCGTCGAAACGTGATGGAACTGCCGAATGCCGGTCACGCGGCAGAGTTCCAGCATCCGCCGCGTGCCTTCCACATTGGAAAGATAGGGCTCGCCAGCGGGATCGTCGCCGCGGAACACGAGGCTTGCTGCGTTGTGAAAGACCGAGGTGCAATGCTCGGCAATCCAGTCCAACGTGCGATGATCCAGGCCGAGATCAATCTCGCTGAGATCACTTTCGAATACAACCGGCCGGGGAAGCGTGGCTTCCAGCGCCAACTCCCATTGACGCAGCAGCGTCTCGATTCGCTGCGCGCGCCGACTCCGACTTAGAAGGGCGAACGAGCACGGCAAAGTGGCGTCCTGCCAACAAACCATCGCGGAGTAGATAGGAGCCCAAGAGCCCCGTCGCACCCGTAAGCAGGTGGTACCCCGCGGTACTTTCTCTTCTATCCAATGAACCAGTCTCCCATACCCAAATCGCCCGTCAACGTTGACGGCTTTGGATGAGGATTATACTTAATGTGAATGGGGTGTACAACACCCCCTTGGGTTGCGAAAAAACCTTGCGCGTCGCAAGGTTTTTCCCGGTAGAATAGGCAGGGAAGGGGGGGTAGGCAGCCATGTGTTCACCTTTTATCGAAAATGCGGCACTAGGTCAACAGTTTGCAAAATGCTTGGCGCGCAAGGCGGGACTGTTACCACGGCATGAAATATCCAAAGGCCCCAAGAAGTTTGCGTTGTTTCGGCAGATTTTGAACCGGCTCGCCCAGCGGGTAACCCGAGCTTGTTCCGGCCCGCGCCGTCGTTGTATTCTTCATGCATCGGTAGACAACCGGTGCTCGCCTTCTTTCGCTGTAGCGTCGCACGTTGCTTGCCCTGCGGGTTCAAACCGCGGTGCGCTCCCCAAGGCGGTTAGGGCGATTCCCTAGACGCTTGTTATCATTTGTCACAGGATTGCCTGTCAGAAAATCGCTTTCCTAGAATGGCTGATAGAGGCGCGGCGCGGTCTCGTCTGTCGCCGTCGGACAACGGTCGATCACGAGGGAAGGACGCAAGGCGATGTGTCTGGCAATACCGGGGAAAGTGGTCGAGACCTATTGCGAGCACGACGTGCTCATGGGAAAAGTCGACTTCGGCGGGGTTGCCAAGCGGGTCTGTCTCGACCACGTCCCTGAGGTGGAAGTCGGCCGTTACGTTCTGGTCCACGTGGGTTTCGCCCTCTCCGTCGTCGACGAAGCGGAAGCCCGGCAGATCTTCGCATTCTTGCGGCAGATGAACGATCTTGAGGAATTGAAGGCGCCGGACGCAGAGGTGGTATAACGCATGAAGTTCCAGGACGAATATCGTGATCCGGACGCGGCTCAAAAATTGCGGCGGGCTATCCACCGCCTGGTTACTCGGCCCTGGACAATCATGGAGATCTGCGGCGGGCAGACACACACCATCGTCAAGTACGGCATAGACGAGCTGTTGCCGCCGACGATCGAGTTGGTGCACGGCCCGGGTTGCCCAGTCTGCGTAACGCCGCTGGAACTGATCGACAAGGCGACGGCGATTGCCTCGCGGCCCGAAGTGATTTTCTGTTCCTTCGGCGACATGCTGCGCGTGCCGGGCAGTAACCGCGATTTGTTCGCGGTGAAGGCCGCTGGCGGCGACGTGCGGATCGTCTACTCGCCCCTGGATTGTTTGAAGGTCGCCGAGCAGAACCCTCAGCGGACGGTAGTTTTCTTCGCCGTGGGATTCGAAACTACCGCGCCCGCCAACGCCATGGCAGTGGCCCAGGCGAAACGCCGCGGGCTCGGCAACTTCGCCGTGCTCGTGTCGCACGTGCTCGTCCCGCCGGCGATGACGGCTATCCTCTCATCACCCCGAAACCGCGTACAGGCATTTCTGGCCGCCGGGCACGTCTGCGCCGTGATGGGATTTGAGGAGTATGAGCCCTTGGCGCGGCGGTTCCGCGCCCGATCGTGGTCACCGGCTTTGAGCCGCTGGACTTGCTGGAGGGCATCTACCAGGCGGTTCAAATGTTGGAAGCGGGGCATTATGACGTGACGAACCAGTACGCCCGCGCCGTCCGCCGCGAAGGAAGTCCTGCCGCCCGCCGGTTGATCAATGAGGTCTTCGAAATCACCGACCGCAAGTGGCGCGGAATTGGGCTGATCGCCGACAGCGGCTATCGCCTGCGGCCGGCCTACGCTGACTTCGACGCCGAGCGGAGGTTCTGCGTTGAGGGCATCCGCGTGGCAGAGTCGAAAAACTGCATCAGCGGTTTAATCCTGCAGGGACTGAAGAAACCGCATGAGTGTCCGGCGTTCGGCAAAGCGTGCACGCCGCAAACGCCGCTGGGCGCCACGATGGTTTCCTCCGAAGGGGCCTGCGCCGCCTATTACCACTATGGCCGCTTCCGCCAGGCGGCCCCTGTGAAAGAAAATGAGAAAGTCCAAGTGTGAATCGCCGGAAGTCCGCAACGAGAAGCGGAATGTCGAAGGACCGCAATGAGATGACAAACGCCGTGCCAGAGACAGCCGGAATTGATTTCGACCAGCTCTCGTGCCCTGCGCCGCTGACTGACCACGAGCAGGTGCTTCTCGGGCACGGCAGCGGAGGCACGCTCACCGCCGATCTTATCGAGCGGGTGTTTCTCCAGGGCTATGGCCGCGGTCTGGTGCCGGCGTTAGAGGACCAGGCCGTGCTGGCATTGGGCGGAAGCGAGGGCAACGGCGAAAAAATGCCGCGGATCGCCCTGACTACCGACTCCTTCGTGGTTCGTCCGCCGTTCTTCCCCGGCGGCGACATCGGCCGCCTGGCCGTTAACGGCACCGTCAATGACCTGGCGGTAGGCGGAGCGCAGCCGCTCTGGCTGGCCGCCGCCTTCATCCTGGAGGAAGGCTTGGCGATGACCGAGCTGCAGCGGATTGTGGCCTCGATGCGCCAGGCCTGCGCCGAGGCTGAAGTTTCGATCGTCACGGGAGACACCAAGGTGGTCGATCGCGGCAAGGGCGACCAGATCTTCATCACCACCACCGGCGTGGGATTGGTGCCCGAGGGTTGCTGCCTCAGCGTCCGCAACGCCCGGCCCGGCGACAAGGTTCTATTGTCGGGCACCATCGGCGACCACGGCATTGCCATCCTCTCGGTCCGGGAAGGGATAGAATTCGAGACGGTGCTGGAAAGCGACACCGCGCCCCTTGCCGACCTCACGCGGGTCATGCTCGCCGCCTGCCCGGCGATCCGTTGGATGCGCGATCCTACCCGCGGCGGCCTGTCCAGTTCGCTAAACGAGTTGGCCGACGCCTCGCGTGTGGGCGTGAAGCTCGACGAAGCGGCGATTCCTTTGCGGCCCGAGGTCGAGGCCGCTTGCGCCATGCTCGGGCTGGATCCCTTGTATGTCGCCAACGAGGGCAAACTCGTCGCGGTCGTCCCGCCCCGCGACGCCGCGCCCTTGCTGGAAGTGATGCGCGGGCATCCGCTGGGCCGGCAAGCCGCCGTGATCGGCGAAATCGTCGCCGAGCATCCCGGCATGGTGGTCCTGCGTTCCTGCATCGGCGGCGAGCGCGTCGTCACGATGTTGGCGGGAGAACAACTACCGAGGATCTGTTGAGATGCCTGACAAAACCGCGCCTTGTAGCGTAGGCGCCTTGCCTGCGTGCCCGGTTTTGTCAGCCATCCTGAAAGGAGAAAAACATGGTCGCGCAAAACTCGGGTTCCACCTACGCCCAACATGAACCGGCGGTCAAGGAGGTGCACATAGTCTGGATCACCGCCGGCCTCGGTTGTGATGGCGACTCGGTCTCTGTGACCGGCGCCACGCGCCGAGCATCGAGGACCTTGTGATGGGGGCGTTTCCCGGCCTGCCCAAGGTCTATCTGCATAACCCGGTGCTTGCCTACGAGGTCGGCGACGAGTTCATGCACCACCTTTATTTGGCCAAGGAGGGCCGGCTCGATCCCTTCGTACTCGTGGTCGAGGGCTCGATTCCCAACGAGAAAATCAAGCGCGAAGGCTACTGGGCCGCCCTAGGCACCGACAAGAAGACCGGCCAACCTATTCCCACCACGGATTGGATCGATTGGCTGGCCCCGAAGGCGTTCGCCGTAGTGGCGATCGGCACTTGTGCCACCTACGGCGGTATCCATGCCATGGAAGGCAATCCCACGGGCTGCATGGGGCTGGCCGATTACCTCGGTTGGCATTGGATGTCGAAGGGCGGATTGCCGATTATCAACGTCCCCGGTTGCCCCGTGCAGCCCGATAACTTCATGGAAACCGTGCTCCACCTGCTCTACCATGTCGCCGGTTTAGCGCCGGCACCGCCGTTGGACGACCAATTGCGGCCAAAGTGGTTGTTCGAGGCCACGGTTCACGAAGGCTGCGATCGCGCCGGCTACTACGAGCAAGGCCAGTTCGCCACCGCCTACGGCCAGCCCGAGTGCCTGGTCAAGATCGGCTGCTGGGGGCCGGTCGTCAACTGCAACGTGCCCAAACGGGGCTGGATGGGCGGCGTGGGCGGCTGCCCCAATGTCGGCGGCATCTGCATCGCCTGCACGATGCCCGGCTTCCCCGACAAGTTCATGCCGTTCATGGACGAGCCGCCCGGCGGACGGCTCTCGTCCACCGCCGTGGGTCTGTACGGCGGCATCATCCGCACCCTCCGCGGTTTCACCAACCGCACGGCCAACAAGGAACCCAAGTGGCGACATTCTGGCGGCCAACTGACCACCGGCTACCAACCGACCACCTACGGTACGGTATGAAGCCCGACCGCGTGTACGTCAGGCCGACCATGGGTACATGCCGCCGGAGCCTGACAATGACAGGGCAATTCAAAATCTGAGAATTGAGATCGGCGAGACCTGATATTTGCGATCGGAGATCCGAGATCTGAAATCATTCACTCCGGAGTACAACCATGTCCACTATAACCTTACCTGAACGAACCGCCCCCAGCGAGCGCGGCAAGTTGATTGAAATGTCGTGGGACCCGATTACCCGCATCGTGGGCAGCCTGGGCATTTTCACAAAGATCGATTTCGAGAACCAGCGGGTCGTCGAGTGTCACAGCACGTCCTCGATCTTTCGGGGCTATAGCGTTTTCATGAAGGGCAAGGACCCTCGTGACGCCCATTTCATCACCAGCCGCATCTGCGGCATTTGCGGCGACAACCACGCCACCTGCTCGGTTTATGCCCAGAACATGGCCTACGGCATCAGGCCGCCCGCCATCGCCGAGTGGATCATCAACCTGGGCGAGGCGGCGGAATACATGTTCGACCACAACATCTTCCAGGACAACCTGGTGGGCGTCGATTTCTGCGAGCAGATGGTGAAGGAGACGAACCCGGGCGTGCTGGAGCAGGCCGAGCGGACTCCATCCCCCAACTCCAACATTCACGGCTACCGCACCATCGCCGACATCATGCGGACGCTCAATCCCTTCAGCGGCCAGTTCTATCGCGAAGCCCTGGAGATGAGCCGCCTGACCCGCGAGATGTTCTGCCTTATGGAAGGCCGCCACACCCATCCCTCGACGCTCTATCCGGGCGGCGTGGGCACGGTGCCGAGCTTGCAGCTCTTCTCCGAGTATCTGGTGCGGCTGATGAAATACGTCGAGTTCATGAAGCGCGTCGTGCCGCTGCACGACGACCTGTTCGACTTCTTCTACCAGGCCCTGCCCGGCTACGAAGAAGTGGGCCGCCGCCGCATCCTCCTGGGCTGTTGGGGATCGTGGAACGACCCCAGCGTCTGCGACTACACCTACAAGAACATGGAGAAGTGGGGCAACGCCATGTTCGTCACGCCGGGCGTCGTCGTCGACGGCAAGCTGGTTACCACCAGCCTTGTCGACATCAACCTGGGCATCCGCATTCTCCTGGGAAGCTCGTACTATCGCGACTGGAACGACGGCGAAATGTTCATCGAACAGGATCCGCTGGGCAACAAGGTCGATCGGCGGCACCCCTGGAATCAGACCACGACTCCCCAGCCGCAAAAGCGCGACTTCAGCGGCAAATACACCTGGGTAATGTCGCCCCGCTGGCTCGATGCGCGGACGGGCGACCACCTGGCCTTGGACACCGGCGGCGGCCCCCTGGCCCGGCTGTGGACCACGGCCCTGGCCGGCAAGGTCGATTTCGGCTACGTGAAAGCAACCGGCAAGAGCGTCAAGATCAACCTGCCGAAGACTGCACTGCTGGGCGAAACCGAGTTCGAGTGGCGGATCCCGCAGTGGAGCAACGCCATCGAGCGCGACCGCGCACGGACCTATTTCCAGGCCTACGCGGCTGCCGCTGCCCTCTATTTTGTCGAGCGGGCCTTGGAGGAAGTGCATGCCGGCCGCACGAAGACCTTTACCGAGTTCAAGGTGCCGGAGGCCGCCTACGGCTGCGGCTTCCACGAGGCCGTCCGCGGCGTGCTTTCACACCACCTCGTGATTCGCAACAAGAAGATCGCCAACTATCATCCCTATCCGCCCACTCCCTGGAACGCCAGTCCGCGCGACAGCTACGGAACGCCGGGCCCGTACGAGGACTCCGTGCAGGGAACTCCCTTGTTCGAGGAGAACCCGCCCGACAAGTTCAAGGGCATCGACATCATGCGGACGGTGCGGAGTTTCGATCCCTGCCTGCCCTGCGGCGTGCACATGTATACCGGCAAGGGCAAGGTGCTGGAAGCTCGCCACGTGCCGATGTTCGGCGCGGCGGGGCACTGAGATACCATGAGTGAACCAAACGCCAACCTGGCCCGCGTCGAGGCACTGATCCACGAGGCGGAGAAGCTGCCCGACGCACAACTACGCGGCCGGATCCAGGAATTGATCGGGCTGCTCATGGAGTTCCACGGGGAGGCCTTGGCCAAGATGCTCGCCGATGTGGCGGCGCTGGGGGCCGACGGCAAGGGCTTGATTGATGCCTGGTCGCGCGACCCCATGTTATCTGCCGCGCTGCTGCTCTATGATTTGCACCCGGTGGACATGGAAAACCGTGTCCTGGCGGCTTTGCAGCAGGTTCGCCCTTACTTGAAATCGCATGGCGGCAACGTCGAGTTCCTCGGCCTTGTGGAAGGAGTCGTGCACCTGCGGTTGCAAGGGCATTGCCACGGTTGCCCCTCCTCCGCGGCCACGCTTCGCGGCACGATCGAAAAGGCGATTTATGAAGCGGCGCCCGACGTGGCCGGCATCCAAGTCGAAGGCGCTGTCGCCGAGCCGGCCGGCGCGATGCCGGGTGGAAACGGGTTCGTTTCGCTGCAGAAGGTCCTGACGGTTTGACGGTTCAACGCCATGAACGATTTCGACCCATCGCTTTCTGTAATTCCCGCCGAAGAAGTTCGGCGGTCTCCACTGGCCCTCTTGCGGAGCTTTGCCCGGACCATGCCTGCGGCCAAGCCGGCCGCCAAGTGCGAATTATGTTCGGCGCCGCTGCCGCGCCAACACGAACACGTTGTCGATTTGCGGACGCGGCGACTGCTCTGTTGCTGCCCGTCGTGCGCAATGCTCTTCAGCGGCGGGCAAACGTCTGTTTACCGCCGCGTGCCGCGTACTGTCCGCAGCCTGTCCGACTTCCGCCTCACCGACGTCCAATGGGAAGGACTGTTGGTTCCGATTAACCTGGCGTTTTTCTACCGAACGTCGCAGCCGGATCGCGTTCCCGGTAGCCGAGTCAACTCAAAGATCATTGCCGTCTATCCCAGTCCGGCGGGGCCGGTCGAATCGCTGCTGGACCTGGATGCTTGGGAGGCGATCGTGGAAGACAATCCAGTCCTGGCCGATATGCAGCCAGAAGTCGAGGCCCTGTTGGTGCATCGCCTCGCCGGCAAGCATCGCTATTATCTGCTTCCCATTGACCAGTGCTATCGGCTTAGCGGCCTGATTCGCCTGCGCTGGCGCGGACTCTCCGGCGGAAGCGAGGTTTGGGAGGAAGTCGGCCGTTTCTTCAACGAGTTGGAGGAACAATCGTGTTCGACCTGAACTTCCACATTGAGTCGGTCTCGCCAAGCTCGCCGGCCGTCGCGCCGCAACTAGTGTTCCGGCTGGCGATCCAGGAAGGCACGGTGGCCGCCGTGCAATCGATCTTGCTGAAGTGCCAGATCCGCATCGAGCCCGCGCGGCGGCGATACCCGGCGGAGGACCCCGAGCGGTTGCTGGACCTGTTCGGAACGCCAGATCGCTGGGGCAAGACGATGCGGAGCATGCTTTGGACACAGGTCCAGGCGATCGTTCCGGCCTTTGCGGGCGAGACCACCGTGGAATTGGCCGTCCCCTGCACTTTCGATTTCAACGTGGCGGCGACGAAGTACTTCGCCGCCTTGGAGGAAGGCGAAGTCCCGCTCGTTTTCCTCTTCAGCGGCACGGTCTTCTATCAGGCCGAGGACGGGCGTCTGCAAGTCGCACCGATTTCGCTGGAGAAGCAGGCCGATTTCCGCCTCCCCGTGGGCGTGTGGAGGCAGATGATGGACCACTATTACCCCCGCTCCACCTGGCTCTGCCTCGACCGGGACGTCTGCGACCGCCTCGTCCGCTACAAGGCTACCCACGGCCTGCCCACTTGGGAAAAGGCGATCGAGAGCCTTTTGGAGGGCGCTGGCAGCCCCGGCTTTAGCCGGAATTTCACGCAACGGTCGCCCGCCTTGACAAGCGGACACGCGGGCGACAGCGCCGGCGCGGCCAGTGATCCGCGCGAGGCGCTGCCATGAACCGGCCAATGATCGACGATATTGCGCGGGCCATTCTGTACGAAGGTTACAATCTTTACCCCTATCGGCCTTCGGTCAAGAACCGCTGTCGCTGGACGTTCGGCGGCCTTGTACCGCGATCCTACAGTGAAGCGATGGACGGCGCGGAGGCGTGGAACATGCAGGTGCAATGCTTGCTCCAAACTCCCACGACTGGCCATGGCACTCTGGAGGTCCAACTGCGTTACCTGCACCTCGTCCAGCGTACTATCGGCGTCCTATCGACCCCTTGCGACTCCTTGCCGGCCGAAGGCGATCCCGATTACTGCGCCGTCGATTCGTTCGTGCTGGGCGGCGTGCTGCACCAGGGCTGGCAAGAGGCGGTGGAACGTGAATTGACGATCGGCCCCCTGGAAATTGCGTCGCTTTCGGAGGGGCCGCATCGGCAATGCTTCACCGTACCTGCCAGCCACTGGTGCGAGCCGCTCCGCGGCTGCGATGGTCGCATCGAAACCGTCGCGGTCCGCGACCAGGGAGCATTGGAGGGGGAAGTGGAGATCACTGCGGAGGTCGCCGCGGAAGTCCTACGCGATCCGGTCTACCGCTGCACCGTGCGGGTGTTCAACCGCACGCCGCTGCCGGACGCTGCCCTCCGCAGCCGCGACGAGGCCCTCATGCAGTCGCTCGTCGCCACGCATGCCGTCTTGGCGGTCCAGGGGGGAAAGTTCTATTCCTTGACCGACCCGCTCGAGTCTCTTCGCGAGGTCACAACCGCCTGCCGGAATATTGGGGTCTGGCCGGTCCTCGTCGGGCGGCCCGGCGACGATGACACCATGCTGGCCTCGCCGATCATCCTTTACGACTACCCGCGGATCGCCCCGGAAAGTCCCGGCGACCTTTTCGACGGTACGGAGATCGACGAGATTCTCACACTCCGCATCATGACGCTTACGGAGGAAGAGAAGGCGATGGCCGCGGCCACGGACGATCGCACGCGGAAGATGCTAATGCGGACCGAAACCCTGGCCCGCGAGCAACTCGCCGGACTGCACGGCGCGGTCCGCACGCCGTCGCGGACCGAAGCCACGGCCCAAGGTATCGATCACCTGGTTCGCCCCGGCGAGGTCGCCGACGATCCCTTTTCTCAACCTGCCACCGTCGAGAGTATTATGGTCGATGAAACGCGGTTGCGGCCGGGAGACCGCGTGCGGCTGCGGCCGGGGCTGGGGGGCGACATCTTCGACCTGGTCCTCAGCGGCAAGACCGCCACGATCGAGTCGATCGAGCAGGATTTTGAAGACCGCTATCATGTCGCAGTGACTCTGGACGACGATCCGGGTAAAGACCTGGGTATGGCGCGTCAGCCAGGTCATCGCTTTTTCTTCAAACCCGAAGAGATCGCCCCGCTGACCGAGGAGGAATCGTAATCTTATGACCGCTCCGCAAATTCTCGTGGCCGGCATTGGCAATATCTTTCTCGGCGACGACGCCTTCGGCGTGGAGGTTGCCAGGCGATTGGCGGATTGCGCGCTTCCGCCGAATGTGGAGGTTGCCGATTTCGGCATTCGCGGCGTCGACCTGGCCTATGCCCTTTTGGACGGCTATGACGCGGTGATCCTCATCGACGCCATCGCCCGCGGCGGGCGGCCCGGCGCCTTGTACCTCATCGAGCCGCAAGTTGAGGAGCCCCTTGAGGACGATTCTCCCGACGGCCTGATCGAAGCGCATAGCTTGAACCCGGCGACGGTCTTGCGGTTAGTGCGGCGGTTGGGCGGCAGCATCGAGCGCCTGTGGCTTGTCGGCTGCGAACCCTCGCCCGAGTCGCTGGCATCCGAGGAGGCTGCGCTCGGCGTTCTCAGCGCTCCGGTAGCCGCTGGCATAGACGAAGCCGTGGCGATGATCCTGGATCTGATTCGGCGAAATTCCGCAAGAGAAGAAGCAGTTACTCAATCTTAAAGGAGTTCTATCATGAGCATGAGAATTGTTGGCCAGCATCCCGTCACCGAGACGATCCTCGGTGTCGCGATTGCCGCTTTGACGGTGTTTTCGATCGGGCTTGGGTTCATTGTCGGCGTGGGCGACGTCGGTCGTTATTTTCGGGCCAAGCGCATGTAGTCGTCATTGTTGGAAACCGTTTCCACGGGCGGGATTTGGCCAAAGTGGCCCAGCCAGCTTGATTCAACTATGTCCTCTCGTCCTTGGCGGCTTCACCGCCGCCGGCGGTGCCTAACGGTGGACGGGGCCACTCTTCTACCCGGTCTATTCCGCCGGCCGGATCCGCCCTTGCCCGTCGAACGTAATCGGCAGGATCGCCGCCCGCTCCGGCCAGGGCGGCCCGAAATAGGTCGACCACCAGCGGCCGCGATCGTCCTGGAAGAAGGTGTTGTGGCCGCCGTGCGGTATGGCCTCGTAACGCGGGCCGTAGGGGCCATAGATCTTCGTGGCGCTGGCCACCGCACAACTGTAGCGGCCGTTGAAATTCTCCGAGCAGCAGAGATAGTAGCGGCCGCCGTTCTTCAAGAGGAACATGCCCTCGTAGCCGACGTGGTCGAACGAATTCGGGCCAAAGATGCCCGCACATAGACCGGCGTGATGTTGCGGGTCCGGGTCGGCAGTGGTCGTCCGCAACCAGTGATAAGGCTCGGCCAGGCCGTTCATGTCAGCCTTCAGCCGCGCGATCTTGCCGCTGTGCCAGAGAAAATACATCGTGCCGTCGTCGTCCTCGAAGAGCGAAGCGTCGATCTCGTCGCCTAGCCGCGCGCCGGGCTGCATGTCCTGGTACGGGCCTTCGGGCTTGCCGCTGGTGCTTTTCAGCAGTCCGCTGCCGGAGGTTTTGCCCGTGCCGTCCCAGCCTGGCATGCTGTACGTCAGCCAGAACGTGCCCTTGCAGTAATGGACCTCCGGCGCCCATAGCGGCCGCTTCGCCTGGAGGTACTTGGCGTGCCAGGGACTTTTGCCATAGCGCCATACGGTTCCCAAGGGTGTCCATGTCACGAGGTCTTTCGACTTCCAGAGGCGAATGCCGTTGGCGTTGTTGTAACTCCAGAACGGCTCGCTCGTGCCGGTCAGGTAGTACGTGTGGTCCGGCCCCAGGCAGACCGAGGGGTCGCGGAGCGGTTCGTCAAGCAGTTTCCGCAGCCCTTTGGGGGGCGGCAGGTTTTGCACCGCTGGCGCGGGTTGGCTTGCATGCGCAGCGGAAATCGGCGGTGGCGCCCATGGGCCGGCGACCTTAGCCGCCTGCCCCGCCCACTTCTTCCAAACGGTTTGCTCGGCAAGCAGCCTGACGAAGGTCCCGCCCACTACCGGCCGGGCCTGAAATCCCTGCTGCCGGGCGTCGGTCGTTACGAACCAGTCCGAAAGCGGCACCCGCGACGGCGTCTCGTCGGCGTAGCGGTAAATTGGGTCGATCAGGGCCTCGAAGTCCTTGGCGTCCCGCGCCGGCGCGATGCTCCAGACGGCCCAGTCGATCAGGCTCGTCGGCGTACGGTTGTCGACCGGCAGCCCGTACTTTTTCTGCACCTTCAGGTACCAGGCCACCTCGGCGTCGCCCACTGCCGGCGGAAACAGGTCCAATCCCAGCACGCGGTCCCAGATGAGATTGTGCTTCATGCCCCAACTGCCGGGCAGGTGATAGGCCAGCCGCGTGTGGCCGTCGTCTTTCGCCATTTCCTGCCACTTGGCCGCATACCGCCGGGCGATATCCATGTACCGCCGGGCGTCGTCGGGCTTGCCCAGTTGTTGGCACAACTGGGCGTAGCCGCCGATGCCGACGATGGCCTTCAGCGCCAGGTTCGCGCAATGCGGCAAGTGGCCGAACATATCGGCCGAGCAGAGCTGGTTTTCCGGGTCGAGCCCGTTGGCCACCAGGTAGTCGGCCCAGCGGGTCAACAGCGGCCAGTACTGCCGGGCGAACTCGGCATTTCCCTCGGCGCGGGCCAGGGCCGCCAGCATGATGAGCATGTTGCCGCTTTCCTCGACGGGCATGCGGCCGCCGTCATCGCCATCCATGCCGTAGACCTGCCCCGTGGCGAAGGGATACGTTCCCAGGTCGTGCGGGGCATAGCCATATTTCCAGCGCGGCGACGAGGCGTAATCCAGGATCGGCACGAGCATGCCCTTGGTCAGGGCGGGGCTGAATGCGAGAAAGAAGGGTGCCTGCGGGAAAAGCACATCAACCGTGCTGATGCAGCCGTTGCTGAAGTTCTCTTTGGGAAAAACCAGCGGTCGCCCGGCGGAGTCGGCGGCGATCTTGTTGCCTGCCCAGGTCTGGCGATAGACCAAGGCGCAGAGCAGGGCATACTTCTTGCCGCCCGCGCGTACGAGATCGGCCATGAGCTCCTCGTCAAACTGGCAACAGCGCGAGAGCAAATCCGTTTCATCGTAGGCCCGCGCGGCGGCCTGGAGCATGCCGCCGACGTTTGCCCCGCCCCGCCGCCAGTAGGGCCGCAAGCGGGCGTCGAAATACTTGATCGAGTATAGATCATCGTAGGCCAGGATCACGTTCCGCGCGACAGGCGCAGGGCCGACCTGCCCCAAGTCGAAGCTTGCCGCCAGGACCAGGCCGGCGGCGGGACGCGGCTGCAGCGCATCGGCCGGCAACGTGCCGCCGCGGAGAAACGCGTCCCGCGTGGCCGCTCCGTTGCCAGCAGCCATCTGGGATTGCCCGTCCGCCATCTTGCCCCGTCGAGGTATTGCGAGGTAGAGGCGGCCCCAATCGATCCGCAGGTCGTCACCTTTCTTGGCCAGCACCCGCTGCTCGGTCGATCCGATGCCGAGCACGCTGACGCCGGGAACCTTGGGCCGCTCCGCCACGACCGTTTGTTCCGGCACATTGACAGTCAACTCCGCCCCGCAGTCGAAGTAGAGTTGCACGGCATGCGGCTTTTGGTCGACCGAGTTGACCGACCATGTGCAGGTACGTCGCGGGCCGCGTCAGGGCGTCCAAATCCGAAGGCAATGCCGGCGTGAGGAAAAAGAGCGTCAGGGCGACCTTGGCATTGGCGAATTCATAGATGGTTCGTGTCGGCAGAACCTGCAAGCCGGTCTGCGGCATAGCCGGCGCGCCCGCCGGATCGAGCCCCATCAGGCGGAACGTCTGGCCGTCAATCCGCAGCAAACTCCGCAACGGATGGGGCTTGCCTGTCCAATGGGTCGTGGTCGCGTCCGTCAACCGGTCGGCCGGCGACCAGACACTGAAGTAGGGATCATGCGTCACCAGCGGCACAGCGGGCGGCCGCAGCCGCGGTTCCTCGGCTCCGACGGCGAGCAGGACGAAAAGGGAAGTCGCCGCCATCGCAGCGGCAGCGACGAGCTTCGCCCGTGGTGTGCGAGCGGCGTGGTTCGCCGGTCGGGCACAACATCCGGTCGTTTCGTTCGTCGGTGAGTATTTTGTCATTTCATCAAATTGGAAACGCCCCCACCGACCTTGCGCTCCACCGCGATAGGGGCGTTTACCAGTTTCTGTTGTCGTGGTGTGGCCGCACGGGCACAACAGGGCGATTCAGCCGAACTTCTTCCCTGTGAGTTGCTCGTAGGCCTCGACGTACTTCGACCGCGTCTTCGCCACCACGTCGTCGGGCAGGGCAGGGGGGGACTGTTCTTGTCCCAGCCGCTGGCCGTCAGCCAGTCGCGTACGAACTGCTTGTCGAACGACGGTTGTCCTCGACCGGCGGCATACTGATCGGCCGGCCAAAAGCGGGAGCTGTCGGGCGTGAGGACCTCGTCGATCAAGAGGATTTGCCCATCCACCTGGCCGAACTCGAACTTCGTGTCGGCGATGATGATGCCCCGCTCCAGGGCATAAGCGGCCCCGCGCTGGAAGATATCGATGCTCCGCCGCCGCAGCTCCTCGCTCACCTCACGGCCCACGGCGTCTACCATTTGCTGGAAAGTGATGTTCTCGTCGTGGCCCGATTCTGCCTTAGTTGCCGGCGTGAAGATCGGTTCGGGCAAGCGAGCGCTTTCCGTCAGGCCGGCGGGCAAGCGGATGCCGCAGACGGTGCCGCTGGTGCGATATTCGGCCCAGCCCGACCCCGAAAGATAGCCGCGGACCACGCACTCGATGGGCACCACCTTGGTCTTGCGGCAAAGCATCGTGCGGCCTTCCAGGGCGGCAAGATCGATTCCGGCTGGAAAGTTCATCTGGTGAACGTCAGTCGTGACCACGTGATTTGGCTCATCAAGGCGCTCGAACCAGAAAGCCGAGACTTGGGTTAGCACGCGGCCTTTGTCGGGAATGCCGGTTGGTAAAACCCAGTCGAAGGCGCTCAGACGGTCGGTGCTGACCAGCAACAGTTGCCGGCCCAGATCGTAAACGTCGCGGACTTTTCCGCGGCGGCAGGGCAGGTCGGGGAGCGAACTTCGCAAAAGAACGGCCGAAGGCATAGAGGTGATGAAGTTAGGGAAACGTTGGGTGATTATCCCGAAAATATACTCCTTCGCCGCCTTGCCGGCTAGGGGGCGATTTTGGGGCTGTCATTCGGATCGCACAATACCAACTCGAGGCAGACGCCATATACTCACGGTCGGCAAGGGGCCCTCGCCGACCGTGAGTCCATGACGCCCGTTTCGGGTTGGTGTCCAGATCTTCGCTGTTGGCGTAATATTCCGTTTCCGCCACTTTGTCGGCTTGAACCCAAAGGGGTACCTGGGTAAACTTCACCAGGGCAGGAGAGTTTTTCTGATCAGTTCCAAGGATCCCGTTTTAATGGGACAGATGCGATTTATCGTCTCGCCGCCGCAACGCATTACTGAAGAGGTGTTGCGGTTCGCGTACATCTCAGGCATCGATCGCACGCCGTGGGTCGTGCATGCCGAGGCTGAAGAGGGCGAACTGGTCCTGCAACGCGATGTCTCGGACTCGGGCGCCGTAACCATCCCCTGGCACGTCGAAGGCCATGGATTGTTGGCCCTCTCCACCGCCACACTCGTCGAACGCTGGGAACCTTACCATCTGCCTTTGGAGCTTGCCCGTGGCACTATCAATCTCTTTCGCCTCCAGCTCTTCGAGTGGCACTCGATCGGGCTGGCGATCCCCGGCGAGGTTCGCCGGTTGCTGAAAGAGGCCCTGGTGAAATTCAGCGGGGCCGTAGTCCAGCCTGAGAACGGAGGCGAGGCGGCCCAGGAGGCCCTCCGCATCGCGTTGGACGGTTCGCGCCTGCTGGCCGCGGTCTATGCCGAGCAGGCGATCGCGGCCCGTCGCCGGGCGACGGGCCGCCTGCCCTTGTTGCTGGGAGGCGCGCTCCCAGGCGGGGAGATGGACGAAGCGGCCGCCCGTTCCTTCTTGCCGGCCTTCAACATGGCACTGGTGCCCGTTTATTGGCGGGACGTTGAGGCGGAGGAAGGCAGCTTCGACTGGTCGGCCTGCGACCGGCAAATGGAGTGGTGCCGTGCTCACGGTCTGCGGATCTGCATGGGGCCGCTCTTGCAGCCCGACGCCCGGGGCCTGCCCGACTGGGTCTATCTCTGGGACGACGATTCCGAGAGCCTGCTTTCCGCGGCTGCCCAATTCGTCGACGCGACCGTCCGCCGCTACAGCGGAAGGGTCGATCTCTGGCAGTGCGCGGCCCGCATGAACACGGCGCAGGTCCTGCGGATGAACGAAGAGGAGAAACTCCGCATGGTGGCCTGGGTCGCCAGCCGGATCAAGCAACTCGATCCCGACCGCCCGCAGATGATCGCCATCGACCAGCCGTGGGGCGAATACCAGGGGCGCCGCGCGGTGGACGTCTCGCCGCTGCAGTTTGCCGACGCCCTGGTTCGCGCCCGGCTCGACCTGAAGGCGATTTTCCTGGAGATGAACTTCGGCTGTTTCGACGGCGGCACGCTCTTGCGGAGCGAACCGGAGCTGAACCGGCTGCTGGACTACTGGAGCCTCCTGGGTCTGCCGCTGGTGGCTGGCCTGAGCATGCCCAGCAGTGACGGCGAAGACGCCCTGGCGCGGCGGCGGATTGACTTTTCGCCCGGCTCCTGGAGTCCCGCCGCGCAGCAGGACTGGACCGCGCGCTACGTTCCGCTGATGCTGGGCAAACCGTGGGTCCAGGCCGTGGTCTGGAACCAATTTGACGACAGCCAGCCGCACGACTTTCCCCATGCCGGGCTGTTGGGGCCGCAGGGGCAGGTGAAGCCGGCCTTGCGCACGCTAGCGGCCCTCCGCGCCGCGCACATTAATCCACGTCCGGCAGGATGATGAGCAGAGACGCTTGACGGCGAATGGGGTATGGCGGAGAATGCCCTAACGGTACTGAGTACTCGCTACTGCGCACTCCCATCATCCCTCCTTGTTCCTTCCCACGCAGACAAGGCAAATGTCGTCGCTCTGCGCCCGCTTGCCTACGAACTGCTTGACATTTGCGAGGATCTGCTGCGCGTAAACGCGCCGCGCCTGCGCACGCCGACGCCGCCTGCTCGCACAAGCGGTCGAGGCCGTAAAGCTCGTTCTGCTCGTTCATCGCCTCGGAAATGCCATCGGTGTACAGCACCAGGTGGTCGCCCGGGGAAAGTTCGTGCGAAACCTGCACGTACTCGGCGTTTTCGATTACACCCAGCGGCAGCCGGGCACTGGCCTGCTCGACCGCCTGAATCACCTTGCCGCCGCGGTTCAAATAGGCCGGCGGATGGCCGGCGTCAACGAGCGTCAACTCGTGCCGCCGCGGATCGAGCACCGCCAAAACCAGCGTCACGAAGCGGTCTTCCCAGCCGGCGGCAAAAAAGACGCGGTTGATCTGCGCCACTGCCTCGGCGGGCGACGGCTCGCTGGCCAGGCAATAACGCACGTCGGCCGACAGCCGCGCCATCAGCAGCGATGCCGGAATGCCCTTGCCCGACACATCGGCCACCACCACCGCCAACCGCCGGCCGGGCAAGGGGATATAGTCGTAATAGTCGCCCCCCAGCTCGTTGGCCGGCTCGTAATAATGGAAGAAATCGTAGCCCTCGATCCGCGGCGGGCGCGGGCAGGAACCCGCGGAGGACGTCGTGGGCGACCTCCAGTTCGCGGCTGCGTTTCTGGTCGCGGATCGACATCTCATGCAGTTCCGCGTTCTCCACGGCGATGGCCGCCTGGCAGGCCACACTGGCCAGGACATCGAGGTCGTCGCGGCTGAAGCGGTTGCGCTGGTCGGCGGTGTCAATCTGGATCACGCCCGACACCTCGCCCTGGCTGCTGATCAACGGCGCACACATAACGGAGCGGATATGGAAATCGACGATGCTCTCTGAAGCGCCGAAGCGGAGATCGGAGGAAGCGTCAGCCGAGAGGATGGCCTCCTTGGCGGCCATCACCCCTTGCACGATAGTGCGGCTGATGCGGACCGTGTCGACCAGTTCCGGGCGGCGATGCTTGAGTGCCCGCGGCACCAGCTTGCCGGAGGCGGCGTCGCGGAGCACGATGACTCCGCGGTCAGCCTGGGGAAAGACGGTCAAGAGACTGTCGAGCACCTTGGGCAGGACGTCGCTCAGTGCCAGGGCCCGGCCCAGTTTCTGGCTGATGTCCAGCACCGCCTTGAGCTTGGCCTGGGGATTGACTTCCACCCGCAGGCTGCTGGATCCCGACGAGACGCTCAACCGCGTCATCACGGTCGAGTTGTTGCCGCCGCCATCGTCGTCCACCATCAGGGCATCACCCTCGACCGTGGCGATGGTGCTTCCCGGCAGAACACGTGGGTCGTCGTGAAAAACCAGCACGACGTCGCAAAGGGTTATACGGTCCTGGTCGTTGAGTTGGCAGCGATCGCGGATCTGGCGGCCATTGACATAGGTGCCGTTTCGGCTCTGCATGTCCTCGATATAGAACCTGTCGTCAACGCGGTGGATCTGCGCGTGCTGGCGGCTGACGACACCCGAGTCGAGCACAATATCGCAGTCCGGGTGCCGGCCGAGAACGGCCTTTTCGCGGTCCATGGGGAATACCCCTCCCGCGTGCGGCCCTTCAACCGTGCGTAACTCGGCCATGGCATGTTTTCCTTGGAACAGGGAACTTCATGTCATGATTCTAAGAGGTGGAATAAGGCGTCGTCAACCGTGTCGTTGAGGATTCGGTGGACGAGGGGCGTGCGAAATCACCCATCGGCGTCTTCGGCCACGGCCTCAAGTACCGCGACAGCCGCCTTTGCCATAAAGTGGTAGGTGCGAGCAGGCGGCAGATCAATCTGCTTCGCCTTGGCAAGCCGACGCATCACCTTGGCGATGGCGTTTTCGAATTCTTCTTCCAAATGCTGAACTTGGTCGTGGCTCATGTCTTGCACGCACTCTGCCGTTCGTGGAAAAGAGGAAAGCCGCCGAATATGTACCAGCCGCCGCCTGCACCAGCAAGAACGATCGTGCGGTTCGCCATTGCAATAACTCCTGCCTAGGTTTTGCCGCCGATTCCCAATTCCTCGGCGTGCGGCTTCAAGGCATCGATAACGAACTGAATATGGCTGTCTGTCTCCACACCCAGCAATTGGATGCTGGTCTTGATGATCTCACGATCCACTTTGGCGGCAAACGCCTTGTCCTTGAGCTTCTTTTTCACGCTCTTGGGTTCCAGGGTGGCAATTCCCTCGGGTCGAACCAGGCAGCAGGCGATGATGAAGCCCGTCAGTTCGTCGCAGGCCAGCAGGCACTTGTCCATCATGCCTCTAGGGGACACGTTCCACTTGGTCTGATGAAACGCCACGGCATGGGCGACATCTTCTTCACCTTGCTCCCGCAGCCAGTCAACGATCCGTTGGGGATGGTCCTCGGGCCATTGATCGTAATCCGCGTCGTGAAGCAGGCCCGTAATGGCCCATATTTCTGGATCGCCGCTATATTTCAACGCGGCCGCCCGCATGACGATCTCGACCGAGCGGGCGTGGGTCAGCAACGACGGATTGGTCGTCCAGGCTTGAAGTTGTTGCAGGGCTTGTTCATGGGTGAGGGGCATGGCTAAAGTTCGCGCGTTTCCGATGCGGTTTGGCAATTACACTAAGGGAAAATCTCGATTGAAACCCAGATTTACGTGCCCTTGAACATGGCCCGTCTCGCGTTTGCGGGCTATGTCCTTGGTCAGGGAAAGCGTCGCCCATCCCGAATTACGGTACGTCCCAAATAGCATTGGAGTCAGATAAGGCAGTTTACCGAGCTTATTGGACTTTTTGCGATATGTGCACAATGGCCGCTTTGTGGGACGGACAAGCAGAGCGTAAGTCCGAAAGAAAAAGCCACTTGCTTCAAATTCGCCAGTAGCCTTTGAGCGGAGGGCACGAGATTCGAACTCGCAACCCCTTGCGGGGCACCACATTTCCAGTGTGGCCGCTAGCCATTCGCTTACCCTCCTAAAATAGTTCTAAGTCGTTTGTTTTCAATGACTTACAACTTGTCTTTCTGGATACTCCCTTTCCCTGGATACGATTTTGGATACGATTTAGTCCAATGATCGAGACCAATTACGATTGATCCAAAGATCGAGAGCAAAAGACACTCGATACCTTACTACTATAACACGTAGAGACGGAATCGACAGGGGGCGAGATGGCAGCCAAACGGAAATTGACTTGGGACAAAGCAGGCCAGCGTTGGCAGAAGGTGTACCTGGGGAAGACCTACCGTGGGCCACGGGGCGTATCGAAGTCCGATCCCGTTGCCTACCAAGAAGCCTTGACTGGGTTCGAGGAGTGGCGTGGAAAGATAAGCAAGCCAGCAACTTATGATAAACCTAACGGCAAGAACTACAAGACTGCCATCGAGCTTCGGGAGGAGATGCTCAGGTTTTGTGAGTTGGAAAAGCTCGAAGACCATCACGGGTTTGAAGGCGGGGAATCCGGTTCGGTGTTCTCCAACGGGCCGCAGCCCGTGGCTTTGGGGGAATGGCAAGACCGGCTCAAAACGGAGCTTCAATGGCTCCGTAAGAACCTCGCTCGTGCCAATCCTCCACCCTTGGGGGAAAACAACTCGCCTGCCATGTTCCCCTTGAACAACGCAACGGCTGCTGAAGCAAGGTATTGGAGAGACCGGATTAAGGCTTTGCGAACCCATGACCGCTGGGTAGAGATTCCTGACCATGCCAAGACCGTGGCGGCCAATATCGAACAACACCTTCAGGCCCGATTGTTGGACGCACAAACGGGCCAGATCAAACCCCAACGCTACGAGAACATTAGGAATTGGCTGACGATTTTCAAGGATTGGGTCGGCAGTGTTCCCCTCGAACAATTCGTCGGGAGTCACTTGAAGGACTTCAAGGAACACCTGCAAAAGAAGATGAAGAAGGGCGATTATTCCAGTTCCTATGCCCAGTCCATCTTGAACGAGGCCAAGCTGTTCGCAAATTGGCTCTACGATTCGGAAATCATTGATAAGCCGCTTCGCAACTTGAGGAAGCTCTCCATCACCATCGAGCAGACTCCACCGAAAACTCTGCCCACCGACGAAGTGAAGCAAATCATCACCAATGCCGATGGCGAACTGAAGCTCTATTGCCTGCTGATGTTGAATTGCGGCATGACGCAAAAGGACATCGCAGATTTGAGGCCCGAGGAGGTCGATTGGGAAGACGGGAGGATCATCCGCAAGCGGTCAAAGACGGCGAATATCAAGACGGTGCCGACCGTCAACTACAAGCTGTGGAAAGCGACTTTTGAATTGCTGAAGGCATACGGTCAGCAAAATGGCAGCCGGGTCTTCGTCAATTGCCGGGGCAACCCGCTGCGAGACCTGGGGTTCAAGAGCGATACCGATACGAAGCTGAAGAAGAACGACACGATTGCGAAGGCCCTGGCACAGCTTTGCAAGAAGATCAAAGTGGAAGCAACGCCGAAAATGTTTCGGGCCACGTCGTCTAATTTGCTCTTCAACACCCCGCTTTACCGTCGTTGTCAATTGCACGAATTGTTTCTCGACCACAGCGTAAAAACCGTGTCTGAGGCCAGTTACGTCGCCAATGACTTTACGACTCTCGATGAGGCCATCGAATTCCTGGGCAAGCAGTACGGCATTGAATAGCGTTTGAACTCTTTGTGCGGGGCGTCGAGGGGTGGATGATTCTGGGGCGGCTGCGTTGCACGGCTGCTACGCCACCACTCCCACGCAGCCGCCTACTCCTTTTGCAAACCGCTCACTATGTTCTCGCCCCCGCCTCCCCCGAACGAGTTCCCACGGGGTTTGTTCAGGGAGTCGCCCGGCCTGACTGCTTTCTCCCCGTCCTCGAACTGGCAGCGAGGTCAGTCCAGGCCGGTGAACGGTCAGGCTTGACCCCGGCCACGAAATCGCCTATCGTTCCGCCTCGTAAGCACCCCGCATACGACGGGTGGCAGCCGAGTCGCCCCAAACCGTCTCAATCGCTCCCGGAAAAGTGTGTATCCAATCTCCCCCCTCGGATACATGCTTTCCGGGAGTTTTTTTACGCTGTTCACGGCCCGCCGCCCAACCGGATCGAGCCGACGTTGGCCGTCGTTCTGCCCGAAATCGGGGCAGCACCGCAATTGGCAATACGAACGGGCAGATCGAAAACGAGGGGCTGAGGAGTGGGAGACGACATGGCGAAAGACTCGGGCGACAAATGGTTCGTTTATCTCCTGCGGTGCGGCGACGGATCGCTGTATACCGGGATCACCAAGGACATTTCCCGTCGTTGCGAGCAGCACAATGCCGGATCGGCCTCCCGCTATACTCGTAGCCGTCTCCCTGTCGTATTGGTCTACCAGGAGCCGCAAGCAAGTCAAAGTCTCGCCCTCAAACGAGAAGCGACCATCAAGGCCATGTCGAGGTTGGAAAAGGAATCGCTCATTCGGCAGGCGGGGTGAGGACCAAGGGAATTGCCCGGTTGAGCAACGACGCCGAGAAGTGCTACGCCCCCACCTTCTTCTTCCATCCCCGGCCCAAGAAATGGCTTCCCCAGAATTCAGCGATCTCGTCCATCATCGGAGCCGACTTGGGAATCAGCCCGGTCCCATACTGCGGGTCGTATTTCTCGGCGTACTTCCTCGCCACTTGGTATCCGAGGATGGAGGAGTGCGACGGATATAGCAGGCACTCCATCGCCGTTTCCACGATCAGCAATTCCCAGCACTCGATGATCCGCACGCCGCCCCATCGTTGATGCTCGACCTTGCTCTGGGCGTCTTTTGCTCCCTGGTGAAACTCCCATAGTTTTGATTCCGTCGCCTCGGTGGGCGACTTCAAGAAACGGGTCATTGCCGGGACCGCCCGAGCAATCAACTCCTCGTATTGCAGTTTCTTCTTGCCGGAACCTGCCTCGAACTGCCGTTGGGCCAGCTTGGCGATATAGACCGCAAACTTGGCTGTAGCGTCCGGATCGGAGCAAAGGCTTTTGATGAGGGTCAGCCGGGTGATGTTGAAGTGCTGACCGTGGTGGAGGTCGGCAGCCAGCTTTGCCAGTGCTTGGATTTTCTTCACGACCGCAGCGGATGGCTCGTTCGTTGTCGCCATAGTTCTCCTTTCACGCCACGACCGACGTTAGCTCCACTGCCGAGCGAACGATCCGATCTGGCACGACGCCCAACACTTCGACCGGCGAATTGTTCCGGTTGAGCCAAAACGCATGGAATCCGAAAGCCTTCGCACCGGCCACATCCCAGCCGTTAGACGAGACGAAGCCGATCTGCTCATGGGGAAGACCGAGGCGAGTTTCGGCCAAACGATAAACGACCGGGTTGGGCTTGTACGTGCGAAGCTCGTCCACGCTGAGAACGTGCTGGAATCGATCCTCCAAACCAGCGTGCCGGACGACGCCACTGAGCATTGTCGGTGTTCCATTGGAAAGAATCGAGCAAGGCAGACCACCAAGGGCTTCCAAGGCAGCGGGAACGTCTGGGAACGGGTCCAACGCCAAGTAGGCCCGCATCAGGTGATCGACCTTCTCTTGCGACGGGACGAGGCCGAGAGACTGGCAGGAAAACATCAGCCCGTTTTCCGTCACCCGCCAAAAGTCCTCGTACCGGCCCATGAGGGATCGCAGCCACGTATATTCAAGTTGCTTGGTTCGCCATAAGGCCGTCACGGCAGCCCCGTGGCCTGGAAACGCATCTTCGCATCGACTGCCCACGGAACGAACGTCGAAGAGCGTCCCGTAGGCGTCGAACACAAGTGCCTTGACCATTCTACTTTCTCCTCTGAAACGACTCCGACCACGATCTCGCCTTCCGTCCAATCTCGCCCCAAGTGGCAAGAGAAATCGAATAGCGAAATCGGCTTCCGGCAACACGACTTCTGCTACCTCGAAGCAGTCGAACAATAGCCCTGTCGCCCGGCAATAGCAGCAAGATTCGCAGAATAATTTGCCTAATCCAGCTATTCTACCACTTTGAATCTAGCGAGAAACCGGGACGCTTGGCCTGTCTGCTGGACGAGCGGCGGGCTTCGAGATAAAATCTCGCTGATTCAATGAGAAGACCTCAACTTCTGGCTTTGAAAGGGCCGTAATGACGAACATTTCGAGTACGTTTCGAAGGCTAACTGTGGCCGTACTGGCATCAGCAACGGTGCTAAGTCTAACTTCAATCGGGTCGGCCCAGTTGTTTCGCCGCCCACGACGAATCCAGATCGTCCACACCCAGCCGTCCGGTCCTATGGCGGAGAAGGAAGCTCTCGAAACCGGCATCGAAGCCTACATCTACGGCTATCCCCTGGTGACGATGGAGATGACTCGACGTGTAATGACCAACGTTGAGAAGCCGGAAGGCTCACGGGCACCGATGGGGCATTTGGTTCGGATGCGGTCATATCCCGACGCCAAGTACCGAGATGTCACTGCACCCAACGCCGATACGCTCTACACGACCGGCTGGATGGACGTTGGCAAAGAGCCGTGGGTCTTGACTCTGCCCGACGCACAAGGCCGCTACTACCTGATGCCGATGCTCGACGGCTGGACCGACGTTTTCCAAGTTCCTGGCAAGCGGACGACGGGCACTGGGCCGCAGAAATACGCTATCACTGGCCCAGGTTGGAAGGGCACGCTTCCGGCAGGCGTGATCGAATACAAATCTCCCACGGCCATCGTCTGGTTGCTGGGGCGGATTTACTGCACGGGCACGCCGGAAGATTATGCCGCTGTTCACAAGATGCAGGATGAGGTTTCCATTGTCCCCTTGAGTTCCTTCGGCAAGCCCTATACGCCGCCTGCGGGTAAAGTTCGATCCGAGCATCGACATGAAGAAGCCGGTACGAGAACAAGTCAACTCGCTTGACACGACGGCCTACTTCAACCTCCTGACATCGCTGATGAAGGACAACCCGCCCGCAGCAGCCGATGCACCAATCCTCGCCAAGATGGCCCGGCTAGGAATCGTGCCGGGCAAGCCATTCGATCCCAGCAAGCTCGATCCCACGGTTGCCAAGGCATTGAAGGACGTGCCGAAGCTGGGGTTCGAGAAGATCATGGCCCATTTCAAGAAGGCCGGAACGTTTGAGAACGGCTGGATGTTCACCGACCAAGACGGGAATTTACGGCACGGACTATGTCCAACGAGCCTTGGTTACTGCTATCGGCTTGGGTGCTAATCGTCCCCAAGATGCCGTTTATCCAACATCCGAAGCAGGATGCCACGGGCAAGCCTTACGATGGCAGCAAGAAGTACGTCATGCACTTCGACAAGGGCGAGACGCCGCCCGCCGATGGATTCTGGTCGCTGACCATGTACGACGACAAGTATTTCTTCGTGGACAATCCGCTGAATCGGTACACGCTGAGTTCCCGGTTCAACTTCAAGTACAATGCCGATGGCTCGCTCGACCTGTACTTGCAGAACGAGAATCCTGGCCCTGAGAAGGAATCGAACTGGCTCCCGGCCCCCAAGGGCCGCTTCATCCTCATGCTGCGGCTCTACTGGCCCAAGGAGCAGTACCCCTTCGATCATCAATGGCACTTGGAAGATTCCGCCCGTGAAGCAGGCAGATTAGCTATTTGCCACTCGTGCAGATGTCTCAGCCACGCATCAGAAAGTTGCGGAGAATCATCGGTTTCTGTGCGTGGGATGACGGTAAATGAATAGAACATGCCCCTTTGCCAAGATGCGGCGGAGGGGCCTTTTCTGTTACCGATCATGCTAGTCCGATACCACCGCTTGCTTCAATATACTGCCCCGTAACCCACCGGGCTTCATCCGAGGCCAAGAATGTCGCTACGTCGGCAATGTCTTCCGCTTCTCCCAAGCGGCCCAGTGCCGTGTGAGCCGCTGTGGCCTTGGTAACTTCGGGGTCTTGCCGGGCATGGGCCGTGAAGTCCGTGACGGTCAATCCTGGGGCGATACAGTTCACCGTGATGCCACGTTTCCCAAGATCGGCGGCGAGGATTAGGGTGAAATGGTTGATTGCCGCCTTACCCATCGAGTAGGCGGTCATTCTCGGGTAGGCGTGCTTGGAGAGGGCCGACGAGAGGTTGATAATCCGGCCACCGTCCCGAATGCGGGAAAGTGCCTCCTGGGTGACGAAGAACGAGCCTTTGACGTTGACGGCCATCAATTCGTCGAATTCCTTCTCTGACGTGGTTTCCACGGTGCCGCCCCTGCCGATCCCAGCATTGTTCACGAGGATGTCGAAGTGCGGGCTGCCGTGCCGCTTGGTGAGTTCCCCATCGAGGGCTTGGAAGAATTGCCGAATTCCGGCCACCGAGCCGACATCGCCCTGCACGGCGATGGCCTGTTCGTGCATGGCCTCGATTTCTCGAACCACGGCGGTTGCGGCCTCGGCATTCTTCTGATAATTCACGACGACCGAAGCCCCAGCTTTCGCCATGTTGACGGCAATGGCCCGTCCGATACCTCGGCTGGCCCCGGTGATAACGGCGATTTTTCCTTGCAAGCTCATTCTCGATCTCCTGTCGGTTGTTGATGCAGAACTCGCTATTATACGGGCTGATGCAATCCAGCGTGAACTTCGGCCAGGGTTCATGTTCACGCCAGGGCGGAGGAGGTAAACTGAGGGGCATTACATTCGATGAACTTGGATTACAGGAGCAATAAACCAATGGAAACTACCACCCTGATCGACAACTACCTTGATGGTCCCCAACTTCTGCGGAAGGCCGTGGCCGGGATGACCAGGGAGCAACTCGTGGCCCGGCCCATTTCCGGCAAGTGGTCCACTTTGGAAGTCGTCTGCCATCTGGCCGATTTTGAGATCGTCTGCGGCGACCGGATGAAGCGGGTGATTGCCGAGAATGAGCCTGGCTTTTCCAGCGGCGATCCTGACCTATTTGCCGCACGGCTGGCCTACCACGACCGGATTGCCGAAGAGGAACTCCTGCTCATCGAGACGATCCGCAAGCACATCGCTCGGATTCTTCGCACGCTCAAGGCCGAAGACTTCCAACGCCGGGGCATCCATTCCGAGGCTGGGCCGCTGACGCTCGAAACGCTGGTACAGAAAATGACCGCCCACATCCCTCATCATGTTCAGTTGATTGAGGAAAAGAAGAAAGCGATGGCCTAAAAATGAATCGCTACATCTCCTTCATCGTGCTGTACGGATTAGTAAACCTCTGCCACGCAGAAGACGGGTTGCCCCAGCCCCATTACCATCGCCAGCCATCCGATCCGGCATGGCTGGCAAGCGTCGTTCAATTCCACGGTCATCTTGGCCCCTCGGTCGTCGCCGGGGCCAGGATGGGAATGATCGGGCTGCGTGCCGTCGAGGCCAAGGGGTATTTCGATGTCGAAGCGACCTGCGAAGGCCCGCTCGCCAAACCGCCGCAGTCCTGCTTCCTCGACGGTGTTCAGGTTGCGACCGGGGCCACGTTGGGAAAACGGACCCTTCAATGGGTTCAGGCCGACCGGCTGACCGTGCGAATCAAGAACACAGGAACGGGGAAGATCGTCGTGCTGCGTCCGACTCCTGCGTTGCTGGACCTTCTTGCCTCGTTCAAGCCCGAGGCAGCGGCGGGGCATGGGCATCGAGACGACGAGCAATTGGAGGCGATTGCCCGGAAGATCGTGGCGATGCCTGACACGGAGATCACATTGGTAGCCTTCCCCGCCCTCACTGCCGAAAAGCATGACGAGGCAGAGAAGCAGGCCCTTGCCGCCGCCGAATCCTGGCTTGTCTTGCTCGATGACAGCAAGTACGGCGAGGGCTGGGATGTTGCCGCCGAATACTTGAAGAACGCCGTGACCAAGGACGCTTTCGAAAAATCCATGAGAGCGGCCCGCAAGCCGCTGGGCAAAATGAAATCCAGGGAGGTTAAGTCCAAGGACTATCGGACCAGTCTACCGGGGGCACCGGATGGCAAATACGTCGTGTTCCAGTTCAAGACCTCATTCGAGAATAAGACGGCAGCCATCGAGACGATCACGCCGATGCTCGACAAGGACGGCAAGTGGAAGGTGAGCGGGTATTTCATTAAGTGAGTGGCTACGAAGATGGACACCTATTCTTTCCTTCTTCGATCCTCGCCAGCCAACCGGATCGCCTCAACATAGGGATCGCAAGACCGGCATTTCATCACATGGGCAGTCGCCTTTTCCAAGCTCCATCCTTGAACCCAGTGAAGGTAGGCAATAACGATGGTCGGGGAACGATTGACGGCCATATTGCAGTGCAGGTAAACAATATGGCCCAAGTCCAGCAGTTCGTCGAGGAGTTCGACGCACACGGGCAACTTCCGGCGTAGATCATCAGGGTCGAAATCCCGAACTGGAATACGCCGAACGTCGATACCTACCGAACGATAGTGGGATGCCAAGGGATGCCAGATGACACCGTGGTGGGCCATGTCCTCGTCGGTCTGCACGTTCAGGACCGCCGTGATGCCGAACTCCTGGCGTAGCTTGTCGATGTCCTCGGAATTCTCAGGGAAGGAGCCGATGAACAGGTTGGGGAGAATTTGGCTAACGTCCATCTACCTGCTTTCGCAACTGCCTCGCCCACAACGTCAGCCAGATCACCACGAACGCCATCAGCCACAGGCTGAACTTGAGGAACACGATGGCCCAAAACCATACCCGCTGAACGAAAGCCCAATCCGTACCCGGCCCCCACATGACCAGGAACCACGCAGGCCGAGCCGACATGACGACAAGGTAGATGCCCCATACCAGGGTTATGAATCCCACGGCGATCAGCAGCGTCCACCATCCGGCGACGGCTGCGGCCCGGACCCGCTTCTCGAAAACGTCACTCATGGCGATCTCCTTTCTGCTTCAATTCTGTGGGGTCGGACAAGCCCTCCCACGGCGTCAATCTGGGAATCCAACGAGGCACGTTCTTCTTGTAGAGAAGATAGTCGTCGCCAAACCGCCTTGTCAGCCCCGGCTCCTCGGATAGCGGAATGTAGATCAGGTTCAAGATGAGGCCGAAGGCAAACAAACCGAGCAGGGAGAGGGAGCAAAAGAAGATTGCTTCTCCCAGCAGAATGCAGCATACGCCGGTAATCATGGGATTTCGGACGTGCCGATAGACACCACGGATGACGAGCTTCTGAGGAGGATTCCAGGGAGCCAGCGTTCCTTTCCCGACCGTACCGAAAAGTCTGATGGTCCAGGCCATCAGAATAAGACCAACGAGTATGAAAAGCGATCCAATGATCGGCAGGATGATGTTCCACGGGGATAGCGGCCAAGCCAAGCCAGTGCAATAGAGGATCGTTGCCGGAATGACTACCGTGACCATGCCGGGGAGCAAGAGGATCGCTCGTATTTGCTTCCAGGCGTTCACGGCTTTTCTCCGATTGTTATCCCGCATCCGCTTTGCCGCACCCAAACCGAAATTGCCTAGAGCCGGTCCCGCCGTCGTGAAGACGAGCATGACGAGCCGAGGCCGAGTAGCATCCAGCAACGCTATCTCATCTTTGCTTCACGGCAGTCAGGCGACCGAGCGAGGGTAAAAAGAACGACCTCCTCGCCGGTCAAAGTGCTAATGTCGTGGTGCATACTCACGACCTTGACGCCCGTGGCCTTCTCGATCATCGCCTCCATGATTGGACGGGCCGTTTCGATCAGATGGGACCGCACTTGTTTCAGCAAGTCCCGGCCTTTTTCGGGCGAAAGCGACTTGACCAAGTGCTGCTCGGCGGCGGTCAGGACGCCTTGAAGACGCACGACGACGAGATCACCGAGAAGGTGGGTGCGAATATCCTTCGGCCCCCGCCCCATGTAATCCTGCTCGAAGCGGCTAATCCCCTCGCAAATGGCCGATTCGATCTCTCCGTGGGTCTTCATGGGAATTTCTCGCTGGGTTCTCACGGAAATAGATTCTAGCCACTCGATGGGGTGCCTGTCGAGGGTTAGGACGTGCCATATACTGGGCGGCACTTGAACTGGCGGTGACGAAAACGCTGGACGTTTCCTGCTGTGCAATCCTTCTTTCCTTCAATCTACGGAATCCAGCAATACTCACCGGGAATCCAGCACTGCTCATGGATTTCTAACGAAGCGTAGTGGATTTGCTCATCCTCTTGGAGACATTCATCGAGAAATACCTGGCATGTGGGCCGGATTGCAGATCAGGGCTTGTTGCATTCTGCATTTAATGCCCTATAATGAATCCTTGTCGGATGACTAGATAAAGAACAACCCGGTTTTGCCGGGCGGTTTGTTGAAGAGTAAGCCGACGTGGCCGAACGCCCAAGGGTGTTCGGCCACGTCGGCTTTTTTCGTTCTTGGTGACAAGAGACCTTCGGAATCGACGGAAGGTTCCGATGCCCTTTGCTCATGGAGGTAAGACGATGCAAGTTCTCGCTTATGCTGATGCCCGCAGAAATGACACCGAGGCCGTTCCCAATTCCCGCAGGGAACTCAGCCAGAAGTATCGAATCACCAAAGCTCTTGGTTCAGTGAGCCACATTCCAAGGGTTCAGGAAAAACCGCTTTTCAGGTACTACAAGTACCTGACCGAGCATCTCCGCTTCCCGTTCATCGCCCATTTCCCCAAGCCGATGAACTCCGAGGAAGAGGACGAATTCTGCTGCATCGCATTGATGCTGCTCGATCCGGCGAAGCACCTGGGCGACGGGTTTGACGGTATTCTCTGCAAGACCCGCAAGGGGACATACGAGATCACCTTGCCGCTCATCGATTTGTATCTGCCCGAAGATAGCTTCGGCTTCCAGTTGATCGACGATTACTGGTTCTGGCTTTGGAACTGGCGATAACATGCAGGCCGTTTGCCAAGAACGGCTGACGAAACTCCTATACCACCACACTTTTTTGAGGCTCTAAGAAATGACGAACCCTGACTTGAAACTCAATCTTGAAAAACTCCTGGCTTTGCGGGCGGAACTTCTGGGCGACATGACCAAAATGGAGGATGATTCCTTGAAGGACCATGCCAAGACGATCAGCATTCCAACCGACAAGGAGGAACTTGGCAGCGACGATGCCGAGCAGGAACTTACGCTTACTCTGCTCGGAAGCGACGAAAACATCCTCGACCAAGTTGAAGCAGCAATCCACCGGATCGAAGACGGCGGCTATGGCCGGTGCGAGGAGTGCGGCATGGACATCCCTAAGTCCCGCCTCGACGCCATCCCGTATGCCGTTGAGTGCGTGCAATGTGCATCGGAACAGGAAAAAGTGCTGACCACGATTGAATATCCATCAACCTGAAAACAACTTGGACTGAGCCGAGGCATGGCAATCTGGACCGAAGAAGTCAGCAACGAAGGGCATGTGTACGCTGCCCTTGACGACGATCTTGCGTCTTTTAATTTGTGGCTGGCGTGCGAGGATGGATCAAGAGATGTGTTCTCCGATGCTGTCGAGGAATTGGCGATGGAGGAGGGGCAATGAATACATGGAAGACGATGCCCCGGCCAAAGCAGGCCCGATCACGGGATGATGGGCGGTGGTCGGTCGGCAATGGACCGATCTGGCTCTAGGTACAAGGATGCTATGCAGGCTCAAAGTGTACGAATCAATCTGCGATACCAGCGGGCAGACCTGAAACGGATTCTTCGGTATGCCAAGGCCCATGATGTTGAGCGTAATGGGCGGTATGACGTTCGGCGGTTGCCTCCGCTTCTCAATATCTGGACTCACGCCTGGATCAACGCCGGTTGCAAGGCGGAATCGTGCGTGATGTTCAGCCTCGAAGTCGATTGGAAAACCGCAACCCTGTTGTTCGTGGTGCTGATGCCGGGCTTCGATTGGGAAGCATTCGTGGACGAACTGGCAACGCTTGAGAGGGTGGCCTTGGGCAAGTCCATCGACGGCAGGACTCGGCGTGAACCCACAACCTGAATGAGTTGTCGTGTCGAAGGCATACCGTGCAATTATTCTGATATGCGACCGAAAGCACCGTTTAGGTTATTCCAAAATTGTTCGCCCCGCCTACGATTATACCGGGAAATCTTTTCTAAGGGAGACACGATCATGATCGCAACAATCGAGACAGGCTCTCCGAATGTTGTTGGCTTGAAGTTGACCGGCAAATTGCATGATGAAAACTACAAGCAGTTCATACAGACGATGCAGGCCATCTTGAGCGTCGAGAGGAATGTGCGACTTTTCGTACAATACGAGGATTTCCCCGGCTGGGACTTGTATGCCGCCTGGGAGGAACTCACGGTCGGGCTGATGCACTATTCCAACTTCGAGCGGATCGCTATGGTTGGCGACCGCAAGTGGGAAAAGTGGATGGCCGACTTTTGCAAGCCCTTTACCAAGGCCAAGGTGAAGTATTTCGATACGTCGGAAGTCGATGCTGCTTGGAAGTGGCTCGGGGAAAACGACGAGGACAGTCGAGCCACGGAAGAACAAGATCGGACATTGGATGTGGTAGGAACCCCCGGCATGTGGAACGACTTTCCTGGGTTTGGACCTTAAAGCTCGCTGGCGGATGAAGATACAGTATGGCGATTGATCCGATTTGCGGCATGACGGTTGATGAAGCGAGGGGCCGAAGCGTCGAACTGAATAACCAGACCTTCTATTTCTGCTGTGAAAACTGCCGTCAAAAGTTTCTCGCCACTAGGCAAGAGGGGGAACGGCAGCACCAAGCTCACGATCACAAGCCCGCACCAAAGAAACAGCAGCTTTCGGGAAAATACTTCTGTCCGATGTGCGACGGAGTTGAGAGCAATAAGCCGGGCACATGCCCGAAATGCGGCATGGCCCTGGAACCGGCTCGTCCTGCTGCCCGAAGGCGGTCGGTCATCTACACTTGCCCAATGCACCCGGAAATCGAGCAGGATGGGCCTGGAAATTGCCCGAAGTGCGGCATGGACCTAGAGCCGAAAACGGTCGGGCCAGGAGAGGACGAAGACGATTCTGAACTGCGGAGCATGACCCGCAGGTTTTGGGTCGCCCTTGCTCTAGCCATTCCGGTACTTTCTTTGGCAATGTTGCCAATGCTCGGCCTTCCCGTGGACCAATGGCTGGGGGCCACGCCGTATCTCTGGCTGCAACTCCTTCTCAGTACACCCGTGGTTCTTTGGGGGGGCTGGCCGTTCTTCGAGCGTGGCTGGCGATCCATCGTTTCATGGAACCTCAATATGTTCACGCTGATCGCCATAGGCACTGGGGCGGCGTACTTTTACAGCCTCATCGCCGTACTGCTCCCCGGCATCATTCCCGATAGTTTTCGACATCACGGGGCCGTGCAGGTCTATTTCGAGGCATCGGCAGTGATTGTTACCTTGGTCCTGTTGGGGCAAATGCTGGAACTACGAGCCAGACGCCGTACCGGAGCGGCCATTCGGGAATTGCTTTCGCTGGCCCCGCCCACGGCCCGGATCGTGCGTGACGGCGAAGAACGGGAAGTGCCGCTGGAAGAAGTCCATCAAGGTGATAGCCTGCGTGTGCGGCCAGGGGAGAAAATCCCGGTGGACGGCAAACTTACGGAAGGCAGGAGTGCGGTCGATGAGTCGATGATTACGGGCGAACCGATACCGACAGTAAAGCAGAAAGGCGATCCCGTAATCGGTGGAACCCTCAATCAAACAGGCTCATTCTTGATGGTGGCCGAGAAGGTGGGCCAGGACACCGTGCTTGCTCAAATCGTGAACATGGTGGCCGATGCCCAGCGGAGTCGTGCCCCGATCCAGAAAGTCGCTGACACCGTGGCTGGGTATTTCGTGCCTGCCGTCGTGGTGATTGCTGTCCTCACGTTCCTGGTATGGGCGATTGCCGCACCGGAACAGCCAGCGTTGGCTTGGGCCTTCGTAAATGCGGTGGCCGTGCTGATTATCGCCTGTCCGTGTGCATTGGGCCTCGCCACGCCGATGTCGATCATGGTCGGCATTGGCCGAGGAGCGAAGGACGGTGTTCTTATCAAAAACGCCGAAGTGTTGGAAACTCTGGAAAAGATCGATACAGTCGTGGTCGATAAGACCGGCACCCTGACCGAAGGCCGACCGAAACTGACGGAATGGTTTTCCGTTCAACCTTACTCGAAGGACGAGATTCTCGTGCTTGCCGCCAGTGTCGAACAGAACAGCGAACATCCCGTGGCACACGCTATCATCGCAGGGGCCAGTGAGCGGGGTCTTACCCTCCCGACCGTGGAAGAGTTCGACTCCGTGACAGGAGGCGGCGTGCAGGGCAAAGTCGGGGAAAGAAATGTCCTGATCGGGAATCGGCCGTTTCTCGTGGAACGTAGTGTTCAAAACCTTGCCCTACTGGATGACCGAGCCAACGAGTTGGAACAACAAGGTCGCACCGTAATATATGTCGCTGTGGATCAACAGGTCGCCGGTCTCGTCGCTGTTTCCGATCCGATCAAGTCCTCGACGCAAGAGGCGGTGCGTTCTTTGCATGGCCTGGGGATGCGAATCATCATGCTCACCGGGGACAATGAGATTACAGCCAAGAAGGTCGCAAGTACGCTGGCGATTGATGAGTTTAGGGCAAACGTGCGTCCAGAAGACAAGCAAGAATGGATCAAGAAGCTACGAGCCGAGGGGAGAAAAGTCGTGATGGCGGGCGACGGTATCAACGATGCCCCCGCCTTGGCTGTAGCCGATGTCGGAATTGCAATGGGGACGGGAACCGACGTAGCGATTGAAGCGGCGGGCGTCACGTTGGTCAAGGGCGACTTGCGTGGCATCGTGAAGGCGGTCAAGCTCAGTCGCCAGACGATGCGGAATATTCGTCAGAATCTCTTCTTTGCCTTGATCTACAATGCCCTCGGGATACCGATTGCGGCGGGCGTCTTGTATCCGCTTTCCACGCATCTGCTGCTCAACCCGATGATTGCCGCTGCCGCCATGAGTTTCAGTTCTGTGTCGGTGGTGAGTAATGCCCTACGTCTGAGAACCATGCGGCTGACATGATCGGTACGAAGAGGGCGATACGGCCTTCTTGCCCCGTCCTCAAGCCGGATGAATCTTCGCCTCATCGTCGCCCACGGCCTCCCGAAGCGTAGTTATCATCGTATCAAGTTGATAGGGCTTCTGGATGAAACCCGCCAACCCCAAGCCAGAGAACCGTCCGGTCGCAGTTTCTTCGCTGTAGCCACTGGAAAGGATCACACGGACACCTGGGGATATTTGGCGAATCGCTCGGAAGGTTTCTTCGCCGTTCATCTTCGGCATGGTCAGGTCAAGAAGAACGCAAGCAATCTCGTTCTGGTGTTCACGGTACAAGCGAACAGCTTCTTCGCCATCATTGGCCGTCAGTACGGAGAACCCGGCGATCTCGACCATCTTCTTCGCTAGATTGCGGACGATCTCCTCGTCATCCACAACCAGAACGGTTCCGGTGCCACGCCAAGGCTTGGCCGGGCCGGATTCAGCAGCCGAGACAGGTGCGGGCGATTCAATGACAGGGAACAATACTTGAAAAGTGGTCCCTTGGCCGGGCTTGCTGGTGACTCGGATGCCCCCCTTATGCCCTCGTAAAATGCCGTGGACTGCCGCCAAGCCCAAGCCCCGGCCCGTGAATTTCGTGGTGAAGAAAGGATCGAAAATCTTCGCCAGCGTTTGCTCGTCCATGCCGCAGCCCGTGTCGGACACTTCCAGGCGAACATAGTGTCCTTCTTGCAGATCATCGCCGCCGAGGACGGAAAAATCCGGGGCATTGTAATGAATGGTATCCGTGGAGATCGTTATTACACCGCTGGCTTCACCGAAAGCCTCTGAGGCGTTGATGACGAGATTGAGGATGATTTGATGGATTTGGGAAGCGTCCGCTTCGATCATCGGAAGATCGGGGGCCAGTTTGCAGTTCATCGTGGCCTTCTTGGAGATCGACATCTCCATCATCGCTCGCATATCCTTGACGATTTGCGACAGACTTACCGGCTCGACGATAAACTTGCCCTTGCCCGAGTAGGCGAGCATTTGCCGGGTTAGGTGGGCCGCACGTTCGACGGCCTTCTTAATGATGTCAATGTCTTTGCGTGCCGGTTCGGACGCTGGCAGTTGCACCTTGACCAGATCGGCGTAGCCCATGATCCCGGCCAGGATATTATTGAAATCGTGGGCGATTCCACCGGCCAAAACGCCGAGGCTTTCGAGTTTCTGGGCGTGGAGGAGACGACGCTCCATTTCCAGTTTCTCTTGCTCGGCACGTTTTCGGTCAGTGATGTCCTGCACGACACCCAGGCCAAAAGCGATTTTCCCTTCCGGGCCACGGGCCGCAGCGGTCATCGCATGAGCGAAAAAAGGTTGGCCGTCCTTCCGAATATATCGTTTCTCCACTGAGAAACTGGGAATCTCCCCACCGAGGAGTTTCTCGACAAGGGGGCCGCTAAGTTCCCTGTCTTCGGGATGGGCAAGGTCACGGACATGCCGCCCAACCAATTCCTCCTCGCTATAGCCGCTCATGCGGCACATGGCACGATTGGCCTTGACGATAACGCCATCGCCCACGCAGATCACCATTCCCACCGGGGCCTCCTCGAACGTGACTCGAAATCGTTCCTCACTGGCCCGCAGGGCTTCCTCTGCGTGCTTACGCTCGGTGATGTCTTGGATCGTGCCTAACATCCCAATCGGATGCCCCATTGTATCGAACTCAAGTCTTCCAAGTCCGTGAACCCATCGAACTTGGTGATCGCCGTAGCGGACGATTCGGTACTCACGGTCAAAGGGTTTGTGATTTCCAAGAACCTCGGTCCGGAAGTAGTCCAACATCGATTGGCGTTCATCCGGATGCACAATATTGCCCCATCCCTCGATGGTCCTAGCGTAATCTGATGGAATATCGAAAACCCGGTCGAGGACTTCTGAACTGGTCCAATGTCCTTGGGGAATGTCAACAACGTAGAATCCGAGACATGCGACTTTCTGGGCCTCTCGCAGTCTCGCCTCGCTCTCACGCAGACTGTTCTCCGTGCGGGATTTTGCCACCGCTACGGCAAGGTATCCCGCAAGCCTTTCCCAGAAGGCGATTGTCTCAGCGGTGAACAAGCCCTTTCGGTGGTCGTTTAATTGGAGAAGTCCCAGCGGTTCATTTCCGCTGTGCAGGCAGATCAAGGCAATGGATTCGTAACCCTCGCCGCTGCAACGTTTCCGGGTGCGGGTTTCACGGTCAGCCTCCGTCATATTAGCCAGAAGTTCAGTTGTGCTGTTCGTCCAGAAACTCCCTTTAGGAGTGAAAAATCCTTTCGAGAGATCAAACCGACCGCAGATCACGTTGCCACACATACATTCAAGCATGGGGTTGCCGTCGCCATCGTGCAGTGGTTCACCGTTCTCACTGCGAACGCACAAGGAGTTCTCGGCCTCGACGAACTCGGCGGGAAATCCACGGGTTTCAAAGTAGGGATAGTCGTCGCCTTCTCGCAGGCGGATTCCAATAGCTTCACAACCGGACTGCTCCTGAAGGAAATTGGTTGCCTTCTGGATCAAATCGTGCAGCCCGGCGTTTTCATTGACAAGGCGAAGGAACTCAATCGCAATCTGCCGCTCCTGTTCCGTCCGTTTGCGGTCGGTGATATCACGGGCAATTCCAGTAGTTCCCACCACGTTTCCGTGGTCATCGAACAGGGGGTTCCTGATCGTGTCAAACCAGATTTTGCGGCCATCCTTGTCTGGCAGCAGTTGTTCCAGTTGCAATGGAAGACACGATTGCACAATGTCACGATCTTCTTCCGACAGCTTATGTGCGATTTCCGTTGGAAAAACCTCGAAGACCGTTTTCCCCAATGCATCATTGGATTTGATGCCAGAGAAACGGCACCAAGCAGTGTTGACGGCGAGAAAGCGTTCTTCTTTGTCTTTGAGCCAAGCGGGGTCGGGGATCGTGTCCAGAATGGCCTCTTGTCGCTGCTCGCTCGTCTGTAATGCTTCCTCGGTCTTCTTGCGGGCGGTAATGTCCCGCACGATGACTTGGCTGGTTAGGCAACCATGATGAACGAATGGCACTGCGATGGCCTCGATGTCTAGCACGCTGCCGTCCAAACGAACCGCACGCTGTTCCATCCATTGAGCGAGCCGTTGGCTTTCATACGTTGACTGCATGCGACTCTTGATGGCGACCTGATCTTCCGGATGGATGAAATCGAGGACGGGTCGCCCGACGATTTGATCGACATGGCTGGCCCCCAGCAGCCGTAATCCGGCAGAGTTTACGGCGACAATACGATCCCCGTTCACGATAAAAATGGCATCCGGCAAAAGCTCTGTTAGCCTGCGATAATCCTCTTCGCTCTCATGCAAGGTTTCCCCGGCCTTCTTGCGGTCGATGGCATGGCGTAGCTCTGTCAGTTCCCGGACGAGTTGCTCCCTGGTTTTGCCGTGATCTTCCATCTGCCGACCTCAAGAACGAGTGATTTAACGAAGGGTGGGCGTCCAAAGTCGGGATGCCATTGCCCGACAAACAGCATACCCGAAGCCATTGGAGGGGAGAAGGCCAAGCGAAACCCGGCAAGTGGTGCCGATAGTGCCTCTTTGCGGTTTCCGCCTTATTGGGCCGACGATTTCGCCTCGGCCAATCGTCCTGGCGACCGATTCCCGGTCTCGGCCATATCCTTCTGGCAACCACCTGGGGTGGCGGCGTGACGAACCGCCCGATTTTGCCGCCTGTGAGGCACGATCTTGGACTTTCCGCTCATGCCGAATATGCGAGCTACACTTGCCTGAACACATTTTGGGCGAAAAGCCCGAGAAAACGGACCCGTTGGGTGCCGGATGTCTTAATGGGCGGGATTTGGGCCTGTCGGTTGAAGGCACAGTTGAAGTCGCTCTCTTCTTGATTGGGAAGAGAAGACCTCGGCGGTGCCTTTGTTGTTTTGACACGGGGGCGACGGTTTTCGCAATCCTCGTCCGCATTGAAAGCAAGATGAACCAAAATCTCGTTTGTACATGACGGGCATCTGACTTTAGATCAATGGCGTTTGCGGATGCAACTTGATTGAGGCAGCAAGAGAAGGCGATGGAACGATTGACAAAGACAGGGCTGGTAATGCCGGATCGGGTTCCCTGGGGAACGCATCTCTGCCAGTTCTACGAGACGAAAGACGACTTGCTGGAAGTCCTTATTCCCTACTTCAAGGAAGGACTTGCGGCCAACGAATCCTGCGTCTGGATTACTTCCGATCCACTGTCTGTCGCAGAGGCGAGAGATTTCCTCCGGGCTGCCGTTCCAGAACTCGATCATTATCTGACGACCGGCCAGATGGAGATCATTCCAGACGACGAGTGGTATCGCCTTGACGGCTCTATGGATGCCGTCCTCGCTGCGTGGGGCAAGAAAGCAGAAATCGCTGTCGGCAGAGGCTATGCCGGGTTGAGGGCGACGGGTGATGCCGCCTGTTTGCCAGATGACCATTGGGCCGACTTCCTAGCTTACGAGGAAAAAGTCCAGTCGTCGCTCCCTGCCCAGAAGATCATCGCCCTGTGTTCCTACCCCCTGGCGAAATGTTCGGCATCCGAGTTCATTCAAGCCGTCAATGCCTACGACTATGCCATTGTTCGGCGGCAGAGCGGTTGGGAATGTATCGAGAGCAAGGGCCGTAAGCAACTTTTGGATCGCCTTGTCGTCAAGGAACACGCCATTGCATCTTCCATCAGCCCGATGGTGATGATGGACCTTGCGGGCACACTTACCTATGCAAATCCAGCGGCATTGAAGGCGTGGGGGTACGAGAGGGAGAGCGATGTGCTGAATCGGCCTGCGGTCGAATTCTGGAATGACGCCCACGAACTACTTGCCTGCGTAGCGAAGGTTCAAGCGAGCGGCGAGAACGTCGTAGAACTGGTTGCCAAACGTAAAGACGGGTCCACATTCGATGCCGAGGTCTTGGGAAGCCTGACCCGCAATGATCGAGGTCAGCCCATCGGAATGGTGGCGTCGTGCCTGGACGTGACGACCCGTAAAGTGGCAGAGGCTCACTTACGGGAAAGCGAAGTTCATTATCGTACTTTAGTGGACAACATTGGCCTCGGCATCACCCTCATCGACCGGCAACACCGGATTGTGGCCGCCAACGGCGTCCATAAAAAGATGGTCGGCAGTCCTGGTAACGAATGCCTCGGCCAAGAATGTTTTCGCTTATTTGAGAAGCGAGAAGCAGTGTGCCCCCACTGCCCTGGCACCCGAGCGATGGAAACGGGCGAGTCTGAGGAAGTGCAAATCACCGGGGTTTGGAATCATGGGATGCCTTGTGATCTTAGAATTCAAGCCTTTCCGTTTTATGGTTCGGATGGCCGTCCTGACGGATTTATCGAAGTCGTGGAGGACATAACCGACCGCAAGCGGCAGGAGGAGGCACTGGATCGAGCCAACTTCTGCATCCAACAAGCGAACGACATCATCCTTTGGGTCGATCCCGAGGGGAGGATCGTCTTTGCCAACCAGAAAGCCTGTCGCACTCTTGAGTGTTCTGGGACGAACTCCAAGCGATGACAGTATTCGACATCGATCTCAGGATGGCACGAGAAAACTGGGAATCCGACTGGGGCAGAATTCGAATCGCAGGAGCTTTCGTCATTGAGAGCGTTCTCCGAACGAAAACGGGTCGGGTCTTTCCTGTGGAGATCAGCGTCAGCTATATGACTTTCGCTGGGAAGGAATACACCTGTGCGTTCGCCCGTGATATAAGTGAGCGGAAAGAGGCCGAGAAGCGGTTGGCACATTTCTCGGCCATCGTAAACTCATCGCAAGATGCGATCATTGGAAAGACTCTTGATGGTATCGTTACCTCATGGAACCCAGGTGCGGAACGTCTTTATGGATACACGGCGGCTGAAATGATCGGGCAGCCAATCTCGAATCTCACGCCTCTGACCGATCCGACGAAATTAAGTCACACCTTTTGAAACTGGAATGGCGGAAGTGTGGAACAATACGATACCGTTCGTCGTCGTAAGGACGGAACTCTGGTCGATGTCTCTCTGACGCTTTCACCCATCAAGAACCACGAGGGGAAAATTATCGGTGCGTCTGCCATTGCTCACGAAATCACCGACCGCAAACGTGCAGATGAATTGCTCCGGACGAACGAGGAGAGGCTGACCAATATCATCAATAACGCTGCGGAGAGCATTTACACAATGTCCCTGGACGGTGTGCTTACCTTCGTTTCTCCGGTTTGGACTCGCCTACTCGGGCATGGTGTTTCGGAGGTCGAGGGGCGGAGTTTCGCTCCATTCATCCATCCCGAAGACCTACCAATATGCCAGGATGCCATGAAGCGGTGCCTCGCCACGAGGGAGCCGCAGCACGGCACGTACCGTATTCGCCACAAGGATGGAAGCTGGCGATGGCACCACACCGCTGGTTCCTTGGTCAAGGACAGACAAGGCAATCCGGCTGGTTTCGTGGGGGTGACGGAAGACGTTACCGAACGCTTGCGTTCCGAGGAAATGTTACGAGCCAGCGAGGAGAAGTACCGTACCTACATCGATAATTCACCGACCGGCGTGTTCGTGGCGGATTCGACCGGGCGATTTGTGGAGGTCAATGCAGTCGGTTGTCGTCTTCTCGGTTACTCGGAAGATGAACTGACACAGTTGGGTATTCCCGACATTGTTGCCCCCGAGGATTTACCGTCCGCAATGGCGATACACCACGAATCGACGCAAACCAGTTCTGCGGTCAGGGGCGAGTTCTGCTTCGTCCGGAAGGATGGTTCACGGTTCTTTATGTCAGTTGACGCCGTGCAGGTACAGAAAGACCGGACCATTGGCTTCTGCGTAGACATCACCAAGAGAATCAACGCCGAGCAGTCCCTCAAGCAGCAGTCGGAGTCGTTACAGCAAGCCAATCAGAAACTTGAAGAAGCCCGCCAGAAGGCCGAATCTGCTAATCGGGCCAAGAGCGAATTCCTGGCGAACATGAGCCATGAGATTCGCACCCCAATGACGGCGATTTTGGGATTTACCGATGTTCTTCTGGATGACTGTCTATCCGAGGAATCCGTCGAATCGGCACAGATCATCAAACGCAACGGCGAACACCTTCTAACGATAATCAACGACATTCTCGATCTCTCGAAGATCGAGGCGGAAAAATGTACTATCGATCTCCAACAATGCTCGCCCAGCCATATTGCCTCCGAAGTCATTTCGTTGATGAAGGTGCGGGCAGATGCAAAGGGACTGCCGCTGACGCTTGAGGTCCGGGGAGACGTTCCGGAGACGATCACGACCGATCCGATCCGTCTGCGGCAAATCCTGGTGAACCTCATTGGCAATGCCGTCAAGTTCACCGAAGTCGGCAGCGTCCGAGTCGTCATGCGGTTAGCGAGCGAATTCCGATAATAAGGGCAAGTTGATGTTCGACGTGATCGATACGGGCATCGGCATGTCGGAGGATCAAATCGCCATGCTGTTCCAGCCATTTTCCCAGGTGGATGGTTCGGCCCGTCGCCGTTTTGGTGGCACCGGCCTGGGTTTGGCAATCAGCAAACGGATGGCCGAGATGCTCGGTGGCGATATTGTCGTTCGGAGCAGCCCCGGCCAAGGCAGCACGTTCAGCCTCAGTATTGCGGACTGGCCACCTGGATGGGCTAAAGATCGTCCAAGAACCGTGCAAAGCAGTGACCACAAGGGAGACGGTGGGCAATACCCAGCAAAAACTCACCTGCCGTATCCTTCTGGCCGAGGATGGGCCAGACAATCAGCGATTGATTGCTTTCTTACTCCGCAAGGCAGGGGCCGAAGTGGAACTGGCGGAAAATGGGCAAATCGCCTTGAATCTCGCTTTGGCCGCACAGCAGGCGGGAAGTCCATTCGACGTGATTCTCATGGACATGCAGATGCCGGTCATGGACGGCTACGAGGCCACGCAGAAACTACGAAGCACTGGTTACAAGGGGCCGATCATTGCCTTGACCGCCCACGCCATGACCGGGGACCGCCAAAAGTGCATCGATGCTGGCTGCAATGATTATATCGGTAAGCCCATCGACCCCAAGAAGCTGGCCGGGACAATCGAACCGTGGGTGGCAAGAGAACCAAGCCCAGTCTGAATCGCATCATTTGTCTCGACGACCATCATGAACAACCAACCGCCATTATGAACAGCCAACCAGATTTGCCAGCCGAACCCATGACTTTCTCGCAAGGCCGTAATTGGACTCGATTCCCGCCAGATACGCCCGAAACGTCGGTGATCGTCGGGGATGAACAGAAGAGTGCCACGATTTTCAACGAGTCCTTTGGCGGAATTGGTGTAATGATTGAAATGGACGATTCCGTGACAGTGCAAGTTGGCGATCAGTTGACCGTTCTCCACTCCGAGTACCCAACCCCAGGCCGAGTGCAGTGGATTCAACGGGATCAGGAGACCAAGAAAGTTCGCCTCGGGATTCAATGGTCGTCTTGAATGGGACATGCCCTCTCGAACTCCACCGCCCGGCATCCGAAAACCCTCGGCTCCTCGACCACCTTCAACCCGACCTCACCCGCCAGGGCCACGGTTTGCATGAACGCCCTGCCGGGAACATGAATTCTCGGCTCGGCCACGAGTAGTTCTCCACCCGGCCTGAGCCACGCCTGGATTTCGACCGGCACCCGCCGTTGATCCGGCACTTCATGGACCATCATAAAGGCCAGGGCGAAGTCGGCTTGGGCATCGAAGCCGAGGCGGTTCTGTTCGCACTTATGGAGTCGGATTCGATTTGCGACACCGGCCACCGTTGCCCGCTTCCGCTGCACGTCGAGCATTTCTTGCTGGAGATCGACGGCGATGACTTGGCCGCTGTCCCCGACGATCTTCGCCATCGCAATCGAGCAGAAGCCCATACCACAGCCCACGTCCATCACGGTCATGCCCGGCCCGACGTAGGGACCAACGATCTTCTCCGGGTTGTGAAAAAGTCGGCGGATCGGATTGTCGATGAAGTAGCCGCCCCACCAGAGGCAAATGTGCGGCATGGCTGATCTCCCGAGGTCTACACGATTATTGTACAATACCCACTAGGGACTGCGATATGCGAAAGCCACTGGAAAGGTCGGCCATGAAGGACCAGGACAGAATCAACGAGCTTAATTCGGAGAACGAGGAGTTGCGACGGCAAGTTGCCGCATTGGAGAAAGCGTTGCAGAAGAATCAATCGGCAGCCGCCATTCTTCAAATCGCTCCCCTTGGCGTTCACGAACTTGACACCAAGGGCCGAATCACCTTCGTCAATCCATCGCAAGAGGCGATCACGGGCTACACGGCAGACGAGTTGGTGGGAACCTATGCTTGGGACCGAATTGAGCCTGGACCGACCAGGAATTCATTGCCCACGTACTTGGAGCATCTTGTCGCAGAACAACCGACCCCGACTCCCTATTTCGCCAAGAACATCAGGAAGGATGGTGAGGTTTTCGATGTTCGGGTCGATTGGAACTATAAGCGGAATCCGCAGGGGCAAGTTATCGGCTTTGTGTCTATCGTGTCCGACGTTACCGAAGCGAGACGGGCCGAAGAGGCGTTGCGGGAGAGCGGAGAGCGGTTTCGCATTCTCTTTGACGAATCTGCCGTTGGCACGGTCGTAGCTACGCCGGATGGCCGTTACGTCCACGCCAATCAAGCCTTCCATGATTTTCTTGGGTACACGGAGTCGGAACTGCTCGGCAAGACCATCCAATCAATTACGCATTCAGAGGATTGGGAAGCTACGTCTGTTGCAATCCATCAAGCATTGACATCCGGGCCTCGCATTCTGCGGTTCGAGAAACGTTATCTGCACAAAGATGGTCAGGTCCGTTGGGGCGAAGTAAGTGCCACCCTGATCTGCGATACCGAAGGCAAGCCGAGCTATTTCATCACCCAGGTATTGGACATCACGAGACGTAAGCGGGCAGAAGAGGCGTTGCAGAAGGCCCACGACGAATTGGAACTGCGAGTTGAGGAGACCCGGCTCAATGAGGCACGGCTGGAAGCCGTGCTGCAACTGAGCCACATGACCGAGGCATCCCTGAAAGAAATCACGGATTTTGCGTTGGATCAGGCCGTCGCACTCACCGAAAGCAAGATTGGCTACGTCGCCTTCATGAACGAGGACGAAACGGTTCTCACAATGCATTCCTGGTCAAGCGAGGTAATGGCTGAATGTGCAGTTACCGATAAGCCACTTGTCTATCCTGTCGTAACCACGGGCCTATGGGGCGAGGCCGTTCGGCAACGGAAACCTATCGTCACGAATGACTACTCTGCCCCCAACCCCTGGAAGAAAGGGGTTCCCGAGGGACATATCGGGCTACGCCGTCACATGAATGTTCCCATCATCGACGAGGGACGCATCGTGATCGTGGCGGGCGTAGGGAACAAGGAGGCAGATTACAACGAATCCGACGTTCGCCAACTGTCGCTGCTGATGTCGGGCATGTGGACCCTTATCAAACGGAATCGGATGCAGGCCGAGTTGCGGCAGCACCGAGATCATTTGGAGGAGTTGGTCCATGAACGGACGCAATCGCTTTGGACAATGCTCCAAGCCAGCGACCACGAACGGCAAATCATATCCTACGAGATTCACGACGGGCTGGCCCAGTACCTTGCCGCTGCGGGAATGCAATTTCAGGCTTACGATTCCCTGAAAGAGAACTCGCCGGAAGAAGGCAAGAAAGCCTATGATATAGCGGTCGGGCTTGTTCGTCAGGCCCACGCTGAATCACGTCGCCTCATCAGCGAAGTACGCCCGCCCGTCATTGATGAGAATGGACTTGAGATGGCGATCTCGCACTTGGTCCACGAACAACGCCGACATGGAGGGCCGCAGATCAAGTTCGATAGCGACGTGCAATTCAAACGGCTGCCGTCTATCTTGGAGAACGCCCTTTATCGCATCGCCCAGGAAGCGTTGACCAACGCCTGCAAGCACAGCGAAAGCAAAAAGGTGAAGGTCACTTTGGCCCAGGAGGGGCAGGACGTGCGGCTGGAAGTGCAAGATTGGGGGACTGGGTTCGACCCGGATTCAACCAAAGAGGGACACTTTGGCGTTGAGGGCATTCGTCAAAGGGTGCGATTGCTTGGCGGTCGGCTGACCATCGAAAGCAAGCCGGATTCCGGCACGCTGGTTCAGGTCGTCGTGCCCATCTTGGAAAAGCAGACAGAGGAATAGAGCCTTTTGGAACCGCCTCCCCTTGTAGTTACCATGCTCACGATCCTCTGGGACAACGACGGTGTGCTGGTGGACACGGAAGGACTGTACTTCCGGGCCACGCAGATGGTCTTGGCCGAGGTCGGCGTGGAACTGACGCCCGAGCAGTTCAAGGAGATTTCCCTCAAGCGGGGCGAAAGCACGTTCTTGCTGGCTGCGGAGCAAGGCGTTCCCGCCGACGACATCGCCCGCCTCCGGGCCAAGCGTGACCGGATTTACACCGAGTTCCTGCGAACGGAGCCTTGCCTTATCGACGGGGCGGAAGAAGTCCTGCGGGCCTTGCACGGCCAAGTGCGGATGGGCGTGGTCACAAGCACCCATCGCCAGCACTTCGAGATCGCCCATGCGAGGACGGGACTGGCGAAGTATCTCGATTTCGTAATCGCCCACGGGGACTACAAGCACTCCAAGCCGCATCCCGAGCCATACCTGACGGCCCTGGCCCGGCACCAGCTACGGCCAAAGAAGTGCATCGTGGTCGAGGATTCCGAGCGAGGGCTGGCGGCGGCAACGGCGGCTGGCCCGCAATGCCTGATCGTGTTGAGCGAGTGGACGAAGGATGGGGACTTCCGCAAAGCCCGGAAGGTGCTGGGCAGCATTGCCGAGGTGCCGAGTGAAATCCTGCGGTTTGCGGGGGATCGCATGGGGAATTCAAACCACGAGCGGTGATGACCCCTGGATGATAGCTCGCACTCGGGATGCCCTCCGTCGTACCACGCCCCTTCCTACAAGACGCAGCGGCCCCACATAGGCCAAGGAATTACGATAATTTCCACAAAATGCCAATCACGAATGCTCGGAAGGGATCGATCGCCACTACGCCGCAGTGACCAGTTCCATGCTTGACAGCAGGCCCAATTCCGTTAAATGGGCATAATTCTCGGTCGTGGGTCGGTATGTCCAGAGTGAGACAGGTCTAATTCCCTTGATCTTGACGGGGAGTGCCGAAACTTGCTCCTCCTGAGTAGGAGTTTTGATTACCAATTCTATCAATACTTCGTGACACTCATCGGTTATTCCCCAGCACATTGCCCTACCGGGTCCGTAGGTCGCACGCCGAAACTCAAGGAACTGATAATCGGCCAAGAGATTGCGGATGAAAGCGATCCTCTTTGGGTCGTAGGCCCGGCAGATTATTCCCGCCTCTTGCATGAAGGCCCACAGCTTTCGCAATCGTGTGCATGGTAAGGCACCGTTAGCGTGTTCCTTGCGGGGGTGTTCCTTGCAGAAGATCAGGATCAGCAGGAATGCGGCAATATCCTCGACGGCGATCTTCACCCGGTTGGCAAGCACGACATGCTTGAGGTTATTGGCGTAGTGAAGTTGCCGGGCGAGCGGAATTACTCGGTCAAAGTGATCCTGACTGAACATGGCGTTGCTTCCGGCCCCTCCGTTCCCGCCCCCGTTCTTCCCTTCCTTTTTTTTCTCCTCGGGTATTGTCGCTGCGATCTCGCCGGTGAGTTCCTCAAGTTGCTCGATTGTATAAATGCACGTTTCGACGGCTGATTCGATATCCCGAGGGGCTTTGATGAGGACGCCCTGCTTGCTGGCCGTGACGTTGAGCGACCCGTTCGGTGTCCTTACGACGTTCACCGGCAGTCCTTTGGGTTCGATTAGTTCGATATCGATGCCGATTTGTCTCGCCTTCCGGTCGAGGGTCTTGATGAACCCGGAATAGGTTTCCTTGATGTACGGCGTATCCTCTGGGCCGTGGTCCTGGTAATCGATGACGACGTAGCCATGCACGCCTTTGCCGTGCGTACTTCCTTCCGTGTAGATGCCGGGAAGGTAGTAGGCCAGCATCTCCGCCGCTTTTCTCGCCCCTTCGATGGTTCCGGCGTTGTGGCAGTCTACATCGATCCCCCACATACCTTTGCCGTGCCGGTTGGGTTGTGCGGGAACGGTGTAGACTGTCGCCTTATTCTGCTCGTGGGCTTGGAGGAGGGAGTTGTTGAGGCCGGAACAGGTTTTCCATCGCTCGCCGGGGCTTGCCGCCATTGCTCTCAGCCAGCGGTCGTGGTTCGGTCGGGAGAATGAGCCGTTGTCCCGCAGTTGGGCGAAATCGTACTTGTCGATGAGTTTGTTGAATTTGGCGTATTCCGGTTTCCTGATTGCCACGATTACCAAAGAGAAAGCCCGCTGAGTTTTCTATGTTCGGCCAGGAACAATCGAGCCAGCGGGCTTTCGTTGGATTGCTTACTCGATGGTTCCTGGCACTCATATATATATATAGTATTTGGGAGGTCGTTTCAATCTTCTTTTTTGGAAATATCTGGTAATTCGAAGCGGACAAAGACCGGCCACTTGAACACGACGCTCATGGAAAAGCGTTGTCTGAAAAAGGTGGTGAAACTCCAAGCCTAGCTTTTGGCGTGGCGTCTGGTGTGGATTGAATTGCGTTGAATTCTATAAATCAGTGATCGTCGCTGTGCCCATCGTTGGGTAATTCGGATGACGAGTTGCTGATTGTACGTTTTCATATTGAACTGCTTCTTCTTGGCGATAAACTGAAAGGACTTGCGTGCGGCGAGGATAACGACGAACGATCAAGAATGTAAGACGAAGGATTGCCGGGACCACACTATGTTATCTCAGTGAAGAACAGCCCCAAGCCAAACGTGAAAGTAGAAACCAGAGAACCAGCATGCATGAGTTGTTTGAGTACGTGACGATCACCCGACTCGGGGAGATGTTCGGTGTCAGTTGTATCAAAATGGGTCAAAGGCTCGTGGAAATCGGCCTGCGTGAGCGGAACTACAAGGAGTATTGTCCGACGCCATTGGCAATGCGAACGGGCTACTGCAAGGCCACGGAGGATGACCGGGGGTTTCGCTTCTTCGTCTGGCACCGTGAGAAGACAGTCAAGGCCCTTGAGGCGGCGGGATACGAGCAGATACGGAGCAGGCCAGTGCCGACGAGGATCGAGGGGCCGTTTTCTACCGAGGCGGGCGGGCATGGTGGATTCAAGATCGTCAGCGGCGACGGTACGGCAGCGATTTGGGTCTTGGGTGAAGAGAATGCCAGGACGGTCGTTTCTGCATTGAACAAGTACCAATCACAGGAGAATTGAAAATGAGACTTTATACATGTTGCCCGCACCAGGGCTGTACCGCATATCGGGATGCGATGAGCTTCTCTGGAGGGCTGGCGTATTGAGCCAGAGATCGGGCATGACGACGACGGCCATTTCTTCGAGTTCGGTGTGCCAGAGTATTGGTCGAACGGGCGAAAACGATCCTTTGCCAAAGCGATTTCGGGACGGGTTGTGGCCGTCCCGACCGAGGACGCCCCTGACTGCCATCCGTGATGGCTGATGAAATCGAGTGCAACAAAGTGGTAGCTCGCCACGCCTATTCCACGCAACCCGATCTATACGGAAGTTCCACCATTCAAGGCAATCGTCGAGTAGCAGGCTCGGATCGAAGCGAGGATCAAGCTGGCTGTGAAACTTGGGGTTGATACCGCCGCCGCACAACGGGCATTCACGGCCATGCTTGGAATGAAGAAGCTCGATATCGCCACTTTGCAGCGAGCATACGAAGGCGTCTGATCCGGGAAGGCGGAAAGACGCCGAAACTACTCGCCCACCTGCCTCGGAGCGTGGAGCGGCGATTTCGTCTGCGGTATTTCTCGGTCAAACCAATTTCGCAACCGAGCGTAGAACTGGCCCGAGGTTTCGCCTTCGATCCGCTTGCACTCGCCAAAGAGCTTCGTTCGCCGTTGAAGCTTGTCGGCTCCGGGAGGCGTTTGGTCAAGTTGGCTAATGGACGCCAGCAATTCCGTCAGCTTGTCCTCGGTGAATTCTTCGTCCAGTAGGGTCTCTTGGCGGCTCTTGTATTGCAGGGTTCTCTCGTTGCCCTCACGATTTGCTTTTCGACTGTGATCCATGCCGCTTCTCCTTTTGCCGCACAAATTGATCTCACGGGGGACATTATAGCAGATCAGCGGCTCCTCCATGATCACCACCAAAGGACTTCACCACGCCGGTATAATTGACGGTCAGGGAGATTTCCAAATGAAAGCCACCACCGGAACCTTATCGGGCCTCGATCCGGCCTACCTCGCCGCCAAAGGAAGGCTGGCGGCAGGGAAACTTCCAAAGCGGGCAGTTCCAAAGCGACAGTACGGACGGACTAAGCAGGAACTTTCGATCATCGGTTTCGGCGGCATGGTCGTGAAGGATGTAACGCCCAAGGAGACGGCCAATTTCGTGGCCGAGGCCGTGGATCGTGGCGTCAACTACTTCGACGTGGCTCCATTCTACGGCAACGCCCAAGAGCGTCTCGGGCCAGCCTTGAAGCCCTACCGGGAGAAGTGCTTCTTGGCCTGCAAGACCCTGGAACGGGATGCTGCTGGGGCGGCAAACGAACTCAAGCGGTCCCTCAAGTTGCTCAAGACCGACCACTTCGATCTTTACCAGCTACACGCCCTCAGCGACGTGGAGGAGGTTGAGCAGGCTTTCGGCCCTGGTGGTGCGATGGAAACGATCCTGAAAGCCAAGCAGGCGGGAAAGATTCGCTACATCGGGTTTTCTGCCCACAGCCAGGAAGCGGCCCACGCAGCAATGGACCGTTTTGATTTCGATTCCATCCTGTTTCCGTTGAGCTTCCCGATCTGGTTCAAGACCAAGTTCGGCCCGTCCGTGTACAAGCGGGCGAAGAAAGCTGGGATGGGCATCATCGCATTGAAGGCGATGGCCCATCAAATGTGGTCCAGTGGCGGAGAACGGCGGTGGAACAAGACGTTCTACGAACCGTTCGACGAAATCGATCAGGCGGCCTTGGGCCTGCGATTCACCCTGCATCTGCCCGTGACCGCCATGTTTCCGCCCGGTCATTGGGAATTATTCAGGATGGCGTTGGACTTGGCCCAGGCCGGAGCTTTGGTGCCGCTGAACGAGCGGGAGCAGAAGATCATTGCGAAGATTGCCAAGAAATCCGAGCCGATTTTCCCGTAGGTGTTCGATGGACAAGACGATCCTGGCCGTCATGGTGGCAGTGCTGCTTAGTGTCATTGGAGCATTGGCCGACTACTTCTTGAAGCTCGCCAGCGGTGAAGAGCAAATCGTCTGGAATAGGTGGTTTGCGATAGCACTCGTCGTCTATTCTTCAACAATCTTCGGATGGGTTTTTGTCATAAAGAGCATGAAGCTCGCATCGGTGGGTGTCGTGTATTCGATCTGCATGGTGCTGTTCTTGACATTCCTGGGCGTGGTCTTCTTCAAGGAGCGGCTCTCCTACCGGGAGATTATCGGGATTGGGCTGGCATTGGCATCTCTGGTCCTCCTCACCCGCTTCGCAGAGTAGCGGCGGTCAAGGCGAATCACGATGCGATAAAGCTCATCGAGCAGATCGCCAAGAAGTCCGGGCCGAGTTTCCCATAGCAGGCATACGAAGGATTTCCACCCTCGCTGCTGGTTGCCATCAAGGCGTAGAGCCAGTTTTTTTCGCATCCTTTTCCAGTGGTAGGGAAGAGCCTAGAATTCGTGAGACAACAGGCGTGCTTTATTGCGGATACTCCGGAAAGCGGAACATCTGCCTGCTTTACCCAGATTCGCAGTTTCTGATCGGGTCTTTGGATTGGCCCAAACGAAAGCCCACTTTATCAACCCACCGTAATTCTGTGAAAGGACCGTTGAGATGAAGATTTGGAGTCGAAGGCTATTTGTGGTCGGTCTGGTGGCGGCAACCTTCTTGAGTGTGATGTCAACCGGATCGGCCCAGTTGCTTCGTCGCCCGAGGCGAGTTCCGGTCGTCCCCATGCAGCCGTCAGGTCCAGTCACAGCGAAGGAAGCATTAGAAACCGGCATCGAAGCCTACATCTACGGCTACCCGCTGGTGACGATGGAGATGACTCGGCGGGTGATGACCAATGTTGAAAAGCCGGAAGGCACTAGGGCACCAATGGGGCAGTTGGTTCGCATGCGGTCGTATCCAAACGCCTCCTTCCGTGACGTTACGGCTCCAAACGCCGATACGCTTTACACGACCGCCTGGATGGATGTTGGCAGGGAACCGTGGGTGCTGGACCTTCCTGATGCTCAGGGTCGCTATTATCTGATGCCGATGCTGGATGGTTGGACTGACGTATTTCAAGTTCCCGGCAAGCGGACCACTGGCACCGGGCCACAGAAGTACGCCATCACCGGCCCTGGATGGAAAGGTCCACTCCCGGCAGGTTTGACGGAGTACAAATCGCCCACTGACATCGTGTGGCTGCTGGGACGGATTTACTGCACGGGCACACCAGAAGATTACGCAGCAGTCCACAAGTTGCAGGATGAGGTTTCCATCGTCCCGCTGAGTTCTTACGGAAAGCCGTACACGCCGCCTACGGGCAAGATCGATTCGAACATCGACATGAAAAAGCCGGTGCGTGAACAAGTCAACTCGCTGGATTCAACGGCCTACTTTAATCTCCTGGCATCCTTGATGAAGGACAATCCGCAAGCGAGAGCCGATGCACCCATCCTTGCCAAGATGGCACGACTGGGCATCGTACCGGGCAAGGCTTTCGACCCCGGCAAGCTCGATCCTGCGGTCGGCAATGCCTTGAAGGATGTGCCGAAACTGGGTTTCGAGAAGATCATGGCCCATTTCAAGAACGGCGGAACAGTTGAGAACGGCTGGATGTTCTCAACCAAGACTGGAATTTACGGCACCGATTACTTACAAAGGGCATTCATCACCGCCATCGGCTTGGGTGCAAATCGGCCCCAAGATGCCGTCTATCCGACATCCGAGACGGACGCCGCAGGCAAGCCTTACGACGGGAGCAATAAGTACGTCATGCACTTCGACAAGGGCCAGATGCCGCCCGCCGATGCTTTCTGGTCGTTGACAATGTACGACGGCGAATACTTCTTCGTGGACAACCCGCTCAACCGCTACACACTTAGCAGCCGAGACAAGTTCAAGGAGAACGCTGATGGCTCGGTCGATCTCTACGTACAAGCGGAGAACCCTGGCCCGGAAAAAGAATCCAACTGGCTGCCCGCCCCCAAGGGCAAGTTCATTCTCATGCTACGGCTCTATTGGCCGAAGGAGACGCCACCCTCGATTCTTGACGGCACATGGAAGATTCCACCAGTGAAGAAAGTGGGTTAGTTGTCGCCCGCCAACGCCTTCTTGAGCGGACATTCCTCCCCGACCGATTCTCCCCTGCGATACCGCCCGAGCATCTCCTTGGATCGTTGGGCGAGCATTCGCCGCACTTCTCGCCGCTTGCCCTTGATCCGGGCGATCTTCATCGAGTCGTAGGCGGTGGTTTGGTGCCGCAACCACGCAATCACAGCGGCCTCGGCCCGCTGCTCGACCGGGATTCGTTTCGTCCGGGCCACGGTGCCGCTGCCGACCGGCGTGGCGTGGTCAGCAACCGCACGGGCCAGCTTACCGGCGAAGTTGGCGTAGACAGGATGAAAAGCCAGGAACGCCACGACCGCCCCGTAGAAATCCTCGACGTACTCGGCCTGGACCTTATTCCGGCGTCGGGCATCGGCATCCTTGCGTTTGGCGTAGCCGTCGGTGGATCGTTCGGCTTCGAGTTCGGCCCGAATCTTGTCGATGGTGGCTGCCGGTGTCGATACGCCCCGTGAAAAAACCTTGCGGCCTTTCTTCTCTTGCACGACCCAATGATCCCCAGCAGCTTTTACCCTGCGGGTCAATGCGGCGTCTCCGGGTGGAAGCAGCACCCAGCCGTCCGGTGCCGTCAGGACTTTTCCATCGGCTGATCGGACAGTGTTTGGGGTGGGGCCGGGGGTGAAGACGTTGTTGCTCATGTTCGTTCTTTGCGTAGTCGCAGCGATTCACTATCGGGTATGTGCCCGTGTCCCTCGGAGGCCACTCAATGATCGGCATCAACCGTCTGTCCGCTGCAACCCAATCAGAATCGTTGTTTCCAGCTTGGAAGAGTCGTCGCAGTGGTGCCCGTAGACTTCCAACGACGGTGAACCGATGGTCTCGCCATGAGCGGCAAGCTCGTCCTTCAACGCCGCCCACTTCTCCGGTAACGCTTGATATGGGCCAATATGGACGTGCTTTAGGTAACGCTGCAATTCGAAACGAAGTGGCTCCAACCGGATCGGAACCTGGGTGTTCGGCAGCAACTCGACACCCGTGAACATTCGCTCATCCGGCAGGTACACCCAATGGTTGATGCCGGTCGTGGCTGTGCCGGTCTGCTTGACGACTTTCCAAAGTTCGCCCATCAACCGCAATCCAACTTCGCCGTAGCCGTGGTTGGGAACGGTGGCTGACACCCCGTGAAGGTGGAACTGGATCGGTGATTCTATGATTTCGGTTCTCATGGCTTGCCCTCACCTGATTCGTAGCCTGCCGAGTGCAGCTATTTCTTCTTCCGCTTGTCTCGTTTCGCATCGGCTTTTTCTCGGTCCTGTCTGACTCGCAGCTTCACGATGCGTTTGATTAGATTGTACGGAATCGGCTCATCCAACGGGAATTGAAGATTGCCCTTTGGACCGGCATACTTCGCCACGGCCTTTTCAATCGCCACATCGCCGGAGATCGGCGGATACAGACCGATGTGCTTCTTCCAGGCGGCGAAATAGATGAGGATGCCGTGCTGCCGGAAGGCGGGCATCTGGTAACTAATGACCTCCTTCGCCTTCGGTGCAGCGGTGCGAATTGTTTCTCGCACCTTTCGGAGTATCTCCTGCACGTCGGTCGGGAATCGCACAATATAAGCATCGATATCGTTGGGTGCCGCCATCTCGAAACTCTATTTGCTCTTGCCGCCAGCCATCATCTCGTTATCTCGTTGCCGAGCTTCTCATTTTGTTCGGGTTGCCGCCTTGTCGATATCGTTGACCAAGCCCCGAAGTTCCTCGGTCAATGTTGCGAGTCTGGATAGTCGCCCGTGAATATCATCGGGGGCGAATTGCTGTCGCATCAACCGGAGTTTCATTTCCAACTCGGCTTCCTGCCCTTCAATCACGGCCCATTTCTCGGGCCGTGCATAATCTTTCCGCAACTCGCCAAGCACCCAACTTGCTTCTTCGTCGGGCAACTCTTCGTCCATCGATGGCATATTGGCGGGATGAAACGTCCGTTGAATTTCGTCAACGCTTTTGCCCGTGACTTCGGAGATAATCTTCAACATAATGTCGTGGGCGGTCACTGTCTTGCCTTCCTCTTTTCCGGTTTGTGTATTCGATATTCCCAAGGGGGCGTGGGGTCTCGATCTGCCCCTAGCCCACGTTTGACTTCTCTGGCCTCTTTCTCCGCTTGGGTGCCCGGCCTGTCATATTTAGGACTTCGTGGCCGTGGTCCTTGAGGCAGGTCGGCTTGATGCCGCCCAGTGTCGATTGCCAGCCGTGGAGGAAGAAGATTTTCATTCTACCCCTTCCGCTCCCCAGCGACCACCCGGTAGAACCGATGCACCAGCCCGGCGAAATCGAAATCCCGCTCGTACCTGAACCCCAGTTTCTCCATGACCCGCTGCGAAGCCCGATTGTCCGGTAGTGCCCATGACCAAATCTCAGCCAGTCCCAAATGCCCGAAGCCGACATCCAAGCTGGCCGCTGCGATCTCCGTGGCGAAGCCCCGGTTCCAGCAGTCCCAAATCTTTTTCCAGATTCACCGCAGATTCTTCACGGAGGCTTGCTCTATTAGCTTGTCCAGAAACCGGAGAACTGAAATGAAAGATATTGCGGAATCAAAGCGGGTCGGAAAACTTGTCCGATCCATTTCAAAGCAGTGCTACTTGAATGCGTTTCGGGTGGTCCATAATGTACCGGAATACGCCAAGGCCGATTATGTGGAGGGAATGGCGGTCCTCGGTGGTATGCCTATCGAACACGGCTGGGTCGAGATAGATGGAGTCATCGTTGATCCGACTTTGCCCATGCATCATGGCGAATATTTTCCGGGGCTTCGTTTCAGCGGCCAGTACGGCTTGGCAGAGGCGTTGCAGCGGTTCAAGTCCACCGAGTTACCGTTCTTCTACCATTTCGGCTGGGGCGGCGTGGACAGCCCGGAATTCAAGGCGGCGTTGATTGCGGCCTACCGCCACGCCGGATGCGATGAAATGGCAAGGCAGTACGAAGAATATCAGCCTCGGTTCGCCACAAAGGTCTTGCCGGATGGATATACTGCCGTGGTATTGGCGTGACCGAGGGGCATCGTGGTGAAGCACAGGCCAATCCCAATTCCTCAAGGTGAAACAGATTGGGGCAGTCTTGGATTCCAGTGGGAGGACAGATTTCGGAACTGGCAAGGACTGATCGAGGATTGGCGAAAGGGCAGGAAACCGTGCCGTGGCTTCGATATAGCCGGTCAGATCGAGGTCAGCAAGAAAGACTCTTTCGGACTGGGCCGGATTGAAGGGTTGATGCCGGTGGTACTTTGAAAAAAGCCATTTACTTGCCGGATTGGGGAGGCTTTCGAAAACTCCACTCATCGAACCCCTTGATCGACACCATATCTTTGTCGGGAATCTGCGGGATCGGCTTGTTTGGCCGGGCCATTCCCCCCATGAACATCTGAAGTTCTTGGAAGGCGGTATAGGTGTCGATCACCTTGAAGAAGTCGAGTTCCTTCAGGCACTCGTTGTAGACGATCTTGTACTCCCGATTGCGTTTGCCATCGCTCCACCAAGATGAGGCTACGAAGATCGGGCAGGTATTTTCCAGAAAGATGCGGGCAAAGGTGGATCGGTTGGCAGCGAAGGCATCGAAGAACTCTTGGAACCTTTCTCGTCGTTGGTTGCTGGGCCATTGGTTGCCTGCAAATCTCCACCGGCGAGGTTTCGAGCGATACGTTTCGACTTGAACTCGCTTGAAATTGCTCTCAACGAAGTTATCCACATCCGACAGCGTGTAGCAGAATTCCGTTATGGGTTTGGGATCAGATCGCCGCTGGCAGGACAAATGGAGGATCGGATAGACCTTGCCACAAAACCCAACCACGAATTGCACAAGAGGAACGCCCCGAGGCCGGAATTCGTAACGAGCAGTTCCTTCAAAGAGGGGAAAAGGATAATTGCCACGGTTCAGTTCGACCTCTTTCCTAGTACGCAAATAGACCAATGACTGGTCCTGACCGGACGCCTGGACGACATCGTAATAGTCGTGGAAATCCGAGACGATCTTCATGGCCGCACTCTGGGGATCAATCGGCTACAATTCACAATCGTCGTCGAGCGGTGCGGGGTTGAAGACTTTATGGCCGTGGTTCTTGGTTTCGTACCGCCCGGTGTCGATTGCCAGCCGTGGAGGAAGAAGATTGTCATGGGGCATTGTAGCCGATCTTCGTGGCCTTGGGCGAATTCGCCATTTGCGGTGGCTGTGTCGCCTATTCAGGCGAATTGAGAGAGAATGGTACGCATGGTTTGGCTCCGTGGCGACTCGGTGGTTTGAGAATGGTCGCCGTTTTGCAAGACACGCCAGCAACGGAAAGGTTCGGGGCGGGCGAGCAGCCAAGATTTCCACGGCCCGAGCGAATAGCCAGTAGGGAGATGCTGCTATGCCCGAACAGGCTCAATACTTCGTCGGCTGGGGAACCTTGACGCTCATCAATGCCGGATTGGCCCAATCCAAGGGGCGAAGCGGCCTGCTCTGGTGGCTCGTCTCGCTATTCATCGGCCCGATTGCCACGTTCCTTATCGTGGTGCTGCCGAAGGTCGAGGCCGATCTCGGCCAGCGAGTTGGCTAGGAATCGGGCCGGATCGCCCGCCTGAAATGATCGGCCTCAAGGTCTTCCATCAACTTCCGGGCGACCCGTTCTGCCTTTTCCCGATCATCGAATTCTTCGGCGGCAAAGGTGAAGCCGTCGTCCGGGCCGTGGTAAACGCCGAAGACCTGGAAGCGAGGGCAGTGCTGGTCGGGATGGGCAAGAACGATTGTGGTCATGATTGGCTTGAATTATAGGCACGACCATCCAGCGAGGACGAGTGTGTTTATTCGTCCTTGCGACGTTCGTGTTCTTCGACAGCGGCTTCGTAGACGGCGACCGCTGCCTTCGCCATCATTTCAATCGTGCGGTGTGAGGGCAGGAACGGCAGCTTCTTGAGGCCCAGGCGGTGGATAACATCGGCAATCGACTTTTCGAGTTCTGCTTCCAGCATGTGGACGGTCTTGGGGTCCATTCGATCATCTCCCGATTGATTATGGCCGTGTTCAGCACGAAGGATGCCCTTGTCTCGCCGGGCCTGCCTTCTGGCGTGGCTGACATTATATATATGTCTGGTTCTGGCGGCTGAGTTCTGCCTGCCGCCCTGGCCCGTCGCAATCCCGGCACCGGCCTGCCGCACCGGCCCGCATTGGCGATTGATTTCCAACGTGCAAAACCGCATCTGAATCGTGGTTTTGCCGAGGCGTCCGCATGTCATGCTTTTTCGTGCGAAAGAAAATGAACGAGGGGTAGGCGGGATTTGACCAACCGACTCGTTATGATGGTACTTTGGGCCATGACCGCAGGCTTTGCCAGCCTTGCCCGACCGGAACTAACCCTTTGCCACGGAACGGCTTATTGCCATCCAAGGTGTTGCGGGTAGCCCGAAGCGGGGATAAAATTAGGTTTTCCTGAACTTTTATGCTGCCGGTCTCCCTGGCGGGAGCCGCCTATCCGGGAACGGATACTGCCGCCAGGACCACGAGATCACGTTGCGTTCCGGTGAAACAGTCAGAAATAATTACGACTTGGCGACTAAGGATTGCAGTGCTGCAACCCAGGATACCAGAGGTTCGGACACGCAGCCCAGGTTGAGTAAATGGTGCCAAGATCAAGAGGGCGTAGCTTCATAAGGAATAGGATGCATGGAAAATACGCCAGCCCCGCCGCCTGAAGTCGGCCAAGCCGTGCGGGTTCGCAACCGCTTGGCGACCGTGCGGGCGGTCGAACCTTACGACACCCGTACTGCTCAGGGCCGACTGAACATCGTTGAGGTCGAGTACCTTGACGATTTCCGATATCCCGAGGCCGAGCAGTTGCTCTGGGAGGTCGAGTCCACGGCATTCGTGCTGGGCAAGACTTCTCTGCCAGGCGTGGACGAACACCCACCCGATAATATCGGTGTTCTCCAATCCTTCATCAATGCCCACCGCTGGACCCGGCTGAATCGGCTGCGGGAAGGCGATGGCATTGAAAACGAACCTCTGCTTGGGGTCTGGAATTCAGCGATTCAAGTTCACCCATACCAGTTGGAGCCGGTCATCCGTGCGTTGCTGATGCCCCGTGTCGCCCTATTGCTGTCGGATGGCGTAGGGTTGGGAAAAACGATTCAGTGCGGTTTGGTGTCGGAAGAACTTCTCCTGCGAAGGCGTATCCGTCGAATCCTAGTCATCTGCCCGGCCATGCTTCAGCGGCAGTGGCAATACGAGCTTCGGCGGAAGTTCAACCTCGATTTTCGAGTCATCGACTCCGACTCAACCTTCCAGCTTCGTCGTGACATGGGCATCGACACAAACCCGTGGAAGGCTTTTCCACGCATCATCACGTCGATGGACTACTTGCGAATGCCCGACGTGCTACAGCAGTTCCTCTCGGCATCCGGTGTCGGCCCCGATGCTGAAGGCGATGGACGCACGATGGCCCACGCCCCGTGGGACTTGCTGATCGTGGACGAGTGCCACCATTTCGCCCCGCAAGGCGGCGGGCGGGCAAGCCAGCGTACCCGGATGCTGCGGGAGATTCGCTTCCTGTTTGAGCATCGTCTCTTCGCCTCGGCCACGCCCCACAACGGCAAAACCGTTTCGTTCACCGGCCTGCTGGAATTGCTCGATCCGATCCGGTTCCAAATGGACACGGAAATGGATGCGAAGGACAAAGAACATTTGTCCGAGGTCCGCATTCGTCGCCTCAAGGATGACATCAATAAGCAGTCGCTTCGGCCACCTTTCGCCGACCAACTCGATCCCGTCGAAATCCCCGTGCAAATGTCGGATCAGGAATCGGCCTTGTTCGCTGCGTTGCGGGAATATCGTAACAAGGGACATGCGGCGTTGGGCAATGCCTCGCCAGCGGAACGATGGGTGGGCGAATTCGTTTATTCCTTGCTTACCAAGCGGCTCCTGTCTTGCCCGTATTCCTTTGCCCGAACCTGGTGGCGGCATTTGGAAGAATCCGATGAATCGGAACAGACCACGCTCTTCGACATGGCCCGTGTTTCGGCAGAACGGGCCGAAGAACAAACCAAGAGCGATGAGGAAAAGACGACCCTCGAAGACGACGCTGCCCGATATGCCGGGGCGTGGTTCCGTAGCCAGGGCCGTCTTGAAGAAGAGCCGCTGAAAAAGGTCAATAAGGCCCTGGAATCTCTCGGGCTTGGACGAAACATGGCCGAGGACGAAACCAAGCTGGCCGCACTTGCGCAGCAAGTCGGACTCCAAGACCGAAGCCTTGGTCCAATGGATCAAGAAGAATCTGTTCGTCAACGGCAAGTTGCGGGACGATGAACGCCTGATGGTCTTTACCGAGTACAAGGAGACGCTGTTCATGCTTAGAACAGCGGCTCTTGCTAGAGGGCTTTGACAAGAACACCCTGCGGCTCCTGTTTGGCGGCATGGGGCCTGATGAATTCGAGGCGGTCAAAGCGGAATTTGAAGACTCCACCGCCGCCGTGCGAGTGCTATTGGCTACCGATGCTGCCTCCGAAGGCATCAACATGCAGGAATGTTGCCGCTGGGTCATCCACTACGATGTTCCGTGGTCGCCGTCGAAGCTCCAACAACGTAATGGCCGTGTTTCCCGCCACGGCCAGGTGCGAGATGTCAGCATCTTCTATTTCCGCTGCGATCAGGAAGAGGATTTGACCTTCCTCTTGAAAGTGGCAAAGAAGGTCGAGCAGGTCAAGCAAGACCTTGGCAGTGTCGAGCGGGTTTTCAGTGCCGCCATCCAACGCCATTTCAAGGGCGAAACGACTTCGTTCGACCGGCTCAGCGAATTTGTCGATCAGCAGATCGCCATCGGCCCCGAGCGAACTGAATTGGGCCAATCCTCTGCTGCTGAAGTGGCTGACCTGTCACGCCGGGCCAAGGAATTGCTCGAAAGCACCGATGCCCGACTGGGAATTTCCTCAGACGCCTTGATCGACATTCTCCAAGCGGCCATTACCGTCGAAGGGCAAGGCTCCTTGGAGGAGATCAAGGGCAAAACAGGGCTTCTATCGTCTCAAGCCACCGCCCCGCTGGGAAGGGCTTGCCCGGCAGACGCTCACCGTGGGATCACGCACCGACCGCATGGAATTGGTGTTCGATTCAGCCCTGGTCGAAGAGGAAATCTCGGGCCGTAGGGTGCTGCGGCTCAAGAAACATCAGGCTTTGATGCGGCTGGGCCATCCGATCATGCGGCAGGCGATGGCTACGCTTTGCCGCCAATTGCACGACCCCGAGGCCACAACGCCGTTTTTCGCTGGTCCATGGCCGCCCTGCACGAGCCAGGGTTCGAGGCCCTGCTGGCATTCCACTACACGGTCACGGCCATCAACGAATTGCGAGAGCCGCTCCACGATGAAGTCGTTGCCAGCGTCTTCCGCGTCGAGGGCAACCGACTGACGCCCGTGAAAGAGGATTTCGAGCAAGTCGTGCTGGGAAGCGAGTTCCATCCCGATCAAGTCCTCGGCCACGACGGGAGGATCTGGTTCGCACCTTGCGTCTACATTGGCTGCAGCACAAGGAAGCCTTGGAAACGTTTCTGCATAGCCAGGAAAGCGAAATGCGAGACCATGCTGGAGGTCGGGCAGCCGCCACACTGAAACGGGAATTGCAAGCGGCCAAAGACAGCTATCAGTATCGTCTTCGGGAATTGCAGGACCGCAACCGAGAACAGGCACTCCGAAAGATCGCCAAGGAACTGGTGCGGCAACGGGTCGAGGCCCAGCAGTTGTCCTTGTTCGAGGAATTTCAGCAAGAGGCGGAAATGGGGGTTCAGGAACTTGAAGAGCAAGTGGCCGTGCTGCGGCAGGACGTGGAACGGACTCGCCAGCTGCTCACCAGGGAACGCGACAATCGGATCAATGATCACCCTGCCCAAACGGTTCTCAGATGCGGGAAGTCCGGGTCTTGCCCTTGACCATGACTTATTTGGTTCCGGCTGCCAAGGAGGATTTGCAGCCATGAGCCAGACCGATACAGCCCATGCTTGGTGGTCGAGATTGCGGCATCAAGGGATGCTGCTTTCGCCCGTGGTCCTGGTGGAGCGGTATCCCGGCCCGCCGCCTGCCGCACGGTTTCCCCTGCTGGACAGGCTGCGGAACGCATACACCCGCTTCGTTTCCTATCTTGCCGATCTGAAAGAAAACGCCGACCGGGACGAAGCGACGATCCTGAAATGGGTCGATGCCCTGCTGGAAAAATACGTCGAGTGCGGCCACGGGCAGATCGCCAAGCAGCACGATGTACGCATCAACATCGCCGGCTGCCGTGCGAATCGGCAGCCGCACCGAAACATTGCGGCCCCATCGGGTTGTCTTTGCCGACGAAGCCGGCACCAAGATCGCCTTGCTGGTGATGGCCGATACTTCGCCGCACGTTGGGCGAGGTCGAGGCCGAACCGCCTATGCCCGGTTCTTGGAATTGCTGCGGGTGACGGGCCATCGCTTGGGCCTGCTCACCAACGGCAGCCAATTCCGGCTGATCTATGCGGGCCTGGATTTCGAGGCGTCGGCGGAATGGGAAAGCGACCGTTGGTTCGATGGCGGCGATGGCACCGAGGAACTCGACGGCCTGCGGCAACTGCTTTGCCCTGAATCCGTCAAGGATGTCACGCCCGGTGTATCCGGCCTGCTCGATGCCGTCGAAGAATCCCGCAAGCGGCAGGCCGACCTTTCCAGCGTGTTGCGGGAAAATGTTCGGCAGGCGGTGGAACTGATTCTGGAAGACGTTTCCACCAGCCACCGCACCAAGCCCGATCTGTTCGCCTCGCTGGTTGCAGCCGGTTCCGGACGGCAGTTGACGGATGCCGAGGCCCACGAAGCACTGTTCCAGGCCACGGTGCGGATCGTGATGCGGCTGGTGGTGTGCCTGTTTGCCGAATCGAGACGGCTGCTGCCGGTCAACGATCCGATTTACGCTCAGGCTTATGGCGTGCGGGCATTGTACGAACTATTGGACGAGGCCGCCCGACACGAAGGCGGCACGCATGTCTTGTTCAATCGGCAAACAGCCTGGCCCCGGTTGATGGCCTTGTGCCGATTGATCCACGGCGGTTCGGCCCACGGTGCATTTGCCATGCGTGCTCGTGGCGGCGTTCTGTTCCGTCCCGGTGATGCCCATAGCCCCGATCCTGTGGCCCGTGCCCTGCACATATTGGAACATGCGGTTCAGGTTGGCGATGCCACGATCTACTATGTGCTGCGGAAACTTCTGCGTGGCCCGTTGCCGGTGATGCGGGGACGGCAGAAAACGTTCGTGGAAGGCCCCGTCGATTACACCGATCTCCGCACCGAGTTCATCGGCCTGATCTACGAAGGTCTGCTGGACTACCGCCTGAAACGCACGGACGAACAGACCGGCCCTCAAATCTTCCTCAATCTCGGTCGTGAACCCGTGCTGCCGCTGTCCCGACTGCGGGACATGCTGGCCAACGACCGTAAGGGACTGAAAGACTTGCTGACCACGCTGAGAAAGGAAAAGGTCACTGCCAGCGTGGCATCGGAAGAAGAGGAGGCCGACGAAGAAGCCGAGGAGCAGGACGAAGGCGAAGAAGAAACAACCGAAGAGGTCGTCGTTGAAGCGGCAACCGAAATCATTCAACGGCCAGGCGATTACCTTGATGCCGTTGAAGCGGCGAAGTCTTGGGCCAGGGAAGCGGTTGTTCTGGCCGGCACTGATCGGCAAGCAAGGCAAGAAGGAAACCGACAGCGAATACCAGACCCGGATCGAAGCCGAGGCGACCAGGCTCATCAATCGGGTCGTGGCCCCCGGCGAGTTCTATCTGGTCCGGGCAGGCAATACCCGCAAGGGCACGGGAACATTTTACACCCAGCCCCAGTTGGCCGTGCCCACCGTTCACCGCACGTTGGAGCCGCTTTGTTACGACAAGGCCGAGGATGGCACGCTCATTCCCAAGACGCCCGAAGAAATTCTCGGCCTCAAGGTGTGCGACCCAGCCTGCGGCAGTGCATCATTTCCGGTGGCCGCGTTGCACTACTTGACCGAGGCCCTCTACAAATCGCTCTGCCATCATCGCAAGCTGGACGACCCGAAGCCAGGCGAAGCGGATCACGCTTCCCTATGGCCGCCCCAAGAATGGCAACGAGGGTGACGAACTGCTGCCGTTCCCACCCGATGATCCCGAGCGAGGCGAACTGTTTCCCGAGCGGGTGAAGGCCCTGTTGCGGCGGCATGTGGTCGAGCGGTGCATCTACGGCGTGGACATCAACCCGCTGGCCGTGGAATTGGCCCGTGTGTCGCTCTGGGTCGAGACGCTCGATCCCGACCTGCCCTTCTCCTTCCTTGACCACAAGATCAAGGTGGGCAATTCGTTGGTCGGCTGCTGGCTGGATCGGGTTGAAGATTATCCGCTCAAAGCGTGGGAACGGGAAGGCGGCGACGGCAAGGACGGCCCACGCACTCAGCGAATCGAAGAATTCCTCAAGGGAGAGAAGATCGGCAAGAAGCGGTCAGGCGACGGGCGAATCAAGAAGGAGATGCGGGAGGTCATCGAGAGCCGATTCAGCAAGCAGAGTGAGCTATTTCCCGAGCAGCACGTCACTGCGGACCAAGTTGTGGCCAAGGCCCGCAGTGAATACGAGAAACTGCACAGCCTGCCGATTGCCGACCCGGACGAGCGGGAACGATTCTATCGTGAGCATGTGCAAGCCAGCCCGGCTTTGTGTCGGCTGAAACAGGCGATGGACGAATGGTGTGCGGTATGGTTCTGGCCGAGCGATGAACAGTCCTTGCAGTGCGTTCCCACGCCGCTTAGGTTTCATCAGCCGTCCGAGCAGGCGGTGAAGACCATCGAGCAGTTGGCAACGGAATTGAAGTTCTTCCATTGGGAATTGGAGTTCCCCGATGTCTTCACGCCCCAGCGGAGCGGGTTCGATGCGATGGCTGGCAATCCGCCGTGGGACGTGATGAAGCCGAATTCCCAGGAGTTCTTCACTGAATTCGATCCGCTCTATCGCACCTACGATAAACAAGCCGCTTTGCGACAGGCAGAAGGAGCTTTTCCAATTCGGCTCCGGCGATTGCAGACCAATGGGACGACTACAACGCCGGGTTCAAGGCACTTGCCAATTGGGTGAGGAGTGCTGCCGAGCCGTTCGACATGAGTTTTGGCACGAGGCAAGGAAGGCGAGGCCCTCGACAAGTTATGGGCGAAGCACCGCAGCCAGTTCGTCAGCTACGCGGACGCCAACATCCGTTTCGATTGCAAGGCAGTGCTGATCTCAATTCATACAAGATGTTTGCCGAGTGCTTCTGGAACTTACTCAAGCACGATGGCCGTCTGGGAGTAATCCTTCCAACCGGCATCTACTCGGATTTTGGCACAAAGGATTTGCGGGAAGAATTATTGTTTCGAGGAAAGATCGAATTCCTCTATGCTTTCCAGAATGAGAGGAAGATTTTCGCTGCGGCAGACCATCGCTTCAAGCAGGTCGCCCTAATCGCAACCCGAGGCGGCACAACAGCCTCCTTCTTGACCCGCTTTCGCATGGGTGTGGGAGACTCACCGCAGGCCCAAGAGATTCCCGATGACCTGCTACGTAACGACCGTCAAGCGATGACCTTTACACCGGAGGACATTCGGAAGAACAGCCCGAAACTCGTTGAGCCTCGTTGAACTCAAGAGTCAGCGAGACCTTGACATCTTTCGGAGAATGTACGCCCACTCCTTCCGCATCGGTGACAACTCTCCAGGTCGGGAAATGAGGTTACGTGCGTGAGTTCGACATGACGAATGACTCAAAGCATTTTCCGCCAGTGGATAAGTGGGAGGCGAAGGGGTTCATACCGGATGCCTTTGGACGCTGGATTGGGCCGGACAATGAGGTTGCTTTGCCGTTCTATCAGGGCGTTAGTATCAATCAATTCGATGTTTCACAAAAGGGCTGGGAGGTTGGCCTTGGCCGCTCGGCGGTGTGGCGTGACATTCCCTTTGACTCAAAACGCTTCCAGCCTAAGTTTCTCATAAATGTGCAATCGCTGTGTGCCAGTGCAAAGTTCTGCATCGGTCCCAAACTTGCCTACCGCCGAGTGGCACGTTCGACGGATACCAGATCATTTATTTCTTGTGTAATCGTGGGGTTTGGATGTGGGGACAAACTTCCCATACTCAAGATAGAGCGAGATCAACTGAGATGTAGCCTATTCCTCTCATCGGTCTGCAATTCCTTGTGTTTCGATTACGTCGCAAGGATGAGGAACACCGGCACACAGCTTGATTGGCATGTCATTTCGGAGTTTCCATTACCAATCACAAAGTCACTGCCTAATCTCTTGATAGTTCGGTGTGGCTGCCTGACTTTCCTCCATCGCCGGTTTGCCCTCGAATGGCTGAAGCTCAAGAGCCTCTACCCGGAACTTGGCAAACGGGAATGGAAACATTGGTGGGCCGTGACCGAGGCAGATCGGCTGCGATTGCGGGTTGAGATTGACGCCTTGTGTGCAGACCTTTATGGATTGGAAGCGGATGATTTCGAATGGATTGTGCGGGATGACAAGACCGATCCTAAAGGCTTCTATCGAGTTGACCGAGAACCTGCCCTTCGGTGAGCGGCTCACCGGCCTTGCTGCCAGTGCATTCCGGGCCTTGAAAGACGGCAAGTGGACGGCGGAATCCGCTTCGAGTTTATCCAACGACGAATTCTTCGACATCCTCGACATCCCCGAACTAACCAATGCCGATTCTGCGAAGGCAAAGAACCTTCCCGGCCCACTGATTCTCAAGCGTGACGGTTGCCACGTCTGGAGGCCAGAGAAGTTCCAGACCGACGACCCCCGCCACGGCTGGACTTGGGATGATTGTCGGAAAGATGCCGTTGCCCTTCTCGGAAGTGAAGAAGCCGTTGAGAAGTACATTGCGGAGACACCGGAGAAGAAACCCGATGCAGCCAAGGACGGTGATGATGATGAACCGTTCCAGTTGAAGTCAAATAAGCCGAAACCAAAGCAGAAGAAGATGTTCTGATGCCCATCAACCCAGTCCAATTTGCTCATGCCGTCTGCGACGAGTTCCTGCGGTACTTGTTTTCGGCGTTCCCGTTGTCGGACCCGGAACTTGCCCAGCAGGCCCGCAAGCTGCTAGGAGCGGCCGTCGTCGCTCGATATTCCCCTGGTCCAAGGGCCGTTCGTTTCGCTCTCGGAAGCCTTCGCCAAGGGCGAATCGGTCCAAGAGATGGCCGATGCAGGCATTCTGCACTCCGTCATGCCCGGGCTGATCGGCTACCCGACGATGTACTTGCACCAACAGCAGGTATTCGAGGCGGTCAAGGCCGGGCAGCACGTACTGGTTTCGACCGGCACTGGTTCGGGCAAGACGGAATCGTTCCTGTACCCGATCATAGATGATCTGCTTCGCCAGCGAGACCAGGGCATCCGGGAAGGGGTGACGGCGATCCTGGTCTACCCGATGAACGCCCTGGCCAACGACCAGTTGGATCGTTTGCGTGACATGCTGGGCGGCACCGGCATCACTTTCGGGCTGTGGGTGGGCACGACGCCGGACAAGGAAAGCGATGTCACAGTGGAGCGGTTTGCCGGGTCGTCCCGGCAAGCCTATCTGGCCGCTCGCAAACAACGCCGAGAAGAGGCCCAGGCCGAAGATCGGGCCGTTCGTCCTTTGGCCCCGCAGGAAGAATGCTGCTCAGAAGAAGACATTCGCACCCGGAAACCTCGCATCCTGCTCACCAACTTCCGGCAGTTGGAGATTCTCACCACCCGGCTGCCCGACGTGGGGCTTTTTGCCGACGCTCCGCTCAAGTATCTGGTGTTCGATGAGGCCCACACCTACTCGGGTGCAACCGGGGCCGAAGTGGCTTGCCTGATCCGCCGCATTCGGGCCTTGGCAGGCAAGAGTCCCGACGAGATTATCTGCATTGGCACGTCTGCCACGCTGGCCGATCCGGCGAAGAAGGACCAGGACAACGATGAAACGGCCCGCCGCTTCGCCTCCCGGTTCTTCGGCGTGGATGCCAACAAGGTCAAGCTGGTCGGTGAGTCCTACGTCAGCCGGGAATGGCCCAAACGACGCTACAAGCCCGTGGCTCCGCACGGCGATGGCATGGCACGGTTGACGAGAGTATTGGCAGCCGTGACCGAGCCGGTGAAGATCGACGTTATCAAGGGCGTGGTCGAGGAACTGACCGGCCAAATCTTCGAGCCGGGCGAAGACTGGCGGGATTCACTGTTCGATCATCTGGTCAGCAATGAATACGTCTATCAGGCCACGCAGATCCTCAAGCAGCCGAAGCGGCTGAACGATGCAGCATGGCAAACCTCTCAGCGGTTGGCGGCTGGTCGTTTGCCGGAGGGCGAGCTTGCCAACGCAGAATTATTGGCCTACTTGGTTCTCGGGGCCGCTGCTCAAAAGGGCGGCGAGTCCTTGCTGCGGCCCAAGGTGCATTTCTTTATCCGGGGCCTGGACGAAATGGTGGTCGCCCTGGACGGCACCGAAGCAGTACCGGCGATGAAACTCTTCCTGTCGCTGGCCGACGCCAAGGAGCAATACGCTGGTCGGCACGATGATGCATTCTTCTCCGTGTTGACCTGCAAAGTGCGGCCAGCATTTCTTCGAGAAATGGTATCAAGAGCTTGAATTCTCCCGGGGAGCCAAGAATCAACTCAAGGATTTCGACCACGGCAATGCCGCACAGAACGACGACGGCAGCGAAAACGCCGTATGGGCGGCATCACCGGCAGAGACCGGCACTCGATTGGTTCTGACCAATCGGCTTCTGGAAGAGGCCGAGGGTGGACCTTCGCAACGGTCGGCAAAGTGGCCGAGGGCTTGGTTCTGCCGTCAATGCGGGGCCATGCACCGGCATACTTCGCCCCGGTGTCTGGCCGACGGCTGTGGTCACAAGGAGCCGCTTCTTCCCCTCATGGCTTTTGGGCCGGGAATTTCGGCCTGCCCGTCCTGCAGTTCGACTTCATTCCGCATCGGTGGCCGAGAAATTGAACCGGCTCGCAAGGTACAGGCCGTCACGGTGGCCGATGTTCACATTCTGGCCCAGGCGATGATAAACGGTGCCCCGGAGGGCCACAAGAAGCTCATTTGCTTTGCTGACAGCCGCCAGGACGCAGCCTTTCAGGCGGGCTGGATGCAGGATCACGCCCGACGAATCCGGCTGCGGCACATGATGCATCAGGTCATTGCCGACAGTGGCCAACCGTTGCCCCTGGATGCCATCACCGACCGACTGATGGAGCTTTTCCGCAAGGACAAGAGCCTCATCGACTCACTTTTGCCGGAACTGACGGGCGAAGAAGCGGCGGCGACATTTGGCCAAAACAAGTGGGTGCCGGTCCACAAGGCCCTCCGCTACATGGTGCTTGCGGGAATTCACGACCGGCGTTCGACGCAGCGATTGCTTGGAGTCGATGGGGCTGGCCCGGGTGGTCTACGGCGGCATCAGTATCGCCAGCAAGGGGCTGCGTGAGCTGGCCGCCACGCTGGGGATTTCGCCAGAAGAGGCCGTCGAAGGGGTCAGCTTGATCCTCGACAACTGGCGGCGGAATCGTATTCTTTACGTCGTGGGCGATCCGGTATACTCCCGCTACCACGCCAAGGATGATCCGTACATCCAGGCGGGACTCTGCCGCTGCGTGAATTCCGCCCCGAGGGCCTGTTGCTTGACCCTGACCAGTCGAACAACTACGCCCGCAGCCTGATTGCCCAGCGGGGTGCATCGGCGGTCCAGGCTTTGCTGAAGAAATGGGCTTCCGATCCCGAGCATCTGGATGTCGCCGCTGCCGCAACGATCCTCTGGGAGTTGCTGACGAAAGAAGCCAAGGTGCTGACCAAGGTCACGCTGCGTTCACAGCAGGAGAAACCCTTGGCCGGTGACGTTTGGCAAGTCAATTCGGAGAAGCTGGTGGTGGAACGAAGCCAGGCTCTCCACCGTTGCACGACCTGCCAGCGGATTACCACTCGGCCGGCTCCAAAGACTGACTTGCACCCGCCACAACTGCCACGGCACGACGGTGGCCGAGCAGCCCGATCAGGAAAACTACGATGTGTGGCTGATGGGCCGCCCGTTCGTGATGGTCAGCTGCCGAGGAACACACGGCCCAGGTGCCGGGCGAAATTCGCAACAAGATCGAGAACGATTTCAAATCTGCCAACGGGCGAACCAACTGCCTCGTGGCTACGCCGACCCTGGAATTGGGCGTGAACATCGGGGCCTTGGATATGGCCTTGATGCGAAATGTGCCGCCTCGGGCCGTCGAACTATTGGCAGCGGGCCGGTCGGGCTGGCCGTGAAGAACGCATGGCAGTGGTCGTCACTTACTGCCGTCGCTCGCCGCATGACCGCTACTTCTTCGACGATCCACTGCGGCTGTTGGGCGGCGCGATTGAGGCCCCGGCGTTCAATCTGCGAAATCCCTTGATGGTGGCCAAGCATATCCGCTCGGCCATCCTCTCGGATTTGCTGCTCCGATCCCGGATTTCGGGCGAGTCGGGGGAGAAGATCAGGCAGATCATCAAGTCGTTGTTTCCCGTTTTCATTCGCACCTATCTGTTGGACGAAGACGACAACTACCGGGAAACGCCGACCAGCACGGAGCCGTTGAAGGCTCTGCTCACCGAGATTAAGGATTCGCTGGCGGGTCGGCTTCTGGCCCTATTTGCCCAGCACTGGCCAGCGGAAGCGTCGGAACTGGCGTGCCTTTCCGCCATCAAAGAAACAATCGCCCAGACCGCCGCTGAACTGGATATCGTTCTCAAGCGGCTGCATCGACGGCTCACTTGGGCCAGATCAACCCGTGCTGATCTGCATCGAAGGAAGGACACCCGCCCCCTGGAACGGGAAGAAGAACAGCTTTTGCGGCGGTGCGACGAGTACATCAACTCGATCCTGCGGCGTGACCAATCAACCTACACGCTCACGGTTCTCGGGGTCGAGGGATTCCTGCCGGGCTACGGCGTCTACGAGGGCGGCATCACGGCATCGGCCCAGCGTGGGTTTGCCCGCCGAACCGGCCCACGGGCCTTTGACTTGAACCGGGCAAACGTCGTGGCGTTGCGGGAATTCGTCCCCGGCAACCGGCTTTACGCCAATCGGGGCACGTTTTACGTCGCCCGATACCACCTGGGAGCGGAAGAAACGGCCCAGATTCGCACTTTGCGGGTGGACGTAGAGAAGGGTTGCGTCACGGAGCAGGCGGGAGATGCGTCCTATGGGCAGTCGGGCGGCGTGGCCATCGACGCTCTGCCGCTGACCGATCTCGATCTGGCCCACGAAAGCCGCATCACCGAAGATGAACATCTGCGGTTTTCCATGCCGGTCTGCGTCCTCGGGCGGCTTCGCAAACGTAACCGTGGCGGCAAGGCATTCAAGATTGGCGATACCGAGGTCAGCTATGTCCGTGGCCAGGGCATCGAACTGGTCAACCTCGGCGAAGCCGGGCGGGTCAAGCAAGGGGAACTGGGCCATTGGATTTGTTCTGTCTGCGGAGCGTCCAAGACTCCCTACGCCGTGCCTGCCGAATTGGCCCAATTCATGAAGATCCATAAGGAACGGTGCGGCAGGGATGTTGCCAAACTGGCTCTCACGGTCCAGGCCGACGTGGATTTGCTGCAATTCCATGCCGTCAAGTGCGAATCCGATGGCATCAACATCGGAGAAGCCTTGCGGACGGCAGCCGCCCGGTTGCTCGACATGGGGCCGGACGATCTGCAACTCTTGATCGTGGAAAAGTCCGACGACAAGCACGACCTCTTGATCTATGATCCGATGCCCGGTGGCTCGGGTCTTTTGGATCAAATGCTGGTCCGTTGGCAGGAACTCATTGCGATGGCCAAAAACCTCTTGGCCGGATGCGTGCAGGAATGCGACACCGCTTGCTACGCCTGCCTGAAGACCTTCCGCAATCAGTTCTACCACAGCCTGTTGAACCGCCGTGACGGCCTGGAATTGATGGACAAGCTGAACCATGCCCCCGAAGCGTATCGGGACATCGTGCCGGTGTTTGAGGAAGAAAAGCCGGGAGAGGGTACGCCATCGAACCCGCCCGAGGCCGATTTGGTCGCCCTGCTGCGGGAACACCATTTCCCCGAGGGCCATTGCAGGAAACGGATCGTCACGTCCATCGGCATCAGCACGACGCCGGATTGGGTGCATGAGCCGACCAAGGTGGCGGTCTACGTGGACGGTATGAGCCGGGGCCTGCACGGCGATCCGAACATGGCGAAGAAGGACCACATTATTCGTCAGGCGGTTGAACTGGACGGTTGGACGGTTATCGTGGTGCAATCCCGAGACCTGAATGACCCGCAGGCCGTGCGGCAACATTTGCGGAACATTGCCCAGGCAATGGGGCGGAACGACCTCGTTGGTGAATGAAGGATGAGAGAGCCATGACCACGAAAACGATCAACGTCGGAATCGCTGAAGATGCAATCGAACAGATTGCCAAAGTGTCGTTGGATAAGGCGATTGAAGAACTCATCTGGAACGCTCTTGATGCGGAAGCTACGAAAGTCAAAATCTCTTTTCAGTTGACTTCAATGGACGGAATCGAGAAGATATTCGTCTCCGATAACGGACACGGGATTCCTTATGGGGATGCCGAAGCAATTTTTAAGCAAATCGGCGGCTCGCCAAAGAAAACACGTCGGCGAAGCCCGAATCTGGATCGTCCATACCACGGCAAAGAGGGAAAGGGTCGGTACAAGGCATTTTCCCTTGGACATTGTATTTCTTGGCGAAGCCGTTATCTGGCAGAGGGCAAAGTACAAGAATACGAGATCACGTTGCAAAGTAGTCGGCTGAAGAAGGCAACTATTGATTCGCCTGTGCCGTGCAACGCCTCATCCGGCTGTGATGTCACAATCTCTGACACTACTGAGCGAATAAGTCGGCTGCGGTCGATAGAATGTCCTGAATCAATTACGCTTCGGCTTGCACCTTACCTCATCGCAAATCCAGGCATCAAAGTCTGGTACGACGAATCACTGCTCAACGTCAAAGAAATTCTCCTTCGAGATGAGACATTCGACCTTACCGTTCCGGCAACGGCCACTTCTCCCGAGTTGAAGGCCAAGTTGCGAATCCTTGAATGGAATCGGCAGCGTAAGCCAAGTCTCTTCTACTGCGATGCAGACGGCGTGGCTCTTGATGAAGGGCCAACAGGTGTTCGGGAGGGCCATTTTCCATATACCGCCTACTTAATGTCGGATCATTTACGGCAACTTCACGAGCAAGGGCTGCTGCTAGAAGACCTCACCCCTGAGTTTAGGGCATTGCGTGAATTGGCTGCTGCCCGCCTCAAGCAACATTTCCGTCAACGGCAAGCAGAGGAGTCCATCCACGTTGCGACCCGAATGCGTGAGGAAGGACTGTACCCCTACTTCGCATTGCCGCAGTCGCCAGTTGAACAGGCCGAACGAGACGTATTCGACATTTGTGCGGCCACGGTCCACGAACAGTTGCCAGATTTCGAGGCGGTTGGCAAGGATGCCCGCCGATTTACATATCGATTATTGCGGGAGACATTGGAGCAGAACCCCACGAATCTCAAGGCAATTCTGACGGAAGTCTTTAAGCTATCCGTGGAGCAGCAGGATAACCTAGCCGGTCTGCTCAAAAAGACGAGTCTCGGGGCGATCATCCACACAGCGAAAACCATTGCCGATCGCCTTACGTTCATCAACGGCCTCGAACAGATTCTCCACGACAAAACGATTCGCCATTTCGTCAAGGAACGAAAACAATTGCACCGCATTCTTGTCGAAGAACTCTGGGTGTTCGGCGATGAGTTCTTCCTTGGGGCCGATGACGTATCGCTTCGCACGGTTTTGCAGGAGCATTGCACCATACTTGGTGTTCCTGACATCATGAAACAACTTACCAAGCCCGAATCCGAGGAACTGGCCGATGTACCGGACCTGCTCTTATGGAGACAATTTTTACGAGGCCGGAATGACGAATTCGATCATTTGGTAATCGAACTGAAACGGCCCACGGTGCCGGTTTCGCTCGACGTGATTCAGCAGGTGAAGCGATATGCCAACAAAGTAATTAGCAACCGCCATTTTGATAAAGCCAAGACAAAGTGGACATTTATCGCAGTGAGCGACGACATCGCTGAGGATGCTCTTGAGGATGTCAATCCACGGGATCGCAAGCCTGGACATGTCCACTTGGGGAAGACACACGACATTTGGGCCTTCCGATGGTCCGAGATAATTCAGCAGGCAAAGGTCCGATTGAAGTTCATACAGGACAAGTTGAATGTTGCCGTGGAGGATGACGCAGAAGGTCGTGCGTATCTGCGTCAGAAGTACGCTCACCTGCTTCCACCCGAGGCGATAAAGCCATAGACCTTTCGACTGAGTTCACCAGTCATCGACCGCACAACACGAGTAAACGAGTTCGAAATCTTGTGCCAATAGAAAAATGCCGTCCTCGCAGCCACGCATCCGGTTAGGTCTCATGGAATTGTGAACTCACTCACCCATAAAGTTTGACCATGACCGAAATCCTGCTCATCGCCGCCATCGTCCTTCTGCTGGTGGTCCTCTGCCTGCAATTGGCCCTTCTTTTTCGCAAGGCCCCCATCGACTTCTCCCCGATCCAGCAGGCCAACGAACGAACGGAACGGGCCGTCCGTGACGAGTTCAGCCGAAACCGCACCGAAGCCGCCACGGCTGCCCAGCAGTCTCGTGAGGCCGTGGACACGAGCTTGAAAAACGTCGGTGACAGTCTCGACCGGCGACTTGGGGCCATGAGGGAAACCATCGAGGCTCGCTTGGGCAAGATTCAGGAGGAAAACACCAAGAAACTCGACGAAATGCGGCAAACCGTGGATGAGAAACTCCAAGGTACGCTGGAAAAACGGCTGGGCGAATCGTTCAAATTGGTCAGCGAACGTCTCGAACAGGTCTACAAGGGCCTGGGCGAGATGCAAACCCTGGCCGTGGGCGTGGGCGACCTCAAACGGGTACTGACCAACGTGAAGGCCCGTGGCACCTGGGGCGAGGTCCAGTTAGAACGGATGTTGGAACAAGTCCTATGCCCGGAACAGTACGACAAGAACGTGGCGACCAAGGACGGCGGGGAACGGGTCGAGTTCGCCATCAAACTGCCGGGCCGTGGCGACGACAAGGCCGAGATCGTATGGTTGCCCATCGACGCCAAATTCCCCATTGAAGATTTCCAGCGGCTCCAAGATGCCCAGGAAAAGGGCGATGCCGATCTGGCCGAAGCCGCCGCCAAGCAACTGGAAATCAGAATCAAGGGCTGTGCCGCCGATATTTCCGAAAAGTATTTGAACCCGCCCAAGACGACCGATTTCGGGATTCTCTTCCTCCCCACGGAGGGCCTGTTTGCCGAAGTCGTTCGTCGCCCTGGTCTGCCCGATCTCCTCCAAGGGAAGTACAAGGTGGTTGTGGCCGGGCCGACAACGCTTTGGTCGATCCTCAATAGCCTGCAAATGGGTTTCCGCACCCTGGCGATTCAGCAGCGGTCGAGCGAGGTTTGGAAGCTGCTGGCGGCGGTCAAGACCGAGTTCGGCAAGTATGGCGACATTTTGGATAAGGTTCAGAAGAAATTGCAGGAGGCCACGAATACCATCGACACGGCAGCGGTTCGGACCAGGGCCATCGAGCGGAAACTACGGGACGTACAGGAGCTACCGGCGTCGGATGCCCAAGGGGTGCTGATGATCGAGGCTGCCGAAGGGAATGGGGAGGTAGATCGATAGTGACGTACCCAATAGATTAGAAGTTCATGATGGATGCAGAATCAGTTCTTCGTACTGTAGTCAGCCTTGTCCCTAATTGGTACTTCGCAGAATATGGGCCGCACCAGTACCACATTTCGGCTGGTGGCAGCAGATTGTGCTTCTGTAGTCACCGAGCAATGACTCCTTCGCTGCATTCTTACTTTAACTTAATTGATAGCAGCGTCGGCAAGGTGGTCGGTCTTCCTGATGTCGGCGTTCCCGGTTTTGCTGATCTTCTACAGCAGATGTACGCAATGTACTGGCTGAATAACCAATGCATAGGCGTGAATTGGCGAAAAGTCCTCGGTTACATCCACAGCCTCTCAAAGCGTACTTACGAGAACCAGCCTGTGTCCATGAATCTGGTTATTCGGCAGGGAGAGGGTGGGCAGGACTTGACAACTCCGAGTTGCCAGAAGTTCTTGGACCAACTTGCGTCGTCGCCTTTCACCTACTTCTCAGTTGATGGAGAGTTACGGCTGATCGGGTATGAGCAGATTGCGTGGTCCCAAATACCGGATGCAACTTCGTACAAGTTTCACCCTGAGTTTCTTCATTCGTTCCACGGCATTCTACAGGAGGCCCAGGGCAAATGCTCTATTCACCTAACATCGACCGGCGATCTTGTCATCATGAACTCGGCTGGTATTTTAGCGGCTAAACGAAAAGGGCAGTGGAAGATATACGACGTATGCACGTTCAAGAATCTGGTTGTGGACTGCATGGGCGACTACTACGTAGGGGCAAACCTCTTTGAGTTGTTGTTCGATCTCAGCTTCAAACGACACGGTGCATTGCTGATCTACGATCCCAAGCGGTTAGTCCTGCCACAAATCGTGAATTCGGAGAGTGTACTAGCTGCGACTTCGGATGCCAGTTCGGGGCAAGCCATGCTGGGTTGGACGGTCAAGGATGTGGCAATCGGTCGAAGTATCTCTGGTCTAGTCCCAAAGAAACGCATCCTAATTGAATTGGCTAGCGTTGATGGGGCAATAGTCTTCGATGACGACCATATTCTAGCAGTTGGGGCGGTCATAAAGCCCCATGAAGAGGTTGGAAACCGCTCGGGAGCGAGAACGACAGCAGCCTTGTCCGCATACCACTGGGGAGGGTTTCCTGCGAAAGTAAGTTCCGATGGACAAATTACGCTCTATTTCCCGAGCAAGAATGACAAAGGTAATTGCCTCGCACATCTTGAATTCCTGTAGGACAACAACTTCCGTTTCTCTCTGTCTTCTAAGCCCGCCTGAACTATTTCAAGGCAACCATAACGTCGATTATCTTTAAGCCCGATGGACTTCCACAGCTACACGACGATGCGGGATTGGAATCGGCGGGTGGACCCCGACGACCGGCCCGCCCAAGACATCGATCTTTTTTACAAGCGGGCGATCATCGAGGCCCAGAAAATGGGTTCAGGCCAATTCTTCGGCCAAATGCACAACGAAAGGGACTGGGAAAAAGCCCGCAGGCCCTATTACAATATGTGGCCGAGCATCATACCGATGCTTACCCGGCTAAACCTGGACATCGATTCCAACCTGATCCAGTTGCCGCTCCCGGCCCTATGCATCCGATTCCCCAAAGACGCCGCAAGGAACTCGCTCAAATTCGAGTGGAAAGGGAATGAATATCCCGTCCGCTGCATCATGCTGGGCGAGATCAACGACGGCACCGGCCTTTCCGTTCTGGTGGACATCGGGGAAGTCATGGGCGGCGTCGGCGTGCCGATCTACACGTACCGCAATTTCCCCCGGAGGTCGGGCCTGACCGTGGAACAGTCCATTGAGGGGCTGGGCAAAGTCGGGCTGTTCTCCGAGTTTGGCGTCCAAGTGCCGGATTCGTTCGTAACGGACTGCATCCGGCTCTGCTGCTCCCTTTGCTTGCTGGAAAACGACCCCGAAATCATTTCCGCCGATGTCCTGGCCGACGACCGGGCCAAATTCGAGGCCAGCGGCGATCAGAAATTCGTTGATAAGGCCCATCGCCGTGGCAAAGTGGGCTGGGACGTGGGCAAGCATATCGAGGTTATCCCCCATTTCCGTCGTCCCCACATGACGCTGGTTTGGACTGGTTCGGGCCGGGCGGTGCCTCGCATTGTTCCACGGCGGGGCAGTATCGTGCATAGGGAGGCTGTGGAGAGGTTGCCGAGTGGATTTGGGGGAGGGTGAGTCTTTTCAACAAAGAGGAATAGAGCATGTCAAAAAGCAACGGATCACCGCAACCACCTGATTTTCCGAACGAAGAGGAATTCGTTGACTTCGCTGGTCGGACACGGAAGTTTATCATTGAGCAGTATCCAGTGCCTTCGGGATATGGCGTGTGTGCATCCGAAGACGTGGAAGGAGACGACGGCTATGTGTTTAGAGGGTTCTCTACGGTGGACCCTTTCCACGCACTTGGCGACCTTCGTTGCAGAATTCGGAAGTTGCTTTCTACCCGCCATCTCATAAAGCAGGATGGAAGACAGTCGCTCACGCACGACAGGTTACGGGGGCGAATTTCCTCCGGTGGGGTCGTGGTTGACGGCATTTTCCTAACTTTTGAGCAGTTGGCCGAGCTTGTCCAGACCTACGAAGGGTTTCAGTTCGATCTCAAGATCGTCGATTCTTCCGACGAGTTGGAGTAGCTTCTGAATAACCCCAATGCCATGACGTTGAACCAAACTGCAATCCAGAAAGCACGCCGTCATCTCCGGGCAGCCGATCCGGTGATGAAGGCGGTTATCGATGCCGTGGGGCCATTCACGCTACGGCTTGAGCCTGACCGCTTTTGTATGCTGGTTCGTTCCATTATTTCCCAGCAGATTTCCACGAGTGCCGCCCGTTCTATCCGAGGCCGGTTGCAGGAACTCGCCGGGCCATTGGGAATGAATGCGGAGAATCTTGCGAAGTTCACAGTGGACCAACTGCGGTCGGTTGGCTTATCGCCGCAGAAAGCGTCTTATATTTTCGACTTGGCACGCACGGTATGCGACGGCAGCGTTGATCTGCGGCAAATCGGGCGGTTGTCGGACGAGCGGATTGTGGAGCAACTCACTCAGGTAAAGGGCATTGGTCGCTGGACGGCCCAAATGTTCCTGATCTTCTCGCTCGGGCGGCTCGACGTGTTCCCTCACGATGATTTGGGCGTGCGGACGGCCATCCGCAATCGCTATGGTCTGGCCGATCTCCCCGACAAGAACACTGCCGTAACTATCGCTGCTCCTTGGCGTCCTTATGCCTCGGTGGCAAGCTGGTATTGTTGGCGAACGCTGGATTTGGCCCGGAAGAGAGAGAGCGTGGCGAAGGGCTACCCCACGTAGCGATCAAGGAGAACTACAATGGCCGGAAAAGGACGACAGACGCCACGCAAACCAGCGACCAAGTTCGCCCACCTGCGGAAGAAGATGGAAAAGAACCGGATCGCATCAAAGATCAGCAAGAAAAAGAAATGAAATCGCTGCCCGCAGTCTGATGACGACCATCCTACAAGACTGAATTGGAGTTCGCATGGAGACCGCAACACGCTGGTATCACTATATCGCCTACTTTTTCGGCGGGGCTTTCCTCGCAAACACGATCCCGCATCTTGTGAGCGGCGTTTTGGGCAACCCATTCCAAAGCCCGTTCGCATCGCCGCCCGGCGAGGGCCTGTCCTCTGCGATGGTCAATGTCCTGTGGGGATTTTTCAATCTGGTCGTGGGCTACGTCCTCGTGGCTCGTGTTGGCCGATTCAATCTGTGGCAGACGAGGCATGTGGCCGTCCTGGGCCTCGGTATCTTGGTCATGGCACTTCAACTTGCACACCATTTTGGAAAGTTCCACGGAGGCAACCTCTGATGGTCGAACCAGAATGAATGTAAGCGTCGTCCAAGGCGATCTCCTCGACCAAGACGTTGATGTGATCGTCAACGCCTGGAACCGGAACATAATCCCGTGGTGGTTGCTGCTCCCGCAAGGCGTTTCAGGAGCAATCAAGCGGCGAGGCGGCACCGGCCCTTTCAAGGAACTCGCCAAGCATGGGGCGATTCCTTTCGGCGGGGCGGTCCTGACCTCGGCGGGCCGCCTTCCCTTCAAGGCCATCATCCACGTCGCCGGAATCAATATGCTCTGGCGGGCGTCGGAATGGTCCATTCGGGCGTCCGTGCGAAATGCGATGGCCCTGGCCCACGAAAAAGGGTTTCAGTCCATCGCCCTCCCGTTAATCGGGGCCGGGTCGGGCGGGTTCAACCAGGAACGGACCAGGGCTATCATGGAGGATGAGTTGGGGAAAATGAAGAATCCGGTGGATGTGAGGTTGGTGATTTTCAAGAAGCGATAGCGGAAGTCCATCGTGAGATTCGACAATTACATCGGCATCGACTATTCGGGCCGTGAAACGCCGCTGACAAGGACTGCGGCCTTGCAGGTCTACGTCGCCACGAAGGACCGGCTCGCAAAACGGGCAAATCCACCATCCACGCCCAAGGGCCAAAACCGAGACTGGTGCCGCAAGGAAGTGGCGGAATGGCTAATCGAGCAGGCCCATTCCGGCAAACCTTTTATCGCCGGGATGGACTTCTCTTTCTCGCTGCCCCTCTCCTATTTCGAGCGGTACAAGCTGACGGACTGGGATGACTTCCTGGCCGACTTCGTGGAACACTGGCCGACCGACGAGGACCACGCCACCGTCAAGCAACTTCGCCCAGGCAACCCCCGTACCGGCACAGGAGACGAATTCCGTATTACCGAACGATGGACCTCCTCGGCCAAGAGCAACTTCCAGTTCGGCGTGCCGGGACAGGTGGCGTATTCCACGCATGCCGGGATTCCTTGGCTGCACCGGATCAGATCGGAGGTCGGGAAGAAGGTCCACTTCTGGCCCTTCGATGGATGGGAACCCCGCAAGGGCAAATCCGTGATCGTGGAAATGTTCCCGCCCATACTGCGAAACCGCTATCCTCGGGAAGATCGCACGGTGGACCACCAGGACGCCTACGCCATCGCCCGTTGGTTGAGGGATATGGATTGCTGCATGAACCTAGATGAAATCTATTTCCAGGTTCCGATGACCGGCAAAGACCGGGACATTGCGGAGCGGGAAGGCTGGATTCTAGGAGTGATGTAGGCAATCGGGCGTGGGGATCAAGGAGTAGAGAGGTATCGTGCAACCTTGGGCAGTTTGCACGAACAGTTCAGGAAAACCCCATGACTTCCGATGAAAATGCCCCCGTCTCAGATGACGACGACAAATCCGCACTGGCGTTCAAGGAACTCATTCGAGTCTTGGAGGCAGCCGCTTGGGCGGGGGTGGAGTCTGTCGGGCTGGAATGGAAAGGTGATGACTTGCTGATCTTCCATGAAAACGGGAGCGTGGGGAAGATCGCCAAGTCATTGACATTGGAAGTTATTGCGGAAATTGTGAAACGGGCACAAATTGGACGCAAGCACAAAGGGAACATGCGACTTTCCCTTCTCGGGCAAGAGTACAGCGTGGCCGTCGAGGAGTACGACAGATTTGGCGAATCCGCCTACACGTTGAGTCTGACGAAGCGGAGGCAGAAACGTGCGGAGTAGCTCCGGTTGGAGATGAAGACGAGAAAGTTGGCGTCATGCAAGTAACGATTGAAAATGGCAAGCTGTTCTACAAGTTGTTTGCGGCCTTGCTTGGCTATGTGAACCGGAAGCTGGATGTAGTTCCCGAGCAGTTCTCCGAATCCAGCGAGTACACGTCGCTATCGCCACAGACCAGGGGCAAGGTCCGGGATGCCCTGTATGCACACCGGGAACTGATCGATCAGTTCGTTGCCGAGAACCCTGCCGGGCTATCGCCAGAGGAACTGGAAATCGTCGCCAGTTGGAAGGATGCCCTGGTCGGCAGGTTCTATATCCTCCGCTACTTGAAGAAGTACACGATCTTCCTCAGTGCCACCGACAAACCCTATAAAGCCTACGGAGTTCTCGGTCTGGCCGATCCAATCGAAGAAATTGTCGGCCCCGGCCTGCCAGTCCTGGCGAATGTCGTGCTTCTGCCATTCAAGGGGCAGATCATCTACGACGGTCTCATTGCTCCGTACTCGATTACGTTCGGGGGCGGTGTTCGCCGCAATCTGAACGAAGACTACAACCGGGCGAAAGAGGAGTTTGGCATCATCACGTCGCTTGGGGATCGGTCGGCGCCATTGCCTGTGAAACCGAAGAAGGCCATAAGACCGCCAAAAACGGTTGTACGGCTTGTTGGCCTTCAACCGGCTTCCGGCTCCGGCGATGCCAAATCCCTTGTCGGAGAACTGATTGAAATGACGGACGGCTTCTGCAAGGAGTTCCTCAACGACGAATATGCCGAGCTTTGCCGCAAGTTGGCGACGGCCCTGGCGAGGAAACGTCCGTCGCCGCTCCTGCAAGGGAAACTGGAAACTTGGGCCTGCGGTATCGTGAGAACCATCGGTTGGGTAAACTACCTGGACGACCGAAGTCAGAAGCCCCACCTGAAATTGCCGTTCATCGACAAGGCATTTGGCGTGGCCGAAAGCACCGGGCAGGGCAAGTCCAAGTTGATTCGGAAGATGTTCAAGATTCGTAATTTCGACCCCAAGTGGACGTTGCCCAGCAGAATGGACGACAACCCGCTGGTATGGATGCTGAGTGTCAATGGCTTTTTGATGGACATCCGCTCGGCTCCACGGGAAGCCCAGGTGGTTGCGTTCGAGAAGGGACTGATTCCCTACATTCCGGCAGACCGGGCGAAGACCGGCGACGAACCATAGTCAACAGGAGCATGATATATGTCAATCAAGGTCAAGGAATGCGGAACGTAAGGCATGTCGAGGAAGAATAGCAAGGGCAAGAAACGAACTTTTCCCCCAGGCCGGGGCCGTGTTTTCGTATTGGGTGCCGAACCCAAGATGTCAGAAGTCATACTGGATTTGGCAGACCCGCTAATTGACGGCGACGTTTCCAATGCCAAAGAGGTCGATCTCATTGTCCAACTTACCATAGCCGCCTGGAACAAGGCCATGCTTTCGGCGGATAAGCAAGATGCCTCGGAAAAACAGATCATCGATATCCTTGTTCCTCGGGATGGAGATGCCGAACTGGTCGGGACGGTCATTCAGGCATTGGACATCGTTGAAGAGCGACGAAAGAAGCTCTTTCCCAGCTTCCGCAGGTACATTGTGGATTACGACTTGCATGTGTCCGATGGAAGGGTCGCCCTGAACATCATATCGTCGCCAGTATCGGACGCCCAAGAGAAGGGAATCTTCCCGAATAAATCCGCAGATCGGGGCGGGACAAGCGAGAAACCATAGCCAATAGGAGCATGATTCATGTCAGACAAGGCCAAGGGACGATGGGAACGGCTGGCTGCATTGGGAGTGAAACGGGAGATTCCGACGCCCGAGGGCCACGCCAAGATGTCGGCTGTCATTCTTCAACTTGCGGACCCCCACATCAAGAAACACGGGAAGACTGCGGAACAGGCCCAAGCGATCCTCATGCTGACCATTGCTGGCTGGAACAAATCCATCTTCCCACCCGACAAGCAACCCATCATCGAGAAAGACCTTATCGATATCTTCGTACCCAAAGACGGGAGTGCCCTGGCTGTTGGTGTCGCCATTGACTTCATGGACATGGTTGCGGATCAGCGGAAGAAGCTGTTTCCTGACCTTCGGAAAATCATTGTGGACTACGACGTGGTAATATCCGGTGGCCGCCTGACGCTGAATGTCACGTCGGCCCCGATTCCTGACCTGAGTGCGATAAACCCGAAAATCGATGGCGTGGCTCAGTGAGTTAGAGTTTTTGTGGTGGGCACTGATTACCTTCAAATAAAGGACGATTATCACATGGGATGGGGACAACGATGGCCAGAGAGAGAGCGTCGCCCGAAGATACACCGTTTGACCGAGGTAGAAAAACAAGACATCCTGGCGACGTTGAAACGAGGAATCGTAGCATCGCCGGTGCTGTCCGCATTTGGTGTCGAGGCCAGAGCAGACCGGGGCCGCTTCTACATTGAGCGGCAGCAGCAGGATGAAGATTCCGATCCCGGCACGGAGGTCTGGGGAAGAATCACGCCTCTGGCCGATGGCGATAATGAACTGCTGCTGGAAACAGCAAACCGGAAGGGAAAATGGTCCGTGGTTGCCCAAGGAGCAGCGGGCAAGCTCATCAAGGTCATCGCCAGCGACACCAAGGGTACGTTTCACGGGCTGGGTTCCCTCGATAAGAGCCTCCGCAAGTCCGGCAATGGGCTGGAACGGCTCCCAGTGAAGAAACTTGGCAAAGCCGCATTTGTTTACGTTGAAACCGCCAAGAAATGCACCGTGCAGGAAGCGTTATTCCACTACTTTGGTCTTCCCGTCGAGGTAGTTGCCGAGCCTTCCGAGTGGTATGGATATCACCGCACGCCGAAGATAGTCGAGGCGACACGAACACGAGTTCTCGTCCGGTTCACCGCTGAGAGCATGTCGGGCGAGACCTTTGGTGGAACCTGCCTTTACGCCTTTCATGAAGAACAGTGGGGAGCGTACACGATCAGGCCCAGCGAAAGCAAGACCATCGCCCAGGCCGAGGCGTGGCTAGTTAAACGTAAATGGCAGGCGTGGTGACGATCTGACGAATCGGGCGTCGTGCGGAAAGGAGATGGCCGCAAATGTGGGACTGGTGCGACGAACTGAAACTCAATACATCGTCGTGTGCCTTCGTCAAGCGGGATATTCGCTCCCTGCCTCTGACAGAGGCCGAATTCGAGGCGGATTTCTTTCTCGATCCAAAATACTCGACCAAACGCAAAGAACGCTGGGTGGGAAGCGTGGTCCAAAGGGAAGATGGTGCCGTGCTGGCAGTGGAAGAAGTGCCACTACCGCCGCCCACGGTCAACAGCCTTGCGAACCTATTGGCCCACGCCATGCTTCGACCGAGGTTTGGAGATCGCCAACGTCCACGAATTATCTATCTTCGGGATCGTCCCCAATGGCAGGAATTGTTGCCTCACCTACAGCAACTTGGAATACAAGTCGTATTGGAGCAAGATATGCCCTGGTTCGACGATTCGGCCATCGAGTGGATTCAGTACAAGACAGAGCAACCGTCTTCCGCCGACGAGATCAAAGCTGCCCTGCGGAAGCCGTTCCCGGAGCGAAAACGCACATGGTTTACCGACGCAATGGCCCTCATGCAATGGTCGGATGCGATGTCCAAGGGGGCCTATCCGTCCCGTAAGGCACCGGCTCCGCTTTACGATCCGACAACCACCGTGTCGATCCACTTGGCAGCCGACGAACTGGAACCCATCCTGACCCGCACCGACATTGCCAACACAAAGAAGCTCCGTCCCCGGTTGGAGGCGATGGCCGCCAAGGGGGAGAGCATCGAATTGAACGTTACCGACTGGAGTTGTGTCGTGCTGGCACTGTGCGGGGCGAATGGCGATAAACAGTGGAGCCACAAGCAGTTGCTTCGGATTGCGACGAGAATTGCCAACCAACTGGCCGAGGCACTGGGGATCGAGCCGCCAAGATTCTCGGTCAAATGAGATGCCCGAAACCCTGACCGGCCTCATCGAACGTGTGACCTACCACAATCCCGAGAACGGATTCGCCGTTCTTAGGGTTGTCGTCAAGGGCCGTCAGGATTTGGTCACAGTCATCGGCAGCACGACCTCGGTTTCGGCGGGCGAGCATCTGGAAGCCACCGGCAAGTGGGTCGTTGACCGGGAACACGGCCAGCAATTCAAGGCGGATGAACTCAAGACCACTCACCCGGCCTCGGCGGAAGGCATAGAAAAGTATCTGGCCTCCGGGGCAATCCGCAGCATCGGGCCGAAGATCGCCGCCAAGATCGTCGCCATCTACAAGGAACGCACCCTCGAAATCTTCGAGACGGCCCCCGACTTCCTCCTCCACATCAAGGGCATCGGCAACGAGCGAGTCAAGCGGATCAGCCAGAGTTGGAAGGAACAAAAGGAAGTCCGCAAAATCATGCTGTTCCTGGCCGAACATGGCATCAGTTCGGGCCGGGCCATCCGCATCTACCGCACCTACGGGCAGGAATCCATCGCCAAGATCAAGGAGAACCCGTACCGGCTGGCCGACGACATCCGGGGCATCGGTTTCAAGACCGCCGATGAATTGGCGGCCAAGATGGGGATCGACCGCAACAGTCCCTATCGGGCCAGAGCCGCCGTCCAATACACGCTCCAAGATTTGGCCAGTAAGGGTCACGTCGGCTACCCCGAACCCGGCGTTGTCGAACATACCACGAAACTGGTCGAAATTGACCAACTTGTCATCGAAGATGCAGTAAAATCGGCGGTGGCCGAGAAAACGGTCATCAGGGAAACGGTCGAGGGCGAATCCTGGCTCTACCTTGCTGCACTCTACCGGGCCGAAGTGGGATTGGCCCAATCCGTTCACCGGGTTGCATCGGCCACGCCGCACCCCATGCCAGTCATCGACGTGGAAAAGGCCATTGCCTGGGTCGAAGAAAAGCTGGGGATCAAGCTGGCAGCCGGGCAGCAAGAGGCAGTTCGGCAGGCCACGCAGCAGAAAATGCTCGTAATCACGGGCGGGCCGGGTGTCGGCAAGACCACTCTCGTTCGCAGCATTCTTGAAATCTTCGCCGCCAAAAAGCTCAAATGTGTTTTGGCGGCACCAACGGGCCGGGCTACGAAGCGGCTGGCAGAATCGACCGGCCAGACGGCGAAGACGATCCACCGGCTCTTGGAGTTCGATCCGGCCAGCGGCGACTTCAAGAAAAACCAGCAGAACCCGCTCACCGGCGATCTATTCGTTCTGGACGAGGTTTCGATGGTCGATGTCGTGCTGGGCCATCAATTCCTGCGGGCTGTGCCGTCCAATGCCTGCGTGATCCTGGTGGGCGACGTGGATCAGCTTCCTTCGGTCGGCCCCGGCAGCGTATTGGCCGACCTGATTGCCTCGGGCGTCGTGCCGGTCGTGCGTTTGACGGAAATCTTCCGGCAAGCCGCCGAGAGCGAGATTGTGACCAACGCTTACGCCATCAATCAGGGCCGGATGCCGAACCTCAAGGCTCCCGATGAAGGCGTGTCCGACTTCTATTTTATCGAGGCCGAGGAACCAGAGGCCATCCAAGACCTGATCGTGCGGGTGGTGAAGGAGCGAATTCCCAAGCGGTTTGGATTCGATCCGAAGAAGGACATCCAAGTTCTGACGCCGATGAATCGCTCGGTCCTGGGGGCAAGGAACTTGAACCAAGTCCTGCAAACGGCCCTTAATCCAGGCGACGGTGGCCCGGAAACCCAGCGGTTCGGCTGGACGTTTCGCCTCGGGGACCGGGTTATCCAGACGGAGAACGACTATAATCGTGATGTTTTCAACGGCGATCTCGGCGTGATCGAGTCGATCAACCGCATCGAGCAGGAAATGGTGGTGAATTTCGAGGGTCGGCAAGTCGCCTATGATTTTGGCGACCTGGACGAAATCGCCCTGGCCTACGTGCTTTCGATCCACAAGAGTCAGGGATCAGAATTCCCATGCGTGGTCATCCCGCTGCATACCCAACACTACATGATGCTACAAAGGAATCTGCTCTATACGGCGGTGACGAGGGGGAAGAAGCTGGTCGTCCTGGTCGGCACGAAGAAGGCGTTGAGCATGGCGGTGCGGCGGCAGGACACATCGCAGAGATTTACGGCGTTGAGAAGGAGATTGCGGGGAGAGTGAGGAAAAGGAAATAAATGTTTGAGCATAAGAGCAAGCCGCTGTTGCCACGCCGGAAGTTCTATCAAAGGATGGCCCGAAGTGCAGGCATGGTCGCCGGAATCGTGGCATTCTCGCTTTTCATGGGGAGTGCCGGGTATCACTTCCTGGCCGAACTCCCCTGGATCGACGCCTTGCTGAATGCCTCCATGATCCTGGCGGGGATGGGGCCGGTTGACCCCGTAAAATCGACGGCGGCGAAGCTATTTGCCACGTTCTATGCCTTATACAGCGGCATCGCCTTTCTGACAATGGTTGCTATCCTAATGGCTCCGCTGCTGCACCGATTTCTGCATCAGTTCCACTTGGACGAACAGGATGAAGGTAAAGCAGGAAAATGAATCGAGATCACGTCCATGAAAGGCAAAAGACGACGACCGAGCGAGGATGCCACCTACGTCTGCGATGCTTGTGGCGAGGAGATCGTGGTCCCCGTGGACCTATCGGCGGGTGAGAACCAGGAATACGTCGAAGATTGTCCGGTCTGCTGCCGCCCGAACGTGATCCATGTGGAGATCGATGAGGGTGGCGACGTGCGAGTGTGGGCTGAGGCGGAGTAGCAGTAGGCCGACTCGGAGATCGGAATACAACAAGATAGCCAATTTGGAAGAAGGAGTGATGTTCTTATGGACCCTCAACGATTCGAACAAGCCTATCAAAGCCAAGCCCCGTGGGATACGGGACGGCCACAACCGACGATCATCAAATTGGCCGAGGCCGGTCAGATTCGTGGCAGCGTTCTCGACGTGGGCTGCGGCACCGGCGAGAACCTGCTGTATCTGGCAGCCAGAGGCCACGAAGCCTGGGGCCTCGATTTCGTGCCGGTTGCCATCGAGCGGGCCAAGGTCAAGGCAGCCCAGCGTGGCGTTGATGCCCATTTCATCGTCGGTAATGCCCTGGAATTGAAGAAGCTCGGACGGAAATTCGACACGGTGATTGATTGCGGGCTGTTCCACACCTTCGCTGATGAGGAACGCCCAGCGTTCATCAAGGGGCTTGGTGAAGTGCTTGGGCATGGAGGATTGCTACACATTCTCTGCTTTTCGGATGAAGAACCGGGAACCGAGGGGCCAAGGCGGATCAGCCAGCACGAAATCCGAGATTCGTTCCACGATGGCTGGACCGTTCAAGGGATTGAACCGACCCAGTTCGAATCGATTCCAAGGCCGGATGTTCCAAAGTTCACGCCCGGTGGCCCGAAGGCATGGGTGGCGACGATTGAGCGGAACTGAAACGCCTTTTCCAAAACAGATTATGGAGGCAACACGGTGGAAGTAAGTTTAGAACAGCGTAAGCCAGTGCGGGTCGCTTTTGTGCGACATGTCGGACCTTACCAGGAATGCGATACCGCCTGGGCTAAACTCTCCAAGTTCGCCACAGAACAAGGGTGGTCCCCGTCGAATATTCTGAGAATCGGTATCGGTCATGATAATCCCGAGGTCACGCCTGCCGACAAGCTGCGTTACGATGCGTGCTTGACCGTGGATGACCGCTTCCAAGCGACCGGGGAGATCGGCGTCCAAGAACTCCCAGGTGGCGAGTACGCCGTCGTGACTCACCGAGGCCCATATTCGACGCTGGCGGATACATGGCGGCAAATCTTCCGAGAGTGGCTGCCCAAGAGCGGACGAGAAATGCGATCCGGCCCCTGTTTTGAAATCTACGTCAACGATCCGATGGCAACGCCACCCGAGGAATTGGTTACGCTGATTCACGTTCCCTTGAAAAGCTGATCGGTTTATGGGGGACGGGCAAGAGGTTGCACGAACGTTGAAGAAAAGGGAATTGCAGAAAATGCTTCGTAGGTTCTTTCATCGCAGGCTGTTCCTGTTCGCCTGTTTGTTCTTCATCCCAGGTTGTGCGACAACCCGTGCGGGCGAGCCGCCGCTGAAAGTGCTTTTCGTAGGCAACAGCTACACCTACGTCAACGATCTGCCGTCGCTGGTCGTGAGCCTTGCTGATGCTGCCGGTGGCCGGAAGATTCAGACCGACCAATACGTGGTCGGCGGGTACACGCTTGAGCAGCAGGCCAAAGACAAGAAGGCCATTGCCAAGATTCGGGAACGGAAGTGGGATATTGTGGTCCTTCAAGAGAACAGCCTGCAACCGATCCTCAACCGGGAGTCGATGCACAAGTACGCCCGAGTTCTCGATGCGGAGATCAAGCAGCAGGGTGCGAAGACGGTCTTCTACCTGACCTGGGCGAGACAAAACATCCCGCAGATGCAGGAAGGGGCGGAATCCCCGGACTATGCCAAGCCAATTTACCAGATGACCGGGGCGGCGGGACGGATTGGCTTCGACCAGTGGTGCCAACAACGCAAGAGCGGTCTGGCCGGTGGGCTGAACGGAGCATATTACGACATCGCCAAGGAATTGCACGCCCAGGTTGCCCCAGTCGGCACGGCTTGGAAGACGGCGTTGGCCCGGAACCCCGACCTTGTGCTTCACCAGGGCGACAATAGCCACCCGGCCTTCAAGGGTTCGTACTTGGCAGCTTGCGTCTTCTATGCCACGCTGCTTGGCAAGAGTCCGGTCGGATTGCCCGGTGAGCTTACGAAGGGCGGCACAGTTCTCGGCCGAGTTGAACCCGGTGAGGCAAAGATGTTCCAAGAGATTGCATGGCAGACCGTGCAAGAGGCAACGCAGCGATAAATCATGATTTCTCGACGGACTCTACTCTTCGGTGCCGGTGGTCTACTTGCTGGCCGACTGTTTGCGGCTGATTCCCCATCCCCAAGTCGCCTCAAGGAATCCGCCACCGTGGCCCGCCAGTTCTTGGCTGGGCTATTCGATTCCGCCCTGAACCTTTTGCCCGAGTTCCGAGGAGCATCGGTCTACTGGCTCTACCACGACAATTACCTCGCCGCCAAGGTCTTGGAGAAAACCTATCCCGACGTGGCCGGGAAGATCACGAAGGCGATCCAAGGCTTCGGCATCAAAGAATCCGGCAAGATCGAGATCGTGTTTGGCGAGGCCAAGCGGCCACTGCCTTTCCGGCATTACCAGCTTGTCGATGTGCGGCGGCTGGGTGGCAAGATCATCAAGACGGAGATCGTGACCGACAAGGAGATGGTCGGCTGGGAAGGTTACGCCGATCTGCTCTTGCTTGCCGCTTTGGCCGAAAAGAATGTCCCGATGGCGAAACAACATTTCCAGCGTGCTTTGGAAATGTGGGACGGCAAGGGCTTCAAAGACCGTGCGACCCACGCAGGCAGTCTTTACGCCACCTATAAACTGGCCCTAGCGTTGATTGCCGCCCACAAGTTCAACGAGCGGCCCGCAGCTTTCGCTGCCATTGTAGACCGACTACTGGCCCAGCAGGCGAAGGGCGGCGGCTGGATTACGGACTATGATACGAACGGCAAGCCGGTCGGCATGGCGAACGTGGAAACGACATCGCTGGCGATCTTGGCAGTGGAAGCGATGTCGAAGTAAATAAGTAGATCGAGCGACGATGGCTACCTACATCCAGAAGCCAACAGTGATCGAAGCGGCGGGACAGCCGCCGAAGCTGATCGAGGAATTCATCGGACGGGTGAATTCCGGGACAACGGCAGTCAGCATCGCCCGCATGAAAAGCCCATCGGGCTGGTCCGAGCCGGGGCAGACACCGGAATTCGATGAATACACGGTTGTCCTCCGGGGCAGCCTGCACGTCAAATTGGAAAATGCCGAGTTCGATGTTGGTGCCGGGCAAGCGATCATCGTGAAGGCCGGGGAATGGGTACAGTACAGCAGTCCGTCGTCGGAGGGGACCGAGTACATCGCCGTCTGCATCCCAGCATTTTCGCCAGATACGGTCCATCGGGAATCATAAGCTGAACATGGAAATCATGATCGCAATCCTTGACGATGCTGAGGCCATCCTTGCCCTGCAACGCCTCGCCTACCAGAGTGAAGCAGCGAACTATGACTTCACCATTCGCCCATTGACAGAGACGCTAGAGGACATCAGAGACCGTTTCCACGACAGGCGATTCCTGAAAGCCATTGAGGATGCTCAAATTGTCGGCTCCGTGAGGGCCTTTCAGGATGATGAGGCGTGCCACGTCGAGCGGTTGGTCGTCCATCCCGATTATCAACGACGAGGCATCGGTATGGCCTTGCTGAACATGATCGAGACGTGCTTTCCTGCCGCACGCCGCTTTGAACTATTTGCCGGGCAAAAGAGCGAAAGCAGCATCCGGTTATACGAGCGGGCAGGCTATCGGGCCGTTCGCCAGGAGCGGGTCAACGAGAAGGTCAGGTTCGTCGTCATGGAAAAGACGGTTGCCGCCCCCGAGAGAACAGATCGTCCAGTATGTCCGGTATGCGGGGGACAACTGCAAGACATCCGCCGAAAGCTCTGCTGCGTCCAATGCCACAGTATCATTGAAACTTGCTGTGATTGAGCCGGTATGAACGAGTTCAAAGGCGAGAAACTGTACGTCGCCCTCGGGGCTTCCCAGGCCCGGCGAAGGCTGAAAGGTCACGGGTTCGGCGTGCGGAAAGTCTATAGCGACGGCAAGAACCGGGCGGTCATCATCCACACCGCCACGGGCGAACACCTGCGGGAGCTTGAAGACTTCTTCCGGGACGTGCTGACGACACCACTCGACAATCCGCAACCATGTCCGGACGAAGAATTGGAAAAGGAATGAACCATGCACGAAGACACTGCAATCTGGACGCAAAAGGGAGCTACCCTCAGCGACAAGTCCGCTCGCCAAGAGTTCGGGCTAACGCAAGAGGAAATCTATGCCGCCATCCGGGCAGGCAAATTGCAGTACCGGGAACAGTACATGCATGGCAATCCCTGGTTCCGGCTGCTGCGGCACGAAGTCGAAGCCCTGGTCAAGAAGAAGAACGGCCCGGACCACCTTCGCAGGAAGAAACTCGAAAAGGAATTGGCCGACATCAAGAAGGAAACCCGGAAGTTGAAAATTCGGCTTGGCTGCCCTCGACCGGCGACGGGCGGAACTCACGCAGGAACTTGGCGGATGAGAAGTCTATCCTTCTTGATAGTTCTGCTGGCTGTCTGCGATGTGTGGGCTGATCCGCCGTCATCGAAGCCGAACAACGCTACCCCAATAGGGCAAATCGTAGCGAACCTCGGAAAACGTGAAGTGATCTTGGAATCGGGCCGCTACGGGTTGAAGTATTTTCCTGACGAATGCCTGGCCTTCGTCCAGACCACACCCCAGGTCCGTTTATTGATGGCGGCGGGTAAGTCCACGTTTCTGCTCGTAGGCAGAGATATGAAGTCGCTTGTGGATCGTGGGGAGGTTCTCAAGCCGGGCCGTCCGGGATCGTTTGATAACGGCTATGCTGGCATTGGCGGGGTTGTCCGTGACCCACGACGGCCAGTTGTTGGCCTTCTACCATGCCGAGGATCACGAAGGGATGCGGCCCATTCCGGGCGGGATTCCCGGCTTCTATTGCTGCGTTGCCTTGGCTGTGTCCAATGACAACGGAACGACTTTTCGCAAGCTCGGGCCGGTCATCAAGAGTTCCCTGCCCAAGGATGTGAAGGGCGGCTCCGATCAGGGTTGCGGCGATATGTGTGTCGTCAGCAGCAGCCGACCATCGCTTCGTCTACGTGTACTACTGCGATCATTCACGCATCGATAACCGAGGCGTGCAAATCTGCATGGCCCGCTGCCCTATTGAGGATGCCGGAAGAACCGACCGTTGGCGAAAATATTACCACGGTGCGTTCGACGGAGCCGGGCTTGGGTGGCAAAGATACGCCGGTCATGTCGGCCCAGGCGATGGGGGCAGATGCTATCTTTCCGCAAGTCAGCTTCGTGCCGGAACTGCGCCGCTACGTCATGGTTTACAGCATCATTGCCTACCGGGAACTCGGCCCAAACTCGCAGGCTCGGCAAAGCGGAATCTACATCGCCCATTCGCAGGATGGCATCCATTGGTCGACAGCCGACGCAGTTGATTCGGATTCACTCGGTCCCAGCCGGTCTTGGTCGAGAGGTCGGGTGGCATCCGGCGTTGCTTCTCTCGGCCGCAGACAGCGGTTCTGCCAAGGGGTGGCTCTACTATTCCTACAGCGAGCATTGGGGACATAAGCCTCCGCAGAAGCCACATTATCTCGTCGGCCAGCCTATCACGTTCTCGATTCTTGAAAAGTAGCGTGACGCTTTCCGCTTATTGCGGATGTGGATCAACGAACATTTTACGGAGCAACCGAGCGAAATGCAGTCTCTTGTTCAACCCCTTTTCGACGGCCCAATCGACGTTGTTGGCGACGTTCACGGCGAACTGGACGCCCTGCTGGACCTCTTGCGTCACCTGGGCTATGACCGATCTGGATCGCACCCAGAAGGCCGTCGTCTGGTCTTCGTCGGTGATCTAACTGACCGAGGGCCAGATAACCCCGGCGTGGTGGCCTTCGTTCAATCTCTCGTTGAATCCGGCAAGGCCCAGTGCGTACTTGGGAACCACGATCTGAATATCCTCCTTGGGCGAAAGAAGTACGATAATGCGTGGTTCTTCGGCAAGGAAGTCCTGAAGAACGGAAACTTGGTGCCGCAGGTACTTGCAAATGATAGCATTCGGGATTCGATAAAGAAGTTCCTGGGGACACTGCCACTGGCGTTGGAACGGGAGGATGTCCGAGTCGTCCACGCTTGCTGGCACCCCAAGATGATCGAATTAGCCAAGACCGCCGAATCTGCTGCCATGCTTTTTGAAGCCCACCGGCAACTTATCGCAGACGATCACAAGGCACGACCCGAACTGAGCAAGTTCGACCGGAAACTTGACCATCAGAACAGGAACCCGGTCAAGGTGCTTGCGTCCGGGGTGAAAAGAAAAGTCGAAAAACTTCTCAAAGTAGGTCGCAAGATGACGAAGTTGAAGCGGATACGGTGGTGGGAAGAGTATGGCGATCCGCAAATGTGCATCTTCGGCCATTATTCGATGTCGATTGGCACTCGCTACCGGAACGGCCAAGCCCATTGCATCAATTTCACGGTCGGCAAACGCTGGATGGAAAGACCCCAAGCACCTTCGTCATTCAAGACAAGACTTGCCGCCTTTCGCCTTCCCGAGATTCTGATCGTCTTTGACGATGGAAAAGTAGAACGCCCGCTACATCTTGGGAAGTGAGAGACTCGGACCAATTACAATTATGTAACTGGAACCGGACGAGCGGCACGTCGGCCAGCGGACTTTCGCCGCACAATCAAGCAGAACAAAAAACGCCCTTCGCAGTGAAATGGATTAAAGCTGCGAAGGGCGATAATTGAGACAAAACCTATAAGCTGAAAGGGGCAAGTTCCCAGCCTTACTTTCAGCCCGCAGTTTTATTGCAACTGCACGGCGTCCCTGGTAGAGCTTGTATCGGTTGTAGCTTTATTAGGACTCCATTAAATGCTTCACCGAAGAACTCAGGACGTGCAGAAGGCGTTGCTGACTCTCCAAATTACCCGGTCGAATGTCGAAAACCACGATCAAGAACCAAGGGAATGACCATGCCCACGGATGACGGCAAATCTGACAAGGACAAAGACGAGGCCCAGGATGCGGCCATTGAGGACCATATCGTTTCCCTGCTGGAAGCGGGCCGAAAGATTGCGGCCATCAGGCTTTATCGCAGGCAGACCGGGGCAAGTCTCAAAGACGCAAAAGATTTCGTCGAAGCGTTGGCAGCGAAGCACGAGATCAGTCCGAAGGGAACTGGTTGTGCCGGGATGATCCTACTACTGATTGCGGTTTTCACGATCATCGCCATGTGGGCCTTACCCAGTTGACGGCCTGCCGGGTTCTGGTATCCTTGGAACTCGGGCAGGATGTCCGCACTCCATCGAGGCCCTATCGAGGCCGTGTAGCCGGATGTGACCCACGGCTCGCTTGACAGACCTCGCTCACCCTTTCGGTGAGCGAGGTCTTTTCATGGAGCAACCAACGACCGAACTCGGACACGCCATCATCTTCGTCAGCGACATGGCCCGATCAGCCGCCTACTTGCCCTCTATCACGATCACCGGCACAATAGGACCGAACCAATCCCAGATCATAATTGCCAAGAGGTCATGTACGTCATGCCCCAAACACCCCACGGCCATAAGCACTTCACCGGCACAGCAACCGTCCGTGACATTGTGATCGGCATGTCAGATGGTTTGACCGTCCCCTTCGCCCTTGCGGCTGGGCTTTCGGGGGCCGTGGATGCCACAAGCATCGTGATTACAGCCGGGTTGGCTGAGGTTGCGGCAGGGGCCATTGCAATGGGTCTGGGGGGCTATCTTGCGGCCAAGACCGACACCGAACATTATGCCACGGAGCGGGCAACCGAGGAGCGGGCGACTTTCGAGATGCCGGAAGAGGAGGCCAAAGAAGTGGCCGAAGTGTTCCGTTCCTACGGTCTGGACGAGGCGACTGTGGATAGGGTGGTCGGAGCGATCCGTAGCGACCAGACCCGATTGATCGACTTCATGATGAAGTTTGAGTTGGGCTTGGAGAAACCCGACCCAAAACGGGCCGGTCGCAGTGCCTTGACCATCGCAGGTTCGTACATTACGGGCGGATTGATTCCCCTAGCCCCGTACTTCTTCCTTCGGTCGATCCATTCGGCTCTGGTCGTTTCGGTAATCGTAACTCTGCTTGCCCTTGGGGTCTTCGGTTACGTCAAAGGGCGGTTTACGGTGAAGAAGCCGCTCCGCAGTGCATGGCAGACCGTCGTTGTCGGCGGGCTGGCGGCTACGGCGGCATTTGTGTTGGCAAAGATGATTAACTAAGACGGCGAGATCGCCCTGACCTCGTAGATCAACGCCAATTCCAGAGCCAGTACCAATAATCCTCGATCAACTGGAAATTGGAACTTTTCTGCGGAAGGACCAACTCGATCAACGGCACATTCAACTTGCAGTTCTCTTTCCGGACCTTGCAGAAAAGTCCGTCGAACTCGTCGCAAAGCGTCTCCGGGGACAAGAGGCCCGACACCACGCAACGAAATTCACGTTCCTCCGCAGCGTTCGTTGGCTCAGGATAATGGGCGATAAATGGGAACGACATGTTCGCCAAAAGGTACTCGTAGTATCGGGAGAGCATTCTGCGGTCAACCCTTGGAATAACCGAATTGTTTGGCAGCCCGAGGGCCACTTGATACGATTCTCTTGGCAAGGATCGGATACCGTTGGCGTGGTGAAAGGGACATCGGCAAGGCTGGACAATGACATGCTTGGGACTCCTGTATTCCATCCGTGAAACAAGAATTGTCTTGGACGAGAGTTCGTCGAAGAGGGCGATCAGTATCGATTCTTCTCGTTACTTCCAACTGCATCCATCATTCTAGGACGGAATCGGGCTTGGATTGTCACAGCAGGAAGTGACAATAATCACCGGATCAAGTCAATCTTGACGGCGGTGGGACCGCTGCTTCAAAACCGCACCCCGAGATTCAAGGCCACGAAACGGCCCGCTGCCCAGGTCGACCCGATTGGAACTGTTGGCCGTGGACGACGTGCCCTCGAACATGTAGCGGTCGAAGATGAAACCGCTCGATACCGAGGCCGTCCAATTCTTCACGAGCGATAATTGCAAGTCCCAGGCTCGCCCGTTGGTCATAGATGAAGAATCGGTCGTTCATCTCGGGGCTGTCCAGCAGGATGTACGACTCGTTGGCCCAGTCGTAGGCGGCGAAGGCCCTCAGCCGATCGGTGATGCGGTACTGTGCCTTGACGTGGACCGTGCGGAGGAGCATGTAGGACGCCTGGAACTGCCAATCGTCGGTCGGCCGCCACATGACCATGAAAGGAAGACCGATGTTGGCATGAAACTGCGGCGTGGGATTCCAGCTAAAAGCGACCCCCGGCACCGGAAAGGCCAACTCGCCCATAGGCGAGTAAGACAGGGTGAAGAGCCACGCATTATGATCCCCCTGCGGTATCCGCAGCATGGCGTTCATGCCGATATTCATTTCATGGACGTGGCAAAGGGATGGTCGCTGGCCGATCCGATGCTCACGCCGCCGCCCGTTATCCAGCCGTCATCCAGTTGCCGATTGTAGTGCAGGCCAAGGTTGACTCCCCAAAGTTCCGAGGGCACGGACTGGCCGGTGCCTGGGAGGATGGCATCGGTCTGGATGAGTTCGTTCCTGACGCCGCCAGTAAGACTCAAAGCGTTGAGCGGATCTTTCCACAGCGGATGGGTGAACGAAAGGTCTTGCCGGACCATCTCGAAATCGGTCGCCTGTCCTTGCACGGGAACAGCTGGTGTCCAGATGGCAGCGTATCGAATGGAGTCGGTGGGGTGCATGTTACCGCCAAACCCACCCATTCCTCCTCTTCCTCCAAACCCCATCATGTCGTCAGGTTGCTCACCATCGTTGCTTTTTCCAGGGACATCGGGGTTTGGTCCAGCCGTAACTGAAGGCTGTTCCGGCAGGAGGCGGCAGACGGTGGCCGAGCCGGGCGGCGGTATCCCAAGGTCAGGTAATATGGCTCACCCGGCTTGGAAACTCTGGATAGGCAATCGCCGATGGAGCGGAGAGATTGGCTGCTGGTTCTGTGGGGACAGGGAACCAGGGGCAAGGCCATCTGTAGGATGGACCGGGGGGAGGAGTGAAGTTTTGCCCCAGGCAGGCAGCCGCCATCGTGACGGCAAGCCCCAGGACCAGGACATACCCGGTGAGCAGACGAACTAATTGCTTGATTCTTCAATATCTCTTCTCCGTTGCCTGGGCATTATTGCCAATAAGGGGCGAAATTTTAGCATGGATGCCGCAATCGATGATACATCGTTTTCACGAGCGAAACACTTGTTCGAGCGAATACGAGGAGTTGGCGGACATCGCTTGACTCCAAAGGACGAAAAAGGTCTGGCATTGTCACAGTACGCACCGGCGATTGCGGGTTCTTGATGGGTCCGGGCGTTTTCGCAGAAGATTCACCGTCGTTTCCGTACCGTGGCAAAACAGATCGCCAACCTCCCTATTTCACCCACATTGGCAGTTGAGATTCGTTCACAAATTGCCCGAATGGATGGAGATCAACGAAATCGAAGCGAGCGTTTGGGAAGATGAAGTGGAGGAGTGGACCCCGATGCAGCCTCGGTAGCCGATTCAAGGTAGCCGTACTACTCTTCTTGCATCACGAACGCCGCCTTCTCGCCGACCGGCTTGACCGGCCCGAACCAATCAAAAAGCTGCTTGTCCACCGTCTGCAAGTCGCCGGGGATCGACACCCTACTTCGCACTTGGAGAAGCAGTTCAAGCCAGTCTCGGCGTTCCCAGTAACCACCCTCGTCCTCGACCCAGCGTAGCACGCCGAGTTCCTGGGCGTGGTCCAGCATGGCGATGACGCTCAAGTGGCACCGCAGGAAATTCAGGCCGTCGCCTTCGGTATAGGCCGTTTTGCACGTTGCCTCCCAGCTATAGCCGCCGTATTCCCGCAAGCCGAACTCTGCCGATTCGCAACCGTATCCCGGCACGGTCGAAAAAGCAATGACATCCTTGGGAATAAGTAGGGAATGCTCGCCGTTGGTGCCCAAGCGACTGAAACAAGCTAGTCGATCATCTCTTCTCAAGCACTCATCACCGACCAAATGCTGGATTTTACCGACCCTCTCAAACGGCAACTCCAAAGCCCGCCGTCGAAGTTCCTCGACACGATGACGGACGAGGGCATGATCGCCGTCGTCCAATTCAAATCTGTAATGAATGGTCAAACCCATTGTTCTTTCCTCCGTTTATTGTTTTTCTGGTAATTCGGCAATGACGCTATCGGCATGATTGGCCGGTGGGCATCCTCGCCCGGCCCGATCCCACCGACGACCGATGAGATCGGGCCGGGCGAGGAATTCCATTTCCTCGCCCTGCTGTCAGGCCGAGAACACGCCATGCTCAATGGCACGCTGCCGAAGGTACTCGATCCTCTTTTCGGCCTTACGGTCATCGAATCTCTGGCGTGAATGTGGTGGGAGCATTGGGATGACCCCAGCCGAGAACAAACCGATCATGACACCACGACCGCTCCTCTTGGTCATTGTATCGCCACACCATTGCGTCCAACCAGCGTTGATAACCAGCCGACCACTCCGCAACGAAGTTGCCATTACGGTCACGCTCCAACTCCTCGGCCTCAAGTGGTTGCTGATGGATGTGCGGGCTAGAAAACACCCGCCCCCAATTATCACGATAATGCTTCTTCACGATACGATCTCCTTCTTCATGTTAAAACGTTCAAGCACAACAGTAACCATGATTGAAACTCTCTCCTTCGCCCCAAGAATGAGCCAGGGGGCGATCTGGCCTATGTGACGCCGCCGCACAAGGGCGGCGGTCGAATGATTCCACCGAGCGACACGCCGGGCAGAAAGCAGACTCCCGGCTTGACGGGGATCGCAGCAGAGAAAGTATCGACAGTTATGAAAGTTATGCGAGCAGTTTAACAGGCTTGAAGAATCGAATCAATCTTTTCTTGGAGATTGAAACCGAATTATGAAAAATGAATCAATTCATGCCGCCCAGTTCAACGTGGCTCGTGTGCGGGCCGGGACGACCTTGCCCCAGCCCTATCACGCTCACGAGGACCGCCACGATGCAATTCAAGGGCCGTTGCGGTTTGAAACAACGAATCGTCCATAAAGCAGTCAAGGGCCATCTGGTGCCTATTCTCGTGCGTTTATAAGCCAGCCTGCTAGATCGGGGTCTTTGCGGAAGTTGACGCCGCACTCCCGAAGCCAAGCATCGTGCTTGGCGAACTGGGCCGTCATGTACTCTCGGTAGGCTTGCGTCATGGTGCCGTCCGGGTTGCCAGTGGCGATAGCTTCTGCGAATATGGCTCGTTTAGTTCTCTCGTCCATAGGTCTTCACTTTCATCGTTAAAGGAATCGGGGCTGCTTCGGTTATTACTTGCTTGACCACTTCCAGGTTATTGGGCGTGGTTAGAATCGAATCGTGAATCGTGGCGATGAACATGTCGGGCTGCATCCTGCGTAGCGTGTCCACGACGGTATAGATGACAAATTTGGCCTCGGCCCGCTGCAATAACTTGGCGAACGTCTTCGGGTCTTTGGCCTTGCACTTCGCCCAAAAGGCGGCGACCTCGGGGAAGTCTTTCGTGAATTGGGTCTTGATCGGGCTGCAATAGCCGTTGCGTTTGAACAGGATGCTTTGCCGAAACTCGTCTTTGATTTGCTCCCTGGTCCAGCCATAGCGGGTGAACCAATCGTAGAATTGGCCGGAACTGCACAACTCGATATAGGAGTCGCAACCGGCGATCTTGCGTTTCGCGATCTCAAAAGCCGCCCAGAGGGGTTGGCTATTGGCAAGGTCGATCTCGACCAGGAACCACCCGTCCACCGTCACGTAGTCTTTGACGGCTCGGGGCATTTGGGTCAGGTTGCTATGGAAACGGTGTCCGAATTCGTCTTTCACGTTCCAATGGAAATCTCCGTCCGCAATGCGTTGGCAATGATCCTGGGCTTGCTCGTCGGCTTGTTCCCAATGGCCGGTCACTTCCAAGCGGGAAAGGTTATTAACCAGGAACTTGTGGACGGGCAACTTGGGGACTAGGTTCTGCCGCTGGACGACACGGGGAATCACCCGGCACACCATGCGGTCGTCTCGGTACTTGGGCCGAAATCGGTAGCCACGGACTTTCGGCCTATTTCGTAATAATTGTCCGTCTCGGCTATTTCGGACAGGACGTAGGGCTTGATGATGTCCCAAGCCCAATCCCGTTCCGGGCCAACCTTGCCGAGTTCACGCCGTAGATACTCAGTCTTGAGGGGAACAAGGTCATCCCGTGAGAGTTGCTCCTGCAACCGCCTGTGGTGCAGGGTATGGCAAAAGTCTTCGATGTGGTGAGTGTACGGTTGCCAGAACTCGGGTACGCTTGCGGGATCGAAGGTTGCAGGCATGTACGCTTTCTTCGTGTCCCTGGTTTCAGCTAGGTCTATCCATCCGCTCCCGCTCCCGCTCCCGCTACGGGATAGCGGCAATACGGGGGTTGCACGAGTTAATATTTTCCTTCTCGGTTTCGGGGTCACAACTCGGGTTATTAACGGTGTCAAAATCGGGTTGTTTTTCGTTGCGATTTCGTTGGTTATTAAAATCTCGTTTTCTCTCGTAAATTACGGGGTGAAACGCACTTTTCAGAATGTTGCGGGACATCGTATTGGAGGGAAGAAGGAGGGAGGGGGAAGAAGCAAGAGAGAGTGGCGGTATCGGAATTATCACAAGTTGGCGTCGGTGAGGACGGTTGTTTCCTCAACATCCGAACCAAAAGAAACTTTTTGCTCGGCTGCCGAGGATACGAGACAGCCGCTATCCCGTAGCGACAGCGAAGGGATAGACCTAATTGAAGACTTGGTTGGCTTTGGGATCGTCCGATCAAGAGAATAATAAGAATAGTAGTTGGTGGGGACCGCATAGAGTTTCCCGTCCCTGCGAAGGTATGGAACGTCGGGGAAGTAGAGCGGCATTCGCATTATCTTGCCGGTGGGTACGATTGCCGATGGCGTCTCGGGGGCAAGCACGATGCGGCCAAGGGCTTTCCACTGGGTCTTGGTCTTGTACCCTGCGGCTTTTGCACCAGCCGGATAAGAGAAGGTTGGATAGTTCGGTTCCAGCAGAGTTGAACCGTGCCCAGTCTTTGAGCGGGTAGATTTTTTTGTAAGGTCGGCAGGCTTTCATGGGTCTCCGGGGTTCTCGTTTAGTAATAAGGGCCGGGGCTTTTGGCCCCAGCCCTTTACGTGCAAACCCGGTTTACGCCTGCCAGGACTACCGGGATTGCAATGTGTTCTGTTGGTCTCGGCAGGCAACGTTATATAGTGTAGTAGTTCTCATAAATCGTTTCAATCTTGAAACGGTTTATTGTTCGGAATTGTGGACATCTCGGTTGTTGGACAAGATCGTGAATTGTCCAGATTTGTGGTTTCATGGGCAATTCTGCTCATCATCATCGTCTTCATCTCAATCGCCGCCATCCAAGGCTTAACCCTCTGAACGCTTCAATTTCCTCGATCATTTGTCCTGCCCAGCCTTGATCTTCGTCGGCCCGATCAAAGAGACAGGGCAACGGCCCTCCTCCAAGCCGCATTACGTAGCCGGGCAAAGAGGGTACGCAGGAAACGAGAGCGACAGCGACGGCGGCAGTGAGAATAGAAGTGGCTCAGGACGGCAGGCCACCGCCTACTTCCCCCGTATGACGATCACCGGCCCTTGCATGGCGACCAGCCTCTCCTTGGTCGTGGGGATTGCCGATTTCGTGCTGGCGAACATTTCCTTCAAGGTCTGATGAAGAGCCGAGAGATTGGCCGGTTGCTGCTTTTGGGCAGTCTGGGGTGTGCTAATCATTGATGTGTCTCCCTGGTGCAACTGGGCAGGAAACCATATCGGCACGGCTCTGGAATGGCTTTGAATAGGTCGCCCGGCCCGGCAAAGTCTTCCTTGACGGCAAATTCGTCAAGACCTCTCAGAAGCAAGTTCAAGGCAATCGTGAAAACGGCCCCGAACTTCCCGCTCGGCCACCGTGTCCTTGCCAGCGGTCCATTTTCTAAAAAGGAGGCTCATCATGCCCACTAACCATCTCCAAGATCAGGCGTTTTTTTCGAGAGGATGAGCAAGCGGCGAAGGGGATTTCCGTCCGAGGCCCAGGTCAAGCGTGGCCTGCGGGTCGTCCACGGCGATAAAGAACTCGTCGAGAAGCTCGGTCGCAACGATCTTTGCCCGTGCGGGTCCGGCAAACGGTTCAAGCGGTGCTGCCTCAAGTCAGGCCGGTTTTGACGGCGTTGACCGGGATCACTACTTTTAGAGAATGAAATCAGGCCCACTCGGTTCTACAAACCGGGTGGGCTTTTTCGTGCCGTTCGCCAAGGCGGCGTTCGCACGTATAATCACAGGAACAAATCGGAGGAACTCATGAGCCAAAGCCAAGACGAACACCAGCAACACCAACGATTGATCGTGGAGCAATTTTCCCGGCAGGCAGTACCTTTTGCCGAAATGCCCATCCATTCCAACGAGGACGCCGACCGCCTCGTTCTGGAAACCGTGGGGATCGGTCCAGAGGACACGGTGCTGGACATCGCCTGCGGGCCGGGACTCATCACCTGCGTTATCGCCCAGGTTGCCCGCCAAGTGACCGGCATCGACCTCACCCCGGCCATGATCGATCAGGCCAAGGCAAGGCAGAAATCGAAGGGGCTAACGAACGTGGCATGGCAAGTTGGCGACGTGCTGCCGATTCCTTTCGCAGCGGCCTCGTTCTCGGTGGTCTTCACCCGGTATTCATTCCACCACTTCCTCGACCCAAAGGCAGTCCTGGCCGAGATGGTGCGGGTCTGCAAACCGGGCGGCAAGGTCGCCGTCGTGGACGTATTCACGACGACCCCCGAGCAGGCTGCGGCATACGATCAGGTCGAGAAACTGCGAGACCCTTCGCATACGAGGGCATTACTCTTGAACGAATTGACCGGCCTTTTTCGTGATGCAGGCTTATCGGACATCAAGACCGAGTTCTACAAGCTGGAAGTGGAACTGGAAAAGATACTGGCCTCGTCCTTCCCCAATCCTGGCGATGCCGACAAGATTCGCCAGATTTTCTCCGAAGACATCGGATTGAATCGCCTTGGCGTGGGTGCCCACCGCAAGGATGGGGCGAACGGACCCATTTGGTTTGCCTTCCCAATCGCTATTCTTGTCGGCAGGAAGTAGCCACTTTCGTCTGCGAGACGGATTTACTCGATAATCATTTCGCCTACCGGAAATGCCTGCATCAAGCGTCCAAGCTGCCCGGTGTTCTCAAACTCCGGGTCGAGCCATTGGTCATAGTCCTCGGGCATAATGATGACGGGCATCCGCTCACTGATTGGTCGCACGAGAACATTGGCCTCCTTGGTGATGACGCAGCATGAATCGATCATCTCGTCGACTCTCCTGGCTGACCTTGCCACCGCTCCCAACTTCCACCGACACCAAACGGGCGACCGTCCTTCGTGCGGATCGTTCGTTGCTTCCGCCCGCCCGGCAAGTCGAATGTGTCCGCAACGATCAGGCACCGGCGATGGAGGAATGCGTCTCGGAAGGTGGGCTTCGTCGCTACGGTTTCGGCCCGTGCGTGAATGAGGCGGCTCCCACGGGCCGGATTATCGGCCCAAGACGGTACTAGGCCCCACTGCATCCTCACCGATTCCCGCTGACCTGTTTTGGGGTTCTGGCGAACCACCAGTACCGACTCCATCGGCGTAAAATCGGTGTGCAGTCAAATCTTGCTCAAGCCTTGTTCCCATACTGGAATTCTAGCCGGGACTCCCCTGCGAGAATAGAATTCTTTGAAAGGACGATTCCACATGCCGATTCCCATCAAGGTCTATTCCGATTACGTGTGCCCATTCTGCTTCCTGGGGGAGTTCCCCTTGAAGGAAGCTGTCCAAGGCAAGGATGTCGAAGTCGAGTGGATGCCGTTTGAGCTTCGCCCCGCACCGAACCCGACACTACGGCCCGAGGGCCAGTATTTGCAGCAGGCATGGCGGAACTCGGTCTACCCGATGGCCGAAAGAATGGGCGTCGAGATTCGGCTGCCACGAGTTTCCCCACAACCTCACACCGATTTGGCCTTCGAGGGATACCAGTTCGCCAAGGAGCATGGCAAGGGCAACGAGTACAACGACCGTATGCTCCGGGCCTTCTTCCAAGAGGAACAGGATATCGGCAATGTCGATGTTCTGGTGAAGCTCGGCGGGGAGATCGGCCTGGATGAGACGGACTTCCGCAATGCCCTGGTGAGCCACAAGTATCGGCAGACGCACCAGCAGGCCCTCCAACACGCCCAGGAGATCGGCATCGAGGCCGTGCCAACTTTCATTATCGGCAACCGGGTGCTGGCCGGAGTACAGGATCGAGAAACCCTGGAACGGGCCATCGATGAGGCAGCGAAGGTGGAACAACAAGTCTAGGGCAGATTGGGTCGAAGAGGCTATGCCGAACTTCATCTGCGTTACCTGCGGCACCCAGTACGGCGAAACACCGCAGCCACACGAGAAATGCCCGGTCTGTACCGACCAGCGGCAGTACGTTGGTCCGCAGGGGCAGCAGTGGACATCACCGGACAAACTCCGGGCAACGCACCACATCACCGTAGGGGCCGAGGAGGCAAAGCTGATCGGCATCGGCATGGCACCCGAGTTCGCCATCGGCCAACGGGCCTTGCTGGTCCTGTGGGAGAAGGGCAACGTTCTTTGGGACTGCATTCCATTGATCGAGGACGGGATTGTTGCGATGATCCAGGGTCTCGGCGGTCTATCCGCCATCGCTATCTCGCATCCCCACTTCTATTCCAGCATGGTCGATTGGAGCCGGGCGTTCGGCAACGTTCCCATCTACCTGCACGCCGCCGACAAGAAATGGGTCATGCGGCCAGACCCGGCCATTCAATTCTGGGAGGGTGACACCAAGGTACTAGACGACGGCCTGACTTTGATCCGCTGCGGCGGGCATTTCGAGGGCGGCACGGTCCTGCATTGGCGAGACGGCGACGAGGACCGGGGTGCCTTGCTCACCGGCGACATCATTGCCGTGACCCCAGACCTGTCTCACGTCAGCTTCATGTTCAGCTACCCGGACCTAATTCCGCTCCCCGCCGAGAAGATTCGGCACATCGTCAAGGCCGTCGAACCGTTTGTATTTGAAGGAATCTACGGGGGATGGTGGGGGCGGGTGATTCGTGAAGATGCCAAGGCAGCCGTGGTTCGTTCGGCTGAAAGATATCTGCGGGCGATTGGCGTGAAGGACGATTCTGCTTGTCAAAAAGAAAGGACGGAATGATGATTCTTATTGTAGGGGCCACCGGAACCAACGGGCGGGAACTCACCAGTCGGCTTGTTACGATGGGAGAACAGGTTCGGGCACTTGTACGCAATCCTGCTAAAGCGGCTGGCATCCAGTTGCCTACAATCGAATTTGTTCAGGGCAACTTGGATAACCCGCCCTCGCTCGACGCCGCACTACACGGCGTAGAACATGCCTTCATCGTTGCTCCCCAAGACGACCGCTTCATTCAATGGCATCGCAATTTCATCGAAGCAGCCAAGCGGGCCGGGAATCCGCATATTGTTCGACTCTCGGCCCTCGGAGCAGGCGATTCGGACTCGGAAATCCTCCGCCGTCACGGCGAAGCGGACCAACTGCTGCGGGACTGCGGCTTGCCTTTCACTATCCTACAGCCGAATTCGTTCTACCAGAACACCTTTCGCCTCGTTGAGAGCATCAAGCAGAATGGAGCGTTTTACCTGCCCATTAAAGATGGACGACTGAGCATGGTGGACGTGCGGGACATTGCCGCCGTTGCTGCCCAGACGTTGACCGACAGCTGGGCACGAGGGGATGACTTATCAGATCACCGGGCCAGAGGCGATCTCGTATTACGACATTGCGGCCACGCTTTCCAAAGTGCTGGTCCAACCTGTGAAGTACGTCGAAGTATCCCCTGAAGCCGCCAAGGAACAAATGCGTCAGTTTGGGATGTCCGAGCGACTGGCGGCGATCATGGCCAAACTTTACTGTGTCTTCGCCACCAGCCGATATGCATTTACGACGGACACAGTAGCAAGGATCGTCGGCAAGCCGCCGATTACCTTCGAGCAGTTCGCCAGGGATTTCGCCGGGACGTTCCGATGAGCGGCTGGAAAAGGACAGGGAACCGGCAGATCATTTGTCCCTACCGACCATCCATCTTTCGAGCCGACCGAGGATTGTGAGAATAATAAGAGCCAAGATTGCCCCCACGACCGCTAGGACAAGTCGCCCCGTCCCTGCGGCGATGCCAACGGTTGCCGTCATCCAGATACTCGCAGCCGTCGTGACTCCCACGATTTGATGTTCCTCGCTCATTTTAAGGATGACCCCACCACCGACGAAGCCGATCCCGGTCACAATTCCCTGGATGACCCGGCTCAAGTCCGCACTGGTCATGCCGATCAACAGCGGCAGGAGCGTTACCAGGGCAGTCCCAAGGGTCACGAGCATGTAAGTTCGCATTCCCGCCGCCTTGCCCGCCTCGGCCCTTTGGAAGCCAATTACGCCACCGAGGATGACGGCGACCAGAAGACGCACGACAATACGAGCCAATTCGATGCTGTCGGGGATACCGGCAACCAACTCCTGCCACAAAGCCGATCCGAAGTTCATGATTTACCCACTTTGCTAAAATGGCCGTTGCTGTGAAGGTGGTTACACGCCATGCAATCCGTGGCGTGGCTCACACGGACGAAGTGCCATAGTCTCAGGAATTATAGCGGCACGTCCAACGGAGAGTCTGCCGGTCGGGCATCGCCTCGTGTAGATGTGTACAATTCAACGAGTTCAAGCGGTCATTCCAGTTCGTGGAGAGCGAGGCCACACACCGCTCCCCCAAAAAAGGAACACCATGTCGAGACAGAACCGTGTAACGCCATTTGGGAGCATCATCGCCACCCCGGAGCGAGGCACATTCATGGGCAACCGTGGCGTGCTTCACGACGCCGAGGGCCATATCAAGCGTCCGTGGCAAGTAAAGCGGTGGATCGTGTGCGTGCTGGAATTCCGAGGCCGGAAGCGGGCGGTAATGACGCCGAATTCCTACACCGAACTGTTCTTCCTCGACGAAGCTACCGCCCTGGCAGCCGGGCATCGTCCATGTGCTGAGTGCCGTCACGCCCGTTTCCTCGATTTTTGCAACGCTTGGAAGAGCGTACATCCAAGAGCCGGTGGCTCGCAACGGCCTACCGCCGACGAAATCGACAATCAGCTACACGCCGAGCGTCTGACCGCCGACCGTTCGAAACGCCTGCTCCGTGAGGAATTGAGCAATCTCCCGGACGGCGTGTTCGTGAAGGTGGAGGAGGGCGGTGAACAGGCTTTCTTGGTATGGGGCGATAGCCTCTTTGCATGGTCGCCGGGGGGCTACGAGCAGCGTCGGCCACGCCCGAAGTCGAAAAACGTACTGGTCCTGACCCCGCCATCGACCGTGGCGGCGATCCGGGCGGGCTACTCGCCAGAAGTCCATGCGTCGGCGGGAGTGTGAAGATGCTGCGACGATGTTCAACGACCCGTAATTTCGACCTTCATGGCGATTCCCCTGCCGGTGCATATAATTCTCAAAAAACGGGCAGGATGGTTCGTCCGAGCCTGATGGTCGCAAGGAATGATCCAATGGACATCGTTCTTCAACTGATTGCCACGCTGTCGGCTGGCCTATTCGCTGGGGCTGCTACTTACGTTACCTTCGTGGAGCATCCAGCGAGATTGCAGTGCGGCACTTCTCTGGCCGTCACCGAATTTGGCCCGAGCTACAAAAGAGCGGCGGCGATGCAGGCCCCATTAGCGGCGGTCGGGTTTCTTAGCGGGACAGCCGCATGGCTGACCGGGGCGAGTATCCTGTGGGCCGCTGGTGGCCTACTTCTCGCCGCAACGGTCATGGTAACGCTGATCGTCATTTTCCCCACGAACAAGCAGTTGCTCGATCCTGCGTTGGATAAGGAATCGCCTCACGCCAAGCAACTGCTCGTCCGATGGGGCTGGCTGCACGCATTGCGAACGATCTTGAGCGTCGTTGCCTTCGTAATGTTCCTGATTTTGAAGGGTCGCTGAAATATGCCGATGAATGACTCTCGTTTTATGGTAGACCACGTTTGCGTGGCGACCGACAAGCGGTTTGAGGAAGTTGCGGAAGCCTTTGAGCGGCAACTGGGACAATTTGACCCGGACGTGTCGAAGTCACTCGCTGGGGGTGCAGACACCGAAGAAGCCAAAGTTAAGATCGAAGCGATGGTGGGACCGAGCGGCTTCATGCTATTCGGTAAGACCGATCATGGGTCGCTGTTGCGAATCGTGGGCCAGAGGCGGAAGGCAATCCAGTACGTTCTCGGCAACCCGCTATTCGCCCTCCAAATGACGCAACACGACATCCGGGCCAGCCTGTACGCCCCGTTGCGAGTGCTGCTCTACCAAAATGAAGAAGGCAAGACCTGCGTGGAGTACGATAAGCCGAGTTCACTCTTCGGCCAATTTGGAAAGGCAGAGATCACCGCCACCGCCGCCATGCTCGACCAGAAGCTCGATGCCCTGGTATCGGCGGCAATCAGATAGCCCGCAATAGGAAAATGGTGTGGTCGGTATTCTTGCTCGTTCAGGGCTGATACATTGGGGTGCCGAAAAATCCGGACCTACTTGCCGATCTTCACCGCACCGAAGGCAGCGAAGCAAGCGTTCTTGTGCAGGACTTCGACCTGGGAAAATCCGGCTCCCCGCAGCAAATCCAACTGGAACATCAGCGACCGGGGCGTATCCTCTTTTTCGATATGGGCAAAAACCTGATTGCGGTATTCCTCGTCCTCCAACTGCGTCAGATATTCTCCATAGCGACAACGCATTGTGGACTGGACCTCGGGAATCGAACTCTCGATCAGGTCGAAAACCCAGACCGATCCACCCGCCCGTAAGCCCGCAAAGAACTTCGTGAACACCGAACGCCACTGCGAATCGTCCCGCAGATGGTGCAGCACCGAGGCGGCGAGTATGATGTCGTGCCGTTGGGGGCCAATATCGATCTCCCGGATATCACCCTGGATGGCCTCGATCTTGCCGCTGGTGACGGCCCGAATCCTTGCCACGGCCCGGTCGAGCATCGGACGGCTGAGGTCGATCAATGTCACATTCATGCTCGGCAGCCGCTCCAAGAGCTTGAGCGTGTAGTTGCCCGCCCCGCAGCCCACGTCGAGAAGGCTGGTTGCCTTCGGGGTTACGGCTGAGGCGACCTCTGCGATCAGCGACATTGCCAGCGGTGAATCGACCGTGGCCGACTGGCCCGTTTCCAGGTTGGAGAAACGCTCTACGTCGGCGTCGAATTGTTGGCGGATTTCTTCCACCGTTGACTTATCTTGACTCATCCGGCTGTCCTCCTATGCAGGCGTTTCTTCATTGGACTTTCAAGACGAGGCTTATCCTCGGTCTCCCGTACTCGGCCTCGCCGGTCAGCACCCGAATATTGTCCGATGCCTGGAATTCCCCGCCACCGTGCGTATGCCCGCAGAGGACCAAGAGCTTGGAGGTCGGGTGCTTCTTCATCACGGCCCGCATGATGTCGCCCACGACCTTGCAGGCGAAGTGGGGCAAGTAATCGTCGTTGGAGGGCTTGCCCTGATACCACGCCGCCTCCCGATAGGGCGGAACATGGGTTACGGCGATGACGTTGGGATACTTGCTGGCTGCCTCTTCCAGCACGGTCGCAAAATGTCCGGCTGCCTCGTCGGCCAGGGCGGTCATCGTTCGCATAAGGCCGTCTTTGTCGAGCGTGGAACCGTCGAACCAGCGGGCAAGCTCGGAGATCAACTGGTGATCGCTCAGGATCACGCTGGATCGCCGGAAATCCCCGAGCCTCGCATCAGCCCAACCATCGTGACCAATGATGGCCGTGCTGGGCGTCAATTCCACGACCTGCATGGCGGTCAAGTAATTCAGGAACTTTGAGTCGCTGGCAAGTTCGGCCACCGTTTTCCTAAGCAGCGGGATAGAACGTCGGTAGAAATCGTGATTACCCAGGACGAAATAGATCGGCTTCTGGATCATTTCCGCCATATTGCCGAGGTAAAGGCAGATATTGTGGCCCTCGGCAATGTCCCCGCTGATCGCCACGGCATCGGCTCGGTCACGAACAGAGGCCAAGAACTCGTCCACCTTGGCAGCATCAACGAAATTCAAGTGAATGTCAGTCAGCCAAGCGAGTCGCATTGTGATTGCCTTTGTCCTCATCCACCGCTCGGCCCTATGAACGCTTCCAGTTCTTCGATCAACGCTTCCTGCCCGGCTTTGATCTTCGTCCTGGCCGTCACCAAATCGAACCACTCGGCCCGATCAATTTCGGGGAACTCCTGCTGCTTCCCTGACTTCGGGGGCCACTCCATCGTAAACGTGTTGCTCCTCGTGGTCGCCGCATCGCAGTCGCCCGCAAACGCCCATGCATGAACGACCTTGCCGCCTTTCTGCTTGATCGGTTTCAGCGGGATGAACGGGCCGGTCGGCTTCACGCCCGTTTCTTCGTCGAACTCTCGTTGGGCCGTGACCAGCAAATCTTCATCGTCCTCGGGTTCACCCTTGGGAATCGACCACGCCCCATCGTCCTTTTTCTGACGAAATAAGGACCGCCCGGATGGGCCAGGAGGACTTGAAGGACTCCATCCTTGATTCGATACATCAGCAATCCGGCAGCGACTCGGGGCATTTTCAACAAGTTACCTTCAACATCTGGTTGCCGCCACGTTGGAACCTATAGTCTACGGACTCGACCGCAAATCGACCACCCTGTTCCTCGATCACTTTGCAGACCGGCTCAACATGCGGGCGATGGTTGGCCCCCGTGGTCGAGCAGTGGGAAGATTCGTACTTCCTTGGCAACCCGGCACATTTCCACGACGGCCTGAGAATGAAAATCTGCCGACAACTGGCCCGAGTAGGTAAAGAGAAGGTGCGAGCAGAGAGCCAGATCGAATTCGCCATCGGCAAACGGCAATGTGGGAAGCTCATGCGGCAGATAACGGCCTTCGGTCTTTCCTCGCTCGAAGTCCCGGAGGAACGCTTCCATCGATTTCATGCGGATACGGCCCAGGTCTTGCGGGGAACGAATCGTCGTCCAGGTATACGCCGATTGATTGGCTTCAAGTTGTTCCATGATGGTCCGGTATGCTTCCTGCACCCGGCCCCGAATTTGCTCACCGGAGAACTGGTACAGCGGATCAACGGAAACGACCTTTTTGCCCTGCCGACGCATCGCGGCGTTGAAACTGGCCGGGCCGTCACCACAACCGAGGATTCTCTTCCCCAGGTCGGTGTCCGTGAGCGAGAACATGCGGACGTATTCTTTGAACGACCGGCCCCAAGGCACGATTTGTTCAAGAGTAAAGGGCATATATTCCCCGATTCATCCTCGATAGAAATCAATCCAGCCCAAATTCAACATCTTGAAATGGTCATCCACGAGGGCCTTTGGCAAGGTGATTTCGAAATATCCGCCTTCGCCGGGAAGGCCCTCAACCGGCTTGCCCGCTTTATCGAAGACCTTGATCGTGGTTTCCGGCTGCGGCTACCCCCGTTCCCCCCGCTCTCCTTTACCGTCCTCGCCCAAGTGGAGCCGCTTGGTATTCCCGCTGTGGCTCAACACCGAACCCGTGAGCTTGATCTTGCCGTTGGATGCAGTGAAAGATTCCAAGCCTCGCAGGTGGAGCCGAAGAACAAATGTCTTCGGCCACGGTCCCTGCGTCGGCGGCAACGTGATCGTGGCACCACCGATCCCGCTAGGGCTGAAAACGTCGAGCGTGGCGGAATTGCCGTCGAACTTCACTTTGACCTGATCGGTGGGCTTTTTCGTCTTGATGTCGAACGTCGTTAAGCTCCCGGTCTTCGACCAAATCCGGCCCTGGTAGTTCGACAGGGCCAGGATCGCCCCGTCTTTGAGAGCGTACAACGTGTTCCAGCAGGCCGGTTGCTCGGGACTGCCCAATAGGTGCTGGGGCCGAGTCCACGTTCTTCCATTGTCGGAACTGGTCACGCAGGCAAAGTGGCTGTGTCGCACATAATCGTAACCCGGCACAGCAGGGTCTCGGCGGCGGTCGCCCTGCAAGTACGACACCTGCTCGTCACTTTGGAACGAAACCAGCAGCCGCTTGTCGGGCAGACGAATGATCGATGGGGCACCAGCGGTCCACCGATTCACAACCGGATTACTGGGCCGATAAACCAATTCCCTGGTCGTGGCCCAGGTACGTCCATTGTCGCTGGACCGAACACCACGGATCACGAACCGATAGGGTGGATCGTCTTGGGCCTCGAACACGGCCAGGAGTTCGTCTTTGTCCAATCGGACCACGCCCGGCATCCCATCTCTTGAACCCTTTTTCTGGGCAACGGTCACAGGCGATCCCCAGGTCTTGCCGCCATCCGAGGAACTACGCATCTCGATTCTCTGATCCGGTTTGCAACCTTCTTCACTGGCGTAGTACGCCTGGATTACACCGCTGGGGAGCAACAAAAGGAATGGTTCCCAAAGTCCGTCGTGTCCGGTGGCAATCGTCCCCCGCAAAGCCCAATGTTTTCCACCGTCTACGTCGTCGATGCTGGCCTGCACCTCGATACGGTAGGTGCCGGGTGTGTGGCGGCGATAGGCAGCCAGGATACTTCCGTCTGGCAGTTGCAGTGGAAAAGCATTATCCAGATCGACGGGCCTGTTCTGATCGAGAATCTTCCGATAGTTGCCCCATGTTCGGCCACTATCCTTGCTGGAAACGCAGCCGATCTCCCTACTTTCCGGCGTCGAATGTGCGAAGGTCGCAAGGAGCATGCCATCGGCAAGCTGGGCCACACGAGGATACGACGCCCGGCTTGGATAGATCGGGCGAAACTCTTCCGCCCAGGTAATTGGCTTTTCGAGGACGGGTTCCGCCGCCGAGATTGCCGTTGGCAAGCCTGTCGCAAGGAAAACGACGGCTACTGTAAAGAGAAAGCGGAGCATAAAAGTTCCTCTATTTGCATTACGGGCTTGTCTTCTACCCTTCCAAGTCGATTCCCCACTCGGCTTGCACGAAGTCGGGGACGACCTCAAAGCAGGCTCGGCCATCGGCCCATTTTAGTATTTCCGGGTTTTTGGCGGCTTTCGTGCAGAGTTTCGACGGCTCCGGGCAGACACGAACCCGGCCCAAGTCCAATCGGTCGGCGTCCCAACAGGTCTGGATCGTGATGTCGGCCTCGGTCTCCCCGTCCGTGTGACCGGCACAGGCTTCGTATAGCAGATCGAACTCCTCGTCGGACAAAACGAGCCACTTATCACGCAGGACCAGGGCCAGTTCGCCGCCACGTTCGCCATGCCCGAAATCAAAGCCCTCGCTCACACGGCAGGCGTCGTGAAAGACGGCGAACAACTGGACAACTTCGACGTTGGCCTTGGTTTGCCGGGACAGCCGCAGACCATTTTCCAAGACCCTCGCCCAGTGGCCGACGCCGTGGGTTCCATTCCAGGGCAGGGAATAATCTTGGAGAATCCGGTGAACAAGGGGCTTGAGGTCGAGCATCCTGCTATGCCATCCTGCGGCATAATCGTTTCATGAGGATCATTGTTCGGCGTTCCAGCATGGCTACCTTCCAAGCCTTAGCCTCGGCATTCCATCGTTGCGTTCACTTATGAGTGAGCAGGAATGCGAATCCGAAAACCCCGGCGATGGCGACAAGAGCAAATGCCACGATGACTGCAACGACGGCTCCCGACGAAGTTCCGACTTGGGAACGGTAGGGATCAATTCCCAGTCCCGCATCCCCGGCCCGTGCGGAAATAGGACGCTTGAATCGCAGTCGTTGATTATCGAACTTCTCCACAAGGGTCCAACCGGCCCTGGCCTCCTCGGCACAGACCTGTTGCAAGACCTCTGGTTTTCTGAAACCGGCGAGGTTGGATCGAACGATCTTGAACTCCCAATCGCCTTGCAGGTCGGCATCGGTGTACTTCGTCATTTCTTCCTCCTCCTGTCGCTGCATTTCCGCCGCAGCAGCGGCGGCAGCAGCAGCACCCCCAGCACTCATGGAAAACTCCCGTTAATTGATTCACAATGCGTAGGCTTGTATCGAAAAGTCCCTATACAATCTTCCTGATCTCTTCCGCCGCCGCAAGGGCCTGCTTTGCCGCCGACACGCTACCCACCGTCTTGATGAAGGTCAGGGCCGCTTTGATCTCGGTGACGCCGATTTCTCCCTTGGCAACGGTCGCCTTCACCACGTTCCGCCGCTTCTTGCGGTTGGACTTGATGTTGCTGATGTAGTTCGTGGAAATCGTGATCCCTTCTTTCGCCAGGGCATCGACTGCTTCCTGGTTGCTGGCCTTGGGGTTCTTCTTGAAAAAAGTCTTGACCGCCTGGGTCTTGCTCACTCCGCTTCTCTTTGCCATGATTCTCGCTTTCGTTGGGGAAAAGTTGGAATCCATTAGTTTCCCCAGCCTCGGGCCAACTGTCAAGGGTTCAGAATGGGGCGGCGGGCAAGGACTTTCGCTCATCTGCTCACGGAGGATTCATCGCCGCTGGTTGTTGATCCCGACGTAATCTCGGCCTATGATGAGGCTTCTATCTCTGGCACCCAGGTCGAGCATCTTCCATGACGAAACGTATGAATCTTCCCCGACGTAGCTTTCTCAAGGGCTTGGCAAGCATGCCTGCGGTCTTGTCTCTGGCGGTCGTCCACGACCAGTCCCACGGAGCCGAGCCATCCGGCACAAAACAGAAGCATCGTGCCGATTGGATGGTGCAAGGCTCCTACGGAGTCATGGTCCATTGGCTCGCCCCTGGCCCGGCCCCCGAGAAAGGCCCCTACATCCGTGACCTCAACCGTGCGGTCGATGCGTTCCAGTTGGATCGCTTCGTTCAAGATTTCCAACGCACGGGGGCCGACTGGCTGATCTTCACCATCGGGCAGAACACGTCGTACTATGCCAGCCCCAACGCCACGCTCGACCGATTGGCAGGACCGGGGCATTGCTCTCGACGCGATCTGGTTTTGGAGATTGCCCAGCGTCTCAAGAAACTGGGCAAGCGTTTCATCGCCTATCTGCCCGAGCGAAGTAAATGCCCCGACAAGCCTTCACGCCGCCTTTGCATGGAACCCCAAGGACCAGTCGGAGTTCCAGCGTCGATACACCGACTTCATCCGGGAGTATGCCGTCCGTTACGGCAAGAACCTGGACGGCTGGTGGTTCGACGGCTGCTACACATGGGACGTGTTCCCGAACCACACGTATCGCTGGCCGTTGTGGTTCGACGCTGCTCGGGCGGGCAATCCCGAGGCGATTGTTGCCTTCAACGATGGTTCTTTTTGCACAGGCACGACCAAGGCGGTCACGCCGCTGGAAGATTACCTTTCCGGCGAGGTTGATCTGCTGATCGACGGCAAGATTCGGCTGGGCAGGCAGCCCAACGCACCGCTATATTTGCCGAAATCCCGGTTCGTGGAAGGGACGGACTGCCAATGGCACGCCCTGGTGCCCATCGACTGCATGTGGATGCACGGTGGCCCAGGACCGATACCGCCGCCGAAGTATTCCGACAACGACCTTTTCAGCTTCGTCAAAAGCTGCAAAGCGGTCGGCGGGGCCGTGACCTTGAATGTCGGCATCTACCAGGAAGGACACATGGCACCGGCGTCCGTGGCCCAACTGGGCCGCATGGCGGCGACGTTGAACAAATAGTGGGAATGGCAATTATGGATCGACGCAATTTCATCACGACTCTGGCCGCAACCGGGGCATCGTGTATTACGGCCCGACGCTTGTTTGGCAGTGAATCGGAGAAGCCCGGCCCGTATAAACGAGCCAACACCGACTGGCTGGCGAAGTGCCGGTACGGTGTCGGCGTCCACTGGACGGCCCAAACCGTTCCCCGACACGGCTCCCCACTGCCATTCCAGAAGGCGGTCGATGCCTTCGACGTGAAGAAGTTCGTGGACCAGTTGACCTACGCCGGTGCCGATTACCTGCTTTTCACCGCTGCCCATGCCCTGCAAATGTTGCCCGCCCCGAACCCGGTCATCGACAAGATTCTGCCTGGACGAACCTGCAAGCGGGACTTGATTGCCGAATTGGCCGACGCACTCGCCGCCAAGGGGATGCCGCTGCTCGTCTATTACAACCATTCCTGCAACGGCGGCCAGGACCGGCCTTGGGAGCAGGCGGTCGGCTACCACGACAAGGACAAGCAGCGATTCGCCCAGAACCTCATGGACATCGTGGGCTGGATGGGCGAGCGGTACAAGGACAAGATCAAGGCTTGGTGGTTCGATAGCCCGTATTCCCTTGATCCCCGTGGGCCGCACAACAGCGTGACCACCGACATGACCGGCTTCCAGTTTCCTTGGGAGCGGTTCACCGTGGCTGCCAAGCACGGATTCCCGGCCCGGCTCGTGACCTACAATCCGGGGGTCGCCAAGACCTTCCTCTACACGACCCATCAGGATTATTGGTCGGGGGAATTGGTCAACCTCAAGACGCCCGCCAAGGCCCGGTATTCTGGAAAACGGCCTGCAATGGTTCGGCTGGACTTGTCTTGAAGATCGGGCTTGGGTGCATCACCAGCTCGATACGGAAGTTCCCAAGCCGCTGTACTCGGATGACGAAGTGATTTCTTACGTCCGAACCTGCAATTCCCACCAAGCCCCCATGACCTTCAACGTGGGCATTTACCAGGACGGCACGATGGCCTCGGCCTCCGTGGAGCAACTTCACCGGCTGGGGACGGCTCTCGGGCGTAAGAACCGTTCCTGATCGAACAGCGACTACCGCACTTTCCCAAAGGAGAAAGTCGAGCGGTTCATCGGTTCGGTGGGGTTCGTCGTTTCTTGACCACCAGCATTACTTACTTCCAACCGTTCCTCTTGGCAGCAATCTCCGTCAAGTCGATTTCTGAGAACTCGGTATCCGTGACCACGTAGAGCCGATTCCCAAGTCTCAAGAACCGCCCTGCATCCGACGAACGCTGAAACAGTGGCACCGGCTGCCAATGGGCAACTGTCCGACCCGTCTTGGTGTCCAACGCATAAATGCTGCGGACTGGCTCCTGGTGATCGCCCCATGACACGTATTCCAGGCCACCGAGAAGCAAGTATTCCTTGTCGATAGTCATTGATGCCGAACCCCAAGTGACACGGGCAGGACTGGGATCAGCCGATTCCCAAAGCTGCTTCCCGTTCTGGCAGTCGATTAGATGCAAACGAAAGTCGAACCCAATGCTTGTCTCGAAAAGTGCCTGGGTGGTCCCCGGTAGCCATGCAACAAAGCGAGAATTTGGCCCAGGCTTGATGGATGAAGTTCTCACCGACTTCTTGTAGAACGTAAAAGTGTCCCGAGCATCGCCCCCTGCATTGCTCTGCACAAGGACACCGGCTCCGTCAAGATCGGGCTGAGGCGACATCACCGGACTTTCGCAATTGGCCCGACATCGTTCTTGACCATCCGGCCCGACGCCGACAACTTGGACCGACTTCTTCCGCTGATCCTTCCAAACCAACAAAGCGACACTGCCGCTTATTCCCACTCGCACGTCCTGGCCCGGATACTGGATGAAGGGACCAACCGTGCCGACCAACTTACCCTCGGCGTACACGTCGGCAGCAATCTCGCCTTCCTTTGGATGGAACTCATGGACGAAGGTTTTGCCATCTTCGTTCGAGGTCAGGTAGCCATCTGGCCCAGTTTTCTTTGGTAGGTCGATCTTCCACTTGCCATTGACGGCGTGGATGACGGTGGCCCCGTTCCGGCAGACCATTACGAATCCTTCATGGGGACTCACATCCGGCCCGGTAAGGTCACGGTCGATTCTCCCGTCCGGAGTCAGCCAACGCACCGTCGTCAGGCGATCCGGTCCAACAAATTCCGTAGTCGTAGCCACATAGGGGGCAAGCCAGCATGTCCTCACTTGACCCTGGACTTGCCCTGGCATGTTCTTCGGTGGGAGCGGTGGAACTCCCGCTCGTGCAAAGGCGGGAATCGTTAATAGCACGGTCAGAGCGAAGTTCTTGCAGTTCATGCCAATTCTCCCCTGGTCGATTACTTCTTCGAGTCCTCTGCCTTCCTGGCCGTCCGCTTTTGTGCAAGCAGCCAATCGTAAAGTTCAGGGGTGTTGTAGGCTTGGGTCCAGCAATCATGCCCAGCGTCGAGGTAAATGGTGAGTTTCGGACTGCCACCGTCTTTCTTGAGGGCCTCGACCATTTGCTTCGACCGTTCGGGTGGAACTCCCGTATCTTTGGCTCCATGAAATGCCCAGGCAGGAATATGGGCCAACGTTTCAGACCAATAGACTTCACCGCCACCACAAATCGGGACGATGGCGGCGAATCGGTTCGGCTGATACTCGGCCAAGGCCCATGTGCCGAAGCCACCCATGCTGAGGCCGGTAAGGTAAATGCGTTCTTGATCGACCTTGTACTTCTCCACGATCTCGTCAAGGAGTGTCGCAAGTTCCACGGCCTGCCACCACCGACCGTTGGGGCACTGCGGCGAGACGACGATGAAGGGGAACTGCTTGCCCGCACCAATCAACTTGGGTGGGCCATGCTTTTTAACGAGGTCCAGATTGTCGCCCCGCTCGCCTGAACCGTGCAGAAAAAGCATGAGCGGCCACGAATCCTTCTGCTCGTAGTCCTTGGGCAGATAGATCAGGTATTTCATCGTGACCTTGGTGCTTCGGTGCAAGTTCTGCTGGCTTCTGCTGACCAGCATCGGCATGGGCGTTGCCGCCAGCGGCCCAGGTCACGCCGGAAATGGCAAAGAGAACACCAGCAGTTGCGAGGCCCAAGAGGCATTTCTTCATGATTGGTTCCTTTTCGTAGCGAGGGACATAGGGAAACTCCTGCCCATTTTACTTCCAGCCAGCCGGTTGTCGAGCGAATCTTCTCTGCCGTGCTTTTTGGCACGCCTGATGCATAGATACCGTATGCAATTCGTACAATGGCTTGAAAGCAGAAAGCCCGCTCCCGAGATTTCCGAATCCGACCGGCTAATGCGGTTCATCATGCAGGCCGGGCCGGGCGGGATCGCAGAAGGCGACCTAAAGAAGCAAATCGATCTGCCCCGGCAGACCGTCGATCAGCTTTTGGCGGGGCTGCTCGGCCTCGGGTTAATCGTCGTTACCGGCCAGTACGGCGAAAGGGTCTTCCGAGCGGCGAATTCTCGTGCAGCCCGGTTCTTGTGGCAATGAAAGTCTTGGCAATCGGCAAGGTTTTTCAGATCGGCAGACGTGGCCGAGATTTTGGAATTCCTGCCACAAAGAACGCCTTTTTTCTGACGGCGGGGCGGCGATCATGATATGCTTCATTTGAAGGTTGACAGCACTTGCTATCGCACCCCGAGATGGAGGGCAAATCGTGCAAGACCCACCGGCTCACTTGCAATGAGGAGCGGCGAAATCGGCCAAGTCGTTCCTCATAGGTCGTCCCGTTGTCTGACACCCATCCATAAACCTTCGGACCCCGCTTCTCGGCGGGGTTCGTCGTTTCTTGCAGTCCGAGGAGGGCCATCGTCCAATCGGTTCTGGTACAATGGTGCCATGAAAGTCATCTCCCTCCAATCCGGCAGCAACGGCAACTGCGTTTACGTCGAGGCCAATGGCGTCAAACTCCTGTTCGACGCTGGAATCACTGGCAACCTCGTCCAAGAGCGGCTGGCCGTGCATGGTCGGGTTGTCGATGGCGTCGATGCCGTGCTGATCTCCCACGATCATGTCGATCACTGCCGCAGCATGGGCGTCCTGAACCGGGCCTTCGGCCTGCCGATCTACGCCACGGCCAAGACCTTCGATGCGGCCAAGACGATTTGCCTTGGGCGAAATCGGAGACCTTCGGTATTTCGCATCCGGGGAAACGGTCAAGTTCGGCAAGGTCACGGTGGAGACAATTCGCACCCCGCATGACGCCGAGGATGGCGTCGTGTTCGTCGTGGACGACGGCAAGCACCGACTGGGCATCATGACCGACCTGGGCCACGTCTTCAACGGCCTGGGCGACGTAGTGGCCTCCCTGGACGCCGTGCTGCTGGAAAGCAACTACGATCCCGAATTGCTCGCCAACTGTGCCCGTCCCGAGTGGCTCAAGAAACGGATTTCCGGGCCGGAAGGCCATATCTCGAACTTTGAGGCAGCCGAACTATTGAACACGGCTGCATCGTCGCGAATGCAATGGGCCTGCCTGGGCCATCTATCCGAGGAAAACAACACGCCGACGCTGGCCCTGGATACGCACCGCAAGATTCTGGGCGACCGGCTGCCTTTGTCCGTGGCAAGTCGGTACGAGGTCAGTGCGGTGATGGAGATTGATTGAAGCCGCCCTCGCCTCCGAACTCGCCAATCGCATTCTAAGACGCTATCCATCTTGCTTGACTTCCACAGCGAAGAACGAGTTATATGCTGCCAGGGGGCATCCTGGTGCGTTTGGCCGGCTTCATGGCCGTCATTCAGAACGACAGCACGACAACCCACCACGGAGAAGGTCAGGCCGATGATGGCGAGCAGCATGACCAAGCAGCCGCAGCCCCGGTTGGCCGCTGGTTATCGTCATCGGTCGCCGCCATCGCAGTAGCCGGATCAGTGCCAGCGGCGACGTGCAGCAACAATTCGTCTTCCTGATCTTCGTTCATTTTCTGCCCAGGAGAATTACTTCTCAGCCGTCAAAGAAAGAAGCCCGGTCCTTAACCGCTGGCGAGGTCGGCAAGGCAAAGGACAGTGCGGGCACTAAACGAAGTCTAGGATATTCTCGCCTTCCAAGACGACTTATGCCGGTTTTGCGGCCTCGTGTGGCCATGCTGGGCACGATGATTCTGCTTTCATGCGGCTCCAAGGCCGGTTCGAGCGAATTCTTCTGACTTGCGTTCTGCAATGCGATCATGCGGAATGCACGAATCGAACGAGATGGGGGCAATCTGGGTGGAGATGACGAACCGGCTGTAATCGAGCGTTTCTTGGCCTGCCTCCTCGACTTATGGCTCAATCGCCGCCCGCTCAACGCCAGGGGCACGCCATCTGCATAAAACCTCAGCCAGCCGGATCGGCCAAGGATTACCCTGGTAGGTCCGAACGACATAAGGAGAAAGATCATGGCGACGTTGACGTTGGCACTTGCAACCCGTACCCCAGAAGCGATTGGACGGGGACCGTGGACCTCTCATGACTCGTATGAGGTAGTCCGATTCCTTGCTCAGTCTTGCGGTATCGTGTGCGTTGGCGTGTTCCTCTATTCTCTTGGCCCGGCCCTTGGCATTGCGGTGCTTGCTTGTGGTCTGGTGGCGTGGTCGAAGATTACGAACTACGTCACTGCCAAGAAAGAACAGAATCCCGCCGACGAAGATGGTGAGCAGGACGAACCTGCGGCATCGGTGGGTGTACCGTCACGATGTCTTGGCACAGCCCGGCTGAAAAATGATCCGCTTGGCGTATTCACGGTGACGAGCCACCGTCCGGTTGTTCGGCAAGGTGCCTGAGAACCAGTGTAACGGTGCTTGCTGGAATTATTACTTGGGAAGGACAATGCAATGGTAACGGTATTTGCGTTCTGTGCAGCGATGGCGATGACTTCGGGCTTATTGTTCGTTTACGACAGAATGTGAGCAACGGCCCGCTCGATTCCAACGACCTACGACCTATGGTGATTTCATGACCCTTTGCCTTGAACAACCTCGGCTCCTCGCATCACCGACCACACGGCAAGTAACCGTGACGCATCCCACGGGACTGCATGTGCGACCGTGCGGTGCCATTGTCAAGATGGTCAACCAATTCCAGGCCGAGGTACGAATCCGCTACGGCAATAACGAAGCCGACGCCAGCAGCATTTTTGACATTATGTTGCTGACGGTGCCGCAGGGGGCCAAGGTCACGTTGCAGGCGGAAGGGCCGGATGCGGAGTCGGTACTTGATTCGCTCTTGAAACTGTTTGCGGGTGACTTCGGCTTGCGATGACCGGGAGATCACGCCCGACTCCGACGAACAAGCCAGTTTTGTGGGGGCCGATTTGCTCGTCAATTCGTTTCACAATCTCGGATCGACCGGCTCACTCTCCAAGGCCAAGACGCCAAAGACGCACTCATGCACACGCCGCAGCGGCTCACAATTTGCGAATCGTTCGAGGCCCTCAACCCCGAGGGCAAACTCCCGAAGGGCCAACGAGCGTTTGGTGGCGAGGCCACGCTTCCGCAAGCGTGACAGATTCTCCGGGAAAGTGTATTCAGGGCCGTAGATGATCCGCAGGTATTCCCGCCCACGACACTTCACGGCGGGCTGAATCAGCCCCTTGGAACCGCTGGCGATGAACTGGAATGGCTTGACCACCATCCCCTCGCCGCCCCGCCCGGTCAATTCCAGCCACCAGCGAACGCCCATCGCCTCGCTATCAGAATCGCCAAGGTCGATCACCTTGAACGGCGTCGTGACCAGGAGTGCTGGATCATGGCGGCAGATCGCAGCCAAGGTTTCCATGTGCCAGACGTGATCTTGATCGCCGTAAACCTTGCCCTCGGTTGCCAATAAGTGAAAGGGGGCGAGCTTGAGGTCGTCAATCGACTTTACCGGCCAGCAGTATTCCCGATAGGCGGTGACGAATCGATCAATCGCCTTGCCTCGGTCCTGAAAACGTCGGAGGATTTCATCTACGTCGGATGAATAGGTCGATTGCCCGGACGAGTCTTCATTGCCGAGCCGGTCAGCGGCCCGTTGGAGAGCGTCCACGGCCTTCGGCAATGCGGCCCGGCCTGCGGCTCCCACAGCCGCATACTGCGAACGGAGCAATTCTTGTGCTTTGGCCGACCAGGGCATCAACTCGCAGTCGAGGCACGCCCAATTCGTGTTGAACTGCGACCAGAAGCCACTTGCTTCCATCGCCGCCCGAATCCGGGCAAGGAACTGTAACTCAAGGGCCGAGTCTGGGAAGAAACGACGGCCCGTGCGGGTGTAGACGATCCCAGCCTCACCGACAATACCGAATCGCTCCAAAGCCGTTTGTTCATCCCGGCACACGACCACCACGGCACGGGAACCCATGTGCTTTTCTTCGCATACGACCTGGGCTACGCCGTTGGAGCGAAAGTACGAGAACGCCTCGGTCGGGTATTCAAGGAAACCGTCCTGGTCGCTGGTTTCGCACGGCGACATGGTGGGGGGCAAGTAAATCAACCATTTTGGATTGGCCGCAAACCGGCTCATTGCTTCCAGGGCGGCAACGGCATTCTCTTCACGGATCGTCACATTGGACCGCAGCCGTGTGGAGATGATCCGCTTACCTAGAACATCCTCGGCGTCGAGCAGATCGTCGTGGACGTGTTGGCTTGTCAATGCGGGTTCCGGCACCGGCTCGGGCAGGAAAGGGCGTGCGGGTTCGCAGTAGGTGCGGGCAGCGGGGACCGAAACAAACTCCCGCTCGGGCCAGCGAAGTGCGGTCAATTTGCCACCGAAAACACAGCCAGTGTCGATGTTCGTGGTGCGATTTAGCCATTCAGGCTCCGGCACCGGCGTATGACCGTACAATACCGCTGCCCGGCCTCGGTATTCCGCCGCCCAATTGTATCGCACCGGCAACCCAAACTCGTCGGTCTCGCCGGTCGTCTCGCCGTAAAGGGCAAACTCCCGCACCTTGCCTGATCCCCGGCCCTGCATTTCCGCCCTCATCCCGGCGTGTGCCACGACCAGTTTGCCACCATCGAGGACGTAGTGGCTAATCAGCCCATCCAAGAACTCAGCGGCTTCACGACTGAACAAATCCCGAATGTTTTCGGGCAGAGCATTCAGTTCCGCTACGGATTCGGCCATCCCGTGCCGTTCTTGCACATCTTTGCCCCGGAGTTTCCGCAGGAACTTCATATCGTGGTTGCCGGGGACGCAGAGGGCCGAACCGCTGGCAACCATGTTACGGACAAGCCGTAAGGTGTCGAGAATTCGAGGGCCACGGTCCACAATGTCGCCAAGGAACACCGCCTTCCGGCCTTCGGGATGCTGGAAAGATCGATTGCCCCACACCAGATTGTCGGCCTGCTGGACTGGAACATAGCCCAACTGGTCAAGCAGGGATTCCAGTTCATCGCAACAGCCGTGCAAATCTCCAATGATGTCGAACGGCCCTTGTTCGTCCCGCTTGTCGTTCCAAAGCGGCGTCCGCTCGATGACCGCCGCCTCAACTTCCTCCGGGGTCTCGAAGATGAAGACGTGCGAAAAGCCTTCTCGCTTCAACCCCCGAATGGATCGCCGCAATTGCGACCGCTGCTGGCGAATCACATGCGGGCCAAAGTCCCGGTCCTCACGGCCCTGATTCCGCTGCTCGCAGACCCTTTCCGGCAGATCGAATACGATGGCGACCGGCAGGCAGTGGTACTCACGGCCAAGCTGGATAAGCGGCTTACGGGCTTCGGGCTGAACATTGGTGGCATCGACGACGGTGAGACGGCCAAGGGCCAGCCTCTTGCGGGCGATGAAGTGCAAAACCTCGAAGGCGTCGTTCGTTGCGGCTTGCTCGTTTTCGTCGTCCGAGACTATCCCCCGGCAATAATCGGAGGACAATACCTCGGTGGGCAAAAAGTGCTTGCGGGCGAAGGTACTCTTGCCCGAGCCACTAGGGCCAATAAGGATGACGAAAGAGAGGTTGGGAATGCTGATGGACATAAGGCGATCCGTATTTTCAACTTCCTGGTGATTCATTGCCGGGATGAGGAACATGAACAGGATGAAGCACAAGATCGTGGGTCTCGGCCCAAGTCGGCGGCTCGCATTTGTCGGCCAGTTCACGAATAATGTTCTCGGGAACCGACCGTTCACGCCGCTTGTTTTGGGCAATGATGACGGGCATGGGAGGCTCAACGTACACGATCTCGATGCGAGCAGCGTAGTCGGCAAACAGATCGATCCACCGCTTCCGGGTCTGACGCAATAGGCTCGTAGCACTAAAGGCGAACGACTGTCCCGAACGGAGCAGTTCCCGGCAACGTTCTCGGGCCAGTTGAATAACTTCACCCTGGTTATCGACCGCTTCAACGTCGAGTTCCGCCCGAATATCGTCAAGTGAAACCACGGGGAGGCCGGGACGGTTCGCCGCCAACCAAGTATCCTTGCCGCTGCCAGGAAGCCCCGACATCACCGTGACCGTGCAGCAGTATTCCTCGTGAGGAACATAATGGAGATTCGGCTCCCGCTGCCGGTAAAACAAGAACCGGGCATGATCGTTGGCAAACGGATAACGCTGCTCGAAACACCCAGCCTCCTCAGCGGCCAGCTTCCAAAATTGTAGGTTCTCCTCCGGTCGCCCCATCGCAACGGTCCTGCGGCCACGGGTGTCGGCCATTGCGAACAGGTAGAGCAGCCGATTGTTGACCCACCACGAGAGCGAAATGACCTCGTGGTTGGGATCGGCCTTTTCGAGCAGAAACGCCGGGCGTCCGTGGAACCGCACCAGCCGGGCAATTTCTTCCCGTACCGTCAAGTCACAGCCCAAGTCACGCAGAACCGACCGAGCAAAATGTTCACTCTTGATGGCGTGCTTGGGCGACGTAATGCGTCCTGTGCCGGGATCGACTTCCGACGTAACGGTTTTGCCAAAGTCGTGAAACAGGGCTGTGAAGGCGAGAACGGTGCGTTCGTGTGGACTGAGCTTCGGCCACTCGTCAAGCTGCGTCAATTCGTTGCAGACCATCAGCGTATGGGTCCAGACATCGCCTTCGCCATGCCACCCATCGTCCTGCTGACAATCGGCCATCGCCCGACGCCACGGCTGGTCACTGGTCCATGCCACGATCTCGTCGAAGGATGCCCGGAGTAAATCGTTCCACATCATAACCAAATGTCTGCTCCATCTCGCAGCAGATTGGGGACCATCGCTTGGTGCTGCCAGTGCGTGCTTTGCTTAATTTTCTCCACGAACTCGGCCCTCACGACCTTCGCCCGTCCGGTCACGGTTCCTTCCGCCCCTTCCGTTCGCAAGTACAACCCTTCCATCAAATTGTCCACACGCCTTGTCACCGGGTTCTCGAATCGGCTGCCAAGCAGGGACGGGCCGATCAATTCTTCAAGCTGGTCTCGGGTGATGGCTCCCCGGTGCAGGACCGGCACGGTCTGGATGTTCGTTCCTTCCAGCAAGGCCATCCGCAGTTCCAGGCTGAGAAACGCCTCGATCTTCTTGTCATAAATGTCGAACTCGAAGAAGTAATGGGGAAGTTGCTGGTAATGGACCGAGTGCCGGGCGTACATCCATTCTCCAAAGAGGATGTACCTATCTTCCAAGCAATCCTCCAATACAGAATGCTTTACGACCGTCCATTGCTTGAAAAGGTCGTACTGGGGATGCATTCCTTCGGTAATCAGATGGCCTCGACATTGGAGAACCAATTGACCGTCCGTGCTGAAATGGATGCCGACGTTCGTGCCGTCGATCTTCTCCTCGACAATCAGCGATTCATCGGCAATGAAGTGATTGGACTCCATCTCGCCAAGATGCTTGTCGTCGTCCGTCCCCTTGGAGCCAAACAGGTGCGGAGTCCTGGGGTACTTAATAAAGTCGTCGTGCGAGCTACCCATGATCGGCCACGGCTTTCTGGAAAACTCCCATCTGCGTCGGTGATCCCAGGTCGGCGTATTCCGGCCCAACGGCACGAAACTCGACCGTATAACCAAACCTCTGGGCCAACCCCGTCGCCCAAGCCTGAAACTCGGCCCGAGTCCACTCGAATCGGTGGTCTTCGTGCCGCAACGCACCAGCAGCAAGGGTCGGCCAAACGACGTTGTACTCCCGGTTGGGCGTGGTCAGCACAACAGTTTCGGGCCGGGCGAACTCAAACAACACCCGCTCAAAAGCGGCCAAGCGGGGCGGATCGAGATGCTCAACGACCTCGACCACGGCTGCCGCATCGAAACCGGCAAATCGTTTGTCCCGATACGTCAGCGAACCATGCAGGAGCCGGATGCGACTTTGTTGCCGAGCGGGCATGTCGTCGAACCGCAACCGATCCTTGGCGATTTCCAGTGACCGGAAGGCAACGTCCATGCCGACGATCTCCTCGAACTGCTTCTCTTTGAGAAGCTCCCGCAGCAGCTTCCCCTCCCCGCAGCCCAGGTCCACCACCCGTTTCGCACCCGTTGCCTTCAATGCGGCAGCAACCATGCCCAGACGTTGTTCATTGAGGCTGATCGGCTTTTCCAGCGATTCCTCCCGGCCACCAGAGCGGGCCTCGACCAAACCTTCTGCGGGCTGATCGTCCTGCTCTGCAAGCCGTGCAAGGGCCTCTCGGGCAAGGCTGTGTCGGTACTTGAGATATCGGTGGGTGATCGCTTCCCGTTTCGGGTGCGACGACAGCCAGCCCTCCCCGTGTTTCAGCAGCTTCTCCAATTCCTCCTGGCCGACGTAATAATGCTTGAAGTTGTCGAATACGGGAATCAGGACGTACAGGTGCGTGAGCAGTTCGCTCACGGTCGTAGTTTTCGAGAGCGTCACGGAGTAATAGGGACTCTGGCCCCATTCGTCAAACTGCTCGTCAAGCGGATAGCGGACGGCCTCAATCGTCGTAACCGAGCGGCTGGAAAACCTCGTAGACGAAGTTCTCGCCGCCACGGCAAGGCAATACTTCCAGCGTGGCAACCAGCGGGATCGGCGTGCTGGTCAGTTCGGGACGCTCCTTGGACCGCCCATCGAGGGCAGGCCCCAACAACTGGGCAATCGCCACGCTCATGAAGGAAGATGCCACATAAGGACGGTCGTTGACGTATTGGGCCAAGACCGTCTGCGAAACGCCGCCTCGGCCTCGAACCATTGCCACCGGGTCTACGTCCAAGAGCAAGGCGGCGGTACAGCGGTCCTCAGCCGCTTCCGGGTAGAATACGTGGGCCTGCCCGAAACTGAGCGGGAAACTCTGGCAACGGGCCGGGTTCTTGTGCAGCAAGTAGCCGAGGTCCGTGGCAGGCCGGTGCGTTGTCGTGAGTGTCAGTAGCATTGTGAGTGATGTCCATTGGAATGGGCTGAACCGTCGATTATTGCACGGCCCAGCACTACCTACAAGCGGGGAACGAGACGGCCATCCTCGTCAATTGGGCATCTATGGTTTGGATACTTACCATCGGGCGGGTAAGGAATCATCCAGACCGGAATGGAAACGGCCTTGGTGAGATACTACCCTGCCATCACCAGACTCAGATGCACCGGGGCTTCATGGAAGGTCAGGGCCGAAGCGTGAAGGTCGGCACCTGATTCGGCCCGGAATTCTTCACCTTCTCCAACCGGCTCGGCCTTCACCCAGGACATGCCGTTGGTCGTGTTCAACACGGTCTGCACGTCAGCAGCACTGACTTGGGCCTCGTCTGCCTTGGCTTCCAGGGCATCCAGCACGAAACCCGAAAGCAACCGATTCCAGACCTTTTGGCACGTCGAAGGCTTGTCGAACATATCCACGGCAACAATCTGCTTCCCGATGGCGACGGCAACCCCGCTGGCCCCATCGACGTACTTGAGCTTGCCCTGAAACTCGGCCACACGCTCCTTGTAGTTCTCAAAAGTATCGGACATTGCCCTGGTGCCGGATGATGTCCCGAGCGATTTCTGCTGGCGTGCAATTTCGGCCCACACTTTGCCCTGATCTGACGTGTGGCCCCCGCCTTGACGCAAGGAATCAGACACGGACATTTTAAGAAGACACCGAAGTTTCGATGGGGAGTGCGTTCCCCCAGAGCCGAAGTGTCGGGACTTGTAGGCCCACCGGCCAGCCTCTACGCAGCTTACCGGAATCTTGACCTTGCTCTTGGCAGCGATCAAGACCGACGTGTTCAAGACCCGGTTCTGCTTGGCACCGACAAGTTCCTCGCCTTCGATGAAGAGAATGCGAATTTCGCCCTTGTTCTCGACCAAGAGATTCGGGACCGAACCACCCTCAGAGACTTCTTCGACCGTCACCGTGCCATTGCCAATGCCTTCGTCGGACAAAAGGTACTCCACCGGGCTTGCCGCACAGACAAAGAGCGGGAATACGGACAAGGCTTCGTGGCGAACCGGCTCACCAACTCGAATTTCGGGGAATGTGACGGACATGATCGGCCTCCTGAAAAAGAGATTTACCCGTTATAGGACACGGGGAACGGAAAAAGGTTCGACTCTTGGACCGTGACGTTGCCGAGAAGTTGCCAGTTGGAGTCCCGTCTTACCTTTTGCCCAAAAAGTTCTGGGGAGTCCCAAAGAAAACGGGCGGTCGTGGACCGGAAAACGCCCCCTGGATGGAACCTAGCTGTGAGGTTTTTGGAACGGATTAAAAAGTATTTAACTTTGAAACAGGATTTCAATTTTCCGCCCCGAGAACGTGAGCCAAGCAAGTCCATCAGGCCCGTTGCGAACGTGCCTTCGTCGCCAGCCTATTCGCTGCCTGCGAATCGCTTCAAGCGGCGACGAATCTTCTCGACTTGTTCAATCGCCTCGAACATGATCTCCTCAAGCGGCATGTTGTCGGTATTCTTGTGAATGTCCTGCAAGTCGCTCACCAGCAGGGACGCACATTGTTCCGCTTTAACCAGTCTTTCTTGCTCACCCATATCTTGCTCCTCAACCGTAAGTCGTCTTCTGTAGTTCTGCCTTGAGAGCAAACAGCCGCTCGTTGGCTCTTGCTGCTTCCAAGGACGGTTGCCGATTCATGAAGGACGTGACCTTTATACCACGTTCCTTCATCTCTTTCTTCAACAGCCGAATCTCGTTCCTGATTTCCTTCGCTGTCCGCATGATGGTCCTCCCATTTTGCTCTGGTAATTTCACCGTGCCGGGCATCAGGCCGCAGCAAATGGTCGGCACGTCCAGGCCGTATCCCGGCGATATAGCGAGTACCCGCACTCAATCAGGCCCTTCCACAACTTCGCCGCAAGCCGATCAATCCGGGATTCGGCAAAGGCCGGGGCATCCTCACGGGCCACAACCGCAATTCCCTGGTGCCAATAGTCCCCTTGGCAATCCATGACCACCAAGAGCAGATCATTGGCAAACAGGACGACCGTATCCCGGCCAAGGTACTTGCACCTTTCGCCCCGCTCGACCGGGCGGAAGGACTTGGGCAAGACAGCCGCAAGGTTCATCTTGAAGTCTTCGTAAAGCCATTCGACTTCATCGCAATCGGGCGACGATTCGCACACGTCTTGAAGTTCCACGTAAACCAGATCGTAGTCGCCGTGATAAATCGGCGTATCTGGAATCCAATTACCTCGCCCCATTTCTTTGCTCCTGGTTAGGTTCTCGTCTGGAAAACAGAACCGAATACTGGCATGCCGAAGACGATATTCATCAGCCCTTGATTTCGCAGGCGATGATCTTCAATCGGGCGTAACGGACAATCGGGTTTGTCTTGCAGTACGAAGGCCCCGTCGCCTTCTCCGTCGCCAAACCGTTCTGGTGGGCATGGTCAAAATCCGCCCCCCATTCTTTCAGGCAGATGAATTCGTGGCCGTCGTCGCCGGAAGTGCGAACAGGAAACCAGAGTTCGTCTCCGATCAGGTCTTGGGCAAGCGTATCGGGCCTGATAGTGCCGTTGATTCTCATGCTCGTCCTCAATACTCGCTGGGTAGCAGGATGCAATAGGTTCTCTCGTCCACCGGCCCCACCCACAAATCGATCTCGGCAAGGTCAAAGTCGGTATACTCGATCCGCTGGGTGATCGCAGGCTTCTCCCCGCTGTCGGCCCGGCAAGTCAGGACGGCACTTTTCCAGCCATCCTTCTCGGTCACGGTCAGCTTCCAAAACTGAATCTCCCGCAGCCGCTCGTCCTTCATCGCTTTGGGCTGGTGGCTGGCAATCGCATCCATCAACCAGTAGGCACCGCTTGTGCCGCCGTTGTCCGCTACGAACTTCGCTCCATCGGTCAGGACCATCCTGGGAAACAGCGGCGACCACCGGATGTATCCATCTGTGCCGGAAAAGTGGTCCAACTGGGATTGCTTGTCTTTCAACGACATGGTTCGTTCCTTGTAATTCGGATTATCTGCTTCAAGAAACAGAACCGTGCCGGGCAGATCGAAGTCGCAATTCGCTGCCCGGCCTAAAGGAAGTTCAATGGCTTTCAGACAGTCTTCCCCCGCTCCGCAATGCTGTGGACAATCGGATTAACCGGGAAGGCCGATGGCTTCCAGCCGAGGCCACGACCAGTCGATTTCCTTTCCAACTATGCTCGTATAGCATTCCTATAGAACCCGCCCATTTATGCGATAATTGACCGATGGCCGGGCCAGAGGGCGGATGGCACAATCCGGCCTTTTGTGGAAAGGAAAAGGATATGGAAATGCGAATTGATCCGAGAAAGGTCGCTCCCGAAGTCTTTCGGGCGATGTTTGCATTGGAAACTGCGGTGAAGGCAACGGGACTGGAAAGCAACCTGCTGAATTTGGTCAAACTCCGTGTCTCGCAGATCAATGGGTGTGCATATTGCATCGACATGCACAGCAAGGACTTGCGGGCCGAGGGCGAGAGCGAGGAGCGGCTTTACCTGCTCGATGCTTGGCGGGAGACAGATTTCTACTCCGACCGGGAGCGTGCGGCGTTGGCATGGGCCGAGGCCGTGACGTTGATCTCCCATTCGCATGTCCCCGATGACGTTTACGAAGAGGCTCGACAGCAATTTGCCGATGACGAGTTGGCAAAACTGACGCTGGCCGTCGTGGCGATCAACGGATGGAATCGCTTTAGCATTGCTTTTCGGGCTATACCCGGAAAGTACCAGCCGACCCGCCAACACGAAACTGCGATGGCGTGATGACTAGCGGATAAGGAAAAAGGAAATCGTATCCCCGGTTATTTTTGGTTGCCGGGTCCGGTTCCAGGCCCGGCAACGATCTTTACCATGTCGGCTTTGCGGAAGCCCTCTGGGGGATAGGGTGCATGGTGGGTGTTCCTTGTCCAGCCATCTTCGTATCGCAACCACCATGACCCGGCAGAACGAAACAGCACCGCACGTTGCGGCCTAAGCGGGAGTTGCTCCGTCATGCGTTGATACGATCCAAGGGGAATCATGGCGGTCGCCAAAGGGCCTTATTGTGCCTGCGGCAAAGCTGCCCGCTGCTTGTCGGCCAGTTGCTTCATGGCTTGGAGAAACGGGCCAAGGTACTCGTGGTTCTGCTGGCCCTTGAATTCAAGATGCTCGAAATCCGGGAACGCAGAGATTGGCGATTCCAGACTGAGGGCCGACCCGCTCGCTCTTCAACACGTCGTTGATCGCCCCGAACGTGGCCGCAATCATCTCGTTCCACTCCCCGACCTCTTGGACCAGGGCCTTCACGTCATACTTGCCGTCGTGCCACGTATAGACCCGCTCCTCGGCCCACGGATCATCCGTGTAATAGGACCGCCCGTACTTCCCCTCATCGTTGAATTCGACCTTCATGTTGGGCAGTTGGCCGATTCGGTCGAGAAGATGGATGACGCACAGGTGGCACTTGACGAAGTTTGCAATGCCGCCGCACTCGGGATCGCTGGCATACTGGGTCTTGCAAAAGGTCGAGAACCGCCAAGTGGAAGCAAGGCCGGTCTTGATCTTCCGCTTCTCTTGGAACTTCTCGTCCTCGGGGAATTCCCAGCGTTTGTGGCCGTTGTGTTCTAGCCACCGTTCCCACCGCGTCCAATCGAATTGCCACCGGGTTGAGCCGCCGTCCTTGATCGTCTTGATGAAACGGTCGTCGTCTCGGGGGCAGTAAGTGACTTCGATTTCTGCCGGGTAGCGGGCAAGGCCGAAGCTGGCCCACTCGCTGCCAGGGCCGGGGATCGTATCGAACGAGAAGATTTCCAAGGGCTGGACGTTCACGCTGGCCGACTGCTTGCGATGCCAGGGGATCGTCCACATGCTTGCAACCGTCAAGCACGGCAGAGAACAATGCTCGGTCGGGCCGCAGATCGTCAAGGGGCCGCTGGCACACGTCGGGGCCAAGATGCCGAACGGTTTCATCGACATGCTCAAAAGGCAGATCGAGAGCGAGTTGCCGGATTCGCTCGACCAATGCCTTGGCTCTTGCCGTGGATCGTGTTTTGCTGGTCAGGCCGTAGTGGATGGTCAATCCCATTTCGCTTTCCTTCTTGATTGCGGTTGGTTACTTGGCTTCTAAGAAACAGAACCGGAAAGTCCGAAGTTGAGGCGATATTCTTCTTACTTGATTCCGGAAGTTTCCCAGTTGATTTCGGCGGGGTCGGTGATGGGAACTCGGTGGCCGTCGTCCCATGCCGAGAATCCTTCGGGCAGCTTGCCCGTGTCTTTGAAGGTCTTGAGGGCCTTGACCCGTTCTGGCCCGATGGCGTAGGGATTGGTGTCGTCACGGTGGTAGGGATTGGTGCCGGTGCGGTGGATTGCGACGGCCCCGATGAAGATTGTCATTTCGGGTGTTCCTGGGGTTGTGGGGTTCTCATCTGAAAAACACAACCAGAAAATGCAGTTGAAGGTCGATGTTCGTTGTCCAATTACCCGGTTCATGATCGCCTCGCAATGATGTCGGACCTCGACGCCTTATGCACGCTGGAAGTGGCATTGGCACGCTTTGGGCCTTGCGGCGGCTCTTGCCGAGGATAAGATTGGGGCAAGGAGCTATGACGTGAGCGATGTCCGACTACTGACCAAAGCAATTCTTCCGCTCGCTGCCTTCCTTCTCTTGCTGGCCCTCGTCATGTTCGTGCCTGCTGGGATTCGATGGTGGCAAGGGTGGCTTTTCCTGGCGGTGTTCACCTTTCAGATCGTTGCGATGGCTCTCTATATTTGGCGTACAAACCCCGAGATTTTCGTCGCCCAGAGCAAGATTCAGAAAGGAACTAAGGGCTGGGATCGGGTTTTGTTCTATGTCCTTCAAGCCTCAATCCTGGCGATCTTCCCGGTGGCTGGGCTGGATCATTGGTCAGCCGCCCCACTTTGGGTCATCGCCCTCGGCTACGTCTTGCTGACCGTTGGGATGGCTGGGACCGTCTGGGTGATGAGAGTCAACAAGTTTGCCGAAATGAGCGTCCGTATTCAGACGGAGCGAGGCCACCATGTCGTCGAGACCGGCCCCTACGCCTTCGTGCGGCATCCGTTCTACGTTGCCACCTTCCCGCTGTTTGTCGGTATGCCGCTGGCCTTGGGATCGTACTGGGCGTTGATTCCAGCCGTCGTGACCGGGATCGTCCTCGTCGTGCGGACGGCTTTGGAAGACCGGGTGCTTCACGACGAATTGCCTGGATACAAGGAATACGCCGCTCGGGTTCGCTACAGGCTTCTACCCGGCGTTTGGTAGAGAAGATCGGCCCAAGTTGGCCGGTAGGCAGCATGTGCGGCGATTCAGGCATGGCCGTTCGTCGGGTTCCGGCGTCATTCCAATGGCACGCCGCCACGAAAAGCAATCCGCATACGCTCCCAGAACCCAGGCCGATGCCCGGCGTACTTACATAAAGTCCGATAAATGCCGTTCGTGATATATGCCCTCGTGATGACATCTTGAACTCGGGTCGTGGTACTCGGATTGTTGTTGGGGAGAATCCAGTTTCCGAGCCTATCGCCAAGATACCAGTTCACAAACCACATGATCTCCCGCATAAAAGGCTTGTAATTCTCTTCGGTAATCGCTACCTCAAGGCCCATGAGTTGGATTACGTCACCCGGACGGCAAAGCTGCCACTCGGCCAAAGTTTGGGGCGAACGTAAGTAACACGGGGGTTGCAGAACAATGGGCTGTTGTTCTGGTTCGTTGCTCACGATGGGTCTCCTCAAAGGGTTCTGATGGAATGCAAATGGACTAAACGTTTCTCAAAGAATAGGGCCGACGCCCGAACTCCACGATCCAAGGCCACCCATTCGGTACATCCGGGGGTTGACGATTTGACTCGCCTAAAATCAAGGCGGTGAACCAGATTGACGAAGGTTTCAACGTCTCGCCGTGTGGGGGTAAATCCGAGACTACTACAAACGGTCAACCGTGGCTGCCATCCGGCCATCGTGCAAGTCTGGCGGTGGCCGAAGAGGTCCAATGTCCATTCGTATAGCCCGCACGATGCCCATCCGATTGCGGACGACGACGGGAAAATTGGGCCACCACGAACGGCATGAAGTCGAGCGGGACCGTAGCAAAGTGGCGGCACTCGAATCGTGCGTTTTCCAGGGACGAGCATGGAACAGTTTAGAAAGCTCGTGTCCGTAATGGCATCACCCGCCAGAAACAACGAAGGAATATTCTTCGTGTTCGTCAACGAGGGGAGCATCGAGCCGTCCACATTTCGGTTAGAGGCCAAGACTTTTTTCCGTTGCCGGAAGTCGGCAACTGCGTAGGGTGGCTTGGGGTCAAATCGGTCGAATAGCTCAAGCTGGGCGACGTAAAGAGGAAACACAGCGATACCGGCCCGCTGGACGGCTTTACCAACGTTCAACGATGGGAAAGTGGGCTGAAGCATCACACTGGCCGACAACTCAGGATTATCACCTTCATCCCGGCGTATTGAGCTTTGACCATCGCAATTGCTTGGCTCTGGCTGTTGGCCGTGACTCGGATCGTGGCATTTCCGGTACTTCCAAGGCTGACTCGCAGTTCGAATTCCCGCATTACTATCTCGATTTAGACGATGTAATTGAAGTTCCAATTCAGAAGTCATAACCGGCCTGGGACCGATGAAGGGCGAATCAATTCAAAGATTCAGGCGGGGGCCATTGGTTCCATTGTTTCATCAACTGCATATCCACTAATGCTTGATGGAGGCTGCTATAAATGCGGGCATCAGCTCTCCTTGCCCCAATCGTTCTCGCCCGTCCAATAAAGATCGTTTTTCCAATCGAATACCACGAATCGAACGCAGCCGGTGGCGAGGATAATCTTGGGCCGGATCGAGCGGGGACGAGGATAAATGAAATCATCCATTTGTTAAGCGGCTTCGCCTTCCATGCGTCTCATTTCTTCCACGGTCACGACCGGGCCGATATGGTTCACCGCCTCGGGATCGGCAAGTGGAATGCCGTTGACCTCGGCGGTCTTCACCCAATCGACCTGGGAGAACTTGATTCGCCACGGATGGCCCTTTTCATCCGTAGCAACGACTTTCTGCGTCAGCGTCGGCTTCATGTGAAAGATGCCATCGGGTCCGGTCTTACCACGCCGGTAGGTGCGGCCCTCGCAACGGGCAACGACAATGACGACGGGCACAACCTCGAAATCCCAAGAGCAAGCATGAGTATCGACGACGATCTTGCTTCCTGCCTTGACCGTGGGTTTCAAATCCTTCTCAGCGGCCAGCCGGATAAATCGTGTTTTGTCTAAGTCGTCAGGGCCGACCAATGGGAAAGTAATGCCCCCGGCCCTGCACTCGTCCGGGCTGAGGGCAACGTCGGCCAGCAACGTGAGGGTCTTCTTCGGGAAGCCAACCGACGTATGCACGACCCGGTGAACCCAATCGGTCCAACCGGGGTAGCCGCAGCCACCGCCGCCGCTCACGTTGAGAATGAGCTTCTGCCCGTCGATCTTGACCGGCACGAAGCTGTATCCCCGCTCGGGGACCATTTCGATCCGGTCCTTGGGAATGACGAGGAAGAAGTTGACGCCGGGCCGGGCCGTCCAAAACTTGCTCCCTGCCTTGCGGTAGTGCTTGAATTCATGGACTTCGCACTTGCGGGCCACGAGGTTCGGATGCTGAAAACTTGCGGCGGGTGTGCCGTAGGTGGCACCGGCCACCAGGATCAGATGATCGCCGGTTTCAATCAAAACTCGGTATCCGCCCTCGGCAGTATCGACGACCCACTCGCCATTGACTTCGCTCATCAGCATGATCGGGTTCTCATCAAACAGGTACGATTCGTTCTGTCTCTACAAATACAGACCGTCATTGTGCGTGCGAGGTCGCAAATCGGGATCATTCCGCAGCCCTTTTCGATCACGATTTCAAGTCGGCATCTGTTTGGCTATAATGACCGGCATGGACAACTCCGGATCATTTGTGACCGTGAGGGGGCCTTCCGTTCCGAGTGAATAGGGCCTTTGTTCTTCTTCAAATACGGCGAGGACTAATGATGGCAAAGGTCTTTGGCGACTTCGATCTCTCCAATTTCTGGGAAGACTCGGACCACGCCCGAAAAGAATACGTGGAAGAACCGCTTTCCGATGATCTTATCTCGTCCGTGGAAGCTGAGTTGGGCAGGCGATTACCGCCGTCGTACCTGGAATTGATGAAGACCCAGAACGGAGGCATCCCACGAGATAGCCGTTTTCCGACCACAGTGCCGACCAGTTGGGCTAAAGATCACGTCGCAATTACAGGCATCCTCGGAGTTGGTCGAGCCAAGACCTATTCGCTCTGCGGCGAGCTAGGAAGCACCTTCATGCAGGACATGTGGGGGTATCCTGATTGGGGAATCTGCGTGTGCGATTGTCCCTCGGCAGGACACGACATGATTATGCTCGACTATCGAAAGTGCGGCAGCGATGGTGAGCCTGAAATTGTCCATGTTGACCAAGAGCGAGACTTCACGATTACTTTTCTGGCAAGGAACTTTGAGGCATTTATTCGGGGGTTGGTCAACGAGAGCGTTTACGACACTTCGGAGGAAGACCTCAAGAACGATTTGCAGAAGATCGACAACGGCTCGTTTTCGTCGCTTTTGACCCAATTGATTTCCAGTACCGGCGATCCGACCTTTGGCACACGGATACGGGCCTTGTGCCGAAAGCTGACCAGTCAAAAGGGCTACTTTGCCCTCCACGCTGATGACCTTTCGTTTCTCGTCTATGACCTCTTGTTCTATCTCTACACCATATCGAACAAGCTGACCAGCAGGGATGAATACCTCAAGATTTATCCAAGCATGATCGCTTTCGGTGACGGCGAGTTCACTACCGGAGGATACGGACCAGACTTCGTGAAGGACTGGATCACGAAGCGATTGAAGCAGGGAGAGATCGTCAAAGGACCGTCTGGCGAATTGGTGTTCAGTGAGAAGTTCCTGAATGAGTTCCACCGGACAATCAAGGGATTTGTGCCGTGATTCGACAACTGCGACCAGTCCCCACAGCGGACTTTTCTGAGATCATAGGGGATCGGCATCTTGTAACGGCGTCGGTCGGTAGCGATCTGTCGCCGGTAGTCCTGTCGCTTCCCCAGGAGCCGGATTATCGAACCGTCACGCCGAGCGGTGCCAGCTTTGCGAAGAAGAGAGCAAGTCAGCCCAATCAGTTCGCCATTCATTATCTTGTGGGCGATGACTGGCTACGCTCAGACCTGCAAGAAACGACGGAAAACTTTCACTGCCTACAACCACTTGGGCAGGAGCATTGGTTGCTCGTCCGAGGCAGAGCAGATGGAGAAGCGGATAGGAATGCAACGGTTTTCGATATGGACGGTCGCCCGAAGTGGTCGTTTCATGCCGGGGACGGTATCCAAGACGTTCAGACATCCGAAAAAAGCGAAGTCTGGATCAGCTACTTCGATGAAGGCGTGTTTGGAGACTCAAGCCTGGGCCAAGCGGGGCTAGTCTGCCTCGATCAGCACGGGAACGTAATTCTCAGGTACAACGATGGCGTGGGATCGCCATATATTTCTGACTGCTACGCCCTCAATGTCTGCTCGGGAAAGGAAGTGTGGCTGTACTACTACACGGACTTCCCACTGATACAACTGTTGGATTATAGGCTTGCCGGTACTTGGCAGGACTTGCCGGTGGCCGGTTCCCATTCGTTCGCTGTGGGCCATGATCGGATTCTTTTCTGCGGTGGCTACAATAAACGGGATCGCCTGTTCCTGGTGGCGTTGCCATCGATGGCCGTGACGGAGATTGAACTACTTGACAGACTCGGCCAACCTCTCAGGGAGTTTCGAGGAATAGGGCGTCGTTCCGTTTTGCATATTTCTACCGCCGAAACGCTTTACCGTCTGGACGTTGATGAGCTTTAGAACGATTTACGGCATTTGCTTCGTGGACGTTGCTTGAAGTCGCAATCGATCTTTGGTCTGGCAAAAGGGTGGCCAGTACATCAGCCGCTCCGTAGTCTTGGCCAACGGCATCAGAACGGCAGATAATTACCGCTCGAATCCGTGGGCCGGGCATGGAGATACTTTCCCGTTGTCGCCACGCTGCTGTGGCCGAGCGTGGCCTGGACAAGATGGATCGGACATCCTCGGTCCAGAGCGTGCGAGGCGTGGGCATGGCGAAACCAATGGCAGGACACATTCTTATCGATTCCCGCCCGGTCGGCAGCTTTCATCACGATCCGCCACACCTGGGATTCGTCCAGGTGGCCCTTCTTCCGACTCTTGAAAACGGGAGCATCGGCTGGTGCATCCTGCTGCAAAGTCTGCAATGTTTCCCATACGCTCTTGGGCATGAGGACGGTTCTGGTCTTGCCGCCCTTGCCGAAGACCGTAATCTGGCCCGAGGAATCCCGCTCTTGAAGGTGCCGCCATTTGAGCGAGCAGATTTCCGAAACACGGAAACCGCCAGCGTAGAGGGTAAGCAGCATCGCCCGGTTTCGAGGATTCGGCTCCAATGAAATGATCCGCAGCACTTCGGTCTCACCGAGAATCCGCTCGGCCAACTCGTTGCGAAAACCGGGAATCCTCAATGCACGGCCAACGTCGAATTGGGTGTAGCCAAGCCGAAAACCAAAGGCGAACAGGCTTTTGACCGCCGACATGGCACGATGCACCGAAGGTGGCTTCAACCCGGCTTCGCCCAGGTGGTCGGCAAATCCTTGAAGATCAATCAACTTTACCGACCGGATGGGCTTCTCGACGTACCCCATGAAACGAATCGTTTCGGCCCGGTATGCCCGCTGGGTGTGTATCGGGCCGACCGTGAAGCCAGAGGTCGATAAGTTGATCGTCCGAAGTGGCCTGTTGGGTGGTCTCGGTCGGCACCACGATCCCAGATTCGGGCGAATGCAAGATAATGGCACTTAGCTTGCCTAAATCCGCACACTTTTCAGTCTTGTTTCTCGTTCATCTTTCGTACACTTTCCACTTGGGTTTCAAACGGTTCCACAACAATGGCCGAACAATGCTCGAACAGTCCTCGGCCAACTTCTGCCACCTTCCGCACGGTCCCAGCACTTCGACCGGACGTAATTGGTTCACAAATCACGCAGTTCCCGAACGCTTCATGTGCCGGAAAACCGTGCGGAGAACCTCGTGTTCGTCCTGCCCTGCCGTCCCTTTGGGGTAGCACTCGCCCACGGCCTTCTCGATGGCGGCGGCGGTCACGCCGGGCAACCCGAGGGCTTGGAGATTCTCCATCAGATCGGAGTAGTCGGCCTTCGCCTTGCCCACTGGCTTGCTTGGCTTCGCACTATCCGCTTCGCCACGTTCGTAAAAGATCACGTATCCGCCGCTCACGCCGATGCCCATCTCCCTGGCCTTGCAGTTGTCCTCGGCCATTGAGGCGTTGTAATAGGGGCGACCGTTGGGCAGTTTCAGCGGGGCATGGAACGTTCCCCTGCGAACGTGCCAATAGAATTGGCTCCTGCTCATGGCGAGAAGCTTGCACATCTTGCTCACGCTGATGGCAGCTTTGATACGTTCTTCGGTCATTATCTTGACATTCATCGTTTAGAATCCTTGCTGAAATCGGACAGTAGCGATACGAAATTAGGTCGCCGTGGAACGCAAATGTGCGATCCCCTGCGACGTAAGAATCCGGCCTTTCTCGGTTTTATCGATCAGGCCCAGCCGGATGAAATCTCGCTCAAGCATCTCGATGGTCTGCCGTGGAAGCCCCAGGTGCGTGGCGATCAGGTTGAGCCGCACCGATCCTTGATATTGCCGCAACAGGTGGAGATACTTCTGCTCGGTGAGGTCGAACCCGAGGGCATCGACCCCCTCGATTTCCAGCATCCGACGAACATGCTCTGCTTCAATCACGTCAGAGGATTCGGAAGACGCTTGCCGCTTCGCAGCATCGAGCAGCCTGATGGCAAGCCTGGGAACGCCCCGGCTTCGCTTGGCAAGCTCGCCCACCGAGTTAGCGTCAATCGGCCAACCAAGCCGTTTGGCCCGTTGCCGAATCAGCGTGGACATCTCCTCGTCCGAATAGTGCGTCAGGCGGATCAGGATTTTGAAGCGGTCCCTTGAGGAAGTGGTTAACCGGAACTCATCAGTCGTCGCACCGATCAAGCAAAAGGGCGGCAAATTGACGGCCTTGCGATTACCGCCGAGGAACAGTTTGCCATCTTCTAATGCCCGATACAGGCAGACTTGGACGGCGGAAGTCAATTCATGGATTTCATCGAGGAAGAGGATATCCCCGGCTTCGAGCATCATGAGCAATCCCTGCATCTGACCGGGATTGGCGATGTTCTGGGCGAGTTCGGTATGGCAATTCGTGCAGATTTCACGGCTGACGGTTTCAGCGAGCAAGGTCTTCCCCGTGCCGCCCGGCCCGCACATCAGGACATGCGGAAAGGCCAGTTCCCCGCCCGTCTTGTAGCGGTCGTTGAAATAGGCGTCCAAGGCCGTGCGAAGGACGGCTACCGCCCTGGTTTGCCCCACGACGCCGTTCAGGCTGGATATCAGAGGTTCAGTTTCTTCATTCATGTTCAGTACCGTGCGAACCTGGGCGACAGCCCCATCGGCTGTACTTGCTTGCCGTAGTCATTCATAATTGTTCTCGTGAGTGTCTTTCGTTCTGAAAACAGAACAGCCGCACTTTCAATCGAGGTCGAGAATCCGAAGAGATTTAGTTTTTGCCTTTGCCGAAGAAATCGTTGTACCAAGCCCATACGAAATCGCTTTTGAGCCGCCACGCCACGGCCCTTGCCGCCTCGAAATCAGTGAAGACGAGGGCCTCACGGCGGTCAGGACCGAACAGGGTGCCGGTCCAGTAAAGGGCGGGTCGTCCATACCCCCGGTCCGTGACGATGAATCGAGGACGACCCGGACAGCCGATGATTCCGAGGCATATTCCGCAATAGAAGGGAAAGGGCAGCATATCCGGGGCTTTCGATCAATTTCAGTGCCCATTCCAAGGACTACCCGAACACGGTCCAGCTTTTCTCTTCAAGGTGGACTCGAAACTTCTCACTCGCTGGGGTGAACTGGGTCACGTTGTCCACCGTGAAGTAGCAACCTTGTCCAATTTCGTCGTATCGGTCGCCGTCGTCGCCCGAATAATGGCCGATGCCCAGTTCCAGGTGGGACTTGCCGACCGTGGTGTTCATTTTGAAAGCGGCCTGCAACTTTTCCCATGCCTTGACCATGTTCTCGGGGTCGGTGCCATCGGGGAGGTCGAAGTCTTCCTTCTCCATACCCAACGCAAACTTGTCCCAATCGCAATCCAGGGCCTTCAAGGCGGTATCGCAAGCCTTGACCTCTTGCGGGCAGATCGTTTTCAGTCCGTCCATGCTGATGATCCAGGCGTGATTCGGTGCCGTTCCCATTCCCATCGTTCTTCTCCTGTTTCAGTTGGAAAAGGTTGTAAGAACTTGACTACCTATCTAAACCGTCCGACTGCGAACTTCTTCATGTCTTCTGTCCTCTTGAGGAACAGAACCACGTCACCGCTTTCGACGGCGACATTTTTCCCGCCCCTCAAAGTGTTAGTCCTCTTGAATCGTTCCGTCGCAAAGCAGCCAAATGCGTTCGTCGCTCCCCTCTTCGGCGAGGCGGTAACAAGCCGCTGGTTTGCCGCTCTTGAGGTTCGTTCCTGGCTTGTTGTACCAGTGGTATCGCTTGCCGTTGTAATCGACGGCCAACGGCCAGTCGATCCTTGCTAACATCTCGCAAGGGTACTTGGACTTCAATTCGGCGGGAACGCTGACATTCGGTAACTCGTGGACTGCTTTTATCATTTCAGTCGTTCTCGCTTTGGCGGGCGATTTGCCCCGTGGCCTCGTCCTGTAGGACGAAACCATCGCCAATCAGGTGGTGGAAAAGATCGATGCCCATGTGGTAATCGACCATGATGCTGTCGTCCAGGCGTTGCCAATCCTCGTAGGCGATCAGGTCGCCCGCATCCAATCCTTCTTTGGCCCGGTCGCTGATTGCGATGATGGAGAGTAGGGAGCCGTGGTTGGCGGTAATGAAATCGGGTTCGATGGCTTGTTCGGTGGTCATGCCGTTAAAGTCTCGGTCGTGAATTCGTTTTCTCGTAAACGTCGGTTGTAAAAATCTTTGACTACCTATCTAAACCGCCGCTGCTGCTCGGAAGGCGACAGAATCGCCCGGCTGGACCGTTTTTTCCAGGTGCCTTCGCAGGTGGCCGAGAATCTCGATCCGTTCACGCAACTCGCTGATGGTTTCATTCACGCTGGCGACGATGCGGGGGATGGCTTCGGGCTTCTTGATTCCCACCCCGGCCTGAACGTCGGCACGATACGCTTCCCAACTGGAAATGCCTTCCTTGGCCTGGGCAATCAGGTCAGCAACCTTGCCAAATTGCCAGCCAGGAGGATCGATATGGTCGTGAAAGGCCCGCATTTCGTTGATCCGCAACCACAAATCATGGGCCTTGTCCCGCCGCTTTTGGTCCCAGGATGCAGGAAACGGCGTGAAAATCTCGGGGTAATCGTATTGGACGATCAGGCTGATACTGATTCCCGCCGCCATCGCCTTCTCGATTTCCTCTTTGTGGGTCGTCCGCAGCAGGGCCAGCGTAGGCTCGTCGGTCAATCGCAAGTCGTCATTGTCGTATTGCGAGCGGAGCAACTTCTCGATCTGGCCGGAAAGCACGTTCTCGGCCAGGATGAACCCACGCTTGGGCGGGATGCGGGTGATTTGCCAGGCCCGACCCTCTGTTCAGAATGAAATTGCCCACGGCCAGGGTGTCCCAATCGGCTTGCGGCAAGGCAAGGAAAAGAGACCGGAGATGGTCGTTGAATTCCTGTTGGGGCATTTCGTGGAAGAATTTCATGTTTCGTCCTCGTTCCCCGTGTCATTCTCGTTCTCGTCCTCCTCCGGAGGCGTGCATTTCTTCCCGTTGGTGGCCGGAATCAATCCAGCGGCGATCAGTTGATCTTCGATCTCCCAATAGGCAGCGTCCGTCTGGGCCTCCATGCTGTCGTAGTACAGCACGGCCTTCTCGATCTCGTCATGGTCCAGGCGTTCGGTGACGCCTTCCAGGGCATCAGCGGACAAGTTGATCCCGTGCCTCTCAAGGACGAGTTGCACGTCCATCGTCGTAGTTTCCCAAGCGTTGCTCATAGCTTCTTGCTTTCGGTTTCACTTATCCTTACCGCCAGCCCCAGTGACGAAGCCGATAATCTGAGCCAAGAATACGGTTTTCTGTCGCCCCGGCAGTGAGCGATAAATGGCCCGGATCGGTTGCAACTGGTCGTGGATTGCGTTGACGGACTTGCCCTTCTTTTCCCTGGACTCCAACTCTTGCCGCACCAAGAACGCATCATGTTCGGCCTGCCACTTGAGGACACGATCATCATTCTCCAATCGCCCGCAGTAACGACGGGTATCAGGAAAGATGGATTGGCCCACCTTGTCGGGCGGGGATTCAAATTCATAGATCGTTCCAGGCCGACCGCAGAGGCTTGCCACCTTCCATGCGAAGACCTTTTCTTCCGGCAAGGTTGCGGGCAACGATCCCTCTTCCATCTGCTCGTCGGTAATCGGAAGGAACTTTCCGCCCCGCTTGTCGTCGGTCGTCATACAGACGCCGACGTAAACGAGCTTGATCTTCGGATTCTCGGGCTTGCTCTGCTCTTGCGGCGGTTGCTTGGTTGCCATTGTTGCGTTCTTCATCGGGGCGGTCAGGTGGTTGGGCTGAAATGTCGGGACATTGAAACGGTTCAAACCGCCTCGACCAGTTCGGGTTTGCGGGTTGAGCCTCCGGTTGCCGCACGAACGACAACAGGAAATCGGTGACTTTGCTGGCCTGCTTTGCGGCCTGGAAAACATAACTTGGGTCATTCCGCATCGATTCGAGCCACGACTTGATGTAGCTGGCATGGTTCTCCAAGTGGTCCCCGTTCGGCACGCCGAGTTCGGCGGTCAAATAAGTGGACGATAGCTCGGCCACCAATTCGCCCATCGGGTAGCCGTTTTTCTCACGATCCCAGCCAAGGCGAACCTCAGACCAATGCCCAAGTTCATGGAGGACCGTGGGGTAGTAGCCGCCGCCGAAGAAACTGCCCTTGTGCGGCACCTGAATGAAATCGCCATCCGTATGGTGCGGCCAAGTGCGTTCCGGCGTCGGCAGCCGGTAAAAGGCCCGATCTCCACCATGCCGAATCTCTGCCCCGGTCTTGGCGATCAATTCCTCGGCGGGGGCGTAGTCCGGGACGGTTGAAACGGGCTTCTGACTCGGCTGGTACTTTTCGGCACCGACGCCCTCGACTTGCTCGGCATTGAATAGCGTGAATTTCCGCAGTAGCCAGTATCTCTCTTCCTCTTCTTTGCCGGTTACGGGGTCTTTGGCTTCCTTCGTGACCGGAAGGTAAAGAACAATTCCGCAGCCCCAGTGGCCCGGCTCCACGTTCTTTGGCCGAGGTTTGATGACGCAATCCCGTTCCTTCCACTGGTTAAAGGTCGCCCACCACCTTGATGTGAAGCCGTACTGCTGGGCGTGCATTTCGCAGAGGATTGGATTGACGCCCGAGTAGGGCTTCTTGCTGACGATGTTGGTGTGACGGCCAGGGCCAGTCGTGGCCCATGTTCGCCGCCAGGGCAGCAAATCTTTTTCCAGGGCGGCAACGATTCGGGCAGTGATCTCTTCTCGGAGGGCCTTTTGCGTGGGCATGGTCGAAATGATTGTTGAGGATTGGGGTTGCGTTGAGCTTTCAAGAGACAAACCGGGAACGTGAGACCGAAGGGCGAAGAATCGCCGCCGCTCGTGCATGACCGCCGTGGCCCGCTGTCGAACATCGAGGGTGTAGCCACGGCCTTCCAGTTCGTTGAATAGGTCGGCGTATTCGCTGGGAGTGGCCGGGCGACTTTTGGCGATGCATCCGTGAAAATCAGCGGCACAATGCTGGCCAAGATGTTGATAGCAGGTGCAATAGAAGCCGTGGTTGTCGGCAGGAAGCTCGGGGAAGAGGGCAAATACGCCGCCCTCACGACTCCCACCGGAAGATAACGATTGTTGTTTCCATTGGTCTTGTCCTCTCTAAGAATCAAGACCACGACGATGAATCGGACGGCGACAAAATCAGGAGGTCGGACAAATTGCGTCAACCGCCGTAAGATCAACGCCGAAGAACAGACACCGCTTGGGATCGCCGCCGTTCTTCTTCGTATAGAAAGTCGGGCCACTTGCCCTTGGAGCAATCGACCTCAATGCCCTGGTAGCCGTGTTCGACGAAGTAGCCCGACGACCACGCCTTCCCACTGGCCGTTGATGCTGGCTTTGATCTTCGAGCCGATGGCCGGGACGGGAACTTATCGCTGCTCCACTTCGCCGTGGGGTCCGGGGCCTTCTGCTCGTACCGGCAATCTTTCGGCCAATACTGCCACGCCCCAATATAAAGATAGCCATAGGATGGCATTGGGGCAGCACTGCACCGTGAATTGCCCATCCTTGAACTCAACGACCTCGGTGCTGTCGGAGGACAGGGACTTGAAGGCCCGCATGTTCTGCAATTCCTTCATGCCAACCGTGTTCAGCCAATCCAAGAGCGGCTTGGAGGCCAGCCCATCGGCACACTTGCATCCTTGCCGGTCGGGAAGTAGGTCGATAGGGTGCTTCGTGCCAGGATGGAAGATCGCCCTCGCACCCCAGTACCGTACTGGCTCGCCACGCTGATCGATGATCTCTTGGGGAACTGGTCGCCCGAACATTGTGCTTCTCCGCTCGTTTTGTTAAATGTTTTTCAGCCGATACCTTGGTGGATCATGCGGTTCTCCGATCTTCATTCACGCCGGGCCGAGACAGCCATGACTCGCATACGCTGACATGGTGTTCTGGTGGCTCATGGTTGACGATGCGGGCGGGCCATAGTCCACCTTGCTTGTCACGCAAATAGACTCCCGTGAATCCGGGGGATTCGTCCGACAAGGTCACGCCGACGATCTTATCGGGGTATGCGGTCAAGGTCGTGTATTTGAATTTCGATGGTTCAAGAGCGTTCATTTCGTCTCCGTGTCGTCGCTGCCGAAAGTCTCACCATTTCAAGAAACAGAACCGCCTTAACGATTCGGACGGCGGGAAAATGGGCGGAAACTGGTTCACTACCGCACGAAGATCCGGTAATTGATCGCTTCGCACAGATGCCGGGCCTCGATCCGCTCGCTACGATCAAGATTGGCAATCGTGCGGGCAACGGCGATGAATCCGATTGCGAACGTCGGCGTCCAGGGCATACTCCGACACCGCTGCCCGAAGCAGGTTGCGGCTGTCGTCGCCCAATTCCAAGGACTCGTGGCCGGTCTTGGCCTCGATCTGGTGCTTCATTTCGGCCAGCGTGGTGCCCGGCGTGTTTGACCGCATTTCCCGCTCGGGCGGGCAGACCACTTCGATGCAGATGTCGGCCACCGGCAACTTCCGGATATGCCGCTCGATCTGGCTACTGCGGCAACTCGCAAGCCCGGCGAGGATCGTTCCGGTATCCACACGGGCAGGGCCAAATCTCGAAAGTTGTGCCGAGGCCGAGTTCCAGGGCGACGGCCCGGAGCATGGTCTTGCCGCAATTCGGCGGGCCGACGAAGAGGATTGAATGGTTTCCGGCAGCGGCGACCACCAAGGCCCGCTTTGCCATTTCGTTTCCACGAATGATGCTGGCGGCGTCGTGGCCGTTGGCAGCGGCTTTGGATCGCCGGGCAATCTCGTTGATGGCTTGGCGGTGCAAAGCGGCCAACTTGGTGTCGGTGAGGGTGAGAAGGTTCATGGAAGTTGTTCCTTGGTGTCGTGTTTATCCCTTTCACTGAAACAAGACCGCCCTGGCGTGAACCGGAGGCGGGAATCGGGCCGATAGCGTCAAGTTTCTGAGTTACGGCTCTTTCGTTTTCGCTTCTCTGGTGGCCCGGCGATTGCAAGGACACCATTGGCTTGGGCTTCGGGCAGCATGGCCGCAACTTGCGGCGGAATCTTCTCGCCCGCTCGGTACGGCAGCCGCAGCATGTGGCTCTGCTTTCATTTCGATCAGCAGCAACAAGATATACTGTGTGCCGATCTCGGATGGCAGCGGCCAGTGCATGTGCCAATAGGACCGGCCAATGGCCTCGGCCCAGGCCCACGTTGCCCGCCAGAGTTCCGACCTGACGGGCCGAATGCCGTAGTGGGACAGGTGCCGCCGAACCTCTTTCACGAGTTTCTTCTTCGGCCAACCTGGAAGTGAATGATCTTCGGCCATGTCATGCTCCGTATTGGCACTGTCTCAACCGGGGAGTCGGCCACGGCCATCGCCACCCGCACCGCCAGCTTGAATGCCCAATCTTGTAAATCCCGAGTGCAATCCCTCGAACCTGAAAGGTAGTGGGCGACCTCCTCCAAGACGGTTTGACGCAGTTCGACGCACGCCCCCACGGCCAAGTCCTCGTTGACGTAGACCACGCCATCCCGCAGGAAACCATGCACGACCGTCCCGCCGTTCATAACCTTGCGGAAGCAGCGGATTGGTGGCCGGGCCTTGCCGTCGTCCATACCGGCCTGATTGATCCGGTCCCAAACCCAATCCAGGGCAGCCACAGCATCGGGCGTAGCGTCAAAAGATTCCCGGCCATCGAGTTCATCCGCCGAGAGAATCTTTGACGGCGTGGGGCAGCCATATTCCTCAGCGGCCTTTACCACGGTTTCAGGGACTTCCACCGGATCGTATCCCTTGCCTTCCAGGGTATGGAGCGGGCCGTCCTTGGGAGCCAAGACGACCGAATCCCCGACGATCTCCAAAGCCTTGTTCCAATTGGCCTTCCGGGTGGCGATTTCCTCCGGTGTCTCGCCCCATTGAGGCTTGAGTTCGTAACCGCCGAAACCATGTTCCCAGTAGGAAGTATCCCCACGGAAAGATTGAATCCAGCTTGCCAGTATCTCCGGGCTGGCCTTCGCCATCGCCTTGGTCGCCGCATTGCGACACTGGTAATCATCCACGTTGCGGGACTCATCCACCCGCAAGTCGTTCAGGTTGTAGTCGAATAGGGACTCGGCTGGAATACTGGTCAATCTCCCGGACACGAACGCCACGGCGGTAGATCACGGCGGTCTTGCAATCAGGATCGAGATTCCGGGCCTTCTTTGGCAAAATGGCCTGCATGATCGAATCCGGCTCCGAGAAATGCAGAAACCACTTGCCAAGATTGGCAAAGAACCGGATGACTTCCTCGTTGTCGGCGGGTACGAAGACCCTCGTGAAACCACGCTTGGCCCGGACTTTTTCCTCGGGGACCAATTCGATCTTCACCCCATCCCAAGGCCACTTCGCATTTCCATTGGCGTTGACCGCCTGCTTGTTGACGTTATTCACCGCAATGGCGGCGTCGATGGAGTTGCTCACGAACTCCCGGAAGGCCATGCCCAGGCAATTCCAATCGAGGATGCCATATTCGTCCGTCTGGGAAAGTTCCTCGCTGTAGGTCACGCTTGCCCCGTCCTCATCGGTGCCACCGTGTTTGACCACGACCCGGTTGTAGGCGGTGTCGCCCTCCAAAGCCTTCATTTTGCCCGGCTTGGTCGTGAATTCGAGCCGGTGATTACCGCAGAACACGATGGGTTGGAGATTGGCCCGCAGCAGGACATTCAAGGCGTGCTTATTCCCGCTGCCGAATTGCCCCACCGTGTACGGGCTATCGTTGTCGGCCAGCCGCTTGCTGGTCGCCCCGAGCAAAATGAAACCTTCGATTGGACAGACGCCGGGATTCTCGATTTTCAGATAGGTTGCCATTGTGCGATCTCAATGATGTGATTGGGTTTCAAAAGAAAGAACCGTGTTGATGAATTCGAGGACGACTAAATCAGCGGGACGCATCCAATTCCTTGAGCGTGGATTCCAGGTCGGGATCGTACTCGACCTGCTTCGCAGGTATGCCTTGGGCCTTGGCAATTTCGCCCGCTGTCTGTTTGCCCACCGCCGCAGTTGCCGCATCCTGACCGCATTTGGGGAACCGGGAACCGTGGTGGCCTGGGAATCCAGCCGGTGATTGCCCGCCGAGTATTCGTAGGAAACCTCAGACCCGTCCACGACCTGGACGGCGTAGCCGTATCGTGTGGCCGCATAAATTACGTTCTGCATGGCTCAATCTCAGACTGGTTCGGGGAGGTAACGGGTCATCGGCCTCGAAGTTGCCACGGCCCGGCTTGCCATTTCCTGGGTTTGGAAATACGACACGTCGAAACGGTGATTCCATTTGCCCGAGTACGGGTTCATGCCGTGTCGCCCGATGACGCCCACGGCCCGCTCTACGTCGTCAAAGCGGCAAGCAACCCAATCCAGGTAGACGCTGAGTTGCAGCGTGCCCACCTTGGTAATAATGGCGTACTCGTAGGCTTTATTTAGCTGCTCGGTTGCCCCGTTGCGGAGCAGGAACGCCCTGATTTGGTCACGAAACCACTGGCCGTTCTTTTGTTGCTTCTTGGTTTTCAGCATGTTGACTCCTGCTTGCTCTGAAAAACAGAACCGTGTCAGTTACGAGCAAGGGCGACGAAATTGGGAAATCCCGAGTTGATGGAGGGGCAGCCCAAGGGCCGTGGCCGAGCAACTGCGATGATTCCGGACGGTCTCCGCAAAAAGAATGCGGCGGCGGGATATATACGATATGCTCTTTACCGAATGGCTCGCTCATAGGCATATCGAGACCCTCCTGCAATTGCTGGAAGGGGCCGACTATTTCAACCCCCAGAGCTACAATTCCGCCTTCGTATGCGGGCCTCAATGATCTCCTGGGCCGCATCCACGATCCGGCTGCCCGAGAACAGATCGAGGCCATGAAGAAGTTTCGACTTTGGCAGCTACATTGTCCGATCATTGGCCCGAGCCGGATTCACGGGCCGACAGCCTGCAAGAACATTTCCATGCCTTGGTCGTTCGCTTGCTGCTCAAGCCCGGCAAGCTATTTCGTGGCTGGAACCCCGAAGTTCATGGCCCGCTGGATCGCAGGCTAAAGAATGCAACTTGGAACGGAATCAGGAACATTGCGGAGAAAGAACGTAATCGCCGCAAGTGGACGACCTCCACCGATCCAGGCGTGATGGCCGACCGATTCGCAGGGAGGCAGCCTCCAGTCTTCTCCGGTCATTGACCAGTTTCGACGCCTTGTAGCCCAACGGCTCGGTGCCCTAGCCACCGCAATTCTCGATTGGCGGTTAGAGGGAAACGAGATCAAGGACTTGGTTGGTCATCCCGAGTACGGCAGTCCCACCGTTTACCAAATCAAGACGGGAGGTTCAGGAGATTAAGAAACTTGCCCACGAGTTCGCAATCCAGCACGACGACCCCGGCTTCCTCAACGCCGTAGAGCGAGGAATTGCAGGCGAGGCCAGGACCGTGCAAAAACGGCAGCAGTCGATGCTTGCAAAGCAAACGGCCCGTAATGATAGCCCCGATTAGGCCGTCGATTTTCCAGCTTGAAACACTTGCGGCCCCGCCTTGATAACGGTCACGATGGCTTTTTGACGGATTTCAACCGGGAGCCACGGTCATGGTCGCCACGGAAAAACTGAAAACTTCCGTTCGTACTCCGTCAGCACGCCGTAAGAACCGGATATACCCATGATCGTCGTCGCCATCGCCTTCGGCATCGCCTGAGTTTCGATGCCCGCCCGCACGGTGCGGCTACTCTTCTTCTCTAAGGCCAATAAGCTCCTCCGTTTTCGTGCGGAGAGCATCGAACTTCCAACCTTCTGGATTCTGCGTTGTCAAAATGTCGATGAGCGGCACCCCCGTAGGCGAGCAGTAGGCCAATATCCGTTTCTTGGCCCCAAGTATCCTTTTGCAAGGTACTCGTCAAACCCAGCCTCACATCCAATGACTCTTTCAGTTGTTCCAGCGTTTCAAATGTCATTCTTTTCCCCGGCATTTGGGCCGGGCCTCACTTGGTTACTTGGGCGATATTGCCCCTTCGTGAAGAAATCCACGAACTACCCGCCAGGGGCACGATCCCTGGTAACGCCTGCCGGGCAACCCGAGTACCCCGACCACAACATGGTCGGGGTGCCAAGATACAAAACCGATGAGCGTGCGTCATGGCGTTACCGTTCAACATGCTCCACTCGAACTCGCCATATCCCGAACCTTCCCTGCCGGATCGTTGTTCATTCCAACTCTCGGCGTGCTTCCCGCATTGGACAACTGGCTACTTGTCCTCTGTTCTTCACCCTGGACTTCGCCTCCGTATCCGGTGGGTATCTCCAAGACCTTGGCCCTATGGACAATTGCCCCAGAACGCATTAGAACTTTGGGGACTGTACGGCCCTTGCCGGTCCAAGCAAGAAACAGGTGCGGACGACGGTAGTGAGGATTAACTTCTAAATCACGACCGATAGCCCAACCCACCTTACCACGACGCTTGGCCCTATCAAGCAATTTCTGCTTCAATTCAACATCCGCCCCGTCCCACTTGTTCTGGTCGTCTGCCAGAACCTCGGGAGAAATCAGTTGTGGATCGTCCCTCAACAAGAGACACAGACACACAATCTTGAAGGCCGTGGCGGCTAAAGGCTTTGGCAACCTCTTGTCCGCATCGGCCGTCATTTCATCCACTAGGTACTCGATTGAGCGGCCCGGCACTTGCTTAACGGCAACAAATACCGTACTCGGCACTCCATTCATTAGGCCATCGATTCCTACAATGAGAGTTCCGAGATCGGATTTCGCCGAGCGACGTTGTGCAACTAAGATGTTGTCCAGATCATAGGACCCATCAGCAGTGTCCATTCTTATTGCGGACTCCATCGGCAACTGTATTAACAATTCAGTAATGCCAAGTGGCATCGTCAGATTTTCAGCCTGAACTTTTCGCAAGTCTACGCCGAGAAACGGTCTCACCAGCGTAGGATAAATCCGATAATACGGCTTGCGGGCTTTCAACCACGACTGTTCCACAGAAGCCGTACACATCGGTCCCGCCATTACAGGTGTGCGAATGACGGTGTCATAGTAATAGTTCCAATCCTTGCACTGCTTACGTTGGGAATGGGTTAGCCTGCTCCACAGCGTGTTGTAGTTGGTCCATTGTACACTCATGCTTATGATCCTCTTCTTGCCCTGCCGGTTCCAGTTGTTCCAGCCTAGCAACTTCCCGAACTCGAAAAAAGGTTTCTTTTCTAAATCGAGGAAAATTCATGTTTCTAAACACAATACCACGCACAACTGGTAACGGACTAACACCACTTTCCACAAAGGGACAATCAATACTGCTTGCTCTGTATTGCCTCGGCGGTCAAACGATGGCACGTCTCGTTAGCCGGTCGCCATTCGGCTGCATCGTCACGAACGAGGCCATAGCCTGATTCCTACGTGGACTACAACGCTTCTGATACAGATGGCCATGTATCGCTCTCGTTCGCAGCACTGACGGGCGATTTATCTGTCGTAATAAGTGGCAATATATTCCGATCCTTTATTGCCATAACTTTTACAAAGCGTTCGCAGGAAAGAATTGATCCGAGCCGTCACATGCCTTCTACCTCAATTATTACAGTTCCGCTTGGATCGCCATTATGCGAAAGATATGCAGCGACGACCCGCATGGCGGACGCAGGCCAAAGCCACGAAAACCCTCCAAGAGCGACGAAGAAATATTGCACTCGTTATGAAAAAAGAAGATAATAACACTATATTAGTTGGTAGTGGTACAAGCACTGGCGACACCAAATCAATGTCGTAACGATTAAGCCCGTGAGACAATAAAAAGGCCCGTTAGATGCTTGTACCATCGAAACGGGCTTTTTTATTATGGCAAAACAAAACCCAACATACGCACAATACAAGAAACTGATCGACCGGCACGACTACGCCAAAGACGTATTCAACCACCGTCCATGCAAAGACCGCTGGCTCAGAGCAATGGCAGCACCCTACGGCGAACGCTGGACGATCATTCGCCCCATCAACAATGCACTCCTGCGACAACACGAGGCAAATCAGGCGACTCTCTACATTTGTGCCAATAGCCCCAAAGTGAACCAAATGGGGCAAGTAGGGTTCGACATCGACGCAGGCGGCACCCACGGCATAGGCACCAAGGAAGGGGCAGAACGAGCCGCCGCATTGGTCCGGACGTTAATGCCCGGCATCTACACCGAAGCCAGCACCCACGGCACCGGACAACATGCGTACTACAACGTCGCCTATGGCGACCACGGCCCAGAGGACACGAACTGGATCAAGGCGATACTCGTTCGGCTCACCAAAACATTCGATGCCTTCGCCAAGCAATGCGGCTGCGACGTTAAAATCATCGAAGCGAAGGGCTTGCGCCGAACATCGTGAGATCGGTCAACGGCTCATTGAATTGCACACACTCCACGATGGGGATTTATGTTAAAGCCCCTCGGGACATTGCCAGTGCGGTTAAGACATGCGTTTATACGCCCGAGCGATTGGAAGAACTTGCGATTGAGATCGAATCCAAGTTGGCCCCGGTACGGGATGAGGAACAACCCGGCAGGCAGAACAAACCAAGCCGTTCGGCAAAACCTTCTTCGGGTGCAGCCGGGGGCAGCAACTTCATCTTCACAGTGAGGGATTTTGATGCTCAATTACGCCACGCCAAGGAAATCTACGAGGAATATGACCTCAAGGCCGTCAAGTATTCCAATCGAACCGGCTTATTGTGGGCCGACGTGCAAATCTTCCTGATGATCGTAAAATACTGCTACGAGAACCCGAACAAGGATGGGAGTTTGCCGAATGCGAGGATAGCAGCCTTATGGCGTTTAGTGAATCAAGCTGGCATTTCGGATCGAAAGTACGATGGCAAACGGCTGGCCCTTCTCAGAGACTTGTTCTCGGACTGTGGCTGGATCGAGTGGCAGGATAATCACTACCGCCGTGGCAGCAATGGCGTTGCGGGGCAAGCCATGAAATGGGCCATCACCAGTGAGTTCTACTGTTCTCTGACGACAGGAGAAAAGAAAGAACCTTCTTGCGAGGAGCAACAATTGGAACTACCTATGAGGAAACATGGACTACGACCGATCAACGCCGGTTATTACACGTATTATTACGATTCTTCACAAATTGAGGCAATAATAACGCAGGAGTCTTTGCAATCAGCAGCGTGATGGCGGTGGCGGTCAACGCAGGGGCATAAGAAAAGCCGCTAGCGATTGACGGTAGGGGCTGGAAATCCGAATAAGACCGTGAAGCCCGGTTAGGTATCCCTCTTCCATCCCCACGATGCAAGGATGGGCCACAACTCGGTATGAATGGCTACCGGGTCGGTAAACTCCCTCCCAGTAATTACCTGCCATACGTGGCCCAGTTCGTGAGCAATCGTTGACGCTACGACGTTATCCGGCAGCGTATCAATATGCTCACTCCGAAACCGCAATTCACCCGTTGCGGTACACTGGCCTGTAGCATCCCCCGAATCCCCATCGGTAATGGGTTCGGCAAAAAAAAAGACGGGGCATACGTGGGGCAAAAACGACGGGCTTCCATCTTCCTCGTTCTCTTCTTCAAGGTAACGCCATTGGTTAAGGATACGCTTACGACACCGTAAGGGGACGGTTGCCCAAACGGCCCTAAAAATCGATGCAAACCGGGCTACGTTGCCAGAATCGGCATATCCGTAGATCAAATTGGTTAGTCGAAATCGTTTCATATTCAAACCCTTCCACCAATCGGCAGACATCTTGATACGGTCCACGATCACCGGGGCTAGCACATCCATCGTTTCGCAACGCAGCATGTGACGCCCGGCTGCCAGCCTCAGAGCCATACGACCCCGGCATCGTCCTTCCGGATACGTGCAACGTCCTCGGTCGTGAGGTTACTCGGGTACAACAAGACCCGAAGTTGGTCGGTCGTCATGTGCTTCTTCATGGTTGACTGCAAGCTGGCGATCAACCGAGCCGCATAGGGCGTCCAATTCGCTCGCCTCCGAATATTCGTAATCGCTTCGGCCTCAGCTATGAACCCGGCTTGCCGCAGGGTGTTCTCGGTCACGGTCAGCGAATCGCCCCGTGGATTGGCGGCCTCGGAAAACGCTTCTTCCGCACCGCACCAGGCCACGTACCGGACCAGCCAATCGATCTGCTTCGGATCGTCCGCAATGCCGGGCAACAGCGGGCAGAGCATCCCGTATGTCCGCAGGCCGAGCCGATGGGCCTCTTTCAAGGCAGCAAGCCGCTCGGAGATCGAAGAAGCGTGGGGTTCAATGACCTGAATCACGGCTTTCTTGTCCGGCGTGCCAGTAATGCTCAGGCCGACCATCACCCGGTCCCGATAGTTGGCGATGAGGTCAAAGTCTTTCATGACTGCCGCATTTTGCGTCAAAAGCCGTACTTGCCACTCCGACTGGCTGAGGATTGCTTCCAGGCACCGCCGCCCCAGGTCGTACTCCTGGGCCTCTGGTGCCCAGGCATCGACGGTCGTACAGAGTTGGATCAATCCACGTTTCCGGAGCCGTTTTGCATCGGCGGCTAGTCTCTCGGGGATAGTGGGATCGACAATGGAGTAGCCGGTCGAGAAGGGCTTTTCGCCCAGGTCTTTGAACGCTTGGTGCATTCGCAATGTCGCCCGGCTGGAACAGTATGTGCAGTCATGGCCACAACGGAGGCCGACGTTCACGGCAAATTCGGCCAGCCGCTTCTTGGCGAATTCCGGCGTCGGCGTGATGCCGTTTTTTAGGGTGTATATGTGATTTGTCATCGTGCTGAGTGTCCCGTTACTGTTTATCGCCATCTTCCTGCTACCCTAAATCCGCAAGACCGTACCTGCCATTCCCGTTGTAAATCCACAAATACCTGCCCCGACCCCATTGCTCGACAATCCACATTGAACTAGCGTGTTCTTTTTTCCGGAAAGCGTTAAATCGATTCTCCCCGTCTACCAAAACCACGTCAGGAAAACTCAAGTGGTTCTCGGGGCTATCTTCGGCATAAAAGCAATGGTCGGCATCCCTGATAAGCCAAGGGCCTTCAAGGGGTGTATCGGAGGCGATCTCCCTGATAAACTCCTCGGCCAATACTGTAGTCTCAAAGAAGAGCGGTCCCACTTGGGACTTATCGGGATTGCCCCAGCAAACCACCGTGGTCTCATGCTTGCCCTGCTGATTAGGGCCAAGATTGCGAATAATACAGAACATCATCTTTTCCTTTCTTTATGGGCTTCATGGGGGGTAGTGTCTGCCAACCGTTGGCATCCAGCCCCCACCGCATTTGCGTCAATGTCGCAGCCGACAAACCGCCGCCCCAGGTTGCGGCAGGCGACCGCCGTTGTGAAGGAACCGCCGCAAGGATCGACCACGAGTTCACCCGGTTCAGAAAAGAAGCTAACGAGACTCTCAACTTCTTTAAGCGGCTGCTGCCACTTGTGAAACAGTTTTTCGTGGGAATCCACGCACAAGCAATCAAGCCATCGTCTACGTTTGTTCCAACCGCCTTTGGAATACACTAAGACAGGTCGCCAACGATTGATGGCTTGAATGGAATGAACGGTCTTGCCATGACCCTCCCATGCAAGCGAAATCTGCCACCGCCATGTTAGCCGTTCCCGAAATGCCACAACGGCGTGGTCCAGGAAATATTGACCGGCGTATGTCACTAGCAGGCCACTGGGCCGAAGAATCCGTTCTGCAAATGCCGCCAATTCGGGTAATTGGGGCAGGAAGTCCTTTGTATACGGGAAGTCGGTACAGACGAGATGTGCGGATTCCGCTTCAATGTCCAGGTCTTGGAACCGACAGTGATGCAACTGGATGGCATCATCGGGAAGCGGAGCGATAACCTTGTTGGCAAAGTCCTGCCGTTTTGCGTGGCAACGGGCGTGGCGTTTGGCTGTGATGATATCGATGATCTTGCCGTGACCATCCGGCAGGGCGGGAATCGCCTCTAGGGCCGCTTTAATCTCGTTCGGGCTGTTGGCGATGATTCCGGGTCGCAAGGTTCCCGGACGGTAGCGGCCATCGTGGCCCCGCAGTTTCTCAAACCGGGGGATTGTTCCGTCAGCGATCAATTTCTCCTGAACGTCAGCGACCTTATTCTTGGAAGTGCCGCCGATCAGGTCTGCCAGATTCTTGGGGGCGATCTGGGGGTCTTTCCGCAGATAGGTTTCGATAAGGCTTTCCCGCTCCCCCCGATCAAGTTGTCGGGTCGGCGGATTCAGGGCGAGAGCCAGTTCCCACTTCTCGGCTTCGCAGGCGAAACGGATGATGAGGACCGAACACCGAACGTCGTGTTCCTTGGCGTACTCGTAACTGAATTCACCGGCGATGACGTTGCCTTGCTCGTCGGCAACGACCGGGATGATAATTCCGTGGCGGTCGATGGAGGCGGCAAGTGCCTTTTGCCGCTCTTTCGGTTGAGCGGGAAACAGCCGATATTTGCCGATGTTCAGTTCGCCAACCTGTCGGAGAGACAGTCTGGCCTTTCCATGTTTCCGCAAGACTTTCTCAACCTTGGCCGTTTGCTCGCCATTCTTGGTCTTGGAGATGTCGTGGAGAATTGCCCTGGCCTCTGGGGCTGAAGCGGCACGCAGTCGAGGTCGGCTACGTAGCTTGATCTTCGGTTTCGGGGGAGTCCGGTTGGGACGTGGCATGGTGTTAGTCCTCTTACGGTCGGTGGAAGTCGGCTTGGTACGTGATTTCATGATGCTGTCGCCTATGGTGGTATCCGGGCAAGTCGTTTCCATCGAGCCTCGAAGAAATTAAGCTGCTCGGGAACGGACAATCGCCAGCAAAACCATGCGGTGGGGAACCAAGCGGAAGAGTTTTCCGCCGAAATCCGGTCGTTGAAAAAGTTGATGCGTTTGTCGGGGATGATTAGCTTGATGCCATGTTGCCGATAGAGAGCAACCCGCTTAACTGAAAACAAAGCCTCTCCGGGCATGAGGAAGGCGAAGGGTTTTCCCAGTGAATACGCCCGAGCGAGAAAGTCGTGCTTCTTCCAAATTGGGTCGTTGAATGGAATGTTCGTCACAGCGATATCCCAGTTAGTCGGCGGAATGTCGGTCATGAAGTTCATCTTCTTCGATCCAACGACGGTGTATCCTGCGTTGGCGAGATGTGAGGCGAGATGCCCCTTTCCCCACGCAACTTCCCAAATCGTCTTGTCGTTCGGCAAGAAGGGCAATAATGGTTCTAAAGCATAGGCGGGCGTGTAGTAATCGTTCTTCCGCTTGCCCTCACCTGTTCGGACTTGCAGATGCTTGGGCAAGTCCCCCGGACATCGGTTCAGCAGCGTAAGGGCCTCCGGGATCGGCAATTTCCCATCCCGGATGCGTTCGAGGAAGTCCGTGAGATCGTCGTCACGCTCAGGCAGTGCTGCGAAGTCGAGTTGCGGTGGGTGAGAGCCTGTGGCGTTGCCTTTGTTCTGCTCCTGGCGGTTTCCATTGCCCGCCTCGTGCAACGCATCTGTCGCCGTGACCGTGGCCCCTGACTTGGCTTCCTGCTTCAAGAGCTTGATGCGATCCTTGATCGTCCGCAGGGATTCAGCTTCTCCCGCCTTGTACGCCGCTTCCTCGGTGGCGTAACCGTGCGGCCCTCGGATGTCCCGTGCAAGGTAATAACGGTCGTCGTTACCACAGGCTTTCACCGCCTTGGCGAAGAATGTATTCGGCCCCCGACGCTTGTGGTCGCCAAACTCCTTCTGCCAACGCTCCAGCCAGTCTCCCAGCCGCCACAGTTTGCCAATCCGGTTGCCATTGGCCTTGTCATGCTTCGCTCGGGCGGTTCCTGCGGCGGCGTCCGCTTTCTTGACCTGTGCTTCCGCAGCAGCAACGGCCTTGTCGGCGTCCGTAACCTGACGGGCTGCTTTTTTGACCTCGGCTTCGACGTTTCCGCACGGTTTCGAGCGTGCGGACACTTCCTTGGGGACTCTGCTTTTTTGTTTCCTGCCACCGACTGCCAACGGGTAGAACTCCGTCTTGGCCCTTGGGCTTGGGGCAAGTCGTTGAGGTCGGCTCGTGGGCTTGTTGGGCCTGTTCGGGGGCTTTTTCGGTGGGCGGGCATTGGGGCGTCGGCTGGGCACGGTGTTGATCCTGGTCTTCTTATACTTGGGTGTCATCGTGCTGGTGCCGATACTGGCGTCACTGCTGATAGTTAAAGGCGGATAGAAGGACGGCAGCCCTTCAATCGAGAAGGGCTGCCGTAGTGGAAGGGGATGGCAGCCGTTCAACCGTAAAGCTTCCAATCCAGTTCGTCAGGCTCAAATCCTTCGGGGTATGATGTTCGATCGACTGTCATGGTCGATACGTCGGCAGCAGGCGTCCAAGTTCCGATTTCGAACGCCTTGTCGCTGGCCCACTGTTTACGCTCGTTCTCGGGCACGCTGTCGGGCACCTCGACCACTTGACTCTGAACCTGAACACTGAAGACCTTATACTTTTTCATCGCTAAAACTCCGATACTTCACTTTGTGGGCCGCTTTGAAACGGGTAGTGGCCCTTGCCCCGTACAACCAACTGACTTGCTCGGCGGTTGCTTGATTTCATAATGTGATTACACTTCGCCATCCTCCGGCAGCGGTTCTTCTGACAGGACCGTGAAGACGTAGCGGACATGCTGGTTCTTGCCCTGCTGCCAGCGGCGGTTGCCACCTTCAAGGCGAAACTGGTAGAGCATGGTTTCGCTACGGCCAATGAACGTCGAACCCACGTTCTTTCTGAAAAGCACGCCCGTAGCCCTCATGCGAGACATATCCGTGTCCCTTTCGTTCGGCGGCAACAGCGTCTTGACGAGACCTTGCCTGACAATGACCTTGGCCCATTCGGCGGGCCGTAACTTATGGCCGGGCCTCGCTACGCCGAGGACTGCCAATGCCTCTCGCACGGGGTCATCGGCAGCCTTACGGACGGAAGCGTTGCCGAGGAAGTCTTTGAACCCATTGACCACCAGGATGCCACCGATGGTCTTCGCCCACGGCGTCATCGAGTGCCGCACTGTCTCATCCAAGGGGCGGCCCGCCTCCTTCCAACGCTCGATCATCCCACGAAGCTCGGCCTCGATCTGGTCCCGGTTGGCTGGCAGGTAGTCGAGCTTGGGGTTGCCGATTGCCGTCTCCTTGTCATGCACATCGCCCTTGGGAGCCAAATGGATCGATAACGCCCGATTCATAAGGTCGGGACTGAGCTTGCCATCGTTCGTGTTGATCGTCACGACGAAACGGTTCATAAGGTGGACAGATTCGCCAGCACCGGGGGATGATAAAGTCAATTCGGCGGTGGTAACGAAGCCTTCGATGAAGCCCGACCGGATGAACTTGCAACCAGAACTGTCGCAGCGTACATTGTCGAATAGAACCACGCCAATCTCAGGGCTTGTCTGCACTTGCCGCTGAAGCTGTGACAGCAGGGGCCAGTCTTTCTCTTCGTACAAAAGGTCGGCCTTGGGCACGCTGCCACGAAAGAAATCGCTGACGGTGCCTTTCCCCGAGTGGCTTCGGTTGGCAGTAACCGAGATCACCGGCTTCTGGCCGGGCCAATGGCGGTGCAGCATAACGGTCAACGCCGCAGCGACCGTGTTGGTCCGGTCTGCGTTTGTAGCGAAAGCCATCACGTTCAGGAAACGTTCAATCGTCTCAGTGGAACATGCGATCTGCGGCTCGGGACCTAGGTACAGGACTCGTTGCCCCAGCCCGCAATCGTTGTACCCGGATGCCGCCAGCGAAAAGTCGTCCAAGTAGAGCGGGCGGGCAGTGACCTCATCAACTGACCGGAACTGTCGAAGGAAGACTTCCGAGCGGAGCATGGCGTTTAGATGGGCAGCGGTTGGCAACTCGCTCACCGTTTTGCCGTTTCTCTCCACTGTCATCTTGATTCGGTCCACGATCACCGGGGCAAGGTGGCTGCCCTTCGAGATCAGCAGGGTCTTGCCTCCGGGCAACACGAGGATGAGAGCGTAGCCGTTGCCGTACCGAAAGAGCTTGCCCGAAACCGCCAACCGTTTGCCCAATCGGCGGTAGTTCTTGGCGGCACCATTCTCCACGATCCAGGTGAACGTCCTCTTTCCTCCCTGGCGTAACCCCTTGCATCCCCCTACGGTCGCCGTCTCATCGGCCCGGTTCTCTTGGTCCCTGGCCTTGCTTGAAAACGTGAGAACCGCCTTGGCGTGGCCGTTTCGCCGGACAGTGGGTTGGATTTGCGTTCTTGGCATAGTTCAAGTCGTTGGTAAAGAGGATGGTCTGTTAGCTCCGCCGTGTGGAGTTTTCTGAGTTGAGCGAGACCGTCTCCGAGCCATTTCCACGCCGTACCCTACGGTGCGGGAATAGGGCCTACATTCCCCGGTAGGCCAGCGGGTGTGGCGAACTACTCTACGGCAGCAGAATCTCCAACAACCGAAGTGGTCGGGTTCCGCCCATCCTCGCTCATCACGTTGTCGAGGTAGGCTTTCCATTCCTCGCTATTGATGATGGCGTAATGGTCGGCCCCAAGCCGCATGGCGAATCCCATTCCGCTGAACTCCCGTCGCAGGTCTTGCGGAGTGCATGTTTTCAAGCCATCCATCACGGCTTCCTTGTCGTAGTGGTTGGGACTCACTCCGAGTGCGAAGAAGTCCTCGATCTCCGCCCGTACCACCGTTGAGAGGTTCTCATCGTTCGTCATGAAGTCAGATAACATGGTGCCATTAAACGACTCCGCCAAGACAAGTTTCAACTGTTTGTGCATTGCAAATCTCTTTCTACTTGAGAGAAATCTAGGGCGTGTAAACGACCGTTTCGCTTCCCTAGATAAAGCGAAAGATTTTGAATCATCTCAGTCCGACGCCTCAACGTAAGGCGGCGGGCCAAGGCCCCGATGACGCTCGGGGCTTGCGAATCATGTGTTGTTCACATCCAGGTAGCCCACTCTAGTTGCCCTGCCAATACTTAAGCGTTTTCACCAATCGGGCCTCGGTGCGTTTGCGGGCTTCGACCTTGGGCAGCCCGTGTGCAATCATGTCATCGTAGTCGGTATAGCGGTGACGGCACCAAGCCGTGACCACACGCCGATTCTGTTCCTCAACAGGAAGGCTGCGGTCATGCAGGACCGTTGCAGAACGATAAAACTGCATAGCGATACGCTCCGGTTCGTGGGCGGGCAGATTCGGAAAATCCTCAGCGATGAGCTTGGATAGGATCACTGGTGTCATTGACCTGAACTCCGTCTTGGCTCAGCCTTGTTCATAATTTGTGTGCTTGTTTTCATCCCTGCTCCGACTCTTCGCCGGTCGGCCAGCGGCCACGCTGTTGCGGTAATCGGGCAGTTCTTGCAAGACTTCGATTCAATCTATAAGGCTCCCAATCGTTGTCAATGGCGTTCCAGACCTATGGAGTTTTTGGGACGACGAGAATATTTGTAATTTGCAAAGCAAGCGGTTGAAGGATGAGGACTTACAAGGACACCCTCGCAACACGCCCACAACCCGTCAATTTTTGTAATTTGTAGACCAAGGGGTTGAGGGATAAGCACTTACGAAATCCGAAAAGATTTTTCCCGTGCGGTTGCAAGAACTCGGGTCGGTTCCTGACTGAATTTGTAATTCGAGGACCGTAAGTGGGGGATCGGCAGTGTCGTGACGGGTGTGCGAGAGATCGGGAGTGGCCTAGCCACCACAGTTTGCCGATCCGCTCGCCATTGGCCTTGGAACGCTTCGCTCGGGCAGTTCCAGCGGCGGCTTCAACTGTTTCGACATGTGCTTCGGCAGCATCAACGGCCTTGTCGGCCTCGGCCACCGGACGGGCTGCTTTCTTGACTTCGGACTCGAAGTTTCCGCACGATTTCGGCTGTGCGGAAACTTCCTTCCGGACGCTGCTCTTATGTTTCCCGCCACCGACTGCCAACGAGTCGAACCCTGTCTTGGCCTTTGGGCTTGGGGCAAGTCGCTCAGGTGGGGTCCGATGCTCGGGCTTGTGTGTCCGAGACTCTGGATGTCTACTTGGCCTATTGGGGCGTCGGCTGGTCGTGGCCGTGTTGGTCTGGGGCTTGGAATCAGGGTTGGTCGAAGTTGCTTGTTTCATAGTTGCCTAATCTTGGAGCATGGAGTGAAATCGATTTGTCTGAAACGATTCGGACTCAACATCGCATGTCGTGTTCGTTCACAAGAATGGTTAGATTAAAAATCGATTTATTCGCCATGACCGAAACGAAATCGGGGGCAAAACTCATGAATAAAGGGGCAGACGTACAACGATTTCTTTTGGCCTGTAAGCAACACACGATTCCGCCCCGACATAACTTGTTTTCAACAAGAAAATAAAGTTGGCTGAAACGATTTGGTGCTTGCCGAGAGAATGGATTCAGCCAAGACGATTCGGGACTGCAACCAGGAGAACCCGGTCACGAAAGAAGTGGCGAGAATGCTACTCGCCCACTCTGGCCGACATCATGGAGCGGAAGCAAGGATGCGACTTGCTTCAACGCAGGCCGACGCATGGGAGAAGATCGCTCGCCGGGCAGGACGAGGAGGACGGGGTTTGCCCAGTTCGATGTCGTTTCTGACGGCGTGCATTACCTGGGCCGGGCAGCAGATCGATGAGCGTGGGCGTCGTCAGCCCTTGCGTGCGGCGATCATCGTTCCCGTGATCGAGACCGAGGCTGGCGGCAAGGTTGGGGGCTAGATCGAGAGCGGCGATTCGGACGGGAGGGAATTGCTTTCGTGCCAAACCAATTCCGAGCAGGGAGGAGCATATATACTTCGACCGCTGGACACCATTTATTATGAACGAATACCTGAAACGAATGATAAAGTCCCCTCGCAACCCCAATGCGGAAAGTGAAACCTGCGAAGAGTCTGCGGGGGTATTTCGGTTCGATGATTGGGTTGTAATCTACGGCTCGTATGGGGAGAGAGACACCGAGTTTGAATTCTTGTGTAATGGGGCGGCGAAAGCCCTGGTTTGGGGTCGGGGACTACCAAGGCCGGATCGGTTTCATGGATTGGAATCGTGGGCGATCATAATTCCGGCCTTTGGCTGTGCGGACGAGGTTCTGCATGAGATAAAGCGATTCTGGGACGGAATGTTGGTGGATTATGCTGACTGGTTGGCCCTTGGGTGTGCGACGTAGCGTGCCGTAATCGTGGTCGAGTGCCGGGGTCGTGTGCGGGCGTGCGTGGGGCCGGATCGAGGTTGGGGGCCGGTCGTGGCGGGAGCGAGGTAGGGAGACGGATCGGACTGGGTGGGCCGTGCCACAGTGGTCGTGATCGGCGTGATTGGTGGTGGCGGGCGGCCGTGTGGGGCCGGATCGAGGTTGATGGCCGTTAGCTCACGGCGGAGCCGAGGTTCGTGGCCGTGTCGCCTTGGAGTGATCGTGGCGGGCGACGGCGAACCGTGCCGCTGTGGTCGTTCGATCAACCGATCTCTTCCGAACTCAGGAACTCACAATCCGGGTAGCGTTTGCGGACCTTCTGTTTGGCGTCGTCGATGTCGCTGCCTTCTTCGGTCGTACCAATGAGGCCGCCGCTCTTGGTCTTGATGCGAAACCGAAATCGGCGTGTCCTGGCCTCGGCAATCGCAGGTACGGCAACGAAAAGTGCAGCGAGCAGGAACGTGCGGCGGTTCATTTTATGACCTCGACATTCGACAGACGGTATCACAGCAGCACATTTGATAGCCAAGAGGTTCTTGGGCGATCCTGGTGAGGGTATTCATGAGAAGTATAGGTCGTATCCGGAGGAGCGGGGGCCTTTCGGGTAGCCGGATGCCACTCCCTGCCGTGATCGTGATCGTGGCGGGCGACGACTAGGGTGCGGCGGGTGGGCGTGGGGGCCGTTGGATCGTTGGTGTGTCCTCGGCCTGCATGGTCAAAGATGATCGACCTGGGCCACAGCGGGCGTGATGACGGCGAGATTGGACGGGCGTAACCGTGATCGTGGTGGGCGACGGCGGGCGTGGGGCCGTTGGATCGTGGCGGGGCGAAATTGGCACCGGATCGAACTGGGCGGCTTGAGATCGGGCCGGGACGCCTTCGCCTCTTGCTGTAACCCATTACAACCCCTTACGGTCGTCGCTGGGGCGGAGTTTGCCTGAGCCGACGCCCCGATGGTCGCCGGGGCGGCGACGGAGACTGGCCGGGAGGGCAAAGAGATCGCTCACCGTGACCGGCGTGATGGCGTCGAGAGATTCGAGCGTGCCTGGGCGGGATTGGGGCGGGTGGCCGTAGGAGGAGGGGATACCGGCGACGAGAGAGCAGGCTGTTTCCGGACGGGAACATAGCGGCCACAGTAGTAAGTACCGAGGCGGTCTAGTCTCGATTTTGGAAGGAATCGTATCCAAAATCGTATCCATTAAAACACGTATGGGGCACGGCCACATACCGTACCCAAAATGTGGACGTTATTAGGAACGAACAGCGTGAAATGGCCTGTTTAGCTGGATACGATTCTGGATACGATTTAGTCCGAAATTCGTATCCAAAACCTCAAAAAACCCGCAGAAAACAGGGTGTTTTTACATTTCCAGTGTGGCCGCTAGCCATTCGCTTACCCTCCAAAATCATATCTAACTCTTTATTCTATAAGTGTTTGCAGCTTTACCTCTCTAGTACGGGTCTTCCCTGGTTACAAATTTGGTTATGATTATTCCACAAGTCTAAGCTTCTGTAGCCGAGGAATGGTTACGGCTACAAGTCATGGTCCAATTATAGCACGAGTGAGGATTCCCAAAAGATGGCTGCCAAGAAATTGCGATTGGCTTGCGACCTGGGCGGTCCATTCCTCATGCTTTTTGAGTTGCCCCAGAGCCCGTATGGTGTCAATCAAGGGTTTCGACGAGTGGAGTTTTCGGAAGCCGCCGAAATCCCTTGGATGATCTCACAGACCAAGATGCTCGGGTACAGGCCCCCATGAAAATCCTCTTTCTCCACGGTTGGCAATCGATACCGGGCGGCGTGAAACCGACCTATCTCAAGGACCATGGCCACGAAGTCCTGAACCCGGCCCTGCCCGACGACGATTTCGATGCCGCCGTCCGCATCGCGCAGGCCGAGTTCGACCATGACCGGCCCGATGTTGTCGTTGGCTCCAGCCGGGGCGGTGCCGTAGCAATGAATATCCACGCGGGTTCGACGCCGCTGGTTCTGCTCTGCCCGGCGTGGAAACGATGGGGGACGGCCAAGACGGTCAAGCCCGGTACGGCCATCCTTCATTCCGGTGCTGATGACGTGGTGCCGTTTGCCGACAGCGTAGAACTGGTGCGAAACAGCGGTTTGCCCCCGGAATCCCTGATCGTTGTGGGCTACGAACACCGGCTGGCCGATCCTGAATCTTTGAGAGAAGATGTTGGACGCGGTGAACGCGGCGAACACGATCCAATAGACTGGCATTCACTTGCCGATTTGACCCCGTCGGCCAGGATGTTGATGCGCAGGTTCACTTGCCGAAGACTTTCGACGGCACGTTCAAAAGTAAAGCCCGACTCGCCCTTCACGGGCCTGTGGCAAATTATCTCGACGGACGCCTGGGACAAAGATTCCCCATCTCTCAGAACCGCTACGGAACCGCCGGGAGATATTCTGCAAAGCGGGTGAGGAGGACCAGGGACGCCAATGCCAGCCCAATCCCGACAACTTCCCGGTACGACAGCCGCTCCTTGAAGAAGACCACGCCCAAGAAACGTCAAGAACAGCACCATACAGATCGAGTACACTACACCCACCGATGCGAGCTTCATGCTCTTTATGACAAAAACCCACCCGAAGATGGTCGAAGAATAGACGACAAGTGCTATCGCAAACCACTTATTCCAGACGATATGCCCTTCAACGCTGGCGAGTTTCAAGAAGTAGTCGGCCAGTGCCCCAATGGCACTAAGCAGCACTGCGACCATGACGGCCAGGATCGTCTTGTCCATCGCACGCCTACGGAAAAATCGGTTCGGACTTCGTAGCAATCCTCTCGTTGTCCCCCAATTATACCGGCTCGGTAAAGTCCCGTGGCGGCGATCATGCAGGAACCCAATGGCGAGAGCGATGGTCATGGACTTCTTTCCGCAATCCACGCTCGCTCCATCGTTTCCGCCCCATCAAACGCCTCCTCTGGGAAGACTTCAAGCAAATCCGGGGCTTCGACTGCAAGCACCACTTCGTCGTCACGAATTTCGATCACCGTCACGACTATCTCGCCATTGACTACGATGGCTTCGCTCTTGGCACGGACGAACGTTTCAATGATTGAATCTCCTGTTTTTCTTGGGATGCTCAATGGCCTCATGTTGTCTGGGGCACGGCCACTGATCGGCTTTCCTAGCCGTAGCGAATTGTCCTTGAACTGCCCGGGCGTCAGGTGGATGCCGATCGTGGCGAGATCGGTCTGCGTGGCACGGAAATACAGGCCCTCAGTATGGACCGTGCGCCGTCGTTGTCCCAGGAAGGGTGAGCATGGCAGCTACAAGGGCAGGCGATTGTGCAGGACTTGTCCCCTAATTCTCCACCTGCTTTTCAACAAGTGGCACAATGACCTGGATCAGCGTGCCGGAATCCGGCTTGCTCTCGATGATCAGCCGACCGCCGAGCAATCGCACTCGTTGGCGGATACCTTCGACCCCAAAGTGGCCGTCTTTGACTGAATCCGGGTCGAATCCGATCCCCCAGTCTCGCACGTCCAGCCGAACGTCCTGGTCCTCCTGGGTCATCGTGACCGTCACCTTCTTGCTCTTGCTGTGTTTACAAGCATTGTTCAACGCTTCCTGAACAATACGATAAAGGGCATTCTCCAAGACTGGCAGCAGTTTTCCAAATTGCACGCCGCTATGGAATTCGATCTTTGGACCGCCGCGTTTCCGTTGTTCGTGGACGAGATGGGAGATGGCCGTTTCCAGCCCAACCTCATCGATGATGGGGGGACGCACTTCGCTGATTAGGCGACGTGATTCAGCGTGGGCCTGACGAACAAGCTCCACAGCCGTCTGATAGGCTTTCTTGGCTTCGTCGGGCGAGTTTTCTTGCAGCGAATCATGGGCCTGGAATTGCATTCGCCGCAGCGGCCAGATACTGGGCCAGGCCGTCGTGAATCTCGTAGGAGATGATCTGCCGTTCGTGGTCGCTGGCCTGGAGCATTCTCCAGAGCGATTGCCGTTCCCGCTCCAAAGCCTCTTCGGCCTGCTTGCGGGCCGTGATGTCCTCAACCAGAGTAACGATATGGTCAATCGTTCCGTCGTCCCTGCGAAACGCACGGGTATGGATCGTGGTGTAGACGATGCTCCCTCCCTTTTTCCCGTAGCGTTTGTTGAGCGTGAAATACTCGGTGTCGCCTGCCAGGAGCCGATTGAGCAACTGGATATTGGGTTCCAGGTCATCGGGATAAGTCACTTCGGCCCAAGTCTTTTGCAGCAGTTCCTCCTTGCAATAGCCCAGAATCTCGCACAGCCGGTCATTGACCTCCAACCACCGTTTGTCCACCGAGGTCACGGCCATTCCGATCAATCCCTGCTCGAAGTAATTGCGGAATCGTCGCTCGCTTTGCCGCAGAGCTTCCTCGGCCTGCTTGCGGTCGTCGATGTCCTCCACGACGCCTAGACCGAAAGCGATCTTCCCATCAGGGCCTTGGATTGCAGCGGTCGTCGCCTGTGCCCAGAAGGGTTGGCCGCCCCTGCGAAGGTATCGTTTCTCTAGTGTGAAACTGGAGACCGTGCCCGCCAGAAGTTTTTTGACGAGAGGACCGCTCAGTTCCCGATCTTCGGGATGGGCAAGGTCACGGACATGCCGGCCGATCAACTCCTCCTGGGTGTAGCCGCTTATGCGGCAGAGAGCACGATTGGTTTTGGTAATAACGCCGTCGCCCACGCAGATCACCATTCCCACCGGGGCCTCCTCGAACGTAACCCGGAACCGTTCCTCGCTTGCACGTAGAGCATCCTCTGCCATTTTCCGTTCGCTGGTGTCCCGGAAGAAGCCAACCGTACAACGCCGACCGTTGAGCTTAATTTCATGGTGAGTTACATCGGCATGGAAAACGCTGCCGTCCTTGCGTAGCATCGGGATATCGTGACCGATCCGTTGCTTACCATCTACGAGGGCATGGAAGGTCTGCAAGACGCTGGGCAGTTCGTCGGCGGGGTGGATATCCATGACGGATCGTGCCAGGAGTTCGTCCTCCGGAAAACCGAGCATTCGCCCCATTGCGACATTGCAACGAACGAACTGTTTCGTCTCGATATCTGCAACTAGCACGCCGTCTGGCATTCCATCGTAGATCGCTCGAAGCTCATCGTGAGCCTGCTGTAGCTGCTCGTTCGCCTTCGCCAGTTCCGCAGTACGCTCCTTTACCCGCTGCTCCAATTCGTCGTGGGCCTTCTGCAACGCCTCTTCGGCCTGCTTCCGCACGGTGATGTCTTCGACCATGCCAACTGTGTTCATTGGCCTGCCCGTTTTATCGTGCATTACCGAAATCGTTAATTGCCCCCACACAACCCGGCCATCTTTGCAAGAATAGCGTTTCTCGGAGTCGTAGTGCGAAATTTCACCATGCCAAAGGCGTGAAAAGAATGGGTGATCTCTCGCCCAGTCGTCGGGGTGGGAGATACCCGGCAGCCCAAGGGCAATGATTTCGCTCTCCGAATAACCAAGCATCTCACGGAAACGCCGGTTGACATGCTGGATACGGCCATCCGTACCAACCAACAGAATGCCCACTGGCCCTTCCTCAAAGACCTTTCGGAACCGTTGCTCGTTTTCCCGTAGTTTTTGGTCAGCCTGCTTGGGTTCAGCGTCGAAACCCTCCATCGCCGCAATCCGCTGCCGCATTTCCGCCAGTTCTTCGATGAGTTCGTCTTTCGTCTTGTCCTGGTCTTTCATGACCGACCTCTTGCCTTCATGAATCGTCTCGCCACTCACCAGTGGGGATTGCACAATAATCCTATCAAACTAGGAAGCCGACAGCCATGTCGCACGTTTGCCCCTGGTAGTGCGGATATTTCGTTGACAATCCGATCCGCCGAGTTCTCCACAACCCGGAAACGATCGTCGGCCTCTGCGCCACGGCGGGCACGACCGCGATGGACGTGGGCAGTGGCAGGGGCTTCTGCTCGATTGCGATGGTGAACATCGTCGACTGCGGCCTTATCGTCGCCGCCGATCTCCAACGAATGATGCTGGATGTGCTTCGGCACCGGCCAAAAAAAGCGGGCGTGGCCAAGCAGGCGAAACCGCCCGAGGCGTCATGACATCCGATCCGGGCCGGGCTCGGCGGCCCGCGGCGTGCACCCCCTCTTTTGCTGGTTTCGCTGCGCCTCAACTGGGCAAAAGAGGGGGTACACGCCGCAGCTTCTTCGAAGGGAATTCTAATTGTCGCTGAAGGGAAAGAGTAATTGTCGCCGAACACTCGTTCACCGGCCAGCAAGAACGTGCTTTCGCCCCGCTTGAGCGAAATCTCCTTGAACTGCTCGGGGGTCAATTTGACGCCGACCTCGGCCAAGACCGCCTGCGTGGCCCGGAAGTATAATCCTTCCGTGTTCACCAGCACGCCGTCGTTGTCCCAGAGGATCGTGAGCATGGCAAGTTGAGATTCGTTCTCACTCTCTTAGCACTACCGGCAAGTCCACGGTTATCCGAGTGCCTTTCCCCGGAGTGCTTCGGATGCTGTACTTCCCACCGAGCAATCTGGCCCGTTGTCGGATACCTTCCAGGCCGAAATGGTTCTTGGGGACGACCTTGGGATCAAACCCCACGCCCCAGTCACGAATCTCAATTCGGACCTGATCGCCGTCTTGCACGAGGCTGACCTGCACCTTTTCGCTCTTGCTGTATTGGCAGGCATTTGTCAAAGCCTCGTGGGCAATGCGGTAGATGGCATTTTCCAAGGTGGGGTCCAATCGGTCAAAATCGACCCTGCTGCGATACTCGATCTTCGGGGCCTTATCTTGGCCTTCCTCGTGAACAAGGTGGGCGATGGCCTCCACGATGCCTGATTCATCCAGGATCGGCGGTCGCACCCCGGCGACGAGACGACGGGTTTCAAAATGCCCTTTTCGAAGCATGCTTATCCCCGCGTCAAAGGACTTTGCAGCTTCCTTCGGGTTCTTGCCTTTCAGATGATCGAAAGCCTGCAACTGCATGAGTGCCGCTGCCAACTGCTGGGCCAGCCCATCATGGATTTCGTAGGCAATCAGTTGCCGCTCATGATCGCTGGATTGCAGTAGGTGCTTGAGGTTGTCGTATTCCTTTCGCAATGCCTCCTGGGCTTGTTTTCGTTCGGTGATGTCACGGAACAGGGCCAGCAAACAAGGCCGCTCGTTATAGAAAACTCGCTGACCCGTGATATCCGCATACTGCATCGACAATCCGATCCGCCGACTTTTCCACAACGCGGCAAAGATCGTTGGTCCCTACGTCGGGCCGGGCAAGGCCGCGATGGACGTGCGTTCCTTTGCCACCCACGCTTTGATTTCCCCAGCCAACTTCTTCGGGTCGATGGGCTTGGTTATGTAACCATCGCAGCCAGCATCCATGCATTTCTGGCGGTCCTCGGACATGGCGTGGGCGGTCAAGGCAATGATGGGTACACGAAAGCCTGCCCCTCGTAGGCTCCGGGTGGCTTCGTAACCGTCCATGACTGGCATTTGCATATCCGTGAGAATCACGTCGAATGGAGTTCCCGACTGTCGTGCGGCTAAGGCAAGGTCCAGGGCGATTTGCCCGTTGTCCGCTATTTCCACTTCGGCCCCGGCCTTACGGAGTACGAAAGCTATCAATCGCTGATTATCGGGACCGTCCTCAGCAAGAAGTATGCGGCAGTCGAGTTTCTGGGGTGCTTTGGCCTTGCCCACCCGCTCCTTGACGGCCACTGCTTTACTCGGCTCCTGGGTGATTACGGAATCCAGGTGGCCGGTCCCGATGCTGAGGCTGAACGTACTGCCTTGGCCGAGGCTGCTCTGAACCACGATATCGCCGCCAAGCATCTCGGCCATCCGTTTGCTGATCGCCAAGCCCAGTCCGGTGCCACCAAAGCGGCGGGTTGATGAATTGTCTGCTTGGGAAAATGGCCGGAACAATAGGCCCATTTGCTCCTCCGACATGCCAATGCCCGTATCGATCACGTCGAATATCAACTTACTCTCATTCTCGGAAATTGGGACCAGCCGCATAACGATTCGGACATTGCCGACTTCGGTGAACTTGATGGCATTGCCGATCATGTTGACGAGGATTTGCCGCAGGCGGATCGGATCGGTCGTGATTTGTTCGGGAATGGCACCCCGGACCTCAAGCGTCAGCAGCAGCCCCTTTGCATCAGCATGCACCTTCATCAATGAAATGACGTCGGTGGCAATCTGGCTGGGTGAGCATTCTTGGAGGTCAACCGAACCCTTTCCTGCTTCGATCTTCGAGAGATCGAGAATGTCGTTGATTATCTTTAAGAGGTTCTCGCCATTGCGTTTAATAATCTGGGCTGATTGAGCGGTTTCCTCGTTTGCGACATTTCCCAGAAGGATATCGGTAAACCCCAAGATTGCCGTCATCGGCGTGCGAATCTCATGACTCATGTTCGCCAGAAACTCGCTCTTGGCCCGGTTAGCGGCTTCGGCAGCCTGTTTGGCGTTGCGAAGGTCCGTTTCCACCCGCTTCAATTCGGTAATGTCATAACAGGACTCGATCACGTACCGTATTTCGTTGTTGTCGTCAACGATGGGCGTGGCGGTGACTTCCACGGTGCTTTCTTTGCCCCTGAAATCGGAGTGGCGATGTATGACCTTTGCGGGCCGTCTGCTTTCGAAAGCCATTTTCAGGGGGCATGGATCATGCTGGCCCTCGCAGGGCGTATCTTGTCCGTGAGAGATTTGATGACATTTCCGCGAGTTGGCGACCGGATCGATTCCGCCTGCAAGTTCGCGGACGGTACGATTTGCCAACAGGATTTGGTAGTTGCGATCAATCAACGTGATGGGAGTGCCAATCCCATCCACAACCGCTTGCAGGAGATCACGGCCCTTTCGTACTTCGAGTTCGGCAGCCTCGGCTATCTCCTGTGCTGCTTGAATCGTCCGATTTGCCACTTCCAATGAACTCGCGTAATCCCGCAACTCTTGCTCGGCGTTTCGCCGTTCAGTAACGTCTTCGGCCACTCCCACGAAGTAAGCCGGGCGGCCCTGACCGTCTCGAACCAAGGAGCCAGCGGTACGGTGCCACCGCCAGTTTCCATCTTTGTGCCGAATACGGTAGGTACGACGCTGTGGTTCCCCCGTGGCGAGAACGCTTTTCATAGCAGCCAGACATTCTGCCACATCATCGGGATGGATAAACGGTTCAAAGGACTGCCCCATGACCTCCGAAGCATCATGCCCGAGCAGCCGGGTCCAGACCGGGGAGACGAGGGTAAGCACGCCATCCAGAGATACTGTGAAAATGTTCTCCGCAGCGTTATCGATAATACTGGTCAGCTTTTCTTCGTTCTCTCGAATTGATTCTTCGGCACGCTTGCGGTTGGTAATATCATGGGCAATGGCTACTGCACCAACAACGTCCCCATCGACGTTCTTGATTGCGGACCATGTGAGGTACACGTTGACCAAGGTGCCGTCCTTTCTGCGACGGACGGTATCGAGTTCGACTCGCTCGCCGTCCCTGGCTCTGGAAAGGAGCTTCGTGATTTCATCGGATCGCTCTGGTGGAGCGAGAATGGAAATCGGCCTTCCAATTATTTCGGCTGCCGCGTAGCCATAAAGACGCTCCGCACCAGGGTTCCACGAAGTTACCACGCCGTCGAGCGTAGACCCATAGATTGCATCCTGGGAGGAATTCACGATAGCCCAGAAGTGGGCCAACTGCTTTTCAGCTTCTTTCCGACCACGAATGTCGCGGGCGAACACGCAGTTGTAATCGTTCCCCTCGAAGGTCATGTAATTGACACCGACTTCCACCGGAAAAATCTGGCCGGACTTCGTGCGATGGCACGTTTCGATGATAAAGGATTTCTTTTCCCGAATTGCCTCCCAGTGCGGTCGCCACCACTCTCGGGTAATCATGGGGTCGATGTCAAATACGGTCAATTCTTGGAGTTCCTCCTTGGAATACTCCAAGACCTCACATGCTTTTTGATTGGCAAAGACGATCTTCCCCGCGGGATCGATCCAGAGGATACAGTCTGCCGCTTGTTCGACACAGAAGTTGGCTCGCCTTAGTGCATCCTGCTCCTGTTTGCGGTCGGTGATGTCCTCCACGACTTCGATAAATCCTTCGGGGCAACCATCAGAACCATGCACCGGGAAGGCTTGAATTCTGATGTCGCAAGCCATCCCGTGGTTCCAAACCCCGGTGAGTTCCACGTCTTCTGGCTTTCCCGTTTCCATTGCTCGGGTGCCGGGACAGTGTGGACAAATTGCTTCTCGTTTCTCGAAGACACGAAAACATTCCTGGCCGAAGCACTCGTCCACCGGCCTGCCAACCATTTTTGCATGGACGCCATTGACGGCCACAATCTTGTGTTGTCGGTCGATGAGGGTGACACCGAGCTTGATGTTTTCGACCAGCGTGCGGTAATGCTGTTCACTTTCTCGCAGCCGTCTCTCCGCCGCCTTGCGGGCCGTCACGTCCAGGCAGGATGCGACCATCCCGATTGGCTGGCCTCGATCATCAAGGGTCAGGCTCCCAAGAACCTCCGCATCAAAAGTAGAGCCATCTTTACGCTTGGCGACCATTTCGCAGACATTGCTGCCACCTGCTCGAACGCTTTCCACGCATTTCATGAGTTCTTCGGGGCTGTCCCAAAACTCTGTCGCAGGCCGATTCAATCCTTCGTTTTCGCTTTCGTAGCCCCACGCCTTCAATGCCGCTGGATTGGCATAGGTTAGATTTCCGGCAAGGTCCATCATCACCAAGGGGCTGAGGGAGGATGCGATGGCCTGCTTCTGGACCAGAAGGCGATCCATTAGTTGCTTGCGACCCCTGCTCTCGATGCATTCCCAGCCGCCTTGCCGCCGAACAATGGCATAGTCATGGGAATTGACCGCTTGGAGGAATTGAGTTGCCGTGCATTGTGTCAGGGGATAGGAGCAGAGTGCAATCATCTTCTGGGCGTAGATTGATGATTGAACCTTCTCTTCGTAGGCGATCAGGTCGTTCCAATGGTCATTCTGGAAACAGGCGGCGTCACCCGTTGCCCGCAACCCGCAATAACCTTGGTCGAGAGCGATTTCCGCTTTCTTACAACATGCGGAGAGGACGGCATCGATCTTGAACGAACCGCCCAAGAGATACCACTTCTCGTGCGGAATGATCTCCATCTGGCCGGTCGTCAAATAATGGTCGAGTTCGGGAACGGCGGCTCGAAGGGCATCTTTCGCCTCCGCGACGGAAAACAAGTCGGAAGTAATCCAGATACAGGATTCGTTGGCGGCAAGCCCTTCCTTGAAGTACGGAACAAGGACTTCTAGCAAATCTTCCTTGGTCTCGTAGAATTGGCAGAGATGCGTTCCATAGGGAACACGGTCGGGGGTAACGAGTCCTGTCTTGCTCAACCGTTGCATCGCTCGGTCCTCTCCCAAACTGCGAAGGCTAGAATTCCATTTTCTCGATCTCAAAACGACAAAAGGCACAGCCGAGGTCTTCTCTTCCCAACGAAGAGGACGACTTCAACGTGCCTTCAACTGGCAGGCCCAAGTCCTGCCCATTAAGGTATCTCGCACGCCGGGTCCGTATCCGAGGGGTTTTCGCCCGAAACGTGTGTACGTAACTCTAGGTCGTAGGTTCGACGTGTGCGAAATATGCAGGTTTATGCAACATGGCCGTCAAATCCGGCAGGTTTGATTCATGTGGTTTGCCATCCACGAGGACGGCACGAATAGAAGTCCGGTGATTGAGGGACCGGGAATCAGTCGCCATGACGTGTGGCCGAGGCGAAATCGTTGGTCCAATAACGGCGGGAGTCGCAAGGAAGCAATTTCGGCACCCTGGCCGGTTGGACTCTGCTTGGCCTTCTCCCCTCCAATGGATTGTGGTATCCTGTGTCGCAAATGGCGTCGCGTTTGGATGCCCCTTCGTTAAATCACTCGCTCTTGAGGTCGGCGGTTGGAAGATCACGGCAAAACTAAGGAACAACTCGTCCGCGAACTGACGGAGCTTCGCCACGTCACCGAGCTTCGGCAGAGAGCCGAGGAGCGAGTTCGCACACATCCCAAGCCCACGGGAGCCATGACCGACACCGAGGTTTGCGGCTTGGTCCACGAACTGCAAGTCCACCAGATTGAATTGGAGATGCAGAACGACGAATTCGTGCAGGCCCAAGCGGACCTTCGGGCGTCTTCCGAGAAGTGTAGCGACCTTTTCGATTTTGCCCCAATCGGATATTTCGTATGGGGCGATCAGGGCCAAATTGTGGAGGTCAACTTGTCGGGAGCCAATCTCTTGGGGCTGGACCGAAGCACCGCACTCAATAAACGGTTCGGCCAATTTGTCGCTTTGGAAGATCGGGTTGCCTTTTCCGAGTTCTGTAAGCACGTCTTGCAGACCGACGCCAAACAGAGTTGCGAAGTAAAACTGCAAATCAAAGAAGAAGATCAGCGGGTCCATGTGCTGATCGAAGCGGTCGCTGTCCGGGGCTGCCAAGGAAAAGCAACTTCTTGCCGTGCGGCAGTTATGGACATCACCGAGCGAAAAAGGGCCGAGGAAGAGTTGCATGAGAGTGAAGAAGATTATCGCAGGCTAACGGAACTTCTGCCGGATAGCATTTTTGTCGTGAACGGGGATCGCATTGCCTTCGTAAACTCTGCCGGTCTGCGGCTGCTGGGGGCCAGTCATGTCGATCAAATCGTCGGGCGACCCGTCCTCGATTTTATCCACCCGGAAGATCAGATCGCCATCAAGAATCGCATGCAGTCAACGTTTGAAGGCAAACGGCTCGCTCAATGGATGGAGCAACGTGCAGTTCGTTTGGACGGGAGCGTGGTGGATATCGAGGCCATCGCAGTGCCATTCGTTCATCATGGTTGCCTGACAAGCCAAGTAATCGTGCGGGACATTACCGACCGCAAAAAGACCGAGGAAGCATTGCAGACGAGCGAGCGGCGGCAAAAGGCCATCTTGGACACCATACCAGACCCCGCTTGGCTCAAGGACAAAGAGGGCCGCTTCCTCGCCGTAAACTCGGCTTGGTGCCGATTCGTGGGCGTTAATGCCAAGAATGCCGTGGGAAAAACGGCCTTCGAATTCTTTCCAGCGGAAGTCGCACAACGGCTTTCGGAGCAAGACCGTGCCACTTTGCAATCTCGCCAGCCATTGCAACTTGAGGAGTTGCTGACTGACAAGGATGGCCGTGAAATTTGGTTCGAGACGATCAAGAACCCTCGTTTCAAGGACGACGGAGAAATAGTAGGAACCACGGGCCTTGCCCGTGATATCACCGAACGAAAACGGATGGACCAGGAGCGGCAGATTGCAATTGAGTTCCTTCGCCTTGTCAATGAAAGTACCGGGCTGCACGATTTGATCCAAAAGGCAACCAATTTCCTTCAGGAGCAGTCCGGTTGTGAAGCTATTGGAATCCGCCTGCGAGAGGGCGACGATTATCCCTATTTTGAAGCCCGTGGATTCTCGCCAGAGTTTGTCAGGGCCGAAAACTCCTTGTGCGTTCGCAGTGAGAACGGTGAACCACTGCACGATGGCGACGGCAACCCCATGCTTGAATGTATGTGTGGCAACGTGATCTGCAGTCGGTTTGATCTCTCGAAAGGATTTTTCACTCCTAAAGGGAGTTTCTGGACGAACAGCACAACTGAACTTCTGGCTAATATGACGGAGGCCGACCGTGAAACCCGCACCCGGAAACGTTGCAGCGGCGAGGGTTACGAATCCATTGCCTTGATCTGCCTGCACAGCGGAAATAAACCGCTGGGACTTCTCCAATTAAACGACCACCGAAAGGGCTTGTTCACCGCTGGGACAATCGCCTTCTGGGAAAGGCTTGCGGGATACCTTGCCGTAGCGGTGGCAAAATCCTGCACGGAGAACAGACTCCGAGAACGCGAAGCCAGCCTCCGGGAGGCCCAGCAAGTGGCATGTCTCGGGTCTTATATTCTTGATATCCCCCAGGGGCGTTGGACCAGTTCGGAAGTCCTCGAGCGGATATTCGATATCCAAGCGGATTACGCGAGGACTGACGAAGGATGGGGCAATCTCGTCCATCCCGATGAACGCCAGATGATGTTGGACTATTTCCGAGACGAGGTTCTTGGAAAGCACAAACCCTTTGACCGTGAGTACCGAATCATCCGCTATGGCGACCGCCAAGTTCGATGGGTCCACGGGCTTGGACGACTAGAGTTCGATGCAGCGGGGTGTCCTATCCGGATGATCGGCACGATTCAAGACATCACCGAGCGAAAGCAGGCAGAGGAAGCCCTGCGGGCCAGCGAGGAACGATTTCGGGTCACATTCGAGGAGGCCCCGGTGGGAATGGTGATCTGCGTGGGCGATGGCGTTATCGTCAAAGCCAATCGAGCCATGTGCCGCATGAGCGGCTATAGCGAGGAGGAATTGGTTGGGCGGCATGTCCGTGACCTTGCCCATCCCGAAGACAGGGAACTTAGCGGCCCCTTTGTCGAGAAACTCCTCGGTGGGGAGATTCACAGTTTCTCAGTGGAGAAACGATATATTCGGAAGGACGGCCAACCTTTTTTCGCTCATGCGATGACCGCTGCGGCCCGTGGCCCGGAAGGGAAAATCGCTTTCGGCCTGGGTGTCGTGCAGGACATCACTGACCGAAAACGTGCCGAGCAAGAGAAGCTGGACATGGAACGCCAGCTTCTCCACGCCCAGAAACTCGAAAGCCTGGGGATTTTGGCCGGTGGAATCGCCCACGACTTCAACAATATCCTGGCCGGGATCATGGGCTACGCCGATTTGGTAAAGCTACAACTGCCAGCGTCCGAACCGGCACGCAAAGATATTGACATCATTAAGAAAGCCGTCGAACGTGCGGCCCACCTAACCCGGCAAATGCTCGCCTACTCGGGCAAGGGCAAGTTTATCGTCGAGCCGGTAAGTCTGTCGCAAATCGTCAAGGAAATGCGAGCGATGATGGAGATGTCGATCTCCAAAAAGGCCACGCTGAACTGCAATCTGGCCCCCAACCTTCCGATGATCGAAGCGGACGCCTCGCAAATCCATCAAATTATCCTCAATCTCGTCATCAATGCCTCCGAGGCCCTCGGTGAAGACAGCGGCGTAATAACGATCTCCACGGACACCATCCATTGCAATGCCACGGATTATGCCGTCCTCGGCGGCGATGATCTGCACGAAGGACACTATGTTCGCCTGGAAGTGTCCGACACGGGCTGCGGTATGGACGAGCAAACGCTGGCGAAGATTTTCGATCCTTTCTTCACCACGAAATTCACGGGCCGGGGCTTGGGTTTGGCAGCCGTCCACGGCATTTTACGAGGGCATAAGGGGGGCATCCGAGTCGCCAGTAAGCCCGGCCAAGGTACGACATTCCAAGTCTTTTTCCCGGCCATCGAAACGCCCGCAGCCAACCCGATTGGTGAATCCACCCCGGCCAAGCCCTGGCATGGCACCGGGACCGTTCTGGTTGTGGATGACGAGGAGATTGTCCGCAGTTTGGCGAAGAATATGGTCGAGATAGCCGGATTCTCGGTGCTGACGGCCAAAGATGGGGAAGAGGCGGTTCGCATGTACCGTGAGCACCAGGATGAGATTGCTTGCGTGCTTCTCGATCTGACCATGCCGAAGATGGGCGGCGAAGAGACCTTCCGGGCGATTCGCCAAATCTCCCCCGATGTCCGCGTAGTCCTTTCCAGCGGCTATAGCGAAGAAACTGCGACCGGGCGATTAGCTGGCCTGGGGTTGGCGGGCTTTATCCAGAAGCCCTATCAGCTTGACACGATGATCGCCACGCTGCGGCAGTCCGTGACGGGTGGAAACGGGGAATAGATTCATCAGGCACAGAAACTCAAGAAGGAGAAAGAAATGAGCAAAGAGGAAGAAACAATCCATTACACCGCTAGGCACCTGCTCCAAGCACTCGATAATCTGGAAGACAACCTTCTCGACCGCCCTTTGATGCTAATCCACGGCAAAGACCTCACCAAGCCAAATCTCGTTAGCGGAATAATTCCGGCCCCGATCCCCGTGGACCGAACGCTTGTCGAAGGCAAGAAGCCATCGCTATTGGCCCTCGCTGACTTGCTGCTGAATCCAGTTGCAAATGGAAAGCCGCCATCTCTGACGGGCGTGGACGAGAAGGGACACAAAATGGAAATGAAGAATCCCCTCGTCCGCCACCGCGACGAAACGCAGCCCATCGACTGCCCCTTCGGCCACGTTCAACGAATCGTTACGGGCGGTGAGGGCGGCATCGCCAATGTCCACGTCGTCAAAATCACCAAGGGGACGCCGCACTTGCACCAGGGCTACGACGAAGTGTATTACGTCCTCTCAGGAACAGGCACGATCACGCTCGGCCAGGAGGTTCATCCCCTGCGGCCCGGCAGCGTGGCCGTGATCCCGGCTGGTGTACTGCATTCACTGGAGGCCGAGCCTGGGCGGGAATTGGAGTTTGTGATCTTCGGCACGCCGCCGATGGCGATTGATGATGAACGGGCGAGGCCAAGGAAGGTCTAGCGACCGGCGAGGAGACCGATGGCCGCTATGCAATTTTCCAATCTAACGTGTTTCCGGGCGCTGGACCGCCGCCGCACATCCACAGTAGGGAGCAAGAGGGTTTCTATGTCTTGGAAGGAGAAGTTGCCTTCGTTGTCGATGGTAATCGGCGGGTAGCAGGGCCAGGAACGATGCTCAACGTGCCTGTAGGCGTGCTGCACAGCTTCAAGAACGGAACGAACCGACCGGCGAAAATGTTGATCTGGACTGCCCCCGCTGGGATCGAGAAGATGTTTCAGGAAATGGGGACTCTCCTAACCGACTCGTCGATGTTGCCTCCCCCGCCAACACCCGCCGACATCGAGCGGTTCTTGGTCGTCGCACCTCGGTATGGCATCGAGATCAAGGTGCCGCAGTGAGCAACCGCCCTACGCATTCAATCGCCAGATTGTGAAATTCAAGAAACTGGCGTAGCTGACCCAGGCCAAGTAGGGCACGAATAGAATCCCGGCGATCACCGACCGCTGCCAGAAGACGATCATCGTTGCCGCAATGGCCGTCCAAAGCAGAAGCACTTCCCCGAAGGCGAGGCCGGGTTTTTCAAGGCCGAAGAAGATGCATGACCATAGGACGTTCAAGGCCAGTTGAACGGCGAATAAGGTCAGCGGCACCTTGGCACTCGGAGACCCGCCTTGCCGCCAGATGAACCAGGCGGCGACGGCCATGCAGCAATACAAGGCCGACCAGACCGGGCCAAAAATCCAGTTCGGCGGATTCCAGCTAGGTTTCGTCAGGGTCGCGTACCAAGTGGCAATCTTCGGCGTCGTGACGGCCCCGCCGATCCCGGCTGCGGCAAAGCAGACGACAAGGAAGATGACGAGGCCAATCCATGGATGTTTCGGCATCGCTTTCACCGCTCTCATCGCTGAGCCGCGTGCTCATGCTCATGCAGCCAACCGATCAATTTATCCAAGTCCACGCGATTGAATCCGACCTTGTTCTCGTCCCGCCATGCTTTGTACAGATTGAACAACCCGCTGCCGTTGTTCAACTCGTCGGCGTCGTGGCCTTCGAGGTATTTGTTGAATGACTTGGTAAGACGGTCGTACCAGCCCTCGGGGAACTTCGCCTTGATTTGGCTGTCGTATTCCTCGCCATCGTGGACCTCATGGCCGACAACCGTTTGTTTGATCCGTTTGCCCTTGCCGTAGATTACTTGAAAATCCTGCCCGCCGAATTTAAGCGTCTTCGTCTTGTCCTCGATTTCCTTGGGCAGTTCCTTCTTCGCTTCCTTCTCGCCCTTCTCGTTCTTCGATTGGGACTTGGCCTTGAAGATCGCGTACAGCAAGGCCGTGGAGTAGCCCAGTAACCGAGCATCGTCCTCGGGGTAGCCCATGTGCTTTGCAGCTTGATGGGCGAAAAGTCCGAAAAGGGGGAATCGATTTAGAGTGGACGACTTCGGCATGGTGGAACTTCGTTTCCTCTTGAGCATGCCAGATGAAACTCTTGCCCTACATCGACCGGCCAAGAAACGGCAAGGCCCATCCAGTTTCCAGTATCGGCCGGTTTTACCCGACCGCCAGTTTTGGACGGGCCTCGTTTGGTACTATTATTGCGGCGCGGTCCCCGGAGTCAAGAGGCTGATTTCACGGTTGGGTTCCGAGTTACCGCGGGGATTTGAAAAATGACGGTGCCCCAGGCCGAGCCAATTTCGAGACACCCTCGATTGCGGATTCCGATTTTCGGTAACGTGCCGGTGGTCGCGGGCACTGCGGTTCGGCTGATAAGGCTCCGTTCGAGTTCAGCCCTCGATTCTTTCCGCGTCACCCAGGGTACTACGCTTTTCGCGCCAGACCAAGGAGCCTAAGTGTCCATTTCGCTCAAGACCACGGCTCGAAAGCATCCTCTTTTCGCTCACGACGACGACACAAGTATCGTCCCGTAAATGACTTACGGCACTTCCTGAATTCTGCCATTTTTGCCCTGGCTTGTTTGCTAAACTGCAATTACACTACACGTCGATAGTTGATATGTATAGTATTTAGCAGAACGGGAGGCCAGCCATGTCGCTGCAACGAGAGCTAAAGAAAAAACGGCCCTTCGAGTCCTTGGAACAAGAGGCCATGCTGAATATCGCTCGCACGAACGATCAGCAGTTGATCCGCTTTTCTCGGCTCTTTCGGCAACACGATCTGACGCCATCCCAGTACAACATCCTGCGTATCCTGCGGGGCGAAGGCGCCCCGCTGCCAAGCCTTGAGATCGCCAACCGCATGGTCACGGTTGTCCCCGGTATCACCGGCCTGATCGACCGCCTGGAAAAATCGGAGTTCGTTCTGCGGGAACGTTGCCTGTCGGATCGACGGGTGATTTACGTGGCGTTGACCGAAAAGGGACAAAAGACCCTTGCCGACCTCGATCAGCCTCTCCAAGAGTTGCACAAGAAGCTCCTTGGACATTTGACCAAGGATGAACTTAAAGAACTAATTCGCCTGCTGGAAAAGGCCCGAGCACCTTGGTCCGACGACGAATGAGATACAGGAGTAATACGACATGTCAACAACAAGCGAACTGAAAGTCTCTTCCAAGAATATCCGCGTGCGGCGGGCAGCCGAACGGGGCCATGCCGAGTATGACTGGCTCGATACTTGGCACACGTTTTCCTTCAACACCTACTACGACCCGGCCCAGATGGGCTTCCGGTCGTTGCGGGTCATCAACGAAGACTGGGTTCAGCCCGGCAAGGGATTTGGGATGCACGGCCACCAGGACATGGAGATCATTACCTATGTTCTGGAAGGTGCCGTAGAGCATCGGGATAGCATGGGAACCGGCTCCGTGCTTCGTGCAGGCGAGTTCCAGCACATGACGGCGGGGACCGGCATTCGGCACAGCGAATTCAACCCGTCCGCGACTGAGCCGCTCCACCTTTACCAGATATGGCTCTTGCCTGGGAAAAAGGGCCTGACGCCCAGCTACGATCAGAAAACCTTCCCCGAGGCCGAAAAGCAAGGGCGTCTTCGGCTCGTCGCCTCACCCGATGCCCGAGACGGGTCGTTGTTAATCCACCAGGATGCCCGAGTCTATCTTTCCTCGCTTGCGACCGGCCAGGAACTCAAACACGAGTTGCCTCCCGGTCGGCATGCTTGGCTGCAAGTCGTCCGAGGAGCCATTGACCTCAACGGCCAGGCTCTTGCCGTAAGCGACGGTGCCGCCGTAAGTGACGAGAAGGAGCTTGCGATCCGGGCCAATGAAGCGTCGGAGGTAATGCTCTTCGACTTGGCCTGAACGAACCACAACTGGCAGACATTTCACAATCTCAGAAAGAAAGGAACGAAACGATGCGAAAACTATTGTATTGCGACAGCGTAGGACCGATTGGTTCCGTAGGGCTCCTCTTGCTCCGCTTGGTGATGGGAGCAGCCTTCGTGCTTCACGGCCTGGGGAAAATTCAGAACCCAATGGGATGGATGGGGCCGGATGCCAGCATGCCCGCAGTTCTTCAAGCGTTGGCGGCAATCTCGGAGTTTGGTGGTGGCTTGGCCTTGATTTCGGGACTTCTCACCCGGCTCGGCTCTCTGGGGATAACCAGCGTTATGGTCGTGGCCCTCGCCACGGTCCATTTGAAACTGGGGCATCCGTTCGTAGCGGACAAGGGCGGGCCGTCCTATGAGTTGCCGGCCGTTTACCTTGCCTGTGCCGCCATGTTCTTCATCTTGGGGCCGGGAAAGTTCTCGCTGGATGCCCTCGTATTTGGCAAGCTGCTTGGTCCAAGCGAGGCGGGCCGGAATGAAGCTGCGACGCCATCGCCCGTCACTCCAACGCGAAGGGGATCGATGTAGCTCCCTGTTTTCCTTGATCCGATCCAACCTAAGTCTCTAAGAAGGAGATTGTCATGCCCAAGGTCCTTGTTCTCTACTACTCGATGTACGGCCATGTCGAGAAGCTCGCTGCGGCCATCGCGGAGGGAGCTCGCTTGGTAAAAGGCGTCGAAGCCGCGATCAAGCGAGTGCCCGAAACGATGCCGCCCGACGTAGCCAAACAGTACGGTGCAAAACTCGATCAAGCGGCCCCCGTTGCATCGCCCAAGGAATTGGGCGACTATGACGCGATCCTGTTTGGCACTCCAACCCGATTCGGAAACATGGCCGCACAGATGCGGAACTTTCTCGATCAGACCGGCAGCCTTTGGGTGAAAGGCACACTGGTTGGCAAGGTGGGAAGTGCGTTCACGAGCACCGGCACGGGTGGCGGAAATGAGAGCACGATCATCAGCGTCGTCAACACGCTGGTGCACCACGGTATGGTCTACGTCGGGCTGCCGTATTCCTGCCCCGAACTTGCTGACATAAGCGAAGTCAAGGGTGGTTCGCCATGGGGTGCAGCGACCATCGCCGGTGCAGACGGTTCACGCCAGCCGAGCGAAAAGGAGCTTGCCCAGGCCCGTTTCCAGGGTCGCCACGTGGCGTCGATTGCCGCCAGGTTGTGCGTTTGATTCCGCACAACAGGAAAACCGTTGATCCGGCCCCCTCTCCCGTTCGCGGGAGCGGGATAAGCGATGGATCGGAAGACCTCGATGTTACCAAGCAACTTCATATCTCGCGGCTCTCCCGACATCGCCATTCGGGATACGCCCGCTGCGAGATTCCTGCGATCTCGGGGCGAAACCTTGCCAGATGCCAAGGCGATCCTCGTTGTCTCCGCTCATTGGATGACATCGGCGCCGATGGTCACGGCAATTTCCGCTCCCGAGACAATTCATGATGGTGGTGGCTTCCCGCGGTCGGACAAGAGGCAAATAGTTTAATAGTTTGCCTGGACGAAAATAGAATTAGGCAAGGATTTTGGAGGATTATGCCTTTTCATTTCCAGGCAGTTGGCGTTTAATTGTCGTTAGCGAGCCGGTCCCGGCATCCGGAGACGGATGGTTCGGGACCAATTCGGAAGCCAATTACCACCGGGCGCAATGGCACCGGCTGGTGTTTTTCACGAGGAGCGTCAATTCATGTTCAATGCGAAAGCCTATGCGGCGGCCAGTGCGACATCGGGGCTGGCCCACGCCCAGATCAAACGCCGCGATCCGACCCCGCACGATATCCAGATCGAGATTCTCTTCTGCGGCATCTGCCACTCCGATCTCCACATGGTTCGCAACGAGTGGAGCAACGTCATGCCCACCGTCTACCCGATTGTCCCCGGCCACGAGATTGTCGGGCGAGTTACCAAAGTCGGCCCCGCCGTGACCAAGTACAAGCCGGGCGACATTGCGGCGGTTGGTTGCCTGGTGGACTCGGACGGCACTTGTCCCCAGTGCAAAGCTGACCTTGAGCAGTTCTGCCCGAACTTGACCCTTACCTTCGGCTCCCCCGACAAGCACGGAACGGCTCCCGTCACCTACGGCGGCTACTCTGACAGCATCGTTGTCGATGAACGCTTCGTACTGCGTATTCCCTCCAACCTCAACCTCGCCGGTGCCGCCCCGCTGCTGTGTGCCGGGATCACGACCTACTCGCCCATGCGCCGCTGGGGCATCACCAAGGGCAAGAAAGTCGGCGTGGCCGGCCTCGGCGGACTGGGGCACATGGGCGTGAAGTTAGCCCGGGCGTTCGGTGCCCACGTCGTTGTTTTCACAACGTCGCCCAGCAAGAAAGAGGACGCCCTTCGCCTGGGGGCCGATGAAGTCGTCGTTTCCCGCAACGCCGACGAGATGAAAAAGCACGCTTTCAGCTTCGATTTCATCCTCGACACCATCTCGGCAGAGCACGACATCAACGCCTACCTCAACTTGCTTGCCAGAGACGGCAACCTGACCCTCGTTGGGGCACCCACGAAGCCGCTGGCGGTCGCCGCCTTCGCCCTCATCATGGGCCGCCGCAGTTTTTCCGGCTCAAACATCGGCGGGATTGCCGAAACCCAAGAGATGCTCGAATTCTGCGGAAAGCACAACATTACTGCCGATGTCGAAGTCATCCCCATCCAGAAGGTCAACGAGGCCTACGAGCGGCTGGTGAAGTCCGATGTGAAGTACCGCTTCTCTATCGACATGGCTTCCCTCAAATCCGAGTAACCGAGGCGACACCTGAAAACAGGTGGATATACGAAATGAGCAAGAACGTTTTAGTGCTATCCTCAAGCCCTCGCAGGGGCGGAAACTCCGACCTGTTGTGCGAGCGGTTTGTGGCGGGAGCGAAAGACGCCGGGCACGATGCAGAAAAAATATTCTTGAAGGACAAGAAGATCAATTACTGCCAGGGGTGCGGTGTTTGCGTTGGCGGAGCACGATCCTGCCCACAGAAAGACGACATGGGCGAGGTCTTGGAAGCCATGATTGCCGCCGATGTCATTGTGATGGCTACCGCACCAACGAGCTTCCCTTCCATCTGGGCAGGGCGATTGAGAATGGCGTCACGAAGGATGAGTTGATCGAACTCATCACACATCTCGCTTTCTACTCTGGCTGGCCGGCGGCCAGCACCGCCGTCACAATTGCGCGGAGGGTATTTGCAGAAGTTTCACGATAAAGACAATAACCAGACAGAATGACCAAAGGAGTCCGACAATGCAAAAGCGTAAACTTGGAAAGAGCGAATTGGAAGTCTCGGCCCTCGGCCTCGGTTGCATGGGGATGAGCTTTTCCTATGGGCCGCCCAAAGACAAGAAGGAGATGACCGCTCTGCTTCACGCCGCCGTCGAGCGGGGCATCACCTTCTTCGACACCGCCGAGGTCTACGGACCATTCACCAACGAGGAGCTTGTGGGCGAGGCCCTCGCTCCCTTCCGCAAGCAACTGGTGATCGCCACCAAGTTCGGATTCGATCTGAGTGGTAGCGATACTCGTCCGGGTGCCGCGGGCCTGAGTAGCCGCCCGGAGCACATCAAGCAGGCTGTCGAGGGCTCGCTCAAGCGTCTCAAGGTCGATGTGATTGACCTGCTGTACCAGCATCGGGTCGATCCAAACGTCCCTATCGAAGACGTTGCCGGTGCGGTGAAGGAACTGATTCAGATGGGAAAGGCCAAGCACTTTGGCCTTTCGGAAGCAGGCGTGCAAACGATTCGTCGTGCAAACGCGGTTCAGCCTGTCACTGCCTTGCAGAGCGAATACTCGCTGTGGACGAGAACTCCGGAGAAGGAAGTTATTCCGACCCTCGAAGAACTCGGAATTGGCCTTGTGCCTTACAGCCCATTGGGAAAGGGCTTTCTCACGGGCAAGATCGACGACAAAACGACCTTCGACAGTTCGGATTTCCGCAGTACTCTACCTCGCTTCACGCCGGAGGCTCTCAAGGCGAATCAGGCCCTCGTCGCCCTGCTTGGCAGCATCGCCCAGCGGAAGAACGGGACGCCGGCCCAGATCGCACTTGCATGGCTGCTGGCCCAGAAGCCTTGGATCGTTCCAATCCCCGGCACCACCAAGCTACATCGGTTGGAGGAAAACATTGGGGCAGTTTCCGTCGAACTGACGCCCGACGATCTGCATGAAATTGACACCGCCGCCTCGAAGATTCAGGTGCTGGGTGCTCGCTATCCTGAAAAGCTAGAGCAAATGACGGGACGCTGAACGGCAAACGCGGTCGAATGTCCGATAATATCGACGATCAATCTGGTGGACCATGATCGTCCGGATCGTATTCGTCTTCTCGTGCGGCTTGAAGTCGAGGCAGTTTTCCGGAACGGCCCTCCACATGCTGACGGTCTTGATCGTCTCGCTGGCGTAAACCGTAACGAGATGCTGAAAGAGCCGGTTGGCGGCCTGCGGGACATATTCATCGGGAATGGCCGTGAACTCGTATTTCATCTTATTCTTTCGACGAAGGAAATACGGCGATTCATCTTTGGGCCATTACTTTTTTCTTTTACTCAATAAACTGAACATGATGAGCGATGTGAGCGGTCATTCTCTGAACCAGCGTTTCCAGCGTTAGCGGCCCGGCCTCCGAATGAATGCCCCGGCGTTGGAAGTCTTCGGCCTTGAGCGTGCGAAGAATCCGGGCGATGTGCTTGCAGATCGTCTCGACGAGCAGGAGTTCCTCTTCGGCAATCCAAGTTCATCGAATGTAATGCTTCTAAGTTTACATCCTCTGCCGTGGCGTGAATATGAACCCTGGTGGCGATTCCCAATCTTGGGATCAATCACGGCGGCGACCTATCCGTGAGAGAATCCGATGGCGGTCCGCTTGGATGGCTTGCCGGGCCGCCGTAACCCGATGCACGATGTGGGCAGGGGCGGTTCTCGGAGAACCTGCTTGAAAAGGCGGGACCGGGGCGTACTCCATCATCAACTGGATTTCCTGGGCAACCTCGACGCCGTGAAGAAGCGAAGCCAAGGTCAAACCGAGATCAATCCCGGACGTGACCCCGGCTCCGGTGATCCGATTGCGGTCCACGACGACCCGCTCAGCCACGGGTTCGGCACCGACCGACCGCAGCAAGTCAAGGCTCAACCAATGCGTCGTCGCCCGATAACCCCGCAACAAACCGGCCGCCCCCACCAGCAGTGCCCCGGTGCATACGGAGGTCACGAACCGGGCTTGCTGCCCTTGCTTCCTGAGAAAAGCCAGGAGCGCTTCGTCTTCGAGCATTTGATTGACACCGGGGCCGCCCGGCACGCACAGCACGTCGAAGGAGGGCGATTCTTCGAAGGCCAGATGGGGAATGATGGTCATTCCATATTCCGTGACCACCGGCTCGTGCGAGGCCGCAACCAATTTGACCTGGGTATTTGGCATCCGGCAGAAGACTTCGTAGGGGCCGGTCAGATCGAGTTGCGTCAGGTTTGGGAAAAGCACCATGCCAATCGTGGTCATGTCTTGATTGCCTTATCTAAGGGACCGGAGCAAGATCATAGCTCCAATTGCGGGTCGTCGTCGTAAGCCGACCCGATGTGGCATAAATGGTTCAGCATTTCGGCAAAGAGGAAGTAAAGCGACTTCAGCCGATCCAAGTCTTTGATGACGCCCGACACCCGGAAGTAAAGTTCGTCCACGCCTTCGGGAAAGCTCGTTGAGAACCAGCCCTCGTCGTCCTTGACCGTCAAGTAGATAGACGGCTGCATCTCGATCAACTGCCGTATTTTCTCGTTGGCAAACAAGGCCCGCAGTTTTGCCTCGTCGTTGCCCTTGATGATGAACGCCTCATCGAAGTCGGGATAGCCCACTTCCACGTCCGGCAATCCGCAGAAATCGCCAAGACTGCTGAAGAAGCTCCTCCGGTAAAACGTGAAGCGGAAGCCATCTTTATTGACGTAGGGTGCCCGCATCCGCGTGTAGGTCGTGGAACTTTCGGAGTCGCCGCTCGTGTACGTATCCAAGGTCACGGTCCATTGCCCGTGATGCACTTGTACCTTGTCGCCTTTCCAAAAGCCGCCCTGGACGTACTGGGCGCCGATCTCTCCACAAAGTTGCCGCCAGATTTCTTCCCGGCCTGGGCCGAATAGTTGTCGCAAGAATCCCATTTGCTTGTCCTACCATCCAACTGAACGTTTCCGAGGCCACGAACGACGTGGTTCCTGGGGTTTTCTCCGCCCCGTATAATACCAAGTTCTGCATCAACAACCGACAGGAGATCGAGAATGAGCTTGCAAGGAAAAATCGCCGTCATTACAGGGGCCAGCCGAGGGATCGGCCGGGCCATTGCCCTCAGCATGGCGAAAGCCGGAGCTTCGGTAGTCGTAAATTATCAGAAGAATGCGGAGGCCGCAGCCACTGTGGTTCGGGAGATCGAAGGGGCGGGCGGTCAAGCGTTCGCCGTGCAAGGCGATGTCGGCTCGGTGGCCGGAATTCGGCAGTTTTTCCAAGCCCTCGACGCTGAACTCACCAAACGGCACGGCAGCCCGCACTTCGATATCCTCGTGAACAACGCGGGGATCGGCCGGGGCGGCACCGTGGAAACCGCGTCAGAGAAGGAATTCGACGAACTGATGGCCGTCAACGTCAAAGGCCCGTTCTTCGCCACCCAGGAAGCACTTTCCCGCCTTCGGGACGGCGGCCGGATTATTAACCTCTCGTCGGCCCTCTCAAAGCACGCCTACCCGAGAATGACGGCCTATTCAATGGGCAAGGCCGCAATCAACCATTTCACCCTGATTCTTGCCGCCGACCTGGGCAAACGCGGCATCACGGTGAACTGCATCGCCCCCGGTTTGACCATCACGGACTTCACCGCCCACGCCCGGCAAGACCCCGATTCAGTGCAGGCGGTCACGGCCCATACCGCTCTTGGACGCTTGGGCGAGGCCGAGGACATTGCGGGCGTGGCGACATTCCTGGCCTCGGATGACGCCCGGTGGGTAACGGGCCAGTATATTGAAGCAAGCGGCGGCATCGGGCTCGCTTGATCGGCAAGTGGATTCTGAGATAGGCCCCTCCGCCGCATCCTGGCGAAGGGGCCTTTTCTATTCATTTACCTTCATCCCACGCTCAAGAAGCCGATGATTCTCCCACAACTTCTTGATGCGTGGCTGAAACATCTGCACGAGTGGCAAATAGCTAATCCGCCTGCTTCACGGGTGGAATCTTCCATGTGCCGTCGAGGATTGAGGGTGGCGTTTCCTTCGGCCAATAGAGCCGCAGCATGAGAATGAACTTGCCCTTGGGTGCGGGGAGCCAGTTCGATTCCTTCTCCGGACCAGGATTCTCTGCTTGCAAATGGAGATCGACCGAACCATCGGCGTTCTCCCTGAACTTGTCTCGACTGCTAAGTGTATAGCGGTTGAGCGGGTTGTCCACGAAGAAGTAATCGCCGTTGTACATCGTCAACGACCAAAATGCATTCGCGGGCGGCATCTGCCCTTTATCAAAGTGCATTATGTACTTCTTGTTCCCATCGTAAGGCTTGCCTGCGGCGTCTTCTTCCGATGTCGGATAAACGGCATCTTGGGGACGATTGGCTCCCAAACCGATGGCAGTAACCAAGGCACGCTGGACATAATCCGTACCGTAAATCCCCGTTCCGGTCGTGAAGACCCAGCCGTTCTCGAACTTTCCGGCCTTCTTGAAATGGGCCATGATCTTCTCGAAACCCAGCTTCGGTACTTCATTCAATGCCTTCGCCGCAGTGGGATCGAGCTTGCTGGGGTCGAAAGCCTTGCCCGGCACAATACCCAGTCGAGCCATCTTGGCAAGGATCGGTGCATCCGCTCTTGGTGGCGGATTGTCTTTCATCAGGGATGCCAGGAGATTGAAGTAGGCCGTTGAGTCGAGCGAGTTGACTTGTTCACGTACCGGCTTCTTCATGTCGATGCTCGGATCGACTTTGCCTTCGGGCGGCGTAAAGGGTTTTCCGTAGGAACTCAGCGGAACGATGGAAATCTCGTCCTGCATCTTATGGACTGCCGCATAATCTTCGGGTGTGCCGGTGCAATAAATCCGCCCCAGCAGCCACACGATGGCGGTGGGCGACTTGTATTCGATCACGCCTGCCGGAAGTGTTCCCTTCCATCCAGGGCCGGTGATGGCGTACTTTTGCGGCCCGGTGCCTGTGGTCCGCTTACCGGGAACCTGGAAAACATCCGTCCAGCCGTCGAGCATTGGCATCAGGTAGTAGCGGCCCTGAGCGTCGGGCAACGTCAGCACCCACGGCTCTTTGCCAACGTCCATCCAGGCGGTCGTGTACAGGGTGTCAGCATTCGGTGCCGTAACGTCGCGGTACGACGCATCAGGATAACTTCGAGCACGAAGCAAGTTGCCCATCGGTGCCCGCGTGGCTTCTGGCTTCTCCACGTTGGTCATCACACGACGAGTCATCTCCATCGTGACGAGCGGATAGCCGTAGACATACGCCTCGATGCCGAATTCTGCGGCGTCCTTCGCGGTAACTGGGCCTGATGGCTGCGTGTGGACAATCTGAACTCGTCGTGGACGGCGAAACAACTGGGCCGACCCGATTAAAGTTAGAGTTAGCACCGTTGCCGATGCCAATGTGGCCACAGTTAGCCACCGGAACCTAGTCGAAATGCTCATCATTGGGGCCCTTTCATAGCCAGAACGTTGAAGATCCTTCATTGAATCAGCTGATTTTCTCCGCTTGCCAGTTGCTTGTCTAGTAGACGGGCCAAGGTGCTAATTTCTCGCCAGCGGCAAAGTGGTAAAATAGCTGAATTAGGCAGATTATTCTGCGAATCTTGCTGCTATTGCCTGGCGACAGGGCTATGGTTCGACTGCTACGGGGCAGCAGAAGTCGTGTTGCCGGGAGCCGATGTCGCTATTCGCTTTCCCTTGCCGCGTAGGGCGAGGTTGGACGAAAGGTGAGATCGTGGTTGAAGTTGTTTCAGTGGAGAAAGAAAATGATCCAAGCACTCGTGTTCGACGCCTACGGGACGGCGGGTTATGTCCTCGGTGATCCCCGTATACAGCGATCCATCACCGCACCGCAGGAGATAAACGAACCGCTTGTCGCCCGACGTTTCGCCATGTTCTCTTTTTTGCATTGCATCAATGGTTGTGCAACCAATACGAGTGGAGTACCGTGTCCATTTACTGCGGTTCCAGCTTGCGGATCAGCCTTCCCAGGTTCCACAGCACCAAGGCAACCAGACCTGCGATATACGGCAGGCACAGTGCCAGCGCGCCCGCGAGTGCCATTGCTTTGTAGGGCAACTCGCTTGGCGTCTCGGGTACCTTGGCCGGTTCGTGCCAGACCACCGGCGGGGGCGCCCTGCGCTCAGTCTGCAGGGCGATCCGCCGCTCCATGATCCGCTCGAGTACCTTTTGCGACTGGGCCAGCTCGTCCTTCTTGAATCTGTGGAGCAAGTTCACTTCGCTATACTGCTCGTCCTGGGTCAAATACTTCTTCAATTCCTCGGCATAGGTGGCGCGGACGTTTTTCTCGGCGAGTTCGTAGGTCTGCAACTGGCTCCGCATCTGGGCTAGTTCCTCCCGTCGCCGGTCAAGCAACACGGCATCGCTGGGTTCCGTGGCGGCCCCGTCGCTGCGTCTGCCTCGCAGGGAAAACTCCACTTCCTTTTGGATCGGTGCCGCCAGCTTCTGCTTCAATTCTTCGAGTTTCTGTTCGGCTTTCGCGATTTCGTTTTGCAACTGGAGGTATGAAGGATGCTTCTTGCCGAGCTCGGCGGTCGTCTCAATCTGCAGAAGCTGCATTTGTTTGGGCACCAGTAGGGACTGCCACTGTTTGACCTCGGCGTTATCCTCGATTGCTTTACGTACCATTGCGTTCCGCAACTCGATTTCGTCCCGGGAAAGCGGGGCCGAGAGGATCTTCGTCGCACCAGTGTTAGCCGCAGCCTTCACTGCCTCGGCCGCTTGCAACTCGTCCTCGGCCGCCTTGATCTTCGCCCTGAGCATCGCCTGGTCGAACTGAATGCCGATCAGCCGGTTTTGCAATTCGCCCAGCGGGTTGCGGAAAGGGGCGTCCGGATCGGGCCGCGAGAATTCCGGCTCTCTGCCCGAAAGGTTCTGCGCGCCCCCCCGCAACTGTTCCTGCAGGGCGCGAACCTCCTTTTCGCGGACTTCCATTTCCCGCGCCAGCGCAGCCATAAGGACGCGGTTAGACTTCGCCGCTTCTTCCTCTTGGGTGGTCAGATATTGCCGGGTGAGCTCGTTGACGATGGTGGCCGCGGCCTTCGCGTCGGTGCCGGTATATTTGATCTCGAAGACATTCGACCCGTTGGCCTGCACCACCGTCACCCGTTTCTTCAGCCACTCGATTGGGTCCACGGCCTTGCGGATTTCGGGCAGTTGCTTGACCTCGTCGCTGGCCGCGGTAAGGCCGAGGATCCAGCGGCTGCGGATAAGCTCTATTTGCGTGCGGAAGAAGGCTTTATTGACCCCTTCCCCCGGCCCCGGGCTAAAGGCGATAAACTGCGGATGCTCGTGGATCTCGAGCAAGGTGGATGCCTCGTACTGGGGCTCGCACAGGACATACACCTCGGCGACTGCGATCAATGCCAGAAGCAGTCCGATGGGCAAGGCAGCCCTCCACCACCACCATCGCCGTTTGGAAGATGGATCGTGCGCCACAGGGACGTGAGACGTGACATTCGGCTCAGACATCGGGATGCACCTTTCGCACTGCGAGGCTCGATAACGGCATCCTCGCCGGATTTCGCTGCCTCTCGGTTGGCATTTGCGTGTTTCCGCGGTACATCCATGATAGCGGGCTGGCTCGACACGATCGACAGGATAGTGACCGGGGGTCGTCCGCGCCGTCCACCTATGCTGGTTACCTCCATTATGGAATGCTCGATCGCCCAGGGCAACAGCGCCATTGAGTAAGATTGTTTGGCCGCGACGACCTCAGGCAGGCCGGACCTTCCTGCTCGGCACATCGCCGAAAAGCAGTGCGCCGACCGAGAGCAGTCACACGGCCAGGGCGGCGATGTTGGGCCAGTGGGATTCCACTTCTGCCACAGATCTCGCTGAATAGGCCTCGACCAGGCGTTTTTATCCGGCATCACCATCCGGTATTTCAGGAAGAGGGCAGTGGGGTCCAACGTCAAGGCGGTCTGATATGCTTCAGCGGCGTCCTTCCAGCAGTTGAGAGGCTGATAGGATATACGGAGATTATGCCACTTTCGGGACGACCGATGCGGATCTGGACCGCTAGAGGCCTTCCTTTTTCCTATGCGTTAAAGAATTAACGCTTAGAGGTTGACTCGTTTTCGCCAATCGCGTAAACTTGCGTTAAGGAATTAACGACTTTTGCCCCGGGAGCCGAATGTGCCACGCCCTTCCTCCGAAATGCTGACCGACCGCGAAGCCCAGATCATGGAGATCCTTTGGGAGTTGCAGCAGGCGACTGCTGAACAGGTGCGCGAGCGACTGCCCGACAATCCGCACGATTCGACGGTCCGGACACTGCTCCGCGTCTTGAAGGTCAAAGGCCAGGTGCGCATCCGCGGACGGCAGCCCGCCACTTATGTGCCGATCGTTCCCAAGAAAGTCGCTCAGCACAACGCGGCTCGGCGGGTGATCGATCGCTTCTTCGGCGGTTCTGCGAATGAGCTTGTCTTGCGACTGCTGGAAGACGAGCATCTTTCGCTCGGGCAAATCGAAGAACTCAAGAAACAGTATTTGTCTCAACTCAAAAAGGGAGATTAGCCATGACCATATTAAGCCTTGCCAGCGATTGGGGCGGGATGCCAGCCTCGTCCGTGACGCTGCTTCTATTGAAGGTGACGGCTGTGCTTTGCGTGGCGATCGTGCTCGATCTTTTGCTGCATCGCCGCTTTGTGCTTGCCTGTGCGGCCGCATGGAACGCGACGATCGTTCTGCTTATCGCCTTGCCCCTGGCAAGCCTGCTCATGCCGGGCGTGCGTCTCGATTCCGAGTCGGTCGAACACGCGTCCGTGTCAAGCCAGCCGACCGTCGCGACATTGGCGCCACAAGCGGATATGCCGGAAACCGCTCCCGCGGGCGAGCCGGCAATCGGCCCGGTCGTGAGCGGACCGGCATCGATGGCGCCGGCCGAGCCAGGCAAAACAGCGTCTCGCGTTCCAGAGCCGGCCTCGCCGGCGATGGACCTAGGCCAGGCCTGGCTCCTGCCGGCCTTGGTGCTCGCCTACGGATGCGGCGTGGCGATCATGCTCATCCGTTTGTTCGCGTCGATGGTCGCGGTTCTGCGCTTGCGGCGGGCTTCGCAACAGGTCGACGACGGCGCATGGCAGGCGAAACTGACCGATTGGCGGAAACGATGTTGCGTGCCGCGCGCGGTTGAACTTCGACAATCAAAAGCAGTGAGCGTGCCGGTTGTCGTGGGATACCGTCGGCCGACGATCATCGTTCCGGAGGACCTGGTCGCCGGAACGGGCGGCATGGCGTGCGACGCAATCCTCGTCCACGAGTTGGGTCACATTGCGCGGCGCGACTTCGGCTGGCAGTTCGTGCAACGCATGCTCGGGGCCGCGCTTTGGTTCCACCCGCTGGTATGGCTCGCGCACCGCCGGATCGGCCTGATTCGTGAGCGGGTTTGTGACGAGTTTGCCGTCTTTCAACTGGGCAGCGGAGGTTCTTATGTGGCAACCTTGCTGGAGATGGCGACGCGACTGACACGGCGACCGTCACCTTCGCTGGGGCTGGCGGTCCTGCGGTCGTCACAACTTGGCCAGCGGTTGGCCGCCATCCATAACTCGCGAGGTTTCGCGGCCTGCCAGTTAGGTCGCGGGCCGCGTCTCGCCGCTTTGGCGTCTGCACTTCTGATCGCCGCCTGGGTCGGACGTTCGGCAATTGCCGATCCACCCGCTGCCCGGATGCCGGGCCTGCCAAGCGAGGCCCAGACTCTCACGCAGAGCTTTGAGGAGGATGCCGCCAGTCTGCGCACGAAGCTGATCGGAAGATCGCAGAGAAGCGAGACAAACTAGAGCGGTCGCTGCAGGCCTTGCAGGACAAGTACACGCGCCAGGCGCAACTTGACGAAGTGCTGGCCATCCGCGAACAGATCCGCCTGCTCAGGGCCGCCAAGTACCGCAACATCGTTCCGGTGACCATCGAAGCCGACGCCACCATGTCCAATTACAAGACCCGCGTGGGGCAAAGCTTCTATTTCACGGTCACGGGCTCCGCAACAGGCGGTTACGTTTGGGGCACCGATCGATATACCGATGACTCGAACGTTTCCATGGCGGCCGTCCACGCGGGCGCGCTGCAGGCGGGCGAGACCGGCGTCGTGAAAGTGAGCGTGTTGCCCGGCCTTCCCTCCTACACGGGAACGACGCGAAACGGAGTTGCAAGTCAGGACTGGGCAAACGGCGAGGGCTACGTGAGCTTTAGCGTCGAGCGGGCGCCTCCGGAACTCGCCGCGGCCGCGGCCGCGCCGCCGGTGACTCAGCCAGTGCCCATGAACGATCCGGGCAACATGTCCAACTACAAGACCTGCTTGGGCCAGAGCTTCTATATAAGTCTCGTGGCGACCACGACCGAAGGCGTCTGGGGCACCGATCTCTATTCCGACGACTCGTCGGTCGCCACGGCGGCCGTTCATGCCGGTGTGTTGCAAGCGGGCGAGGCAGGAGTCGTCAAAGTGACAATGCGCCCTGGCCTTCCGTTTTACCAGGGATCGACGCGGCATGGCGTCACGAGTGGTTACTGGCAAAACAATAATGGTGCCTATGTCAGTTTCAAAGTCGAACGCGCGCCCAAGGGGTTGGGGTCATGGCTCCGACCCAACGCAAGATTGTCAAGAGCGTATTTTGTGCCTTTGGTGCGAAGGATGAGCGCCCAAGGTGCCGGTTCTAGGTCGCCGTGGCCAGGGGGCCCAGGAGGACCCGGGATGGTCGGGGCAGGTGGACCTGGAATGGCCAGCGCCGGTGGACCTGCGATACCCGAGACAGGTGGACCTGGGATGGCCAGCGCCGGTGGACCTGGGATGTTCGGGACGGGTGGACCTGGGATGCCCGGGGCAAGCGCCCCGCCGGCCGTTCCCATCGCCGATGGGGACAGGGCCATGAGCGCATTTCCGCAATCCATTGGCAAGAGATTCATCGTCCAGGTTGTCGGTTCGACGACAGGGGCGGTTTGGGGCACCGATCTTTACACCCACGATTCGTCGCTTGACGCCGCGGCCGTTCACGCCGGTATCCTGCAACCGGGCGAGAAAGGCATTATCGAGGTGACGGTGCTGCCCGCCCTTGCGGTCTACCATGGATCGACTCTGCATGGCGTGACAAGCCAGGACTGGCAAAACGACGGAACTTACGTGAGCTTGAAGATCGAAAGGGCGTCCAGGAACGTCAAGGCTGCAGTCCCAGCGGAGTCCACTGGGGGTGGCTCGGCACGATGGAAGGATTTGATCCAACAGAGACGCGGCGATTCTTCAGGATTCAAGCCGGAGAAGAAGGTCGAACCGGCCGGTGGCCTTCCTCCGGGATCCTTCAGGATACCGGCGCCGGAGGATGCAAAGGAGAGATAGACCCAGACACGCAACAGATTACTAGACCTCTCAAAGCGGCACTACTTGCAACGCTCTCGATGTAAATCCGTAGGGGCGTGTAACGCTCGTCGGCTCGACGCTCTACGGGACGACGCAGGCAGGCGGTGCCTATGGGTATGTCATCACAACAGACGGTGACGTCACGGTTTTCTCGTTGACCAATTCCCAGACCCCGGAACCCAGCACGTTCGCTCTGCTTGCCGCTGGTGCACATTCGCCCAGTTGACCTTCCACCGCACGTCAACGATAATGCGGATCGTGCGCGATTCTATGCCTTTCCTGGGGGTAGTTCACATGTTTGTCGTCGAGAGCTACGGGCTGGCGGTGATTCTCTGCGTGGTGACCATGCTCTGCTGGGGCTCCTGGGCCAACACCCAGAAGGCCGCCAGCCAACGGTGGCGGTTCGAGCTTTTCTACTGGGACTACGTGCTGGGCGTTGTTGCCGCTTCGCTCTTGTTCGCCTTCACCCTGGGAAGTAACGGCACGGCCGGCCGCGGTTTTTTGGCCGACCTGGCCCAGGCATCCCCGACCAATATCGCCTGGGCCATGGGCGGCGGCGTGGTCTTCAACGCGGCAAATATCCTGCTGGTGGCCGCCATCGCCCTGGCCGGAATGTCGGTGGCCTTCCCCGTCGGTATCGGCATGGCTCTCGTCCTGGGCGTCATCATCAACTACGTGGCTGAACCGGCCGGTAACCCGCTGGTCCTCGGCGCCGGCGTCGCCTTGGTGGGCGTTGCCATCGTTCTCGACGGGCTGGCCTACCGCCGCCTTCCCTCCCAGACGGCGGTCGTGCGCCGAACCGGTTTAGGGCTGGCAGTCCTCTGCGGCGTCTTGATGGCCTGCTTCTACTTTCTCGTCAAGAAGGCTATGCCCGAGGCCAGTCAATTCGCAGCCATGCCCGCCGGTAAGCTCACGCCCTATACGGCCATGGTCTTTTTCTCGCTGGGGATCCTGCTCAGCAACTTCGTCTTCAACACGGCCATCATGGTGCGGCCGTTTGCCGGAACGCCCGTCGCCATGGCCGATTACTTTCGCGGCACGGCACGGGATCATCTTTGGGGCGTCGTGGGCGGGATGATCTGGGCGGTGGGGATGATGATGAGCATCGTCGCCGCCGGACAGGCGAGTTTCGCCATTTCCTACGGCCTGGGACAGGGCGCCACGTTGGTCGCCGCTTTCTGGGGCGTATTCATCTGGAAGGAGTTTCGCGGTGCGCGGCCGGGTACCTCGCTCTTGCTGGCGCTGATGTTCGCCGGCTATATCATCGGCCTGGCGCTGGTCGTCGCGGCACGGGTCACTTGAGCCTTGCGGGAGACCGGCCATGAACAATCCGCCCATCGTCGTACTTGAGACATTGTTGGTTTTTCTGATTTGCTGCGCGGTCGGTCGGGCCGCCGACCTAACGCCCTTCGCGCCGCCGTGGGACGACGCCACACCGGGGCCCACCAATATCAGCGATACACTCGACAAGCCCGCGGGGCGGGCAGGTTTCGTACATGTCCGGGACGGCCACCTATACAGTGGCGAACATCGCTTGCGGCTTTTCGGCTCGAATTTCACCGCTGCCGCCAACTTCCCCGACCACGAGACGGCCGCGAAGGTGGCCGCGCGGATGGCCAAGTTCGGCCTGAACGCGGTGCGGTTCCATTTTCTCGATGCCACTTGGGGCACGCCCAGGCTGATCAATTACGAGTCCGGCGATAGCCGGAACTGGAATGCCGATGCGCTCGATCGCCTGGATTACTTTATCGCCCGGCTGAAGGAGCAGGGAATCTACGCCGACTTGAACCTGCTTGTCGGCCGTCGCTTCGGCGTCGGCGATGGCGTGGACCCCACACTGAACCGACTCGACGCGAAGGCCGCGCACGCCGTCGGCTTCTTCCACGCGCCGCACATGGAAGCGCAGAAACGTCACGCTCGGCAATTGCTCACGCACCTGAATCCCTACACGAAACTCACCTATGTCCAAGACCCCGCCGTGGCGCTAGTCGAGATCAACAACGAGAACGGCCTGATCCACACCTGGTTGGACGGCGCCTTCGACGCGCTACCGGACGTGTTTGCAGCGGACCTGGGGAAACAATGGAACCAGTGGCTCCGGCAACGATATTCCGATACGGCCGCGCTGGCCAATGCCTGGGGGGCGCAAAACGAGCCGCTGGCCGCGGAGATGCTCGCCAACGCCGCACTGGCCCGGAACTTCGACGGTTGGACCATCGAGCAGCACGAGGGCGCGGCGGTCGACGCGTCCGTTGAAGGCGGTACGGCTATCCTGCGTATCCGCAAACCGGGCAGTGCCGGTTGGCACGTGCAGTTCAATCAAGGGAACCTGGCCGTCAAGCGGGGCGGCGTCTACACTGTGAGCTTCCGCGCCGCAGCCGATCGCCGTCGCACGGTGAGCCTCAGCCTCATGCAGGCCCACGACCCCTGGGGAAATTCGGGGCTCGGGACCGGTCTCGCGCTCCGCAAGGAACCGCAGTCGTTCACGTTCACCTTCATCGCCACCGCCGACGACGAGAATGCGCGGTTGAACTTTGGCGACATGAATCAGGAAGGCGCGGAGTTCCGCCTCGGCAAACTATCCCTCCGACCCGGCGGGCGCGTCGGCCTCAGCGAAGGCGAGTCACTGGAGAGGCGCAACATCCACACGCCGAAAGTCGCTGATTCCCGCACGCTGCCGCCCGGCGGACGCCAAGACTGGATCCGCTTCCTGTGGGAAACGGAACGCAAACACTGGACCGGCATGCGGCGGTTCCTGAAGGACGAGTTGGGCGTCAAAGTGCCCATCGTGGGAACCATCGTGGCGACTTCGACGCCAAACCTCATGGCCGACTTCGACGTGGTGGATTCACACGCCTACTGGCAGCATCCGCAGTTCCCCGGCAAATCTTGGGATATGGACAACTGGTTCGTGAAGAACATCTCGATGGTCGACTATCCGGACGGCAACGCGGTGACGCCCCTGGCCTTCCAGCACGTGGCGGGAAAGCCGCACATGGTCAGCGAGTACAACCACCCGGCGCCAAACACTCACGCCGGAGAGGGCCCGCTTTTCGTTGCCGCCTTCGGCGCGCTGCAGGATTGGGACGCGATTTTCCTGTATACCTATTCGCACGAGGAGAAGGACACTAAGGCCGGCTGCATCTCGGGTTTCTTCAACATCGGGCAGCATCCGACGATCATGGCCAATGTTCCTGTCGCGTCGCTCCTCTTTCGTCGAGGCGACATTGGCCCCGCCAAGAAACTGTTGCTCGTGCCGCTCTCGCCCGACAAGGAGATCGGGCTAGTCGCGCAAGAGGGGCGGGCTTGGAGCGTACTCCCGGTCGAATCGCTCGGTCTGGATCTCAAAAACGCCATCGTTCACCGCATTGCCATGGACATTTCCGGCAAGCTTCCCATGCCGACCGTGGCGCCGCCGGCCAAGCAGCGGCAGACGTCGGATACGGGCGAGCTGACTTGGCGGTTGCCGGCAAAGGACCAAGGCGTGCTCGAAATCCGCGGCTTGAAGACCAAGGCCGTCATCGGACACGTCGACAATCGGCCCATTGACTTAGGCGACGACGTCCGGGTGATTGTCGGGCGGACGCGGAGCAACTGGTGCACGGTCGCGCTCACGTTGTTGGATGGCAACTCTTTCGACCACAGCCCGCGGCGGGCATTGCTGGTGGCCACGGGTATCACCGAGAACACAGACATGGGCTGGCTAAACGAGACGCGAAACTCGGTCGGCCGGAACTGGGGCAAGCCGCCCAGCCTGGTCGAGCCGATTGCCGCGACCATTCAGATTCCGCGGGGCGCCGCGACCCCGGTCCTTTACCCGCTCGACGAGCGCGGCCAGCGCGGACCGTGCATTGCCGCCGCGACGGCCGGCGATAGCAAGGTAGAGTTCAAGATCGGACCGCCGCAGGCAACGGTCTGGTACGAAATCGACTACTCGGGCAGGAAGTAGCTGGCTGCAGGCCGGAACAAGCTTGCGCAGTTCCGGCGCACATACCACATCGCGGCGACCAATTCCATTGCCGGGACTGCGCAAGCTCGTTCCGGCCTGCATTGCCGGTGTATTTTTGCGTCGCGTTGAAGTATTATGTAAGAACCAATTACCAACCATCAGGAGCCGCTTTGAAACCATCATGAAGCAAATTACTTTCGTCACCGTTTTGTTGGTCGTGCTTGGCCTGTCCGTTGCCCAGGCTGCCGATATTCGCCGCATCTCCCTCGAAGGCAAAGAGGGCGTGCCTGCGCCCGCGGTACAGCAGGGCAACGATGGCATTGACCGCATTCAGAATGTGCCGACGCCGGCGCTGGAACTATTTCCCACGACAAAAAAGCCGTGCGGGGTACGATCATGGTCTGTCCCGGCGGGGGCTACGGCATCCTCGCGATCAACCACGAGGGTTACTTTGTGGCAAAGAAGCTCAACGAGTTCGGCTACGACGCGGCGATCTTGCTCTATCACGTCAGCGCCGGCAACGGCACCCGCGAGTTGGCCATCGCGGATGCCACGGCCGCGCTGGCGCTGCTGCAAAAGCGCGGCGGTGAGTTCGGGCTCAGCACAAAGAAAATTGGCGTGATGGGCTTCTCAGCGGGTGGGCATCTTGCGGCGCGGCTGACGCACGCGACGGCGGCGGGCACGCCACCGGATTTTGTGGTGCTGATGTATCCGGCCTACTTGGAGAAGGGCGGCAAGGTGCTCGATGAGGTTGCGCCGGTGAAGACGCCCGCCTTCCTTTATGTCGCTGCGGACGATCAATTCGCGCCAAGCTGTATCGCCTACGCCGAGGCGTGCAAGGCGATCAAAGTCCCCTGCGATTTCACCGAGGCGGCACACGGCGGCCACGGGTTTGGCCTCAAGCTGCCGCTGCCGGCCGACGTGAAGAATTGGCCCGACAAGCTGCACGCCTTTCTCGATGGCTTGAAGTGAACCGCCTCTCGATAGAAAACATGAATAGAAGATATCTACCTTGCTTGTTTGGCTTCGCCCTGGTCTGGCTTGGTGTAGGCCTGAGTGGAGCGGTTCAAGGGGCGACGGTCAGCCACCTCCGATGTGAGTACCGCAGCAATCCCTTGGGGATCGATGCGGCCAGGCCGCGCCTGGGCTGGATCATGGAGTCGGACCAGCGCAACGAAAGGCAGGCGGCATATCGCGTCCTGGTCGCGTCGTCCTCCGAGAAGTTGGCCAACGACGAGGGAGATCTCTGGGACAGCGGCAAGGTTGCCTCTGGCCGCTCCACGCAGATTGACTATGCAGGGAAGCCTTTGACGTCGCATCAATGGTGCGTGTGGAAGGTCCGCGTTTGGGACGGCCGCGATCGGCCTCAGCCGTGGAGCCCCGTACGCGCACTTTTCGATGGGATTGCTCGATCCGCACGAGTGGAAGGCTTCCTGGATCGGCCGCGACGATGCAAAGGCGGTAGTGCCCAAGAATGGCAATGACCAGTATTTCCCCGCTACCTATGTCCGCAAGGATTTTGTTCTGCGAAAGGAGCCCAAGCGTGCCCTGCTGTATGTCACCAGTCTGGGCGTTGTAGAGCCGCGGCTCAATGGCGAGAAGGTCGGCGACGATTTCCTCATTCCGGGATGGACCGATTACCACAAACGGATCTACTATCGCACCTACGAAGTGACGTCGCGGGTGCGGCAGGGCGAAAACACCGTGGGTGCGATCATCGGCGACGGCTGGTTTCGCGGTCACTTGAGCATCATCGGGCAGAATATTTACGGGAGTCAGACGCGGCTGCTGGCGCAACTCCATGTCTTCTACGCCGACGGCAGCAGCGATGTCGTCGCCAGCGATAAAACTTGGACGGCCGGTGTTGGCCCTATTCTCGCCGCCGATCTGTATGCCGGCGAGACTTACGACTCCAGGCTGGAGATGCCTGGTTGGGACCATCCCGATTTCAGCAATCCCGACTGGCGCCCGGTGCAGCTTGGCACGCCGCTGAATCCCGTTGTTCAAGCGGCGCCGGGGCGCCGATCCAACGAACGGGCGAGGTCCGGCCAGTGGCGATCACCCAGCCCAGGCCGGGCCTGCATGTCGTTGATTTCGGGCGAAACTTCGCCGGTTGGCTGAGAATCCGGATCGCGGCCGTGGCCGGGACGAAGATCACGATGCGCTTCGGCGAAATGCTGAACCCGGATGGAACTGTCTACCGGACCAACCTCCGCGCGGCCCGCGCCACCGATACGTATATCTGCCGAGGGGCCGGCGAGGAAGTCTGGGAGCCACGCTTCACCTACCATGGTTTTCAATTTGTTGAAGTGGAAGGTCTGCCGGGGCCGGCGAAGGCTGAGCAATTCACCGGGATTATCGTCGGTTCGGCGCTGCCGCTGACGGGATCGTTCGCCTGTTCGAACGACATCATGACGCGGACGGCGGCCAACATGCGTTGCACGATCCGCGCAAACCTCGTCGGTGTCCCCACCGACTGCCCGCAGCGCGACGAGCGCATGGGGTGGATGGATTGGCACGAGGTGGCGGCCAGCGCGCTGTGGGAACAAGACGCGAGCAGCCTGCTGACCAAGTGGATGGGCGACATCGTGGATGCGCGGCTCAGCGACGGCGGGTTCTCCATGATTTCCCCCGACGTCCATCATTTCCCCTGGTCGCCGGGATGGGCCGACAGCAGCGTCCTCATCCCCTGGACCATGTACCGCGTCTATGGCGACACCCGTCTCTGCGAGCGGTACTATCGCGACTTGGCCGGTCATATTGACTATTATGAGAGGCATTCCGCCGCCCTGATCGGTCCGGATACAGGGCTCGGTGACTGGCTGGCGCCGGATATATCCACTCCGAAGCAACTCATTTCCACTGCGCTCTTTGCCCGCGGCGCCTGGAGCATGTCGGCCATGGCGCAGGCCCTGGGCAAGACGGCGGATGCAGCTCGGTACCGGCAACTATTTCAGGACATCCGCTCGGCGTTCCAGAAGAAGTTCGTTAACGCCGATGGCACTATCGGCACTGCTTCGCAGGGCGGTTATGCGTTGGCGTTGGCCTATGATCTGTTGGACGGCGAGCAAGTACGCCGGGCGGGCGATCATCTGGTCGCGGCCATCGACGACCGGGGAGGGCATCTCTCCACCGGCATGGTGACCACGCACCTTCTCCTGCCCGCCCTTTCCAAGGTCGATCGCACAGACGCTGCCTACCGGCTGTTTGACCAGACGACCTATCCCTCTTGGGGATATTTCCTGAAGATGGGCGCGACCAGCATGTGGGAACGCTGGGATGCCAAGACAGAAAAGGGCTTCCATCCCGATGGCATGAATTCCTTCAATCACGCCAATCTGGGGACCTGCACGGAATGGTTCTATCGAACGGTTCTGGGAATCAATAGCGAGGGCCCTGGATTCAAGACCATCCTCATTAAACCGATTCCAGGCGGGAAGTTGACTTGGGCAAGAGGCCATTACGATTCTCCCCAGGGTCGGATCGCCGTCGCATGGTCGTCGGATAGACGCCATTTTGATCTGCGCATCACCATTCCCGCCAATACGACGGCGCGCGTGGCCGTTCCTGCCAAGGACGCATCAGCTGTGCTGGAAAGCGGTAAACAGGCGGCCTTATCCGAAGGGGTGACGTTCGTCCGCCAAGATCGTGGCACCTCCCTCTTCACGGTCGGATCAGGAACTTACTGGTTCCGCGCCTCGCAATGAGCGCCGATCGACGGCGAGGACTTGACGACGCCCGGAAGTCCAACGATTTTTCTGGCTAGCGACGGGCAATCCAACTTCCTGGCGATCTGCTCTCGGAGAATCCTGGAGGCTCCGCGTAGACTTCCATTTTCTTCACCGGCGGAGTACGATACGAAGCCGTGAAAGCTTGTTTGACCACGATCGAACGAATCAAGGAGAGCATGATGCGTTACAGATTATTGGGCCACAGCGGCCTTCGAGTCTCGGAACTTTGCCTAGGCACCATGACCTTCGGTGAGGATTGGGGTTGGGGAGCATCGGCAGAAGAAAGCCGCAAGATCTACGACACTTTTCTCGACTCGGGCGGCAATTTCATCGACACTGCCAACGTTTATACCGCCGGCACGAGCGAACGGCTGCTCGGCGAGTTCATCGAGGGCCAGCGGGAACGCGTCGTGCTGGCAACCAAGTATACCAACGCCGCGCCCGGCAATGATCCCAACGCCGCCGGCAATCATCGGAAGAGCATGGTGCAGGCCCTGGAGGCCAGTCTGAAACGGCTCAAAACCGACTACATTGACCTTTACTGGTTGCACATTTGGGACCAGATCACGCCCGTCGAAGAAGTTATGCGGGCCTTCGACGACCTGGTGCGGCAAGGGAAGATCCTCTATGCCGGGGTGTCGGACATGCCGGCGTGGGTCGTGGCAAAAGCCAATACCCTGGCGGAACTGCGCGGCTGGACGCCCTTCGTTGGACTGCAAATTGAATATAGTCTGATCGAACGGACCCCGGAACGAGAACTGCTGCCCATGGCGGCGGACTTGGGGTTGGGTGTTACGGCCTGGTCGCCGCTGGCAGGCGGTCTGCTGACCGGCAAGCAATTCGAAGCGGCCGGGATCAGCGATTCTCGGCAGAGCAACCCGATGATGCAAGGGTTTATGGCGTCGACTGCCCGCAAGGAGGCGATTGCCCGCGAGGTCGTGGCCGTAGCCCGAGAGAGCGGCCATTCGGCGGCCCAGGTTGCGTTGGCATGGCTACGGAATCGGCCCTATCCGGTGATCCCGATCATCGGCGCGCGGAAACTTGCGCAGGTCAAGGACAACATCGCATCGATCGGCATAACCCTTGATCCGGCGCATTCGGAACGGCTTGATACGGTCAGCCGCATCGAGATGGGGTTCCCGCACGATTTCTTCACGACCGACCTGGTGCGCGCCCTTTCCTCCGGCGGCATGTGGGATCAGATCGACGTTTGACGCAATAGCGGGGCAATCTCCCAGAGAAAGCTGGGCCCAGCGGCGGTCAATCCAGGATTCGCGTCCCCGCGATCAGCTCGATGAACTGCTTATTCGACTTGAACTTCGCCAGGCGGCTGGTCAGTTGTTCCATAGCCTCCACCGGATGCATCGTGGCCAGGGTGCGGCGCAGCATGGTGACGGCGTGCAGGACGTCCGGCGGCAAGAGTTTTTCTTCTCGTCGCGTGCCCGACTGGCTGATGTCGATCGCCGGCCAAACGCGGCGGTCGGCCAGACGGCGGTCCAGCACCAGCTCCAGGTTGCCCGTCCCCTTGAACTCCTGGAAGATCAGTTCGTCCATACGGCTGCCGGTATCGACCAGGCAGGTGCCGATCACGGTCAACGATCCGCCCTCTTCGAACAACCGGGCGGTGGCGAAGAGCTTCTTGGGGATGTCCATTGCCTTGATGTCCACGCCGCCGCTCATCGTGCGGCCCGTGTTGCCCACCCACTTGTTGAATGCGCGGGCCAGGCGGGTGATCGAATCGAGCAGAAGGACCACGTCCTTGCCCATTTCCGCCAACCGGCGACAGCGTTCGACGGCCAACTGCGAAAGCCGGACGTGGCTTTCGATGTCGCGATCGAGGCTGCTAGCGAGGACTTCGCCCTTCACGGCCCGGCGCATGTCGGTCACTTCCTCGGGCCGCTCGTCGATCAGCAGGACGATCAGCTTGACTTCGGGATAATTGGTGGAAATGCCGTGGCTGATATGCTGGAGCATGATCGTCTTGCCGCTTCGGGGGGGAGCGACGATCAACGCCCTTTGGCCTCGGCCCAGCGGCGTCAGCAGGTCCATCACCCGCGTAGTCATCGGCTCGGGGCCGGTCTCCAGCCGTAACCACGACTCGGGATTGATGGGTGTAAGCTGGTCGAAGGTCTTGACCTTGCGGTATTCCTCGGGAGGCAGGCCATCGACATCGCCGATTTCCCGAAGTCGCGGCCCTTGCTGTCGGCGACCGGGCTGCACCATGCCGGTGATATAGAGCCCCTCTCGCAGACCGAACTTCTCGATCATGCTGCCGGGAACGAAAGGATCGGTCAATTCGCGGGTGTAATTGGTCTTGGGGTCGCGGAGAAAACCATAGCCGTTGGGATGCATTTCCAACACGCCGCCGCCCGGCTCTAGGGGACCAATTTCACCGTTTTCCTGCGGGGCGTCCGCCGTGTGCTGTGCTTCGGCGTCGAAGTTTGCAGGCCGCACGGGCCGGTTGGAATTGGTACGATAACCAAGATTGCGGGGCCCCGAGCCCTGGGTGCCGCGGCCGCGCAGTCGGCCTCGTTTCTTTTTTGCCATATAGCCCACCTAAAAAAACTCCTTCCTAAAGGCGGCGAAAATCATCACCGCGGGTTTCAGGGCGCGCCGACGCAGCCGGCGCAATCAAGCTGTCGAAGAATGCTTCCTCCCGGAAAGGAGGAGCATCAATACCTCAAGGGACAATATTTCCACGACGGCGAATTTCGCCGTACCCTCAGCAGACCATGCAGGCCGCCCCATAACTTGCAAACGCAACCCTGGACACTTTCCCCAAGGGAAGGCATTCAATGTTGCCAAATCGCTTACAACCTACAAGGCTTTCAGGCTAAGAAGCGTCTCCCGCTCCCCGTGAAAGAACCATCCCTTAATGCGGGGGGCGGCCATTAGATGCCAGATCGCGGGATAAACTCACCCGCCTGCCAAGCAGAACTCAGTATCTATTACTATATTACCGCCTACGGAGTTTATGTCAAGCTGCATTTTCGATTCTTGGCGGCTGCCTAATCATTTTTTCGACATTCGTCCCGGTTTCTTTCACATATTCTCGCAATTACCCAAAATAACGCACCTTATTCTTGAACATCTTTTTAACCAATGTATTGAACTTCTCTTCCGATATTAGGGAGAGTCAGGCTGCTGCTTCTCCTTGCGAAGGCGTTCCATATGCTTAAGGCGCGACAATTCTTGCCCGTGCTTCTGGCCTTTCTTGTTTTACCCCCCGCGGCCTTGGGGCAACAACCCCTCCACTGGGAGGCGAACATCGATGCCGCCAAGGCCACGGCAGGCCAGTCGCACCGCTTGGTGCTCCTGTTTTTTTGTGCCAATTATTGTGGTTACTGCCACCGTCTGGAGAACGAGCTCCGCGATCAAGCTGGGGCGTCTGCCGCCCTTGAAGCGAATTTCGTCCCCGTCAAGGTCAACTCGGAATTCTTTCCCAACACAGCCAAACAGTATGGCATTTCCCGCCTGCCCACAACGGTTATTCTCGCCCCCACTCCGCGCGGCGAGGTGTTGGCGGTCATTCCGGATTATATGCCGGTCGAGCAGTACCTCACAGCGATAAACAAGGTCGCGGTCGAAGTAAAACGCCGCAACACTGCGGCCTTTGCCCAAATCCAGGCCAGCCCACCCGTCGGTTCCGCGGCCATGGCGGCTCAACCGCCGGTCGGCGCCGTACCGGGACCTGCGGGAAGCTTGCCGTCGCCTGCCAACCCCATGGTCAATCCGGCGCCAGGTCCAACTACGAATCCGGCCGTTGCCATGGCCACCGGACCGGTCCTCACCGCCAACCAGCCCTCCGGCCTGACCAAACCGGCAGAGTCGATCAAACGGCCTATCAATCCGCTATTCGGCCTTGACGGTTACTGCCCCGTTGAGCTTGTCGAGAACTCTCGCTGGCAGCCGGGCAAGAAGGCCTGGGGAGCCATCCACCGTGGCCGAACCTATCTGTTCGCTGGGGAGGACGAGCAACGCCGCTTCCTGGCGCATCCCGACCGCTATGCACCCGTCAGCTCGGGCGACGACGTGGTGCTCTTGCTGGAAGAGGGCCGCTCCATTTCGGGCCATCGCGAACACGGATTGAAGTTCGACGGCCATATCTTTCTTTTCGCCAGCGAAAGCACGCTGACCCGCTTCCTCTCGAACCCGCATTACTATGCGGACCGGGCCCTGCAAGCGATGCGTCTGTCGAGCGATAACTTGACCGCCCGGTAGGTCGTGGGTCTCGGGTACGGTAGGCCGGAACAAGCTCGCACGGTTCCGGCAAGCGTTCGCTCGTGTTCTGCCGGATCGGCCCAAGCTTGTTCCCGCCTAAGCTCTACCAGCGCCGGGCTCTATCGCGATTGGGTCTTGGCAGCCTAAGTTCCTTCCACCATCTTCGCCAACCGGTCAGCCTGGACCCGGACGCCTTCCAGATCCGGATTCAAGCGCAGGGCACGACGAAAACTCTCCAGCGCGGAGGCCGGGTTGCCAAGTTCCAAGTAGCCGCGGCCCATACCCACCGCGGCAATGAAGTGATAGGGATTGATCTCCAGGGCCTCGTGACAATCGCGGACTGATTGGTCATAGTGGCCCAGGGCGTGATGGGCGTATGCCCGCTGGTTCCATGCCTCGGCAAAATCGGGGGCGCGGTCAATCAAATCACTGGCCATACGAATCACCTTGTCGAATTGCCGAGCGGCATTCAGCCGAATGATAGTACTAAGCTGAACGCGATCTTTTTCGACTGCCGCCCGGGTCCACACCTGGCGGATGCAGTTTTCGGCAAGGATGCGGACCGTGCGGTCGTCATCGAGCAGGGCCGCGCCGAGAGTGGCGTTGATGTCGTAATCGCCCAAACAGCCCAGTGCCAGCACTGCCGCGCGGCGGATTTCCCGCCGTGGGTGGCTGGCCAGACGTTGCAAGGTTCCGACCGAATAGCGCTCGGCCACCCGGCTGGAAAACGCCCGGCAATCCGGCCGATCCAAATACCCGTGGTAGTATGTCAATAATCTTGGTTGCCGCAGTTCTTCGCTCACGGTTACGCCCTTAATAACGCTATTTCCTGACCCGTAAGCTTTATTGTAATCGCAAAGCGGAAGTTTTGCCAAATCAATTCTTACGAGGCTTTTCTCCCTTTACTGTCGGCTTCTCTGTCACCTCCCGAGGCAACGGCGTGCCGCAACGAGGACAGTGCGCGAAGGCCGGGGACGTCAAATGACCGCAAAGCGTGCAAGCCACTTGCTTCTTCACGGGAGCGGCCCCTAACAGGCTTATTCCCGATCCTGCCTCCGCCACGCCGTCATGAATCGAGGTCATGCGAGGATCGGGTGGCGGCGGCACCGGCGGCTGGACCTTGACTTCGCTCGGCGGCCCGAGCACGTTGAGGATCTCGTCGTCGCTGATTTTCTTTTTGTCCGGCGCGTTCACCGGCATCGGAACAAAGACTGTGCTGCGACAATGAGGACAGAGCCCCGACTTGCCGGCAAAGGCGTCTTTTACTTTCAAGACGTGCCCGTTCGGACACTTCACAGAGATGGACATTATGCTCCTCCAGCGCATTGCCCCGCGACTGGTTCCCTCCTTGAAGACGAGCGGGAGCGATAGGACCCCTCCGACAAACTCTGGAACGATTGTTAGAATCGCGTTAGCAGTCCATTATACCCCCCCTGGGAATACGTGAAAAGGGAAATCACTGGAATTCCCGGCACAGCGCCGCAAACCCCGCGAGCAAGCATCGGCTGAAGGCGTGCATGGGCGGAAATGCTCCTAACGACGCCGCCCGAATCGCCGCCGGATCGACCACTACTCCCATGGAAGTAGCATCTCCCACGTTATAATCCCGCAGCCAAAGCTCCATCAAGTCGGGCGTCATCTCCACGTGAAACTGCAAGCCATAGGCTGTCCCTCCGAAGCGAAAGGCCTGGTTTTGGCATGCGCGGCTCTGCGCGAGGTGGACTGCGCCGGCGGGCAGATCGAAGGTTTCGCCATGCCATTGGAAAACGGTCGGGCAGCCTGCGCCGCGAAACCACTGGTCTTCCGCCGCTGCCGGCAAGAGTTCAATCTCGTACCAGCCGATCTCCGGTTGCGGACAACGGTAGACGGGGGCGCCCAAGGCCTTGGCCAGCAATTGCGCCCCGAGACAAATCCCCAACGTGGGCATTCGGCGATTGACCGCCGCGCGCAGCCAATCCAGTTCGGCGTCAAGGAAGGGAAAACGGTGACCGTCGTTGGCGCTCATGTTTCCACCCAGGACGACCAGGCCCGCCATTTCGGCCCAGGGCAGGGCAGGGGGGGGCGACTGGAAGAGGTCGATCTGCCGCGGCTCTAGCCCCGCTTCGGCCAGGGCAGCGCCCAGCGATCCCATGGAGACATTCGGTTCGTGGCGGAGCACAAGCACAGGTTTCATGGCGTCGTTGGTGTTGTACATGCGCCGCAACGGGCCGTCAAGTCTATGATAGAATAGGCGAAACTTGGAAGGAGAATTATGACTGCGGAAACCGCTTTGATCACGGGCGCCTCAGCCGGGATCGGCTGGGAGTTGGCCCGGCAATTCGCTGCCGACAAGACCAACCTCGTGTTGGTCGCTCGCCGTAGCGAGCGATTGGAGGAGTTGGCCGCCCAAGTGCGTCGAGAGCACGGCGTCGAGGCCCGAGTCGTAACCGCGGATCTGGGCCGCCCCGAAGCCCCGCAGTCCATTATCGATCACTTGTCCAGCGTCGGAGTAACGGTAGACGTGCTGGTGAATAATGCCGGCTTCGGAACGTTGGGTCCCGTTGCCGAACTTGATCTGCGACGGCAGATGGAAATGGTCCAAGTGAACGTGTGTGCCTTGACGCACCTCACGCGATTGCTGTTGCCGGGCATGATCCAACGAAGGCGGGGCGGCATATTGAACGTGGCCTCGACGGCCGGCTTCCAGCCCGGTCCATTCATGGCGGTTTACTACGCCACCAAGGCCTATGTTCTCTCCTTCAGCGAAGCGGTGGCTGAGGAAGTTGCCGCCCAGGGAGTGAAGGTTTCGTGCCTCTGTCCTGGCCCTACGGCCACCGAATTTGCCGACACGGCCCGCATGGGCCACGCGCTGATGTTCCGCTTGCACACCATGACGGCCCGGCAGGTCGCACAAATCGGGTATCGGGCCTTTCGCCGCGGCAAGCTCCTCGTGGTGCCGGGCTGGCTCAATTACCTGGGCAGCATGGGCGTTCGCTTTGCACCCCGCAGCGTGGTCCGAAAAATAGCCCGGCGGCTGCAATGGGACTCGTAGGCGTCGTCGGGGTGGCATGCCTTAAGCCCGCCGGGAACCGTGAGGCGGGCCTGACTTTCCCGCGGCGCAGTTGACGATTGCCAAGTGGAATGATTGAATAATGTATGACTTTGTAAGAAGCTGTTTTACCCGTTTCCAGCCGAAGGCCCCGCGCCCTAGCGCGGCGGCCACGCGGACCAACCCAATCAGGAGAACCTATCATGAAGGCAGTTGCCAGCGTTCTTGTTGTGCTCATATTCGTCGTGGCCGCAAAGGCCGCTGAGACGAAAGCCGTGGCCATTTCCCACAAGGGGACCACGGTGATGACGATCGAAGCCCCGCAGGCCGCCAAGGTGACCATGGAGAAGAACAAGACGGTCGTCGATACCAAGGACATGGTCCTCGACCTTTGGCTTGTGCCGAAGGCCAAGACCGTCGACGCGGCGATCGCCGAACTGGACACTGTGCTGAAGAGCGAGGTCCTAAAGTTCAAGCCGCAGAGCACCGAGCCGATCACTGTCGCCGGCGGCGAGGGCAAGCACCTCAAAGGCAAGGGAGTGGAGGCCGACGATCAGGATCCGGCCACGGTGGACGTAGTTGTCTTTCCGGTGGGGAAACACATCGTGGTTGCCTGTGTCCACGGCGAGGGCAACACGGCCATCCGCCAGCGCGCCCCGATGCTCAAAGCCTTGAAGACTGTCAAGGCGCCCTGAGGCGACGCGAACTTTTGCAGACGCAGCCGTAGGGTGGGACTGGCCCGCGCAAAAGTTGCAAAGGACGGATCGAGCTTCTTGAAGCAGTTTTGTTCCGCGGCAAACTTGATGTGCGTTCACGCCCATCTGGCGGCTGCGCCGTCAAATGGCCATGAATGGCCATCCCATGAAAGCCATCCCGGAGCAGGAGCGGGATAACAAACGATCGATCCTGAAGTAGGCCAGATTGGCACAAGCTCGCTTCTGGCGAGCTTGTCCCGCCCTACGGTTCTCAGTAGCCCCTGCAGTACAGCGTGAATACTCCCGCCGACGCTGCCAGGCAATAGATTCCAAAAAGATACCAGCGGCCACCTTCCAGCCAACGGGACAGCCATTTCAGCGCCACCAGGCCGGCCAGGAAGGCGAAGGCCATGCCCACGAGGCTGGGACCAAGAAAATCCCACGCCACGTGGAAGTTGCCGTGCTTCTGATAGGACCGCCATACCTCGTAGGCGATTAACGGCGGGGTAATGATCACTGCCAGGGCGAAGCTGAATTCCTCGGCCCGCAGCTTGAGGACGCCTAGCAGCATTCCGGTGGAAATCGTTGCTCCCGAACGCGAGAATCCGCGAAACGGCAAACACAACCCTTGAACGGCGCCGATCCAAGCGGCCTCGCGAATGCCAACTTCGCCATTGCGCTTCGTGGCCCGTCTAGCCAAGCCGGCGATCAAGATCAGTACTCCAACCGCGGCCAGTGCTCCCGCGATTAAACCGAGGTTGTCGAAGAGCATTTCAATTTCGGCCTTCGGTTCTCCGTTTGCATTCTTAAGCACATAGCCTGACTTCTCCATCCCCTTTTCGATTCCCTTCTTCAGCGGCAGGCCCACAGCGGCAGTCAGCATCGTCGCGATCAGAAGTCTTACCGCCTGTTGCTTGAACACGCCGCCAGAGGCAAAGATACTCCTTTTCCAAGCCCGCCAAAAATAGAAAATCATCGCGAACATCGTTCCCGTGTGCAGCATCAGTAGCAGCAAGGTCATCTCCGGTTGTTCACCGAACGAGGGCATCTTCAGGAGTTTGGCAGCCACGATCACGTGGGCGGAACTGGAAACGGGCAGCAACTCAGCCAGGCCTTGGACGACGGCAAGGATCACAATTTTCAGCAGGTACATGGGGCGAAAAGTCCTTTCGGGGTTTGTTGCCAAGATAGCATGTTCGACCGCGTTCGACTAGCCGTGGTACGTCAGGCCGACCGCGAGTACATGGTGCCCGAGCCTGGCTTTGTCAGCCTGGAAAGGCTGGCGTACTCTTATCCCCGGTGCAAGAGGATACACCCATCCACGTTTGCCCGCGGAACGAATCCCGCAGGGGGAGATTCGCCGCCCGGAATGATCAGCCATTTCGCTGAACTGGGAACCGGCGCATCGGGCGAGTGCTCATCGATGTGGCGATCGATTTGCAGCGTGAGCAGGCAGCGAACATCCGCCAGCCGCTGATCGATCAGCACACGGTCGCGGTGGGCCGTGATCTGAACGTCCAGCGCGCGGACGGCCCGCCAATGCCGATCGACATCGCGTGCCCGCGGCAGGTCACAACCGATCCAATACGCCAGACCCGCTGCGACGTGCGCCGCCCAAAAGGCGATCAACAACCCGCGTCGCCGCGTCCAAGGCTCCAGGGCGAACCAGAGGCAGACTAAGAACGCTGGCGTCATCGGCAGCCACCAGCGCGCCCCGGAGTTCCAGCGAAAATATGTGACGAGGGCCAGATAAAATGGCAGGGACCAAGCCAGCGGATCGTCGCTGCGGCGGAGCCAGCGGAAATACCCGAAGGCCAGCAGGCTGACCACGGGGATGTAGAGCAGCATATTGACGTCCCACCACCAGCCAAGATTGCCGTACGACTTGAACATGAAGGGAATCGTGACCCGGCCGATGTCGCTGACCACAAGCGCGAACCAAGGCACGAAGCCGTCGCCCAGGGCCGGATCACGCTTTGCCGCCAGCGAAGTCAAGTAGGTCGCGGCCCCTAGCGGTTGAGACGCCCAGCGCTCTTGGAGAATCACTGCGCCAACGACGAGCACGGCCGTCATGCCAACCAGCACCACAACGATCAGGCGTTGCCAGGAAAACGCCGACGCGTCGCGCCGTGACGTCCGGGCTGAACCCAGCATGAGCGCCCAGCAACCACCGGCCGCCATAGCTATTCCAGCCGAACGGATCAGGCACATTGCGGCCGTAAGCCCCAAGGCTGCGGCCAACCAAGCCAGATAACGCCCTTGAGACTGCGGACGCGCCAGGGCCTGGAGGCATACCATCAGCCAGGCCATCGCGGCTATAAAGGCCACTTCGCTTACCGGCTGCCGATAAACGATCCAAATCGAGCAGGTGCCGACGCTGGTCGCGGCTATCCAGACGGCGGCCTGCGGTACGATCCCGCGCGCCCAGCGATAGATCCCCAGCATGCCGGCCACGGCCAGCAACCAGTTGAGGGCGGAAATCTCCAACAGCGGCAGGTCGCCCACGTAAAACAGCGGACTAATCAGCAACGGGTAGCCCGGTGGAAACCAAAGCACTGGGCTGCCCATGTTGGCCAGGCCGCCGTGGGCGATGGAGCGGCCAATAGAAATATAGGCGGGGGCATCGCCTTGGGGGTAGTACCAGGGGCCAACTTGCACCGCCAGAAGCAAGCCCGCGACCGCCAGCACCCACCGGTCGTGCGAAGGTGCAGCCGGCGCAACTTCGGATTGGAGCGGGGAAGGCGAACCTGACGGCATCAAGCGGACGCGAGCTAGGTTTAACAGCGGGAACCGAGCATTTCAACCACCATGAGACTAGATAACGGAGAAATTATTGTCAAGTCCGGATTGGTTGCAGATTGACGCGCAGCAAGACACCGGTAAAATGCCTCCATGAAGAAAATCCTGACATCCTTAGCGATTCTAATCCTGATGCCCGTGGTTTCCCTAGGCATCGCGGCCCAGAAACCGGCCGAGACCCTGGTGGAAAAGGAAGCCGCGGTCACCCAATTGATTGAGAAGAACTTTGATCGCTGGGACCATAACCACAATGGCGTTCTTGAACTTTCGGAGGTTGATCGCCAGATCGAAAATCACAACGTGCATGGACGGCAGGCAGCCGTTATCTTTCAGCTCCGCAGGCGTTTGGCGGCCAAGGACGCCGAGCCCCGATTGGCGCACGACATGGTTTTGAAGCTCGCAAAGGATCGCGATTTTGAGAAAGCGGTTGAGTCAACCATCAAGCAGTTGGAAACCATCGACCGGGATCTCTTCCTGCCCACCGATCCAGATCTTGCCACTTTCCATCAGGGCCGTCTTGGCGATTGCTATTTGTTGAGTACGCTTGCAGCCGACGCGCATCGCCGGCCACAAGTGATTCGCAGCATGATTCACCCGGAAGTGACCGGCGGTTTCCAGGTCGAATTCGGCAACGGCCAGAGGATCAAGGTCGCGACGCTCACCGATTGTGAACTGCTGGTCGGTGCGCGGATGGACAGCAGGCACGGCAGTTGGTTGGCAGTGCTGGAAAAGGCCTACGGCATTATCCGCGACCGCGACCGCGAAAAAGCCAAGAAAGCCGGTAAACCAGGCAAACCTCGCGAGATCGTGCCGACCGAAAGTCTGGGAGGCGGCAGTTGCCCGCCAATCATTGCCCTCCTCACCGGCCATTTGGCCGAGTCGGTGCGTGTGCGGAACGCCTCCAGCGAGCATTTGCATGCGCTGCTCGTGGATTTGAACGCCAAGCGGCGTTTGATGTGCCTTGGCCTGGGAGACAAGGACGGCAAGCATCCGCCCGGCACGGGAAATCACCACGCCTATGGCGTCTTCGGTTACAACAGCCAGCAACGGCGGGTAACGATTTTTAATCCGTGGGGCAACAACTTCACGCCCAAAGGTCCGCCGGGCATCGCCAACGGCTACCCAACCGTGAACGGGCTTTTCACGGTGCCGCTCGATGAGTTTCGGCAAGTGTTCACCGCGCTCGATTACGAGACCGACAAGCCCGCGCACAAATAACGATCCGCCCTGCGGTTTTCGCCGGATTCGTTGCCCTACCTCAGCAAATACCGCCTCTCCATAGGCACGAGGTCGCCCGACTTTACGTAGATTTCAAACGTAGTCCGGCCGATGGGCCTTCCCTCCCAGGCAAAACCCTGGTCGTTCACCCCTTCTCGAAAGCCAAAACCCCAGCCGGAGAAACCGCCGTTGTTGTACCACATGCAGACATCACTGGAGTTCCTCGGTGTGACACTGTCAAAAACCCCCAATTGACGGCCACCCCAGACGACCGCATTTCTGCCCTCCCAACCGTACTTGCCCTGCTTGCTCACGGTCGCAAGCTTGTCCTTGGTGATGGCAAGGACGACCAGCTTCTTCGGTTCGATCTGCACCTTCAGGAAGCGAATATCGTCGGGCACGTTCGCAAGCGGGATGGCAAACCGCTTTCGATCAGCCGATCGGGTGTTCCAAACGGCAGGGTCCGATGAGCGAAAGATCAGCAGCCACATGCTCCTCGGCCCCGCCAGTGCCGTTTCTTTCTCGTCGGCCTTCCTGGATTCTTCAAGCCGCTTCTCGGCTTTGTCCTTCATCAAGCCCGACAAGCCAGGCAATGCCTTCTCGTACCAATAGCCCGCTCGTCCCTGGATCTGCTTCTTGGCGGCTCCCTCCCACTTCTCGGCCAGGTCCCACCAATGGTCGCCCAACGCGGCCTGCTCGTGCGATGACGCCGCACCTTTGAGTTCTTGCATTGCCAGGGCCTTCAAGGCCTCATCGCTCCCCATCGCCAGCATCGGAATTCCACTGTCCCAGTCGTCTTTCACAAAGCACTTGTACTTGCCGACAACCAGGTTGGCTTCTGCATCAGCCGGGGACTTCTCCAGAGTCGCCATAGCCTGGCTTGCCGCCTGAAATGCCAGGGCGGCCTTGTTGATTTCGCCGCTGCGTTCCTCCAAGCGTGCGACAAGCGACTTGTCCTTGGCTTTCGTCGCCTCACCAAGGGCCAGGTGGGCAAGTTGCTTCGCCAGTGTGAAGTTGTCCTTGGCAACGGCTGCCTGCAACAGTTCTGCGGTCTTGTCGGCTATGGCCTTATGCTGTTTCGCCGACCGAGCCAGAGAGGTGAGTTTCGTGAGCACGGTCGTTTTCATCTCCAAGGCGTCGATCTGGAACGATTGGTTCAGTTCATCAATCGCCCCGAATGCGGTGGCACAATCCGTAGCCAGGGTGGCGATATCTCTCGACAGCTTGAACAGTGCGAAACGCGCCGGGAGGTCGTTTTCCGTCTCGATCCCCTTTTCGAGGAGCTTCTTGGCTAGGGCCTGCTTCTGGGATGGGGACTGGGCAGCGGTCCACTCGTCACCATAGACCTCTTTGATGAGCTTCATGGCTTCCGCTTGCGCGGCGGCAGCAGGGACGGCGAACTTCTTGTCGGTTTCTTTTGCCATCAACGGCAAGGCGGTTAGAAAGGTCAAACCAACCGCGACATGTCGGATGAAGGAATGGGCGTGCATCGACAGGTTTTTCCTATACGCCAAGCCGTGACTCATGCCGAAATTGTAGGTCCGGTCATGCGGTAACGTCAACGGACCGAATCCCGCAGTGGAACCGGAGATCGCCAGCATGGCCTCCGCCGCGTGTGCCGAATTCAAGATTCAGGGCGTTTTACGCCGCTGCGGCCCGCCGCGATTTCCGCGGGCCGAAGCATCTCAGGAGACGGCCGGTTTCGTCGTAGAACTTGAGTGTTCCTTCGCCCGTCTCCCAGACACCATAGCCGCCTTCATAGAAAAACTTCTCGGCGACGACTTGTCCTTCGCTCAAGGCATACGTGCCAGACATTGTGTTAGGAATGGCCCTGAGCCCCAGTTCCGCCATAGCGGCAACGACGACATCTGGATAAGAATCGTTCATGGGTGACCTGCCGCCTTCTTAGATCGGCTGTCGATACGACCGCTGATGCCTTTACCAACAACCCCACGTCGATTTTATCTATCTTGCCGACACCTCCAATCGCGCGGTCGGTCTGACGTACTCGGTATTACCCGGGTAGTAAGATGATCAATACCAACCCGAAGCGTAAGCGACTTCCGCCTCGCTGGAGTAATAAAAACGCTTGGCTACCTGGCCTCGACCAGGGTACTCGGCCGACGTAGGGCCAGGCCTAGAACGCAAGACGCGGAATCGCCGCCGCCTCCCATTCTTTTGGGGAAATCTGCCGCCGCTGGCTTTGTGTGGGCTAGTGGATTAGATTGGACAGATTCTGGGTATGTTGGATCCTTCATAGAACCGAGGTGCTTTCATGATAACCGAATCCGCTCCTCCGCGGCCCGCTAACCGCCGCGAGTTCCTCAAGCAATCGATCGCCGTGGCCGGTGCGGTGGCCCTGCCGGCAATTATCCCCGCCGCAGCTCTAGGCCGCGACGGGGCAACGCCTCCGAGCCGACGAATCATCTTTGGTGTGATCGGCATTGGACCTCGCATGACGTACGACCTAGGCCAGGTGCTCCCCCAAGGCGACGTTCACTGTGTGGCCATCTGCGACGTGCAGGCCAGCCGTCGCGAGGTCGCCAAGGCACTCGTGAACCGGCATTACGGCAACCAAGACTGCGCCGCCTACCGCGATTTTCGCGAGTTGCTCGCCCGGCCCGATATCGAGGCCGTCATGATTGGCACCGGAGACCACTGGCATGCGCACGCGTCGATGCTTGCCGCCAAGGCCGGTAAAGACATCTACAGTGAAAAGCCCTGCGGTCTGACCATCGGGCTTTGCCAGGAACTTGACGAGACCATCCGCAAGAACAAGCGGGTCTTTCAGGCAGGCACCCAGCGGCGGAACGGGGCCAACTTTCAGGCGGCCGTTCACCTGGCCAAGAGCGGGAAATTGGGCAAGATTCATACGCTCGTGGCCTCCGTCTATACCCCCTCAATCGAAACGGCGTGGCTACCCGGCGAGCCCACGCCGCCCCGCGACGTCGTCGATTGGGATCTTTGGCTCGGCCCGGCCCCTTGGCGGCAGTACAACCATGCCTACGTCGCCGGAAATTGGCGCGGGTTTTGGGATTTTGACTCCGGGGCCCGGCTTTTGGACTGGGGCGCGCACACGGTCGATCTCTGTCAATGGGCAATCGGGGCCGACGAAACCATGCCGACCGAGTACGAACCTGGCAGGAAGACGATCAATGCCCGCTATGCCAACGGCGTAAAACTCGTGCTGGACTGCCTGGAAACTCCCTTCGGCCAGCGGCCCGGCTGGGTGCAGTCGCTTGGGACCTGCCCGGTGCGGTTTGTGGGAGACGAAGGCTGGGTGGAAACGGGAGACAGCGGCGGCATCGAGGTCTTTCCGGCGTCGCTCAAGCCCGAGGTCCAGGCCGCCGTGAGCAAGCGGCACAACGGGCTGGACGTAGCCGCCCACACGCGGGACTTTTTCGATTGCATCCGCACTCGCGGCAAGCCGGCGGCCAACTCCCAGGTCATGCGGCATTCGCACATCGCCTGCCACGCCGCCGCGCTCGCGTGGATTCTCAACCGCAAGCTCAAGTTCGACCCGGCCAAGGAAGAATTCATCGGCGACGACGAAGCGAACGGGCTGAGGGTGCGACCGGCGCGGGCGCCGTGGACTACCTAGTGTAGTGTCTCGGACGCAAGGGGTGGCACACACACCACCGCAGCGTGAAAGATCCTCGCGCAGGCCGGAACAAGCTTGCGCAGTTCCGGCAAGTACGCCGTGCAGTGGCGATCAATATCATTGCCGTAACTGCACAAGCTTGTTCCGGCCTACGTTGACCGCCGGTTATCCTTCGGCATTCAATCTCACACCTGGGTCATCGGCCACGTTGACCCAGGTGTGCACGTGCGGCAAGCCGCGGAAATGCCAGACGAAAGCCGGTCCTTCCAGACGCCAGATGTCGTACTCGCCGGGACGAAGGTGCCCCTGATCGTAGAACGCCAGGTGGCACTCGTCCAGGCCGCCTTGGGCCTTCAGACAGGCGACGACACAATCGCGGTCCGACTGGCGATAAGGCTCAATGAGTGTTGCCAGCACACCCTGGACGTGGGCCTTCTGGTCGGCCGAAAGGTCTTTCACGGCGATGCCCGGCAACTTGCCGGAACGCCCCTGGAAGTCAACGGCGTTTTCGGCGGGTGGCGTCTTGATGAGGGCCTCTGCCCGTTGCTTGCCATCGAGGATCTTGAAAACGCCGTTGGCGGCCACGGCTTGCGGCCAGAAGACATTGTTCGGGTGACCTGGCTTCTCATGGAAGCCACTGGCCGCGTGGCCGTAGACAATTGGGCCGCCGAAGGCAACGTGCTCTGCTGAATGCCCGTCGCACCGCAAGGTGATGTGCCGACCGCTGAGAACAAACTCGAACTTCTCGCCGTGGGGCGAACCGAAGATGGCCACGCTCTGCTTGCCGAAGCCCCCTTCGTCGTCTTTCAACTGCCGGTCAAGCCTCGCCACCCAATCGGGCTGGACGAGACCGAGAAAAATCTCTCGTATCAGCCGCTGCTGGTCGGCCGTGTAGAACTCGCCGTCAATTACTGGCTCGGTGACGTGCCAATTGGCCGCGATTCGACTCCGCAGCAGACCCCGCTCCGCGGCCTGGTGATCCCAGGAAAAGCAGACCTGCTTCCGCTGCCCCTCGGTGAGCGAGTCGAAGAGGATTTTCACCAGCGACTCGGACGATGGTTTTTGGGCAGGCGCGGCAATAACGGCCAGCGGTGATGCGGAAACGCCGGCCAGCACCGTGGCGGCGCCGGTCGCTTTGAAAAAGTCGCGGCGAGAGACGGGGAGGGCAGAAAGCGTGCGAGCGAGGGGGAAAGAAGACATGCGAGTGATCCTTGAGGGAGAGATTTTTCAGGCGACACATTATGATATGCACACGCTTTGTCGCAGGCCATGGAGGCCGTAGGTGGGGTCAGATTGCGAAGCAACCAGAATCGTTTACGGTTTGAATTGACATTAGTGCCCCCATCACTCATTTGGCGCTTGCCCCGCAGAATTTGCCGTCTATTCTTCCACTATCTGTCAGATATTCGAGCCGCCGGGGTTTTTCTTGTTGGGAGGAGTTCGCATGCTCGAGTTTCCTGAAACCCAAACCAGCCTGCTGGTTCGAATTCAAAACCCCCACGACGAAGACGCGTGGCGTGAATTCGTGGCAATCTATCGCCCTGTGGTATATCGGCTTGCGCGGATGCGAGGGCTCCAGCATGCCGACGCCGACGATCTGTCGCAGCGGGTCGTGATCGCTATCCAAAAGGCCATTGGAAACTGGCGGGTCGACCCCGCCAAAGGGCGGTTTCGCTACTGGTTGGCCAGAATCGCCCAGAATGCAATCATCAATGTCCTGACCCGCCGGCCGCCCGACGCACCCGTGGGAGGCAGCGCGATCCGCGAACTCTTAGAGAAACATCCCGAGCCCGATCACGACACTCAGCAGGAGCTTCAACGCGAATACCGCCGCAGTCTCTTCCGCTGGGCTGCCGAGCGGATCATGCCGGAGTTCCGCGACGGTACCTGGGAGGCATTCTGGCTCACGACGGTCGATGGGATGAGCGTCCCGGAGACCGGACGCGTGCTGGGAAAAAGCCCCGGAGCGATCTACGCCGCGCGGAGCCGCGTGATGCGCCGGCTGAGGGAAGAAATCCAGCTGAATTGCGTTGACTCGAGGGAATAAACGATGCCTAAATCTAGTTCATGCTGCGATAGGGAGCGGATCGAGGAACTGCTCGACGGCCGACTCACCATCGAAGAGCAATCGCGGATCGAGCAGCACCTCGAGGCCTGTGCGGCCTGCCGCGATCGCCTTCAGACGACGGCCGCCGGCCCGGCCTATTGGCAAGAGGCGGCGGTTCACCTCCGCAGCGATGCCTTCGACGAGGAAAGCGGGGCTTCGGTACTGACGGCCTTTGCCGTGTCCGGCGCGCTGGCATCGGATGAGAAGCCGAGCGCCTTGCGGATTACCGATTATTTCGATCCAACGGACGACCCGCGGATGCTCGGCCGGTTTGATGGATACGAGATCGTGGGCATTATCGGCTTTGGCGGCATGGGCGTGGTGCTCAAGGGTTTCGAGCCGGCGTTGGATCGTTACGTGGCCGTCAAATTGCTCGTGCCGCATCTAGCCAGTAGCGGGGCGGCAAGGGCCAGGTTCGACCGCGAGGCCCGCGCGGCCGCGGCCGTGCTGCACGAGAACGTCGTGGCGATTCATCGCGTGGCCGAGGCCAAGGACTTGCCCTACCTGGTCATGCCCTACATGGCCGGCGAGTCGCTGCAGAAGCGACTGGATGAGCGCGGGCCGATGCAAATCAACCAGATCCTGAGGATCGGGATGCAGATTGCCTCGGGACTGGAGGCGGCGCACGCCCAAGGGCTCGTCCACCGCGACATCAAGCCGGCCAACATCCTGCTGGACAAGGGTGTGGAACGGGTGACGATTACCGATTTCGGTCTGGCCCGAGCGGCCGACGATGCCAGCCTGACCCGGTCGGGCGTAATTGCAGGGACGCCGCTCTACATGTCGCCCGAACAGGCGCGGGGTGAGCCGCTGGACTGTCGCAGCGACCTGTTCAGCCTGGGCAGCGTGCTCTACACAATGTGCGTGGGTCGGCCGCCGTTTCGCGCAAACGGCCTTTGGGGTCCTGCACCGCATTTCGGAGGCCGTGCCCACAGCCATTCGGCAACTCGCGCCGGCCACTCCCGTCTGGCTCTGCGAGATCATAGCAAAACTACAGGCAAAGGACCCTGCCGACCGCTTCCAATCCGCCGCCGAGGTCGCCGAACTGTTGGGCCGCTGGCTGGCCCACGTCCAACAACCGACGGTTTTGCCCGCGCCCCGCCGGACCGCGGGCCCGAATCGCCGCGCGAAGGAGCTTTGCCGAATCGTGGCCATCGCAGCGGTTGCCGTCGCCGTCCTCGGCCTGAGCCTGGCCGGCTGGCGATGGCGGTCGACGAGTGAATCCAAGACTGCGCGTACGAACACTGCCGCCGACCAGGGTCTGGTGAACGACCCTGACAGTGTCGTCGAGGCAAGCCTCGACGAACGGGCCTTGCAAAAGAGCTGCGAGGACGTGCGGCAGCGGATGTCGCAACTCAGCAGCCAGTGGTGCCCGTCGGCGTCCGACGTGGACGAGCGGCAATGGCAGGCGGCCGTTTTGGGGCTTCACCAACAAATTGACGATCTGGGCCAGCGGATCGACCGTTCGATGCGGTAGCCGACATCTGGCATTTCCATCCACCTTTTTTCAGGAGAGTTTCCATGAGACGAAAAGTGCTCGCCGTTGCAGCGTCGGTTTCCCTGGCGATCCTCGTGACTGCCGTTTGGGCCCAACAATCACCGAACGACTATTCCATCCGGGAATTGCCAGGCCAACCCGGTTCGCAGCCGGCGGCGGAATCGGGTCGAACAGAAGGTAGTTTGATCATGAATGCACTTACTTCACGCGTGGCCGTTCTTGAATTCGCGCCAGCAATCGACGACCTGATCGAGAAATGGAAGCAGGCAGCGAATAGCGCGGCGGATCGCGCGAAAATTCAACACATGCTGCAAGCGGCCTTGAAAGCGGAGTTTCAGTCGCGCCTCGCCGCGCACGAAAAGGAGATCGATCAACTTGAGAACGAGGTAAAGAAGTTGCGCCAGCAATTGGAGCTCCGCCGCCGGAACCAGGATGAGATCGTCCACTTCCGCATGGAGCAACTGTTGCGCGATGCCCAGGGATTGGGATGGGGAACAGAGCCGGTAAGGACGAGTGCTGCACGTCGGACACGATTTTTATACGAAATTCCGTCGCGTTCATCGGCGGCTGGTCCCAGGACGGAATGGTGGGACACTGGTTCCGGTTCCGTTCCCGCAACCGGTGCCGTACCAGAAAAGCCCGCTGTCAATCCGACTTCCGGCGAAAACACCAATGTCCAGGATAGGGACCCTCGTAAGCCTGCCGTCTCCGTCAACGGCCCTGGGGCAGGGATCCCCGGCGCAGGGGGGACCACCGGGACCGTGAGCCCCGGGATCGGGAACCCACCGTCTTCCATACCGACAGGTGGCTCTGCAGAAAAGATTCCAAGGGACAAACAGTCGGGCGAGGGTGGCGTGTCAAAGCCCTAGGAGCTTGGGGGGGACCAACTCCCTGCCGATCGCGCCGCGAGGCGATTGGACGAGTCGGGTGCCTCGACCACGTCGTCTGCGCGGGCCTCGCGGGCTTCCATATCCGACTTCGTCTTTGCCGACGGCTCGCAGCACTTCCTGCAGCAATCGATCGACGCAAAGGCCTGGTCGGCCCTTGGGAACCCGCGCCGGCGGTGAATCGGTGGGGTCATCGGATTAGCTTCTTTGCCGGCGAAATACCGCCTGAAGGCGGAACTCCAACTGGGCGACTCCCGGTTGCTTGCCCCACCCGGAACGCCGCATATAATTGGCCGGAAAAAGCCACCTACCCCCACCTCAGGAGATACCGATTATGTCCCGATTGACCTCAGCGGCCCTCGTCGCCGGAATTCTTGCTGTGCCGGCCATATCCGTCGCGGCCAAAACGCCAGCCGCCTTGAACTTCAAGATGAAATCGCTCGATGGCAAGGAAGTCGACCTCAGCCAGTACTTGGGCAAGGTCATCCTCGTCGTCAACGTGGCCAGCAAGTGCGGGCTGACGCCGCAATACCAACAGCTCCAGGCCCTGTACGAGAAGCACAACAAGGACGGGCTGGTGATCCTTGGCTTTCCCTGCAACCAATTTCGCCAGCAGGAACCGGGAACGGCCGCCGAGATCCAGCAGTTCTGCACCGCCAAGTATGGCGTGAGTTTCCCGCTGTTCACCAAGATTGAGGTCAACGGCGATGGGGCGTGCGACCTCTACAAGTACCTCACGGCCTTGGATGCGAAGCCTAAAGGGCCGGGCAAGGTCACCTGGAACTTTGAGAAGTTCATCGTTGGCCGCGATGGTCAGGTCGTCGCCCGCTTCGCCCCGACCGTGAAGCCGGACGATCCGGCTATCGTCAAGATCATCGAGGCGGAACTGGCGAAGTAAGCCAAAGCTCAAGGATTCGGGGAGAATGCCTTCTGCGACAGGGCAGGGGGGGTGACTGGCGGCGGAACTTGCGAAGCCCCAGCGGACGCCGGGAGAGATGGGGCTTCGCAAGTTCAGCCACCAGGCGCCCCCACTGTGAACCCGGAAGTTATTTCTCCAAGCAGCAAGCGAGGCATTCGCGCTAACGCTGCGAGTCTTGATGGCATATTTGTGAAACGGGCTTCCAATCGCTGCGTAAATTGACGCACCGACGACCGCCGGTTAATATTGAGGTTCCACCCTCCAATAATTGGTCCCTCCGGTTTCCTTTTCCATCATGAATCGCAGACAATTCCTTGGCACATCTTCGTCCCTCGTTGCTGTCGGGGTTCTCGGCGGCTCCGCTCAGGCGGTTGCGGCCGCCAGTTTCCCGACGGTGCGAACTCCTCCGTCGCGACGCCGCTTCAAGAGCGAAGCCGTCGAAGCTGTCGTTCGCAAGGTCAAGGCGGAGGTCGGCAATCCGGAATTGGCCTGGATGTTCGAGAACTGCTTCCCCAACACCCTCGATACGACCGTCGACTTCAACCGCAGCCACGGGCAGCCTGACACGTACGTCATCACCGGCGACATCGACGCCATGTGGCTTCGCGACAGCACGGCCCAGGTCTGGCCCTACCTGCCGCTGATGAAGGATGACGACGCCCTGCGGCAACTGGTCGCCGGCGTGATCCATCGGCAGAGCAGGTCGATCATCAAGGATCCCTATGCCAACGCCTTCTACAAGGACGAGAACCGGGTGAGCGATTGGAAAGACGATATGACCGATATGAAGCCGGGCGTGCACGAGCGGAAGTGGGAAGTCGACTCGCTTTGCTTTCCCATCCGCCTGGCCTACCACTACTGGAAGACCAGCGGAGACAGCTCGCCCTTGGATGCGACCTGGCAAAAGTCGATCGCCCTGACGTTGCAGACGTTTCACGAGCAGCAGCGGAAGAAAGGGCGGGGCCCCTATCATTTCCAGCGGCGGACAAACACGCCCACCGACAGCCTGCCGGGCTCCGGCTACGGTCGGCCGATCCGGCCGGTCGGCCTGATCTGCTCGATGTTTCGCCCCAGCGACGATTCCACCGTGTTTCCCTTCCTGGTTCCGGCGAACTTCTTTGCCGTGGTCAGCATGCGGCAGGCCGCAGAAATGCTGGAGACCGTACACGGTGACCCGGAAACGGCCGCTTCGTGCCGTGCCCTGGCTGAGGAAGTCGAGGCGGCACTCAAGCAGTATGCCATCGTCCAGCGACCGCCCTTTGGCAAGATCTACGCTTACGAGGTCGATGGTTACGGCAATTCCTACTGCGTGGATGACAGCAACGTGCCCGGCCTGCTCTCGCTACCGTATTACGGCGGGGTCAACAGAACCGATCCCGTCTACCAGAACACGCGGCGGATGCTGCTCTCGGACGCCAACCCCTATTACTTCAAGGGCCGCGCCGCGGAAGGGCCGGGTGGTCCGCACGCCGGACCGGACATGATCTGGCCGCTGGGAATTATCCTCCGCGCGGCCACGAGCACTGACGACGCGGAAATCCGCCTTTGCCTCGACACGTTGCGACGGACGCATGCGGGCACCGGTTTCATGCACGAGGCATTTCATAAGGACGACGCCCGGCGATTCACCCGTTCGTGGTTCGCCTGGGCTAATACGGCCTTCGGGGAATTGATTCTGAAGGTTCTCAGCGAGCGGCCGCAGTTGCTGAGTTGAAGAGATTTGTGAAAGGAAACTATTATGCATCATAAGCATTTTCCTGCTCTTGAGATTGCCCTGGCGGTAGCGGTCGGCGTGGCGTCGATGGGGCGCGGGGCGACCGCCGACGCGGCCCCAACTAAGCCGCTCACATTCGAATCGGGATCCCAGGTGGCAGCCGTGGATGCCGAAAACGGCCGTATCGCGATTTCAACAGGGCAGGGCGGTCAAATGAAAAAGCGGGTCGAGGCCGGCTTTACGTCGGTTAAGCGGTTCGAAGTCTGCCAACCGGTTGAAAGTGGAAACCCGTCGCGGCATGGCATCGAGGTCCGCTCCAAGGCCGGCGAGGTGGAGTTTACCCTCATGGCCGACGATCGCGGCGTCTTCGAATTCAAGCCCGGCAAGGCCCGGCAGTTGTTCCTCCGCGGCCTGAAGTGGCGCTATGCCATGCTCCCTTCGCTAGCCAGCACCGATATTGTCTACGACCCAACGTCGTTTCCCGGCATGGATGGCCTGCACATTCCGGCCCTGAACATGCTTGTGGGGCTCGCCGACGGTGAGGACAGCATGGCGGTGGGCGTCTGGCCGTCGGGGCGGCAAGCAGCCACGCTGAACCTTGAACCGCGGAGAGAACCGAAGTGGATTGACGGATTGGCCTTCGACACAGACGGCAAGAGCTTTTATCTCTCCTTCCAGGCGAAACCGGGCATCTGGCACGCCGAGTCGCTGAAGCGCAACTACCTGGAAAAGGACACAACGATCGCCTGGAAGCGGCCCTTCGAGGCCAAGTGGATCGGACGGTTCTTCATCACTTCCGACGAATACGATTGGCCGTTCTACTTCGTCGACAAGCCCCGCAAGATTTGGGGCCGCTATATTCGCGGCTGGTACCAGTACCCGGTGCGGTTCGACGGCGACCGCACGGTGGTCCATTTCGAGAAGGAATTCCGGCCCAAGGGCGAATTGCTGATCTACTGCCTTGAACCGCATCCGGACCGGCCCGAGGCATCGATCCTCACGCCCGCCGAGGTCATGGCGCGAGCTTTGGGCAAGAAGGAGGCCGATCGAATCCTCGATCCCGAAGGGGCCGTCGAGCAAACGTTGCTGGACCATCGACTGGCCGTTTGTGCGATGACCAACACCATGCAGTCTTGGTTCGACAAGGGGCAGGAGGCTGCCCGGAGGGACCAGATCGCCCGCTGGTGCGACGACGTGTCGGCCTTCATCGGCATGATTCGCCGCCGCGATCAGGACTTTGCCGCCTTTGCCCGTGACCTGGACGCGACGCTGGCCGACGAGGCCAAGGCGCGACCGGAACTTGCCGCGAGTGTCGCCGAGTTGCATCGGCCGCTGCGGGAGATCTACGAAATCGCCGGGCAGGAATTGCCCAGCGTGCCCTTGGAGACCGTGCAGCAATGGACGGGCGAAATGAAAAAGGCGGCCGACGAAGTTCGTGCCGAAAACGCCAAGACCTACGGCAAGTTGGCGGGGCAATGCCGCAATGTGGCCGGCACGCAAGACGATTTGGCCCGTGACTTGAGCATCCGCGTGATTCGCCTCACCGAGCAGGCGGCTCGGATCGGCGCAGTCGCCCCAACATGCCGCATGGCCGAGGAGATCATCCTCAAGGCCCGGCAATTGCTCCGCAAGCCGACATGGTGGGAACCCGCGCGGCGCTTTGTGCCCAAGTCGGATCCAGGCAACACGTTTTAGAAAGCAAAATCGGCGAATGCTTTTCAGGTTTTTTCATCAATCATGGCCCTGCCCACCAGGCCGCCTACTAACCGCTCTTGTCCTCTTTTCGGCGTTCGCATGGGGTTGCGGGCGACAATCGGGCGGCTCCGCCGACAATAACCAAACCAGCGAAGATGCTGCCAAAGAAGTCACTGAGTTGGGCGGTGTGCCCATGGTCCGCATCCCGGCTGGCGAATTCCTTATGGGCGATGAACACGGCGACGACACGATCCCCGTCCACAAGATCTCCGTTGCCGCCTTCTACATGGACAAGTTCGAGGTCACGCAGGAACTCTATGAGAGGCTGACCGGCAAGAATCCGTCGCGGCATCAGGGACCCAAGAATCCCGTGGAGCGGGTGAGATGGCGGGAGGCGATCGCCTTCTGCAACGCCCGTTCCCAGGCCGATCATCTGCATCCCTGTTATGATCTGAAGACCGGTGCGTGCGATTTTACTTTCGACGGCTATCGCTTGCCTACCGAGGCCGAGTGGGAATACGCCTGCCGGGGTGGAACGAGCCAAGCCTACTATTTCGGCGACGATCCGCGCGGGCTGAAGGGCCACGCGTGGTTCAAAGAGAACGCCGAGCGCACGACGCACCCCGTGGGTCATTGGCGACCGAACGCCTTCGGACTGTGCGACATGGCGGGCAACGTCTGGGAATGGTGCAACGATTGGTATCAGGTTGATTATTATGAGAACAGTCCGTCCGACAATCCCCGTGGTCCCGACCGGGGCGAGAAGAAGTCGCTGCGGGGCGGCGGGTTCCTGAGCTCGGCTGCGAGTTGCACCAGCGCGGCGCGGAATTGCGACGAACCGGGCTTCGCTGATGCCTGCGTGGCCAGCGACGACTTCGGCTTCCGCTGTGTGCGAGGCATTGGACGTTGAACTTCCCGGGAATCGTTTTTTGCCAAAACACGGAAGCTACTCTCCGGCCGAATCTTAGGATCTGGTAAAAACAACTTCCTGATTTGATGGTTGGATGCCACCGGCCGGGTACCCTCTGGGTGCGGTGGAGCATCACGCTCATTGCTACACTCGGGACTCGCCCCATTTTTCGCTCCCCGTTCTCCAGCGACGGCTGCGCCGTCGCTGGAGAACGGGGAGCGGCGCGGTGGTGGGAGGCCCTCGGAGTGTAGCAACGAGCGTAAATATCCACTGGGCAAGCCAGTGGCATTAAATGCGGAAGTTATTTCGAATCGTATCCTTGGCGGATATTCACGCGTCGCCTGTCAGCCGATGGTGCAGATGGTGGATCATCGCGAGATTGTCGCATTGCACATACCGCATGAGGCCGCCCATGCGGGAATAGCTCTTGCAGAAGCGGAGATAGTAGGCCGCACTGGTCTTGGGCGGTTCCCCCGCGGACCAGTCCCAGCCGCCGCCGTCCTGGAGGTCTACCACGTAGATCGTGTGGCCGGCGACAATCGGCCTTCCCGCCTGAAGGCGAAAATTGTTGACGCAGCTCAGGCTCTTCTCGAAGACCTGCGGGCCCATGATGGCCGAGCCCACCGAAAGGACGACGCCCCCGTCGAGAAGTTCCACCGCGTTTGTGAAAAGGGAAAAGTCGCGCTGCGCGGCCCGGCCGATCGCCGCGCCGTTGAACATCGGATGCGTGGCGATGATGTCGTAGCCGATGCCGGGGTGAACGCTCATCGGCACGCCGTGGCGATATGCGGCGGCGAGGATCGACGTATCCTTCCGGCGGTGCGGCACAAAACAGCGTCCAGCAGGAAGGCCATACTCCCGCATCGCTGAAAGCAATTCGGCCCGAGCTGCTGTAAGGGGATGGTCCGGCTCGCAGCGGATTGCCTCTGCCAGTGCGGCCGGCTCGGGCAGTGCGGCGCCATCCTCCTCGATGAATCGGCCCACGGCTCGGCCGTAGCCGTTCTCCTCGACGCCGCCTGCCAGGAGGGCGACGTGGATGTTGCGGCCGGTTTCGTCCCACGTGCCGAAGCGTCCGTGGGCCACGCCATCTCGGACGCTCTCCGTCGAGCGGCCCAGCCAAGCGAACTCCCAGTCGTGAATGGTGCCCGCCCCGTTGGTGGCCAGGTGGGTGAGCCAACCCTCGGCCAGCAAGGCGTTGACGATCCGCGCGGCCCCGTTTTTTACCAGGTGCGCGCCGTAGATCAGCATCACGGCCGCACCGCGCTGACGGGCGGTGCGAATCTTGGCCGCCATCTCGTCCAACGCGGCCGACGAGGGCCCGTCCAGCGGTTGGGGTGCGGTGGCTGGATCGACAAGGACCTCCTCCACTCTGCTCAGGCTCCGCCGCTGGGCCAGCGGATAGACACGGGTTTGCCGCAAATCACCGGGGAAACCAGACCAACTCATAAGATGCCTCCGTGCCCGCGATCACTATTCCTCCGACAGCACTTTATCATATATGCGGGCCACGTCGGCCGCCATACGGGCGTCGGAAAAACATTCGGCGTGCCGAATCAGGGCCCCCGAGCCCAACTCGGTGCAGGAGACGGCGCCGGACACCATCCGTGCGATCGCTGCCGACATGGCCGCGGCATTCGCCGGTTCAACCAGCAGGCCTTCCCGGCCGTCGCGCACCGCCTCCGGCACGCCCGGCACCGCACTGGCTACTACTGGCAGCCCAGCCGACATCGCCTCCAATACGACCATGGGCAGCCCCTCGCCGAACAGGCTGGGCAGAACGAAGATGTCCATACAGGCCAGTTCGCGATCGATGTCCCGCGCGAATCCGACCCAATCGATGGCGGAATCCAGATGGTAGTGTGTAGCCAGTTGCCTGATGCGGGTCTCGTACTCCGGGCTCTCGAAACTACCTACGGCGCGAAGTCTCACCGGCAACCCCAGGTCGCGAAGCTTCGCCAACGCTTCCAGCAGCACCTCCAGGCCTTTGCGCGGGCGGAACAGCGCGATCGCGCCAAGCGTCCAATCGACCTTGGCTGGACTGCGGGGCGGCACCGCGCCGCGCCGGCACGCCGTTGGGAACCACGAAGACGCCAAACCCCTGCTGGCGGACGTAATCGCCGACCGCCTCCGACACCGCAATCAGGGCCTTCGCATAAGGCAAGACCATCCGCTCGGTCCGGCAATTGATCCAATTACGGACGCGGTTGGTGGTATCCAGCGGGGTCGGGCTGTGGATATGGTGCACCAGCGGCACGCCCGTCGCCAGCGAAGCTAGACGTCCGATCAGGGCCGAGCGGGCCGTGTGGCTATGGATCAGCCGGTAGCCTTCGTCGCGGACGATACGGGCCAAACGCCAGACGGGCCAAAGGTCGAAGCGATTTTGCATCGCCATGTCATAGAACGGGGCGTCCGCGCATTGGTGCATGGCGGCAAATTGACCGCGTTTGAGGCAGGCGAATCCGGTCCGATAACCAAAATCGGCAAGTCGCTGGCCGAGAAGGTCTTGCACGCGCTCGGCCCCGGCATAATGCTCGCCGTTGATGACGTGCAGAACTCTCACCGCAGCAGCGCCATGGCTCGTCGGCGGAACGGCTATGGCCGGCACCGAAGTAATAGCGGCGAATTGCTGCGACATGGTGGTTATAAAGGCAAGGCCGTGGGCGACGTGGGAACCGCGGAGAGAAAATACCGCTTAAAGAATAGCTTACGGTCGCTCGGGTAGACGGAGAAAACCAGCGAGGAGGGGATGAAAGATGAGTGATGAACGGTGAGAGGTGAAGGATGGATGCCGGCGAATCAAGAAGCAAAGGCAAAGTTGGGGATTTGATTGGCTGGGAAAAGTGGACCGCCGCATTTCCGGTCGCTAGTCGTTCATCTATTCTTTGCTTCGAAGACCCGTATACATCGGGCTTTTCCGTCGAGAACGAGGATCCGGCCGTGGCTGTCTGTCGCGAGGGCCGTAACCGAACGCGTGTCTTCGGGGCCGCAGACCACGCACTTCAAGTCCATTTTGGTTATATCACCGCTCGATCGAGCGTAGACCTTGACTCGCAACGGGTTCTCTTCCGCCGTCACAAAGCGACCATCGGGCATAATCGTCAAATGTGCAGGATTACTCGCGCCGGCAAAATCCTCCATGGCCGGCCCGCCCTGTCCCCAGTGCTGCTCCAAATCACCCAAGAAGTTAAAGCCTTCCACTCGATGGTCGCGGCGATTCCCCACATAGACCAAATCGTCATGTCCCACAACCACATCGAAAGGGGCGATGTTGCCATTGACCACCGAGGTGAAACGACCGGAAGTCGATGCGCCGATCGGCTCTAAAAGCTTGCCTGACCAATCAAATCGTTGAATGACGCTCTGCCCCGCGTCGGCAATGAAAACATAGGTCTCACTGGTGGAAATCGACGTGCAGCGGGCGGTGTCACCCAATCCCTGTCCCAGGACGCCACCCGGACTGCCGTCCGCTTCAAATTTTTCGACATGATCGATAAAACCGACGTAGATTCGCCCGGGCTCGATATGGTGCCGGTTGGACACTGTCAGGCAGGTAGGCTCAGAAGTCAACGCGATCCGCGTCTCGAAGGTCCCATCGGTGGAGACCCGGCAAAGCGATTTATCCCCGGCCACGTAGATGTGGTCGTCGGCATCGACGGCCATGGCCACAACCTTCCCCAGGTCGATTGCAATCTGTGCAATTTGCTTGTATTGAACTGTGGCCGGGTCAATTGGCAGGGGGGTTTCCGTCGCGGCCGCACGGGGCTCGTAATCCGTCGCGGCGGCCAAACGGGAATTGGCCGACAACCCCACCTTCGACGCCCAAAACAGCATTACAACGCTCCCCACGGCAACCAGAAGGCTGAAAAGAGAGACGATCACCGATAGTCTTGAGCGGAGCATGAATCCTCCGACTGGGGGAAAGCCGAAGCGTCTCAAAAAATGATATCTTAGGGGCGAATACTCATTCTCTGCGCACGCCCCTTAACTTTCTACCCAAGAGCGGGGGAGCTGTCAACCCTGCATTGGGGTGGGTTCTCCGGCTGCGGACGTTCTGACCTTGCTAATTGTGGAGAGTTTAGTAGACTTTCCGACTGGGGTGATTTTTTCGCGGAATCCGTCGCCAAGGAAGCCGAAAACGGCTCTATACTTCGGACATCTTTTGATAATGACCGTGGCGTTTGGCCGGCCAGCTCGATCGCTTCTGATTCGATTGCAAGGGACATTTTCAAGATGTCACGTGAACGCTGCGCCGTTGGCTTTCACGATGTTCTGGCTTTTCACCGGCCTTGCACGAGCCCAGTGGAGCGCTCAGCCGCCGCCAGTCGATCCGTTTGCTCGGCTCGCGCGCGAACCGTCCGACGCGCCCGGTCCCAGCGGATCGGTATCGCCGGGGACAGAGCCTGTCTTCAACGGACCGTCACTTGGGTCGTCAACCGGACCGCTTCCAGGCCCAGCGGGACCGCCCCCCGGCCTGACAGCGCCGCCCAACGGTCCAGCGGGACCGCAGTACGGTCCAACGACACCAACGTACGGCCCGACTTCTCCCGCCTTGCCGCCATATCCGCCGCCCAGCGGCCCTCCGCCGGGCACGATCCTGCCCGGGCAATTTGGCGACGCCCGACCATCGCCGCCGCTTCCTCCGATCGGTCAGGAGGTTTCTCCGACAGCCGACATTAGTCCGGCGGATGGTCAGTCACTCTTGCCTACAGGCAGCAATTCGGCTTACCGGCTGCTCGATCACCTGGAAGTGACCGGCGTAGTCCGCGCCTACTATGAGAACGACCAACGGATCGCCTGGTCGGGCATGGAAGACAATTTTGGCGCCGAGGGCATCATCGCCCCGCGACTGCGGCAGCGATGCGGTGATTTTGAATTCCTCATCGACAGCGAGTTCTACATCAACGAACCCTACGACACAAACCAACTGGCCACCGACCTGGAGCGGCGATCGTATGCCGCCAATTTTCAGGTGAATACGTTCGAGATTTCGCAACTGGCGTTGGTAACCACATATGGCGATTGGACTTTCAAGGCCGGCAAGTTCGTGACTCCTTTCGGCCGCTACTACTTTCCGCTCTATACCAATTCGCGGATGGATGCCCCCTTCATCCGCACGGAGGTAATCGACTGGCGAGAGACGGGCGGCTTGGCGCACTACAAGTCGGGCTATTTCGTCGGCGACATCGCCATCACCGACGATGCGGAGGACAACCAGGGCACGAACTCCAGCAAGTCGCTGATCGCGCGTTTGGGGCTCGAATCAGACTCGTGGGCCCTCGGTGCCTCGGCCAAAAAGGGTGGTGGCGTCGGTTCCGAAAACGAGAAGGAGTTCAGCAATTACTATGGCGTTGACATGATGTGGAAAAGCGGCTCGTTCCAACTTTCCGCCGAGTGTATCTACGACCAGTATGGCTTTGGCCGTCCGGGTTTCAATCCCTTGTATATCAGTTGGATCCGGAGCATCTACTATCGCGACGTAAGTTCTGGGCAACAAGGGGTGCCCTGCACGGGCGTGGGCTACTACGTCAATCTCGACTACGCCGGCGGCCCTTGGAACGCGACCCTGGACTACGGCGACTTCTACCCGCTTTTCACGGGCACGGCGCCGGACCAGCGCGTGGAGCATCGCGCGCTGGCCAAGGTGGCCTATCGTTTCGCCAAGCCGCTGCAGGTCTACTCGATCCTGATCCTGGAAAATGGCGGCTATCTTGCCCAAGCGTACCAGCCTCGCAACGGCATCGCCGCCGTGGGCGGTTTTCAGTATAGCTTCTGAGCAGGGCGAGCGCCCGGACTCGTTGTTCCGGCTTTAGCCGGAATCCGGTGAGAACTTGTAGTCCGGGGTCCAATCGGAATACCCGGCTAAAGCCGGGACGACGAGCGGGGCTTGTATTCGAAGTGTTCGCGGAATACCATAATTTCGGGTTTTTTCCGCGAAACCAAGGAGTGGAATATGAGGGCCATCGTCCGGCGCAATATCGTTCTTTCCGCTAGCCTAGCGCTGGGCTTGTTGGCGTGCTCGCGCCGCCGCCCAGGGTCCCATCGAGGTGCAGGCGTTCACGGGCGATCCGTTTGGCGTAGGCGCTATTACCATCAGTCTACCGCCCGAGGCGCTCCCTGAACCGCTCGGCCTGGAAGGCGTGGGCGTTAGCGAAAAATCGGGCCGCGCGCTCTATCCGGCGATCCGCATCCCGGGCATGGCGAACGCCTTGAAAGAGTTTCTCGGCGAAGACAGTCCCTTGACCAGTGGCGGACCCGTCCGGCAAGAGGTCGGCGGCATCCTGCGGGGCATACTCAACCGTCCGCCGCGGACGACCCTTTATTTCCTCTTCCGCGGCGAGGAACCGCTGGAACTGACTCTCCAGGCAAAAAAGTCGATCCCGCTGGTCGTTCAACCGCGGACCAATCGCGCCGCCCAGCGGCGGCTCTTTGCGGCCTGGTGGAGAGATTATGCCGCACCGCGGCGCCTCCTCCAGCAAAAGCCTGACTTCCCGCCCCAAGTCGAAACGTATCTGGTTAACACGCTCGCGCGGCGATTGAACCTCAAGCTTCCGCCGGAGAAGCGGGAAATGTCCGGCTATCGGCAGTTCGAACAGGAGTTGGGCATGCTCGCCGGGAGCGAGGGCGTTCGCACGGCCATCGAACGGGATCGCGTGCTGGGCCTTAGCACCGCTGCCCTTCCCGCCAACCAACCCGTGCCGCCCGCCGCCGATCTCGCCCCGCTGGCGTTTCCCCAGGAGCCGCCCGGCCCCGATGGCAAACCGGCCCAGGAGCCCAAGATCGAGCCGATCGCAAGGCACGTGCCGGCCGAGTTCTTCTACATCCGCTTCGGCAGCTTCGACAACTTCCTCTGGTTCCAGGACCGGCTCGACACCTGGGGCGGCGACCTGCAAAATCTCGTCGCCATGCGTGGTCTGAACGACCGGAAGAACCAGCGAATCCAGGATCAACTCGTGCTGGAGCAGACGCAGCTTTCGCGGATGCTCGGTGGCACCGTGATTTCCGACGTGGCGATGGTGGGCACCGATCTATTGATGCAGGACGGCGCGGCGATCGGATTTATCTTCGAGGCCCGCAGCGGCATCATGCTGGGCTCCAGCCTCTCGGGGCCGCGAGCCGCCCGCATCAAGGCAGGGAAGGCCAAGGAGGAAACGGTCAAGATCGAGGGACAGAACGTCTCCTACCTTTACTCGTCCGACGGCGCGATCCGTTCCTTCTACGGGGTCAGCGGCGATTACCACTTCGTGACGTCATCGCGGGCCCTGATGGCCCGTTTCTTGCAAACGGCTAAGGGCGAGAACTCGCTGGGCAATTCGCGGGATTTCCGCCATGCCCGTAGTGTGATGCCGCTGGATCGCGGCGATGCCGTCTTCGTCTATTTCTCCGACGCCTTTTTCCGTAATTTCACCGGCCCCGCCTACCGCATCGAATCGCTTCGCCGCCTCGAGGCCGCCACCGACATCGAAATCGTGCAACTGGCCAAGCTCAACGCGGCCACCGAAAGCATGTCCGGCAAGACGATCGAAGACCTGGTTATCGGCGGCTTGCTGCCGCCCGGCTTTGGTCCGCGGGCCGATGGCAGCCGGGCCGTGCTGGAAAATGGCGCGGTTCGCGATTCGCTGCGGGGCCGCCGGGGTTATTTCGTTCCCGTGCCCGACCTGCCCGTTCAGCAAGTCAGTGCGGCGGAGGCCGAGAGCTATGCCCGCTTCGTGGAGTATGCCCACGAAAACTGGGGCCCGCTGGAGCCGATGCTGGTGGGACTGAAGCGAAAGGCCCTGCCCGGCAAGCAGGAGCAGATCGTGATCGACGCCCGCGTGACGCCGCTGCAGCGCAAGCGGATGGAGATGCTCGCCCGCTTTGTCGGCCCGATCGCCAAGGACCAGCTTGCCGCGGTGCCCGGCAACATGGCGAGTTTCGAGGCCAGCCTGCCGGACCAGCGGATGTTCGGGGGCTTGCGCGACGTGGCCCCGCCCAACGAACTGATCGACGGCCGCTTCATGCCCTGGCTGAAGCTCCGCAACGCCATCGTGGGCTACCTGGGCTATCAGGGCCAGCCGGGGTTCCTGGGGTTGTTGGAGTTGATGTTTCCCGGCGAGACCGACGCCAACGGCTATAAGCGGAACGTTATCGGCCTGACTCGCTTGCAGTACGGTCCCTTAGTACTCTTCTCGTTTCAGCCCGAGGTCCTGGCGGCGATCGCGCCGCAACTGCACTTCGAGCCGGCGACGCAGCCGGCACAGTTCCGCTTGCATGTTAACGACGTCTCCGGCGCGCGGATTGCCCCGTTCTTGAACAACTGGGGTTACGCCCGCACGCGCGAGACGGCCTTGGGCAACGTGCGTTTGATGCAGTCGCTGAACCAGCAACTGCACGTGCCGGTGAAGGACTGCCGCGAGGCGGCCGAATTCCTCTTGGCGGTGAAGCTGGTCTGTCCCTTGGGCGGACAGTACGTCGTCCGCGACGGAACGCCCCCTGGGTCGGAGGGCGAGCCGCGCTGGACCTCGACGAAGCTGGAGGAGTTCCAGCCGCAGGGCGGCCTCGTGCCCGAGGCCCCGCAGGGCTACGTGGCCCCGCCGCTGAACTGGTTCCGCGGACTGGACTTGCACGCCTCGCTGATCGAGACACTGTTGTCGGCACATGCGGAGATTGAAATGCAGTTGCCGTAGCGGCGAGTAGTGACCTACCGCCCCACGCCGCGCGTCATCAACTGCTTCAAGTCGCCTGGATGATCCGCATAGACGCCCCGCGGATCGATGCCGCACCTCTTGCAGATCGAGGCCGCCATGCCCACCACCTCGCCCATCATGCCGGTGGTTCGCTGCACGCGAGTCGTCCCCAGGGCCTCGTGCGTCACGCTGATGTCTCGGCCAGCCATGAACAGATTCGGCACATTGCGGGAATAAAGGCAGCGATACGGTATCCAGTAGGGTCGCCGGTAGGCCTCGTAGTGGCTGGCGACGTAGGACAGGAATGGATCGTCCTCGAAACCCCGCGAGTACTTCGGGTCGGCCAGGTGGAGGTCGATCGACCAACTCGTGGGCACGCAGCCGTCGGGGTACGCCTTGCTCTGCAGCAGATCATCGCGGGAAAGCACGATGTCGCCCAGCAAGCGGCGCGACTCCCGCTTGCCCATCACGTAGGCGGCCCAGATCAAGCGGCGGTTGGGATAGAGCTTGCGGACGTTCTTCAAGGCGTCCCAGGCCCCATACATGGCGCGAAGATTGTTGTCGCGCATCCGCTCCGTGTCGGCGATCGGGTCGCGGTCGAAGCCCGTCTCCCAGAACCACTTGCCCCACTGGTCCGGGTAATCCGGAAACGGCCGACGGCTGAAATCGTAGGCCCATGGACAGCGGGGAAACGGCGAGGGCTTGGCGGTGTCGGTGGTCGTCCAGAGATCCGTGCCACCCTGGTGTCCCTTGACCGTCATATCGTAATCGGCCTTGGCCAGGTAACCGACTGCGCCATCGCCCGTGCAATCGGCGAACCAACGGCCGGATACGCGGGTGCGGCGGCCCGTGCGGATGTTCTGTGCGACGACCGCCGTAATGCGGTCGCCACGCGTTTCGACCTGGTTGACCCGCTCTTCGAGCATCAGGCGAATGTTTTTCTCGGCGCGGAAAACGGCGATCCGTCGGGCATCCTCGTAATTCTCCGCCGGGCCGATCTCTTGACGCCGTCGCTGCTCGAACTCGCGGACCAGGTCGCCAATATGGGGATAAGGCGGGAAGTTCGTGTCGCCGTTGAGCCAGACGCGGACCTCCGAACTGTTGTTGCCGCCGAGGACGGGTCGGTCCTGGATCAGGGCCGCCGTGAGCCCAAGCCGCGCGGCCGACATCGCCGCGCACATGCCGGCGATCCCGCCGCCCACCACCACCAGGTCGTAGCGGCCGCCCTCGTCTGGTTTCTCGGGAATGTCCAGCATCCGGCGGCGGAAATCGTCCATCTCCCGGCCGGCATTGGGCGGCGGCTGGGGCGAACGGCTGAAAACGATCGCGTCGCATCGCCCTTCGAAGCCCGTCAAGTCGTGCAGGGAAAGCGTAATTCTCCCCGCGGGCAGCTCGATCGTCCCACCCGACTGCCAATGCCATGCGGCCCCTTCCGTGCCGAATTCCGTGGCCAGGGGCCTGCCGTTCACCGCGAGTTGGAAGCGGCCGGGCGATCCCGAGGCGTTCCAGGTGGCGACCCAATCGCGGGTCCGCACGAAGACGTGCCAGGTCCCCGCTTTGGGCGCCTCAATCGTCGTCGTCGCATCCTTCACCGGCACTCCCAGCCCATGCGCCAGTAGATAGGGCGAGCCCATCTGGTCCATGAACTGCTGGTCAAGGACCCAGCCGCCATAGTGGTCGAAGGCCTCGGCCTCGACGAGGATGGTATCGGTCCGATCGGCGGCGGAGCCGGCACCGGCGGCAAGAAGCAGCAGGGTAAGTGCGGGCAGGAAAGCGCGAATCGAATCGATGCGAACGGTTAACGTTAACATGGTTGCGAAGTAGTTCGTTTCACAAACAACGGCCGGGCCAGGCAAGTCCGATGTTACGACCTCACCCGGTCATCCGGGTTGGTGAAGGAGATTGGCGGCTGTGGACTAACCGGTCCAGCCATTATTCTGGTTCACCAACCAGGATGAGCCGGGCGGGGTCAGAATCATTTTATCATTTGTGAAACGGACCATTAGAGATTCTGCCATTGCCGGGATACCCACGTTTCAGGCATCCCCGCGGCGATGGTTTTCAACGCGTCGCGGATGTCGGCCTTGACTTGCTCCCAAAATGGTGCGCACATCAGTCCCTTCCGGCAGAAGGGACCAGTGCTACACCTTCCCCGGGAAAACGCCCCGTAAATACTTGGTGTCGGTCGTGTAATCGGCGATCAGCCCGTGCGGCTGCGCAGCTTCGATTTGGATCCAACCGCTGTAGCCCGTGTCGTCCATGGCGGCGCGGACCTTGCGGAAGTCGATGCGGCCCTTGCCAAGCATGTACGGCCCGTCCTTGGCGTGGAATTCGCAGATCAATTTGCCCAAGGCGCGGATTTCCTTGGCGACATCGCGGCCTTTGTCGGTGGAGTTGCCGACGTCGTAATAGACCTTCACTTGAGGAGATGCGACGCGGTCGAGGATCTTGAGGTTGTCGTCCGCGCTGAGATAGTTTTCCAGGCCCAAAGTCACGCCCAGCTTCTCGGCCCTGGGGGCCACGTCGCGAAGCGCCTTGACAAAGTGGTCGATTTCCGCCGTCCGCGACATATCGAGGTCGCCGTTGCCGAACGCCGCAACCAGCACGACGGGCAGGCCCATCGTATGGCAGACGTCGAGGCACTGGTCGAGCCACATGGCCGCGCGGGGGTCGCTCTTCAGCGGGACGTCGTTCAATTCGCACAACGCCATCGACGAAACCTTCAACCCGGTGCGTTGCATCGCCTCGGCATAGGCCCGTTGATGCTCGGGCGTGCGAAGCCGCATGTGGTTGGCGGTCGTGCCGAAATCGATCTGCACGCCGTCCAAACCTATGATCTTGGCAACGTCCAAGGCCGTGGGATCGCCGCGCTTCCCCAACGACCAATCGCAGGCCCCAATCTTAAAACCGCGGCTGGCCGGCGCGGCAAACAAAGGCGTCAGAGGGGAACTGCCCAAGGTGAGAGTCGCCGCTTCGACCGTGTGGCGAAGCATGGCACGGCGGGTCAAACGTCGAGTGGAAAAACGCATGGCAAAACCTCGCTGGATGGATGGAAAGGAAGCCCGTTGGAAACGCGGCAGAAGAGGATACGTCAGCCTTTCCAGGCTGACAGGTCCTTTTTGTCAACCAGGAAAGGCTGACGCACTTTTCTGCCGGCGCAATACCAGTTTACCTTCCCGGCGGTCGTTTGCCAACGAACGAATCCGCGCGGATATACACGTCGACAAGGGTCTGATCGGCTCCCGGGTCCGGGATTGTCTCCACCAGCTTCCAGGCGGCCGACGGCGTCAGGGCGTCGGCCTCTCGCACAAAACCGGCCGGCCACCGCCAGCGGAGGTAGACCGCCGCTTGACTGCCGTCGAGTTGCTCCGCCATGCTGGCGGCCACATCGGGCAGCGGCGCACCGAGATAATCGCTGACCTCATTGGCGGCATAGGAAACGGCCAACCCCTGGTCCCAGCGGCTCGTGGCGTACTGATTGGGCAGGATCCCCGTCTTGCGGAGTTGCTCCACGATCGTGCAATAGGGCGCCAACCGCCCCGATTGCGGATGGTGCAAGGGGATGTTCACCAGGCGATTGATATCCTGAAAGGAAACGAGCAAAACCACGGGCACGACCCACCATGTCGATCGTCGCGGTTGCGGCACCGCGCACACGACGAGCATGGCCCCCAAGCCGACCAGCGGCGCGATGGCCGGCTCGATGTAGCGAGTCTCCAGGTTGATCATGCAATACCCGCCGCAATACATGACGACGGTAATGACGCAGAACCAGAGGCCGGGCAAACCTTGCCCGACGCTTCCGCCCGTAGGAAGACCCTCATGTTCGACTGGCGGAAGTTCTGCCGCTCGTTTCCCCTTGCCTCGCCGAACTGCGGCGATTGCGGCAAACGCCGCCCAGGGCGCAATATGCCAGATGCTGTTGTTGACGTTGTAGACGATCACCTTCAGTTGATGCACGAGATGCTCGAAGTCCTGCAGGGCCGACCAGTCGGGCCCGTAGTGCGGATCCATGATGAAGCCGGCCCCCATTCCGGGATTCCACATGGCATCGCGGCCAAAGGCGGCGGGGCTCATGTTGGCATGGTTTGCAGGACCGGCCGTGGAGAATGTCAACTTTCCGTAATGGGTGGTCAAGACCGCAGCCCAGGGGGCGACAAAGAGGGTCAGCATGACGAGGAACCTGGCCCAGGTTGCGGCCCACGCCCACAGGCCTGCCGTGTGATCCTGCCCGAGGCGGCGCGAGGTCCACCACCGCACCAGCAAGACTACCGGCAGATGTCCCATGATGAACGGGAACATGAAGGCCTTGCCCAGGCAGGCCAACCCCGCGGCCGCCCCGCCCAGCAAGGCGGCGGCGGGCCTGTGCGGCAACAGTGGATCGAGTAAAACGTAGAAGTAGCAGTAGAGCAGTCCGTCGGCCAACAGGTCGGGATCGAGCAGGCAGGTAGACCACGTCGCCGCCTGCAGCACGGCGACGGTCATCACGGCGATGGTGATGACGCGGTTTCGCTGCGGATCGACGCCATGAAATCGATGGACCAGCGCGAAGACGGCGAAGAGATAGAGGATTCCCCCTGCCACGAGGACCAGGCGGCCCGCCAGCAGGTCGTTCATTCCCAGGCCGATCAGCGGCGCGATGCACCAGGAATAGAGCGGCGACCAGTAGCCGGTGATCGATGTCTGCGGGGCCGCGAGGAGGCGGCTCGCGATGGTGGAATATGCTATGAAGTCCGCGTTCCAATAGCCCATCTGGCTCACGGAAAGCACGGTCGCCAGCGCCAAGTAGGCGCAGAGGCCGATGACCAGCACGTTACCCAGTGAAGAGACGGCATCCCGCGGGGGCGACTGGGTGTTCTTAGATCTCAGCTCTTGGGTCTTAGGTCTTGGCACTGGGATCATGGGACCGGGATTATGGGATCGCAACGTACCGCAAAGGCCAACTTTCAGCGCTAATCGCATTAGGCCGGAACCAGCTTGCGCAGTTCCGACAGAACATGAGCCAAGGCGCAAGTGCTAAGACCTAAGTCCGGTCGAAAATCCTACGAAATCTGTCTTAGCCGGTCAACGCAGATTTGCCATTCCAAAGCCGAACAGCAGCTGGATCTTCTTGATGAACGCCTGATTCTGCGGCGGCGTCCGCTTCCGCCAGCTCTCCAGGAAGCCATGGAAATCGGCGTCCGCGTCGCCGGGGCCGAGGTTGATCCAGGCCAGGCTTTCCCAGCCGCTGGGCTCGTCCTCGAACAGCTCCAGCAGATAGGCCGCAACCAATTGCGAGTCTTTGGTGAGATGCCGCTGGCCGCTCAAGGCGTTTTCATGTTCCCGGAACCACTGCGGCATGGTGCGGTCGGGCGGAAGCCGCCGCTCGCGGCTGGCCAGCAGGGCATTGACATATTCGTCGAGATGCGGGGCAAAATCGGCCCAGTTCGCGTACGGTGGAGCGGTCTTCCAGGCGATTGCCATTTTTCGCATCGTGAACAGTGAGGCCGTCTCGCAAAGCGCCTCCTCGAACCAGAGGTTTCGGCCTTCCTTGCGGCGGTCGTAATTGCAGAGGATATGCGTCAGCTCGTGCGAGAACTGGTAGGCATATTGGCCCCAGTAGTTGCCCTGGGCGTTCAGAAACACCTGGTATTGCCCCTTGGGCCCTTTTTCGTAGAGGGTTATCGGCGTGCTCTCATGGTGGCGGACGATGATCGCGCCCAGCCGCCGCCGAGGGCAAAACTGCAGCAACTGGCTGGCGGCCGAATGAAGCGTCTCCTGCACGTTCTCCCGCGATCCACCTCCCCAATCGCCCAGCACTTCGATGCGGATGCGGTCAGCGGTTTGCGGTTGCACGGCGCCGGTGTGTTGGGCCAAAACCGCAGCGGGAATAATGGCAAAAGCCATCCAGCAAACGACGCCGATAGGCCGCCGGTGGCAGGGCAGGGGAGGTGACACGGGAAAAGGCCCTTGAGTGTCGTGTAACGAATGGAGAGCATTGTACACCAGGCATGGACTTAGTGGAACCGAGTTGATCTCGAGTAGTTTTTCACATGCGTTGGATGTATAATGGCGGCCGTGGAAGCGGTCCGAGTATCTTTTGCACTGGCACGAAACGGGATCGCGCAAAAGTGCTTGGATCCGTGGATGAAGTTCGTTCGCGCCGGGGCAATGCTTGATGTGCCCCAAGGAGCCGCTCATCATGAGAATTCGATGGATTCTGGCATCCGCCGCGCTGGCGATTTCGGGGTGTCTCGGCGGCGGCAGCGAGCACGCGCTCGCGCCTGCAGAAGATCGCCTGACGAAGGTCGCGATGGCCTATATCAACGCCACCAACCACCTAGGGCATGCCCCCAAAGGTCTTGCGGAGATCCAGAAGTATTTTGATGGCGGTTACACCGATGAGGTCGTCCGCTCGCCCAACGATGGCGAGGAGTTCGTCATCCTCTGGGGAATCGACTACAACAAATTACCGCCGCGGCGCGACGACCCCTTCACCGTGGCCGCCTACGAAAAGCACAGCACCGGCGGAAAGCGCTACGTGCTGCGGATTCCCACACAGGTTGTGCTCATGACCGATGCAGAACTTGCCAAGGCCGTGTTTCCTCCCGGTTACAATCCGCCATAACTGCCGGCATCGATACTTTCCGTACATACCGGTCACCCGAGGTTGCGAACATGAGAAACTTGGATCATCCGCGCGGCCGCCGGCGAAATGTTGGCTTCACGTTGGTCGAATTGCTGGTCGTGATTGCCATCATCGGCATCCTCATCGGCTTGCTGCTGCCGGCCGTCCAGTCGGCCCGCGAAAGTTCGCGGCGGACTCAATGCGCCAACAACCTCAAGCAGATCGGGCTGGGTTTCCAGGCCCATCATGAAGCTCAAACCTGTTTTCCTTCGGGCGGACTGGGCCCGTCTGGAGCGGGCGGCCGCACCTGGATCAACGGTTCACCGGCAAACTACTCTGAACAGCAGTGGGGCTGGTGTTACCAGTTCCTCCCTTATTCCGACGCCAGTTCCCTCTGGTCGCTGCCGGGCAATCAGGACGCCACCATCATCGCCACGCCCTTCAATCTCTTGTATTGCCCGACCCGCGGGCGGCGGGCGGTCGTCACTTCGATCGCCGTAACCGACTACGCCGGCAACGGCGGCACCTTCAGCGAGTGGACCTCCTACAATACGACCGTCAACAGCCTGGACGGGGCCTTGATGCCTTCGGTCGCGGGCGGCGTCAGCCTGGAGAAGATCCCCGATGGGGCCTCTTCGACGCTGCTGGTTGCCGAGAAGTGGCTCTTTCAGAGTTGGTACAACGATCGCACCACGGGAGGCGGCTCCTGCATCGACAACGAAGGTTGGTGCGAAGGCTGGGACAACGACACGATCTGCACCAGCGGGTCCAGCCCCACGGAAACAGTCCCCCCGCAAAACGACGCCCTGCCGGGCTGGAGTTGCGGCTATGTCTTCGGCTCGGCGCACATCACGGGCATGAACGGCGTACTCTGCGACGGCTCCGTCCACTTCCTTTCCTACTCGATCAACCCGGTCACCTGGAAGAATCTCTGCTGCCGCAACGACGACCAGGTGGTCGACATGACCCAGATCGATAAGTAATCTTATGACGGAACCGCCTTCGACATTTCGCGATTTCGGGATCATTCCCGACGATCTTCCGCCGCCCGCTGAAACGATCCGCAGCTACTTTTCTGGCCTTCGGCTCTTCGGTCAATACCTGACGACTTTACTTGTGGCATCACTGGGCCTCGGGCTGGCGTTGCTCTTCGCGCTGAAGACGCCATGGAGTTTAAGTTGGCTGGCTTGCCCGGCGGCGTTGGTTGGTTTCGGCGCGTTCGTATACCTGGCCACGCGCAACGACTATGGTTGGATCGAACTGCATGGCAACACCCTCCGCGCCAAGCACCTTTATACGGGCCGAATGCGGGAACACGCGATCGGCGACATCGAGAGCCTTACCACAATAGTGAACCTCGTCCGTCGCGTGGAAACGGTCATTCAAGAGAAACTGCTCGGACGGGTGAGGGGCATGGAGATCCGCTTTCGCGGCCAGACGGCTTCGTTGCTGGTCATGCGCAGCGACCCTGCCATGACCAATGCCAAGGAGTTGATCGAGGCCATCGTTTACCGCATGCGGCAGGTTGGCGAACTCGACTACGAAATCGTCGACTTTGCCGGCAAGCCCCTGCTCCGCCAGATCGCCTGGAAGGGGCAGTTGCAACCTCCGCGGCGGAAAAGCGGCGCGAACGTCATGCTAGGCAGCCTCATCGGACTGGCGTTGCTCTTCGGCTCGCTCCTTGCCTTCATGGGCACGCAGGAAATGGAGCTTCGCAAGTTGGCGTCGGTCCCGCCGCATGAAATTGCCCTCAGCGCATTGATTGCCAATGGGCCCGGCGAGAACCGACACGTGACCGTGGTAAACCTTCGACCGGGCGGTTACGTGATCGAGAGCGAAAACGGCGCATTCAGGGCCGCTTGGATCGCCCTCTTTCCCGCCGAGCCGCGCCGACCCGGTGACTTGGAAATTGCCGCCGTGCTCTATTCCCACGACGAAGCGGCCCTGGGCCGCGTGCTCCGGCAAGGCCGAGTGAGCGGCATCTGCTCGGCGGACCGGTCTTCGAGCTGGGGCGCGACCATGGGCCCCGAAATGGCGCGGGTGAACCCGGGATGCCGACTCGCCGCGCACTGGTCGATCGAGGAAGTCCGCAAGCTGCCGGGCGAGGAGCAGGTGGCACGAACGCTTGCCGGCGCGGCGGCCTGCTTCGTCGCCGTGCTCGTGCTCGCCGGTTTCGTCTTCTGGCGAAACCGCGAAGCTCACTCCCCGCCGCCCTCTTCGTATGCCTGACGCTCGAATGGATTGTCGCGGTAGGGTCTGCGGCCCATCAGCCAAATCCCCAACGAACAGCCCAGGTAGGCAGGCCCCATAAACGGTCCCCACCGCTCGAACTGGCGAACGTGGACCATTTCATGATCGCGGGAAATGTCCAGGGCCGCATCAGTTTGCCCGAGGACCGTGTGGCCGAGAGTAAAGGCCATCGCACCTTCCCCCAAGAAAAACTGCTGCAAGAGCCACTTGACGCCGCCGCCGTAGAACTCGATGACCCGGCCACGAACGCGAACACGGCCGCACGTGCAAAGGCCGATGACGCCAAGCAGCAGGCCGAGCAGCGTGTAGGGGGAAGCCCAAATTACGGCGAGGAAGCGAAGGGGCATCGTGATAAATCATTCTACGTACTTGCCCCCCGGAGCGGAAGACCCGAGAATAAGGCTTACGATCAGGAAGTCACATTGAAAACCTCGCTACCTATATCAACCAATGCTGCGAAACTCACGCCTTTTTGTCTTGGCGGCCACGGCCGCGTTTTCCGCCCTGCTAGCCGGCGACGCCCTGGCATGCACCTCCATCATGGTCGGACGCATGGCCTCTGCCGACGGCTCCGTGATGACCTCGCACACCTGCGATGGGCATCGCGACCGTTCCGACATCCAAGTGGTCGCCCGGGCCCAGCATCCTTCGGGCTCCCTGCGGCAACTGAGCAAGCGCTGTGACGACGATCGCGGCCCCATGCCCCGCTACGGACGTACGCCGACGGGCAGCATTGTCGAAGCGGCGGAAACTCTCGGCTATCTGCACCCAGTCTATGCTTCCATGAACGAGCGGCAGGTGGCCATCGGCGAATCGACTTTCGGCGGCCGTCCGGAATTGGTCAGCGGTAAGGGCAGCATCGACTGCGAGACCCTCACCTGCCTCATGCTCGAGCGGGCAACTACAGCCCGGCAGGCCATTCGTGTCGCTGGCCAACTTCTCAAAGACTACGGCTGGTGCGATGAAGGCGAGGCCCTTACGATCGCCGACGCGCGGGAAGTCTGGCTGATGGAAATCGTCGGGCCGGGCAAGGATGCGGTGGGCGCGGTGTGGGCGGCCCAGCGGATTCCCGACGACCATGTTTCCGTGGTGGCCAACTCCGCCCGGATCGGCGAAATCGACCTGGCCAGATCGGATTGGTTCATGGCGTCGGACAACGTGCGGGAGGTCGCCCGCCAGCGCGGTTATTGGGATCCCAAGAGCGGGCAGCCGTTCCGCTTCTACGAGGCCTATAATCCCGAGGGCCGCACGGAGATCGGCGACACGCGGCGGGAATGGCGGGTACTTAGCCTGCTGGCGCCGTCGCTGCACTTGAACCCCAACAGCAACGTCTTTCCCTTCTCGGTCAGGCCGGAAAAGCCGGTGACGCCGGAGCGGATCATGGAACTCTTCCGCGACACCTTCGAAGGCACCGATTTCGACATGGTCAAGGACCTCACGGTGGTGGACGACAGCGGCAAGACCATCAAGAGCCCGCTGGCCAATCCCTTTATGCCGTATGAAATGAACAAACTGTTGAGGATCAACGGCGGCTGGGGCTGGCGCGGCGAGCGGTCGTTGGCCCGCTGGTACTGCATGTACGCCACGGTCACGCAGTCCCGTCGCGGCCTGCCCGACGGCGTGGGCGGGATCGTCTGGTTTGGCTATGGCAACCCGGCGATGACGGTCTACGCGCCGCTGTACGCCGGCATCGAAGACCTGCCGGAGAGCTACCGCACCGACGGCCGTACGACGGGTTTCAGCCGGCGCTCGGCGTGGTGGGCCTTCAATCGCGTGTCGCAGCTGGCGGCGCATCGCTGGGGCGACATGCGTCATGACGTAGCGGCGGTCCGAGATCCGCTGCAACGAAAATTTCTCGCTGCCCAGCGGGAAGTGACGGCCAAGGCCCGCGACCTGTATGCAGAGGATCCCGCCAAAGCCCGCGCTTATCTCACGGGCGTATCTCGCACCGCTTGCCAAGAGGCGGTGGATGCCTACTGGGACCTGGGCGATGCGCTGTGGACAAAGTATGATGAGAAGTGGTGAGACCCGTAAACGTCTCCCTTGGGACAAGCCCAGCGGGAGCGAAATACCGCAACAAGGAGCAACCATGAACACCGATCTGCAACTCGTTCACCCTGCCACACGTCGCCAGTTCCTGGGCTGCGCCGCCACGATGTTGGGCGGCGCCGCTGTCATTGCGCTGCCCCAAGTACTGCGGGGTGAAGAAGTCAAGGGTAAGTTCCGGCCGCTTTTCGACGGCCGCACCTTCGACGGCTGGGAGGGCGACCGCAAGGTCTTCCGCATCGAGGATGGCGCAATCGTCGGCGGCAGCCTCAAGGCCCCGGTGCCGCACAACGATTTCCTCTGCACCAAGGCGTCGTACGCCAATTTCATCCTCCGCGCCGAGTGCCGGCTGTTGGGCCCGGCCAACGGCGGCATCCAGATCCGTTCGCAGCGGGTGCCCGACAACTTCGAAGTTTCCGGCTACCAGGCCGACATGAGCGTCGCCGACGACGGCGGCTACTGGGGTAGCCTCTATGACGAATCTCGCCGTAATCGCACGCTGGCCGCCCCAGGCCGCGCCCTGTTGAAGCGCACGCTCAAGCCGCACGACTGGAACTTGTACGAGATCCGCTGCGAGGGGCCGCGGATCCGCCTCTTTCTCAATGGCGTGTTGACCGTGGACTATACCGAAAACGACGGCAAACTCCCGCAAAGCGGCATCATCGGCCTGCAGATCCACGGCGGCGGGCCGTCCGAGGCCTGGTATCGCCATATTACGATGCAAACGCTGACCTGAGCAGACCGTTATATTGAGGCGGGAAACTAGCCTTACAGATTGCGAAAGTTGTTTCTCGGTCGCGGCTGAACTATACTCCATCAGTGTCCAGCCTGGCTTCGGGAGGTTCCGATCATGTATGGGCTGCCCTGTGCGCTGCTGGCAATTCTGCTTGCGCTGGCTCTTGTCACGCTTGTCGGCCACGGGATTTGGGTCCTGCTGGCCACCATTTTCGGCGGCGGAAAAAAGCGGTTGAGCGAAAGCTGCGCGTTCTGCGGGCGGTCCACGCCCGTCGGCAGCGAGCGCTGCGAGTGGTGCGGCAGGGACCTCGCCGGCCTTCTCGGCCGCGAGCTGCGTGATCTGGAGTCCTGCCGCCGGCAACTGCAGCGGCTCGGCAAGAAGCGCGTCCTGGAGCCGGAAATACTGGAACGGCTGCGGGGAGAGTTGGACGCCTATCGCCAGGAACTACTGAGCCCCGCCAGAAAGCCCATCATCCAGCCGGTCGCCGCGGTGATCGTGGAAGACGGGGCGGTTCCCCCAGGGGAGACCAGACCGAGGGTCGCGCAGCCTGGCGAAGGGCGAAAGGCCGAGAAGCCGGTCCCACTGGTTGCACCCATCAGCGCGGCTGCGGCTGTCGCTCCTCAGCCCGTTCCGCCTGTCGCGCCAATCACTCCCATCACCTCGGATACCGTGGTTCCTGTAGCTGCCGCCGTCGCCGCGAGCCGCTCCGCAGGTGCCCCGTCCAGGTTGAACGACGGAGCTGCCGGCGAGAAACTCGCCACCCCTTCTGCAGCCGCACCGCCTGCTCCCCGCTCTCCACTTCCTGCTCCGCCTCCATCGCGGCCTTGGAGCGAGACGCTGGCCGCCTTTATGGAGAAGCAGAACATCCGCTGGGGCGAGTTGATCGGCGGATTGCTCTTCGTCTGCTCGTCGGTTGCCCTGGTGGTCAGCCTCTGGAAGAACATCGAGCAGATTCCCTACTCGCGGTTCTTCATCTTCGTGTCGATCTCCTCGGCCGTGTTTGGCGTGGGACTCTATGCCCACTACCGCTGGAAGCTGGAATCGACGAGTCGGGCCCTGCTGGTGATCGCCACGCTCCTGGTGCCGTTGAACTTCGTCGCCATGGCGGTCATGGCGCAAATGGAGCACCCGCTTCTGACCATGGGCAGCGAAGTCATCTCCTTGGCGATCTTTGCCTGGCTGGTGGGCCTGGCGCTAAAGGTCCTCGTGCCGGACGGCCGATGGCTGACAGTGGCGGCGGTCCTGGGCAATTCGGTCGCCGTGCTGGCGATTGCGCGGTGGGTCCGCAGCGACTCGCCCGGCTGGCTCATGGTCGGGGCCGGAGCGGCGTCCGTCGCGCTGTTTGCGGTCGCCGTGGGCGCGTACCTGCACTCGCGCATGGCGGTCGCAGGCCGCTCTGTCCGCGCTCAATTTACCGAACCGCAGATCGCCGCCGTCTTCACGCTGCTGGGAATCACGGCCTTTGCCACCGTGGTGGCCTTGGGCGTGCTCGTGGCGCAATGCGTTAAGGCCACAGGTCCGCAGGCAATCGACTTCGCACACGTGAAACTGATCCTGCAGCGGCTCTCGATCCTCTTGGCCGCGACAACCGTTCCGCCGCTGGCTACCGGGCTGACCGTGATGTGCGGCAGCCGGCGCGACAAGAACCTCGCCGCCTACCACCTTGCCGGGACCCTCGTCGCCATAGTTGCCATGGCCGCCATGCTCGCCGCCCTGGGCGCGGCATGGCCGTCGCCGGGTTGGTTGGTCGCCGTCGCCGTGCTAAACGCCGGGGCGCTGGTTTTTGCCGCCTTCCGCTGGCGTTTTCCCATCCTGCACAGCGGAGCAATCGCCTGCACGGCCTTGGCCTATCTCATCGCGTTCTATCTCGCCATCGGCAAGCTGCCGCTTCCCGCCGTGGATCCGTACGGCGCGGAGATGTTGCGTTTGATGATCGGGCGCAGAGCGGTACCGCGCTGGCCGGACTGTTCCTCGCGCTGGCCGTCGTCTCGGAGGCGTTGGCCCGCTGGGGGCGGCGCCGCCACGGCGTCATCTATCTGGGAGCGTCCGGTGTAGTGGCCGCGGTGGGCCTGATGCTGGTGACCGTTCACGGCGTCCGCAGCGGCGGCGCCGACGCCCTGCGGGCGGCCATCCTGTATGCCGTCTACGGCAGCGGCTGCCTGGCCCTCACGGCCCGCTGGCGACGGCTGGGACTGAGCTACCTGGGCCTGGCCATGACCGCGGCGGCAATTCTCTGGGGCATGTGGTGGTACGAGCCGCATGTCGGACCGCTTTGGGGCGCGGCGCTGGCGATCGAGGCCCTGATCATGGCCGCTGCGGCCGCGGTGGTACAGCGCTTTAGATCCGGCACGTGGCACGATCCGTGGACGATGATCAGCGAGGAAGGAACGCTGGTCTCGGTCCCTCGCAGCCAAGGGATGTCGCCGGCCGATATCTATCGCATTCCGCTTATTCACGTGGGCGAGGCGGCAGCCATGCTGGCCGCGGGGTTGACGATCTGGTCGGCCTGGCGCGACTACGAGGCGATCCTTGCGCAGCCCAGTGCGGCGCCGACTTATCGCCAGCGCGGCCATCGCGGCCGTCTTTTTCCTTCTGGCTTGGATCTATCGCTCGCCGCAGCGGACGTGGGTGGCATCGACGGTCGTTTTGGCCGCCGCAATCCACACCTTGAATTACAACTTCTTGCAGTGCGTCGATTACATCGGCCCCAACTGGACGATTGCCTTCCTGGGCCACGCGACGATTGCCCTGGCGACCGCCTGGTGTATCGAGCGGTTCCGCCGGGGTGATGATACTGCATGGCGGGCCATCGGCGATCCGCTGGCCGATTCCGCCTTGGCCTCGTCGGCGCTGGTGGTGCCGCTGCTGATTTTCGGCCGCAGCGCCGGCTGCCTGTGGCTGGCTTGCTGCCTGCCGTGGTTGGCGGCCCTGTGGTTGGTGCTGGCCCACCGCCGCCGCTCGGTCGTCTTGTTCGCTGCCCACCAGACCGCGCTGGCCTTCGCGGTGCTGGCGGCAGCCACCCTCTGGCTGAGAAAGGTCGCCTGGATCACGCCCATAAAGCTGCCGACCGAGACGCCCAATCTCCTAGAGCGGATCATCAGCTACAGCCACGTCGTGCTCATGCCGCGGAACCTCGAGGTCTATGGCCTGGCGCTTGGCTGGTTCTCCCTGGCGTGGGTTGTTGTCCGCATTGTCGATCTTCGCCGCGGCATCGCCCCCGAACGCTTGCTGCAGCGGCGCTACAGTGTCGACTGGTGCATACGCCACGCGGTGGTTGCTGTGCAGTGGCTGATCCTGGCCCTCGGCGCGCTGGGTGAAGTTCCGCAGGAGTTGCTGGGCGCCGCCGCGGCACCGGTCGGACGGTCCATTCCGATGGCATTCGGCCCGACCGCCTGGCTCGCCCTCGGGGTGCTGGCCGTGCTGCTTCTGGCAACGCTTTGGGAGCGGTGGGAGCTGGCGGAAATGGTCTCGCTTCTGTTGGTCGCCGCAGCCGTGCCTTGCCTTGTTGCCGGTCAGTTTGCGCACCAGCCTGGCCGTTGCCTCGGCCTTGCGGTGGGCCTTGGTGATCACTTTCACGCTCTCGTCGATCGCCGTTTGGCAGCGTGAGCGGCTGTACTTCAGCATTTCCAGGCTGACCGGTGCGGCAGGTCAGGCTCGGCCACCAAGTACTCTCGGTCAACCTGACGTACTGGCCATGCCGGCGGTCGCACGCGGCGTCTTGCTGGCCACGATGCTCTTGCCCGTGTTGGGGCTTACCGTCCTGGCGGCCGCCCTGCAGATCGGCGGCACGGTGCCCGCAGGCCCACTGGCCAAAACGTTCTTCCAGACGCTCGGGCCGACGTGGTCGTATCTCGTGCCGCTGGCATTGGCGATCGCGACGCTCGTCGGCTATGCCGTGCGCGAGCGATCGACCGGATATGCCTTTTCCGCTGGCCTGGTGCTGCAACTGGCCGTCACCCTGGGTTATGCCCTGCACGTCAAGCTAGCGAACCAGGCGTTCGACGCCGCGTTCTACGTCACACTGCTGGAACTCGTCGCCGTCACGGCGGCCGCATGGGCCGTGGTTTGGCTCCAGGCGCGGCAGTGGGTCGACGTTTGGCGTGAGCAGCCCGCGACGGGTGTTTCGTCCGGGGCCGGGTCGCGCGGCCTGATGATGGTGCAGATTGGCATTGCCCTGGCGGCCGAAGCCTGGGTGCTAGGCGTGGCCCTCTTGGGTTTGGGCCTACACGTTACGCCGGTGGAGCTGCCCAAGTGGAGCGTCGCGGCGGGCAGGCCCTTGGGATGGATCGCACTGATATTGCCGCTGGTGGTCTTGCGGCTCCGCGGGCGGATTCGACCCCACGTGGCCGGCCTGACAGGCATGGCCCTGCTTGGCCTGCTGGCCTGCACGATCGGCGGTTTGCACGCCAACTGGAATTTGGACTTCGATCCCGCCTGGGGCTATCGTACGCTAATGCTCGGCTGGGCCGTTTACTCGTTGTTTGTCGTGGCGGCCACCTGGTGGATTGCCGCGCTGCGAACGTCGGCCGACTCAGCGGGGCCGCCGCAGGCCCTGATCCGCATGGCGGCCGTGTGGGTCCGCGTGGCGGGCATCCTGGCAATCGCGCTGGGGTTGCAAGCCGCATTCCTCGGGATCAACGAGCAACTCTGGGCGGCAGCGGCCATTGCCATCGCCAGCGGGGCAGGGGCCACGATGGCCGTCTGGCGGCGGCGCGAAGGATGGGCCTTTGCTGCGGCCCTGGGCGTAAACGTGGCTGCGTCGCTGGTCGTCTGGCACTTCGAACTCGTGGGCCGCAACGCCTTCCACGATTACTGGCTGCGGCTGGTCGAGGCCAACGTGATTGCCAGCGCGGGCGTGGGACTGGTCTGGCTGGCGGTGCGAAGACGCCTCTACGAACTGCGGGAGATGACCCTCGGCGAGAGTCCCTTGCTGGCCGTTCAACTGCTCCTGCCCGCGCTAGGCAACATCGTGCTGGCCGTCGTACCGGTGGTTTCGCTCATGGGCACGCCCGGCAACTTGCCGCCGTGGATGCAAGAACTTGCCGCGCCGCAGGGATGGATTGGGCTGCTCGTGAGCGTGGCGGCCGCAGCTTGGTATTTGCGGCAGACCCAGGCCGCCAGCCTGTTGCACGTGCTGGGCGGCCTGGCCCTCGGCGTCGGCGTGCTGGCCGCGTGCGGCGCGCAATCGCTCGATGGCAGTAGGCATCCCGACGCCTGGATTGCCTATCACACGCTCACGACTGCTTGGGCCGCCGCCGGATTGATTGTTCTCGGCCTGGTCCTGGCGGCGGATAGGCTGCGGAAAGTGGCCCTCGCCGGCTCGTTTAGCACCGGCACTCGTGCCGGGCAACCCGCGATGAATCTCGTCCAAGCATGGGTGGCGGCGATCGGCACGCTGACCGTGGTCATGGTCATACTACAGGCATTTAGCTTGCACGACCCGGGCCGGCCGTGGTGGTTCGCCGGGGCGATCCTGACCGTCAGCCTCACCGCCGGACTGGTCGCCAGGCTGCTGTGGTCCCCCGCATCAGTCTATGTCTCCGGGCTGTTGATCAACCTCGCCGGCACGATCGCCTGGTGGGCTTGGGCGCCCAGCGGCGCGTTGTGGCCCGATTGGCACGCTGCCGACATCGCCGGGCTTGTGCAAGTGAACGTGCTCTGTCTGGCCATCAGTTCCATCCTCTGGTCGGCAGCGGAATGGCTACCGCGCGGCGTGCCGATTTTCCAAGGCGAAAGACAGGAACCGTTTGCCCATCTGGCGGCGCAACTGGGCGCGTTGGGCGTCGGTGTGGTCACTATCGGCAGTATTGGTCTTACGCTTCTTTACCGCTCGCCCATTGGCATCCAACGGCTCGACTGGGCCGCGCTGGCGGGCATCGCCGCGGCCTCAGCCGTATGCCTGTTCGACCGCCGCGCACGCTTTCCTCTGCCCACGCTTTATGGCCTCGGCCTGACGGCCATCGGCATGGGACTCTTGACTCGACCGCTCGGGCCGCGGATGTTCTGCTGGTCGGCGGTTGACGTCTTGGCCGCTTACGTCTTGGCCGCCGCAGCGATCGCCTGGTTGCTGCCGCGGGGCCGCGGCAGTTGGTTCCCCGCCGTCCAGGCCATCATCATCGCCATGGTCGCCGCACTGGCCGTATGGGTTGCGATCGATGTCCGCTTCGACGCTTGCTCCGTCGGACCGCACGTCCCCACGTGGCTCGCTGGCCGGATGGCCTCCGTGCCCGGCCTGTTCCTGCTCTTGGCGGCGGCCATGCTCATGGCGGATATCGCCCCGAAGATTTCCACGCAGGCCGCCGGCAGGGCAGGGGAGGGCGGCTGGCGGGCGCGGTGGCAATACGCCGCGCTGACACTGGGTGTTCTCTTGCCCAGCGGACTCGGTTGGGCACTCCTACCCGCGGGCGTATCCGCTCCGTGGCTCCATCGCAGCGTGGTCTTGATGGTTGCCGCCGGGGCAGGGGGGCTGATCACCGGTCTTGGGCTGAAGCGGTTCTTGCCCGACGGCAGCGATTGGCGGCAGCGTATCGATCGGGCCGCGCCGGCCCTTGGCGCGGCAACGATCGGCCTGCTGGCGGCGGTGCTTGCCCAGGAAGCCGCATGGTTCGTACCGCACGTGGGCGTGCCGATAGCCCCGTTGGCGATCGCCGCGGTGATCGCCACTCTGGCCGGCCTGATCGCCGGCTGCGTGGCCTTGGCCGTGACGCCGCGACCCGACCCCCTCCGACTCAGCGGCCGACAGCGGCAGGTCTATGTTTATGCGGCCGAGGTCTTGGCGGCGGCGATCGGGCTGCACGTCTGGTTGACCATGCCTTGGTTGTTCAACGGTTTCCTGATCAAGTACTGGATGCTGATCGTGATGGCTGTGGCCTTTGCCGGCGCGGGGCTGGCGGAATGGTTCCACGCCGCGCTCTGCCGGTTCTGGCTGAGCCTTTGGCAAACACGGCGCTTCTCTTGCCGCTTTTGCCGGCAGTCGGCTTCTGGATTGCACCTGAGGCCCACGGACCGTGGGGCCTGGTAGGCCGCGTCCCGGCGGTGTGGTTCATGATGGCCGCGTTCTACGGCGTGCTGGCGGCCACGCGGCGGTCTTGGTGGTGCGCGGCACTTTCGTTGCTGACCGGCAACCTGGGACTTTGGGTCGGCCTGGTCTCGTTGCATTTCCACTTCCAGGAGAATCCCCAGGTCTTCGTCATCCCGCTGGCCCTGGCGGGGCTGGTGGCCGAGTATCTCAACCACGATCGCCTGAGCGCAGCCCAGAGCGCAGCCTTCCGCTACCTCATGCTCAGCGCGATCTACATTTCTTCAACGGCCGACATGTTCATCGCCGGCCTGGGCAACAGTTGGTCCCTGCCGCTGGTTCTTATGCTACTCTCCGTAGCCGGCATGCTCGCGGGGATCTGGCTGCGGGTGCGGTCGTTCCTCTTCCTGGGGTTGACATTCCTGGTGCTCGACGCCCTTAGCATGATCTGGTACGCGGCCCACGACCTGCACAACACCTGGCTCTGGTATCTCTGCGGCATAGCCCTGGGCGCCGCCATCTTGGCGATGTTCGCCGTATTCGAAAAGCGCCGCGGAGACATCCTGGCGGCGGTGGAACGCATGCAGGCCTGGTCGAAGTAGAGGTGCGGCATGACCGACCAAGTACGTCAGGCTTACGAGCCAGCCCCGGAAGACTCGCGAAAAGCAGGCGAGCGGCGGCCCTTGCAGTTCAGTCTCCGCTGGCTCTTGGGGCTGACGGCGGCGGTGGCGCTGCTGTTCGGCATGCTCCGCTGGCTGGAGGTCTCGACGACCGCTTCCGTGGTGGTGCTAGTCATTCTTATTGCCGCCGGCATCGCCGCTGTGACGCTCCTGGCGGCGATCGCCGGGGCAGGGGAAGAGTGAGCCGGTACCGCCTTGACCGCGCGGATAAAATGGATGCGATGTTTCCGTATCTTCATAACCTGCCAAACTGAAAGCGAGCTGCACGATGTACGAACACAAACGGGCGAAACCGGACTACGCCATCCAACCGGGTCTTGCCGACCGATTCAGCCCCTATGCTTTCGCAGACCGCGACGTGTCGGAGGAAGATCTCCATTCGCTGCTTGAGGCCGCCCGGTGGGCCCCTTCCTCGTACAATGAGCAACCGTGGAGCTACATCGTGGCGACGCACGCCGACCGCGAAGGTTTCCAGCGGTTGCTCTCCTGCCTGGTCGATGCCAATCAGGCCTGGGCCAAGGCTGCGCCCGTGCTGGCCTTGGGCTGCGCGAGCCTGAACTTCGTCCGCAATGGCCAGCCCAACGCCGCCGCGATCCACGACCTGGGTCTGGCCAGTGGCAATCTCGTGATGGAGGCCACGGCGCGGGGCCTGGTAGTCCACCAGATGATCGGCATCTTGCCCGACCGGGCCCGCGAGGTCTACCAGATTCCCGAGGGTGCGGAGGCGAAGACCGGCCTGGCGATCGGCTACGCAGGCGATCCGGACGCGCTGGCGGCGCCTTACAAAGATCGCGACCTCGCCCTTCGCAGCCGCAAGCCACTGCGGGAATTCGTTTTCGGCGGCCGTTGGGGCACCGCCGCGGAGGTGGTTTTGCAGTAGAGAGGTGGTTTTGCAGTAGAAGCGCCGATAGGTTGGTCTGTCGAGGTGCGAGGTGCGAGGTGCGTCGCGGCAGTTTCAATCACCTTCGCGATGTGCTAAAATGGAACTGCTGACCAAAGCAGCTACCGTAATGGCTCTAACCCGGAGTGCCTCATGTCGGATCGAACTACCCGTGCGCACATTTTTGGGCGGCGCCATGGCCGCGGGCATTTCGATGCCCTTATTGCAAACGTCGCTGCCTGCTGCCGGGGAAACCGCCGCCAAGGCCCAACAATTCGCCCGTAAGATCAAGCTCGGCCTGATCGGCTGCGGCGGCCGAGGCCCGTGGCTGGCCCAGTTGTTCAAGCAGCACGGCGGCTACCAGTTGCACGCCGTGGCCGATTACTTCGATGAGTCAACCCAGCAGACCGGCGAACGCTTCGGCGTCGACAAGGCGCGGCGGTTTTCGGGACTCGATGCCTACAAGCGGATTCTGCATAGCGGCGTGGAGGCCGTGGCTGTTGTGAACGTACCGCGGTTCCATGCCGAGCACGCCCGCGCGGCAATCGAGGCCGGCTGCCACGTCTACGCGGCCAAGCCCGTGGCGATCGACGTCCCACGGGCCTTGGCGGTCCAGGCGGCGGGCAAGCTGGCGACGCAGAAGAAACTGTGCTACCTGGTCGATTACCAGATGGGCACGGACCCGGTGAACATCGAGGTAGTGCGACGCGTTCATGCGGGTGGCCTGGGCCGGCTGATGCACATCGAGAGCCTGGGGATTTCGCCGCCCTGGGCCGAGCCGTCCGTCAGCTCGCGGGAAGACCGGCTGCGGTCGGGGCGGTGGCTGTCCACGATCGCGCTTTCAGGCGATGTGATCACGGAGAACAACATCCACACCATCAACGCGGTGCTCTGGCTGGTGGGTCGCCGCCCGGTCCGCGCCGGCGGCTGGTGCCGCGTTTGCCGGCCCCATCCCCGCGACGATTACCGCGAGGTTTACCATTTGACCTACGAGTTCGACGACGGCCTGCTGTGGACGCACATTGGCCAGTCGTTGAACAACCAGGAGGACTGGGCCCTGGGCCTGAAGGCCTACGGCGAGAAGGCGACGGCCGTGGTCGACTACCGGGGCCGGGCCTACCTGCACGGCGGCCCGCTGCACTACGGCGCGCGGAACATCGTCAGCCTTTACGACCAGGGCGCGATCCGCAACATCGCCACGTTCTACGACAACGTGCTCGAAGGTCGCTGCGACAACCCCACTGTGCAATGCGCGGTGGACGACGCCCTGACGGCCGTACTCGGTCGCGAAGCGGCCCTCCGCCGCCAGGTGCTTACGATGGACGACCTCATCCGCGAGAACAAGGAAAGCGTCTTCGACTTGAGCGGGCTGAAGAGCTGAAGTGGTAGAGGAGACAACGGGATGACATCGACGGATTTGCAGATCCTAATCAGACAAAGCAGGTTCCCGCTGCGCATGCATGTGAACGACGGGACGATTTATGAAATCCGGCATCGGGAGTTCATTTGGGTGGGCACGGGGATGGCAGTGCTCGTCGTGCCGCTGCCGGACCAGGCCGACGAGGACAAGCCGCTGATCGAACGCACGATCCACGTCGATCTGCGACACATCGTGAAAGTGGAAACCGAGGCGGTCCAGGAGACGGCGTAAAATACAAACTGTAGTAGCCGCCACCACCCGCTGGGACAGTGGTGGCAAACGGAAGGTTAGTCTTAGCATGAGGAAACTCCATGCCGGCGTTATTGTCGGATTGCTCGCCCTACTCTCGGCAGGGCAGGGGGGGGCGCAAGGACTGACGCCCGAAGAGGCCCGCACCCGGCGCATGCGGATGGTCGACGAAGAGATTGTGGCGGCCGGGGTGAGGAATCCGCGGGTGATCGCCGCCATGCGGGCCACGCCGCGTCACGAGTTCATGCCGGCCCCCTTGTGGCCCTGCGCCTATTACGATATGGCCCTGCCGATCGGCGAGGGGCAAACAATCTCGCCACCGTTCGTTGTGGCCTACATGACCGAGGCCATCGATCCGCAGCCTTCGGATAAAGTGCTGGAGATCGGCACGGGCAGCGGCTACCAGGCGGCCGTGCTGAGCGGCCTGGTCCGCGAAGTCTATTCGATCGAGATCGTGAAGCCGCTGGGCGAGCGGGCTGCCAAGACACTCACACGACTGAAATACGATAACGTCTTCACGAAAATCGGCGACGGCTATCTCGGTTGGCCGGAGCACGCCCCCTTCGACAAGATCATCGTCACCTGTTCGCCGGAAAAGGTGCCACAGGCCCTGGTGGATCAGCTTCGAGAGGGCGGGCGGATGGTGGTCCCCGTCGGCCAGCGCTATCAGCAAACGCTGTATCTGCTGAAGAAAACCAAAGGCAAGCTGGTCTCCGAATCACTGCTGCCGACCCTCTTCGTGCCGATGACTGGCAAGGCGGAAGACCAGCGCGTAGTTAAGCCCGACCCGTTGAATCCGACGCTCTACAATGGCGATTTCGAGGAAGTGTTGGGCGATCCGCCGCAGGCAGCGGGCTGGCATTATCAACGGCAACTAGATGTGGTAGCAGCCGACGGCGCGCCATCAGGCAAACGGTACGTTCGCTTCCGCAACGCTGAGCCGGGCCGCGGGGCCCAGGCCCTACAGGCATTCGCCGTCGATGGCCGTTACGTTCGCCACCTTGATCTCTCGTTCTTCATCGCCTATCGCGACGTGAAGCAGGGGACGACGCCGCTGGAGTTGCCGGTCGTGTCGATTACTTTCTACGACACCGACCGGGCCACGGCCGGCGAAAAATGGCTCGGGCCATGGCACGGCGACAGCCCATGGAAAAAGGTGGCCGGGCGGATCGACGTGCCCATCCGCGCCCGAGAGGCGGTGATTCGCATCGGCCTTTTCGGGGCAACCGGCGAGTTGTCGCTGGATCACTTGGCGTTGAAGCGGTCGCGGTAGCGAGAAGTGAACAGTGGACGGTGAACAGTGGACGGTGAACAGTGGACGGTGGACGGTGGATGGTGGATGGTGGACAGTGGACGGTGGACGGTGGACGGTGGACAGTGGACGGAAAAAATGTGAGGTTCGTTGATGGCAGTTCAAGACTACCGAGAACTTAAGGTTTGGCAAAAGGCGATGGATCTTGTGACGGTCGTCTATCAATACACAAAGGCATTTCCGAAGGACGAGATGTACGGATTGACGAGTCAATTGCGATGGGCGGCCGTGTCGGTGCCGTCCAACATCGCCGAGGGCCAAGGTCGTCGCTCAACCAAGGAGTTTCTCAACCAGCTTTCCGTGGCGCGGATCCTTGCTGGAAGTTCAAACCCAGGTCGAAATCAGTAAACGATTGTGCTATTTCGACGAGCGAGTCGCAGGACTGATTGAGGAGAATATCGGGACTGTCATTCGACTGCTCAACGGCTTGATGAATGCGCTCAATCGCAAAATTGATTAACTACGATCCACCGTCCACCGTCCACTGTCCACCGTCCACTATCCACCGTCCACCGTCCACTATCCACCGTCCACCGTCCACCGTTCACCGTTCACCGTCCACTGTCCACTGTCCACCGTCCACCGTCCACCGTCCACCGTCCACTGTCCACTGTCCACCGTCCACCGTCCACTATCCACCTTCCGGATCGCGGTACCGAAACGGCTCGTTGGTCACTTCGTAGCCCGGCCGCAAAGCCACGTTGAGCACCAGGCCCAGGGCCACGCAATGCGCCAGAAGCCCCGAGCCGCCATAACTCACCAGCGGCAACGGCAGGCCGGTGACCGGCAACAGGCCGACCGTCACGCCGGTGTTGACGAGCACTTGGACGGCCAGCAAGGCTGCCACCCCGGCCGCGAGCAAACGTCCAAATGGTTCGCGAGTTTGCGCAGCGACTGCCGCGGCCTGCCAAACGATCGTGCCTTCGAGCACCAGCACCAAGGCCAGGCCTGGCAGCCCGAAGCGTTCGCCCAGCACACAGAATATGAAATCGGTATGGTCTTCAGGCAAATGATACACGGCCATGTCGTCCGTGGGCGGCGCCGTGAAGAAGCTGCCCCAGGGACCTCCCAGGGCCATTACCTGACGGGCCTGGTACAACTGGTAGGCGTCGGTCGCAGGCGATTGGCCCGGGACGGGTGGATGCAAGAGGACGCGAACCCGCGACTTTTGATACGGGCTCATTTGGACCCAGAACAACGGCAGGAGTACCACTCCAGTCAGCAGCAGGCCCAACAGATCGGCCCGCCGCGCCCCGGCCACCAGCAAAAGAATGAACAACACGGGGAGAAAGACTGCCGCGGTCCCCAGGTCGGGCTCCTTCAGCACCAGCAGCACGGGGACGGTCGTCAGTACCATGGGAACCAGCAATCCGCGGAGCCGCCGGTAGTTTTCGCGATACATCAAATATCGCCCCAGACATAAGATGAGGGCCACGGTGGCGAACTCCGACGGCTGAAAACCGATGCGTCCAAAGCGGAGCCAGCGGTGCGCGCCGTTGACGGGGGGAAACAAATATACCAGTAGCAACAGGCCAACGGCCCCTATGAAGAGTGCGTAACTCCATTGGCACAATCGACGATAGCTGGGAACCGTAGCGGCAAGCATGGTGGCCAATCCCAGGCCGACCCACAGCATTTGTTGGCGGAGATAATGCCGTTGACCATCGCCGAAATCCTCGCACCGCCCCAGCGCAAGCAGTCCCAGTGCCATCAAGCCGGCAGCAGCCAGCGGAATCAACCAGGGAATTCGACGAACCCAGAGGGCAGCTTTCACAAGATGATCGTGGCGAGAGCGGCGGGACAGAATCTGCTGGATTATAGGAAAGTTGGCACCGGCCGTGGAGACCAAACTGATGTCAATGATTAGTAGCAAGCTATCCAATTCATTGATCGTTTAACCCATTTGGGCTATTTCAAAACGCAAAACCCTATAATCGCGATTTCCCACCGAATTTTCGCAGTCGTCAGAGATTACCCAGGCTACTTGATTTTCTTGACCCGGATGATATGTTTATTTCGTTACAGTAAACTTCCTTCATCCGGTTTTCAGTTAACCCAAGAGGAGAAACGAAATGAAGCATGCAAGTATGAAGAAGATGCTGGTGGCGGCTGTGGCGATCGTTGGGCTGTCGCTGTTTACGGCCCAGGCAAATGCCCATTGGTGGGGCGGTGGCTGGGCATATGGTGGTTGCGGCTGCGGTTGCTATGGCGGTTGCGGCGGGTACGGCGGGTACGGCTGGCACCACCACGGTTACGGCTGTGGTTGCGGCTATGACTGCTGCGGTTACGGTTGGTCGACCTGCGGTTGTGGTTGCGGTTGGTACACTGGCGGCTGCGGCTGCGATTCTTGTTGCGGCAGTTCAATGGGCTCGTGGGCCCCGTCGGTCAGCTCCTGCGGTTGTGGAGGAGATTATGGCAACCCGGTAATGGCCCCCGTCGAACGCACCCACGCCGGCCCCGATGACTCCTCCGGCAGCGCCGAGAACCAGTGCCGTGCCGGCAAGTCCGTCAAACGCGCCTACGACGGCCCCCGCTATTCCTGGGCCGACGTCTCCAGCCCCGACTCCTCCGGAAGGTGGCGGGATTGTGCCGCCGTTGACCCCGCCGACCCACAGCACCTCGATTCAATCCGGCGACGAGAGCGGTGTGCTCACCGTTTATGTGCCCTACGAGGCCAAGGTGACCATCAACGGCCTGCTCACCAAGAGCACCGGCAGCAAGCGGCATTTTGTTTCCTACGGTCTACAGCCGGGCTACACCTACAAGTACGTGGTGAAGGCAGAAGTCATCCGCGAGGGCAAGGTCGTCACCGATTCGCAGACCGTTTCCTTGACGGCCGGCGGCCAGAACGGCGTCGCCTTCGGCTTCAACAATCCGCCGAGCAACACCGAGAACGTGGCTGCCAGCGAGTGAGCGAGGGTCGATAGCCATACGACTCCGCGATAGGAAAAAGAGGAACAGAAACGTCACGGTCTCCCGCGCTGCGTGCGCGGGAGACCTTTTTTTTCGCCAGGAATTCCAGGATGCAAGGCCCGGGTCCCGCGCTTGCGGCCATCTGGCTTTCGTGCCATAATAAAAGTTTATGCCGGTCGGGCACTCCGACCGGTCCCGCATGCCCTTATTGGAGATTGGGTCCGTGTACGAGTCCGTTGCCGTGGTCGGCGCTGACCGGCGCCGTGGGAACCATCATCTTGAAGCTCTTGGAGTCGCGAAAGTTCCCTTTTCGCACGATTAAACTCCTGGCTTCCCAGCGATCGGCGGGCAGGACAATCGCCTTCTGCGGAACTCCCCACAGCGTCGAGGCGCTTCGGCCCGAGGCATTCGATGGCGTGCAGTTGGCGATAGCCAGTACGCCCGACGACGTCGCGCGTGACTTTATTCCGCACGCGGTCGCCCGCGGTTGCGTGGTGATCGACGAAAGCGGCTACTGGCGAATGGATCCCAAGGTGCCGCTGGTGATTCCCGAAGTAAATCCCCACGCCGTCCGTCGGCACAAAGGCATCATCTCCAGCCCCAATTGCTCGACCACGCAGATGGTGCAAGCCTTGAAGCCATTGCACGACGCCGGCCGCGTTCGGCGCGTAATCGTCAGTACGTACCAGGCGACCAGTGGCGCGGGGCTGTCGGGCACGCGCGACCTCGACGGCGCCACCCGCGCCGCATTGGCCGGTCAGGAATACCGCTACGAGGCGTTCGCCCATCCCATCGCCTTCAACTGCATCCCGCAGATCGGTTCGCCGAAGCATCTGGGCTACACGTCCGAGGAGATGAAGATGGTCCTGGAGACCCGCAAGATGTTGGAGGACGACACGATCCAGGTCTGCCCGACCTGCGTCCGCGTGCCGGTGGCGAACTGCCATAGCGAGAGCATCCTCGTGGAGACCGAGCGGAAGATCAGCGTGGAGGAAGCCCGGCGGTTGTTCGCTGCCACGCCGGGCCTGGTCGTCATGGACGACCTGGAAAAGAAGGTTTATCCCATGCCCGTATGCGCCGACGGCCGCGACGAAACGTTCATCGGACGCATCCGCGAAGACCTCTCCTCACCCAACGGGCTGGCCTTCTGGTGCGTCAGCGACAATCTCCGCAAGGGCGCCGCCACAAACGCCGTGCAGATTGCCGAATTGCTGGTCAAAGGAGCGAATTAAGGTCGGCGGATGCGCACCATCAAGCTCACCCTGGCCTACGACGGCACGGACTTTGCCGGCTGGCAGAGACAACGCGGCAACCGTACAGTCCAGGCCACGCTTGAGGAAAAGCTGGAAAAGATCACCGGCGCGAGGCCCTCGACGCTGGCCAGCGGAAGGACCGATGCTGGCGTGCACGCCCTCGGGCAAGTAGTCAGCTTCCGCACGGAATCCCGCTTGCCGCCGGAGGTGTTCCAGCGGGCCCTGAACGCAGAGTTGCCGCAAAGCATAGCCGTACTCGAGGCGATCGAAGTGCACGATGGCTTCCACGCTACGCACGACACGTTGTGGAAACGCTACCGCTACGTAATCCACAATGCGCCCATCCGCGACGTTTTCGCGCGGCGCTATGCGTGGCATTTCGCCTGCGGGCGACTGGACGCAGAGGCCATGCAGCGGGCCGCTCGGGCCTTGATCGGAAAGCACGATTTCCGCAGCTTCGAGACCACCGGTGCGCCGCGGGCGACGAGTGTCCGCACGGTTCACGATCTGCGCGTCGAGCGGGGCAGGGGGGATCGCGAGGACTTTATTACCGTGGAAATCGAGGCGGATGGATTCCTCTACAATATGGTCCGCGCGATCGTGGGAACGCTGGTCGATGTCGGCGCGCGGCGCCCGAGCCGAATCGTGGCCCGGCGAGGTGCTCAACGCCATGGACCGTCGCCGGGCAGGACGCACGGCGCCGCCGCAAGGGCTGTTTCTTGTCCAGGTGCAGTATCAATAAGGATGCGATGCGGATTGCCCACGTCATCACTCGCATGATCCTCGGCGGTGCCCAGGAAAACGTCCTCTACTGCTGCGAGGACCTGATCCGCGATTATGGCGACGAAGTGCTCCTGGTCACCGGACCAGCCCTGGGACCTGAAGGCAGTTTGCTCGAGCGGGCAAGGGCAGGGGGGGTGCCGCTGGCGCTATTGCCTTCGTTGCGGCGGGCCATCCATCCCTGGCGCGATATGCTTGCCTACCGCGCGATCGTTGCGGCCTTGCGCGAGTTTCATCCGGATGTGGTGCATACGCATAGCGCCAAAGGCGGCATCCTGGGTCGGGCCGCCGCCTGGCGGATGGGCGTGCCCGCCATCGTCCATACCGTACATGGAGCGCCCTTTCACCCATACCAAAACGCCTTGGCAAGGGCCGTCTTCCGGACCTGCGAGCGATGGGCCGCCACGCGCTGTCATCGCCTGATCAGCGTTGCGGATGCCATGACCGACTTGCTGGTCGGCGCCGGCGTAGCCCCGCGGGAGAAGTTCACGACAATATACAGCGGCATGGAGCTCGAACCCCTATTGGAGTCACACCGCCTCCGCGAGTCCACGCGCTGCAAGTTGGGCTACCGACCCGACCACGTGGTTGTGGGCAAGATCGCCCGATTGTTCCATCTCAAAGGCCACGAGTATGTGATCGAAGCGGCCAGGCAACTGGTGGGCGCGGCGCCCTCGTTGCGATTCCTGTTCGTCGGCGACGGCGCACTGCGGAAGCAACTGCAAGTGAGAATCCAGGCGGCCGGGCTGGATCGCCATTTCCAATTTTTCGGATTAGCCACGCCCGAGGAGATTCCCGGCCTGGTGGCCGCCATGGATATAGTCGTCCACGCCAGCCTCAGGGAAGGTCTCGCCCGAGCCCTCGTCCATGGGCTGCTGGCCGGCAAACCGGTTGTCAGCTTTGACGTTGATGGGGCCCGCGAGGTGGTGGTCGATGGGGAAACGGGCTATTTGGTTCATCCCCTCGACAGACGGGGACTGGCTCATGCGATCCAGCAGTTGGCAGCCGATAGCGCGTTGCGGGATCGCCTGGGGTCAAATGGCAGGGCCCGATGCGAAAAAACCTTCAACCACCGCGATATGACCCGGGATATTCGGGCCGTTTATGCTACCGTTTTGTCCATTGCTAATCGCTAGCAACGCTGTTAAAATTGGTAGGTTATGATGGTTTTTGTGGGGGATGGTGGCCTCGCTTGAGGAATAGACAATCGTGGTTCAAAACTGTCTCGGTTCTTACCGGCTCATTAAAGTCATACATGCCGGTCAAAGCAGCCAACTTTGGCAGGCTTATGACGACGGCCGGCAAAAGATGATTGGCATCAAGGCGATCCTGCCGAAAGCGGCAAAGGACAGCGAGCAAGTCGGGTATCTCCGGCAGGAATTCAAGGTTGGCCAGGAAATCAAGCATCCGCGGACCATCGAGACTTATAGTTTTGCCATTGACCGGGGCACGCCGTACCTGGCCATGGAGTGGTTTCCCGCCCCTAATTTGAAGAAGAGAATCCGGACCAAGGAAGACCGCGAGAAAGTCTTCCCATTTTTTCCCACGATTGTGGATCAGGCGGCTGAAGGATTGGGATGGATGCATGGCAAAGGCTGGGTCCATCGCGATATTAAACCGGAGAACTTTCTGGTAAGTGACACAGGACAGGTAAAACTAATCGATTTCGGCTTGGCGGTCCGGCCGTCGGGGTGGTTAGCGAAAATTCTGCCTTTTAAGCCCAAGAGACAGGGCACGCCCAGCTACATGTCGCCCGAACAGATCCGATGCGGGGCATTAGATCAGCGCCTGATGTGTATAGTTTCGGCTGTGTGCTTTACGAACTTGTCGCAGGTGCACCTCCTTATACGGGCTCGACTCAAGATGAATTGTTTGGTAAACACTTGAAGTCACCTATTCCTTCGCTCGAGGCGGCCGATGGCAATGTTACGCCCGAGTTTGCCAATTTGGTCCGTCGATGCCTGAACAAGGATGCTGCCGGTCGGCCGGCCACAGTCCAGGCGGTGCTGGAAGAGTTTCGCAAAATGCGTATGTATCGGGTTTTTCCCCGCCGCGGACCCGCCGCGTCCTAAGAACCTTGTGGTCGGAAGGGAAGCAGTGACGATCTGTAGGAGTACGTCGGACTTTCCTGCCTGACAGCAATGATGTCAGGCTGGAACGCCCGGCGTACTGGAACGTCTGGCGTACTTGAGAAATCCGGCGGCACACAGGACCTCACGGTTCAGGAAACAAAAAATGGCTGAGAGCATTCACTGCTTATCCTTCGAAAAGCCCATCTATGAGCTGGAGGCCCGGATCCAGGAATTGGAAAAGCGTGCGACCCAGGCGCCCGAGTCGCGCAGCGATATTCGCCGCATGAGGCGCGAGTTGGTGCAACTGCAAAAAAGCACCTACGAGTTGTTGAAGCCCTGGGAAACCGTCGAAGTGGCTCGACACCCCGATCGCCCCATGACAACCGATTACCTGGAGTTGGTCTTCGACGAGTTCGTGGAGCTGCACGGCGACAAGACCTTCGGCGACGATCGGGCGATCCGCACGGGCTGGGCCAAGCTCGACAAGTACAAGGTCATGGTCGTCGGCCATCAGAAAGGCAAGACGCTCAAGGAGAGGAATTCGTGCTTCTTCGGTTGCGCCCATCCAGAAGGCTACCGCAAGGCCATGGCAAAGATGAAACTGGCGGCCAAGTTCCATATGCCGGTGATTTGCCTGATCGACACGCCGGGCGCCTATCCCGGCATCGGCGCCGAAGAGCGCGGCCAGGCCCAGGTCATCGCCAGCTCGATGTACGAGATGTCCCGATTGCCCACGCCGGTCATTTGCGTGGTGATCGGCGAGGGCGGATCGGGCGGCGCCTTGGGAATCGGCGTTGGGGACCGCGTGGCAATGCTCGAGCACGCCTATTATTCCGTGATCAGCCCCGAAGGCTGCGCGGGCATTCTCTGGAAGAGCCACACATACAAGGAGCAGGCCGCCGAAGCGCTGAAGATGACCTCGAAGGACTTGCTCCGCCTGGCGGTGATCGACGACGTGATCCGCGAACCGCTGGGCGGCGCCCATCGGGACCATCACCTCATGGCGAACCGCTTGAAGATCTTTTTCCGCAACGCCCTCCGCGAGCTGGTCGAGCGGCCCGTGGAGCAGTTGCTGGAAGTCCGCTATCAAAAGTTCCGCCGCATGGGCGTTTTCCTGGAGGGCGGCGCGCGCTTCCGGGAATCGAGCAACGGCTCGGCCAAGGGCGACGGCTTTATTCCACCTTCGCACCGCGCCCGCGCTGAAGCGGTGCTTCCCTGAACCCGTTTCGAGGTCGATCGTATGGGTCGCGTCATCCGCGTCGTGTTGCTGGTGGTCCTGCTGGCCATTCTTGGAATTGTGCTCTATCTGCGGCTGACGCCCGACGGGCGCGACTTTGCCGCCGAACTTTCCCGCCATTGGAGCCGATCCGCGCCCAGTGGCGACGAATCCGCAGCCGCCGCGAAACTCCAGTCCCTGGGCGGGCAGATCGGCCGCTTGCCGCCAGAGGAGCACGTGGTGTCGCTGAATTTCACGGATAAAAAACTGGGCGACGACGGCTATCGTTTACTGGGTAAGTGCCCGCGCCTGCAGTCGGCGGTATTCATCAAGTGCGATCTGACCGACCAGCGCATGCGGTTCTTTGCCGGCCTCACCGATTTGACGTCGCTGAGCATTATCGACGCTCCGGCAGTGACCGACGAGGGAATCAAGCAAATTGCCTCGTTGCGGCAATTGGTCGGCTTGCTCGTCAACGGGACTAGTGTGGGCGACGCGGGGTTGGCAACGATCGGCAAACTTTCGGAATTGGCGAATCTCGATCTTTCCAACACCCAGGTCACTGACGCCGGAATGCCGTCGCTCAACGGTCTGGCAAAGGTGCAGTGGTTGCTGCTGGCGAACACGGCCGTCGGCGACGACGGCGTTGCCAAGCTCAAAGGCCTGTCGGCTCTGCGGCAGATCACCTTGAAAGGCAGCAAGGTTTCGGAAAAGGGCCGATCGAAGTTGATGGAAATGTATCCCGGACTGAAGATCGACTGGACGGCGGAAAAGCAGGATTGATTTTCATGGCCGGTGCATGAGATCTCAAATCTCAGATTTGAGATTCTGCCAGGCTCACGCCAGGGCCACCAGTACTCGACGACCAAACCGTTTCAGGCCGTGCCAGACCCGCATTTCAGGCCCCTTCCCAACGTCCGATAATGTCTCTTATGTTCGGTCGGAGACCCGTTTTTCCCCAGAAATACGGGTTGCTTCGTCCCAACGCAATACAAATGCCGCGCGGTGCGAACGTACAACCGGCCGTTGGCCACGGCGATCGACGACAGCGTCGGTCCGCCGTCGTCCGCCATGCTGAAGTGCGATACGACCTGGAACACATCGCCGGCCTTGACCACGACCACCGTCCCCCCTTCCCCGATGCAATAGATCTTGCCGTCGGCCCCAGTCGGCGAGGCGCTGAAGGTCTCGTCGGCCTCCAATCGTCCGGCCCATTTCGTCGCGCCCGTCGCTGGGTCAACGCAGAGCAGCGTCTGCCGGTTGCCGTCCAGGACGTAAAGCTTGCCTTGGTAGTAAAGCGGCGTCGGCACGTCGGCTGACGCCTGCGAGTTCTGCCACGCCACCGTGGCGGTCGGCCGGCCAGGCTGCGCGGGCGAAACGGCGACAACGGGGTTGAAGGTCCGCGGCAGGCAAAGAAAAACTCGATCCGGCCCGGCCACGGGCGAGACGATTGTCCGCCAGGCCCGGTTCTTTTTGGCGTTCAGCGATCCGCTCCGCCAGAGTTCCGCCCCGCTGGCCGGATCGTGACCCGTCACGCAATCAGCCCCGAAGAGCAGGATCTCGTCACCGTGGTCCGTGCGGCGGACGATCGGCGACGAGTACGCGTCCTGCGATTCGTCGATAGCGTCGGTCTTGCGGACCTGCCGCCACAGTTCTTTCCCCGTCTGCGGATCGAGGCACAGCAGGAACGATTCGCGCCGCGGCTTGTCGTCCATGGCGTGGTGATAGACGCTGGGGTCCGCCCGCTGCAAGACCTCGACGTACAGCTTGTCGCGATAGAGTAAAGGGCTAGAGCCGTACAGCCACATCAGGGCGAACTTGCCATACTGCCGGGCCAGGTTGCAGGCCCAGAGTTGCTTGCCGGCAAAATCGTAGGCCGCCAGGTCGCCGGTGCCGAAGAGGGCCACGACCCGCTTGCCGTCGGTCACGGCTGACGGCGACGCCATGTTGTTCTTGCCCCCCACGGTGTTGCCCGGGGCGACCTTTCGCTGCCAGCGAAGCTTGCCGTCGCGGCTGCCGAAGCACATGAGCAGTAGATTCCCGTCGGCATCCGGGCTGGGCAGGAAGACCGCATCGTCCCAGATGACCGGAGTGGCCCCGCTGCGGCCCGGCAGGCTCGCCGTCCACGCCATGTTCTCCGTCTTGCTCCAGTGGTCCGGCAGATCGGTCTCCGTGGTCGAACCATTCCAAAGCGGCCCGCGCCAATGCGGCCAGTTTTCGGCTCGGCTTGAGGAAACCAACGGGCAGGCAACGAGAGACGGCGGCCAAGCGGGCAAACGAAGCGACGACGGCATGCGAGAACTTTCTTTGCTGTGGAAGGACAGGGACGGTACAGAGGGGCAGGGGGGAATTGAGGCGGGAAATTAATCGTGTCAAGCGTACGTGAGATTCTATCTTACCGGGCGATCAGCAGCCAGCCTTTTCCCGGAGCGACGGGAATAGCATCGCCGGAAGCGAAACGTTGCAGCTTCCTGGAAGCCCTTGATCTCCGCCGCAGTCAGGCGGACCTTGGCCGCGTCCAGGCCGAGGGCCTTCCAGTCGATCTCCAGCTTGACGTTCTTGGCCTCCGCTGGCCCAACTTGCCAGCGCGATCATCGTTTCGCCCTGCTTGCGGTACAGCGACGCCTTCAGCTTCGCGTCGCCGGTCCGCACCGGGCAGGCCCTGTCCCACCAGCCGATGAACTCGGCGTCGGCGATGCCGAAGGCGTCCTCCGCCTTCCACAAGTTCCGCGGATCGCCGCTCCAGGGCCAGCGGACCCGCATGCCGAAGACCATGCCGTGCCACGGATTGGGCCGGTCGAGCATCTCGCTCATCAGCCCGAAGGGAATGCCCGACATCTCCACCAGCATGTATTCCGGCGAGGCGTTGGCATCGAAGCCTTCGCCGTGCCAGAGACCGTTGTAGTACGGATAGAGCTCCATGAAGGCGATCGAGCTGTTGGTCCATTTGGCCAGGCCGTTGAAATGGTTCCAGGAGTGCATGTTCACGCGGCGGCCCGGGTTGCCGTCGGCGTCGAGGATGCGGCGGGCCCGCTGCATCGACTTGCGGTCCAGTGCCGTGTCGTCGATGTACAGTCCGTCGATGCCCGCCTTGCGTGACAAGATAATCGAGTCCGGCGAGATAGAAATTGTTCCAGCGGGAGTCGGGCGTGGTGATCACCGCCAGGTCGAGCTTGCGATAGCCGGGATAGTTCAGGTTCTCCCGCCAGGCTGGCACGATGCCCGTGCCGACGTGCTCCCGCAGCCACGGATGCGGTCCGCCGCCGTTGGTGACCGGCCAGGCCACGCCCGGGCGGCGCGGCAGGATCACTTCCCCATCGAGACTCATCAAGGCAAAGAACTCCGGCAGGTTCTGCGTGAGCTCCCGGGTCGTGTAATAGAGATCCACCCGCACGCCGTTGGCGTGGGCCTTCTTGACGAAATCGGTCAGGTGCGGCATCGAGTCGTCGTTGAAGGGATAGTTGATATACGGATTGCAGAGGCGGTTGTGGTGGACCTCGATGATGTTCGCCCCTTGCCGGTGGATGGCGGCCACGTCCTCCACCGCGGCGCCCTGCCCCGCATGGTAGAAGCGATCGCGTGAAATGCTCGTGCGGTCGCCAGCGGCTTGAAGGGCGTGAAGTACCAGTCGATATTGAAGTCGCAGCCCGGCCCCGCGGAATCGAGGCCGATATCCTTCGACCAGGCGGCCAGCTCGGTATGCCCGTTGGCCGATCGCTCCAGGTTGATCCCGCCCGTGATCCCGGCGCCCCAGGAATCGGGCAGGTTCAACGGGCGGAAGTCGTAGTAGGCGTTGATCAGCGGCCGGCGGTAGTTGCCGCCCTTGAAACGCAACATCAGACCCTGGTTGACGTCGCCCAGCCAGATCGCGTCTTGGTTCTTGGAAACGTCCCATTTCCAGCGATGCGCGGCCGGGACAGAGACCGCCTTGCAGGCCGAGCCCCATGGCGTATTTCACCCGGTCCTTCGCCCAATCGACGTTGAAGCGACACGTCGTCCACGCGCGTGGCCGCGTTGACTGCCGCCAAGTGCATCGTCAATTGCAGGCAGCCGTCGAACTCCAGCCGCCCCTGCACGTCAAGTCGCAGGCCGTCTGCCTCGCTGACCGCTTCCCACTCGACGCCGACAGGCGTCTTGCGAGTGAACTTCACTCCCCGCGGCCGCCAATCCGCGGAACGGCCGTTGCCGCCGGCAGATCCAGGCACGGCGGCGCGGCGAAGGCGTCGATCCCCGCCGTCACGATCTTGGTATTGCTGCCGGAGAAATAGCTCGTGTATTGCGACGGAATGCCATTGGGCCCCAGCGTGATGCGGCGGCCGAGGATGTCGAGCGTCCGCGCCGCCTCGTCCACGCGGATCGGCGTGAAGGGGCGGGTGACGACCGTTTCGCTCTCGCCGACCGTCGAGTCGAGCCATTTCAGTCGTGCCAGCCGCCAGGCCTCGCCGGTGCCGGAATCGGCGATCGGCTCGCCCGCCACTGTCAACTCCACTTGCATCGTCGCTGCCGGAGTCCTTGCCGTGCCGTCGTAACGGCCCGGCTTCGCGTCTTGGGGAACTTCGATGCCAATCCAGTAGGGTTTTACTTCGCCCGGCCCGAGCGTCAGCGGCCTGCTCACAGCGTGGACGGCTGCGTCGGGCAAACCGGCGATCACCAGCCGCGGGACCAGGTTCTCGACTCGGGTCTTGCCAGCCACCACGCATACCTGAAACACATAGAACTCGCCCGGCCGCGCCGTACCGGCGAACCAATTCCACGACCGGGCGGAATGCGGAATCCCGACATCTTCCTCGAACCAGTGGGCGGGGATGATGTTGCGGCGGACCGCCCGTTGCCGATCTTCTCCGAAAAGCCAATACGGCGCCGGGTGGCCTTCTTGGAATGCGGCAAGGACCTCCGGCTTCACGGGCGTTTCCATGGTCCGCATGACCACCTCGGCGTCCAACGCGCGTGCCGCCGCAACGGGCCGAGCGTCGCCGGCGGCCATGTTGGCCAGGCCAAGGATGCCTGCGGCGAAAAAAAAGCTAAATAGTGTGGAACTTGATGAGTTCATGGCCAAATTAAACTCCAGGCAACAGGTTTCCGTTGCAGGAGTATCATAGTCGGGGCATTGATCGCTTGCCAGCCTCAGTTCCCCTCAAAGACCAATTCCGGCAATGCCGCGTGAAGCTTCGCCTTGCCTCGCGGCGTGATGCCAGGACTGTCGATGAGAATCTTCCGCAGATGCTTCAAGCCGGCAAGATGATCGAGCGCCGCGTCCGTCAGCCAGGGCCCCGTGACGATGAGCTCGCGAAGTCGCGACAGACCCTCCAAGTGCCTGAAATCCGCGTCGTGAAGATCCACGTTAGCGAGTTCTAGCACCTCTAGCCGGGGCAGGTTCGTCAGCACATCTAGACCTGGTCCGCGAACCTTCGTGTAGTTTAGCGACAATTCCCGCAAGTCAGTCAAGCTGCGGAGGTGTTTCAGGCTGACATCCGTAATCTCGTTGTGTTCCAGGTTGAGCTTCTTGAGCCGCGTCAGGCCTGCCAGATTCTCCATGCGGTCGTCGTTCATGTTTGCCCAAACCAGGTTGAGCTCTTCCAGCATTGGATACAAGGCAAGATGATAGGCGCCGTTGTCGGTCAGTTCGCAATTTGCCAGGTCGAGCGCATCGATCGGCATCGCGCCGTCGATGGTCTCCATGTCCTCGGAATCAAGTGTAATGCGGACCGTGAGATGCTTGAGCTTGCGCAGACGCCGCAAGCCCGTGCCGCGGACGGGGCTATTTCGGAGATCGAGGCGTCTCAAGTTGTTGAGCCCGGCCAGTGAGGCCATATCGTTGTCAGTGACGTATGTCGCGCTCAGATCGAGTTCTTCCAACGGGGCAAGATCCTCGAGGTTTGCCAAACTGCCCGCATTCAAGGGATTGTCGTGCAGGCCGAGCTTCTTCAAGCCCTTCATTCCTCGCAGCGCGCTAAGGCCCGGACCTCTTATTCCCGATCGGCTCACGTTCAACTCCTCCAGGCGCTTGAGAAACCTCAGCCTTCGCAGGCCTTTATCGCCGATCATCGATCCGGCCAGACTCAACATTTTGATCTGTGGCATGCGCTTGAAGCAAATGAGACAGATCTCGCTGCCACTTCCGCCGTTGGGAAGTTCGACGGTTTCGACCGATGTAAGGGCGGAGAGGCAATCGGCCTCCGTGAGGTCGTAAGGCAAATCGTTAAGCCGGAGGGTCCGCAGTTGCCGGCAACTGCGAAGTCGCTTGAGTGCCTGTTGGTCGAGCGACGCGGCGGAACAATCCAACTCCTGCAAGGCAGTGAACTCGTCAATCGTAGCCAATTCATCGAGATCGCCAGCCAGCAGTTTCACTACGTGTCCACAAGGCCAATCGCCGGCAATCCCTCGCAGCCAAAGCGGCGACCGCGGCGCAGGACGGCTATCAGCCTCGTAATCCATGATGAAGCTGTCGCCGGCGCTGGTCACCGACGCCAGGAACGAGGCCTGCCGCTGCGCTCGGGCCACCCGTCGCCAGCCCCAGACGATGGCTGCGAGCAAGGCAATCGCCAGCGTTGCGCCTATCACGATTTTCCGTTTGCCTGGCTTCATCGCCGCCTCAATAATCCACATAGCAATCGGGCAATGCGTCGTCGATTTGCTCAGCTCCCCCGTCCGATATTCCCGTGCCTCGGATCGATAAGAACTTGAGGCTCTTCATCGCCGCGAGAACAGCCACGGCTCCGTCGTCGACTTCCATGCAACCCGACAAATCGAGCTCCCGCAACAAGGGCAACCTGCTGATATGCAGCAGATCAGCATTGCTGATTCTGGCCGCCAGGGTGAGCTTTTCGAGTTGCGGCAGGAATCCAATCTGCTTCCCGAGTTGCCGGGGAGGCATGCAAGTAGTGGTCCCCATACGAAACTTGAACTCCCGCAATTCGGGGCATTTTTTCAGGCTCTCCAGGCCGACGCCCGTCATATTCTCTGCGTCGAGGCGGACCTCGAGAACCAAGGTAAGGCATCGCAGCCGCGGCAAATCGCCGACGTGCGCTAATTCGGCGTCGGTCAGCCAGCCGTCGAGTTCCAGCTCCTCCAACCCGTTTGCATCTCGCAGCCGCGCAAGCGCGTCAACTTCGTCCGCGCGGACAGCGACGTCGAGCGAGCGCAGGCGTGGAAGGCGACCGAGCGCCTCCAGGGTCTTTACCGAGCCAACGCTCACGTGCGCCACCGTGTCGAAGCAGTCAGGCCCGAGCAGTTTGCGGAGCCACGCCGGGCCGCGGCCCTTGGCGCCCTTTACCATTTGCCCCTGCGCGTCGCGTTGGTAATCGTACTCGACCGTGCCGTCCGCCCCCAGAATCTCCGCGACGGCTTTTTTCTGGGCCTTGGCCTGCTGCAACTTCGTGGCAAACCAGCTCATAAACAGGCTGACGAAAAGCATCAGCAACAACATCGTTCGCAGACTGTATTGATACCAGCGCAGGTGCTGCTTTTTCTCCTTGGGAGGGGGCGGCGCGAAGGGAGGCGGCGGTGGCTTCACCGCCCGCCGGACGCGGGTCGGCGCTGCGGTCAGCGGTGCTGCGGCGACAGGGCTCGGGACGGCCCTGCTACGCGCGGGCCCTTGGCCTGAGACGGCATCGCGCAGCCCGGCCCCGCGGTGCGGCCGTTGGAACCTGCCCAGCGGATGGTTCATTGCATCGCCACCTCCGCCAAACGTCTGCCCTCGACGATCTGGTTCGCGGTAAAGAACCTCTGCGTGCCGTGCGGGCCGCCCAGGGTCCGCAACCGTCCGGCCAACTGCCGCCACGTCAACCGACAGTTCACATGCCAGATGGCCGCCTGCACGGCCCGCGGGTCGGTCCGCCGGTCGCCCAGCAGACCGCACAGCCTTTCCACGCCTTCGTGCGCGGTCAACTCTTGCAACCGGCAGACTTCGTAGACCATCCCCGGGATCGGCTCGGGCTTCGATTCGTCGAGGCATGCCGTCTTGACGCGCAGCAGCCCGACCTTTTCCGGCGGGATGCAAAAGAAGCCGGGCGAGGAGGGCGGCGCCAAGCGGTTGTACGCCCGCTCCGCCCACTCCCACGCCCGCCAGGATGAACCGTGCTCCGAAGCCCGGCGGGACCTCCACGGTCAAGGGCCGGTCGCTGCGGTTCTCCAATTCCAAGCGGGCTTGCTGGTCCTTTTCCGGAAGCAATCGGGCTGCCAGATCGCCGCGGTCGATCGCGGCGAACATCCCGACGGTTTCCGTGCCCGGCGACGCCGTGTCGGCCGAAAGCTCTATCTTCGCTTTCGCCGCTGTCGCAACCGGGATTTTAGCCTCAGGCTGGATTGTGAAGAAGCACTGCGCCGGCGGAAATCAGAGCCAGAATTGCCACCGCCCCGGCCTTGGCGACGCGGTCACGCCGCAGCTTGCCCATGATCGCCCCTCTCCTGCTGTCCACAGAAACCAGGATCCGGCTTTCAGCCTACGACGCCCGGTGGGGGAAGTCAAGTTGATGCAGGTCTCTCTTGCCGAGGCGGACTAAGGGACGTATTCAAATCGCGATACATCGCGCAGTGTAGCCCGGGTACCGATCGACGTTAATCGCCTCACCGCCAGATCGATCATCAGCACCGCCAACCCGGCGGCGAGGAGCCAGTGCCAGACGGGCGTCGTCCGCAACCCGGTCTTTTCCGTTGACGCCAAAGCGCCCTCGCCCCTGGCGGTTGGTTCGGGCACTTTCAGCACTACCGTTCCTCCGCGGACCGTATCGACCGGTTGGCCATCGCGGCGGACCTGGGCTGTGAGCCAATAGGTCCGCGCTGCCGCTGGCTCGCGGCTCAGCGGCGGCAGCGGGAACGAGCCGGAGTAGCGGCCGGGTGCGACTTGGGTTAGGGGAATTGGCTGTGTCTTGCCCGTTTCGCCCTCACCCTGGCCCTCGCCCAGCGGGAGAGGAGAACTTCTGCTGCCCTCCCCCCTGCCCTCTTTCGAAGCGGGACTTTTTTCAGTCTCCCCCCTGCCCTCGCCCGCGTCGCGAACAGCCACCGTTGTTTCCGCCTGATTGATGAACCGCCCCTGGCGGTCAATTGCATCGAGCGTCAAAAGCAAGCGGCCATCGGCCGCCGTGGCGACTAGCCGCGAAGCCTTCGGCAGGTCCCGCCGCATGGTTTGCCGCACTAACTGCGCCCAGAACTTGCCGAAGCCGGGCCAATTCAACCAGGGTCCGGCCCAGCGGCTTTCGAAGTCCGACGTGAAGGCAGCCACGGCCCCTCCGCCGCAACGCCAGAGGGCCAGGATCGGCTGGCCAGTCTTGCTCTCCAACACGACCTGGCTCTCGGTCTTGGCCCGCGTCTCCACGTAACCCAAGAGCGTCGGGGCTTGGCTCATGTCCAGTCCGCGGAGCGTCTCCGTGGAGCGGACCACTTTGGGAAAGAACGGCTCCTCGGTGATGCCGATCTTGGCCACGATGCCGGTGTCGGTCTCGAAGATCCGCGGCACGCGCTCGGCGTCGGGGCAGAAATAGGCCCTGCCCTTCGCCGTGTCGGCAATCGACTGCAGGAAGCCCCGGGCTGGCTCGCTGCCCACGCCTACGGTCGTCACGGTGATGCCCGCCGCGGCCATCTTTCGCGCCAGCCCATCGAAGTCGCCGGCCTCGCCCAGCCCGTCGGTGGTGACGATAATGTGCTTCAGGTCGGCGAAGGACTCGTGCAGTGCCAGGTAGGCCTGTTCCAGCGGTGGATACATGTTCGTGCTGCCTTCGGCCTGGATCGTGTCGATTTTGTCGATGATCTTTTGCTTGTCGGTCGCGGGGCCCAGCGGCCAGATCCAACGGTTGCGGTCCTCGAAGACCAGCACTCCCACCTGGTCGCTAGGGCGGAGCATGTTGACTGCCGTGCGCAAGGCGTTCTTGGCCAGGTCGATGTTGCGGAGCTTGCCGTTGGCGATGGGGTCGTTCATGGATGCCGAAATATCCAGCACCAGGACCATCGCCAGCGTCGGCTTGGGCTTGTCCGTTCGTTCCACCGAGATCACCGGCAGGATGTTTTCCAAGGTGGTGCCGCGATAACCGCCGGCTGTAAAGGAGTGGTCGCCGCCGACCACGATCAGCCCTCCGCGGTCGTCGCGGACGAAGGTCTCCAGGGCTTTCATCCGCGTCTCCGGCATGGCTGCGGCGGGGACGTTCGAGAGGATGATCAGGTCGTACGCCGCCAGGCTGCCGGAGGGTAGCTCCGGCAAGACTTCGATCTGGACGTTCTCGTCGGCTAGGGCTTTCTTGAGGCGCTCGGCCAGCACGGGCTGGCTTTCCACCAGCAAGGTCCGCGGCCGCGAATCGATGTAGACGGTGCATGCCGCCTGCTCGCCGTTCGCGCGAGCCGTGTAGACCACCTGCGAGGGCTCGCGCACAACATCGGAGAATGTCGCGTGATTTTCGCCGATTGCCAGCGGCAGCAAGGCAGTTTTGTCCGCCAGCGGGTGGCCGTCACGGAGCAACTCCACTCGGCTGGTGCCGGCCGTATTGGACCGCACGAGCACATCGAGCGAAAACGGCTCGCCGGCCCGTACGCTTTCGGGGGCAGAAAGCTCTACGACGGGCAGCGCCGGCGGGGGCGGCGGCGGCACCGGCGGCGACTGAAAAACGGCGAGTGTCTGATGTTCCGGCCCGGTCACTTTCGGTCCTGCTAGAGCGGCGGCAACCAGCAACACCAAAAGGCAGCGCAACACCAGCGCAACGATCTTGCGGCCCAACGAAAGCCGCACCAGCGACCATCGCCAGAAGATAAGCAGCAGCGGCGCCGCGGCCAGCAGCACAAACCATTGCAGGTGGGCGAACTCGACTTGATAAGCGGATATCGTCATGTCAACTGGTCCACCGCCGCTCGTACAGGAACCATTCGAAGATCAACAGCAACGCGGCCAACGCCGCCGGAGCTATCCACAGCGGTAGCGGCGGTTTTTCCACGACCAAGGCCGATGCCTCACTGCCGAGCTCAACTGGAACGCGGATATCGGCGGCCGCGCCCGCGTCCAGGGCGTCAAAGGCCTCAACAGACTGCGCAGCACTTAGTACTTCGTCTTTCCATGGCGGCCGGCTGTCGAGCCAGTCCAGGGCCTGGGCGATCAACTGCGGAAATCCGGCTTGCAAGGCCAGATTGCCGGCGGCCAAATCGCCGGCGATTACCACTATGCGGCCGTCGGCGCGGTCGATGGCGTAGCCCATCGGTGAAGTGCCGGCCCAGAGGATCGGCGTGGCGACGGCGCGAACCGACTCGGCAAGCCGGAATTGCCGCGCGTCGGGCAGATAGGCGTCGAACAAGCGGACACCGCCCGTGACCGGCGATGCGGCTTCCACGCGGGTAATCAGGGGATCGGCCACGGCCGTGCCCAACTGCCAGAAATCGCAGGGCGAAGGATTGAACACCAGCAGCGCCCCGCTGGGGAGTTTTTCCGGCATTTTGCCATCGATGACGAAGATGCTGCCCGATGCGCCGGCCTCTTTATCGGCTGCCAACTCCACCCGCCGATTGGCTGCCAGAATTGCCGTGAGGCCGGAGTGATCCTCGCCGACAAGCTTCACGCGGTGCGGCCTGGGGGGTGCCGGCACGGCGAGTGTTGCGCTATCGTCGAATACATAGGGGTCGCCCGGCTCGAGTGTGGCCGTCAATTGTGCGGGCCCGGGAAGGTCGAGCGAAAAGAGATTTTGCCAGCGGCCGTCTTTGGGAATGGAGAATTCGACTGAAGCTTTTGGCTGTGAGCTCCCCCCCTCCCCTGCCCCGCTTCCTGCCATAGAGGAGAACAAACGCACGCTGCCCTGGGCCGTCTGGTTGGCCTGGTTCCGAACTTCGACCAAGACCTCGCACTTGGCCGCTTCCACCCTGCTCCGCCGCGCGATGAAACGCGTAATGGCCAGGTTGCCTGCCGTCGTGCCCACCCGCAGCACTTCCACGCCGCTTGCCTCCGTGCGCTTGACAGCTTCCTTCGAACAGGCGTCGGTAATCAGAACGATTTTCGACGGTAGTCCCGGCTTCAGCCGGTCTTCCCGCGTCAGAATCTCATGCGCCACTCTTACGGCCGATTGGATTTCCGCCGGCGCGGCAATCGCCTTCAGACCGTCGGAATCCATCGCCTTGGCCAGCAGTGTCTGGTCGCTCGTCAGCGGCCGGATTTCGCTCGGCGCCGGGCAAACCGCCATCAGCGCCATCTCGTCGCACGACCGCAAATTGCCGATCAGTCGTCGGGCAGCCTCTTTGGCAGCGTCCAGCCGCGTCGGTTGCACGTCGATGGCCCGCATCGTCGCCGAATTGTCAATGATCAGTACGATCCGCCTGGCGGGCGGAATTTGCGGCCCCGCCGCGGCCACGGTGACGAGCACCACAATCAAGCCCTGCATGGCCGCCGATATCGGCGTCCGCCATCGCCGCCACCGCCAACGGAACTTCTCCTCGGCCAGGGCCCTTTCCCAGAACATCCAAGCAGCAACAGTCTGTGCAGGCACGCGGACCCGCAACCAGTACAGCAGCGCCACGGGAATGAGCGAGAGCAGCAACAACAGCGCCAACGGATGAGCAAAGTTCATGGCAGGCAGCGTGGGCCTCAGCCCGTCTCCTTTGCGGAGCTCAGAATAGACGGGCCAAAGCCAATCCTGCTCTCGCTGCGGCATCCCAGCACGCAGAGGACGGCTTTATCCTCCGGCATGTCGCAGGCAATCGGCATGCAGACGATGCCGTGGCGCTGGCAATAGGCGTGAACCGACTTGCGGAACCCAGCCACCAACGCCCGATACCGCCGCGCCGTACGCTCGGTGATCGTTGCCTGCGCGCCGGCCCGCGATTCGACGTCGATAAGCTCCGCATCGCCCGGCAGACCTGGCTCGGCATCGCCGGGATCGACCATGTGGATCAGCCGCGGCTCGTAGTGGTGGAATCGCAACAGATCGAAGCCCCGGTGAAATCCGCCCGGGTCGTACAAGTCACTGATTACGACAACCGGGCCTCGGCGTTGAGGCCGCCGCAGGAACGTTTCTACGGCTTGCACCAAATCGGTCTTCGCCCCCCGCGGCGAAAGCCCTTCCAGAAAGCGCAGCAACCGCAGGACCCGCGAAGGGTGCCGCAGCGGCGGAAGATTGGCAGTCAGCCCGTCGGAAAAACCCGCTACCAACAGCCGATCGCGATTCAACAAGCTCACGTAACCCAGGGCCGCCGCGAGTTGCCGGGCCAACTGGAACTTCGGCGGACGGCCCAAGGCCATGCTCGGCGAACAGTCCAGCAGAAGATGGACGTCGCGATCACGCTGCCCTTCAAAAAGCTTGACTCGCAACTCGTTCCGCCGGGCAAACACGGTCCAGTCGATTGCATGGAAATCGTCGCCGGGGGCGTAATCGCGATGTCCAGTCACCTCGGTGCCGCCGCCAGGCTGTTTCCTGCTCGCAGCGGCCAAGAGTGGAGTACCTCCGGTCCGCGCAGCGAAGAGCGAGAGCAGTTCCGTTCGCTTCAATAGTCCGGGGGAAAAAAGGGGCATGGGAAGAAAGTGCTGGACTTTGGGATTTGGTATGATAGGAGTCCGTGATCCAAGACCTCCCCTACCCTTTCATTCCCTTGACAACGCTATCGATGATATCTTCCGGCCGTACATTCTCCGCCTGGCCCTCGAAGTTCAGCAGAATGCGGTGGCACAACGCCGGAACGATCGCGACCGCGAGGTCTTCCTTGGCCACTTCCGCGCGACCGTGGGCCGCGGCACGCACCTTGGCAGCCGTCACCATGGCCTGGGCCGCCCGCGGACTGGCCCCATAGCGAACGTAACGTTTGACGAGCTCTGCTGCTCGGGGAAAATCGGGATGCGTTGCCGCCACGAGTGACGCGACCCAGCGGCGGCCCGCCGCAGCCAGGCAAACGCGGCTGGCGATCTCCCGCATTTCGAGCAACCGCTTGCCATCAACCACCTTCAGCAATTCCGCCGCGGGGCTTTCCGTGGTCCGCTCCAGGATAGCATCGATTTCATCAATAGTGGGTCCCTTGATCACCACCTTGAAAAAGAAACGGTCGATTTCCGGCTCCGGCAAGGGAAAAGTCCCGTCGGTCTCCAGAGGGTTCTGCGTGCCGACGACGAAGAACGGTTGCGGCAGGTGGAATGTCTCGGTCGAGACATTAATCTCCTGCCCTTCCATCGCCTGCAGCAAAGCCGCCTGGGTCTTTGGCAGGCCGCGGTTGATCTGATCGGCCAACACGAGATTGGCAAAGATCGGCCCCTGCTGAAATTCAAACGTGCGACGGCCAGCAGCCGTTTCCATCACGACGAAGGTGCCCAAGAGGTCGGAAGGCATCAAGTCGGGCGTAAACTGAATGCGGCTGAAGCGAAGCTGGAGAATATCGGCCAGCGTTTCGACCAGCAGCGTCTTGCCCAGGCCCGGCACCCCTTCGATGAGCACGTGTCCGCCAGCCACCGCGGCCGTCAAGACAAAATCGATTTCTTCGGCCTGACCCACGACGACTTTGGCCAGTTCGTGTCGCAAGGCATTGAAGTCTCTCTCAAACCCCTCTAAATGGGGTTCAACCATGTGGGCTGTGCTCATTGCGGCAGATTCCTTGAAGAAAAAGAGGCTTGACCAGCTCGACCCCTTTTCCAATATCCCACCGAACCGATTGCGGGTCAAGGATTTGCTTTGCCGGCGGCCAAAAATGTAACATCAGTCGCCAGCAGGTCAGGCCGGCCGTGTGCCCATGGCCGGCCTGAGGTGCAAGATTCCTTGTAAAGCTTCAAACGGCGGGAATAATAAATGAAACATAGCCCGATGTGTTATTGGGTCCGTCCAGCTACGGAAGGAAAAAAGCTGTCGTTTTAGGTGAGCATGGCTAACTCCACAGGTTTATTGTGGAGATAAGCAGGATTTGATAAGATATTGATGTGATTATGTGCGCCGTGCGCGCACGGTCCTTGCCGGATCCCGGCGGGGACCGCGAAGGATGATTTAGACAAATTCAGCTCGTATCGCTATAGAAGTGCCGGTTGACCGGCAGGAACCAAGGGCAAACCACTTTTCGAGGAGCTTTCGGATGAGAAGCGGTATTTCGCTATTCTCAGTGGCAGTTGTGCTGTGCGGCATTGGTGTCGCGCAGGCCGCAGATCCCGGCGTGGGCGTTCAGCCGGCCTGGCACCATAAGACTGTATCACGGCTTGACCAGGCGCGGCCCGGACAAGACGGGGCGGCGGAGGCAGGGCCGCAAAAATACCTCCACATCGACATGCAATATATTGAGCCCTCGGTCACGCAGAACCTGGACAAGTTCCGCATTGTCGATGCCAACGGCAACGAAGTGGGCGAGTACTGGGGCAACGATCCTAGCAAGGCGGTGATCTTTGAGTCGCACAGTCGCTGGGACAGCCTGACGGGCCTGTACCTCGATGGCTTCGGCCACCGTGAGCCGTTGTTCGACCAGGTGGTCGTCGCGCCCCGGCCGGTAGTCACGGCGCCGGCGACCGTGATCGCTCCTCCAACGGTCTTTGCGCCGACTACGACCTATATTCCTCGCGAGCACGTGGTTGTGCCCGACCGCATAGTTGACGACCGTCGCGACGTGGTCGTTGACCGGCGCGATGTAGTTTATCACGATGACCCGATTGGGCTGAGAGATTATCATGGCCGCGACGTGGTCGTGCACGATGACGTAGTGGATGATCACGTGGTCGTTGTTCACGATGGATATCATCATCGTGGCAGCTATGGTGGGGGTGGTGGCTACGGAGGTAATGGCGGCGGAGGTAATGGCGGCGGGGGTAATGGCGGCGGTAGCGGCTATGGAAGCGGTAGCGGCAGCGGTTCCGGTAGTGGGAGCGGCAGCGACAGCGGAAACAGCAGCAATACCAAGAGCAAGAATAAGAAAAAAAGCAAGACGCCGGCCAACGTTGACGACGTAGTGATCGATGACCCAGCCACGGCGGGCAACGCGCTGGCAGCCGCGATTGGAACCAATCCCGACAAGGGCAACGGTTCCGGCTCGGGCAACGGCTCTGCAGACGGCAGTGGTTCGGGCAGTGGCAGTGGTTCCGGAAGCGGCGACGCTAACGGCTCCGGCAACGGGGACGGCAGTGGCTCGGGCAGCGGTTCCGGTAGCGGCGATGGCAGTGACTCGGGCAACGGCGATGGCAGTGGCAGCGGCGACTCCAGTAGTCCCGATGCGAGCAGCCTGGACTCCAGCAGCCCTTCGGCTGACGGTTCCAGCCCCGACAGCGATTGCCCATGCATGGACAGCCCGTCCAGTTCCGACGATAGCACGCCGGTTATGGATGATAGCGATGCACCAGCGACGGGTCCTGCTTCCGACACGGGCACCGATCCCGGAACAGGCCCTGGCCCGGATGGACCTGGAACCGGACCCGGTACTGGCCCCGGACCTGGACCTGGCTGCGGACCTGGACCCGGACCTGGACCTGGCTGCGGACCTGGACCTTACGGCCCCGGACCCGGACCCTGTGGTCCTGGACCTGGACCCGGACCCGGACCTTATGGGCCGGGCCCCGTGGGACCGGGATACGGTTATTATGGCCCTTGGGGCTACTACTCGCCGTTTACCTATAACCCGTACCAGCCCCAGCAGGACACTGTTGCCTATGGGAAGACACTTCCCCTGGAGAAGCATAACGACAAAACTCCGGAGTTGGTCGTCTATGTCGCGACCGGCGATGGCATGGGCCCGGGTAAAGTCTACCAGGTCGAAGGTCACGACGGGCGAGTGCTGGGCAAGGCCAATATGGATCAGACGCCCACCGGCATCACCATGTATCGCGATCACGGCGTCGTGGTTGCGGTCCCCGCCCAGGGCGGCAAGATCGTGGAAATCGACGACACGGGCAAGCAGACGACGATTCTCGAGAAAGATTCGAATCTGCCCCATCCGGTCAAGGTTTCGATTGCGGGCGACTCGGATTCGATCGTTGCTGCCGACGACGTGGCCGATCAACTGGTCATGACCAGCATCGGCGGCACGAAGTCGAAGGTCTACCAGAAGTTCAATCCCAGTTACACCTCGCAGCCCATGTGGGTGGGCGTGGCCAACGACAAGAACGTGGTGTTCAGCAGCGAGGCCAGCCCCGGCGTTTTTAAGTTCGCAGGCGACCAGTCGGCCAGCGGCTCGAAGCCGGTGATTCCCAGCAGCGGGGGCGTGGCTACCGACCACAGTTCGTTGCGCTGGGCGGCTGCACAGGCCCCGAACTCGATCAAGATCTATGAGGGCACGCAGCATTTGAAAACCCTCCGCCTGCCGCCCAACAAGAAGTTCTACAAGGGCGGCCTGATGGCATTCGGTCCCGATAATTCGCTCTGCGTCGCCACCCAGGATGCGGACAACGAAAAAGGCGATGTCTGGATCATGTGCTTCAACGTCGAGAAGAGCACCTCTGAGAAGAACGTGGTCACCAATTCCTTCAAGTGGACCCACGAGGAGATGCAGGACATCGCCGTTGGTACGAGGCTGCTTTGGGATCGGCACTCGCCCGATTCCTACAAGAGCACCTTCTAGGAAGTGGTGTTCGTAGCACCGGTTTCAGCCGAGACTACGAGCGAATTGAAAAGAAAAAAGATCGACCACTGGCCGGGAATACTACCCGGCCAGTGGTTGTCTCCATATACGGGCGATTAATCATGCGTATCTTCGCGATTTCTTCCGCCGCGCTGGTTGGGTTCCTGGCGGTTTCGATGGCTTCGGCCCAAGTCTCCTTGCAGTTGCCCACCTTTTCCTTCGCTGGCGTGAGCACTACCGTTCTGGTGCCTGATCAGGGCAGCGTTTTTCTGGGCGGCATCGATCGCGCCGCGGACGGCCGCACGGAGTTTGGCGTGCCCGGCCTGCCGTTTCCCGGTTTCCAGAACCGCGGCATCGGTTCGGACCGCAGCGCAACGAGCTTTTCCGTCACGGCGACCATCCACGACTTCGACGCCATGGACCAGGCCCTCTTGAACACTCCCCCGCGCAGCGGAATGACGGGCGATTTTCGCTCCGATGGACTCGGGTGGACGCCCTCGGCGATCGCAGCACGGTCGTTCCGCCGCCAGCCCGTCGATCTTGGTGGAAACTGGCAAGTCCAGCCCGATCCGCCCTCGCCCGTGGGCGATGTGGCGGTCGAGCAGGTTGCGCGGGCGACTCGTCGTGCTGCGCGTACCGACGAAGCCGACAATTTTTTCGCCCGCGGTCAACAGGCCGAGGCTGACGGCAAGCCCAACGTGGCCAAAATCTACTACCAGATGGCCGCCAAGCGGGCGACAGGCAGTCTGAAGCAAGACGTGCAGGCCCGGTTGGATGCGCTCAGCGGGCGGAATTCGGCCCTGGCGGGTACACGGTAGGGTGGGACTGCCCCGCGGATCGAGCTTCTTGAAGCAGTTTTGATCCGAGGCAAACCTGATGGGCGTGTCCAACCCAGACTGGCGGCAAGATCGTATTCCCAGAAACCGGAAGACCCCTCCTTTCATTTGCATTGCCTGAAGTCTATAATCGAAGTGTTGAAGGGCTTTCTATCCACGCCCGCCTGATTTTGATCGTTTACGATTAACAATGACGCGGACCGCTGCTTTTGGCGGCGTTTGCTCTCATTTCTAGCCGTGTCGAGCTTAACTCAGTCTGACTTGGCTGCGGTTCTTCTGGTTATTTCCAATTGGCTGGGCTTGCGCCTTTCGGCAGGCCGTTGTTTTTCTTTGAAGGGGATCGAGTCGTGGGTAAAAAGCTGTATGTCGGCAATTTGAGCTATTCGGCGAACAACGCCGACCTGGAAGGGTTGTTTGCTTCCTTCGGCACCGTGCGGAGCGTCGAGGTGATCCAAGACCGTGAAACTGGCCGCGGCAAGGGTTTCGCGTTCGTGGAGATGGCCAGCGACCAGGAGGCGGCGGCGGCGATCGCGGGCCTCAGCGGCAAGGAGCACGATGGCCGCAACCTGACCGTCAACGAAGCCCGACCGCGTGAAGAACGCAGCAGTGGCGGCGGTCGCGGGCGCGGTGGTTACGGCGGCGGCGGTGGTGGTGGCGGTCGCGGCGGACGCTACTAGTTCGGATCCAGCAGCGTTCCTGAAAGACCAGGTTTTGCGGCATGTGGCGGCATCCGCCGACATGCCTTGTCGCTCGGGTTAGTCGCACCAATAAAGCACCGATTCCGGGGATAAACGACCGGGTGGACGAGGGGCTTGACGCCGATCGTGGCTACGCCTCCGTGCGTCGAAAGGGCCGATGCCACACCAAATTTCCGCGCAAGGCATTGGCTTCTACGTAACGGCACAACGTGAGGAAGTAATCATCTTCGGCGACGGGGAAACTCTTGAAGCGCCCTTGGTAGATGTGCCCGCCGCCGCGAGTGTGGTAATGCTCGTGGTGCCGCCGCACGTGGGTCACACACATCCAGCCCATCAATTGTCCCAAGGCCGCGTCCGTCTTCGGCCGCAGGACCAGATGCCAGTGATTTGATAAAATGGCGTAGGTTAACAATTGCACGGGATACCGTTCCAGCCCCTCCGCAAGCACCCGTTCGAATGCGGCAAAGTCTCCGGCCTTGCGAAAGACTGCGCATGCGACCGTTCCCACGGTTGAGAACGTGGTATATCATTCCTCCTTCGACGGCTCGGGCGGTTCGCGGCATGATTCCAGAATATCATATGCGCTTTGCCCCGTCACTATCAGTGATGTCCCCTTTTCCTTCTCCGACGCTGATCGCTCCAGGCGGGCGGCGTCGGGGGCGCGAACCCTTGTGCGAGAGAAGGCGCGGCGTAGGCACGGCATCGGTTCGCCCCCGCGCGTTGAAAAGATAAAGATGACACTACCGTCACGAAATCGGAAGAGCATCAACTATTCTGGATCGACAAGGATGACAACTGACAAACGCGTTACGGAACTTTTTCGCTATTCTCCGGGCTTCATAGCCGTCCGCGGCAAAGGCAAATTCGCGCATTATTTCGGCGGCGACGAGTGGAAGATCGAAGGTGGGCCACTCGACTGGCCACCCGCAACGCAAATTGTGACGCTCGATCTAGGAGATCAGCGGCTGGCTATCGACTGGAATGAGAACTCGCTTCCACTCGTAGGTTTCCTCAATCTTCTCGACACTCCGTCACGGCAGACGTTTCGCATTGACAACGCGAATCGGCGAGTCACGGTTATAAATGTTTCCAACAGGGTGAATAATCCCATACCGTCAAAGTATCAGCTTCCAGCGCCCCTTCCGCAGAAACAATTGGTTCTTCGCCAAATGAATTTCGACGAATGTCCACCTAAAGAGGGCGCCTCACGCGAAGCGTACGAAACCGCATCCGACACCTTTATCGGGGGCACTGGGTTCATTCGGGTTCTTGGACCTCCCGTCTGGCTTTTCAAGGCAATTAAGCCCAGGTGCCCATCGTGCCGAACGAAAATGGCATACGTCGCTTCCGTGGGATACGAGAGCCAAAAGTCTGCCCAGTTCCTTGGCAATGGCAGACCGTTTTTTCCCGGTGAATTCGCATGTTACTTCTTTCTATGCACCCGTTGCATGATTACACAACTGCGCTGCCAACCTACGTGAGGACGACGGCTCGGTTATCGCATGGTTCGCAGCGATCGAAAGCGGCGACGTGTGGGGCCAGGATAGAAATCGGTTCATAAGGCTAGAACTGATGCCTCCGCGGAACCGTGGTGAGTTGCTGTTGCCCAGCACGCGTGAGTTAGGTGAGCTTGGCCGGCAGTTGATGGTAGCTGCCATCTGGGCAGCCCCAGCGGCCGTTGAGCTAGCCGAGGACCGGAAAAGGGGACGTCACTGATTGTTTTCTTTCGAGGCGCATCAATATCAGTGATGTCCCCTTTTCCGGTCTTTAACCAGCACAGCGCCAGCGAAGGCCTGCACGCAGCGTTCGTTCGATCGCACCGATTCAACTCCCGCAATGATAATTGAAGGCTTCCGCGCGTGCAAGGGGTTCGGTAGCTTCGGGAGGTCGGCACGAACTCGCATACGACGCTAACGACAAGTCGCTGCTGCTGTTCGGCGGGGCCGACTGGTCGGCTTTCGGCGGCCGACTGCTGGGCGATACTTGGGCGTATCGCGACGGCAAGTGGCTTCCGGTTCATTCCGACCCGTCGCCCGATGCGCGGCACCGCGGAGCCATTGTCTACGACCCAGTCCGTGGACGCTCAGTCCTCTTTGGCGGGCAGGGCCAGCATGGCCTGGGCTATAGTTTGCTCGGTGACACCTGGACATTTGCCGCCGGTCAATGGAAGCGCCTCAGCCTGGCCGCCGGCTCGCGGCCATAGCCGCGCTGCGGGCATTCCATGGCGTTCGACGAAAAGGCGGGGCTGACTGTGCTCTTCGGCGGAATCGCGCCCAAAGACATTTCACTCGCCGACACCTGGACGTTCGACGGCAGCGCGAGGACGCACGTTTCCGGCGACGCGCCGACTCCGCGGCGCTACGCCGCCTTCGCCTACGATCCCGATTTGGAAGGTTGCGTTCTGCAGGGCGGTTCCGCGGACGACCGCGGGCGCAAACCTATGGAGAGACCTGGCTGTTCCGCGAGGCCTGCTGCCGGATAAATGGGTGGCCGCTCATCCTGAGCATCGGCTTGAGCAACGGGAAGAAGAATCCCGTGAAGCCCAGGTCCGTCGCCGTCGAAAACGGGCCGCTCGCCGCATTGCCGTTACCCAGTAAGCGAAAGCCTGAAGAACGCGGTCTGGCCCTCACATAGATGCCTCACTCTACCATGCGACCAGCCGTTGAGCTGAAAACGATGTGCTCAAACATGCCGTGTTGAACCAGGCCCGGCTCTGGTTGCAGCCCTATCTTCCGCGCCACGCCATGCGAGGGCAGGTTCTCGGGCCGGATAAGGGAGATCACCCGCTGGCTATCGAGGACTTGCACGGCATAGTCTCGGCAAGCGGTTGCGGCTTCTGTGGCAAGGCCCTGCCGCCAGTATGGCCGGTGAATGAGATAGCCGACTTCCCGCTCTTCCAAGCCACGGACGGTCTGCGTGACCAAGCCGACCTGACCGACCGCCTGACCCGTCGCCTTGTCCGACACCAGCCGCAAGCCGTGGCCGTGCCGTGCGTAGCGGTCCATCGACCGTTGGACCCAAGCCGCCGCCTCGTCACGGGTATAGCATTTTGGATAGTATCGCATGACCTCGGGATCAGCTAGCATAACGGCCACGAAGTCAAGGTCGTCCATCGACATTTCGCGGAGGATAAGGCGAGGCGTTTCAAGCACCTGCTTGGCCATGATTCATCGATCTTTCCTATTTGCAGCGAGCCGGGACCAGTTCCAGGCTCATCCGCCATCCATTTTAGCATTGGCCCACCCTCGTAGCTAAGGGTGGCGACGGCCCCTAAGCTGGCGGAGATATGTCGGAAACGGCTGCGACGCTGGCAGCGGGGGCACAACCCGCCGGCGGCGACGGCGTAAGGCGAACAAGAGGAGTTGCGGTGCGCACGCAAATCGGTGGAGAGCGACCAGAGCGAGGGTCATGGCTCGGCCTTGCGACCAAGTCGCAGACCAGGGGACCGGAAAAGGGACCACCCCTGATTGTTTTCTTTCAAGGCGCGTCAATATCAGTGATGTCCCCTTTTCCGGTCTTCGGCATAACCACTGACGGACCCGACGGTTGGCGTGAATGCTCACGATCCTGAACGCCGAGGTGAAGGTTCCAAAACAGAAGTAGTTCGGCCTCGAAGATCGGTTCCAAGAGCAGCGCTTCGATTACTACTGGGCAAGCGACCCTTCCCAGGCGGGACTTTCACCCGCTGAAACGCCCATAGATTCATGGCGCACGATCATACCTACGTTAGACACTTATGGATTGACTTGCCGCGTGGAAGTTGGTATTTTACGGCTATGGCACGATCGTTAAGAATCGAATTGGCCGGGGGACTTTATCATGTGATGTGCCGCGGCAACGAGCGACGCGCGATTTTCCGCGACGACGACGATCGCCAGCGGCGACTGGATTGGCTGCAGCGCACCGTGGAAACCTACGGTTGGCGGCTGCATGCATTTGTGCTCTTAAGGAACCACGACCACTTCTTCCTGGAAACCCCGGAGCCCAACCTCTCCGCAGGAATGCAGCTGCTGAACGGCAGCTACACCGGCTACTTCAATCTCCGCCACAGGCGCGTCGGGCACTTGTTCCAAGGGCGTTTCAAGGCCCATCTTATCGAGGAGGAGGGGTACTTCACCGAACTTAGCCGTTACCTCCATCTGAACCCCGTGCGCGCCAAGCTGGCGAGGAGGCCGCAAGACTGGAAGTGGAGCAGTTACCCGGGATATCGCGGACCGCGTGCGGCCCTGGAATGGGTAACCTACGAACGCGTCCTGGGCGAGTTTGGCGGCCAGGGGGCGGAGGCGCGGCGACGCTATTGTCGGTTCGTTGAGGCGGGGATCGCCGACCCGCCCGCCGCGCCCTGGAAGAACGCCTTCGGCGGTTTGCTGGTCGGCTCGGAGTCGTTTGCGATGCGGGTCCGCCGGCTGTTGGGCAAGCGGGAAAGCGATCGAGAGCTTCCCCAGTTGCAGTCCTTGCGAGCCAGGCCTGCGCTGGAGCGGATCGTGGCGGTAGTGGCGGAGCGATTGGGTTGCAAGGCGGACGAGTGGACGTCCGGGCGGCGAAGCGATGCGATCGGCCGCGCGGCCGCCGCGTATCTGGCGCGGCGACGCTATGGATACTCGTCGACGGAAATCGCGCGGGTGCTAGGATACCGTGGCCCTAGCAGCGTTGGGGCGGCCGTGGCCCGCATCGAAGCGGCCGGGAAGGAGGTTGACGCGACCCTTGCCAAGCTGCAGAAACAACTCACTAATGGCTAACGTAGGTGTGACCCCATACTTTCCGCAAAGACCAAGCTTGCGGCAAAATAACGGCTTTGGGCCAGTCCGGGGGCGGTATTCCCGTGGCGACACCAGCGTGGGGCGGAAGGGACGACCACCAGTGGGACGCCATACTTCAGTCACTGAATTTTCACTTCGACCAGCGTGCGAAGGATGACATGCTGGACGGCCTGCTGAAGGATCTCAAGAACCCTCTTCATGGTAAGTTCCAGGTCGGTCCGCTTTACGTCAGCTTTACTGGCACGCCTACGGGGCAAGTGGGTTCGGTCTTTTCAGGCGTCGTTGGCGGGCACGGTATCGACTGGCGCGGAATGGGTCTTGGGATCCAGGGGAAGTTCGTGCTAACCTACGGTCCGCCTGCTTCGCCTTCGAACGGGGCGGCCATTATAGGCGGCGCGGGCGGCGGAGGGTACCCCGGTTCGTCATTTTACCCGGGCGACAATCGCGATTATTTTAATGAAAGGTTCGACGGAAACGTGAACCACTTTCCGTGACGTATTACGTATTACATCGAGGCTTTAGAGGATTCATCCCGAATTACAGGCGGTAGTTCCATGTTAGATTGTCGATCAATTGCAACCGAGCTTCTGATGGCTGGCATCGCTTTCCTAAGCATCGAAATTGTCTCGTCCGGAACGGAATCGAGCCACGAAACTGAGGCCCAGCTTTTATACGCGGCGGGCGTCGGTGCCGCCAGGCGTGGCGACTTGGTTCCCGCGTTAGCCGATTTCGACCGGGCAATTAAGCTAGACCCAAAGGACTATCGCTATCCTTGGGCTCGCGGCAAGGTGTACTTGTTGAGCGTGCCGCCTTCGCTCGAAAAGGCGATTGCCGACTTTTCTGAGGCCCTCCGAATCCAGCCGAATTGTGTATTGGCCCTGCTGGACAGGGGGTTTGCCTATCAAAAGAAAGGAGACTGGAACAGGGCAATGCGCGACGCTGAGGAAGCGGTCAAACTTGCGCCCAAGCTTCCAGACGGCTATCACCTGCGGGCTCACGTATATCAGCAGCAAAGTAATTGGCAGCAAGCCGTGGCCGACTATAGCTGCACGATCGACCTTGACCCTAAGCGCGAAGGGCTCTATGTTACCCGGGCCGAGTGCCTTCTCGCCTGGGGGAAGCCCGAACAGGCGCACATCGACTGCCAGACGGCGATGCGCTTGGACGGCCATGATGCGCGGCCGCACTGCCTGCTGGCGGAGATTCATTTCCGCCGGCAGGAAGAGGCCTCGGCGCTTGCTGAACTGAAAGCGGCAATCGACGCGGATCCGAAGTGTACCCAAGCCTATTACATGCGGGCCAAATACTATCATGAGCGGTGGCAGTTCGACAAGGCCATAAGCGACTGTACTGCCCTCTTGAAGCTGCAGCCGAAACGCCCGGAATGGCTTGTCGCTAGGGGAGCCTCGTACCTCGGGAAGGACGACTATGGCTCTGCGGAGCGGGACGCGGACGAAGCGATCCGCCAGTCGCCCGCCTGCGCGAGAGCCTACGTCGTCCGCGCGGATGCTCGGCGCCATCAAGCGATGCTAGCGCTCGCGGTGCAGGATTACTCGCGGGCCATCGCGCTCGGCGACACGTGGGAAGAATCGTTCGTTGGCCGTGGGGCCGCCTACCTGGCGATGAATGACCTTGCAAAGGCCCGGGCCGATTGCCAGGAAGCGATCCGCCGAGCACCTAAGGACGGGGCCCCTCACTATATTCTCGCAGACGTCTGCGGGAAGGAGGGGGACGCGCGGTCGCGGCTTCGCGAACTCGAACTCGCCATCGAGCTGACGCCAACAAACGCCGACTATTATGTCGCCCGCGCGGACGCCTACCTGGCGCAGGGCGACCGCCGGCGCGCCATCAGGGATCTCTCCAGTGCCCTGAAACTGGGGCCCAGCGTCATCGCGTATCGGGGGCGGGCCGACTTGTTCAAAGAAACGGGCAACCTGGACGCGTCGATCGACGACCTTACGGCCGCCCTGAAGCTGGACCCGAAGTGCTTGGAAGCTTATTGCGCGGCGTGGGATGGCTTTCCAACTGAGAGGGGTTGGGCGGCAGCGAACCGATGTTGACGTTTTCTCGGAGCGCGGCCTGAGCCCCGACACGCGGCGCGACCTGGAACGGGCCGTGGCCGACTATACCGCCGCCATACGACTCAAGCCTTCGGAGGGCGAGACCTATTGCGCCGCGCGATGGCTTGGCTCTCGCTGGGTTTCATCGAAAAATCGCTGCAGGACATGAACCGAGCCATCAGCATCGCGCCCGATCGCGCGGCATTCTATGTGTTCCGAGCTAAGGTTTACCAGTCGGATGCCGATTGCGGGAAGGCGTTGGCGGACGCGAACGAAGCAATTCGCCGGGATCCCAAAGACATTGAGGGGTACAAATGTCGTGGTATTGCGTACGGCTCGTTGGGAGATTTCGACGGGGCCGTCAAGGCATTCAGCGACGCCATTCGGCTGAAACCGGAAGCTGCCGAATTGCGCACTGCTCGCGGCCATGCTTACTTGCTGCGCGGCGACCTCGACAAGGCCATTGCCGATCACAACGAGGCAATCCGTCTCAGCCCGCGAGGGGCGTCAGCCTACGACGCGCGGGCGGCGGCTTGGCGCGCGGCGCGGGAATTCTCCAAGGCCCTGGCCGATTCTTCCGAGGCCATCAGGCTCGATCCGCTTGAACCCAGCTACTATCGAAATCGCGCAAACGCTTATGAACGCGCTGGGCCAGCGTCCTGCGGCTGAAGCCGACTGTGACACGGCCGATAGGCTTGCACAAAGGAACCCGCAGATAGAGCTCAAGTAGTTAGCAAGTTCGCTGGAAGTCGTCAGCACCCCAGTGTTGGATCGGCCTGTGCCGGGTTGGCCCCTGTCAACCGCCCATGCCGCCATCGGGTTATCGGATATGCATCGCGCAGCTTCTTCCAGGCGCAGTTTACGAGAAGTTGGCCGTGGCCCGAAAGACGACTGCCCACCGCTTGCAGTGGAAGACGCCCGCCAATTGTTGCCCGTGGCAAGATTCTCACCAGGTCCTGACCGCTACGCTTGCCACGCCCGCACGGCTGTTAACAATTGTTAACAACCGCCCGCGAGGCCTCCCGGCATCTTGCCCTGCCCCAGCCCCTACGGCCACCCCAGCCCTCGATCGGAGAGCCAGAAGGGCCTGGGCGATCGGCGGGAGGATGCAGAGGTCGGGCGTGAGGCGGAGGTGGCGGATTGAGGCGATGGTCATGGATAATCGACCTTGCAGTTCGGCAGAGCCTGCTGGAGTTTCTTCACGCCTTCCTCAGTAACCTTGGTGAGGCGGAGATTTAGCTTTTGGAGCGAGCTCAGTCCTTGAAGATTCTGCAGTCCGGCGTCCGTGATTCTGCTTGGAACGGTAGGAATTGAATTTGTGAAACCCATCGATGCAAAAAATCCGCCTGGCTCGCCGCTGAGGTCCAATTCCTGAAGTCGCGTCAAGCCTTCAAGGTGTTTTAGTGCAGCATCGGTGATTCTCGTACCCTTGAGAGTCAGTCGTTGCAATCGGCTGAGGCCAGCTAGGTATTGCAGCCCTGTATCGCTGACGTTCGTGTCGGTAAGTCGCAAATCTCGCAGCTCGACCAGAGTTGAAATATGTGCCATCGCGGCGTCGTCGAGTCGCGCTCCGTTCGCCGACAATTCTTGCAACCGAGACAATCGTTTTACTTGTTCTATTTCGCCATCATTTGAAACTTTCACCCAAAAAGCATCTTGAAAGAAGTCATTCCCTAGGAGTTGTCGAAGCCAATGTGGTCCTGGCTGCGTAGCGTTTGGGCGGAGAACGCCAGGAGCGGAGATCTGCCACTCATAGACGACTTGAAGTCCACGCAACACCTTATACTGCTCCTTCGCCCTCTTCGCCTCGACCGCCAGCCAACTGCACGGCAGCGCCACGGCCAAGGTCAGCACCAGCAACGACCGAATCGAGAACTGGAACCGCCAGCGGAAGAGCAGGGCCGCCAGCCACCAGAGCAACATCACGGCCAGCACCATCCCCACGCCAGCGACGGCGGCCAGAACGGCGTAGCCCTTGTGCCACGCAGGCCAGCCCAGCCAACTCGACAGCCAGATCAACCCCGTCAGGAGCAGCGAGCCGAGCACCAGCCACCCAGGCGTAGGGCGATACCAGCGTCGTTTCTCGGGCGTTTCCATGCCTGCCACTATACCGCGCCGCCTGAGGCCCTGCCACAATGGGCCCTGAGCGGTGCCCCTGCGTTCGCGTTCAGGCGGATTGCCAGCCGCACGAAGGGTGCCGCGGAGGCGGGGTTGGCTGGCGGGATGTCGGCGGTAGCCCCTTGCGTCGCAGCCCGCCGCGGCGCAGTAGAATAGAGGTGGCTCGAAGCTGGGCGCTCCGCGGAGGGGCGGCGTCACAACCGATTGTCACGAACGTGAAGAATATGCCACGGCAACCTATGTCTGTTATGGAGGCTCGTAAGTTGCTTCGGCGCATCAAGTATGTGACGGACGTTTACTACCGCGGGTACCAGTGGAATTATCAGTGGTTCTTTCCGGCATTGAAGTGCCTCTCGCGGTCGTCGTTGCGTCTGGATCGGCTTCTCGCCGCTGTTGGGCACTATGTTCTCGGCGATGTCCACGACTTCAATGGTGCGCCCCTAGCCGCTGTCCGAGCTTATCGGCGCAGCGCGAGCCTGGATCCGACACTCTCGGGACCATGGCGGGAGATGGGGCTGATGTTCGAAACAATGGGTGACCACGCGAGTGGAATCCGAATGTTGCGCAAGGCCGTAAGAATCGATCCTACGGACGATTTCGCCGTCGCCGACCTGGCGTCCTTTGAAGAAGGACCGCTTTCCTCTCCGATTTATTGTCGCGATGATGTCTTCTGCCGATCTTCGGAACTTCTGGCAGTGTGCAAGTTGTCCGAATCGCTCTCCGTCCTGGCTAGTAGGCGGTCACTGCGGGCGAGCCGCTTTCGCGCCCGTATCTATGGCGCCCGGAATGATGCGCCGCGTGTCCTGGAAACATGGGAACAGATCATGCGACAGAGAGGCCGCCTGAACATCGAGAGCGCCGACTGGTTCTACCTTCCCTGTACGGTTTGGCATGACCCGAGCTTTTGGCGGATGTTATTGCAGATGATCGCCCGGATCGAAGACTGGTCAGTCTTGAAGGGGCACGAGAGCCTTTGGGACACAGGGCTCCGCGGGCACGAGCGTTTCGAGTTGTTTCTGCGGTACCATCTTGCCAAGACCTGCCGGGATCTCGTGGCCGCACGAACTTTGGCTAAACGGTACCCACAATGGATAGAGGCTGCCGGGCTGGCAAAACGCCTTGCTGCACGCACTTGAGCAAGTAGGCCACACCCTATGACCGAACCAGCACCCCAACCCACTCCGCTTCCGCCGCCCCCTCGCCCCTTCCAGTTCAGCTTGCGGACCTTGCTGCTCTTGTTCGTGGTGCTGGGGTCGTCGATGGCGGTGTTCGGGGGATGGGCAATATTCGTGTTCGTGCTGGTCGTGGGGCTGGCTGTGTTCCTGCATGCACTCCGGTCCTGGCGGTGGTGGGCAGGCTTCGGTCTGTTCCTGCTTTGCCTGGAATATATCAACGAATTGCTTGTGCCGGGACCTTATCCGGGACGCCATAGGTTTTGTGGAACGGAGCTAAGGGAAATCGCGGCGGCACTCCAAGTATATCATCAACGGAATGGATGTTTCCCGCCAGCGTACATCGCCGACAAGGATGGAAAGCCGATGCACAGTTGGCGGGTGCTTCTCACGCCCTATCTCGATCGCGAAGAGATTCTCAAGGCTTGGGACTTCACCCAACCATGGGACGGCCCGAAGAACCAGAAGTTGCTGACCGGCGGTCCCGACTGTTTCAGGTGTGTGGGTGATGCAGGCCCCGTGTGAACGGCACTCCACGCGTTAGCTATCTTGCGGTGGTGGGATCGCATGCAGCGTGGGCGGGCGAAAAACCGAGGAAGCTCGACGATATTCGCTCGGCTGGGAAGCTTGGCGACACCGTTTTGCTTATTGAAGTACCAAATTCCGACATCTCGCTGGCCCAACCGAAGGACGTGTCGTTGGATGCAGATCAGGCAGGCAACGTGGCGTTGCCCGCCCTACCGGCGTCGAGCAATCACGGTCATCCGGGCAATGACTTCTTTTTCATTCGTGAATACGGTTCCGGCGTGTACGCGGCGATGGCCGATGGCAGCGTACGCATCTTGAGAACTGATGGACTTTCGACCGCAGACCTTCGGAAGCTGCTAGAAATCGGCGGCTGCAAGACAGGGCAAACCGTCATTGACGGCTCAACGGGAGAGTACACACGCCGCCTGAACTGGCCCAACATCGCCGCCCTGGCCGTCTGGCTGCTCTCGGTCGGCACGCTGCTGGTCGGCGCTGTGCGGAGCAGAAAAAAGTTGGCGGTGAGACCCGTGGCATGAGCGAACCAGAAATCCAACCCGCTGCACCGAAGCCCAAACTCCGTTGGTATCAGTATAGCCTGCGGACGCTGCTGCTCGCGCCCGTCGTGCTCGCCGTCGTCTTCGGTTGGCCCCATGTCCACAGGCGCTACATCGTCTGGCGGCTGGAAAAGTACAACAACGTCGATCTCAGGAATCTGGGGGACGAAGAAAAGCAACAGGTCAATCGGTGGGTAGCCAGTCTTCTCGGCGATAAGTTGGATGACAGAATTGTCATCGGCGGCTCGGAGAATTGGCTCTTGCACAGCACCGATGCTCTCGGATCAGGACGCCGATTGCTCGTGATCCAGATGGAACCAACGCTAGCCATTCCCGGTACCTCGTACTGTGTGATCCACTTCCTCAACAACTGGGGACGCGTGATTCACACCATGAACTTCAGCGTCGGCTATCGCGCCTGGCCCGATGCCGCGACTATTGACGACCTTTCGCACGGATTCATGTGCCTCACCGTGGAGACTGATGGCATGTGGACCGGCAGGACGCGCCAGTTTTACCACATCACCGACAAGCAAGCGGAGATTCTGCGAAGCGAGCGCATGGACGGCAAGGTTGAAGTAGGACGTGGAACTGTCTTTGACGTGGAAGAAAGGCCGGCTGATTGGTCCGACTGGAAAGATCTGTTGGAATCTCCCGACCGGCTCCAGCAGTTACGCGGGTTGGCAGCGTTCTCCTCCTACCGCAACCTCGAACACCTGACGGCGATTGACGAGAGCCTGCGACTGCGCCTGGAGCAGCTTTCCAAGTCGACAGACGCCTGGATCAGCGAGGAGGCCCGAGCGATATTGCAGCACCTGACTGAATGGCGAAATCTCCCTGCTTCGGCAGTGCCGCCTGCTTCGCAACATTGACGTGCCAGATTGCATCCGAGAGGCTCCTTCCTGACCGGTTGCCCTGTGTTCTTACTTTTAAGCTCTGGGATATGGCCACCGGCCGGAATACCGCGACTCTCAGGGAAGACGCCATTGAGGTTGCGTTCAGCCCAAATGGTGCGATCCTGGCCGCTGGCTGTGAGGACAACACGGTCAAACTCTGGGACGTAGCACCGGTGAAAAAATCCGAGAAGTGAACATCGATACGCGACCGCCAACACGACACCCCCGCTGACCGCCGCCTGGTGGTGCTGCTTGGTGCGGCCCTTCGCCTCTTTCGGCCTCGTGGATGCGGCTCAGGTCAGCGGTGGACCGCTCTTGAATCGGTGGTTGTGCGCGGTAGAATGGGCGCAGCAAGGGGCCGTGCAACGAGGACGCGCTCGCCTGGAGAGTTCGCCGGCGGGCAATGCGTGGTTAAGAATCCCGTTGGCGGCGACGAGCAAAACTCATGGCCACTACGGAGCCCCAACCTGCAACGCCGAAGCGCGAACTCCGCTGGTATCAGTACAAGCTCCGGTCGTTACTGATCTTGACGCTCGCCCTGGCGCTCGTGCTCTCCGCCGTCTACAGTTGGCCCCACGTCCAGCGGCGCTATATCCTCTGGCGGCTGCAAGCTTACTTGGACGTGGATTTGGAGACGCTGCCCCTCGAAGAACAACCGCGACTTAGCCAATGGATTGATCAACTCGTTGGGGAAAAGGAAACTGATTCACCTTACGGTGCACGTCGATGGGGTTATTGGCTGCTGCACGCCACAGACGTTCCCGGAGCGGGCCGCCAGACGGTCGTGATCACGATAACTCCGCCATGCCCCGGTCCGGGACTATTCCGCTGCCGCATTCGTTTCCTGGATTCGTGGGGGCATCTATCTCGTTCAATGACGTTCAATGTTGGCCATTCAATGTTCTTCGAGCCAGCGGCCGTCACCTGTAATGAGTCGCAATACAGCTTCTTATGTCTGACGGTCGAGACCTCCGAAATGATGGGAATAAAGAGGCGGCAGTTATATCGAATCACTGATAACTACGTCGAGATGATCCGCAGCGAGCATTCCGACGGCACGTTTGCACCGGAATACTGGCACCTCATTGACATCAAAGACAAACCTCCCGACTGGTCGGAATGGGAACTTCTCTTGGAATCGCCCGACCGACTGCAGCAGGCGCGTGGACTGGCGGCATTTTGGTTCGATTGGACTGCGACAGGTCCGAAAACTGTAGACGACAAGCTGCAATCTCGACTGGCATACCTCGCGAAGTCGTCCGACCGATGGGTGAGCGAAGAATCCACGGCGGCGTTGGCTGCAGTGCGCGGTTACAAACCCTTCGTCCCGACCAAGCAGGGCGAATGGACACCGCTAACACCGCCAACATCGCCCGCCCGCTGAGCCGCTGCGCGACCGCCCTGAGTCCTAAGAATCCGCGGCCCTGCCGCGAGTTTATCGGTTGACCGGTAAATCCGCCTTGCCAGCCATTCTCTGACCGCCTCTAATCGCCTCCCTGCAGCGCCCAGCGCCCCTCTGGCGGCCCACCACTTCCGGGGTCTTGGAACATCGGCAGGCTCCGCAGGCGAGCGTCCAAGAAGCCCACAAGGGGCCCGGAAAATTCTCGGACTGGCTATTGCGCCGCAACCCCAGGTATCGTATGATAGAAGCTGCCTCGTGTGACCACGGGCATAGCTTCTGACCTTTCTGCCTTTTACTTCTCGTTGACCGCTTGACGGCTCTGCCGTCGTCTGGGTCGTATTCCTACCTCGCCGCAAGGCAACCATTCACTTCGCCGCTGCGCCCTGCGCCGCGGCATACCTGGAGAAAATCCCATGGAACAACGGGCGACCTATCGCAGCATCACCAGGGGGGAGCAGGGCCAGGTTTACTCTTTAGTTTTTAGGTGTGACCCTGACGCCCCCCCAAGGTGTGACTCTGACGCCCCCTGACGCCCCCGTTGAAGACGCCGCTGCGTATCAAGCAAGGCATTCTATGGGGCATCACGGACAACGCGGTGCGGACCCAAGTACTTGCGACGATTTCTCTCCCAAGTCCGGGAAGTGCTTGTCCTAACCAATTGAGACGGTTCGACTTATAACCGGACAGTTGTGATCAGTGAATTGCCTTTCTTTCGCCAGGAGTATAAGATAGCCGTCGCCGCCGGGTTCATTCCGACGGCAGGTAAGGGAAATCTCTGGTCGCTGGCGATGCTTCAGGAGATCGAATGGCTCGACGATTGGCGATGGCCGCGTGGTGTGTGACGACCTTTGGACTCAGCGTCTTGACCGCGTCGGCCGACGATGGCTCGCTCTTCCGCGATCAAGTGGCGCCGCTGTTAGTCCAAAACTGCATCTCCTGTCACGGTCCTAGCCAGCCGAAGGGCAAACTCTCGCTCGTCGCGGCCGAATCGACCCTTGCCGGTGGGGAAAGCGGCGCGGCTGTCAAGCCGGGCAAGCCCGACGAAAGCCTGTTGATCCAGTACATCTCGGGCGACAAGCCGGAAATGCCCAAGGACAAGCCGCCGCTAGGCAAAGAGCAGGTGGCCTTGATTAGCCGCTGGGTGGCCGAAGGGGCCGTTTGGCCCAAGGGGTTGATCCTCAAGGAGGGTATGGGGTCAAACCTACGTTAGACATTTATGGATTGGCTCGCGGCGTGAAAGTTGGTATTTTGCGGCCATGGCACGATCGTTAAGAATCGAACTGGCCGGGGGACGTTACGAGTTTGGGCTCACTGGGCTTTGGGGCGGTTGTTGCCGGGCCATCCCCCAAAGGTATCTGTGCGTTCGTTGTGGGAAACGTCACTCTTGATCGCTTTCCGGCGCTTTGAATTACGAGAGGGCACTCTAGGACTGTGTTTTCAGGGTGCCCATCGAACTTCCTCGCCCGGGCGTCGCTGAATGGGAAGCTCGGTTGTGACGTTGGTATGCTGCCGATAAAACGAGGTTAAAATGGCAGTTGCAAGAGCGACACGGGCCAATTGGTCCTCCAGTAACTTTCCGCCGATGCTTTGAAGAGGGGGTTGGCATAATGACGAAGGAAATTCGACTTACGGGGAAGTCGAGTGATTTCGCCGGCATCGTTCTAAAGGCCGCAGTTCGGGGCGATCTCAAGGGGGTGAAGTCTTTGCTCAAACGGAATCCGGCGTGGGTCCAACAAGTTGGACCGCACGGACGAACGATGTTGTGGGAAGCCGCCTACCAAGGACATTTGGCAGTTGTCGAGTTCTTGATGTCCTGCGGGGCGGAAATGAACCAGCCCGCATGTTACTACACTCCCATGCTTGCCGAGGTGAATCCCCGCACCGCAGCTCTGTTGAGGGCACATACGCCCGTCGCTGTGGCGCTGGAAAAACGCGGAGCTAGCGTGGATTTCCACGATGCATGCTATCTGGGAGATGAATCGTTTGTGCGCAGCATAATCAAAGAGGATCGTTCCATCGTCTTCCGTCGAAAGCCACGGACTTCCGATCCCTCCGCCGCGAGGCCGATCTTCTACGCCGTCGCGGGCGTGCAGCCGAATGTGGTCACAGCGCTTTTGGACGTTCGTCCGAAAACGCAAGCGAGAGACGGTCTGCTGCTGCGGTGGGCTGCCTGGCGAGGCAACGTGGATATCATCGATCAACTCCTGACTTGCGGCGCTAATCCCAATGACTCCGGCATCAACGATTGGGCGCTGGACTCGGAACTAAAAGAACTTGCCCTGCGCCACGGTCATGCGGTAAATATCGACGCCCCCAATTGGATGGGCTTTCCAGCCCTCGTGGACGCGTGTCGGGGAAACCACAACCAGCCTGACGATCCAGATCGCGTACGGCAATTGCTGGCGGCCGGAGCCGCCGTCAACGTCAAGGACGCCAAAGGGAAAACGGCGCTTCATCGGGCTGCCCAGGCGGGATTCACGAAGAGTGCCCGCGAACTGCTGCGAGCAGGAGCAAATATCAATGAGCCCGATTCTAACGGCGAAACTCCTCTCTTTGATGCAATTCGTGCCGGTCATGCGGCAACCGTGAAGCTTCTCCTGGATGCGGAGGCGGATATGCACGTACGGAACCACCAAGAAAAGTCAGTGTCAGATCTAGCGAGTCGTCTTCGCGGTCCGAAACGCGGCGAGATTCTGGATCTTGTCCGATGATTGACGATGCGATCTCGACTCGGGATACGTGTTCCGTCGGCCAGCCCGGCATCTGACCTTTGTCGTCACACCAACCGTCTTCTCGGACTCGAAAGAAACGACCGTAAATTGGGGCTGTTCAGCGGGAAGTCCTGGCGGCCACGCGAAGTGCGCCAACGGTCTTGCCTGTCCTGCTCATAGCGGCGAGCAACCTTGTGCGGCGCTGGAGTTGGGGCCGTGATAGGCGATGGCGATTTGTTGACGGTTACGCTCATCCTGAGCATCGACTGGAACAGCGGGAAGAACAATCCCGTGAAGCCCAGGTCCGTCGCCGTCGAAAACGGGCCGCTCGCCGCATCGCCGTTACCCAGTAAGCGAAAGCCTGAAGAACGCGGTCTGGCCCTCACATAGATGCCTCACTCTACCATGCGACCAGCCGTTGAGCTGAAAACGATGTGCTCAAACATGCCGTGTTGAACCAGGCCCGGCTCTGGCTGCAGCCCTATCTTCCGCGCCACGCCATGCGAGGGCAGGTTCTCGGGCCGGATAAGGGAGATCACCCGCTGGCTACCGAGGACTTGCACGGCATAGTCTCGGCAAGCGGTTGCGGCTTCTGTGGCAAGGCCCTGCCGCCAGTATGGCCGGTGAATGAGATAGCCGACTTCCCGCTCTTCCAAGCCACGGACGGTCTGCGTGACCAAGCCGACCTGACCGACCGCCTGACCCGTCGCCTTGTCCGACACCAGCCACAAGCCGTGGCCGTGCCGTGCGTAGCGGTCCATCGACCGTTGGACCCAAGCCGCAGCCTCGTCACGGGTATAGCATTTTGGATAGTATCGCATGACCTCGGGATCAGCTAGCATAACGGCCACGAAGTCAAGGTCGTCCATCAACATTTCGCGGAGGATAAGGCGAGGCGTTTCAAGCACCTGCTTGGCCATGATTCATCGATCTTTCCTATTTGCAGCGAGCCGGGACCAGTTCCAGGCTCATCCGCCATCCATTTTAGCATTGGCCCACCCTCGTAGCTAAGGGTGGCGACGGCCCCTAAGCTGGCGGAGATATGTCGGAAACGGCTGCGACGCTGGCAGCGGGGGCACAACCCGCCGGCGGCGTCAGCGTAAGGCGAACAAGAGGGGTTGCGGTGCGCACGCAAATCGGTGAGGAGCGACCCGAGCGAGGGTCATGGCTCGGCCTTGCGATCACGTCGCAAGCCGGCGCCGAAAGTCTGATCGGGTGCGTGGGAATGCCGATGGGCCGGGTCTCTCCCCCGGTGCCCTTCGGGATATGCACCCGTCGCACCGGTGGCGCCCAGTACGCGCCCGACTTCGCGCGTTCCAAGAGCGAGCGGAGGTTGCCCTCCAGGTCTCGCTCGTAGTCCGCGGCCGTCTGGCCGTCGATTCCTACGGCACCGTCCTTGCGCAGTCGCCGATAGGCTTCGCGCAGCCATTCCAGGTCAAGGTGCTGGTTCAGGTAGGTCAATCCCTTCTCCGGCATCTGTTTCGCCAACTGTGCTATCCGTCGTTGTCGCCTGTACACGGTTCCGGAGTCCGATGCCTCCGCCATGTTTCCCTCCTACGGTTTGATAACTCGACGCCCCGCTTCCCTCCCCCGGGTCCCCGACGGTGCGAGTTCCCCGGCTTCTGCGGTACTATCAGGGCGCTATGACTTCCTGCCGCCCTTTTCGCCGCACTTCGTTTCCTTCGCTTGGCGATACCACTCCAGCGCTCGAGTTTCGCCCGCACCGCGGCCGAGCGCTACCGCGGGCGGGTCTCCTGGAGTTGGTCACCCGGTACCTCCAGCCGGGAATAGTTCAGTGGAAACGGCAGGATCTCCTACGTTCCTGGGGAACCCCCTGTGCTCTTGCCCTGCTCTCCGACCCCGGCAGGACCGGCGCATCAGGCCAACACGATGCGTCGGCGCGGCCCCCGCAATGTCCACGGCGAAGGCTCCTGCATGGCAGCTTTCGAGGCTCAATCACACGGCTTCGGCACTGGCTGTCTACGCTTCGCAGGCCGGGTCGCCCCGACACCACGCAAGACTCGCTTCCGGCTGCTGGCCAAGCTCTTCCGGACGGGATTGTTTACCCGCAGGGTTCCAACAAAAGGTTTCGAGGTGTATCCTACATCTCAGCCTCCTTTTCCAAGTTCTCGTAGCGCAAGCACATCACTGATTGTTTTCTTTCGAGGCGCGTCAATATCAGTGATGTCCCCTTTTCCGGTCCCGGCCAGACGATGATGACTGTCAGCCCCATGGCCGAGAAGATTTCACTCAGCAAATAGGTCAAATCGTCCATGTTTCGTTTTCCACCGCTTGCCAGACCCCCACGCACTTGGTGAACGCGCGGGGCCCCAGCCTGAACCTTCCAGCCGTTCCTGGATAGAATCGAGGGGATGGGGAACGGTTAAGGCACTACGGCAACTGGCCGAACCGCTTTGACCTTTCCCTGCCTGCCGTGCGAGTCGCCGACGGCTCGGGACCCAGCCCGCTTGAGACGCCACCCGTCCCGCTGCCGTCGGCGTGGGCCTCGTATTTGGCCACCACGCAACGCTGGCTGGCCAACGTTGCGCCCGATTTTGGAACGCGGTCGACAGGGGGAGAGGATCAATTCGCACTTCGACCCGGGGCTCGCGCCGTGCCACCTTACCTCTTGTTAACAGCGACGCGCGGAGGAGTTTGGGCGGTCTTGTTCGTCGGCTCGCCGTTTGCGGTCGCCGGGCTTGCGGCGGCACCGGTCCTCCGAATTGCCCAGAGGCGTACGGAACAACCATCTGCTACGGCCAGAACGTCGCCGCGCGGCGACATCGCCACGGGCACAGGGTAGACGTTCTGGGCCAGCGCCGCCTTAAACTGCAGCCCCGCGTCTGGAACCGTCCAAACCTTGAGCGTCCCCTGATGCGGGTCGAGCACCGAGGCCGCGAGCAGGCTACGCGATTCAGCCATCGCGACGTCGCACAAGCCACCATCGTGGGCCTGCAGGGCGCATATCCGCCGCCCCGTGATCAAATCTGCCAGCCAGAGCCGATCCAGGTCGCAGACAGCCAACAATTGGTGGCGCAGCGTCGCTCCAATGCGACACGACCCGCCGATTCTCGTCTCGCTCCCAGCCGGGACTCCACCACTTGGCGATCTCGCGAGATGTGGTAGCGTCGACTAAGCGAAGTGTAAAGCCTAGCGAGGTTGACTCAACGACCGTCGCGAACGTCCCATCGGAGGACAGCTTCTCACTCCAGCTCTGGCCGAACTTGAGGTCCCCTAGCTTGTGGCCGTCCGACCACCGAACCCGAAGGACCCCGTCGTACCCTGTGGCCAGTAGGCTCTCGTCGCGAGGCGAACGGCGGACAGAAAGCTCCGGCAATCTCATATTGGCCTCCGCCCAGCGGTAGCTCCAGACCGGTTTCCCGGACCCGGCATCGCGACAGGCGATCGTGCCGTTTTCGACGCAATAGGCGACCAATTTTCCATCGGGGGAAAAAACCAGCGAAACGATGTTCTGCGCGGCGCTGGTGTTTATCGTCCGGGTTATTCCCGACTTCAGATCGCATATCCCGATAACATCGGCGAACGCGCTCGCAACCGCAGGGCTGCAACTGAAGCCAAGGAGGCGTGAATCCCTGGAAAGCGTCAGGGCGCGGACGGCACCACTGGTTCTTATGGCCCCTGTGGGCGTGAACGCCCATTCCGCCGCTACCGAACACGAGCAAACACCCGTGATCGTCACAACGACGATCGATGTAATCGCTAGTCTGTACATTGCTTCCGGTCTCATCATTCGCTCCTTAGTCCGTGCCGGTTCCCTCACCCAGCGGCATGCACGGGCTTTGCCCTGGGCGCCTGATCATGCTCGCAAGCCACGCAATAGAAGACCGATTGGAAGATCTTCTCTTCAAAGAACTCATTGAACACGTCTTGGAAGCAGCTTCGATAAACCTCCATGTTCGGGCCGCCCTCGTTCGCGTGGAAGAACTGCCTCGCCGCGGGGTCATAGATCGCAAAATCGAAGTTAAAGCGCCCGGCACCCGGCAACTGAATGTTAATTGATGCAAAGGACGCCACCTACCACGGGGCACTTTCTTGACGTGTGATACGCCGCAATTGGCGCCCGTCGCGGAGATATTACGGGACCGGAAAAGAGGACATCACTCATTGTTTTCTTTCGAGGCGCGTCAATATCAGTGATGTCCCCTTTTCCGGTCCTTTTCTTTCGAGGCGCGTCAATATCAGTGATGTCCCCTTTTCCGGTCCCCACTCCCAACCAACTAAACGGCAAAGCGACGGCAACCACCAGCACCAGAAGCGTCCGGCTGAGGAATTGAAACTGCCGCCGAAGGACCAGGGCGATCACAAACCAGAGCGGCAACGCCAGCAGCACGACCCCCACCCCGGCCACCGCAATCAAGACCGTCCAGCCCTTGTGGGTATTGAACGGAAACCACTGAAATCGCTCGGATAGGAACAACATGCCCGTCACCGCCAGTGAGAGAGTCACCAGCCAACCGGGTGTGGGATACAAAATGCGGCGTTTGAGTGAGGGTGTGGTCATCTCAACGGATAATTCTACAGTTGGGCAACGCCGCCTGGAGCTTCTTCACGCCTTCGTCGGTGACCTTAGTGCCTCTGAGTGACAACTCTTGGAGTTGGGTCAGCCGGGACAAGTGTGCCAATCCTGCATCAGTGATTTTCGTGTAGTCGAGCCACAAGAAATGGAGTTGAGTCAGACCAGCGAGATGAATCATCCCTGCATCCGTGATTTCCTCTCCATTCAGTCTCAAATAATGGAGTTGGGTGAGCCGAGCGATATGTGACAGCAATGCATCGGTGCTGAGGCTCACGTCCACGACCTCTGAAAAGAAGTCGTCCCCAAGGCAACTCCGTAGCCTCACGGGCTCAGGTGCTTGTGGATTTGGCAAGATGATCGATCCGGGTAACTTGCGAAACGATGGGTCAGAAAAGAACCAGTCATATCCGTACCCGCCTGCCGACTTCTTGATCGCTTGCACAGTATCCCACTGCTCCCTCGCCTTCCTCATTTCCAGTGTCATCCAACTGCACGGGATGGCGACGACCACGGCCAAAACGAGCAGCGACCGAAGTCCAAACTGAAACCGTCGTCGCAAGATCAGGGCGACAACGAACAAGAGGAGCATCACGACCAGCACCACCCCAACCGCCACAATCGAAACCAGCACGGCGTAACCCTTGTGCCACCAGCCCAGCCAGTTCGACAGCCAGAGAAGGAATTCCACGACCAGGAGCCCAATTACGAGCCGGTCGGGCGTTGGGCAGAACCATCGGCGTTTCACGGGTTCAGCAGCGTCCATGCCGGTCATTATATCCACTTGAGGGGAAGCATTGAAATACCAGCCGAGAAATCCGCTCAAGAACCGAGGGGCGGTCCTGTTATTTTACGGTATGGTAAACGAACCATGAACCGCCGCACATTCCTTCAATCCGCTGCCGCTCTGGGATTTCGGCAACCGAATTCCAAGAAGCCCACTCCGCTCATCAAGAAATACGACGGCAGCTACTTGATCGAGGTCGGTTGCTTGCGGTGTTCAGTGGACAAAACCCGAACTGGCTCGACCCTCCTCTTCGGCGTCATCATTACCGGATCGGAAAAGGACCTTAGTACTTGTCATTGAAGTCACAATTGTCTGCACGGTCTGTGTCCTCGCCACGTACGTCCTTTTTTTAGTTTGGTTTCTGATCTAGTGTCGCTGTACACCTGCTGCGTAGCTGCCTCGGGAATCTTGGCTTCGTGTAAATGAGGTGCATTGTCTCTAGCGTCTTGGCCTAGGCCGGAACGCCGTACTTGCGGGTGAGCGCCACGCTTTCGCCCAATTCGTCGCGGTAAACCGGGAACATGCCGACAATGACGGCATCGGCCGGCTTGATGTTGGCAAAGGCGTATTTGAATCCCTTCTCCACGGCGGCGTGGACCGTCGTCGGACTGGTAGAACGGCGGCCGGCAGCCAGGATCTTGTATGCCAGGCAGGGCTTCGTCACCTGACGAATTACCGCGGTCATCGCCGGCGGATCGCTTTCGAAGAACGGCTCACCGACAGCGACCGTGCCGAACAGCCTTTTCTGCTCTTCTGCCGGCCGGCTGAGGTTGTGGAAGGATGTCATGAAGAACTCGTTTTCCCATCCTTCGTCGGCGATCTTCTTCAGATCGTCGGGGTCTTGAATGGAAACGCCAGCCATGGTTCCCAGGTCGTGGACCTTCTTGACATAGTCGCGGACGATTTGGGTCTTGCCCGAATGAAAAAGACTGTAGGCCACCCTGCCATGATGCACGAACGCGATGGGCTCCAGGTCCGCGGCCGCCCTCTTCAGCGTGGGGCGATCGCTCGTCTCCGCGTGCAAACAGATGATTTGCACCTTCGAGCCCTTCTCGCGCAACTTCCGGACCACGGCGACGGATTTCTCCGTGTGGTCTACCTGCCAAGTGTTAATGCCCGCTTTTTCACAGTTCATAATGAACTCGAATGTCCGATCGACGGTGAAGTACTCCAGCATGTGCAGCGAGGCGTTCAACGTCTGGTGAGAAAAGCCGCCCATCGGGTTCCAGCCGGCGATCAACCGAGTAACTCGATGTTTGCCCAACGAAATCGTGGGAAGCAACTCGCCGGCCGAAGAAGAGGTTTTGTCTTGCGCCGCCGCGATGGCTGGAACAACCATTCCCGACGCCGCGACAGCGCCGGAAACCTGCCTCAAGAACTCTCGCCGATCTGTCGTCTCGCTACTCTCTTTTGTCATAATTTACGACTTTCTGAAAACAAAGTTGATTCATTGAGGACCGTGCCGCCAACGAACGTCGTGCGAGTTGCCGTCGTTGCCCCAACTTGAACGAAGCCTCGTCCGGCGGCTTATTCATCGTCTTCGCTCCTCCGCTCCCGCGGGCCGTTAAGGCAGCTCAGATACGATGGTAGAATCGAGTATTACGAAAGTCAACCAGGTAATACTTACCGTTTCGGCGCATCTTGCAAACCGTTGGTTTTCGAATCCTTCGATCGCGCAGGCGCGACGTTCCTCGGATTGCGGGCCAAGCCAGACATGGACGAAAGCAGGGCAGCGGTTTAGAAAATTGCTGCTTGCCAGACGTATTATTAGGGTAGAAACTCGCTCATTGATAATTCGGATCCACGTAAGCGCCCCCGGCCCACCCCGCCGGGGGCACGAGGCCCTAGGTGCGCCGGCGCACCCTGGGGCCGCTGAGAAACCCTTCGCCCACCGGCCGCGCGGTAAGGGAGAACATCCGCCGGGGACGCGGCGGCACGGCATAAGCTCATCCAGTTTCGCTGCGGCCATTTGCACCTAAAGAGGCATGTATTCATCGCGCGAGCGGGAGGCCGTTGTGGTCCGCTGGCCTCTCACGCGCAAGTCTTGGGTACACAAGGGGTTGCAACGACGGCACCGGCGCCGCGTCGAGGAGTTGTTTCACAACGGCGGCGGGCCCAGAAACGGCTTGGGCCACCAGACGTAAGATGTTTATTCATAATTACTTGCTGCGACAGTTGCGGCCCAGACAGGGCCTTTTGTTGTGGACATGCGTCACTACCAATTCCGCCGTCCGGTCGGCGCAAGTTGCTCGCTCATAAAGATATGCGATTTGCCGATTTTTCGTTGTGAGTCAGCCCGGCGCAGAACGTTGTGATTCGCACATAGCCGAATAGAGTATTTAACTGGATGGCCTGGCGACAGGCGGCGTCACCCCCTGCCCTTCCAGACGCGAGCGGACGATTGGATGCGTTCAGCGGGTGCTTTCCCCTTGACACCCCCCGGCCACCGAGAGTAATCTCCAAGAGGTTGGGAGACCTGTGCGGGAGCCGGAAGAATGAGCGATATCGGTGAAAGCCCAGCAGGGGCCGACGTCGTCTTCCGCGCTGGCGGAGTGCGTGCCCGATTTCGTTTGCTTGACCACTACCCACGGGGAGTTGTTTTATCTGAACGCCGCCGCGCGCCGCTGGATCGGGCTGGACGAGGACGCCTCGCTGGGCGCGGTCAGCTTGCGCGATTTTTATACAGAGGACTCCTGGCAGGAGCTCCGCGACATCGCCGTGCCCGGCGTGAACAAGACCGGCCATTGGGAAGGCCGCAGCCGTCTGCAGAACATCAAGACCGGCAAGCAATCTATGGTCTTGACCACGATGTTCCGGGTCAAGATGCCGCAGGGCGAGCGTTCGAGCTGCCTGGCGATCGTGCATCGCGACGCCGAGGGCATCGACCGCCTGCGGGAAAGTCTCACCGAGGCCCAGGCGCGGAAGAACTCCATCCTCGAATCCTCGCTCGACCCGATCATTACCATCAACCACGAAGGAACGATCATCGAATTCAATCGGGCGGCGGAAATGACATTCGGCTACTCGCGCGACAAGGTCCTGGGCACGCGGCCGTCCGACGTGCTCTTTCCGCCCTCGCTTAGCGCGGAGCACCGCAGCCGCATTGAGCGCTACCTGGAAGCCGGCGAAGGGTCGATGCTGGGCAAGCGCGTGGAAGTGACCGCGTCGCGGAGCGACGGCGAGGTGTTCCACGCCGAGTTGGCCATGACGATCGGCCAGATCAACGGCGAGTCGGTGATCACCTTTTTCGTCCGCGATATCAGCGCCCGCAAGAAGGCCGAGGAGCAGCAGGCCCACTACGCCGCCGATCTGGAGCGATCGAACCGCGACCTGGAGCAATTCGCCTACGTGGCCTCGCACGACCTGCAGGAGCCGCTGCGGAAGATCCGCGCGTTCGGCGACCGGCTGGAATTGAAGTGCAAGGATCTCCTCGACGAAACGGCGCGGGAGTGCGTCGGCCGCATGCAAAGCGCCGCCGCGCGGATGCAGGAACTAATCGAGGGCCTGTTGACGCTTTCGCGCATTACCCGCCGGGCCCGCGACTTCGTCCAGGTCGATCTGGGCGAGATCGTGCAGCAAGTCCTGGGCGACCTCGAGGCGCAGGTCGAACGGGTGCACGGACAGGTCGAGGTGGGCCATCTACCCACGATCCAGGCTGAGCCCGTGCAGATCCGCCAGTTGCTGCAGAACCTGATCGGCAATGCGCTGAAGTTCCATCGCCCCGACGAGCCGGCGCGGGTCAAGATCGAGGCCCGCTACGTGCTGCCCCGCGAGCAGCGGCAGTCGCGAAAGTCGTTGGCCGAAGAGAAGTGCCGCATCACGGTCGAGGACAACGGCATCGGTTTCGACCCGCAGTACGCCGAGCGGATTTTCGGGATTTTCCAGCGGCTGCACCCCCGCGACGAGTACGAAGGGACTGGCATCGGCCTGGCCATCTGCCGGCGGATCGTAGAATACCACGGCGGCCAGATCACGGCCCGCGGCACGCCCGGCAAGGGTTCGACTTTTGAGGTCGTCCTGCCCGTGGCCCAATTCAAAAAACCACCTGTCGAGGGCCCCTGATGGAAAGCAATGCCGGGGCCCGCACTATCCTCATGGCCGACGACGACGCCGACGATTGCTTGCTGGTAAAGGCGGCGCTGCGGGAGACGAACCAGCCGCACGACCTGCGGATCGTCCGCGACGGCCAGCAGTTGCTGGACTACCTGCGGCGGCGGGGCGACTACCGCCAGCCGCTCGACGCGCCCCGGCCCCACCTGGTCTTGTTGGACCTGAAAATGCCGCGGAAGGACGGCCGCGAGGCGCTTGCCGAATTGAAGGCCGACGCCCGCTTGCGGAGCATTCCGATCGTCGTCTTTACGACTTCCACGGCCCGCGACGACATCGCTTTTTGCTATCGCATGGGAGTGAATTCCTACATTACCAAACCGGCCACGTTTCGCGGCATCGTCGAGTTATTGACCACCTTGACCAAATACTGGTTCGAACTGGTCGAATTGCCAGTAGTCGAATAGGATAGAGCGTATGAAACCGAGCGGTTCCAAGGCCGGCCACGACAACGTCCGCATCCTCCTGGTAGAGGATGACCCCGACGACGTATGGGTCATGCGCAACCTGCTGGGAGACCGCTGGGACGGCCCCTTCGAGTTGAGCCACGTGGAACTGTTGTCCGCAGGCCTGGAACGCGTCAGGGACACGGCATTCGACGTCGTCCTGCTGGACCTCTCGCTGCCCGATAGCCAAGGACTGGAGACGTTCTTCACCATGCACGCCCACGCCGCCGACGTGCCAATCGTGGTTTTATCCGGCTACGATGACGAGTCAACGGCAGTGAAGGCCGTGCAGGCCGGGGCCCAGGATTACCTGGTCAAGGGCCAGGTGGACGATAACCTCCTGGTCCGTTCCATCCGCTATGCGATCGAGCGGACTCGCCTGCACCTGGCTGAGGCGGCGCTCCGCGACGCGTCGGAGGAATTCCGCGCCGCCAAGGAGATCCAGCAGCGGCTCTTTCCCTCCGAGCCGCCCCGCCTTCCGGGATTCGACATCGCTGGGGCCCTGTATCCGGCGAAGGCCACCGCGGGCGACTATTTCGACTATATTCCCATGCTCGGCAACTGCCTCGGCGTGGTCGTGGGCGACGTCAGCAGCCACGGCATGGGGCCGGCCTTATTGATGTCGGAAACGAGGGCCTGCCTGCGGACTCTGGCCGTGGGGCTGAGCGACGTGGGCGAGATCCTCACGCGGACGAACCAGATGCTTTCCGCCGACACGCAGGACTTCCACTTCGTGACCCTCGCCCTGGCGCGGCTCGACCCGGCTCGAAGCGAGATGATCTACGGCAGCGCCGGGCAGCGAAGCTACCTCCTGCACGGCGATCGCAGCGTGACCGTGTTGGACAGCACCAGCCTGCCGCTAGGGGTGGACGCCGAGACCTGTGTGCCCACCGCGCCGCCGCTGCTGCTGCGGTCGGGCGACATCCTCGTGCTGTTGACCGACGGTGCCGTGGAGGCCGAGTCGGCCACGCATCAGCGTTTCGGAGTCGGTCGAATTCTGGAAGTCATCCAGGTCTTTCGCGAGCAGCCCGCGGCACAGATCATCGCCGCTGTGCGGCGCGAACTCGATGCGTTTTGCGGCAACCAGCCGATTCAAGACGACGTGACCATCGTCATCGTCAAGTTCTTGGGGGCCGCGCAGGGATAGCGTACACGCGTTTTCAACGGTCTTTGGCAAGGAGTGCCTTTCATGGAACGGAAGCTGTTTTTCTTCTTGATTGCCGGCATGGCGTGCTTGGCCGTCTGCGGTGGGAACGGTCGTGCACGGGCAGCACTTTGCGGCAAGTGCCGCGACTTGATGTTCGTCGATTCCCCCGGCAAGTGCGTTGATTGCGGGGCCGCGATCGCCAGCGATGCCCTGAAACTCTGCCCGAAGTGCAGCGCCCGCAGGCATCAATGCGAGCACTGCCTGGCCGCCACAACAGCAAAAGACGAGGCCGCGGCGGAGGCCCCGACCGCCGACGCGACAGCGGCAAAACCTTCCAGCGACGGTTCCCAGCCACAGCCCTCGCCGGGCTGGACCGCGGCCAAGCCGGAGAACCCTGCCGCCACGAGTGACGCGGCCTCTGTGCTGCCCGGTCCCGAGTTGGCGTCTCCGCCCGCCAAAGTAGAAATGCCGCAGCAGCGGCCGGCGACTCCGCCGGCAGACAAGCCGCCTGCCGAGTTGCCGCCCGACGTACCGGCAACCGCTCGGCCCAAGCCGATCGATCCCTCCCATACGGGCCTCTATATTTGGGGCAAGTGGCGTTACCGCCTGGAGGTCACCAGTCCCGGCACGCGCAGCGAAGGCCGTTGGGGTTGGCTGAATTACAACGACCAGAAACTGCCGCGGGGTGAAGTGAACGATTATTACAACACGCCCTGGGGCCCTGTGTATTGGGTGGATGTTCCGAACAGCAGCTGGGGGGCACACGGCTGGATGCCATCGCCGTTGCCCCAAGTTCGCCGGCCGGGCAGAGCCTTGCCGCTTCCCTATGCACCGCAGGCGGTCGCAGCGCCGCCGACGGCAACCGCCGCGCCGCGCCTTCCGGCCGCCGCGGCTCCCGCGGCGGGCATCCCGGCCAGGCCCCACGTCCTGACGCTGGAAATCAACAAGTCTCACAACGGCCAGATGGCCCAGCTTCGAGTGGGGAATGTCCTCGTGCTTCGCCTGCCGGGCAACCCGGCGTCAGGCTATCAATGGCAAGCGGCGAGCGCCAACACCTCGGCCCTTCGGCTGACCGTACGGCCGCAGTATTCGCCACCCGCGGGCAACGCCGCGCAGGCGTATGCCATGGGCACGTACACCTTCACGTTCCAGGCGGTGCAGCCGGGCAGCGGCTCACTTCGCCTGTACTACGTGCGTCCCCAGGATCCCAGCCACCCGCGGGATTATTTTGCCGTGGGTATCAAGATCTGGCCTGCGCCTACGACGGCCGCCCGATCGGAGTCACTTGGAGCAGCAGCAGGAACACGCTAGCGAACGCGTGGCAGTGGCAATTTCCGTTCTACGCGCCCCCATCGTATGACCGCAGTCTGCCCACCACGATCTATGGTATCGGGTGCTGGTAATCCGGCCCTGCAACGTGTAGCATCAGAACTTAATGCTTCGCACGGGAAGAAATGCGCGGCGCTCGTAGTTCCGGTTTCAGGCGGAATTGCAAGGGGATTTCGGCTGAAGCCGGGACTACGAACGTCGCGTTTCGTATATCAAAGGACACAACTATGACCAGCAATATAAACTATTCGCGGCATGGCGGGCCGTTGCTGCTTGCCGCCGCACTTGCTCTGGCCGCTTGCCATCCGCTCTTGGCCGCCGACACGGCCGAGGACTTGATCAAGCACGGCACGGCCCTCTTGGAAAAAGAGCAAGTCGACGAAGCCATCGCCACGTTCACCAAGGCCCTGGCCGTTGATAGCCGGAACGTCGCTGCCTTGGGCGGCCGCGGACTGGCCTACGTCAACAAGGGCCAGTGGGAGAAGGCCGTCGCCGACTTCGACGCGGCCATTGGCCTGGATGCCGGCCAGCCCTCGCTATTCTTTAACCGCGGTTTCGCCTTCTTTCGCCAGGGGAAGTTCGATAAGGCCATTGCCGACTATGACGAGGCTATTCGCCTCAACCCGAAATATGAAGACGCCTACCGCGATCGGGGCTACGCTCGGACTATGGCGGGCAAGCCTACCGAGGGCCTGCCGGACCTGAATCGGGCGTTGGAACTCAATCCGCAGGACCAGGCCGCCTATACCAGCCGCGGAGCGGCCTACTCTCGGCTGGCCTTCTGGGATCTGGCAATCGCCGATTACGACCGGGCCCTGAAACTCGAACCGAAGGACGCAAACACTTGGACGGATCGCGGCTATGCCAAGACCATGAACAACGACCTGGGCAACGCCCTGGCCGATCTCGACCGCGCCGTCGAACTCGGCGCTGATGAGCCATCGACGTGGTTCAACCGGGGCTTTTGCCGGTACCGGCGGAACGAACTGGACAAGGCCCTGAACGACTACGATCAGGCCCTGAAACTCGACCCCGACTACGCCGACGCGCACCGCGAGCGGGGTTTCATCCGCGGACTGAAAGACGATTTCGACAAGGCGTTTGACGACCTCGATCGGGGCGTGCAACTGAGTCCGCAGGGCCCGGCGGAGCGGCTCCGTCGCGGCATCATCTATGCACGGAAGCACGAAATCGACAAGGCCCTGGCCGATCTCAACGAGGCATTGAAGCTCGACGGCGAAAACGCCGAGGCCCACTTCCAACGCGCGGTGGTATACCTGAATGCCGGAAAACCGGCCGAGGCGGCCGCCGATTACTGCGAGGTGATCCGGCTTGAACCCCACGAAGCCGAGGGGTACAAAAAGTGGGACGTGAGCGGCCAAACGGTCGAGGGGCAGTCGAACATCCAACGGCTGGAGAAGGTCGTGGCCACGCACAAGGAGGAGGCCAAAGAACACTATGTCAAGGCGATCGCCCTGCACCGCGAGGGGAAGCTTGTCGAGGCCATCGCCGAATACGATAAGGCAGTGCTCCTCTACCCGCGCTGCCCCGAGGTGCATTACAATAGAGGCTTGGCCTATCGCGCCAGCGGGCAACTCGAGCAGGCCAACATCGATTACACCTGGGCAATCGGTCTGGAGCCGAAATTCACCGCCGCGTATTCCAATCGGGGCTACGTGAACTTCAAGCAGGGTTACCTTGCGGAGGCCCTGGCCGATTTCCACAAGGTTCTGGAGTTGGACCCCCAGAACACCGACGCTCGCAAAAGTGTTGAAATCATCGAGAAAATGCAGAAACAAGAGGACCTTCCTCCCCGCTGACCTGGGCCAGTGGGCCGATGACGGGCCCTACAAAACGCACCTACAAGGAGATTCGCAATGAAACGGTTTTTAACCCCCGGCCTCGGCATCGTAGTCGCCGCGGCGCTGGCCATGACCGCCGGTTGTTCCGGCCAACCCGAAAAGTCGTCTAGCGCGTCCAGCGTCAAACCGTCGGCGGGGGCCACGAGCACGGCCAAGATCACCGAGGCCAAGACTACCGAAGCTAAGGCGACCGAGCCCGAGACCACCGTGGCCAAGACCACCGCGGCCAACACGACTAAGCCGCAGGAACTGAAGCCGACCGAGCTGCCCATTGCGCCCGAGCCGGACGAGCCAATGTCCACGGAGCCGAAATCCAGTCAGAAACCCGCCGGCACGGCTGGCGGGGATATCAATCCTACCCCTTCCCAACCTGCTGACGATGAGAAAAAAATGAGCGTGACGTCCGAAGTCTATGGCAAGCTGCCTGATGGAACCGCAATCGATCAATTCACCCTCAGCAACCCTGGTGGCTTGAAAGTCAAGCTCATCAACTACGGGGCGATCATCACCGCCGTGGAAACGCCCGACAAGACCGGCAAGATCACCAATATCATGCTCTACCGCGACTCGTTGGCGGACTATAGAGAAATGAAGGACGGCAAGCCGACCACGCCCTATTTCGGCGCCACCGTGGGCCGTTACGCCAACCGCATTGCCAAGGGCCGCTTCACGTTGGACGGCAAGGAATACAAGCTGGCCGTCAACAACGATCCCAATGCCTTGCACGGCGGAATCAAGGGCTTCGACAAGGTCGTTTGGAAGGCCGAGCCCTTCAAGACCGCCGACACCGCGGGCGTCGTATTCACCTACACCAGCCCCGACATGGAGGAAGGTTACCCCGGAACGCTCAAGGCCAAGGTCACTTACGCGCTCACGGACAAGAACGAACTGAAGATGGACTACGAGGCCACGACCGACAAGGACACGGTCGTCAACCTCACGAACCATGCCTATTGGAACCTGGCCGGGGCAGGCAACGGCGACATCCTCAAGCACGAACTAACGCTCAACGCCGACGGCTATCTGCCCGTCGATGACACGTTGATCCCGCTGGGGCATGTCGATCCGGTCAAGGGCACGCCCATGGACTTCATCGTGGCAAAGCCGATTGGCCGCGACATCGCGAAAATCAAAGAAGGCGGATACGACCATTGCTATGTTCTCAAGCGCGAGGGAAACGGATTGAGCCTGACGGCCCGCGTCACCGAACCGACCAGCGGCCGCACCATGGAAGTGTACACCACCCAACCGGCCGTCCAGTTCTACACCGGCAATTTCCTCGATGGCACCGTCAGCGGCGGCGGAAAGGCGTATAAGAAGCACTATGGCTTCTGCCTGGAGACTCAGCACTATCCCGATTCGCCCAACCAGAAGGATTTTCCCAGCACGGTGCTCAAGCCGGGTGATACCTACAAGCAATCGACGGTGTTCAAGTTCGGCGTTCTTGAATGAAAAACCGAAAACTGAAAAGCTGCAACAAGCCTCTTTCGGGTTTTCAGCATTTCAGTTTTTTGGCGTTTGTTTCCCCCCATGCCCGCCCCTTTTTGTCCGTATTGTGGCACACAATGCACCGCCGTCGGCGAAACGTCATTCCGTTGCTCCGGTTGCGGCAAGACGGTGGAACCTCCATCAAGCAGCGGCGGCGAGGACCGTTGGTCGGAGGGGCCGCCGGCCGATTCGGCTAATCGCTGGTCGGCCCAGCCGCCCTTGGGAGAAGACAGCACTTCCAGCGAGTCGGTCAGCCAGGGTTCGTTCCTGCCGGGCGACAAGAACGGCCAGGCCGCATTCGTGCGGCCACCGGCGTCGCCGCTGGTTTGGGCCTTGGTAGTGCTGGCGATCTTCCTGGCGTCGATGATCGGCGTCATCATGCTGGCGCGCTCGATCCGGCCGTGGCTTGCCCAGCGCAAGGCCGCGGCCCAGCGGGCAACCGTCGAGTACTGGCTGCCGCGATTGGAAAAGGGCGACGACGAGTCGCGCCGCGAGGCGGCCCGTGCCATCGTGGATCTGGGTCCCCAAGCCGTAGGCACGACGTTGGACCACATTTCACGGGATGCGGGCGAAAAACAGGACTTCCCCGTCGCCCAGGACGCAGTACAGGCGTTGGCGGCGGTCGGGGCGGATGCTGTACCGGCGCTCTGCGTGGCAACCGACTCGACGGAGGCCAAGATTCGCGGGGTGGGCATCGAGGTCTTGGCGCAGATGGGCGGCGCCGCACGGGCGGCGCGCGACAAGCTGCTCGCGGCCCTCGACGATCCGGACCGGAGGGTCCGTTGTCATGCGATCGATGCCTTGGGCTACCTTGGCGCCGATGGCGCGGTGGCCACGAAAAGCCTCGGCGAACTCCTTGCCGGGCCAGACAGTCAACTGAGGATGGGGGCGATCGTAGCTTTGGGCCACATTGGCCCTGGGGCCCGCGACGCCCTGCCCACGCTGCGAAAGGCGGCTGCCGATCCGGATCCGGAGATATCTGCCGCCGCATCGAAGGCCGTCAAGCAGATTGACGTCGAATCCCTGGCGTTGGATGCCTGCCGCAACGCCACCGGCGAGACCCGCGAGCAGCTCAAGGCGTTGGAAGCGGACGATGCCGCCGTGGCTGTGGCCGCGGCTGAATCATTAAGCAAATTGGGGTTTGCCGGCCAGTCCGCGGTCCCCGGCCTGGCCCTCATGCTCCGCAGCGACGACCGTGGGCGGCGACTGGCGGCGGCCACCGCCATGGGGCAGCTTGGGCTTGCCGCTGCCGATTTCGCGCCCACGCTGGAAGTGGCCGCCCGCGATGAAGACGCTGAAGTACGTGCCGCGGCGACCAAGGCATTGGCTCCGCGCCCGAAACCGGCGACGGCTCCGTAGATTGCCGCCGCGGCGCGAGCGGCAAGCTGCACGTAGTACTCAGTACCCAGACTCAGTCGCACGCTGTGATGCAAAGCACGAAAACACTGGCGATTCGGTGTTGGATACCGGACAATCGGCACCAAGTACTTTATACTGTGTACTGCGTACCATACTGGCAATACTCGTGTCCTGTTCAACTTCCCAACCCTCGACTCCCGCACACTTGCCCCCGCTGCAAGATCATCCCCGAGTCGTGCTTCACGATCCGTCCGCCGGTGTCTGGCAATCATTCCAATCTCCCTGCGAGATCATCGAAACTTGCCGTCACGACGAGGTGATGACCTGCCTGCAACGGATCGAGCGCCTGGTCGAGTCGCAAGGGCTGCACGCCGCCGGCTTTGTCAGTTACGAGGCCGCGCCAGCCTTCGATCCCGCCTTGGAAGTCCGTGATGCCCCCGGTTTTCCCTTGCTTTGGTTCGGTCTTTTTCCCGTGGTGGAAACGGCCGAGCGCCTGCCTCTTGTTGTTGCCACAGGATCCACGCGAAACGACTGGACACCCTCGCTTGGCTCCGAAGAATACACCGCGGTAGTTGACCGGATCCTGCGCGGATCGCGGCGGGCGCAACTTACCAGGTCAACTACACCTTCCGCATGCGGCAGCGCGCCGTCGGCGATCCGTGGCGGCTTTTCCTCGATCTGGTTGGCGCGCAGTGTCCGCCCTGCGCGGCTTGCATCGAGACGCGGGAATTCGCCATCTGTTCGGCCTCGCCCGAACTGTTCTTCGAACTGGAAGGCGACAGGATATTCTCGCGACCGATGAAGGGCACGATGGTCCGCGGCCGGTGGTACGAAGACGATCTTGCCCGCGCCCGCGAGTTGGCGGCCTCGGTGAAGGATCGGGCCGAGAACGCCATGATTGTCGACATGATGCGTAACGACCTCGGCCGCATCGCGCGACGCGGCAGTGTGGCAGTGAGCGATCTCTTTCGCGTGGAACGTTATCCCACGCTCTGGCAGATGACTTCCCGCGTATCGGCCGAGACGGGGGCTTCGCTGGCCCGGATCTTCGCCGCGATGTTTCCTTGCGCGTCGATCACCGGGGCACCAAAGGCAAGCACGATGGGCATCATCGCACGCGAGGAGACAAGCCCGCGGCGGATCTACACCGGCAGCATCGGCCACATTGCGCCGGGTAGGCGGGCGCGCTTCAACGTGGCCATACGCACGGTGTTGATCGACAAGGCGTCGGGCGAGGCCGAGTATGGCGTGGGAGGCGGCATTGTCTGGGACTCGACTCCGCAAGGCGAGTATGCCGAGTGCCTGTTGAAGGCCCGCATCCTCGCCCCGGCGCCGCCGGACTTCTCGCTGTTGGAGACGCTGTTGTGGACGCCCGAGGAGGGATTCTTCTGCTTGCCGGAGCACTTGCGACGGTTGCGGGAGTCGGCCGAGTACTTTTGCTTTGTGCCTTCCGCAGAACAGGCCGAGGGCGCACTCGCCGACCTGGCGGCAAGCCTTCCACCCGTGCCGCACAAGGTCCGTCTGCTGGCGGCCCGCAACGGAAAGGTTTCCTGCCAGGCAGAGCGGATAGACACCGGTGATTTTCCTTGGCGAGTGCGGCTCGCGCTGGCATCAGCGCCGATCGACGCGGCCGACGTTTTCCTGTACCATAAGACGACGCACCGCGCGACGTACGCCGCCGCGCAGGCCGGTTGCCACGATTGCGACGACGTCGTGCTTTACAACCAGCGCGGCGAGGTCACCGAAACCACCCGGGGCAATATTGTGGTCCGCCGCGGCGGCGATTATTGGACGCCGCCGGTTTCTTGCGGACTGCTGCCGGGCGCTTTCCGCGCGCGGCTGTTGGCCGAAGGCAAGATCCACGAGCGCGTGATTTGGCTGGCCGAGCTGCCCCGATGCGACGAGATCTTCTTCATCAATTCTGTGCGGCAGTGGCGGAGGGCAGCGCTTGTCGGCCCGCGTGACGTTCGATCGCTTGCCGCAAGATTTGTGGCGAAAGATCGCTGAGCGAATCGACCACGAGCATGGCCTCGCGCAGGACCTCGCGGGTGCGGCCGGTGCTGGCCAGGCCCACGCAGGCCATGCCGGCTGCCGCCGCTGCCGCGACGCCCACCGGAGCGTCTTCGATCACCACGCACTGCGCCGGCGGCACGCCCATTCGTTGCGCCGCGATAAGAAAGATCTGCGGATCGGGCTTGCCCCGCTCGACGTCGCTGCCGCATACGACCGCGTCGAATGGCCTCCCCAGGCCCAGGCGATGAACCGCGGCGTCCACGTTCTCGCGAGGGGCTGATGAACCCACGGCCACACCGAAGCCGGCTTTCTGCAGCGCCGCGATGAGTTCCGCCGCGCCGGGCATGGCGGGAAAGTCGGCGGCGATGATGCGGCGGAAAGCGGCCTCCTTTTCCAGGTCCATGGCCTTCACTTCCCCATCGCTGAATCGGCCCGGTCCCCAATAGTGGGCCATCGATTCGCGGCTGGTGCGGCCAAAGCTCTCTTGGAACTGCTGCTGGCTGATGTGCAACCCCCGGCCATCTGCCATCTCCAGCCAACTCTGATAGTGGGCCTTGTAGGAATCGATGAGCACGCCGTCCATGTCGAAAACGGTCGCGTAGTGAAACGCCATATTCTCTGGTCCCGTTGTATGATCCTACGCCAGCCCCGTCAACGGCCCCGCGCCACAATAGTCAGGATTGCCAAAACGGTGGATTTCGTCGCCCATGGCGTGGGCCAGCGCCATCAGGAAGCGATTGTGCGGCACGCTGGGATACTTAAGCGACCGTCCCATGCGGAAGTCCAGCCCGCCGCCCACCAAGACCAGGGGGATGTTGTCCAAAGTGTGCGTATTGCCCTTGCCCAACTCGTTCGTCCAGACAATGAGCGTATTGTCCAGCAGGCTGCCGCTGCCGCCCGGCTCCGGAGTTTCGGAAAGGCGCTGGGCCAGGTAAGCCAACTGCTCGCAGTACCAGGCGTTGATCCGCGTCAGCTTGTCCTGAGCAGCGCGATCGTTGTCGGGCAAGTGGGACAATTCGTGCTGGCCTTCGCGAATGCCTAGCCACCGCATCCGCGCGTCTCCCACGGAATTGGTAAACTGCAGCGAGGCTACGCGGGCGAAATCGGACCGCAAGGCGTTGACCAGCAACTCGATCTGCAAATGGCTGAGCCGCGGCATCTGGTCGTTGTCTTCCTTGATGCCCTGCTCGATCTTCGGCGCGGGCTGCCCGCCTGACGCGTCGCCGCGACGGAGTTCCTGCTCCATCTCGCGGACAAAGCTGGCATGCTCCTCGAGCAACTGGCGGTCCACGGCGCCGAGTCGCCCGCTCACGGTGCGAAGATCGTCCTGCAGGTCGTCCAGCACGCTCCGCAGGCTCTGGCGGTCCTTGACGCGACCGTAAAGGTGGTTGAACATCTGGTAGGGATTGCTGATCGGCGTCAGCGGCTTGTTGGCCCCGGCATAGACCATCCGCGTCCAGGTGTCGGCCCGATTCGGAACCAGCACGCCGAACTCCAGCGACCCGAATCGCGTGCGAGTGGCCGGGTGCTTCTGCAAATGGCCGGCGATCTCCTGGTCGATCGACCGCCCGTTAGCCCAGCCGGCCGGGGTGTCCGAACCGCCCTGAATGTTACCCGGCAGAAGCTCAACGCCCGTCAGCAGGCAGCCGATGCCCCGCATGTGATTGTCGCCGTCGCCGCGGATCTTGTCGCAGACGCCGTGCACCGTCAGCGTCCGATGGCGAAACGGCTCCAGCGGCTGGAGGCTCGCCTTGAACGATTTGATTTCGCCCTCCCCGTCGGGCCAAAAGGTCGATGGCACGACGCCATCGGGGCTGAACATCACGACCAAGCGCCGTTTGCGGCCTTGCGGCGGCGGGGCCGCCAGGCCGAGGCTCGGTAGATTGGCGACCAGCGGCAGGACGGCTGCGCCGATCCCCAGGCTGCGAAGGACTTCACGACGGTTGGCATAACGCTTCATAACAAACGCCTCCGGTTTTTCACTCTTGAATCCGGCACACTGCTGTACTCGATACCTAACCTCAAGGCGGCGATGGGCCGAACACCGCCTTCACCGCAATTTCCACAACTAACGTTTTCATATTATACCCGCCGTCGACAAACTTGCGCGTCAACTCATCCAGGGCGTGAACCCCATAGGCCCGCACCGGCTGCTTCACCAGGTATTGACACACTTGGCGGACAAATGCACGGTGGACCTCGTCGCTGTCGATCAGGAATCGGGCCAGCTCGCCCGCCCCCGCGAACCGCACAAGTCGTCCGTCGCGCGTCAGATATTGGCCGCTGGAGTCGATCGGCCGGCCCTTCTCCTGCTGCCGCAGCCGCCCGGTGGCGTCGAACCGCTCCAGGGCGAATCCCAGCGGATTGATGATTCCGTGGCAGGACTGACAGGCTTCCGGACGCGTTTGCAACTCCACGCGCTGCCGCGTGGTAAGCGTCGGCTGCAAGTCAGGCGACAACGGGGCAATCGCCATCGGCGGCGGCCGCAGTCCCACCCCGAGCACTCCGCGGGCAAGGAACACACCGCGGTGGATGGGCGAACTGGCCGCCGTGTGGGCGAAAGCTGCCATCAGATAAGGATGCGTGAGGACGCCCGCCCGCTCCTGGGGCTCGAAAGCAACTTTCTGAAAGTCGGCGTCGGCCGGCAAGCTCTGGCCGTAGTAGCGGGCGAGGCGACCGTTGAGGAATACGTCGCTCGATGCAAGGATCTGGCGGAAATCGGACGCCTCGCTCCACATCACGTTGTCGAGGAAGAGTTCCAGCGAGGTCCGCAAATCGGCGGCCGTCGCCGCGTCAAAGCCGCCGAAGGCCTGTGGATCCTTGGCCAGATCGGGCGGCGATTCCACCTTCAGCCATTGCAGGAAAAACAACCGCAGCTTCGCCCGGGCCCGCGGGTCCGCAAGCATCCGTCGCGCCTGAGAGCGAATCTGCTCGGGCGTGACCAGATGGCCCCCCGCCGCGGCCTCCAGCAACGGTTGATCGGGCAGCGAATCCCACAAGGCCAGCGACAACCGCGCCGCGGCGGCATGGGCGTCGCCCGCGTTGGAGACGTACAGAAACCGCGGCGAAAGCAAGGCCATTATCACCGCGCGGCGAACGGCCGTGTCGAGGTCGGGCACGTCACGGAACCGCCGCTCGATATAGAGCTGTCGTTCCCGCTCCGACAAGGGATGGCGGAAGGCCTGTGCGACGAACCGCTCGCACAAGGCCCGAGCTTCGCGATCGTGTCCCACGGACTGGTCGGCCATGCCCGGCATTTGCCGCAGCCGCGCGGCGACGTAACCGGCCGTCTCGATCGCCGCCTCAGTTGTGGCCTGCTGCCAGGCCATAGAGATCGACGTGCCCCGCTCGTAGCCGGCGCTGCGATCGTCGGGCGGCAGCGGCGTTTGCAAGACGAACACTTCCGGAACGTCGTCGCGTGAAAGATCCCGGGTGGGAATGACCTCCTCCACCTGTTGCGGCAGATTCCACTTCAGCGCGATCCGAGACCGCTCATTCTTTCCCTTGACAAAATCGACGCGGAGGGGATACTTCCGGCCCCCGAGCAGGCGGATCGACGCGCGATGCTCGGTGTCCTTGCCCGATCGAACCCAGGCGTCGATCAGCGGGCGAGCGTTGTCGTTGAGCCAGAGCCGCGCGCCGTTGCTGGTTTCCAGGTTGAACTCGTAGTCGCCCGTTTCGGGCGCGAAGAGGGAGCCATGCCAGAAAATGAGGTATTCGTCCGGGCCGATGCGGCCCTTCAACGGGCCGGCGGCGGCGAAGTCGAAATCGATCTTAGGATCGACCTGCTCGACGGGCGGATCATCGTGGACCTGGTCCGCCTTGCGTCGCCGAGTGATGTACTTTGCCTTCAGGCCCGGCGGCGCGTCATAAGGCGAATGACCGCGGAGGTTGCCGACCAGGTCGGCCAGCACGTTGTTGTATTGATTCACCGTCAGCCGCGCGAGCTCCACGCGGGCCGGCTGGTTGCGGGCCCGGGCCGCGGAGGAATAGAAGGCGTCGTAGATATATTCCGCCACGTTCTTCGCGTCCTCGCCCACGCAACTCCCCGGATTGTCTTCCGGCATCGACTTTTCGATGAAGGCGGCAAGTTGGCCCGGTGAGCGGTCACCGGTCAGGGGTCGGGCATAGTTGTCGGCCGTGCCTTCACCGGATGCGCCGTGGCACGAAGCGCACTGCTGCCGATAGAGTTCTTTTCCCGTGCGCGGTTTGCGGTCGGCCGGCTTCGGCGAAGAAGCCATCGCGACCAAACTGGCGGCAGCCGTCGCGGAGACGATCGCGAGCCAAGCGGCAGGTCGAAAACCGTTGCAATGAGAGCGAGCAACGAAGCGCGGCACGTTGGCAGCCCTCCGTGGGCATTGGGGTGGGGAAAATTGGGGCGGGCAGAACCTGGCGAACCGCATCGCCGATCCACGCGGCGCGAGACGATGCATCAGGTTCCACAAGCATTCTACACGGTACCCCCCTGCCCTTCAATTCCCCGAACCTCAGTACGTCAGGTCGATTTTCAAGCCCCCGTTTCGGCGGTACAATCGAAGCCCAAGTGTCCCATACACAAGCCCCCAGTTCCCAATCCCTCATCATGCCGCCTGCCCCACCCATCGTCGCCCTTTCCGCCCTGTTGCCCGGCCAGGAGGCCGACATGTTCGTCCTCATGACCGCCAAGGAGCAGCTAACCACGCGCGAGGGCAAGCCGTACTTTCGCGTCGGCTTTCGGGACGGCGGCCGCGAGGTGGGTTTTCCGATTTGGGAGAACTCGCCATGGGCGGCGGACTGCCGCGACCACTGGACACCGGGGACGTTCTACAAGGTTCGCGCCGTTTACCGGGAAACGAACTATGGACCGCAGCTCGATCTCCGCAAGATCCGCGAGGTCTGCGATGCCGACAAGGCAGACGGCTTCGACGCCATGGTCTGCCAGCCACAGTCCCGCTACGAGCCGTTGCGAATGTTCGAGGAGATGCTCGCGATCGTCCGCCAGCGGATAACCGACGCGGCCTTGCAGGCGTTGGTCGAGAAGATTCTGAGCGACAATCGCGAGGCGCTCTTGCGGATTCCGGCGGCGCGGCACAACCATCACGCCTTCACGGCGGGCTGGCTGGAACACACCTTGAGCGTGACGCGGACGGTCATCTATCTGGCCGACAAGTACGCCGAATATTACGATGAGTTGGAGCCGCCGCTGGACAAGTCGATGGCTGTAGCCGGCGCGATCCTGCACGACGTGGGCAAACTCCGCGAGCTTGAGCAGCGGCCCGAGGGCACGGTCTACACGGCCGCCGGGGCCTTGGTCGGCCATTTGCTCCAAGGCCGCGATATCGTCCGCGAGGCGGCCGCGACCTGTGCCCTGCCGCCCGACACGCTTTTGCGGCTGGAGCATCTGATCATCGCCCACCAGCGGCTGCCGGAATGGGGCTCGCCCAAGCCGCCCATGACGCCCGAGGCCCTGCTCGTGCACTACGCCGACGACATCGACGCCAAGTTCCACATGATGGTCGAGGTCCTGAAGAACGACACCAACGACGGGCCGGTGACGTCGAAGAAGAATGCCCTGATGCAGCAGGTGTATCGCGGACAAGGCTGAGCCTCGACTTGCCATCAGCCAATGGAGCCGTGTTTGCATCGCCGCCGGGCATAAATTGTATATCCCCGAAGTCATCGACTACGATCAGTACGCCGTTGGTTGTATTGCATCCGTTATATTCACGTCTCCGCCACCGCCTTGCTTCCAGGAGACGCTTGCAACATGTTCCTTTCCGACGAATCCGATCGGGCTTCAGGCCTTGCCGACGCCTTGGCCCTTGGGGCGGCGGCCATTTTCCCGAGCCTGGCAACCTGGCTGTACTTCGTGGTTTTGAGCCAGCATCCCTCGGCGGCCGTCCAGATGGCTTATGCGGCTGAGAAGGTCCTGCAGTTCGCCTTTCCCGCGATCTGGATTGTGGCCGTCAAACGGCAGTCAGTGCGATGGGCAAGACCGAGCGCCGCGTGCCTTATCGAAGGCCTGGCGTTCGGGCTGGTAGTCCTGGCGGGCATGTTGCTCCTGTATTTCCTTTGGCTTAGACCAGAGGGATACCTGGCCGCGGCCGTCGAACCGATCGCGGCCAAGGCAAAGTCGCTAGGCATGGGCACGCCGGCGCGATTCATCGGCGGCGGCGTACTGCTCTGCACGTTCCATTCGCTCTTGGAAGAATACTACTGGCGCTGGTTCCTTTTCGGCGGGCTGCGGCGATTCATGCCGCTCGCCTGGGCGGTGATCCTATCGAGCCTGGCCTTCATGGCCCACCACGTGATCCTTCTGGCGGTCTATTTCGGCGGGCTATCCCCAGCCACGATCTTCTTTTCCCTATGCGTGGCCGTGGGCGGCGCCTTCTGGGCCTGGATCTACCATCGCAGCGGATCGTTGCTGGGACCGTGGGTCAGCCACATTCTGATCGACGCGGGGATTTTTCTCGTGGGGTACAATCTGCTGTGGCGATAACTTCGTCTCAAAACCGCCCTACCGCCGTCGCGACAATCTGGGTAAAATTCAACATTCTCGTTGCAGATTCCAGACCTCGCATGTCGTCGCAACTGTCGAGCCACCAATATGTTACGATACCTGACCGCCGGTGAATCGCACGGCCGGGCCTTGCTGGCCCTGGTGGATGGATTCCCGGCGGGAGTCGATCTGAAGGCCGAAGCCATCAACGCTGAACTCCTGCGGCGCCAGGGCGGCTACGGACGTGGCGGCCGACAGAAGATCGAGACCGACCATGTAGAGGTCCTCTCCGGCGTCTGGCGGGGCGTGACCCTGGGCAGCCCCATCGCCCTGCTGATCCCCAACAAGGACTTCAAGATCAACGAGATGGAAGACCTTGCCCGGCCACGACCTGGCCATGGGGACTTGAGCGGCTCAATCAAGTATCTGACGTCCGTCCGGGCGATCCTGGAACGGGCCAGCGCCCGGGAAACCACCGCCCGTGTGGCCGCCGGTGCCCTGGCCAAGCAGCTCCTCGAACCCCTGGGCATCACCGCGCTGGGATATGTCGTCCAGGTCGGCGAGTTGGCCCTGCCGCCTCAACCCGGCACACTCGAAGAGCAACGCGCTTGCCGCGACCAGAGCATCATGTACTCCCTCGATCCCGATCGAGACGACCAGGTGTCTGAGTTGATCGATCGCTGCAAGCGGGCGGGCGACACGTTGGGCGGCATCGTAGAGGTTCGCGTTGAAGGGCTGCCCTATGGACTGGGTACGCATACCCAGTGGGACAAGAAGCTCGATGGCCGCCTGGCCCAAGCCGCGATGGCCGTGCAGGCGATGAAGGGCGTCGAGATCGGCATGGGATTCCAGGCAGCGCGGACTCCTGGCTCGCAGGTCCATGACCCGATTCGGTTCGATCCCAGCCAGACGCAGTCACGGTCGCTGGGCTTTACCCGGACGCACAACAACGCCGGAGGTTTGGAGGCGGGCATGACCAATTCCCAGCCGCTGGTGCTGCGGGTGGCAATGAAACCCATCAGCACGCTCGCCAAGCCGCTGGAGTCGGTCAACCTGCAAACCAAGCAAGCCGAGTCGGCCTCGTACGAGCGGAGCGACGTCTGCGCCGTGGCCGCGGCAAGCTGCATACTGGAAAACGTCATTGCTTTCGAGATCGCCTGCGCCGTAGTCGAGAAGTTCGGCGGCGACAACTTGGAAGAAATCAAAGAGCGACTCGATTTGTTTTACGAAATGGCACGCAAGAAGTTGAACGAGTAAGTCCCTCCTGCCGGGAGGGACTAAGGCGTTTGGAAACGGCCAAGACGCACGGACCTGAAAAAGACCTTTGCGCACATTAGTCCCTTCCGGCAGACGGGACCTACGGGGACACGGATGCTCCCGCTCTACGACCACACACGACGGCAAATCTGCACGCTCGCCTTTGTAGGCCTCTGCGTGCTGCCCACCGTGGCCATCACCGCAGGCGGTATCGCCAGGCGTCTGCCCTGGCACCAGCAGGCGGAAGAAAAACGTCTGGCCCAGGAACTGGGGTTGGATGTTTCCCTTAAGTCCATGGAGCACGTGCAGCCCGGAGTCGTCCGTTACACAGGACTGAAGCTCGGCGATCCTGAGACCGGCCGAGAATTGTTCCGTTGCCTCGAACTGGTTGCCACGTGGACCTCGATGACCGACGCGCACGGCCAGACTCGCCCGGCAATCGTACTGGCGGCCACACGGTCCGAATCGCCGGTCGGTGCCTGGTCGAGGCTCAACGAAGTATTGCGCCGCCGCCTGGAGTGTCAGGGAGGCCGGCCGGAGATCGAAATCCGTGTCACGGCCGACCAGTGGAATCTCCACGATGACAAGGGTTCACTCGTTCCTCCAATGAACGGATCGCAGATACCCGCGGGCGACGAATCGCAGATTGTCCTGAATGTCGAAGGGGGCATCGGTTTGCGAGAAAACGGCATCGAGGCGCAATGGGCGTTCCGGCTGCCCGGCGCTTCGTCGCGACCGGTGCGAATGCGGGTGGTGCGGAATCGTCAGGTCTCGCCGCCCGCCAATGGCTTCGATCTGGATACGGGGCCCGACGGCGTTCCCTGTCGACTTCTGGCGACATACTGCAAGGAGATCGCCATGCTAGGTGCGTCTAGCCGTTTCCTGGGACAAGTATCGATCAACGACACACCGGGCGGATGGTCAGGACAACTAGACGGGCGATTAATCGGTGTCGACCTCGGACGACTGACGCAGGACAGTTGCGCCGCCCCATTGACGGGAACCGCTGAAATCACGCTCTTCAAGGCCACGTTTCAACGCGGTCGGATCGATCGGCTCAACGGCCGAATCGTCTGCGGGCCCGGCATGCTAGGCAAAGGAACGCTTGCCGCCTTGGTGACCCATTTGCGATTGACGCCGTCTTCGCCAGCCGCCGCCGGCCAGCCGCTGTCTTACGATTGCCTGGGATTGGATTTCTGGATCGATGACAAGGGCGTCAGCATCGCTGGGTGTTGCCCGGGCGCCGCAGGCATCGCCGGAGCGGTGGCTACCGCGGCGGGCCGCGTCGTTCTGAGCGAGCCGGCCCCACCTGCGGCGCAGCGGCAAGAAGTTGCCGCCCTGATCGAGGCGTTGGTTCCGGCGGACGAGGCACGCTTTCCCGCTACTCGGCAAGCGGCCGTGCTGGCTCGTTTGCTGCCGCTTCCAGACGCCGCCAATGCAAATTAGGGCGATTGTAGTCTCGGCTTTAGCCGGAATCGGGGACCGGCTAAAGCCGGAACTACGAACGTCAAGCGATAAAAATCCTCAAATTTGCTGAAATCTCTCTGGACACGTCTTAGGTTTTTTGCGACATTTCGCCCCACGATTCTTTACTTTCCTGGCGAACGCTTTGCGAAGGAGGCATTCCGTGAATGCGTATCAGCCTTGGTTTCGACGTGGTTACGGACTGCTCTTCATGTGCTCAACGGCCCTATCACTGGTGGCCGGTTGCTGTTCCACCAAGAGCCCGCCCGGCCCCAGTGGCATGACGTCGACGTCTTCCAAGAGCTCTCCGCCCAAGGACAGCTCCTCCTCGTGGAGCTTGTTTGGCGACGAAGCCAAAAAGCCGCAGACGCCCAATGACTTTCTTTCTCAGCCCCGTCCCAGCATCTAGCCGCTGTATGGAGTCTCCCACGTGACCGGACGGAAATCCTCAAACCTGAAGCAACCCTTGTTGGCACTGGCGCTGTTGGCAACGGCCACTCTGATCGGCCTTCCAGGATGTAGCTCGTCCGGCGGGATTGCCGATTTGGTTCCCGGGCATGAAGAGGCCGCACTGCGGAAGCGCGTTGAGGCTGATAGTTTCCCGTCCGCCGATCAATCGCTACACGGGCCAATTGCCGACAGTGCCGGCCAAAGCCGTTAGCTGGACTGTAAACGCTCACCAAGCCCACCAGGTTTCTCAAACCATATAACCGGCCGTCGTCGAGCCGTTTTTTCGGAATTATCCCAATTTACGGCATCGAGGCTATTTTCCGCAGTGCAGTCGTCGGGTAAACTGATTAAGGATCGGTCACGGCCGATTTTGTTTGTTTTTTCCATTATTTCCCTCGGAGCGCAATTAAGTTGCATTGGCGCCTCGGTTCGATCATGACGGGTCTGGTGACGCTGCTGGCAGTTCAGTGGTGCGCCGCGGAGGAGGGAATATCTGCGCGGCATCATGCCTGGGGTCGTTTCCAACCGGGGGCCTGGAAGCTCGTCCGCGTCGTCACGGAATCGCTCGACGAGAACAGCCGCGTCATTGCCTCCAACGTCACGGAGACCAAGACCTCGCTGTTGCGCGTAGACGCCGCCGATGTGACCCTGGAGGTTGAAGTAGGCGTTGAAGTTGCCGGCAGACAGTTCGACGGACTGCCGCAGCGCGTCAAGCAGGGATTCCACGGCGAAATGGCCGACGGCAACGCAAAGTTCTTTCCCGCAACAGCCGCCGAGGTCACGGTGGAGAACCGGAAGATCCCATGCCGCTCGCAGCAGTACGAGATTACGAATTCCGCCGGGCGAACCGCCGTCACACTTTTTTTCTCCGACACTCTGCCGCCGTACATTCTTCGCCGGGAAAGCAAGACTACAGACACTGCTGGAACCGGCGTATTGAATGAAACGGTTTCGGAAGTTATCGCACTGGACATGCCGCAGCGAGTTCTTTTGGAGATCAAGAACGCGGCCTGCGTGAAGACCGTGCAGAAAACACCCAAGGGAACGGTCACTAGCCTGGCAATGACGTCGCCGGATGTCCCCGGTGGCGTGGTCCAGCAGACGACGAAAGAGACCGACGGCAATGGCCGCCTCCTCCGCCGCAGCACTCTGGAACTTCTCAACTACGGGCTTCGGCCCGAAACGGAACGAACGGGTCTCTTTGGTCGCAAACGCCCAGTGCGTCGCAAAATCTATGCGGACGGGACGCGGCCGAACTAGCTTAGTTGCTTCGGCGCGATAATCTCGCGATCGCCGTCAGTGTGCGCACGACATGCCTTGTTCCTCCTGCGCCTCTGCTGAGGGTGCGTCAACCGCCGTTGGTGGCCCCTTTTCTTTTACCGCCTTCAGCGACATAATGACCGATTCCATCAAAACTCGCCCCTATCCTGCATGACCCCAAGGATCGGCTTCCGATGCGTGACAAGATTGCTGACCACTTCGGTTTGACCTTTGACGACATCCTTCTCGAACCGCGCTACAGCGAGGTTGTCCCCGCCGACGTTGACGTCACCACCCAACTCACCGCACGGATCCGGCTCAACATTCCTTTGCTCAGTTCCCCCATGGATACCGTCACCGAGAGCGACATGGCCATTGCTCTTGCACAAGAAGGGGGGATAGGGTTCGTCCACAAGAACCTCTCCGTGGAACGCCAGGCAGAGGAGGTGATCAAGGTCAAACGCAGTGCCAACGGCATTATCCGCAATCCAGCGACACTTGCCCCAGATGCCACCCTGGCCCAGGCCCGCGAGGTCATGACCCAGTTCCATGTCTCCGGTTTGCCTATCGTTCAGCCCGACGGACGGCTGGTCGGAATCCTAACCCGCCGCGACCTGCGTTTTCAGGAGAGTGTGGAACTGCCCGTCGCGGCCGTGATGACGAAGGAAAACCTGGTCACCGCCACGGGGACTGTAACGCTTGAGGAAGCTGAGAAGATTTTGATGGCAAAAAAGGTGGAGAAGCTTTTGCTGGTTGACGAATCTTTTAGGTTAACGGGACTCATCACGATCAAAGACGTCGATATGATGCGGCGGTTTCCGAAAGCCTGCAAGGATGGGCAAGGTAGGCTGCGGGTCGGCGCCGCCGTCGGCGTGCATGACTACCAGCGGGCTGCTTGCCTGATTGAGAAAGGCGTCGATGTCCTGGTCGTCGATAGCGCACACGGCCATTCGGCCAACGTGATCGAAACGGTCCGCAAGCTGAAGAAAGAGTGGGACATCAACGTGATCGCGGGAAACGTGGCCACGCGAGAAGGCTGCCGCGACCTGATTGCCGCGGGAGCCGACGCCGTGAAGGTCGGCATCGGGCCAGGCTCAATTTGTACCACGCGGGTCATTTCCGGCGTGGGCGTGCCGCAGATTACGGCCATCAGCCAGGCCGCCGAAGTTGCCCTTGAGGCCCGCGTTCCAGTGATTGCCGACGGCGGCATCCGCTATTCCGGCGACATCACCAAGGCCATCGCCGCCGGGGCCCACGTGGTTATGATTGGTGGACTATTCGCCGGGCTGGAAGAGAGCCCCGGGGCGCGGATCCTTTACCAGGGACGGACCTTCAAAGTCTATCGTGGCATGGGGTCGTTGGGCGCTGATGGCACAAGGATCGAGCGAACGTTATCGCCAGAGCGGAGACGGTCGCAGCACGGAAAAATTGGTGCCCGAAGGCGTGGAAGGAAGGGTCCCCTACAAGGGACCGTTGGGACCGTTCGTCTATCAGCTCGTGGGCGGGTTGCGGGCTGGGATGGGATACTGCGGAACCCGCACGATTGAAGAATTGCGTACGGATGCGCGATTCCTCCGTGTTTCGCCAGCTAGTGTTCGGGAGAGTCATCCTCATGACATCGCCATTACGCAGGAAGCGCCAAACTATACAACCGAATACACAGGGGAAGCCCTCTAGAAGCTGGCTGTCGGCAGGAGGCCTTTTGGCCGTCGCCGTCCAACTGCTGCTGTACCCCCCTGCCCTGCTGGCCGATGAGTCGTCCGCCGGGTCATCGGGCAGCACGCTCCGCCTGCTTCCAGACGACTCGCAAGCCGCCCCGGTCCAATCGACTCCAGTTCGCCAAGAGCCTCGTGCCACTGCCCATCCTGACCCGGCGCCGAAGACGGCATTTGCTTCGCCCGGCGCCGCGTCCAAGCCGCTCTTCTCGAGGACAAAGTGGCAAGGGCCGGCCGGTGTTGTGTCGCAGGGGCCGGAAATGCGATGGAAGGGAGCGTTCTCCGCCGCGCGGCCCGGGTCGCCGAAATCCGATTCTCGCGTGATGCCGGCCAGCGCCGACTTGCCGCTGGAACCTGCGGCGCCGGTCTCGCCGCTCGGCCCTCCGTTGATGCCCCCGGCGAGCACCGATGCGCCGCGGCCCCTCGCACCACCACCTTCGCGCCTGCCGGAGGTCGATCCGAGCGACGCGCCGTTGCCGAACTTGGAGCAACAACTTGCCGCGCAACCAGCCCTCGTCGAGAAGTGCAGTCTGCCGGGCGACCTGAAATCGATCGGCGCGGTCACGGCGGACTTGAGCTTCAATCCAGAGGACTTGAGCGGGAACAAGCGGTTGCCGCCGGAATGCTCGTTGGGCGACACGCCGTTGCATCCCCGGCAGTGGCGGCGCGTCACTTTCGCCTGGACGGCGGCAAGCACCTGCCACAATCCGATCTATTTCGACGACGAACAGTTGGAACGCTACGGACATTGCTGGGGCCCAGTGCGCCAGGGCGTAGTTTCGGCGGTCGAATTCTACGCCATGGTGCCCCTGGTGCCGTACTTCATGGGCGTCTATCCGCCCAATGAGTGCATCTATGATCTCGGCCAGTATCGGCCCGGCGATTGCGCGCCTTACTACCTCGATCCCTTGCCGCTCAGCGTTCGAGGGGCGATCTATGAAGGAATATTCCCCTGGGGCGTGCTCCCGGCACTGTAGAGTACTTCGTCCGGCACCAAAGACCCGGGTACTTGAACGAGCCGAGTAAAGCCGCAGCAGCGGGGGGCACGCGCCAAACCGGCCCAAGACAGCGGCCGCTTTCTGCGGAAGCCGGCAGTCGTCGCTCTGTAACGCACGAACAAAATGGGGAATAACCCGGGCCTGCGCCTCCGGATCGATTTTCGCCAGGCAATCTCCGGTCCTGTATCTCTTGCACGGCGGCGCTGCCGACGAAACGAGTTGGGTGGCGGGCGGGGCCGACACCATTCTCGAGAACTTGTATGCGGAAGGGAAAGCGGTTCCCATGATCGTCGTCATGCCCAACGGCAATCTCTTCAAAGTGGAAGTGGATGCGGGGCAAGAAGACGGGTCGGGCCCGTTCGATGCCTTTGGCCGCGACCTCATGAACGACATTATCCCGTGCGTGGAGAAACACTTTCCGGTGAAGGCCGATCGAGAACACCGGGCGCTGGCCGGCGTGTCGGCCGGCGCCGTGCAGACGCTCAATGTCGGGCTGACCCGCCCGGACACATTCGCTTACATTGGCGTCTTCATCGGCGGTATAGGATTAGGCCTGGAGAACTGGCGCAGTTCGAGAAGAGGCACCGAGAGGTACTCAGGGACCTGGGGACGACAAAGAGACCAAGACTGCTCTGGGTCGCCAACGGCAAGAAGGACTTTACCTACGGGTACTGCCAGGACACGCTGCGACTGTTCGACGGGTACAAAATCCCGTACGTCTACGTGGAGGGCAAGGGTTTTCATGATATGGAGACTGCGCGGAACGACCTGTTCGTATTCGCCCAACTCGTGTTCCGCGGCGCAAAGTGAGTTTCCACGGGAACGACATGCATACCCGCTGCTGGGATGGCCGTAGATTGAGGCAGAGACGACAGGAATATGACCTGTCGGAAGTCAACGGTTCTCGGAATGGTATGCTCCTTGCTGCTCTATTTTCCTGTCAATCATTTTTCTGTCATTCATCTCTCTGATGCACCCGTTTCAAGTCTGCTACGCGTATTGACCGAATCCGCGGTCTCTGGTAGATTCCAGGCTTTTACGTCAGCATTCTCTCTGGGTCCCGTTTGCAGTGCCTTACGATAGCATAGTTTGCGTTAAGCAAGTGCCCGACACGGCCAATATCACGGCCGAGGCCATGAAGGAAGACGGAACGGTCAATCGGGCCGCTCTTCCAGCGATTTTCAATCCGGAGGATCTCCATGCCTTGGAATCGGCACTGGAAATTCGCGATCTCCACGGCGGCACGGTGACGGCCCTGACGATGGGCCCGCCCAAAGCGGCCGAAGTGCTTCGCGAATGCCTGTACCGCGGCGCAGACAGGGGCATCCTGCTTACGGATCGCCGCGCGGCGGCCAGCGACACACTCGCCACGAGCTATATCTTGGCCCAGGCCATTCGCACGATCGGCCGCTACGATTTCGTTTTCTGCGGCCGCCAGGCGATCGACGGTGACACGGCGCAGGTTGGCCCGCAATGCGCGGAAAAACTGGGCATTCCGCAGGTCACCTACCTGGAACAGCTCGTCAAGCTGGATGACCACACGGTGCAGATTCGCCGCAATTTCGGCCATGGCTGGGAGATTGTCCAGGGGCGGCTGCCAATGCTTGTGACGGTCATCGAGTCGGCTAATGAGCCGCGACCGCCCGCCGCCCGCCGGGTCATGCGGCTGAAGCGGGCTCGGGTGCCCGCCGAGGTCTTTGCCGAAGTGAAGGAAGCGATGCCCAATTCGCCCGAAGAGGCCGTTGCCGCCGAGGCCCAGCGGCGGATCGAGGACCTCAAGCCAAGGGGCCTGCTTCTGGAACAGTGGGACCTCGACCGCATCGGCGCCGATTTGAATCGATGTGGCCTGGCAGGCTCGCCGACGAAGGTCTTCCGCATCCAGTCGATCGTGTTGACGAAGTCGGGCTACACCGAGATCCCGGCGACCCAAGAGGGCGTCCGGCAGCTCGTCCACGAGCTGGTTATCGACCATACCCTAGGATAGGAGTCGCAGGGTGGGACCAGGGAGCTTGCGAGCGCAGGCCCACCATAATCGAGCACGACAGAAGCAATGGCGGGCCGGCATTCGCAAGCTCGCTGGGCCCACCCTACAGTTGAGAGCAACATGATTGAACCGAATCGTCAGGGCGAAGTTTGGGTCTTCGCAGAACAAGAAGACGGCGCGCTCCACGACGTGTCGCTGGAACTCTGCGGTCGAGCCGCCGAGCTTGCCGCGCGGCTGGGCGTGAAGACTGGCGCCGTACTGCCGGGCCACAAAGTCGAAGCGATGGCTCGGCAGTTGGTTGCTTACGGCATCGACACCGTCTATGCCGCCGACGATCCCCGGCTAGGGCACTACCAGACGGGTTCCTACGCCCGTGTGCTCAGCACGGTGATCGAAAAGCATCGCCCACAAATCGTCATCTACGGGGCGACGGCCATGGGCCGCGACCTGGCGCCACGGGTGGCATCGACGATCCAGGCGGGCATGACGGCCGACTGCACCGAACTGGACATCAGCGACGTGACCGACCCGAAAACCAAGGAGACGCACCGGAACCTCCTCTTGCAAATCCGCCCGGCTTTCGGCGGCAACATCATCGCCACGATCGTCAACTACGATCGTTGGCCGCAAATGGCCACGGTCCGCGAGGGCGTGATGGCGATGCGCGAGCCGGACCCGGCGCGGACGGGCAAGATCGTGTGCGAGCCGGTCGAACTGGACGAGACCGCCTTGGCCTTGAAGCTCATCGAGCGGCACATCGAGCCGCGGCGGTTGAATCTCAAAGGTGCGAGAGTCATCGTGGCCGGCGGCGGCGGGATCGGCAGCAAGGAGAATTTCAAGCTGATTTACGACCTGGCCGGCGTTATCGGCGGCGCTGTGGCGCCAGCCGCGCGGCCGTCGACGGCGGCTTTATCGGCAAGGAACACCAGATCGGGCAGACGGGCACCACGGTCCGTCCCGCCTTGTACATTGCCGTGGCCATCAGCGGCGCCGTGCAACATCGCGCCGGAATGGAGGAGTCGGCGAAGATCATCGCCGTGAATATCGACCGCAACGCGCCCATTTTTTCCGTAGCGCACTATGGCATCGTCGGTGATTACAAGCAGGTGCTGCCGATGATGATCAAGTCGCTGAAGGAAAGAGCTTAGAACTCATGCGTAGGCCGGAGCAAGCAGTAACAGTAGGCCGGAACAAGCTTGCGCAGTTCCGGCAGATTTAGAACACATTCGTGCCGGAACTGCGCAAGCTTGTTCCGGCCTGCAAAGTCGTTGAAAACACCGATGGCAAACTTCTTTCTCGACAACGAAGACATCCAGTTTCTCTTCAACCACATCGACCTGCCGGCACTGGCCCGGATCCAGGAGGATGAGTTCAAGAGCGTGGGCGCGACGCCCGGCGACTACGGCCCGCTCAACGCGGCCGACGCCGTGGACAACTACCGCCGCATCCTCACGATCCTCGGCGAGATTTGCGGCGAGATGATCGCCCCGCATGCCGAGCAAGTCGATCGCGAAGGCAATACGCTCAACGAGGATGGCACCGTGACGTTGCACCCCTTGGTGAAGAAGAACCTCGAGCGGCTCAATCAGGGCGACATGATGGGCTTTACCTTGCCGCGGAGGTACGGCGGGCTGAACTGCCCCAACCTGATCTACACCATGGCCAATGAGATCGTCGCCCGCGCCGATTGCTCGTTGACCAATCTCTTCGGGCTGCAAGGCATCGCCGAGACAATCTATGCCTTTGCTAACGACGAGATCCGCGAGGAGTACCTGCCGCAGTTTTGCGAAGGCAAAGTCACCGGCGCCATGGTGCTCACGGAGCCCGATGCCGGCAGCGACCTCCAGGCCGTCCGCCTGCGGGCCTACCAGGACGAGAAAGGCAACTGGCTCCTTAACGGCGTGAAACGGTTCATCACCAACGGCTGCGGCGAAGTGCTGCTGGTGCTGGCCCGCAGCGAGCCGGAGATCGGCGACGGCCGCGGCCTGAGCCTGTTTGTGGCCGAGCGCGGTCCGGCGGTCCGCGTGCGGCACCTCGAGGAAAAGCTGGGAATCCACGGCTCGCCCACCTGCGAACTGGTGTTCGACGACACGCCCTGCCGGCTCATCGGCGAGCGGCAGCGAGGGCTGATCACCTACGTGATGTCGCTGATGAACGGGGCCCGCGTGGGGATCGCCGCCCAGTCGCTGGGCGTGGGCGAGGCCGCCTTCCGCTTGGCGCGAAACTACGCCCATTCGCGGCGGCAATTCGGCGTGCCCATCGAGCGGCTGCCGGCCGTTGCCGAACTGGTCACGGACATGAAGATCGACGTCGAGGCGGCCCGGCGCTGGCCTACGAAACCAGCCGCGTTTGCGACCACGAAAACAACAACGCCCGCGTCCTGGAATGGGGCGGCCCGCTGGAGAAAGACGAAGAGAAGCGGCGCAAGCAGTTGGGCCGCTCGCTGAAGCGGATGAACGGCATGCTCACGCCGATGAGCAAGTACTTCTGCTCGGAGATGTCGGTCCGCGTGGCCCACAACGCCATCCAGGTCTTAGGCGGTTCGGGCTATATGAAGGATTACGCGGCCGAGCGCTATCTCCGCGATTCGCGGATCACCACGATTTACGAGGGCACCAGCCAGTTGCAGGTTGTGGCGGCCGTGCGGGGAGTGACCTCCGGGGCCTTCGAAACCTGGACCGACGATTGGGACATGAAGGAATACGGCGATCCGCTCTTGATCGAGTTGAAACAGAAACTCCTCGACGCCAAGCAGCGGATCCTCGAGGCCATCCAGTTCATCAAGTCGCAACCGACCTCTTACATGGACCTGGCCGGCCGGCGACTGGTCGATGCGGCCATCGCCGTGATGATCGGACACCTGTTCTTGGGACAAGGGGCCTCCAATCCTCGCAAGAAACGGGTGGCACGACGGTTCATCGATCGCGAGATGCCCGTCCTGCGGATGAACCTCGACCAGATTCACACGGGCGACATGGCCGTCCTTGCCGAATACGAACTGCTTGCCGGCCCGGTTCCGGCCAACGATTGATGCCCGCATGTAGCGGCTGGTAGCCCTGGCTTTAGCCGGAATCCGCCCGGCCGGCTGATGCCGGGACTACAAACTATAAATCGGAATGAAAAGCTAGCCGGAAACTTTTGGTTGCCTATAATAGTCGCAAGAACTTTATCCAATGTCAAAAAAACGTCCATCCGAAGCCGGCTTGGAGACAACGCCCGATAGTCCGGAGCAATCTCCCAGCCCACCACCGTCGGGGAATACGAAAACAGAAGTGGAGCCGTCCTTGGGCTTGCTATCGAAAAAAATCGGCCTGGTCATGGGCCTGGCAAACGATCACAGCATTGCTTGGGCATTGAGCGAGGCCTTATATGCCGCGGGGGCGGAATTGGCCTTCACGCATTTGCCCAGCCATTCCAACGAACGACGGGTGCGGAACCTGGTCGAGCCCAAGGGGGCGAAAATGATCTTCCCCTGCGACGTGCAGAACGACGAAGACATCATCCGTACCTTCGACATGGTGAAGGCCACCTATGGGCGGTTGGATTTTCTCGTACATTCCATCGCCTTCGCGCCGCCCATGGAGCTCAAAAACCCCTATGTGAGCATGAGCCGCGCGGGCTGGCACCTGGCCATGGACATCAGCGTTTACAGCCTCGTGGCCGTCTGCCGCGCGGCGGCTCCCCTGATGACCGGTGGCGGCTCGATCATCACCGTCAGCTACTATGGCGGCGAGAAGGTGATCCCCGGCTACAACGTGATGGGCATCTGCAAGTCGGCTCTGGAGCACAGTGTCCGCTACCTGGCGTGGGACTTGGGGAGCCAGAACATCCGTGTGAACGCCATTACGCCGGCCCGATGAGGACGCTCAGTTCGGCGGGCATCTCGCATTTCGATAAAATGCGGCAGCACGCCTCGAAGAAGGCACCGTTGGGCCGCGACGTAGAGATGGAAGACCTGGGCAACACGGGCGTCTACCTGCTCAGCCATCTCTCTGGCGGCGTTACGGGCGAGATCCTGCACGTTGATTGCGGCTACAACATCATCGGGCTGTAAGCAGTCTAACGAACCCTATTTCTCGCGAAACACGAACCACGTCACGCCCCGCGCCGGGACCCGGACCGGCAACGATGCCCGGCATTGCGGATCCAACGGCATCTCGATGCTTGCGGTCTCGCGTTCGCACACGGCGGCCTTTTCCGTGAGACCCGTGTAATAGAGGGGCACGGTCAATGTTCTGCACACTTCTCGGTCCAGGGGGTTGTAGACCATGAGCAGGCCCTTCTCCTTAATCGCCGGATTGACGTGCAGGATGTAGTCGATGTCCCGCCCGTCGGCGCGGCGAAGATGGATGATGTCGCTGTCGAGGATGGCGCGGTGCCGCTTGTAGAAGTCGACCCATTTCTTGACGATGCCGCGCGTTTGCGGCGAATCAAAGAGACGCGGGCCGCGATAGCACGCCTGCACGCCGGCGCCGAAGAGGTTGACCAGCCGTTGCTCATAGTGCGGCAGGTGGTCTTTCAGCGGTTCGATGGTGGCCGCCGCGCCGCCGCCTTGATATTCCGTCAACGGCACGAACATCCAGCCCATGCTCGGCGTCTTGTCCCACGTGCCATCGAAGATGTTTTGCCGCTCGATGATTTCCTGGTACTCGCGGGGCAACGACCAGTTGGTCTCGCGGTAGCCCATGCCCGTCTTGCTGCCGCCGTTGAGGAAATACCAATCGGGAATGTTCAAGTAGACGCCGGCACCGCGACACCATTGGTAACAGCCCGTGATAGCCTTCCAGTTTGCCCATTGCGAGTCGTCCAATCCCCGATGGCCGGGATGGTCAGTGGCCGCGCAGAGATCGCCCGGATAGGAGCCATCGTGTTCGAGTACGCCCAGGCCGGCGACCTCGATGAAGCGTTTCAACTGCGCGAGGTAATCGATTCCCCAGCGTGCGCCCAGGCACGGCATGACGCCGAAGCGGGCCGGCGACCCCTGCGTGTTGTCCGCGGCCGTTGCCGCACCGCGGCTGGCCAGCAGCGAGTAGCCGCCCAGGGCGATGCCCTTGCTGCGGGCGTAATCGGTCAGTTCCTTGATGTGCTGCTGGTATTTCTTGTTGCGGCTCTCGAAATCGAAACCGCTGCCGAAGGTCATAATCATCATCTCAAAACCCACGTCATGGCACTGATCTACCGCCATCCGCACCGACGCCGGGTCGGCACTACGGACGTGCATCAGAATGGGGTTCTCCGTGACCCAGGGCGCGACCGTGCGGTACATCCGCCTGGTCGCCAGGCTGCGGCGCTCGCGGTCGGTCGAGTCGAATGGCATCTCGAAGGCGCGGAACGAGGTGAAATGTTCACCCGGCCGTATGATCTGGTCGGGCCCCAGCGGCGGGCGGCATTCCAGCAAGCAAGGCGTCGTTCGCTCGTAGTTCACTTGCGTAGCGTAGAGTGGATCGGGACCCCAGTAAACTGCCGCTCCATGATTCGGGCCCGACATGCCGCCGAACGTGTAGTCGGTTTCGACGCCCAGGTTGGGAAGCTGCCAGCGCGGCGTCGGATCAACGATCGATTCCGACTCGACGACCGCCAGGATCTCGCTAATGAACGATTGCAGGCGGACCGCTTTCTCACCCGCGTTCTCGACGGATATCCATTTGCACAACAGCGGCAAGCCGTCGTACAGTTCGAAATGGACATCGACGCGCAAGGCAGCTATCTCAGCTGGAGCTTTGGCCGGGGGCAGGAAGGTCAGCGTCAGCGAGACGCCCGGCGGCGGCCAGGGCAGATCGGCGGGCATCCATTCCCGATGCTTCTGCCAGGGAAAGCGGGCCGCGGTCTTGCCCACCTGGAACGACTCGAAGCGGAAGGCGGCCGGGTTCGCCACCATCCGCTCGATCCAGCGGGGATCGAGATAGTTGTGAACGGGCTGCCCTTCGAGTCCGCCGACAGCATATTTCACGCCCTGGAGTTCGACGATGGCCTCCGGGCGCACGGAACGGAGCAACGACTGATTATTCGAGAGGTTGTCGAAGGCCACGGTCGCGGCATTTGGCGCAAGGCGAAACACGCGACGCAGCAGTCCGTTGGTCAGGACAAGCTCGTCCGCATGGCTTCCGCGGGACACGGTCGCCTTGGCCACTCCGTCCTGAAGCAGCCAATCGCGACCGGACGACGGCGGAACGTCCCTGGCCGCCGGTAGCTCCGCTAGCTTTGTCCGGAACGTTTCCGCCGCCAGCCCACGGGAGACCAGGAACAAAAGCAGGAGCGGGAGCTTCAAGCGGGCCGCGGGGACTTTGCTTTCCAGCATGTCAAGACTTTCAGTAGAAGGTTACGTGTTGTCGTTCTGCACCAGTTTGCAGTCTTACGGCGGCTTTTTCAATGCCCGGGTGCGCTTTGCGCGAAGTGCAGAGGACGTGCCGGATTTGCCCGAAATTACCGTCCGGCAATCTGTGGTGGCGAGGTTCGCCGCCGGCAAACTTTGGTTCTTGGCGTGCCGATGCAGATGCTGATGGGCACGAAGTACACCAGCCTGTTGTTGCTTACGGCGGTGGCCGCCGCTGTCGGCGGTCCGATGGTTTACTTTCACTTCTTCGACCACGGCAACTCGCCCTCCCAGGCAGCCCAACCGGTGGCCGCCCTATCACAAGCCGCGAACTTCGACGGGGCTAACGCCATGGACGGGAGCGTGGGCGATGCAGCCGGGACCAGTCTTACCGCCGGAACGTCCACCGCGCCCGCGTTGCGATGGCCCCGAGTGCAAACGCAAGATGCTGCCGCTGTGCTGGACTTTCGCATCACGCCCGAATGGGTTGTGGCCCATTGGCCGGGAGTTTCCACCGGATTGGCACAGCTCCAGTTGGAGGGTTACCGTGTGCCGCTGGTCACGGGCACGGCCCGACGGGACCTGGCCGGTTCGTTGACCTATTACTTCACCGCCGATCAAAAGCTGCGGCAGATCACCTTCCTCGGAACGACGGGCGACCCGCGGCCCCTGATCGACCTGCTGACCACCCGCTTCCACCTTACCCGGCGTGTGGTCGCGGATCCCGGGTTGGTGGCCTATGAAGCACCCGGCCACGACCGGCAACCGGGCAGCAGCCTGCAACTCCGCCTGTCGCCGACACCGTTGCCTGGCGAACTGCACCGCAATTACGACATCGAGCTGTCGTTGGTGAATACGGTGGAGTAGGCTATTCGCCGCCCGCCGCGGGACCGTCATCCAGATCACGCCAGACCATGGGGCGGCGGGAATAGGGCTCGATCCGCAAGACCGTCTCGCCGTTCTGGAAGATGCGGACGGTGCCGTTGCTCTGGCTGACCGTGATGGCCACGGCGTTGGTGGCCCGGCTGATCGCCGCCGCGGCCCAGTGCCGGGCGCCTAACCCTTTGGAAAGGGTGACATCGGCCGCCGAGCAGTCCAGGTAACGGCAGGTGGCCTCTACCGTTCCGTCCGGCGAGACGATGATGGCGCCGTCCATCTGGGCAATTTCCTTAATCCCTTCGCGGACGCGAGGGTCGTTGAGGTTCCGCTCTTTGCGGCTGTAGCCCTTGACGGGGTCAAAGCCCACTGAGCGGCTGCAGGCCAGGACCTTTCGCGAGTCGCCGACGACGAAGAGCGTCCCCACCGGCTTGCCCTCCCGGCCTTCGCGGCCAATTTCCACGGCCAGATCCACTACGATTTTCAACGTGTCCAAGGGGACGCGAATCTCCAATTGGCGGAGATCACGGCCCGTGAGACGGTTGAGATGCTCGTCGAGGTTGATCACGCTGAGGCTGTCGATCGAGTCGGCGTCGAAACTGCTGTAGAGCGCCACCACCGAGGCCCCCGGGACGAGGATATCGTCAGCAACGGCCTCCAGGACCGCCTGGGTGAGCTTCTCGTAAACGGGATTGTCGGCCATGTCGAGGTGAATCGGCTCGAGTCCGGCCTCCTTGGCCCCGGTGAGCTGATCCAAGGTGTCGGCGGCGACGAGGAGCTTGGTCTCGGGGGCCATGCCACGAAGCCGGGGCCAATCGGCCGGGCCCTCGACGAGCAACATGATCGCATCGATCCCCGCCGACTCTGTCATGTGGACAGCCAACGAGAATAGCGTCTTGAACTGCTCGGTCAATCGCAGCGGTTGCATGCCTTGGCCCCGGGTCTGCTGGCGGCACTCGATGGGGATGTGAAAGTGCCGCAGGTCGGTCGCGTGGCCGCCGTGCCGGACGCGCCATCGTGGGCCGGGAACCTTTCCGCCCTCCTCGACGCATTCCTCGTTTCGCGGTTTCGTTGCGGCGGCGGTTCCTTCGATGAACCAAGCATCCGTGTTCGCTAAGCGCCACATGTCTCGAATATCCACCTTATGGTACGGTTTTTCGCAGTTCGAGGCAACGCCTATGCCGCATGGCCTTGCGCGGAATTCTTGCCTCGCGCCTTGCGGCAAACTCGTCTCGTAGAAGCCCCAGTAAAAGAATCGACCGTCATCCGCGGGAAGTGCTTGGAAAAACGGCGATTTCCACCGCGCCGGCATCAGCCGCAGGAAGTTTTATTCTCTGCACGCCTAGTAGTACCACCAGAACAGCCGCTCGGCCAACGACTTCGAAGTGACCTCGCCCGACTTGACGTACTGACGCCAATGATCGACGTCGCCCGGGTCGGTGCCAATCTCCTGGCCCGTCGAGTCGTGGAGGGCCACCATGGCGGTGTGACGCATCGCAGGGTCCGGGTCATCCAAGGCAAGGCCCAAGGGCCGTACCACGCCCTTGTCGCGCGACTGGCCCATGCCGCGGGCGGCAGCCATGCGGACGTCGCGGTCGCTATCGCTGGCCAACACGCCGGCCAGAACCTGCGCCGCCTCGGCATCGCGCCGCCTGCCCCAAAGTTCGCAGACGATCGCCCGCACGTCGGCGTCGGTATCGTGAACCGCGGCGCGAAGCACGACATCCGCGGTGCGACCGCCGTAAGCCGCCATGGTGCGAAGGATCTCCCCGCGGATGATCGAATCGGGCTCCTTGCGTATCTGCTGCTCCAACTCTACGCAAATCGACTCCCGCTCGCCCGCATCCGAAGTCTTGGATGCCTTCTTCCTCAGGTTCTGGAGGGAAAGGATCCGCTCCGCCGGCGTGGTAAATCCATACTCCTCGGATACGGGAGTGGCAAACGGATCGAAGCTCGACAGTTTCCGGTCGCATCCGCAGAGGCCAGCCGTCAGCAGGCCGAAGATCAGCACGTAGAATACGCCGCTTCGGTTTGCCATCATCCTGATGATTTCCCTGAAAGGAGGATATAATGGCGAGACTATAGCATTGCTACTTCGTGCCGCCAAGACGAATCTAGAACCAATTTCAGGAATTCTCTTTCCCATCTAACGAGGGGATAACGGTAGTGTTTGAGTCCCAGCTTCAGTCGGCCCATCCACCGGCTAAAGCCAGAACTCCAAGCAGCATATAACATGTCCATCGTCGTTTCGCTCGCCAGCCGTTCTCTATTGCTTGCCCTAGAAACGCTGGCCTTGAGCTTGCCCTTGGGAACCATTGCGGCATGGCTTCTGCTGCGGAGCGATCTGCCCGGCAGGAAGGTCATCGGAAGCATCATTGCGGTGCTGCTCTTTATACCGCTCTTCCTCCAGGCCAGCGCTTGGCAGGCCGGCTTTGGCATGGAAGGATGGTACAGCGCTTCGGCCAGCGGCGAACCATGGCTCACCGGCTGGAACGCGGCCGTCTGGGTTCACGTTCTTGCCGCCATTCCCTGGATTGTGCTGTTTACCGGATTGGGGCTGAGGATCGTCGAGCCCGCCTTGGAAGAAAGTGCATCCCTCGACGGCAGAACTCGGCAGGTGTTTTTCCACGTGACGCTGCCAAGTTGTTGGCCCGCCTTGGGCCTGGCGGCAATTTGGGCGACCATGTACACCGCGGGCGAAATGACGGTTACCAGTATTTTTTCCGTGCCTACTTACGCCGAAGAAGTCAACTCGCAAATTGTTACGCACGATCAGACCGCCGGCGCGGTAATTTCCCTGTTGCCTGGCATTTTGGGTACTCTAGTGCTCTTAGGGCTGAGTATGTATTGCTGTGTGCGACTTATTCGTGCCCAGCGGCCGCTGAACATGAGGTGGGGTTACGTGTTTCCTCTGGGCAGGTGGCGTTGGCCATTGGCGCTGGCGGTAGTTATTGGCATGCTGCTGCTGGCCGGGGTGCCGCTGGCGAACCTCGTTTACAAGGCAGGCGTCCTGGTTGTGCAGACCGATATTGGCAGGGTTCGGACTTGGTCGGCCGGCAAGTGCCTTCGCGTCATGGTCCAAGCCCCATGGCAATTCCGCCGCGAATGCCAGTGGTCATTAGGAATCGGTAGTCTGGCCGCCACGGCGGCGGTCCTGGCCGCCATCCCCCTGGCCTGGTTAGCCCGCACGTCGCGCGTGCTAGGCGGGATGGCATTCGCCACCGCACTGGTCTGTCTTGTCCTGCCCGGCCCTCTGCTGGCGCTAGCGATCATCGGCTTGCTCAATCAACCGGCCATGCCCTGGTTGCTCTGGTTGTATGACCACTCGATCCTGGCCCCGTGGCTGGCCATGACCGTGCGGGCCCTAGGACCGGCAGTGTTGGTGGTGTGGCACGCGGTGGGAACCATTCCCCAAACCATGCTCGACAGTGCGGCGACCGAGGGGTGCGGTTGGCCGGGTCAACTGGCACGGGTCGTACTACCGCAAAGGCTGCCCGCCCTGGGAGCCGCCTGGCTGATAGGCATGGCCCTGGCCCTCGGCGATCTGGCGGCCAGCGCCTTAGTGGTTCCACCGGGCGTGGAGACGCTTGCCATACATATTTTCAATCTGGTGCACTATGGCGTCTATGACCAGGTGGCTGGTATTTGCCTGGCGTTATCCGCCGCGTTGGGCACAATGGCCGCCGTGGCAATTTGGCTTGCGCGGAAACAAGTACGGTAGGCCGGAACAAGCTCGCGCTGTTCCGGCAAGGATTTGCGACCACTTTGCCGGAACCGACCCGCGCGGACCCCGAGGCTTGTTCTGGCTGGGTTTCTCCCATTTCAGCCCTTGGCATACCACCCCGTCAGGAACTTATGCCGCCCGCCGGCTTCGTCGCCGATACAACGCCAGCAGCGCGGCCGCAGCGCCGAACAGTGCCAAGGTCGAGGGCTCCGGCACCGCCTCCACCGCCACTTGCGCCGGCTGGGCCGCGACCAGGTTCACGGAAGATGCGGTCGCCGTCGGATCAAAGATGAACGTTCCCGCGGCGCCCACTGCCAAGCTCTCTCCGCCGGGCAACGCAGAACCCTGGGTGATCTCCAACACGCCGCCGCTCACGGTGGTGCCGTTCGTGTAGGTGTCGGTGCCGCTGAGAATCAAGGTTCCCGGACCGGCCATGGTCAGGGAAAGCGACGCATTGCCGTCAACCGCCGAATTAGGACCATTCATGATCTTGCCGCCAAACGATGTCGTGTTCGATTGGTCAACGATCAATGCGGCCGCGTAAAAGTTGCTGTTTGTGACGATTCCGGCGGCTCCGCTGAGACCACCGACGGTCACGGTGTTGCCGCTCAAGTCGAGGATGCCGCCATTCGCCGCCAGGCTGCCCGTGCCCAAGGCAGAAGGTGTGCCAACCTGGAGTTGCAGCAAGCCGCCGTTGACGGTCGTGCCGCCGCTGTACGAGTTGTTGCCCGCGAGGACCAAGGTGCCGCCGGAAACTGCGACGGCCGACTTCTGCGTGCCGCTGCCCAGGGTGTCCTGGATCGTGCCGGCGAAGGTAGAACTGCTCGGGCCGTTATAAATCAGCGTTCCATTGCTCACGGTGCTGCTGTTGCCGATTACCTGGCTCGCGGCAGTGGCGTTCGGATTGATCGTCAGCCCGGCGACCTGCTGGATGTGGCCGTCCAGGTCGAGCGTTCCGCTCGTGCCGCTGGAACCGAAGGTTACCGTGGTGGCGACGGGCAGGGCATTGTTGGCGCCGACGGCCAGCACGCCGCCGACGATGAAGGTGCCGCCCGTGTAATTGCTGGCCGTGCCACTGAGGGTCAGGCTGCCGCTATCGACCTCCACGGTCTCGCTGCCGAGAACCTTGCCGCCGAAGTTGCTGGACGCCGCGCTGGCGTAGAGCAGGCTGCCCTTGAGCGTGCCCGCTCCATCAAGCTGGCCGTTGCCGTTGACGGTGAGGAGGGGCGTGGTCATCGTTCCGTTCATAAAGAGCTCGCCGCCGCTGACGGTGGCCGAACCGCTCAACATGGCGATACCGCCAAAGATCAGCAGACCGTTGCCTGTCTGTGTGAAGCCCAACGTGGCGTTGGGGCCGTCGGTCAACGTACCGTTGAAGGCCCCCGCGCTGGTTTGGTTGACGCTGAGCACGGCGTTGGTGGTGCCGCTGAGCGTAATGACTCCCGATTGCCCGGCGAGGTTGCCCACGCTAACGCTGTAGCCGCCCAGATCGAGCGTGCCGGAGCTGACGGTGAGGTTGCCCGCGCCCAGGGCCGTGGGACTGCCGAGCAACACGGTGCCGTTGCTGATAGCCGTCGGACCGCTGAGGCTATTGGCCCCGCTCAAGACGACGGTTCCGCTGCCGCTCATGGTCACGCCGCCCGTGCCAGTGATGGCCGTTGCGAACTGGATTGTGTCGGCGTTGTCGAAGGCCAAGGTACCGTAGTCGAGCACGCTGGTTGTGCTGCCGATGGAAGCCCCGCTGCCGCCGTTGCCGATCTGCAGCGTTCCGCCGAGGATCGCCGTGGCGCCGCTATAGCTGTTGTTGCCCGTCAGCGTCAACGTCCCCGTGCCGGTCTTCACCAGGTTGCCGGCGCCGTTGATCGTGCCGGCGAAGAGGGTGCTGGCGTTGTTGTTGCCGACGACCAGTTCGCCGCTTTCCATGGTCACCGCGGTCGTGGGATCGCTGGACGAGAGCGAGCCGATCTCCTGCGTCGCACCGTTGAGGTCCAGTGTGCCGCCGCCCGAGAGGAGCACCGGGGTGGTCGTGGGCAGGATGCCGTACCACTTGTCCATGAGATACTGCTGCACGGCCGCCTGCTGCGCGGAACTCAGGGCCGAGTTGTAGATCAGCACCTCGCCCAGGTCGCCGACGAAAGGATCATTGAAGCCGTAGCCGGCGCCGATGATGCCGTAATCGTTGCTGGGATTGAGATTCATAAATCCCGTGGTATTGGTATTGCTGGCGACTTGCGTGCCGTTGAGATAGATATAATGGCCGCTCGACGTATTGAGCATGCCGGTCCAGGTGCGGGCGACCTCGGCGCCACTATAGGCGGGAGCGGTCGCGTCGAGATCGTTGCCAAATTGGGCCAGCGTGAAATCGGTGTCGCCGCGATAGCCAAAGTGCAGCCCCTCGTTGTTTTGGCCTCCCATGCTCGTGCCGACGAAGTAATAATTCCCGGCGGCGGCCTTGCCTTCTACGGCGAAGATCGTGTAGGACGAGCTGTTCATAGAGCTGAGATCATATCCGCTCAGGGCCTGGGCGCCGTTGAAGTTGAGGGTCGACTGGCCGTTGAACGCCGAGTTCGAGACTGTCAGCGTGGGGGCAGTCAGGCCGTTGGCATTGGTTAACGTCGTGGCGTTGCCGGCCGTGCCGCCGCTGAGGTTGGTCAACTGGCTGACGGTCGTGCCGTTGAGCGCGAGGCCGGCCGGGTTGCTGGGATCGAACTGGACGACCGGCGCCGGCGCCGGCTGCGGCCAGGGTCGCCGCCTGCAAGGAAAGTACGCCGCCGCTGATCACTGTGATTCCCGTGTAGGAATTGGCGGCCGTTGACAGCACCAACGTGCCGGGTCCCGTCTTCACCAGGTTGCCGCTGCCGCTGATCACCGGCGTGATCGTAGCCGGATTCGTGTAGACGTCGTCGTTGTTGACGGCCAATGTGGCGTTGTTGCTCAGCGTGATGCCGCTGGAGGAATTGATCGAGCCGGCGGGACCGCCAACCCCAAGCTGCAGCGTACCGCCGCTGACGGTCGTGCTGCCCATGTAGGTGTTCTGGCCGGTGATGGCCTGCAACCCCGTGCCGGTCTTCGTCAAGGAAACCGTGCTGCCGCCGATGCTGTTGCCGGGATAGATGGAAGTCTGCGGATTCTGGATGATGCCCGTGAACGTGCCGGAACCCCCCGCTACGCCGACGGTTAAACTGCCGGCGGCGTTGCCCTGCTGCTTGGTCACCGTGCCGGCGCCGGTGAGGGCGTCAATGTAGACGGGCACGCCATCCCAGAGGTCCATGCTTGCGCCGGCGGCAATGTTCATCGATGCCGAGTTGCTGGTCCAGGTAGCGGTGCTCCAGCCGCCGTTTCGCAGAGCCCCGCCCTCGATGTCGATCGTGCCCCCAGTCATGGCAAAGTTGACGGTCTGGCTGTTGTTGCCGCCCGACCCGCACAGGGCCAGAACGCCGGACCCCGTCTTTTGGAAAACACCATTGCCGGCGATCGTCAGCCCCCCGGTCAAGCCGATGCCCTGTTGGGCGTTGTCCACACCATAACCGGTGCCACTGCCGGCCACATCGAACTGCAGGGTCGCGCCGCTGTTGGTCGTCAAAGTCGCGATTCCCGTTTCGGTGTAAGCGTTCACCGCGTTGACAAAGGCCAGCGTTCCGCCATTGACGGCCGTATTGCCGGCGAAGACGATGCCGCTGCCGGCAAGCGTTTGCGTGCCGCTGCCCACCTTGGTCAGCGAGCCGCTGCCGCTCAACGAACCGGAGAAAGAAGCGTTCTGCCCATTCGTGCCGAGCGTCAGCGCGACTGGGTTGGAAGCCGCGTCCAACATGCTGGCGATGCCGCCGCCGTTGAGGCCGCCCATCGTAAATGCCCCGATGCCGCCGGCGAAACTCATCGGAACGCCGGACCCCAACGTGACTGTGCTATTCTGCACGGCGTTGGCGCTGCCCAGCAAAAGCGAGCCGCCGTTGAGAATCGTGCCGCCGGTCCCATTGTTGCTGCCGGTAATCACCACTCCGCCGCCGTTGGCGGTGACGTTGCCGGCCAGGTTGTTGTTGCCCGTCAGGTAGAGTGCGCCGGACCCATTCAGAGTGAGACCGCCGGCAAAGCTGTCATTGCCCGTCAGATAGAGCGTACCCGCCCCTGTTTGCGTGAGCGAGCCGGGGCCGCTGATGGCGCCGGAATAAGTCGTGCTCGCGGCGTTGGCAAAGTTCACGGCGACTGCTTTGCCAGACGTATCCGCCAGGACCAGCGCCCCGGAACCGCTCAACCCGCCCAAGCTGAAGGAACCGACGCCCGGGCTGAAGCCCAGGCCGTTGTTCACGTTGACGCTCACCGCGCTGTTCTGCACCGCGCCCGTGCTGCCCAAAACCAGCGTGCCGCCGTCGATCGACGCGGCGCCGGTGAAGGTGTTGCCGTTGGTATTGGCCAGCACCACCGTACCGCTGCCCGTCTTTGTCAAACTGGTGATGCCCGTGATCATTCCCGTGCCTGTGAGAGTATAGTCCAAGGCGTTGTTGTTGAAGGTCATGGCCCCGGGCGCCACGTTGCCGGTGAGCGAAACACTGCCCGTGCTTGCCGAGTCGCTAAAGGTCACCAGGTCGTTGTTGAAGAAGTAATCGGCCGAGCCATTGTTGTTCCAATTCTTGGTGCCTACGACGTTCCAGTCGCTGCTGACCGCGCCGACCCAGCGGAGGTTGGCCGCATTGCCGCTCACGGCCAGTTGCACCTCGTTGGAAGTGCTGCTGACGACGAGGCTGAACGATTGGCGAGTTCCCGTGTTGCTGACGCCCGCCAACTGCAGGTTGGACGTGCCGCCGCTGAGCGTATTAAAGTTGAACAGGTCGTAGACGCCGTTGCTCAAGGAGAGATTCACCGGATTGACGTTGACGGTCGTCGTGCCGTTCAGCGCCAGATTGGCTGCGTCGATCAGGTCATTGACGCCGCCACTGCTGGTAGGCGTGCTGGTGAGGTCGAAGTTCACCGTTCCGCCGCTAAGGGTGAGCGTGCTCGTGCCGTCGCTGCTGAGCGTGGCGATCGTGCCCGCGCCGACGCCGATGTTGACCACGCCGCTATTGAGGGTCACGTTACCCAATACGTCGGGGGCGGGCGTGCCGCTGCGTCCAGCCGACAATGACTGGTTGGCGTTGATCGTCAATCCCGACACGGCCGCCGTGGCGTCCAGAACGCCGCCCGGCTGGATCGCAATGGCCGTATTGCCCAGGGCGCCCGTGCCCAGCAGCGCCAGAGCGGCGCCGTTGTGCACCGTTGTGGGTCCGCTGTAAGTGCTATTGCCGCTGAGGGCCAGCCGCCCCGCGGCAACCGTCAGGGCGGTCTTCTGCGCGCCGCCGCCCACGGTATCCTGGATCGTGCCGCCGAAGGTCGAACCGCCGGCGCCGTCGTAAATCAGGGTGGCGTTGCTCGTGAGGCTGCTGTTCCCGATCACCTGGCTGGCGGCTACAACGCTCGGGTCGGTCGCCAGGCCGGCGACTTGCTGGCTGTTGCCCGCTAGATCGAGCGTACCGTTGCTGCCGTTGTAACCCAAGACCAAACTGGTGGTGACTGGCAGGGCATTGTTGGCTGCCAGGGCCAGCACGCCGCCGATGGTTGTACTTCCGTTGTACGTATTATTAGTGCCGGAAATCGTCAGGACCGTGGAACCGCTCTTGATCAGGCCGCCGTTTCCGCTGATCGGCCCGCTGATCGTGAGGTCGGACGTGGAGGCATTAGTGGAACTGATCGCGATCGATGCCACGGTCAGATTGGCGCCGTTCGCCAACATCACGGGCCCGCTCCAGGTCCCCTGCTGCATGGGAAAGTCCGTGCTGTCGAAAGCGAGGACGCTGTTTCCCACGACCTTCAGGTTCTGGGCAAAGGAGAGGGGCGTAGTGTTAGGACCACCCAAGATCAGCACGCCACCGCTGTTGAGCGTGACCGCCGCACCGGCGCTCCCGAGGGCATGGGCACTCAGGGCCACCAACACGCCGTTGATAGTCGTGCCCCCCGTATAACTACTGTTGCCGCTAAGGACCTGGTAGGTGCCGCTTCCCGGGTTGACCGTGAGGGCAACCGGTCCGGTGATCGTGCCGCCGTAGGCCTGCGTGTCGTCGGTGAGGGTCAGCATGGCGGCGCCGGCGAGGCTTGTCACAACGCCCGTGGTAGTGGCCCCTGTGGTCCCCCCGTCGCTGAGACCGTTCATCGCCAGATTGGTGCCGTTCAAATCTACGGCGCCGCCGCTGGCCACGGTGAGCACGTTGGTCGCCGGCCCGAAGGCTGCCGGATTGCCCAGCCCGAGCGTACCGCCACTGACCGTGGGGCCGCCCGTGAAGCTGTTGGAACCGGTGAGCAGCCAATACGAACCGTTGACCGCCAGCGTGGTGGAACTCGAACCGTCGTTGTTCAGGCTGGGCGCGAACGTATTCACACCCGGCCCGTTGCCTCCGAGCGTGAGAGTATAGGCCCCGCCGCCCGAGAAGGCTACTGCTCCGGTGTTGTTGAATATCACTGGACCCGTGCCCGAGGCGTTGAAGGTGGCGTTGCTGGCCAGCGTGAAGAGGCGGTTGGTGCTGTCACCGGCGCCCGTGTAGGTGAGCGTGGCTCCGCCGCCGCCGAGGACCAGGTTGGATGCGTTGCTGCTCGACGCCCCGACGCTGCTGGGTTGTCCGCCGTTGGAAAGCTTGGTAATGCTGGCCCAGGAGGCGCCGTTGGAATAGCCGAAGTTCGCGTTCGTCGACCCGAAGGTGGTAACGCCCGTATATGTGTTACCCGTGTTGGCCAGCACGAGCGTGCTGGAATCGTTGACCTGCGTGAGCGGGCCGGGCCCGGAGATGATGCTGTCGATCGTGGTGTTGTCGCTGCCGTTCGTCCAGCCGGTGCGGAAATAGGCGCCGTTGGCCGTGATATAGATGCCGCGGTTGGCAGAGATCGTCAAGGGAGCGTCGTTGTTCTGCAACCCACCGCCGTTGAAGGTAATGGCGTTGGCGGTGAACGAGGCGGGAATGGCTCCAAAAGCGGAATCTTGCCCGGCGCGGAGCAAGCCGCCGTCAATGTTGACGATGCCCGTGTTCGTGTCGCCGCTATTGAGAATAACCACCGGCTGGTTCGCGTTGTTGACGCAGTTCATATAAATCGCGCCGCTGCCGCTGATCGCCGGGGGAGTGTATCCGCCATTGCTGCTATAGCTGAAGGCGATCGCGCCGTTGTTCGTAATCGCCCCCGTGCCGAAGGTGCCCGTCGTGCCGCCGTTGCCGATCTGCAGCGTGCCGCCGTCGATGTACGTCGCGCCGCCGTAGGTGTTGTTGCCGGACAGGATTTGCACGCCGCTGCCTTCTTTGTAAAAGGCCAGATTCGTGCCATTGTTAGTGTTGGTGTTCTCGATGGCGCCGCTGAAGGTCCCGGACCCGTTGGCATCGCCCACGTGCAATTGGATGGAGCCGCTTCCCGTTTGACCCTTGTTCACGGTTCCCGATCCGTTCAGGGCATCGACCCACACCGGGTTGCCGTCCCAGACATCGAGCGTACCGCCAGGCCCGATAAACATCGACGCGTAATTGGATGTCCATGTCGTGGCCGCCCAACCGCCGTTGCGAAGCGTGCCGCCCTCAATGTCGATCAATCCGCCAGCCGACATCGCTATCACCAGCTTGCCGTTGCCGTTGCCCGAACTGGCAAGGGTGCCGCTTCCCGTTTTCTGAAAGGTGCCGGCGCCGGTCAAGGTGGTGGTGTTGTTGGTGGCGAACAGGGCGTTAGAGCCGTCGCCCGAGCTGTTGCCGGTATCAACGTAGATTTGCAACATCGCGCCGCTGGCAACGCTGACGGTGTTCGCAGGCTGAGCGCCGTTGGAAAAGTTCCACGCGTCATAGTACTCCAGCGTCCCGCTGCTTACGGTCGTGTTGCCCGTGTAGTTGACTCCGCTCCCCGAGAGCAAAATCAGGCCCGCGCCGTTGACGGTCAAGCCGCCGGTGCCCGAGAGCCCGCCAGAGACCGTCAGCGGGTTGCTGGAATTGTTGATCCACTGCTGCGAGTTGCCCAGCGTGATTGGGCTGGTGATCGTCATCGCGCCCGCGCCGGAATCTATTTCCAGTCCCGTGTTGCTATTGCCGTTGAGTGTCGTGCCGTTGAGAGTCAGCACAGACGTGCCCAAAACGAACAATTGCCCGCTGCTGCCGGTGGCCCAAATGCCGCCCACGGTGTCGCTTTCGCCGACGGTCGGAAAACTCGTGTACGGCGCCCGATTGAACAAGGCGGTATCGCCGCTGCCGGGCAAACCGCCGATCCAGTTTGCCGCCGTTCCCCAATCCGTGCCCACACTGGCCCAGGTGTAAACGGCCGCCGGGGCCCTATCCAGAGAAGCAAAAATAACACTCGCGCAGACGCCGACAAGAATGCTCAACCGACGGGACATGTCTTCCCCCATGGACAACAGAGACGAACAAGAAACACTCAACCACCACGACGACCGGTCTCAGCCTCGCGATGACCCGAACTTACCCAGGCCCAGCTTTCAAATTAACAGATTGTCCTTTTTTTGCAAGCAATATCGTCAGACAATACGCAAATTCAGGCCGATTTACACATACCGCCGTGTGCAAATCAGAAGTAGCCGTTTCAGTCGGCCGACCCTCGGCTATATAATCGAGAGAGACTCAAAACCTCGGAATTCCGGTCCAAGCTTCAGGTAATTCATGCGCACCCGCTCGCTCAGTCGACTCTGCTTTCTCTCGGTCTGCCTCTGGTTCGCGACCGCGTGTCCGTCGCTTAAGGGCATGGACCACATTACTATGCAACGCGACGGGCAGACGCTTTACGTCGATGGCCGCACAGTCCTGGACGCCCGCGACGGCGGGATCTTGTTTCTGGCCCGCGACGGCCAACTCTGGAGGATATTGCCCACGGAGCTCGTGAAACGGACGAAAGACGACGCACCCTTCCGCGCATTTCCGCCGACGCAGATGAGCGCGTCAGTGATGGCCGACCTGCCCAAAGGTTTCGAAGTTTACCAGACGATGCACTACATGATCGTCTACGACACCTCGCGGGCCTACGCCCAATGGTGCGGGGCCTTGTTCGAGCGGTTGTATATGGCCTTCCGCAACGCCTGGAGCCGGCAGGGTTTCGAGTTGGCCGAGCCCGAGTTCCGCCTCGTGGCGATCATCTTTTCCGACAAGGCCGCGTACGTCAAATACTCGGAGAAGGATTTCGGCGACGATGCGAGCTCGACCTACGGTTATTACAACATGGAAAGCAATCGCATGGTCATGTACGATCTTGTGGGCGTGGCGGTGAACCGGCCCGGCCGGAGCATGGGCATTTCCCAAATCAACCAGTTTCTCGCCAACCCCAACGCCCCAGGCGCGGTTTCCACGATCGTCCACGAGGCGACGCACCAGATTGCCTTCAACTGCGGGCTGCATCAGCGCTTGAGCGACTGCCCCAAGTGGTTCAGCGAAGGGATCGCCATGTATTGCGAAACGCCCGACCTGGGACGGGGCAAAGGCTGGGCCGGACTGGGCGTGGTCAATCGCGCGCGCCTGGCGCACTTCATGGAGTACTTGCCCCAGCGGCCGGCCAACTCGCTGATAACGCTGATCGGCGAGGACAAGCGTTTCGTGGACCCGAAGCAGGCGATCGAGGCCTACGCCGAAGCCTGGGCCTTGACCTATTATCTCATCCACAAACATCCCAAGCAGTACATCGCCTATTTGAAGATTCTCTCTCGCAAGCAGCCCTTGGTTTACGACGCCAAGGCGAAACGACTGGCCGAGTTCGAAAAGCAGTTCGGTCCGCCGGATAGACTCGACGCCGACTTCGTGAGTTTCACCCGCGACTCGTGCGGTGACCGGTAACAATTCGAACGGGGCGGCCGTCAGAGGACGACGCATCATCCCTTAATGGCTCTACTAGCGACGGCTGACCGGAAAAAATCAATCTCGAATCGGACCCCCGATCTCACGCCCCTGCCAACCATGCCGTGGTAGAATAGATAACTTCCCGTCAAAGCATCAATTTGGAATACGAGGCTTGCCTTTTTTCGGGCTGGCAAAGCCGCCGGGTCGGCACCCGGGTGTTGAAAACATCAGGCCAGGCATTGAGGCAGCCGCATGTGGCGAAGATTTAGGGAGAAGAGGCGGATTGTCAGCGGTGATATCCCACGCCAGGTGGGGGCTGTGTCCGCTGTGGCTGACCAGCAGAGCGTCTCCGGGAAAGTGCCGGGGCAAAGCGAGGCGGAGGCTGCCAGCCCAGGTTCGGGCGCGCCCTCCAATCCGTCCGGCAAAACGGGCCGTTTTCGCGGGTGGCGAGGATGGCTCCTGCGGTTGTCGCTGTGTTTCCTCTCCCCAATCCTGTTCTTCGTGCTCCTGGAAGCCGGTTTGCGGCTGGGAGGCTATGGTTATCCCACGGGCTTCTTCCTGGGGCCGAATGCCAACGGCGCGTGTACGACGAACTACCGCTTCGGATGGCGTTTCTTCCCCCGCTCGCTGGCTCGCAGCCCGCAGCCGTGCATTCTCTCCGCCAAGCCCGCCGGGAAGGTCCGGATCTTCGTCCTCGGCGGGTCGGCTGCCATGGGCACGCCGGATCCGGCGTTCAACTTTGGTCAGATCCTCGGCGTCATGCTTCGCGAGCAATATCCGGGCATGCAGTTCGAGGTCGTGAACGGGGCGATGACGGCGATCAACTCGTACGTGGCCCTGGAGATCGCCCGCGACTGCACCGCCCGCCAGCCGGACCTGTTCGTCATTTATATGGGAAACAACGAGGTGATCGGTCCTTACGGTCCGGGCACCGTCTTGCAGTCTTGGTCGCCGAGCCTGTGGATGATTCGAGCCAGTCTCCGCATGAAATCGACGCGCGTCGGGCAGTTGCTCGGTGACGTCGTCGGTTACTTCCGTGGCAAACAGGGCGCCCCGGACCATTGGCGCGGCCTGGAGATGTTCGTGAACAACCAGGTAACGGCCGATGACCCGCGCCTGTCTGCCGTTTATGACAACTATCGGCGGAACCTGAGCGATATCTGCCGCACGGCGCACCGCGCGGCGCCGCGGTTGTCCTTTCCACCGTGGCCGTCAACCTGCGGGACTTTCCGCCGCTGGCCTCGCGGCACCGCTCCGACCTGGCGGGCGGGGACCTGGCGAAATGGGAGTCGCTTTACCAGGCGGCCGGCGAGTTGCAAGCGGGCAACCGCTGGCCTGAGGCACTCGGGCAGTACGAGGCCGCGTCAAAGATCGACGACCGCTTCGCCGAACTTCAGTTTCATATCGGCGAGTGCCTGATGAAGACCGGCGGTTATGCCAACGCGCGGGGCCGGTTCGAACTGGCCCGCGATCTGGACGCCCTGCGATTCCGCGCCGATTCCCGGATTAATGCCATCGTCCGCGAGGTGGCCGGCGAGCAGGCGACCGCCGGCGTTCGGCTCGTGGATGCGGAGCAGGTCCTGGCACAAAGCGATTCGGGCTCCAAGGGCGTCTTGGGGAAGGAACTCTTCTACGAGCACGTTCACTTGACCTTCGAGGGAAATTACCTGCTCGCTCGGGCGGTTTTCGACCAGGTCCGTGCAGCCTTGCCGCAACTGGCTGCCACCAACGGGCGGCAGGCAATCCCGTCGCGGCAGCGATGCACGGAATTGCTGGCACTGACCCCATGGGACGAGTCGCAGTTAGTCGCCGACATGGTGGATCTGACGTCGAAAAAACCGTTTTCCAGGCAGTTTGATTACGACCGCCGCCAGGCGGCAGCACGCCAGCGCAGGGACGCACTTCGCAAACTGGCATCGACGCCAGAAGCGAAACAGGCGGCCTGGTCAACCTACGAGGCGGCACTCGCCAAAGCCCCCGACGACTGGTGCCTGCATCGCCACTGCGGCATGCTGGCAATGGAGTTGGGCCGAGCGGACGCGGCCGTCGAACACCTTCAATTCGCGATCCAGAAAGTGCCCTGGGATGGCACGATCCACAACGATCTTGGCATGGCCTTGGCCGGCCAGGGACGGATCGATGAGGCGATCGGTCATTACCAGGCGGCCCTGGAAATCAATCCCGACGACATGGTAGCCTGCTTCAACCTCGGGGTCGCGTTGGCCAACCGCGGGCAGGCCGCTGAGGCCGTCGGCCAATTGCGCAAGTCCCTGGAAATTGCGCCGGACTTCGCGCCCGCCCACTTCAAGCTGGCCGTCATGCTGGCCGAACACGGAGAGGTCGATGCGGCCATCCCCCATTACCAGAGGGCTCTGGAGATCAAGCCGGACCTGGCAGTAGCCCACAACAACCTGGGCGCAATCCTTGCCCGCCGCGGACAACTCGACGAGGCCATCGAGCATTACCAGAAGGCATTGGAAATCAAGCCCGACTACGAGGAGGCCTACAACAACCTCGGTTTCCTTCGTTTCCGCAGGGGAGCGTTGGTCGAGGCGGCGGCCGATTTCCGCAAAGCGCTGGAAATCAAGCCCGACTTCTCCGAAGCGCATTACAACCTGGGCATGGTCCTCGTCAACCGCGGGCAGTTCGACGAGGCTCTGGCCCATTTTCAGAAGGCGCTGGAAATCAAGCCCGACTTCGTAGCGGCCCACAATAAGATAGCGTGGATTCGGGCCAAGCAGAGCGGGGGCAAACCATGAGCGGGGGCGTGGCCAAAAGGTTTCCGGGACACTCCGTGCGCCGGATACCTTTCATGTCGCGCCAATCTCTGTGCGGATTGGTTGCCACGCTGTTTCCGCTCCGCCTGGTCCTGTTCGTGGCGCTGTTTGCCTGGATTCTGCAGGCCTGGGTGGATATGCGATTGGTTTTCCAGTGGCGGGAAAGCCAGTTCTTGTGGAACCTGCCTTTCCTGGGCAGATTCCTGGCTCGCCCCGGCGCGATGATGGAATGGACGGACCGATTGTTGGTGCAGTCGTGCTACTGGGGTTGGCCCGGGGTGATCGCCGTCGCCGCCGCTGCGTGGCTTCTGCTCGTGGCGACGGTCGGTTTTATGAACGCCGTGGGGCGGGCGCGGGTCGGCGGCACATGGATCGTGCCGGCAATCCTCCTCGCGGCGATCTGCGCAGTACCAGTTCCGAGCATCCGCGGTGTTCGGTCTGGCACTGGCCATGACTGCGGCCAATGGCTGGGCCAGGATCCCGGTCCGCCGTCCGTCGCTGCGGCTGATCTTGTTCCTTATGTTGGCCGCCGGGCTATACTACGTCGCGGGCCCGGCGTACTACAGTTTTGCGGTGTGCTCGGCGATCTACGAAGCGCTGGCCGAAAGGCGCCGGCTATTGGGGGCATGCTGCCTGCTGGCGGCTATCTGCATGAAACTCGGCTTGGACACTGCTTTTTCCCGCATCGGCCTCGTCCTGTACTACTGCGAGGCACCGCCCGCGACAGGATATGACTCGCGGCTTCTGAACTGGGCCGTCGTGCTCCTTTACGCGTATTTCCCCGCCTGCGCGGCGACGGTCGTCTACTGGCCGAAGGTCAAGTCCTGGACGGAAAAACGGTTCCGGCGACCCTTGTTGGCAGTCCCGCCCGGAACTACGAACGGGAATGCCATTTGGGGATGGCTGCGATGGTTGGCGGGCACGGCCCTGCTATTGACTGCCGCGGCAGTCGCAAGTTCGTGCGCCTTGGACCGGGACCTCAAGGCGGCCCTCGAGATCGATTACTGCGCCGAGCATCGATTATGGACGGACGTCATCGCCAAGGCGGCGGAACTGCCATTGCGGCTTTATTCGCCGTGTGTGAACAACGACGTCAATTTGGCACTGTACCACGTGGGTCGGTTGCCTTACGATATGTTCGCCTATCCGCAAATGTACCTGCCCTTGCTCACCTACCAGTCGGTTCCCCGTGCCGCGCTGATGCGCAAGCCGTTTGATTTGCTCTTGGAACTAGGCCGCGTGAACGAGGCCGAGCACGTGGCGCTGGAGATGCTCGAGGAATCGCCTAATGGTGGAACGCTCAAGCGCCTGGCGCTGGTCAAGCTGATCAAGGGCCAAACGGCGGCCGCGGGCGTGGTCTTGCAAGTACTGCGGGATGATCTCGTATGGGGTCGCTGGGCCGAGGAATACTTGCACCGCGTGGCCGCCGATCCCACTCTGGCCGGCGACGACGGGATCCAGCAGACGCGCCGCGTGATGATCACGGAGGACGAAGCTCCAACGAACAGCAAACCGAGTCCGAGCGGCGCGAACACGGCACTTCTCGTCCTCTTGCTCTTGGAAAACTCGCTGCAGCGAAACAGCGGGAACCGGATGGCCGCGGAGTACCTCCTGGCGACAGATCTTCTGCTCGGCGATGTCCCTGGCGTGGCGGCGGTGCTCTCTCGTTTTGACAACGCCGCCTATCCCACGTTGCCACCGCTTTACGAGGAAGCCCTGCTGATCCACGGAATCGAGCAACCCGGTGAGTTGGTGGCGAGCGGCAGTCAAATCTCCTACCGTGGGCGAAGGATCAGCGCGGCAACGGTGGATAAGTTTCACCGCTTTCGGCAGATCATGGGCCTTTACGGAGGCCGCAGCGAGGAGGCGCAAGCGGTAGTGGCGGGCGAGCTTGGGAACAGTTATTTCTACTACTATTATTTCGTCAGGGGACGATCGTGAGGCTGTGCGGGCGAAACCTGGTTCTCGTCGCCGCGACGGCAGCCCTGCTGGCGCTGCTCGATCAGCGCCGCGTGGCGCCTCGCTGGCCCAACTGTCCGGGAGCCAACGGTGTGGACGGCCGCGAAGCGCTTGCCACGGATCCGGCCCGACTACTGCGGAATCGTGGTGCCGCCCAATATCGCGCCGCTCAATTTCCTCGTGGAGGAACCGGGCTTGGAGTACCGCGTGCGGATCCATGCCGCCAGGGGCGAGGACATCCTGCTGGCCTCGCGCGGACCGAGCATCGTCATTCCTCCGCGTCCGTGGCGGGAATTGCTGGAAAAAAACCGCATGGGCCGGATCGAGATGGTGATCTACGTCAAGAGCGAGGACAGCGGCTGGCGCCGATTCGACACGATCGAGAACACGATCGCGCCCGATAACATCGATTCGCATCTCGTCTACCGGCTACTGGGACCGGTGGCCAACCGCTACCGCAACATCGGGATCTATCAGCGCAACCTGGAGAACTACGACGAGTCGCCGGTCTTGACCAACGATTCCTTCGGCGGCGGTTGCGTGAACTGCCACAGCTTTGCCAACAACCGCCCCGATTGCTTTTCCCTGCACGTTCGACCGGGGCCGGCAAGCAAGCCCGAGGCAGGAATGATCGTCGTCCGCGACGGTCGCGCGGTCCGCGCCCGGACGAAATCGGCGTTGACCGCCGCGCGGCGCCCGCCTCCGGGCTTCTCCGCCTGGCATCCTGGCGGTTCGGCCATCGCTTTCTCGAGGAACCAGCCGGGGTTGTTCTTCCGAGAAGCCGGGTGCGAGGTCCGCGATGTCTTCGATCTACAGTCCGATCTGGGGCTGGTGAACGTCCAATCGGCCGCCGTTTCCACGCCGCCGCACGTCGCCGGTCCCAGCCGGCTGGAGTCCTTTCCCGCCTGGTCGGCAGATGGCAAGACCCTCTACTTTTGCGCAGTCGATCGATCGTGGGGTCAAGATCAACTTCGCGCCATCGAAGACCTGAAGAAGGTCAAGTATGATCTGATGCGCGTGCGGTACGACATCGCCACGGACGCCTGGGGCGTGCCCGAACCCGTGTTGACGGCCGCGGCGACGGGCATGAGCATCAGTGAGCCGAGGGCCTCACCCGACGGCCGCTATCTTCTTTTCTGCATGTCGGCCTACGGCGGCTTTCCCGTTTACCAGCCCAGTAGCGACCTTTACCTGATGGACCTCCGCAGCGGCGAGCACCGGCGGCTGCAGTGCAACAGCGAGTACAGCGAGTCGTGGCACTGCTGGTCAAGCAATTCGCGGTGGATCGTCTTCAGCAGCAAGCGAGACAACGGTTGGCTTGCCCGGCCGTATTTCAGCTATATTGACGCAGAGGGGCGGGAACATAAGCCGTTCCTGCTGCCGCAAAAAGACCCGACCTTCTACGATGCGCGGCTCAAAACCTATAACCTGCCGGAGTTGATAACCGGCCCAATTACCACGCCGCAAGAAGAGTTGCTGCGAGCGATCAATTCGGACGACACTGCGACGGATGGCGCGACCGCGGCGCCGGCGGCCACCCCAGGCGAAGGTGGCTTCTACCAGCACTAGCCGCCGTCCCCCGGCACCAGCGGCGGATCGCAGGCCGGCTTCCACATCGTATCGCTGATTGTCGGTATCGTGGGGTTGATGGCGTCGGGCCGCATGCCCTCGACGTGCCCGTCCCCGAACAAACAATTCATAATTCCCGCGTGCCGCGCACGACTGGCTCCCCAATGCCCCCAGAAGTACGAGGGAAGGGCGTTCTGCATCTCAGGCGTCATGTTCGTCAGGTCGTCCATCGCCGTGTGAGGGTAGAGGACATCCGCCACGGGCAGGAAATATTCGACCAATAGCAACTTGGTAGAGTCCTTCAAGAACACGCCCGAGCGGTCGTTGATTCCGTAGCTGACCTTCGTGTTGCCGCCGACGGTCCACTTAACCGGTGGTTCGAACGGACTGAACATTGTCGTGTAGGGGGAGGGCGCCAGGAGCAATTCATGGGTGAAGCCGTGGCCCCACGGGTTCCCCTCGCACGTGCATTGCAGGCTTCCATCGGCCTGGGGAACGACCAGGACCGAGTTATCCCACGTCGTGTTCAAGGCGAGGTCCTCGATGATCAGGACGTAGGAATCCGGCGTGGGCAGTCCATTGGGCAGGTTGCAATTCACAAGATCGGACGGGGCTGCCAGCCAGCAGAAGGAGGACTTGTCTCCCGGCACCAAGGGAACGTACAAGTTCGTATTTTGGACGGGGTGAAAAACATAGGAATTAAGGGGTGGCGATGGGTGTGGCTCCTTGTCCTCGGGACAGATGAACGTGCTCATCTGACCCTCAAGGTAGGCCGAAAGAACGCCGGACCAACCCGGTGTACCTATAAGGCCTTGGGACTTTGCCTCGAGGTAAACACTGTAGGCCATTCCAATGTTTCTCAAGTTGTTTTTGCACTGCACGCTGCGCGGTTGCCCGGGCGGAGTTGACTGCGGGCAACAATAGCGCAACCAACAGGCCGATGATCGTGATCACTACGAGCAATTCAACCAATGTAAAACCTTTAGGCTTCTTGTCGTGCATGGCTTTATCTCTCCTAATGGACTTGTTGTGGCACTTGCCCTTGTTTTCCACGTCCGGCCCGAAGCTCGCGTTCCACAGCCTTTTTCATCTCCTCCATCTGCTGGCGGACCTTCTTGATCCCCTCGACGCGTACCTCGTGCGAGGCGTATGGCTTATAGATTTTATCGAAATACAGAACCCGCCGCATGGCGGCCAGGGCCTGAACCTGGACCACGTAAGAATCGTCATCCAATGCCTTGATGATATCCTCAACGCTGTCCTTATCGCGACTCTGAGCGATTCCCATGAGCATCATTGCCCGAACTTCCGGCGAGGTGCTCTGTTGGAGCACTCGCCGAATATTCGGCGAGGCGGAATCGCCCAAGCCGATTAATTCCATGGCCGCCTTTTCCTGCATCTCGGGTTTGCCCTCGACGAGCAGGATCTTTTCCAATTCATCGGCGGAGCGGGGCCTCGATGAGAAGAACCATCCCGACCCATACACCACCACCACGATGGTGAGGAGGATAGCCATTAGGCTAAGAAGTAATAAGGTCCTCATGCGAAACGTTCCCAAATAGATCGCGCCTCGCGGGGAGGCTGCGAAGAGCTCTTGTCAGCGGCATCTTGATATCCACAGGATCTAACGCCAATGTGACACAATTCTAACGAAAGTCAATATTCTAGCGAAAGTCTATTATGGGATACTTCGTAAAACTGCGAGGCATTCTTGAAGCAACCCCCCTACGAGGTTAATCTTAATTGGACGGTGGCCTAGGCTCGGTAACTCTGTTGAACGAAAAACGATTGCTTCGGCCAACAAGCCGTTCAACACTGACAACCGCCGCGCGGAGAACCTCGTCAGCCACGACAACAGTGTCTTATCGCTCCGCGCCGCCGAGACAAGTGAACCAGACCGGGGCGAGTCGTGCCAACGGCTCCTTGAGCTTGGCGAGTTCTGCTGCCGGGCCATGGACTTCCACGCGCGTCAAGTCGGCCAACTTCATGAGGGGATCCAACAACGCTCCCACGTCGGACAGGTGATCCAGCAGGCCGTCTGCCCCGAGGTATGCTTCGCGGCAGAAAACCTCATCGCCATGGATGGTGAAGTCGTAGTGGAGGGTCTTGGCCTCGGCCGCGGCCTTCTCGATAAACGCGGGAAGCGACGCCTTGAACTCGTCCATCTTGCCCGGATGAACCTTGAAATAAGGATGGATGCTGACAACGTGGTCCGAATAATTCATGAGCCTCGGCTCCTCAATCGGGTTGCGGGGTAAACGTCTTTGCCGGGCAGGCCGGCTTTTGTGACGTATTATAATACGAATTGCCCTCCCCCAGACCGCTCGTTGCCAAATCGGCGTATTTCCCGGAGGATTTTTTTGACTCATGCGTTTTGGACAAAGTTCTTGACAAAAGGCCAGGGTCAGATCTTAATAATATAATAATAGGTGGTGGCACGCTCGCTGGAGTTTGCCACAGAAATCTAAAATGAGGCAGCGTTGGCGCTTTAGGAAAGAACACCATCGTTTGGTGAATCGCCTGAAACGCTTTCTTTCAACTTGAGGAATTCCACGCGTCGGCCAGACGCGGGGAGTTTTTCAGTTCTTAACCCGTGCCAGGGTAAGCTGCTGCGTAAACTTGCTTTCTCGGGCCGGGATCAAGATTTGGTTTTGCCTGGCGTGGTGGATGGCGGAGTTTTTCGATTGCTGGTGTAGACGATTCCTGGTTCTGACTTCCGAGAGGTAACATCGTGAATTGCATTCGAGTATTCTGTGGCGCTGTGTTGGCGTTTGCGGCGGTTTCGGCATTCTCTTTCCTCCACGCGGATACGTTGCCGCTGGAGTCATCCTCGATTTCGTACACTGCGACCGACTGGACGGGAGCCAATGCCCAAACCTTGTCGTTCCCGACGTTCGACTCGAGCCTCGGCACGCTCGACTCGGTCACCTTGACCCTTAGTGGCAGCTACCAGACGGCACTCACCGTCCTCAATGTCGCGCAACTTCTCGGCATCCAAGAGGCCACCAGCGGGAGCGCGACTACCAACTCGACGATTTCCGTGGAAGATCCCAGCAATAGTCCTTCTTTCCCGGCATCTATGAGCCTGGCCTCCCCGCTTCTGTCCTACGGATTTCCTGCAACGGGGGCGCCCGCATCGCTAGTGCTCAATTCAACCGCTTCGAATAGTGCTGCATTTACTTATACTGACCTGGGTGTGCTCAATGAGTTCCAAGGCCTTCCTGGCACTAAAATTGCCTTGACCGCAACGACGGCAACGCAGACGATCAATGTGACCGATTCAGGTTACAGTAGTACTGGACAAGCCACTTTTGACGCTTTGACCGCAACGGTTCAGTACACGTACTCTCCCACCGCGGTTCCAGAGCCCTCCTCGCTGGCAGTTCTGGGCGCTGGCTTGGCCGGATTGATGGCGTTCCTTCGGCGAAAGCGACGCCTGTTGAAGTAGTCCATTTTCTCACCTTGGTCATCGAAGAGGGTTCCGATCTTATTTGAGTATGGATCGGCCACGCCGAATATGACACGTTGGTGCGCGGCTGAGGCAGAATCTATGCGGCGCAAGGTACCGGCGTTGTCAGGGGCTAGCCTCGTTCTTTTGCCTGCATAGAATTCAACGGTTTGGCTCTGGCGAAGTCCCGGACGAAAACCGGCAACCGTTGCTCGCTTTCCCTGCGGACACCTTCGTGCGGAGCCGCTTGATGGAAAGGATAAAGCTATGAAAATCGCCATTACTACGCCCACCGGGCACGTGGGAAGTGCCGTGGCCGATTTCCTCTTGGATAAGGCCGACGAAGTCAGCGTAAGGTTATTGGGCCGGCGGCCCAACCACTTGCAAGAATTAACCGAGCGCGGCGCCGAGATGGCCATCGGCGCTCAGGACGACGCCGACTACTTGACCCGTGCCACGCAGGACGTCGATGCCCTTTTCTGGGTGACGCCTCCAGGGTTTGGCTCCGACAACGTCCGCGAATTCCAGAATCGCCTCGCCAAGGCCGCGGCGACCGCCGTGCGAACCAACCAAATTGCCCGCGTCGTCAACCTCTCGTCATTGGGGGCGTATCTCGCCTCGGGCGCGGGGCCGATCAACGGTCTGCACGACGTCGAGCAGCGGTTCAACGACGCGGCCGACAACGTCCTGCACCTGCGGCCCGGTTACTTCTTCGAAAACCTGCTCTGGCAAGCCGATTCGATCAGGGACCGCGGCCGGATCTCTTCACCCGTTTCCGGTTCGACGCGTTTCCCCATGATCGCCACACGCGACATCGGCTGGGTGGCGGCACAGCGACTGGTCGACTGGGAGTGGAGCGGGCAAATCGTCCAGGAGCTGCACGGGCCTGCCGACCTTTCCTTCGACGGGGTGGCGGCAACCCTCGCGAACGTCCTCGGTCGCAAGATCGAGTACGTCAAGTGCGATCCGCGGCAGATGCGTCAGGTCCTCTTGGACAACGCCCTCAGCGAGAACGCCGCCGACTTGATGCTGGAGATGTACGACGCGGTCGAGAAAGGCAGGCTGCGGCCGACGCAGCCACGCAGCGAGGAAACCACGACGCCGACGACCTTGCAGGAGTTCGCCCGCGACGTCCTCGTGCCGACGATTTCCACGCACGTGGCGCACGAGTGAGAGGAGACATTATCGTGCCAAGATGCTTCAAGGTGCTCGTTGTTCTGGTCGTCTTTGCGTCATTGCCTTGCCGCGCCGAAGAAATCACACCGGCCGGCCGCCTGCTGGCTCAGAAGCTCGACGCGATGGATGTCGAACACCTCTGGTTGCCGGGACGCTCCGTCAACTGGAAGACCGGCGAACCGACCGGGGACCCGCTGCCGGGCAAGGGGCACACGCATTGCAGTGCCTTCGCGGCCGAAGCCTGCCGGCGTCTGGGGATCTATCTCCTGCGACCGCCCGAACACGCGACCGCGCAACTGGCCAACGCCCAATTTGATTGGCTGCCCAAAACCGGCAAAGAGCAGGGCTGGACGCAAGTGCCGGATGGTCATCAGGCCCAACATTTCGCCAATCAAGGCTATCTCGTCGTGGCGGTATTCAAGGAGAGCGACCCGAAACATCACGGCCATATTGCCATCGTTCGCCCCAGTACCAAGAGCGGCGAGGCGATCGATGCCGAAGGTCCGCAAGTCACGCAGGCCGGCGGCCATAACGCCCGCAGCACAAGCCTGAAAAAGGGCTTTGCCAATCATCCGGATGCCTGGGCAAAGCACGAAATCCGCTACTTTGCCCACAAGGTTGAAGCGGGCACGAACTGACCGCCTGCGGCCTATCCTGCCGCTCGCTAGGGTTTGTCGTAGTCTCGCTGAATCATTGAAACCCAGACCAGTTCGCCGTAGAAGTTCATCTCCAGCGTCAGCGCTTTGTCGCCGATGGTGCCGATGGTCACCGCGGCCTTCGCCGTGCCGCCGTCAGGCGCGTTTAAGACCTGGTCGCCGCCTGCGATGCCGCGAACCGCGATCACGCTGTTCGGCGGTGCCCGCGTGCCGATCGACAAGACATACACGCCCGGTTTGGCCCTGAACGTGAATCGCGTACGCGGGCCGACTTTCACCGCATCGTTGGCCAGCGGGCTGCCATTCCATTTCGACGGGGCATCGGTGAGGCCCTTGGTTTCAAAACCAAAGCCCTTGGCTTCGTCATACAGGTCGGCCGCCATCACCAGCGTGTATTTGCGCTCTGCGCCCAGCGAAATCGCCGGAGCCCCGTTGGACCTGCCAAACTTGAAAAGATACGCCTGGAGCTTGGATTGCCGCTCGATCCGCCGCCTTTCTCTCTCGGCCATCTTCCGGGCTTGCTCCTCCAGTCGCTTGACCGCCTCCGAGTCGGCAAAGGCGGTTATGTAAATTGGAAACTCGCTGAGATCCAGCGGCGCGACGGCATTCACGGTCCTGGAGTGGCCGAACGCGTCGGTGATCGTCGCCTGGCCCAAAGGGATATCCAACCTGGCCGTGCCCTGGATGGCCCAGGCCGTGACGATGGTCTCGCTGCCTCGCTTCCACAGGTAGACCCGCACGTTGTCGTCTTCGAAGGGCACTTTGGTCGCCCGTTCGGTCACACCGTCCAGTTGGCGGATCAGCGTGGCGTAGGTGAACCAGGAAGGCTTGAGCGAACCGTCATCGCGGATGAGCCCGGAAGCGGAGAAGAGGTCTCCGCCGGAGCCCGTTTCGCGGAAGACCAGCACCTTGTCGATGCCCGCGGCCAGGATCATCATAATGTCGCGCGGCAACCAGCAGGCCTGCAGCCGTTCGTCTACGCCGCGGGGGCCGCCGCTGTCGTAGCCCGTCTCGCTCATCCAGATCGGCATTTCCGGTTTGACCTTGTCCCGCCACGCCACCAGGGCCGCCAATTCCTGCTCGAAGGTCTGTTGCTTCAGCGGCAGGCCATTGCGATAGGCGTTGTCGTTGAGGGTCGCCAGTTCCGGCGCGACGCGGAACGAGTAATAATGCACGCTCAGCACGTCGGTGAAGTCCAGCGGGCACTTGCCGTCGGGATACTTATAGGTCCGCATGGTTTCCATCAGCGGCACGTCGGTACCGGACCAACCGCCGTTGGCCACCCTCGCACGGGGATCGGCCCGTTTGACCGCCTCGGCCCCGAAGCGGTACATGATATAGTAGTCGGTGAAGACGCCGCGCCATGAACCCCAATTGGGATCGTTCAGGTCGGCCTCGTTCCACAGTTCGTAGGTATCGATGTAGCCCAGGCCGGAAATCTTGTCGTTGGTCAGCAATTCCTCGGGCGGGTGCTTTTGGCTGCCGTAGCGGGCCACGGCTTGGAAGGCGAACGTGCCGTACTTGCTCATATCGGTCGGCGGGTAGGTCATCCCATCGCCCTTGGCGCCCTTGGGCACGAGGTATCTCGGCGTGAGGAAGAGATACGGCATCGTGCACAGCCCATTGGCGCGATAGGAGCCGAATATCTCGTCGTACTTCAGGTAGGGCGACAGGCTTCCGTCGAATCTGTAGATGCCGGGCTCCACCGAAACCATGGGCCATTTGAGGTTCTCGAAGCGGACCCAACCGTTGCCTTGACGCCTGGCGAGTTCCGGATAGGCGATACCGTTCAGGCCGAAGCGGGAATTGCGCGTGACCTTCTCCATCACTGGGGGCATGACGTAGACATGGCCGTGATTAAGCTGGGTCAGCCCGGAGGCCTTGGTCCGCAAGGAGACCAGATAGGCGCCCGGGCTCAAGGTCCGGTCGTCGCCAAGGCCAATCGGAACAAAGTCTCTGGCAGGGACTTGTACCGTTAGCTTGCTTCGTAGCAGCGGCGAGCCGACCTGCGGCAGCGCCGTGGCCTCTTCCATCGGTCCGGCGTACACGTGGAACTCGGCGGGCGAGTGAAAGGCGATGACGCGCTGGCCATTGTTGTGCAGGCGCAAGCGGAGGAAACGCGCCGCGAATGGCCGGGGCACGTCGATCTCCTGCGGCCCCCACTTTTGGTAAAAATCCACGTTCTTCAGTCCTTCGACGGGCTGGTAGTGTTTGCCGTCGATGCTGGCAGCGAAATCCACCTTCCAGATCCAGTTGGCATCGCCCGACAGATAGCCCATGTGGACCACGCGGACGATGCGCCCCAGGTCGATGTAGCCGAACGCTTCTTCCCACTTTTGCTTGTCGTTATACGGTCCGCCGAATGATGTCCAAGGCTTGCCGTCGGTCATCGAATTGTCCTTGTAGACTTTCCCTTCGATCTCGAACCAACTCGAAGCGCCGGGGGCGATATCGGCCCCGTACCTTGGGTGCGGGCTCGGCTTGGAGTATTGAGACGGATCGCCCTGGATCAGGAACTCCACCTCGGCGGGGACCTCCTTGTCCGAGGTGTTCGTCAGCACCGCCTGCACGGCGAGTTTGCTGCCGGTTTCCAGCGGCATTTCGGCCGGGAGATCCACCGACAGTGGAACCTCTGCGGCTTTGTCGCCCATGTCGGACACGGCGACCAACTCATTGACCACGATGGCCGTGGGGCCCGGCTTCTTGGCGAACCACACGACATCGACGTTTTTCAGAGGAAACACGGTCGCGTGGCTCTGGCCGGAGTGGTCGCCGGAGGGGCTGAACTTGCGGCCGGCAAGATCGCCTTCGATCCATTTCCAACCGGTCCAATCGGCCTTTACCGTATAGACGAAGTTCTCGCCATTGTTGTCGGTAACCTGGAGTCCGACTTTATCCACGTTGGCGTTGGCCGGCAGGTTGACCCACAGGCCCAGCAGCTTGACCTGGCCGCCGATCCACTGGGCAACGCCGAAATCTTGGCGCGAGTGCGGGCCCTTGGCCAGGGCGGAAAAACGCATTGCCATCGGCCCGAACTTGGCTTCAATGCCTTGCGCCGGCGTGGCGACGGCGTTGTCCGAATACTGTCCGCCCGGTTTCACCCGCGAGCCAGCATCCAGCGACGAGAGCAACAGCCGCTGCCAGGCCGCGTCGGACCTGGCAATGGCGCTATCGCGCGGCACTGTCTCGGCCGGCCCGGCCGCGCAAAGCAGCGAATTTAGAAACAACGCGGATACGGCGAAAAGGAAACTCACGATGCGATGCATAACAAAACCTCGACAGGTTGCAAACCTATCCTACAAAGCGGCGTGAAAACCCAGTGGACGTGGCTGGGCATCACGCAGAAGGCCAGCAGGTCGTAGCGCTGGCCGGCAAAGAAGTACAACGCGTCGACAACCTCCTTCGCCAGGGCCGGATCGCTCAGGTGACGCGCGGCTGGGCGTAGATCCAGCGACTCGTCGCAACGCGCAAACACCTGCTTCCAGCACCACAGCTTCCACTCCTGGACCGATAGCCCCTGCGGCTGCCGTTGCCCCGCGAGGTTGACCCGGAAACGTTCGATATCCGAAAAGCCCTGGGCAGGAATGCTTCCGTCCAGGCAGATAGTGACGAAGTAGGTTGCCCCGGGCACGTCCCAATGCGGCAGGTGTCGCCAGCGGATGCTTTCCATACCTGTAGGATAGGTTTTTAACCTGTCTTCTTCCTTTCTGCAATCGATACCGTGTGCACTCCAATTATGCCTCCGATCCGGGCAGTTGAAAACCCGGCCCGTAGGATAGGTTTTCAACCTGTCGCTGAATGTGACAGGTTGCAAACCTATCCTACGGGCCGGTTGGTCAGTGACGAAATCGGGCAAAAAAGGATTAGAGACCGGCCCCGGTCCCCCAACACGTTTCATAGCAAGGGCATGCGACAGGCCGCAAGCCGCAGGCCTTATCCGCATGTTGCCGCCAGTTGGCGCAAAAACTCGATTGCCTCGTCGATGTCCGGGGCTTCCACGCCGCGTTGCCGGCCTCTGCGATCGCAGCGGGCCAGGAGTTTCAATTCCTCGAAGTCTTCCGAAGCCTCCAGGCGATGGCGTGCGCAGGGCGCCGAAAGTGCCATCCAATAGATCCTGGGCCTCCATGTGATGGGCGATGAACCAGGCTGTCCGCGGCGTGATGTGCTCCGCCAGCGCCTCCAGCCCGGCGGTCACGTGGTCCTGCGGGTCGATCGCCTTGCCCACGTCGTGCAAGAGGGCCGCCAGGAGGAACTCCTCGTCGTAGGGCAACTCGTTGCGGGCCAGATCGAAGACCTGGAGGCTGTGATACAAGGCGTCGCCTTCGGGATGATATTTGGGGCTTTCCTTGACGTTCTCCAGCGGCAGCAGGAGGATCTCGTAGATCTGGAAACGGTCGACCTGGCTCTCGGCCTCCAGGATCGACTGATCGAGCGAGACCTCCGGGTATTCGCGGGCCAGCAACTGCTCCAACTCGGCGATGCTCGCGCGTTCGATGGCCTTGCCGGTGATCGAACTCTTGAAAACGTAGTGGGCCTTGTTGCTGGCGTAGATGGTCAGCTCGAAGGGAAAGCGATCGTTGATGTGGATGTGGACGAAGATTCGCTCCTCGCCCTGCTTGCGGACTTTCTTGCTCTCGATCTCGTACGAAAGTCCCTCTCGGTCGAGAACGGCGGCCACCGACTCGATGCTGTCGGAAAAGACGTGCAGATCGATGTCGGAACCGCGGCGAACGTGGCCCGTGAGGGTGCTGCCGATCAGGCGGGGCCGGAATGCTCTCAGCAGCCGCATCATGCGGAGGGCCTCCAGACGCATGTCGCGGAGGTTTTCCGTCCGCCGCTGGCCCTCCTGGAGTTGCGCCGAGACCTGGATCTGCTCGCGGATCTCGCGATTGCTGGGCAGGTCGCGGGGCTTGAAATCGCCGCGCGTGATCCGCCGCGCCGCCTTGAGCTTGGCGCGGAAGTACTCGGTTTCCTCTCGCTCGTACATCAGCCGGGCGGCATCGCAGGCCACCTGGCGACGGATTCTATCACTGGACATCCTTTGGCACCGTACGTAAGCGGCGCGCGATAGGGAGTTGGGCTGGAGTTAATCTACTATCGAGCATACACGCGCGACGACAGAAATGCAATCGCGGCGGCAAACTGCTACCCTGATCCAGGATGTTGACAACCGGGCGACTTTGGGTGAGAATGCGAGGGTCATGAACGGCAGTACTCATATACTAGGGCTGGGATGCACGGCCGTCGATGATTTGCTGTACCTCGACGCCTATCCGGCGGCCGACACCAAGGCCCCCGTGCGAGATCGCCAGCGGCACTGCGGAGGCCTGACGCTTACGGCCCTGGTGGCCGCCTCGCGGCTGGGCGCTCGCTGTGGCTATGCGGGCATGCTCGGCGGCGACGAGCTTTCTCGCTTCGTCGTCGCGCGGCTCCTTGAGGAAGGCATCGACGTGGCCCACATCTGCTGCCGCCCCGACGCCCGGCCCATTCGGTCCACGATTATCGTCGACCGTGGCCGGCGGACACGGACCATCCTCTATGAGCTGGGAAAAACGCTCGGCGCGGACCCGAGTTGGCCGCCCGAGGACGTCATTCGCGCGGCGAAGGTGCTGGTGGTGGACCATTTCGGCACGGAGGGGATGATCCGGGCTGCGCGGATCGCCCGTGACGCAGGAATCCCCGTCGTTGCCGATTTCGAGAACGGGGACGATCCACTCTTTCCCACGTTGTTGGCGCTGGTGGATCACCTCATCCTCTCCCGCGACTTTGCCTGCAAGATAACCGGGTCAAGCGATGCGGTGTTGGCTGCACAGGCGCTCTGGACATCCCAACGCCAAGTGGTGGCGGTGACCTGCGGCGGCGAAGGCTGCTGGTTTATAACCTGCCACGAACCGGCAAGGCCGTGTCATCAGCCCGCGCTGGCGGTCGATGTGGTAGACACGACCGGCTGCGGCGACGTCTTTCACGGCGCCTATGCCGCGGCACTGGTCCACGGATACGAGATTACCAGGGCCCTGCGGTTTGCCGCAGTGGCCGCTGGACTGAAGGCTACTTGCCCGGGCGGCCAGGCGGGCATCCCCTCACGGGCCGCCGTGGAGACCGAGATGGAACATTGCGTTGAAACTGCTTTATCTACACCAGGAATAGGAAATGAACACCGGAAAACTTGTGCGGATTAATCGAATCTTCTCCCATCCGTCGGGACGACTTTGCTCCGTGGCCGTGGATCACTTTTTGGGCTACGCGCATGGCCTGCCGCCCGGCTTGCGGCACATCGCAACGACGTTGGCGGCAGTGGCTTCCGCGCATCCCGACGCGGTGACCATGCAGAAGGGTTTTGCGGCCTCGGCATGGCAACCCTATGCTGGCCGCATTCCGCTGATCGTGCAGAGCACGGCGGCCCGGCCGGACGATACGGCCCGGCAGCAGATTGCCGACCCGGAGGATGCCGTGCGACTGGGGGCCGATGGCTTCGCCGTAGCGGCGTTCGTCCGCGGCCCGACGGAAGCCGACTACGTGCGGACCGTGGCCGATTGCGTCCGCGAGGCTGCCCGGTTTGAGATGCCCGTGATCTGCCACGTCTATCCCCGCGATTCCAACGGCAAGATTACCTTTACGCCGGAGGATATCGCTTGGGCGGTGCGGTGTGCCGTGGAGGTCGGCGTGGACGTGGTGAAGACGCCCTTCTGTGGCGACGTACAGGCCTACGCGCAGATTATCGCCGATTGCCCCGTGCCGCTGGTAGCCGCCGGCGGTCCGCAGACCGACACGCTCCGCGCAGGCGCTGGAAATGGCCGCCCAGGTAGTGCGGAGCGGCGCGCGGGGAGCGGTAATCGGCCGGAATATTTGGGGCTTTGAGAAGATTGCCGCGGCAGTGCACGCCTTCAAAGCGGTGATCCATGACGGCAAGTGCCCCGAGGACGCCCTGCGGCTTGCGGGGCTGAGCGGGGCGGCATGAATGATGCAAGAGTTCTGACCTCGCACCCCTGACAACCCTTAACGGAGGACCAAACGATGACGCGACCTATAACGTTATGCGCCGGCCAATGGGCCGACTTGCCGCTGGAAACGCTGGCGACTAAGGCCAGAGACTTCGGTTTCGACGGCCTCGAACTCTGCTGCAACGGCGACCACTTCGAGGTCGCCAAGGCGATGTCTGATCCGGGCTACTGCGAGCGGCAGCGTCAGACGCTGGCCCGGCACGGCCTGCGGATGTTCTCACTGAGCAACCACCTCGTCGGCCAGGCCATCTTGGACGCCGTCGATTCGCGGCACAAGGCCATCCTGCCGGCGCATGTCTGGGGTGACGGCAACCCGGCCTGCGTCGAGCGCCCGCGCCGCCGAAGAATTGAAAGATACCGCCCGGGCGGCGCAAAAGCTGGGGCTGCACGTCGTCAACGGCTTCACCGGCTCAAGCATCTGGCCGCTGCTCTACTCGTTCCCGCCAGTACCGCAAGCCACGATCGATGCCGGCTTTGCCCTGCTGGCCGAGCGGTTTCATCCCATCCTCGACGTGTTTGCCGAGTGCGACGTGAAGTTCGCGCTGGAAGTGCATCCCACGGAGATCGCCTTCGACATCCACACCGCCCAACGGGCGCTGGCCGCGCTGGACCACCGCCCGGAATTCGGCTTCAATTTTGATCCCAGCCACTTGATCTGGCAGGGCATCGATCCGGCCCGGTTCATCCGCACGTTCCCCGATCGGATCTACCACGTCCACATGAAGGACGCGATTGTGACGCTCGACGGCACCAGCGGGATACTCGCCAGCCACTTGAATTTCGGCGATCCGCGCCGCGGCTGGGACTTCCGCTCGCTGGGCCGGGGCGGCGTGAACTTCGAGGCCATCATTCGGGCCTTGAACGACATCGGCTACAGCGGCCCCCTTTCCGTCGAGTGGGAAGACAGCGGCATGGAGCGGGAACGGGGCGCTCGAGAAGCCTGCGAGTTCGTCCGCAGGCTCGACTTCGAGCCCAGCCGCGTGGCTTTTGACGCGGCCTTCGACAAAGCGGCCCAGACCGGGGCCTGACCGGAAAGGACGCAAGCTATGCAAGAAGATCAAGAAACCCTGGCCAAGGAGATGGAAGAGGCATTGGCCGGGTTGCCGATGTTCGACGCCCATACGCACCTTGTGGGCGGCCATCTCGGCGCCCGCGGCCTGCACGACATTCTCCTGTACCATATGGTCGTCAGCGACCTCTACGGCGCCGGATGCCCCAGCGGCGCGCGGTTGACGCAGTATCCCGGTTGGCCAACTGACGCCGAGGCCCACCAGCGATTGACCGAGGCCATCCCCTATCTCCGCCACACGCAAAACACGGGTATCTCCTGGTGCCTTCGGTTGATCCTCCGCGACCTTTACGATTGGCACGAGCCGGTCACATTGGACAACTGGCGGCGGTTGGATGGGTTGATCCGAGAACGGGCCGACGACCGCGGCTGGTGGTACTCGATCTTCGACCGGCTTAACATCCAGCGGACCTGCACGGAGAGCGCACGCCGCGGCCAAGGCGAAGACGACGCGCGCTTGCAGTATTCCATCGAGTGGTGCTTTTTCACTCGCTGCCAATGGGGCGAATTCGACACGGCCTTGTATGAGCTGGAGAGGGCCTGGGGCCGGTCGCCGGAGTTCGCCACGCCCATCGGCGGCGGCCAGCGTCCGCCCACCGATCGCACCATCCACACTCTGGACGACGTCCACGCCGCCGTGAAGCACTACGTAAACCACATCCCTTATGACCTGGTGATTTCCACGGCGGCGGGCATCTCCACGGACATCGATTTCCATCCGGTCGGAGACGCCGAGATGCATGCCGCCTTGCAGCGGCGGGCGGAGGCCGGGCCCGCGGAGCGCGACATCTACGCCTCATACATCAACGAGGCGTTCTTGACCGCCTTGGAGGAACACGCCCACGAAATCGTTTACCAGTTCAGCATCGGGGCCGAGCCCCTGCCCTTCGAAACGGGCAGCCGCCTGGCACAACGGACAATCGGGCAGTTGGCGGAGATGATCGCCCGGCATCCCAAGCTGCGGTTTCAGTGCTTCGTCTCGAGCCGCCATGCGAACCAGTCGCTCTGCACACTGGTCCGCGAGCTGCCCAACTTCAGCCTTGCCGGCTTCTGGTGGCACAATTTCTTTCCGGACATCATCCGCCAGGTTTTGGCCGAGCGTTTGGATATGCTGCCGGTCAACAAGCAAGTGGGCTTCTTTTCGGACGCCTATTGCGTGGAATGGGCCTATGGAAAAGCAATCCTGGTGCGAAAGCAAATGGCACGCGTCTTCGCCGACAAAGTCCGCCAGGGCCAATACACACGGGACGACGCTCTGTCGATCGCCAAGGCGATTCTGTACGAGACGCCGCAGTCGTTGTTGGGCATGGTTCCCCATGCCGGGGCGAAAGGCGGATAGGCGGAGAATTCAATGCAGTTTTTCTCCGCGATCACGACGCTGCTGCTGGTCATGGATCCGTTGGGCAACGTGCCGGCGTTCCTGGCCTGTCTCAAGGATGTGGACGAGCGGCGGAGGATGCGGGTCGTGGCGCGGGAGAACCTGTTCGCGCTCTTGATTTTGGTGTTCTTCCTTTTCTGCGGGCCGAGCTTGCTGGGCGTGTTGCACATCGGCCGGGAGTCGTTGTATATCGCCGGCGGCGTGCTGCTTTTCTTGATTTCCCTGGGCATGATTTTCCCCGCACAGCGGCACATAGAAATCCATGCCGAACGCTTCGAGGACGCCGAGCCGTTCATCGTGCCCTTGGCCACGCCCCTGCTGGCGGGCCCGTCAACGATCGCCACGGTCATGATCTTCGCCTCGCGGCCGCCGAATGGTCTGTGGCAGACTGGAGCGGCGATGATCGTGGCCTGGCTGGCGACGGCCACCGTGCTGATGTTCTCACCGGCCCTGAGCCGCATCCTCGGCCGTCGCGGATTGGTGGCCTGCGAGCGGCTGATGGGCATGGTCCTCACCGTGATTGCCGTGCAGATGTTCCTTGATGGACTGAAGATCTTCCTTGATGGGAGGATGTAAACCATGCCCAAATACATCCTCGCTCTCGACCAAGGCACAACGTCCAGCCGGGCGATAGTTTTCAATCATGCCGGACGGATCGTTGCCTCCGCCCAGCAGGAGTTTCCCCAGATCCTGCCTGCGCCGGGCATGGTGGAACACGATCCAGAGGCGATCTGGTCGTCGCAACTTCAAACGGCCCGCCAAGCGCTGGCCAAGGCATCGCTGGCGGCCGACGACATTGCGGCCCTGGGCGTGACCAACCAGCGGGAAACGACCATTCTCTGGGATCGGCAGACGGGCCGCGCGGTCGCGCCGGCCATCGTCTGGCAGAGTCGTGTCAGTGCGGGCATCTGCGATCGCCTTAACGCCGAGGGCCTGGAAGAGACGTTTCGGGCCAAGACGGGACTGGTGATCGACGCCTATTTCTCCGGCACGAAGATCACACACCTGCTGGAGACCTGCGACGGCCTTCGCGGCCGCGCCGAGCGGGGCGAGGTCCTCTTCGGCACCGTCGATTCCTGGCTGCTTTGGCGGCTGTCCGGCGGGCGGGTCCACGCCACGGACTATAGCAACGCCAGCCGCACCCTGCTCTTTAACATCCACACGTTGGCCTGGGACGACGAGTTGCTGCGGATCCTCGGCGTGCCTCGGGCCATGCTGCCGGAAGTTCGCTCCTCCAGCGAGGTCTACGGTCAAGCGAGCAGCGAGTGGCTCGGGTCGCCCGTCCCCATAGCCGCCGTGGCCGGCGACCAGCAGGCCGCCACCTTCGGTCAGGCATGCTTCTCGCCCGGCATGGCCAAAAATACCTACGGGACTGGTTGCTTCCTCTTGATGAACACCGGTGACCGGCCGATCGAGTCGCGTCATCGCCTGCTGACCACGATCGGCTGGGGCCTCGGCGGCAAGATCACCTATTGTCTCGAAGGCTCGGTTTTTGTCGGCGGAGCGGTGGTGCAGTGGCTTCGGGACGGGCTGGGGCTGATCGCGGCATCGGCAGACATCGAGAAGCTTGCCGGCCAGGCGGCTGACAATGGCGGTGTCTACTTCGTGCCAGCGTTTGTCGGCATGGGTGCACCCTACTGGGATCCTTACGCCCACGGCGCGATCCATGGCATCACTCGCGGCACCACCGGCGCCCACCTCGCCCGCGCGGCCCTGGAATCGATGGCCTTCCAGACCCGGGACGTGCTGGAGGCGATGCAGAAGGACGCCGGCATCGCCTTGGCGGCATTGAAGGTCGATGGCGGGGCCTCCGTCAATCACCTGCTAATGCAGTTCCAGGCCGATGTGCTGGGCGTGCCGGTCCGCCGGCCTGTCGTGGCCGAGACGACGGCCCTGGGAGCGGCCTATCTGGCCGGGCTGGCGGTCGGCTATTGGCGGGACATGGATGAGTTGCAGCAGAACTGGTCCATGGAATATGAATATCTGCCGCAGATGCCCGATGAGCGGCGCAATGCGGAATACACACGGTGGCTCAAGGCGGTCGAGAGGTCGCTGCATTGGACGGAGTAGAAGATATTAGCCATGCAGGAGTTGGATCCTCGCGCCGTTCGCCATGAGCAGATCGTGGAGCTTCGCGAAGAGCCATTAGATGTGCTGGTGATCGGCGGCGGCATCGTCGGCGCCGGTGTGGCGCGCGATGCGGCTATGCGCGGCCTGCGGACTGGGCTGGTCGAGAAGCACGACCTGGCTTTCGGCACAAGCAGCCGGTCCAGCCGCCTGCTCCATGGGGGCCTGCGCTACCTGGCCCAAGGCCGCGTTGGCCTGGTATACGAGGCCAGTCACGAAAAAATGGTCCTCCGCCGCATCGCGCCGCACCTGGCCGCCCCCCTGCCCTTCCTCTTCCCCGCCTATCGCGGCACGCCCTGGCCCCGCTGGAAACTGGCCGTCGGCGTCAAGCTCTACGATCTGCTCTGTGGCCGAAGGAACTTGGGCCGGTCGCAATCGCTGAGCCCGGCCGCCGTCCGCAAATTGTTGCCGGGCATCCGCGAAACGAACCTCCTCGGCGCGGTCCGCTACTTCGACGGTCTGACCAACGACGCCCGACTGGTGCTCGACACGCTTCGGTCGGCCGCCCGGCACGGGGCAATCGTGCTGAACTACATGGAATTCCTGGATGCCGCTGCCGATGGCCCGACGTGGGGCTGCCGCGTCCGCGATACGCTGAGCGGCGCAGAATACGACATTTCGGCCCGCAGTGTCGTCAACGCCGCGGGCCCGTGGGCAGCAGCAATCCCGCACAGCAGTCTGCGGCTGCGTTTGACCAAGGGAGTGCACCTGGTGATCGACGCGGCACGGCTGCCTTTGCCCAGTGCCGTGGTGATTACGGCTGGAGCGCGGATACTCTTCGGCATTCCTTGGGGCGAGCGTGTGATCCTGGGGACGACCGACACCGATTATTCAGGACCGCCTGAAGCGATCGCTGCCGATATGCAAGACGTCGAGTACATTCTCGAGATCATCAACGAGAGCTTTCCCGCCGCCGGGCTTAGGCCGATCGATGTGATCAGCCATTGGGCCGGGCTGCGGCCGCTGATTGATACGGGCCGAGGCGGCCCCTCCGATATCTCGCGGGCCCATCAGATCCACATGCCCCAGCCGGGCTGGTTCGACGTGGCCGGTGGCAAGCTTACTACCTATCGGCGGATTGCCCAACAGGTGGTCGATCGAGTCGCCGGTTATCAAGGTCGCAAGGCGGCACGTTGCCGCACGGCGGCCGAGCCCCTGCTCTTGCCCGGCAGCCCGGCGGAATTCAGCGGCATTCTGCCGCCGCCCATCCGCCGAAAGGTCGTCGAGCACAACTGCCGCCGCGAGTGGGCCCTTCATTTGGACGATGTGATGATCCGCCGCACGAGTTGGCATTATTATTATGCCGACGCGGCAAAGATTGCTGCCGAGGTCGCCGGCTGGATGGCCGTTGTGCTCGGTTGGGACGCGGCCCGGCAGGCGGAGGAAGTCCAGCGGTATATATCCACTTGCCGCATTGCGACCGTGCGGGCAAAATAGACTCATGCCCAACAAATACGAACAACGCCGCCGGTCCCTGAAGGGAACCGCGAGCCGCCCAGAGAACCCTTTTGCCTCGCCGCGAGCATTGCCGGCCCGCCGGCCGGGGCCGCTACCGCAGCCTGCGGAGAGCCCGGGCCGCCGATCCAGCCGCGGCGTGGCGGTCGCCATCTGCTGCCTGCTGGTTCTCATAACCCTGGCCGTCTTTGCCCAGACGATCCGGCACGGGTTCGTAAATTGCGACGACAATGAGTACGTTTACGACAATCTCCATATCCAACACGGCCTCAATCCGGCCAGCGCATCGTGGGCCATCACCCAGGGACATTCCGCGAATTGGCATCCGCTGACGTGGATGTCGCACATGATCGACTGGCAGACCTTCGGCCACTGGGACCCCGACCGCGGCCATTACACCGAAAGTTGGCCGGGCGGGCACCACCTGGTTAACGTGCTTTTGCACACGATCAACGTCGTGCTGCTCTTCCTGGCCTTGCAGGCGATGACCGGCGCTACCTGGCCCAGCGCCGCGGTGGCGGTCCTCTTCGCCATCCATCCTCTTCGCGTGGAATCGGTGGCTTGGATCACCGAGCGCAAGGACATGCTGAGCGGACTATTCTTCATGCTGACATTGGCGGCCTACTATGCCTACGCCATCCGTCAGTTTTCGTGGTGGCGTTACGCGCTGGTCATCGTCAGTTTTGCCTTGGGTTTGATGTCCAAATCAATGCTGGTGACGCTGCCTTTCGTGTTGCTCTTGCTGGACTACTGGCCGCTACGGAGGATCGGCCCGCAGTTGCAACGCGTACTATTGGAGAAGATTCCCCTCGTGGCCCTTTCACTCGGGTCGTGCATCATGACCCTCTGGGCGCAAAGCCTCGTCAACGCTTATAAGCCGCTGGAACTGGAGTACCGCTTGGGTAATGCCGTGGTTTCCTACGCGGCCTACATCGGCCAAATGTTTTATCCTGCCGGTATGGTAGTCCACTATCCGCATCCCGGACCGAACCTGCGGATCACGGACACCCTGCTCCCGATTGGTGTTCTCGCGGCGATTACGGCGGCCGTCGTTGCGTTGGCCTGGCGGCGGCGCTACCTGGCCGTCGGGTGGTTCTGGTATCTGGGTATGCTCGTGCCGGTGATCGGGCTGGTGCAGGTGGGCGCGCAGGCCCGCGCCGACCGCTACACCTACCTCACGCAGATCGGCCTCTATATCATGATCGCCTGGGGATTGGGCGATCTGACCCGAATGCGGCGCTGGCTGCCGGCGCTGCTACGCAGGACTAGCCGTGCCGGTGATCGCCCTCTTGGCCGCCCTAGCCTGGCGGCAAACCTCGCACTGGCAAAACAGCCTGACGTTGTGGCAGCACTGCGTGGATTGCGAGCCGGACACGAACGATTTCGCCCAGAACATGTACGGCGTTGCCCTGGCGGACGCCGGTCGTGTCGACGAGGCCATGGAACACTACGTCAAGGCCTTCGAGATCAATCCGAAGTACCTCACGCCGCGGACGAACTATGCGGTCAACTTGCAGAAGGAAAACAAGCCGGCCGAAGTCTTGAAGGTTTGCGACGAGGCCCTGCAATACGACCCTGACGATGCCGCTTCCCATTTCCTCAAGGCCGTGGCGCTGCATACGCTCAAGCGGTCCGAAGAGTCCATTCAAGAGTTTCGTATAACGATCGCCAATGACCCCAAGCACGTGCTCGCCCACAACAACCTGGCGGAAGTCTTGCGGATCAAGGGCAGCTATGATGACGCCTTGGTCGAGTGCCGCACCGCGCTGGAACTCAACCCCGACCTGCCCGAAGGCCACCGCACGTTGGCCAACATTTTCTTAGGGAAGAACCATTTCGAGGGGGCAGTGGCACAGTTTGAAATCGCCCTGAAATTCAAGCCCGACGATTTTCTCTCGCACGACGGCCTGGCCGAGGTCCTTTGGCGGCAAGGCAAGTTCCGCGAGGCCGTGGAGCACCTCAAGCAGGTGGTGACGTTGCAGCCGCAGAACGCGCCGATGGTCCTCAAGGTCGTGCGGGAATTGATCAGCGACCCGCGGCCCGAGGCCCGGTTCGGTGCCGAAGCCTTGGAGATCGCCCGAAGTTTCTGCGAGACGATCGAGCACAAGGACGACATCTTTGCGCTGGACCTGTTGGCGGGGGCCTACGCCGAGACGGGCGATTTCGACCAGGCGGAGGCCACCGTCCGCAGGATCATGGCGACGCCGTTGGGCAAGAAGCCGGACAACGTTATTGAGTTGCAGAAGCGGCTGATGCTCTACCACGCCCACAAGAAACCGCTGCTGCAGCCACCGCCGCCATAGCATCCGCAAAACTTTGTGCCCGCTCGCTATGCGAGCTGGTCCCCTACGATCGTTGTCCGCGGCAGCGTGCGGCGATAGATGCCGTTTTCGGTTATCACTGCGTCAACCCGCACGTCGTATGGCGCCATGGGCACGGCATCGAAGAGTTGACACTCGAAGGCCACTGCGACTAGCAAGGCGTCGGGCCGCGCTCCGGGCAGGAGTCGGTCGAAGTAGCCCTTTCCATAGCCGACGCGGCCACACTGTCGATCAAAGGCCAACCCTGGAATGACAAGCAAATCCAATTCCTGGACATCGCTCCGACGATCGCTTTGCCCGCGGAGTTCGGCCCTGGGTTCCAGGATTCCCAGCGTGCCGGGGGCCAGTTCGTCGAGGCTGGTCAGGCGGAAAAGCTCCAGGTGCTGGGCCGTGCAATAGGGCACGATCACGCGCTTGCCGTCGGACCACATCCGCGAGATGAACTCATGCGTCTGAACTTCGCTGCGAAAGCTGACATAGCACATCACGTGCCGCGCGGAAGCATACTGCGGCAGGGCAAGCAGCCGTTGGAAGATCATACGGCTGAATCGCTCGCCATCCCGCTCGTGGAGACGGCGCAGGTGCGCCGCCGCCCGAATGTTGTGTTTTTCTTCAAGCACTTTGCGGCGCTCGTTCAAGAAACTTGGGCCGCGCCCCGTTGGGCGCGGCCCCGAGCATGTTTCGCCTCAAGGCCCATGTGTTGGCGGATGTCGGCCCCGAGGAGGAGGAAACAGCTAATCCAATCATAACGCAGCGGGACAAAACGTCTATAGCCTGAAATGGGAGGGTTCGGTCATTAGAGTTCGCACAGGATGGGGTTTAGCGGTTTAGGCCCCTACGGCACACGGCGACGGCGGAACAAGCGGCTTTCCGTCGCCGTTGGCTCCGGGTTACCCGAGACATTGTCTACTGCTCGAAGTGCAGTCTTATCCCGAAAATCGAAACTGGCCCGCGAGCGCTGTTGAACGCGGGGTCGTCGACGTACTGGTAATCCATGGTGAAGTGGGCGCTTTTTCCGATGGAAAAATCGTAGTAGGTCTCCAGGACCTTCTCGGGACTGTAACTCAGTGCGCCGTCGCCGTTCAAGATGCCCGTTCCGCCCACCTCAAGGAACTCTTGCTGTGCCTTCGAAGCTCCGCTTACGATGCCGGCCAGGCCGATGGTGTCGTCGGGCCGATTCCATTTCGCGCCCTTGATGGCTGTGCCCAGCGAGGCCGACCAATCGGCGTCGGTATACGTCCATGGGGCATAACGGCCGTCGGCCCAACCCACTCGGGAAAACATGCCGACATTCTTGACTATCTCCTGCTCCCAGTTCAACCCGAAGCCGTAGCGGCATCGGTTGGCGAACGCGGCCAAAGGGATGGTCGTCTCCGCTCCCGCCGGGGTGCCGGGCGGCGGAGGGTTGGCCCGCAGGATGGCGGTCGCTACGGAGTAGCTCGCGTAGTCGGCATCGTTGAGCCACGCCATAACGCGGATCGCCCCAGGATGGTCCTGGATCTTCCAGCGGCGTTCCAGTTCCGCCATCATTCCCCAATAGGTCCAAAAATCGCCGCCGCTGCCTTGCCCGGGCCAACAGAAGATCCGGTCGTCGGCGGTAAAACCGTTGTAGATGCCGGGCATTTGGAAAAACCCGTAACGCAAAGTCCAATCGCGGGAATTGAGTTCCACGGCAATCCCCGTGGTGAACCCGACTTCGTCCGCCGGGTAATCCCAGGTGAGGTTGGTAGCCGTCGCCCAATTCAGGAACTGAGTGTGCGCGTCGTGCGCGTAGGTGTTGTTGTCAAACATGTCCGTTGGGGTAAACCGGCCCACGGTGAACGTCAGCCGCGAAATGTCCTGCTTGCCCGCGAGCGTGAGCTGATCGTCCTTCACGTCCTCCTGTTCCCCGCCCAGTCCGATGGTTTGCCGAATAAACCACCGTGAGACCATGAAGTCGGGGTCCGTGGTGCCGGCCTTATAGGCGTCGGCGTTGGGAAACGCTTCGATGCCGAACGTCTGGCTCAGCCCGTACCCCTCCCACATCGAGCGCATCGAAGTGCATCTCAGCGCCGCTCCATAGGCGCACGCCCGCAAAGAGGTCCGCCGAAAGCGTCATCTGGCGCTCGCCGACGCTGTTCAGGCTATTGGGACCCGAATACTGGGCCGGAAAGCCCGGATCACCCTGGGCGACCATGGTGGCTTGCGCATGGAAATTGAAGCGTTGTTCTTCTGGCTCCTTTTTCTCGCCCTCGTCGCTCTTTTCACCCTCCTTTTTTTCCTCGGAGTTGGCAGCCGCGGTCCCAGCCGACGGCTGTGCCGCGTCGGTGGCGGGTACTGCGTACTCATGGTCGGAGACCCTATTTTGCGCCAGCAGTTGAGTGTTCGCCGGGTACAAAGAAGCCGCATTGGGCATCATCGCCGTTTGCACAGGGCCGCCTTGGGCTGGAAACTCAGCCGACACTTGGCCCAAAGCCGAAGTTGGGACGAGCCCCACAATGATCACTAGAAAAATTGCGTATTTTGGCGAAGCACTCATTATGCTGCCCGAAAGAGTGTCCCAACCACAAAATCCGGATATTATGACAAACTGATTATCGGGCCCGGATCCCAGCGGCAGTTATTGTTTCCTGCCGGATCGAGAATTAGTGTCAAAAACTACTGGTTGGACCAGGTATTACGTCAAGCCGATCCCTAAGGTCTACCCGAGAACGCAAAAAACGCGCTGTGATACGGCCGGCCTCGGTCCGGCTCTCGGATAGAGTCCTAGTGGTACTCAGTCTCAACGGACATTCTCCCCACTGACTGAGATGTCATCTATTATTTCGCGGCCCCGTCGCCCACCGGGTGGCCATCGGTCACGGGCTTTGTCGGGACGCCGGCCAAAGTGGCGAGCGTCTCGGGGATTTCCACGCCGCCGATGTCGCGCATGACCTGCATCATGGGCGGCAGGGTGCGGGACATGTTGTGCAGCCAGTTGGCCGTGGCGCTTTGGCCACCGGCCCCGTTGCCCTCCCAGACCACGACCTTGTCGAATTTGATGTTGGAGATCGCCTTGGCCGAGGCCTCGACAAGTTGGTCGAAGTGTTCGAGCATGAGCAGTTGGAATGCCTGCTGGGCCCCGCCGCAGGCCTCGATGATCTGCTGAAGTCCCTGGCCTTTCTTGGAGAGGATTTCGAAATTGCCACGGGCCTCGGCTTCAAGTTTGGCGTAGATGGCCGCGGCCTCGCCCTCGGCCTCGATCCGCCGCTTGGCGGCCTCGGCCGCCGCTTCGACCTCGATCTTGGCCTTGTCGGCCTTGGCAGGGGCTTCCAACGCGGCCCGACGCTCGGCCTCAATCCGCTGGGCCTCGGCCAACGCGGCCTTGGCCCGGGCGATATGTTCGGCCTCCAGCACGGCGGCCTCGGCCTGCACCTTGCGGGTCTCGCCCAACTGGTAGGCCTCGGCCTTCTTCACCTGCAAACCGGCTTGCGAAGCTGCCACGTCGGCCCGGGCCAGGTTTTCGCCCTCGACGGCGCGGGCGTCGGCGTCGGCCAACTTGATCCGCATTTCCCGCTCAGCGTCCTTGATCTGGCTCTGCTTCTGGAAGGCGGCCGACTGCTCGCCCACCTGCTGCTCCTTGTCGAGCTCGGCCAGACGGACGGCCTGTTCGCGAGTAGCCTCGCGGGTGCCAATCTCGCGAATCTTGTGGGCGTTGGCCACCTGCACGACCTTCTCCCGCTCGGCGTCGGCCACGCGGATTTCGCCCATCTTCTCGTTGTCGGCCACGTCGCCGCGGGCCTTCTGGATCGCCAGCGACGCCGCTTTCTGGCCGATCGCCTCAATATAGCCCGACTCGTCGGTGATGTCGGTGATGTTCACGTTGATCAGCACCAGGCCGATCTTGCGGAGCTCGGGCTCCAGCGAGTTCATGATGGCCTCGAGGAACTTCTCGCGGTCGCGGTTGATGTCCTCGATCTGCATGGAGGCGATGACCTGCCGCAACTGGCCGAAGATGATGTCCTCGGAACGCTTAGCGACCTCCGATCGCGGCATGCCCAGCAGGCGGATGGCGGCGTTCTGCATGAGTTCCGGCGCGGTGCCGATGGCCACGGTGAAGACGCTGGGGACGTTGACGCGGATGTTCTCCATCGAGAGTGCGCCGCGGAGGGGAATCTCGATCTGCATCGGCTCGAGGCTCAGCCAGCCGAAATCCTGGATCAGGGGCATCACAAAGCGGGCACCGCCGTGGATGCAGGTGGCCGCTTCGTGGGCCCTGCCGGCTTTGCCGTAGATCACCAACACGCGGTTGCTGGGGCAACGTTTGTAGCGATTGGCCAGCAAGGTCACCAGCGAAAAGGCGACGATCGCGACCAGGATGCCAATCGCTCCCAGGAAGATCATGAGCGACGAAGGGTCTCCGGCGGCAAAGCAAGTCACGACGGGAATCGTAGCCAATGATGGAATGAACATGGCGGCTCCTTGTAGTTAAGGATGATGCGGAGGCTCGTAAGTATGGCACATCAGTGAGTTCGCCGGCACGGCACTCGTTGTGGTGCGTGCTTGCGGTAGAATGGGCTTTAGCTCGTCGCAATTTGTGGTCGACGGGCTATAGCCCATGCTACGAACTGGGGTGCGCCACGGGTTGGCCGACCGCGGCGGCTTCGACCTGCACCAGGTCCGTGCCGAGGACCTGGACGACGACGACCGCGGCGCCGGTGGGAATGGCGTCGCCGGAGGTCGTGGCCCGGTATTCCATCGTGCGGTTTTGCACGTTGATTTGAATCTTGCCCGCGCCTTGTTGCCGCGCAGGGATGTTGAGATAAACCGTGCCCAGTTCGCCCACGGCCTGGTAAATCCTCGCGGTGCCCTCCGACTGCAGCCCGCGCATGCCGCGGAGCGTGGCGTAGACCGCATACATGGCGCCGATGCCCGCGGCCGACGCGATCGCCAGCGCCGTGAAATCGCTGAAGTCGGCAGCCTGGGCAGCTAGTCCCGCGAGGCCGAAAAATGCCAGGGCGGCGACGATCGTCCGCAGCGAAAGTACGCGGAACAGTGAGGCCGCTCCATGCGATTCAGGGGCGGAGGGCTGGAGTGAGTTCTGGGCGTCGTGCTCAGCGGCCAATGCGCCATGGGACAGCTCAACGTGCGAGTCCCCGCAAAAGTCATGGTCTCCCCCGCCGAAGTCGTGTCCCAAACCGACGAGGGAAAGCAAGAATTGGAGAATCAGGACGGTCGTCCCCACGGCCGTACAGACCAAAAAGACTATGGCCATGGCCATCTCCTCATTGCAGAGGTTCCCAGTCCAAAGGTACTTCGCCGCCGCCAGAAAATATTGGGCGGCCCCGGCGATAAGCTTCCGCTGCTGCTGGCATCCCCAGTCCAATACCCTTATTATTATATCATGTCCCTGGGCCGCATTTTGCAACGAGCGCTCATTAGTCGCCGCTTTAGCCGGAATTCAGGGGGATTCCGGCTAAAGCCCGGATTACGAGCGCCTCGTGTTGCGGAAAGTATAATTAAAGCAGGATTGATTACCTGTCAAGGAGCGTATGAATGCGGATTGCAATAGGTGCCAATCATCGTGGGGTTTCTGCACGGAATATGCTCGTGGACATGCTCCGTGGCGGGAAAAACGAGATTATCGACCGTGGCGCCTTTGACAGCACGCCCATCGATTACCCCGCCGTTGCCGCGGATATCGCCGTTCGCGTGAGCCGCGGCGAGGCGGATCGAGGGATTTTGATTGGCGGCATGGGATTTGGAATGGTCGTCGCGGCCAACAAATTCCGAGGCATTCGCGCGATCCTTTGCCACGACGAAATTTCCGCCGAAATCAGCCGCAGCCATTGCGACTGCAACCTGCTCTGCCTCTCCGCCGACCTGACGGCCCAGGAGATGTTGCGGCATATTGTTGAATCGTGGCTGACGACGCCCTTTGAGGGCAGCCGGCACGCCCGGCGATTGGAGCAAATTGCCGCGCTGGAAGATGAGAATATGAAGTGAAGCCAATTGGAATGTCAGACCCCACCTTCGCTAATCGAGGAGTTGAATGAAGCTGGACGGCTAGGCGTGCCGTAGACCGCATCGTTAGCTTCGCAGCCTCCTTCACCACTCGGGCGAGCCGAGTGGGGTCGGATCGCGGGGGGCTGTCAGCCGGTTAGCTGTGCAGCCTCCTTCACCACTCGGGCGAGCCGAGTGGGGTCGGATCGCGGGGGGCCGTCGGCCGGTTAGCTGTGCAGCCTCCTTCACCACTCGGGCGAGCCGAGTCGGGTCGTCTCCCAACCCAATGTTGACACCGAGGTCTCCCCCAATGAATTCCCGCAAGGCCGCCGCCACTATGTACCCCCTGCCCTTCCGCACCGCACTTCTTGTTGCTTTCGCGCTTGGCGCAATGGTCGCCCGGCCTTCTGCGGCTGCCTATCCCAACGACACTTCCGCCGGTTGGCGCAAGTACGACCGCAACCCGGTGATGGGCGGAAAATTCGGCACGTGCTTCGACATCTCGGTGTTGCAGGACGGCGGTAAATATCGCATGTGGCTTTCCTGGCGGCCGCGGCAAAGCGTGGCCCTTGTCGAGAGCAGCGACGGCATCCATTGGAGCGAACCGCCCCGAATCGTGCTTGCCCCGCGACCCGCCTCGGGCTGGGAGGACGACATCAACCGGCCCGTGGTCCTCAAACGCGCCGACGGCTATCATATGTGGTTCACGGGGCAGGCAAAGGGCAAGAAACTCCTGGATCGGCTATGCCACGAGTGCCGACGGCGTGCAGTGGAAGCGGATGAGCGACAAGCCGGTGCTCTCCTTCGAGGAGCCGTGGGAGAAGGTGGCGGTCATGTGTCCGCACGTCCTCTGGAACGCAGACCAGAAATCCTATCAGATGTGGTACTCCGGCGGCGAGCAAACCGAGCCCGACGCCATCGGCTACGCGACCAGCCGCGACGGGCTGACGTGGACCAAGCACAAGAGCAATCCCATCTTCACCGCCGATCCCGCCACGGCCTGGGAGCGCAACCGTGTGACGGGCTGCCAGGTCGAAAAACGCGGTGATTATTACCTGATGTTCTACATTGGTTTCCGCGATATTGAGCATGCCCAGATCGGACTGGCCCGCAGCAAGGACGGCATTACCGGTTGGGAGCGGCACCCTGCCAACCCGATTGTTCGTCCCGGCAAGGGAGAGTGGGACCACGACGCCTGCTACAAGCCCTTTGCCATCTTCGACGGCCGCAAGTGGCTGCTATGGTACAACGGCCGCCATGGCGGGCTCGAGCAGATCGGCGTCGTGCTGCATGAAGGCGAGGATTTGGGGTTTCAGCCGCGATAACTGGGCTGCCGCTGTGCGGTTTCGATCGCCGCGAGCATGTTCTCCAGCGGCACATCGCCCTCGACGTCGTGAGCCGGGGCGAAGATGTAGCCCCCGTCGCCGCCCAGATCCAACAGCCGTTGCGATTCGGCCCGCACGCCCTCGACCATGGCGAAGGGCAGCGTCCGTTGCGTGGAAAGCCCGCCGTGAAAGGCCAACCGGCCGCGGTAACGCGGCAGGAGGCTGTAGACATCCATCACCTCGGGCTGGAAGGGATTGAAACAGTTCAGGCCGATCGCCAACAGCGAATCAAACAACTCGTCGACGTCGCCGCAGGAATGGATCATCACGAACCTCCCCGCGGCGCGGACCGCGCCGTACATCCGCCGCAGTTGCGGATAAATGAACTCGTGCCAGAGCTTTGCGCCCATCTGCAGGCCGCATTGCTGCCCCCAGTCGTCGCCGAAATAGACGGCGTCGATATCAAACTCCAGGGCCTTGCGAAGCTGGGTGATGTTATAGTCGGCAATCGCGCCGAAGAGATCGTGCACGAACTCCGGCGAGTCGTAGAAATCCATCATCAGGTTCTCCATTCCCCGCAGGGTCCAAGCCCGCTCGTAGAGGGAAAAACCGATCTGGAAGACGCGGAATCGATCGGGAAAACGCTCGATCCGGACGGGAATTTCGGCGAAGAAACGCTCGTCCAACGGATCGGGAAACTGGTAACCGGCCAGCGTCGGCGCCGGCAGTACAAAGCCTTCGACGTTGCCGATGTCCTTATCGACGCTGCGGTCCCAGACCACGCCGAAAACGTCGCGCACGCGGCAGTCGTCCAGTTCGGTGAAGAAGCCGATGTCGCTGCCCAGCTTGACGAGGTGGTTTTCCAGCGGGCCCTCCAGGTCGGCGCAGCCGTAATGGGCTTGCAACTTCTCCTTGGCTTCCTTGGTAAAGCCCATGGACCAGGGAACATAAGGAGGCCGCTTGCCTTCCAGAACGAGTCGCACGACTTCACGCTTGGTCATTGCAGTTGTTGATTGTCAGGGGTCGGGGCCGGTAAAGCGCCGTTGCAGGAGTCCCGGTTTTAGCCGGTTTCCAGAAGCCGGCTAAAGCTGGAACTCCTACGGGCATAGGGCGTATTATAGAATCCTCGCCCTCGCCGCGCCTATGAGTTCTCGTGTAAAATAGTCTCTAGCACGCGACTCCCTACCAACCTTCACGGAGCCATCACGATGATTGAAGACCTTTCCCTGCGCCACGAACTGGTCAGCGGCCTGTTTGAGCGTCCGCGAACCTCTGCCGAGTGGCGGCAACATTGCCTCACGGCGGAACAGGTAGCTTTCTACCGGCAGAACGGCTATTTGCCGAATGTCCGCTTGCTCAGCGACGCGCAGGTGGACGCCCTCTGCGAGGAGTTGGATCGGCTCGTCGATCCGTCCTATGAGGGCCATCAGTTGTTCTACGAATTCCACAGCAACGAAGCGGCCGACCGCTCGACCGTGCTCTTTCATGCCCTGGGGGCCTGGCGGATCACGCCCGCCATGCACGACGTGCTTTGGAACCCGGCCTTCACCGTGGCTGCCAGCCAATTGCTGGAGGGGCCGGTCCGCTTCTGGCACGACCAACTTTTCTGCAAGCCGCCGCGGCACGGCGGCGTTGTGGCATGGCATCAGGACTACTCCTATTGGACCCGCACGAAGCCCGTCGCGCACCTGACCTGCTGGATCGCCCTGGACGATGTTTCCTGCGAGAACGGCTGCCTGCACTACGTGCCGGGCAGCCACCGCTGGCCGCTCTTGCCGATCACCGGTCTGGCCGGCGACATGGAGGCCATCCAGTCGGTGCTCGATGACGAGCAGAAGGGCCAATTCCAGCCAGTGCCCGTTCAGTTCCCCAGGGGCTACGCGAGCTTCCACCACAGCCTCACGGTGCACGGGTCATACGCCAATCGCTCCGATCGGTCGCGGCGTGGGCTGGTGATCAACGTCTTCCGCGACGGCGTCGTCTCAGACTCCAATGAGTCGCTGCTGCAGGGGGTTCCCCCCATTCCCAAGGGCCAACTGATGGGCGGGCAATTCTTTCCGCTGCTATACGACGGGGCCGGGGCGCAGGAATGAGGGCTTATGGATGGCGCGTCCCTGCGTAGAACGGAAATCATTCCGTTCCACGAAGAGCGCGCGTTTGATTGGGGATCGCGGCCAATAGGGTCGTTAGATACGGCGCATAGTGATGCCAACGCCCCACCGACGTTGCGAAGATCGGTTGCCGTACCTGCACGAGGCTGGCCGTGGTCACGGGTCGCCGCGCCCGATGGAATTCCAGGCAGCCGGGCTCCCAGGCCAGCCCGCACCAGCTCACCAGGCGGCGAGCGACGCCCTCCAGATCGGCCACCGTCTCCTCGTAGTTGAGTTCCAAGAGCGGCACGGGCAGGACCTTTCGCCAGTGCTCCATGAGACGAAGGTACTGCTGGAATCGCGAGCCGATGTCCGCCGGGTCGTTGGCCCATCGGACGTCGCGGAAACGGGTCATCCAACAGGAGACTGCCACGTCGCGCAGGTCGCGGCGGCAATGGATGAACTTCGCCCGGGGGAAAATCGCCGCCAGCAGGCCCAGGAGGAGGTAGTTGTCCGGCAACTTGTCGACGATGCGAGCGGCCGCAGGGCTCAGGACGCGAAGCCGTTCCAAGTGCCGCGCGGCCAAGCGGGCGGCCGAGGAACGGTCGAGGGACTCTAGCCCGGCGTCTAGCTCGGCCAGGCTGTCGCGGGCGAGCGTGATCTCGCCTGCCGCATGGACCTGGGGATGGCCGGCGAGAATCTGCTCGGCGAGTGTCGTGCCGGAACGCGGCAGTCCCACGATGAACACGGGGATCTCGCCTTCGGGACCTTCCAGGCCGAGACCGCGGACGCGGGCGAAAAAGTCGGGCGTACAGGCCGCGATCATTCGGCTCACGAACGACTCCTGGGTCTCCGGGTGGTACTGTTCGCCGCGGCGCCGCCACTCGTCAAGCTGCAAGGCATTCGCCTGATCGACCTCTGAGGCGGCGGCGGCATATTCGCCGCGGGCGTCGAGCACCTGGGCCAAGCCGAAGTGCAAGAGCAGTCGCTGGGAGTCGGGCAGGTTACCTTCGTGCAGCAGGCCGCGGAGCGAGGCCAGATCGCTCTCAGGCAATTTGCCACGAAGAAGTTCCGCCAGGCGGCCATGGGCCAGGGCAAAACGCGGGTTGTGCCGCAGCGCGGCGCGGAACGACGCTTCCGCCCCCGCCAGATCGCCCTGTTCCTCCAAAGCGACGCCCAGATTCCCGTATGCCTCGGCATGGTCGGGCTTGAGTTCCAGGGTGCGGCGGTAGCAGTCGACTGCCTCGTCCAGCTTGCCCTCACCGGCCAAGGCGATACCCAGGTTGTTGTGGGCCTCGGCGAAGGAGGGCTTGAGTTCAATGGCCCGGCGGCAACAGGCGATGGCCGCGTCAACCCTGCCTTTATGCTTCAGGGCGATGCTGAGGTTGCTGAGGGCCTCGGCGTAATCCGGTCGAAGGTCCAGTGCCCGGCGGTAGCTGGCAATGGCCTCGTCCAGCCGACCTAGATCGCTCAGGGCGATGCCCAGGTTGTTGTGCGCCTCCGCGTAGCCCGGCTTGAGCTCCACGGCACGTTGGTAGCTGGCGACAGCCTCGTCCAGCCGCGCCAGGTTTTTCATGGCGTCGCCCAGGTTGTAGTGAGCCTCAGCAAACTCCGGTTTGAGCTCTATGGCCCGGCGGTAGCTGGCAATGGCGTCGTCTAAGTTCCCCTGGTCGCGGCAGGCGATACCCAGGTTGTAGTGGGCCGCGGCAAAGTCGGGCCTGAACTCCACGGCCCGGCGGTAGCAGGCGGCGGCCTCGGCCGTCTTGCCCTGCTTCCTCAAGGCGTTTCCCAAGTTGCTGTGGGCCGCCGCATAGTCGGGTTTGAGTTCCACGGCACGGCGATAACAGGCGACCGCGTCGTCGGTTTGTCCCAGGTCGTCAAGCACAATGCCCAGGTTGTTGTGGACCTCGGCCTGGCGTGGCACGACGGTCAACACTTGCCGATAGATCTGCTCGGCCGCTTGCAGTCGGCCCGCTTGCTGGTGCTGGATGGCGATCGAAAGTACGTCGGCGACAGTTGCCATGAGGGCTCAAAGTAGACTGGAGGCACGAATACCATTATAATCCCAGACGGCAGCAACTGGGTCGGTGGCCTTACTACAGCAAGGAAATCTAACCATGCCTCGAGAAACCATGACTTCCCGGCAACGTGTCCTGGCGGCACTCGACCACAAGACTCCCGATCGCGTGCCGATCGATCTGGGCGGCAACCAGACGGGAATCCACAAGTTCGCCTATCAGGCGGTAGCGAAGTACTTGGGCATTGACGACTCGATCGAGATCATGGACGCCGTGCAGCAGCTCGCCCGGCCGAGCGAGGCCCTGCTGGAACGGTTCCACGTCGATACGCGTTACGTTGCCGCGGGAGCGGCAGCGGATTTCAAGGGCGGCATCGTCCAGCGGCAACGCGGCGGCCGCACCTGGCACGACCTGACCGATGAATTCGGCGTGACCTGGTCGATGCCCGACGACCAGCCCTACTACATGGATATCTCCCACCATCCGCTGGCCGAGGCCACGATCGACGACATCCACCTCTACACCTTCCCCAAGGGCGACGACCCCGGCCGGTTTGTCGGGCTTCGGGAGCGGGCACTGGAAATCCGCCGGCAGACGCCTTATGCCGTAGTCAGCGGCATATCGGGCGTGGTTTACGAAATCTGCTGGTACCTGCGGGGCCTGGAAACCTGGTTCATGGACATGCTCACGCAGCCGGAGTTCTGCGAGGCCCTGATCGACCAGACCCTGAAGTTCTGGATGGACTGGTTCCGCGTCTTTCTCGACGAAGTGGGGGACGTGGTCGACGTGATTATGATCGGCGACGACCTGGCCGCGCAGAAGGGACCGCTTTTCCGGCCGGAGTTCTATCGCCGCGTGGTCAAGCCGAGGCACAAGCAGTTGGTGCAGTATATCCGTTCGCGGACTGCCGCCAAGATCTGGTATCACACCTGCGGCGCGTGCGTCGAGTACATTCCCGACCTGCTGGACAACGGTATCGACATCCTTAATCCCGTGCAGATCAGCGCCACTGGCATGGAGATTGCCGGTTTGAAGGCCCGCTTCGGCAATTGCCTCTCGTTCTGGGGCGGCGCGATCGACGCCCAGCACGTCCTGCCGCGGGCCACGCCCGAAGTGGTTCGCGAGAACGTGAAGCGAAACCTCGAGCTATGGAAGCCCGGCGGCGGTTACGTGTTCAACAACGTGCACAACATCCAGGCGGGCGTGCCGGCGGAAAACGTCGTTGCCTTGTACGACGCCGCGTACGAGTTCGGATTCTACTGAGCGGGAGCGTGGGACCAGTGAGCTGTACGCCAGGCCGACCATGGGTACATGGCGCCCGAACCTGACAATCGGTCAGGCTGGAAATCCTGACGTACGGCGAGCGGGTACTCCGTAATCGGCGCCGCCCTACGGCGGTGTGAGACGAAATATCCCCGTGGCGCAGACGCCGGTGAGCGAACCGAGCATGGCGCCGGCCAGCACGTCGCTGACGAAGTGGTAATTCAGGCCGACCAGCGCCAGGCACATGCCGGCCGCCACTAGGGCATAGAGCCAGCGAAACCGGGGTCGGCTGAGCCAGAGGATCGAGACCACGGCAAAGGTAGCCGCGGCGTGCCCGGACGGGAACGACGCATAGGCGCGACCGAAATGGAAGAGATGAAAGCCGTAAACGCCGTTGGCTATAAGCGACGGGTTCTCGCCGAGCCAGCTCTCCGGCCAGGTGCGGCCGAAGGTCCCTTTCAGCAGCGACTTGATGCCAACAGTCACGACCAGGTTTGCCGCGATGACCACCAGCAGCCTTTGCAGCTTGCTGCCCGGCGACCAGATCCACCAGACCACGACGCCGACTATCGCCATGCCGGCGGTGGTTTCCAGCCAATCGGAAAGCAGCGGCGGCCAAGGCTGGAAAGACTCGGGCAAGAAACGGTGGTTGTGCACAAACCAGGCCACAGGACGGTCGACATACAAATAGCATACGGTCACCAGCGCGCAGCCCAGCATCAGTGCGAGGACCGATCGCATTGGCCATTTAGAATCCGCTTCAGGCATAGCTTGGGTATTCCGGGAACCACATTGCCTGGCGGACCATCGCTTCGATCGCCGCTTGGCTATCGACGTGGCGGCCTCCCTGCTGGCGCCCGATCTCGGCGATGACCGCAGCCGCAACGCGGGCGGCCACCGTGCGAAGCTCCTTCTGGTCGGGATAGATGGCCCCCACGTCGAGCCGGTCCTGGCCGACACAATCGGCCAACCGGCGGGCAGCCACCAAAAAAAGCGAGTCGGAAACTTCCCGAACGCCCGACAAAATGCATCCCAGCCCCATGCCGGGGAAAATGAAAACGTTGTTTGCCTGCCCGATGACGGAGGTCTTGCCCTCGTAACGGACTGGATCGAAGGCGGTGCCCGTGGCAACGATCGCGCGGCCCTCGGTCCAACGGATAGCCTGGGCGGGAGTGCACTCAACCTTCGACGTGGGATTGCTCAAGGGCAGAATGATCGGACGCTGGGCGTGCTGCGCCATCGCCCGCACGCTCGGCTCCGTAAAAGTACCGGGCTGGGCGGTCGTGCCGATCAGCACGGTGGGGCGGACGCGGCGGATGACCTCCGAGAGATCGTAGGTCGTGTCGCCGCGGAAACCGTAGATGGCCATCGCGGCCTCGTTCAGCGCAAACGGGCGCTTGTGCGGATCGGCAATTTGGCTGCCTTGGTGCATCAGGCCGCGTGTATCGACAAATACCTGGGCGGCATGCACCTTGGCCTGGTCGTCCGTCTCCTCGTGCATGGCCATGGCGACGAGCCGTCCAATACCCACGCCGGCAGCCCCCGCCCCAGCATAGACGATTCTCTGTTCGGAGAGTCTCTGCCCGGTGATCCGCAGGGCGGCCAGCACGCCCGCCAGACCCACTGCGGCGGTGCCTTGGATGTCGTCGTTGAAGCTGGGTATCTGCTGACGGTAACGCTCCAGTACGGCGAAGGCCACGTTTTTGCGAAAATCCTCCCATTGGACGAGGCAATGAGGAAAGACCTCCTTCACGGCGGCGATAAACGCGTCGAGGACCTTCCAATACGGCTCGTCCTGGAGGCGGCGGTGACGGTAACCCAGGTAGTAGGTGTCATTGAGCAACTCCCTGTTGTTGGTGCCTACGTCGAGACTCACCGGCAGGCAACGCGCGGGATGGATGCCGGCCGCCGCACTGTACAGCGATAGCTTGCCCACGGGAATGCCCATGCCGCCGGCGCCCTGGTCGCCCAGGCCGAGGATCCGTTCGTTGTCGGTGGCCACGATAAGCTGCACGTCCGCATGTGTTGCGTTGCGGAGCAGCAGCGGTATGCGATCGACGTCGTCGGGGGTGATCCAAAGGCCGCGCGGCCGCCGGAAAATATGGCTGTAAAGCTCGCAGGCCCGGCCCACCGTGGGCGTATAGACGATGGGCAGCAGCTCCACAAGGTTCTCGACGAGCACGCGATAGAATAGGGTCTCGTTGCGGTCTTGCAGGACCGATAGGCCGATGAATTTTTCCAGGTCGTCGGTCTTGGAGCGGAGATGCTCGAGTTCCAGGAAGACCTGCTGCTGGATCGTCAGCGTGGCCGTGGGCATCAGGCCATGGAGATGGAAGGCGTCGCGCTCTCGCGGCGTGAATGCCGACCCCTTGTTATAGAGCGGGTCGCGGAGCAATTCCGGGCCGCCGTACGGCGGCGTCACCGTGGGGCCGGGATCCTTCTCGCCTGCGGTTGACATGCCAAGCGTCCTTTCATGCAAGAAAATCGATTCGAGACCGGCGTAGTTCGATCGAGTTCCGGGAAGATCGCCGAAGATTGGGAGCAACGGTTGATCTTCGCGGAACTTGACCATACACTACAACGGTCAGCCCGAACGTCGCGGGCAATCCCTTATTGTAACTGGTCGCCGGCTCGTCGGCCACGCCGGCAAGGCGCTCAAAGCGCCCGCTTTAGCGGGAATCCCGGGCACGGCGGGCCGGAACAAGCTCGCGCAGTTCCTGCAAGGAATTGCTCGGGTTCTGCCGGAACTGCGCAGGCTTGTTCCGCCTGCGCTTTGTGGCGACATCGTTGAAAGAAGCGTGTACTCCAATGATCAAGACCTGTCGCGCGGCTTTTGCGAGCGCGCTATGCTTGCTCCTCGGCCTGTTGCTGACTGCAAAGGCCGCCGCGGCCGACCTGGCCGACTATCGAACGGACAAACCGGACACGCGAATTGCCAGCGTGCCCGACGAAATCCGCCAGGCCATTTTCGTACGGCCAACGGAGACGATCGAGCCGCTCGTCCGCTGGCTCGTTCGCGATGTCCGCGACGATTATCGCAAGGTCAAGCTCCTGCACGATTGGATTGCCGACAACATTGACTACGACGTCGAGGCGTTCCTGTCGGGCCGGCCCGGCGAGACGTCCTGGCAGGAGACGCTCAGCCGCCGCAGGGCCTTCTGCCAGGGCTACGCCACCCTGTTGCAGAAAATGTGCCAGATCGCCGGCCTTCCCTGTGAAGTAGTCTCCGGTTGGGGCCGCGGCTATGGCTTTGCGATCGGACGCGCCGATAACGTGCGAGAGACCAACCACGCCTGGAATGCGGTGAAAATCCAGGACCACTGGCGGTTGGTGGACGTCACTTGGGATGCCGGTTACGTGGAAGGGACCGCGTATCACAAGCGGTACGGCACAGGATATCTCTTTGCCGACCCGCAAGGCTTTTTGCATACGCATTTTCCGGCAGATGCCCAATGGCAACTGCTCCAGCAGCCGCTCACGGCGGAAGAATTTGCGGCCTTGCCATTTCTCGATGGCCGCTTCTTTGCGCAGGGCTTGCAGTTGGTCACTACCGTGCGGCGGTTGCATCCTGTGGGCGAATCGGTGCAGTTCACCTTGAACGTGCCTGAGAACATTCTTCTCATGGCGAAACTGAAAGGCAGCAGCGACACCGACGCCGATAAATGCAAGCGGCGAACGCTCATCCGCCGCGGCCGCAAGGAGGCGAAAATCCTCGTGACCTTCCCTCAGGCGGGCCGCTGGGGCGTCGAGCTTTTCACCAAGGCTCGCAATGCGCCGGGCGAGTACTGGCAGGCCGGCACGCTGGAGTTCGCGGCCAACGCCGGCACGCCTTGGATTTTTGCCGAGACCTACAGCACCGTCGCCACTATGGATTCCTGTCTGGAAAGCCCCCTCTATGTTCCCTTGCCGGCCGCCAAGGCCCAGGAGTTCAAGATCCGGGTCCACGGGGCCGAGCGAGTGCAACTTCGGATCGGAGGCAAGTGGATTCCCATGCAGCCCGCGGCCGACGACGCGGAGCTTTACCGCGCCACCGCCAGCGTGTCCGAAGGGACCACCGCCCAGATCGTGGCGCGGCCACCGCGGTCGGGCAATACGTATTGGACACTCGCCGATTTCACGCCGCCGTGAGCGAAGGTCACTGGCTTTTCAGCAGTACCAGGGGCAGCCGTCCGTCGGTATGCCAGCGATCGCCGCCACCGTTGCGGCCCTGAAGCGTGGTGTGAAAGCCGGCGATCCAATCGACTTGGGCCACCCGCCCGGTGTGCTGGAGATCGGCCAGGAGATGGTCTCGCTCGGCATCGACGTCGCCATCGATGTGGTGCGTGATCTGGCCGGTCGTATGGCTGAAGCCGACGCTGATGTCGAACGTTGCCGCGCCGGCCCATAAGGGACGCCCGTTCTCATCCACCTGGTCCGATCGCCAGTATCGCACGTGGTGCCGTCGCCTGGGGTCATTGCCAACCGGCTGTTCGAAGGCCAGGTCCTGCTTGCGGCCCCAAACGTAGAGGCTGCTGACCGGCGCCGTGTCGTAGGAGCGGCGGAGGATCGTGCCCGCGGCGATCCGCAGCGAGCTTCGCAGCGTGATCGGGTCGGCGGGGAACCATCCGGCGGCGAGCATTGCTGCGTCGAGCTCTTCCTCGCTGCCGATAAGTCCGATGTTCAACGGATCGCCGGGGATGCGATTTGCCGTCATCGTGATCTGCGGCATGCCCTGCACCGCCGGGTGACGGCGGGCGGCGATCCGCCAGCCTATGGGCAACAGGGCATAGGCCGTCAGCAGCCAGACGAGCAACGCCACAGCTCCCAGGCGAAAGAGGTGGCGTCGTCGGTTGTGCCGGCGCAGGACCGATTCACGGAGCATCGTGACGGGTGGGAACGCTGGAGATGTCATCTGCTTCTGGGCACTTTGCGGGGATCGCGAGTCTTTTTCATCCCGAGTTGTCACTCGATGGTTGGCTGTTATTATTGCGTTGGCGCAAGTGGTAATCAATAGTGGAGCCAGATACGCCCCCACCGCGTTTATCGCGGTGGAGCAAAAGGCTGAGCAGCTAAGATGGACCTCTGGTTACTCCCGTCGGATTTATTGCCTTGGCGCGAGTGATAATCAGTAGTGGAACCAGATACGCCCCCACCGCGTTTATCGCGGTGGAGCGAAAGGCTGAACAGCTAAGATGGACCTCCGGTTACTCCCGTCGGATTTATTGCCTTGGCGCGAGTGATAATCAATAGTGGAACCAGATACGCCCCCACCGCGTTTATCGCGGTGGAGCGAAAGGCTGAACAGCTAAGATGGACCTCCGGATACTCCCGTCGGATTTCCCGCCCACCTTCCGCCCGGCCCAGAGGGCCGGGCGGAAGGTGGGCGGGAAATCCGAAATGCCAGTGGATTGAGTCGTTTAGCTGTTCAGCCTTTCGCGCCACCGACGCGAGGTCGGCGGGGACGTTTCTAATTACAGGAACTCGCTCCGGCATCAATAGACAATTGACGGCAAATATATCACAATAGAATGCTAACCCACAGCCAACGAATATGTCCAGCAAGTTCATGACCCAATACGGCCTGGAGGCGATTCGCCGGCGTATTGCCAGCCTGGAGCAGCAATACCACGAATCGCTCGGTCGCGCCGCGCAGCGGCGAGAACGATTCGAACTCCTATCACGACAACTTTGAGTACGAAGAGGGAATGCGGCGGGCCGACTTGCTGGCGCGGCAGGTATCGCTGCTGCGCGAGACCCTTCGCGCAACGGTCGTCGCAGAGCCTCCCGCGCAGATCGGGCAAGTCGCCATCGGCCATGTGGTGACGGTGGACATCGATGGTTCGGAGAGTTGCGATTTGCTGATCTGCGGCGAAGGCGAGGGCGGGCTGATTGAAGACGGGTGTTCCGTTGCCAGCCCGCTGGGAATCGCCCTGTTGGGGATGGCCGTGGGCGAATCAAGCGTGGCCAACTTGCCGCGAGGACCGGCGACGGTCCACGTCGTTTCGATCCGCGCCGCCGGGCCCGCCGATTTTCGCATCGCCAACGGGTAATCAGGCCTCATCTGGGATAGTCCGCCGCGTAGGCCAGCCGTCCGCGGCTCCACGTGCGGACAACTTGCGGGCGGTTGGCAAAGTGGCGGACGGCAACCAGGTCGGCCCGCAAACCGGCGGCAAGTCGACCGCGGTCAGCCAAGCCCACGGCCTCGGCCGGATTCGCGGTGACCAACTTCACAGCCTGGTGAAGGGGAAAGCCGCAGTCGGCGGCAACGCGAAAAGCTGCCGACACCATGCTGGCCGGCAGGTAGTCGCTGGCCAGGGCGTCGGCATGGCCGGCGGCGATGGCGTCGATCGCCCGGATGCCATGACCCTGGCTGCCGCCGCGAAAAACATTAGGCGCGCCGAAGACCGTCCGCAGGCCGCGTGCCCGGGCGGTGGCAGCGGCGGCCAGGTTGAGGGGAAACTCCGAGATCGTCGCACCCACTTCTCGCATCAATTCCACACGGTCCGCGTGGTCGTCGTCATGGCTGGCCAGCGGCAAGCCCGCGGCACGGGTCCGCTCGGCCAGGCGGTGAATCCGCTCGATGGAGCGGCGAGCGCCCTCCATTTTCTCGGCCAGCGCCACGTCGACGTACTTCTCGTCGTGGCCATAGCGCTTCTGGTAGTAGCGGCGGTAGGATTCCGACGTAGGGAACTGCCCCTGGCCCGGCGTGTGGTCCATGAGCGAGACCAGGCCGCAGGCCCCTTCGGCAATTAGCGCCTCGATGAGCGGCAGGGCCGGCTCGTTGGTCACTTCGAAGCGGCAATGCGGACGGTGATCGACCAGGAGGCAGTCCCGCATGTCGTGAATCGCGCGAACGATCTCTGCGGCGTTCTCGTCGCATCGCGGGCCCGCCTCGTTGCCGCAGAAGGAGAGCGACGGGTAAATCGTGGTGATGCCCGACATGGCCGCACCGCGGTCCATCTGGAAAATGGCAAATGGTAACGGTAGACGCAGCGACTGGCGGGGCTCGACCTGGATCTCGATGTCGTCCGAATGGATATCGACGAGGCCCGGCATGAGGATCGACCCCTGCAGGTCGATTTCCCGGGCGTCGCGGGGTGTGGAGGCCGGACAGACGGCCGAGATGATTTCGCCGTCGATGCACAAAGCACCGCCATCGACGGTTTGATCGTCAAGCACGAGCCGGGCGGAGGTAATATAAGTTTTCACGGCTACTGATTCAGCAAAGTCAGGTCTGCAGGGGAGGGTGCTACCGCGTCGTGCCAGACGACGCCGCCCGTCAACTCGATGCGAAAATCGGCCAGGCGGTCAACGAGCGCCCGGTTGTGGAAGACGCCGACCATGGCCACGCCCTGCCCCTTGAGTCCTTCCATGACCGACACGATCTGCTCCGCCGAGGCCGGGTCGAGGCTGGCCGTCGGCTCGTCCAAGAGCAGCAACCGGGGCCGCAGGACCAGCGCGCGGGCGAGATTCACCAGTTGGCGCTCCCCGCCGGAAAAGGTGAAAGGCGGCACGTTCCAGAGCCGCTCGGGCAGGCCGAGTTGCTGCAACATGGCGCGGGCTTCGCCCCGGCTGCGGTCGAGACTGCCACCCGGCGGCACGAGTACGCGGGCCACCACGTCGACGGCCGTCTGCCGCGGCAGGACGTGCAGGAACTGGCTGACCATGCGGATCTCCCGCTGGCGGTAGGCGAGGATCGTTTCCTCGGCGGCGCGGGCGAGGTCCACGGTCGTGCCGGTGGCGTCGGTGTAGAGGATCTGCCCCTCATCGGCCAGGTAGGTGCGATAGATGCATTTCAGGGCGCTGGACTTTCCCGAGCCGGATGCCCCCACGAGGATCGTGAACTGCCCGGTGCAGGCCGAAAATCGCAGGCCGCTGAAGGCGCGGATGGTCATTTCCCGTTCGTGGAGACGAAAGGTCTTCTTGAGATTGCGGACTTCGAGCACGTGTTCGTCGGTCATTGCTATGGCGGGTTCCTACAAGGCGGCGCTAATCAGCTCCTGTGTGTAACGATGCCGCGGATCTTCAAGGATCTGATCGGTCAGGCCGGCCTCGACGATGCGTCCGTAGCGCATGATGATCGTGCGGGCGGCCAGCAGCTTGACGACGCCGATGTCATGCGTGACGACGAGCATCGTCAACCGCAACTGCTGGTGCAGTTCGAGGATCAAGTCGAGGATCTTAGCCTGCACGGAAAGATCCAGCCCGCTAGTGACTTCGTCGAGGAACAAGACCGGCGGTTGGGTGGCCAGGGCCTTGGCGATCTGCACCCGCTGCTGCATGCCGCCGGAGAAGCCAGCGGGAGTCTCGTCCATGCGGGCGAGAGGAAAATCGGCCCGTTGCAGCAGTTCCGTGGCCCGCTGGCGAATGAAGCCATAGTGACGCCGCCCCTGGGCGAGCACGCGCTCTGCGATGTTCCCGCCGGCGGTAATGGTGAAGTTCAGCCCCGCCCGGGGGTTCTGATGGACGAAGCCAAAACGGCGATCGCGGAGCCGGCGGGCGCACGCGCCGTCCAATTCGAGCAAGGCGATTTCCTCGCCCTCGTCGCGAAAGACGACCGCGCCGCTGTTGGGCGGTTCGCTGGAATGGAGGATCCGCAAGAGGGTCGACTTGCCGCTGCCCGATTCGCCCATGATCCCCAGGATTTCACCCGGATAGAGGGCAAGCGACACGCCGCCCAAGGCCACGATGGAACCGCAGCGCGGGCAGATGTTTCCGCCAGCCTCCGCGCCGGTTTCCGCGAGGCAGCGAGGGCAGCCGCGGCCGTAGATCTTCACGATGCCGGCGGCATCGAGGATGGGAGGGGCAATCATGTTTGCACCTCCGTAGAGCTCGATTCCCGCCGCCGGTCACAGTACTCGGTGTCGCTGCAGGCGAATACCGTGCCGCCGTCGACCGCGTAGAGCTCGTCGAGATAAGAGGTTGCACTGCCGCAACGGGAGCATGTCCGCCGCGAGCCGTCCGGAGCGGTGAAGTCCTCGACGCGAAAGGCCACGTCGTCAAATTCCAAAGGACGCACGTCGGTGTAAGGAGGTACCGCGTAGATCTTCTTTTCCCGTCCCGCCCCGAACAAATTCAACCAAGGCGACTGGTGCAGTTTGGGCACGTCCCATCGCGGGATGGGCGAAGGGTCCATGATGTAATGCGCGTGCACGTGGACCGGATAGCGACTGCTGAGGGTGATCTCCTGGAAATGCACGAGGTCCTCGTAAAGCTTGACGTAAAGCCGCGAATAGTCGGCCTCCGCGTGCATCACCACGCGCCGCGACTCGCGATTTTCCACCACGGTCAGCGGGTCGGGCACGGGAACCTGGTAGACGAGGATCTGCCCCTCCACCATCGGAGTTTCCGGGATGCGATGCCGCGTCTGCACGATCGTGGCCTCGCCGGTCCGCAAGGTCGCCGCCACGCCCGGGCAAACGCGGCGAACGAGGTTGCGGATATTGCAGGCGTTGACCGATTCATCGGCGCCCTGGTCGATGACCTTGAGCCTGTCGTCGGGGCCGATAATCGACAGCGTAATCTGCAGGCCGCCGGTGCCGAAACCGCGGGTCATGGGCATTTCGCGGGAGGCGAAGGGCACCTGGTAACCGGGCACCGACACGGCCTTAAGGCAGGCCCGGCGGATCTCCTTCTTGGCCACCTGGTCCATCAGGCCGAACTCATAGCCGCGGCGACGCTCATCGGAGTCTTTCTCCATCATTGACGGTCCTCCTGTGACGCGGCCGCGTTTTTCTGTCGGGCCGTGCGCATGCGGTCCAGTGCCGATTGGAAGGTGACGTAGTGCGGCATTTTCCAGTGCTGGCAATAGCCCATCGATTCGGCGCCGTCGATGTTCATGAGCACGAACTCGGCGTCCTCCGAGGGCTGGCGCGGGCCATGGTCCTTCCCGAACTGAATCGAGCGGTCGAGGATCGACATGGCGATGGCCTTCAGCTCGTTGTGACCGAAACAGGCCCCGTAGCCCAGGCCGAAGGTGGGCCCCTGCCCTTCCTCTGCGTGGAAGGTCTCGCAGACAATTTCGCATTCGGTCATAAGCACTTCACCGACCTCGATCATCTCGCCCGTCACGGGGTGCGGCAATTCGACCGGCAGGTAGCCGACGCGAAGCTCGGCGACAACCGGGTGATCGTCGCCGAAGCCGATCATGTTCGAGTAGGCCATGGCCAGAATCGAGCCTTGCTGCGCCCGGGCCATGATGGACAGCGCGGCGGAACGGGGCAACGGAAAGACGATCGGCTCGCGGGTGATGTCCAGCGGCGGCCGATCGCTCGGAGGCGGGCGATGGAGCAGCCCTTGCGCGGCGAGAAAGTCGAGGACTTTGGGCACGCTCGCCGGCGCCTCTTCATCGCTCATCTCGCCCATCCAGCAATCGAAGATTTTGCGGAATGCCTGCGGTGACTCGTCGATCAGATCGAGATTGAACAGCCGCTGGCTGAAATCGGGCGTGGGACCGAGCATCTGACCGCCGGGCACCTCCTTGAAGGCGGCGCTGATGCGGCGGATGAGCCGCATCTTTGCCGTGTCCAGGGGCGGGGTCTCCGCCAGCCGCGAACGGGTACAGCAGTACGCGCGAAGGTAAAACGCCGCTTCCGTGGGATCGCCAAGGCTCTGTTTGATGGCCAACGAAGTCAACTCGGGATCGTAGATGCCCCCTTCGCTGATCACGGCGCTGTGGAGGAAGTGCAGTTGGTGCTCGATTTGTGCGAGTTCCAGCGGGCGCTCGTCGTGCTCCGCGCCGCGGCGCGGAGGAACTCCAGCAGGCGGCTCGCCTCGGCGATCGCCCGCTCCCCTCCCTTGATGGCTACATAGCCCATGCCCGCTCCTTCGCAGCAGCGTGAGCTGTCGGGATGGACGGAGCCCAGGCAACGCTGCTCGTTCGCGGGATTGCGGCTGCCCGGCGGCGATCACAAAGGACCAGATCGACTCCGACGGGGAAGCCGGCCACCCATCGCTCGCGGCGCTCGAACCACCGCGGATCAAAGCCGTCAATCGCCAAGGAGCAGGTGGCCAATACGCCCGGCCCGCGAATCTCCAACGACGAAGGACCGCTGCCGATTTCATGGCCGCTGAGCACGAGCGTCGCGCCCCCTTCCGGCCGATAGATGGTCCCCAGGCAAGGCTGAAAGTCATCGGGCGGCGCGATGGCAGCATCGAGGAGCACGAAAGCGGCCTCTGATACCGCGGCGGGAATCGCCCCCAGCAAGCCAACCTCACTGGTCGCCAGTCGACAGTGGAGATCGCAAAAAGTGGTCGTATTGTCCAGGAGGGCCGCCAGAATTGCCAGTTCCGCCCGATTCTCGCCCATCGACGGCGACAAATCGACGACACGGCCGGGGTAACTGAACGCTTGCAGCAGCTCGCGAAACACGGCTCGCTGACAGTCGGCTTGCCAGACAGGGTCGAGATGGATCATGAAGACGTCTCCTCGTCGGCATTGAGCAGCGAGAAATCGACGCGACAGCGGCGGAGCATCGAACCGCGGACGCGGGCCTCGCGGGCGAGCGTCGCGGCCCCTTCGCGGAGCAAGGCCTCGGCCTCCTCCCAGCCGGGCCAGCGACTGGCCAGTACGGCGTCACACACGGCCATCGCCGCGGCAAGCCGGGCGTTGTCGGTCATGACGCAGGCGGCGCCTTCCGCGATGCGGCCCTCGGAGTCCGTTAGGGCCACTCGGGCGGTCGAGAGGGGAAACTCCCCCAAATAGAATGGTTCGTACACGACCGCGTCGCGGAGGGCCACCACGCCCAATCCGGCCTGCGGCACCTGGCGGTGCTCGGCCTGATAGCGCAGGCACATCTGCTCGGCCACGGCAAAAATCCGACTTGCCGATATTTTCGACAGGGCGGTGACCCAGCGACTGCGGTCGAGGACTTTTTTGTCAGGATTTACTTGCTCATCCATGGCGTTTGGTTTTTGCGGCGAGTCGAGCCGAAGGACCGATTCTACACCACGCCTGTTAGCGTTCGGTTAGAACTGGCGGGAATGTGGTCGCCGCGAATTGTATCCGTCCGGAAATGATAATACAATCAGCGGAGAACCTTGAGCTTTGAGTCGTAGGATGGGTTCTAATGCTTTAGCGCGTCACGGCAAAATTGGACGGGCTAAATCCCGTCCACACCAAGATGGCGATTGGCATGAACCGCAAGACTCATCCGCTAACGGCTTGGCTCGACAGCGGGCCGGCGTGGATTTTGACCCTCGTCGCCAGCCTCGCTGCCTTCTCAACTTATTTCTCGATGTACGCCTTTCGCAAGCCCTTCGCGGCGGGGGCGTACGTCGGCGAGTTCTCGCTATTCTCGCGGCACATCGACCTGAAGGCGGCGCTGGTGATCAGCCAGATTATCGGTTACGCCTTGTCAAAGTTCTTGGGGATAAAGGTCTGCACCGAGGCTGGCCGATCGCGCCGGGCGGCGACCATCCTGGGCCTGATCCTGGCCTCGGAAGTCGCCTTGGTAGCCTTTGCGATGGTGCCCAACTCCTGGAAGGTTCTGGCCATTTTTTTCAACGGCGTCCCCCTCGGGATGATTTGGGGGTTGGTCGTGTGGTACCTTGAAGGCCGTCGCACCACGGAGATTCTCCTGGCCGCCATGAGTTGCTCGTTCATCGTCTCCAGCGGTGTGGTGAAGAGCGTGGGACTGTGGCTGATGCGCGACTTCGCGGTAAGCGAGGGTTGGATGCCGGCGGCGACGGGCCTTTGTTTCCTGCCGCTGCTGCTGGTTTCGGTCTGGACGCTCACCCGCTTGCCGCAGGCCAATGCCACAGACGTCGCCGAGCGGGTCCGCCGCCAGCCGATGACGGCAACGGACCGCCTGGCCTTCCTCGTTCACTTTTTCACAGGGATGGCGCTGTTGTGCCTCGTTTACTTCTTTCTTACCGCCTACCGCGACTACCGCGACAACTACCAGGCAGACATTCTCAAGACGCTGGGCTACGACAAGCAGCCTTGGCTGCTGAGTGTCACGGAAACAACGGTCGGCTTTGCCCTGCTGGTGGTCATGGGGGCGCTTTACCTCGTGCGCGACAATCGACACGCGCTATGGTGGGCGTTCGCCGTAATGATCGCCGGCACGGTCCTCCTGGGCACCAGCACGCTGCTGCTGGATCACAAGCTGGTCTCGGGAGCCGGTTGGATGGTGCTCGTGGGGTTGGGGGCTTACCTGGCTTACGTGCCCTACAACACGCTGCTCTTCGAGCGGCTTATGGCTTCCACGCGGTGGGTCGGCACGGCTGTCTTCGGCATCGCCCTGGCCGACGCCTGCGGCTACGTGGGCTCGGTCGTTGTGCAACTCTACAAAGAATTCGCCGACGCCGGGATGAACCGCCTCGACTTCCTGCGAAACTACACCTATTTCATGTCCGTGGTAGGCACGGTAAGCCTTGTGCTGGGCTGGTGGTATTTCGCCCGGCGATTGCGGGTAGACACCTTCGGCGTGAGGCCAGTTGGCCAAGCCCGGCCCGATATGGCAGAAGAATCGCTTCGCTGAAGGCCGGGGGAAAAACGGACAAATACGATTTGTGCCGCGACTATGTGCGCATGGCGCACCGCCTCCGGGCGGTTCGGGCAAATCGTATCCGTCCCTTTTTGCCGTTTTGCCGCCAGGTGGCGACGGCAGCGGGTATTGGTACAATGCATACCAGTGGCTCGCTTTCTCTCCGGCCAAGCCCTTGAAATCATGGGGGTTACCCGTGCGATTCTCTCAATTGCTTGCGGCGTTCGTTCTGTCGTTTGTCGTCCATTCCTTGGCCGCGGCCGCGAGGCCGAACCGACCGGTGCTCGCGCTCGCGACCGGCAATACGGTCATCTCACAATCATGCCGGGTGGTGATTCCTCCGGGCAAGGTGATTGCCGACACCGGTGGCAACGGCGTGATCCAGATTGGGGCGTCCAATATCGAGATCGAGTTTGCCGAGGGTTCGGTCCTACGCGGTTCGCCAGCCGGCGCCCGTCCCGATGAGTACAAGGGCTACGGCATTCGTGTGAATGGCCACACGGGCGTCACCATCCGCGGTGCGCGGCTGAGCGGCTTCTGGTGCGGCCTCTGGGCGAGTCGGGCCGACGGCCTCGTCCTCGACGGCATCGACGCCTCGGATAACCGCAGGGCCTATCTGAAATCGACGCCTACGGCCGAGGACGGAGGCGACTGGCTCTTCGGGCACAACAACGACCAGAAGGAATGGCTCAAAAACTACGCTGCCGCCGTCTATATCGAGGATTCGGCGGGAGTGACCGTCCGCAACTCGCGTGTCTGGCACGGCCAGAACGCGTTGTGCCTGGACCGCGTCACCGGGTCGAAGGTCTACGACAACGATTTCTCCTTCAACTCCGGCTGGGGCATCGCCCTCTGGCGGTGCACGCGGAACATCATCAGCCGCAACGCCGTCGATTTCTGCGTTCGCGGCTACAGCCACGGCGTCTACAACCGCGGCCAGGACTCGGCCGGGATCTTCGTCTTCGAGCAGAACAACGAGAATATCTTCGCCGAGAATTCCGCGACCCACGGGGGCGACGGCTTCTTCGGATTCGCGGGCCGGGAGGCCCTGGGTGAGGTCGGCCAGCATCCCCTCGCCTGGTACAAGCGCCGCGGCAACACGGATAACGTGCTGGCGGGGAACGATTTCTCCTACGCCGCCGCCCACGGCATTGAAAACACATTCTCCTTCGGCAACAAATACCTGAACAACCGCATCGTCGGCAACGCCATCTGCGGCGTGTGGGCCGGCTACTCGCGGGAAACACTCATCGCCGGCAACGACTTCCAAGATAACGGCGAGATGGGCTACGGGCTCGAACGGGGAGGAGTGGATATCGATCACGGCGGAGACAATACGATCGCCCGCAATTCGTTCGCGAAGAACCAGTGCGGAGTCCATCTTTGGGGAGGGGCGAACCCGGAATTCGAGAAAAAAGACTGGGCCAAGGCCAACGGCTATGCCTCGACCGGCTCGATCATCGCCGACAACACTTTCCACGGCGACGTACTTGCCTTCCATTTCCGCGGGCCGGGCGAGGTCATACTCGGCCGCAACCGGCTGATCGACGTGGCCAAGACGATGATCGACGAACCGGCGTACAAGGTCAAGCGCGACGAAAAGATTGTGGTTTCGGCGCCGCCGACGCCCGTCTCTAAGGTCTTTGGCAATACCCGGCCTGTCGGCGCGCGGCCGGAACTCCGCGGCCGCCAGAACATCATCATGACGGAATGGGGGCCGTGGGACCACGCCACACCGCTGGTGCGCCTGGTCAAAGCGGCGGGCATGTCGGCCGCCTACGAGGTTCTCAAGGCGCCTGCGGCGGATGTACGGGCGGAGACCGTCGGCGACAAGGTGCGGGGCGTGCTTTCGCCCGTGCCGGGAAAGACCGACGAGTCGCGGGTGACGATCGAGGCCGTCGAGGCGGGCGTACGCAGCTACGTGCTGAAGGTGCAGGTGGCGGGCAAGCCCCTGGCCGAGATCAAGGGCACGCTCGTGGCCGCGCGGTGGCAGGCAACATTCTTCCACTGGCCGAAGACGGTCGATCCGCGGACGAACCTCGCCGGCTACCGCAAGCTGGCCGAGGGCCCCACAGCGGTCTCCGCCCAGGTCGACCAGCTTTCCTTCAAGTACGGGATGCGCGGGCCGAGCGATCTGGGCATCTCTGAGAAAGTCACGGCCGCCAGGCTCGGCGCAGACCATTTCGGCATGATCGCGCGAACGCGTCTCCCCCTGAAAAAAGGCGACTGGGAGTTTACCACTTTGAGCGACGACGGCGTTCGCGTGAGCGTCGACGGCAAGCCCGTCATCGAGAACTGGGCCTGGCACGGCCCCACACGCGACACCGGAAAACTGACGCTCTCGACCGACAAGACCGTGGAAATTGTCGTTGAGCACTTCCAGATCGACGGGTACGCGGTGTTGGAATTCTCCTTGGCGCCAGCGGTGGAGCCCTTTCCGTTGCGCGGCCGCTGAGACTTTTCCACGGCGAGTATCCTCCGCTTTCATCCGGGAGCACGGCTGCAATGCGGGGCAATTTCGGCGGAACCAATCGGCCGGGCTGCGCGTCCAATCGGTTGCGGAAGTACACTAACCGTCAACGATCCCCTTGTGGAGAAAACCAATGCCCATTGCCCGAAAGTCTCTAATTAATACTATATTTAGCATCTCGGTCCTGAATTCCCTGCTTTTGGCGTCCTCCAGCCCGTGCTACGCCTTGATGTCCATCGGACAAATCACCAAGGAGCGGGCAAAAACGCTGGGCATGGAAATCCGGTTGAAGCCGGCCGGCCCCAAGGCCGTGGAAGTTGAGCTTGAGTTCCCGACCAAGGGCGAACTAAGGAACTTCAGTCGCGTTGACTTGCAGATCAAAGATGGAGAAAAGTTGCTGGTCTCCGCATCCTTAAAGGACGAACCGTCGAGTCAAGGGCGCGTCGTCGTCAGTTTTACCGCCGACCGCGCCAACCTGGACATGATCACTCTGAGAGTGGTGATGCAACCAAGCGGTACGATGACCGGCTACGATCTCCGAGTGAGGGATTTTGTTGAGCCGTCCCAAGCCAGCCTGCGGGCGGCCACGCTCGGTGGATCGCCGGCTGAGCCTGCCAAGGGACAGCAGATACTGACTCCTGAGCAAATCTTTGGGGACCAAGTCACGGGCGACGTCCGTCTCGAATTCACGGTCGGGGCAGTCGCTCTCGGTGGTACCCCCTTCGACATGGAGGAGGCGACGAACCGTTCGCGAGTTCCGACCGCGGACGGAAAGTTCGCCGTCTCGCGCCTCCGGGTCGTCGTGGCCGAGAACGTGGAAGCTCGCCTGAAGCAACTTGGCGTCGAGGATCTGCGGACCTACTTTTATGGGAAGACGGTTCGGGTCGCGGGAAATCTGAAGCAAGACGTCAATGCCGGGGGCATCGGCAACCGTCTCATCACTTATTCGTTGACCATCGACAGCCTCGACCAGTTGGAATTCGTCGAGAAGAAGGCGGCCGCGAACAAGCTGCCGGGCACTACGAACGTGCCCGGCCCCGGCGGGCGGTGACGCCTGACCAGTCGCAGCACTTGACCGGCCCACACGATTGGTTTCTGGGACCCCAGCGTCAACCTTTAAGCCATACGCAGGCGGCCGTTTCCACGATTGAGAACGTGCTAGACCATTCCTCCCTCGATGGCTCAGGCGGTCCGCGGAATAGCTCCAAGCTGCCACGGACCCCTCTTGCCTATCAATCTCGACGTCCCTTTTCCGACCCTTGGCGTTCAATTACTGGATAGCAGGTGAAACTCTCGTTATCCACTTGCCAGTATGGTTTCAGATACGGCTCCGCCTGACCCATGACCGAGAAGGTCAGCGGCTGGTCCGGCTTCGGAGTCAACCAATTCATGGGCGAGGCCGGATCATGGGCAATACGCACCCTATAGGTCCACTTCTTGAGCTGCTTGACGTTGTTCTCGTCCAGCTTTTTCTGCCCGTCCAGGAAGACGAAGTCGGGAAGTTCCACTTTGTTCTTGTCATTGAGGGACGCTACGGCAGCCATCAATACGGGACCGTAGAGAATCGCATAACGAGGCTGCCCGGGGACCTGGTCCGCTCCTTGATAACGGATTGCTCGAAACCCGATCGGCAGGGCGAACGTCACCATGTCGCCGCTGCGCCAGGTGCGATCCAAAACCACGTAAGTGCCCGGTTTGCCGACCGCGGCGTCCTTCCCATTGACTCGAATCGGCATGTCTGCCATTGCCCAGCCCGGTGTCCGGATTCGGAGTTTCATCGCTGTCGGCGCGACGACCGTCAGTCGCAACGATATGCCGGGCTGATAGGGGAAGCGACTGGTCAGAGTCAGCCCGCAGGTCCGTCCGCCGTTGGTCCAGGTGATCGACGAGGGCTCGAAAAGGTTGACGTACAGCCCATCCTTGGCAATCGAATAGATGTACTCGGGCAGCGTCGAGTATAGATATGTGCCGACGACTTCGCAGCAGGTGTGCTCAATTCCGGGATGGTCCTTGTGGCCTTCAAGGTGCGTGTGATAGGAAATGGACCCGCCCATTTGATTGGCCAGTCCCACGTTGTAGATCACCTTTTCCAGATCGGCAACGTACTTCTCTTCCTCTGGGTACAACAAGTGCAGCTTCTGGTTGAACTTAGCCCACCAGACCATTGAGCAGTTCTCGCCCGTGTGGGCATGTGGTGTGATGAAGAGCGAATTGGGCGGATAGGCGAGATCTCCTTCGCAGATCGCCAGCGTCCCGCCCGGATGCAGCCAATGCGCGTGGTAGAGGTCCCATCCGCCCAGCATCGCATCGAGCAGTCGGCGGTCGCTGGTGGCACGGTAGATGTCCAGGAAGCCGATCCATCCGTAACAGTAAGCCGAATGAGGATGGCCGCGGCACGATTTCCATATGCCTTCGGCGTTACGATCGGTCAACTGTCGCATCCAGGCAGGATAGACGTGCTGGTACGCGTCCAGCACATCGGCCGCCACACCGCCGGGGGCGAAGTGGGCCAGCATCAGCCCTGACGCTGCGAAGTAGTTCTGCCCGCCCAGGGCACGAGCCCGCGGATCGCTGGCCGTCTCCTTGTCAACGCGTTGGCGGTACCACTTCGCCCAAGCGGTCAGCAGTTCGTGTGCATCGCGATTACCCGCCTGGGCTGCCGCGTCGAGCCCGTGGGCCAGGAGCATGAAGGAATAGCCTTCCTCGCCAGCCCCGGCCGGGGCCGCCAGCATCCCATCGGCAGTGCGGCAGGCTTTGAGGGCCTCGATTATCTGGTTCATGCGTTGCCGGAGTTGCACGTTCTCGCTCCACCGCAACGTATTCCCCGCGCCCATCAAGAACTGGGCTGCGTGGGCGGGGAACATGTTCTCCCAGCCACGGGGTTTTCCAGGTGGTTTTTTGACTCCGGCCAGCTCGCGAAAGCGGAATACCATGTCGTCCACGTTGGCATCGGCCAGGAGATACCTGGTGTGCTTGTCCATGGCTTCACGGAAGAGCCCGTCCGCTGCGAGCGTGACCCCGCCGACCGGCGCATCGACGGCGTTGGGCACACGCTGCCACTGGCTGGAATCGCTCGTCCACATCGCCGCCGCCGGCGCCGGCGTGTCGGCAGCGGTAGCGGCGCCGACCAGCACAAAACAGCCAAGAATAGTAACCGTTGGCATGGGAAACCCTTTCACGAAGCTTGCTGGACGGCGGCGGCAATTACAGGCGGACTATGCCATCCAGGGGCGCTTCCGGCGCTGCATCCTGGGCAAGAGTTCCTTGATCAGCGCCACATTGTCGGCAACCTGGTAGTCGAACATGCCGTTGCAGATGAAGTCGGCGCCGTTGCGGAGGGCATAGCTGTAGCCCGACCGTGGCTGGATTGCGCCGGCGGCCAGTACCTTGAAGGCAATCCACGGCTTCTTGACCGTTTGCATGAAGGCGATCGTCTCTTCCGGGGCCAGGTCCCAGTAGTTGTCGGCCGGGTTCTTCACGACGTCGGCCGTTTGATCGGGCCGCCGCGAGGACCAGTACATCGTGTGGTGGAGCGTCTTAACGTAGAACTCCGCGCCAAAGTTCTTCTTCTCGGAGTCGATGATGACTTCGAGCTTGTGGGCGCCGATGCCGGCGGGCACTCCCTGCGACTTGATGAAGTCCACGCACTTGGCCGCCAGGTCCAAACTGCCTTCCAGGTACCAGTTGTCGCAGATCACGCCCTGGATATAGATGGCCGATGCCCCGAAGTCGATCGACTGCTGGATATTCGTCTTCCAGTCGCCGCGGTCCGGGTGGCCTTCGGCGATCCACTGGATTTTGCCGCCGCGCTGCTTCCAGTAGCGTCCGAAGACGTTCATGCACTTCTTGGCAGGATCGGCGATGATGGCGTTGACTCCGTGCTCTTCAAGCAATTGGAGCGTGTCGATGACCTTCTCTTCAGTGTTGTAAGCCCGCATGAGGGAGGGCACATACTGCAGGTCGCGCGAGTGGGCCCAGCCGCTGATGAGGTTGCCACCAGAGATGAGGCGGCTCAGCGTGAGCTTGCCGATCTTGCCGGTCGGAAGCGTGTTCTTGGAGCCCACGATGACCGCTTGCTCTTGCGGGACTGGTTTCGCCGGTTTTTCCTTGCCGGAAGGGACATCGGCGGCTTGTGCGGCCGCGGTCATGCCGGCAGACGCGGCCAACGTTATACCGGCCGACGCGGAGACGGACTGAGCGATAAAGTCACGACGGTTCAACTTGGATCTCATAAGACACCCCAAATGCGTGATGGTTAGAGGACCTTTTCCACGAAGTGGCTGCCAGCCCACTCTAGACGGTCGATGCTTCCTATTCTCGACAAATTTTCTGGCATTGTCAATTGCGAGCATTCACGGGCCGTGAGAAATCCAGGATAATAGTGGGAAATCTGCTGGCGACCGGCGTCTAATCTATGAGGCCAGCGGGGAACGAGCCTGATGAATTCGATCGGTCCGGAAGAACTGTCGCGATTGTTGGACGAGCACGGCCGCGGGCTGGTGCTCTATGCCCGGCAGTGGTGCGACACGCCCGAGGATGTAGTGCAAGACGCCCTGGTGTTGCTAGTCCGCCAGGCGGTTCGGCCGGAAAACATGGTCGCGTGGCTCTACCAGGTGGTCCGCAACGGGGCGATCAGCACGCTGCGATCCGCCGGGCGAAGAACCCGGCACGAGACGGCCGTGGCCCTGCACGCCGAACCGTGGTTCCAGCCGTCGGAGTCGGACCGCCTGGATGCGGAGGAGGCCACCCGGGCCCTGGCTGGCTTGCCCGTCCAGCAGCGTGAGACGATCGTCTTTCGCTTGTGGGGCGGGCTATCGTTCGAGCAGATTGCCGAGGTGACCGGTTGCTCCACCAGCAGCGCCCACCGCTGGTATCAGCAAGGTCTGGCTGTATTGCGAGAAAGGTTAGGTGAAAAATGCCCAGAGAAGAACACCCCAAAGACGACGGTAGCGAACTGAGCGAACTGGAGACCGCACTGGCTGCCTTGGTGCCGCGGGCCGAGCGGCTCAACCGCGACCGCCTGATGTTCCTTGCGGGGCAAGCGTCGGCCGAGTCGAAGATTGGGATTGGCACGGGTGGTGCGGGCGTCTCGCCCGCCACGGCAGCCGGGACTGCCGCACCACATTGCCCTGTCGGCCGGCCGTGGCGTCGAGCGGCATGGGCCTGGCCCACAGCATTTGCCGCGATGACCGGCATCGCCGCATCGCTTCTGTTGGCGCTGGCCATCCGGCCGGCCCCCCAAGTATCCGAACGAATCGTCGAACGGATCGTTACGACGCCCTCACCCCCTGCCCCTCTCCCAAAGAGAGAGGGGAACTATTCGCCCTCGCCGGCTGCCCCTCTCCCAGAGGCAGAAGGGAGCTTCTCTCCGGTGGTCGCAGCGCCCGTGCCGGACTGGTTGGCGTTGATGCTTTTCCCCCAGCCCGACGTCAACAAGAAGTGCGAGCCCTCGTACCCTCAACTCCGCAAGCAGGTGCTGTTGCATGGTTTAGAGTCATGGAAGTTGTGGGCACCGGAAACCTCCGTGGCCGGCCGCGTCGACAAGGAGCCCGCAACGGCTGGCGAAGAATTGAAACGTTTGTTGGAACAAGAGGGAGATGAAAGCCCGCGGCAAGGTCTTTCCACTCCCATGCTACGAAACCCTTCAGGAACCAGATCATGAAAGTTCGTCTCGGAATCGCTATGGCACTGGGAATTTTCCTCATGCCGGCGGCCGTCCTCGGCCAGATCTCGATGTTATGGTCGCAGCCGGCGAAAGCAGAAAAGCCGGACTCGGCGAAGAGTGTGCCGATTGTGCTCTATCCGGCCGCCGAGCCCCGGCCCGCGCTCAAATATCGCTTCCTGCCCACCTTCCTTGAGCTTCGGCCGGGCAATGCCGCAGTCTGGTGGAACCGGCTCCCCGCGGAGCGGACCGCCTTCTTTACGGAATTTACCAAGCCGGGCGGCGAATGGGAAAAGTTTGAGAAATGGATGGAGGTCCCTTTGGGCGACCCGCGCGAAAAGGAATCTCGCCCCAAGGAGATCGGCAACTCCTTTATTTTTGCAGATATGGACCACGCCGCACGGTTCGAGTCGTGCGATTGGGAACTGCCAATCCATGACGGCGGCGTCATCTCGATGCTCCTCCCTGAGGTGTCGCAGACACGCACATACGGGCGATTGCTGTCGGCTAAGGCGCGACTAGAGACGGCCAGAGGGAAATATGACCAGGCGGTGCGTTCCCTGCAAACCGGCTTCGCCTTGGCGCGGGATGTGGCCAAGGGGCCGACCTTGATCCATGCCCTGGTCGGGGCGTCCATCGCTTCGATGATGATCGATCGCGTCCTCGATATGGTCCAACAGCCTGGCAGCCCAAACGTCTACTGGGCTCTCAGCACGCTTCCCCGCCCCCTCGTCGATTTCCGTACGGCATTCGACGCAGAGACCTACAGCCTGTATCTCGAGTTCCCGGATCTGCAGGACTTGGACAAGAAACAACTGCCATCCGAGCAGTGGCGGCAGATGTTGCTGAAACTCATCGACATGCTTCATCAAAGTACCTTTAACCCTCAGGCGGACGACGAGCCCTTGATGATTGCACTCTCACTGCAAGGGTATCCTCAGGCGAAGCGGTACCTCGTGAAACACGGGCGATCGACCGCCGAAGTCGAGGCGATGCCTGTGGCCCAGGTGGTCCTGCTCTACACGCTGCATAGGTACGACGAGCTCAAGGATGATGAATTCAAGTGGCTCTTCATGCCGTATGCGGAAGGCAGCAAGGGAATCGAAGAGTCCGGGCGACGCCTCAAGGAAGCGGTTGCCGCCGAGAGCGAGGTCATTCCGATTGCCACCAACTTGCTGCCGGCTGTGTCGTTAGTCAAGCAGAGCGAAACGCGGGTCAATTGGCGTGTGGCCCAGGTGCGAGTCTTGGAGGCCCTGCGGCTGTATGCGGCGGTCCACGGCCGACTGCCGGACCGGCTCAGCGAAATCAGCGAAGTGCCGGTGCCTGTCAACCCCTTCGACGGCAAGCCGTTCGCTTATCGCCGCGACGGAGAAACGGCAGTGCTGGGCTGCGAAGAGGACGGCCCCCGAGGTTTGCCGTGGAACTGCGAGATTACGCTGGCCAGAAAGGAAAAATAAGGGCGTAAGAATTGTCCTATCCAACCGCATCAATTATTCATTCAGGAGACCAACCATGAAACGATCAATCCCATTGGCGATTTTCCTTGCGGTGCTCGCCGCATCCAATTCAACCTTTGCCGGAGAGCCGTCCGACGCGGCCGCACGGGCCAGGTTAATTGCGCCGTATGTCAATGACATGACGGTGGCCGTCGCGCACGTCGATATTTCGCGCGTAGCCATCGGACCGCTTGCCGAGACGCTCGCTCGGCTCGCTCCTGATGCGAAGCGTAATATCGGCCATCTCCAAGCAGAGGCTGCCAGGCGAATCGGTCAATTGATCCAAGCTGGCGTCAAGGACGTCTACCTCACCGTGTCGCTCGGCGGCCCGGGCCCTTACCCAACAATACTGGCGATCCTTCCGCTTCCGGTCGCCGCGGACGAAAAATCCGTTCGCGCGGCCCTGGACATCCCGCCCGCGGCCGGGCGGCGGGTCGGCGACGCCTTGGTGATTCGCCTGCCGTTGACGGACAAGCGGCCATTGGAGATCCGCTCGTCGCCACGTCCAGAACTGACCGCGGCCTTCGAGGCGGCCGGTTCGGGCACGGTCCAGGCGGTGCTGATTCCTCCGGCCTATTCTCGTCGCGTCATCGAAGAGCTTATGCCGCAGTTGCCCCAACAGATCGGCGGCGGTCCAAGCAGCATTCTGACCCAAGGCGTCTCCTGGGCAGCCCTCGGGATCGACTTGTCGCCACCCCTGTCGCTGCATGCGGTCATCAAGTCGCAAGACGCCCAGGCCGCCGCAGCCCTCCACAAGAAATGGACAGACATCTTGAGATTGGCCAGCCAACAGGTAGAGGTCCGCAAGATCGTGCCACAGTTCGACCTGCTGGTTGTTCTGCTTACGCCCAAGCTCGAAAGCGACCGGTTGCAGCTCAGCTTGGACGCCAAGACCGCTGGGATCGACGCGCTGTTTGCGGGTCTGCAGGCGTCGCTCGCAAGAGAGCGCATCATGGGCTACAAGGCGCAGTCGATGAACAATGCGAAGCAAATTGTCCTTGCCATGCACGACTACAACAGTTCGCACAGACACTTCCCGGCGGCGTCAAGTTTCGGCCCCGACGGCAAGCCGCTCTTGAGTTGGCGGGTTTACCTTTTGCCCTTCATCGACCAGCAGCGGCTCTTCGAGCAATTCCATCTCAACGAACCGTGGGACAGTCCGCATAACAAGACGCTCATCGAGAGGATGCCAACCGTGTACCAATCGCTCGGGACAAAGGCCGAGAAGGGAAAGACTTGTTACCTGGTGCCCGTCGGCAATGGCGCGATTTATTCGTCCGGCCGCGATGAGCCGAAGGTCGAGGACGTCAAAGACGGACTTTCGAATACGATCATGCTGGTCGAGGTGGACGACCAGCACGCCGTCGTCTGGACCAGGCCGGACGACTTGGCCTTCGATCCCAAGGATCCCAAGACGGGCATCGGAAGCCCGCAGCAGGACGGATTCATTACCGCGTTCTGCGATGGGTCGGTGCGATTCCTGAGCGCGGGCGTCGATGCGAAGACGCTTTCGGCCCTGTTCACTCGGGCTGGCGGCGAGGTGATTGGACCGTACTGAGATTTCGATCTTGCCGCATTCCCTGCGAAGAACGCACGTTCCTTGCAGCCGAGTGAATGTTGAAGGCCCCCGACATGCCTGCGGCTCCGAAACCGATGGCGGTGCAACTGCCGATGAAGAATTGACTTCGGCCGGCGCCGAACTTTTCGCGATGTACGACAGACCGAGATAGATATCTCGACCCTTAGTCGCTCCAGTCGCCGCCCGTCTCACGCCTCCGAGCGAGCCTTCCCGTCAAGTTCGACGACCGGTTCCGCTCCGTTGTGCCCACCCAGCTCGACGCCTGTCGCCCGCTTCACCAACTCCGCCAACTCGGGCGAGAGCGAACGGCTGAGCCCATTGCCGAAGGCCCCGATGGCCTGCCCCTTGAAAAAGGCGGAGGTCACCCGTTCCAACGCCCCGGGATCGCCCCAGACTGTGAGATTGGCCTTGGACATCGCCTCGCCCATGGCCTTGGCTGCCGCGATCTTCGCCTCCTTTTCGGCCTCGATCGTGGCAAGCTGCACCTGGAGCTCGCGGGCGATGCTCTCGAAACGCGACTGCCCCTCCAGGTCGCGGATCTTGACCGTCACTCGCGCGTCCTCGACGTTGACCTGCTCGCGGGCCACGCTGACGGGCACCATCTGTAAGGCCTGGTCGCCTTCCGCCTCCAAGAGCTTGGCCTGCTTTTCGGACTCGGCCAAGGCCACCTGGCGCGGGCCTGTTTGTCGGCGGCCGTCTGCTCGGCCTCGGCCTTCTTGACCTGGGCGTAGGCGGCCACGTCGGCCTCCATCTGCCGCTCGATCTTCTGCTGCTCGACCTGGGCCTGCTTGGCGATGACCGCCTTCTCCTTCTCCCGCTCCGCCGTGAGCTTGACCTCGACCGTCTTGACCTGCTGAGCGGCCGTCTCTCGCTCCCGCTGGGCGGCAAGCTGCATAGCCTCCGCGGTGGCCCGGTTCTTCTCCGCCTCCGCAATGGCGATCTGCTGGGCGCGACGGGCCAACTCGACCATCCGTTGTTTCTCCACGCCGGCCACGTCCTTGGCCTGCTCGCGCTGCTGGTCGGCCACTTCCAGGAGCTTGGTCCGCTCGACCTTGGCCAGCTCGATCTGCCGCTCGGACTCCACCTGCGGCGATGCCCGCCAACCGGGCCTGCTCGGCGGCCAACGTCTTGGCCCGTTGCTCAGCCTGGGCGCGGTTCATGGTGATTTCCGATTCCGCGTCGGCCTTGGCCTTGGCCTCGACGATGTCCTGTTGGGCGAGGTACTGCGTGGTGCGAACGTCCTGCTCCTTGACCTTCTGGTCGGCCTCGCGCTGGATGGTGTTCCGCGCCACCCGCTGCGATTGCACTTTCTCGGCGATTGTGCGTGCGCCCTCGGCGTCGAACACGTTCTCCTCGGGCCGCATCGATTCCAGCGGGGCCTGATCGAGACTGGAGATGGTTACGGACTCTAGCGTCAGGCCGTTGGGCTTGAGATCCTCGGCCACGATCTTCTGCACGGCCTCGGCGAATTCCGCCCGCTTGGCGTTCAGGGCGTGCAGCGTCTGCGTGGCAGCCACCGTCCGCAGCGCGGAGACCAGTTTCTCCTGGATCAGGTTTTGCACGCTGTGGGCATCGCCCAGGATGGCGCCCAGCGATGTCGCCGCCTGCTCGATCGCCTTTTCCTCTTTCTGCACGCGGATGTAGAACACGGCCTTCACGTCAGCGCGGAGGAAATCGGCCGTGATCAGGGCATCCGGGCCCGTGCGGTCGATCTGCAGCTTGAAGGTTCGCAGCGATACGGGGATGATCTCGTGGACGACGGGGATGACGATCGCGCCGCCGTCGATGATGCACCGCCTGCCGCCCACGCCCGTGCGGACGAACGCCTCGTCGGCCGCCGTCTTGTGGTAAAGCCGCGTGACCACCACGAGGATGCCGAAGAGCAAGGCCACTGCTGCGCCGAAGCCGGCCAGCGTCACTTGCGAGGCCGGGGGAATCGCCGGAACGAAGAACGGGCCCACGATCATCGCCAGTCCCACGAGGAGCCCCACGACCAGAAATGCCGTCATCGATTCGCTGTGGTTCATGCTACGTTTACCTTTGCTGCTGAAGAATCATTGGTTGCACATTCGCACATAAAAGAGATCCGCGGCGGGGTCGTACTCGTCGAGCACGACGCGCTGGGCGGCCTTGACACAGTCGCCCGCGTGGATGCGGCAATCCAGGTCGAGCAGGTTGCCCGTGGGATCCCGCAACCGCACTGCGCCGGAGGTCGGCGTGACTTCGTACAGGACATCGCCCACCAGCCCCACCAGTTCCTCCTTGGGCGTATGGTAGGATTCTTCGCCAGGCATGAGCGCAGACAGTCCCTCGGCCAGCAAGCGGGTACCCACGACGGCCGCCAACGCCGCCAGTCCCGAAACTCGAAACATATCTTCGGTGCCAAGCCAGACGTTCAACGCCAGGCCGACGGCCCCCCAGAGAAAACAGGCGCTGAGAATGAGGATCGAGAGGGGAACTTTGCCCACGCCGAACAGGCCCAGCAGCCTCGCCAGCGAGCCCGAATGGCCCCCATCGTTGCCCGTGTGCAGGTCGTGCGCGGCCCCAGCGTTCACGTCGTGGTCCACACCCAGGGCCATGTCGTGGTCTACCGCGACGCCATGTTCGCCAAAACCCAAGCCGGAAGCCATGAGCAGGGTATAGGCCAGGGCCGCCAGCATGGGCAGCAAGAAAATCAGGTTTTGCCAGTCGAGAAGAGCCATGCGTTTCCCCGTTTCCCGACGATCGATTCCCGACTATAAGTATAGTCGGGCGCGGATTAGGAACGCAATAGGCTGGTGTTTTTTTCCTCGCAGCGATTTTCCGGGGCTCGGACGAGACCGGAACGCCGAGCAGAGACAGCCGGAGATTGCTCGGTGCGTCTGCGCCGGAGGTCCGCTCCTCAGTCCTTGGCGGCACCATGTAGTCATGGCCGGCCTGGGGCAGCGCGTTTGATGTCTTGGCGAGTGTTCGCGTCTCGGGGAAAAACGATGCGAAGGCGGCAGATCGACTGTCGACAATGCTCACGCATGACGGCCTCGGCCACGCTCGCGCGCGCGGAACGGACGTGAAGTTGACGATCAAACCCAGCACAAATCAGACGAGGATCATTTGGGACATCGCTCGGGCGTTCCAGGACTTTGTGCGAAAGATCCCCGCCACAGCCGACTATGCCCTGCTTGCCGATTACGGCATCGGCCGAACCCCCGATGGCAAGACGGTAGTCGGCAGCGTCCAGGTTATTGTCTGCGACCGCAAAGGCGACTGGGTCCTGGTCGCCGGTCAAATTTCCCGGCAGCCGGACTTCCAGCGGATCAATCCCCAATCGCCGGACGACTGCAATCGCCTCGCCGTCGAATTACTAACGAACGAGCTGCGCTAATCGCGCCAGACGTTGCCCAAGCACCTAAACGACAGTGCATGTTCGTGGGTAGCGGAACGCACGTTGACAGCCGCCGATGCGCCTCATTGAACCGTCGGGAACTGCCCGATGCACTGTCGAATCGCGGTGAACAGCGAATCCAGGGCCTGCTCGTAGTGCTTCCATCTGCCCACGGAAGTCCCGTAGATCGGCTGCCGGACCTGGACGGCGCTGGCCGTTCTCACCGGCCGTTTCAGTCGGTGGAATTCCAGGCACGTTGGCTCCCACTCCAAACCGCACCACGACACGAGGCGCCGGCATGCGCCCTCCAGGTCGGCCACCACGTCCTCGTAGTCCACTTCCAGCAAGGGAACGGGCAAGACCTTCCGCCAGTGCTCCATGAGCCGTTGATAATCGTGAAACCGCGAGGCAATATGCCGCGGGTCATTGGCCCAGCGAAGCTCGCGGAAATGCGTCATCCAGCAGGAGACGGCCACGTCGCGCAGGTCGCGGCGGCAATGAATGAATTTCGCCTGCGGAAATAGGCACGCCATTAACCCCAAATGGAGGTAGTTGTCCGGCATCTTGTCGACGATGCGTGTCGCCGTGCCGTTCCACGATCGAAGTTTCTGCAGGTGCTGCGAAGCCATTGACTGCGCCGCCTCGCGTTCCAGACCGCGGAAACCCCCGTCGGGGTCGATAGCCGGTCCGAAAAGCGCGGCCAGCGTGTCGCGGGCCAGCGTGGTCTCGCCCGCGCCGAAGACCTGGGAGTGGCCGGCCAAGATCTGCTCGATGAGCGTCGTGCCGGAGCGCGGCAACCCGACGACGAACACCGGCAATTCGCTTTCCAGCCCAAAGCCGCGGGCGCGCTGGAAAAAGTCCGGCGTACATGCTGAAATCATCCGCTCAACCCGGGCAGCTTCCTCTCGCGGATTGTACTGCTGGCCCCGCTTGCGCCACTCGGTCAGTTGCAATGCGTTGCCGCGGGAAAGGTGTTCGGCAGCCTCGACGTACCGGCCTCTGGCATCCATCACGGAGGCCAAGCCGAAGTGCAGCGACAGCCGTTGATTGTCCGATAGGCCTTCCGCTTCCAGCAAGCCGCGCTGCGTCGCCAGGTCGTCTTCCGGCAAGTCTCGGCCTAGCAACTCGGCCAGTTTCGCGTGGGCGAGGGCAAAGCGGGAATCGCGTTCCAACGCGGCCCGCAGGGAATCCGCTGCGCCTTGCAGGTCGCCCGACTCTTCCAAGGCGACTCCCAGGTTGTAGTGGGCTCCGGCAAACCCCGGTCTTAGTTCGATCGCCCGGCGGTAGCAGGCGACTGCCGCCTCCAGGTTCCCTTGGGCCTGCAAGGCCAGTCCCAAGTTGCTGTGGACCTCGGCGAAGTCCGGCGCAGAATCAAGGCCCGGCGATAGCAGGCGACGGCCGCCTCCCATTCGCCCTGCTCCTTCAGCGCCAGGCCCAGGTTGTTGTGCGCCTCGGCATAGTCCGGCTGCAACTCCAGCGCGCGGCGGTAACAGGCGATCGCCTCCTGTAGCTTGCCTTGGTCCCTGAGCACATTGCCCAGGTTGCACTGCGCCACGACCATGTTCGGGTCCGCGGTTAGCGCCTGGCGGTAACAGGCCAGCGCTTCGTCCTCCTTCCCCCGCTTCTGAAGGGCAACTCCCAGATTGGAGTGGGCCGCGGCATAGTCGGGCTTGAGGGCCAACGCCTGGCGGTAACAGGCGATTGCCTCTTCCTGCTTCCCTTGGTCGCTCAAGGCATTGCCTAAGTTGTTGTATGCCTCGACGTAGTCGGGCTTGAGGGCCAACGCCCGGCGAGATGCGGCGACCGCTTCGTCCAGCTTCCCTTGTTCCCTGAGCAAATTGCCGAGGTTGCCGTGGGTCATGGCGTAGTTGGGGTCCAAAGCCAGCGCCCGACGGTAGGAGGCGAGGGCTTCTTCCGGTTTTCCCTGTTCCTTCAACGCATTGCCCGCGTTGTTGTGGGCGTCGACGTACTCGGGTCTCAGTGCCAACGCGCGGCGACAAGAGGCAACTGCTTCGTCCAGCTTGCCTTGCGCGTCAAGGCTACGCCCAGGTTGTTGTGCGCCTCGGCATAGTCCGGTTGCAGTTCCACCGCGCGGCGGTAGCAGGCGACCGCTTCGGGAATCCTGCCTGCCGCACGATAGGCCTCCCCCAAGTTGTTGTGGTAGATGGCCGCATTCCCTTGCAATTGGACCGCGCGCCCAATATAGCGGATGGCCATTTCGTGCTTGCCCGTTTGGAAAGCAACTACGCCCAGAAGGTGCAGGGCGTCGGGCTGATCCGGGGCGACCGCGAGGATCTGCTCATAGATATGGTGGGCAGCGTGAAGACGCCCCGCCTGATGGTGCCGGACGGCAATTGCTAGTGCTTCAGGAATCGTCTGCATTCTAAGCCTCTACGAGGCAACTCAAACGCGAGAAGTGCCCCACATCTCACGAGTTTCTGGCTAAAGTTGCCGTCGGGGACTTTGAGGCCGTGTGTAGGCCCTGCTAATGAATATACTCCAACGGGGCACAATTGGGCAACGCGCTGAAATACTAACGGCAACAGGGCGGCTGAGATGCGAGAACCCATCGGGCGCAGGGGCGCCGTTGCCGCGGAGATGCCGGAAACTTCTCGGGGGGCGCTTGACAACGCCAAGAGCGGCAAAGAAACTGGATGGCGTCGCGCCGGCGTTGGGGTCTGGGTCGCTTCCGCGGAGGCAATGCCCCCGTGAATCGGCCCCACCGGCCCCGAGTCGGCGTCGTTTAGGCTGGAAATCACTACCTCAGGAGCACGTCATGAAACGCATTACCCTTGTCCTAACGATCTTCTTGGTTGGATTCGCAACGGCCCGGGCCGACGTTCGTGTCTCCAACCTCTTTGGCGACAACATGGTGCTCCAGCGCGAGATTGCCGTGCCGATTTGGGGCACCGCCGACCCGGGCGAGACCGTCACTGTAAAAGTCGGCAATGCCCAGGCCTCGGTCCAAGCCGATGACCATGGCAAATGGATCGTCAAGCTTCCTGCAATGCCAGCCAACCCCAAAGCCCAGGATCTGACGATCCGCGGCAAGAACACTTTGACCGTCAAAAACGTGCTGGTGGGCGATGTCTGGGTCTGCTCCGGGCAGTCGAACATGGAGTTTGGTTTGGGCGGCGCCAATGCCCCCCAGGATATTGCCAAGGCCGATTACCCGACCCTGCGGCGGATCAAGCTCGACCACCGTGCCTTGAGCCGGCCCGACCGCGACGTCCCCGGTCGCTGGGAAGTCTGTACTCCGGCCAGCGCATCGGGCTTCACCGCCGTTGGCTTTTATTTCGCCCGCCGCATCCAGAAGGAAACTGGCCTGCCTATCGGCCTGATCGACGACAACTGGGGCGGCACGCGGATCGAGCCGTGGATCCCCCTCTGCGGCTTTCGCATGGAACCGCCACTGGCGAACGTCCTGAGCGACATGAAGAGAAATGTGCAGGCGTACCGCAGCGAAATGGAGAAGAAATTGCCTGAGGTGGAGAAGTGGGTGGCCGAGGCCAGGGCTGCGCTCGCTACGCCCAACGGCCAGATCCCCGCCCAGCCGATACTTCCCAATAATCCCCTCACGGACGCCGGATTCCCCACGACGCTCTACAACGGCATGATCCATCCTATCGTGCCATTTGCGATCAAGGGTGCGCTCTGGTATCAGGGTGAATCCAACGGCGGCGAGGGCGACGAGTATTACCACAAGATGCGGGCCCTGGTTGGCGGCTGGCGGAAAGTGTGGAACCAGGGAGACTTCCCGTTCTACTTCGTGCAACTGGCCAACTTCCAGCAGCCGAACCAGGACCCGGCCGGCGGCGACGGCTGGGCCAAAATCCGTATGGCGCAATCCCAGAGTTTGCAGATTCCCCATACGGGCATGGCCGTGGCGATCGACCTTGCCGACGCAGACAACCCGGGCGACATCCACCCCAAAAACAAGTTTGACGTGGGCGAGCGCTTGGCCGTCTGGTCTCTGCACGACGACTACGGCAAGAAGGACCTGGTCTATAGCGGGCCGTTGTACAAGTCGATGAAGGTCGAAGGGGGAAAGATCCGCGTCTCCTTCGACGCCGTCGGCGGCGGCCTGATGGTCGGCAAGAAGCAAGGCCGTGACCCAGCGGTCGAAGACAGCGGCGGCAAGTTGAAATGCTTTGCCATCGCCGGTGAAGACAAGAAATGGCATTGGGCCGAGGCGGTGATCGAAGGCGACACGGTCGTGGTATCGAGCCCGGACGTTCCCCAACCGACGGCGGTTCGCTATGCGTACTCGATGAACCCTGTGGGCTGCAACCTGTACAACCGGGAAGGCATCGCGGCCTCGCCATTCCGAACGGATAATTGGTAAGCTATGCGGAGATTCTCGCCCGCCGCCAGGCTTGGAGGCAGGGTATGTACCCATCGCCGCGCGAGAAGGGGCGGCAGAATAGTTTGAGAGACACTATGCACCACATCGATCATCATTTCGGATCGCTTTTCCTTGCTCTGCTCACGATCGTCGCGCTAGGCACAGAACGGCCTGTCGCCGCCAAGACGCCCGTCATCCTCGATACGGACATTGGGGATGACATCGACGACACTTGGGCCTTGGCGATGCTTCTGAGAAGTCCCGAGCTGGACCCCAAGTTGATCACGACAACCTACGGCAAGGCGGAATACCGCGCCAAGCTGATCGCCAAGTTCCTCAGCACGGTCGGCCGGACCGATATTGCCGTCGGCCTGGGCGCGGGAGGACGCGACGGCACCGGAGGACAGCAGGAATGGGTTGCCGACTACCGGCTCAGCGACTACCGGGGAACAGTTCACCGGGACGGCGTTGCCGCGATCATCGACCTGGTCGACCGCTCGCCGCAGCCCGTCACGATTATCTCGATCGGACCGTCGCTCACGCTGGCCGCGGTCCTCGATCGCCGACCTGAGATCGCCCGCAAGGCGAGGTTCGTGGGCATGCAGGGCAGCGTCTTCCATGGCTATGACGGCGGTCCCGTCTCGGCGGAGTGGAACGTAGTGGCTAACGTCGCGGCTGCCCGGAAGGTGCTCTCCGCCCCATGGCAACACGTGACGATCACCCCCTTGGACACCTGTGGCCGCGTCAGCCTTTCCGGCCCACGTTTCCAGCAACTCGTCAAGAGCGAAGACCGGCTGACGCGGACCGTCCTGGAAAATTACCGCATCTGGGCCAAGAAAAAGCGGATCGACGAACTGAACTCTAGCACCATCCTATTCGACACTGTGGCCGTCTACCTGGCCTCGTCCGACCGTTCGCTGGTGAAGATGCAGGAACTGCGGATCATCGTGGCCGACGGCGGCTTCACCCGTGTCGATCCCCGCGGCGCACTAATGTCGGTTGCCACCGATTGGACCGATCTTGACGGCTATCGCGACCTTCTGGTGAAGGCGCTGGCCAAGCGTCATTGACGTTTCACAACCGTTCCGCAGTTTCCAACAGGAGCCGCTCCGTGGCTTCCCAGCCGATGCAGCCATCGGTTATCGATTGGCCGTAGATCAGGGCGCCGACCGGCTGCGGAAACGGCTGGCTGCCGTCCACGAGATTGCTTTCCAGCATGGCGCCGACGATCGAGGTGGTCCCGCAGGCTCGTTGTTCCAGAACGCTCCGCAATACATCGGGCTGGCGGGCGTAGTTCTTGCCGCTGTTGCCGTGGCTGCAATCGATGATGATCGTTCTCTCCAGACCCGCCTGCGCCAACTGCCATTCCGCTTCGGCGACGTGCTCTGCGGAATAGTTCGGGCCGTTGTCGCTTCCGCGCAAAATGAGGTGGCAGTTGGCATTGCCCGTCGTCGACACCGCCGAGGCCACCCCGTCGCCGCTGATTCCCAGGAATGTCTGCGGCTGCCGAGCGGCCTGGATGGCATTGATCGCCGGAGCGATGGGCCCCGGCGTGGCGTTCTTGAATCCCACGGGCATGGAGAGGCCGGAAGCCATCTGGCGATGCGTCTGCGACTCCGTGGTGCGGGCCCCAATGGCCGACCAGCAGATCAGGTCGGCGATGTACTGGGGAGTGATCGGATCCAGCAACTCGGTGGCCGTGGGAACGCCCAGGTCGATCACGTCGCGGAGGACGCGCCGGGCAATCCTCAGCCCTTCGGGGATCTCGTCCGAACCGTCCAGGCGCGGATCCATGATCAGCCCCTTCCAGCCGCGCGAAGTGCGCGGCTTCTCGAAGTAGCAGCGCATGACGACGAAGAGTTTCTCCCGCACATGGTCCATCAGCCCGCGAAGCCGAGCGGCGTACTCCACGGCGGCCCGCGGATCGTGGATTGAGCAGGGCCCGACGATCAAGAGGAGACGCGGGTCCTGGTGGCAAAGAATGCCGTGGATGTGCTGCCGCGATTCGTCAACGAACTCTTCCTGGCTGTCGGACCGCGGGATTTCGTGCAACATCAGCGCCGGAGCGGGCAGCGGAATGTTGGAAGTGATATTGAGGTCGGATACTTTTCGCATACTGGATTTGCAGGCGGAACAAGCGATAGCTGTAGGCCGGAACTAGTTGGTAGGCCGGAACAACCTTGCGCAGTTCCGGCAATCGGCTGGCTCTGAGCAGCAGTTGGCTCTCAAACGTCTGCGGCCGACGGCACCACGAAAGGCGCTCGATAATGCCGGGTGAGCATCTCCGCTGCGGCCGCGTTGCCGACGATCGTCTCATATTCGGAGTCGATGGTCAGCGCCGGCCCGAGGATGAGCGGTGTCTTTTTGACGTCGACGTCATTTGCGGCCAGGTGTTTCAGGGTTCGCCGCAGCGTATCGCCGACGTCCTCCCGGTTTTTCCACGGCGACAGCGCCTGCTCGATTTCTTCCGGCGCGGCTGGCTTGCCCAGGTAATAGGAAATGTTCGCCAGATGGCTGTGGGCGTGCGAGAGGTGGCCCTCCAGGACCTCGGCGTGGAGGAGCTTCGGGTCGCGGGCCCTGACCGCATCGACGAAATTGCCGAAGTGGTCGCCGCTGCCGTGGAACTTCTTCACCAGCTTGCCTTGCGGGTCGAAGGCGGCCCCATCAAGATAGCTCGTCAACACGACATATCCCTCGCTGCCGTAAAAGATATTGCCCACGCTGGCCCCGCGGAGCGGATCGGTCTCCAAACCGCGCACCTCGAAGACGATAGTCTTGTCGCCGAAGTCGCAAATCGCCACTTCCGTGTTGGCCACGTCGCCGGCATCTTCGTACCCCAGCCGCCCGCCGTAAGCGACTACGCGGCTAGCCAGCCGGTCGAGACCCAGTCCCCAGCGGGCCAGGTCCATCTGGTGCGGCCCCTGATTGCCCATGTCGCCGTTGCCCCACTCGCGCTGCCAGTGCCAATCGTAGTGGAAATGCGGGCGCGTCAGCGGCAGCATCCGTGCGGGCCCCGCCCAGAGGTTGTAATCGACCTGCGGCGGCACTTCGTAATGGCCCTTGGGACCGATCGACTTGCGGAGCTTGTAACAGAGCCCCCTCGCCAGCTTCACCTCGCCGATCTTTCCCGACCGGACGTACTCGATGGCAGCGATCGTCCCCTTCTCCGAGCGGCATTGCGTGCCCGCCTGGCAGATGCGATGGTGCTTGCGGGCTGTCTGGGCGATGCGGCGGCCTTCGCTGACGTTATGGCTGACGGGCTTCTCCACGTAGACGTCTTTGCCGGCCTGCATGGCCCAGATGGCGCAGAGGGCGTGCCAGTGGTTGGGGGTGGCAGTCGAGACGATATCAACGGACTTGTCGTCCAGGGCGGTGCGGAGGTCGCGAACGAACTTAGGCATCTTCCCCTGCTGCTGGCCAACGTCCTTGGCCCGCCGCTGGCCGATTTTTTCATCGGCATCGACGACGTAGGCGATTTCCACGTGGGGATTCGCCAGGAACTCGGCGATATGGGCGCCGCCGCGGCCGCCGCAGCCGACGATGGCCACCTGAAGAAGGTCGCCCGATTTCTTGGCCGGTTTAGCCGCCTTGGGAGCGGCCATGGCCGCAGCGGGAAATGCGGCGGCGGCCGCTGCGGCCACGAACGAATCTTCGAGAAACTTTCGTCGAGTAATAGAGGTCATGGATCTGGTCCGGCGAATAGAATGAGGGGCAGGCCAATTGGTTCTCCGATTGTAACATGAAACGCCGCGGCTGGAAACCTGGCGAACGACTCTGGGGTAGATAACGCAGCCCCATAGAAAAAATTCGAACCAATATCATTGTCGCCTCGAAATCACCGCCTTTCTGCCGGCCCAAAGAAAACTGCCAGGGCACGATGGCAGGGCAGACGCGGCCGCGCGGCCGTCCCTGCTGCTTCTTAATCGGCTGAGGTGCGGCGAACCGGAGCAACCAACGACAACGGCAACGCGGCGACCGCTGCCTGGACGGCCGTGGCCCCCGCGCTGGCGGTCGAGACCGGCCCGCCCGACGAATGCGAAGTCCGCATCTTCGACCTGTAGCGGGAACGAAAGCTGGTCGCGGCTATCGATTCGGCGCAGCTGCTCTTAAGATTCGCGTGGTGCGTGAGCACGTACTGTCGATCCTCCGCGTCGATCGTCAAACCGCCTTCTGCAAAACCTACGCATGGGACTTTCCCCTTTAATGTCCGATTGCGTCGGCGGGTGCCGGGAGTGCGGTGCCCGGAGGTTCTATCCGGCCGTGGTCAACTCCCGCTCGACCTGCCGGATCGCCTCATCGATTTTCCAGGTCTGTTCAGGCATGGCGAACGGCTCATCATGGGCCATCCAGTCGTCGACGCGCTTCTGGGCCGAAATCACGGTGCTGTGGCTGCGACGGCCGAAAAAAGCGCCGATCTCGCTCAAGGCGGCCCGCGTGTGTTTTCGTGCCAGCCACATGGCCAGCATCCGCGGCTGGCTGACGCGGCGGGTCTTGCCGTTAGACTGCAGGGCCTGGGGCTCCAGCCCGAAGACTTTGCAAACGGCCTTTTCGATGTCGGCCAGGCGGACGACGCGGGTGGAATGCCGGATCATGTCTCCCAGGGCCTCTTCGGCCAGGGGCACGGAAATCTTCCGCCGCATGGCCTCGCTGGTGGCCTGCAGGCAACAGAGGGCCCCGGAGAGTTCGCGGGCGTGCCCTGTCAGACGCGCCGCCACAAAGCGTTGCACGTCTTCGGGCAGTTCCACTCCCAGCCGCCGCGAGAAATGACCCACGATTCCCAATCGCGTGGCGTAGTCGGGCGGCTCGATCCGCGAGACCATCCCGCTAGTCAGCCGCGTGAGCAGCTCGGGCATGAAGTCGTTCAGATCCAGCGGTGGCCGATCGGCGGCGAAAACCAATTGGCGGCCATTACGGAGGAGCGTATCGACCGTGTGCATCATCTCCACCTGCGTCGCCCGCTTGCCCGCCAGGAATTGCAGGTCGTCGAGAATCAGCACGTTGACGCCGCGATACTTGGCGCGGAAGGCGGGCAGGCCGCCACTGCGGAGGGCCTCGAGGAAATGGCTCGTGAACTGCTCGGCGGAGAGATAGACGGTCGTCGCCCCGCGCCCCGACTTTCGGGCGGCAGACCAGATCCCTTCCAGCAGGTGCGTCTTGCCGACGCTCGTCGGACCATAGACGAACAAGGGCGTGATCTGCCCCGGATTGCGGGCTACGATCTCCGCGGAATGCATCGCCAGGCGATTGCTGGCGCCGACCACGAACGATGAAAGCGAGGCGAACTTCCGCGGCGAGAAGGCGGGGGTGGGCGGGGACTCGACCTGCCTGGCCACCTGGCAGGTAGGGGCCGCCGACCCTGGGTACAGGGTGCCCGCCACTTCCGCCACTCTCGCCGCATCGTGTTTGCCGTTAACGGAAACCATGACCCCACACCCCGACCGCGCCAACCGTTGCCCACCGAGTTGCTGCCCGGCAGTACACCCGCTTAACCCCGTTACTTGATCGGCGGCGCCGACGCGGAACTCCAACGGCGGGCGCCGGCCAAGGACCAACTGGCAGACCTCGTCGATCACCGCCCGATGGTTCGCTCGAATCCAATCGAGGAAGAACTGTGTCGGTGCAACGATCGCCAACACCTGGCCGTCCCACACTAAGTGCGTAGGCGGTCCAAACCACAGTTCACAGCGTTCTTTTCCGACCTTGTCGGCCAGTGCGGAAAGCAAGGCCGACACGACGTCCATTTCGTCCCTGGTCAATTCCATTTCTTGCCGGGCCTCCCAGTCGTGTCATTCGACGGATTGATTGTAGCGTTGCTAGCATTGCTGTCGAGGGTCCGGTGGCGGCTAATCCAGCCCGGCTCGGAATTTCTCCAATGCCGTGCGCCGGATTCCGCGAAAATCACGATCGTAGCGTAGTGGAGTTGGGGTTCTCGGCGACATTTTCCGACCTTCCCCAGTCGTGGAAAAACTGTTCAATGGCCAATCGCACTGAGGCGCTGGATGCGAGGAAATGCGGCAGCGGCGAGAGCGTCGGTCGCGCAGCGGATACCTTGGTGGCGTTCGTAGTCCCAGCTTCAGCCGGAGTCTCCGGGGATTCCGGCTGAAGCCCGGACTACGAACGCCCGTCAGCAATTGCCGCGCCGGCGTCTTCATCGAACACGCGGATATGAACCCCGGCCTGATCCCACATTTGGAAGCCGGCGGCCGCGTACATTTTCAGGGCCGGGTCGTTGGCGGCGTCAACGGCCAGGATGAGGCGCATTCGAGCCGCCTCATGGGCAAGCCATTGGGCATGACGCACGATCTCCAGCCCCCACCCTTGGCCTCGTGCCGCCGCCACCACTCCCAGGTAAATCAACTCCCAAGTCGAGTGCTCGGGATAATCGGTGAGGATCAGGCAGCCGATCTCCTCGCCCTTATGGCGAACTATGAACCACCGTTGCGGGTCGAATTGGCCGGTGCCCTTGTATCCTTCCAGCACGTCATCGATGTCTCGCACCCCACTGACGGCCGGGCAATCCAACGTATCCTCGTAGGTGGCATCGACCAGTTGGGCAAAGCGGTCATGCCGCTCGCCGCAATACGGCTCGAATTGGAGTTGCGGACACGGGAGGTTCGTCGGAAATCCTTCGGCCAGGCAAACCAGGTAAGTCAAGTCCGACACATGGCGAAAGCCCGCCGCCGCAAGGGACTCGACATCTGCCCCCGCGGCCGGCGGTAAGAGGGCCTGCGCCATGCGGACGCCGAGTTTTGCCAATTGCGACACACAAGCAATCAATAGTTCGATCGATGTCTCCGGCGGTTCTCCGTCTACCAGACGGGGTGGCCAGACCACAGCGGTCCGCCCCGGTTGTATGAGGCAAAGGACCGACCCGCAAAGTCCCTCTCCTCGGTAGGCTCCCCACACGCGATATCCGGCCGATGCTTGTCGCTGGACCAGGGTCCGCAGCGCGCTGACTTGCTGCTGAAACTGCGATTCCTCAAACCCTTTCAAGACCAGGCGGAGGGCCGGATCCTCTTGATCGGGCGATAGTTCAGTAATTCGCGGGGACACGGGATGAATCATGAAATTCTCGAAGTTCCTTGTCGCGTGGAGTTTGTGCGCCTAGCTCGCGTCGCAGCGCCAAAATCCAATCGGTCACTCACTGCGACAGGCCAAATTCTTGCTATAATTTACCAATGGCATGTTATGTCGCTCGCGGGTAGCAAGGCCATATTTACTGCTAACCAGAATCGCAACCTAGGGAACGGCTTGGCACCCTCCTCGCTAGCGCTTCGGGTTAGTTTCAGTGTGATCCGCGAGCGGCACAAGTTGCCCGCATACATCCTATGCGAAACCAAAACCGTTCGGAAAGGTCGGCAAAACATGAAAATGACTTCAATTGTCGGAACGTTGGCGTTGCTCGTGGCCGGGATTGCCGCCACGTCGCCGGCCACGGCACAAAATGAACTGGATCGGTTGGAATCGGACATCCGCGCGTCCAACGGTTCCTCGGCGGCAGTCGCCCCGGCCCAACGGCCCTACCTGGGCGCCTTTGCCGATGACGATGCGAGCCGTGGAGTTCGCGTCTTGAGCGTCCGCAGCGGCGGTCCGGCCGATCGCGCCGGTCTCCAGCCTCAAGATCTGATCGTAGGCGCAGCGGGTCGCAAGATACGACAGCTTAGCCAGCTTACCGAGATCCTGAATAGTCTCAAGCCGGGCGATCATCTCTCGCTGGAGTTGCTCCGCGGGAACCGGCCGTTGCCGACCGTGGTCGTCTTGGGAACCGTGCCAGGCGCAGGGCAATCAGCCCCTCCCGCCGCCATGCCCGTACCGCCTGCTGGCGCAACGGGTGCGGGACGCACGGAGCCCATCCCGCCGCCGCCGGGCGACCTATCGCCACTGCCCGGACCCACCGAGGGACCAGCGCTGGTTACTCCGGCGAATCCGTTTGCCCCCGTTAACCCGCCCGTCGGTCCGCCTGGAGGGGCCCAGACCCAAATTGAGGAACTGCGCCATCGGGTGGATCAATTGGAGAAAGAGGTGAAGGAATTGCACCGCCAGTTGGCGGAACTACAAAGGAGCAAGTAGGAAACCCGAGGATTCCCGCCAAAGCCGGGCCCTTGATTTGGCCGCTTGGCGGCAGAGGGAGATGGCCGTGCCCATCCGCGATTAGAGCAAGGTCGATTCTGGAGTCTTTCACAATTTTCATCAGGCATGGACCATCGAGATACGTACTTTGCCGGCGTTCCCAAGAAGGCCTATCTCGAACCGCTTGCGGCGGGCGACCACTTGCCCAGTCTTTTACTTTTTCTCGACATCGGCTTCTATGTTCCCGTGCTTCCACAACCGCAAGGCCCGGCTTGATTCTCAATGTTCAGGAAAAGTGGCCTGACCCGTTTTCAAAACGGGATACAAGGCGAAGCGATCGTCCCAGGTGGGATGGCGACGATAGAAGAACTCCAGCCGCTTTTCGGGGTCTCGTGCAAACTCGGGATGGCTCTGCAGCACGGCCTGGTACTCCTTCTGCAGCGATGAATCGTGCGACAGCATTTCGCGTGCGATTTCCTCGCCGACGTATCGCTCCAAATACTCCTTCTTCTCAAACGCCGCGTTGAAGAATCCCCAACTCAGGAAGGACTCGGTCGACTCCGGCTCAAAGAGATAGACAACCAGCCTCGCTCTGGGCTGCGCGATGGGAATAAACAGCGATCCGGCTAGGACTTGCCGCTTTTCCTTCGCCCATTTTCCCTTCACGGTCAAGACCTGGCGCCCTTCATAGGATTGACTGGCGAAGTGGAACTCGACGGCACGAAATGCCTCCGCCTCCAAGGCGATCGGCGCCGGCAAGATGCGATAGTCGATTCCGTGTAGTTTCAGTTTCTCGCTAACCCATTTTGCGTGAGCCCTGGGAACGAGATAACCACCCCTCGGCGCGGTCGCCGTCAAGCTGGGCTTGAGGTCGCCATAATAAGGTACTCTCCAAACCTGCGGCGCCATCGGATCGTATTTCGTGTAAAACTGCCCGGAGACGGGCGAGCGGATTCGCTCAAATCTGTAGCCCTTGAAATCCAGCGGTGTGGAGTTGGCGGTTGTATCGTACCTGAGTACTATTTCCTTTCCGCCGATGGTCTTTCCCGCCTCGTCGGTCAATCTGGCCGCCTCGGTCAATTCCTCCGCTTCATTGGCGGCGGTTTCAATAAAACTCAAAAGTGTGTCGTGCGTGGCTTTCACGCGAACGCCATACTCCTTCCACGAATGCGTCTCCACGAGAACCCCGAAGCGATTATTCAACGCCCAATAGCCGTCGGAGAATCGAGCGGGCGAGACTCGCGCCGCAAACCCGGAAAGAGGCTCGTCTTCTTTCACGAACGATGGATAGAAAAGGAGGGGGAGATGTCCCAGGCTCTCCAGAAATCCCTTCGTGCGGGTAGCGAGCCGCATGCCGATGCGGCTCAGGGCTTCGGGACCCTTGAGCGACGGGCTCACCGTGACCGAAACGTCCGGCTGAAAATCGGCGCCGTCGGTGACGTGCAGATCCAGATACAAGATGGGATCCCACTGGTGCAGCAGTTTGAGCATCGCCGCCATTTCAGGGCTGTCGGCCTTGGTATAGTCTCGGTTCAAATTGAGGTTTTCGGCGGTGGTCCGCCAACCCATGGCTTCCGGCCCGCGTTGATTGGGCCGATTATTCTTGCCGAAACGCTCGTGGCCGTCGACGTTAAAGACGGGAACAAAGACCAAAGTCAGCTTTGAGAGGACTCCCGGAGCGGCCTCCCCGCGGAGGAGTTCGCGAAGAAGCAAGAACCCCGCGTCCTTGCCGTCAATTTCACCGGCGTGGATTCCGCCCTGAAAAAATACCACGGGACGATTTTTCGCTTTGGCAGCTCGCGGATCGAGAGTGCCATCGGCCGAAACGATCAGGGCCAAGAGCGGCCTTCCCTCGGCCGTCTCGCCGAATTGGCAACGGGCAACCTCGGTTGGGTACGCCGCCACGAATCTCTCGCACAGTTTGATCACTTCCTCGTAACGGCCGGTCTGTTTCCAACCGCTTCGCTCCGCCAAAGTGGACAGATCGGCCCGGGGGGAGCGATCGAGCTCGGCGGCTACCGCAAATGACGCGTGGAGGAATACGACCAGGAGGCATACAAAAGAGTGTTGCATGGTGCCGGTATGAGATTCAACGGATAGGAAGTTTCCCGATTCAGTCATCGCGCGGCCGAACGTGCGAACTCTTCGATCAGCCGCCGCGGAACGCCAATGTCGACGACGTGGACTCGCCCCGTATAGGCCTGGACACCGGGTGCCTCGAAACCCCGCTTCATGGCAACAAAGGTGCAAGTCTCGTCGGCGCGGACGGTGTGCCGTGCAGCCTCGCCCGTGTCGCAGTCCAGGCCGCTGGGCAAATCGACCGCCATACGTTTCGCGGCCGCGGCATTGAGTTGATCGATGACCGCGTCCAGCGGCGGTCGCGGTTCACCCCGGGCCCCAGTGCCTAAGAGGGCGTCGACGATCCAGGCAGCACCCGTCAAATGCCTGGTCAAGCGAGCAGCATCGTGGCGGTTGCCAAATATGTCGATCGGCACGCCCGACTGCCGAAGGATATGAAAATTCGCCCCGGCATCGCCCGTCAGTTCGGCCGGTTCGGCCCAGAGGGCAACCAGCACCTCAATCCCGCGAATATCCAGGTGCCGCGCGATGACGAAGCCGTCGCCGGCGTTGTTGCCTTTTCCGCAGCAGACGAGCACGCGGCCCAAAAGGCTTTCCTCCTGCCCTGCCCGTCCTTCCCCGCGGCAAAGCACATCGACCGTGCCCCGGCCGGCGTTTTCCATGAGGACCAGGCCGGTCATGCCGTATTCTTCGATCGCTCGCCGATCGACCTCGCGGGCTTGTTGCCGGGTGATGGAAGTGGTAAAAGCCATAGCCCAATTCTCTCATAAGGCGGCGCGAGCGCCAACGCCACCGTTTGCGATACGATCGGGCTTGATCGAGTTCGCCGATACATTCTTACTTGACGCGCGCCGCTTGCCAGTCCATAATCATCATGAGCGTAAAACCCCTGTTTCGGATCTCTTAAAGGGTCATCTCCCATGCCGATTTACGAATACACCTGCAAGGATTGTGGAAGCGATTTCGAACTCCTGATTCGAGGCGCGGAAAAGCCCGCTTGCCCTTCCTGCGGCAAAACTCGGCTGACGAAGTCGTTCAGCGTTCCAGCCGCCCATTCCGCCAGTACCTCCAAGGAGCTTCCTTGCCGACCGACGGGCTGCGGGATGGGTCAATGCGGCGGCATGTGCGGTTTGGGAGATTAATGGCGCCGTATGAGTAGTATTGCGAGAAGACATCCGGTGGAAAGGCTGACTATGTGGTCATGGCGTTGGTGGGCGGCGGCCCTGGTACTCTACTTGCCTGGTATCGCGCGGGCCGATGCGCAGCTTCTGGACACCGGCCGTTCTGCCGCCGCCGTGAAGGCGCTGGAGGCCGAGATCAAGGCGACGGCAGGCAAGCCCGTCGCGGATCTGGCCGACAAGGACTTCGCCAAGGTTCCCCTTGTCAAGGCCGATGCGGACCGAGCTCGCTCATTGCTGATCGATCAGCATGCAGCTTACATTCGCGCTACCCGCAGCAGCGAGGTAAAGGATCGAGTGCTCAATGAGGGCAAGCTGACCATGCCATTCTTCTACAGGACCTTCGGCGACAAGCCGAAAGAAGGCCGCAGCCTCTGGATCTCGATGCACGGCGGCGGCGGCGCCCCGCCCTGGGTGAACGACAGTCAATATGAGAACCAGAAGCGTCTCTACCAACCCACCGAGGGAATTTACCTGGCTCCCCGTGCGCCGACCAACACATGGAATCTCTGGCACGAGGCGCACATTGACGGCCTCTTCACCCGGCTGATCGAGGACCTGGTGGTGCTGGAGGACGTGAACCCGGACCGCGTCTATATTATGGGCTATTCGGCGGGGGGAGACGGCGTATACCAACTTGGGCCCCGCATGGCTGACTCTTGGGCCGCGGCCGCCATGATGGGCGGGCATCCCAACGGCGTCTCGATCCTTTCGCTCCGCAACGTGCCTTTCGCGCTGCAAGTGGGCGCCAACGACGGCGCCTATAATCGCAACAAGGTGGCGCGGGAATACGCCGAGCAACTCGACAAATTGCAGAAGGACGATCCCGGCGGCTACCAGCACTTTGTTCGCATCCGCGCGGGGATGGGTCACTGGATGAACCTCGAAGACAAAGAGGCCCTTCCCTGGATGGCAAAGTTCACGCGCAATCCAGTTCCCCCGAAGATCGTCTGGAAGCAGACCGGGACCGTGCACGAGCGGTTCTATTGGCTGGCCGTTCCCAAGGGCACGGCGGAGGGCGGCTCACTGGTGGTCGCCGAGCGGCAAAGGCCAGACTATCGACGTCCGCAAGGTCGGAAAAAGTCGCCCGCTTGCTGGTGCGTCTGGACGACCGCATGCTCGATCTCGACCAAGGCGTGACCGTGGCGCGAGGACGGAAAATCGCTGTATTCGGGCAGGCCCTCACGGACCATCCGAACGCTCGTGCAAACCCTGGCCGACCGCGGCGACCCGCGATTGATGTTCGACGCCGAGGTCGAGGTCAGCCTGGCAGACGGAGCGGCAAAGCAATGACGCCGGCAACACGCGGTGCGCCGAGCGATCAACCTATGTCCCGGCCATTGCCGCGGTTGCCAAACCGTCGGGTGGAGGAGGTTCCGGTTCCGGCTGCGGCTCGGCCAAACGTTCCCGTAGTTCGATGAACTTCGCTTCGACGGCCAGGAAGGCATCGACCACGCGCGGATCGAAGTGGCTGCCGGTTCCTTGCAGAATCAGGCTGCGGGCATGCTCGTGCGGGAGAGCGGCCTTGTAAACGCGGCGGGTCGTTAACGCGTCGTAAACATCCGCCAGGGCCACAATCCTTGCAGCCCAGGGGATCTCTTCCCCTTTCAATCCGCGGGGATAGCCGCTGCCGTCCCAGCGTTCGTGGTGGCACCAGGCAATGTCGCGGGCGATCCGCAGGACCTCCGCACCCGGATGGATCCGCAGGGCGGAGTCCAAGGTCTCCGCCCCGATCACCGTATGCCGCTTCATCACCGCCCACTCACTATCATTGAGACTGCCCGGCTTGAGCAGAACGTTGTCGGGAATTCCCACCTTGCCGATGTCGTGCAACGGGCTAGTCTGGTGGATCACGGCGGGGAAACAGGCGGGCAACTGCCGCGCAACCGTCTCGTTCTGCATAATTTCCTCGGCCAGCAACCTGCTATAGCCCTGCATCCGATCCAGGTGCTGTCCGGTCTCACAGTCTTTCGACTCGACGAGCTTCGCCATGCAGAAGATCGTCAATTCGGCAACCTCCAGCGACACGATCCGCTCCGCGTTGCGAACCCGCAGCAAAAGCTCCATGGGATTGAACGGCTTGGTGACGTAGTCGTCGGCCCCCGTCCAGAGTCCAATGAGCATTTCGTCCGTGGTTGATCGCGACGTGACCATGATCACGTACACATAGGCCAGCCCTGGCGTCTCGCGGATGTGCCGGCACAACTGCACACCGTCCATTCTCGGCATGTTCCAGTCGGAAACGACGACGCGGATGTCATTGTGGCGAAGAATGTTCAAGGCCTCCTCGCCGTCGCGGGCCACGACCACTTCGTGGTTCTCCTTGGCAAGGATGATGCGGACCATGGATCGGGCAACATCGTCGTCGTCGACTACGAGAATCTTCATGAGCGGATTTCCTTATGTGCTTTGGGCTGATAGTTGGTTTCCGGCGTCGCCGGCCGGGTTTGGCGATTCCACGAGATCGACGACGGCAGCGCGGAAGTCGCAGGCAGCCTCCTCGATCTCCGTGAAACAAGGAGGCAGGGCTTCTGCCTCCGGCGCGGCAGCGGCCGATTCGAGGCGGCTGCACGCCGTGCGCAGCGGCTCGGCCGATAGATTGGCGGCCAGACCCTTGAGCCTGTGGGCGAGTTGCCTGGTCGCGTCAGCGTTGGAATCAAAGACCGCTCGCCGAATCTCGGTAAGACTTCGATCCAGTTCGTCTACCGCACCGCGCAGCAGCCCCACGGCCGCCGCGCGATCGTCAAGCACCCGTCGGCAGAGCAGGTCGAATCGCAGCGGCGGTTGGCCGGGATCGAGCGAGAGGGTCTCCGCCGTCGACGCGACGGCCGCAGCGCTCGGCTGCTCCGACTGAGCGGCCTCTTGGGAGCGATTAGCGGCATCGATGTCGCCCAACGCGGCGATCCATCGCTCGATTCTCGCCAACAACTCCAGCGGCTGCACCGGCTTGGCGAGAAAATCGTCCATGCCGGCCTCCCGGCAGCGGTCTTCATCGGCCTTCATGGCGTTGGCCGTCATGGCAATGATCGGGATGCCGCGATTCAGAACGCGGGACGAGCGATCGCGAATACAGCGAGTGGCCTCCAATCCATCCATCCCAGGCATTTGCAGATCCATCAGGACCATGTCGTAGGGCGTTTTTTCGAGGGCATCGAGGGCTTCGCGGCCGTTGGCGACGGCCTCGGCCCGGAAGCCATGCTTGCGAAGGATGGTGAGCGCAACCTCTTGATTGACGGGGTTGTCCTCTGCCACGAGGATCCGCACGGAATCCGCGATTTCCATCACGCGGCGATCGAGGGCAGGCTGGGATGGAGCCTCATCGCCCGGCCAGGCAAGACCCTTGACGACCGAGACCAGGCAACGGCGGAGTTGCGATCTACGGAGGGGCTTGGTAAGAACGCCGCGGAAGCCAGCATCCTCGAGCCTGCGGACGCTGCCTTGCTCTCCCAGCGACGTCATGAGGATCAGCGCGGCGGCGCCCTCGACGTCGATCTGGCGGAGCTTGCCACCGAGGTCCGCGCCTTCGCCGTCGGGCATGTGCATGTCAAGCAGGGCAACCTGGAACGGCCGGCGTTCCGCTATGGCCGTGGTGAAGGCCGTCAACGCGGCCCCCCAGTCCCCAGCCTCGGTAAACGCGCAGCCCCAGCTCTTCAGCAGCGTCGCCAGCAGCAAGCGGTTGGTGTCGTGGTCGTCGACTACCAGTACTCGGACGCCCTCCAGGCTCGCTGTCTCCACCTCGGCTGCCTTGGCAGGCGGCGGCTCCTCAAGCACTACGTCGCACCAGAAAGACGACCCCCGCCCTTCCTCGCTCTCGACGCCAATCCGGCCGCCCATCATTTCCGCAAGCTGTTTGCAGATGGCCAAACCCAGCCCGGTGCCGCCGAACTTGCGCGCGGTCGAACCGTCGACCTGCGTGAACGGCGAGAACAGCCCGGCGATCTTGTCGGCCGGGATGCCGATGCCGGTGTCGGTGACGCGGATCTGCACGGTCACGCGGCAATTGATGCGGGACTTCAGCGCGACATCGATGCGGACTTCGCCCTGCTGCGTGAACTTGACGGCGTTGCCGCCGAGGTTGATGAGAATCTGCCGCAGCCGGCCTGGATCGCCGCGGAGCGGGGCGGGGATGTTGGGATCGATCAGGCAGACGAGGCGGAGACGCTTTTCGTGGCTTCGCACGGCCAGCATCTCGGCGGTCTCCTCGACGATTGTCACCAGGTCGAAATCAAGCGATTCCAGATGGAGTTTCTGCGCCTCGATCTTGGAAAGGTCGAGAATATCGTTGATGAGCAACAAGAGCGATTCGGCGCTGAAGCGAACAATCTCGGCGTACTTGCGTTGCTCCGCTGAGAGATCGGTATCCAAGAGCAAGTCCGTCATGCCCAAGACGCCGTTCATGGGTGTGCGTATTTCGTGGCTCATGTTGGCCAGAAACTCACCCTTTGCCTGCGCTGCCTGCTCGGCGCGGCGATTGGACTGCTCCAAGGCCAGATTGGCGGCTTCCATCGCCGCGGCGTAAGCCTGGAGTTGCTCTTCCGCGCGTTGCGCTCAGTGACGTCCTCCTTGACGGCAACGTACTGCGTGATTTTCCCTTCGTCGTCCTTGACGGGAGAGATCACCGCCGATTCCCAGAAAATTTCGCCGTTCTTGCGGCGGTTCCGCAGCTCGCCGCGCCATTGTTGGCCGCTGGTGAGTTTTTCCCACATCTCCCGATAGACTTCCGCCGGCATATCGCCCGACTTGATGATCCGCGGGTTCTTCCCCAGCGATTCCTCTTCCGTGTAGCCGGTTGCCCGGCAGAAGCCGCGATTGACGAAAGTGATATTACCCTCCAGGTCGGTCATCACGACGGACGTTGACGTTTGCTCCACCGCCCGCGAAAGCCGCCGTGCCAGGGCTTGGGCGTCGCGGAGGGCCGTGATGTCCAGCAGGGTCCAAATGTAACCCTTTGTGGGGTCATTCTGGTCGAGGCGGTTGCCGAAAGCCGAGCACCAAATCATGCTGCCGTCCTTGCGGCGAAAGGGGAAGTCGATGTTGGCGATCCCAGGCTCCCGGAGTCGGGTATATTGGCGGGCAAATCTCTCGAAGTGCTCCTCGGAGAGATGGATCAGGCGGAAACTCTGCCCTTGCATCTCCTCGAGCGTGTAGCCGAACATCGCGCAGGCCCGCGCGCTGGCTGCCAGGATAGCGCGGTCCGGCGAGCCGTGGAGGATGCCCACCGCGCTATTGTCCAGCAAGCTGCGGCGAAGCTGCTCATCCTGAAGCCGAGTGGTCTCCATGCGCTTGCGGTCGCTGATGTCGTGGATGATCGAATGATAGATCTCCCGCTGACCATGGCAGAGAAACGTGGCGTAGACCTCGACGTCGCGGATGCTGCCGTCCGCCAGGCGGTGCTGGAACTCGAATCGGCTTCCGGCGCTTTCGCGGATGGAAGCGAGGGCCGCCATGACCGAGGCCCGCGGCAAGGTATTGATTGCCTCGACGGGCATCCCCACCAGTTGCTCCATAGGATAACCGTAAAATTCCACGGCGGCCGCGTTGGCGGCGGTAATGGTGCCTTTGGCAAAGTCGACCTGCAGCATCACCGCGCGATTGTCGTCGAAAAGCCGCCGATACGACTCTTCCCGTTCGCGGAGCTGTTCGGTTCGCTCTTCGACCCGGCGTTCGAGAGCTTCTTGATTCTGGGAAATGGTCTCGACCATTGCGTTGAAAGCGCTGGCAAGCGTGCCAAGATCGTCGCGGCCACGGTATTGGCAGCGCACGGAGGTGTCGCCGGCGGCCATTTGCCGGGTGGCGCAAATCAAGTCCTGCAGAGGGCGGAGGTTCCGCCGGATCACCCAGACCATCGCCGCGACGATCAACAACGAAAGCGCTACCGTAACGAAAAAGGCTTTTGCGGCGGTCTCGCGGCCGCGGTTGTCGGCCAGCGCGGCGGGAATACCGACGCAAAACTCTCCCCACGGCTGTCCATCGACGATGATCGGGCGCGAAACTCGAAAAACCGATAGCCGTTTTCCGCCATCTCAGCCGGACGGCGGGGATTCCGCAGCGTGCTTGCTTCCGGCGAACCTGCATCCGTGCGGCCGGATTTGGTCTCGGACTTCGACCGATCACTGTGGGCCGGTATAAATCCGTCGCGGTTGACGACATAGGCGTAATAGATGTCGTCGGTCCGGAAGGCATTGAGGATCTTCACTACATTGCGGGCAAAGAAAGGATCGTACGGTGCGCGGTAACGGATCGTGCCGTCGTCGTGGAATCGCTCGTACTGCGGCCGGAAGAGCGTATCGCGATCGAACAAGCCGTTGTCCACGGCCCGCTCCAAAACGTATTGCGTGATCTTGGCTCCCAGCAGGGCGCTTTGGTTCCCCAGATTTCGATGATCGTCAGACCGCTGCGCATAGGATAGATAGCCTACCACCGCCGCCAAGGCGACGGCGAGCGTTAACATGCCTGCGGTCAAGTGGAAAATCAGCCGTCGAGTCATGGCTCAATCCTTGGGCACGAGCACCACGTTCTTAAGAGAGATGTTGTCGAGCGAAATACCCAATCGCCTTGCCGTGGCGCAATTGATCATCTTCACGCCGCGGCGCGGCTTGACAATGGGCAGCGAAGCGGGCGGCGTTCCGTGAAGGATGCGGAGGGCGTACTCCGCCGGAATGCGGCCGTATTCTTGCCCGGACTTCACTACGCCCACCAGCAGCCCGTCCTCGATCTCGAAGTCGTGGAAGGCGATCGTCGGTACGACGGCGTGCTCGCGGGTCCAGGCGACGACGTCGCGGGGAGCGACGTTCTTCGACGAGCCGTCTTGCTTCACCGCCTGGTAGGAGCGAATGACGATGGCATCCACGGACCGATTGAAACGGCGAACCGCCTCCTTCCAACGCTGGAAATCGTCGACCATCAGCCACTCCGCCACTTCGACATCCGGCAGTTCCTGTTTCATAAAGCCCAGGGCCAGGATCGACGTGCTGTCGTGGCAGCTCAGGACGGCAATTCGCCGGATGGGGCGGAGCTGCCGCGCCAGGGCCAGCGATTCTTTGAAGTGCGGGCGCTCGATGACGCCGGTCGCGTTCGCAGCCGGATACCCATACTTCGAAGGGTCCGCATCGACACCGGTGAATACGATCGGCAAGCCTGTATTTACGTACTGCACGGCAAAGTACTCTTGGGCGTCGTCGTCGGCCGCCAGGATAATGTCGGGGCGGTGCTTGTCGACCCATTCACTTGCCTGCCGACCGGCGGTGATTTTCCATGCCTCGTCCGTATGGCGCTTGGCGTCCATATAGAGAATGTCCAGTTTCACCCCGGTCTTGTCGACGACCGATCGCACGCCTTCGCTAATCGTATCGACCCAGCGGTATCCCCGGTGATAACTGTGGACCAGCAATATGCTGCAATCCTTGAGATTGGCATGCCGATCGAGGTTCAAGGGAGGCGCGTGCGACGTGCTTTCCCCGGTGCTGTCGTCGTCGATCGGAGCGGGAGGAAGCTCCTCGCGGCAGCCACATACCAGGAGCAGGCCCGCCACTACGACCCAATACGCGAAGCAAGGCCCGGCCTTCGCGGTCGACTGTGGCGGTGAAACGTCGATCTTGCGGCGAACACGACTTGCGTCGCAACGGCGGGACTGCGGATCGAACACGGCGGTTTCTTCCAGGTGTGGCGCTTGATTGCTTGCGCTCTCGGCAGCGGGCGACGTGTGATAAAGGTCCAAGGGCGGCCGACGCGCCGTGCCTGTCAGTTGAAGGCTACTCGCGGCCGCTATGAAAAAGACATAGGTTGCCGCAGCCGCCGGTGCCGGACTACAAGCGGGCCGCAGACGAATCCCCAATTCCCCTTGAACGGTTTCTGCCGGTTGTATCACCCCTAGGGGAGCTGCGACCCATTTTTCGCCTTTTGCACGTGTTACGGAGAAGCAACAAGTTTCGCGGGCGCTCGCGCACTTCATGACGACGGCCCCTGTCGTGTTGCAGCCGGCACTGGCAAAGGGCTCGATGGCGTGCTACTATGGGCAACATCGGCCGCCGCGCCCCTCCCGAGGAGTCCCGCAATGAAAACTGTCTCCGCCATCCTCTTTTCTCTGGCCCTTTCCGGTCTGTTGCCGCGGCCAGGTTCGGCCGGCGACTATGTCCACGAGCGCCGCGGTTGTCCGAACGCTTTCCAAAAGTTCATCGAAAGCCAGAAAACGGCGGTCTACACCAAGATCACGTTCTTTGGCGGTTCGATTACCGAAGGGGCGGGGGCCAGCAGGCCGGAAAACTGCTACCGCGAACTGGCCATGCGGCAACTGCGGCATGATTATCCCGGCGCGGTGCTGGATCAGAACAATTCGGCCATCGGCGGCACCGGTTCCTGGCTGGGCGCGTTTCGCACCACGAGCGACGCCCTGTACGGCGGCGCGGCGCTGGTCTTCGTCGAATTCGCCGTCAACGACGGCGACGCTCCGGAAGCGCAGGTCTACGCCTCGATGGAAGGAATCGTGCGGCAGATCATCGCCCGCGACCCCACGACCGACATCGTGTTCCTCTATACGCTGGCCAAGAATCACATGGACGCCTACCGGCAGGGCAAGCTGCCCGACCGCATTGCCTGGCACGAGAAGATCGCGGCGCACTACGGCATTCCCAGCGTCAACATGGGCCAATACGCGGCGGAGAAGATTCTCAAGGGCGAACTGAGCTTCGATGAGTTCGCCAAGGACGGCGTACATCCCACAGACCGCGGCTACGCATTGTACATGGACGCTCTACGGCCGTTCCTCCTTCGAGGCGAAACGGCAGCCCGGCAGCGCATGGTCCCGCCCGGCGGCATGCCGTTGTCCGAGCGGGAAAAACGCCTGCCGAAGGCGTTCAGCCCCGCCGCCATGGAGCATGCCCGCTGCGTGCCCTATGAACTGGCAAAGCTTGATAAGGCATGGAAGATCGGCCAACCGAGCCCAGTTGACCGCTTCTTTCACGTACTATCGTGCGATCGGCCCGGCGCAACGCTCAGCCTGCGATTCCAAGGCAGCCAGGTAGGATATTTCGATGCCATCGGGCCGGATTCGTGCGATTACGAGATTTCGATCGACGGCGGCCCCTGGAAGCCTCAGCCCGATTTTGATTCGTACTGCACGAAGTACACGCGGCCCCACGCGCGGCCGATCGCCGCCGGGCTGGACCCTCAGGCCTGGCACGAATTGCGAATGCGGATCGCCGAGAAGCAACCTTCCGACAGCAAGGGTCGCGTCGCCCGGATCGGCTCGCTGCTGGTGGACGGCCGGGTCGAGGACCCGTTGGACGGGCTGTCGCCCTTGGCACGGATCGACGCCATCTACTCTCATATGGACCAGCTAGACTACGCCCCGCCGACCGACCGCTGGCGAAACCTCGATCGCACCATGCGGCGGCTCCGCGAGGGCGGCACGCTGCGGATCGTCATGCTTGGCGACAGCATCATCGGGGACACCTCGTCGTCGATGTTCGATCTGTTGCTGGGCCGCTTATATCCGAAGTGCACGATCGAAAAGATCACTTCCGTCCGCGGCTCAACGGGCTGCTGGTGGTACAAGCTCGACCATCACGTGGAGGAGTACGTGCTTTCCCACAAGCCCGACCTGTTGATGATCGGCGGCATCAGTCAGCGGCAGGATCTCGCATCGATCCACGAAGTGATCCGCCAGGTCCGCGCCGCCCAGTCGCCGGAGATCTTGCTGATGACGCCGGCCTTCGGCGCCACGCAGGATCCGCACATCAAGAACTGGAGCTTTGAGATCAGCGCCGACCCGGCGGACTACCGCGCGGGCCTGAGGCGGCTTGCGGAGGAAGAGCACTGCGGCTTCATCGACATGACTGGACCGTGGTGGCGATACATCCAGCAGTCGGGCAAGACCTACGGTTGGTTTCAGCGCGACCGGGTGCACGCCAACGACCGCGGCTTCCAGATCCTTGGTCGCATCTTGGAGAAGTTTTTCAGCCCGTGATTTCTTGATTGATTGTTTAAAAGGAGAAAGTGCCAAGACGACTGCTTTGAGGATCCCTGCGCGGCGCCTACGTCGACTTTTTCTCCGCGAGGTGCCTCAGGGCCTCCAAGTGTTCGGCTATGCGGAAGATCACGAGGATTGCCTCGAGTATAACCCTGGCCGAAATCACGGCGAACAATAGGCTGATGAACTGCACGACAATTAGCCCGAGCGCGTACAATGCGTTCAAGGTGAGCAGGCAGTGGACTGCGCCGCCGAGAAAAAGGATCACGACCAGGCACAAATAGATTGCCCAAAGGGCGCCCACCAACTTCGGCGTGAAGAATCGTCCGAATTTCAGATCGAGGAACCACAACTTAGCGGCGACCTTGTCGGCGTGCTCTTCCGCCTTCTGGAAGGTCTGCCGCACACGCTCCGCGGCATCCGAATCAAAGCCGTGAGACGCGCCGGCTCCTGCCGGTTTGGGCGGGATCAAGCCCGAGATTGTGCCTGCTTGATACCAATCGCCCTGTTCCCCCTTGCGAACGGGCGTCGCTGCGACGATCACGCCTTCGTTGGCAAGTTGCTTCAGGGCCGATGGCGCAAGCGGCCCGACGGTCTCTCCGTTGGCCTGGTAGTAATACGAATCCGCCATAGTGGGTGTCCTCGCGTTGGGTGTTGGTTCGTTCTTAGCCGTTCGGCGTGTCGAGTATCTGCTCGCTATTGGGCCTACACCAATCCGTTCTGCGCCAGTGTGCGGCCGACCTTGGGCCAACCTTCGGTCGCCAGTCCGCCCGACGAACAATCCATGACCGCCAAGGTCTCGTCGTCCAATCCAAAGGCCAGGCGATTGGCCGCGATGAAAGTCCCCGCCGAGCGGACAGGCGAGCCGACGTCGGCCGTCCACAGGGCCTTGCCGGAAAAGTTCACGGCATGGATCACGCCGGCGTTGTCGCCGAAATAGATCACATCGTCGTCACCGATCACAGGCGTCGACTCGACTGGGGCGAGCGTGCGGTAATCCCAGCGAACCTTGTGGCTATTGGCGTCGATGCAAACCAGCACGCCTCGCGGATCCATGCCGCGGGGGGCCTGGCTGATGCCCAAATACATGTGGCCGTTGCGGTCCATGACCGGCGAGCCAAGGATCTGGCCCGGCATCTGTGTCTTCCACGACAGGCTGCCTACGGGCGCTACGCCGTAGAGGCACTCGTCCTGCCCGGCCACGACAATCACCTTGTCGAGCGTGATCAAAGGCGCCGAACGGACTATGCCCACGTAGCCCTGATCGCTCGCCTGGTTCCAGAGGTTCGCGCCGCGATCGCCGCGGAGGTCGATAGCGAAGAGGTAGCCGAGTTCGGAGCCAACGTAAAGGACAGCGTCGGCAACTACGGCTGGAGAATCGAACTTTTGGCGAGAACGAAAGAAGGATGGCTTTTGGATCCGTCCCTGGGAATCAACCTTGGCCAGGCCGCCCTCCGCCGAACTGATCCATGTACTACCGTCCCGGTCGGTCACTGGCATGGCATAGCCCAAAGGCTCGCCCACGCTAGCTGGCGACCAGACTTGCTTGCCGCTGGCTGCGTCGAGACAGTGCAAGAAGCCGTCGCAGCAATGCAGGCGAATCGTGTCCTGGGGACCAAGCACCACCGGCCCAGGGGCGCGGCTGCCGATCACGTATTCCCAAATCGCCTTGGGCTTCTTGTCTTCCTCAACCAGGGCCACGAGCCGATCCTGATACTGCAGAAAGACGCGGCCGGCCGCATCGACGGCTGGAGCGTTGCGCAGCGGAATCGCCTGCTCCTCGGGAAGCGGTTCCTGCGGAAACGTCCAAACCAGGTTCTCGGGATGCGGGCGCCGGGGACGAGCCGTCGGTTTCCGTGCGGGAACGATCGACCGCGGCGGGCTCGGCCGCTCCACGGCAGCTTGTTGCGGAGTGGCCGCCTCAGACGCCGGCGCAGAACGCTGGCGCTCGGGCGTTTTCGGCGAAGGCACGCCACCCTCACTCCCTGCGGCTTTCCCCGCCGGCTTCTCAGCGGACCGCAACTCGGTCGGCGGCGGACGGCGCGGATCGGCCGATTCGCTTGCCGGTACAACCGAAGGGGCCGATGGCGAGGATTGCGAAGGTCGCTCCTGCGGCGTCCTCGTTGCGTCGGGCTCGGTTGCCGGTGTCGATGGCGGACTTGGCGGCAACGATGGACGCTGACGGGGCGGCTGCGATTCCGCTGGAGGCGATTGTGGTCGTTTCGCGCCACCCGGCGGCGGCGGAAACGAGGTGCGGCCGGGTGCGGTTCCCTGCGGCGGTCGCGATGCGCCGGGCGATCCTTGCGGAAGCGGACCAGCCGGTTTACCTGACTGCCGCGGACCCGCTGAGGAATGCTGCGGCGGCTGAATAGGCGGCGGCATTCCCTGGCCTGACGGCGGTTGCGGCAACGCGGGAGACGGCGGCTGCGGATAGCGCGGCGATTGGGCGCCCTCGGAGTACGGCGGGAGTCCTGTTGCAGGCGGCATGCCAGGTTGGCCCATCACTGGCTGCCCGGGCCAGGGCGCTGGCGGTTGTTGCATTCCGCCCGGCCAGCCCGACGGCGTCTGTGGCTGGGCGCCCGCTTGCGGGTACGGCTGTTGCGGAGGAATCCCCTGCCCCGGCCAACCGCCGGGGCCCGATGGCTGCGGCATTTGTGGCTGGGCACCCGTTTGCGGGAACGGTTGCTGGCCCCAGAGATTTCCCGGTTGCTGCGGCGCTTGCGGCGGGGTGGCCCATCCGCCCGGCTGAGGCATGGCTGGCTGCCCAGGCCAGCCGCCGGTGTTTGGCACTTGCGGCACTTGCGGCTGGGCGCCCGCTTGCGGGAACGGCTGTTGGCCCCAAAGATTTCCCGGTTGCTGGGGCACTTGTGGCTGCGCGGGCCATCCTCCGGGAACCACCTGCGGCATGCCAGGCTGCTGCGGCATTCCCTGCGGCATCCCCGGTTGCTGTGGCATGCCGGGCTGCTGAGGCCAGCCCGGTTGTTGGGGCATACCCGGTTGTTGGGGCATACCCGGTTGCATGCCCGGCTGTGCCGGTTGGCCCGGCCATCCGCCTTGCGCCGGCGGTGTAAAGGATACCAAGCGAAACAGCCCGACCGCCTGCCGACCGCACTGCGGACAACTGAAAGGCTGCGTAGGCCGCTGGATCTGAAAACCGCAGTTCGTACAGCGGAATGTATTCATCTGCTCCTTCTTAATGCCGGACGGCACTCACTGTCGAACGACGTTACGATTCCTATTTAACGGCCACCGCCGCCTTGGTGTAGACTTTGCCATTGTCGCGGAGCACGATCCAGCCGAGGGTTTGCGTGATTTCCACGCCGGGCCGCGAGGCGTTGTGTCGCAACGAATCGAACCGCTCACCGGGACTTACCAGTTCGATAGTGTTGGCCATGCCGGCCTGCTCGCAAGCCCGCATGAGCCACTCAGTCAGGGCCTTCTCCAATTCGCTGGGGCGGCTGGAGGTCTTTGGCTGCCAGCGATAAAAAGCCTCGCCGATGTCCTTCAGCAGCGGCGGCATCTTGTCGGCGGCAGCGGCGCGGAATAGCAGCAGGCTCCCGACCAGGCCGCAGGCCCCCGGATCGCCAGCGAGTACGCCGCCCAGCAGCTTGTTCTTGTCGGCGTTTAAGGCCGGATTGTGCGCCAACTCGCCGCCCAGCAGGGCCTCTTGCCAGTCACCACCGACAGCGGGGCCCGAGGAAGACGGCTCTCTTTCCGGCGGACGGAGGATATCGATGATTGTCCGCAGCCCCGCGTCGGCCTGCTGGTGGGCGGCAACCACCTGCTGCTGGATGGCCGGCAGATACTGAGCCATGGCGTTCAGATAGGGCGAAACCATCTCGCCGAGTTGGCGAATGCTGGCGCTTTGGGCATTGTGCTGCTCGGCATTGGCGTCGCGAATCTTCGCCATGGCCGCCACCAGGCCTTCTTTCAGGGCGTCGACCGACTTCAGCCTGGTCTCAAACTGTTCGAGTTTCTCGCCCACCGGCCGCACCACCGACTTGAGCGCCGCTTCGCTTACGCCCGGACTGCCACCATCGCCAGGCGACGCTGCAGCCGCGGAACCGCCGCGGGGGACGGCGTTGGCCAACTGGTCGATCTTGCCGTAGAGGGCGTCGAGCTTCTGATCGAGCCCTCGGCCGCCATCTGCCAGCGGGTGCCCGCTCTGTTCGAGTCGCTCGGCCAAGGCATCGACTTTGCGGGCGAGGGCTTTCGAGATATCGTCGCTGGAGGTTTGCGACTCGCGATGCAAGAGGTAAGTAGTGAGCTGCTCTTTGGCCTCGTCCAGCAACTTGCCCAGGGTTTCCAACCGTTGCGTCAGGGCGGGCAACGGGTCGCTATCAGCAACCGCGCGGGTTAGCCTCGCGGGACGCCGTTCGCAAGGGGTTTTGGCCCTTGCCGGAGGGCACCTCCGCAAGATCGGGTTCGACGACCTCAAGGGCCTCGGGAAACTCGGGCTTGGCGCCCGGTTCGCGAACTTCCTTCTTGCCAGGCCAGTTGAAAGCCATTATCGTGACTCCTTCAGGTGCTTGCTGTTATATCGTTCCGAAGCGCGGCGGGTGATACTATCCACTTTCGCCCATCAGACGCTTGAGCATCGCCGGAAACACGTCCCACGCCTGTTCGTAGGTCGCCTCGAGCGGGGCCGGGATGTATCGATCCTGCGAAAGAAAGATCGGTAACGGTGGAAATGGTGGAAATCGCCAGCTTCGAGTCGGGTCCAGTCGTGAATAGGCATGGCAGATTTCCTTACCGATTTCCGACCTCGATATTGTCCAGTCCGCCCGTGTCGAGATAATAGCGCTCGTCGGCCAGCGTCCGCCACGAGAAGAAGACGTTTTCACCGAGCATGGCGTCCTCGCCCGCCACCACGCCGCTGACCTGGTCGATCTCGAGGATCTCCTCCTGGTCCTTGGTGGCGTGCTTGCGCTTGATCTTGACATTGATCTGCGTGGGACCGATGCGGTCGCCCGGATCGATCTTCAAGAGATAGACGGGCGTGGCCTGCGCCCCTTCGTCGCGGCTAAGCTTGCGGCCGATGAGCACCCGCTGGGAGCTCGTCTGAAACTCAGTGATGTCCTCGCGGCTCTGCTCGGTAACAGTCTCGAAGAGGATCCGCTCGGGACGGATGCCCGACGTGGCGTCCGTCATCACGCCCCAGAAATACGTGTTCTCGTGCGTGCGGCCCTTCATGTCGAACTTGAACTGGGGCAGCATGCCGTGGCGGGCCATGAACTCGATCGCGGCGCCCACGACCACGGGACTCTTGGGATCGATGATCACGCCGGGGTTGTGGCCCTTTTCGTCCTGGTACGGATACCAGTTGCCAGCGTAGTGGTTGTGCATGGCCACAATCCGCGAAGGCGACAAGGGCACGTACATTTTCACAAGCTGCTGGATGTAGCCAAGCTTCGAGGGCAGACCGGCCAGAATCACCACGTCTGACTCGTGATCGACGATCCGCTGGCAAAAATCGTAGAGCAGATCGGCGAACGTGTCGTAAACGACGCCCTCGAACTGGGTCTTGTCGAAGGTCAGGTTCAGTTCCTGTTGGGCGTTGTAGTACCCGGGTCCGCGGAGCCGGTCGAAGGCCTTTTGCAGCGATTCGACGACCACGGGATCAACCAGGCCCGGATCGGTGTGGGTGATCGGCTCCGCCGACTCGTCGCCGGCATTGGTGAGATAGGCCTGTGCAAGGGGCACGAACAGGCGGTTCATCCAGTTCACGCGCTGCGCCCGCAACTCGCGGTTCCGCGGCACTTCCGGCCCGAAGAGCACCTGCACGTCTTCCTCCTCCAGGCCAAGCGAATCCGCGAAAGAGGGGACGACGATAGTTTCCAGCAATCGCTTGACCAACTGGTCGCCGCCCAGGGATATGCCGTCCTGGTGCAGAACCTGGCCGCGAATGTAGTCGTCGATCTTCGATTCGAAGTTGTATTTGGCGATCATCAAGTCGGTGGTGCCGCCGCCGATGTCGATGCAGGCGATGCGGATTTCGTTGGCTTCATCGCCGAACGTTTCCGACTCGCCCTGCTTCGGCTTGGTGGGACCGCCGGGCCGCGGTGCGCCTGGCCGGGCGACGGCCCGCCGCGCCGCTGCCGGCCGCGCTGCCGTCATTTCAGGCATGTCCTCGACCTTGGGCTTCTTGCGGCCGCGGTCCTGGCGCATGGTGGTGAACCAGAGCCGTGGATCCTGCCCGAGCATTCGCAGCTCGCTCCAGATATAGGTCAGATGGCAGGCGCTGGCTTCGTCGATGCCCAAGTTGATCTCGGGCTTGCAGCGCTGGCTCTTGCCCAGCGTCATGGAGAAGATGTTAATGGCCTTCTGGGCCTGGGCAGCCAGGCGGCGCTGCTCCTCCTGAATCATGCCGCTGGGATAGCTCATCGTCATCGTGCGGATTTCGCGGGCGCGCCCCGCCTCGCCCGAGGCGTTGCGATAGGCGACCGAATTGACGTAGGTATAAGCCTGGGCGAGCATCTCGTAGAGCGCGGCCGTCATCAGCACACGGGGGGCGTGCCGAGGCTTCAAGGGGGCCTCGACGGCATACTCGTTCTCCTTGGGCTCGTTGTCCTGAAGGAGAAAGTCGTTGTCGTCCTCGTGGACATACTTGAGGAAAGGGCCTTTGAGCGGCGAGGCGTAGCTGCCGGTCTGGCAGCGGTCGGACGGATCGGCCATATGCCAGTTGGCCCCTTCCAGCCAACTCGCGTCGTCGGCCCAGAGGTAGCGCTTGGGCGAGCTCACGCCGGTGCGGATATCGCCTTCCGCCCGCATCACCTGCACCACGTCGTCGGCCTCGCGGCCGAGGCGGACCATTGAAAGGTCGTCGAACAGCGGCGGCGTGACGACCATTTCCACCTTGGCCTGGCGGGATTTGCCGCTGCGGCCGAACCAGCCCCGCTTGCCCTCGTCTTCGTCCACGGTGTGGTAGTCGACTTTCTTCTGCGGCATGGGCGGCAGGTAGGGCGTGTTGCACCAATGGGTCTTGGAGGAAAACCACCTGGCGGCAGGCTGGCTGACGTATTCGCCCTCCTCGTTCCAGGCGTCGAGGTGGTAGCGGTTGCTGAGCTCGAAGGGCAGCATCTGCGGCGTCTGGCTGATTTCGCCCGCCAGTTCCAGCAGCAGCACGCCCGTGCGGCTGTTGCCGAAATCGATGATCATGTGGACGTGCTTGGCGTCGCCCGCAGCGGCCGCCGCAGGGCGGATGCAGAGCTCGACGTCCGGCACGCCCTTCAGCGGCTTGCCTTCAATGTCCAGCAGCCCCTGAAGATTGACGAGGAAGTCGCGGGTCAGCGAGTTGGGCGAGCAGAAAAAGCCGACGTCCGGATCGCCGCAGGTGGTATCGACAGCCAGGAACAACCGGGTCGAGCCCGACTGGATGATTTGCCACTGGACATAGGGGAAGGTCTTGGGGGGATCGTTGGGATTCGCGCCGGCGGTTCCGCAGCGTTGCCAGCCATAACCGATCTGGTTGGTCTGGTAGCGGCTGCCGCCGCGGAGGGGGATGCATACAACCTGGACCCCCGTGTTGGCGAATAATACGTGCATAATGCCTCTTTAACAGATGTTCCCGTCATTCTAGCTGGAAACTGGGGGGCCGTAAACTCTCTCACTTCTTCTCGAACGGATCCAGAATGTGGATCAGCTCCATGTTCCCTGCCGGCAGCTTGATGTGCTCGCCGGCGCCGAGTGCCAACGCCAGCGGCAGTCGCTGGCTCCATTGCTTCACCAGCGAGGCCATCAGCCCGAAGCGGCCGAAGTCCTCTTCGCCGTTGCCCTTCTTCTTGGCCTCGTCCTCGTCGGTTTCCATGGCAGCGCGGCTGGGACCGGGGTTCATCACGTAGTCGTTGAGGATGATGCGAACGTACTTCCGCCGGGCGCGGCGGCGGGCGGCCTCGTCCCGCGTCCGCAGTCCCACCACCGGCTGCACCTGCGCCACCAGTTGGTTGAAGACCTTGTCGGTCAAGAGGTAGTCGCGGAGGAAGCGGGTGAAGATGTTCATGTCGTTGGGATCCAGCCACGGCTCGCCGTCGCGGTGGGTGTTGCAGAAGGTCTCCCAACGCTTGGGCACGGCCACCGTGGCCCACTCGTGCAGGTAGTTCTTCAACTCGCGGGGCAGCGGGTCGCCGTGGCGGCGGCTGACGCTGTCGGCACAGTCGGCGATCTGCAGCTCCTCGCCCTCGGCCATGCAGAGCGACTCCTCCAGGGCATGCACCCGATGGTAGATCCGCTCCTCGTCGGAAGTGAGCCAGTCGACGAGCTTCTTGCCCGCCATCACGCGGTGCTCGCGGTCGATGTTCGTGTCGGGATCGACGACCCAGTCGCGGGACAACTGCAAGAGCCGGTTCAGCACGTCGCCAATTTCCTTGGTCAACTGGTCCTGCTTGGCGTCCGGCGCTGGTTACCGCGCGGATGCCCATGCTGATTAGCGATTGTCCGCCGTCGCCGTCCTTCATGGCCGTGTCCCAGCGCACGGCCGGGTCGCGGACATAAGTCTTCACCAGCTCCGATTCGAGGAACGCCTTGCGGGCCCGGGTCCATTTCTCCGGATTGTCGGCCAGGCGCTGCGACTCGTCGGTGTCCCACGTGCCGGGATAGCGGATGGGGTAGACGTTGGTGAACGCCTTGCCCTTGCCGCCGAAATCGGTGAGCACGTTGCCCAGCGTGTCGAGAATGGAGTTGAGCCGGGTGTCGTACAGGATCTTCTCGGCGAAGATTTCGCGGTTGCGGAACTCCTCGTCCAGGCCCGACATGCCGATGAACAAGGCGGGCACGTCGTCCTGCACGCGGAGCGGCCAGACCTTCTCGCCATAACGGGCCTTGCCCCACTTCTCCACGTGGTACTTCATCTGCGCCTTGACCTCCAGGTTTCCGCCGCGGAGGAGGAGGAACAGCGTCTGGATCTGCAGCTCGTCGACGAAGCGCTCGAAGAGGTACGAGACCTTGCCGCGCTTGACGATTTCCATCTGCTCTTCCAGCGAGTCGGCGCTGGTCCGCTTGCCTTGCTCGATGCCCGTCCGCACGGCCCGCATCCCCGGCACGTCGAGGAAGTCCATCTGCTCGATCACCTTCCGCCAGTCTTCGCTCAAGCGATGCGGCAGGACGGGCATGACCAGTTCCAGCATGCCGGCCTGGATGGTCTCCAACTCCTCGCCGCCCATGCCCGTGTTGGGACGGTACTCCAACACGAAGTACTTCTCTTTGGGCGTGAGATAGATGTCGTTCCAGGAGACGTGGTTCCAGATCTTGGAGTTGGGTCGCTCGTAGACCTTCGAGCGCTGGCTGTCCAGCAGGAAGCGGACGCCCGCCCAGTGGCAGAAAATGGCCGGGTCGTGGTTGCCCAGCGTGATCCGTTTGAGGAAATTGGCGATCTTCACGAACAGTGCGGTCAGCGTGGGCCACTTGTCCCAGAACAGCGCGGCCGCCGCCGCCACGTAACCCTCCTCGGAGAGCGGGTAGCGGCTCAGCAGGCCGTTGATCACCGCCTCGGTGGCCTGGAAGCCGCGGCGATCGACCGCCCGCATGTAGGAAAAAGCGTCGAGGATGTCCATCCGCCATTTGCGGTCGACCTGCTGGTCGGCATACTGCCGGGCGAGGTCCTCGAAGAGTGCTTCCAGCTCGGCCTGCTGCCAGGTCGTGGCGGGCGTCTTGCACTCGGCGTGGAAACCGCGGGCCAGCACCCGCAGCCACTCGGCCCGCGTCAACGCCCGCACCATCACCGGATACTGCGGCGAAACGCCGGCTCCGATGCGGTCCTTGGTGGTAAAACGGGTCACCAGGGCCGTCGCCTCTTGCGAACCGCATTGGGGATTGAGATCGTTGTCGAACGAAAGGTTTTTGTAATAAGCCGGTTCGCCCAGCGTTTCGTCGCCGCCGATGGGGCAGTAATTCTCGCTCTGCGGACGGAGCACCTGGCCCATGAAGAGACTCTTGCCTACCTGCGAAGCCCCGTAGGCGGCCGCCGCCACCGGAACTTTGGATGAGGTGTAGAGGCTGCCGGCCAGGCGGCGAAGCTGCAGGACCTCGAACTCGTCGCTTTCGTTGACCGGCAGCAGTTCGGTCCGTCTCCGCGTCGGATTGTATTCCGAAAGCCAATCGCACAACTCCGTGGCCAGGTTCTCTACCTGCTCGGCGCGGCGGATGATGTTGCGGTCTCGTTCATCTGGAAATGGCATGTCACTTCGTTGGGTTGAGTTGCGGGGATTCCTTGGGTTGTTGCTGAACGGTCACGGACCGGACTAACGTGAGCGGATATTTCTGCACGTTCTTATTCTTGTCACGGGCCTCGATCACCAGGTGGTAGGTGTCGCCAGAACCATAGCTCATCTTCTCGCTCCGCAAGGTCGCCTTGGCCGTGTCGCCCTGCGCCTGGTTCGGCACCCACTCATCCTTGGGACTTTCGCCTTCCGTGTAAACACGATATTCTAACTGACCCTCGCTGCTTGAGGCTAGTACCTCGATGGTCATGTCGAAATGTTCCTGGTCGAGACGGTTGTGCGTCGCCTTGACGCTTTCGAACCGCTTGCCCGAAACCGAGACCTTGGCGAAGACCTCCTTGCCGCGGTAGACGGCGTGAAGTTGCGTCTGCCCCTGCGAACGAGCGACGTACTGGCCGGGCTGGGCCGGGTCAACATCAAGGACCGTCTTGTCCATGCTTTCGATCGGCGTTTGCACGGCGACCTCCGTGCCATCGGCTGCCTTGGCCATGACGGCGGCCGCGGCGTCCTGACCGACCTGGAGGTTCAGCTCCGGCGGATTGATGTAAATGGTGTCCGCGGCGGAAACATGCACGTTCACCGCCGCCGACTGCCCGCCGGCGGTGATCGTGACGGTCGTGTCGCCCACGGATCGGCCCGTGATCTTGTTGCCCTCGGCGCTGACAATTCCTTGCCCGTCAGGGGCCTTAATCGTCACTTCCACGGGAATTGGCGGTTGCCCACCGCCCGGATCGATCGCCGCGCTGGCGATGGTCTGCGTCTCGCCCGACCAGAGCGAAATCGTTGAAGGAATGCCCGTCAGTTGGCCGCTGATGACCGTTCCGACCGCCTCGACGCCGTTGATTTCGATCGGCATGGTGGCGGTCTGATCACCCAGCGTGGCGGTGAGCTTGGTCATGCCCGGAGCGACGGGTGAAATCTTCCATCCGCCGTCAACCTTCTCGACCTTGACGAACACCGATTGCGGATCGGCGACGTGCACATTCGGATCGTTGCTTACATCGTCAGAAGTGTTGTCGGAATACACTCGCAAGAGCTTGGCGGTTTGCGGCACGGCCTGCACGCCCGACCGATAGAAAGGCGGCTCGAACACCAATCCGGTCACCGTGCCGGAGTGCGCGGTCGTGGCGACCACCGTGCCTCCGCTGACAACCACGCCGGGATCTCTGATGACATCGACGCCGTTGGTTGCCACCACCACGTCGCCCCCGGCAGGGGTGACATTGAGTACCGCCGTGGCCTTTTGTCCGCCAAAGTCCGCGACCACGTTGGTCCGGCCGGGGCCGAGCGAGCCGACCGTGGTCCCCGACTCCACCCGCGCGACGCCCAGATCGGTGACGTTGAATTGCAAGCCGTCGGCGGGAGTGAGTATGACGCGGTTGCCGCCGCGCATGGCGGTCACCGTATAGGGGACCGCCTGACCTGGGTTGATGGTCTTGTCGGTGGGCGTGATTTGCAGGTCGCTGATCGTGTTGGAGGCCACCGTTACGGGCACCTGGATCTTGAGCTTGTCCCGCCAGGAGGCGTCGATCTTGTCTTCCCCCGCGGCCTTGGCCTGCACGTCCTCGCCGCCCACCACATCGACCATGCCGCCCTTCTGCGGCACGACCCTCAAATCGGACTGCGGGAACATCTCCTTGACGCCCGATGTCGCGGCCTTGCCGAAGAACTGCAAATGGGCATGCTCGCCCGCGGCCATATCCAGTTTGACCGGATTCGCGCTCAACTCCGTGATTTCCTCGTTGGTAACCTCAACGGGAACGGTGACGGACTGCCCGGCGATCATCACCTTGACGTCGGTCTTGCCGGGCTTCAAGGCCCGCACCCGTCCGATCGCCTCGTCCACGGCTGCTATCGAAGGTTCAGCAACCCGGAAGGCAGCCATTGTGGCCACCCTGTCGCCGCCAGGGGTTTCTACGCTGACATTCAACCGATCGGCCTGCCCCGCGCAAGGATCAGCGATGCCGGTTCGACCACCAGCTTGCCCTGGATCGCGGGGCTTGACGGCCACCATGACCCGGGCGACCTTGTCTCCCATGGCGATGCCCAGCGGCACTTCCCCTACACCCTCGGCATACAGGGTCCGCGTGGCCGGATCGTACCGCACGACGCCGGGGCTTCCCGGCACGGCCGTCGCCATCTCGCTGACATCCAACGCGCCGCGGAAGACGTGGATCTGGTTGCCCAATTGCTGGCTCTCGCCCAAGTACATTTCGATCGCGCCGGGATCGACCTTCAGCTCGAAGTCGATCGTATTGGAAACCGTCACCTGGGCTGGCGATGACACCAATCCCTTTCGTTCCACAGTCACGTCGCTTTGCCCCAGGCTGCCGGCGATCACTGACGAACCGGACATGCGGGCCACGTCGGGCTTCGACGACTTCCAGGTCAGGTTGCCCAAATCGGTGATGTCGAACGAGTCGCTTCCCTTGTATCCGATCACGTGCAAGGGGTAGGTTTCGCCCGGCCGCAGTTTGGCGTCGCCCGGCTGGATGGCGATTCTGTCGACTTCCACGTCGGGCGTGACCACGACATCCAAGGGAACCGTCGAAGCCATGCCCTGAAACTCGGCGGTGACGTGCGTCGAACCGGCTCGGAGGCCGATGAGCTTGCCGTATTCAGCCGTCAACACCGCGCTGGCCGGCGGCTCAGGGGTGTGCAAGAACGCCTTCCGCGTGACCCAACGCGTGTAACCGTCGGGATAATGGACCTCGACCTTGAAATCGGTGAACGCCGCGCCCACGGGGAACCGCACTTGCTGCACGTCCTCCGAGCCCCGGCGGCTGAAGATCTTCACCCAGTCGGGCCGTTTTTCGGGCGGAGGAAGCGGATCGCCGGCAACCTCGCCCGGCCGGTAGGTCGTCGTGTGCCAGAGTACGCTCCGTTCGCCGACTTCTGCGCGGAGGAACTGCGTGTAGCCTTCCTTCTTGGCGGTCAGCACAGGGGCCTCCCACTTGACGTATTCATTCTCGAAATTGGCCGGCCAATGTATGTCGGCAGCCGGCTCGCGCTGGTTGTCTTTCTCGACCAGGACCGAGTAGCGCTGGCTCTCGCCGATGGGCAGGAGCTTCCCCCCGGCTCGCGATCGAGGACCAATCGGGCCGCCGGATCCTTGGCGTCTGGTCCGGCCGCCTTGAGGGTGAAAACGGCTGAGGCCGTCTTGCCGCCCAGCGTAGCATCGAGCTTCACTTCCCCTTGCAGATCGGGCGGCAAAGTGACGGTCGGCCGCATGTTGGCAGTCGGCGGCGTCCAGATTGCCTGCGGCGGCACGTTGGTCCAATCGACAGCGTCGGGCCGGACCTCTTCCCATGCCTCGGAATCCCCTGCCTGCTGCTGGACTGTGAGGGCCACCGTTTGCCCCGGGGCCAGCGGCGAGGCGGCCGACGGAACGATCTGCAATGCCTTGGTCTCGGCGGCGACGACCTCCACCTTGGCCTTGGCCGGTCGCGACATCAGTATCGGAATCGATCCCGTGACGTCAAAGGGCGGCGTCGGCTCCCGGCCGGTGATGATCGGCGGAAAGAAACTCACGGCGCCGGGCTTCTCAAAGTAGTAGCCCACCCCCTGCCCTACCAACTCGGCCCGTTGTCTTTCCTTCTTTCCGTCGGGCTCCATCTCCACCAAGAACAGCGGCAAGGCCGCCTTCTGATTGACCACCACCCGGGCACTGGCCGGATCGAAAATCAACTTGGCCACGGCCGGATTGCAGACGCGGAATTTCTTCATGGCCGGATCCTTGGCCGCTGGATGACTGCCGGTCACGACTGCATCGCCCGCCAACCCGGTGGCAAACAGCCCCGGCACCGAGGTCAGCATCTTCAAGATCTTGTTGTCGGAACTCTGATATTTGGCGAGCGAAGGCACCAACTCCACGTCGCCCTTGTTGCTATAGGCCGTGAGCACCACCCTGCCCTCTTCGCCGGTGATGCGGAGCGTGCGATCGACGTCCATTTCGAGTTTGAGGTTGGGGTCGGCATCGACGCTCTTGAATGCCACGCGGTTCGATTCCTGCCCGTGATACTTGGCATAGACATTCATCGGCCCGGCCCCAGCCTTCAGGGCCCCGACGGCCCCCACCGCCTCAGTCTTGTCGTACAACTCCAGGCCCGGCACCGACTTCTCCTGGCTGAACCACTTCAACCGCTCGGAGGGGACTTGCACCCGCCGCCCGCCGCTGTAGTTGGCCACCGCTTGCAGCCGCGTCATTTGTCCCAGCGGCAGGTCGATTGGGCCCGGCGGCGTCAGCTCCAGCCGGCACGGGGCCATGACCACTTTCACCGGGGCCGCGGCCTTCAATCCGCCCATTCGCACCGCCAGTTCCTGGGGCGAACTGTCGTTGGTCTCACTCACGCCTGCCAACTCGAAGGCTTTGGGGTTGAATACCGCATAGGCTGGGGCGGGCTGTTTTTCTGCGGCGAGGTAGTCGGGGGCAATCTCGGCGTTCCGCAGCGGATCGCTGCCGGCAACTGTGGCGAACACGCGGGGCCGCATCGTGCCGTCCACCTCAACGACCTGGCTGCCCGGATCGAAGAAGATATTCTGAAAATCCCGTTTCGCCACTGTAACTGCCACGGTCCCCAGCGTGCGGCCCGACTGCGTGACGGTGACGTCCGTATCGCCCACCGCGCGGCCGATGAGCCGGTTGTCGGGCGTGATATCGACGATGCCGGCCTTGGTGCAGTTCAGATGCACTGGGCTGCGGTCGGGCGAAACGTAAGCGATGTCGGCAATCTCGCCCACCGCCAGATCGAGGCCCTCCGGATGGACCGCCGCGGCAAAGGGCCGCGGCACGCCCACGGCAAAGTCGCCGCTACCCGCACAGCCCGTTGCCGAATGTTGCGGCCAGCTTGCCGCTGCCGACGCGCTGACCCTGGAGGGTCGTACCGTTGAACGTGGCCGCATAGGCGGGGCTGACTTCGGTGGCGAGTTGCGACGATTCCAGCAGGCTCCAATGCTTATTCTCACCATCCACGGCGTCGATATGGACCTTGCCGCTGAGGCCCACGCCGATCGTCGACGGATCGACGCCCACCTCGATCGAGCGGAAATCGGCCTTGAGCACGTTGACCGTGGCCGCGGACTCGACGTAAGGACCGTCCGGCACGCCGCGGTAGCGGGCGCCGATCGTCGAGCTGCCGGTGGCCAGCCCTTCGACCAGGCTGCCGCGGGCGAAGACCTTGCCGTCGTTCTGCGGAACCCATTCGGCGGCCTCCGTCAGATCCACTCGCGTGCCGTCGCTATACTCGCCGAAAACTTGCAATCGGGCCGTGCTGCCCACGGCCAAATCGACCGTGCCGGGCATGATCACCAGCTTGTCGGGGTTAGCCGACGGCGTGGCGGCTATGGCCACCTCGGTTTTGCGGCCATCGTACTGGAACTCGATCTTGGTTTGACCCACTCCCGTCAGGCGGATCGAGCCTGTCGCCTGGTTGAATCGGGCGACGCGGGGGTCGAGCGTGATGCCGATGGCATCGTGGGTAATATCTTTCTTTTTGAAGATGCCCACTTCCTTAATCAGGCAATCGATCCGCGTGCCGACCGGGCCGGTGAACTGGGCCGGACTGGCAACCAGCTTGGCAGGCCGCGTCAGCCACCACCCGCTTCCACCCAGCAGCAACAGCAGCAAGAGCAGGGCCAGGGCGGCGACCTTCCAATTGGTCTTGCGTTTCGGTCGGGCCTGGAGCGTGCCCGCACAACTGGGGCAGCGGGGGCTCTTGCCGGGCCGGCGAACGAAGAGCAAATTGCAATCCGGATCGGTGCAGACAACCGAGGGGGCCGGTTCATGGTCCAGCCGTTCGTAGCCCCAGCACCAAATCAAACGCCAGTTGCCCAGAATGTCGCGGTAGCGAAAGAAGTAGCTGTCCAGGTCGGAACGCCCGGGATTATCGACCATTTCCTCGAAGTTCCGAAGCAAGACTTTGCGAAGGGTACGCTCTGTGGGGGTTTCGGCCCGCGACTGTTGCAGCCGCTGTCGCAGTTTGCCCACGTCGTCGCGGAGCATACCTTGCAGGTCCTGGGCGGAGGCCGGCTGGCAGATCACGTCTTCGAGGCGTCCGCCCTTGTCGTCGCGGACATAGAAGCCGACGATATCGCCGTCCCATTCGGGCTCGGCGACCATTCCCCCCAACCAGCGGAAGAGGATGCGGTTGCTGGCCCCTGAGTGGTCGAGCATGGGCACACCCGGTTCGACGGCGATCGGCCGGTAATCCCGGGCGGTCTCCGACAAATCAACACGCACGAATCGAGTAGCCATGGCTGGATCTCACTGGGAACGAAGGTTCATCCTCAATCGGCGGGAGCACGGCGCCGAGCGCAAATACTCCATGATAAGGGGTGCCCTGAAGGGCGCGAATAGGATATTGGGGCGCGGCGGTCCGGATTTGGGCGGGCCGCCATAACACAGTTGCAAATCTCTAGATTAAATCCCACAGGCGGCGGGTTCAACTTCCCGCCATGGAATGGCAGGAAACCAGGGGCCAGGGCATTGAGGACTGTTCCGGTTGTAGGGGGGATCGATTGCCCAGGGTGGTAATCCGCCCTGCTTTAATCGTAAATTCGGCCGGAAATTATTCGCGCGGCTCGTATTCCCGAATTTAGCCCGGGTTTTACCCGGCTGACAGAAGATACCGATGGAATGCTAGAATATGAATTGGATGAAGAGGTTGTTGGCGGCATTTGACAAAGCGAAACAGGAGACCGAGGGCCAGAAGCGGATTCGTTTTTTCCTGAAATAGCGATAAACAGAGTTTCGTAACTGTGGAGCAAGACCGAATGTCTGGAGCTTTGAATGACGACCACGTGACGAGCATGGCGCCGATTTTCCCTGGAATACCAGTCGCCGAGTTCCCGGTTGCCGTTCGCGCGGCGCCCGCCCTGGAATGGCGTTTTTCCCTGCTTTCGACGAAATGGAAGAACGAAACAGGGCTTTTGTCCAACGTGACCAAGAAATGCATGCATCCCGCCTATCAGCAGATCATCGGCATGGGCTGGGAAGTGCTGCCTTTGATCTTGCGGGACTTGAAAGAGTCCAAGGCAGACTGGTTTTGGGCCTTGACGGCAATTACCGGGGCGAATCCAATCTCTGAAGGAATCGCGGGCAACATCACCCAGATGACAGAGGCTTGGTTGCAATGGGCGAGAGCCAAGGGATACGATATTTGAGCGATCAAAGGGAATCGCATTTTCCAAGACTTGCGCGTCCGAATTTTCGAAGTGACGAGCGCCGAAACGGCTGTTTACAACTGCATTGCCTACGCAGCGGACGACACGACCCGAAAATGGGACCCCCTGACCATTCCCGACCCCGGCTACTATTGGCCCCCCCGGCGCGTGCGAGGCGATGAACTGGCCGCCCTCGTCAGCGCCTTCGAACAAATCGGGTACGAATTATGCGACGATGGCCAGGTGGACGAGGGTTACGACAAAGTGGTCCTTTATGCGGATCGACACGGTGATTGGACCCACGCCGACAAGCAACTCTCCAACGGCCACTGGCCAGCAAGCTGGGAGATTGGGAAGATATTCGGCACGAGGCCGAGATGGACGTAGGCGATTCCGCATACGGCGTCGCGCGCAGTATATGCGGCGCGTCAAGAAGGATCGCAATGCAAGAACGACTTAAGGCTTGAGGTACTGACATCCGACTGTCGATGCCGTGCTGCGGCTCCAAAGTGCGAATGGTATCAGTCGACTTTAGGCCAAATGTCGGATTCGCACGCTTTGGGCTCCACATCAAGAATAGAACTGACAAATTAAGTTCTGCGCAGATCGAACGCCTGTCGGAAATACTAGGATCTGAATTGCTGCAAATTCACGTGACTAGCCACTGAGTGATCGCAATGTCGGTGGTGGTCCCGAGTAACACAAAACGATCTTGCCCCTTGCTCTCAGCCGAGCAACTCCCCAAACGGTGGCCAGGAACACCTCCGCTTGCTAGATATGGTATCACTAGAGGATTATGTAACACTTCTTGCGTTGTCAATGTGACTGGTTTAATGACGAATTCTCCGAAAGAACTACCAAAGCGATCTGCGAGGTTTGGCGTCGGCAAGGACATTGGCGGGACCGTTTACTTGCATCGGAAGTACGAAGACAAGCTCGGCACGGTATTCCTCGTTGCCAAAACCCACCTTGCTGGCGACTTTGACTATCGGGTTGTCAAGTTCAACTATCGTACCGGGGCCATCTCGTTCGTTCAGTGCACTGACTTCGACACCGCGCCGGAGCCGACCGTGGGCGACATCGTGACGGTCGATGCGAAAGGAAATGTGCGGCGGCGGCGCCAACCGCGCGATCCGGAGATTTACCATCACAAATGGCTGTTCGTCGCCGACGATTACGAAGGTTTCGATGTCGAAGCGAGCCGGCAGCGGTCGGTCGCTTGGATGCGGCTGGATGGGGTCGACCGCAAGCGTATCGGCCGCAAGGGCTATTGGGAGCAGCACGTGCTACCGCGATTAAAGTCGTCCTAGGTCCCCATCGTCGTTTTGCCCTTCTTGACAATTTCAAAACCACATTCCCGCAAGATGGCGAAACAGCGTGTTCCTTCGCCTGCCCGAATGACCGGTGGGGGAAGTAAGCCAGTTAATGACTTAATAGCGAGAGCGAGGATTGAAGGAGGAGGGTAGCAGCGTCTCCCGATGGATTAAGTCATACGTGTGCGAGGGCTTAAAACCGGTGGGGAGACCGTCCCGATCGAAGTCGGCTATCGCGTCTAAAATGTGGTTTCGAGTAATCCCATCTGGAATAACGTCGTTACTTTGGTGTCGTGCGTCCATCGTAAACCCATCTTGACTGAGGACGGCGGCTACCGTTGAATGAACGTGCCGCTTGGATGTACCAAATGAATATCTTACCCTGCCTTTGGTGTAGATGCCATCGTAGCCGCGAGAATATATCAAAATGAAACAAACCGGAACAGTAATTGCGAGGCACAAGACGGCGATTCGGCGACCGAGTTTCTCGCTGCCCATCAAATGCTTGCTGCGCGACGGGCTACTGGATCCTACCGGAACGCTGTTCGATTACGGCTGTGGGCACGGGCAGGACCTCAAGCTGCTTGCCGACATGAACATCCCTTGCGGCGGTTGGGACCCCGTATTTCGGCCGGACGCGGAGAAGCAGCGAGCTGACGTCGTGAATCTGGGCTACGTGATCAACGTCATCGAGGACCTGCGGCAGCGTTCCGCGACCCTCCGCGACTGCCTGGGACCTCTGCGAGAACTTGTTGGTCGTGGCGGCGCAGCACACATTCGCGGCCCCACAGAGCGAACACCCCGAATTCGCTGACGGCGTGCTCACGTCACGCGGCACGTTCCAGAAGTACTATGGCCAGCAAGAGCTGCGGACTTACCTGGAATCCGAACTGGGGAGCGATGCGATTCCCGCGGCGCCGGGCATTTTCTACCTCTTTAAGAACGAATCTGCGAAGCAACAGTTCATTGCGACGCGTTATCATCGCCGCATAACCGTCCCCCGGCGGCACATTTCGGAATTGCTCTTTGAGCAGAATCAGGACGTGCTCGCACCACTGATGGAGACTGTGACGGCGCTAGGCCGCTTGCCCGGCTCAGACGAATTTCCCGGGACGACCGAGGTAATCAAGCGGTTCGGTTCGCTAAAACGCGCCTTCGCCTTGATTTGCCGCGTGACCGACGAGCAACCCTGGCAGGAAATCGCCCAACGGCGGGGCGAAGACCTGCTGGTCTACCTGGCACTGTCGCGATTTCAGCGGCGGCCGTCGCTGGCGCAGTTGCCGCCCTCGATCCAGCAGGACATCAAAGCCTTCCTCGGCAGCTACCGCACGGCCTGCGCACGGGCCGATGTGCTGCTATTCCGGGCCGGAGACCCTAGGGCCATCGATGCCGCCTGCCGAGCGGCTGGGGTGGGCCAACTTCTGGACAATGCCCTACTGCTGCATCGCAGCGCGCTAGACGGTCTTCAACCGCTTCTGCGAATCTACGAAGGGTGTGCCCGTGCGCGTAGTGGGACAGATCGATGAAGCGAACGTGCTCAAACTGCATCGCTTCTCGGGAAAACTCAGCTACCTTGCTTATCCCGATTTCGAAACCAACCCACATCCCGCCCTGACGTTGCGAGTCAAGGTGACTCTTCCTAGCTTGTCGATCGATCAGTACGACTACGCCGGCTGGGAAGATCCCCCCATCCTTTGCCGGAAGGATGAACTATTACCCAAGGACCACGAACTGTATACTAAGTTCAGGAAGTTCTCTCAGCAAGAAGAGAATCGTGGCGTGTTAACAGCGAAGGCAACATTCGACCGCCGTAGCGATCTCGACTTGCGCTTGCGAGATTTGGGCCTCAGGATTCGCGGCCACCAACTCATATCTCTACGACCATAGATCACCCAAGAACCGCGCGTACGACAGCACATGTCCGTGCATCTTCCGGTGATCGTCTAGCTCCCAAATGTGTCCAATCGTGGTTCCGCCGACAGCAGGCCCCCTGCTTGCCCTGCCTAGAATCTGTTCCCAGAGTATTGGAGAGCGTATCGGAGAAGCAAGAACAACGTCGGTAATTGTGGGACAATCGTACCCCGTTGCAAGCAAAGTCTTGTTCAAGATCACGTCGATTTCGCCCGCAGCAAACCTAGTCAAAACGCTAGCTCGTTTCTGCGCCGGCGTATAGTGCGACAGCGTTACGGCATTTACGTTTCTTTCTAAGAGAACACCATTCAACGCATAACAGTGAGCTAACGATGCGCAAAAAACAAGTGTCTTTGCATTTCGTCCCAATCCACAGATCTTCTCGATCGTTGCCCAGAATCGGGAATGATGCAGTGCAAGCTCGTCGATCGACATCGTAGGTCTACGAAGATTACTCACACGGATTTGTTCCCATTGTCTTGGGAGTTCGATGAAACTTACCTGTAGTTCGGCAAGCACCCCCAGTTCTTGAAGTGCGTTAACGGGTCGCGTTCCAAGTTCGCTTGAAACAACAAGATTGTTCCCAAAAAGATCCCGTAGATCATCACCCTCATCGTCAAATGCTCGGCCAGGAGTCGCACTTAACCCTAAGACCCTCCCATGGTCACGCGATAACTGACAGGTAACGATTTCCCGAAAAGTTCTTGCCACCGCCTGATGAGCCTCGTCAAACACGAGAAGATCCGGACGGAACTTCCTGATATCCGAAAGACGTTTCGCCGCCAATTGCGCTGTCACGAACGAACTTATCGCTCGCGAGGATGGTGAATTGGATGGAAATCCATTGACCGACACTTCCATGTCTTTGGTGCAAGGAAACTGTGTCCAAAAGTCGCGAAGCGTTTCTACAGCTTGGTCGACCAACTCGGCCGACGGTGCCACCCAGAGCAGTCGTGCAAGCCGCCCTTTTTCACAGTTCGTTCGAAAAACCCAAATCCCTACCCGCGTTTTTCCGCCGCCGGTTGGAAGTGACACTAGCGCAGCGGGCTGCGTTGACGTACGAGAGAGCCACGTGTTCAGTTGATCAACGATTTCTTGCTGGTAACTGAAAAGGGGCTCTGGCGATTTCAGTACAAAGCTCGCCCTCGCTCTGTCCACCGTCGGCGTTTCGTCGATTTCAATTGGCGTATCTGCTGACAGACATGCAATCGTAGCCTGCCGAATGGCAGCATTACCACCATAGCGATCGCTTAACGGTCCTTCTAAGAACGAAGACAACGAGGCCGGTATTGGCATATGCTCAGTTAAACTCAGCGCGTAATCAACGACCACAACCAAGCAGCTCTTCCTTCGATTTCCCGCCAGCGAAGGTCGTCATCGCCCGTGTCTTGGTCACGTGAACTAAGTATCCTCTCTGCGATCGAATGGCTAGCCGACCACATTCGACTGAGGCACAATTGTAGCTTTAAATCAATGCCGTTCTTCGCTTCGTCGGCTCTATCCATCAATACCTGGAAGTCCCTCCTCCCAAGGCCCTCATGTTGGCGGTAGAGCCAGAACAACCCTGCCAGCAGAAGGATGTCTGAAGCGCGAACCAACGCGCTTTGCGAAAAGTCGATTTGTCCCTCGGGTCGTGTAAAAGTGCAAAGCCAGAAGCGATCGCGCGCGTTCCTCGCGTCATGCCAGGGGAATTCAAATGTCTTCAAAAGAAAATCTGGTTCGTGGGCAACGATGTGGTTGAGTGCTTCAATCAGTTCCTCTGCTCGCTCCTGTTCGTGTGCGTCGCACTCGGACGCTTCGCCATTCACGTCACCCTCATCGCTCGACTCGGCGTCGAGGCAGTCCTCTAGGTCAACCTCTGTCGTCGAGGATAGAGAATTCACCATCCCTTCACTCACCTTGGTCAACTGCAGAAAGGCCAGAATCAGGGCCCGTTGAAAGACAACCGTAAATGCTAGCTCGCGGTCCTGCTTCAGGGAGTCAAACGAATCGAGAGCCTTCCTAAGGTCCTCGACCGCAATCGGATCAGGATCCCGATTAGCCAGGAACCGCTCGATCTCCTCTAGCAAGTGAGCTGCTTTTCCACCGCCCGCATTGCTCGCGCTTTGCTTCAGTGCAAACCAGTTGGCAAACTCCGGACTGAGCGTCTCGAGATTCCCGCGTGTCTCGATCAAGTCCAGGTACGGCTGAAACCTACTAATGAGATGCAGTAACGGACGAGCCCATCGCGCTCGAAAGCCAGCAGAGATCATTGCAAGTTCATCGTCCGGTTTCTCTGTAAACGAGAACGGGCGATCGTACTTGCGGCACTCGTCCAGCCGCGCACGAGCGTTGTCAAGCTTGATGTTAAGCTTCCGCTCAAGCTTTGCGATAAGATTTGCAGTGGTGTCAAAGGCCATGGGATCCTCGAACGGCCGTATCGCCAAGGCCTTCGCCACCGCCCAGTCCAGGCCGAGTATGGTGGTAAGGTAGGGGCCGTCATCAAACTTGCCCTGTTCGGAGTGCCAGTCAACCAATGATAGAGGCAACATCGGATGCTCTAGATCGAGTTCGGACCGACCGTTTGCCAACTGTGGTCCGACCAATGTGCGCACACAAATCGAGGCGGGGTCCCTGTCGTCCAGGAGAATTTGCCGTGCGCAGCTTCACTTTCTCCGCGTGTTTGTTCAAGTCGATAAACAGCCGCCTGAGCGTATCAATCAAGTTCTGCGGGTCTGTTCCGCGATTGAAACCGAGGGCTTCGTCAAGAAACGATCAAGATAATTGGAACGCTCGAGCGGCGATGGCCGTCAAAGCCGGGGGCAACCACCTGCTTGATCGCTGCAAGGCGATGCTGTCCGTCAATGGCGACGCCGCAAATCTGTTCGGTGTTCCAGCAAAGTTGCCCTAAGCGTGCGTTGTCATCACTTGGTTCACTCCAATTCGCCCAATACCCGCATGTGATCGGACCGAAGTGACGGACTGTTCCCGTGGCAAACTGATCTTCCCCATCGAGCGATGGCGCGTGCCAATGTTCCTTGGGATCGAAGGTTCCCAACTTGTCGCTTCGAATCGGAAGAAGCGCAATCGTCAGGGAGTTGAAGAACTGCGGCTCAGTCTGCTTCTTCAAGTAGGGCACGATTTTTCCCTCGACACGCCCCCAGTCAATGTCGCGCTGAAACAACTCTTCGATCTTCCAGTTCATCGCGGCAGAACCCGGCATTTCGTTGACCAGGCGCAGACAGTTTGCGGCGTCCGTAAACGTCATCGAAATCTGAAAGTACGGAATGGTCCAACTGGAATGGCAATACCTGCCGAAGAGAAAGTCGAAATTACGAGTCTTTTGAACGGTTGGTGCCGCTTTTGGTCCTGGCATTGTGAGCCTCCTTAACCTGGGCATCTGTAGCAAAAGGTGCCAAGACGCGCTGAGCAATAATCTCAAGAAGCTCTTGGATCGCCTTTGCTTCAACAGAAACATCGGGATTCTTGTTTGTTACGAAATACTGGAATTGCAGATCTTGTATCTGCAGGTGTAATAGCCCTTCCACGTAGGGCAGGAGCGCGGTGTCGCCTCGAATGTGGTCCTTGACGCGCTCAGAGAGATCGTTTGCCTCGCCAATATAGATAGGGGGGCAGAACTCACTTAACGATTCAACATAACTGATCACGATACGGCGAAGTTTTGAGTTAGTCGCGATAGACTTGAGCGTTTCCTCCTTGTCGTCGGTCAGACCTCCTCCCCCAACTTGCATGCCATCGGCCCAGACGCAATGTGATAGGGATCGCCGACCCATCCGTGCGCTTGCTTGCTGTGTCAGTCCAACGATCCAACTGCAAAACGCTTGGCCACTGGCCTTACAAGAGTTTGGTGCGACAAGTTTTCGTCGCCAAAGATATATTCCGGCGTTGAATGGCACTAGGTCAGAGATCCTGCCTTCGTCTCTTGCATCGAGAAGATCGCCCCCATCGATGGTCGTCCAAGCTATGTTACCTGGCATGGTGTTCTCCTAAAGATGACAGATAGCACAACCTTCCGTCTCGTCAAGTACGGGAAGCGGATACTTGTCGGGTAGGGCGGCGATGTCGTCGAGCGTTCGCCCTTCGGTCCACGTGAATCGCTTCTCACCGTTTACCTTTTCGTACTTCTTGGCCTCCTCAAACTTGTCAGGGTGTTCCTCTTTCAACCGCTGCCATTCGCCGATCTGTTGATAGAAACAAAAATAGCAGCCCGATCGGGAACGCCAGCGGTAGTAGTCGGGAAGGCCAAGCCCCGATTCTTCCAGCAGCACCTTGATGTCCATCAGCCCCAGCCCGTCGTCTTTGAAGGGGTATACCGGTATAATGTTCGGCCGCTCGGAAAGCGAGGGCGGCTTCTTCGCGATGTAGCCGTCGCGGTCCTCGTCGTTGCGAATGCCGATGTAGCTGTAGGCGTGGTCCTCGCCGACGTAGGCTTCGAACGGCAGAATCTTCAACACCCGCGTACACCACCGCATCCGTGGGCTAGGCAGGAAACCACTGTAGACCTCCTTCAGCCAGATGTCAAATGGCTTTCGCTTGTGTTGCTTGGCTGGGTCCAAGTTCAGCAGGCTCAGAGCACTGAGGCGAACGATCTTCTTTCCGAGAAAAGCTCCGAGACGATCAAGGTAGTCGTACGTTTCGGGCAGTTCGCACTCTGTATCGCAGAAGACGTACTCCACGGGGATTTGCGGATACTGGCGAAGCATGTAGATTGCGAGCGCGGTCGAGTCCTTGCCACCGGAAATACTGACGATGTGGCGGATCGCCGGGTCCTTGACGTGGCCTAATGCCTCGCTAATCGTTGCCATGTTTCACACTTTCCTGTTGGTGAGAGATGGATTCTAGCATTGCCCTTGCCTCCTTCAGTCCGACGAGCTTCGCCAGCCGCTCAAAGAACTCGGCCATTCGCCCCCGAACCAGTTGCACCATGCCATTATCGCCCCCGTCGCTGTTAGAGAGGATGCCGTCCGACGAAAGCGCGATATCTTCAATGCGGCGCACCATATTATGCAACTCCCGGTCAAAGACTGCAACCGTGCTGTCATCCCACCGACTTAGCGATTTCCCAATCAACACACTCGACAGGGAATCGAGCAGCAATTCGTCGGAGTCGTACGGCATCTGCATGCGGGCCAGCAGCCCCTTGGCCACGCCGTCGGCCAACGACTCGATGAAACTGCCGGAGAAACAGGAGGCCCAACTTTGGGCGGCTGCCCGGATCGTGTCGTGCTGTGGATCGCCGCCGAGCGCGATATTGTGCCGGACCGTTGCGGCGGCGTGGCCGGCATAGATCGAGGCCACTCCCGACAACTCGTCCATGCACACTTGCAGCCGAGAGAACAACACTTTCGGTTTGTCGATCGAGGCATCGCAGGCAGCCGGGATGGCGTCGAATAGGAGTCGCAGGGGATCGCTGGTCCGCGAGAACGCCGCGCGGCACCTGTCCGTCCTTTCGGAAAGGCGGCGGGTCGAAAAGGCCGCGGGCGGGAGTTGGGCCTTCCAACTTTCGATGGCGTCATAGCAAAGGCGAATCAGATCGTTCTCGGCTGCCTCGTAGCCCTTTACGGAGGTGAACAAACGATGCAACTTTCGGAGGTAGCTGATCCGCGCATCGTCGAGGTCCAATACGGCCAGGCGATAATCTTGCGGCGATCGGCAAAGCTGCTCAATTTCCGAGGGCAAGATGTCGTCGACGTACTGCCCATTGCGTGTCAACGAGATAGCGCTCGGGAAAGCCTTCAGGCCGGCGGCGAAAAGGACCGGTAGCAGGCCGGCGCGGACGCCGAAGGGCGGGGCGATCAACTCGTTGAGGAAGCTAGCGATATCCTTCGGCACATCAGCCGGAATGGTCAGGAATTCTTGAATCTTGCGCCAGACGCTTTGCAGCCCGGGATCATGGATGGCCCGCGGCGATACGTATCCCCAGCGGCCATTGCCGTCCTTCTTGTACAGGCCCGTATGGAGCAGGACGGTGCGGAAGATCGACTTGTCAGGAAAGTTCCCATGGATGCCAACTTCTTCCTGGCCATGGCGTTCGAGGATACCAAGCACCAACTTCTTGCGGGAGTTGACGATGACCGGCGACGGCCGCTTACGGACGATCATCTCATTGTGGATTCGTGGCGTGTGGGGGAACACGCGGCGCATCATCCCGATAGCTCGATGCGCAAATCGCGGGGACTTTGGGCGGCGACCTCGCGGCCGCGGTAAAACCAGCGGGGCCGAACCGGCCCGGCTTGGTCAGTTTGTCGACGAGCTTTTGCAGGTGCTCGCGGGCGTCGTCGGTCATTTGTTGGATTTCGGCCAGGGCAAGCGGATCGGACTCGATGAGTTGACTATCATGCTGCATCCGGGTCAAGCAGGCGACTTCCAGGGACGCTTCGCGGAGCGGTAAGGGCTCGCGCGGGATCGCCACCATCAACCGCTCATGGTTCAGCCGCTCGCGGGCAACTTGCTCCGCCTCGTTAAGTTCCTCCGCGTTCTCCGCGACCAAGTAGATCACCTTGCCGTCGCAGTCGTTGGCAAGGCCGTTCAGGACGACGTCCCAGTTGAGAAAGGAATTCAGTTGGCCGACCGTCTGATACTCGCCCATGAGATAGCGGCGGACTCATAGTCGTCGTTGTACTGCACCGGTTTCCAGGCGGGCGGTTTCGCTTCCTTGGTGAGGAAAGTAAGCAAATTGAAACCGTCACCAAGGCGTTGGCGGTCGTCTTCCAAGCGACCGCGGAGATCCAGGTCCGTGCCGTGCCACACGGAGACCTCGTCGTTATGGTGCCGGTGCAGGAGCAGCTTGCGATCGATCAACTTGGAGATCGTTTGCTTCCAGGGCGAGTGCTTGTCAAAACCCTCCAGCGTGAGCAGCAACAAGTCGCGGCCGGTGCGTGTACGCTCGCCGCCAGTTCCCAGGCCTAAGAGGCAAGCAGTTTTCAGGGCCTTCACGGCGCACTCGTCGTCCGTCACCTTCGTCAGGGCGATTTCCGTTTCCAGCCATTGCCGATGCGTTCCGCCCACGGCCGTGTCGCCTCGCATGGATACGGCGAAGTAGTCGTACAAGGCGGCGACGTCGACGCGACCGGAAAGGTCGGCACCGTAGAGAAAGCTGAAGAGGGTCCGTTCGTTCTGGGCAACGCGGGCGGAAACGCGGGGCAGGAGGTAGAGCGCGACGGGATCGAGCGGCTGGGAAGCGTGCAACAGATTACCAAGTTCCGTTTGCGTGAAATCGGCAAAAAGCCCAAGGTCCTTGCACCTGCGTGCAATCTCGGCGGCCCTGAACTGAGAAACTGCTTGGCACGGGGCCCGATCGGTGAGGACCTCGGCGATCAGGCGATAGATCTCTTTGCTATCGTCGATATATTGAAGCGTGCAGAAGCGGCCTTCGATTTTCTTCCAACCGGCCCGCACCGACTGCGGCACATTTCCGGCGTAGTGTAGCAAGCCTTGGTGCAAGAGCAAACCCAGGGTGATGGGAATGTCGCGGGAGCGAGCGACGAATTCGGCGAGTATTTGCACGTCGCCCAGGGCGTCGCCGCGGCCATCGCTCACCAGCCGTTCCAGGTGGCGGCCGAATTCGTCCCAAACAATGACCACGCGATCGCACCCGCACGCGGGGCAGCGATTCTTCAGTTCGTTGAGGATGGCGATAACGTCTTCCATCGTCTCTGCCGGCATCGCGCAAATAGAGCGGGACACGCGGCCGAGCTTCAGCCGTGCCAGCGACTCAAGTAACGCCTCTTTAAGGCCCCGCGGCAGCGATTCACATGGGCCGTGCATCGCAATCACGACCCCGCGGCGATCTTGCTTCTGCCTGCGGTTGGCGGCAAAGCGACCCAACTCGGGGCTGACAGCGGACAGTTTCACGCCGATTTCGGTCAAGACTGCGGCGCTGTCGGGACGGTTTTCCACAAGTTGTAAGAGATACGTAGCCGTCAGCGACTTGCCCGTCCCGTACGGCGCGACAATCAGGAACGAACGATCTTGCTCCTCACCGAGCAAGGCGCGGAGCAGCGTGACGCACTTCGACGTCGGGCGGAAGTGTGCAATGCGTGCGGGGTCGGCCGCGTCGTAGCGGATATTGATCGAACGCAAGAACGGATCGGCCTGATATCGCTCGGTCGGCATCTTGCGTTTCCTAGGCGGCATGGCGGTCCTTCCTTTCCACGTTGCGATAGTAGAGTTGCAACCAGTCCAACGGCGGGCGCCGGCCGACGCGGATTGCGCGGCTACCGGCAAGGCCCACGATCTCGATTCCGCCGTCGCTGGAATTACTTTCGGCCTGGGTGGCCACCTCGAACAGGGCTTCCGTCGTTAGCAGGAATGCCCGGCCAGGCCCGCCGGCGGTGCGGGCTGCGTCAAGCAGCAGGATATCGGTTGCGCCTTTCCCGTCGGCCGCATCACGGAACACCTTGGCCAGGGCGTAGCCAAAGATCTCCGCCGGGATCTCCTTGCGGCCCTGGTGCGTTTGGTAATAGCCGGAGGTCTTGAAAAAACTCAACAATCCAAGCTCCAGCAGCGGACAGTCATTGCCCTCTTCCGGATCTTCGTCCGACGCGGGAATGACGCGAGCATAACTGGCCAGCAGGCAGGCCACGTCCCGAGCCAGGGTTTGCGGGCTGGGCATTCGCTGCTTGGAAAGCTCCAGGTGGCGTTTGAGACCCTCCAGGCAAACCGCCCGGTCGAAGCGGTCGAAGTGGAATCTATTGAAGAACCACGTCCAGGTCAGCGCGTGATCGGAGCAGTTCACGAGGTTAATATGGATCGCCCACCACGTGCCGGGCTCGGTGAAGTAGGGATCGTGTTTCCAGACTAGGTCGCCGAATGGCGTTGTCGTCAGGACCATGCTTCGTTGGTGGTTTTGTCGTCCGGCGGGGCTGGGCCAGACCGGTGGCAACCAGCCAATGCCGGATCGACTTGGCCATATTGCGGCCGACGCCGAGGAAGTCGCAGGCGTTCTCGTCGATGAGCCGTTCGGGACTCTCCTCGAAGCAGCTTAAGGCCTTTATGTAGCCAGCCTTCACGGATGGCAAAAGTTTCATGACCGCCAAAACGCATGGCTAACTCCTTGCGGCCTGATAGGGGGTGCGGAGTTGGCGCCGCAAAGTCGCGGAGCCGCGCGGCATGGTCGCGGATCACGGCGGCAGCAGCCTCGATTTCTTCCGCGTCGTTAAAAACGCCGAAACTGAATCGCACGCTCGCATAGGCATCGTCTTCGGAAAGCCCCATCGCCCGCAATACGTAAGATGGCTCCGGCCGCTGATTCGTGCAGGCGGAACTCTGCGAACAACGAACGCCATCCTGGTCGAGGCGGGCAATCAGGGCCTGACCATCAAGGCCGTGAAAGCAAAGATTCGTCGTGTTGCAGACGCGATGTTCGACATCACCGTTAATCGTCACGTCGGGAACGAGCTCGCGGACAAGGGCTTCGAAGCGATCGCGAAGTTTGCCAAGGAACTCGCCGACAGCAGCGAATGCTCGCGTGCGGACGTCGGCGGCCTTTCCGAAGCCGACAATGCCGGGTAGGTTCTCCGTGCCGGCCCGCAACCCGTTTTCTTGCGGACCGCCATGAAACAGCGGGGTAAGCAAACTCGGATTGCGGGCATACACCGCGCCCACGCCCTGTGGCCCGTGGATCTTGTGGGCCGTGAGCGTGAGCAGGTCGATAGGCAATTCGGAGACGTACATCGACAATTTGCCGGCAGCCTGGCAGGCATCCGTGTGAAAACAGACTTCTCTCTTGCGACAAAGGTTGGCAATGGACTCGATCGGCTGGATGACGCCCGTCTCGTTATTAACCCATTGGACGGAGACAAGCGAGGTTTCGGGGGTAATTTCCTGGTCAAGCCGATCGAGGTTGACGCGTCCATCGCGGCCGACCGGCACGATGACGACATCGACGCCCTGGTCTTGCAGGTGCGCGGCCATTTTCAATACGGAGGAATGTTCCGTGCTAGCGGTGACGATGCGGCATCGCCGCGACCGTGTCCGCTGGACCGCCGACAGCAGCACCATGTTATTGGCTTCTGTGCCGCTGCTAGTGAAAATAATGCGATCCGGATCTGTGCGCAGCAGTTGCGTCACGAACTGCCGAGATTCGCGGAGATAATCCCGGCCCTCGATCACCGCCGCTATGAGAACTCGAAGGATTGCCAAAGCCGCCGTCGAGAACTTCGACCATCGCTGCTCGAACTTCGGCGAGCGGCTTAGTTGTCGCGTTATTGTCGAGGTAGATTTCCTGTTTCACCAATGGCCTTCTCCTTGCCAATACAGCAAACATCCGTGACACATTTTGTCAGAAGAGCGGCAATTGTCTTTCAAGTACATCTGCAATTGGCTCGACCTTGTTGGCGTAGTCCCGTATTTCCATAACTTCCTGTTCAGTAAACACGACTTGCCGGTCACGAAAACGATGCCCGTTGGGGATCTTTCCTTCCCGTCGCCACCGCCAGAGTGTCTGGCGCGACACCCCAATCTCACGAGCAACCTCAGCGGCGGCAACGTACAACGCTCCTGCAATTTCTCGCGACATGGCTCAATATTTAGAAAGGACGTGAAACACCTACTACGGCTATTAATTCTCGCAGTTCTGTTCTAACGCGTCAAGCATGTCACGAGGCGTCACGCAACGCAACACGTGGTAACGCATAGCAACATCGTGCCGATTCCGTAGCCAGATAGCCAGAATAATTATCCTAACCGTAATTGTGGCAAAAGAAGCAGACGCCCGCGCCGCGCAAGAACCATTTCCAACATTTCCAACACGTTTCCTAGCAAGGGCTTAGGAGGGCGCTAGAGAAAACTAACGCTCGCCACACGTAATTTCAGGGTAGAAACTCGCTCTTTGGCAATTCGATCTAGGTAAGCGCCCCGGCCCACCGCGCCGGGCGCAAGGCCCGAGGTACACCCCCGGGCCGCTCAAAAACCCTGGCCAGCCGGCCGAGCGGCAAGGGAGAGAATATGCGCCGGAGGACCGGCTGATCCTGCGGAACGGCATACGCTCTTCCGGTCCTATAACGCTCGCGGCTGAAAATGATATTGGCCCGAAACGCATGCGAGGGCCGTAATTCGTTCCTCGCTTGCCCGTCGTGTTAGTATGAAGGGGGTATGTATTCGTCGCCGAGAAGGAGACCGTTGTGAGCCGCCGGCGCGTCAGCGCAAGTCTCCGGTAGACAAGGGGTTGCAACGACGGCCCGGTGCCGCGGCGAAGATTTGTTCCGCAACGACGGCGGGCCGAGAAACGACGCTGCCGTTCGACGTAAGATATTTGTTCACAATGGCATACGACGATGGTTTGCGGCTCGGCGGGGCCTTTTGTTGTGGACACTGTGTCACTGGGAAATCACCAGGTCTCTGGCGCAAGTAGTTTGCTGGCATGCTCTTGCGAGTTAGCGGTTTTTCGTGGTGAGTCAGCCCGTGCGCAGAACGTTGTGATTCGCACATAGCCAAATAGAGTAGTTATCATGGAACGGTGTTGGACCTATGACCCAAGACCGCTCAGAACTTTATCCGCCCGGCGAATAAGGGGTCCGACACGACAGATGAGGCATACTGCGGTAGCTGGGAAAGACCAGCGATTGGCCTTTACCCCGCCACCTTCGTAAAGTTAAATAGACATTAAGACCATGTGATGTTGCGAAGATTCTTGCAGCCGGGAGCTAGGAATGTCCACCACGATTATCCTTGACGGAAACGGCACCATGACCTGGGGAGGTCATCACGTCACCCGTTGCTCCGATGAGCTGCTGAATCGCTACCAGGCCATGCTCCACCAGCGGCGGGCGAGCTGGACGGAACACCACCGCATGGTGCGGATGCTGGGTTCGGGGGCGCAAGGGGTGGTGTATTTGAGCTCCCGGCGAGGGACCGACAACTTCACGCTCCCCGTGGCCCTGAAGATCTTTTCGCCCGAACGCTACGAAAACGATCGCGCCTACGACGAGGCGATGGGCCGCATGGCCGACGTGGCGGCCGAGGTCGCCCAGATCCAGCAGGACAACCTGCTGGACGTGCACAACTGGGTCGATCGCAACCGCGTCCGCCTCATGGAAATGGAATGGGTCAACGGCTACGATCTCAGCCGTTTGCTGACCCACGCGATGCTGGAGCACGTGCGCGGCCGCGTTCGTCCGGAACGGTGGAAGTACGTCAACGAGGTGATCGTCACGGCCGGCCCGCTGCAGCCGCGGTTGAAGCCGGGCATAGCCATGGCCGTGGTCCGCGGCTGCCTGGCCGCCCTGGCCGCGTTGCACCGCGAAGACATCGTGCACGGCGACATGAAGCCCTCGAACATCATGCTCAAGCGAACCGGCAATTCCAAGATCGTCGATATCGGCTCGGCCTTTAAAATCGGCAATCCGCCCGCTCGACGGACCTGCACGCCCGCCTATGCGGCGCCGGAAGTGCTTGAAGGGGGCGAGTGCACGCCGCGGAGCGACCTGGCGAGTTTGGGCTACGTGCTGATCGAGATACTTGCGGGGCAGCCGCCGTTTGCCGGCCAATCGGGCTTCCGCGAGTTGCTGGAGGCCAAGCGGTCCCTGCCGCAAAGGCTGCCGCAAATCCTGCCCAAGATGTGGTCTGCAACGAATTGCTGATGGCCTTTTGCCGCGGCCTGATCTCGCCCGACCCGGCCAGGCGATTTCCTACGGCCGAGGCGGCCGACCTGGTCAAGGACGGGGCGGCCGCGTTCCACCGGCAACTGGTCAAGGGCGACCTGTCGGCCGAGTACGACAACGAAATTCGCACCTGGCTGGCGGAGCTTGGGGAACTGCCGGAAGCATAATGGCGGGGTGGGTCGTGGGACCTAGGCCAGGTCACTACAATTCGCTATTGAAGTGCAATTCGCCGGCCCTCCTGCTGCGATCGCCGCGCTTGTTCGACAATCGTGAGGGCTTTGTAGGCATCTTCGAGATCGTTGCTTCTGCGGACCAGACTGGTGACCGCCCGATGGAACTGCGTAAAAAGCTGCTCGCCTACCGGTCGCTCGCTCTCCAGTGACTCCTGGTGCCGGCCGGCCTCGTCAAACCAAACGAGCGTGGCGGGAAGATCGATAAAAGCTATGCCCCGCTCGCAAGATACTTGCAAGGCGGGCAGGGGCCGAAACGTGATCGCCTCCTGCCAGTTGGCGGGAATGTAGCGTCCGCAGCTAATCTGGGCGATCGTTCCGCTTCCCGGCGATTCGGTATCGGAAAAGTCAAGGCTCATCATCTGGTAGTCTTCTTCGCCGGGTTTGCCGGTGCCGGGATGCATTACGCCCGACACCCACGTGGCTTCACGATCGACAACGTAGCGACACCAGTCGACCAGCTCGACGAGATAGCGACTGCCTGAAGGACGCGGCCAACGACAAGCGGTCTGGTTGCCCGGCAAATCGGCCACTGAACGCTGGTGGCAAAAGAGCAGACGCGGGTTCCCCAGGCGAGTGGCGATCAGCTCCTTGAGCCGCAAAGTGGCCGGGGCAAAGCGGCGGGGAAACTCGGCCATGAAAGCAATCCCCGCCTCTTCGACCCGCTCCTTGATCTGCGCGGCCTCTGCCACGTTGAGGTCGATTCCGCTCGCACAATAGACGGCCTTGCCGGCCTCACACGCGGCCAGAACGGGCAGGGCGCCGTACCATTGGGGGGACAAAATGAGGATGGCATCGACGTCTTCCCGCTGCGCCAGTGCACGGAAACCATCAACGGCCGCGGCACCGAACTCCGTAGCCACCTGGTGGGCACGGTGGGCGACTTGATCGCAAACCTGCGCGCAGCTCGAATCGATCGGCGAGCATCCGCAAGGCTGGGGCATGACGCTGATGCCAGAAATCACCGAGTCCGATCAAGCCAACGCGAAGTTTCATAGAAGGTGATTAAAGGTTTTTTGTCTGCTCGCGAATGCTGGTCAGGCAATATGTGATTATAGCGATTGGCAGACTGCATGGATAAGGGTGCCGAAAATCATGCGCGGAAATCGGCCGTTTCCGCAGAACGCAACATTTTTTACCACTGATTGGGGTTCGCAAAGTCGTGCCTCAAAAAATCCAGGAAGAGGGGCAATGAAATTGCCTAAATTATTTTTATGACGAAGATCCCGCAACCCCCTTGAACCCTCATTCGGCGCGGTTACACTACCAGTCACAAATCTTGTCGGCGAAAACTGGCAAGAGGGCAAAATCTCTCTAACCACGGAGTCAAGGAGACGAGAAATGAACAGCTTTTTGATGATAGCCGCATGCAGCGTTGCCATCGGTGGATCGGACGGCGAAACCTATGCCGATGCCCATCAAGCGTCGATGAAGTCCGGCAAACCCATGCTGGTGATGGTCAGCACCGAGTGGTGCCCTGCATGCCAGGTCATGAAACGGCGTATCATGCCCCAGATCCGCGAAAGAGGGCTGCTTTCCCGCGTTGCTTTCGCCAACGTCAATCCCGACAACGAGGGTGAATTAGCACGCCAGTTGATCGGCAGCGGTCCGATTCCCCAGTTGGTGATGTACCGCAAGTCGCCGCGAGGTTGGATACGCCGCGTGCTGGTTGGCGGGCAGAGCGTGGAGACGGTGGAGCAGTTCATCAACCAGGGGACGGTTGCCGACAACGACGCGGCCAGCAAGGACGAGGCGACGAAGGACAAGGGTGCCGATTCCAAGGCGAGTGAGAAGACGCCGGCCCAACCCCACGCGTAGCGGGAAGGCAGAACCAGGATCGAAGATTTCGGGTTTCGGATTTGAAATCTGCGATTTGAGATTCTGAAATCTGCGATCTACGATTTTTCCTCGAGGCCGTAGCGACGGATCTTGCGATCGAGTGTCGAGCGTTCAATGCCCAGAATAGTCGCTGTGCGGCTCTTGTTCCAGCTTGTGTGGTTCAGGGTTGCCAGGATGTAGCGGCGCTCGATGTCCGCCAAGGAGGCCGGCAAGAACTCCTCGGCCGCCGCTTCAGCCTCGGCGGTGTCGCCCGCGGTGGCAAGTTTGGTCAGCAGCAGGTCGCCCTCGTCGATTTGTTCTCCACGGCAGAGGACTACGGCGCGTTCGACAACGTTTTTCAATTCGCGGACGTTGCCCGGCCACAGGTACGTGAGTAGTTTTTCCCGCGCCTGGTCGGTAAAGCCCGTGAGCTTGCGGCCGGTTTCCGCATTGAATTTTCGGAGGAAGAAATCGGCCAGCAAAGGGATATCCTGAGGCCGTTTGCGGAGCGCGGGCACGGTTATTTCCAGGACGCGGAGGCGAAAGTAAAGATCGCGGCGGAAAATGCCCTCGACGACGGCTTTTTCCAGATCGCGATTGGTTGCGGCGATGACGCGAACATCGACAGAGATTGGCTTGCTGCCACCAACCCGCTCGAACGGGTGACCTTCAAGCACGCGGAGGAACTTGGCCTGGAGGCCAGGGTTCATTTCGCCGATTTCATCAAGCATGAGAGTGCCGCGATGGGCGGCCTCGAACTTGCCAATCTTCCGCTCCGTGGCGCCGGTAAACGCGCCCCGCTCGTGGCCGAACAGTTCACTGGCCAGAAGTTCGGTGGAAAGGGCTGCGCAATTCAGGCAAACGAAGACGTTGTCGCGACGCGGGCTGGAATAGTGGATGCCGCGGGCGACCAGCTCCTTGCCCACGCCGCTTTCGCCGCGAATCAAGACGGTGGCATTGCTGGATGCCGCCTGGGCAATTTCGTCCGACACCAGGCGAATGACCGGGCTCTTGCCGATGATCTGGCTTTGCACGCCCAGCCGCTCGCGAAGCTGCACGTTTTCTGTGCGAACCTGGGTCAGGTTGACGGCCAGCTCTTCGCGGCGTTTGAGGCTTTCCAGGGCCACGGCCGCGGTGTCGGCCACCGCGAGAGTGAACTCCAGGTCGTCCGGGTCGGCAACGCGGTCCGCGTCGATCGAATATATATGTATCAGGCCAAAGATTTTGCCTCCCTGCCGCACGGGAGCGCAAATCACGCTGGTGGTGCGGATCTCACCCTGGCTGTCGCGGCTGCCCAACGAGCTGTCGCCCATGACGTTGCGGGCCAGCACGGCTTCGCCTTCGCGCATCACGGTTTCGGCCAGGAGATGCGGCAAACGGTGATAGCGGTGCGGCGTGGAACTGCGCGAAGCGAGCGTTTCCAGGGCGTCGGCCTTCAGCGGCCCCTCATAGCCGTTGGGCAGGAGCATTACGGCGCCGGCGTCGGTCTGCGTGCCTTGCGCCAGGCCCTCAAGGGCCAGTTCGGCCACGGTCGCCGCGTCGGGGGCCTTGGCAAGTTCAAAGGCCAAACGGCAAAGTTTGGCCGTCGCCCGCCCCACTTTGGAGATCCCTGGCTCGTCCGTCGGCAGAGGTTCAAGAAACTTGGTTTGTCCGCGGCGATGGGTGATCGTCGTCGGTCCGTACTCCTCCAGCACGCTGAAGTCCTCGCCGGAGTGGGCTGTTCCCAAAGCATCGCCAACGCCGGCGCCGGCGCCGGCGCGGACGATCGAGCTGGAATCAGAGAAGGCATCGGCCAGCGTGTGCACGAAAACCAACTGCGAGCGACCGATGCGAATTATGTCGCCGGGCTTGAGGACATGGTCGCCCGATATTCGCTGGGTACCGATCATTGTGCCGTTGCGGCTATCGAGGTCGCGGAGGATCCATTGGCCGCCCGAAAAGAAGACTTCGACGTGGTTGCGGCTACAGCGATCGTCTTTGAGAACAATCTGGTTGGTAGGCGCACGGCCGATGGTCGCCGCCTGTCCGGGGATCAACCGGAAGACGTCGCTCCATTTTCCCCCTTCGCGAATGACCAGATAAGCGAGTTGCGACACGGAGTATGTGCGGGATTGCGGCCTGAAAAACCTCCCTATACCTTATCCTCCAAGGTGCGGTTCCTGCAAGGTGCCGCGCAGGGAATTGTAGGCGGGGGGGAGAAATTTGCCTTTGGAATTCAGGCTCTAACCGGCGTTTCCCCATTTGCCGACTAAAGCCGGAAATCCCCCGCCGCATGATTTACAAAAGGAAATCCACTTGCTTTCGACCTTGCATTGGATTACGCTATTTTTAGGAACTTCTTGAAAAAACTGGTTTGGAAGGCATTTTTCTCATGGCCACCGGCGTTTTGCATCGAGTTCCAGGAACTTCCGGAACTTTCTCGTTTTTTCTGTCCTCATGAAGGGGTTTGCCCATGCGTTTCAGCCCTCTGTCCATGCATCGCCAGTTCAGCGTTCTGTCCACAGTCATGCCACTGTTGGCCGCGGCGATCATTCTGCAATCGCCGCTGCCGGTTAGGGCTCAAGTTGCTTATCCCTATACGCAGCAAGCGGTTGGCGGCATATCGATCAAGTCCGACGGCCTGATCGAGAACGCGGGTGTCGACAAACTTGGCAGGCTTCACGACCAGTGGGCTCGCCTGATCAAAGGAATTCCGGCCGGACTGAACGCCGCGGCCCCCCTCCGCAAGGTCTCGCTGCGTGGCCTGGAAGAGGCCGTTGAAGACTCGCTCAAGTCCGGCAAGCCGCTAGGCGAAGAAGTGCTCTTCCTCGCCGGGTTGCAGGACATTCGCTACGTGCTCGTCTATCCCGAAGAGAAGGACATCGTCCTCGTCGGCTTTGGCGAGGGCTGGCGGGTTGACAACTTCGGCAACATTGTCGGCGTCACCACCGGTCGGCCAGTGCTGGTCCTGGATGACCTGTTGACCGCCTTGCGGACGGCCGAGGCGTCGGCCCGCGGCGGCATCAGTTGCTCAATCGATCCCACGGCCGAAGGCATCCAGCGGTTGCGAGCCCATGTCGCCACGCTGACAACAATGAACAACAAGCGGACGATCTCCCTCGGACTGGAAAAGGCCCTGGGACGGCAACGGGTGAGCGTGGGCGGTGTGCCGGCCAATAGCCATTTTGCCAATGTATTGGTGGCGGCCGACTACCGCATGAAGCGGCTGGCGATGGGCTTCGAGCCGGCGCCGGTTCGCGACATGCCTAGCTTCCTGCGGATGTACCGCTCGACCGGCGTGGGCATGGACAATCTTTTGCAGCGTTGGTGGCTGGAGCCCACGTATTCCTCGGTGCTGCGTTCGCCGGACGGGCTGGCTTGGGAGTTCAGCGGGGCGAGCGTGAAGTGTCTGACGGAAGAGGATTTTGCCACGGCCAATGGTCAACGGCAGCACAGCGGCAAGGCCAATACCGTAGCGCAGAAGTGGGCCGACAACATGACCTCGCATTACGATGCGCTGGCAATCGCCACGCCCGTGTTCGGCGAGTTGCGCAACTGCATGCAAATGGCCATGGTTGGGGCCTTGGTGGCCCACGAGCGGCTGACGGACAAGGCCGGCTGCAACCTGCCGGCCTTGCTGCAGGAGGGCTCTTTGAAGACGGTAGCCATGTCGGCCCCCAAGGAGGTTGACAGCCGCGTGAGCATGGTGAAGCAGGGCGACAACTGGATTATCAGCGCGTCGGGCGGTGTGGCCATACATCCGGGGTCGATCTTGGGCAGGGCCCAGGAGAGTTCCGCCCCCGTTGAGGCCCGAAACAAGGCCCGCGAGGGGTCGCGCGCCACCGGGAAAACCGGCTGGTATTGGAATTAGACGTTCAATTGCACGTCGTCCAGGAAGGCGGTATTATCCTCGCCCGATGGGTCCACGCCCACGATCGTGATAATATGCGATCCGGCGGAGACCGTGAAGTTAGTCGTCGCGTATTGGCCATAGGTCGTCCCGGACGGCGTGACGGTGCCTACCTCGTTGCCGTCCACGTAGATCGCCAGCGACTCGTAACTGGCCTGTGAGACCGCGCGTTGGGCTGCCAGGAATGAGACGTTATAGGTACCCGCCGCCATGTCCACCGACTGGCTGATGGAGCCCGTGTCCTTGATGAAGGCAAACTGGTTGTTGTTGTTGGGGGCGTTGGGATTGCCCGCGGTGAACACGCTACCGTTGGTGCTGATTCCCGCCGCGCCGGTGAACTGCCAGCCGGAACCGACCGGTGTGATCTGGTAGGCCTTCGCCGGCAGGGCTGGCGTATCGAAGCTGCCGTCGACGAGAGCGCAACCGGCGGTTATCGTCGCGTCATCGATAAAGGCTGTGCTGTCGCCGCTGGCCGGGGTCGTGCCCTTGAAGGTTACGGTGTAGGCCCCTGCCGCAGCTATCGTGAAGTTCCCTGTCTGGCAGAGGGTATAGAGGTACGTGGTATTGGATGCCGTGCTATTGGCGGCAGTGGCAACCGGAGGCGTGATCGTGCCGACAAGCTGGCTGCCGACCCAGACCTGGATCTGCTGGTTCTGCGTCTGGCTATTGATCCGCTGGCTTGCCAGGAACGAGACGTTATAGGTCCCGGCGTCGAACCATACTGCCTGGCTGACAGCGCCGTTATTCTTGATGAAAGCGACCTGGGCCCCGTCGGGAGCGTTGAGGCTGCCCTTGGTCACGTTCGTGAATCCGCTGCCGTTGGTGGTGATCCCGGCGTCGCCCGAGAAGTTCCAACCGGAGCCGCTGGGCGAGACGGCGTAGGTTTTCGCTGCGAGGACTGCAGTCTCGAAGCCGCCGTTGCTTAACGTGTTCTCAGCCGCGGCAATGCTCACATTGTCGATCAGAACGGTGCTCTGCCCGCTGGGCGGATTGACGCCCTGGAAGGTTATCGTATGCATTCCCGCGCCGACCGTGAAGTTGGGCGCCTGGTAAGCGGCGTACTTGGTGCTGGTGGGCAGGATCCAACCGATCGGGATATTGTCGACTAGGATCTCGATCTGTTGGTTCTGGCTCTGGGCCTTCGCGCGCTGGGCGGACTCGAGCGAAAGGCTATAAGTGTCGGCGTCGAGGTAGACGTTGTACGTCATGCTGCTGCCGTTCATGATGAACGCCGCCTGAGTCCCGCTGGGGGCGTTGGCGGAGCCCGACGTGATGGCGCTGCCGTTGGCGGTGATGCCGGACAAACCGGAGAATTGCCAGGGCGAGCCGTTGGTGGCAGTCACGTAGCTGCTAGCCGCCAGGACCGGCGTTGCGAAAGTGCCGTCGCTGACCTGGTCGGACGAGGCCGTCAACGAAACGAGGTCGATCAAAACCGAATTGCTCCCGCCTTGCGGATTCGTGCCCACGAACTCCACGTTGACGGGCGACTGGGCCTGGGCAGCCGAAATCATGAAGTTCGACGTCTGGTAAAGCTCGTAGCCCGTGCTCAAAGGCGTGATCGATCCGACGTCCGCGCCATCGACCACAACCTCGATCTGTTGGGACTCGTTCTTGGTGTTGTTGGCGAACTGCGCGGCGTCGAAGGAAATATTGTACGAGCCGGCGAGCAAGTCGACGCTCTGGCTCATGCTGCCGTTGCCCTCCAGAATGGCCACCTGGGTGCCGTCGGGGGCGTTGGGATTGCCGAAGGTGTAGGTGCTGCCGTTGGTGGCGATTCCGCCTCCGCCCGAAAAGTTCCAATTCGATCCGGTAGGGCCGAACTCGTAGGTTCCGGAGCTCAGGGCGGGCGTCTCGAAGCTGCCGTCGCTCAAGGCATTGGCCGGCGCGAGAGTCACCTGATCGAACAGCGCGGTGTTGTTGCCGCCCAGGGGCGAGTAGCCGAGCAACTCAATGGTATGCGACCCGGCCGGCACCGCAAACGTCGAGGATTGGTAGGCGGCATACGCCGTGGTAAGGGGCTCAATCGTGCCGTACAGGTTGCCGTCGACCAGGACTTCGATTTCCTCGTAGCTGGTTTGGTTGCTCGTGTCCTGGGCCGCCAGCAGCGAGATCTGGTACGTGCCGGCGTCCAGGTAGACGGCCTGGCTTATATATCCGCTGTCTTCGACGAAGCCGACCTGCGTTCCCGCAGGCGCGTTCTGGGCCGTCGAAGTCGTGGAATTGCTCGCTACGCCCGCCGTTCCCGAGAATTGCCACGGCATGCCGCTGGGATCGGTGGCCATGGTGTTGACGGCCAGGGACGGTTGCTCGAAGCCGCCGTCCAACAGCGAATCGATGACCGGTGTGACGGCCACCTCGTCGATGAAAGCCGTGCTGTCGGAAGCCGATGGACTCATGCCCAGGAGTTCGACCGTGTACTGCCCGGTGGTCACGGCGAACGTCGCCGATTGGTACGTGGCATAGGTCGAGCTGCTCGGAAGGACCAGCGAGTTGCAGACCTGAGCGTTGGCCGCATTGGTGACAACGACCTCGACCTCCTGGTTCTGCGTCTGGTACTGGACGCGTTGCGCGGCGAGGAAAGAAACGTCGTAAGTGCCCGCCTCGAGATAAACGCTCTGACTGATGCTGGCGTTGTTCTTGAGGAATGCCACCTGGCTGCCGTTGGGGGCGTTTGCGCTGCCGACGGTGAAGCCGCTGCCGTTGGCGCTTATGCCGGCGTCGCCTGAAAACTGCCACGGTGAGCTTGGTGGTGCGACCCGGTAGGCGCCCGCGACCAAACTTGGCGATTCGAAACTCGCGTCGGCCACGCTGCCCACCGTCAGCGTGGCGGCCGTCATCAGCGTCCGGCGTTCGAGGCTTTCAATCTTCAGTCGCCGGGGACTGCCGCGGCGGAGCGTCGTGCGGCGACGACTTGCCCGCAACGCGGCAGATATTCTCTGGTAGATGGATCGCAACATAGTTTATGCTCCCCTAGGGGTCATGCGTTCAACTGCACGTCGTCGATGAAGGCCGTGTTGTCTCCGCCGTTGGGATTGAGGCCGACAAACCCGATCGTGTAATACCCAGCCGCGCTCACGGTGAAGTTATTGCTCGCATAGAGACCGTATTTGGTGCCCGGTGGATAGGTCGCATTGGGATTGGAAGGACTGGAAGGAGTGACCGTGCCCACGGTCTGGCCGTTGAGTGTGACGGCGAAGGATTGATAGCTGGATTGGTACTTGTCGCGCTGGGCCGCCATAAAGGTCAGGTCGTAGGTGCCGGGGACCAGGTAAACCGATTGGCTAATCGTGCCGGTGCCTTCGAGGTAGGCCACCTGGTCGCCGTCGGGAGCCACGGGATTACCGAAAGTGAAGCCGCTGGAGTTGTTGCTTACGCCCGTGTCCCCCGTAAAGGTCCAGGACGTGCCCGTGGGCTGGGCCGCGTAGGCGCGGAAGGCCAGGGCCGGCTCCTCAAAGCTGCCGTCGGCAATGGCGCATCCCACGGAGATCGTCGCCGCCGTAACGAAGGCGGTGCTGTCGCCGCTGGCCGAGCCCATCCCCTGGAACGTGACGGTGTACGCCCCGGTGGTGGCGATACTGAAGTTCGCCGTCTGGTACGGCGTGTACGTGTAAACGGTATAGGAGGCGGTGCTGGACGAGCTGATGTCGAGCGTGGGCGTGATCGTGCCCAGATCCTGGCTGCCAACCCATACTTCGATCGGCTCGTTCGCGGCCTGGCCGACGCGCTGGCTGGCCAGGAAGGAAATGTTGTAGGCGCCAGCGTTGAAATAAACCGTCTGGCTGACGCTGCCGTTGTTCTTGATGAACGCGACCTGATCTCCCGTGGGGGCTGGCAACTCGCCGTTGGCGACAATGTTGAAACCGCTGCCGTTGCTGGCGATTCCGCTGTCGCCCGTGAACTGCCAACTTGAGGCATTGGGCGCCACCTGGTAGGCGCTGCCCGGCAGCACGGGCGAGGTGAAGCTGCTGTCGCTGAACGTGTTCTGCACCATCGTCAGCGATACGCTGTCGATGAAGGCTGTGCTCTGGCCGCTTGCCGGACCGACGCCGATGAAAGTGATGCTATGCAGCCCCGCCGCGACGGTGAAATTCGGCGTATCGTAGGTCGTGTACCAAGGCGTCGAAGTAGGGTTGGATGTGGTCGTGATGTTGTAATTGGAATTGATCGGCGTGATCACTGAAAGTTCCGTGGCGACTCCCGTTCCGTAGTCGAGCCAGACCTGGATCTGCTCGTTCACGGTCTGGCCCGTGTTGCGCTGCACGGCCATGAAGGAGATGTTGTACGTGTCGGCGTCGAGGTAAACGGTTTCGCCGATGGTGCCGCCGTTGGTGATATAGCCGACCTGCGCGCCTTGGGGGGCGCCCGTGTTCTGCGACGTGAGGCCGCTGTTGTTCGTGGAGATCCCCGCCGTCCCCGTGAACTGCCAACTGGAGCCCGTCGGATCGGCCTGGTAGATGTTCGCATTGAGCGACGGCGACTCGAACCCGCCGTCGAGGATCTCGTCGTCAACCGCGCTTAGCGACACATCGTCCAGCAGCAACGTGCTGTTCTTGCCGCCCGGATTCATGCCCAGAATCTCGATCGTGTGTACCCCTGCCGTAAGCGTGAAATCCGCGCTCTCGTAGAGACGATATCCCACGCCCACAGGCGTGATCAGGCCAACTGGCTGGTTGTTGTCGATCAGGATTTCGACTTGCTGGGCCACGGGCTGGCCGTTGGCCCGCTGGGCGGCCAAGAAGGAGATGTCATATGCCCCAGCGGCGACGCTGACCATCTGGCTTATGCTGCCGCTGCCTTGGATGGTGGCCACCTGGCTGCCGTCGGGGGCGTTGGCATTGCCGTAGATGAAGTTGGCCCCGTTGCTGGCCATGCCGGCGGTTCCCGAGTACGTCCAAGCCGAGTTGCCGGGCGCGACCTGGTACGCTCCCGCGGCCAAGCTCGGCGTCTCGAAGTTGGCGTCGTTGATGCCGTTTGAGGCAACCGAGACCTGGTCGATGAAGGCCGTGTCGCCGCCGCCGCTCTTGCCGTCCAAACCCTGGAAGGTGATGGTGTACACGCCGGCCGCCACCGTGAATGCCGCCGACTCGTATTCGCCGAATAACGTGTTGACGGGATCGATCGTGCCGTAAGTAGCCGTGCCCGTCGAAGCGCTGCCTACCTTGATCTCGATTTGTTCGTAGGCCGGCTGGTAGATTGCCCGCTGCGCCGCCAGGAACGCGAGCTGGTAGGTGCCGGCATCCAGGTACAGGTCCTCGCTCATGGAACTGTTGCCCTGGAGAAAACCAACCTGGGCTCCCGCGGGGGCGTTCTGGGCCTCGGTCCAGTTCGTGGTGAAATTGCTGCCGTTGCGGGCTATGCCTGCGTTCCCAGTGAACTGCCAGGCAGCCCCGCCAGTATCATATTGGAAGGTATTTGCAGGCAGGGAAGGCTCTTCGAAACCGGCGTCGAGGATCGTATCGATCACCGGATTGATGGCGACGTTGTCGATAAAGGCCGTACTATCGGCGCTGAGACGGACTCATGCCCTGCAGCGTGATTGTATACTGGCCCGACGTCTGTATGATGAAGTTTGTCGACTGGAAGACCACGTAGGCGTGGGCCACCGCGCCGACGCCGCCGTTGGTATTGCTGGCCGGCGTGGTCCAGCCGATCACCTGGTTGTTCAGCAGGAAATCGACGGTCTGGCTCTGCGTCTGGTAATTGGCCCGCTGCGCGGCGTACATCGAGAGGTTGTAGACGCCCGCGTCCAGGTAAACGCTCTGGCTGATGCTGGCGCCATCCTTGATGAAGCCCACTTGAGCCCCGCTGGGAGCGCCGGGATTGCCGGTTGTGAAGCCGCTGTCATTGGCGCTAACGCCCGAGGTTCCCGCGAACGTCCAGGGCGTGCTTGCGGGATCGACCTGGTAGGCATGCAACGACAACGCCGGGGCCTCGAAGCCGCCGTCGCTGACGCTGTTGTACGACATGACGACGGCCGAAAGCAGCCGGCGGTTTTCCAGGCCCTCGACAACCAACCGTCGCGGCCGGGCTGGACGTGGCGCCTTTCGCCGACGCTTTGTCGTGAAAGCGGACACTATTCTCGTGTATATTGATCGAAGCATCACTTGCGCTCGGCAACGGGCTGTGGGCTCGATGGTCGACGAGACAAGGGACTGAAACCGTCAAGCGGACCGCGGCCGCAGTGTGAACCGAGTTCCTTTGCCCGTTGCACTCGGCCCGCACCACGGTCATCGCGCTCAAACGGCTCAGTGGGAATGGACCGTCGCGCCCATGAAATGAAAATTCTTGGAAAAGTTCGCGGAGAGTACCCATTGCCTTTGTTCGTGTCAAGCCGTGCTTGCCATCGGCCGAATGCGAAAATTTCACGCCGTCGCCGGCATCTAGTATGGCGTCTCAATCAGATCGCGTATTGTGCCGCACCCGTGAAAAACCTTTTGAAGCCCGACGTGCAAGCGAGGTGGTTGAGACTTTCCTCGCTTGCACGTCGGGCTTCAATCGCGGCGATAAAGCAGGTTATGTGTCAGGCACGACACGGGGTGGCTTGCATTAAACCCCCTATTATTCCCCCGTGAACTCGGGTAAAATGTCGGTAGGAATCGACGACCATGGCCAGCCCACGCAGCAGCAAAAATCCCTCGCCCCCGGAAGATTGCAATTTCGAGGCCCCGAATTTCGAACAAACGCTTGCCCGGTTGGAGGAAATCGTTCATTTACTCGAGGAGGGCAAGATCGGTCTCGATGAAGCTCTGGGGAGGTATGAAGAGGGCGTGGGCCTGCTCCGCAAGGCTTATGAACTGCTCGAGCGAGCCCAGCGGCGTATTTCGCTGCTCAGCGGCATCGATGCGGAAGGAAACCCCATTTTGCTGCCCGTGGATGACGCGGCCAGCTTCTCATTGGAACGAGACACGGCGGCCTCAATCTCCTCTTTGGATGTCCGCCGGAAATAAGCTACCTTTTTCACATGGCCAAGAGTTCGACCGCCGCGCTCGCCCCTTTCGTGGACCGTCTTGGCCCCAAGATTGAATCTGCGCTAGCCGATTATAGTTGTTTGCCTCCCGGATGCCCGCAACGGCTGCGCGAGGCGATGCGCTATGGGCTGCTGGCGCCTGGTAAACGATTGCGGCCATTGTTGGTGCTGATGGCCGCAGAAACCTGCGGCGGCAATCTCGCCGCCGCCATGCCTGCGGCCTGTGCCGTCGAGATGATCCACGCCTACTCCCTTATCCACGACGACTTGCCCGCCATGGATGACGACGACCTCCGCCGCGGCCAACCGACTTGCCACAAGGTATTTGGCGAGGCCGTGGCTATCCTGGCCGGTGACGGACTTTTCAGCCTGGCATTCCAGGTGCTGGCCGAAGGCGTGCGGCCCGCGGCCATCGCCGCCGCCTGTTGTGCAGCACTGGCCGAAGCAGCCGGTCCTTGTCAGTTGGTGGGTGGGCAAGCCGACGACATGGCCGCAGATCTCGCGGGACCCGATGAACCGGCGGCCGACTTGACACATCTGGAATCGATTCACGCCCGAAAGACGGGTGCCATGATTCGTGTTTCCCTTCGCTTGGGAGGGATGGCGGCCGGCGCATCGCCCGCCACGCTGGCTACTCTGGACGAATATGGCCGGCGGCTCGGCTTGGCTTTTCAAATCACGGATGACCTCTTGGACGTCAAGAGCACGGCCGAGAATATGGGCAAGCGGGTAGGAAAAGACGTCGAAATGGGTAAAATCACCTTTCCCCGTCTCTTGGGTGTTGACGAAAGTGCAGCCCGCGCGGCACAATTAATCGCCGAGGCCTGTTCGGCCTTGGAGCCGTTGCGACCTCAGTCCGAGGGCCTGATCGCCTTGGCCCGTTACGTTTTGGAGAGAAATCGCTGATGGATAAGATTCTTTCCACGATCAGTTCGCCGCGGCAGTTGCAAAGTTTGTCGCCCCAGGAGCTGACCCAGTTGGCCGCCGAGATTCGCGACGCCCTTTGCCGCCTTGCGTCGCGGCGGACGGCGCACTTCGCCTCCAATCTGGGTGTGGTCGAGTTGACGCTGGCTTTACACACCACATTCGACTTCAGTCGCGACCGCCTGATTTGGGATACCGGCCACCAGATCTATCCCCACAAGCTGGTTACCGGACGCTACAAGGACTTTCAATCCATTCGGACCCGTGGCGGCCTGATGGGATATCCCAACCCCGCGGAAAGCCCCTTCGACCTGTTTCTCACCGGTCATGCCGGCTGCGCGGCCAGTTGCGTGTTGGGCATCCATTGCGCCGACGAACTGCTCCGTCCCGACGAAGAACGCTACGCCGTCGCCGTGATCGGCGACGGTGCGTTCAGTTCCGGCGTCGTCCTCGAAGCATTAAACCATGCGGGTGGGCTGAAAAAGAACCTGATCGTCATCCTCAACGATAACAAGATGTCGATCTGTCCCCGCGTCGGCGGTTTAGCCGAGTCGCTCGATCGCGTGCGCATGCACGCGCTGTACGCCGGCATCAAGAACGAAGTGCAGAAGATGCTGGCCCGAGTGCCCGTGATCGGCGATCCCGTGGAGCGATTCTTGCACCAGGTCAAGGATGCCGTCAAGGCCGGCCTGGTGGGCGGCATGCTCTTCCAGGATCTGGGAATGCACTATCACGGCCCCGTTGACGGCCATAACATCCGCCAGTTGCAGAAGTACCTGGCCATGGCCAAGCAGATCAAGGGACCGGTGTTGCTGCACGTGGTAACGGAGAAGGGCCACGGTTACGACCCAGCGGCAGAAGACCCCGTCCTGTTTCACACGCCCGCCCCGTTTTCCCACAACAACGGGGCGATTTCGTTCAAGAGCAACGGCTCGCGGGCCTTTACCGCTGCGGCCCGCGATGCCTTGTTGCGAGAAATGCGGAGTGACTCGCGCGTGGTCGTCATCACCGCCGCCATGTGCCAGGGCAACATGCTCGAGCCGATCCGCGATCAGTTCCCGGATCGCTTTTTCGATGTAGGCATTTGCGAATCGCACGCGGTGGCCCTGGCTGCCGGCATGGCCAAGGCCGGGGTGCGGCCCGTCGTCGATATCTATAGTACGTTCCTGCAGCGCAGCTACGACCAGATCTTCCAGGAGGTCTCGCTCCAGGACCTGCCGGTGACGCTGCTCTTGGACCGCGCAGGCTTGGTTGGTCCCGATGGCCCGACCCACCACGGCGTCTTCGACATCGCTTATCTCCGCGTCTTCCCCAACCTGGTCATCATGTCGCCGGGCGACGAGTGCGACCTCGACATGATGATCCCCTGGGCCTTGGGCCACGACCATCCGACGGCGATTCGTTATCCCAAGGCGAGTGTCGTCCGTGTGCCCCGCCTTTCGGTCTCCGGTGAAGCGGCGCCGATCGACTTGGGGCAGGCCGAGCGGGTCCGCCCCGGCCCGGATGGCGCCCTGATCGCTTTCGGCCCCCTCCTGCACGATTGTTTCGCCGCCGCTGAAGCCCTCGCTGAGGAAGGCGTCGAGTTGGCGGTAATCAACGCCCGATTCGTCAAACCGCTCGATACCGAGACCATCCTCCAGGCCGTTCGCGAACAACCGTTCGTGGTTACGGTAGAAGAGGGATGTCTATCGGGTGGTTTCGGCAGCGCTGTGCTTGAGGCCGCCAACGACGCCGGCCTGGACACCAGCCACGTCCGCCGCCTGGGGGTGCCCGACCGTTATATTGAGCATGCCGACCGCTCTGAGCAGTTGGCCACTTTGGGCTTGTCCAGCCAGACGATTGCCGATACCTGCCGTAAGCTGGCCGGACTGGAGCATGTCGTGGCGCGTTCCGCCAAGGGCAATGGACGGCCATAGTCGAATTTGACGCAATGCCTGCCGTGCCCAATGATCCCTTCCCCGCCTCAACCGATCGTTTTTCCCGCTGGCCAGCGACTCCGTGTCATCTTGCTCAGCACCGCACAGCGGCCCCGCTTCCTGGACAGTATTCGGCGGCTTCGGCCGATCATCGAACAGCATGCCCAGATTGTCGTCGAGGATTTCACCGGCCAGGACGACGTTTCCAACGTTGAGGCTGATTTGGTAATCGTCGCGGGTGGCGACGGCTCGATCCTGCGGGCTGCCCATCAAATGGGGCACCGACAACTGCCCGTGCTGGCTGTGAATCTAGGTAGGCTGGGTTTTCTGGCTGATACGTCCTGCGACGCGTTGCCCGGCATCCTCAGCGAATTGTGCACCGGCCGGTTGCATGTAATAGAGCATCTGATGATCGACTGCCGGCTCACTCGCAACGGCCAGACGGAATTCCAGCAGATGGGACTCAACGAAATCTCGGTGCGGACCGGGCTGCCTTTTCTCTTGATGGATATCCGTCTTTACGTTGACTCAGAACTGGTAACCACGTATAGTGGCGACGGTTTGATCATCAGCACTCCAGTGGGTTCGACTGCCTATAGCCTTTCGGCGGGCGGCCCGATCCTGCGGAAGGACCTGGATGCCGTGGTCGTCACGCCTCTGAGTCCGCATACGCTGACGATGCGTCCGGTGGTCGATTCGGCCGACCGGGTATACGAGATGGAAGTCGTGGAGCCGCATCCGCAGACGTCAGCCGTGGTCGATGGCCGCGTGCTCTGCCGCGTGGAGGCGGGCGACCGCATCCGCGTGACCCGCGCCCCGGTGCGATTCAGGCTCATCGCCCCGCCGGACCACAGTTACTATCGCACTTTGCAGGAAAAGCTCAATTGGGGCGGGCAGTTCCTGCGGAGAAAGGAAGAAAAGCCGTAGGGCTCTTACTCGAAAGGAATCGAGGCATGAAGATCGGCATGGTTGCTGGAGCATGGTTTTTCACTTTGATCGGGCTCGCCTTGGCTGCCGCGGCGGAAGGGCCCGCGGCCAAGCCCGCCGAGCCGCAGGAGTATCTACTCCGCTACAAGTTTCATCCCGGCGATACCTTCCGCTGGAGCGTGGTCAATCGCTGCCGTATCCGCACGACGATGGCCGCCAAGACGCAGACGGCCGAGACCAGCACGATATCCGTCAAGGTCTGGCGGGTACGGGAAGTGAAACCCAATGGCTCGGCCGCTTTCGATCACCTGGTGGAAAGCGTCGACATGCGGCACCGCCTCAGCGGCCGCGACGAGGTCCATTACGACAGCCGCACCGATATCTGTCCGCCCCACGGATTTGAGGACGTGGCCCGGGCGGTCGGAGTGCCCTTGGTGACGGTGACGATCGACGATCGCGGCCGGATCCTGAAGCGGCAGCAGAATTCTGTCAAGGGCGCGGTGCCGGGACAGGGTGAGATCACGGTCCAACTCCCCGACCGGCCCGTAGCCATCGGCGACACGTGGCTGAAATCGACCGAAATCGACGTTCCCTTAGGCGACGGCGGTACGCGACGGGTCCACGCCCGGCAGACCTATTCACTCCAGGACGTGAAGACGGGCGTGGCCACGATCGCCATGTCGACACAAGTCGTCACGCCAATCCGCGATCCCGATATCGAGGCCAAGATCCTCCAATTCGAGAATTCCGGAACGGTGCGATTCGATCTCGACCGCGGGCAGGTTCTCAGTCAGCAGACCGACGTTGACAAGAGCGTCATCGGTTTTCGCGGCGAGGCCAGTAGCATCCGCTACACGGGCCGTTCGATCGAGGAGTATCTGTCCACCGGGGCCAAAGTCGCCGCGGCTGACCAGGTAACGCGATAAACTCTACACGGGAAAACGACAACATCGACCCCGAAAACGACAACGGGCCCGATCATGTCGAGCCCGCAAAGTCTTGTTCTGCAAAGGGTTAAGAGAAGAGGCCCCGATCGGAGTCGAACTGATGATGGCGGATTTGCAATCGCCGTTCAGATTTCGCCTATTCGCTTATCGCTACGGGCCTTACGTCAACACCTTCACGCTGTCCGCACCGTATTTCCACAATCTTGCCGCCGTTTCGCCTACAAGTCCAGTCAACGAAAACACCCCGCTCCCGAAAAACCGAGAGCGGGGTGTTGGTGCTTACGCTCTGCCCGTCGCCCAAGATATTGACACCCTTGTACTCGTTACGGGGCGGGGGCAAGGACACCCTGGAGCGGCCCATCAACGGGGCAAGTCTCGTCAAGCCGATCTGTTTATTCTTCTCTACCACGGCCACTGCACCACATCCAGCAAGCTTCCGATGGGACTGAAGTTGGATGCACCTATTTCAGCGAACACTCCTCGAAACTGACCCATCCCTTTGCGTGTTCTTCCAGCCATTTCTTTCCGCTGTCGGAAACTAGAACCCAAACACCCGTCGGTGCTGCATCCGGTTTGGTTCCCAAAAAGATATGATCGCCATTCCAGGTCGATTGGTCAACGCAAATCTTTAGTTGCGCCAGCGGCAACTGTCCTGGCGGCGAGAAGTGGACGTCCGCAGCGATGGTAGCCCCAGGTCGAAGGACCAATTCCCAAAGTTCTCCCAGAGCTTCAGCCGCCTGCGGTGAGTGCGGCGAGGAAAGATAATCTTCTGGTTCGCCTCCCTCTGGATATTTCGCGGGAGACGAAGCACGATCCCATTGCTCCCAATGTAGATCAACGATATGTTTCTTGACAACGGAACGAAATTGAAAACGTCCGAAGCCTGATTTCGACATTTCTTGGCGAAACCGATCCGAGACAATAATCACGGGCGAGTAAGCAGGAAACGTGATCGGCGGCATGAACGGGCCTGTGCGGCTTAGTTTCAGGCTCTCGCCAGCACGGCGGTCCAGATCGTTCTGTACAAGTCCGTTGACCAGTACATCACCGTAGTCGCCCCAAACTTGCAATCCTTGGACATGGTAGAATCTCATCTTGTTCTTGGCCATTCCTGCGTAAATAGGTTTCGCGTCAGTCGCCCAGGAATTTCCTTCGGTCCGTGCGGCCTGTTTAGCAGGGCTTGCACCGTCGGGTTGGTCGATGCTCGGCGTAGGCGAGACCTTGGTTTGATCGGTGCAAGCGGAGAAAGCAACCAGAACCATCAGTGCGATAACGAGCCTTGCTGCCATTGTCCTGAACTCCCTGAACGGAAAACCTGCCAATGCCGCGATCGCCGCCCGGCTCAACATTGAGCCACCTTCAATTATCCAACGCCACAACCGCCTGTGCAACCACCCTGCTACGGCGTTCCGAAAGAACAGTGGCTAGTGTCGGCGGCGGCCGGGAATTGGACCATTTTGGCGGTCAGAAGTGAGCCAGCTATCTGGCGGGATGGTGGCTGAATCCGCTTGACGGCAGGTACGGAATCGGGATTCCGAGATGCCGACAGAGATCCTCGGCGGCTGCGTAGATGCTCAGACCATGAACGGCAGCCCATAGGTCGAGTTGGGTTCCGGCAGAGTGGCAGCGGAAGCAGCGATAGCGATGGCAGCCGAGATGGACCGAGAAGACCCTGCTTCGCGGCGAGGAGTCGCCATGAATCGGACACGGACCGCGCAGACGCGGACCCTCGCGAGACATGGGCACGTAACTCAGCAAGCCCAGCACTTGCTGGATTCCGACTTCGCGGCGAACCTGCTTTAGATCGATTCCCGGCATGGAGCACCCGGACGCATGAAGAGCACTGGCCTCGGATTCCACACCAACAGAGAAGAGGCCCAGGTACTTACGGTGTCGCTTGGGGAAGTTCCTTCGCCGCTCTGCCGTCCTTGTGGGGCAAGGGCCGCTTGAGCCGGGCGGCACGGTAAGAACGCCCCTCGATCTTCAGGATGATCGCACCGTCCACGACGCGATCGAGAAGTGCCATCGCCAAGGGCGCGTCGCCAAGGTACTCCGCCCAGGCCTCAAAGCTGATGTTGGTCACCATGGCCGTGGACCGTTTGGTACGGCCATCGACCACCTTGTACAGGAGGCTGGCTGCTTGGCTGGATTCGCTCCGCTCGATCCGATCGAACCCGAATTCGTCAATCGCCAGAAGGTCGAAGTTGCTGTAGTACCGCAACCGCTCGGGAAGCGTGTGATCGGCCAAGCAGGCGGTCAAGTCCTGCAACAACTCGGCACTGGTGATGTAACGCACGCGATAGCCCCGCGCGCAGGCGGTGCGTCCCACGGCTTGAACGATGTGGCTCTTTCCCACCCCGCTTTGCCCTAGAATGACGAGGTTGTCCCCGCGGCGAATGAACTCTCCCGTGGCCAGGGTCTCGATCTGCTGGCGGTCGATGGCTTGGGCGTTGAACTCCCAATCGAAGCCTTCCAGGGTCGCCGACTCGCGAAAGCGGGCTTCCCGGATCCTGCGATCGATCGCCCGCTGCCGGCGAAGATCGGCCTGGGGGCCGAGCAAGTGCGAAAGCAGTTCCAGCGGCGTCCAGCGCTGTTTCTCCGCCTCTGCCAGGACGGCATCCAGGTCCGTCGCCGAGAGGGGAACCCGCAGCGTCTGGAAGTAGTCCAGGATGCGTTGGCGCAAGTCATCTGGGTTGTCGGGGGTCGGTTTCCGGCGGCTGCTCATCGTGGGGTGGCTCCTCGGGATAGAGATAGAGTTGTTCGTAGTCGGCGGTGGGACGAGGCGGAACCGGCCGGTCCTCCATGATCTCGCGCAAGTGCTGTTGCTGGTCGCCGAGAGATTCCAGCGGCGTTTTGGGCTGGGCCTGGGCTGCCAGGATGCGCTCGACGGAACGCAACGAGAAGGCCCCGAAACGTGCCGCCCGCTCCAGGGCGCTGCTCACGTCCGCTTTGCGGTACGTTTCCAACAGCGCCAACACCCGCTGGGCCTGGTCCTTGCCCGCGCGGTGGGTTTTCAACAGCCCTTCCAGGAAGCGGCTGGCCGCAGGCCCCAGTTCCGCGAAGCGCTCGCGCAAGTGGGCCTCCCGCTGTTTCGAGTCTTCCCGCGGCCTGTGCTGCGGCAACTCGCTGCGCTGGCCCGCCACGTTGTGCGGGAAGAGCGGGTGCCGGGCGAGCACCTCCAGGTCCGGGCCGTAGACGATCAATTCCGCTTCGGTGATCCGCAGCGGCAGCACCTGCCCCAGGTATCGCCAGGGGACCGAGTAGAAGTTCTGCCGATGGGCGACCATCCCTTCCGCATTGACCGTGCGGTAGACCACCAAGGCCGTATCGTAAGGCTTTTCGGGAAGCGGGATCAGGTACGGCAGTTCCTCGGCGTGCAGGTCGACGGGCCGACGCTTCGTTTCCCGATGCATGCGCACGTCGGCCGCTTCCGCCAGCCACTTGGCCAGGCACTCGTTGAGATGCTCGAAGTTGCGGAAGCTGCGGCCGTTGAGGAAGTTTTCCTCGACGTAGCGGAAGGGGCGTTCGCACTTTCCTTTCGTCTGCGGCCGCCTCCGCCGACAGGCCCAGACCCTGTAGCCGTAGTGCGTGGCGAAGGCCAGGAAGCGGGTGTTGTAGATCGGCTCGTCGCCCTCGTAACGGGCCACCACGACCTTCATGTTGTCGTAGAGGCAGGTGGCCGCCACCCCGCCCAGGTGCTGGAAGGCCCGCACGTGCTCGCGGATCGTGGTCTCGAAGTCCTGGGACTCCACGAACCGCAGGTACTGCCGCCGCGAGTAGCCCAGCACGTAACTGAATAAGTTGACCCGCCGCCGGCCCTCCTCCGTGAACTCGATCTCGTAGGTGGCGTAATCCATCTGCGCTTGCTGCCCCTTGCCGCTCTCGAAACGCACTACCGGCACACGGCGCCGATCGGGACGGAGCCGACGCAGCAGATCCTTCACGATCGTGTACTTGCCCGTAAAACCCGCCTTGCGCAACTCCTCGAAGACGCGCAACGCCGTGATGGAAGGCCAGCGCGTGAGAAGATCCTGGATGAAAGGCACATGCCCGTCCAGAATGCTGCCCCGCGATCCCGGCGGCGCCGGCAGATCGGGATGCGCCGCCCCTTCGGCCCTTCCCCTCTGGTGGTCCAAGATGATCCGCTTCACCAGGTAACGCGAGATCCGCAACTCCGCGGCAATCCGCCGCATCGGCGTTCCCTCTTGCCAACGCCGGATCACTTCGTTTTCGATGAATCGATCGCTCATGGCAGGTCAATCTCCCTTAACAGGTCCTCGCTCAGTTCGGCCACGTTCCGCGCGTCGCGCACCAACCGTCCGAAGCCGGGCGACAACACGCCCCGGTCGCACGCCGCCAGGTCGGCACGCCCCTTGTGCCGCAGCCAGTTCTCCATCCGCCCCAAGCCGTCCAGCACGTGCCCCAATTGCCGCAGCACCCGGTTCCCCGCGGCGCTCAAACGCGGATCCCATGCCGGCAGGCTCTCGACCTGCGCCTGCCGCAACGCCCGCCGCGGCTCGCGAAGCACGAACTCTACGTCAGGCCGGCCCGTGCAAGCCACGACCAGGTCCACCATGCCATGCACCTCCGCGACCGTCAGGTGCTCGCGCCGCGCGGCCGCCACAACTTCGGCCTGGTTGCCCGCGGGCAACCGCGTCAACTGCCGCGCCATCGTCGGCGACAAGAGCCCCAGACACAGGTCGTCGCGGCACTCCTGCGAAAGCCGCTCCAAGAGCGCCAGCCGGCGGCAGACCCAACTCTTGTGCCGCTGCAGGAGTTCCGCCACTTGAAGCTGCGAAAGCCCGTCCTCGCGCACCAGGGCCTGCACGATCCACGCCTCCTCCAACTCTTTCATCCGACCGCCAATGCCGTTCAATCCCAAGATGATCGCCTTGGCCGTCGGTTCGTCCACTTCCACCAGCCGCGCCTGAAGCGACGATACGGAGGGAAGCGTCTTGGCTGCCGCTACCCGCTTGAAACCGTCCAACACCTCCGGCTGCTCTTCACGCAAGCAGACGGCCACGGGCGAAACCTGTCCGTAACGTGCCAAGGAGCCCGCCATCGCCGCCTCGGCCGCCGCATCCGGCAGCCGGTAACGCCGGTAACGCTCGCCGATCGTCTCCAACGCAATCCAGCGGATCTCGCCTTCCGTCCAGTCCTTCATCGCTCTTTCCCGGTTGCTCGGGGTCCCGATATCTTTCGTTTTGGAGAATTGCTGCCGCAACGTGCCGCAGCGATGGGACAATCCTAGGCCCACAGAGCAGGACCAAGAATAAGCGACGACGTACTTTCTTCCGCTAGGGCGGAATCCGGCGAGGAGTCGGCGGCAGTCCTTTACGCCGTTGTCCCCACCGCGCCTTGCGCTGCAGGACTCGCCGCAAAGCCTTACGGCACAAGCACGAACAGAAGCGCCGACGGGGCCAGCGCCGGGCAGGAACGAACAGCTCGTAGCAGCCCGGACGGGCACAAGAAGATTTTTCCGAAGCGTCGGTTGGGCGCTCACCCTCGCACTCTGCCGGAGCAACTTCCTCGGCTGCGACTTCCTCGGCTGCGACTTCCTCGGCTGCGGCTTGCTCGGCCTCCCGCCGCTCACGGACCCGCTGCCGATAGCGGCAACTCTGTTGACGGCGGCACTCCCGGCCGCTCTCCGTCTTTCGCCAGGTCTGGTCGGCACTCCAACGCCGCCAACGATCCGCCGCATCCTGACACGCCGCACCGCAATACCGCGCCTGGTGGTCGTCGGGCTTGAAGAACTGCTCACAGCCTTTCAAAAGACAACGCCGCTGCCGCGGCGCCTGACTGGAGCCTTGCCCTAAAGAAGATTGTCGATCATTATGAATCTGACCCAAGGGAGCGCCAACTCCCGAAAGGCCAAGTCCCGGAGAGGACTTCTATTCCTCTCCGGGACACCTTGTATCCGCTGCCTTATCCTTCGGCCTCCCTCTATTCCAGACTAATTGCCACCCCATCCAGCCGCCATTTCTCCCGCGGTCGGCCGCCACCGACTACTGCCGGCCAGATGCCTTTCTGGCCGCCAAAATGGTCCAATTCCCGGCCGCCGCCAACAGCTTCCAGCTATCGTTGTGTTTTTCGGCGGCAACAGGGCGTGGGGCGTCAAGGCGTCAGGGCATTGACGGCTTCGCCAGCGACCCCCGTGCGGCATCACCGCCCTAACGCCCTACTGCCCCGATGTCCCGACACCGCGACAGCACGATAACGCCCCCCGTTCCCGCCCGGCGTAGACGGGGCGGTGCCGTCGCTGGCGAAGCCTTTGGGGCATTGGGGCATTCATGTAAGCGGCGGGAGCATTTCCACGGCTCCGCGTAGTTCGTCCGTTTCGACATGAGAGTAAACATCCATCGTCAGCGTGATCGTGCTGTGCCTTGCTAACGCTTTCGCTTTGGCGGGATGGACTCCGCTGCGTGCCAGTTGGGTTATGAACGTGTGCCGTAGAGCGTGGAAGTCTGCCACCCGCCCTTTGTCATCGCGGTACGGAATCCCCGCCCGCTTCAAGTCAGATCGCAGCATTCGGGCCGTGTTCGCACACCGCCTTGCCGCCCACGTTCCGCGCCAAAGCGTTCCGTTTTTTCTTCCGAGCCATGCCCGTAGACTTTCAACGAGCGAAGCGTGAATTGGAAGCGTATCGTTCCGCCGACGCTTGGAATAACACGCTTGAACAGTGACCGTCTTTGCCTCCAAATCAAAAGCGGCGGGGCTTAGACTCGCCAACTCGGACGCCCGCAATCCCGTGTAAGTGGCAAGTGTGTAGAGCATGGCCCTATCTTTGGGCGTCAATCCGCAAAGCGTCTTATGGCTCGTCTCCGTGGCATGGACAAGGCATTTTAGCTCGGCTTGTGTTAGCGTCCTACGAACGTGCCGACGCCCCACACGGGCGTTCAGGAGGCGTATGGTCAAGAGCGGGTCATCATGCGTTCTCCCTTCAATCCAAAGCCAACGAGAAAAAGATTTGATCGCACGGGCATAGTGATTGGACGTGGATACACTGACCGGATTTCGTGTCCGTTCCCGCCATATCGCCAACCGGGAAGAAATACTGGATGCGTCCAAGTCGGCCAGGGTCTTCCCTCCCGTCGCCTGGACAAGGGAACGGATGCGTTTGAGCGTCAAGGAAACGTGGCGTTCCGTGTTCGCTTTTGCCCGCAGGTGGGTTTCGTATTCCGAAAGCAACACGTCCAGCGGACGCTCTCGTTCTTCGTCCTGCCGAGAAACGCCTACGGCTCGTTTCCTATCCGCTTCCGTTTGTAGGCAGCGTAAAAGTGTCAGGGATGCTTCCCTATCCTCACACAGAGGGGTCTGCCTGCGTTTGCCGTAGGCATCCTTGAGCGTTCCGTAGAAACGCTTGGACGGGATTCTTACCCGTCTTGCTCCTGGTGTTTTGGGTGGCACACGCTTTCCGCCTTTCTCCCAACGAATTGTATTCTTCCGCCAAACTTTCATCGCATTCGCTCCCATTAGGTTAGGGGGCGAACAACGAGAGGGTTTTCCCGTGCCGCACGCAATCCGCACAGATTCCGTGCGGACACGAAAAAACGCCTGACGCAACCGAGCGTCAGGCGTTGACGTAAATCGTTCTACGATAATCGTTTAGAAAGAGGCCCCGATCAGAGTCGAACTGATGATGGCGGATTTGCAATCCGCTGCCTTAGCCACTTGGCTACGGGGCCTTGATGACGTAATATTTTGCCAAAAACGACTTACATTCACGGACAAAAGCTGCTGGCAGCAAATCTGGCGATTTTGCGACGGTCATAGCTGATTGGCCACAAAAACTAGATCGGCGTTTCCGGTTCATTCTGTTGATTGGAATTCTATCAAAGACTCCGGTTGTGTGGAAGAGGCAACTCGCATGAAGTGGGCGGCTATTTCCGATGCAAGCTAGAGCGCAAATCTGTGCCCAGCTACAATTGCGAATATGAGCACTTCCTCCGATGTCATGGATCGCGTACTCGACCCGTCCATGGAGTGTTTCACGCCGGAGGTGCCGAGGAGCGTGGTCAATCTTCGTGCCGATCCCGAAATCCAGGCCCGTCTCGACAAGCTGGCGGATAAGGCCAATGAAGGGCAGTTGTCGCCGGAAGAACGGGCGATCCACGATCGCTTTCTTGAAGCCAATCGCTTCGTGACAATCTTGCAGGCAAAAGCGAGGGAATTCTTGCGAAGGCAGACCGCTTCGTGATGGATGCCATGACACGCGAGTTCGTCTGACAGGCGCAGGCCACCGATGCGAAAACTGTCTCCGCGCACGAATATCGCCATGACAAGGGGCGACAGCAGAACCGACCCGGCCACGCACAGCGGCAGGTCGATTATGAGCATTTTTGCTCAGTCGCATTTTCCGCTTCGATGACAGCCTGAAAGGCGTAGCTGAGGGGGCGGCGAAATAGCTCCGGCTCCTTAATTGTTAATTGCGCCGCGGGCAGGCGGATGGTGAACTACACGTCGCATACTTGGATTGCCTGGGTCAGGCCAGCCAAGGGCTCCGGCCGCTGCGGGATGAACTCATGCCCGACGAAACCCTTGTAGCCGATATCCAGCAGGGCCTTCATGCACGGCCAAAGTTGATCTCCTGGTTCTCGTCCAATTCGCCGCGGCCCGGAACGCCGGCCGTATGCACGTGTTTGATGGCTTCGTTGCATTGGTGAATTCGCCGGACGAGGTCGCCGTCCATGATTTGCACGTGATACAGGTCGAACAACAGGCCGAACCGCGCGGACCCGACGCGGTTGACGATGTCCATGCAGTAGTCGATGTGGTTGCCCTGGTAGCCCGGATGGCCCTTCATAGGATGATCGAAGACCCGCGTGTTGAGCATCTCCATCGCCAAATTGATCTTCTTCTTCTCCGCATAGCCCACGATCTTCTTGAAGCCCGCCACGCAATTTCTGGCGCCGGTTTCCGGGTCGATCTTGGCGCGGTGCGGCGGCAGTTTGGTCAGGTCCGGCCTCCCGCCGTCGGCCCACTCGCCGCTTTCCTCGGCGTAGCCCGTGAAAGTGATGACCGTCTTGACCCCCGCATCGGCGCACTGGTCGATTCTCGTCCGCAACATCTCCAGGCAGCCCGGCTGGTACCTGGGGTTGTTCATCCCTTGCACGAACAGGTGGCTAGGCGCGATCGCGCACGTCAATCCGTGCTTCTTGACCGTGGGCCAAGTCTCAGGCGGGGACAATTCGACGCTCTTGCAGCCTAGCTGGCTGGCGTTCTTGCAGAGCTCGTCGAAACTCCAATGCGGTTCAAAACACCAGGTCACGACCGAATGAAGGATGTTGCCCTTGGTCGCGGCCTTCTCGCCTTCCCGTCCGGCAGCCCGAACGGCCCCCGGCAGTGCCAGGGTTCCGGCGGCTCCCGCCACGGCCCGCAACAAGTGTCGGCGATTAACGGACGACGGGGACAAGGATTGTCGGTTGCTCACGCTCCACCTCACTTCGAAATAGGGTTCGCTCAAGTTTTCAGCCCAAGATTGCCTACGGTGGAGCCTGGCCACCAGCACTTTATCCAAGCTGTCCCGCAGTGTTCCGTTATGCTACACGGTCGAAAGTGCCAAGGCAAGCAAGTCTGCGAGATCGCCGAGAAAAACGTGCGCACACAGTTCTGCGAGAACGATTGCGTGACCGAAACAATGACGGGGCGCATTCAGGGAATTAGGGAATCGGGGAATTGAGAAGAGAACGACCGTGTGGTTGACATTCCTGGGAGAGAGCAGGCTTACGCCTTGTGCTTGGTCTATTCCTCCTCAGCGACGGCGGCCAACTTCAAGCCCTATGGTACAAAGTATAAGCCTGCTTCCGTCCTGCCCAACCGCCGTCCGTAGGCGCAGGCCGTCGGGCCGGGCGAGGAATGCTGTACTTTGCGCTGCGGCACGGTAAAATTCCTCTCGTACGTGCTGGAACGGCGATTGCAAAGGACAACCGATTATGGCTCAGACACCGACGATCGTTCCTTGTCTCTGGTTCGACGGCCGAGTCCTGGAGGCGGCCGAGTTCTATATCTCGCTTTTCCCCGATTCGCGCGTCGATCGGATTCTCCGATCGTCGGTCGATACGCCCGGGGCCAAAAAAGGCGACCCGCTGCTGATTGAATTCACTTTGGCGGGCAAGCAACACCAGGCCCTGAACGGCGGTCCGCATGCTCCGTTCAATCTGCCCGATGCGATCTCCCTTTCGGTTCCCTGCCGGGATCAGGCGGAAGTCGATCGACTGTGGGATGCGCTGACGGCCGACGGCGGCCAACCCATACAGTGCGGCTGGCTGAGGGACAAATTCGGCATCGCCTGGCAAATCGTCCCGGAAGCCCTGCCCCGGCTGCTGCATGACGAGGATTCCGAGAAGGCGAAGCGGGTGATGGAAGCCATGATGCAAATGGTCAAGATCGACGTTGCGGGGCTGCAAGCAGCATACAATGGTGCGGCAGCCCCGTTGCCTGAGCCAACGCCGACTACCCCCTGATCTCATGAACGGTTTCGATTTACAACGATTATCTAGCCTGGAGGTACAGTGGGAGAACGCCATGACAGAATCGGCAACCCCGAGAATAGTCACTCGTGATGAGTGGGAACGGGCCCGTGCTGAACTGCTGGTCCGCGAAAAGGCGCACACACACGCCGGCGACGAACTCGCCGCCGCTCGGCGGCGTCTGCCGATGACGCGGATGGAGCCGGTCAAGGTCGTGGGGCCGGACGGACCGGTACCTTTGCGCGACGTGTTTCAGGGCCGGCGCATGTTGATCGTGTATCACTTCATGTGGAAGAAGGGCGCACCTCACCAGCAGCAATGTGAGGGCTGCACGCACAGTCAGGTCGCAATGAACTCCGCCGTCCGCGCCTATCTGGCCGAGCGCGACGTGAATTTTGCCGTTTTCAGCAGCGGCCCGTCGGAACGAGATCGTCGCCTATCGAGACTTCATGGGATGGACGACGCCCTGGTATTCGACTGCCGACTCCGGCGATGTGCTGGCGACCCGAACTGGCGGCGACCTCCGCTGTTACCTGCGTGTGGGTGACGAGGTGTTCGAAACGTATGAAACGAAGTGGCGGGGGATCGAGGCCATGCTGCCTACCCTGCAGTTGCTCGACCTCACTCCATACGGCCGGCAGGAGACGTGGGAGGACTCGCCGATCGGCTGGCCGCAGGACCGGGCTGGGTCGTGGTGGCGGCGTGACGGCCGCCCGGTTGCCCAGTGGACGCGCACCAGTGCACAGCCAATCGGATGATGCAGGCCGCAGTTGGAAAGCGCATCAGAGTGGCCTTTGGAATTTTTGACTCACCCGTTTGGGCTATTTCGGAAATGCGCCGCTTTGTTTCAAAAAGTGCGTATGGCCTCGGCTCGCCCGCCAGGGGAGCGGCGCGCGGATTATCAAGAATCCCCGCCGTAGAAGCCGCTGAAAACTCGGGCGGCCGGCAGGGTTGAGTTTATCGGAAATTCAGCTCAGTGTTACCCAGTGTTACCCCAACACTTGGAGAATTGAACCACGTCCTGTTTGCGGGCGATTTTTCTCGCTCGTCGGTCTTTCGCAAACAGACAAGACTTTTCGCATCGCGAAGCCGATGCGAAAAGTCTCTTGGACGAAGCGTTTCGCCGCGGGAGAGAGGAGCGTTGGGGGGCGGCTTGTAATGGTGGATGCGGGAAGGGCGGTGGAAGCGAAGGAGATGGCCGATTGACGAGGTAATTGTTCGGCATGCGCCAGCATTAAGAAAGCCGCGCCCTCGTTCGCAGAGAACGCGGCTGAAAAGGGGTTGCCAGTAACGTTTCAGGTCACGAAAGCGGAATGCCTACGGGACGCCGAGACGAGGATATTCACCCAGTAAGCGGGTCCGGTGGCTGCCGCAGTGGGGACACGGCGGAACGTCGGTGTCGTCGTGCCCCGCGTTGTCGCCGAGTTGATCCATCGCTTCTTTCTGTTGACCCAGCGTCTCCAAGAGATCTGCCAGCTTGGGGGCTGGGGCCGTGCCGGCCGGGGTTTCCAGGATCAACAGCAGCCATGCCCGGTTGGACGCCGCCCGCTGCGAGGGGTGCCAAAGGCCGTAATAGCGGACCTTGTGAAAGCCACGCGGCAGAACGTGCTGCAAGAAGCGTCGCAGGAACTCCACAGCCGGAATCCGTTCGTTTCGCCACGCCTCAGCCCGACGATCCTTCCAGCGGAACACGACGTGGGTCTGGTCCATGTCGAGAATCCGTGCATTGCTGATCGCCGTGCGAAAGACATATCGCGACAAGTAGTTCAGCACCGCCTCGTTGCCGTGGCCGTAATGCTTGCAGAAGGAGACCCATTCCCGTTGCCAGACGCTCTCCGGGATGCCCGCAAACACGCTGGGCACTTGGTCTTTCAAGGCATCGCGGAACTTGGCGGCGATCTTGCAGGAAAGAACAGCCACCGGTACGAGGAACTCGCCCCGGGCCGGTTCCCAGTGCTGGCCGTCGGGGGTGATCCCGCCGCCGGTGATCAGCATGTGGACATGGGGATGATAGCGCAACTGGCCGTTCCATGTGTGCAGCACGGCCAAGATGCCCGGTAAGGCCCCTAGGTGCCGTTTCTGGGCGCAGAGTTCCTTGACCGCCTCGCTCGCCACCTGCATCAAGAGGCCGTACATCAATTTCTGCTGGCGATAGAGGACCGCATGCAACTCCGGCGGTACGGTCACGACGGCGTGAAAGTAGTCGCACGGCAACAGTTCGGCTTCACGTTTTTCCAGCCATTGCCGTGTTTGGCTTCCATGACACTTCGGGCAGGCCCGGTTGCGGCAACAATGGTAGCGCCAGAATGAGTCGTGGCAGTCGTCACAGTGGTACAAGCGTCCCCCCAGTTCTCGGGTACAACAGGCCGCGATGTCGGCAAGGGCCCTCTTCTGCGAGGGCATCATCGCGGCACCGTATTGGGAAGCATACTGGGGACCGAAGCGGCGAACGACGTCCGCCAACTCGACCTTGGCCCTCGGTGGGCCAACGCTTGGATCAAGCATGGCTGGGCCTCCTTCCTTCGAAGAGACCCTCGGTGGTCTGATGAAGCAGCTTGCGGAGTTTGTCCCGCAACGGTTCGGTCAGATGCGTATAAATCTCCGTGGATCGCAGGCTGGAATGCCCGAGCAGGATCTGGATGATGCGGATGTCCACGCCCCGCTGGAGCATGTGCGTGGCAAAACTGTGGCGGAGCGAGTGCGGCCGGAAGCTGGAATCGAAACCGCACTCCTTGCAGGCCTGCATGAAGGCGGACCGTGCGGTCGCGTCGCTAAGGTGGGTCAGCACGCGCCGACTGGGAAAGAGCCACCTTGGGCTGCGGTGGGTCTTCCACACCTGGCGAAGCATGTCCAGGATCGATTCCGTCAAGGGAAGAAGGCGTTCCTTGTTGCCCTTGCCGATGACATGCAGCACCATCTGCTTGGTGTCGATCGCCGTAACGGGCAGCGTCACGGCCTCGGTGATTCGCAATCCGTAGGCATAGATGATGGTGAAACAGCCGCGATAGACCGGCTTTTCCAGCGTGGCAATCAGGCGGCGGCAGTCTGCGTCGCTACGGACGTCGGGCAACCGCTTCTGCCGCGGCCGGCGAATTTTTTTTGAGTAAACAGCGGCCAGTCGTAACCGAGAGTACGGAGGTAGAAGAACTTCAAGCCGGCCAGCAACGGTTCGAAGGTCCCTTTGGCTACCCCCAACTCGTCGCGGACGTAGAGCAGGTACTTCTCCACCTGCCGCTCGACCAGGCGGTCTGGCGGAACCATGTAATAGCCCGTCAGTTGACGAACGGCTCGAACATACTCCCGCTTGGTTCCTTCGACCAAGCCGGCGAGTTGCATGTCCTGAAGCATGCGGTTTCTGAGTTCTGACATCGTGCGATACCCCTTTCACGGGAACAAAGGAATTCCAGCCACAACGGCCGGAAATCCAAACGTATCACACGCCAGGGCACTTCACTGGCCAGCCCCTACCAACCCGCACGACCGGCCCAAACCGCTCCCCTCTCCCGCGGCGAAGCCGCTTCGTCCAACTCGCAGCGAGCGCATAAGATTTCAGGGGCTTGTCAGCCGATGTTTTTGTGGTAAACTTGGCCATAGTATGAGTCTTACGGTTTGCCGTAGGACATGGGGGCGTAGCTCAATTGGTTAGAGTACCGGACTGTCGAGCGAACGAAAGCCCATCTATCCAATCGTCGTAAGTCCTTATTTATCAACGAAGTCCACCGCGTCGATTTCATTCTAACAAGCCTCATTTGTGCTGTCAAATGGGGACAAATGCGAGGTTTCCGGGGACGAATTGGGGACAGATTCTCACACGTTTTTCGCATGATGACTACCGGACCCCGTATCCGGTACTCTTCGCACTCTCGCCGGCCTGAAAATGCCCAGGAAAGCACCATGAAATTGAGTAATCAATTTCTGGTCTGGTACACTTCCACCGTTTTCCCGCAGAAAACGTATGTTCCGTCAAAAAACGTGTCCCCGGAGCTTTTCGGGGCCTCGTAAGTACCGTCCCGAGGCCCGTGGCCGATACTTGCAAAGGGGCTCCATACGCGATCTATTTCGACCCAATGCTCGCATCATTTTGCGCACCATGGCCGAGGCCCCGGCCGCCAACTTTATCTTTCGCCGACGCCAAGATTTGCGGCGGGCTGGGGCCGAGGCTCCTGCCCCATCTGCTTCGATCAATTGCCGCCAGGTATCGGGGCGATGGTGGGCGACTGGCCGAAGCTAAGGGCTCCGCAGACAGCGACCCTCCCACCGCTGAAATCTAGCGGCCTGCGGCCGACTGCGAACCCGCAAGACTCTTCAGTCATAGCACCTTCGCAACATCGACTCCGGCGTCTGGCGGGCCGTGGATAATCATCCGCAGCCCACCGAGTCGGCTTGAGGCATGGAAGGCAGGAGCGAAACGTCTTTGCCCCTTCCCTCATGAGAGAGATCGGCACCACCGGACCCGCAGGTGTCGTGCATACCTGGGCGAGATCGACCGCGCAGACGTACATCCGATGTAATCGCGGCATCGACGCAATGAAACTGGCACGCTGAGGGCCGTTATCCCACATGCCTTTGAATCGCTCATTGGTCATTCTGCATAAGCATGAACCACCCTACATGAGGGGTGGTTGCCTACTCGGATGCCGCTGGAATTGGCCCTGCTATGGTGGCGGTATTGAAAAAGCTAAAATGACGGGAATTGAAATCCCATTCCGCTACGCTAGCCGCGCCCCTCTTTAATTCGCATTGGAGCCCACCATGCCAAGCAAGCTACCGAGACGACGTGATGCCGGTAGTCTCGTCCCCGCCAGCCCGCCCGCCATCGGCCCGATGGACCCTCGTTCGGCGTTGATCCTTGGAGCTGCGCAGCGTCATGCACGGCGCGACCCAGGCAGGCGCACAAGTTGCTTCGACGGCGATTACCGTCGCCGGGGAAGTCCTCGAAACCTCGATCCAGACTTTTGGACAGTGTTTCTGCTCCTTCATGGATTATATGCGTGAGCGTGAGATAACGAAGCGAGTCATTACTCAAGAACGGGAGATAACGGCACGGCTCGTCATGCAGGAGCAAGCCGCAACGGCGCGAATGCAGATTTGGTCGGCCGCTGTGATTGCCGAGGCAGAGGCAAGAACCGAGGAAGTTAGGATTCAGGCATCACTCGTACTGGCAACAATCGAAGACCGGAAGAACCAGCGGGAATCGAAGTTGGAGGTCATCCAGGGCTTTATGAGTGCCTATCATCGCTGGAACGCCATGCTCTCAGACGCCTTGGCAAGCCGCGCAGGATCGGATGCCCTTGGACGAACGAGAATTGTTGCAGCAGCACATCGAACGGCTATTGCAGCGGGCGAGAGATATGGAGAACGCAATTACCTCTATCGCCGTCACACTCTGATGGGGCACGGAGAGCCAGCAGTATCGCTCTCCTCTCACCAAGGAGTCCACATGTCCATCGGCTCTCTTATTATTGGCGGTGGAACGCTGGTCCTCGCTGCTGAGATTGCGACTTGGTGTTTCAGGTCGGCAGCGCAGGGTGAGCGGCAGTACCGTCGTGCTTTCGTCCGCAACGAGCGAGCCTATCGTCACGAAGTCGCCCAAAGAGAGCGAGCGGAACGCCGCCAGATCGAACGGGAGACCCGACGACGCCTTGCACAAGAAGCTTACGACCAGCGCGGTGCGTGGCTCGACATGCTGACAGAGTGCATGGGCACCGTATGGGAAATGAGGAAACAAACCCGCAGTCTCCGCTCGCAATTCCAGAAAATTGTTCGGACGAATGAAACACTTATCAGGTCTTCCCCCCTCACGTTTCAACAGCAGAGAAGCCATACGTGATTGTATACGTAAGCTGGAAACGGGCATCGCCAAGCTTCAGGCGTATTCCGGCCCTTACCTGCAATCCTTCATTTCGGCCATTACGAACGCGAAACGGGCTGCGCTGCGGAACAGCTTCATCCAGCCGGATATGCCGGACGCGGTACTGCCCGACGATTTCCCGGTAGCCGGTGATACTCTGCGGCTTTCGCCGGAGGAAGCCCATGCCCTGCTGACCACGGGCCGGCTGGCGCTGGGCTGCGGCCAAATTGGACAACTTTCTCAACGCTTGCCATCCGATCTTCCTGCCGAAGAACTGGATGCGTTTGTGGAGGACTACGACCAAGACACTTCTTGTTGGAAGCTCAGCTTGGCGAAGGGCGTGATAGCCTCGATCTATCAGGGCAATGATACTATCAGGTCCGTTGAAGCCACATTGCTATCGCCGTCGAAGGGAGGATTCCGTGCCGCTTGGCACTCGCAGTTCGCCGAATCCATTGACCTCTTCATGCCCTTCGCGCTGGCGAACCCAGCCGTGCGTTCCGCGCCATGGGGGACGAGATTGCCGGTTTTCGTCCATTATACCGATTATCGCACACGCCGAATCGTCGTCGGTCAGCGGCCCCCTTCCCCGCCTGATGACTTGGGCGACATCATCCTCGTGGAAACCGCCTCGGCAAGCGTTCGGGACACGATTAAAATGGCGATTGAAGTTTCTCCGTCTACTTTTTGGCTGACCGAGCGACAGCAAGACACCGGACGGTCCAACGCCAACAACAAGCTGTTCCTGCGTGTGGCGACGGGCGAAGAGTTTCCCGTTTCATGTGAAGATTCGCGCGGGATTCTCCATATCGGGGAGCAGACCGGATACCGGCTGGGTAACGTGGACGGGGCGATTTGCCGTAGTTACGTCGGCATTCATTTCACGGATTGCGTTGGAAAGACCCCTGAGACAGGCACTCTCACCGCCGCCGAGTTTCTTTTCCGAATCAGGCAACGGCTGGACGAGCAGGAAGAACTTCAGCGAGTGTTCCAGGAAGAGGTACTGGAAACGCGCAAGTATCAACTCCTGCTTGAGGCCGAACTTGAAGCCAGCAAGTCTTTGTCCCGTATCGTCCTCCATTACACTATGTACCGCCCCACCACGAACGGCGACGAGGGAGATGACTCGCGGGAAGTCACATTCCTGCTTGAAACCCCGCCCCCGAAAACCGACTTGAAGGGTTATGCGGTTGAAGTGCTGCCGCATTCGTCGAACAAGGTAAAGCGCACCCGGATTTGCGGGTTCGTCAGATCAGTTAATCGAGACACGCAGAGTGTAGCGTGTTCGTTTTCGCAAGGGCTACTGAGCCTGTTCCTTGACCGCCAGGTCAATGGCTCCGGTACAATCGAATGCAGTTACGTCGATAGCGACATCCAGCACCAGGTACGCGCGCTCGACCAGTTCCGTAACGTGAGTTTCCTGCAAGGCAAGTCGTCCGAGGACCGGGAGGCGTTTCGGAATCTCCGCCGGATTATTCTCGGCTTGCAGCAGCCGCCCTCGGACGCGATTTCGAGTCATGTCAGATTTCGCGGCATCGACAATCTGAACGCGGAGCAGCAGCGCGCCGTTCGGCTCATCAACTCTAACAGTCCGCTTACGCTGGTCCTGGGGCCGCCGGGGACGGGAAAGACCGACACCATTGCGATTGCCCTTGAAATGTTTCTTCGCCGATCCCCAGATGCACGAGTCGCAGTTGTTTCCCAGGCGAACGTGGCGGTGGACGAGGCACTGAAGAAATTGAAGGCTCGCTATCCCGAATGCGACATCGTGCGTCATGTTTCCGATCATGCGGTCAACTCGATTATGGACAGCAGCAAAGACCTGACGCAGCACGCGAGGCGCGATGAGTTCAGCAGGCAGCTTGTGATGCAACCGGACTTACCGGAATGGGCGGCACGGCTCCGCGAACATTTTCGCAATGCGTGCAAAGACGAACGATACTTGGTTGGTCGAGTAATGAAGGCACTTGTCCAATCGTCGGCAGTGTACGGATGCACGCTCAGTATCCTTGGGCGATTATCGCTCGGCGCACCACTTTTCGATATTGTTGTCGTGGACGAGGCAGCGAAGGCATCCTTGCCGGAGTGCATGATCGCGGCATTGGCGGCCAAACGACTTGTTCTGGTGGGAGACCATAACCAGCTTCTCCCCTTGCTTGACGAGCGTATCCTCGAAAGGGCTGGTCCCCGTCAGGCAGATCGACGAGCGGTTCAGGAACTATGGAACAACTCGCTGTTCAAGCGGATGTGGAATCAGGCCGCTGAAGATGTCAAGGTACTTTTGACCACGCAGTATCGAAGCCGATCTGGAATCCGTGAGGTCATCAGCACATTATTCTACGATGGGTTACTTTCTCCGGGCCGGACTGATGCCAGTGAAACTGTTCCGTTTCCGTGCAGTCTGGTGTGGGTGGATACGAACGGAGTTCCTGCCGATCAAGTCAAGGTCGAACAGAGTCTCGTGAATGAGCGAGAAAAGGATGCAATTCTTGCAGTCCTTGACATGCTCGTAGCTACTCTGCCGAGGCCACACGATACCTCTGTCGCCGTGATTTGCTTTTATGGTGCGCAGCAAGCGTATCTCGACCGCGTTATCCGTGATTTCGCACCGGCAAGGCAATTCAAGACTTGTGAAGTACGGACAGTTCACGCCTCGCAGGGCGGTCAGTGGGATGTCGTCGTCCTTTCCCTGACCCGCTGCATCGGTAATTCTTCGTTTGTTGGCGACGCCAACGGACTAAATGTTGCTGTTTCAAGGGCGAGGGAGCTTGCGGTAATCGTAGGGACGCTTGCCTATGCTCTTCGTGATCGGAACCCCGACTCGAAACTCGGTGAGTTAGCCCATTATATACAGTCGCAAAAAGGGCGCGGCGTCTGGATATGTGCTCCCAGCGCTCGCGGGACAATCGCTCCCGCCTTTGGATTTAGAGGCACGACACGAGGCGGTCATGGCCACCGGCGATGAAGGTACTATCTCTGTATCTTACCGTCCACTTGCGACGATGGATGAGTTGCATATCCTGCTTCTTGCCGCCCTCTCGGCACAGGCCAACGATTCGTCCCTGCTGGGCCAAGTGTTTTCGTTGCCGAATAATGTTGTCGTCAAAGAACTGGCCGCTTTGAAAACCTACGGGCTCGCTCAGGAGGCGGATGATGCGTGGACTGCTACAGGTCGCGGCCAGCAATTAACAGCCGTCTGGAACGCCTTGCAGAATCGGGCCGAAACCGAGGTACGAACCACGGGACGGCGATGGCTCCTTGGACCCGGAATGTTTGCCGTGGATGAAATGATCCGCGACAAGGACGAAATCGAGTCTCTAGCGCGGAGTTTTGGAATCGATGATGAAGACGCCGCCGTGAAGTTCCTGGATCAGCGCCATAGGGCAATCGAGGAATTTGATATGCTCATCCTTAATGGGCTGTCACGACCAGAAGAAGATGCCGGGCGCGATATATTCGCCGAGGCGATTGTGCTAGGCAGCCTCAGACTTGCCGAAACCGACGAGGCATTGACGAGGCTTGAAGAACTGCTTGCGACCCATATTAGCGAGATCGTGGAGCGCTACGAGGAGAATAAATCTGCCGGAGTCCACGCCATCGGCGTCGAAAAGGCCGAGGAGGCCCAGGAATCAATCCGAAAGGACGGCCAGGAAGTGATGGAGAGGTTCAAGGATGCGCGACGAACTCAACGCAGGCAGAACCAGCAGCTTGCGAAGGTGAAGATGACTTGTGAAGCCTTACTGACTGGCAAATGGTTGTCGGCCAATATCGGCTCGCTTGTGGATGCCTTCAACGCGGAGCCAGCAGCGTTCGTCTTCAGTAGTACGGTCCCGTTTGTTCCACCCGAAGCTCCTAAGAAACCGGCCGCACCGGGCGTTTCGAGCCCACCACCCGCCATCAAGCCAAAGAAGGAAGACGACGGCATCTTTAGGTCGCTGTTCAGGTGGCTCTTCGGCTAAGGCGAACGATGGTTCAATATAAATAACGACGAATCAGTTGCAATCCACATGAATCCAGTCGTCGGCCTTCTCGCACGCATCGAAAAATGCCGATTTAGTGCCGAACTGAGTCAATACCGTGCCAACACGGCGAAACGTACTCGCTCGTCCCTGTCTCTCGACCAGAAACCCTGATGGCCTGATGTTGATAATCTCGGCAGGTTGGCTGAGCGTGATCCCACTGAATGTGCCGGGCTTCTTGGCAAAGGCGTGGATGATCGCAAAGCCAGCCTGTACTGATCCCATCCGGCCAGGATCAGCAGCTAACGCTGAATCGAGTGTCAGCGGGCGGTCAAAACCAGCCAGGCGGGCGAAATGAAAAGCAGCCATTTTGAGCGGAGCAAAGTGTCGCCGTAGAGATTCGTCAACATTCTGTTTGTTGACGGAGACCTTTTATGGCGAACGAACTCAAGATGGCGATTGTAGAGTCGATATTTCAATTACGAGCGTTACGTTGGTCCGCTCGGCGGATCGCCCGGCACCTGGAGCTCGACCGCGGCACGGTGCGAAAGTACCTCCAGCGGGCGGTTCTGCGGGCCAAAACCAGCCATTCCGCCCGCCGGGTCGGAGGGGTCAAAACCAGCCACTAACCCCCCGGCGCCGGGTGGGTCGTCGGTGAGACGGTTGTGCCGACTCATTCGGCCGCGGCGGCGACTTCAAAACCCGCCATTTCGCCCGCCGGGTCGGCAGGGCGAAATCAGGGCGATCTCCGTCGCGGCCAGACGCGCAGGCCGCGGCAGCCAGTTCCGTTCGCGGCGGGCAAGCGGGGCCGACCGAGCGAGTGCGAGCCGTTTCGAGTCCCTGATCCTGGAGAAGCTCCAGCAGGAACTCAGCGCCCAGCGGATCTACCAGGACCTCACGGTCGAGCACGGCTTCACCGGCAGCTACGACAGCGTGAAGCGGTTCGTGCGGCAGCTTGGGCCGTACAGCCGTCCACTGCCCATGCGGCGGATGGAATGTGCCGCGGGCGAGGAAGCGCAAGTCGATTTCGGCAGCGGCGCGCCGGTCGTCGGGGCCGACGGCAAGCGCCGCAAGACGCACGTCTTTCGCATCGTCTTGAGCCACAGCCGCAAGGCGTACAGCGAGGCGACCTTCCGGCAGACGACGGAGGACTTCATCGGCTGCCTGGAAAACGCCTTCGCCAGTTTCGGCGGACTGCCCAAGATTCTGGTGATCGACAACCTGCGTGCGGCGGTCAAGCATCCCGATTGGTTCGATCCCGAGCTGGTGCCCAAGCTGCGGTCGTTCTGCCAGCACTACGGCGTCGTGATCTTGCCCACCAAGCCCTACATGCCGCGGCACAAGGGGAAGGTCGAAGCCGGCGTGAAGTACGTGCAAAGCAATGCGCTTGAAAGGCGCGGACAGTTCGCCAGTCTTCAGGAACAGAACGAGCACTTGGCCCGTTGGGAGGCGACGGTGGCCGACACGCGGATTCACGGCACCACGCGGCAGCACGTCGGCAAGGTCTTTCGCGAAGTCGAGCGGCCTGCCTTGCAGCCGTTGCCGCTGGAGCGGTTCGCGATGTTCCAGGAAGCGCCGCGGAAGGTCAGCCGCGACGGGCACATCGAGGTGGCCAAGGCCTACTACTCGGTGCCGCCGGAGTACCTGGGACGCACGGTATGGGCGCGCTGGGACAAGCATCTGGTGCGGATCTTCAACCAGCGATTTCGAGCAGATTGACGTGCATCTACGAGATGAGCCAGGCCGCTTCAGCACCCACGCCTATCACTTGGCCCCCGAGAAGATCAGTGGCATCGAACGTGGCGCCGGCTATCTGCTTGACGAAGGTCCGCGCCATCGGCCCGACGACGCACCAGTGGGCCGAAGCGATGCTGCACGCCCGCGGCATCGAAGGCACGCGGGTCTTGCAGGGGGTGATCAGCCTGACCAGGCGGCATCCAATGCCGAAGACCTGGAAAATGCCTGTGAAACGGCCCTTTCCTACGGGGCGTTCCAACTCCGCCCGCTTGCGCAAGCTGGTCGGCCGCCAGGCCCAGGAGCAGACCACCTGCCCTTCCTCGACGAGCATCCGATCATCCGCCCCTTGGCCGATTACGGCGGAGTCGTCGCCGCGGCGCTGGCCCGAAAGGCCGCTTCCGAGGTGCGTTTTGAAAGGCATGACTGGGCAGAAGCATCTTCCAGCTAGTGCCCAACACAACGGCCCTGAGGGACTGATCGTCCCTCAGGGCCCTGCGGAAATGCTTCCGCCCAGATCCGGCTATCCCTCGTCAGGTTGCTCGCCAGCAGAGCCTGACTCCGTTTCACCGGACAGTTCCAGTGTAATTGACCCTTCCGCTTCTCGACCACTGAAAAAGGAGAACGAATCCCATGAATGAACGCTTGTTGTCAACGCTGCGCCAGTTGCGGCTCTCGGGCCTGGCCCAAACCCTGGACGTGCGGTTGCAGGAGGCGGCCGGGCATCAACTCAGCCATGCCGAGTTCCTGGAGTTGATCTTGCAGGACGAACTGCTGGTGCGGCAGGAGCGGCTGATCGGCCGCCGCATCAAGGCGGCCCTGTTCCGCGAAGTGAAACCCTTGGACCAGTTCAACTGGTCCTTCAACCCGTCGATCCAGAAGAAGCAGATCTTCGACCTGGCCACCTGCCGCTTCATCCGCGAGGCCCGCGACGTCTGTTCCTGGGACCGCCGGGCGTGGGCAAGTCGTTTCTCGCGCAGGCCATCGGCTACCAGGCGATCAAGCAAGGGCACGTCGTGCTGTACCGCTCGATCTTCGACGTGGTCCGCGACTTCCTCCACGAAGAAGCTCTCGGCGGACGAGAAGGTGCTGGCCAAGTATCTCAAGCCCGACCTGCTCATCGTGGACGACATGGGCATGAAACAACTTCCAAAGCGAAGTGGCGAGTATCTCTTCGAGATCATCATGCGGCGGTACGAGACCCGCAGCACGATGATGACCAGCAACCGGCCCTTGGAGGACTGGGGCAAGCTGGTCGGCGACGTGCCCAGCGCCACGGCGATCCTCGACCGCTTCCTGCATCATGCCGAGATCGTCTCGATCACCGGCAAGAGTTATCGCCTCCGCAATCAGGCGGGCAAGGGCGAGCGTCTCGCAGGCTCCGCGAAACGCCGCTGAGTGAGTCAAAACCAGCCATTTCGCCCGCCGGGTCGAGCGCGCCCTCCGCTACTATGAAACAGTCAAAGAACAAGCCCAATGCCGACAGCGGCGCCCACGCATAGCCGCTTGCCAATCGTAGGAATCGTAGCAATAATAAACCCCATTAACCCAGGCTGCTCTAATTTCGCCCGCTCGTGGCTGGTTTTGATTCGCCCGGTGACACTCTCGGCCTTGGGGAACTGCCAGCAACGACCAACACGGTCGAAATGGCGGCTCTCGACGGCACGGGCCTCCTGGGGGCGACAGCCGGTTTCTTTTAGGGTGGTGAGTACGTCGAGCAACGACCAAATCCTTGACGGCCGCGATCAGTTGAATCCACTGCTCGGGCATCAGATAGGCTTCGTCTCCGCGAGGGACGGCGGCCGGGACTTTTACCCCGCGAAGCGGGCTCCGCTCGATATACTCCTCTTCCTCGGCCCAGCGAAAGGCGGCTTTGACGGCTCGGATCAGGTTGCGTTTGTGATTCTGTCCGATGGGCCGGTCCGGTGTCTTCCGTTCGGTACTTGCCCTTGGCCCCCTTCACCCCTTTGACCTTCTTGCCGCGCTTAGCTAATCGACGTGTTTTCAACCACTCGGTCATGTGGTGTGGCCGAAGATCAGCCACCCTCATTTTGGCCGGCAGGGTGGCAAGGAAGGATGCCAGGGGGACAAAGTAAAACTCGTAGGTCCGTTTGGCCGAGTTCGTCCCTGTGATAATCGACGAATTTCTGGACCAGATCGACCACGAGGCAGTCGCCTTTGACCGCTTGACGACCGGCCATGAGAATGTCATACTTTAGTCCATGCGGCCTTTTCGTTGTCCTTACCTTCCGCTAATTTGACGGGACGGCGACCGGGGCCGATGTTTGCATACCAGGCGCTGTGGGTTTTTTTGAAATAGGGTTCTGGCCGACGCATGTTGTTTTTCCTCTAAGAACCGGGTTCGAAAGGGTTGCCGAGACTATCACAACGATAGCTTGCGCGGCGGCCTTCCGGGGACAAATCTGAGGACAAACGGCCAAAATCAGCCCAATTCAAAAGTCACAAGTGCTTGTGAGCAAAGGATTTGGGGGCGTAGCTCAATTGGTTAGAGTACCGGACTGTCGAGTCAGTTTGAACCTTCTTTTTCGCATAGATTATTCGGCCCAAATCATGGATTTGCAAGGACTTAGGCAAATCGGCCTGACTCTGCGAAACCCTCGTTACACAGTGTAAAACAGGGGTAGTGGTTGTAGATACAACCGCCCTTCAAACAAGCCTCGTAACGCGATTGCAAGCGTGTGCCGTTAAGCGGCAACTCTTTCACTGGATCGGGAACCGCGATTTCACAGCGTAGTGAAAGCTAAATAAACAGTGAAACTCTGCCTTGACTCTTTCACCTAGAGTGGTATTATTGATGCGTAGTGAAACTATACGTTTGAATGAAACATGCGAGAGCGACTTGAGCAAGAGGCCCTGGCCTGGATCAAGACCCTGGTTCTTCAGCCAGCCGGTTTCCAGTTGCTCAATGCCGAGCCTCAAGTTGTAAACGGCCAAGATCACCAATCGCATAAATGGGACTGGATTGTTGACGCTGCCGCCAAGGATTCCAAAGCCACGATCCGGCTACTTGTCGAGGTCATGGGTCGGGTCACTCCGCAAACGGCTCTGGCAGTCCTTGCCCGGATGAAGGTTCAGCGCGAGCATGGCGTGCCGCTGCTTTGCTGCCCCATTCTATCCCCGCGCCTGCAACAACTCTGCGAAGAACACGCTGTCAATTATCTCGATGGGGCGGGCAACTGCCGCATCGCCGCACCGGGCATCTACATCGAGAGACGGGGATTGGGGAAGATTCTGCGGGAGAAACCACCCGTCGATCTGTTTGCAACGAAGGCCAGTCGGATCATCCGGGCCATGCTCAGCGATCCCGCGCACGGCTGGCAAGTGCAGCGGCTCGCTCGCGGGGAGAGCCTGGGGGTCAGTTTGGGTTTGGCGTCCAAAGTGAAGCAAGCCCTCGTTGAACAAGGCTTCGCGGTCCAGCGCGACCGCCTGCTCTATGTTCGCAATCCAGACGACTTGCTCAGAGCGTGGGTGGAGAACTACCGGCCCAAGGTGGAACCAATCCCGCTTTTCGTAATGGGTGACTCTCCACAGGCCGAAGCGACGATTGCCCAGTGGTGTTTGTCGAATGACATTCCGCACGCACTGACGCAGTTTTCCGGTGCGTGGCGAGCCGCACCAGCCGTGCGTTATCAGCGAAGCACCATTTATATCCAAGGAGTGACTGACGAAGCGTGGAAGAACCTGAACACGTTCGGCCACGCGAAGCGTGTTGACAGTGGTGCCAATGTTGTCCTTTGGCAGACCTACGATCCGGCAGTATTTCTTGGGGAAAGACCGCTAGGCGATCCGCCGCTCAAAACCGTTTCGGCGTTGCAGCTATATCTCGACCTGAAACAACTTCATGGGCGCGGCGAAGAGGCGGCCCAGGCGGTATATGATGCCGAGATCGCTCCGACCTTCACGGTAACGCCGCGTTTACCGCAATAACTCGGGGGAAATCGCTCGATGGCAGAAAAAGTGAACCCCGTCCAGGCGAGCAAGGCCGTCTTGATCGAGGTTATGAATGTCCTTGGCCTTTACCGGGACAACTTGATCCTCATCGGCGGTTGGGTGCCTGAACTGCTGCTGCCCAATCGCGGGCACATGGGTTCTCTCGATGTCGATTTGGCCGTCGATGTCCGAGGTATTTCCCGGCAGCAGTACGATACAATCCTTCATCGCCTGATCGAAGCGGGGTACACCCAAGCGCCAAATGGTTTCCTTCGTCGGGTCAAGGGGGCTCAGGAGCCCGTCAAGCTCGACTTGATAACCGGCGAGTATGTGGACGATGCCGCCAGCAGAGTTCCGGCCCGCTTGCAGGAGATTCTTCTCGGCAAACTTCGTGGAACCGACCTCGCGTTTGAGGTCTTCGAGGAAATCAGCGTGACTGGCGAAATGCCTGACGGTGGCACGAACACGGTGAAGCTGAGGATCGTCAGGATCGAGGCTTTCATTGTGATGAAGGCATTTGCGATGTCGGATCGGACGAAGGCAAAGGATGCGTATGACATTTACTTCTGTTTGAAGCACTTCCCGGCGGGGGTCGCGGAATTAGCCAAGCTGTACCGCCCCATTCTGCAAAATGGACTCGTACAGGAAGGGCTTGCGGGGCTTCGCGACAAGTTTCGTAGCAATGATGCAGTCGGCCCGATATGGGCCGCACAAGTCGCAGAAGAAAATGGAGCAGACCGGGATTTGGCACAGCGAGAAGCGTTTGAGTTGATGAAGGACTTTCTTGCGGCCATTGAGGAGAACTCCAAGAGTGGAGCGTAATGAATTCTCGGCACCCCTCTCCTGCTCCTGACCGCCACCCGTCGCCTCGATGATCGTCGGCTTGATCGGTTGCGGACCCCCAGCACTGCTCGATTCAGCCGACTCCATACGGCGAACCTAACAGCCGATCTATCGACACCAGAATCGGGCCGGTTGCCGCCGGCAGCAGGATCGCCCCGCGCGGTTCGGCCAAACTGGCGGCCGGCACAATCGTCCCAAGGCGGCCCCGATGCCAGGAATCGGAAGGGCCAGCACCTTGCCTATATTGTCCATTCGACGCCACCAACGCCACACGGCGGCCCTGACGCCAGGAATCGGGTCGATCCCTGCTGGTCGCCTGTGCGCAGCCTAATGCCTGCACACGTCATCAAGAATCGGCGCATTGGCCGCCAGGACGGTCGTACTCGCTTGCCAGGCGGCCCAAGAAACTTGTTCCCATTGATACTTGCGAACCTGACCCGATGTAATCTCGTTCGCCAGTTGCCGGGAAATGGCTTCCAACTCCGCATAGGTCAGCAAGTCGGGCGGAACACAGTGGAAATCCAACCGCTTCTCAATCGGAAGGGAGTAGAACATCGCGCCTCCCACACGGTCGTCGTTGACGAGAAAAGCGATGGTGGTCATTTTGTCCCCGAGTATTGCTGCCCATCATTAACTCGCCCGGTGGGATGGAGACAAGCTCCATCTTCACCCCACCGGTCAAGTCTACCGTGAGATTCTTCGGCCCTCTCGGCTCGCCGAACTGCTGTTCACTGGCCTTCCGCCTGAATCGTTTGGAGGAACTGCTGTAGCATTTGGATGTTGCTTTGCAGTTGCGGAATCTGCGACTGGGCCAGAGCGACCAATGCTGGCGGGCTCCCAGCGTGTAGGATGGCCTGGAACGCGGCCAATGCCCGCTCGTATAGTCCAAGGGGAGTTTGCGGCGATCCGAAAGCCAGCCGCCATGACTTCGGCCAGACTGGGAATACGTGGGCGTTGGGTATTATTGCCCTGGATTTGATCGACAAGTCTCTGGACGGCCCGCTGAGTTACGGCTCGATCCGTCGTGCAAACTGACTGAAACTTCGGGTAGAAATAGGTGCGCCGCCCCAACCGAAAAGTGTACCATAGTAGATGAAATCCGGGTCGTGGTCCAGCGGGGCCAGTTGTGCGGCGAACGGTGCGTTGATAATTGCCATGACGGACTGTACGTAGGCGTTTACCAGCGATGCGGGGGCCTCGGCCAGAGCATACAAGACAGGAATTCGCCGTTGCCAGTTGCTCCCCATCCCCATCCGCTGATACTGCCACTTGTCGTCGATCAACCATGTTTGGGCCGTGATTGTGTAGCTGCCCATTTTGCTCAACATGGGGTACCTGCGGGTCAGCGTTGCTGAGCCTTCGCGCAATCCGCGTGTTGGGTCCAACAATTCGGAATTGACGGTCGCCGCAGGCATCGGCCGCGCACGACCGGCAGATCGACTCGGCTGTCGTCCATACCCACTACATTGCCCTGATCGGAAGACCCCATTGATGCGGTAGCGGGCCAGTAACTCGGACGGGGATCGGTCGAACCGCTTCGCGGCCAGCGCGTCTCCCAGGCCGCCAACCGGGCTACGCTGTGCTCGCGGACCTTCCAGGCTGAGATCGTGCCATAGCAGACAATCAGCGCCATGACGAACAGCAAGATCGGCAATGCCAACACAAGTTCCAACGGGGCCAGTCCACGCCGGCCACGCGATGTCTCGTTCACAGTCATGGCAGACCAATTTCCATTCAATCTTTCGGAACGGTAAACTCGCACTTGTTGGACTCGACCTTGCGGTCGTGCGGCTGGCCCTCAAGCCACAGATAGTCGAAACCCATTCCTTTTTCCAGGCCAACCCCTTCAACAATGACGCTGAAGGGTGTATTTTCCGGGGTCGAGGCCCTTCCACTGCCCCTCAAGAATCGTCGGCTCGTCGGGCACGCTAACGGTGTAGGTAATCGGCGATCCTGGCTTCACCAAAACCCTCTGCGGAGCGGGTCAGGAAACTGCACAGTCCCTGTGAACGCCTGGGAGTCGCCTTGCATGATGTAGACGTTGAATTGACCTTGGATCAGTCCCACCGGCGTTTTGCCATCGGCTGAAAGTTCAAAAGTCACCTGGAGCGGTTTGGCACGGTCTTTTGGCACCGTAACCGACTTGAGCCTGCACGCGCGGGGTACTGTCCGACCGTAAGGGCGGCTTTGGGGGCACGTAGTTCTTGAGCGAAACATAGACGGTGCAAATGGCATCAGGCTTGTCAAGAGACCCAGGGACGATTCGGCCTTTCTCGTCGCGGACTTCGGATTTAACCAAGACCTGCTTCCCTTCGACAAGGCCCTGGCGAATGTCCGAATGGCGGGACTGGCTCACCGTCGGCCGAAGCGCGGTAATCTGGAAACCAAGTGCCGACTCAACATCTCCCAGACGTGCGTGCTCGGCAACGAAGGAGTCTTTATTCTTTTCCGACTGCTTGAATCCGTGAGCCAACAAATTCTCGCGGGTCAGTTTGGGCTTCTCGGTGACTTCCACAGAAAGTTTCTCCCCATTGGATTTTACAGCCTCCGCAGCAGAAAGCGCGAGCGGCGAGAAGATCAATCCCGAGATCAGCGCGATGTTAAGGTATCTCATTCTTTCTTCCTTTCAAGTCTAGGGCGTGGCCGTGCGGTGGTCAAAAATCGCCTGCGCGATCGCGGCGACATCAAGGAATTTGGCCGAGCCATCGTAGCCGGGAACACTGGTAATTTTGACCGTGGGTGGCGGGGGTTCGTCGTTGTAAGCGTCAACAAGTTCATTACACCACCAGTCATAGTTGTGTTTCGTGGTGGTCCGTGTCCAGCCCATGTACGAATTCGCGCTGGAGACCGGCGAGTGGATGCACTCGATGACGCTCTCGCCCTGATTGGGGCCGTCGGGATGTTGCGTCAGGTAGTTAGGGTCGTTCGCAAAGTAAAGCCAGTCGCCAAGTTTGGTGTTGTCGAGCGTCTCGGTTGTTTGGACAGTCGGCATACCGTCAGTGTCAGTGAACAATGCGTCGAATTCGCCCGGTTTGAGCGTCTTGATTAGACCACGCGCCATGATGATTAGGGCCATTCCGTAACAATCAATGGCTTGGTCCCCGCTGGTGAAAACCTTATTGACCGCCGCCTCGTCCAAACCCGTGCCGTTAGACCAGCTTTCCGTTCCAACTGGGGAAGTGTTGAACTTCTTGGCAACCGCCGCTGCGGCAACATTGCTTGCGCCAAGGTCGTTTCGAGCTTGGCCAGCAATGGCGAAATATCGAGGGTTGTACCGTTCGGCACGGCGGTGGTCTTCGGGTTAATTGTAATCCCCGGATTTGCCTTTCGCAAGAGCCAGTAGTCGCCAGCATTGCCCGGTAATGTCTTGAGCCAACTGGCGCAGCGTGCAGTCGTTTCCGTGCGAAGTAGCGTGTCCGCTGGTAATCGCTTGTGGCCGGA
>CAVPVK010000003.1:0-1428382 GCA_963709175.1 uncultured Planctomycetia bacterium
TGGAACAATTCAGAGATCCGTATAAGAAAGATGAAGGCAATGACATCGAATTCCGCATTGCTCCAAGGCACCGTCGCCCTGGTCACCGGGGGCAGCCGGGGCATCGGCCGGGCGGTCGCCCTGGCGCTGGCCACGGCCGGTGCCAATGTGGCCGTCAACTACAAGACCCGCGTGGCGGACGCCGAGGCCGTCTGCGCCGAGATCAAGAGCTAGGGCGGCCAGGCCGTCGCCGTGCAGGCCGACGTCTCGATCGCCGCCGAAGTCGCCGGATGGTCCGGCAGGTTGAAAGCCAGCTTGGGCCGGTCGCCATCCTGGTGAACAACGCCGGAATCACCCGCCCGCAGCCTATCGACGAGATCACAGAACAGGACTGGGACGAGGTGCTGGCCGTCAACCTGAAGTCGGTGTTCCTGGTCACGCAGGCCGTGCTGCCGGGCATGCGGGCGGCGAAGTGGGGCCGGATCATCAACCTCTCCTCCGTCGCGGCCCAGACCGGCGGCGTCATCGGCCCGCACTACGCCGCGTCGAAGGCGGGCATCCAGGGCCTGACGCACTCCTACGCCGCCCTGCTGGCCAAGGAGGGCATCACGGTCAACGCCATCGCCCCGGCCCTGATCGAGACGGACATGATGCGGGACAACCCCCGCGCCACGCCGGCCCTGATCCCGGTGGGCAGGTTCGGCACGGTGGACGAGGTGGCCGACGTGGTGGTCATGCTGGCCACGAACGGCTACATCACGGGCCAGACGATCAACGTCAACGGCGGCTGGTACATGAGCTGAACGGCAAAAGAAAAGCCCGGAGGCCAGGATCGCTCCCAGCCTCCGAGCTTCGGTATTCAATTAGAGCAGGTTCACAACCTGCTCGTGGTCCTTCAGATCCAGGACGACGGCCCGGTCCTTCATTCAATAAGGCAGTCGAGGTGTTCCTTGCAGTGCTCGGCAAGCCGCTCGTACACGTCCGAGTTGTACCGTCCTCGTCGTCGCCCGACCAGTCAGTTCGTGGCTCGTCACCGTACGGCGCACCAGCAGATGGCGAACTCGATGCCCCGCCGCCGCAGTTCAGCAATCCGCGATTCGACCTCGCCTACGATTTTGCGACGACGCTTTGCCGCCGTCGCAATGTCAAGGCCCTGGCACACAGCGTAGGTGTCCGCATACGGGCCGCGATAGGGCGAGCCCTGCCGAGCACAGATCAGAAGATCGACGACTGAAGTCAGTGTCGGTCCCAGTGGCGCTCCATCGGGCCACCAGTCGCGACCTGGAAAATCGGCGACGAACGTGAAGGCCGGGAGGTCACTGAAGAAGTCCCAAAGGCCGCCCAGAAACTTGTCGTCCAACAAAACCTGCTTGGCCGTCGTCTTGTGATTGTTGGCCTTCTTCGCGGCCTTTGCTGCACCATTCTTCTTTGCAGTCTTGGTTGCGATCATTACCTGTTCGGCATCGCGATTGACCGTGACGCGGCGCTTGGCCGCAACTTTCTTCCGGGGCTTGCCCGGCGTCTTTCGACTTGACATAACTAACTCCTAAAGAAATGATTCTGATTGTCTTTCTGCAAGACTCGCCCATTGCGGCCTCGCTGTTTCGGTGCAATCGGCCCGCCCGCCCCCGCAGCCGGGGTCGCGGGGGCGGGCGAGTGGCGGCTCTCAGCCACGCTCTCCTTTCTGCCCCGAGGGAGCGAACGCCTCCTCCGGGTTCAATCTTTTCGCTGCCATCCTGAGCAGCAGCATGGCAATCGTCTCGGCATCGTAGCCAGCGCTCTCAAAGCGTCCCTGCGATGCCTGCTGGCCATACTTCCTCGCGGTCGCGACGACGTCGTCAACGAAAGCGCGGGTCTCTTTTCCCACGAGCAGCCGCAGGTCCATCTCGACGACTTTCATCCTCCGTTTCTTCATCAGATCCCGGACCTTCTGGCAACGGTCGATGTGCGCGATCGCCGCAGCGTCGAGCGGTTCTTCGCTCTTCTCGTCATTCTCACACTCGTCGGGGACCTCCAGGCAGTTCACTGCATCCTGAAGTTTCAATTCCACGCTGATCAGCCGTAGGGCTCCTCGTATTGACCAATGCGACACGCGTGTCGCATCGAGCTTTTCCAAAATGCCACGGTGCATGGCCAGCCGCATGTAGCGCTGGGCTTCACGAACCGACACCTGGCAGTTGCACTTCACCCATTTGTGAAAACCGCCCGTGCATTTGAACTCCTTGGCCCCTTTCGCCTTGAGCAACACTTCTCCCGCCTTGATCGCGTGCGCGATCGCCGACTGTGCGGCGGCCTGGCACGCCCAGTGCTCCTGCCTGAATGCATCGGCGAGGTCAAGCAAGGAAAGACCTACCTGTCGTTCGTCCCTGTCAGGTTCTCCAAAGGTTCGTTCATCGGACCGAAACTCCTCGGTCCCTTCAATCTGGTGCTGATCGTCAGCAGATCCGGTCAACCTCCCTGTTGCCTCCTCGGTGATCTCGGAGGCCATAAGTTCCATGTCCTTTCACAGTGGTTTTGCGGGCGAACTCATAGCTGGTTCTCCCTGTTGTATTCCTCGACAATGTTGTCTCGTGTGAACGGCCCGCCCGCCCCCGCATCGCGAGGACGTGGGGGCGGCGGGCGGGCGTCCATGCCCTCACTGATTCCCTTTCGCGCCGCTGGTCTTATTCTTCCTCTTCGTCCTCTTCGTCATAGGCCCAATGGGCTTCGTCCCACGCGCCCAATCCTCTTCGTCCTCGATCACTTCTTCGCGCTCGGTCACTTCTTCGCGCTGGCGGAAACGCTCTACGATCTTCGCGCGCCTCCGCGTCCCACGCTGCCTCTTCTTCCTCGGTCATCGCTTCGACTTCGATGTCGTCGTCAGCCGACGCATCGGCCCACGTTTTTCCAGATCGACGCCGCACTTGTAGTCGGCTTGCTTGTCCTGTCGCTTGGACGCCCGCAAGCGGCTGATCGTCACCTGCTGGGTGTCACCCTGATCTTGACCATCACTTGCCGTATCGACGAGATCCGTGGTCGTGCCGCTGTTCTTGACAGCGGCGGGCTTCCGGGCTTTGCCCGGAATCTTCTTCGTCTTCATCAAATTCTCCTCTAGTAAGAGTTACGAATGTCCGTCTAAAAGGTCCGCCCCGTGCGGCTCTACTGATCTTCCTCTACGCCCTAAAAATGTCTTTATTAGGAAATCCCCAACGAGCGGCGATTCCTTGCGCTTCGGCCTCGCGGGACTTGCCAGCTTTTGCCGAACCCTGCGCACGTTGATATGTGTGGGCCAGTTCGTGGGCTAGCAAGGCGGCAAGCGACTTCTGGTTCATCCGTTTAACGGCTGTCGCCCAAAGGCGGATGACGTGTCCTTTCGCCATGTTGCACCCGAGCCAGCCGCGACCCCAGTTTGACCATGCAGGGAGCGTCTCAATCCGTAGCCGTTGCCAAGCGACGGGAGTCTGGCCATCCTCGCGGGCGCGATCATCATCCCGCAAATACACCCGCATTAGCTGCCGATGGCGGTAAGGGATCTTGCCCCAGACCTGTTTAAGGGCATCAGCGACCTTAAAGTCGTTGGCGTAACCGTAGACGAACACGTCGATAGGATCGCATCGAAGCGGGTATACAATCCACACGCCTGGCCATGCACATTGCCAGTTGTGATCCTGGATCGTGTACGGCAGACACCGGTCGCACATAGCCACATACCCGTCCATTACAAAGTGCGGGCCGGGGAAACACCGGTGGAGCTGCAAGCGGTCCTTGCGATCTGAGCGAAAGAAGAAACCTCCCTGCTCAGCCCCATTCCGCCAGCCGCACCAGGCACAGCGAATGGGCTGATCACCCGGCTCGACACCGAACTCAAGCAACAGGCGGGCATGCCCATGATGCTCGATTAGTTTTCGGGGCGGCATCCCGCCAACCCACGGGAAGGAAAAGAAGTTGCAGTGAATCCGGTTCTTCATTTTGGGTTTTTGGCCAGATTGGTTGGTCATGTTGAGATGCCTCTCTCAGAGATTGGATTTGAATCAGGTTTGGATGACAGATGCGGTTTGCCCGTTTTCCGGGCAGCGATTGCGTCCAACTCGTGGCGGACCATCGCCACGGCTTTCCTGCTGTAGAGGCGAAGGGTGCCCGCACGCGCCTCGGGAGAGATGTGCCGCCGCGTGGCCAGAACGTAAAGCACACGCGGCAAGGGAACTCCCAACTCGTCCGCAAGGCGGCCAGGGGTCAGGAGCTTTGGAATAGGAGGGTTCCGCATACTGCAAGTCCTTTCAGGTTTAGGGTGCCACATGCACCCTTTCTGCCTATAGGACTTGTTCGCGGAAAAAACCGAGCGAAGAGCTTGTTTCTCGGGAAATACTGCATTTTTCTGTTCGCAAACAGCGATAGAGGGCCGCGAACAGCGTCAAAGTTGCCGGAACGGCTTTCCGGGGTGTGCCGAATTTCTTCGGCGTACATTGCCACGAGGTCCCACACACCGGCCACGGTCACCTCCTCGCGTCTAAGCTTTTTCAGAATTGCCTCTTGTTCCTCGGGCGATAGCGCCGACTGCCGAACCGCCTGGATGGCGGCCTCCTCTTCTGCCACCAACTTATCGAGAACATCGTCCCGCTTGCCGCTCCCGCAGGACTCCTCCAGTTTCAGGCTAAGCGTCACGGCTTTGGGAGTCTTGCCTTTCGTTCGTCCACGGCCCGTCGCCTCCATCGTCCGTCCCCAAAGTTCAGTCTCTTGTATGGTCGAGATTGAACAAGTCTTCCCACTAGCCGTTTTGATCGCAGCGGCCCAGTCACGTACTCTTCCGTTGACGAAGTTCGGGTCCTTCTTCGCCAACTGCATCGCAATTCGATTCGCCTCATCGACAGTTATGGAATCCTTCTCAGCAGGCTCGTCGTCCGCTGACGCCCTACTGGCAGATGGGGGTGACGAATCGCCTTGTTCATCTGGCGATGTAGCTGCGGCATCATCCTGAACGTCCCCAACGCGCCGAACTTGGAAGCCGCCGAACGGCTCAACGTGAAAATCTATGTCGATAGCGGCTGGGTGCTTGTCGCGGATGGCTCTGAGGACTCTCGTAATCGACCAAATGGGAAACGCCCTCGCCAGAACCCGGAAGCGGTCGCTGTCGTGTTGGCCGATGGCGAGGGACTGTGCCTGCAAGCTGCCCACGTCGGCCCAAACGGCCAGGCTTTCTGGCAGTCCTTCAAGTAGCACGAGGTAAACCTCCCGGAACTGAGACCATTCGGGCGATGCCAGGGGCGAATGTGCTTCCTCGGTCTCCTGAGAGAGCACGCCAGCCGCGTCTATGGATTGAAGTAGCTGTAAATGCTCAGACCCCATCCACTTTCGCTCATAGGCAGCCCAAGCCTCGATAAGATGCTTCCCAACATCGACTGCCAAGCCTTGAGCAGCCTCGGGAAGGCCATGCCCTGGTAGATCCCGCAGATCGTTCACAACTTTCTCTGCGAGAAGACGGAGGCTGGTGGGGAGTTCGCGGGACCCATCTTCGGCGCATCCCCGTAGCCAGCAGAAATGAACCCCTTCGACCAGACACTCCGTTGCCTGACCTAACTCAAAGAATGCTCGCTCCACGTCCTGAAGTGGTGTTGCCATTTCCGTCACCAATGCCACTCAAAGGTTAATTCGAATCGCGTGTCGATTCCCGGACATCATGTCCGGCGTCACGAAGCCGGGCGCGAGGGCCATGCGCGCTCCGCCCATTGAACTGATTTGACGCACCTCTCTGCTTCCGCTGTACGGAGTTCCTACAAAGGATTCGGGGGATTCACAGGAGGATCGCTCTGGCTTGGACGCCTGCGCAGAATTGGAGCCCGCCTTGGGGTATCGCTCGACCTGACGCTGTCTCCTTCGGCTGGAGGCGTGCGGGGGCCAATTGGCCTGCGAAGGAGCACTCTTCTGCCCCCAGGTTCAAGCCGGTGGCCAAGGCGTACAGTCTCAGGCATCGGCGTATCGCCTCTCGGCACAGAATCGACGGTCGGTGCGACATCGACACTTGGTGCAGCACCGCCTAGATAAGGAGTTGCACCATCGTCATCCGGCACAATGCCTTCCTGGTAACGCCAGCCGCCAGCCGCTAAGTCGGCCTGCATCCGTTCCCGCAGATGGGCATACGTCGCATCGTCATCGGGCAGCTGCCAATACTGGTGTCCCCCGCGACCGAAGCCTTCGCGACGTGAAAGGATGCCAAGAGCTTCACGGGCTCTTCTCAGGGTACGCGGCTGGATGCCTTCCTGTCTTGCTGCGGCGTGGACTTCGCGCAGTGCGACGGGGCCATCAGCGAGTGTTGCGAACAGGAAGTACATGGCTTCGTCCAGTTCAAGTCTGGAGCGTCTACCCGCTGCTTCGAGTAATGTCTCGGCGGTATGCGGGCTGGTCCCCAGCCACTCGATGCCCACACCCTCGCCAATCTCCACTGGCCTCAAGGAGAGGCTTTCTGAAATTGCTCCGAGGTTCGTCTTTGTCTGAGCCAGGACTCGACGTTCGTGATCGGCGGGATCGACTACGAGAAGCAGTCCCGAGCGAACAGCGCCCATCACGCCGATGCTTCCCAGCCCACGGTACAGCGGATTGCTTCCACCCGACTGGTTCAAGTGCCGTGCGAGGACTACGGCGACTCCAGTGTGCTCTGCCATTGCGACCAACGGACCGAGCGAGCGTTGCACGGCCTGGTAGTTGTTCGCGCTGCCGGTCAGGAAGTTCATTACGGGGTCGATGGCGAGAAAGCGAACCTGGAACTCGTGAATTAGGGCCTCGATCCGCTGCACGTCGCGTGGCAAGACGATAGGGTCTCCCTGCCGGTCGTATGCCAGCACCCTCGTAAGATCCGCCCCACAGGCGGTCAGGCGGTTGTGGATGTCGTCCAGCGTGTCCTCAGCCTGAAGTAAGAGGACGTTCGCAGGAGCATGCCTTTCATCGCTGCCGAACATCGCCCGTCCTGTGGTAACTCGGGCGGCAATTTCGTAGAGCAGCGTGCTCTTGTTCGTCCCTGGATCGCCGTCCAGGAGCGTGAGGCATCCCATCGGTATCCACCCTGGCCAGAGCCACTGGCGGGGAGCCGGAACATGGTCGCTCATTCGGACGAAGCCTTCAGACATGATGCTATCTCCGTGCCATGGTTGGCCAAAGTCGTCATACTTGACCACGATTTTGATGGTCAAGCATGGGGGTTGGCCAAGTATGGGATCGGCTACTCGGGACGAATCCCTTTCGCTCACGCAGCTCCAATAACCAGATTCGATTAACTGGGTAATCTAGGAAGAATGCGCAATAATTATCCTTGCGGATCGACGCACCTTCCCTGCACTTCTTGCTTCGCGTCTGACGGCCCTGACAGGAAACTGGGCCTTGGGCATCGTCTGGACCCGGAATCGGCGTCCACGGGCCCATCTGGCGGCCTGACGGGAAGGTGCCTACGGGAGCTAGCTTAAGCCGAGAAATTATCCCGTTCGCCACAAAAAGTTTATCTGTGACTTTATCTGCCGACTTAGTTTATCTTGCGTTCTATCGTTGTAAGTTGTTAATTATAAACTACTTACATTCAGTCGGGGCGACTCGCTATGCCCCTTTGTGAACGAAACCTCGGGTTTATGGATTCCGGCTCGACTTCCCGCACTGGCTTTCCACATTCACTCGGCGCGACCGCAAGATCGCCGAATTGCTGGCCGCCGGTCACAACACGGGTGACGTGGCCCGTCGCTTTCATCTGAGCCCAGGACGAATCTCGCAGAAGCGGCGAGAGTATGCCGAATCCTGGCGGCAGTTTCACGAAGGACCGCCGCACTCGCAGTCTGTGCGTAAAGCCGCTTGACGATGTCTCGGTCCCGGTCGCGGTTCACTTGCCAGTACGTTGCTTCTGCCAAGAGACATCGATCTAAATTTCCGCCAAGAACGTGGCATGTTCCCATGATTGCGATCGCTTAGCCATCGCCCCGATGGAAATTCAAAGCGACCGCTCCCCTTATCCATCTGACCTGCAAGGAGAACCTATGTTCGTCGTTGTCATCCTGGCCTGCTCGGTGCTGGCCGTTGTTCTGACGCTTGTACTTATCCGCGAGGCTCGGCGCCGCATGGCGCTGGAAGCCTTGCTTCGACGTCTCTTTTCCTACGGGAGGTTCCGTGAGAAACATACATCTGTCCGCGCCGATGATGCTGGTCGTCGGCCTGGTGATCGGCTGCCGGAGTGATGACGCCCGCATCGCCGAAATGGCTCAGCGGCAGGCCGACCGCGAGGCCGACCAGGTTCGGCAAATGACCCAGCTTCAGCAGCAAGTCGCCGAGGGCAGCCGCCACTTGGTCGAGGCGGATGCCGAAACCCGCAAGGAGTTGACCGAACTCCAGCGTGATCTGCGGAGCGATCAGGCGACCGTCGGCCAACAGCGGGATAGCCTGGAGGTCGAGCGGCGGCAGATTGCTGCCGAGAGACGCTGGGATTCGATGGTCGGCCCGGCCATCACCGGGGCCGCCATCCTGATTGCCTGTGTCCTGCCGCTAGTTGTCTGCGCCATGCTCCTGCGGGCTCTACATCGTTTCGAGCCGTCGAATGCGGTCCTGTCGGAGATCCTCGTGGAGGAGTTGGTCAGCGAGCGGCCACGCTTTCTGCCACCGTCGCCGTCAGGGATTGATGGGCCGCACACTCAACCCGGGCCGACTCATGGTTATGAGACCTGAATCGCCAGTTCTCGCTGGCCGTCCTTGTACTGGGAGCATGTCTTATGGGATCAAGTTCACCCGCCGGCTGCGGCGGGATTACGGGAATCGTTGCAGCATTTCTTGCTGTCTCTGTGTTGATCACGCTTGTGACGGATACGTATGGCCACTGGCCGCCGGTCCTGCTGGGCTTGGTCGTCAGCATCATGATCGCGGCCAGGCTCAACCGTTAGGGTGGAGCATCCGTCGGATCGCAACTCATAAGAAGGGAACAAACATGTCGCATGTTGTGACAATCTCTACGCAAATCCGCGACCCGGTCGCCGTCCAGGCGGCGTGCCGCCGTCTCGGCTTGCCCGAACCGGTGCAGGGCAAGGCCAAGCTCTTCAGCGGCGAGGTCGAGGGCCTCGCCGTGCAGTTAACCGGTTGGGTCTATCCGCTGGTCTGCGACACCCGTAACGGGACCGTGCGCTATGACAACTTTTCTGGGCGATGGGGCGATCCAGTCCACTTGGACCGCTTCATTCAGATGTACGCCGTCGAAAAAGCCCGTCTTGAGGCTCGGCGCCGGGGCCATCAGGTCACGGAGCAAGCCCTGGCAGACGGTTCCATCAAACTCACTATTGAAGTGGGGAGCGCAGCATGAGCCGAACCATTAAACTTGTCATCAACGCGAAGGGCGAAACGGCGATCACCACCAAAGGTTACGCTGGCTCGTCTTGCCGCGACGCCAGTCGCTTTCTCGAACAGGCCCTTGGCCAGCGACTTTCCGAGTCGCTTACGCCTGAGTTCCATCAGGCCGAAACGACTGGGACGACAATTCGGCAACAGAGCTGATGCCGCCTCTTGCCGTCTTTCAGATCGGCGTGTCGCGATCGCATGGCACGCCCCTGGCAAGTACCGAACGACGGGTTGCCTGGGGTGGCCATGCCTTTTGTCATCAAGTCATCCTCGCGAAAAGCGAACTATTGGAGAATCGTATGACCTTATCTTCTCGTTTGACCGAGTTCATCGCCGCATGCTTCAGCGGCATCTGGATTCAGTCGCATGAGCACGACGATGCCATCGCCGAAATCATCCAGATGTGCCGCGACGAAAACTGGCGGCTTTGTGTCTGGGACGTGGCCCGGGGATTGCAGATCCCCGGCCAAACCAATGTGCAAGCGAGCGATGTCGGCGGCAGCGATCCGCTTGCCGCCATCCGCTCCGTCAACGCCTTGGCGGCGCCGGACAGCTCGGCGCTTCTGGTCCTGGTGAATTTCCACCGCTTCCTGCAATCGGCGGAGATCGTCCAGGCCATGGCCAATCAGATTGCCCAAGGCAAGGCGAACCGGACATTTTTGTTGGTCCTCAGCCCAGTTGTGGCCATACCACCGGAGCTTGAGAAGCTGTTTTGCCTCGCCGAACATGCCCTGCCGGATCGCGGCCAGCTTGAGCAGATTGCCCGGCAGATCGCTACGGAGCCGGGCGAACTGAACGAGCCGGAACTGCCCCGCATCCTCGACGCCGCCGCGGGCATGACCCGCTTCGAGGCGGAAGGCGCGTGTTCGCTATGCCTCGTCCGGCGGCGGCCCGAGGATGCAGCCGCAGATTGGCGGCCGCACCTCGACCCCGAAGTGATCTTCAGCCTGAAGGCCCAGGCGGTGGCCAAATCGGGCCTGGCCCAGGTCTACCGAGGTACGGAAGCTTTCGATGACCTTGGGGGCCTGGCGCAGATCAAGCATCACCTGGGGCTCTGCGCCCGCGTCAGCGGCGATCTGCAACCCAAGGGGTTGATTTTGGTCGGGCAACCGGGAACCGGAAAGAGCCATATATCGAAGGCCGCCGGGCGAATTTTGGGCCGCCCGGTGATCAGTGCCAGTCTCTCGCGGCTGAAGGGCCGCTTCGTCGGCGAGACGGGCGAGAACACACGTCGGCTCTTGGGCCTGATCCGCGCGATCGGCAAGTGCGTCGTCGTCCTTGACGAAGGCAATCAGCAACTCGGCGCTGGGGCGGAACGGCATGAGACAACCGAGGAGCTGATCGGCGAACTGCTGACTTACTTGAACGACCAGCAAGACGCCTTCTTTCTGCTCACGGCCAACGAAATCGTCAGCCTGCCGGATGCCTTTACTCGGGCCGGTCGTTTCGATGCCGTCTATTTCGTCGATCTCCCCAGTGCCCAACAGCGGGACGTGATCTGGTCGCTGTGCCTGCGGAAGTACGGACTGGAGCCCGGTAGCCATCGTCCTCCGTGCGAAGGCTGGACCGGCGCCGAGATCGACCACCTGTGCAAAACGGCGAGGATGTACGGACTGCCGCTTGCCGAGGCAGCGCAGTTCGTCGTGCCGATCTGCGTCCGTCAGGCCGAGAAGATCGAGGCCCGCCGCCAGTGGGCCAACCACGCCTGTCTCGACGCCGACAAGCCGGGCCTGTTCGTCCATCCTTGCAGTTCGACGATGCTCGCCAAGCCGGGCGCAAGCTCCGCCGTGATCCGTCGAACAACTGAGGGTGTTGTACTTTTGGGGCAAAAGGAGGGCGGAACGAGTGATCGTTCCGCCCTCTTGCCTGCTTCCTGCGACTGGGCCATCGTCGAGCTGACGCCAGCGCTTCTCGCGCTCAGACTCGCCTTCGCCATGTCGAACAAGCTCACCGCGAGGGCTGGCGGGCGTGCAACATGTGTGTCACAATTTCTAGGAGTTATGGGCACTTTGGCAGGGAGACGACAATTTGTGACCGCCATGGGCCGCCGCTCAGCTTGACGCTGATGGACGCTGCCGCCAGGTATGGAAGCCGCCAATTCGGAATTTATCCGGTTGTTCGGCGCGATGGCACGGGCTCCTGCAGCCGAGCGTATTGCGATTAATGCCGCTTCTGCTAGGGCTTACGGCGAGTCCCACTCCGACAAGAAATGCGAACTTTTTAGAGATTTGAACAACCCGATAGGAACGAGCGGATACGTGACGGATCCTCGCCTGTCACTCAACCAGTAGAATATAGCGTGTGAAGTCTCGGGACGTACGGAGGGATTGAGCGATGTCGAGCTGGGCCGATGGTCAGGCCCCGTACCGGCAAAGTCTTTTCCCAGTCAAAGCAAACGCACCTATTTTCCGGTATTTTCCGGCTGTAGGGGTTGGGTAAAACGGATAACGCGAGATTGTTGTTGGCAACCGATATAGGACAGAGGAAGTCTATGACGAGACGCTTATGGCAAAGTTCACGGTCGATACACACCTATTCAAAGAACTCGGCGAATTGCTCGTCGGACGGGATTCGACCGCGCTGGTAGAACTGATTAAGAATTCGTACGACGCTGATGCCACCGAGGTCACGGTTTGGGGCGAGAACCTGGATAAACCTAACCGCGGTCGAATTCTGATTACGGATAACGGCATCGGTATGACCCCAGAGACGTTTGAAAACGGCTTCCTACGGATTGCGTCACGCATCAAGGAGGAGGGAACACGACGTTCACCCTGCTATAAACGAAGGTATACGGGGGCCAAGGGGATCGGGCGTCTTGCGGCTCAGAAGCTTGCGTGGGACCTGGCAATCTTCTCGGTACCCGACACCGCAGTGCTAGGCAAAGGCCTCAGGGGAGTCCGCGCGACAATCGATTGGTCCAAAATCGATCAGTGCCTGACGCTTGACGATCAGGGTGTCAGTGATGCGATCACCGTGAGAATTGTGGAATCGCGAGATACGCCTGGCACAGAAATTGAGTTGACAAAGCTTCGCGGAAAATGGACTCCTGGCCAGATATCCAGGGTGATTCGCGAGGTGGCGACCTTTCAACCTCCAGCAGTATTGGTACAGATTCCTCGTGGTGTTTGCTCAGAAGAGCTATTGTTCGACACGATATGCGTCCGCGACGTGGTAGACGAGAGCGAGGACCCAGGGTTTACCGTTCAGTTGCAGGGCGCTTTCGATGTCGGCGAAGAATATTGGGCGGTCGTGGCACAAGCTGCTGACTGGGTTCTGGAGATTCGCGCCGACCACGAGGGCAAGACCGTCGACTTCCTGATTACCCCAACGCGCGCTTTCCTGCGTGACCATCCAACCGCATCTCACCACGATTTCCATTGGGATGCCCACTCGCTTGAGGACATTCCGTCCCTCAATGCAAGAGTCCTGATTCGTGAAGGTTCGGAAGGAATCAAGTCAACACATCGGCGATGGCTAGGCGAAAGTGCGGGAGTGCGTATATACATGGAGGGATTCCGAGTTCTTCCTTACGGCGACGCGGGGGACGACTGGCTGGAGATTGACGCTGACTACACCAAACGCTCTCGGGCTCTTCGGTTCTTGGATGACGCTGACCTCGACCTGCGTCGTTTCGGCGACAGCGACGAAGATTTCGGGCTATTGGGCCTTCGAAACACATCCTACTTCGGTGCCGTGTTCTTGACGCGTCGTGGGACGCCGGATCTTGAAATGCTGATCAATCGAGAGGGCTTCATCCCGAACGCGTCTTTCCTGGCGCTTCAGAAACTCGTGCGTGTTGGCATCGATCTATCTGTAAGAGTCCGTGCATTCGAGAAACAGCCAGAACGGATGGAGCGTCGCCAAGAGCGCGCAGAAGGACTTCCGGATAAAGAGCCTGCCATTCCCCAGCGCAAGAAGGTACGTGAAGCAGCGGAAGAGTCGGCACAGAGAGCGACCGAGTTGGCACGTGAGGCTCGCTCTGCTGCAGCAGTTGGTGAAAACGAAAAAGCGCAGAAGCTGATCAGTTCCGCTGTCCGGGAAATCGAACGAAGCTCAGGACTTGCCGGCGAACTAATCACGGACCGCTCAATGATGCAGGTACTCGCGGGCGTTGGCCTCCAGATGGCGGCTTTTGTTCACGAAATCCAAGCATTGCTCGGCATGGCCAGCGCAGTCGAGGCAGCAGTCATCGCGTTGCGAGATCGCTTTGCGCTGGACCGGAGTGCTCAGCAGGCATTGGGGAGGCTCAGCCAGAGTGTGGGAGACTTACGGCGGGTCGTCGAGCGACAAGCATCATATTTGACGGACATTACCTCACCCGATGCGAGGAGACGCCGCTCGCGCCAAAAGCTGCATGAGCGATTCGATGCAAGTGCCCGCCTATTCGTCCGGACTGCCGAGAAACGCCGAATTCAGATCGACAACCGCATTCCTGCCGACCTAAAATCGCCTGCGATGTTTCCTGCCGAGATCATGGTTGTATTCTCAAATTTGCTTTCCAACGCGATAAAAGCATGTGGTCGAAATGGGCAGGTTAGAGCAACTGGCAGGCAGAAGATTAATAACTCCGTCTCGGTTCGACTGGAAAACACCGGTCGGCGAGTCAATCTCGCGGACGCTGAAAAGTGGTTCCTCCCGTTTAAGTCCACCACAGTGGAGGCAGATCCCGTGCTCGGTCAAGGGATGGGAATGGGCTTGCCAATCGTAAGAAATATTCTTGAAGAGTACGGTGCAAGAATTCACTTCGTGGCTCCGACAGGCGAGTTCGCCACTGCTATTGAGATGCTATTCGAGTAATGGGAGATAGGCCATGATCACGGAGGACCGTCCGAATGTTTTGTTTATAGATGACAATACCGAAGAACTTAGCTCCCTTTCGCAGCAGTGTGAAGTTCGTGGTGGATCAAGCAAAGTCTTGTCGCCCGCTGACGTTGCTGCTAGTGACCTCAAGCGTGCGGACTTGGTCGTCGTTGACTACAGCCTGAATACCTGGATCGACGGTGTTACCGTGGCGGAGATTAGCTGCCGGCCATTAAACGGGATTGCCCTCGTGGCCGTGCTCCGAGAGCACGCCAAAGCAAAAAACCATCCACCCACAGGCTTCGCGTTGATTACCGGCAAGATCGACTCCGTCGGTCCGTTGCCGGAGGAGCGTCGTCCACATATTGTCTCACGGCTTAACAATGTCGAATGGTTCTTTGAAAAAGGGCGGGAAACTGAGGTGCCTGCCGTCGACAAAATGATGTCACTCGCCAATGCCATCCGATCATTACCAGAATCTGTCAGCCAACATTTGAGTACCGTGGAATCGCTTCTTCAGTATCTCTGCGTGAGCAAGAGCGATTTGTGGCAACGGTATCGCGACGCCGTCGAGAGGTGCCGCCCGCCTATCCACCATCTCGCAGAGCGCAGCCACGGACTCGTCGTGGTTCGATGGTTGCTCCACCGCGTCTTACCATACACCACGTTTCTTCTCGACACATTTCACTTGGCCGCGAGGCTTGGAGTTACACCGGAATCAATGAAAACGGAGCTCGCGGCAGAATCCGGGCTTGTGCGTCTTCTATCTCCGTTTCGTTACCTCGGGCCTCTATTGGATTTCGATGGTCCGCGTTGGTGGAGAGACGGTGTCGAGCAACTATTATGGGATATCACCGAGGGCAACTCCGCACAGCCAGAATCAGTGCTTCGGGCACTAACTGAACATAATTGCATTGGCCTGGAGGCAACGCCAATTGTTCGCCCAGTGGCAACATTGGACCATACGCTGAAGCGGGAACAGGAGTTTTCGTCACGTGATGATGTTATTCTGCTTCAACTGGACGAGTGGCCCAGCTATGCGGAACCCGCCTATGCCCGAAAGGAAACGCTCACGGAGCACCCTGACATGCAAATGTATGTCGTTGATAGTGTTAGCGAGCGAGATATGGGAGCGGCCTAAGTATGCCTCAGCCATCAGACTATCAAGGCATGCGGTTCACGTACCAAGAGATGAGGAACGGCATTCTGCAAATGAAGAGCCTGGCTTCGTCGTTCTTGGCAGAGGAGTGCCGAGGAGTTCTTGGAGCAATGTGCGACCGATTTGGATAACATGCGGAACGCAATGTCAGATCGAACTCAGAAATGGGAGATCAGGCAAAATCGGCCTCTGAAGACGAGGTCAAGTGAAGGCAAGTATCGCGACAGCGAACAGGGTGGTGGAATGTCGGTCTACGGCTTGCTGACGTTCACGTGGGAGTTGAAGAATCCTGACAGAGGGGCCCGGCAGCAGAATTGCTTTCACCTTGTCGGCAAAGCCTCGACGAGCATTGTTATCAAATCGACCGAGAATGACGATATCGTTGCCCGATGGCAGTTTGAGGCTGGGGACGCCACGTCGCCGGGGTGTCATTTCCACTCTGCAGTTAACCAGTATGAAACGACCGGTTTATTTCCTGAATGGCTCAAGGTGCCTCGCTTTCCAGGGCTGTTACTGTGCCCAATGGACGGCCTCGAGTTCCTCTTGGGGGAGTTGTTCCAGCGCGAGTGGTATCAAGAGGTTAGCAAGAGTTCACACCAAAAGGACGCGTGGGGAAAGTCCCAAAAGGATCGGCTGGAGCGTGTGCTAAAGTGGGAACTTGAGCAGATTGCGCGATGGAAAACAACACCGTGGATGTCTCTGAAGAGGGCGAAGCCACCGCTTGAAATGATTACGCGCGGATAGAAATGACTGTTTCAGTTCAGCCACCATCATCGTGCAAGGTTTATACGCCACCTCGGCTGGCCGAGGCGATGGTGCGTGTGCTCCTCACAACCGGTGTGCAGGATTGGCTTGAACCGTGCTGTGGCCAGGGCGTCTTCCTCAGAGCGGTTACTAGGTGCGGTGGCACGCATGGAAATATCCTTGGGATTGACCTTGACATGGAGTCAGCGCGGGCAGACCGATTGGGACGCGTCTTACGGGGCGTCGACTTCCTGGAATGGTCGCGCGAAGAACCAAGGCTATTCGATTGCGTAGTAGGGAATCCACCGTTCGTTTCGATCAAGACCCTGCCGGAACCGCTGCGAAGCACTGCAGCGAACGTACCGGACTATGATGGACAGGCTATTGGCCTTCGATCAAATACCTGGTACGCCTTCCTTCTTCAGTCGATCGGCATGCTGCGAAACGGCGGCAGTTTAGCCTTTGTTCTGCCGGCGGCCTGCGAGTACGCCAACTACTCCCAGTGTGGCAGGCTTAACCTAACCAGACTATTCGACCGTGTGGACCTCATTCGAAGCCGAAAACCGATGTTCGACGGAGTACAAGAAGGGGCCGCGGTCCTTGTTTGTCGACGAAAGGGTGGCCGGGCACATTTGTATCGGCGGCATGAGGTCGCTGAATTAGATGAGGTGGTGCAATGCCTTGGTGCCCTCGACTCGATTAAGGCACGGGTCTGTCCGAACGGCGCAGCCTGGGGGAAGAGATGGAACGGTACGCCTTTCGGATGTTTTGGATGTACGGCTTGGCGGAGTCACTGGGGACGCGGCCTATTTTGTGCTGTCGGAATCACGGCGTCGCCAGTTCGGGCTTCCGATGTCCGCAGTTCAGCCTATCGTATCTCGGAGCCGGCATATCAACGCTGCAATGGTCGGTCAGCGCCACTGGCTGCGCCTGAAGGCGGAAGATGAAAGGGTGTGGTTGTTTTGCCCGACGGATCGTTGCATCACAAACGCCGCTGTCCGGCGGTACATGGAGCTCGCAAACGAGAACGGAGGCTGTAACCGCACTCGGTACAAAATCATGGCTCGCGAGCCGTGGTTCAGGACCCCGATGCCGCTAAGTGCGGACGGGTTCGTGAGCGGAATGAACTCTCGCGGCGCATGGATCTGCATGAATGAAATATCCGGATTAAACGCGACAAACACATTGTACGTTGTGATTTTTCGATCGGCCTACTCGAGGGCGGAGCGGTACGCGTGGCGCTTTCGCTGATGACCACGGATGTGGCGAAACAAATTGCGCGAGCTAAACGAGTATACGCGGATGGCTTGTGCAAGATTGAACCCGGACAACTCGGACAACTTTGCGTGCCAGTTCCGCCTACATTGAGAAACTCCGTTTCGCTCTACCAATCTGCGATCAAGTACTACCTTCGCGGAGAGGATGCCGCGGCTCGTGAAATCGCGGACAAGGCGATGATAGCTCGAAAGTGTGACACGCGCTGACTGAACAGCCAACCAGCGCCAATTACCCGGAGTATTGTTCGCCTCGATCACATCGCCATCTCGATATCGCCAACGTCCATTAAGCCGCCTTGATCACCTATTTCGACGGTGACGGGTTTGACACGCGGCCTGGACGACTGAAGGATTTTCCGCGGTCCATGCTTCGATACTACATGGGCAGCTCACAGCCTGGAATAGCTGGCACGCCGGTCGTAGGAAACCACCAACAAGGATTTGAAGTAGCCCATTCTAGGGCGGCCCGATTTTGAGAAGCTTGAGTGCCAGGCTTTCAAGATCGAAGGCATTGCGGAGCATCTACAAACGCTCTGCTGCATTCGTGGCGTAATTATTGGGCCGGCTTTCCACCTCAGGTGCCGCAAGGCGCCGCCGGGAAAGCGGGCCGTTCTCCCTTTTCCTCCCCATTGAAAGGAGATCCTTTGCATGCGTGATTCTCTCGATTCTCAGGGCCAGCTTGCCCTCGCCGTGATTGGCAGCGCGATGCTGGCCGGTCCCATTCTGGGCCTCTGGCCGCTGGTGGGCGTCATCGCCGCCTGCGGGACGGCGATTTACGTCGCCAATTCCATCCACCGTCGCTAATCCCACGCGATTTCACCCCTATATATAAGGTGTCCATCTATGAGTACGATACTCACAGAACCCGGCAACCGTTCTGCGACTTCGGCCGCCGAGCGACTCCGCCGGACCATGGCGGCTGTCCGGGTTTCCATCCGTTGGTTTGGCATTCGCCGCAGCCTCACGGCCGAGCAGAAGGCCGAGGCCGCCGAGCCCTTTGGCGCCGAGGCCAAATTCCTGTCGGCTGGCAAGAAACTGCTGGACAACACCGCCCCGGCCTACAAGGCTGTCACCACCGTCCGCGGCAAGGTGATCTCGTTCTGGAAGTCGATGTCGCTGCCGTACCCCGAATCGGGTATTCGGTTGATCCGCCAGGACCGGATCGGCGGCTTCACCGCGCAGATGCGCGAGTTCCAGGACGAGTTGGCCGAGTCCGTCTCGAATCTCGACCGCCACTACAGCGAACTGAAAAACGCCGCACGGCATCGACTGGGCTCGCTCTACAACCCAAGGGACTACCCGGAGTCGCTCTCCGCGATGTTCGGCATCGAGTTCGATTTCCCCAGCGTCGAGGCGCCGCAGTACCTTCAGCAACTCAACCCCCAGCTCTACGAAGAGGAGTGCCGCCGCGTGCAGCAGCAGTTCGACGAAGCGGTAAGGCTGGCGGAAGAGGCCTTTGCCGCCGAATTGGCCAAGCTGGTCAGTCACTTGACCGAGCGGCTCTCGGGAACCGAAGACGGCAAGCCGAAGACGTTCCGCAATTCTTGCGTCGAGAACCTTAACGAGTTCTTCCTGCGGTTTCGCCAGCTCAACGTCCGCTCCAGCGAGCAACTCGACAGCCTGGTGGTCGATGCCCAGCGGGTAATTCGCGGTGTCGATCCGCAAGATTTGCGCGACAATGCCGCCTTGCGACAGCATGTTGCCACTGAGATGTCGCGGGTCGAGAGTGTGCTCGATGGCATGCTTATTGACCGGCCGCGGCGGAACATCCTGCGGCGTCCCCGCTGACGAGTGTTGCCATGAAGATCGTCATTGCGCCCGGCGGGGCTGTCCGGGCCATCTACTGCGAAGCCATCAATCTTGCGGCACTGGGCAGCCCCGTCATCACGCGGGCATCGCACGTCGAGCCCGACCCAAGCGGCCAGTGGTGGGCCGATCTGTCGCCCGTCGCTGGCCCGGTCCTCGGGCCTTTTCGTTGGCGGAGCGAGGCCCTGGCCGCTGAACTTCAGTGGCTGGAAGACCATTTCCTCTAACCCCAGGAGACTCCACTACGAGCACGATTACGGAATATCTCGACAGCATGCAGCGGGACATCGCCCGCACCGACCTGTGGACCAAGGCCGAGGCCCAGGAATGGGCCAGCCGCTATTGGCAAATCCGCTGGGACAAGGGCCTCTCCGAAGACCAGCGGCGCGAAGCCCTCGCTGCCCATGAAAAGGAGTTCCGGCCGGTGCGCGACGTTCATACCAATGAACAAGGCAACACGGTGGTTCATCGACATCGAGACGCCGACCGTTATGTGTTCGATGTCGATGACGACTTTCGCGCCGCCGGTTGGCTGCGATTCGACACTGCTCAGGACGCCTGGTACCACGGCGTGTGGGTCAACCCGCGGCTGCTGAAGACCCTGAGCTACTGCGAGGGCGACGTGTACCTGGTGGTCTGCGCGGATGCCGCAAATTACAACGCCGAGATCCGTGCGATGTGCTGCGTTCCATGGCGAGGGTTTTGAGATGATTGCCTGTGACATGGACGCCGCGCAGAGCCTTTTGCTTGGCAGCGAGCCCAAAGGCAAGGTCACGGTCTATCGCCAGGTTCGCGGCAAGTTTCTTATTCCGACAGAGAAGCTGGCGTAACAGAGCGAAGCCATTGCGGCTGAGCAAACGTGGCGGAGGACCACTTGCTTGGCCGCGCAGGCGGCCGGCGGTGGGTCTCCGCTTTTTCTTTCCCCTCCCCTGGAGACCTGAATGATGATTTCCACTCCCGAGTCGACGCCACTGGACCAGTGGCGCGAGCGCTTCGGCGGCCGACGCCGCCGCGCCCAAGCCCGCACGATCGCGGCCCTGGGCTATTTGACCGATTGTCCTGCAATCGATGGACTGGTTCCCATCGAAAAGCTGACGTTGGTCTTGCTTTATGACGAGCCGATCCGCCTGGGCCAGTGCGCCTTGCGACTGGTCGGCTACCGCGCCGCACCGGTTGCCTGGGGCGTCCGCTTCGGCGGCCGGAACGCCTGCCGATTCGTCAAGGACCTCATGCTCCAGCCGGTCCCCGGTGGCGATGGCTACCGGATCGACTTGGCGGACGAAGAACTGCTTGCGCTGGGCCTGCTGCTTGAGCGCGATATGGACCGCTGTGTCCGCTTCCATAAGCCCGTGCGCGAGTGCCCCAACCTCCCCAAGCTTTGGGCCGCCTTCTCGCCGGAGAGTGCTTCAGGCGTCACCGGCGACGGTCCTGAACTTCACGCCTACGCCGCCAGGGTCGGCGCTGATCCTGCCGAACTCTTCGAGCGTTTCCGTCGCCAGCACCACGGCATGACACTCCTGCCGCTGCCTTGGGCCAGCCACCGCTGGCAGGATGCCCGGGCGATCTTCGCCGACTTGCACCGCTATCCCAAGCGACAGGTATTCCGTCTCCACGGCCGTGACGACCTCGCCGGCTTTCAGGCGGCGGCCGAGTTCGATTTTCTTGACCGCTCGGGCGTCAGGTCTTTTGGCCGACGGCCGCGCCGAGCGGCCTTGGCCGCCGCGTAGGCGGCCAATCTTGTGTTTCGACTTTTTTCCCCATTTCCCTGTTTATTCAAGGAGAAGGATTTTATGCGTTGCCTCCTCATCAACAATGATGGTGCAGGGTTTGCCGACTACATCGACATCTCCGAGGGCACGACCGTCGACAAGCTCTTCGCCCAGCGGATCCCGCACGGCCGTCCGGCCGACTACCTCATCCGCGTCAACCGTCAGCCTTGCGCGGCCGACCAAGTCCTCCAGGAGGGCGACCGCGTGAGCATCACGCCGACCAAGATCGAAGGCGCGCTTCTCTAGCCGCTTCCCCTATTCCTACACCCGTGGCCTGCCAGCGTGGCCCTACGCCACGCTGGCAGGCCCGTAATGTCTGAGAGGACCCTTTCCATGACGAGACGAAGCAATGAAAGATTCGTCGAGGCGGCCATCGTGCTCCACGAGCGGCTCGTCGGCAAGCGGCAAGTCGTGAATGCCATCTGCTTGCCCGCCTACGCCTGGGAGAACATTCTGAAAACCCATCGGCAGATCGAGACGGCCCGAAAGCGGAACTGGCAGGGGGCCGCCAGGCGCTTGTGCGAAGACCTTTCGATCGAACTCTCCGACTGTCGCCGCCAGTTGGACGAACTCTGCCGAAAATTGGACGACACCGGCCGTTCTTCCGACCACCACGTTTCGGCCTCCGATATCTATCGTGACCTCGTGGCCTTGGAGGATGAGGTCGAATCACTCGAGGTCGATCTGAACGCAAAGGTGATCTCCGTGACGACCGAAGCGATCGAACTCGATGATGTCTACCTGGGGCCTTTTGAGATCCGGCTTGAGTGGCAACTTCTCGGTCAGTCTCACCAGCCGTATCGCGTCGTCGCCCTCGATCCGCACCCGGCGGCCAAGAGTGACGAGATTACCCATCCCCACGTCCAGGACGAACGCCTTTGCGAGGGTGACGGCCGCCCGGCGATCGCCGCCGCGTTGGCCGCAGGCCGGCTCTTTGATTTCTTCGTGTTGGTTTCCCAAGTGCTCCACACCTACGGCCGCGGTAGCGCTTACTGCGAGCTGGACAACTGGTCCGGGGAACCATGCAGTGATTGCGGCAGCTACGTCGATGAGGACGAGCGGTACTACTGCCATCGCTGCGATGCCGTGCTCTGCGACGGTTGCTCACACTCCTGCCAGGGGTGCGATGAATCGTATTGCAGCGGCTGCCTGGCTCAATGCACCGTCTGCGGCTACGAATTCTGCTCGTCCTGCCTGGAAAACTGCCGGGATTGCCACAAGCGGGTGTGCGACGACTGCCGCGAGGCCGGCCGCTGCCGCCGCTGTCACCAAGAACAACAAGAGGAGAACGAACATGATGCGTCAGAAGATGATCTTCAGCCCCAGCCCGTCGCGGCGGTTGCCTGAACAGTCGGCCGCGCCGAGCTTGCGGTTTACGCCCACCGCCTGGGCAAAACTGCTTTTTCTACGGGATGCCGGGGATACGGAAGTCGGCGGCTTCGGGATCTCCGCAGCCGACGACCTGCTCTTGATCGAGGACGTGGAGCTTGTCCGTCAGATGTGCGACATGGCTTCGGTCGCTTTCGATGACGGGTCTGTGGCTGATTACTTCGACCGCCAGGTCGACGCGGGCGTTTCACTTGCCCGTTGTGGCCGCGTCTGGCTGCACACCCATCCGGGCGACTCTCCCCAGCCGAGTATTACGGACGAGGAGACCTTCGCGCGGGTCTTCGGTCATACCGATTGGGCGCTGATGTTCGTGCTCGCTCGCGGCGGGCGGAGCTATGCGCGGCTGCGGTTCCACGTCGGCCCTGGCGGCGACGTCGAACTGCCAGTCCAGGTTGACTATACCCAGCAGTTTGCGGCTAGCGACCATGAGAAGTGGCTGGCCGAGTATCGCGCCAATGTCGCGTTCTTGGAGCCTTTGCCCCTACTGGAATCTGGAGGTGCCGCCCTCCGTGATCCTTTCGAGGATGATTGGCTCTTGAGCTGGGATCGACTGCTGGATCGGCCGGGATTCCTTGACCGGAAGGAGCCAAGCCATGCCGTCTGAGCCCAATCGTTTTACACGTCAAGATGACCTTGTGCCTCGCGCGCGTCTGGACGAAATCGGAGCGACCGTGATCGGCGTCGGCGCCATCGGCCGGAACGTCGCCCTGCAACTGGCGGCTATTGGCGTGCCGCGCATCCAGCTTGTCGATTTCGACACCGTGGACGACTCCAACCGCACGACCCAGGGCTATGCCCTGGCCGATGTCGGCATGAGCAAAGCACTGGCCACGCTGACGGCGATCCGGCAGATCGATCCGACCATTCAGGTCGAGACCGTCGAGGACCGCTACCGGCCCCGGCTGGAAACGGCCGAGGCGGTGTTCTGCTGCGTCGATAGCATCGAGGCCCGCGCCGCCATCTGGCGGACCATCCAGCGGCGGTGTCGATTCTGGTGCGACGGGCGAATGTTGGCCGAGGTCATTCGCGTCCTCACGATCGCCGAGGCCGAGGGCCGCGAGTATTATCCCACCACGCTATTCGCCCAGTCCGAGGCCCAGCAAGGCCGCTGTACGTCGCGCTCGACGATCTACGGCGCCACGATCGCCGCCGGGTTCATGGTTCACCAGTTCACCCGCTGGCTCCGGGGCATCCCGGTGGACCGCGACGTCTCGCTCAATCTCCTGGCCGGTGAACTGGCCGTCGGCTGATCGCTATCGTGATCGGCTTTCCCATCCTCAAACCCAAGGTTTCCCTATGACCCAATCGCAACTTGACCGTGCCGTGGCGCAAGCCACAGGCGAATCACGCCGCACCATCGCCCATCGGGGATTCACGATCGTCGGCCCCGGAATGGCCGACCTCGACGACGACACGGCGGACTCGCCACCCAGTTTTATTGACTGGGACGAACTCGACGCTGATCGTCATCGCCGAGCAGCCTGATTCTGTGAAGCGATGTCTCCCATTTCCTCAAGAAAGCAAGGAGTTCTTACCATTGAGTTCCTTCACCCGCCGCCTTGCGGCACAACTCCGCCCCGTGCTTCGCCGGGCACAATCCCGCCCCCGCAGCCCCGGCCCCGACGTCGGTTTCATCGGCGACAAGGAGGGGCTGATCGTGAGGGCCGTCTGCGACGGCGTCATCATCGAGCATCGCGCTGCGGCGCGGCAGCCCAAGAAACCCTTTGGCTGCCGTTTGACATCCTGGAGGACTGCGGCGACCGCCGGGACGATCCGGTCGAACTGGCCCGTGGCGAGGGCGGCCGCATAACCGCCCACTGGCAGGACCGTAGCGGACCTCGACTGGTGAGCTACGATGCCCGACCCGCTCCCGGTGCGCCGCCGCCAGTGCCAACGGCCTTGGAGGTCAATCCGCCTCGGCTCTTGGAGGCCCTGGCCGACGCCTCGGAGATCTGCGACCCTGATAGCGCACGCTTCCCGCTGGGCTATGTCCAGCTTTCCGGATCGCGGGGCGAGATCTCCGCCACGGACGGGCACCAGTTGCTCATGGTCTCAGGCTTCGTGTTTCCCTGGAAGGACGACCTGCTCGTGCCGCGCGTCAAGTTCCTCGCGTCGTCCGAACTGCCCCGCGACCAGCCTGTCGAGGTTGGCAGAAGCGGCGATCACGTGGTGCTCCGCACGGGCAGGTGGACGATCTACCTGCCGGTCAACACGGAGGGCCGTTTCCCCAAGGTCGTGCAGTGCGTGCCCGACCCGGGCGCTGCACGGTCGCGCCTGCGCCTCTCGGCCGAAGACCTGCGGTTTCTGGCGGAAAAGCTGCCGACACTTCCCGGCGGGGATCTGGAAAACTCCCCGGTTACGCTCGACCTCAACGGCCGCGTCGCCCTTCGCGGCCAGGGCAGCGGGGACAAACAACCGACAGAGATCGTGCTCGGCAACTCGGCGTATTCCGGCAAGCGAGTCCGCATCCACATCAACCGCCGCTTCCTGGGCCGTGCCCTGGAGTTCGGCATGGACGAATTGTGCCTCTATGGCAAGTCGGCCGCCGTGCTCGCGCAGGATGCCTGCCGCAAGTACGTGTATATGCCACTGGACAGCGAATCGGCGATCAAGCCGAGCAAGCAGGCCATCCGTATCCAATCCCCCAAGGGGCCGCCGACCGGCCCCGATCCAATTTCCGAAGAAAGGACAAATCCGACCATGACCATGACCGAACCAGCAGCCAGTACGGACGGCCACGCGGAAGGCAACGGTCAGGGTGAAAACAAACCCCAGGCCCACAGCAATGGCCAGGCCCGCAAGGGTCCCCATCGCAAATCCGGCCAGGACCTCGATACCCTGATTCGTCAGGCTGAGGCCGTGCGCAACTCGCTTCGAGATACGCTCTTGAAGAACAACGAGTTGCTCAAGGGGCTGAAGGCCCATCGTCGCTCCAGCCGCGTGTTGCAAAACACGATCGCCTCGCTCAGGCAGCTACGGACGCTCGGCGTCTAAAAGCTGCCGCGAGATCCTTTTGTTGCAAAGGAGAGAGTTTTGGGAGCAAGACAGAAGCTCAACACGTTCCACATCCTCGGTACACTGGGGGCCGCCGGCCTGTTCGGCCTGGTAACCGGCTCTTGGGCCGTGGCGGCAATCACCGGTGCGGTGCTGGTTGGTCTGTCGCTGCACAAGGGCGACATCCGGCTCCGGTCCCGCCGGTGACCTGGCTTGGGTGTGGATCGCCCTCGGTCTGGCTTTGCTCACGGCGAGCGGCTAGACCGATGGCACAAAAGCACCGCCGCCACTACAGGCGTGTCGGTGCTTTCTTTTAGCTATGCCGCGCCCTCGCTCCGGCAACTGGCTGTCTTATTGGCGTATTCTTTGGGCCGACGAAGCGGTTTTCTTTGCAACTGGTTGCCGCCAGACCATTTCCGTCTGCCCTGGCCCGAGGGCAGACGGAAGGCCGACTGGGCAGACCGATCATTGCGACTGCTGGCGGGCGATAAGCTCCGCTGCGGTGGGCAGGTGGCGGAAGGAGCTACGCCGGCCTTGCAACCCCACGGGCAGCGCGTACCATCGGGCCGTCGGCCGCTTTGCGTTCGGCCGTGATCAATCAGGTGGTAGGTCCGTGCGACTCAGGGAGAATTACTATTAGCTGCCACTCGCAGCGCCTGATACTCGGCGGTATGCGCAGGAGGCGATCGAGACACAGCGCATGCAGTGCGAGGAAGATGCAGAGCGCCGCAAATACCAGACAGATCGGGTCCACGGAGGGAAGAGGTGAACATTTTACATTTTCAACACGGCTGGTGTCCCGGGAATCAGAATGCCCTCTACTTGGCTAATAATCCTATTAGTAGTATCTTGTGTTCCTTGAATACGCAAGATATAGTGTTCTGAATCAGCATTTCACCGATTGTCGTTGGAAAGGTATCAACTTATGGATGGACGTTACAACGCCTCACAAACCCATCATAAAGGTGGCATCTGCTTGCAACATTTCGGGTGCATTCACGTCGTTTTTTGACCGAGAGATCAACACCCGCCCCGGGCCCCGCGGCCGCGCGAGTTCCCGGTACACACACCTTAGTGCCTTTCTAGTGGCCGAAAACGGCCGCGATCCGGACTTCCCCCGTATCCTTCAAATGGTCGATGAGAAGTCACGAGCCGGTATGCCCGCCTCGCCGTGGGCGCGGCAACGACACTGGCAGTAATCCTGTTCGATACACGCGAAGAGCGCAATGGCGCACCGTGACAAGGTGAGTCGCCCTGTGAGGTGAGGACAGAACCATGGCTAAGCGAGAAGCCGATTTCCTCGAATCAACGAAGAAGATCATCGCCGCGAGAGCCGGCTACCGATGCTCTTTTCCCGAATGCGATGAGTCAACCGTAGGCCCAGGCGCCGGCCCGGAGGACGTGGAACGCAAAGGTGTTGCAGCGCACATCTACGCAGCAGAAGACGGAGGCCCCCGCGGCACGGGTGGTCTAACGCCCGAACAGCGGCAGTCCGCGATGAACGGCATTTGGTGTTGCCAGGACCATGGACGCATCATTGACAATGATGATGGGAAGAACTATCCAGCAAATTCGCTCCTCTCCTGGAAGAGTCTTCACGAGCAACTCATTGCCAACGAAATGCGGAAAGTATCAACCCGCTCTGGTTGGCTTCAAGAGGTTGAAATCCGGCGGAGCCCCCTCTTCGCCGCCAACTCAATTATCCGGTTTGGGAAAGTCACCCTGCTGTTTGGCGAGAATTCGACTGGCAAGACAGCGCTGTGCCAGTGGATTGCGGCCGCGTTCGGGATGCCGACCATGATGGAGCGGTGGCAAAAAGCTGGCGACCGAAATAACAACATTCAACTCGGTTTCAAACTGTTCTCGCCCCAGCCTCTTCGATGCGAGTGCATCTTCGATGGCAATCGTCTGGATTGCAGGGTAAACGGCCAGGCCGTCTCCGATCTCTCGCACGTCCTCAGACTACGCTACCCCAATGAACAGCTTTGGCATCCATGCGGTATGAATACCGTCGACTTGCTTGCCTGCCTTTGGCGAGTACATCCGTACGAAGTTCCGGCATTGCTCGATGCCATGTGCTGGGATCGGTACGGGTTCGTTCGAGAAATCGAGATCCGCGACGTGGTGCTTGACCCCGAGGAATCTGAACAAGAGGCCGTTGAACCTCCACAGCCAGTCAAAGTCCTGTATGCGAAGATCGGGGACCATCGATCGTTGTTCGCATTCGACGCGTTGGCTGGCCGAGAGGTGAGTCAAATAATCGCGTCCGGCGCGATTGCACTCGCAGACCGGGACAGCGAAAACCAACACGTCGTCCTGATTATTGAACTCGGCGGGCATCTACTACCTGACGAACTCTTATCGACCTATGCCCGGCGGCTCGCCGATCCTCAATTCACCTTCCAGACCATTCTCGTAAGCCCCAATGAGCGTTCCAAAGTCGATTGGACCGGCTGGTCGATCGTACGACTCGTTGGAAAACCCCCAGATGTCCACATTCTCCAAGACTCAATAACATAGGCCGCTAGCGTCCCACGTAGCGCAAGAACTAAAAGCATGACAGAGTAGCGTGCAAAGCATGAGCGCCCGCGCCAGGCTGCGAGTTCTCGTGAAACGTATCCTCATAAAGCACGGCAACCTGCCGGACAAGCAGGAGAAGGCCACGCAAACCGTACTCGCACAAGCGGAGCTGCTGTGCAAGGACTGGGCTGCCTGAGCTGTCGTGCCCTTACAATGCGCACTCGAACTGATTTCCGGCCCGAGGAGGGCGTCGGTGACCGAATAATGTTCATAGGCGGCACATTTTGCCCATGCCTCCCGGATGAACTGACGATATCCGTATCAAAAGGCATACTATATCGTTCTCAACCATGCTCTCACCGTCACAACTCCAACTACCGCCCCCCAAGGATTGGGGTGACTTTGAAACGCTCTGCCGGGAGGTGTTCGGCGCAAGTTGGAGGGATTTCTTCGCTCAGAAGTGAGAGCGGACGAGATAATCGATGGGCAGTTGTTCGAGATAGTCGCTGGGGTACTGGCGGTTTGACGAACAGGGGGAGTACGGGTGGCCTCTTCTCTGTTGCCTTGGGGTGGCGGTCGCGGGAGTTGGAGATCGGAGGGTGAGACAAGAGGGCTTCATCAGCGGCGGAGCCAAGGGACTTCCCTGCCGAGGATGCGGCAGAGGGCGATCGAGGCGGGATAAAGAGGCTGCCGGGTGAAAGTGGCCCAGAGGTCGAGTTGGTTGCCTTGGTGATCGCACTTGTGGCAGCGGTAGCCGCGGATCGCCACGTTCACGGAGAAGGAATGAGCCCGCTGATCGGCCGTGTCATGCAGGGGACAACGTCCGTACCACTGGTCGCCGATTCGATGCAGCGGTTCGAAGCCGAGGAGCTTCAGGACCTCTTCCATGGTGATCTCGCGGCGAAGCCGGCCGAAGTCGATCCCAGGCATGGTGCGGTCTCTGGAGGTTCGGGCAAGTTGCAGGGAAGGAGAAGCATGCAGACCGTTCCGTTCCCTTGTATCTCTAGAGGCGGGAACGGGAACGGTCCGCTGGAGATCAGTCGAGGCGTTGCCAACCGGCGGGTGTGTGGCGGAGGCGACCGGCTTGTTCCAGCGACTCCAGGACATCGCCGAGGCGTTCATTCTTCACGGCCAGCGTGCCGCGGAGTTTCGCTCGGGTAAGCACTGTACCCTCGGCAAGCAGCGCCAGCACCTGTTCCGAGAGACTCGGTTGCGGTTCGCCACGGCGTTCCGCCACGACCTCCAGGTGCGTCGTCTCGGGATCGGATGCGACCAGTTCCAGAGAGACCGGCGGCGCGGCCGGGGCCGCGCGGTGCTCGCTGGACAACACCAGGCGATCCTTGGTGCGTCGCAGATAGAGATTCGAGTCGCCGAAGGCGTGCAGGTCTCCGGAGCCGCGAAGCGATTGGCCGGCGGCGATACCGCCCGAGGTGTTCTTCCGTGTGTGATGTACGAGGATCACCGACAGGTTGAGCTGCCGTTGGAGCATGCGAATGTAGGCCAACAACTCGGCAACTTCGCTGGCGCTGTTCTCGTCGATTCCATGCAATCGCACCAAGGGGTCCAAGAGCAACAGGCGGGGACCGAGTCGTCTGGCCGTCTCTTGGAGTTGCCGGCGGTGCGGATCGCGGTCGAGGCGGAGCGTGGGAGCGGTGATCACGTAGAGATCGACCTGCTCCAAGGCCAGGCCGCGATGCCGGGCCATCCCCTCCACGCGTTGCCGCACGATCGGCAGCGCGTCTTCGGCCAGGTAGACCAGGACCGGTCCCGGCTGAGGAACGGCGTACCGGCCCAGGCAGGCGGTGCCCGTGGCCACGCTCAAGGCGAGGTCCAGCCCCAGCCAGGTCTTCGAGCACTTGGGCGCACCGCCGATCACCCCGACCGAGGAGGCGCCCCACAATCCTTCGACCAGCCAGCGTGGGGAGTTGTCTTGCAGCGCGATCTCCGCGATGCGCATCACCGGAAGCGACCCGCAAGCGGGTGCCCCGTTGGAGTCCACAACCATCTCAGGTCCTCGCTTTCTTCTTCGATGACGGACGCGGCCGTGTCGGCTGAAAGACCTCCAGGTAGGACTTCTCGTCCAACTGCGCAGCTTCCTGAGTCATGCCGTAGGCCAAGAGTTCGCCGCCCATGGTCATCAGCAGCCGATAGTTGCCGCTGGCGTGGTCGGCCAACGTGCTGCGCAGTTCCGCGGTCATCAGCGCGGCGTTGCCGGCTTTGGCTAAGGCATGGTCGAGCAGTTCGGAGAGTTCCTCGCGCGAGGCAGCCTCGATGCACAGTCGCGTGCGGATGCGCGTGGCCAGCGGCACCAGGTCGGGATGCTGCAAGCGCTCCAGGAGCCGGCCGTCTCCGGCGAGCACCACGGTCAAGAGCGACTTGGCGTCGAAGTCGGCGCTGGAGAGAATCCGCAGTTCGTTCAACACTTCCACGCTCATCTCCTGGGCTTCGTCGACCAGCAGCACCGGCTTGATGTGCGAGGAGGTCACGTGGGCGCGCCAGCGTTCGCGGAGGGCTTTGAATCCGCCCCAGCGATTCCACGGCGTGAGCTTCACCGCGAAGACGTCGCCCAGTTCGCGATAGAAGTCGGCGGGGCGGGACTGCGGCCTCTCCAGCACGCCGACCGCCACCTCGCGAAGCGCCGCGAGGCGTTCGGCGACGATCCGCAGCGCCACCGACTTGCCGGTTCCCGACTCGCCGCAGATCATCGCGAAGCCGCCTTCTTGGACGAGTTGCTCCACGCGCCAGGCGAAGTTCTCGATGGCTGCGGTTACCAGCAGTCCCTCGCTGGGAAGCTCCGGCGAGAAGGGGTTCCACTTCAGTCCCCACAGCGACAAGAGTCTTTTGGCATTCATCGTGTTTCTCCTGGTTGGGAAGGCGGATTCTTGGGCAGGTACGCCGGCGGGAGTCCTGTGGCCGAGTACTCGTCGAGGATGCGTTTCAGAAGCGGCGGCAGTTGCTTGCCGCCAGGCGATGGGCCGGACTTGGGCGGATCGCCACCGTCCTGGCCGGCGGGCGGCTTCTCGTCGGTCGTGACGCGGACGTCGCGTTGGAAGAGCAATCGCTGGCCGTCGGCATTGGCCTGGCGGTCGAGCGGATACAGGGGCGAGAGAATCGTTCCGCTGCGCGGATCGACCAGATCGACGCGGCGGAGATCCCAGCGGGCGTACTGCACCGAGACCTTCTTGAAGTGGCGATAGCGGGCGGGAATCTCGAAACGCACGCCCTCCAGGGAGATCGTCCCGTCGCTCTGGCGTTGGGTCCTTGGGACTTCCATGCGAAATGCGTCGCGCAGCGCATCCGAAGCAGGACTCGCGCAAAGCACATCGTTAGCTGCGGCAAAGCGTTCCACCGGCGAAGCGGCGATCTCGCGGTGCGGCCGGCGGTTGTACTCGATTTCGGCCCACGCCTGCGTCGCTTCGTTGAGGAACTCCAGGGAGAGTTCCGCCACGCCGCCGAGCATCTCCATCAGGCGTCCCTCGAGGTTCGCCCAGAAGCATTCCTGCTTGCCGTTCTGGTAGGGACTGTAGGGCAACGTCTTCTCATGGAGGATCCCCAGCCGCAACAGCCCTGCGACCACTTCGTCGGCGATCATCGCCGCGCCGTTGTCGGTCAACAGCGCGCGGGGCAGACCGCGTTTCTGGATCGCCTGCGAGAGCCCGTGCACGAGGTCCTCAGCGGTCTCGGAGAGATACCACTGCAGATGGCAGCACAAACGCGAGTGATCGTCGAGGATGCCCAGGGCGATGGGACGCTGCCACTGGCCGCGGGAAGTGAGCACCTTGAGCGAGCCGTGATGGAAATCGAGATGCCAGAGCGACCCGACATACTCGGCTTCGTAACTGCGGATCTCGCGTTCTTCGCGACGCTGCTCCGCGCGGGCTTCGCCGGGACGGCGGTCGGACGCCGGCCGCGGCTTGCGGACCATGCCATGCGCCTGCATGTACCTGCGGACCGTCGCGTACGAACGGAGCCGCCCCAGCGCAGGATCGGCCTTCACCGCCGCGGCGAGGTTGTCATAGTGCAACTGGTAGGACCAGTGCGGATGGTTTTGATATTGTCCCAACAAGTGCAAGGTCAATGCCGGAGCCAGAGAGACCTTGCCGCAGTCCTTGCGGACCGTGCGTTGGAGGGCGCGGACAGGGTCGTCCTTCTGCCGCGCGCTGTAGTACCACCGCTCGATCGTGGCGGCGGCGAAGCGGACCTCGCCGCCGCTGACCGGATGTGTCCAGGTCTTCGCAGCGAGAGATCGAAGGACGGCCTTGAGTTCTCCATGCGGAGGCGGAGGCGCTCAGCAGCGAGCCCACCACCGAGAATCGGAAGCGAGCCCACAAGGCTGCCGTCGAGGAATTGGGTTTTGCGGTCATCGAATCTCCTCACGGATGGGGTGAAAGGGACGATAACCCTACTATGCATCGGGCCGCTGGGATGACCGAGGAGCATCTTCTGCGGGGATCCGAGGATCATCCGGAGAGCTTGCTCGCCAAGGCTCCCGGGACCGTGATCGGCTGGAGAAAAGCCAGCAGCCGCTCCCAGTCCTCATAAAGCTCCTTGCCGACGAAGAACGCGTCCGCAAGTGCCCGTGGAATCGCGGCGGCGTCGATTGGCCGCGCGAACCGAGCACGTTCGGTCTTCCAGAACCGTGTCTGCGGAAACTGTTCACGCCAAAGAACTTGCCAGCGAGCGATGGTCCGTCGGCCCGCGCCGAAGAGATCGAAGAGTTCTCGCATGCTGCGCGGCGAGGGCTGCTGCCGCATGGCGGCCGCCAAAAAGATCACGCTTAGCAGATAGACCTTTCGGCCGAGGAACCGTGTCGAGGGCGGTGTCACCCGCTTGCGGCAACCGTCGCGATCACAACACAAACTCAACCGGTAACAACACTCCTTGGGCAGATTCTCGGGGCCGCCACGAGGATTGCGAGGATAGTTGGCCCAGTGCAGGCGACCGCCGCAGGGACACCCCGGCTTGCGGGCGTCCTTGGCGAGAGCCTGATCGATCCCAAAAAGATATTGCCAAAATTTCGCATCGCGAAGCAAATCATGATGCATAATCAAGTACTCCGAAGGTTCTGGTAAAACAAACGGAGTACACCCTCGGGAACCTCGATCAAACGATCAGGCTTTCCGAGGGCATTTTCGTAAAAACATCAGACAACTTGCTCCGAATCTGCCGATTCTCCCGCATTTACCGCGCTCACGCTCAAGAAGAACGGGAGGTCGGGCCAGGAGCAGGACGGCGTGGACCTGTACGGCATTCCTACCAAGGCGCGGGGCTACACCGGCGTACAGTGCAAGTGTCCGGACCTGCGCTTCCGCGACAGGCTTACCGCACGTCAGCTACGCGGCGAAGTAACAAAAGCGCAAATTAAGCCCTCGCCTCAAACAGTATGTCGTCGCCACGTCCCTCCCACGCGATCCCAAAATCCAGAAGGTCGCCCGTGAGCTTACAATGGAGCACCGAAGGCGGCGATTATTCCCCGTGAACGTCTATTTCTGGGACGACATCATTGCCATGCTCGACGATCATCCTCACATCGCTGCCAAGTACTATGGATTGCCAACGACGGGAATCCCGGCGACCGGCATGAATTCGCTGACTCATCCTGGTCCGGGCCAAACACACGAACCAACCAAGGCCCCCCAGGCTCGACGCAAGCCAAAAAAACCCATTCCGGTCGTTCTCCCCCCGCATACGCAAGAGGCGCTGGGGCTGCTGGCGACCAGCCCGATTTCGTTCATCGAACAGTGGCTTGTCCTATTCTTCCCGAACATTCCCTGGAAAGAAGAGATTCGGGTGCTCGTTGATGCGGGCATTGTCACAGTCACCAAGAATTTCCTTCACGTCCACGACGATGTAACGCAAGTCTTCCTTGCCCGCGCCGACGATCGAGATCGTTTCCTTCGAGAATGGATCAAGGTTCTTGAACCGTTGCGCGGACATTCGGATACCGCGGTGTTGCTCAGCATCCAGCAAATGCGTGTCGGCGCGAAGCACGATGCCATCTCTTCTCTCGTAAACACGGGGTACAACCTGGAGCCCGGAGCCTGGAACGAGACCTATCGCAAAACGCTCCTGGCGCTCAATAAGCCCACACTACTGCGTCTACTCTCAGACGACGACCGCATGCACTTCCTCAACGTACTTGGGCTTTGTCACGAGCGCAGTCACGCTCCTCTCGACGCGATCCCCTTCTTCCAGCAACTTCGGGCATACAGCCGGCACATCGGCAATGCCTGGGGCGTCGGGCAGTCGCTCATCAACGAAGGCGTTGCACTGACTGATGCCGGACGCGTGGCCGATGCGGAGCGGCTCTACCGTCGCGCCGTTACCCACGCGGAGAAAACTCGCGATCATCAACTCCTCGGTCGATCACTCCACAATCTCGTGATGCTGACTTCCGAGGTCGATGTGGACGAGGCTGCTCGTCTCCTCCAGCGGTCACTCAAGGCAAAGAAGGCGGCGAACGACAATCCGAACGGCGCATCGATCCAGTTCTGCCACGGCCTGCTTGCGGCGAAACGGGGCGATCCCGTGGAAGCTATCCGCTGGTTTGCCCGCGCGGAGAAAGCCGCCTCACGATCCGACCAGCGTGATGCCCGATGCATGACGCTCACGAACATTGGGACAGCACACCTTGATCTCGATAAACCCGGCAAAGCTCTTGAGTGCTTTCGCGCCGCTCGAATGCTCTGCGAACAAGAAGGGTTCGAGAGAATCCTCATCCGCGCACTCGGCGGCGAAGCGTACTCGCTCCATCTCCTCGATCGGCACGCGCTAGCCGCTCCCCTCTTCCGCCGACGCTACGAATTACTCCTGCGATTCTCGCAGTACGCAGACGCAGCCGTTTCGCTGCACGATACTGCCGTCATGCTCGGGCGAGCCGCCGATCCGTCGGCTGGCAAGGTGTTCGACGAAGCAATCGCCTTCGCCCGATCGCACGGCGTTCTTGACTGGGTGTACCAGGGCCTGAAGGACAAAGCTCTTCTCCTCGCCGGGAAGTCAAACCCCACCAGTGCGATAGAGGCGATGCGCATTGCCATCAAGCAAGAATCCAAGCGGGGAGATCCGAGCGTCGCCGCCCGGCTACAAGAGGACGTCATCACCCTACTCATCAAGCAGCGTGCGCCGGCGACCGACATTGAGGCAGCGTTCGCAAGAGGTTTCTCGCTTTGGCGCCAAGTGCGTGGGTCCGACGGCGCGGTATGCCAAGTGATGGAGTCGCTCTTTTCGTGGAGATGGTCTGCCGGTTCCTTCTCCCAGGCCATTGAGGTACTCCATCAACTTGCCCGTCATGCCTCACGGGCAACCCTCTGCGATGTCGAAGCCAGAGCCTACGACCAAATCGGCACGTGCCTTCAGCACCTCGGCAAATATCAACAGGCCGAGGAAGCCCACCGCAAAGCTATCAAGATAGCGCGTGCTGTTCGTGCATACGACGCCTTGGAGAATGCCCTTAATAATCTTGGAGAACTCCTCAGGACCACCGACCGGCCCCAGCAGTCCCTCAAGCCATTGAGCGAGGCCGAATCGCTTGCCAGTGATCGCGGAGACGGCGAAGCGGTGGTGTCGATCGCCCACAATCGCGCGCTGGCAATCTTCGCCGCTGGACAGTATGCAGCCGCCCAGCGTCTCCTCCACAATTGCCGAGATCGGTCTGCTCGATTCGGCTGGCACGATCAGTTCGTCCGAGCCGAGCACGGCCTGGCCAACTTTGCGTGGGAGCGCAATCGCCCAAATGAAGCCGCGACGCTCTATCGTACAGCCCTCCAGCACGCAGCGCGATATGGGACGCAAGATCAAGTCTGGCAGTTGTCGCTCAACTACGGCAACGTCATGGAATGGAAGAAGAAGCCGACCCGCGCCCTCCAATACTACAAAGCTGCCGTCGATGCCTGCATCGATCCTGTCGATCGCTTCCAATGCTTGGAGGTTCTCGCACGGTTCTACGATCGCTCAGGCAACCATGCCGCAGCCATTCGCACCTGGCAGAAGTTTCGATCGCTCGCAAACGCCGGCCAAGACACCGACCGTGTGGCGATTGCTTCGGCATCCATCGCCGGTGTCCATGCCGCGTGTGGACGATTTACCGAGGCGGCAGATGAATTCCAGAACGCACTCTCCCACGAGCACGATCCTACGGATCGGCCCCATCTTCTCTTCGACTACTTTGAAGTCTTGCTCGCAGCACACAAGGAGAAGGAGGCCGCGAAGATCTTCCGCCAAGTCCGCTCGCGTGCGCAGAAAAACCCGGAGCTGAAAGACCTTTTGGTGAAGGCACATCTCGTCATCGGTCAGCACAATTGGGCTGACGGCGAGAAGCCATTGGAAGCACTCAAAGCCTTCGTACTTGCACTGAGCGACGCCTACAGCGTCAGCATCGAGCGTGCGTTTGAAGTCGGCGCTGCGTTCCTTCGAGTGTTCATGTCCATTCCCCGCGAGGAGCGCGTGGACCGTATCGAGAACTACGAGCGTAAGCTTGAGGCTTGGCTCAACCGGGAGAGTCCTACTCCTCTGTCGTCAGCCATGATCCGCGGGCTCTTCTGGCCGTTACGGGTTGCGAAACGACTCACGGGCGAGCCAGGGGATGGCAAGCGTCTTTCGTATCGCAAGATTTCCGACATGGTTCTTGAAGAGGCTGGCTTCCCTCATTTTTGCGCAAGGGTAACGCCAGCGAGCGATAACGCCGATCTCGGAACGTGTAGGGAGACGCACATCGTGTGCCCGCCGTAGTGAAGTTTGCGGGCACGCCGAGTGAAAGCACCCTAACTCGTTACCTGAAGACCGTTTCCGTCTGCCCTGGCCCGAGGGCAGACGGAAGGCCGACTGGGCAGACCGATCATTGCGACTGCTGGCGGGCGATAAGCTCCGCTGCGGTGGGCAGGTGGCGGAACGAGGAACGCCTGCCTTGCAACTCCTCGGGTAACGCGTAGCGCCAAGGGCCGTTGGCCGTTTCACGTTCGGCGGTGATCAGCCGGGTACGCCGCAACTGATCGAAATGCGTACGGACCTGTTTGGCGGTCCAGGGTCGCAGGTAGCCCACCATCGCCGCAGAGTCCATGTTCCGCCAGTGCTCACGATCCGGTGGCCGCCGGGCCAGGCCCATCCGCTGAAAACGCTCGTAGCCGTCATTGCGGCGGCGGACGAAATCAATGAGTTGGCGGACCATCCGCGATCGCGTGTTACCCAGGTCGGCGATCTCGCGCCGCGTGATGAGGTCGCGATTGGCCCCCTTGCCCGGCGGCGAGTCGGCCCCATCGACGTTGAAGGGATTGTCCTGGGCATTGGGCTCGGCATACCGGGCCTGCAGGAAGACGTTGGCCCGGTTCACCATTTCCTTAGCCAGGGGATCACAGGTCTCGTCGGCGGGCGCGATCGCTGTGGATTGCAGCAGTCGGCGGACCTGCTCGTAGTCATCCACCGTCAGCGGCAACTCATCAACTTCCAAGGCTCCTTCGACCTGCTGCCCCAGTACGCGGAGTACCGCAGCGCCGACCGCCAAGGAACGGAGAAGATCCCGCTCCCGCAGGTGGTGAACGCCGCGATCGTTATTGCCCTCGTTCGCCAGAACAGGAGCTAACGCGGGTACCGGGTTTACGTCCAGGTCCTCGCCGAATGCCCTCCAGTTCGGTATGGTGGGGATTTGGCCCGAGCGCAAACCACCGCGCAGGGCAGCAACTTCGACGGGGTTGGCCCGGATCGTCAAGGCCACGCCGGGATCGTCGCCGTCGCTACCGGGGCCGGATACACAGAATATGGCTGGCCGCGAGTTGGCCTCCGTGTCGGCCAGCGAGGCCATTTCGATCGCCCACGCCGTGGCCGACCGGAGCTTCTCTGCATGGACCAGGACAAGTTTCACGCCGCCGCAAGCTTCCGGCAACTTGCGAATGTCGCTTTGGTTACGGACGTGGCGGACTTCAATCGGCCCGGCAAAGTTCATAGAATACTGCCAGAGCTTGCACAGCAGGTGGATTGGAAAGTCCTGGAAATGGACCGCGATACTGAGTCCGGTTGTGCCCGCGGCAATCGCCATTTCGCACAGCGACACGATACCGGGCTTCGGCGGCAACGGGATTTGCGTGTTGAGGCGAGTCATCGTGCCGCCTCCTTTTCCGGTACCGAAACGGCCGAGTTGGGCCTCGGAAGACGGTCGGTCCCATCCACAAGGTGGGTTTTGGAGGTCTCGATGAGCCGCGGGGCGTCAGCAGGCCCGGTTTCGCGAAGCTGCAAGTTGTTGCCGCCACAGCACTTCGGCAATGTTGCTGGAATGTTTGAATAGGCGATGGTGGTGTCCACGACCGCGCCGGATTCAATCAAGACGACCAACTTTCGCACGACATAGGGCACTGGCAAGGCTTGGCCAAACGGCGGCCCTCGCCACCACCACCACCGACCAAGCGCGGCCAGTGCGCTTCTTCAAGGGGTTCTTCCGGAAACGACTTCTGGTCGCCGCGGGCTTCGCTATCGGCTCCGGGATCATGCCCGGCGACCGGCGTAGAGAAGGCCGGAGGACCGCGGAGGATCGGCTTCGGCGACGGGGACTCTAGATGGGGCGGCCACCACGGCGGAGACGCGGGAAAGTCCCCACGCTGCCCTGTCAACGACGCTGGCCGTGCCGCTCGGGGCAATGCCCTACTTCTGCGGCAGCTCTTGTTTGATTACCTGTCCAAGCCGCTGGAGCTTCTTGGCATTGCCGGGCGAGTACTCCTTCGAGTCCGTAGCCTTTCCTCCACCTCTGGGTATTCGATTATTGTTGTTTGCGCCGTTTCAATCCCGCCTTGTTTTCGGCGGCCGATGGACAGCAAGCAACAGCAGCCTGCCCTATAAGGATTGGCGTGTCGGAAAGCCAACGATCCGTACAATTCCGCCAGGCATCTCGATCGAGAATCGCCTCGTCGCCCTCGAGTCGCTTCGGCAGGCCTTGCCGGATTGTACGTAATCGCGGACAAGGGAGGACGCCCCTTGCGGTGATTCGGCGTACGGCGCTTCAGCGGAGCTTGAGAAAGGCCGCCAGTTCTCCGGCCACTATCGTAATCCGATCGGTCAGCCCCGACTCGACGTTCTCCGCAGAAAACCGTGTGATGATTTCATTGAAAATGGGTCCCGTCTCCGGGTGATAATTCGGCGAATGCGCGATCTGCAAGTCTTCCACGACGTAAATGCCACCGATGCAAAGCAGCGGCCATAGTACCTCATAGGCCGACCGCACGGCGCAGGGCTGGTGGTCGCCGTCGTCGATGATGAAATCCAGCGGTGCGTGTCTCCGCATCGTCGCGAGGGCGTTTCGGTCGTGGTGGTCGATTATTTCGATCATCGTTCGCGGAGCGGCGTGCTCCCGCGCCACCCGGGTCGATATCGGAACCGACGATTTTCGCGCGGGGGCAGTATCGCTCCCAGGCCCGCAACGAGCCGCCGGAACCGACGCCCAGCTCCAGGAGCGTAAACGGCCGGTCGCGGAAATCCCGGAGGAGGAACTCGTAGACCGCGCCGTAATTATGGATGGCCGCCTTGTCGGTCCCGCATTCCCGGAAAATCGCGTTTAGTTCGTCGCCAATCAAGCGAGCCTCCTTCCCAAAAAAGAACAAGGTGAGTATTCTCCCGTAGCACTCCCCGCAGTGCATCACGTGGCCGGTGATTGAGTGGGGTGGCGCGGGCCGCACCCGGCTCCACAATTCCCTTCTGGATCTTGCGACAGAGAACCGGCGGTGCGGCGCACCGTACCGTGCGTAGTAACCAGGCTGGTACGGCTCGCCCTGACTCGATACCAGGGGCTTAAGACGACAACCGTTGGCCGACAGCAGCCAGCGCCTCGTGCTCGAATCGGTCCGAAGTGTTGCGCGGCTCGGGAAGCTGTGCAATCCAGTCGCGGCGAGCCCACCACCAGTTGCCGGCGAAATGGGGCCCGTCGGCTCGGTAGCAGCATCCCACGGCGTCATAGCGATCCAGGTCGGCTACCCGCTCCCGCCAGTCCAATAGGATCCCCACTGTCATCATCCATCGCCATTTCGTGTAGGTTGGAGTCGGTTTCGTGACGGACTTCGAGTGAATGTAGGCCACCGATGGCGGGGCGGAGGGTGCATCCCGGCAGGACTCCCAAAGGGCGTGAATCGCAGGGTACTCGAAACAGTTCGACCCGCAGCGGAAGGTCCGCAGCGGCACGCCTACCAACCCGGCGAGGTCCTGGAGTTCGTGCTCGTCGCCCGGAGCGCCTGTAACCTCGGCCCAAATCTTGCCGGGGAATCCGGATCTCCGGAGTACCAGTAGCGTCTCGGCCGCGATGTCGTACCAGTGGTTGACGCAATAGATGTGCCACCATAGGGATGCCGACAGGTCGTGTATCATTGCCGCCTCCGAGAATAGCCGAATCGGTGTTATTGCCCCAGTCCCCGGCGCACGATCGCTGCCAGTCGCGACGGGCTTTCCAGCAGCGCTTCCGGTGATGCAAGGTTATCGAGCCACCCAGACATGCTGTGCATCGAGGTCATGAAGCCGAACGAACGAAACTCGTGGATGTTGTCCTTCCCACGGTCGCCGAAAAACCATTCGCGGTCCATCACGCAAACCGGGCCAATCAGGTGCGTGGGGATCTGAAGCCACGGCGCCCACTGGTGGGTCTGCATCGCAGAATTGACCGCGTCAGCACTGGCTGCCAGCCACAACATGTCGTTCCCGAACGCCCGCACCTGGGCCAAGGCGTAATCCGCCGCATCTCGCAGGATCGGCGATCCGACGCGGGCCGCAAAGAAATTATCCATCCAGCCGGTGCCCTGCCATTCCTTCCACCCGATGAAGTCGAATGCCCGGGATGCCTCGGCCAGCGGCGACAGATCGCACCAACAGACGAAATCCATATCGAGCCAGAGCCCGCCCACCGCGTGGATGAACGCCTTGCGGATCCAATCCACGCGGTGAGTGACGTAGACCCGGTCCAACTCCGGCGGGATCGGCCCCAAGACTTGTTCTACATCGGTACGTCCCAGGAGCCGGGCACCGGGGTTCCATTTACGAATGGTCTGCCAGCAGAGATCGTAGTACCAGTGCGGCCGCCCGCCTTCCCAATAGGAATAAATATCAGTCATCGCGCTATTCCTTGTGACAGGTTAATCTGAATCAACTTCCACTGTAATCCCGATAGACTTCCCCTCTAGGCGCTCACAACGTCCTTGGCAGGTCGGTCTGGGTCGTGTCGCTGCCGCCAAATCTCCAATGCCCGCGACGCGCTGTGCGCGGCGATCTCGACCACCGGTCCCGATTGCGCCTGGCTGAGCAACTCGGCGGTGGCTTGCGGATGCCACACGGTCACGACGCCGTCGCGAATACGTTCAGCTTCGGGCTGCAAAACCTTGAGCCACTCCCGCATGCGTCCGACGCGTTCCTGCTCGGGCGCGGCGAAGATGTCGATCAGCCCACGATCAACATCGCTGTTCGGATCGCGCCAATAGCCGGTGTGGAAGCCATGGCCGCGCAACTCTTCCACAACGTCCCGCGATGCCCGCAGAAGGACGATCTCGCGATGTCGCGCGGCAGCACGCCGTCCGGCGGCAATGGCGAAACTGCGATCGCCTCTTCCACTGTCGACGCCTCGATCTCGATCAGTTGCGCAGGGGTGGCCTGACGGACCATCGCCGCGGTGACCGCCGGGTGCCAGATCGTGCAAACCAAGCCATCGGCGCTGGCCACCTCCCATTGGATCATGTCGATCCATGCCCGCAGACGGTTCACCGTATTCGTCCCGCGTCGCCGGCGAACCGGGCCGAAAATCTCGACTAGCCCGCGGTCATAGTCGCTGGCCGGCTCGCGGTTGTAGCCGGTATGGAATCCGTGGCGGCGAAGTTCGGCGACCACCTACTGCGGGGCCTTCAGCAACACAACGGGCTCCTGGCCGGTGGGCGGCATCCAGAACTTCCGCGGGTTCAATGCCCCGTTGATATCGCTCTTGCTCGTTTCCTGTCCGATGAGAAAGGGGTCTGGCGAAAGACGTTGAAGTGGGCCTGCATCGGACCCATCACGTGGTCACAGTGGCCTGAAGATGAGACCCATTTCTGATACAGGTGACGGATGAAATTGCCACGGACCGCATAGGCATGTGTCCGCTGGCAATTCAGGCATTTCACCACGCCTTGCGATACCGGGCGGGGTTGCGGTCCGATGTGTTGGCCGCCGAGCATCAGTTGGTCCCAATCGTCGGGCACGGCGACGAAGAATTTCTCCGCGTCATCGCTGAACCCGGGCCGCAGGCAGGCATCATCCTCCAAGACCAGAAGCGACTCCACGTCGTCCATCAAGGCGCGTTCCAGCACCTGACGGTGTGACTGCATGCACCCCCACGCGCCGCCGCCCGCTTTCCAATTCGTGGGCGACGGGACCTTTCCACTGCCGCCGTCGATGGCCTCGAACAACTCCGGCTGACGGAAGGGCCAGCCATGCTCGACCAAGCCGGCGCGAAACGTCGCCAAGCGTTCGAGCCGCCGCCGCAGGCTGATGACCACCACGCGATCGAACCACTCGGAAAGAATTGCCGGCTTTTTGTGCATAAGTCCTCCCCCGCTGCCTGCCCATTCTTTATTCTTTACACAGGTCGCTAAATCAAAGTTAATCCACCAGCTCTGCGGGTGAGAACCGTAAAGGCTCTGCCGTTTCCTGCGTGAACAAGGACGGTTGGAGAGAATGAAGACGATTGCGAAGTTGAGGGGACGAGGATTTCGGGGCTGTGGCACGTTCGGAAGCTGAGTCGCTCTGGCGACTGGCACTTGCAAGACACGCCGAGGCTGGTTGCCGGATTGCCACATGAAACAAACTCCTCGGCCCCTTTTAGGGGCCTTCCTCATACCACCGGCTCTGCCGGCGATTGCTGATGGTCGAACCGAACGAGCTGTGCGCGACGTTCTTTGCCGTCCTAGGTCGAGCGGTGCATTCGGTGATTGGTCTCTTAGGTCGTCTCGCGACCGTTCACCACAATCATAGCGAGACCTATAACCATCTCAACGTCGGTTTTCGGGCCATTGATTCGCCGATTTTGCCAATAATGAATGAGATAACTGCCTCCCTACAATCAATGACTTCGGCAAAGCTTCATCTAGCATTCATGATGGGGTTCAACGACCAGGCAGTGGGTCAACTTGAAGCCTACCCCCGCGAACGGCGGGGGAGGGACTTCGGGCAGCAAGACCACCATTTCCTCGATCATCCATTTATGATCTGCAATGCCGGACTTCATCGCTGGCGTCATGCGGAGCGTTTGGTGGATACGGACGAAGTTGTGAGAAAAGAATGTGATCGCCACGCTATTGCAGCATTTCTAATAACTCCTTGCTGAAGGCGTTCGTTAGGCACTTGCCGCAAGCGGCGTGACCGGCGGGCGAACAGAGCGCGATCATGGTGACCCCAGTGAGCAGCGCACAGTGGCACAACCTCGACGTCGGAGCCTGCGTCAAAGACGTGCGAAAAACTCCAGGTAGGTTGCGCAGGCCACGACCGCCTGCCGCCCAACGTTTGGAAGCAGAGCCACCCCGAGGCGATCCGCGAGTAGCCGATCCGAAAGCGGTCGATGGCTTCGCCCACGGTGACGCCACGGCTCCGAAGGTATTCGAGGCCCTCCGTGGTTTCCTTGAGCGTTCGGTGGTAGTAGTCGATAATCTGCGCAAGCAACTTCTGGTCGTCGGCGAGCGGGTTCAAAGCGACGGGTTCAGGCATGGCTGGGTTCCTTGGTCGGGCATAGATAGTGGTGGTCGGCCGCCCGGCGTTGTCTCGGCCAGCCACCCGGAAGAAGCGACATCTTCGCTCTTCTCCCGAAGAAGTCAAATGGGGGCCACGAGAAGCCCGACCACCCACTTGCAACCCGCAGGTTTCTGGTATAATGACGGCCATGAAGAGAACCATCCTGGTATTGAGCGTCCTGTGGGTGCTGGCCGGAACCGCGCCGGCGTCGGCGGCCGTTCTTGGCGAGAACCCGCGCCTGGGCGAAATTCTCCTGAACACAGGCATCGGGCAGGCTGTGGGTGACGTAAACCGAGACAGGCTACCGGGTTCTGGCGGGTCTTGCCTGGAAAGGCCGGCAGAGTGTTTTGTTGCCCCAGCAGCAGCACGAACCAACGCCCAGTTGGTTCAAGACGTTTGCACACGCGCTGATGCCTGGGGAACTCGGCAAGGGCTGGGCAACGGATCGGTGGCCGGCACCTTGAAGCACGGGTACGCCGACCGTCTGCTGACCCGGTATCAACAGATGTTTGGCGACCGGGGCTTGAGCACTGAAGTTCGCTACATTAACGGCGCTCCGTGGCAACAAGGAATTGATCCCCTCAAGGGGTCGATCCGTCTGGATGTGGTCGAAGGCCCCTTAAACAACCCAACGTGGGTTTGGGCTACAAGTTTGGCGGCGCTCAGTTGACGCCGGCCCGCATCAACCAGATTCGCGTGGGCGCGGGGCTTGGACCAAACGTGCCTGTCGATGCAGTGCATCCTTAGCTAAGGCTTCACTGCGGCTTAAAGGCCACGGCCCCGTACTCGGACGCTGGCGGCCACCCGCAGTCATCGTGGCTTCACAGCACCATCGCAGCCAAGGGCCTTGTGTCAATGATGCACTGATGCCTGAAGGTTCGGGTGTGCATCAACGCCGTGGGGCCGATGCAGCCGGCTCGGCCAACAACTTCTTGATGATCCTGCTTGGATCAACGCCTATGGCCTGAGCCACGTCGATGAACTCGGCAATATCAAGCCTGCGTGCCGCCCGTTCGATCTTGGCGACAAGCGGCTGTTGACAACCGAGTTTCTCTGCCAACTACCATTGCGTCAGCCCTTGCTTCTTTCTCGCGGCCTTCAGCAGTTGGGCGCACCGCAGGTTGAGTTGTGCCGATGATGCCATCTTTTCCATGCGCATTTTCCAAATCCTCGCAAATTCCGCTATTGGACTATTCTTCTATTGGAATTATAGGTTATGATTAAGTATAGTCAACTCTCTTCAACATTTTCCTATTCTGGAAAGGCAACTATGCGGAGTGGTACGAAGAAAAGCCTGGTCGGTGATCCGATCAACTTTCGCGGTATGGCCAACGCGCCGGTGAACGAGGCCGGCGTGGTCGCGCTGTTCTCGATGGTCGCGCGCGACCTGGGCTACTACGTCCAGGAAATCGGCAGCGACTTCCCGGACGCCATCCTGCGGCGCGAAAGCGCGCGGGGGTGGGAAGAACTGGCCGTCGAATTCGAGTGGGACAGTCGCAGTTTCAAGGACCATAACCACGATCCCGCCAAGTGCGACATGATCGTCTGCTGGCATCACAACTGGATCGACTGCCCGGCCGAGATCGAAGTCGTCCGCCTCTCGGAAGAGATCAAGCGGCTGTCGAGCAACCCCATCGTTCGCATGGACGGGCCATTCTGAATTCCCCACCCCTGGAACCCATTGCATGTCAGTACGAAAGAAACGCCGTCCGAAGCCCACCGTTCAGCGCCTCCCGATCCGCCCGCCGTTCACGCAAAACGAGTGGAAGAAAATGACGGTCGCAGACGTTGTTGCCAACCGGGCGTTCCTCGAATACTTCGGCAACTGCCTGACGGAAGCGGCCCGCAGCGATCGCGCTAAGGGCTACTTGAGCGTGCTGACAGGCATCATGCACTTCGGCCGGTTGCCGGACGTCGTGCCGCGATCTATCGGCAAGTTTCTCGCGGAAGCCAAGCGACAACCCCTCTCACTGTCAAAACTGGAAATCGCCCTTGAAGCGATTTTGGAAGCCGTACTCGAACGAACGAGACAATGGAAAGAGCAGTCTGCACAAGGCACTCGCCCTGCTGTTTGCGCGGGGCTGCGTCGAAGGCGTGCGAGCGCTCAACGAGCAATTCAATAAGTTACTTGCCGGGGCCGTGCTCGTCTACTTGGATGAAGAGAAGGTTGACGCCAGGAGCGCGCAGAAGGTGAAGTTGTACATCGACGCGGACAGGACGAGCATCCGCATGATGCGAACCGACTCGTTCATGTTCGCCAATCGGACGCACTGGATCGCCGCCTACAACTTCAAGGATGGAGTGCCGGTGGAGGATGGCGACGAGCGGATAATTATGGTTCACGTCCCGGTCCTCTTCAATGATGAAAAGGACGACTGGGATGAAGTCATGCGCGACGCCCTGGAAGGCGAACGGTCGGACTTCCTCGGCAGTCTTTGGGAAATGGAACTGCCGCCCAACGGCGGTCGTCTCTACCTGCCTGTGCTTTCAACGCCGATTTCCGCAGGGGGAAACCAACTCACATTTCTGAGGGACGGAAACTGGTTTTCCGCGTGTTTTCTTGAGATTGCTGTGAGTCGCTTTCTTGGGGGATCGGGGTCACGGCCCTCCGGTCAGATTGCGGAGGGAGTTGGGGCTTGGTATGTTTCCGCCGGGGTTTTGCGTCTATTCGTATCGACCTCGTCCAATTCTGAGGGTACGATTTTCCTTCGATTTTGCCAAAAAACCAACTCACATTTTTCAGGAGGCCTAGTCATGGATGACAGCCACTGCCGGGAGTTCTTTGCGCAACCTACTCATCCGTACCATCGTCAATACGAAGCACTGCGGGCGGTCTTCTTGGAAAGACAATCGCAGAAGGAAGTTGCCGACCGCTTCGGCTATCTGCACAGGGCCCAAGACTCAAACCCCAGAAATAGTCCTTACCATGAAGAAGTCTCCACAAGCACAAGCCGTGCTCCCCCACGGCCGCGCCGTTGTCGGCATCGACATCGGCAAAGGAAAACACGCGGCCACGGCCCTCTCGCCCCAGGGCGAGGTCATCGCGCAACTCGCCTCGTTTCCCAACACAGGCCAGTGCATGGACCAACTGGAGCAGGAAGCGCTCCGAGAGGCGGGCGGACCGGGCAAGGACCTCGTGGGAATGAAAGCCACCGGCCACTACTGGATGTGCCTGTACCACGAACTGACGCGACGCGGCTACGCCTGCGTGGTCTTCACCCCCCTGCAGACCAATGCCCGCAGCAGGGCCCGCATCCGCAAGACGCGCAACGACAAGATCGATTCGAAGACCATCGCCCGGCTGGTCCTTGCCGGAGAGGCCAAGGCCACGCGCGTTCCCGATCCGCCAATGACAGAACTACGACTGCTGGTGCGGCACCGCCATCGGCTCCTTCAGGCGGCCGGCAACATGGAACGATACGCGCATGCCCTGGTCGATCGCATCTTCCCCGAATATGCCGGCGTTTTTTCCAAGCCGTTCCTTCCCTCGGCGCGGAAACTGATCCGCCAAATCGGGATTGCACCCGACACGCTGGTCAAGAATGCCGAGCAGGTTCGGGAACTCCTCCGCACCGCAGGCCGCAAAAAGACCACAGACGAGAAGGTCGGGCAACTGCTGGAAACGGCCAAGACGTCGATCGGCACACGCCGGGCGGAAAATGTCATTGAGGCCCATCTCCGCTCGATCCTCGACTATCTGGACACCGTGCGGTAGCAAATCGCCGGCATCGAGAAGGAGTTGGATGAGCGTGCCACGCAGTTTCGTTCGCCGCTGTATTCCCTGGGCCTCACCAGCCCGACGTTCGCCGCGATCCATGCCGAATCGGACCCCATCAGCGACTTCGCCACCCCAGAAGAGTACGTGGCCTACACCGGGCTCGACCCCAGCCGGCACGCCCGCATTTACCGCAAACACCGCGCCCGGGGCAAGAGACACACCAGCCAAATCCCCCCAGAACCCAAAAGGCTGCCAAGGCCGGAGTTTGAGCCGTCCGGCAGGGTAGCCATGGAGAAAATCACTGCAACTTTACGACCCCACTTGACTGTTCATAGTCGGTCTTGCCGGCTTCTACCGGCGTTTTTTCTGACCCCGCTGCGTGCCTCGTTGAACCATTATATGCTACAAGTAATCAAGCCCCGAATCCTCGTTAGTATGCCGGCAATGCTCCTCGGAAAGTTCGAGTTCTCTTTCGATAATATCCCAAAAGCAGTCTGCTATCCGGTCGAAGCGTCCGCCGCCCTCAACGTAGAAGAACACTACCGGCTCCACCTTGATTTCGCCAAAATCAAAGAACATGAACTGCTCGCCCTGACGCATCGCGAAAACGTGGCTCGCGTCCGGCAGATACAAGGCTCCTTTTTCCCAGTCAGCAAGAATATCTTGCGCGATACTCTTGAGCGTCAGCACGCCCGGATATAGGAAGGCTACATCTCGCATAAAGCGACCGGCGCAGACCCCGAAGTTCGACATAAACTCAAGGTAACCTTCCGGAAGCCGACAACCACATATAGTCTCGATTTCCTTCAATTGCGCAGCGGTACAACCTCGAATCAGGTCGCGCGAGGCGATCTCCGAATCGAGTAAGCGCCGCCGTAGCTCAACTGCATTCAGCATTTATGGAATCCTCGCAGGAATAATCTCGCTTCCGCCATTCCAGGCCAGATCGAGGGTAATGTGCGGACGATATTTTCGGAAGTTCTGGATCATCGCCTCGCACGACTGGCAAAAAGGAAGTTCAGAGAAAAGGTAAATTGTACCAGTCGAGTCTGGCGTTGTCATCTGCATCATCTTCTCAAGAATTTTGGCCTCCGCATCGACATCGCGCAAGAAAGTCTTGCCGGGCTTTCCGGCACCGCCTGCTTTGAGCACGCGTTTTTCGTTCTCAACGTACTTGGCGAATCCATCCAGATCATCGGTTCCGCTAAACGCCGGGACGGTCGTCGTCTTCCCGCCAACCTCGAGTTCACCAATTGCAACGTTGCCTCTGCCCTTCAGGAATTTCGACCTTAGCGGAGAGGTCGGGAGCTTTGTTGCGAGATACTGACGTACGCGTTGAGCGTAGCCGCTCAGTCGCGATGCCCAACCAATTGTGACTTGAACTGGCGTGCGTTCCGCCATCTCCCCGACGTTCGCCGGCCCGGCCGTTGCGCGGCGCCAGGTTCCTTCAGCCAGCCGCCCTCGAAGGAGGCGAGGATCTGCGCCGCGGTATCGACTCGCGATCCCCACTTCTCGGCGTCTTCGGGCGAAAGCCCGGCCTTTTCAAGCCCCTTCGTCGCCAACCAAGTCGTGGGCGATTCATGCTCTTTCCGCGTCGCCAAATCGGTCACGCCCGTACTGACCTGCGAAATCCCGAGAATCGCCGAAATTGGGCCGCCCAGAAGCGAAAACAGGCCGCCTTGGATTTTGGCAGTCGCGCCGCGGACCAGCATCACGTCTTCGTGGTTTTTGCGAATCTGCGCCTCAATTTCACCGGCAACCGCGCCAGCCCGCGTCCCATGCCGCACATCTCCCTGGACTTCATAATGTTGACCAACAAACCATGGCGAAACAAACAGAAATACGACGGTGTCGTTCGTTCCGTCGGCGCGGGGGAGGTCGACGGTGATCTTCTGCACACCGGCGGCGAGATTAACCCAATGTGCCTCTGCATAACCCTTGTTGATCAACTTCTGCATACTGTCTATGGAGACGTTGTGCACGTCCGAGCCGATAATTTCGAGGATTTCGCGGCCCTCCGGCGAGTAGGACTGCATCCCGTCGAAGCCTTTGAATCCGCCACTGTCGTTATGCACCAACACCGCTCCTTGGCCGTCGCCATACGCAACGAAATACGTGTGCAGGCCGGCCACCTGGATATTGAAGACCGTTGCAGAATCGCCTCGGTCCGCCACGGATTCCACCGGCGTAAAACTCCCGTCGGATATTCGGAGCTCGTCGCCCGACCGAAGCTCGGCAGCCGCCGTGAAACCGCGGCCGCGAACATAAAATGGATGCGGATGCGTGGCACGGATGACGCTGCCGCCGACGCCGACTTCCACCAAGGGACGCGGCCCGTTGCGGTGGACTCCGGTTACCTCACCAGCCATAATCGCCCCTTCCGGATCGTCGTGAGGCGCCGCGGACCTTCTCGGCTCCGACGAACTGCTCGATCGGCTTCGTCGTGCCGTCCGCCAGCAGGATCGGCGTCCCCGCCGGGAAACACATCGGCGTCAACATCTGATCCGACGTGGCAGCGGTTGTCGTTGGGATTGCCCATGGCTCCGTTGAGGGATCCTGTTCTCCGCTGGGGTCGGTTCTATTCACCGGGTTATTTCCGCAGTAGCGGTAGAGGTTGGGGTCGCCGGCGTGGAGGCCTTTGGGGTCGTAGCTGGTGAAGCGGCCCATGTCGGGGCTGTAGTAGCGGGCCCCCACGAGGTAGAGGTCGAGTTCCTCGTCGAGATAGTAGTTCTGCCGGCCCACGAAGCCGAAGGGCGTGTCGGCGCAACTGAGGCTGGGATCGGTTTGCTGGCCGAAGCTGCGGTAGGCGTAGGGCGTGGCCGTGCCGCCGTCGACGATGAGATCGGTCGAGCCCAGGGCGTCGTAGGTGTGGTACAGGGTGCTGCCGCCGGTCTCGTACTCGCTGATCAGGTCGCCCCAGCCGTCGTCGCTGGAGGTGTAGGTCCACTCGCTGTTGCCCCAGCCGGGGGAGGAAGAACTGCTGGAACTGGAGCTGGAGCCGCTGGAGCTGTCGGTCTCCTGCAAGAGCCGGTCGAAGTCGTAGAGGAAGCTGGTGACCGAGCCGGACAGCTTCGCCACCCGCTTGCCGCGGGCGTCGTAGACCATGGTCACCAAGCCGCTCATGAGCTGGGCCTCGTTCATGCGGCCGGTCTCGTCCCAGGAGTAATCCACCGTGGACCACGGCTCCTGCACGAGAGTCAGGTTCCCGCAGTTGTCGTAGACGTAGGTGGTCGTGTCGGTGCTGGAGACCGCGAACTTCATCTGGTTGGCGAAGTCGTGGGTGTAGGTGGTGCGGCCCAACAGCGAGTCGTCCATGTACAGGCGGTTGCCGGCGGCGTCGTAGGTGTACGTCGTGCCGAAGTTGTTGGCGGGGTCGGGGTTGTTCGTCCGCCACTCGCTTCGGAGCTGGTAGATGGCGTCGTAGCTCCAGGTGGTGACCGTGCCGTTGGCCTCCACCGCCGTGAGGCGATTGCCCACGTTGTCGTAGGTATAGCTGAAGCTGCTGTCGAGCGTCCCCAGCAGGCTGTAGTTCTGGATGCCGGTCAGCCGCCCGGCCGGGTCGTAGGTGTTGGTGACCGTCACGCCGTTGCCCAGGGTCTTGTGCAGGGGGCGGTTGAGCGGGTCGTAGACGGTGACCGTGGCCTGGCCCTGCGGATTGGTTAGGGTGGTGAGATTGCCCTGCAGATCGCGGGTGTAGGTGGTCACGCCGCCGTCGGGATTGGTCATCGTGGCCCGGCGGCCGACCGGGTCGTAGCTGCAGGTGATCGTCTTGCCGGCAGGCGTGATCTGGTTGAGCACGCCGCTGCGCTTGTCGTAGACGAAGCTCGTCGTGCCGGTGGCGTCGCTGAAGGCGATGCGGCGGCCGTCGGTGTCGTAGACGTAGGCGTGCCGCTGCCCGCTGGGATACAACTCCGAGACGAGGCGGTTCATCGTGTCGTAGCCCAGGGTCACGATGATGCCCCGCGGGTCCTGCTGGAAGGTGCGGTTGCCGTTGGCGTCGTAGGCGTAGCTCGTCGTGCGGCCCAAGGGATCGACCTGGGTGAGCATCCGCCCCGCCGCGTCGTAGGACATCGTGGTGATGTGGACCAGGGGATCGGTAATCTGCACCGGCCGGTTGGCGCCGTCGTAGGTGGTGGTGACGGCATAGCCCAAGGCGTTGATCACGGCGATCCGCCGCCCCGCCGTGTCGTAGACGTTGGTGGTGCGGTTGCCGTTGGCGTCCATGGTGGCCAACAGACGGCTGGCCATATCGTAGACGTAGGTCGTGGTGTGGCCCAGGGGATCGGTGACCGCCTGCTTCAGGCCGTTGGCGTAGTAGGTGGTGGTCGTGGAACGGTTCAGGGCGTCGGTGGCGACGTAGGGCCGCCGCGCCTGGTCGTACTGGAAGCTGGTCTGGTTGCCATTGGCGTCGATCTGCGCGATCACCTGGCCGTCGAGGTTGTAGGTGGTGGTGGTGATGCCGCCGCAGGCGTCCTCGACGGCGGTCCGCCGTCCCACGGGATCGTAGCTGTAGGTCGTCAGGTAGCCCAGCGGATCGATCTCGGCCTGCACCAGCCCGGTGGGCATATAGATCTTCTGCGTCGCCCCCAACTGGCTGCCGCGGAAGCTCGACACGCTCGGCTGGAGGTTTTGGGACTGGCTGATGCGAATGCCGGCCTGGCCGCCGGAGAGCGTCGAATCACTGGCCGTGGCCGCAAAGGCGTTGTTCAGGTAGGCGGTCAACTGGCCGCCGATGGAACTCAAGCGGAGTTGGTGCGTTTGGTTGACCGGGGCGACGACCGTGGCCTGGGTGAGCGTCGTGGTGCTGCCGTTGGGGCTCACTTTATTGATGGTCAGCGTGGCGGGCGAACCGGGAGTGAGCGAGGCATGGTAATACGCGCCCTGATTCGTGCCGGAGGGTTGGTAGGCCGCCACCACCCCCACGGAAGGGCCGCTGCTGGGCACTTGCAGCGACAGTTGGGCCGCCACGTTGGGGTCGTTGGGCGATTGCTTGGAGACGATCACACCCAGCGTTGAGCTGGAAGCTAATTGCAGCGATCCGCCGCTGGTAAGGGTCCAATTGCCCGACACCACGTTCCACAACAGGCCGCTGGCCGCCGCCAGCGTCTGCCCGAACCAGCTCAGTTCGTCGGTCGTGTTCCGCCACTGCTGGGCCGAGTCGTAGGTGCGGTCCTCCCAGGAGGTGTCAGCATGGAGGGTCGCCAGAACGTTGCTCACCGGGTCATACATCGTCTGCGTCACGTTCGTGAGGGGATCTTCCACCGCGATCCGCCGGCTCAAGGCGTCCAGCGTGTAGGTCGTGGCCTGGACCAAGGCGTCGATCGCCGACTGGACCTGGTTCAGGACGTCGTACGTCAGCGTGTTCGTCGCGCCGCTGGGATCCGTGCACGACTGCATCAAGTTCAGCGGATCGCGGACGTAGCTGGTGATCAGATTCAACGGAAGCTGTTCCGTGAGCACGCCGCCGGTGCCGTTGTAGGTCGTGGTATGCTGTTCGCCGGCCGGATTCTGCACGCACACCAGGCGGTTGGCGGCGTCGTAGGTATAGGTCGTGGTCCAGCCCATGCCGTCGACCGAGGTCTGGCGGAGGCCGTTATTGTAGTAGGTCGTGCTCGTAACCTCGTTGGCGGCATTGGTGCGGGTGATCTCCCGGCCGACCGCATCGTAGCCGAACCAGATCCCCTTGCCGCTGGGCGGAATCTCCGCATACACCGTGCCGTCGGCGTTGTACTGGGTGGTCGTCGTGCCCCCATCGGGAAGCGTGACCGCCGTCCGTCGATTGGCGGCGTCGTAGGCGTAGGTCGTCGTCATGCCCCGCGCATCGGTCCGTGCCGTCTGCCGGCCCGCGGTGTCGTACCCGCTGGTGGTGATCTCCCCCAGCGGATTGGTGACCGACGTCTGCCGATTGGCATTGTCGTAGGCGTAACTGGTGATGTGATTAAGCGAGTCGATGGTCTGCACCAGCCGGCTGGCGGCGTCGTACCCGCTGGTGGTGATGTTGCCCATCGGGTCCTGCACCTGGATCCGCCGATTGGCGGCGTCGTACGAGTAGGAGGTGATCCCTAATTGGGCGTTCACTTCCATCTCCAGCAAGCCGTTGGCCAAGTAGCTATAGCTGGTCGGCTGGCTCTTGACGTTCCACACGCCGATCTTGCGATTGGCATTGTCGTAAATCAGCGTCGTCCGCCCATTGTCGGCATCGATGGTCTGCACCAGGCGGCCGGCGGCGTCGTACCCGCTGGTGGTGATCTGGTTGAGCGGATCGTGGACCTCCGTCCGCCGGTTGGCGTTGTCGTAGACGTAGCTGGTAATGTGGTAAAGCGGGTCGATCGTCTGCACCAGCCGCCCGTCGGGGTCGTACCCGCTGGTGGTGATCTCATTGAGCGGGTCGTGGACCTCCGTCCGCTGATTGGCGTCGTCGTAGACGTAACTGGTAATGTGGTAAAGCGGGTCGATGGTCTGCACCAGCCGCCCGGCGGCGTCGTACCCGCTGGTGGTGATCTCGTTGAGCGGATCATGCACTTCCGTCCGCCGGTTATCGGCGTCGTAGATATAGGTGGTCACATGCCCCAGCGGATCGGTCACGCTCTGCACTTGGTCGGTGGGCCAGTAGGCGGTCGTGGTGATGTTGCCCAACGGATCCTGCACCGCGATGGCCCGGTTGGCCTGGTCGTAGCTGGTCGTCGTGCGATTCCCCAGCGGATTGACGACGGCGATCGTCCGGCCTCCCGGATCGTAGACCGTCGTCGTCGTATTTCCCAGGCCGTCCGTGACGGCGTTCCGCCGCCCCGCCCCGTCGTAGCCATAGGTCGTCCTGTGGTTTTCCGCGTCGGTGACGCTGATCGGCCGGTCGGCGCTGTCGTAGGCCGTGGTGGTCAGCTCGTTCTCGGCATTCTGCTCCGCGGTCCGCCGCCCCGCCGCGTCGTAGGTATACGTCGTGGCATGCCCCAAGGGGTCGATCGTCGCCCACACCCGCTGCAGGACGTCGAAGACCGTGGTCGTCGTCTCGTCCATCGGATCGGTGACCGCCGTGCGGTTGCCCGCCAGGTCGTAGTCGTAGGTCGTTGTCAGCCCCAGCGGCGTGAGCGTCGAGATCAACCGCCGATCGCCGTCGTAGCTGCTGGTCCAGGTGTAGCCCAAAGGGTTCTGACGGCTGATGCGGTTGTTCGAGGCGTCATAGCCGTAGGTGGTCACGTTGTGCAAAGGATCCTCGACGCTGATCAGCCGGTTGTCGTCGTCATAGCCGTTGACGGTGAAGTAGCCCAGCGGCGTCTCCGTGGTCCAGAGATTGCCGTTGGCGTCGTAGCTATAGCTCGTGGCCTGATTCTCGGGATCGATGCGGGCGATCGCCCGCCCGTCGCCGTCGTAGACCGTGGTCCGCGACAGGCCCTCGCCGTTGGTCACGCAGATCTGCCGGCCGTTGTCGTCGTAGGCGTAGACCGTCGTGTTGTTGTTGGCGTCGGTCACCCTCGTGAGGCGGTTGAGCAAGTCGCGGGAGTAGGTCGTGATCTGGCCCAGCGGATTGGTCACCTGCTGCAACTGGCTGGTGTCGTCGTCATACGCATAGCTGGTCGTTTCCCCCGCGCCGTTGGTGACGCTTTGCCGCCGCCCCAGCGAGTCATACGTCCAGGTCGTCGAATGGGCCAAGGGATCGGTGAGCTGCGTCAATTGCCCCCGGGCATTGTAGTCGTAGGTCGTCGTCGCTGCCGTGGCGTCGATCAGCGCGGTGCGGTTGTACTGGCCGCCCCATTGCAGCGTCGTGCAGTTGCCGTTCTCGTCCACGATCTGCGTGAGCAACGAGGTGGAGCCATCGTAAACGAAGCTCAATACCCCCCCCGCGGGCTTCTGGATCGTGGCCAGCCGCTCCACGTTGTTCTGCTCCGCGTTGTTCTGCTGGACCCACGTATAGGTGAAGGTCGTCGTGTTGTTCCGCCCGTCGGTCACCGACAACAGTTGCTGCATGTCGTCCCAGGTGTAGGTGGTCACGACCCCCTCCGGCGTGGTGACCGTGGAGACATTGCCGTAGCCGTCCAGGGTGACCGTCGTGCAGTTGTCCCGCGCGTCGATGATCACCCGCGTCTGGGGGTTGGGATACTGGAACTGGATCAGCTCGTTCTTCGGCGTCAACACGCTCGTCAGCCGCCGGCAGCAATCGTAATCGTACTGGGTAACGTCTCCCGCGGGGTTCTGCCACTGGCGCAACAGGTGCTGGTAGTCGTAGGTCAACGTCGTCGTGCACAGATCGGGACCGGTCACCGCCACCAGGTCTCCCCAGCCGTCGATGTCGAAGCTTGTCAGCCGGCCCGCACTGTCGGTGACGGCGGAGAGACTGTTGCCCACGTAAGAAAAGACCGTCTGGCGGGAGAAGGGATCGACGATCTGCTCGATCAGCCCGCAGCCCTCTTGACGCTGGATCTGCCAGCGGAGGGGCGAGGCGTCGCTATCGGCCGCCCCCCGCAACTCCGCCAGCATGACCACCAGGCCCTCCCCTTGGATCTCCTGCTGGTACAGCCCCCTCCAGCCATAGCCGTACTCGCTCTCCGCCTGGGAGAGGCTGTTGTAGTAGAAGACCACCGGCGGATCGCTCACGTCGCCCGCCGGCGTCCGCAGCCAGACCACCAGGTTCCCATTGCTGAGATTCACCTGCCCCGCCCCCGCCACCAGCCCGCTGTTGCTGCCGCAGTCGGCCGACTGCAGGTTGAACCACCGCAACAGGTCGTGCACCGTCTGCTGAGCCCGGTCCAAGGCGTTCGCCACGCCGCCCAGCCCATAACGCGGCGCCGCCAGCGACCGCGGCTGGTTCAGCCCCGCCGTGGGCTGCCACGGATCGCACCAGCCCTCCAGGTCGATCTTGCACAACGCCGGCTGCCACGCCCGGCCCTCCGCCTCCGGACAGTCGATCGGCTCGCCCAGGTACGGCAAGGCGTAGGCCGCGCCCCGCAGGTTCCCCGTGTAACCCAGTTCCGACGAACCCTGGCAGGAACAGGACGAAGAACTGCTCGAAGAAGAGGAACTACTTGAGGAAGAGGATCTGCTGGAAGAGGATCTGCTGGAAGAGGATCTGCTGGAAGAGGATCTGCTGGAAGAGGATCCCTTGGAACTCCCGGAAGCAGACGACAAACTGCCCGAAACGGCGGAAGCGGAGGACGAGGCGCTCTCCGAGGAAGAACTGCTGAAAATGGACGGCGGCCCAGAAATGGAAAAAGAACCGCTGGAACTCAGCGACGAGGAACGAGACCCGCTGGAACTGGACGAACTGGAACTGGACGACGAACTGCTGGAACTGGACGAACTGCTGGAACTGGACGACGAACTGCCGCAACCGCGGTAGATCAGGCTGAATCCGTTGGGCTGCGTCTCCGTCCACGAGCCGTCCGCGTTCTCCACCAACGCGTTGCGATCCAGATCCTCGGGAACGCCCACTCCGTCGTCCAACCCGTATCCCAGGCATACCCCCGAACCCTTGGTCAACGTATAAGAACCGCTGCTGGTAGTTTTTCCGCCCATCGATCCACCTTCCCTCTCTGCCATCGTTCGTCGCCGCCAGACCGGGAACCAACGCCCCGCAAACCTCCGCGGCCAACACGCAACGCGCTCCTCCGGACACGCATCACACCCACGATCCTAACCCCCCGCCACCGCCGCCTCCAGCCGAGTTCCCGGGCCATTAACAAGCTTCCCACCACCGAGCGCTCCTGAGCGCTCCTGCCCTGCACGTCACGAACTGGACAACCGGATTTCCTCAAACGAGGCCTTTCTGCAGGACAAAGAGATTTCTGCCAGAAGGATGAGCGGGAAATCGAAAACTCTGCGCCGCGTGGAAGAATCCGACGCTCCGCCGGCGCAAGTGTTAAGCCGGCCAAGCCACAGAGTTACGGCGTATCGCAGTCAGATGCGAGGCGACCAGTTTCCGATCATACCCTGTCTGAAATACCCTGCAATACTCACAGCTTCACCCATTTTGCAGGAACGATTGCTCTGGTGTCGAGCTCCGAGGCAATAAACCACTTCTTCGGCGCGACGACAATGCGGCCTTGCTTAGCTTCTGCCAACCAGGCGGCCCACCAGCTGAAGGTGCTGTTGGCAATAACAGCGTGCCGGCAACGTCCCATCAACCACATGTCATGGAAGCTGTTTCCCGTGCTCGCAATCTGGCCTATCAAGTTCTGCCGGCACCACTCTACGTCATCTGAGAAGATGAAGATCTTCATGGCCCCAGTGCGCGACGCAATGTAACTCAATCCGCGTTCATAATACTCCGGCGGCATGATTCCACGAAATGCCAGATTATCTGGCGTCATGTAGTCCCCGCGCCGTACATGGACCGCGACACTGTTCGTCCCCAACATTCTCGATGCCAGCGATTGTACCTCCCGCGGAACTGACTCTCGGAGAGTCAATTCTTGACGAAGTTGGTCGCTGATAGGCAGAAAGTACTTCTCGCTTTGCCAGAATCCGCGCACCACAGACGGATCAGGCGCGCTCAACACGTCGGCCCGGTAACCCAAGTCAGTGTCGGTGAAGACAGGCCCCCCTTCCGGGTCGTCATACTGTACAGACGTATTAAACGCATGCAGCCCATACTTCGGATGGTCTGCATTATGTAGACCGTCGGCACTGTCTACCGTACGTCCTTTATCGAAAGTCACGCAGCGGCCCCGAGCTTGAAGTGCGCGCCCAACGGCGTACTGAAACAGTTGGTTGCCTAAACCGCCTATCAAGGTTATATTTACCGACATAATGCGTTTCTACTCGGGCGGGCGACGTGACGAGGAACAGCGAGCGCGACGATTCACACGCTTTGCGCACTGGCGCTCGCCGCCGGTTCTCTGCGTTGCTGCAGAACGACTGCGAAACTTGAATACCAATGCTGCCGAGTCAATCCCGAAATAGGTTGTCTCTCTGAGTGTGCCATTTATTGACAGCCAGACAGTGTAATCGGAAAACCAGTTGTAGCTCCTGAGCCACCGCCCTGGTCAAATCATCTTGAGCAAAACATCAGGTTCAGCAACAGTCGAGCCACACTCGGGCGGACGATCGAGACAAGTGACATTCGGCAATGTCGCGGATTACTTTTCACACTTCGCCTCGATTCTCGAATTGGCGACGAGCCACTTTGAGGGCTTGGCTGGCCTCGCCTGCCAAGTCGGTCTCGATCTCGACCACCGCGCCGCCCGTCGCCTCGGCGATGAGGTTCTTGGTGGCAGCCGGATGCCACACCGTTACAATCCCATCTTGGATGCTGTCGGCTTCGGGTTGGACAAGCGTGAACCATTTATCGATTTCATGCACCAGGTGAGCATGATCAAACGACTGCGCAAAGATCCACTCGAGCCCGGTGTCGACGTCGGTCTCGGGGTTGCGGCTGTAGCCGGTATGCCAACCCATCGTGCGAAGCTCTTGTACGACGCCGCGAGGCGCCTTTAACAGAACGACGAGCGGTGGTCGAGGAGCGGTATTTCTGCGGAGTCGGTCGCGGACCGCGGGCGGCAATTGATCAAGCGCCTCCTGGACGGTCTGTGCCGTTACCTCGATGCAGGACTGGCCGACGGCATTCATGATCAGTTCTGCCGTGGCCTGCGGATGCCAGACAACCGCTACTTGACCGTCACCGGCTGCCACCTCGCCCCAAATCATCCGTAGCCACGAGTCGAGTCGTGTCGCCCAAGTCGTTGGCGCATGCCCGAATAGCTCGCTGAGGCCGGAATCGATGTCGCTTTGACCGTCCCGGACATAACCCGTATGAAAGCCGCAGGTCCGCAGATCCGGCAGGATCGAGGATGGAGCGTGCAGCAAAATGACTGGAAGTTGGCCGTGGGCACATTCGCCGAGCTTGGACCAATAGCGCCGAGGCTGGACTTCGCCGCGGATATCGGATTTACCTTGGTCCTGCCCACAGAGGAACGGGTCGGGGGCATATACCTTGTAGCGTCGCTGCATTGGCCCCATGACATGGTCGCAGTGGCCAGTAACCGCGCTCATCCATTGTTGGTAGAGGTCCCGCAGGAACTGCCCGCGGATCGCGTAAGCATGGGTCCGCTGACAATTCACGCACTGAACGATGCGTGGATCGTCGGTGGGAAGTGGCTCGCTGCAGTGCTGCCCGCCCAGCATCAATTGGTCCCAGTCGTCTGGCACTTCCTTCAGGAATCGGGCGACCTCTTCCTGAAAGCCCGGCCGCAGAACAAGGTCGTCTTCGAGCACCAAAAGCCGATCGACGCGATCAAGGATCGCGCACTCGAGAATCTGCCGGTGGCTTTGCATGCAGCCGAAGGTCCCTCCGCCATCGCGCCAACGAAATGGCATAGGCAACGCTGTGCCGTCGATAGCCGCGAAGACCTCAGGCTCGCGGAACGGCCAATGGTGCTCTTCAAGCTGTCGCCGAAACTGGCCAAGGGCATCCGGTCGTCGCCGCAGGTTAATAACGATGACGCGATCGAAATAGTCGCGGAGGGCGTCCTTCGGTTTCTTCCAACGCCCAAGCCGACAATTTCCTAATCGCCACAGGGACTCCGTGCGATCCTTGCGTTCACAGCGCTTCATCAAGGCACAGCCGGGGGCCTGAGGATCCCAGTGTTCGCACTTACGGCAGATCGCGGCGATGCGGGCGATTTCTTCGTCGCTCCGGACGAAGGTGTCGTCATTGTCGCAAATCATGCTGGTGACTTCGAAGTTCATGGTTTTCCTACCACCAGGATGTGGGGTGGCCTCACGACGCTTTCCGTAGGTCTGCGGACCGGCCGGCGCCCCTGACCTCCGAGGATTCTTCGGGACTGCACCTCGTGCCCGACATCTTGCTTTCTTCGTCCGATGTCAGTATCGGTTTCAGAGACACACGACTGCCTTCCGCGAAGGCGGCCCAGGACCCATCATTGAACGTAATCGTTAGGACCTTCCGCACGTATGGCCATGGGTCTCCGCCCAATGCATTCGATGCCACAAACTCGTAGCATTCGTGGTCAACCAACGCGCTAATTACACTTGTTACATCCACTACCCTGTGTGCGTACCCGTAGACTGCGGTCGCGACCTGGCGCCGCACGGCCTGCCACCAGAAACACTTGCGGAAACTGGCTATCGTCGCCCAGTGAGCTCACTTCTGGAGAAGCCTCGACAAATGGCAATTCGTGGTCCTCGATTCGCGCAATCTCGTGGCGATCACGTGTAAGTCCGTACTTGTCCAGAAGACCTCGTCCTTCGGTATCCGCATCGATGTTCAAAGCGCGTAGTAGTTTGTAGCACCTTCCAGTGCCACCCCTTCGCGTATGATTGACCGCGACGCGGTCGATGATCGCGGTCTTATATTCAGGATAGGGCAGCATTGACGTCAAGAGAAACTCTAAATCCCAGCCGCTTGCGTTTTCACCGATCCTCGCGCCGATTCTGGACAGCGCCCGGCGACTCAACATCGGTGCCATTACCTCGATGGCGTTTACAAACCGAAGCCTAGAACCCGCCTGCTGTGCCGTCATGCCAATGTTGACATGGCCGATAATGGATGGTTGCGCCACGTCGAGTTCATGTTCATGAAAAACCCGAAATGCCTCGTTCCATGCCTCCGGCGTCGCCATCAAATCGTCGTCTGCCAACGCTACGCAGTCGTAGGAACTAATGAGTCGCCACTGTTCCTGACATATCGCCTGTAACGCCGGGAACTTCAAGCCTTGCTTGAGGGAATAGAATTCGCCGTCCATGGCGAACCGGCCCGCCAACCTGCCAAAGTCGGAAATCATCAAATCGAATGCCTTGCCCGGGCGGATCCAATTCCTGTGCAGCGAATCGTCATCGGTCCGCACAATAATCAAATTGCGTTTTGCCTTCGACGCCAACCGTTTGGCATTATCAACAGGGCCCGACCGCCGCCGAAGCGGAAACTCCTTGGGGTCACTGTAAAGGTGAAACATGAGAGCTTCGAAAGCAAAGCCGTCCAGTACGGCTCCTTCTCCTTTAGCCTCACCTGCCAACAACTCGGCAAGAAGCCACTCCCAATCGCCTAGCGGGCGCACCGTGATGCATTGTCGCGGAACCGCATACATATTGCCGTAGCCATAGTAGAGCGACTTCGGGGCGAGAAACGTCGAACACGTGTGTCCATATCTCTTGTGCCCATTCCTCGCTGGAAGGCTTCTTGAACGGAAATTGACCGGGATGCGTAACAAGCCCGTAGTTACATTCAAAGCCGTGCACAACCGTCCGATAATCGGCCGATTTGACCTCGGCCGGCGGCGAGTCTTCGAGGTAATGCTTGGTAAGAGTCGTCGGCTGTTCATAATCGCACTTCAATCGCCCCAGAAGGTCCGGACTGTGCACCAGAGGCTCACCTTGAACGAAAAACGTCAGGTCCGCCAACCTGTCATAATTGTTGACGATGTGGGTCAGATATGTATGGGATTCTCGGCCGACATTGGGGAGTTTTTGCACCTGCGTGTTTGGTCTTGACAACAGACCCAGCGGGAAATCCCGTCCCTTGTTGTACAACCATACGGGAATGTCGGTCTGGAACATCCAGTCGATCGGCTCGTCGTAATGCGCCACTACCATTTCCCGTTCCGGGATGTGCATTACGAGGCCGCGTACCGGCGGTGCCAAGGTAGATGACTGAGAAGGCGCACTTCGTCCAACGCTCGCTGTCGCGGAACTGTCTGTCGGCGCCCCTCCGTTCGGAGGTAAGCAAGTCGTGGCCGCAGGCTCCCCGCGTTCGGGGCATTTACACACTGGGCGGTTTTCGGTCGATCGGTTGCAGGTGGACGCGGCGATCGCGCCGGCAGTGGCCTCGGCGCTGCTGGGATTCCTGAAGCCGATGGTCGTTTCCGGTTCGTGGAGCAGCAAGCGGTTGACAAGCTCCACCCCTTGCATAAGCGAGTGGTCCGTATTCGAGACCTCATATTTCCACATTCCGAACCGGCCGCGGCTGTAGATTGAGTAACCCTCCAAGTATGGAATCGCGCTGGCCAGAACCGAATCCCGGTCGAGGGTTGGGATGGGATAGCTGTATTGAGCGCAGTAGCACCACGTATCGACGATATCGTCTTTGTCTCTCTCGGAAAGGACACTGGCGTTGATCAGGCCGCAGATCGTATCCTCTACGATTGTGTCGGCGTTCACCGGTTTGAATTCACTGTCGCTTGTCTCGCACAGAAGGCTGTAGTAGCACTCGTTGTCCGGCGTCATTCGTGGTGAGAGGTTGCTGGCATAGGAAACCCGATAAAATGGGCAATTGTTCTCAGGAAAGTACATCCAGCTTCTGGTGCTTGGACACTTTTGCCGAATGCCGATGCCCACCATATAACCGCGACTATGTCGCAGCTGGCGCGTGGCCTGCTTTATCTCCTCGGGGAACTCACCGAGGACTACCTGGTCGCACAGTTGGTCGAGGGGAATGGTTGTAATCAGATGGTCATAGTCCACGACCTGTCCGTCGTCAAAGCGACAGCGCTTTGCAAGCGGATCGACCGAAACCAGGGCCTTATTGAGGTTCAGGTGCCCAGCAAGCGACTTTGCGATACGGCGAAACAGTTCCCCGGTGCCGCCAGTGAGAGGGTACCGAAACTGGTTGTTCGGTCCCCAGGCGAAATCGTCAAGGCCGAGAACGACATTTCTCAGTGCGCGCACGGTATCGACGACCGCGACCCGTTCGCCGACCCACTCTGTGCTCATCAGGTTACCGGGATGGGCCCATACCTTGAAGTTATAGGGCCCCATGAAGTGCTTGACGATCCCGTCGCCGAAGACGGCATCGATGAAACTGCTAAAGTCTCTCGCGTCGCTGTGATCCCGCCTGGCGTGCGCATCGATAAGCCCCGCCAGGCATTCATAACAAGCCTCATTGGGCAAGTACCGAATATTGTTTTGAAATGGATACGGAATCCAGCGATCAAGAGCGCAGTATCCAGCATTCGCGGCTATTGAGAGTGAAGTCATTGCCCAGGCAGCGAGCAAAGACTTCGTCAAAATAATTGTAGTGGCTAAAGGTCACATGGCAGCCGATGTCCCACGTGAAGCCACACTTGTCGATGTAGCTTGAGGCCGTTCCGCCGACGGCCGAAGCGCGCGTCGTACAGTTGAAAGTTCGTGTACCCAAGTTCCCTGAGACGGTACGCAGCTCCGAGGCCTGTCGGCCCGCCTCCGATAATGATGATCTTCGGATCCATTCCAGGCAGGGAGTTGATCATAAATCGCCTCTTGGATAAAGCGGCCTTGAGTGTGCTTTAAATCTGAGTGGGAATACGAAAATTGTGGGACATTGAGCCGTCCCTTTACATAAACGGCCGTGCACGTTGGCAGCGTCGAGGCGTTGATGTCAAATTGGCCGTATTCTGACGTGGCGACGCCTTTTGTGCGGTTTCAGCCAGGCAGATTCGTCACTCGTGCCGAGGGAGCACTGGCGACCTCCCGCTTCTTGCCTTGACTGTCGTGTAATTTCCGGGTACCCCGCGTTGGGCCCCGGCGCGATAGTGACTATCCTAGCCTCCTTTGCGCCAATTGCTACTGCGGTTTTCGGGCCAGTGGGAAGCCTGTTAATGGCTGCAAAAGAAGTCCGGCCGACCTCTTCATGAAGGGAAAATGCTGACGAAGCGATTCCAACACACTGACGATTACGGTGCGAGGCCGCGCGTCATACGGCGATTTATCTGAGTGGCCCGTACTCCGGGCCTGAACTGCAGAGCGAAACGTCCGTTCGGTCTCGTCGTCCGTTATCGAGACGGCCATCGTTTCGCCGTTGGGTGTCCCCACTGGGGCGGCCACCACGAAGGCGACACGTACCTCCGCCAAATTGAGCCACATCAGTTCGTTGCACAGATGTCAACAGTCGTCCGCCGGTCCTTGGCCCGGCGGCGATGTCGGCGGGGCCAAGAGCCTCGTCCTCCGTCCTCCAGCACGACGACGTTCGCTTGCCGCCCACCCGCGCTCAGGCGTCGATCCTGGTGGACACGACAAACGGTCGGCAGGGTGGCGGTATGTGACATTGGCCGGTTCGAGCAATGATCGCTTTCCACATCAAATGCGCCCAGCACTTCTGGGCCGGTGTGAAATTCGCGTACATGGCTGCATCATCGCTGATCTGCCCAGCAAGGATGCGCATCTGGCTGCGTCTTTTGTAGATATGGCAGTGTAGATTCAACCGAGCACGGGATATCACTCCTTGGAGCGTTTGGAAGAGACTGGCGTTCGTGCTGATGTTCGCACCTATCGAGGTATTCCGTCCATCTCCATCAAATGTCCCTGGCAGCGAACGATGCCAAGTCAGTCCGCGGCGCGGCACGCACACCCATCTGGCGAGGATGGGCCAACGGATGGGATCGATTCCTGCAAGTTGTCGTTGAGCAACCTGAGCGATGGGCAAAGATCCGCCAAAGGGAAGTTGTGCGTCTTCCGGAAAAGATGCAAGCGACCGTCGGCGACATACCAGATCGCGATCATGTAGACATCGCTGGCTTCAGCCTTGAGTCTCGCTGCTTCGGCATCGTTCTCCGCGGCAAGTGAGGAATTCGTCTCGGCAGAGGTTTCTAATATTGCCGTTACCGGCATCTCCGAGAGGCGCGGCGTTTGATGTGCATGAGTCATTCTTTGCCCTCCTGGGTCGAGCGGCACATTCGGTGACTGGTCTCTTAGGTCGTCTCGCGACCGTTCACCACAATCATAGCGAGACCTACAACCATCTCAACGTCCGTTTTCGGGCCAGTAATTCGCCGATTGTGCGAATAATGAATGCGATGACTGCCTCGAGGGGCTTGGCGTACAAGTGGATCTTGGTCCGTCCTGAGGGAGACAGAGGCGACGATGGCATCACAGCCATGCGACTCAACGATCTCGATTGGCAGACCGGCACGGTGCGGTTCGCTTCCTCGACGGTCAGTTCGGTGGCCGCCGGGACTCCTTCCGCTCGCTGGATCAGCGACTCGACCGCCGCCTTCATCAAGGGTTGATCCGCATCTGGAACCGTTCCACCGCCGTCTCGCTCTGGCGTGTCGCCAGGTAGCCCTTCCCGTCAAGAATGGTTCTCATGTGCGGCACATAATCAAACCGAACGGCGATTCCGGCTTCTTTGACCTTGAACCAGCCGTTCCTCAGCACACGGGAGTTTTTCCGCCTCAAGTCCGACGCCGCACGGCGAAAGGACTTTCTGGCTGCGGACCAACAAGGGCGGCGAAAGCTGCTGGACCAAATGGCCGGCATGCCCCGGCTGAAAGCAAGCGATCTGCACTGGGAAGGCCCGCTGGAAATCGACCGAATCGAATGGCGGGCTAGCGCCGCCGACCTCTGCCGGCTTCTCGGCTGGCTCGCCGCGCACGGCGGCAAAACGGCCATGACGATCATGGCGGTGGACCCCGGCAGGGCTACGCCCGCGGAACGCTTCGCCTATGTCGGGTATAAAGGCGGTGCAGAATCGGGCGTGCTAAGTATGAGTTGGCTGCTGCACACCAGTGACAGCCGATGCATCGCCATGGCGGTGATCTGGAACAACAAGGCGGGCGAAGTCGATCCAGGTGAACTCGTCAGTCTCATGTCGGCGGCCGGGGGCATGCTGACTGAGCCGCTTGCAACAAAATCGGAATCCCTTACACCGGCAGTCAATAGTCCGTGAGAGTTTGCCAGCAATACCTATGATGCCGGCCACGCGGCCGTCGCAGACGCCGCCCCCAGCGGCGAAATCTTGGCTGAAGCGAAAGCCCTGCAACTCCGTTCTGCGACCTGGATTCCAAGACCAGGCGGGCGGTTGCGCTGGATGACCTGGTGATGGCCGTGAGCGTGGAGACGCTGGAGCACGAGGAGGATTGCACGTGCGGGCTTTGTCGGACGTTGGAGGCTATTGATGCGTGACGCTGACCAGCCATAGTTACTCGCCACAGCCAAACTCGGCCGGCAAGCTCTTCTTCATGGTATCGTTTTCAGTCAGGCCCATCCTACGATCCTGCCCAGTGCCTACCACACCGTCCTAACAACCCGGAAGCCAGTGTTGTTGCCCCGGCTGACCGGTATGTCCCAGCTGCGACTGGCGGAACGGGAGTAGTAAGGCTTGTCGACCCAGGAACCGCCTCGAAGGACACGGACATCTCCGGTGTCTGGGCCGGTTGGGTCGTCTATGGGCGATTTGCTGTAGTAGTCTTCGCCATACCAATCCGCGCACCACTGGCAGGCATTGCCGTGCATGTCGTAGAGGCCGAAGGCGTTGGGCTTAAATTGGCCAATCGGAGACGTGAACACGTAGCCGTCTCTGGCCTTGATCGGCCGGGCCCAGTTCGGGAGCCTCGCCTTGGCCGTGGCGTCGGCCACGTTCGCGACCTTGGCCAGCGTCTCGGGATCGTCGCCGCTCGAATAGCGTGTTGTTGTTCCGGCACGACAAGCATACTCCCACTCGGCCTCCGAAGGCAGTCGGTAGGTCTTGCCTTCTTTGTGGCTGAGCCACTTGCAGAACGCGACCGCGTCGTTCCAGCTTACGTTCACCACCGGGTGCTCGTCGGTCTGCTCAAACCCCGCGTTCCGCCAAGAATACCCCTCATTGAAGCCAAACTTCTTCTTTTCGGGGTCCCACCCCCAGGCCCCCGGCCTATCATACGTCTTGTAGCCCGACTCCTTGACGAACTGGCGAAACTGGCCCCGCGTGACATGGTACGTGCTCATGTAGAACGGCTTGGTGATTCGCACCCGGTGCTGCGGGTGCTCGGTCCTGAAGATACGTCCCGTCAGAAGATCCATGCCGTAGTTCTTCTTGAAGAACGCGGCCGTTTCCTCCGCCGACTCCCCGCTGCCCATCAGGAACTCGCCCGACGTGACGAGCGTCAGTTTCATACCGATGGTGTTCGCGACGTTGGCGGCCTTTGGTTCCTCGGCTGTCGCGAGGGTCAGACTGCCGAGTGCGGCAACGGCCACCAAAGCCAAAGCACATCTTTTCCGGAACATGGGTCGGATCTCCTCAATTAATAACGGCCCTGACACACGACGCCAGTGCCTAAAAACGTCTCGCTGAATATAAGATAGCCGACTGCCGACTGTTGTCGCAGTCAATCGCCCCGGTGCTACACGCTACTTATCCTGCGACATTTCTCGATAGTCCGCCCCCTGCCCACTACGTGGCATAAAATGCCTACTTGTTTGGCACTTGAAACTCGATCCAGCCCGAGGCTGCATTCTGTTTCGCAAGCGCATTCCATTTCGCAAGAGCGTCCAGCAAGTGCTGCGAGGGCTTGGTGATAAGGTCATTCTCCGTCCCTCCGGTGAACAAAAGTTCGGATCCTTCCTTGTCGGCAAGGCTGTATCCCCAGGAAATTCCGCCGTGGACCTCCCCCGTCTCGATGCAGACAGCGTAGGTTTCGAATGATTTCTTGATGTCTCCCTGACCGGCCCACGACATAGGGCCGGGCGCTGATTCGTCTGTGAACCGGGCGGGCACCCCTTTGCCGTCCTTCGGCTTATTTCCAACCTCGTTCTGGTGGATCGTCTCGTTTGGGTCTTTGAACTCCCCCTCCCAATCGTTCTGAGCGTTCTTCACGACGTGCGGAAACGGCCACTTGGCATCTTTGCGGATATCGACCCGCCACAGATCTTTTGTCAGAAATTGGTCCCAATACTTCTTCCACTCAGGATTCTTAAGCTCTTCGCGGGTGCCCGGATATAATACCGTTTCCTTCCCGTCCTTAACAAGCACTGACTTCACGATCTGCACGAACACAATTTTCTTACAAGTGGGGCACTTCTCACGCGGGGTGAACCTGGCGAAGAAACCAGCCACCTTTTCTTTCTGAAGTGTTATGAGCTTCCATAGTAGTTCCCCGGCTGGGAACTCGTGCGTGCGTCTCACCGCTTCAGGCTCCGCAGCCAGCATCCCGCTCGGGTCCGTCCCATTCGTCGGGTTATTCCCGCAGTAGCGATACAGGTTGGTGTCGCCAGCGTCGAGTCCTTTGGGATCGGGGCTAGTGAAGCGTCCCGTCTCAGGATTATAGTAGCGGGCTCCGGTCAAGTAAAGATTAAACTCAGCGTCCTGATAGGAGCCCTGCCACCCGACGAAGGCGAAGTTCGAGTTGGGGGAGATTTGCGTGGTCTGGCAGCCGAAGCTGCGGAAGCCGGCGGGCGTGGTCTGGAGCGTCACGGCGCTACGCTTGTCGGAGACGAAGCTCGTCGTCCCCGTGGAGGCAGAACGATTTTTGAAATCGTTCTGCCCCCTTTGTCTCTCTACTAATTCCACAAGGCGCCCCACTCGCGCCGCAGCTAGTCGCCGCGGCTTGGTCGTGCATTGCGTCAGCCGTTGGGCGAAGCGGTGCAGGCGGTCACTTTCGAGTTTGCAAGACATGGTTTTCTCCCTTTCGATGGAAAAGCCGTTACAATAAAGCCTTCAAAGGCGGCGTGCCGGCTGGGGGTGGTTGCGACGCGACCGCTCTCACCTGCCGCGGGGCGGTAAGAGCGGCCGCCATCTCGATGAACTTTCATGCAGAAAAGAAAACTGCGGCGGTAATCAATGTTGCAAGGATGAAGTATGCCAGCCGCGGCATAACACTTCGCCGCATCCGTTGCTCTGCCGTTGGCAAACAAGCACTGGGCGCGAAGAGAGAGAAACAGGCCAAACTCCTCGCGAGGCGAAAGCGACGCCAGATAATATCCTGCGGCGCTCTCATCTTCCGTAATCTCAAGCGGCCACTTGCGGTAGTAATCATCCGAAAACGTGTTCAACCCGCGCGTCGTCGTGGCCTCGATGTTAAAGCGCTCGCCGCCGGTCTCTTCCCAACGCACAAAGAGGTGTGCCTTCGCCAGGACCAGGCGTAGCGGGTAACCGAGCCGCCGTCCCACGGCCAAGTACATCAGCGGCATCGATGTGCAGGTCCCGCCGTGGCCGCTCACCACGCCATGAATAAACAGGTTCCGCGAGTCTTCAAACCCGTGCAAGTCCCAGCGGTGGCTCGGGTCTGGCTCGCAGATCAGAGCGGGGTTATATCGCATCCCCACGCGGCGCTGTAGGACATCGGCCATCACGGCCATGCGAAAAATGCCTGCGGAATGTTCGTACGCCGCGGGCTGCCGCTCGTACTCGTCTAAACGCTCCCGGGTGCAAACCCCGACAAGTGTTGCGATCCGATCCAGGAGGGACTGCAGCGGCGGGATCTCAAATCCCTCGGTGCCAGGCAATCCTGCCGCCACCCTGAGGTGCAGTGCCGCCGCATCAAGCTGGGCAAGTTCCGCATCGGGAAGCTTGGCAATGTGCGGTAGCGGCATGTCTGCAATCGGGATTGCCTTGTATGTGGCATCCATTTTCTTCGAGTTCCCTCCGGGATCGCCTACTCGGGGCAACCCCGTACGCAGTGCCTTGTGCGCCGCGACGGCACGTTTGACTCTCTGCCTTCCAGAATAGAGAGTCAGAGCGAGACTACAACGTCGAATTTCGGGCCAGTGGATCACGAACACTTCGATGTGCATCACTCTTGCTTGGCGCGGCCAAGTGCGCCTTCATCTGGGTGCGAAACAAGGAGTGGGACACGATGGCGGCCGACGCGGCCGCGAATACTTGGTAGGCGACGGGGCTCTTGCCCGGCTGCCTGCCCGTCCGCGGATCGAGACGGCTCTCTGCCAGCCTGCCACGTCAAATCAGGCCTTTTCCGCGGCATCATAACCTGCATACCTCTCTTAGCCGTCAGAAAGCGTGCATCCGCGATCCAAACTCGCCCTCCCGGCGCCTTATCGCATCTACCGACGGCGCATCCCCTCACCCTATGGCCACCCGGCCCGCGGGTGGCCGATAGAAAGGTCACGTGCGCCCTCCAGCGCTCGCGGAGGGCCTTGAATCCGCCCCAGCGGTTCAAGGGGCTGAGCTTCACCGAGAAAATATCGCCCAGTTCGCGGTAAAAATCGCCGACTGTGGCCGCTCCACTACGTCGCGGAGCGCAGCCAGACGTTCGGCCACGATCCGCAAGGCCACCGACTTGCCGGTCCCCGACTCGCCCGAGATCAGGGCGAAGCCTCCCTCCTGGACCAACTGTTCGACGCGCCAGGCGAAACTCTCGATCTTGGCCGTCACCAGCAGGGCCTCGCTGGGCAGTTCCGACGAAAAGGGGTTCCATTTCAGCCCCCACAGGGAAAGCAGTTTCTTGGCGTTCATGATGCCTCTCCTTTCTCGGCAGGGGGATTTTTGGGCAGGTAGGCCGGCGGCAGTCCCGTGGCGGAATACTCTTCGAGGATCTTCTTCAACAGCGGCGGCAACGGCTTGTCGCGATCCGTGCCGCTGACGGCGGGTATCTCTTGCGAAGGTGGCCCGACAAACGGCCGGCGGGCATCGGCGTTGGCCGTGCGGTCCAGCGGATACAAGGGGGCCAGGACGGTGCCGTTGCGGGGATCGACGAGATCGACCCGGCCGAGGTCCCAGCGGGCGTAACGCACGGAGACGTCCTGGAAGTGGCGGAAGCGGGCCGGGACCTCGAAACGTACGCCCTCCACCGAGATCGTGCCGTCGCTCTTCCGCTGGCGACGTTTGCTTTCCAGGCGGAAGGCGTCGCGGAGGGCGTTGCTCGTGGGACTCGTGCGGAGCACGTCCGGGGCTTGGGCGAAACGCTCCAGCGGGGAACGGCCGGTCTCGCGGTGCACGGCGCGGTGGTACTCGATCTCTACCCAGGCCTGGCTGGCCTCGTTGAGGAAGTCCAGAGAAAGCTCGCGCAGCCGTCGAGCATCTCCATCAGGCGGCCCTCCAGCGTCGCCCAGAAGACCTCCTGCTTGCCGTTCTGGTAGGGGCTGTAGGGCAGCGTCTTCTCGTGGACGATCCCCAGCCGCAGCAGACCTTCGCCCACCTCCTCGGCCACCATCGCCGCGCCGTTGTCGGTCAAGAGGGCGCGGGGCAGGCCGCGTTTTTGGATCGCCTGGGAGAGTCCATGCACGAGGTCCTCGGCGGTCTCGGAAAGGTACCATTGGAGGTGGCAGCAGAGTCGCGAATGGTCGTCGAGGATGGCCAGGGCGATGGGGCACTGCCACTGGCCGCGGGCGGTGAGGACCTTCCGCGAGCCGTGATGGAAGTCGAGGTGCCAGAGCGACCCCACGTACTCGGCTTCGTAGCTGCGGACCTCCCGGTTCTCGCGTCGCTCGGCGGCAACGACCTCGCCCGGGCGGCCCTTCGGCCGCAGGCGCGGCTGGCGCACCAGGCCGTGGGCCTGCATGTACCGCCGCACGGTGCAATACGAGCGCAGCGGGCCCATGGCGGGCTTGGCCTTCACCGCCGCGGCCAGGTTGTCGTAGTGCAACTGGTAGGTCCAGTGCTTGTGGTCCTCGTATTGCTTCAGCAGATGCTCGATCTGCTCCGCGGCCAGCGACACCTTGCCGCAGTCCTTGCGCACGGCGCGTCGCAGGACGCCCACGGGGTCGTCCTTCTCGCGCCGCGCGGTGTAGTACCAGCGCTCGATGGTGGCGGTCGCGAAATGGGCCTCGTCCCCGTTGACCGGATGCGTCCAAGTCTTGGCGGCAAGGGATTGGAGAGCGGCCTTGAGTTCTCCCTGCCCAGGCGGCGCGCTCAACAGCGAGCCCACCACGGAGAAGCGGAAGCGTGCCCACAGGGCCGCGGTCGATGGATCGGATTTTTGGGTCATCATGTCTCCTCGAAAAAGGGAAAAGGGGTGAAAACGACTGTCACATCCCTAGATACCCTGGTCCGCCGGGACCGTCGAGGAGTGTCTTCTGCGGGCGGGCCGCGGATCAGCGGGAAACCGCGATCGCCAGGCCCCCGGTGATCGTGATCGGCGAGAGAAACAGCAGCAGCCGGCCCCAGTCCTGGCAGGGATCGTCGCGGCCGAGAGAAGGCGTCCAGGAGCGACAGCGGAAGGATCTCGATCGCCACAGCCGGCACGAAGCGGCTGCGCGCGACCTTCCAGAACCGCGTCTGCGGAAAATGTTCTTGCCAAAAGACCTGCCAGCGAGCGATCGTTCGACGGTCGGCGCCGAAGAGTTGGGAAAGCTCGCGGACCCGCCGCGGAGAGGGCCCCTGCCGCATGGCCGCGACCAGGACGACCACGGCGCCGAGGTAAACCTTCCGGCCGAGGAACCGTACCGATGGCGGCGTCACCCTCTTGCGGCAACCGTCCCGATCGCAACAGAAGCTGAGCCTGTAGCCGTATTGCTCAGGGAGATTATCGCTGCCGCGGGGCTTGCGGGGATACTTGGCGGAGTGCAACCGGCCGCCGCAGGGACATGCCTTCTGGCGGGCGTTGTTGGCAAGGTCTTGGTCGATCGAAAAAAGAAACGCCCAGAAACTGGCATTGCAAGGCAAATTATGATACAAGGCAGAGTACTCCGGGATGCTGGTAACATCCAGGAGTACACCCCTCGGGAACCTCGATCAAGTGATCAGGCTCTCCGAGGGGATTTTTATTGACAAGCCTCACCAAAGTTGCTCAGGAATCGCCGAATCCCCGGCGATTATCTTGCGCACCCTCACGTCGATTCCCTGACGTATTGGAACGCCGGCTAATCCCACCCGCATCGTTTCGCGGTCGAAGAAAAGGACACCCCCCTTTCCTCCCACACAACTCCGACTTCGTAACCGATTCCGACCGCCCAGTTGCCATTCGCGTTTGCCACAAAAGCCCCCTTCCGCACGCGTACGAGTAGAACCTCAATGTTCTCCACGACCAACCTGACGGTGCCAATAAGTCACTCGTCGTTGCAAAACCGCACCGTGACTTTCATGCAAGTTGACTCTGCTTCGGACTGACCGGCATACTCCACGGATACGATGTCGCACGCTCGGTAGGCGTCGGGGTCTTCGCTCACCCTCCGCTGGACCGGTGCCTCGATCACGTCAGAAAACAGCTTGCGCACGATCCGCCCACCTTCCTTTCCTTTCGATTGTTCATTGAGTTCAAACGACCGGTCGGCTATCCGTTGAATCAGCTCCGCCGAAACCGCTAGTCGCTTGCCACGCTTTTCTTGCCAAGACCGCTGCGCCTCGATTAGCAGTTTTTCGCCGATGCGTACCATCGCCGTCTTGTCCAGCGGCATGAAGACGACAATTCGCTTGACGCGCGCGAGGAACTCCGGAGCGAACACCGGGCGGTTCGCTTTGCTGTGCCGGATCTGCGAAAGGGCTTCCTTCATGCGATTTGTGATCTCGGCGACGTCCTTCCCGGATGTCGCCAGGTCGCTAATCAATCTCTGCCCCACGTTGGTCGTGAGGATGAAGATCGCCTTGTCCGCATACCCCACCGTCCCCTTCTGATCGCGAATCCACCCCTCGTCGAACAGGTTCAAGAAGGGCTGCAGGACGTCGGGATGCGCCTTATCCGCCTCATCGAGAAGGAATACGCAATACGGATCGGAGTTCAAGTCATTCACCAGTCGGCCGCCTTGGTCGTGTCCGACGTAGCCGGGAGGCACGCCAATAATGCCCGCCACGCTATGAGGTTCTGAGAAGTTCTCAAGGGTATAGCTTCGAAGCCGCTTCGACGTGGAGTAAAACCGTGCGAGGGCCTTCGCCATTTCCGTTTTGCCGGTGCCAGTCTGGCCAACGAACAGCATGACCGAAGCCGGTTTTGTCGGATCGGTAAGCCCCGCCTTAATGAGCCCGAGCTCCGTCGCCACCTCCGCCACGGCGTGCTCCTGTCCAAAGATCAACTCGCTGAGGCTCCCTCGATAGTCGCTCTTTTCGGCAATGCCGCGAAGCGTTTCCTCAGGCACCCCGCTGGAGTCGGCCACCGCGCTCAATATGTGCGCTGGCGTAACGCGCGTGCTTTCCCTTCCAAGCTGGGTCCGCTCGTAATCGACCCTCTCGCACACCCGGCGCAGAAGCTTCAGGGCTTTGCCGGGAAGCCGTTCGTTGAGAATGTAGTTGGCGGAGAGAACGACCGCCGTCCTAACACAGTGTTCGTCGAACTCCACCGTGAATCGCTGAATCAGTCCGGCCAGGCAGCAATTGACGATTCTCTCAGCCACCGGGATCTCCGGTTCATGGAGCGAGACCTTCGTGAACAACTCGATGGCATCCGGATTGGTCGCAAAGCTCTCCTCGTACTCAGTCGCTCCCAGAACACCGATCACTCGGCACCGAGCCCGTTGCAGTGCGGAAAGAAGAAGGTTGCAATTGCTCGTCCCCTGAGCGGTTCTGAGAAGCGAGCGTAATCCGTCCAAGCACAGCACGATGTTCTCCTGATTTCCGAGCCGCGCAAGAATCGCGAGCAGACGATCCCGGCTTTCCTCAGGGACAACGTAGCGGCAATTAATAAGGAGCATGTTAGCCGCTGCTAAGAACGGAACACGGCCCGCCGCCGCTCGCCGCGCGAATTCCGCTAGAACGACCAGGTGCCCGACCCCCGGGTCACCAACCAATATGACGTGGCCATGCGACCTGTAAAGCGATCGCGCCAACTGGTCAAACACTTTTTCATACTGAGGATCGCCATCCAGGGGTGAATCATGCGAGGTGGCCATCGTTCGCGCGCGATACGTGAGGCTTTCGCAAGGGGGAATGTCCGTCGCAAGCCAAACTGATTCCCCGTCACGTTCCGAATCGGGCCTGGTGAACCGCTCCTCGGCCAGCTCCGGCGCTTTACTACGCGCGGGAATTGCCTGCGGCTTGCTCAATCTGACGCTGCAATAGCTCTCTGGCACGACTGCGATCCAGGCTCGCCCAGGCCCCCCCGTCCTCGGCCGGCAAGTGACCTACCACGCACTGAAGTAGGCACTCCAAGTGCAGCTCAGCGGGAACGTCACCCCTCACGATCGCTTGTTGGAAATCCTTCAGGGCAGCAACCGCCTCTAGTGAAAAACGGCTACGATCCCAGGGGCCGGATTCCGGAGATTGCCCGCCGCCGTCTTCCGTGCCAAGCTCCTGTATTACGCTGGCCAACAAGGCGCCCGGTTGCAGTGATTGTGCGAGCACGTCAAGGATCTGTGCGTCGCGGCTGGAAATCGCCGCCGTCAGAAAATCACCGGGCTGTACAAGCCTGCCCGCGGGGCAGGTAAGCCTGCAGAGGATACTGCGAGTGCGTCGGTCGATCACGGAGTCAACCGTCAAGACATCGTCAACAAAGAACATATCGGGGCCACCTTCTTGGGCACGGGGAAAAAAGCTGCCAGTCGAGACGCTGCATTGTATCGGAGGATCCTCTTCGTTTTCAATCTAAGTTTTCGGGCCAAGAACACGGGCTCATCGGCACGCCTGCAGTGTTACGTGTCACCCGATACATGCGAAACTAGAAAGGAAGCCCTTGTCTGCCCGCGATGTTGCCGACTAAACAAGGTCTGGCCTGGAAACTCAGATTGACTTCGTTGCTCGATGCTGGTTCAATCCATGAGTCTCGGCGGCCGTGGCAATCACAGAACGTTATTAGTTCGTCGCAACCATAGCGGTGACGTAGACCGATGGGAGCTTGGCGAGCAATTGAGGGATCCACAACTAAGCAGCGTCGTGGGTATCGGCATTCTGAAAGCGATCGGCGATGTCAGGGCGCGACGACCACGTTATACAAAGAACGACAAGGAAACGCATTGTCACCAAGTGTGATAATCACAAAGCGCTGTCATCCAGATCGAGCCCTGACGAAAACAACTCCGATGCTGCACATTGTCCTTACTTGTGATAATACGATCTGTTCGGACACTACGGGGTCCACTGGCACCGGACGGTCCAGGGGCCCGCCGGGGTCATCTACTTTCGCCCTCCGAAGATCACTTCCATCCCCGTTGGGCAATATGACTTGTCCTTGGTTGTTTATGATGGCCCATAAGTTGCCGAATTTCCGGGCAAGTGGTTCGAGGCCAGTGATGCCAGAACATATAATCCCCACTCCGCCGGCGGCCTCCCTCCAACCATAGCAGCGGTCTCCGCGATGGGGCAGACCTCCGCACAATTCCCAAATGCGACACAGTTCAACGGTCCGAAGAATACGGACGCGGCTCAAGGAGTGACGAATGAAGATATGCACTAGTGCCATCGTTTGTCCCGACGATGTGATCCTTTCTATGGTGCCAGCCACAGCGCGATCGCTTCTGCACATCGGCTGTGGAAGTGGCAAATTGGCATGCGCAATCGCCCTTCGTCAACGCCTACGTACCGTCGGAATCGAACGTAACGAGTCGTTGGCGGCGGTGGCCAGGCCTCATTTGGACCAAGTCATCGTCGACGATTGCGAATCATCCCGATGTGATTTTGCTCCCGGCACGTTTGATTGCATTGTATGTGGCATTCTATCGCAGCTGCGGGACCCTTGGGGAATGCTCAAGAGGGTCCGCCAATTCCTGCAACCCGAAGGACACTTTGTGGCTCGTGTGCCGAATCTTCGCCACTGCAGACCTGTGACATCGATCGAGCGCGGTCAGTGGATGGGTGCTGCAGGCATGGCGACCGGCCCGGAGACAATTCGAGATTTCACGCGTCGCGAAATTGAAAAAGCCCTTTACCGCGCCAATTTTCAGATCCAGGAATGGCTTCCGTGTTTCGAGCCACATCCCGCGGATTCGAAGGCAACCGCCCAGGCAAGTGTGGATCTGGGAGCTGCGGTACCAGCAAGGGTCGACGCCTCACAGGTCGAAGAACGCGTGCCTCAGCAATTCGTCTTTCGCGCCGGTCCGACTGCGGCAGAGGACCTCCCACTGACGTCGATTGTCATATTGACGCATAATCAGCTGCCCTACACGCAGCTTTGCATCGAGAGCATTCGGCGCGTTACCGATGAGCCCGTCGAGCTAATCGTCGTCGACAATGCCTCGACCGACGGCACGCTCTCTTATCTTGGGGGGCTCTCGAATGTAACGGTAATTGCCAACAGCACCAATCGTGGATTTCCGGCTGGCTGCAATCAGGGCATAAACGCGGCAAAAGGTCAAAATGTGCTGCTGCTGAATAATGACTGTGTTGTTACAACCGGTTGGCTGCGTCGCCTCTTGGGGGCTCTTCAGAGCGACGCGCGAGTAGGGGTGGTTGGGCCTTGCTCGAACAACGTCAGCGGCGTGCAACAAGTGCCGGTGAGCTATCGACAAATGGGTGATCTCGACGGGTTCGCTTGGGAACGCGGCAAGTCATTTGACGGGCATTACGTGGATACCCACCGGCTGGTGGGGTTCTGCATGTTAATCAAACGAGAAGTCATCGAGCGGGTTGGTTTGCTGGACGAGCGTTTCGGGATCGGAATGTTCGAAGATGACGATTATTGCCTGCGGGCCATCCAAGCCGGCTACCGAGCCGTGATTGCGTGCGACGCGTTTGTGCACCACTTTGGCAGCTGTACTTTGTGCCACAGTGGAATTGACGCACCGAAGTTGTTTCGACGAAACGAGCAACTATTTCGGAAAAAGCTTGCGCGGTCCGGCGATGGCGAATCCCGTGTTTCGGATTTGGATGTTGGCCGGCCTGAGCGAGAGGAGCGGAGATCGGCTTCCGTCCCGGCCGCGATCCAGTCGGGAAACACACCCGCTCGTTTGTCGCTATGCATGATCGTTCGAGATAACGTGCGTACGATTGAGGAGTGTCTCAATAGCATCAGGCCATGGGTCGATGAAATGGTCGTTGTCGATACGGGATCCGTCGATGAGACCCCTGAATTAGCCAGACGCTGCGGTGCGCACGTTTACGACTTTCCATGGTGCGACGATTTCTCGAAAGCACGAAACGCTTCATTGCAGCATGCCAAGGGAGAATGGGTGTTTTGGATGGACTCGGACGACACGATTGATGCCGCAAACGGACGGAGGCTCCGAGAAGTCGCGTGCGGGTCGCACGCGCCGGGAATCATAGGCTACGTGATGCAGGTGCATTGTCCGTCCGCCGACGGGTCTTCGGGCTATGAGAAGACGGTTGTAGATCACGTGAAATTGTTTCGCAACCTGCCCGAAATACGGTTTGAAGGCAGAATCCACGAGCAGGTCTTGCCCAGCATCCGCGCGATCCAGGGCGAAGTCGTGTTCACCGACATCCACGTGGTTCATTCTGGAGCAGACAATACAGCCGAAGGACGCAAAAGGAAGCTCGCCCGCGATTGCAGAATTCTCAGTTTGGACCTTCGGGAGCGCCGGACCACCCATTTGTGCTATTCAATCTCGGGATGACCACTGCCGACGCTGGCGAGCACGCCCAGGCGGTTCAATGGCTGACGCGCTGTATTGCGATTTCGAGGCCTGCGGAATCGCACTTGCGGAAGGCATACGCATTGCTTGTCGGCAGCTATTGCCAGATGGAAGAGTATGCAAAGGCGTGGGAGGCGTGTGTCCACGGGCGAGGGCTGTTCTCGGATGACATCGAGCTTCTCTTCCGCGAAGCGATACTGCACCAACATTTCGGACGGTTTCGCAACGCCGAAAAGTCGTATTTGCGGGTGTTGAATGGCGGCCAGAAGAGGTGTTTTTCTAGCGTTGACATAGGGATTACAGGCTTCAAGGCGCACCACAACCTGGCGCTGGTATATCAAAGTCTAGGTGAATGGCAAGAGGCGGAAGATCAGTGGCGCCAGGTCGTGCAATCCGTGCCTGATTATCGGAGCGGATGGTGCGGTCTAGGCCACGCGCTTCTTAGACAGGGGAAGATGGATGCGCTTCCGGGCATGGTGCGAGAGCTCTGTGTGCGAGGCACACACAACCCGCCGTTGCTTGCCCTAGCTCGCTTATTTGAGGCATACTGTGCAGTCCACAGCGGAAAAAAGGCGGAGGCGGCGCGATTGCTGCGAGAAGCGGTCGCGTCCTCCCCGAAAGACATGGACCTGCGGGACGCACAATGCCAATTCCTTTATGACCATGGAACACTTGAAGAGGCGGAAGCTGCCTTGCAGAAGCTCTTGGAGATTGCCCCAGATGACAGCAGTGCACATCATAACCTGGGACTGGTTTATCTCCGGTCGAAGCAGTATGCCGCATGCGGTGGAGGAATTGAAAACGTCATTGTCTTATCGTCCAGATTCTGCTTTAACTAATTTACACCTTGGCTTCGCGTTGAACGCGCTGAGGCGTTGTGACGAGGCCAAGCTCGCCTGGGAAACGGCTGTCCGGCTTGATCCGAACAATGTTGAGGCGATTCATGCCCTGAACTCCCTCGGCGGCTAACGCGCAACATTTCGAGATTGAGACTTCGTTCAGGGACCAGTGAGCCAGGAACGGTGAAGAGAGGCCCATGGAGATGCCAAGGAATCGGAGGCGACCTTATTATTTTGTACGTGGTTGCCAAGACTCGCTGTACACGGCGCACCTGTTATCGACAGCATAATGCGGGTCGCGCATCGAGTGGGGAAACTCCCTTTAGACGGGACGACAATTACGAGGCCTTTTTCAATCCAGTTGTCTTGTGGATTGTGGAATTGCGCGGATCGTTAGTTTTTCGGCACGCTAACCCTATAGGGCAGGTTGCTCTCGCTTGGCGACCGGCGGTCCCTCTGCCGACGCGGGAAGAGTGGACCGGCTCCAACAATCCCCAGACACCCAAGAAGTGGGAGGAAAGGCTATGGACTCGAAGGAATCCGCGTCGGGCAATGCCAAGAAACTCCAGCAACTTCGGCAGGTAATCGAACACGAACTGCCGCAGGTTCTGAGGCCGCGTTTTTTTGGTAAGTTTGCCATCAAATTGAGCGTCCAGGATGGAACGATCCAGAACATCCGCCACAAGGTGGAGCGGTTCGACAAGTGACCGAAAACGGGAAGATGGGTCCGATTTCCCGCCCGCCAAGAGAATCTCCAAGTGGCCTGAAAACCCGGATTGAGAACCGATGGATTGCGCGGTAAGGTAATGGCCGAACGATGAAACACGGAACATTTTCCCGTACGCCCCCGTCCCAGCAGCTATTGTCGGATGTGGACAGGCACATGGGCCACGTGCGGCCGCAATGTCCTTGGTACCACGGCTATTGACCCGAGCAGCTTAGGAACGGCCGCCCCGGAGTTCTTTCCGCCGACCGGACGGAGCGAGAACCGGGTTGAGACAAATTGAACGGTATCCGGCAGGGCTTGCCCTCACGGGCAGGTATCGGCTAGAGCCCACCGCAAACCACTTGGGTTGGCGATGGGTCTTTTTATGTCCATACATTAGGCGACAACAGTCACATTGGTATCCAGCAGGGCCTGTCGTGCGAAACAGGTATCTGCCATTCGGTTGGGAGTGGAGAAATGAAGTTCGTCGTCTGGCGAGTAAGCCCATACAACGAGGGTATAGGCGGTATTGTCGCCCTCTACTCGCTGGCGCGAAACCTTGCCTACCTGGGCGAGGAGACGTACATGCTCGGCTGCGGCAAGGCACCAGACGACACGGTGGTCATTTACCCCGAAGGGCCGCCGGGGCGTCCGATTGGCGGCAAGTACGTGGTCCGCTGGATTCTGAACACGCCTGGAGTAATATGGGGCGACGGCAAGTACGCCGATGACGAATTGATCTTTCTCTGGTCTACGGCGTACCATGTTGACCCGCAGTACACGGTTCGCGGACTGCTGACTGCATACCGGGATTACTCGCATTTCATGGATTACGGACTGGCGAGGGAGGGGGCCTGCTACGTCATTCGCAAGGGTAATGACAAGCCGCGCGGCAGCTGGCTGGACGAATGGCCGGATGCCTTGTGCATCGACGATTATGCACGCCGGGGCGGCGATTCCTACCTGATCGAGATGTTCAATCGCTGCCGCCGCTTTATCTGCTACGACCACAACTCCTTTCTGGCAATGCTGGCAGCTCTGTGTGGCTGTGAGGTTCTGATCGTCCCGGATGGCGTGCGAACCCTCGAGCAAGTTGTGGCCGATTGCCCATTCGGCATGTCGGGTGTGGCATGGGGACTGGAGGACCTGGACCGAGCAGCGGCCACCCGGCACGAGGTTCGGCTGCGGGTTCAGCAACAGCAAAGGCGGTCGCTGGAACAGACAAAGGCAATGATCGAGTGCTGCCGTTTTCATTTCCGAGGTATTCCAGATAAGCGAATTCCCTGAATCTGAGTTCCTTCCGATATGCCGAAGAAGATGAACGCAAACAATACCCGAGTGTCACGCAGAAGTCAATTACAGTAGTCCGCCAATTGAATCCCAGAGTCGTTGAAGAATCGCAGGGCGCAGACGGCAGTATCGATATTGCTCGGTCGGTGGACTGGCACTTAGAATTGGAGTCGTGTGGGAGGAAAGGGGGTGTCCTTTTCTTGGGCCGCGAAACGATGCGGGTGGGATTACGGCCTGCGTCGGAGTGCACGTGGCAGGAAGCTTGTTAATGGCCCGGGAACTCGGCTGGAGGCGGCGGTGGCGGGGGGTTAGGATCGTGGGTGTGATGCGTGTCCGGAGGAGCGCGTTGCGTGTTGGCCGCGGAGGTTTGCGGGGCGTTGGTTCCCGGTCTGGCGGCGACGAACGATGGCAGAGAGGGAAGGTGGATCGATGGGCGGAAAAACTACCAGCAGCGGTTCTTATACGTTGACCAAGGGTTCGGGGGTATGCCTGGGATACGGGTTGGACGACGGAGTGGGCGTTCCCGAGGATCTGGATCGCAACGCGTTGGTGGAGAACGCGGACGGCTCGTGGACGGAGACGCAGCCCAACGGATTCAGCCTGATCTACCGCGGTTGCGGCAGTTCGTCGTCCAGTTCCAGCAGTTCGTCCAGTTCCAGCAGTTCGTCGTCCAGTTCCAGTTCGTCCAGTTCCAGCGGGTCTCGTTCCTCGTCGCTGAGTTCCAGCGGTTCTTTTTCCATTTCTGGGCCGCCGTCCATTTTCAGCAGTTCTTCCTCGAGAGCGCCTCGTCCTCCGCTTCCGCCGTTTCGGGCAGTTTGTCGTCTGCTTCCGGGAGTTCCAAGGGATCCTCTTCCAGCAGATCCTCTTCCAGCAGATCCTCTTCCAGCAGATCCTCTTCCAGCAGATCCTCTTCCTCAAGTAGTTCCTCTTCGTCGAGCAGTTCCTCGTCCTGTTCGTGCGAGGATACGTGGGAATTGGGTTACACGCGGAACGTGCGATGCGCGGCCTACGCCTAGCCGTACCTGGGCGAGCCGGTGGAGTATCCGGAGGCGGAGGGGTGGGCACGGCAGCCGCCCTTGTGCAAGCTGGATCTGGAGGGCTGGTGCGATCCGTGGCAGCCTACGGCGGGGCCGAACCAGCCGCGGTCGCTGGCGGCGCCGCGTTTCGCGCCGAACGGGGGGGTGAACGCCCTGGACCGGGCCCAGCAGGTGGTGCATGATCTGTTGCGGTGGTTCAACCTGCAGTCGGCCGATTGCGGCAGCAACAGCGGGCTGGTGGCGGGGACAGGACAGGTCAATCTCACCAACGGCAACCTCGTGGTCTCGTTGCGGACGCCGGCGGGCGACGTGAGCGATCCGCCGGTGTTTTTTTACTACAACAGTTTCTCCCAGCAGGAGAATGGATACGGCTATGGCTGGACGGGGCTTTATCGCCAGGAGATCCAGGAGGTCCAAGGGGGATTCCCTCTACTGCTGATGGAACTGCGCGGGGCGGCCGACAGCAACGAGAATCCCCTGCGCTGGCAGATCGTGCGCGAAGGGGGCTGCGGGCGAGTACAGCAGATCGTTGATCCCTTCTCCCGACCAGACGGTCTTCTCCTACGTGGGCGGCGAATCTTTCTACGGTTACCGACAGCGCGGGGCGGGTGACAGCTTCAGCATCGACGGCTGGGGAAACCTGGTGGCGGTGACGAGCCCCGACGAATGCGTGACAACCCTCGTCTACGACAATCAGCACCTGCTACAGCAGTGGCAGAACCCCCAGGGCGACATTACCCTGTACGGCTACGACTGCTGCCGGCGGTTGACGAGCGTGCTGACGCCGCAGAACGAGCTGACCCAGTTCCAGTATCCCAACTCGCAGACGCGGTTGATCATCGATCCGCGGAGCAACTGCACGACGCTCACCCTGGATACCTATGGAAACGTCGGCTCGGTCATGACGCCGGAGGGGATCTTGACGACCTACGTCTGGGACAACAAGCAGCAACTGCTGTCGATAACCGACGGGCGGAACTACACGACGAACTTCACCTACACCGGCCTGATCGGGAACAACGTCCAACGTCTGGCAACGATCCAGAAGCCCGAAGGGGGCGTGCTGAGCTTCGAGTACGATAGCACTGCCCGGCCCACGCAGATCGTCGATGAAAACGGCAACTGCACGACGCTGCCGTGGGACGGTCCGGTACAACCGCACGGCGCTGCTGGACGCCACGGGACAGACGACCGGCTACGACTACAATGCCCGCGGGCAATTGACGCAGCTCACCGATCCCTTGTCGGATCTCACCACCTGGACCTACGACTCGCTGGCGCGGCGGCAGAGCATGACCAACGGCGCGAGCGAAACGACCGGCTATGCGTAACGACGACAACAACCAGTTGCAACTGGTGACCGATCCGCTGGGCAAAGTGACGACGTATGTCCGCGACCAGGTCAACCGCCTCACGCAGATGACCGACGCCAACGACAACACGACGAGCTACGATTACGATTTCAACGGGCGGCTGACCACCTTGACCGACGGCGCGGGCGAAACGACCACCTATGCGTACGACGGCGACGGGCGGATGATCGCCCAGACCGATCCCGGGGAACCGCACCAGTTTCACCTACGACGCCAACGGCAACCTGAGGACGACCGTCACGCCGATGGGCTACGTCACGACCAACAGCTACGACAAGGATAATCGCCTGGTCAGCGTCGAGGATCCCTTAACCCACATGACCACTTATGGTTATGACGCCTCGAATAACCGCATCCGCCGGCAGAACCCGCTGGGCAACGTCTGGACCAGCAGGTACGACGGCGACCGGCGGTTGAAGACGAGCGTCACGCCGTTGTTGTTGACGACGAACTACGATTACGATCTGGCGGGCAACCGGATAGCGGTCACCGATCCGCTGGGCGAGACGACGACCACTGTGTTCGATGTCCTGCAGAGGGTATGGGCGACGATCGACGCCTTGGGGCATGCCACAACCTTCACCTACGACGCGGCCGGGCGGCGAACCCTGGAGACGAACGCCGAGAACGAGGTCACGACCACGGGCTACGACAAGGCCGACCGGCCGATCCTCGTGAACGATCCGGCAAACCACCGCACGAGCTACGGTTACGATGGTGCGGGGCGGCGGAACTCCGTCACCGACGGCCTGGGGAACATCACGACCACCCTCTACGATGCGGGCGGCCGGGCGATCGCCGTGGTCGATCCGCTGCTCCACCGCACGACGACCAGTTACGACCAGGCCAACCGGGCGATAGCCGTGCAAAATCCCTTGGGCTACATCACCACCACCGCCTACTGGCCCACCGACCTAGTGCAGCGCGTGACCGATCCGCTGGTGCATGTGGTCACTTACGTCTACGACGCCAATAGCCGGCGGACGGAAATGCATGATCCGCTGAATAACATCACCACCAGCGTCTATGACAACGCCGAGCGGCTGCTGCAGACGATCGACCCGCTCTGGCACATCACCAGTTACGTCTACGACGACGCCAATCGGCGGACCGAGGTCCACGACCCGCTCAATGTGATCACCACCAGCGGCTACGACCCCGACGGTCGGCTGGTGCAGACGATCGACCCGCTTTACCACATTACCAGCTACGTCTACGACAACGCCAACCGGCGGACGGAGGTCCACGATCCGCTCAACCAGATCACCACCAGCGGGTACGACGCCGCCGCCGCCTGGTGCAGACCATCGATGCCGACAATTGGCGGACGACGCTGATTTACGACAATGCCAATCGCAAGATCGGCATGTCGAACGTCAAGAGCCAGCCGACCAGCTATAGCTACTTGGCCAACGGCTTGCTGGAGATGGAGTGAACGCCCAATTAGGGATCACCTCCTACTCGTACGACGCCGCCAATCGGCGGATCCAGGTGCAGGACCCGATGGGCAACATCACCACCAGCGGGTACGACGCCGCCAGCCGGCTGGTGCAGACCATCGACTCGCTTAATCACATCACCAGTTACGCCTACGACAATGCCAATCGGCAGACGTCGGTCACCAATCCGCTGGGGGAGATCACCACCAGCGGGTACGACACCGCGGGCCGGCAGACGGCACGGACCGATGCCGGGGCATGACGACGACCTACGCCTACGACGCCGCCAATCGACGGACGGCGGTCACGCTTCCCGATGGGGGCACGACGACCACCCAGTACAACGCCGACGGCACGGTGTATGCGGAGATTCCGCCCAGCGGCAAGGGGATCTGGTTCGGCTACGATGCGGTCGGCCGGGAGATCACCCGCACCAATGCCGCCAACGAGGTTACGAGCACGACCTACTACAATAACGGCCTCCGCCAGACCTCGGTCGACGGCATGGGCTGGACCACGACCTATACCTACGACGCCGCCAACCGCCTGGTGTGCGTGCAGAATCCGGCCGGCGAACAGCATACCACGACCTACAACGGCACCGGCGGCGTGCTCACGGAACAGCTTCCGTTGAATCTGATCACCAGCTACGTCCGCGATCCGCTGAACTTGATGCAGTCGTGCACGGATCCCAGCGGCGCGACGAACACGCTGACGTACGACGTCCTGAACCAGGTCCAGTCGGCGATCGACGCCTTGGTCCAGGCCACGACCTACACGCTGGACGCCTTGAGCCGGCGGATCGCGGTGGAAGATCCCCTCACGAACGTGACGCAGACGATGTATGACCCGGTGAGCAACGTTCTGGCGACCCTCCATGCTGACACCTCCTGGGAGGACCGCACCTACGACTCGGCCCAGCAGTGGCGGAACACGACCGACGAACTGAGCTGGTTCGGGCAGACGCTGGCGGCGGCCAGCGGCCTGTTGTGGAACGTGGTGTCGGGCAATTGGACCCTTACCAGCGGCGGATCGCTGCAATTAGCTTCCAGCTCAACGCTGGGTGTGATCGTCTCCAAGCAATCGCCCAACGACCCCAACGTGGCGGCCCAACTGTCGCTGCAAGTGCCCAGCAGCGGCCCTTCCGTGGGGGTGGTGGCGGCCTACCAACCCTCCGGCACGAATCAGGGCGCGTATTACCATGCCTCGCTCACTCCCGGTTCGCCCGCCACGCTGACCATCAATAAAGTGAGCCCCAACGGCAGCACCACGACGCTCACCCAGGCCACGGTCGTCGCCCCGGTCAACCAAACGCACCAACTCCGCTTGAGTTCCATCGGCGGCCAGTTGACCGCCTACCTGAACAACGCCTTTGCGGCCACGGCCAGTGATTCGACGCTCTCCGGCGGCCAGGCCGGCATTCGCATCAGCCAGTCCCAAAACCTCCAGCCGAGCGTGTCGAGCTTCCGCGGCAGCCAGTTGGGGGCGACGCAGAAGATCTATATGCCCACCGGGCTGGTGCAGGCCGAGATCGATCCGCTGGGCTACCTGACGACCTACAGCTACGATCCCGTGGGACGGCGGACCGCCGTCGAGGACGCCTGCGGCGGCATCACCACCACCACCTACAACCTCGACGGCCAGGTGATCGCGCAGATCGACGCCAATGGCAACCAGACCAGCTTCCAGTACGACCAGGCGCGGCGGCCCTACGTCGCCACCGACGCCCTGAACCGTTCCACGACCACCACCTACTACGCCAACGGCCTGAAGCAGGCGGTCACCGATCCCCTGGGCCACACCACGACCTACGTCTACGATATGGCCAGCCGTCTGTTGGCCACCATGGACGCCAACGGCAACCGCACCACCAACGTCTACGACACGGCGGGGCGGCGGATCGCCGTGATCAACGCCTTGGGCTATGCCGTCACCACCACCTACGACGGCGCCAACCGGCCGGTGCAGATTACCGATCCCCTGGTCCACATCACCACGATGTCCTACGACGCGGCGGGGCGGATGCTCACCCAGGTCGATCCCTTGGGCCGCACGACGAGCTACGCCTACGACGCCAACGGCAACCGCACCTTCCAGCAGGACCCGCGGGGCATCATCGTGACCCTGGGCTACGACACGATGAACCGCCTCGTCTCGGAGTTGTATCCCAGCGGGCAGCGGCACGCCTACGTCTACGACACCGACGGCCGCCGCATCGCCTTCAGCGACGCCACCGGCACGACGAGCTTCGTCTACGACAAGCGCAGCGGCGTGCTCAACCAGATCACGCCTGCCGGCAAGACGATCACCTGCAGCTACGACCCGGTCGGCCGCCGGGCCACGATGACCAATCCCGACGGCGGCGTGACCACCTACACCCGCGATCTGCAGGGCAATCTCACCACCCTAACCAATCCGCAGGGCCAGGCCACGGTCACCGTCTACGACCCGCTCAACCGCCCCCTGCACAAGACCCTGGGCAACGGCGTGACGGTCACCAACACCTACGACCCGGCCGGGCGGCTGACCGGCATCCAGAACTACAGCCTGCTGGGGACGCTCGACAGCAGCTTCAGCTATACCTACGACAACGTGGGCAATCGCCTCACGGCGGTGGAGGCCAACGGCACGGTCACCACCTGGAGCTACGACGCCATCTACCAGCTCCGAAGCGAGTGGCGGACGAACAACCCCGACCCCGCCAACAACTTCGGCACGACGTACACCTACGACGCCGCCGGCAACCGCCTGTACATGGACGACTCGCTGCTGGGCCGCACCACCTACACCCACGACTTCGCCAACCAGATGAAGTTCGCGGTCTCCAGCACCGAAACGACCACCTACGTCTACGACAACTGCGGGAACCTGACTCTCGTGCAGGAGCCGTGGTCCACGGTGGATTACTCCTGGGACGAGACCGGCCGCATGGACGAGGCCCAGCTCATGGCGGCACGGTGAGCATGGTCTACGACGCCCGCGGCAAGCGGGTGTCGAAGCTGACCGGCTCGGTAACCAGCTTCCTCTACGACTTCGACCGGCTCTTGCAGGAGACCGACAGCTCCAGCGGCTCCAGCTCCAGTTCCAGCAGTTCTTCCTCCCCCGGCTCGGGCAACAGCGAGTGGACCTACACCTCCAGCGACGACGGCTGGGGCAACCTGATCAGCGAGTACGAGACCGGCGGCAGCACCCTGTACCACACCTACGACGCCCTGGGCTCGACCGATCTCATCGTCGACGGCGGCACGCCCACGCCCTACGCCTACCGCAGCTTCGGCCAGCAAACCGATCCCCGCCACATCGCCGACACGCCCTTCGGCTTCGTGGGCCGGCAGAACTACTATCTCGACGAGGAACTCGATCTCTACCTCGTGGGGGCCCGCTACTACAGCCCCGACATGGGCCGCTTCACCAGCTACGACCCCAAAGGCCTCCACGCCGGCGACCCCAACCTCTACCGCTACTGCGGAAATAACCCGGTGAATAGAACGGACCCGAGCGGGTTGGAGCCGCCGTTTATCTACCCGGAGTATATCCCGGACCCAAGTCACCCCGGACATAGGCTTGAAGGCGGCCGTCCATTAACCGCCTCTGAAAAGGCGGCGGTGCTCAGGATCGCAGGGGCGGAACTCGAAAAAATGCGTTCAAGCGGGCAGATCTCCGAAAAGGAACTGAAGCTGCGAATGAAATTGCTCGAAGTCACCCTGAATCATAAGATGGGGTTCAGTTCGACCGCAGAGCCATCCCACGACTACTACGAAAAGAAGGACGGGGCTTGGGTGTTGAAGCCCGGCAAGGTTGCCAAGGGACTGGATGACCGCGTAAATAATCGCAGCGGTCATAATCTGACCGGCTGTAGAAGGGCGGTACAGAGCTTGATCCTCTATGCAGAGGCTCAGTTGGCGAAAGAAGAAGGGGACAAGCAAGCCAAGGATTTCGATGATTACGTCGCCGGCAAGCACTTCGACAACCTGATGCCTAGCAACATGAGCGGCAGGTTTCAGTATTACACGCCGAATCCCGATCGAAAGAACCTTATACCCGGCGACCGGGTACGAATGAAGAACCACAAATTCGCACAGCCGCCAGATGAGGACGGTTACGAGGGATCGAACGTCATCTACCTGGGCAAGGATGACGCTGGCCACCAACTGTTCATCCACATGGATGGCGGGGGGGTGGAAAGGTACGAGGCGCTGCAAAAAACCGTCAAGGAGTACAGCCAGCCGTCATCGCGGCAGGATCATTGGTCTAAGTACAAATTCACAGAACGGTATGAGCCTTCGCCTTGGCCTGATTGAGACGTTTAGCCTGTAGCTGTGCTCGCCAAGCGAAGAATCCCTTGATGGAAATGGACGCAAATGAGAAGTTTTCAATTTGGACTCATAGTGCAATTATCCATAATTGTCATTAGTCATGCGGTCTTTGTATCCGCACAGGATCGCCGTGGCAAAGAGGAATCGAACAAAATGGGTGGCTCGAAAGGTGGCGTTGATCGGGTGGCATTGATTGACGCATTGGCAAACCGTAATCCCGTTCCGAAGCTCGTGGGCAATGATCGCGTGATACCCATTTTCGACAAAAACTACGACTGGTCAGAAGACCGGAGGGTTTGGGGCAAGGCAATCCCTGACGTAATAACCCACATTGAAGATGTCTGGCCCGAGACGGCCAAGAAACCTCGAAGACAAGCGGTATTGCATTACACTTGGAAATGACAATGGGCCGCGCAACTGGTCCATCGGCGATGTTTGTCAAAGTGTGCTCCGACGTACTCTTGAGGAGGCAAGCGTGGAGGCGGTAAAGCCGTCATCCAAGTTAGACGCTCTAAGATTACGCCCCGCCTTCTTTTTCGAGAACGACAAATTCAAGTCGTGGTGCATGGATCGCAAAGGGAAGCAATTATACGAATTGCAAATCGAGATATGCGAGTTAGCGATTGGGAAGCACGCCGATAAACCGGCATGGGTCGCTGCTCTAAAAACGCAAATCCGCTCACTCCACGAATCCAAGCAAGCCGTTCGCCTTCAAAGTTTCGGAGGCGACACTTTCGAGGTGTACAATCAGGAAAAAGCTAGGAAACTTCGGGAAGAACGGGATCGGTAGGGGATAAGGTCAAAGGCGAGTCCAAAAGGCCAATCAACCCCGAGCCTGTAACGGCACGACTTGAAAGACGGCCGAAGCTCTTGCAAGCGAGCACACTAAGCCGAGCGACCCGTCAACGCCGTGGGGACGAAACAGCCGGCTCGGCCAACAACTTCTTGATGATCCTGCTTGGATCGACGCCGATGGCCTGGGCCACTTCCACGAACTCGGCCACGTCGAGACGACGTGCGGCCCTTTCAATCTTGGCCACAAGCGGCTGCTGACAACCCAGCTTGTCGGCCAACTGCCATTGCGTCAGCCCTTGCTTCTTCCGCGCGGCCTTCAAGAGTTTGGCGCACTGCTGGTTGAGTTGTGACGATGATGCCATCTTTTCCATGAGCATTCTCCTAAATTCCTGCAAATTCCATCCTTGGACTATTCTTCTTATGGAATTATAGGTTATGATTAAGTATAGTCAACTTCTCTTCAAGATATTCCTATTCTGGAAAGGCAACTATGCGGAGTGGCAAGAAAAGCCTGGTCGGCGATCCGATCAACTTTCGCGGTATGGCCAACGCCCCCGTGAACGAGGCCGGCGTGGTCGCGCTGTTCTCGATGGTCGCGCGCGATCTGGGCTACTATGTCCAGGAAATCGGCAGCGACTTCCCAGACGCCATCCTGCGGCGCAAAAGCGCGCGGGGGTGGGAAGAACTGGCCGTCGAATTCGAGTGGGACAGTCGCAGTTTCAAGGATCACAACCATGATCCCGCCAAATGCGACATGATCGTCTGTTGGCACCACAACTGGATCGACTGCCCGGCCGAGATCGAAGTGGTCCGCCTCTCGGAAGAGATCAAGCGGCTGTCGAGCAACCCCATCGTTCGTATGGACGGGCCATTCTGAATTCCTCATCCGCCGGAGCCCATTGCATGTCAATAGGAAAGAAACGCCGCCCGAAGCCCATCCTTGATCGCCTCCCGATCCGCCCGCCGTTCACGAAAGCCGAGTGGAAGAAAATGACGGTCGCGGACGTTGTTGCCAGTCGGGTGTTCCTCGATTACTTCGGCAACTGTCTGACGGAAGCGGCGCGTAGCGATCGCGCGAAGGTCTACCTGACCGTAGTGACAGGCACCATGCACTTCGGCCGGTTGCCGGACTTCTCGCCGCGCAGCTTGGGCAAGTTCCTCGCGGAAGCCGAGCAACAAACCCTCTCACTGCCGAAACTGGAAATCGCTCTTGAGGCGATCCTGGGGGCAGTGGCCGAAAGGCAAATCCCACTCGGTCTTGTGGCGCAGTGGGCGCGGGCTGAAAAACGGCCGCGGTTTCGGGCGGAACATGGGCCGCGATTGTGGTTTGGCGGTTCGCATCGGAGGGTTGGGCGCATAAAGCGATCCCACTCGTCACGCCCTTAACACGTGGGGTTTCATTTCGTTCCCAGAGGTGATTGCTACATTGGTCGTCAGATCGCTCGATGTTGTCGATCCCAGCGAGACGCGCAAGCCGTGTAGGCCGCCGCCGTCTCTCTGCTCAGCGACTACGGTGCTTGCCGCGACTCGGGTACAGACGCACGGCCAAATGCCGCCACACGTGGCGGACGATTTGCGGAACGCCTTGCAGAACGAGGGGCAAGGGATGAGCCGCCTGGCGGAGAATCGGCAGCCCCGGCTTTGCCGGGGGGCGGACTGGGTTCCCTGCGTGACTCAATCGCTCGCTGACGACAGGGCATCGACAGCGACCTCAGCACAACGGTAGCCAGGTTTTAGGTCGATCAAGGGTTCAGATGTTCGGCGATACGGGCCTCCTCAAATCACGGTCGCCTCGTCGTTCTGCATCAACCGGTTGAAAGTGGCGGTGGCCTGTGGGGTTGTCCCAGTGGAAGCAGGAGGTCTACACCGCGGTCATCGACGGGAAGATAACCCAGTTCCGAGCCGAGGCAACGAGTCTCTGGAAGAACGAATGAACAGCGAGGGTTAGAGGAATCGTTTAAGACCAAAGGAGTACCGCACTGAACGCCGATCTGGTTGCCCGATACAACCGTTCGATGGAATGCCAGCTTCTTGTCAAGAAGGGCAAGCCGGTGGACGGCAGGGGTTGTCTCTATTCGGATGGCATACGGACGTGGTGGGACGTGCATGTACCGAAAAAAGCAATGGACGAACCGCGCTGGGACGACTACAAACTCACCTGGCCCTTGGAAGTCTACGCCACCGACTTCGGCATGAGTGGTTGGGACTGGGAGCGACTGGGAGCACCGTTGCTCAAAGTGGGTCGGGTTCGATCTGGACTCGATTGCGGGCGGCCACGATGGTGGCCTGACGACAGAGCAGCTTGAAGAGGCCCGCGCTGCTTTGGAGGCGCTGCCCTACATCGAATTTCGCCGTAGCACGCGCGGCGGCGGCTACCACGCCTATGTGCATGTGGCCGACATTGCTACCGAGAACCATTCGGTTCATGCCGTGCTGGCAAAGGCCATCTTGGGCAAGGTTTCTACAGACACGGGGCGGAACTTCGCAGCCGACGTGGACGCTTTCGGCGCGATCCTCTTTATCTGGTCAGCCGCGCATCCGACGAGAAGCGGAGTTACGAGTTGCTCAAACCCAGCAGCCAGACGTTGACCGAGGCCGAACTGCCCGACTGGCGTGCCGCCGTGCTGCCACCCCGCGTTCGCAAGAAGCGCGGCACCACGGACGTAGGCGATGATGCCTTGGGCGAAGGTGCTTCCGACAGTTGGGATGAATTGTGTTCTTCGTTCACCGTCGTTAAGAAGGATGCCGACCACAATAAGATACTCGACGAGTACCAATCACGTGGCTGGCCGCTGGCGTGGGTTGCCGACGAGAACTGCTACCACATGCACACGGCGGGCCTGGCCGAAGTGCATGAGGCACTGAAACTGCGCGGCGTTTTCAAGACCACATCGCCCGGCGGCGATAAGACGCGGCCGAATTGTTTTGCCTTTGTGCGCCCCGAGGGCGCGTTCTTCATCGTGCGCTTCCAGACGCCTACCGAAGCGCCTGGCTGGTCTGCCACGGCAGACGGAAAGCCGTGCATCCTCTTTAACGCCGTGCCGGACTTGCGCACGGCCTGCCTTGCCGCCGGGGCCGTGGAAGGCAGCGGCCTGTACACTTTTTCCAGAGTGAGCCAGGCGAAGGAGGCTGCCGCCCTCTTGGGCTTTCAACTGCCGGACTTAGAAGAACGGTCGTTGAACTTCAGCGTGCAGAAGGGCAAGGTGGTCGCGGTCGCCGAGCGGAAGAAGAAGGAGACGCCGCCGGGTTGGGCCACCACCGAGCGCCGGCTGAGCGTGTCCTTTGCGCTGCCGCACACTTCCAACGAGAATTACGACTTCGACCATATCGTCCGCCATGTCCGCAACAATGACGACGGGATCGACAAGGATGGCGGCTTTGTCGTCAAGGCCCGCAACGGCCGCTGGGCACCGGCCAGCGATGGCCGTGCCGTATCAGTGCTGATGGGCCTGGAAATGAGCGGAGCGCGAAAGCGCCCGAGTTTCTCGGAAGGTTGTGGGCCATCCAAATGCCGGCCAGGGGCCACATGCGCCTGTACTTGCCGGTGCTTGTCACCACGGCCAAGAAGACGATGTTGGCGGCAACGCGCCGCCAGTCGGAGGAGAAGGAGGGCCGCAGAACACTGTTGCAGGCGATGATTGCCTTTACCAAGGATCGCGGCAAGTGGAAGGGCACTGCGGAGCAGCTAATCGTTGCTCTTGGCCCTTCGCACGGCGAGTGGTCGAGCATCGTCACGCACTTCGGGCGTCAACTGAACAAGATCAAGAAGGAACTTCGGAAGAAGAAGGTGGCCGTGACGCGCAAGCGCCGTGGCGACCAGCGCATCATCGTTATCGCGGAGGTTGCAGCATGACCATCGAACAATTCATCCTTGACTACATCCGCGAGCACCGTTCGGTCACGTTCGACGCATTGAAGGGGGCTGGCTACGATGCCGGCTACACAATGAACGGCAATTTCAAGTTGGAGTTAGAGGGCGAGTACTTTGGCGAGTATCTGAGCGAGGAATTCGCCAGTGCGGTTCTCGCTCTGATCGGCAGACATGAAATCGAAATTGTTCCTTCGCCTCCATCGTTGCAAGTCGTCGAGTACGTCTCAGGGCACACCCTGGTGAAGCACATGCCGATTACCTGGGTTCTGCAACCCGTGGAAACTGTGCCGACGTAGAAGTAGACAGCGTGCCGTGGTTGCCCTTGCCGGCACATGCAATGGTCGATGCACCCCCAGCCTTGGCGGGCATTGCAGCCTGACCATCATCGCGGCAGTAGACCACCACCCGCGAAGACGCGGTGAACGTAACCCGCATGACGCACAGACGCCGTGGTCGTGAGGGCTGGCGTGTGGCCCTACGGTGGCGATGGCAACGGCTTCGGGCGGCCGGCGGGTCTTGGCGGGCCGTGCAGCCTGATCGTGGCGGCCACCCGCAGAGACGCAGGAGCCAGTGGTCGTGACCATCGCCTATGGGCCTACAGCGGCCAGTGGTACGGACACGGGCCGCCTGAAGGTCTTGGCGATGGCCGGCGATCTGCGGCCGTCAGGCGAGGCATGAAGGGCCTTGGCGGACCTGGTGCCGGTTGGGCCTTCTTGTCGCTGCTGACCGCGTGGTCGCGTCAGGTTCTCCCACTGAAGGCAGACGAAAGGGCAAGCCGGCCATGCGCTTTCGACCGGCCGTGTTGGTCATGCGGAATTAACCCTCCACCGGCCCCTCCCACCATCCCGCAATCGGCAGCGCGGTTCCGATCAGAACGGCGCATCCCTGAGCCGGCCCTCTCAACCGCGAGACGAATTCCCCCAAGTTTCACCATTTCGGTTTCGATTTCCCGGCCCGCGTTTACACGACCATGCCCGCCCGCGAACCCGCAGAGACGCCACCTGCAAGACGCCGTGTACGTGATCCACATGGCGTCGATAGTCCATGCGGACGTGAACGCTGTACCGATGTAGCCTGCGGGTTGGCCGCTACAGGGTCCACGTCCGCGACTGCATCGCCTTGACCACGGCGGCCGGGTTCAAGTGCTTGACGTAGCGGTCGGTGGTGCTCACGGAGGAATGGCCCAACTGGGCCTGAATGACGTGGATGGGCGTGCCCTCGGTCGCCAATTCGTAGGCGTGCTTGTGGCGTAGGCCGTGGGCGTGACAGCGCTTGTCGATGCCGGCCTTGCGTGCCAGCCGGGGCAAGAGGGTACGGACGTAGGCCGATTTCACCGGCCGGCCTTTGAGGGTGCAGAACACCGGGGCACGGCCGTTGATGCCGGCAGCGGCCCGACGATCCAACCAGAGTTGCACGACGGCCCAAGCGCCAGTATCCAAGCCGACAACGCGGTCGTGGTTCCCCTTGCCATGCAAGACCCGGATCGTGCTGGCCTGGGCGTCCAGGTCTTTCGGGTACAATGCCAACGCTTCGCTGATCCTCAAGCCGGCCCGGTACATCACCACGATCAAGGCCCGGTTTCTGATGCCCGTGGCGGCCCGTGTGGAACAGGCGCGAAGGAGAGCCTTTACTTCCTGGGCAGTGAGGGGTTCAGGCGGCAGTTTGCGGCCCTTGTTGGCCGGAACGTGGTCGATAGCTGTGGAATTCATGGTTGTAGGTCTCAAAACTTGCTTCGATTACGCTTCTTACAAGAAGCGTCCCTCTATTACTACATTGCTTGCCGATCTGGCCGGCGTCCAGCAGAAGCGCTACTCTTTTGGTAAATTGGGCTGGGTTGTGGACGAGGGCAAGGTGACGCTAAAACATGCCAAAAACCACGCTGGCAACGATGTTCTGGCGGATAGCAGCGCGTTGAGCGTTCGTAAGTTCCATCTCGTCGGTTTTCTCTATCGCGGCCCAGGAAGCGGCGATGGCCTTTTCCAGCGCATCCTCGTCGCCGATGGCATCAGTGCGAACGATGGGATTGTTCGGCAGGCACCCTAACTCGACGTTGATTGCGACCACCAACGACATCATCGCCGCTGTCATCACCATCTCCGTCAGTTCCTTCAGGTGCTCGGTTGTGCCGACCAGCGCGGCCGTGTAGTTGGCGAAATCCCCAACGGTCGCAAGAAATTCAAACTGCGCCACAAGACCGAGTGGGATTTGCCTTTCGGCCACTGCCCCCAGGATCGCCTCAAGAGCGATTTCCAGTTTCGGCAGTGAGAGGGTTTGTTGCTCGGCTTCCGCGAGGAACTTGCCCAAGAGCGCGCGGCGAGAAGTCCGGCAACCGGCCGAAGTGCATGGTGCCTGTCACTACGGTCAGGTAGACCTTCGCGATCGCTACGCGCCGCTTCCGTCAGACAGTTGCCGAAGTAATCGAGGAACACCCGACTGGCAACAACGTCCGCGACCGTCATTTTCTTCCACTCGGCTTTCGTGAACGGCGGGCGGATCGGGAGGCGATCAAGGATGGGCTTCGGGCGGCGTTTCTTTCCTATTGACATGCAATGGGCTCCGGCGGATGAGGAATTCAGAATGGCCCGTCCATACGAACGATGGGGTTGCTCGACAGCCGCTTGATCTCTTCCGAGAGGCGGACCACTTCGATCTCGGCCGGGCAGTCGATCCAGTTGTGGTGCCAACAGACGATCATGTCGCATTTGGCGGGATCATGGTTGTGATCCTTGAAACTGCGACTGTCCCACTCGAATTCGACGGCCAGTTCTTCCCACCCCCGCGCTTTCGCGCCGCAGGATGGCGTCTGGGAAGTCGCTGCCGATTTCCTGGACATAGTAGCCCAGATCGCGCGCGACCATCGAGAACAGCGCGACCACGCCGGCCTCGTTCACGGGGGCGTTGGCCATACCGCGAAAGTTGATCGGATCGCCGACCAGGCTTTTCTTCTTGCCACTCCGCATAGTTGCCTTTCCAGAATAGGAATATCTTGAAGAGAAGTTGACTATACTTAATCATAACCTATAATTCCATAAGAAGAATAGTCCAAGGATGGAATTTGCAGGAATTTAGGAGAATGCTCATGGAAAAGATGGCATCATCGTCACAACTCAACCAGCAGTGCGCCAAACTCTTGAAGGCCGGCCAGAAGAAGCAAGGGCTGACGCAATGGCAGTTGGCCGACAAGCTGGGTTGTCAGCAGCCGCTTGTGGCCAAGATTGAAAGGGCCGCACGTCGTCTCGACGTGGCCGAGTTCGTGGAAGTGGCCCAGGCCATCGGCGTCGATCCAAGCAGGATCATCAAGAAGTTGTTGGCCGAGCCGGCTGTTTCGTCCCCACGGCGTTGACGGGTCGCTCGGCTTAGTGTGCTCGCTTGCAAGAGCTTCGGCCGTCTTTCAAGTCGTGCCGTTACAGGCTCGGGGTTGATTGGCCTTTTGGACTCGCCTTTGACCTTATCCCCTACCGATCCCGTTCTTCCCGAAGTTTCCTAGCTTTTTCCTGATTGTACACCTCGAAAGTGTCGCCTCCGAAACTTTGAAGGCGAACGGCTTGCTTGGATTCGTGGAGTGAGCGGATTTGCGTTTTTAGAGCAGCGACCCATGCCGGTTTATCGGCGTGCTTCCCAATCGCTAACTCGCATATCTCGATTTGCAATTCGTATAATTGCTTCCCTTTGCGATCCATGCACCACGACTTGAATTTGTCGTTCTCGAAAAAGAAGGCGGGGCGTAATCTTAGAGCGTCTAACTTGGATGACGGCTTTACCGCCTCCACGCTTGCCTCCTCAAGAGTACGTCGGAGCACACTTTGACAAACATCGCCGATGGACCAGTTCGCGGCCCATTGTCATTTCCAAGTGTAATGCAATACCGCTTGTCTTCGAGGTTCTTGGCCGTCTCGGGCCAGACATCTTCAATGTGGGTTATTACGTCAGGGATTGCCTTGCCCCAAACCCTCCGGTCTTCTGACCAGTCGTAGTTTTTGTCGAAAATGGGTATCACGCGATCATTGCCCACGAGCTTCGGAACGGGATTACGGTTTGCCAATGCGTCAATCAATGCCACCCGATCAACGCCACCTTTCGAGCCACCCATTTTGTTCGATTCCTCTTTGCCACGGCGATCCTGTGCGGATACAAAGACCGCATGACTAATGACAATTATGGATAATTGCACTATGAGTCCAAATTGAAAACTTCTCATTTGCGTCCATTTCCATCAAGGGATTCTTCGCTTGGCGAGCACAGCTACAGGCTAAACGTCTCAATCAGGCCAAGGCGAAGGCTCATACCGTTCTGTGAATTTGTACTTAGACCAATGATCCTGCCGCGATGACGGCTGGCTGTACTCCTTGACGGTTTTTTGCAGCACTCGTACCTTTCCACCCCCCCGCCATCCATGTGGATGAACAGTTGGTGGCCAGCGTCATCCTTGCCCAGGTAGATGACGTTCGATCCCTCGTAACCGTCCTCATCTGGCGGCTGTGCGAATTTGTGGTTCTTCATTCGTACCCGGTCGCCGGGTATAAGGTTCTTTCGATCGGGATTCGGCGTGTAATACTGAAACCTGCCGCTCATGTTGCTAGGCATCAGGTTGTCGAAGTGCTTGCCGGCGACGTAATCATCGAAATCCTTGGCTTGCTTGTCCCCTTCTTCTTTCGCCAACTGAGCCTCTGCATAGAGGATCAAGCTCTGTACCGCCCTTCTACAGCCGGTCAGATTATGACCGCTGCGATTATTTACGCGGTCATCCAGTCCCTTGGCAACCTTGCCGGGCTTCAACACCCAAGCCCCGTCCTTCTTTTCGTAGTAGTCGTGGGATGGCTCTGCGGTCGAACTGAACCCCATCTTATGATTCAGGGTGACTTCGAGCAATTTCATTCGCAGCTTCAGTTCCTTTTCGGAGATCTGCCCGCTTGAACGCATTTTTTCGAGTTCCGCCCCTGCGATCCTGAGCACCGCCGCCTTTTCAGAGGCGGTTAATGGACGGCCGCCTTCAAGCCTATGTCCGGGGTGACTTGGGTCCGGGATATACTCCGGGTAGATAAACGGCGGCTCCAACCCGCTCGGGTCAACAGAAGGTTCTACCGGCTGACCGAGGCTGGCCCCGTCCCAACCCGGTTGCCTTCCAGGACTTACGAGGCCCAAAACCCGCAGGAGCGCCGCATCAAGAAAGTTTTGGTCCAGGCGCGGGTTCTTGCCAAGAAATGCCGGTGCCGCCGGCGCAGAGACCTTCTCGACGCCGGTGTCCAGATACGTTCCGTCCGGGCATAGGTCCGCAACGGATTCAGGGCTCCTGTGGGTGGTTGCCATGCCGCTATTGTAGCATCCCTTGCCAGCGTGGGATAGAGCGGTCGCCCGCTCCGTGGCGTCACGGGCAGTCTCGGCCGGGTGTGGGCACATTTGACTTCTGCCGTAGAAGAGCGATGATGGCTTCTACGACGTACTTCTAAGAAGGGGTTGGCTTGGCATGGCGGCCCGTACCGGGACCGGCCGCCCCCGCCACGCCCGACCGACAAGGAACCGCTGCCATGCCCGACACAATTCCCTTGGACTCGCAAGCCGACGATCAGCAGTTGCTCGCCCAGGTTATTGACCACTACCACCAGACGCTCAAGGAAACCACGGAGGGCCGCAACTACCTTTTCCGGCGAGGCATTACGAACCCGGAGGCCATCGACCGCTTCCGCATCGGCTTCGTGGACTACTCGCTTGCCGACCGGATGCCCAGTTCCCGCCTGGACGCCGGCAAGGCCCTTCGCGCCTCGGCTACACGCGCTGGGCATTATGCGTTCGGTAGCCCACCAGCAATTCCAGGGCTGCGGCGTGTTCCCGATCATGGCCGCTGACGGGAGTGGGCGGTTCGTTGACATCTACGGTCGCTGCCTTTCCAAGAGGGCCGCCAGCCCACGCCATCGCCACTTGTCCGAACACCGGCAGGGCGTGTGGAACGTCGAAGCTCTTGCCGACGTTGACGAAGTGATATTGTGCCCATCGTTGTTCGATGCCTTGACGTTCTGGAACGCCGGCTACCGGAACGTGACTTGTACCTTCGGGCCGGATGCCTTGACCGACGAACATTTGGCCACCTTTGCGAAGTTTAGCGTTCGCCGCGTGCTGCTGATGGCCTGCGCCGCCGCGCCGCGATTGCTTGACGCCGGGATCGAGTGTCGCCACCTGCCATTTCCCTCGGGCGTCGATGCCAACAAGTACGCGCTCACAACGCGCGAGCGGTTTCAACGCCTGGGTGGGATCATCGCCAAGGCCACACGGATTGAGCCCGGCGCGTGTCCGGTCCCACCCGAAGCGACCGAAGAGGCAAGCGTGCCGTCGCAAGACGCAGCCGGAGCAGCGCCAACCCGTCAAGCACCAAGACCAGCCCGCCCGGCCACCGCCAAAGCACCGCGCCCCAAGTTGGCGGCAGAAGCCCTGCCGCTGTGCCTGGACGACGATCAAAAACTGCTGGCCCAGGTCGTCGCGTACTACCAACGCACGTTGAAGGAAACGACCGACGCGCTGGACTACTTGCGGAGACGGGGCGTGACCGTGGGTGAGGCCATCGAACGATTTAGGATCGGCTATGCGAACCGGACGCTTGGATTGCGGTTGCCGGCGATGGTCACGAAGGCTGGCAGGGAAATCCGCACCCGCTTGCAGGAACTCGGCCTTTACCGGGGCACTGGCCGCGAGCACTTCAACGGTTGCGTGACGTTCCCAATCACTACGGCGGAGGCCGCCGCCGAGGCGGCATCCTCCGCTAACCTTGCAAAATCGATCTGCGCGGCATTCTTGTCCCGATGCTTGCCGACGTGCCGGCCGACCTTCGCTGCGGAAAGCCGCTGGTGCGCAATTGCCTCGGCGACAGCCCACCAATCCGCGCTCTTGAAGCTGTCGTTCCCCTCAGTGCAGCCCCCCGGTGGTCGCCATCCTGGCTTGCCATCGGCGCACTCCTCGTCCTTGCGCGTTCTCTACCGGTCGTCCTTGCCCCAAACGCCGGCTGCTGTGCCATCTTGGCCAGCGTCTGGGCCACGGCTACGAGGTCGCCAAATCGCGTCACCTCTTCCGGGATTTCCTCGACGCTACGGCCATGATCATGATCGATGAGTGGAACATCTCTGTGCAATTCCAGAAGCGGGCACACAACCCGCTACTGATCGCCGCTGGCTTCGACAAGACCGACATCCGCATCCCCTGGCTGGGCAACAAGCGACTACAGTCCACTTTGGTTAATGCGGCTCCAACATGGTGTATTCACCTAAGGGCTTCCCCGATTCCGCCCCTGTGGAAAAGTCTTTAGGCGAATCCGGGACTGTGGGAATCCAGGCTACGTTACGCGCCCACCGAGCAACCTTTGACCCCGTTCTCTCCCACCGCAGAAATCGCCCTATTAGGCGAAGGCCGACCGCGACTTGGCCGCAAAGCACGGGTGGATCGTCGCCGTCAGCCCGGGGGCGCAGAGTACTGTCCACAACGACGCAGGACAAGTAATCACACTTCTCGAGGACTGGTAGGCCAGCAGCATGTCGTGGTAGCGATAGAGCGTCGGGCCGGGCCATGGGCGGTCCGGATCGGCTGCCAGTGAAAATGGCAGTCCCCGTCGAACGGCTTGTCGGCGAAGAGGAAGAAACTGCGGCGAGCATCTGGGCAGAAACACTGAATGGCGGAGGCGTAGAGGGATCGCAGGAAACGCTCGTATTTTCCCGTGCAGATTACGCACAGGCCGATGTGCATGGTATCCATCCAATCCTACAACCATTCCGTCGAATCGAGATTCTGGAAGTCCAATCGCGCGGCTTACCGCTCGATTTTCTCCACCTTGCGGCAGATAAGTTGGATGGTGCCGTCCTGTACTCGGATCTCGAGTTCCACACAGCCGTGGAAACCCGGTCTGAGCACTTGCGGCATGGCTTCTCCCAACGACTGCAGAAGCTGACGAAGTTTCTTCGCATTCGCTGGGGAGAAGGAACCTTTATCAAGGAGACTAGTTAGATCCATAGTTCAACACCTCAAATCAGCCTCTTCACTGGCCGGGAACCGCCGTCCGGTTCGCGTGTGCGGCGACCGACTGGGGAGTCGGCCGCAGAATAACTTCGCTAGCCGTCGCCGCAAGAATCATGCAGCTTTTCGGGCAAGTCGTTGCGCCAGCGATCCCCAGCGCCATCCTCAGCGGTCTGTCAAGCGGGCTGCAAAGCGGGTTCGCCCGCCGGCATAAGCTTGTACTCACAACGGACGGCGCCGCGTGCAACGACCTCGTGCTCGGCGCGGAGTTTTCGCAGCATTTCTTCCGCTTCGGTCACCAGTTGCTCGTCGGCGACGGGCAACAAGCCTCCCGAGGCGGCGAATTCCGCCGGCAGTTCGCGCAGCACGCGGTTGCGGGTGACCTGGTTGAGCTTGGCCAGGATGGCCGCCACCAGGCGTGGCTGGGCAGGGGTCGCGCTTGTCGCCCGGCGCTGATCGTGCCCCACGGTAAGAACGCCGCTGAAGGATTGTTCCAACGGCGTGCCATCGACATCGCCCGCCACCGTGAGGTGGACGACGTGGGATGCGCCGGGGGTCAGGTCGTCGCGCCCGCCTTCCTTTGCAGCCACTTTTTCCACGGCCGCCCAAGCCGCAGCCAAGTAGGCGGACGCCCCTCCATTTCGTTCGTTCGTTGCTGGAACCATAGTCTTTTCCTCGGTCCGTGCCCGCGCCGACATGCCTCCACTTCTGTCAGCAGGGTTCAGTTTCTGGAATAGGCCGGCGTCTGTTACCAGCGCGTGTTATCGGTTGTCTGCCAACCTCGCTTCTCGGTGCACGGAGACCGCCTAGCCTAGCGGCCGGCTGCCGGCCGGCAACAAATAGTCCACTCCCAACAGATGCCGGCAGTGGGCCCTTGGGATGCCTGTGCCGCTTGGCCAGGCTCTGCTGATACCCGCGACCCTCCGGCAACCATCGGTCGCCGGTGGACATGTTTTGTAGTATACCGCAGTACCGTGTCGCTTCAACCATAGTTTTCAGGCCACCGTCATAAAAAACCATAACTTGTGCCAGATAGCTATCCAACGCCTTGTGAATCGAAGGGGACAATTGCCCGCGGCCGCCGCAGCCGGTTCCCTGACCTACGCATCATGCTGCTCATCCTGCCGCGATGCCTTCCAGGCGCGGATGCGACAGGCGAGACAGGGCATGTAGACCAGTGCCCCGCATGTTGGGCAGCGCATGGCCGCTCCCGAAGGAACGATCTTCGCCTGTTCTTTGCCACGGAGGATGGCGTCGTAATCGGGTCTTCGGCCACTGAGAATGGAACGGACGGATTCGCGGGACACTCCGGCCAGGCGGCTGATGCTCCGGTGGGAGTGTTGCTCCAATGCCAGTTTGCGGACCAGATCCACTTCGTAGGTTGTGAGCATGATCAGAAACTCCTAGGTCGAACAATAATGATGAGCGCGATTCCTGGCCGCTGCGCGTTGCGCGCTACAGTCAGTGACTAATCGGCAAATCGAAGCCCGGCACGAACCGTGCGTTCAGCGCCTGGTCATGCAGGACCGGTTGGCAACCCGCAGGATGACGAAACGGCGTTGGCAGACTTCGTCTTGCGCTGACGGATGGCGAGCAAGATTTGTGTATCGGCAAGAACCACGCAAGGGATCGCCGAGTCCGAATCCCTGCCGGCGCGGGGGGGAACGGAGCGACGAAACGCTCATGCAGTGAAAGAAGATGGCGGCCGTGCGGCGGCCGCGACCGGCAGCACCCTGGCTGATTAGGCGAGAACGTCGCAGCAAGGGAAAGTATGTACATGCGTACACTTTCTGTCAAGGGCCGCCCCCACCACAAAATGTGGCCCGCTATTGCACGCCATCCACAACGCCTTGTGGCATCTGGGACCGCGCCGGTTTTCGGCCGAATCGGGGCCGCCACTGACCGTTTTTCGACGGCGCCCTCGAGCACCGACGATGGAGCGAATGCCGCCGTCAAGGGCTCGAAGTCGTCCTGGCGAGGTGCCGCCACGCTCACTTTTTCAGCCAGGATTCACAGGCCGCCGTGATCGTCGCTCCGAGGACCACCAGCAGCATCCCCCAGAGAATGCTCATGGTTGCCCGCGCCCGCGCGAGGAATTCTCGATGACCAGCAGGCGGCCGAGCACCCCCGGATGTTCGGCGTCGCCTTGGATACCGTAGACGTTCACCTTGAGTCCCTCCACGTCGGTGCGGCAGGCGTCGCACCTGGTCACATGCTTCAGCACGACATCGTGCAGCTTAACGAGGTCTTGACGCATGCCCTCCAGGAGATTGCGTTCTTCGATCGTCATTTGTGCTTGTCTCCGCGACTGCTCGCAATGCCCCGTGTGCCAGGACCTCAAGGAATCGGCCGCCGTTCGCTTCTCAATCGTGCCTTCGGTTCTGCGCCAAAGGCACGCTGGGGGCTGTTGACCGCCGCTGGAAAAACGGACGGACGTTACGCCTTCGGGGCAGGGTCGAGGGACAGGTCTTTGGCACCGCACAGCACGTATGACCCAAAGCCGCTGACGGAGAATGTCGTCTGCATGGCGCGGGAGTTGGCCGACAAGAGCCACCAGCCCGCACGGCCCGGATAGCTGCCCCAGCCGCTATCCCAGTTGGCGCCCCAACTGTTTGGGCCGGCAAATAGCAATTCGCTGTCGGAGGAGTAATCGATCACTGCCGGATCAAAGAGCATCTGCTTGCCGGTTTGCGGATCGCGGCAAGCGACCGGCTGCAGCAGCGAATCCCGCTGCCGACGGGCTTCGTCGGAGGCTGTGGCCTCGATCTCGGCATGGAGCCGCGCGGCCGTCTTGACTTCCGCCACCTCCAGGGCGTGGCCGCCGCCCTGCCACGACACGCCCACGACGCCCGGATTGCCGTCGATCAGTCCGCTGGCCAGTTCAACGGCGGACATGGTCTGCGTCCACTCGCCCGCCGGCACGATCCGATTCGCCGCGTTTTCTCGCCAGCCGTTCGGCCACGACGCCATGCTCCGCTTGGTAATCGCCCGCGTGGGGTCGGTGCCCATGAAGGCCGCAGTGGGCACGCCCGTAACGCTCTGGACCTGCGATACCGCGCTGTCGATCGAGCCGCCATCGTACTGGCCGGTCAGGACAATAGCAACCGAGGCATCCAGCAGGATCTGCTCCTGATAGAGCATGTTGATTTTGGTCATCAGGGCGTTCAGCGCCGAGTAATCCCAGCAATCGCCGAATTGCCCCTGATTCAGGATCGCCCAGACCCATTCCAACAGCGAGCCTTGGCCATTTGCGACAGACGCCGCGATCTGGGCGAGCGCGTATACCGGCCGCATGGCCCTGTAGGCCCGCAAGCGGCCGGGAAATCGCTGGGGTGTGCAGCCGCAATGGTACTGCTTGCCCTGGTATTCGTAGACATGATAGGCTGGCATGGAATTGTGTCCAATAGGGGTGATGTATCAAAGGTCACGACGCGGGAGCTTGGCCCCTGGCCAGTGCTGGCCAGAGACCCGGGCCGGCGTCACTGCTGCCACTTCTTGACGCGAGCGATCGTGTCGGCCTCGCTGGTCAAGGGAAACTGTTCCACGATCGAGTCCGTGTCCTGGTCGACGATAAAGCCCGTCGCTCTACCACCGGCCAGGTTGACGTAGGGGGCAATATCCGGTGGGGCAGTTGCCGGATCGTCCATTCGGAAATGGTTCTTGGGACCATCCAGGAGTTGCCGGAGCGGCACGCTTTTCTCCACTGCCGCCAAATCGCCAGTTAGCTGGGTCAGGCTCGGGACGGTCACGATCAGCCACAACTTGCCGGGCTTGATCTTGGCGCGGTTGTCCGGGGGTGACGGCTGCGGGGCCGGCCCCGGTCGGGGAGGGTTTACGGGGGCCGGACCACCTCCCACGGTCACCACCTGCTCGGCGGTCGCTACCGAACCGTCGTTCAGGACATAGGCAATGACGATCGTATAGCTGCCAGGTTGCATCGCCAGGAAAAGCACGGTGGCCTTGCCCTTGCTGCCAACCGGTGCCCAGGTGACCGTAGCGCCCGCCGCTGGGTATGCTTTCACGACCGCCACGTCCTGAACGGCGGGCGTGAATCCGGTTACCGTGAGCGGATACTGGACGTTGACCAAGAGATTTCCCGCAAGCGGCGCAATCGTGACCTGCGGATTGGAAGGGACAGTGGAAGACGGCGTGGACATGGCGGTGGCGTCCGGAGAAGGTGCGGATGCGGCGATCCGCAGTGGTTGTTGGGCTTTGCACGTCCGCTCGCCCAGCGAGGTCGCAAGCGACATCGCCGCGAGCATTGCGAGCAGGCCGTTGAAACACGGTGTACGTTTCACGTCAGGAAACCTCCGAATAAGGGGTTAGAGTACAAGTAGAAAAAGTTTCACTCTCAACAGTCGTTGGGAAAATCGTCGTTGGAATCGAGGATCAGCGTACGCTGGTTCCGCGGCGGACTGCTGTCGAGCATGCGGCCGCGACGGACAGTGGATGCGCGGTTGGCCGTCGCGTGCCAAACGCCCTGCGACGTGGTAATCTCGACGCCGACAATGCGGCCGTCACGGTCAAGTCGCTCGACAAGAAATCCGCTCATTGGCACACACCTTTGATCTACAGTCCCGGTGGACTGTTCATCACGCCAACCGAGACAGCAACGAGAATCGTCGCGGGCACTACCCGCTGTGTTTTGCCGCCAAGGCGACTACGCCGCCGCTTGCTTGGGGGTAAGACTCCCAATCAAGGTATTGACCAGCGTCTGGATGAGCGACTGGCCCGTGGGACTCTCGATGAAGGCCACAATTGCGCTTAGGATGGGATGATCGGTGGAAGTGGTCTGGCATTCGGACATGACGCAACTCTTTCCGGTAAAGGATGAAAAGGGATTAAACAACATACGTTGGATCAGACAGGCCGGCTGAAGCCTCCTGTGCAAGCTGTTCAGCGGGTGTCCACTGGTACTGGCAGAGCCGGATTGTCGCATTGCAGGCAAACCGTTCTGCCAATATGGTTTTCATTTTGACCGCCTTCCATGACCGGTGCGGGTCCGCCACCGTCCACTTGAACGCGTTCAGGGCCACGCACGGGATACGCTGCCCTTGTGTGGGAGAGGGCGCTGCCAGTCGTGAAATTGTGGTACAGGACAACCGTCAGGCAATTCATGGGCAGTTTCGGCAAACCGGGCACGGCGGTCTGCTGCGTTTTCTTCTTGCGGGAAAACCTTTTGATCTTCTCGGCGCGGACCTGTTCATACCGCCGCTGATGTTCGTCCCTCAATTGCATGCCGAGAGGTCTGTCGAGCATTTCGAACAATCGTGCCATGTGTGGTCTGCCTTTCTTGGCCACCCATCGCTCGGCGCGGCAGGCAACGCAGGGCATCCAGACCTTGGCGCCGCAGGTGGGACACCATTGGCGTTTGCCGCGGCGCTGGGGAAGCCGCTCTTGCCGTAGCCGCCGTAACTCGGTGTAGTCCGGCCGCTTGCCCGCGGCGATATCGTCGACCAGGCCACGCGAAACCCGCAGACGTCGAGCGATGGCCCTTTGACTCAGTTCGTCCTCAGCCAACAATCGTTCGATCTGAGCGATGATCGCAGAATCTTTCATACGCGCCTCCTCGATGCGGGGGCCTTTCGGTCCCCCCGACAAAAAAACCCACCGAGAACCCGTAGGTTCACGCGGTGGGCTCTGGCAGATACCTGTCTCGCAAGACAGGCCCTGCTGGATACCAATGTGACTGTTGTCGCCTAATGTATGGACATAAAAAAACCCATCGCCAACCCAAGTGGTTTGCGGTGGGCTCTAGCCGATACCTGCCCGTGAGGGCAAGCCCTGCCGGATACCGTTTAGTTTGTCTCAACCCGGTTCTCGCTCCGCCCGGTGGGCGGAAAGAACTCTGGGGCGGCCCTTCCTAAGCTGCTCGGGGCAATCGCCGTGGAACCAAGGATTGCGGCCGCAGCCGGCCACGTGCTTGCCCGCATCCCACAATACCTGCTGGAACGGGTCGTACACGGGAAAATGCCCCATGTTTCATCGTTCGTCCATCACCTTACCGCGCAATTCAGTGGTTCTCAATCTTGGTTTTCGGGCCACTCGGAGCTTTTTTTGGCGGGTGCGAAACCAGGCCCCTTTTCCGGGTTCCGGTCACTTGTCGATCCGCTCCACCTTGTGGCGGATGTTCTGGATGGTTCCGTCCTGGATGCTCAGCTTGATGGTAAAATTACCGAAAAAGCGCGGCGTCAGGACTTGCGGCAGTTCTTGTTCGATTACCTGTCGAAGCCGCTGGAGCTTCCTGGCATTGCCCGACGCGGATTCCTTCGAGTTCATAGCCTTTCCTCCCACTTCTCGGGTGTTCGGTTGTTGTTCGAGCCGGTTCACGATCCCACTTTGTTGCTGCGACCGGCGGTCGGTAAGCAAGAGCAGCCTGCCGTACTAATTGGCGTGTCGGAAATCCAACGATCCGTGCAATTCCGCCAGGCATCTGGATCGAAAAACGCCACGTCACGCTCGCCCCCCAATCTGACGAGGTTTCTCACGCATGGCGCTGACGCCATGATCATCAACTTGATTGGTGATAATTGTTTCCGGGCTTTTCATCGGACGGCGCGTATCTCCCGAATTTGACCACGCTAAATATGGGGTGAAGCTACGGCGAGGGTTTGGCCGCCAAGGTACTTTGGCTGCGGGCAGCGTGTGACCGGACACAATCTATTGTGTCGAAGGTGGCAAACTCGTACCGTATGGGCCCCACCTCCAGCAAGGACGGGTGGCACAGCAGCCGGCGTTTGGGGCAAGGACGACCGGTAGAGAAGCGCAAGGACGAGGAGTGTGCCATGGCAAGCCAGGATGGCGACCACCGGGGGGGCTGCACTGAGGGGAACGACAGCTTCAAGAGCGCGGATTGGTGGGCTGTCGCCGAGGCAATTGCGCACCAGCGGCTTTCCGCAGCGAAGGTCGGCCGGCACGTCGGCAAGCATCGGGACAAGAATGCCGCGCAGATCGATTTTGCAAGGTTAGCGGAGGATGCCGCCTCGGCGGCGGCCTCCGCGGTGCTTGCGGGCCGCTTTCCTTCGCGGGATGAAGCAAACGCCTTCGTCGCGCGATTCTCGTTTGGCGGCCCAGAGCCGGACAGTCGGGACGCGGCGAGGTCCTCGAACTCTACGACTCGGGCCGGTATACACTGGGCTCGCGGCAGGCCGTGGAAGCGAGCTTTGATCGAGCCATTGTCCAGCGCGATCCACAACGATTCGGCGATGCCTGCAATGCCTTGTTCGGCTGGGCAGTGGAGTTCGTCAGGCGGCAGGGGCTGAAGCGCGACGGCCGCGGAGCAGAAGAGATCGTTCGCACGGCCTGGGTCCCGGTGGTCATGAGTTTCATTGCCCGTTTTCACGACTTGCAGCAGGCTGAAAACGTCACTTCGAGCCCGGCTGCTTTGAGCATGAAAGGCAAGCAAATCGTCGATCGCCTTGTGCAGAGGCTTATAGGGTTCAAACGTAACGGTCGCCGCGTCCCGGGGGAGGTCACCAAGTATCTTGCAGACCGACGACGGATCGCAATTTCGTCAGGCCACGGGCGTTTAGTCACTCGGCGCGGTAACGACGGCGGCCGGGATTACGTTGGTGGTCCGGCCGATTCGCACCCCACGCCCGCGGACCTGGCCGAACGCGAGGAAGACGAACGATTCCTCTTGGGCCGAAATCTCGAGGCGAAGCTGGTCGGAGTGGCGGACGCGGAAGTCCGCCAGACGCTGCAGGCGATGGTCGCATACGTGCGCGACTACCGCGGGCGATACGGCGGCGGACCCATTCCACTTTTCCGGCAAAAGCAGACGCCGGTCCTGCCGCCGGCGGTCGCCGCCAACCTGCGGCAAGTGATGGAGCTCAAGAGTTCTAAAGCCATCGTGAATCGACTGGCGGGGATTTGGCCCCTGCTGCGGCGCTGAGATTCTGTCGGCGACCTGCACCCGCGAGGAGTTGTTGCAGCGCGTTCGAGGCCCTGCGGGCATTGGCGGAGCGCGAGTTGGGTGACGGCAGACAGCGCGTGGCAAGGGCCACCGTTGCGGCGATTTGCCGATGGATCGCGTCCCGCGCAGAAGCCGCCAGCGGGGAACAAGTGACATTGCCGCCCCTGTTAACGTATCGGCGATCCCGTCGCTTCCTCAATCCGGACCTAGCCTCGTTCCTGTTCGATGTGCTGGGCGGATCCCGCGACGCGCTGCGGCGGAAGGTGAACCACGCGTTTTCGTATCTCGAAGCCTGGGGTGTATTCAAGCTCGATGGCTAGTCTAAGCAGATCCGCAAGGACTTTATCTCAGTAGGGTCTGTACTTCGTGGAAAGTTACAGTAGTTGCGTTACCCGACAAGCGTGGCCGCACTCTCGCGCACATGACGAATTCTCGACGGGATTGGCCTGCCCGCGGTAACGGCCGAAAAGTCCTCTTGCAGCACCTGACGGCGCAGGGCTTTGCGACGATTGCCGTGCGAAGGACGCCGAGCGGGATCGTCCCACGGAGAAACGCGCCGATCGCACAGGGAAGCCTTCCCCTCAAGACCAAAACTCCACCAGCGAGTACAGCCAGAAGCCAGGGATGAAGATGCCAAACGTCGAGATTCTTCCAATCGATGGCCTCGGCGGACGTAGGCTGGCGCATGCGGTGTAAGATCATCCGCAATCTGGTTACGACGCCATGCCCAGCCCATCGATTATCGCGATCAATGATCCGTCAATTAGCCTGATCGCTCTCCCGCGAAAGACGCGGCTGAGGACCCGGACCGGAGGGAAAAGTCTTCCCGGCCGGGAACCCAATCCGCGCCGTCGGTGAAAGTCCGCCTGCCGGCACCACGCAGTCGAGACGCGGGTGTTGCAACAGGTTCTGGCCCCAGGTGTGCAGCACGGCCAAAGAGCCGATCCGTGCCCCGACGTGTCGGGTTGGCGGCCACTTCCAAGAGTGTCTCGCTGACGGCCTGAAAGAGCACGTCGTAATCCATCGTCGGGGTTTGCAGGGCCGAGGGACCGAGTGTCTCCGGCAAGGTGAAGACTACATGGGAGTACGCTACGGGCATCAGGTCCGCCTCGCGGGCCCGCATCCAACGGGCGCGGGCCGGTCCCTGGCACTTGGGCCGGTGCCGGTTGTGGCAAGAGTTGCAGGCAATTCGTTGGTGACTGTACTCCAGTTCGTCGTCTATTCACCCTTGAGGAGATCAGTATCAAAGAATCGGGCAAGTCCCAGGCGGCTCTCGTCACAGGCGGAAAGTGTAGCAATATGTATCTAATGGCCAGTAATCACCCGCAATTTCCCGCGATTCTCAACAATCCGCAAATGTTGGTTAGCACGCATTTCTTCGCGGATCTTACGAGGTCGTGTGCTCTTGGCCAGGATCACTAATACTTATCGTCGGTCTTGGATGGACATCTCGCCCGCACTGGCCGGGTATTGTGTCTAAACTGCCAGATTTTGCCTAAATTTCCAGGGAAAACGTGTCATATATACTTGAGGGCGCGGCTAGGTATCGTGGACCTCCCGAATCTGCAATCTTCCGGTGCCAAAAGACTCTTCGCGGCCAGTTTTTCACCGACGCCTGCGACTCGACGCAAGTCTTGGAGTTTGGGCTCGTTTTCGCGACATTGGCACGGTCAAGAATGGCCACCACTATTGTCAGTCTCGGTTCCCCCACGTTGCATCAAGCGATCCTTCCGTGCCTGGATAGTCGGCGTGAACGTAATTACGACCTGAATTTACGAGAAAAACGCGTCATATAACCTTGAATGTCGTAAAAGGACTGCTTCCAGCAGTCGGACTTACCTATTGGTAGGTTAAGGACGAGTTCGGATCGAAAATGGCCGAACGATCGTGAAATACGCGGGCTAAATTTTCAAGAAAAACGTGGCATATATATATGTAGGGCACGGCTAGCTCTTGGCGGCTTCGATTCTCATCGCATTCATCGCTTCCACTGACTTCTCTTGTTGGACGATTTCCGTTCGTTTGAGGCCCTGAAGCCGCAATAAGATCGCTTCCAGCGGTCTCGGCTTGATCGAAGTAGTACTCGTAATCGGCGGTTCCACGTGAGGAATTCTTGCCCCCTTCGTTCACGAGTAGACGGGAATGAAAAGAACTTTGGCCAGACGCTTGCTTGGGAGTTCAGGCAGCGCAGGCTCGCGGGCCGGCCTATTTCTACTATCAAAACACTAACAGCGAGGTCCATTCTTATGTCCACAAATGCTTGCAGTATTGACGCTTCCATTCGCTCCGAGGTGCGGCAACGTATCGCTGACCGTCTCGGTTTCCTTTTAGCCAAGCGATGGATTCGCCTCCATCAGGATCTGGAAAGTGGGGGTGAGGAAAATTCAACTCAGCATTGCGGAAGAACCGGAGATGCCAGACAACCCGCGTCAGATTCGGCTCCAACTTGACATTTTGAGAGTACGTAGTCGTCGCACGATTTTGAATCGCCTCCCCAAAGGATGGGGAGCAGCAGCGAAACTTGCTTGACCGGCCTTCTTGAAACCGTATGATTAAGTCAGCCCCATGCGGGCAGTTTTAATTGCAGGCAGAAAGCCTGTGCTAAAGAATGGCGAAAGGGCTCAAGGATGCAGCCACTTGATGTTGATGCTGCGCAGAGCGGCTCGGTTGAGAAATTCCTCGAAGCTGTAATTCGTGACGCCCATTACAAGGCGAAGTTGGCGGCAGCTTTCCTCAAGGAATGCGGGTTTCGGCCCAGCAAGGGGCGATCGAATTCCACGCCTTCGCTGCCAGAAGGCCACCGCACCCGGCAGCGCGCGGAATGCGTTCTGTTGAATCTGGGCGCCGCCATGCAAATTCTGGCCTGGGAACGGGCGGGCTTGCGGTCCGAATTGCCACCGGACTTGCCGACTGCCGAGGAGGCATTTCAGAAGCTTCTGCCGGAAGAAACCTTTGGCGATGAAGAGAATACCCCTGTGGTACCCGAATTGTCGATGAAGGTGTTTCGTACTCGGCTCCAGCGGTTTTCGCGCAGTAGCCGCGCCACATTGAACGCAGATGTCCTCCTGCCGGCCAAGTCGGTTTCCAAGGACGAATTGCTGGACGCCCTGGCCGACTTTCTTTGGGCCAACCGCCACCTGACGGATGCGAAGGATGCATAGTAACAATGATGATCCGACAAAGGGGCCGTGGTCTTATCTACCTGCGTCGCTCCGGCGATAAGCAAGAGACCAGCCTAGAAAAACAGTTGACTTGGGCTTTGGACGCAGCCCGCGATCAGCGGGTGATCGTCGACGCCACGCTTGCCGACCTGCTGCACATGCAAGCGAATCGCTTGCACGCCTACAAGTCCATCCGATTGGACAATGCCGTCACCGGTGCCAACCTGGAACGTCCCGGTTTGAAGGCATTGGTCGACGACGCGATGGATGATCCTGCCATTTCTCATGTCCTGGCTTTCAAACGCGATCGCCTGGGACGACCGGATTCGCCGGTCGAGATGATGGCCATTGAAGGTGGACTGCGCCATAACGGCGTCACCTTTGTATTTTCTGATGGAATCTCGACGCCTTCGGCCCTCGATGATGGTTCCGAGTTGGCTGGATGGATCATGATGCTTTTCGACTATTATCGCTCGGGGAAGTTCCTCCGGGAACTTGCCGAACAGATGATACTGACGCAAAGGCAGTTGGCACAGAAAGGCTTCTGGACTGGAGGCAACGCCCCTTACGGTTTCAGCCGGGCATTGGTGGATGAACGCGGCGTCGTCTTGGAGTTGCTGCCACGCGGTAAGCGGGTCCGCCAGGCTGGCTGCCATGTGGTGATCCTTCCGGACGACTCGGCGAAGCTCGAAATCTGGGACTACATCCTTCGCCTAAAGGAACAGGGGTGGGGATACAAGCGGATCGTTCGCCACTTGAACGAACTGAAAATCCCCAGCCCCGATGCCGGACGAATTCGCACCGACCACGGCGTGCCGCACGAGGTCAGCGGTCACTGGTCGCACACCACGGTCCGTGATCTTTGCATGAACCGGGCCATCTTGGGGTTGCTGGACTACGGGCGTCGCGCCGAAGGCAAGCACCGCCGACTGGGCAAGGACGGTGCCCGCCAGTTGCAGGATTCCGACCGCAATGCTCAGAAGAAGCCAAAGGTGATCATGAACAGCCCGACGTTGATCATCACATCGCGCCTGCCGGCCGAACCGAAGTTCGATCCGGAACGCTGGAAGAAGATCCAGGCCGAAACCCAGAAGCGATCGCGGGTGCAGCGGGGCATCCCTCGCACTCGCGATCCGGCCCGTTATCCCTTGTCATGCCGGGTGGTCGACTTGACTGATGGCTGCGGCTCCTTTATGTACGGCCATAAGCACAGCGGCCGGCTGGTTTATACCTGTGGCGCGTACATGAAGACCGGCGGAGACCAGTGTGAAAACAACTCCGTGGACGCCGAGGCCACGCTGGCCTTCACCCTGGACACGCTTTGGGAACTGACCGATCGCCTGGGCTCGCGGGATGAGCTTCGCCAGAAGCTAGTGGAGCGGGCTGCAGGTGAGCAGCCGGTTGATCCGCTTCGGCTGCAGCGCGAGCAGCAGCGGGCAAAGCTTCAGGCCGACTTGGCTAAGCTAGATCGCGACTTCGCTGCCGCTCGGCGGAACTACGCCACCGAGGAGAATCCGGCGCTTCGGGCGTTGGTCGGTGAGGAAGTCGCAAACCTCCAGCATGAATTACTCGCCGCCAAGGGAAAACTCACCGCGATCCCGGAAGTCAAGGCGAGTGCCGCAGGGTCACCAGAGGAAGAAGTGGATCGCGCTCTTGGCCCTGCTTGATGACATTCGCCGGATTGCTCGTGATCGAGACGCACGATTGCAGGTTCTGCCACTCCTGCAGCGGCTGGGCATGAAGCTCGGCATGCGATTCACCGACGTCAAGAAGAAGGTCCGCCGCGTAAGGCGACTTGTCGGCGGCATGATTTCCTTTGGAAATGAACCTTTCCCCAGTGAGCGGACGAATGGCGGACCGTGTGGGCCTCACGATCCCTTGGCTCGCCATGGAGAGGGAGATGGTTCAAGCGGACTTGGGCTAATACCAAGTCTCAGGTCCCCAAGAAAATAAGAGAGAATAACTCCAACGGCGAAAAAACGCCGTTGGAGGGGCTGTGTGTTGAAACTGGCCCTCAGGAGGGCGTTTCGTTCACAAAGGGTAGTCGGGGCGACTGGATTTGAACCAGCGACCTCTTGGTCCCGAACCAAGCGCTCTAGCCAGGCTGAGCTACGCCCCGTTACAAGAGAGTTAAGAATACTCCTTCCTCGGCCAACCGTCAACTGGTTGACGCCGCCCGCTTCCCCTAACATCCCCGTACTTGTTGACTCAAAAGAATGGCAACGCCACCAGTTGCACTCGCCACTCGGGATCCCGAATGTCGGGATACTACTGCCGGGTTGCTTCTTCGGGTGGACGGCTGGCTACACGATTGGATGACTGCCCACCTTTGACCGCGGCTCGGTCCACCGCACGTTTAGCAACCGAGGTCACCACCTCCGCGAGTTGCTGCCGCGTCTCCGGCTGGACGTGGGCGAGCCGGCCCGCTAAACGCTGCATGCCTCCGGCGTTGACCTCAGCCGTCTTCGACATGCTCCCCAAAAACGCGATCGTTTGGATGAAATTGCCGTCGACATTCTTCACCACCAGCGGCTGCACCACCCGAGCCAACATCTCGGCTCCCCCCGAATCGACGTTCACGAAACCGTCCATGCGCGAGGTGACAAAATACCGGCCCTCCGCATCCTTGCTGTAACCGGTTTTCAATATGGCCAGACAAGTGCCCGATATCTTGCGAGCCAACAGCGGACCGGTATACGTCCACCTCCCGTAGACAATTTGCATCTCGCGGCTGTGATAGAGATACTCCAGCGTGGCTGCGGTGCCTTCGGATTCAACGATGCGATAGGTATCGATGTCGGTTTGCCGCAACTGAAGCTGCGCCACACCGAGTATCTCCCAAATGTTGACCACCACGTCCGGATGGCGCACCAAAAAAAGGTACAGGTCCGGATCGCAGTTGACTATCCGAACCGGAAGCCGACGGAAAACGCTCACGTTGGAAAGCACTGAGTTGACCTTCGCCCGGGAATTGGCGTCCAAGCGATCGAAGGGGATCGATTGAACCGCACTTCTCCGCACCGCAGTGCTGGATGTCCCCTGCGTCGCATCAGACGATGTAGATGCCCCCAAGATGGGAGATGCCGCTGCGCATAGTCCGCCCAGCAATAAGGCAAAACCGATCCAAGCCGTCCGTTGTCGCAGCATCCGCAGGCAGGGCCGCAGCCCTCCACTTATTCGTAGTCGGCGGAGCATATGCGTAAAAGGACCGGCCAAAGCCGGGCCGGCGAGCGCTTCGCCGAACTTGTGATTTCGGTCAAACATAGTCCCCCCAGATTTCACATCTTCGCGCGGCGTGTTCCAATCGCACCGCGACATGCAAGCCTTTGGATTATTCGGCATAGGAAGGTCTTAACGGATAGTTAAAGTCTGCGGCCTGTTGCGTTATCCGATAGTGGTGTTTGAAAAACAGGATATTCTGGCGCGATGCGCGCAGTTCACCCCAATCCGCTCTTGCGGTCAGGGAACCAAAGCGGAACAATGCGGGCACTTTTCCGCGAGGTACGAGTCGATGCATTTCTATCAAAAAGCACTGCTAGTGGCCGGATTGACGGCGGCGATAATTGCGGCGGGCATCGCCTATGAACGAATCTATCTTTCGCCCCAGGTGGAACGGATGCAACGGCAGTCCGAGGCCGCCGTCTCCGCCACCGAGACGTTACCGCCGGAATGTCTGCAAGAGCTAACCACCGTGGAGTCGCCGGCCTCAGCCCTCAATTCGTCATCGGTCGGTGACCCACAAAATGCTGCCACGAGCGAGTCATCGACTGGCATTGCGGGCGACACCCCGCCTGCCGGCAATGATGCGCGGCATGTCGCGACATTGATACAAGTTGTCGATTCTTCTCTCGCGGCCGACCCATCAGCGCGCTCGGCCGAAAAGGTCCGGTCGGCGGGATGGGTCGCGCCGGCGGCCAATTCGGGTGCGTCGCAAAGATTGCCACCCCGGTCGCCGACCGCAGCCAAGCCTTCGAAGGGCCCCGGCGAGCCGGGCGAAATGCCGAAGCCCGTCGACGTACTCGACCTCATGCGCCGGCTGCGGGCGGACGATGGCCAGCAGCGAGCCGAGGCGCGGCGAGAGTTGCTGCGACGAGGTTTCAGCGAGGTCGATCTCGAACTCGCGCGGCAACTCTTCAGTCCCGATACGGAAGCCCGCAAACAGCTTGCCCGGGAAGTGCCGCGGTTATCGAGCGTGGACGCGGCGCGGTGGCTGATGTGGCTGGCCTTGGACCCGCAACCGGAGGTCCGCCTGGCGGCGCTATCGACGCTGGCGACGACCGGCGATCCGGCCTTGCTGACGCGGGTCGAAGCCCTGGCCCGCAAGGACCGCGACCAGCAGATCCAGGCGCTGGCCAATCGCATCGCCAAGCAGCGGGATCTGGCCGACTCGCGGGGCCGCCTCGAAGTGCGAGGGCGCTCCCGCCTGGTCTATCCGCTGCCGACGATTCGGCAGATTCGACAGAAGAGCAGCTGCTCCGGCTTGCCAGGTAGGGACAGCTACACTTTCTGCTTCGAAATGGTTTGCGATTTCGCTATCGGCTTCGGACTGCGAAAGCCCTCACCCCGCCGCGGCCCCAAAACGGCCTCTGCATATTCCGTAACTTGTTCGGCGGTCTCCCAATAGTGGTCGTAGACCCAGTCTGCCTCGTACTCGCACTTGTCGGTGGTGTAGTCGCGGCAGATCTGCGGCCGCGTTTCGTAAATGCCGCAAAGGTTGTCGGGCTGCAGATGCCGGCAGGGAGTGTGCACCAGCAGGTACCAGGCACCGTCTTCCACAAAGACGCTCGCCTTCTCGTGCATCAGGAACCAGCGCATATGGTCGAAGTCTCGCCATGTCGTCGGCTTGTCCATCGCCAGGGCAAAGTAGCGGCAGCACTTGGCCGTGCAGTAGGTGCACAAGCACTCGCCGGGCGGGACATCCTCCCGGCGAGGCTTGCTGCACGTGGACGGCGATTCGAGGATGGGCAACTCGAGGACCGACATGCTCACTTCGCTCCGGAGGAACAGCCGCACCCGCAGCTTGCCGCCTTGCGGAGCATCACGCGGCTGTCGGCCACCGAGCAGCCTTGGCCGCGGGCGTGAACGATCAACGGGTTGATGTCCAACTCGGAAATCTCCGGGTGGTTGCAGACCATGTGCGAGAGCCGCAACAGGGTATCGACGATGGCGTCGACGTCGCGAGGGCGGATTGCCGCGGAAGCCGTCGAGCATCTTGAAGGCCTTGATCGAGCGCACCATCCGCTCGGCCGAAATCTGCCACATGGGGGCCAGGCGGAAGGAGACGTCCTTGAGCACCTCGACCAGCGTGCCGCCCAGGCCGAACATCATCAGCGGTCCAAAGCGGGCGTCGCGGCTGGCCCCGAGGATCACTTCCACGCCCTTGGGGGCCATCTGCTCGATGAGGATGCCCTGGATCTTCGCCCCCGGCACGTGCTTCTGCACGTTCTCGTGGATCTTGGCGAAGGCCGCCCGGGCCTGCTCGGCGCCGTGCATGTTGAGGAGCACTCCGCCGGCGTCGTACTTGTGGACCACGTCGGCCGACATGACCTTCATGACCACCGGCCCGCCGATGCCTCGGCCAGCTGGGCGGCCTCGTCGGGCGTGCAGGCCACGCCGCTCTTCAGCAGGGGCAGGCGGTAGCAGGCGAACAGGGGCCGGCACTCGGCCTGCGTCAGGTAGTGGCTTTCCTTGTCGCCCAAGGTCGTTGCGATGATCTTCTTCGCGCCGGCCACGTCGCAGTCGGTCAGGTCGATCATCGTGCGGTGGGGGACTTCCTGCAGGGTCACCAGGCGGTTGGCCGCCGCCAGGGCCTTCACGCCGTCCTCCGGGAAGGGGTAGTTGGGAATGCCGGCCTTGCGGAGGATCTCCACGCCGGGGGCCACGTCGCGGACGCCCATGAACGAGCAGACCACCGGCTTGTTGATGCCCTTGATGGCCTCGGGCACGACCGGCAGCCGTCTCTTCGATCTCGGTCATCGACTGCGGCGTGAGGATCACCATGCCCATGTCGACGCCCGGGTCTTCCAGCACGGTGCGGACGGCGGCCTGGTAGCGGTCGGTGCGGGCGTCGCCGATGACGTCGACGGGATTGCGCAGCGCGGCCGCGGCGGGGAGCGAGGGCTTCAGCTTGGCCTTGGTGGCGTCGCTCAGCTTGGCCAGCTTCAGGCCGTGGCGCATGGCGGCGTCGGTGGCCATGATGCCCGGTCCGCCGGCGTTGGTGATGATCGCCACCCGCGGCCCCTTGGGCAGGGGTTGCGTGGTGTACAATGCCGCGTAATCGAACAGCTCGGCGATGGTTTCCACCCGCTGCACGCCGCTTTGCACCAGCAGGGCGTCGTAGACCGAATCGGAGCCGGCCAGCGAACCGGTGTGGCTGCTGACGGCCTTGGCGCCCTCGGCCGAGCGGCCCGACTTCAAGCAGAGCATCGGCTTGTGCGTTTCCCAGAAGATCTTGCGGGCCCGCTCGATGAACTGCCGCCCGTTGGTCACGTCTTCGAGGTACATGGCGATCACCGCAGTGTCTTCGTCCTTGGCCAGGTAGTCCAGCAGGTCGATCTCGTTGACGTCGGCCTTGTTGCCGAAGCTGATGAACTTGCTGAAGCCCATGTTGCCGCTCTTCGGCGTAGTCGAGCACCGAGGTGCAGAGGGCGCCGCTCTGCGAGAGGAAGGCCAGGTTGCCGGCGGCGGGCATCTTGCGGCCGAAGGCGGCGTTCATCCGGACATCCGGATCGGTGTTGATCACGCCCAGGCAGTTCGGACCGATCAGGGGAATGCCCGCCTTCCGCACCTTTTCGCGGAGGGTGTCTTCCAGGACCGCGCCGTCGTGCCCGCTTTCCTTGAAACCGGCCGAGATCACGACCAGGCCGTTGACCTTCTTGGCGATGGCCTCATCGACGACGCCCAAGACGGCCGACGCAGGGACGATCAACACGGCCAGATCGACGGGACCGGGCACGCTGGTGAGCGACGGATAGGCGTACACGCCCATCACGTTGGTGGCCTTGGGATTGATCGGATAAACCGGGCCGTTGAAGCCGCAAAACAGCAAGTTGCGAAAAATATCGTTGCCGACCGTGCCCGGCCGCGTCGAGGCGCCGACCACGGCGATCGACTTGGGGGAAAGAATGCCATCGAGCCTGGAACAACTCGTACCACTGGACATGCGTGTTAACTCCTAATTATTAGCTTTGGTGGGCGCCGCCGGCTTGCGGATCATGCTGCGCGGGGCGGCTGGGGACGGCGCCAAACAGGTATTATCTCGCATGGGCCGACCGGCAACAAGGGCAGGTTGCCGAAACTATAGGGCTTGTACGTCGCTGCGTAGAACGGAATTTATTCCGTTCGCCCAATTCGGAACAACTTCCGTGCTGCGTAGGACAAGCCTGCCAAAAATGTCAAAACCTCACCAATCGAAGATCTTCTTCAACGAATGCAGTGTGGCCGCCCGGCCGCCGCGGCCGATGGCGTTCAACAGCGGAACGCCTTTGGGGCAGACCTTTACGCAGTTCTGCGCGTTGCCGCAGACCTGGATCCCGCCTTCCGACGTCAAAGCGTCGAGCCGCTCGCCCGCATTCATCGCGCCGATCGGGTTCATGTTGAACAGGTCCACCTGGGCGAAGGCATGAGCCCCCATGAACGCCCGATCCACCGCCGCGTGCAGCCGCGCGGAACTCGCCCTGGGTTTCATCCGGCCGCTTCAGCAATTCGACCTTCAGGAACTGCGGGCAGGCCTCCAGGCAGCAGCCGCAGCTCATGCACTTGCTGTACTCGTAGGCGAACTGCTGCTGCTCCTGCGACTGCCGCGGTCCCGGGCCCATGTCGTAGTAGCTGTCGACCGGCACCCAGGCCTTGACCCGCTCCAACGACGCGAAAAGCCGCGAACGGTCCACCATCAGGTCGCGGACCACGGGGAACTTGGTCATCGGCCGCAGCTCGATGCCTGCCGGCTTGTCGCGGAGCAAGTTATCGATCAGGGCCGAGCAGGCCTGGCGGACGCGGCCGTTGATGACCATCGTGCATGAGCCGCAGACCTCCTCCAGGCAGTTGCACTCCCAGACAACCGGCGCGACGTTCTCGCCGCCCGCGGTGACCGGCGACTCGGCGATCTTCTGCAACGCCGAGATCACGTTCATATCCGGTTCGTGCTCGACGTGGAATTCGTTCCAGTAGCTGGGCTTGCCCGGCAGATCCTGGCGGAGGACGCGAACCGAAAAGGAGGAAGATGGCATAGTTTACGATGGAGGGCTAGGGAGGAAATGACGAGATCCGAATGACGAATAACGAATCGCCTTCGGACTCACTTCGTCATTCATCATTCATCATTCGTCATTCGTCAATCGTCATTCGTCAATCGGGCTTTACTTCGTCTCGTCTCGCTGTCGTTCCTTCCATACTTGCTCGATCACGTCTGCACCCGCGAGTCCGTACAGCCGGGGCCGCGGTTTAATCAGGCTGGTGTTGACGTCCTCGTAGCTCAGCGAAGGCTCGCCGCCGGGGCCGCAGACGGCGATCGTCGACTTCAGCCACTTGCGGTTGTTCGCCTGGAAATTATCGATCCAACTCTCTGCCTCGCGCCGCTGCTGCGCCGGATCGGCTGTGTGGATCTCGCCGAAGGAAAACTCGGGCTTAAAGTGCGCGCCCCGCGATTCGTCCCGGGCGATGGCCCCTTGCAGGATCGCCTTGGCCACGGGGAACATGTCTTCCAGGGCCCGCGCGAACGGCGCGGTCTGGTTGGCCCAGCCGGACGTGTCGGAGATCGAGCAACAGGCGGCCTGCTGCTGCAACTCGCAGACCTTGGCGTAGGTCGCGCGCATGTCGTCGTTGTGGCGGACGACCGTGGCCGACTTGGTCATCAACCGGCCCAGCTCGCCGTGGACCTTGTAGGGATTGGGCCCGCCGTGCGGACGCTTCAACAGCCCGTCGTAATGCTCTTGGTGCTTCCGCCGCGTCTGGTCGAAGATGCCCGAAGGCAGTTCGCCGGACTTCTGTCCCTTGAAGCTGCTCACGTAGTTGATGATGCCCGGCGCCGCCATCAGTCCGCTGAAAATGCAGGACACGAGCGAATTCGCGCCCAGGCGATTGGCCCCGTGATACTGGTAATCGCACTCGCCGATGGCGAACAAGCCGGGGATGTTCGTCTGCTGGTTCCGCGGTGAGCCGATGTTCAAGCCGCCGGTGCCGTTGGGCTCGTAGTCGACCCACAGGCCGCCCATCGTGTAGTGCACCGCGGGGAAGATCTTCATCGGCACCTTGCGGGGATCGGCCCCTTGGAACTTCTCGTAGATCTCCAGGATGCCGGCCAGCTTGCGGTCCAACTGGTCGCGGGGAATATGGGTCACGTCGAGGTAGACGCACATCCGCCCGGCCTGCACGCTCAGCCCCTCCTGCATGCAGACCTTGAAGATCTCGCGGGTGCCGATGTCGCGGGGCACGAGGTTGCCGTACTTGGGATAGCGCTCCTCGAGGAAGTAATAGCGCTCCTTCTCGGGAATATCGTGCGGCGGGCGGGCATCCTGCGGCTTCCGCGGCACCCACACGCGGCCGCCCTCGCCGCGGGCGCTTTCGCTGATCAATCGCAACTTGTCGGCCCCGGGGATGGCCGTGGGGTGGACCTGGATGAACTCGGCGTTGCCCAGCCGTCCACCGGCCTGGTAGACGCGGCTCACGGCTGCCCCGTTGCAGGCCACGGAGTTCGTCGAGCGGCCGTAAATCGCCCCGCAGCCGCCGCTGGCCAAGACCAGGGCGTCGGCCGCAAAGGAACGGATCTCCATCGTCGCCAGGTCCTGGCCCACGCAACCCCGGCAGCGGCCCGACTCGTCGATCACCGGGCCCAGGAAGTCCCAGTATTCATACTTGTGCACGTGGCCGGCCACCTCCCAGCGGCGGACCTGCTCGTCCAGGGCATAGAGCAACTGCTGTCCCGTGGTGGCCCCGGCGAAGGCCGTCCGCTGGTACAGCGTGCCGCCGAAGCGGCGCTGGTCGCGGAAGCCTTCGGGCGTGCGGTTGAAGGTCACGCCCAGCCGGTCCATGAGGTCGATGATCTTGGGGGCCCAGTAGGCCAGTTCCTTGACCGGGGGCTGTTGCTGGAGGAAATCTCCGCCGTAGACCGTGTCGTCGAAGTGCTTCCACTCGCTGTCGCCCAACTGCCGCGTCAGGTCGTTGACGCTGTTGATGCCGCCCTGGGCGCAGACGCTGTGCGAGCGTTTGACGGGCAGGACGCTCATGAGGCTGACGTCGCACTCCAGTTCGGCCAGTTTCATTGCCGCGGACAGCCCGGCCAGGCCGCCGCCGATTATCATCACGGAAGGTTTCGCCATTTCACGTTTTCGTAAGGGGGTAGAACCAGAATCCGTACAGGGCCGCCAGGCCGGCCGCCGCCAGGGCCACGCCAAAAGCGGCCCAAAAAACCGAGGCCCAGCGTTGCGACCGCGGGCCGGTCCACACGCCCCAAGTAATGCCCATCGTCCACAGCCCGTTGGCCAGGTGGTAGACCGAGGCCAGGACGCCGATGGCGTAGACCCACGCGACCCAGGGGGCGGCTTGGATGGCGTAGGCGCTGGTGTCCACGGCATCCTTGGGTTTAAACAGTCCGCCGCCCAGCGGCCGGGTGACGTGGTCGAGCCACCAATCGCTATTGATCCAGCCGCGGGTCTGGAAGACGTGCCAGGCGATGAAGGCGAAGGCGATCACGCCGGTCCAGCGCTGGAGCGTATAGCGGAAGTTCTCGCGATAGGGATAGTAGCTCAGGTTTCGCTTGCCCCTGGCCACGATAATCAGGCCGATGATGCCGTGGAAGAGGATGGGCAGGAAGATGAGCGACCACTCGGTCACTTCCAGCGTTCGATCACCCATGCTGTGGATCAGATCGACGCGCTGCTGGTAGCTGTTGTCGAGGACCCCCAGGTTGGTCAAGAGGTGGATGACCAGGAACCCGCCGACAGGAACCAGGCCGGTGAGGGAGTGGAGACGGCGGATGAGGAATTCATGCCGCCCGAAAACCGAAGCGATGTCTGCCATTTCGTGTCAAATCTCTCGGCTTAGGGCTTAGGGCCAGCGGTTTGAAGTTCCGCCGCAAGCCGGAATGGCGCCCCAGTTTCCGGCAGGCAGGTCTGGCGCACCATTTCACGCCCGCGAACTTCATGCACGATGCGCCAAAATGACATTGTTGACGATGAACTTCCATCGAGCAAGCCTGCGTATAATGCGACAAAGTGCATTCCGAGGGGCGATTTGGCCAAAGTGGCCCAAAATGATCCGATTTTCGCGTTTTTCCGCCGCGCAAGAACTCCAGGGAAAACGTAGGTTTTTTAGTTTTGGGGACTAGCGACAATATCCATTGGGGGGTGGGCCGAAATCGGGCCTAAGTTCGCCATCGCCACTTTGGTAAATCGCACAGACCCCGCCTCGCTTGCTTGTCGAGGTCGTGAATCAGATCGTCCTCGGATCTGCGCCGCGACGTGGATGAACAACCAATCCTCATTGAGCCATCTACTGAAATACCCTTTTCTGCTATGCGGTAATCACAACGTTCTGCGCCGGGCTGTCTCACCACGAAAAATTGATAACTAGGAACCCTTTGTGAGAAAACGACTTGCGACGGCGGGACCGTAAATCTGCTTGTGACACAGGCTCACAACCAAAGGCCTCCGGCGGGCCGCAAACTGTCGTCGCAAGCCATTATGGCTAGGCATCTTACATCCGACGGCCAGAGTCATTTCTGCGCCCGCTGCCGTTGTGACACAGATCCTCGACGCAGCCCCCAGGGGCGTCGTCGCAACCCCTTGTGTACAAAAGGCTTGCGCGTGACAGGCCAGCGGCGCACAACGGCCTCCCGAGCAGGCGACGAATACATAACCCTTTAGAGCCGAATCGCCGCACTCGAAATTGAAAGCGTGTCTCACGTCCCGCGGAGTCTCCCAGCGCATATTCTCTCCCTTGCGCCCCGGCGGGCCCGCCGGGGGCGTTTGCATAGATCCAAATTATCAAGGAGCGACCGACCGTGCCGCTGCATGGTTCGTGGCGGCGGCCCCGGTTATTGAGAATAACCAGACTTATCTATATCAACATTACGTTTCCGCGGCGGAGGAATTCAAAGAGATTGTCGCAAGGCCAAAGGGGAGAGGAAGTTCCGACTCGGACGCCGGCGTGCGACGGGAACATCCAAGAGAACTGGACATTCCGGTGCGTATGATGCTGTGCACGATCCACTCCCGCGGCGAAGTAGGATAGGTTTTCAACCTGTCGACGAACAGCGGAGGAACGCCACAGAAGCAGACGGCCGATTGGAGGCGTGCTTTGCGGAGGACGAGGATGACAGGTTGCAAACCTATCCTACAAACAGACAAGACTTTTCGCATCGCGAAGCCGATGCGAAAAGTCTCTTGGACGAAGCGTTTCGCCGCGGGAGAGAGGAGCGTTGGGGGGCGGCTTGTAATGGTGGATGCGGGAAGGGCGGTGGAAGCGAAGGAGATGGCCGATTGACGAGGTAATTGTTCGGCATGGCGCAGCATTAAGAAAGCCGCGCCCTCGTTCGCAGAGAACGCGGCTGAAAAGGGGTTGCCAGTAACGTTTCAGGTCACGAAAGCGGAATGCCTACGGGACGCCGAGACGAGGATATTCACCCAGTAAGCGGGTCCGGTGGCTGCCGCAGTGGGGACACGGCGGAACGTCGGTGTCGTCGTGCCCCGCGTTGTCGCCGAGTTGATCCATCGCTTCTTTCTGTTGACCCAGCGTCTCCAAGAGATCTGCCAGCTTGGGGGCTGGGGCCGTGCCGGCCGGGGTTTCCAGGATCAACAGCAGCCATGCCCGGTTGGACGCCGCCCGCTGCGAGGGGTGCCAAAGGCCGTAATAGCGGACCTTGTGAAAGCCACGCGGCAGAACGTGCTGCAAGAAGCGTCGCAGGAACTCCACAGCCGGAATCCGTTCGTTTCGCCACGCCTCAGCCCGACGATCCTTCCAGCGGAACACGACGTGGGTCTGGTCCATGTCGAGAATCCGTGCATTGCTGATCGCCGTGCGAAAGACATATCGCGACAAGTAGTTCAGCACCGCCTCGTTGCCGTGGCCGTAATGCTTGCAGAAGGAGACCCATTCCCGTTGCCAGACGCTCTCCGGGATGCCCGCAAACACGCTGGGCGCTTGGTCTTTCAAGGCATCGCGGAACTTGGCGGCGATCTTGCAGGAAAGAACAGCCACCGGTACGAGGAACTCGCCCCGGGCCGGTTCCCAGTGCTGGCCGTCGGGGGTGATCCCGCCGCCGGTGATCAGCATGTGGACATGGGGATGATAGCGCAACTGGCCGTTCCATGTGTGCAGCACGGCCAAGATGCCCGGTAAGGCCCCTAGGTGCCGTTTCTGGGCGCAGAGTTCCTTGACCGCCTCGCTCGCCACCTGCATCAAGAGGCCGTACATCAATTTCTGCTGGCGATAGAGGACCGCATGCAACTCCGGCGGTACGGTCACGACGGCGTGAAAGTAGTCGCACGGCAACAGTTCGGCTTCACGTTTTTCCAGCCATTGCCGTGTTTGGCTTCCATGACACTTCGGGCAGGCCCGGTTGCGGCAACAATGGTAGCGCCAGAATGAGTCGTGGCAGTCGTCACAGTGGTACAAGCGTCCCCCCAGTTCTCGGGTACAACAGGCCGCGATGTCGGCAAGGGCCCTCTTCTGCGAGGGCATCATCGCGGCACCGTATTGGGAAGCATACTGGGGACCGAAGCGGCGAACGACGTCCGCCAACTCGACCTTGGCCCTCGGTGGGCCAACGCTTGGATCAAGCATGGCTGGGCCTCCTTCCTTCGAAGAGACCCTCGGTGGTCTGATGAAGCAGCTTGCGGAGTTTGTCCCGCAACGGTTCGGTCAGATGCGTATAAATCTCCGTGGATCGCAGGCTGGAATGCCCGAGCAGGATCTGGATGATGCGGATGTCCACGCCCCGCTGGAGCATGTGCGTGGCAAAACTGTGGCGGAGCGAGTGCGGCCGGAAGCTGGAATCGAAACCGCACTCCTTGCAGGCCTGCATGAAGGCGGACCGTGCGGTCGCGTCGCTAAGGTGGGTCAGCACGCGCCGACTGGGAAAGAGCCACCTTGGGCTGCGGTGGGTCTTCCACACCTGGCGAAGCATGTCCAGGATCGATTCCGTCAAGGGAAGAAGGCGTTCCTTGTTGCCCTTGCCGATGACATGCAGCACCATCTGCTTGGTGTCGATCGCCGTAACGGGCAGCGTCACGGCCTCGGTGATTCGCAATCCGTAGGCATAGATGATGGTGAAACAGCCGCGATAGACCGGCTTTTCCAGCGTGGCAATCAGGCGGCGGCAGTCTGCGTCGCTACGGACGTCGGGCAACCGCTTCTGCCGCGGCCGGCGAATTTTTTTTGAGTAAACAGCGGCCAGTCGTAACCGAGAGTACGGAGGTAGAAGAACTTCAAGCCGGCCAGCAACGGTTCGAAGGTCCCTTTGGCTACCCCCAACTCGTCGCGGACGTAGAGCAGGTACTTCTCCACCTGCCGCTCGACCAGGCGGTCTGGCGGAACCATGTAATAGCCCGTCAGTTGACGAACGGCTCGAACATACTCCCGCTTGGTTCCTTCGACCAAGCCGGCGAGTTGCATGTCCTGAAGCATGCGGTTTCTGAGTTCTGACATCGTGCGATACCCCTTTCACGGGAACAAAGGAATTCCAGCCACAACGGCCGGAAATCCAAACGTATCACACGCCAGGGCACTTCACTGGCCAGCCCCTACCAACCCGCACGACCGGCCCAAACCGCTCCCCTCTCCCGCGGCGAAGCCGCTTCGTCCAAGCGCGTGAAAACCTAGCTCGGCACGGCCGTGGCGTTGGCCTCGCGGCTGGCGAACCTGAGCGGCCGGGCTGGTCGGGCAGCACTACGCGATCGGTTCTGCTGCGATTGGCGCTGTTCACCGCCGTCTGGCGAATCGGCGGACGCCGGTATCGACGCCGCGCCGAATCTCCTCGGCCGCCAGGAGGGCCAAGGGCCGAGGCATTTTCGTTCAGTCTTATATCGCGCGCGGGCCAGGCCGAAAAACGAATGTTCTAATACCTGCCCACGAACGCCCCGGTCTTCGCTGTTTGGCGCGAGGTGGAAATTTTTTCAGAATTCCGCACCCTGACACTATGGATGTCGTACCCCGGTGGGTACACTAATGGAGGAAAGCTGAAAAGCTGAAAAGCTAAAAAACTGAAATGCTGGGTACTCTGTACTGACAACCATCATGGGAACTCCGGCGCGCACTCCACTAGCTCGGATCGCCTTCATCGACCGGGCGGTCCGCCTGGGCGACTGGCCCAACGCGGCCAAGCTCGCCCGCGAGCTGGAGGTCAGTCCGCGGACGGTGCAGCGCGACATCGTTTTTCTTCGCGACCGGTTGCAGGCCCCCATTGGAGTTCGACAGCCACCGCAACGGCTACCGCTACGCCAGCGCGAGTTTCGCCTGCCGTTCTTCCAGCTCAGCGAGGGCGAACTGGTGGCCCTGTTCCTGGCCGAGCGGCTCTTGCAGCAGTACCGCGGGACCTATTTCGAGATCCAGTTGGAGCACGCCTTCGCCAAGATGGTCGAGCTGCTGCCCGCCCCGGTCTCGATCGACCTCTCCCGCGTGGCCGAGACGCTTTCGGTCGACGCCCACGGTCTTGACGGTGCAGGACGTGGAGACCTTCCGCACGATCTCCCGGGCGGTGCTCAAGCACCGCCGCCTGGAGATCGACTACTGGACGGCCTGGCGGAACGAGGAGACGCAGCGGCAGATCGACCCCTACCACCTGACGCTGATCGACAACGACTGGTACTTGATCGCTTACTGCCATTTCCGCCAGGCGATGCGGATGTTCGCGGCGGTGCGCGATCCGCTCTGCCCGGGAGACGGGCGAGACCTTTCGCCGCCCGGCCGATTTTCAGATCGACGGATTACCTGGGCGACGAGTTTTCGCGCCTTGCGGGGCAGCGGGCGGCACCGGGTCGTCTTGCGTTTCACGCCCGACGCGGCCGGCCGGGCCGGCGAGAAGGTCTGGCACAGGACGCAGACGACAGAGAAGTCCAGCCGGACGGCAGCCTGCTCGTGCGGATGGAGCTTTCCGACCTCCGCGAGGTGAAACGCTGGATCCTCTCCTGGGGCAGCGAGTGCGAGGTGGTGGGGCCGGAGGAACTGAGGAGGATGATGAGGGAGGAGACTGAGCGGATGTCGGCAAGCTATCAGGAGGGTTCGCACGCACGAGGCGAGCCAGGCCGGCGCTGCGGATCGAAGCCGGCGCCGCGCTAACCCGTGGATTCTGGCCCTTGTGTCTGGACTTTGTTCGTTTAGGCTGGAGCGGTACCTGCCGGCGCGGCGACGGCCGCAGTGATAAAGGAACGTATGACGCCCGAAGAACTCCAACACCTGGTCGAGCACCTTCGCTCCATGCCGCGCGAGACGGAATGGCTGGAATTCAAGCACAACAACGCCGATCCGCAGGAAATTGGCGAGTATCTTTCCGCGCTCTCGAACGGGGCGGCCTTGCATCGCCAGGGCCAAGCGTACATCCTCTGGGGGATCGAGGACGGAACGCACGAGCTTGTGGGCACGACCTTCCAGCCGCGTCGCGCAAAGATCGGCAACGAAGAACTGGAAAACTGGCTCCTGCGGCTGCTAGCTCCGCGTATCGACTTCCACATCCACGAGGGCCAGGTCGACCGCCGCCGCGTCGTCTTGCTGGAAATCCAGCCCGCCTCGCACCAGCCGGTCAGCTTCTCGGGCACGGAGTACCTTCGCGTGGGGAGCTGCAAGAGGAAGCTGCGGGACTTTCCCGAGAAGGAGCGGGCCTTGTGGTGCTCTTTGCGGAACGGCCCTTCGAGGCCTGCGTGGCCGCCGCCGCGGTTCCCGGCGAGGAGGTGCTGCGGCTGATCGACTACGCGGGCTGTTTCCGCTTGCTGGACGTCCCGCCGCCCGAGAACCGCCGGGCGATCCTCGATCGGCTGGCGTCGGAGAAGGTCGTGGTGCCCCAGCCCGGCGGGCGCTTTGACGTAACCAACGTCGGCGCCGTGCTGTTCGCGGCCGACCTCCGCCGTTTCGAGCGGCTGGCCGGCAAGACCCCGCGGGTCGTGATTTATCGCGGCGACAACAAGATCCACACGATCAAGGAGCATCCCGACCCGGCGAGCGACGTTCCCCGGCCCGGCTACGCCGTCGGCTTCGAGTCGTTGCTGGCCTGGATCAACGATCAACTCCCGCAGAGCGAGCACATCGGCCAGGCCCTTCGCACGAAGGTCCGCCTTTATCCCGAGGTGGCCATCCGCGAGCTGGTTGCCAACGCCTTGATTCACCAGGATTTCAACATCACCGGCACGGGCCCGATGATCGAGCTTTACGACAGTCGGATGGAGATCACCAGTCCGGGGCTGCCGCTGGTCGATCCCCTGCGTTTCATCGACGAGCCGCCTCGATCGCGGAACGAGACGCTCGCCGGGCTCATGCGCCGCATGAACTTTTGCGAGGAACGCGGCAGTGGAATTAGGAAGGTTATTACGGTGGTGGAAGAGCATCAACTGCCCGCTCCGGATTTCCGCACCACTCCACAACATAACCATCGCGGTATTGCTTGGCCCGCGCGCGTTTTCCGACATGGACCGACAAGAGCGAATCCGTGCCTGCTACCAGCAGACTTGCCTTATGTATGTTTCGGGCAGGCGATTGACCAACAGCGCGCTTCGCCGGCGATTGACGGTCGAAGACCACTCCGTTGCGTCGCGAATTATCCGCGATACGGTGGCCGCCAAGCTCATTCGTCAGGCGGGCGGAAGCACGAAAGACGCGAATTACGTTCCATTTTGGGCCTAAAGCACAATTGTTGCGCCATGTGCAGTCCAGCACCCTACCGGTGGCGGGACCTGCGCAAGTGACGAATTACTAGTCACTTATGAACTGAAAGAATTGTTGCGCCATGTGACCGAAATACCCATCCTTCGGCGAAAATGACTTGTAAGACATTAATTTCACTCGACTTATGGCGACAAAATATGAATCGCCGTGTAACTGGTATGTCTAAAGGGGTCGCATTGTGCTTCTTTCTGCAACGCCGATACTGCCATTTCCGCCAGGCGATGCGGATGTTCGCGGCCGTGCGGATCCGCTCTGCGCGGGAGACGGGCGCGAGTTTTCGCCGCCCGGCGAATTTTCAGATCGACGGATTCATGGGCGCGAGTTTTCGCGCCTTGCGGGGCAGCGGGCGGCATCGGGTGGTCTTGCATTCGCGCCCGACGCCGCCGGCCGGGCGGGCGAGATGGTCTGGCACCGCACCCAGACGACAGAGAAGCGGCCCGACGGCAGCCTGGTCGTGGGCATGGAACTCTCCGACCTCCGCGAGGTGAAACGCTGGATCCTCTCCTGGGGAAGCGAGTGCGAGGTGGTGGAGCCGAAGGAACTGAGGGGGATGGTCAGGAATGAGGCGGAGGGGATTTTGAAGGGGAATGGAAATGGGTAGGTTGTTTTTTGCCTCAGAGAAAGAACGCGAATGAACGTGGTCGTGGGGTAGACCGCTGACTGCGAGGGATTCGTTTCGGAGCAGTTAATTGACAAGGTACTTTGCGCATACCGGGAGAAAGCCCGATCGGAGTGATTGGCAGGAACTGCAGGCCCACTTGCGAGCCGTTGCCAGGCTCGCCGTCTCGCTGGCTGATGCTGTTTGCGGGCCAAATACGTCGCTCACGAGTGCCGCGTACGCGGCCGCGCTTTTGCATGATCTCGGGAAGTATCGCGAGGGATTCCAGACAAAACTCGAGTTCGAATCGCGGAAACTTCCGTCGCCGGTGCCTCGTGAGTTGACTTTCCACAAACAAGCTGGCGCAGCGAAAGCGGCATTCGCCGGTCATGCGCCAGTAGCTTTCGCGATCGCCGGACACCACGGCGGCATGCCGAACAAGATAGATCTCTTGTCGCTGGTTCGATCGGAAGGCGGAAGGCCGGTCGTTGCGGCGGTATGGCCTATAGCAAAGGCCGAAATGCCCGAACTGGCCAAACTATTGCTCAGCGGTCCTCCCCTACGCGACGATCTGCAATCCGACCTTTTTACGCGGTTGCTCTTCAGTTGCCTAGTGGATGCCGACTGGGCCGACACCGGCGCGCACGACAGGGCCGTCAAGGGCCTTCCGCCAGAGCCGCCTTTGCCCATCCTCGAACCTAACCTCCTTCTTGAACGGCTGCTGGAATTCATCCGGCAAAAGGCAGCCGCCTGTCGCGACCCCATAGTGGCGCGTGCACGCACGGACGTTCTTATTGCATGTTTGGACGCAGCCGATTGGCCGCGTGGCTTGTTTTCGCTCACTGTACCAACGGGTGGCGCGAAAACGCTCTCGAGCCTCGCGCTGGGGCTGAAGCACGCCGCGCGCCATGGACTACGCCGAGTTATCTACGTAGCACCATACCTGAGCATCCTCGACCAGAACGCAAACGTCATTCGTGAAGCGCTCGGTTTCTCACGCGATAGCCCGGAAGTGCTGGAGCACAACAGTCTCTCAGAGCCCCCTGGCGACCAGGACAAGGACGACACTTTCCGCGAGGCGGCGGCGCGGCGAGCCGAGAATTGGGATGCGCCGATCGTGATTACGACGAGCGTCCAGTTTTTTGAAAGCCTTTTCTCCAACATGCCGTCGCGTTGTCGGAAACTGCACAACATCGCGCGCAGCGTCGTAATACTGGACGAATGCCAGTCCCTGCCGCCTGGGCTTGTGGCGCCAACCTGTGCGATGCTGAAACATCTGGTCGAAGAAATGGGTTGTACGGTCGTGCTCTGCACTGCCACGCAACCGGCCTTCGACCACGATGAATTGAGAGAACATGAACGACTCAAGGCGACCGAGATTATCCCGGGCAAACTGGATTTGTTCAACCGGCTGAGACGCGTGGAATTGAGCTGGCCCGCAGGAATAAACGAAACAATGGACTGGCGACAGGTTGCACAGTCGATGTTGGAGGGCCGCCGGTCGGGTGATGCCGCTGCGTTGTGCGTTGTTAACACGCGTCGTGCGGCGCGCGAGGTGTTCGCCGAGCTAGGAAAGCAAACGAGTGAGGGGCTCTTTCATCTCTCAACGAGTATGTGTCCTGCTCACCGGCTGGTGATCCTGGATCGCGTGCGGCAGCGGCTGAAACAGCACCAGACCTGTTACCTGGTCTCGACACAGCTTATTGAGGCGGGCGTGGACGTGGACTTCCCGTTGGTGATGCGCGAACTTGCCCCACTGGAGTCGATTATTCAAGCCAGCGGGCGGTGCAACCGCGAAGGACTGCTCAATGGCGAAGATGGCTCGCCCGGCGGTCGCGTTGTCGTGTTCCGCAGTAAGGCTTCGGTCGACGAGCCGAGGAAATACTTCCCGCCGGATCCGTGGTATCAGAAGGGGCGATCGACCTTGGAAGGGAACTTTCTGAGCGCGGGCCATACCCCGCGCATCGACGCGCCAGCGGACATTCGCGAATACTACGTACGTCTCTATCGTAGCGGCGACCTCGACGCGAGCGGAATTCAGAACCATCGCGCCAACCATGAGTTCGAAGCTGTGGCCAAGGCGTACCGGTTGATCGAGAGCGACGGGAGTTCCGTCGTTGTCGCCACCTGGGAGGAGCACCGCGAGACGATTCAGCACCTTATGGACCGGTTCCGCAACGATCCGTCACGGATGAACTATCGGCGACTCGCTCCATTTCAGGTGAACTTGCGGCGTTATGAGCTCGCAAAGGTCGGCGACCTTGCGGCTCGTCTGGACGAACGCCTGGACTTGCTGGTTTGGTACGGTGTCTACGACCCAAATCTTGGATTAGATCATGAATATGGCGACATGCTCTTGGTTGTATGAAAAAACGAGCCAAATCACGCATCGACGTAACTTGGCTCTGCGCAATAACTTGCACAACATAGTTTCAATCCGCGCGTGGGGAAAACGCGAAGGCAGACTTGACGGCAGGAAAGCCAAATATATAATCGCCTATGTAGTGCAAGTTATACACAGCATTCATCAACCGTCCGTCCATCCGTGATCTCACAATTACTTTTAGGATTATAGCTCATGGCTCCCACCGTGTCCCTTAAGGTTTGGGGCGACTTTGCCCTTTTCACCCGGCCTGAACTCAAGGTCGAACGACTTTCGTATCCGATCATGCCACCATCGGCCGCTCGTGGCGTGCTGGACGCCATACTTTTCAAGCCCCAGATGTGCTGGCATGTCCGGCGAATCACCGCGCTCCGTCCCCGATTCCCTGACGGTTTTCCCACTGAAGCGGCCGAATTGCCTTATCGCTTCGTCGCAATTCGTCGCAACGAGATCCAGGACAAAATTGCCCCCCGTACAGTCGATGCATGGATCAAGGAGCCGGCGTCGTTCGAGCCTTATTATGTCGACTCTGCCGGCCGAGAAGGCATTCAGGGGAAACATCGCACGCAGCGAAATACTTTGGCGCTCCACCACGTGGCGTACCTCATCGAAGCCTCACCAGTTCTGACCGACAAGGCGAACCAGTCGCGGCAAAAGCCGCCCGATGCCGACGAGCATCCGGGCCCCGATACAGTGGCGAAGTACGTGGCAATGTTTCAGCGTCGCGTGGCGAAGGGGCAGTGTTTTCATCGCCCTTATCTGGGGTGCCGCGAGTTCGCCTGCCACTTCGCAGCACCGGACGGCACGGAGCGACCCCTGGATGCGTGGACGGAGCCGCTCGGCCTGTTGCTGTACGACATCCGGTTCAGCGGTGACGGGGTCCATCGGCCGGGGTTCTTTCAAGCCGTCGTCACTCGGGGTGTGCTGCATTGTGATTCCGAGTCGTCGGGACCAAACGGCGAGCCGCCCATAAGAGTCCTGGGGTGGGAACCAATGGAGGTGCGGTCATGATTCTTCAGCGACTCTATGAACTCGCACGCGCGAAAACCTGCTAACTGACCGCTCATTTACACGAGAACGCGTTGCCTGCCGCGTCGACATCGGTCGCGACGGGCGACCGCTCGGCCTGCACGACTTGCGCGAGCAGAAGGAACTCCCGCCAAAAGGCAAACGCGGCAAGCCCAAGGTGGTGCTTACCGGCGGTAAAGAATTGTCCGTCCCTGTGCGCCCCGTTGTATGGGACGAAAAGCGGAACGCCTGGAAGACTAGTGACCCTGCTGCTTCTGGTAAAGAAAAGCCGGCGGTGTTGCTTGCCGACACTATTGGCCGCGTCCTCCCAGTCGAGCGGCTGATTGACGAATCCAACCGCGAGAAGCTGCGATCGCAACGGTCCACGTTTTGGCGGTTCCTCCGCTTTGTCGTTGAGCAAATTGGCGACGATGTGCTTCAGCCGCTGCTGCGATTTGCCGATTTCCTGGACTCTTCACCCGAGGCCCAAGAGGAACTCGCTTGTCAAGTCGAGTCCCTCGGCTTGAAGCTGGCGGATACTTGTACCTTGGCCTTGCAGGACGACATGGGGCGGACCGTGTTGGAGCGACACGCTGTCCAGGAGTGGTGGCAGCGGTTTTTCGCACGCGACTTGGAAACGCAAGGGGAAGGCCAATTCCGCGGGCTTTGCCAGGTTTCGGGCGAGGTCGCCGCCATTGGCTCGTCGGTCAAATCCAAGATAGGCGGTCTAATTCCGATCGGCTGTCGCGCCGAGGCGTTCCTCGTTACGGCGCTTTCCGTCGCTGACAGCTATAACCTCTCCGGCGTCCAGGCTGCCATGGTTTCCGCGCAAGGCATAGATGGTTTCACACGTGGGTTGAACGCCTTGATCGGCAACCAGATACGCGGTCTGACGACGCACCAACGGATCGGCGGCGTCATGTTCCTCTTTTGGACGCGGCAGCCGATGGAGACGGGCGTTATGAACCTCTTTGAACCCGATCCGGCACAAGTCGCTGGGCTGCTTGAGAGCCTTTGGATAGGGAGGGAGTCCTTAGCTATTGACGAGACTAACGCGTTCTATCTGCTTACCTTATCGGGCAACGCCGCGCGCGTAGTCGTACGCGAGTACCTGGAGACGCCCTTGCCGGTCTTACGGGAGCACTTGGCGCGGTGGTTTCGCCAACTTCGAATCGCCGACCTTTCGAAGGATGGACAGGGGCGGCCGACGAGCGTTTTCCCGCTCTGGCAGTTGGCCGCGGCGACCGCGATCGACAGCGACAGTGCAGCGCCCGACACTCCTTCACGCTTGATGTCAGCCGCAATCCAGGGGAATCTGGTTCCCGATTCGATTTTAGCGGGCTGCCTGCGTCGCTTGCGCGCTGAAGGAGCTGCCGGTTTCCGCGCGGCGCGTATGGCATTGATTAAACTTACCCTACTAAGAAAGGAAATTCCTGTGACCGAAACCTTGAGCCTCGACGAGAGGCATCCGGCTTACCTGTACGGCCGGCTGCTTGCTGTCTTCGAGCAAATCCAGTATTCGGCGCTTGGCGATGTGAATGCTAACGTCGTCGACAAGTTTTATGGGACGTTCAGCGCTGCCCCGGCGCTGATTTTCAGTCGCCTATACGCGAATGCCCAAAATCACCTCCGCAAGCTGCGGGGCGAAAGGCCGGGATCATTCGTTGCGCTCGACAAGCTACTAACGGAAGTTTCCACGCTCCTCCCCGCGGCACCTCCCCGCGGGCAGCTTTCTCTTCAAGATCAGGGACGGTTTGCGCTCGGCTATTACCATCAACGCGCCAAACAGTTCGAGCAGATCTCAGAAAATAAGGCCGCGCGTGCGGCGGCCACGAAAAATCGCTAATTGTCCGTTTCTATTACATCATTTTACTGAAGTTCGGAGATTTTGTTTCATGACTATGACAGTTACACCATCGGTGATCGTAGACCGCCGATACGATTTCGTCTTCCTCTTTGACGTCCAAGACGGGAATCCCAACGGAGACCCGGACGCGGGCAATCTGCCGCGTATCGACCCGCAGTCGCTCCAGGGCCTGGTTACCGACGGCTGCCTAAAGCGAAAGATCCGAAATGCCATTTCGGTGCTTGGGAATGGGCAGGCTGGTTGTCAACTTTACTTCCAAACGCAGGACGCGGTCTACGAGCGGCGGATCCTGAACATAATCCACCAGTCGGCGTGGGATGCGCTGGCGCTGAGTCCGTCCATCAACCCCGAAATCCCCGGTGGGGATGCAACCGCTGAGGACGCGAGTGAACCGAGCGGTGGTAAGCGGCGCAGGGGAAAAGGCCCACAAGACCACGGCGACCTAGATAAGGTGAACCAGGCGCGCTCGTGGATGTGCCAGCAATTCTTCGATGTTCGTGCCTTTGGTGCTGTGATGACAACGGGCGTTAACTGCGGGCAGGTCCGCGGCCCAGTGCAGTTGACATTCGCGCGTTCTGTTGACCCGATCGTCCCCTTGGAGTTCTCGATCACTCGTAAGTCGGTCACAACGGAACTCGACGCACAGAAACAAATTAATAAGATCGATCCTGATACGGGCAGGCGGTTTGGCACCATTACGGGAACTATGGGCCGCAAGAACACCGTGCCGTATGCCCTGTACCGCTCGTATGGGTTTGTAAATCCGTACTTGGCCAGCGACACTGGCTTCACGACGGGCGATCTGGAGATGCTCTGGTCGGCCCTCAAAGGGGCAATGTGGGAAATCGACCGCTCGGCCAGCCACGGGTTGATGTGTACCCGCGGGCTTTACGTTTTCGAGCATGACGCGGCACTAGGTTGTGCGCCGGCGCAGGAGCTGTTCGAGCGAATCCAGATTCTGCCTCTCGGAGCGGACCGCGCACTGCGCTGCTACGACGACTACCGGTCGCAGATAACGATTGCCGAGGGTGATTTGCCGACAGGCGTCAGGCTTCGCCGCATCGTGGGGTGACCTATGAGCGCGATCCGCAGCGGCACAGACGCAAACTTGGCGACTGACGACGACCTCCTACCCATCCGTGCGTTGAACGACCTATTGTTCTGCGAGCGGCGGTGCGTGCTGCACCAGCGGGAGAAGGTCTGGGTCGAGAACCGCTATACGCTCGAAGGCACCGCCGCCCACGCCAAGGTCCACGGCGTGCCCAGCGACGAGGAACTCGGCGCCATTGGCCGGCTGTCGCGGAACGTCTGGCTCCGCAGCGACCGCCTCAAACTCGTCGGCGTTGCCGACGTGGTCGAATTCCGCAGCCGTGGTGCAGGCGTCTGGCCTGCCTTTCCCCAAGCAGGCGCCCCGTCTGCGCACGATCAAGCAGGCGGGACCCCGGCAGCACACGACGTGGGAGAACCGCCCGTCCCTTATCCGATCGAGTACAAGCGCGGGCCGCGGCGCCGCTGGGACAACGACGACGTGCAACTCTGCGCCCAGGCCCTTTGTCTGGAGGAAATGCTCGGCGTTGCCGTCCCCGCTGGGGCCATCTTCCACTTCAAGTCCCGCCGCCGTCGCGAAGTCGCCTTCGACCCCCGACTCCGCGCCTTGACCGAGCAAACCATCGCCCGCCTTCACGAATTGCTCTGGGGCGACGCCCTGCCCGCCCCGATCAACAAGCCGCGCTGCCGCGGCTGCTCCCTTTTTGAATTGTGCATGCCGGAGGTCGTCGGCCAGCGGCAGCGCTGCGCCGATTACGTGCGGCAACTATACGAAACCGCTCCCGAAAGCCGCAACGCCGCGGAATAGACTGAGGCCCCGTCCGGCTCGTCCGGATGGTGAACCAGATTGGCAGCTACCGGCGCGGCCCCGCGCACGGCAGACCCCTTCCAGCTTGCTGGATGGTGAAGCAGATTGATGGTTACAAGCAGCCGACGTGGTATCCTTCTGCGACCCAACCCGGAGGAACCGGGGTTTCCTTCGGTTCGCTCGCAGCAGCCGGCAATCTTCTTCACCTGCTCGAACGAGCCGGGTGGGGTCAGAACCACGACATCATTTATGAGACGGACCATAAAGTCCTAAGATCCAAAACCTAAGACCAACCGTCGAACCGCTTCGCGGTTGGCGCCCGTGCCGCCACCGCCGCAGGAGCTTGCCCATGCAGCAACATGCCAACACCTTGTTCGTGACCAGCCAGGGGGCCTACGTCGGCCGCGACCACGCCACCCTCCAGGTCAAGGTCGACGGCCAGGTCCGCCTCACAGTCCCAATGCACCACCTGGAAGGCGTGGTCTGTTTCGGCCGCGTCGCCGTCAGCCCTTCGGTCATCGCCGCCTCCGGCGAGCACCAACTGGCGATCTCCTTCCTTTCGGAGCAAGGCGAGTTCTTGGGCCGCGTCGAGCCGCCGATCGCGGGTAACGTCCTGCTGCGGCGACAGCAATATCGGCTGGCCGATTCGCCCGCCGCCTGCCTGGCCGTCGCGCGACCGATCATCGCCGCCAAAATCCAGAACGCCCGCAACTTGCTGCTGCGGGCGGGCCGCGAGAGCGAGGATGCCAGCGCCGCCGAAGCACTGCGCGCGGCGGCACAACACATGGCAGCCGTCCTGACGGGTCTGCCGGCGGCCGAGAGCCTGGACGTCGCCCGCGGCATAGAGGGCGAGACCGCGCGGACCTATTTCGACGCCTTCAATTACATGATCCGGCAGCAGGCGGATTTTTTTCGCCTGGAGGGCCGCAGTCGGCGGCCCCCCCGCGACGCCGTGAACGCCATGCTCTCGTTCGTCTATGCCTTGGTCCGGCACGACTGTGCGGGGGCCTTGCAGGCAGTCGGGCTCGATCCGGCAGTGGGCTTTTTGCACGTCGACCGGCCCGGCCGACCCTCGCTGGCCTTGGACCTCATGGAGGAATTCCGCGCCCTGGTGGCCGACCGCCTGGTGCTCTCGCTGATCAATCGCCGGCAGGTGCATGGCAAGGGATTTCATGTCGATCCTGGTGGGGCGGTGAGCATGGACGAGGAGACCCGCCGCACGATCCTCAAGGCCTACGGGGAGCGGAAGCGGGAGCAGGTGCAGCACCCGCTTTTCGAGGAGCAGGTGCTGGTGGGCCTTTTGCCGCATCTCCAGGCGCGGCTCTTGGCCCGCACGCTGCGGGGTGACCTAGCGGAGTATCCGGGCCTCGTATTACGGTAGGCGACGATGAACTTGCTGGTGACCTACGACGTCTCGACAGTGAGCAAAGCGGGCCGGCGGCGGTTGAGGCGGGTGGCGCGAGTCTGTAAAGATTTCGGCCAGCGGGTACAATTCTCGGTATTCGAGTGCGTGGTGGGCGAAACGGACTTCGTCCGATTGCGCGATCGGCTTCTTGACGAGATCAAGCCCGAGGAAGACAGCCTGCGATTGTACCACTTTCGTGCCGACTTTCGCGATGCGAGTTCTGTGGAGCGTTATGGGCAGGACAGGGCCGTTGATTTCGACGGGTCGCTAATCGCGTAGCCCTTTCGCGGACCTGGAGCGATGACCAAAAACGCGGGACCTTCGCGATTTGCCCAAAGCCGTTCCTGCACAGGGGTTGCGCATTCGTATTTGCCGCGGCCGGCCTCTTGGGCTTTGTTTTGGTCGAGGTACGCGAAAACATGTATGCAAACCCCGTTGCACGAAGGAGTTCGGGTGACGGAATTCTCCCGCCGCATTGCGGCGGGAGCGGATTGAAACATCCTGCGAAGCACTGCCGCATTGCCGGAGCGGATTGACTCGGCGACACTGCTCGATTCTCCCGCCGCATTGCGGCGGGAGCGGATTGAAACGAGGCCGGATTTTGCTGGCTTTCGAGCGGATCGGAATTCTCCCGCCGCATTGCGGCGGGAGCGGATTGAAACCACAAAAGGCTCGACGTATAGGCGGTGCAGAGGGAATTCTCCCGCCGCATTGCGGCGGGAGCGGATTGAAACTCTTATCCCTGGGGCCTCTGCTGCTCGGAAAGCCATTCTCCCGCCGCATTGCGGCGGGAGCGGATTGAAACTTTTTCGCTTGACATTTCCGGGTAGGGGGGGTATATTCTCCCGCCGCATTGCGGCGGGAGCGGATTGAAACGTCAACTCGGCCTGCACGACCTTCAGGCGGCGGGATTCTCCCGCCGCATTGCGGCGGGAGCGGATTGAAACAAGGATGCGGTGCGCGTCATATTCACCGTTCGTATATTCTCCCGCCGCATTGCGGCGGGAGCGGATTGAAACCTGGTGCCGCTGCCCTTGGCTTTGCCGTCCTCGAATTCTCCCGCCGCATTGCGGCGGGAGCGGATTGAAACTTCTGGGCTTTGTGGTATCGCTCCCATCGACGGGATTCTCCCGCCGCATTGCGGCGGGAGCGGATTGAAACAAGCTGTCCATCTTCATCGAGGCCGATGGCTTCGAATTCTCCCGCCGCATTGCGGCGGGAGCGGATTGAAACGCTCAATAGACAATCTGACGATGAGCATGCGCGATTCTCCCGCCGCATTGCGGCGGGAGCGGATTGAAACCCATGCCGGCTTGCTTGGCAATCTCGTTCCGCCACATTCTCCCGCCGCATTGCGGCGGGAGCGGATTGAAACGTTTTAGGGGGATATTGTGAAGCAGGTAGCAATCGATTCTCCCGCCGCATTGCGGCGGGAGCGGATTGAAACTTGCTGAAGACAAACGCTTCGAGCTTGCTCGTTCAATTCTCCCGCCGCATTGCGGCGGGAGCGGATTGAAACGTCCTGCGTGCGGTCATCCATCATCGAAACGAACATTCTCCCGCCGCATTGCGGCGGGAGCGGATTGAAACCCTTCCATGCCGTCTTGTGCGAACGCGGCCGGTAATTCTCCCGCCGCATTGCGGCGGGAGCGGATTGAAACGCCGGAGCAACAACAGTGAGAACGTAGCGGTTGTATTCTCCCGCCGCATTGCGGCGGGAGCGGATTGAAACCCGCAACCGTCGCGGTCAGCGTGGCCACACCCTGATTCTCCCGCCGCATTGCGGCGGGAGCGGATTGAAACATCTCCCGGTTGATCCCGCCCAAGGGGAAGTCCACGGATTCTCCCGCCGCATTGCGGCGGGAGCGGATTGAAACATGCCGGTCCTGGGTTAACTGGCGTGAAGAGCGGCATTCTCCCGCCGCATTGCGGCGGGAGCGGATTGAAACCTCCTCGGTTGGGCAACCATCATTCCCTCCAAGCCATTCTCCCGCCGCATTGCGGCGGGAGCGGATTGAAACTTCTGCGCGGCCTTGGCGTCGAACCAATCGCCAGCATTCTCCCGCCGCATTGCGGCGGGAGCGGATTGAAACATCACCACCACGCGGCTTTCGAAATCGCGGTGCTATTCTCCCGCCGCATTGCGGCGGGAGCGGATTGAAACAGATTTGGTTTCGCTGGCTCTCGTCGGGGTAGTCATTCTCCCGCCGCATTGCGGCGGGAGCGGATTGAAACTCCTCGTCTAGGTGCTGGGTCTCCGGCTCCTGGATTCTCCCGCCGCATTGCGGCGGGAGCGGATTGAAACTCGAAGATGCGAAGGTTCAGATCCACCGGGCAGCCATTCTCCCGCCGCATTGCGGCGGGAGCGGATTGAAACCGACAGCCGCTTGCATGATGTCGAGGATTACATGCATTCTCCCGCCGCATTGCGGCGGGAGCGGATTGAAACTCCAGAATGTACTCTCGCAGCTTGGCCGCGCCGGGATTCTCCCGCCGCATTGCGGCGGGAGCGGATTGAAACGTTGGACGCGGTGACTTCGCCTTCGGCGTTGGTCATTCTCCCGCCGCATTGCGGCGGGAGCGGATTGAAACGCACAAGGCACGGTGACCCAAGACGGTGCTGCCGTATTCTCCCGCCGCATTGCGGCGGGAGCGGATTGAAACGTCGTCAATACTTGTGTTGCATCGCCCGTCGCAGATTCTCCCGCCGCATTGCGGCGGGAGCGGATTGAAACTGATAATCGCGAAGGCGGTTGCTGCGAATCCTGCATTCTCCCGCCGCATTGCGGCGGGAGCGGATTGAAACTTGACGTAGGAATAGAACTTCGTGCCGTTGGAGAGATTCTCCCGCCGCATTGCGGCGGGAGCGGATTGAAACAGTTTTCCCATTAGGTTTCCGCGTACCCTTGACATTCTCCCGCCGCATTGCGGCGGGAGCGGATTGAAACATCCTAGAGGCCGGCGGTATCTTCATCCGCGACTAATTCTCCCGCCGCATTGCGGCGGGAGCGGATTGAAACCTCCAATGGAGGGCACGAAGAGCGCGATTGACCCATTCTCCCGCCGCATTGCGGCGGGAGCGGATTGAAACATGAGCACCTACACCCGCCCCGAACTCCTGACCGCATTCTCCCGCCGCATTGCGGCGGGAGCGGATTGAAACCACCTGCATTCCGGCGCGGGCCAGCAAGTTGGAAATTCTCCCGCCGCATTGCGGCGGGAGCGGATTGAAACGGTGATGAAGTCTGTTGGTGAACCGCCGCCGAGCGTATTCTCCCGCCGCATTGCGGCGGGAGCGGATTGAAACAGCCAGTGGCTCAATCACGGCTGGCAGTAGTTACTATTCTCCCGCCGCATTGCGGCGGGAGCGGATTGAAACCGAAGCGGAAGGCGTGAACGTGGTAATGCCCGTGCATTCTCCCGCCGCATTGCGGCGGGAGCGGATTGAAACGACATGGGCGAACCCGACAAGAAGAGCAGCTGGAGATTCTCCCGCCGCATTGCGGCGGGAGCGGATTGAAACCCAGGAGCCGGTGTGCGTCGTGTCGTCGATGACCATTCTCCCGCCGCATTGCGGCGGGAGCGGATTGAAACCTTTGGAGTCGAACAATTTCCGTAGGGCTCTCAATTCTCCCGCCGCATTGCGGCGGGAGCGGATTGAAACCCGTTATTGGCGTCGTTGGGATTGGGGTGGGTCTGATTCTCCCGCCGCATTGCGGCGGGAGCGGATTGAAACCCGACGAATCCTGGCGGGGGCAATATCGTCACCGACATTCTCCCGCCGCATTGCGGCGGGAGCGGATTGAAACAGCAAATCATGTATCGCTCGACCTCGACTGACTCATTCTCCCGCCGCATTGCGGCGGGAGCGGATTGAAACCAACTTCCATCAATTCCTAGAGGATCCGGTGGTTAAGATTCTCCCGCCGCATTGCGGCGGGAGCGGATTGAAACATACGATGGAATCCCACGGCACGCCCTGGTTGCATTCTCCCGCCGCATTGCGGCGGGAGCGGATTGAAACGTGGCCTAGCAGTTCACTTGAGTGAGGTTTGCGGAATTCTCCCGCCGCATTGCGGCGGGAGCGGATTGAAACGCCCGAGGCAGTCTTAGAACCGGATCACGTTATATTCTCCCGCCGCATTGCGGCGGGAGCGGATTGAAACAATCAGGCGGTGACCTGGAACCCGAGCCTCTGGGTATTCTCCCGCCGCATTGCGGCGGGAGCGGATTGAAACAGCCAAACCATAGCGGCGGGATCGCAGGTCACATATTCTCCCGCCGCATTGCGGCGGGAGCGGATTGAAACTCGCATGCCGCAAGCTCGGCGTTAAGCGGCGGAGATTCTCCCGCCGCATTGCGGCGGGAGCGGATTGAAACGTCATCTGGGATTCCGCCGTCGATCAGCCGCAGCCATTCTACCGCCGCATTGCGGCGGGAGCGGATTGAAACTTCGTGTTCTACGACAACATCGCGCGGCGCGCTGACATTCTCCCGCCGCATTGCGGCGGGAGCGGATTGAAACGGCAACGGTCGGATCGTCTTGATACGAAACCAAAATTCTCCCGCCGCATTGCGGCGGGAGCGGATTGAAACGGTCTGCTTTCGTGCAAACTGGAAACCACCGAGAGCATTCTCCCGCCGCATTGCGGCGGGAGCGGATTGAAACGTGCCGGGTTCCTTTGTCGTCATATCAAGCCCAGGCATTCTCCCGCCGCATTGCGGCGGGAGCGGATTGAAACGGTGATAATCGCGATTGGGTTTTCCGGCCCCTCTTATTCTCCCGCCGCATTGCGGCGGGAGCGGATTGAAACCTAGAGCCGATGATAGAGCGAGTACCGAGACGCGCATTCTCCCGCCGCATTGCGGCGGGAGCGGATTGAAACGGAAGTCCATTGCGGCGAACCGCTCAACGCCGCCATTCTCCCGCCGCATTGCGGCGGGAGCGGATTGAAACTGCCGATCCGCGGCGACAACACAAAGGCGGGCATGATTCTCCCGCCGCATTGCGGCGGGAGCGGATTGAAACTCCAGGCCAGCTACACCACCTGGACCGGCAAGATTGAATTCTCCCGCCGCATTGCGGCGGGAGCGGATTGAAACCTCTAGAATCGCTAGGATTGGCCTTAGAATCGTCGCATTCTCCCGCCGCATTGCGGCGGGAGCGGATTGAAACATCCCCGCGTCGGCCCAGTGCCTTGCTTGCCAAGGCATTCTCCCGCCGCATTGCGGCGGGAGCGGATTGAAACTTTAGTGCCGCCACCTCCTCGCGGTGGGCGGCGTATTCTCCCGCCGCATTGCGGCGGGAGCGGATTGAAACACGTGGAAACGACCGTACTCGACTGCGGGCCGTAATTCTCCCGCCGCATTGCGGCGGGAGCGGATTGAAACCACCGTGACGAACTGATCCAACAGGCCGTCGAGAAGATTCTCCCGCCGCATTGCGGCGGGAGCGGATTGAAACTTGGAGGGCGTCGTTGGTTCGACCAACGGCTGGATTCTCCCGCCGCATTGCGGCGGGAGCGGATTGAAACAGGATTGTACGGCGCGGAGCGAACCGCTGCCGAACATTCTCCCGCCGCATTGCGGCGGGAGCGGATTGAAACAGCGTAGATGTAAATTCGGTACATGCGTTCCATTATTCTCCCGCCGCATTGCGGCGGGAGCGGATTGAAACTTCGCCGACGGCAACAACGGCACAGAAGCCGCCCATTCTCCCGCCGCATTGCGGCGGGAGCGGATTGAAACTTCCCTTCTCGTTCTTCTCTCTCCCTCTCTCTTATTCTCCCGCCGCATTGCGGCGGGAGCGGATTGAAACACTAGGATACAATACTACTGACACTGTGGCAGTAATTCTCCCGCCGCATTGCGGCGGGAGCGGATTGAAACATTACTAGCCTCCTCTCAAAGTGAAGCGAAGCGGGCATTCTCCCGCCGCATTGCGGCGGGAGCGGATTGAAACAACGAATTTTCGGATGGCTGCCTTGATTCGTTAGCATTCTCCCGCCGCATTGCGGCGGGAGCGGATTGAAACGAGTTGCTCAAGCGCATCCTTCGGCGGCCCAATGATTCTCCCGCCGCATTGCGGCGGGAGCGGATTGAAACGAATAGAGAATACTCAACTTCGCCAGTCGCTTGATTCTCCCGCCGCATTGCGGCGGGAGCGGATTGAAACAACTGGTCGTACTCCATGAATAGCTCGTTGCTCTTATTCTCCCGCCGCATTGCGGCGGGAGCGGATTGAAACCAGGGCAAGGAGGCTGGTCGCCTGGAGTTGCCCGATTCTCCCGCCGCATTGCGGCGGGAGCGGATTGAAACCCGTCGGCCGCGTCGTTCAATCGGCGGGCTTCCTTATTCTCCCGCCGCATTGCGGCGGGAGCGGATTGAAACTCAAAAGGATACGAAGTAGTGTCAGTTTCCGAGGATTCTCCCGCCACATTGCGGCGGGAGCGGATTGAAACGTGGGAGTCGTGGTGGTGACCGCGCAGGTCAGTATTCTCCCGCCGCTGAGAGCGGACGAGATAATCGATGGGCAGTTGTTCGAGGTAGTCGCTGGGGTATTGGCGGTTTGACGGACGGGGGGAGTACGGGTGGCCCCTTCTCTGTTGCCTTGGGTTGGCGATTGTCGGGGTTAGAGGTGGGAAGGTGAGACAAGAGGGCTTCATCAGCGGCGGAGCCAAGGGACTTCCCTGCCGAGGATGCGGCAGAGGGCGATCGAGGCGGGATAGAGCGGCTGCCGGGTGAAAGTGGCCCAGAGGTCGAGTTGGTTGCCTTGGTGATCGCACTTGTGGCAGCGGTAGCCGCGGATCGCCACGTTCACGGAGAAGGAATGAGCCCGCTGATCGGCCGTGTCATGCAGGGGACAACGTCCGTACCACTGGTCGCCGATTCGATGCAGCGGTTCGAAGCCGAGGAGCTTCAGGACCTCTTCCATGGTGATCTCGCGACGAAGCCGGCCGAAGTCGATCCCAGGCATGGTGCGGTCTCTGAATATCCGGGCGAGTTGCAGGGAAGGAGGAGCATGCGAACCATTCCGTTCCCTTGTTTCTCTAGAGGCGGGAACGGGAACGGTCCGCTGGCGATCAGTCGAGGCGTTGCCAACCGGCGGGTGTGTGGCGGAGGCGACCGGCTTGTTCCAGCGACTCCAGGACATCGCCGAGGCGTTCATTCTTCACGGCCAGCGTGCCGCGGAGTTTCGCTCGGGTAAGCACTGTACCCTCGGCAAGCAGCGCCAGCACCTGTTCCGAGAGACTCGGTTGCGGTTCGCCACGGCGTTCCGCCACGACCTCCAGGTGCGTCGTCTGGGGATCGGATGCGACCAGTTCCAGAGAGACCGGCGGCGCGGCCGGGGCCGCGCGGTGCTCGGTCAAGACGGAGTTGGTTGTCGAAGTAGGGAATATCGTTAAGTCCGCCGGGGCCGGGTATCTGTTCAGCGACCGGACGCGGGTTTCCTGCCCTGAGGCAGATCTCTCCGCCGAGCCCGACGTCGTATACCTTTCCGACGATGCGCTGGACCATGGCCGCGTCCGCCTGATGCAAAGCAGGACCGGCGAACCGGACAGTTATGTGGAACTGGAAGGCGCGCCGGACCTGGTCGTGGAAATCGTCGGCGACCGTTCCGTTGTCAAGGACACTCAGCGACTACCGCTTTCCTATTGGCGGGCAGGGATCACGGAGTACTGGCTCGTGGACGCGCGTGGAGAAAGCATCTTCTTCCAGGTCCATGCCCGCGGCCCCGGCGGCCGCGCGACCGCTGAAGCGTGCCACTTTTCACCGACACCGGGGCGACGTGGCGACGGAAATCCCTGTAGTAGCAGTGACCGTAACGATCCACCGGGCGAGCCGGTGGCATTGAATCGGGAAGTTATTTCTCCCCAATCCTTCGCTTGCCGCTTCAGCGCTTTACCGACGCGGGATCGGTTGGTGTATAATGCCAACCATGCCCAAAGAGATTCCCGACTGCCCCACGCCGCCGAACCCCGCGCTCGACGCAGGCCGCAGCTACGCGATCGAGCTGATTACGCCCATCTTCGGCGGCGGCGCGGAGCCACGCGCTAACGATCCGGGCTTCCCCATCCGGCCGACGGCGATTCGCGGGCAACTCCGCTTCTGGTGGCGGGCAACGCGGGGCCGTCGCATGCTCAGTCCCTGGCACTTGTGGCTCCGCGAGGAAGAGATCTTCGGCGGCATGCGGTTTCAAAGCCCGCTTCGCATCCACGTCTCGCTCAATCCCGAAACGCCGCCGCAGTTTGTCCCGGCCTCGAAAGTCGATCGATTCGGACCCGGCGGCTACGCGATGTTCCCCCTCCAAGAGGACGACCGGCTGCTCGCGGAAGGACTGAAGTTCCGCGTCGGCTTGAACTGGCTCTCCGTTGAATCGCTGAATCGGCGGCGGGCCGTCTTGAATCGGCAACTGGCCAGGTCCAGGCAGCCGGGCTTGCCCAAGGAAGTCGCCGATATCAGCGAGGATCTGGACGTTGCCGTCTGGGCATGGGTCAACTTCGGCGGATTGGGCGGACGGACCCGCCGCGGCTGCGGGTCGCTGCGGTGTGAGGAACTAGCGCCAAGGTCCGCGGCCGAGTTGGCCCCGTGGTTCCGGGCCGCCATGCAACGGCTCCCCGCTCCAACCGGCTCGATTCTGCCCTGGCCGTGCCTGGACGGCTACCCGCTCTACGCACCAGCGCAAAGGCCGGTCGAGGCCTGGCGGCAGGCCGTCGCCGCCTTCCAGCAGTTCCGCCAGGGCGAGGGTTTCGCCCGCAATCCGGGGCAGGGGCGTTCGCGCTACCCGGAAGCGGAGACCATTCGCACGACCATGTACGATGCCAGGCGGCCCTGGCGTCACAAGCGCCTCAAGCACATCCCCAACGACGCTTTTCCGCGGGCGGAGTTCGGGCTGCCGATTGCCTTTCACTTTCAAGGTCAAGGCGAACCGCCGGACACCGTCCTCTATCCTTCCAACGGCCCCGATGGCAAGCGGCGCGAGCGGATGGCCAGCCCGTTGATCCTCAAGCCGCTGGCGCTGGCGGACGGCGAGGCGGTTCCGTTGATCCTGCGGTTGAGGACGCCGCCGTTGTCCGGGGTGGACTTGCGGCGGGACGAGCGATCGCTGGCGATTCCACCGACGGCGGCGATTCGCGGCGCTCGGCTAGCCGCGTACCGCGAATCGCCGCTTGCCGCGTCGCCCGCCGGCTCCGCCCTCGAGGCGTTCTTGGCCTTCGCCCGGACGAAAGGTTTTACGGAGCTTGCCCCATGAGCCACCTGCTTGCCATTTCCGTGGGGCCGGCGCAGGAATTCATCGCGGCACGGCGGACCCGCGACCTGTGGTTCGGCTCCTACGTCCTTGCGGAAATCAGCCGGGCCGCGGCGAAGGAAGTCGAGCACAAGGCGGCACGCTCATCTTCCCCTGGTCCTCGGACGCCGACAACGTGGCCAACGTGGTCCTGGCCGAGTTGAGTGCTGCCGATCCGAAGGAGGTTGCCGCAAAGGCCAGGCAGGCCGCGCAGGCAGTGCTGGCTGCAGGTTGCCCACGAAGCGCAACAGGAAGCGCAGCGCGAAGCCTCCGCGGTGGTCCGCGCGGACGTCTGGAACGATCAGGTCCAGGACGTCGTCGAGTTCTACGCCGCCTGGGTCCCGTGTTCCAGGGATTATCGGGCCGACCGCGCCCGCGCCATGCGGTTGCTGGCCGGCCGAAAGCGTTGCGGCGATTTCAAACAGCCGAAATTCGCCGACGCCGGCCTGCCGAAGTCGTCGCTCGACGGGCAGCGCCCGACCGTTCTCGCAGGGCCGCGGGCCGGGGAACCGCACGAGTCCTACCGCGACAGGTGGCCCAAGGAACTGCGGCGGAAACTGCGTCTCTCGCCCGGCGAGCAGCTCGACGCGGTCGGCCTCGTGAAGCGACTCGGCAAGCGGCGGGGGGAAAGCGATCCGCATTATCCGTCGCTTGCCCGGGTGGCCGCCGAACCGTGGCTCCGCCGGATCGAGAAGGAAGGCAGACTCCAGCCGTTGAAAGAGGCCTGCGAAAAGCTCCGCGTCAAGGGGCTGCGCATCGTGGGGGAGGGAAACTACCGCTATTTCCCCTACGAAGGCACGGTCCTCTACAAGGACCGCCACGCCGAATTGAGCCGCGAGCTGGGGCTCGAAGCGCCACGACCTCGATGCGGTCGCGGCGGCGCTCGCGGAACTCGGCGGCGGGCCAAGCCTCTCTCTGGCCGTGCTTGTCGCCGACGGCGACGAGATGGGCGAGGCGCTTTCGCGATTGAGGTCCGCGCACGAACACCGTGCCTTCTCGCAAGCGCTCGCCGGTTTCGCGGCCAAGCGCGGGAAAGATCGTCGACGACCACAACGGCGTGCTGATCTATGCGGGCGGGGACGACCTGCTGGCGCTGCTGCCCGTCGACCGCTGCCTGGACTGCGCCCGAAGGCTGCACGACCTGTTCGCGGACTTGCCGAGCGAGCACGGGGCGCTGAGCCTCTCGGTGGGAGTGGCGATCGGCCAGTTCACGGACGATCTGCAAGACCTGCTGGAGCACGGCCGCGCCGCCGCGCGGGCCGCGAAAGGGGTCGACGGCAAGGATGCCTTGGCCGTGCACCTGCAGAAGCGCGGCGGGGCCGCCGTCCGCGTGCGGGACCGCTGGGCGTCGGACTTGGATCGCCGGCTGCTGGAGCTGGCCTCGTTGATGGGAGACAAAGCGGGCGGTAAAGGGGACAGTCCCATTTTCGCTGATACGAAAATCGGGACAGTCCCCGGCAATTTCCCCCATGAACTTCGCGCGATGGCGAAGTTCTACGAGCGGTGGCCGGAGAAAACCGCTGCGACGGCGATCGAGCTCGACCTCGCCCGCCTGATTGCCAAGCAGCGGTCCCAAAGCGCCGTCGCCATGCGCGACGCTTTGGGGCAGTATCTGGGCGGAATGTCCGCTCGGAAACTCCTCAAGCTCGCCCGGGAGCTGTCGGTCGCGCGGCAGTTCGCTGATTTCTGACCTCCGACCTCCGATCCGTCTGACCTCTGCCTCTATGCCCGCGATTACCCTAAAACTCACCACCCGCGACCCCTTGGCAGTGCGGGACGGCCGGCCGTTCGGGGCCGGTTGGCCGCTGCCGTCCGTTTTGGCCGGGTCGTTCCGCACGGCGCTGGTCAAGGCCGACCCGTCGCTGAGTTTCGAGGGCGACATGCCCCAGCGGCTGCGGAGGATCGAGGTGGCCGGCGGGTTCCCGGTGGCGGGCCGGGAGATGTATCTGCCCGCCCCCCACGATTGCCTCTGGGATGCGAAGACGAACCGGGTTCACCGCCTGCAGCCGTTGCCATTGGAAGCAGGCGAAGGCGCCGATTTTCCCTCGGGCGGGCTCGATCCGGTGATGCTCGCGGAGGATCAAGCCAAGACGGATTTCAAGCCCAAGCCCGTGCCCGCCTGGTGGCCGATGGGCAAACTGAGCGAATGGCTGCTGGGGGGACCCGTGCGGTTCGACAAGACGTTCCTGAACGCCGCGGCTGTGGAAATCCGCGATCGCGTTGGTTTCGACGCGGAGTCGGGCGCCGCCAAGGGCCGGGTTTTCGCCACGGCCGGTTTGAACGCGACGCACCTGCCGCGCTACGGCGTGGCGGAGTCGCGGCCGTTTCGCGAACGCTTCGGCGAGATCGCGCTGTCGGTCCGGGTGACGATCGCCGAGAATGCCTTCGGGCACGTTGAGAATCTCAGCCTCTGGCATCCGCTGGGCGGCGAACGCCGGCTAGTCCACTGGGGGCGGAGTGAAGCGGCGGACAGCTGGACTTGCCCGGCATCCATTCGCGCGGCGCTGGAAACCGCCAGCCGCATTCGCATGGTCTTGGCCACGCCGGCGATTTTTGACCACGGTTGGCGGCCAGGCTGGCTCGACGCCAGCACGCTTGAGGGAAGGCCCGTCGCGGGCGGGCCGACTTTGCGGCTCGTGGGCGTCAGCCATCGGCATTGGCGGGCCGTTTCCGGCTGGTCGCTCGCGCCGCCGCGCGGGCCTAAGGCGATTCGCCGCATGGTCCCGGCCGGCGGCGTGTATTTCTTTCAAGTCAAACCGGGCGAGGCCGCCGCCCTTGCGGATAAATGGCTGCATCCGGTGAGTGACGAACAACAAGATTGCAACGACGGCTTCGGACTCGCGGTCTGGGGGAGTTGGTGAAAGGAACTTATGTCCAATACACGAATCTACTGGTTGCATGCCCTCAGCCCGACCCATGCCGGGAGCGGGCGGGGCGTGGGTTTTATCGACCTGCCGATCGATCGCGAGGGGGTGACCGGCTGGCCGATCATCCGCGGCTCCGCGCTGAAGGGCGTCTGGCGCGACCGGGCCGTGCGGCAGAAACTACCGAATGTCGACCTGGCATTCGGCCGCGCCGCGGACGGAGAGACCTTAACTGCGAATTCCGGCGCGCTGATCGCCACCGACGCCAGACTCGTCTGCCTGCCGGTGCGGAGCTTTCGCGGCACGTTCGCCTGGTGCAGCTCGCCGTTGTGCTTGCAGATGCTGCGGCGGACGCTGGAACTATGCGGCGGGCAAGGATTGCCCGATGCCCCCAGTGAATTGGCCGACGACGTTGCCCACCACGCCGCGGGAACGGCCCTCCTCGAAGAGCAGCAGATCTTTCTGGAAGACTTGAATTTCCAAGCTCGGGACTGCACGATCGCCGCCGCCTGGGCCGCCAAGATCGCGGCTTGGGTCTTTCCCGGCGATGCGAACTGGGGACAGCAATTCCAGAAGCGCTTCGTGGTTCTGCCCGACGCGGCCTTCGATTTCCTGTGCGAGACGGGCACCGAAGTCCATTCTCGGGTGCGCATCGACGACGACACGAAAACCGCCGCGGCGGGGGCCCTCTGGACGGAGGAATCGCTGCCGGCCGAGACGATCCTGGCAGGCATCGTGCAGTGCGACCGCGTGTTCGGCCGCAACGGCGAAGACGTTACGCCGGCCGGCGCTGTTGGACCGTTTCGCCAAAGACCCGCTCATTTTGCAAATCGGCGGCAAGGCGACCATCGGCCGGGGGCAAATGCGCTGCGTCTTCACGGAATTGAACGGGGGTGGCCGATGAGCGCTCATACGCGGAGCCAGAAGCTGGCCCAGGCGGCCTTCGCTCGGATTGCCGCACGCGGCACGCCGGACCAGGAATACGTCGGCTTCGCCAAGAAGTTTCCGACATTGATCCACACCTGCGGTCTCGCCCAGGCCGTGGCGTTTGCCCTGGCGAAGCAGGAGACGCGGTACCTGGAGGACCTCGCCGCCGTGCTTAAAGACAGCGGACATCCCCAAATTGCCTCCGCGCAGACGCTCCACGATCAAACGCGAAACCAAGAGCTCGGCGGCTACCTTCGGCTCAGCCGCGATGCGATCCATGCCGCGAGTTGGCTGAAACGCTACGTCGAGGCCGTGGCCGGGGAGGACGGGTGATGCGCGAATTCATCCGTCGTCTCGCGGGGCCGTTGGATCGCGCGACGAACAAGCGGCCTCATGACCGGCGCGGCCAGCATCGGGATGGAGGCGAGCATCCGGGCCTTCTCCTGCAACGCTACCTTTGCGAAAGCGCCGCTGCCGGGCGCCATGCACCCATGGACGGCAGCAACGCGGAGGAAAAGCGGGCGATCCTGCAAGCCGCGATCAATGCGGCGATGAAAACGGAGGTCCGCACGCTGTACCGAATGGCGTTCGAACGCTGGTCGGCATCGTTGCCGAGCGATCCCCCTGCGGTCGATCTTGTTGCCGCAGGTCGATTGGTCGTCGGCCTGGGCGCGGAGAACGTGCTGGAAACCGGCCTGCGGCTGCACCATACCTATGGCATGCCGCTCATTCCCGGTTCGGCCCTCAAGGGCCTGGCGGCGCATTACGGCGATCGGGTTTGGGGCCCGGCGGACAATCGCTTCCGAGCGCCAACGCCCGCGGAAGACGGAGCCTATCGGAAGTTTCTGCGGGGCAAGGGATCGAAACCCGACGACAATTTCCATCGCTTGCTGTTCGGAAGCACGGACGACAGCGGCTGCATCGTCTTCCACGATGCCTGGTACACCCCGGACTCGTCGCCTCGACCACTGGTGATGGACGTGATGACGCCGCACCATCCGCAGTGGAACGATAGCAAGAATCCAGTCTCCCCGACCGATTTCGACAGCCCGGCGGCGCTGCCGTTCCTGGCGGTGACAGGCAGCTTCCGCGTGGCCGTTTCGTGGTGCGGGCCCCCCAGCGAGCAGGCGAGGAACTGGGTCGAACTGGCGCGAAATCTGCTATGCGACGCACTCAAAGACTGGGGCGTGGGCGGCAAGACGTCCAGCGGCTACGGGAAGATGGCCGATGTGCAGCAGGCACGGGTTCCGGAGACCTCCTTGCGGCGAACGACGGCGGCCAAGACCAACGCCGCCAAACCTGGCGCGGTTAGTCGGGGCGGAAGCGTGAAAGTCAAGTTCCTCGGCGCGCACGACAAGCTGCCCAACGCGTTCTGGGTCGAGGAAGCCGGCAAGAAACGCGGCCTGCTCAAGTACGGCGTGGCGCGAGCGCCGCTGCCTGAGGTCAATGCCGAAATCGAGGTCTACCGGACCAACGACAATCCGAACTCGCCGGAGTACCGCTGGGACCCGCCGCCGCGGCCGGATCGGCCTGGGGCCGGCCCCGGTGGAAAGCGACCGCGTCGAGAGAGGTAAGTAACACCGACTCCAGCCCCGACGGCCGCGAAAAAGTCGAATTCTTGCGGTCGTTTTGGGATCGTCGCACCCTAGGGCGGAAGAATCAAGAATTTTCCCTCTCCCGCTCTTTTGGAGGGCTATGCTGCCGGGGCCAGATCGATTACACTTAGAGATTGGCTGGAAGCTGTTTCGACACCGGTTCCTGGCCGGTTGGGGGCGAGGCTGCTTCCTACGAGCATATAGCAATTACCATGTGTATGTTGGCAATTCTCTATCGGGTGGCAAAAAACACTCCTATTCTCCTCGCGGCGAATCGGGAAGAGCTTTTCGCCCGACCGACCCAATTCCCCAAGATTCAAGCGGGTACCCCGCGAGTGGTCTGCGGCACCGATAAGGTGGCCGGCGGCACATGGCTGGGCGTAAACCAGCACGGCCTGCTGATCGTGGTCACCAACCGGGCCCGCGTGCGGCCGCCTGTGGAGCCCCGCTCGCGGGGGCTGCTCTGCCGTGATCTGCTGGACGTCCGCAACGCCCGAGAGGCCACGGAACTGGCGCGCAAGGAGTTGTCCACCGGCCGCTACGCCGGGGCCAACTATCTGTGCGCCGATGGCAAGTTCGCGGCGGTCGTCTACGGGGGGCACCGTGTCGATGTGGTCGAGTTGGAACCTGGCCTGCATACGCTCAGTTCCGGCAATCTCGACGATCCCGACGACGACCGGCACCAATTTATCCGCCGCATGTTGACGCTGCATACCTTGGATTCGGCCGTGACCTTTTTGGCCGTGGCCAGCCGGGCCTTCTCCCGCAAGCCGGACAACGAAGGTCGCCGGGGAGTGGTCCTGGCCGGTGGCGAGCACGGCACGGTTTCCTCCACGCTGCTTTCCCTGCCGCGGAAGATCCAACAATCGATTTATCAGTACTGTGACGGCCCCCCCTCCGAGCGTCCTTTCGAAGACCTGTCCGCACTGCTGCGGCAGGTCCTTTCGGCCGGGCGGACCCGCAAGTCGGCTATACCCGTGGAAAAAAAAGACAGCGAGGCCCTCAAGTCCAAGGCCGCCAAGCAGGTGACGGGCGGCAACTAAAAACCATAATAGATGAATTCCCATCCCCCAGAAGAAAAATTGGAGGGTTCGCACGCCGAGTCTGATGCCGGCGCGGGCCCGCCCCGCCGCAAACGAAGACGCCGCAAAGCAACGCGATCGCCGCAGCCCAGCCCGGCGTCAACTACCTGGAACGATGACTTCGATCTCGACGATGATGACGACGACCTGGAGTTGCCCTCCTATGGCGTGCGCGTTGAGCGAAAGATCGCCAAGCCGGAAGGCGAAAGCGAGCGAAAGACGGTAAAGGCGGCCAAGCCGCCGGCGGAACAAAAAGCCAGGCAAAAGCCGCCTGCCCCGGCGGCGAAAATCCCGCCCTCAAGAGCCACGGGTGAACGGGGCGCTGGGGAACGGGCGCCGGCGGCAAGAACCCCGGCGACGGTTCCGCCACAAAGGCCAGCCGCCAAGGCGCCGGCAACCAGAACGCCTGCCAAGACGCCGCCCGCTCCTGCGCCAACGACGGGCAAGAAGCCGGCGACGGGAAAAACGCCGGCCGGAAAGACGCCGGCGGGAGAGCGACCATCCCGCGAGTCTAGACCGCCGCGCGAAGCCAAGCCTCGCGAGGCCAAGCCGCCAACTGAAGCCAGGCCGCCCCGTGAAGCAAGGCCGCCACGCACGGAGAGGCCAGCAAACGCGGAGAAACCGCGTGTCACTGCGAGGCCGCCCATTGCAGACAGGCTGCCCGTGGACGAAAGGCCGCCCGTTGCAGACGAGTTGCCCGCGGATCGCCTCGATGCGGCCCCACTGCCGGCCGCGGAACGAACCGTTGAGACCGAGCGCCGACCAAGACCGGAGAGACCCCGAGGCGAAAGGTCGCCACGGGAGAGAGCCCCGCGGGAAACCAGGGCGGAGGATTCGCCGCCAGAGGATTTGGTTCCGGCGGAGCCGCCAGCCGCCAAGCGGACCCGTCCGGCGTCGCCCCGCGGCAAGGTGGTCCATAGCGAGAAATTTGCCGCCCTGGGGCTGAGCGAATTGATGCTCGACGCGCTGTCCGCAGCCACGTACGAGGAGCCGACTCCGGTGCAGGGGGGATTCATTCCCCGTGCCCTGGCAGGGATCGACGTGATGGGCCAGGCCCAGACGGGCACCGGCAAGACGGCCGCCTTCGCGATCCCCATCCTGGAGCGGCTGGAGCCGCAGCGGCGCGGGTCGCCGCCGCAGGCCCTGGTACTGGTGCCTACGCGGGAGTTGGCCGTGCAGGTCCGCGATGAATGCGATAAACTGGCCCTGGGCCGCGAGGTCTCGATTGTGGCGGTCTACGGCGGCAAGCCCATCCGCAAACAGATCGAGCAGGTCAACCAAGGGGCCTCGTTCATCGTGGGCACGCCGGGCCGCGTGCTGGACCTGATGAGCCGCGGGGCCCTCAGTTGGGCCGGACTTCGGGTGGTCGTGCTCGACGAGGCCGACCGCATGCTCGACATCGGCTTCCGGCCCGACATCGAGAAAATTCTCCGCCGCTGCCCGCAATCGCGGCAGACGTTGTTGCTCAGCGCGACCCTGGCCCCGCCGGTGAAGCGATTGGCGGAGCGCTGCATGCGCGAGCCGGAGGTGTTGGACTTCTCGCCCAAGAACCTCGCCGTGGAGACGATCGAGCAGTTCTACTTCACTGTCGATCCCGAGCGGAAGTTCGACCTGCTGGTCAAGCTCCTGGAGCGGGAGGACCCCAAGCAGGCGATCATCTTCTGCCGCACGAAGCGCGGCACCGACAAGATCTATATGAGGCTCTCGCGGCGGTTCTCGCACGTCGACACCATCCACGGCGACCTGCAGCAATCGTCGCGCGACCGTGTGATGAAGGGCTTTCGCGAGGGAAAGATCCGCTGGCTGGTGGCCACGGACGTCGTCGGCCGCGGCATCGACGTGACCGGCATCTCGCACATCATCAACTTCGACGTCCCCCAGTTCTGCGACGACTACGTGCACCGCGTCGGCCGCACGGGCCGCATGGGCCGGGAGGGTGTGGCCTACACCTTCGTCACGCCCGAGGAGGGCGGCGAGTTGACGCGGATCGAGGTCCGCATCAATCGCCTGCTTATCCGCGACGAGATCCCCGGCTTCCAGGCTTTTGGCGATCCGCGCCCGGCCGATGGCGTCGTGTTGGGCGAAGGGCTGGGCGAGACCGACGACGAGCGGTTCCTCGAGCCGCCCAAGGCGCGGCCGGTCTTCGGCAAGCCCGTGCGAAGAATCCGCCGGGCGCTGTGACAGAGTACGGTTGCGGGCAGTCGGCGCTTATTGGTCGGAGATTTAATGTCCCCTCCTGGCTAGGGGCCGGCTCGCCGAAAAATACCGCTCCGCACGATAGCCCACGACGCCCACAGCGGTCATAATAGATGGATGACTTCCAGGAACCATCGCTCGACGACGATTGCCCTTTCGCTGATTCTCGCCTTGACCGCGCGGGCGGGGGTCGCCGGCGTCGTCGTGCTGCAGAATTGGACGCCGTTCAGGATCCAGTACACCCTTCGTCTTGCCGACGGCCGGGAAAGCCGCCAGAGCATCGCCCCGACCGACATCGCCTCGATACCAACGACCGGGCCGATCGTGATCGCACTTGGCGCAGATCCGGCCGCACAGCCCTACCTGTTGGGCGTCAACTCGGTGCATTACTTCTGCATCCGCAACAGCGCGGTGCAGGTCGTCCATCTGAAACTGCCCGGCGTTGACGATTCCGTCCCGGCGGCGACGCAGCCGACCGGCCAGAACGGCCAACCAGCGAGCAACTCGCCGCCCGGCAATCAGCGGCCTGCCAACCCGGCCCAGCCGGGGCAACCGCCGGCGGCCGACGTCGTCTACAAGATCCCCGTGGCAATCATGGACGACTTCACCGACCCGCACACCGAGGCCCTTTGGGCCAAGCGTATCCGCAAGCGACTGGATGAGGCCTCCGACATATTCGAACACCATTGCCGAGTTCGGTTCGAAATCGTCAAGACGGGCCATTGGGATTCGGCCTCGTCGGTCCGTTCCTTCGATCAGGCCCTGCTGGAGTTTGCCCGCACGGTGCAGCCCGCTCCGGGACGGGTGGCGATCGGCTTTACCAGCCACTATGAATGGGTCCACGGCGAAACGCACCTGGGCGGAACGCACGGCGCGCTGGCCTCCCACATCCTTATCCGTGAATCGCCGGGCCAGGTGAGCGAGCCGGAGCGGCTGGAGGTGCTGGTGCACGAGCTGGGCCACTTTCTGGGCGCCGCGCACAGCGCCGACAAGTCCTCGGTGATGCGGCCCATGCTGGGCGACCGCCAATCGGCGGCCAAGAGCTTCCGCATCGGCTTCGACGCCCCCAACACCCTGGTCATGTGCCTGATTGCCGAAGAGATGCGGACGCGGCACATCTGGCATCCCATGGCGCTGTCGCCCGACGCGAAGCGGGCGGTGCGGGGGGCCTACATGGTCTTGGCGCAATCGCTGCCGCAAGACCCGGTTTCGACATCGTCGGTCCAGTCGCTCGGTCCGCTGCCGGAACCCCCCTTGCCCGGCGGTCTCAGTCCCCCCGTACTCTATGGGGCGCGGATGGTGTTGCAGGCCGTGGTGCAGGCGGCCCACGAGAACGAAAAATTGCCCGTCGTTGCCAAAGACCCCCGGACGCCGATATGGCGGACGGAAGACGATTTGACGACATATTACGTTCGCTGCGCGGCGGCCGCCGCTCGCCGGCTTCCTCCCAAGATCGGGCCTGCGGCGTTCCTCTTGGGGTTGGGGGTGGCGCTGGACGATTCGAACTTCATGCGCGACAAGAAGATGGCGAGCGAGATTTGGGAGAAGATCGAGCCCAGCAACCAGCGACAACCGCGACTGTTGGTGTTAGGCACGCCGACAATGTTCAAACGCCACAACGTGACACGGCACTTCACGCTCTCGGCTGCCCTGGTGGTGCTCAGCGGCCCGCAAGGGGCCGAGATGGCCGGCCTCAGCCAGGAGCTGATTGATACGCGGGGCGGCGACGATTTCAGCTTCACGGACTTGTGTGCCGATATGGCGGGCGTGATGTTTGCCTCCCACGTGTTAGCGGGCGACATTTCCCTGGACGAAGTCATGACGCATTTCCAGGTGGAAACCTACGTTCCCAAGCTGGACGGACTGCCCGACGACATCCCCTGGGACACGTTCGTAAAGCAATTCGGCAAGGGGGGGGCGGAGAGTTTTCAACGGCAACGAGCCGAATTGTACCATCGCATCCTCATGCTGCCGCCCTATCGTGCGCCGGGGGCGGCCAAGAAGGGCTGAATGCGAAGGCCGTAGGAAATCCTTCCTTGACACACCGATCGCGGTTGGACTAGAATCCCCTGCCAACATCGGCAGGGGGCCGCTTTCCCAGGTCAAGGAGGACCGAGGGTGATTCAAGTTTTCAAGCCGTCGATGACCGAGGAAGAGATCGACGCCGTGGCCGAGGTACTCCGCTCGGGCTGGATCGGCCTGGGGCCGAAGACCGCGGAATTCGAGCGTAAGTTCGCCGCTTTCGTCGGCGCCGATCACGCCGTGGCGGTGAATTCCTGCACCGCCGCGCTGGACCTTGCCCTGAAGCTCCTGGACGTCAACCACGGGCACGAAGTCATCGTGCCCACCATGACCTTCGTTTCCACGGCCCATTGCGTGGCCTACCGCCTGGCAATGCCGGTCTTTGTCGACGTCGATCCGCACACCCTGGCGCTGGACCTGAACGACGTTCGCCGCAAGATCACCAGTCGCACGCGGGCAATTATTCCGGTGCACTATTCTGGCCGGCCAGTCGACCTGGATGCCTTACGGGAGGTGGGTGGCGAGATCCCCATTATCGAGGACTGCGCCACGCCACCGGGGCACGGTACAAGGGGCGCAGCGTGGGCTCGATCGGCGATATCGGCTGTTTCAGCTTCCATGCGGTGAAGAACCTGGCCATGGGCGACGGCGGGGCATTGACCTTGAAAAATCCGCAGTGGATGGAGCGCTGCAAGCGGCTCCGCTGGCTGGGCATCGACCGCGGCACGTGGGACCGCACGTCCACCGACAAGTCGTACTGGTGGCAGTATTTTGTCGACGAGATCGGACTGAAGTGCCATTTGAACGACATCGCCGCCGCCATCGGGCTGGTGCAATTGCGGCGGTTGGAGGCCATGAACGCCCGCCGCCGCGAGATCGCAGAGCGCTATTCGCAGGCCTTCGCCGCCCACGATTTCCTGGAAACGCCGCCCGCCGACACCGCCGACTTCCAGTCGTCATGGCACATTTACTGCCTCAAGGTTCCCCAGCGCGACGAGTTGTGCTCGTTCCTGCAGCAGAAGGGCATCGCCACCGGTGTGCACTACACGCCGATCCACCTGTACTCGTGCTACGGCAACCGGCCCCGATTACCGAAGGCCGAGAAGGTGTTCAAACGGATCGTCTCGCTGCCGATGTACCCGGACCTGACCGATGGCGACGTGGAACAAGTGATCGATTCCATTGCCGAGTACTACGTGGCGGCCGGTTTCATTGGCTCGAAGGCCACGGTGAAGATGCCGCGGCGAGGTGCAGATCAGCGCCGCCGTTCCGCGGCCTGAAGCAGGTCCTTTCCGCCGGAAAGGACTATTGTGCGGCGATTCCAATTCATGGCAAAGCGTCACATACGTCCGCTGCAAGTCGGGCGCATCCGCCTGCGATTGCTGGATGAGCGGGACCTGCCGCTGACGCTGTCGTGGCGGAACCAGGGGCACATTCGCCGCTGGTTCTTCTTTTCACAGCCCCTGACGATGGAGCAGCACGCCGCCTGGTTTGCCAGTTATCGGCAGCGGGACGATGACTTTGTTTTCGTCATCGAGGAAGCCAGCGAGCGGCAACGGCCGATCGGACAGGCGGCCCTTTACCATATCGATTGGTTTGCCGGCACTGCCGAGTTCGGCCGCCTGATGATCGGCGAGGCCGACGCTGCCGGCCGCGGCCTCGCTCGCGAGGCCACACAAGCCCTCGTCGCTATGGCTTTCGAAGAGCTTGGACTCCGCGAGGTCTATCTCGAAGTGCTGCCGGATAACGAGCGGGCTATCAACGTCTACAGGGCCTGTGGGTTCGAAGTCGCCGGCAGGACCGAAAGGGCAGTGCGTATGTGCAAACGGGCTGCGATCAAGCGGCCCGTTTGAATGCCGGGCGGCCATCGGCCTCCCACTGCCGGGCAAGAAGTAGATCCACAATTCTTTCGGACGCCCGGCCGTCGCCGAAAGGATTACTAACGGCCAATCGGCTGGCGTAGGCCTTGCGGTCTTCGAGCAACAGCGACACGGCCTCGACGATCCGCCTTCGATCGGCGCCTACCAGTTCCGCCATGCCGGCCTCCACGGCCTCCGGGCGTTCGGTAGTCTCCCGCGTCACGAGCACCGGCTTTTGCAACGAAGGGGCCTCCTCCTGCACTCCACCGGAATCGGTGAGAATGATGCTCGCCCGGTCCATCAACCAGACGAATTCCGGATAGGGCACCGGTTCAATCAACCGCACGTTGGCGATGCCCGACAGGCGCCGATGCACCGGTCCGCTGACGTGCGGATTGGGATGCACAGGGTAGAGAAAGGCAATTTCGGGGAAGGTCCGGGCAAGTTCGGCGATGGCCTCGCAGATTTGCCGCAGTGCCTCGCCGAAGTTCTCGCGGCGGTGGCCGGTGATGAGCACCATGCGGCGGCGGCCGAGGCCAGTGTGCCTGCGCCTCCAATGGCTGTCGTACAAACGCTCGCGGGCGGCAGTCCACAACAGCGCGTCCACGCCGGTATTGCCCGTCAGGTGGATTCGCTCCGGAGCGACTTGCTCGCGGAGGAGGTTCTGCCGCGCCCTCTCCGTCGGCGCACAGTGTATCGCGGTGGCCAGGCTCACAACGCGGCGATTGAATTCTTCGGGCCAGGGCGCATCGAGGTTGCCGGTCCGCAGCCCGGCTTCAATGTGCAGAAAGGGGATCCGTCGATAAAATGCGGCGGTGGCCGCGGCCAGAACGGTGGTCGTGTCGCCTTGGGCAATCACGCAGTCGGGCTGGTGCTCGGCAATTACCCCGTCCAGCCCCTGGAGGCAGCGGGCGTTCAGTTCCGCCAGGGTTTGGCCCGCTTGCATCAGGTTCAGATCGACATTGGGCCTGATTTGGAAATAATCGGCAACCTGGTCCAACATCTGGCGATGTTGCCCCGTGAAGCAGACTGTCGTATGCATCCGATCGGCGTGCTGCCGGCAGCGACGGATCACGGGCGCCAGCTTGATGGCTTCCGGACGGGTTCCCGCAACCATCAATACTCGCAACGGCGTGGACATCGGTCCGACTCCTTCTCCATCACGCCGCGCGAGCGGTTGTTGACTTGGGGCGAAGGGCGGAGCACGAGGAAGGTGAAGCGGCCCAACACCGCGCCTGGCCAGGCGATCCTCCCTGGACGAGCCATTGAAACAAACGGCCGTGGGCCCGAAACGTCGAGCGCCGGTCGAACCTTTCGGCCAGGCCGAGCGCAGCGGCGGCGCATAGCGGGCTGCGCCCGCACGTGCAAAGCATGGCGTCGGCCAGCCGCCGCACGAAGGCAGGATCCTCCTCTGCCATGAACCGGCCGAGGGAAAAACTGTCGAGGTCGACAATCGAGGCGAAGGGCGGCTCAACCAGCTCGCCGCCCACCTCGCCGATCAAATCGGCCGCGCCTCCCACGGCGGTTGCGATCAGCGGCAGGCCGCAGACTGCGGCTTCGGTCAGTGCCAGGCTCCATCCTTCCAGCAGCGAGGGCAGGACGAAGGCGTCGGCGGCAGCGTAGAAGCGTGCCACCTCTTCCTGATGCCCCGCGAGGACGACGGACGTTTCCAAGCCCAAGCGACGAATCATCGTGCCCAGCCGGGCTTCATAGGCGGGGTCGGCCGTGGGGCCCACCAGCAGCAAGCGGCTGCGCGGATGCCTGGCAGCGACCTGCGCGAAGGCCCGGACCAAGGCGATCTGCCCCTTGGCCGCCTTGACGGCCGCCACGTTCAAGAAGAGAAAGTCGTTGGCGGCAAAGCCGAATTGCTTGCGCAGCTCGTGTCGATTTCCAACCGGACTTTGCGGATGCATGCGATCCAGGTCAATGCCGTTGGGCGACACCACGATCTTTTCCGTGGACAGCCCGAGCTTGACATCGCAGTAATGTGCCGCCTCTGCCGAAACGCACAGATAGGCCGACGTGAAGCGGTCGGCAGACGCGTAGGCCCGCCGCTGCGGCGGTGCCAGCCACGCATAGGCGTTGTGAATCGTTTGGACGAAAGGAATATTCAGGCTTCGGGCAATAGCAGCGCTAAAGAGGCTAAAGTGGGCGTTTACCAGGTCGATTCGCTCATCGAGCAGGAGTTGACGATACGCCGTTTCCGATGGGGTACCCGCGAGCGAAAGGATGCGGATGCCGCGCTCGGCGGCCGTCGCCGCGGCCGGTCCCTTCTCTCCCAGGACCAGCAGGGCTACCGAAAACCGGTCGGGGTCGAGCGACTCCGCCAGATCAATTACGACTTGCTCCATGCCGCCCTGCGTGAAATCGTCCACCTGCAGCAGCACGCGACAACGAGACTGCGGCGGTTGATAGACCTCGGGGAGGGTCGGCCAGCGCTCGGTCGGCGGCCGCGTCAGGATCCGGTAGCAATGGTCGTTCGCGGCGGACCGCCAGCGGCACGAGATCGACCCAAGACTGGAACTCGATGGTTGGGGCGTCCAGAAGTCGTAGCCGCTGGGCCGTCGAGGCGCAAGGCGTGAAGCAGGCCGCCTTAGCCCGCCGCGCGTCGATGCGGAAACGATACGGCTCTGACGGCTCCCCGCCGAACCAGGCATCGATGGCCACTCCCTCCGGTAGCCGCAAGTCGGCGACCGCCTTGAGACTCGCCGCGCAGACGAGGAAGAGGTTTTTTTCCGCAGCCAACGACGGCGGAACGCCCGGATTGGGCCAAGGCACGAACTGGTGCGGCCCTGCCGCGCAGTCCTTGATCTTCTCCCACGTGGCGTCATCGACGTGAATCGTCCAGGGTTTCTTGCAATAATCCTGCCGCCGGGCGTGGTAGGCCATCAACCGCTCGCAGTCGCCCGTGAGCCGTAGTTGGGCGGCGCGGCCGCTCAGGCTGTCGTCGTGGACGCGATATTGATAGAGCGTTTCCCGCGTTCCCAGGTGGGCAATGCGGAAATTCAGGCCGATGCGGAGCCAGTAGTCGTAGTCTTCCACGCCCATCTCGGCGTCATAGTCGCCCAGGAGTCCTCCCACCCACCCGCGATACATGAAACAGGGACCGATGCAGTTGTCGCCACGCGCAAAGAACTCGTCCAGCGTGCGGGGCAGGTGGATTTCCGGATCCGATGGCCGGGCACGGTTGTGGAAGCGGAAACCCGGCTCCGACAAGGGCCGGCCTCGATCGTCGATCGCCAGATAGTCGGCATAGACCAGCGCCACGTCCGGGTTCGCGCAGGAACTCGACCTGCCGCTCAAGCTGGTTCGGCTGCATCAGGTTGTCGGCCGACGTCCACGTCCAGAACTCGCCGCGGGCGAAGCGGAAACCATTGCTCAAGGCCTTGGGCAACTTCTGATTGGACTGCCGCAAAATGCGGATCTGCGGGTTGCCCACATACTCCGTCAAGACCGTCTCCACGCCGTCGGTCGAGCCATCGTCGATGATAATCAGCTCGAAACGGTCATACGTCTGGGCCAACACGCTTTCGATGGAATCGCGGAGCAGCCGGGCATGGTTAAAGACGGGCAGAATAACGGAAACCAGTCCCGACGGCGAGGTCTCCGCGGCCGTGCCCAATGCGCCGGCAATCGCGCCGAGCAATCCCGGATCTTCTCCCCGGTGCGAGCGCCACGCACGGCGCCGGCGACCCGCCGCCAGGCGGTTGCCGCATGGTAGGCGGCGGCCCTGATGCGGAACCGTTGCGAGAGCGGGAGCAGGCGAAAAAAGAACCGCAGCACCTCGTAGCACGCCCTCCACGGTAAGCTGCGAGCCAGTTGAAACGACATTTTGGCCACTCGCCAACCTCGTTCGGGAACGGAACCACGTTAATTTGCGAATAGTAGGAAGTTCACAGAAGGACATCAATGCCAATTTCCAATTGACCCGAGGGACAACGACTCGCTATTATCCCCGCGGCAGGAACCCACAATGCCCAAAGTCAGCGTCGTCATCCCCAATTTTAACTATGCCCGCTACTTGCCCGAGCGCGTCGAGAGCGTCTTGCGGCAAACGCTTGCGGACATCGAAGTCATCTACCTCGACGACGCCTCGAGCGACAACAGCGCGGAAGTGATCGCCCGCTATCGCTCCGACCCGAGGCTCCGCGTCTTCAGCAACGAGATCAACAGCGGCAACACGTTCCTGCAATGGAAACGCGGGCTGGAGCATTGCCGCGGCCAGTACGTCTGGATTGCGGAAGCTGACGACTACGCCCATCCCCAGTTTTTGGCGGAACTCGTGGGCCGGCTCGACCGTCATCCGGAAATTGGTGTGTCCTATTGCCAGTCATGGATCGTCGATGAGGAAAGCCGGGTCCTGCGCTCCAATCTCGAATACACCCAAGGTCTGGACGCGGAGCGTTGGAAGCAGGATTACTTGTCGAACGGCAACGACGAGTGCTGCCGCGCGATGATCTTCATGAACACCATACCCAATGCCAGCGCGGCCGTATTTCGCCGGGCCACGTGTGAGCGGGTGGGCGGTCCCGTCCTGGAATTTCGCCTCAGCGGCGACTGGGTATTCTGGCTGCGAATGGTCCGCGCCTCGGGCGTGGCCTACGTGGCCGAGCCGTTGAATTTCTATCGCTGTCATGCGCAGACGGTGCGTTCCGCCAGCTTGCAAGGCGGCCTGTGGCTGGAAGAAATGGCTCGAGTGATCGCCGACCTTTATCCAGAATTGAGCCTGCCGCCGGGCGACGTCCGGCGGTTGCAGGAGCACTTCTGGATGCTATGGTCGCGAGCATGCAACCCGTGGCAAGTCCCTTGGCGAAGGCATTGGCGGATCTATCGCTCGGCGCGAAGGTTTTCGCCGGAGATTGGACGACGACTGATGCTGGGCGTCCTGCGGAGATTGCCGCGGCTGCCGGCCAAGATTGCCCGGCACATCATGGGCTGAGAGTTGAGACACAGCGTAGAATTCTGATCGGGCCGGCGCCATGAAAGCTGTTCGAGACCTTTCGGAAAAGTGCGTGGCCGTGGTTGTGCCGGCCTTCCGCGCCGCAGTTCATATCGCCGCCGTGCTCGAAGGCATACCTGACTTCGTGACCTGGATCGTCGTCGTCGACGACGGCAGTCCCGACGCCACGGGGGCGACGGTTGAAGCGGCGGCGCGGCGCGATCCCCGCATCCGCCTCTTGCGCCACGCCCGCAACCAGGGCGTTGGCGGCGCGACGCTCACCGGCTACCGCGAGGCCCACCGCCTGGGCGCCGACATTATCGTGAAAATGGACAGCGACGGACAAATGGACCCCCGCTGGCTGCCGAGCCTGGTTGCGCCCATCCTGCGCGGCGAGGCCGATTACACCAAGGGCAACCGCTACTTGCACGCCCGCGAGCTGCACGCCATGCCCTGGTTGCGGCGGATAGGGAACGTGGGGCTCTCCTTCTTGACAAAACTGGCGTCCGGTTATTGGGGCCTCTTCGATCCCACCAACGGCTACACGGCGATCCATGCGTCCTTGGTCCCTCTGCTCGACCGGGGAAGAATCGCCCCGCGCTACTTCTTCGAAAGCAGCCTGCTGCTGGAGTTGAGTCTGTTGCGGGCGGTGGTCCGCGACGTATATATTCCGGCCCGTTACGGCGAAGAAACGAGTCACCTTTCCGAAGTGGAGAGCCTCTGCCGGTTTCCGGCGGCCCTTTTCCAGGGCATGCTGCGACGGTTGTGGGTCCAATACTTCGTTCGCGATTTCAGTATCGCCTCGCTATATCTGGTGGCGGCGCTATTTTTGCTGGCGGCAGGCACCGGGTTCGGCGCCGTCCATTGGTGTCTTTCCGTGCGCTATGGCACGCCCGCCACCACGGGTACCGTGATGCTGGCCGCCCTGCCGGTGATCCTGGGCTTTCAGCTCTTGCTTCAAGGCGTGGGGCTGGATATTCAAGGCCAGCCCGTCCAATGCCTGCACCGCGACCTGGTCGACGAGCCGGACCCCGGGGCGGGCGGAATGCCGGTGATGGCAACCGCGCAATGGGGCGTAAGCGCGAAGCAGGACACTTGTCAGCAGTTGGAGTCCCGGCTTCCGCCGGAATTTCCGCCTAAAGGCGGGACTCCAACGCGTCAGTTTTCGCCGCGCAAACTATAGGCTCTCCCAAGGCAGGCTTGACGCAAGGCCGCAGAATTGCTACGTTGCCGCCCGCCCCGCAGGGAAAACTGCGCATTCATCTCCCCTCCACGAGAAGCTTATCGGCCATGGTTGTATCGCGAGCCTTCGGGTCGATCGGGGAGAGAATCGACGTTTTTCCCGCGCGACCGCGGCACGTCCGCGCATCCTGGCGATCCTTCCCGGGTTCGTGCCCTCGACGGTGATCACGGTGGTGAAGCCCCTGGTGAACCTGCACCGGGCGGGCAAAGTGACGGCGCGGATCTTACTGGAATCACAGGCCGGCGACGACGACATCGATTGGGCCGAGGCCCTGGTTTTCTGCCGCAACACGGCGCCGCGGCATGCGGCGCTGCTGGCGGCAGCCCGCTCCCACGGCAAGCCGCTGATCTACGATCTGGACGACAACCTCTTCGAGTTGCCGCCGCAGTGCGACGATCTTTCCGGCAACCGCGAGCCCGACAGGCAGGCGATGTTGGAAGAGTATCTCCGCGCGGCCGCGATGGTCCGCGTCTACTCGCAGCCGCTGGCTCGGCGCGTGGCCGGGCTGAACTCGCGGGTGGTACAGAGCTTCGCACCGGTCGATCTGACGCTCATGCCAACCGTCCTGAGCGAGAGAGCGCCGGACCGATCCGCATCGTCTATGCCACCAGCCGCACGCAAGACCCCTTGTGCGAGATTTTCCGGCCGGCCCTGGCGCGAATCCTCAGCCGTTATGGCGATCGCGTCGAGGTGCATTTCTGGGGTTGTCGCGTGCCGCAGCTTGCCGCGGCCAACGTCCACCATCACGGCCTGGTCTGCGGCTACGACCGCTATCTGCGGCGTTTCTCCCGGGCGGGATATGATATCGGCCTGGCGCCCTTGCCCGACGACGTGTTCCACCGCTCGAAAACCAACAACAAGTTCCGCGAGTACGGCGCCAGCGGGATCGCCGGCGTCTACTCGGCCAACGACGTTTATGCGCATTGCGTCGAGCACGAGGTCTCCGGCCTGCTGGTCGCCAACGATACCGAGAGCTGGCATGCCGCACTGGAACGACTGATCGACGACGAGCCACTCCGCGCGCTGATCCAACGGCAGGCCCGGGATTACGTTCGCGAGCACTACGATCAGGGGAAGTTCGAGCAAGTCTTCCTCGATCAGATTTACGAGGTCTTGAGCGGGACGGCTGTGCGGCAGGCCATGCCGCCAACCCGTTTGCCGGGCGTCCAGTGTCGCCGGTCGGTGCCCGGCTTCCTTCGCCGCCAGGCCGCGCGGGCGCTGAGTTCGTTCGACACCGTGCGGCGATTGGGCGCGCGTCAGACCTGGACCGCCCTCCGCTGGTTCATCAGCGATCGTTGCTTCGCCGCGCGGCTGCGCTGGCAGTTGTCTGAGGATCGGCATCACTATCCCCCATCGCAATGAGGCCGGGAATGAGAAATCGGCTCTTGTTCATTTCGCACGACGCGTCGCGGACCGGCGCGCCCATCCTCCTCCTCCGCACTTTGCGCTGGCTGCGGGCGAACACCGACCTGTCCTTCGACATACTCCTCCGCAACGGCGGCGAACTGCGCGATGAATTCGCGGCGGTGGCCGACATCATCGACGCCTCCGGGCGGCGCAGCACCTCGATCCTGCAGAAGGTCGCGGAGCGGGTGAGCGCGGCGCTGGGGCCTCGGCAAGGTTTGGTGGAAACGCTCGTCCGGCGCAATATTGGCCTGCTGTACTCTAATACCGTCACCAATGGCGAATTGCTCCGCGCACTGGCGCCGCTGCAATGCCCGGTGATCACCCACGTTCACGAGTTGGAGCACTGGATTCGCTGCGAGATGCCCGCCGCCGCTGCCCAAGGAACCTTCGAGTGCAGCGACTGCGTAATTGCCGTGGCCGATGCCGTCAAGGAGAACCTTGTGCAGAATTGCGGCGTTCCCGCCGAGCGGATCGAAGTAGTCCGCGGCTTCCTGCCGGTGGCCGAGGTGCGGCGGCACGAGCACGCCGAGGCGAAGAAGTTGCTATGCGGCTGGCTTCCCATCCCACCGGCCGCCCGACTGGTCGGTGCCTGCGGGACCACGGACTGGCGGAAGGCGCCCGATTTGTTCATCCAGGTGGCGGCGGCCCTGCGACGCCAGGAACCCGACGAGCCGGTGCATTTCCTCTGGATTGGCGGCGAAGCCAGCGGCCCGTCGTGGGAGCGGTTGATGCACGATGCGCGGCAAGCGGGCGTCGCCGATCGCGTCCATTTCCTTGGCCCGCAAAAAGACCCCTTCCCGCTCTTTGCCAGCCTCGACATCTTTCTGCTTACCTCGCGTGAAGATCCATTTCCGCTGGTAATGCTCGAGAACGCCACGGCCGGCAAACCGATCGTTTGCTTCCAGGGTTCGGGCGGCGCACCGGAATTCGTCGGCGATGACTGCGGCCTCTGCGTTCCCTACCTGGGCGTTGAAGCCATGGCCGATGCCCTGCGGCGCATGCTGGCGGACGGCGAAATGCGGCAAAGGATGGGCGCCCGAGCGGCGGAAAAGGCCCGCTTGTTCCACGACACGGACGTGGGCGCAGCCAAGATCCATAAGATCATCCGGCGGACGCTGTCTGCCAAAGCAGTCCAGCCGCGCATTGCCGCTTCGGGACCGGCTGGAAATACCACGGCGGCTTTTCGCGTGGGCTGGAACCCCGATTCCCGGGAACCATCCCTGGGACGCGGAGGTCCACTCAAGACCGTCGCGCCGGCGGCCAATGATTCGTTGCCTATACGGCCAGCGGCAAAGGGACCTCGACTCACCTCACCGACGCTGGGCGACACGAAAACGGCCGCGGACGGCGACCTGCATAGCCGCCAACGGCGACTGATCGCCATGTATCTCCCCCAATATCACCCGATACCGGAAAACGATCGATCGTGGGGAAAGGGATTCACCGAATGGACTAACGTGACCAAGGCCCGGCCGCTGTTCGCCGGGCACTACCAGCCGCACCTGCCGGCCGACCTGGGCTTCTATGATCTCCGCCTGGCGGAGGTTCGCGAAGCCCAGGCAGAGTTGGCTCGCGAATACGGCATCCACGGCTTTTGTTACTATCACTACTGGTTTGGCGGGCGGCGGCTGCTGGAGCGCCCGTTCAACGCGGTGCTGGAATCGGGGCGCCCCGATTTTCCCTTCTGTCTCTGCTGGGCGAACGAGAATTGGACGCGGAACTGGGACGGCGGCCAGCAGGAATTGATCGTTCCGCAAGATTACTCGCCAGCCGACGATCGCCGGCACATTGAATGGTTGTTGCGGGCCTTTGCCGACCCACGCTACATTCGCATCGATGGCCGGCCGTTGATGGCCATCTACCGCGCCAAGCACCTGCCGAACATCCGCCAGACAACCGACCTGTGGCGCGAGGTGGCCCACCAAGCGGGATTTCCCGGGCTCTATCTGTGCCGGGTGGAAGGGATGGCCGACGAGCGCGACGATCCCGTGGAGCATGGCTTCGACGCAGCCATCGAGTTCCAGCCCGATTGGCTCGAACTGGGCACACCGATCAACACCGCTGCCCGGCGCCGCCCCTGGTTCGCACCGCGCCGACCGGGAAGGCCGGGGCCGGCGGGGCCGTGGGTCTACGATTATGCCGAGGTGGTGCGACGGATGCTGGCGAAACCCGAGGCGGCGTATCGCCGATTTCCGGGCGTGACGCCTTCCTGGGACAATACCGCGCGGCGGGGGCAGAACGGCACGGTGTTGCGCAACGCTACGCCGGAAATGTACGAATACTGGCTGACGGAAGTGCTGCGGCGAAAGGCCTGCGGAACGGGCGACGAGAACCTGGTTTTCGTCAACGCCTGGAACGAGTGGGCCGAGGGCAACCACCTGGAGCCCGACGCTCGCTTTGGCCGCGAGTTTCTCGAGGCCACGCGCCGGGCGTTGCAAGCGGCCGTCGCCCGCGCCGACCGCGGCGCGATCCGTCGAGCCGCCTGAGATCAAAACTGCGCTGAAGGACGTTTGGCATGATTGTTGGTATTTGCGGGATGCACCGCTCCGGAACCTCCATGCTCTCCCACATGCTCAGCCTCTCGGGAGTCTACCTGGGGCCGCCGGAGGTTCTGGCCTATTCCGCGCCAAGTAACCGCGACGGCTTCTGGGAGGATTCCGCCTTCGTGCAATTGAACGAGGAAGTCCTCGACGCCCTGCACGGTGCCTGGGACGTCCCGCCCGTGTTCTTCGACGGCTGGGAAGCCAGTCCCCGGCTCGAAGGCATCCGGACCCGTGCCGAGCAACTGATTCATGAGCGGATCGACAACGGACTGTGGGGCTGGAAGGATCCGCGGACGAGCCTGACCCTGCCTTTTTGGATGCGATTGATCCCCGGTCTGCGGGTCGTCATCTGCCTGCGTAATCCGCTGGAGGTGGCCAATTCCCTCAACCGCCGCGATTATCTTTCGATCGCATTCGGCCTCCGCTTGTGGTACGTCTACCAGGCCGCGATCGTTGCCGCTGCACGGCCCGAGGATCGACTTGTCACACATTACGATGCCTACTTCTCTGACCCCCACGCCGAACTCCGCCGCGTGTTGGCATTTCTCGGGCACGATCCGGACGTCGCCACGCTGGACCAGGCCGTCGGGGCCTGCAACCGGGAACTCCGCAACAACCACATCGATATTACCCAGGACCCCCGCGTCTCGCAGCAAGTCGTGCGGCTCTACGAGGCCCTTTGTCGGCAGGCGGGCCCGGTATGTGCCCGGGCCCTCAATCTTCCCTTGCCGGAAAACGATGCCCAACTCCCGCTCACCAGCGACGACCTCTGCCGACTAACGCCGGCAAGCGACGGCGTTGGGCAGATTGTCTCCCTGGAGTCTTCCCTGTTGGAGCACCTGCGGGCGGACAACGCTCGGCGCGATGAGACGATTCGCCGCCACGGCGAAGAGTTGACGGTCCGCGACCAGCGGATCGGCAAGCTCGAACGGAGTCTCCGCCGCACCTCGGCCCGGATGCGCAGCCTGCGGAAGGAACTAGACGCCGCGCGGTCAAGCACCGCACGGCTGGAATCCGCGTGCCTGCAGGCAATCCAGCGCCAGCAGGAAACGGCAGCGGTCCTGCAAGGCGAGATGGGTCGGTTACGGGCGGAAGTCCAGCAGATCCGCCGGCAAGACGCCGGCCGCCTGGTTGCACGGCTGGGTCGGATTGCTGGAAAGTGTTCCGGGATTGGTCGCCATATTGCATCTAGGATCTTTGCGCCGCTGGTGCGCCGCCGCCGCATCTTGTCCGGCGTCGATCGGCTTCGCCGCCGCGGCCTGCTTCGTGCCGCGGAGTTCGCGCGATTGCGATTCCTCTATCCCCACCGACTTCACCAGCAGTGGTTGCGGCGGCCGTTCTTCGACGCCTCATGGTACCTGGCGCAAAATGCGGACGTCGCCGAGTCGGGCGTCGATCCGCTCAAGCATTACCTTGCACACGGCGTGGCCGAGGGCCGCCGTCCCAGCCCTTTGTTCGATACCTCCTGGTACTTGATGCAGAATCCGGGCGTTGATCCGGCGCGGATCCATCCCCTGCTGCACTTTGTACTCTACGGGGCGGTCGAAGGCCGCAAGCCCAATCCGCTGTTCGACATGGAATCGGCATTGCGGCCACAGTCGCAGCCCGAGGCCGACGTCCATCCGTTGGCAAGGTTGTTGACGCCGGCGGTCGCCCATTCCTCGAACCCGTATTTCGACGCCGCCTGGTACCTTGCCCGTTATCCCGATGTCGTCGCGACGGGACTCGATCCGCTTGCGCACTACCTCAACGCGGGCTGGATGGAACGTCGCAATCCAAGTCCGCTGTTCGACAACGACTGGTATCTGCGGCAGTATCCCGACGTGCCGGGCATGCCGCCGTTGGCCCATTACTTGTGCTATGGAATGCTGGAAGGACGGGCGCCTTGTCCGGCCATACTCGCGGCTTTCGCTGGCCCCGCGCCGTCGGGACCGGTGGTCTTCGCGCAAGTGGAGCGCCCCGTCGTGTCGATCGTGGTTTCTGCCCAACCGCGGTGGCTGCACACCCTCTGGCTGCTGCGCTCGCTGCAGGCCAATGGAGAAGGAGTTCCTTACGAAGTACTACTAATCGACGACTCGCATCTGCACGGAGACTGGGGAATCCGCAACCACGTGCAAAACGCGCGGCTGGTCCCCGCCGACCAGGCCGAGCGAGCCGACGAAGTAGCCCGCGGACGATGCGTACTCTGGCTGCAAGCCGACACGCTGGCCTGTAGCGGCTATCTGCCAAAAATCCTCGAAGTTGTCGGCGCAGCGGCCGCCGGCGGCGGCGCGACGCTACACGACATCGGTGAGGCCCAAGGGATCGCCCGGCTTTGCGGAACCGAGTTGGTTGAGCGAAGCGCCATGGCCGTTCTCCTGTGGCGGAACGCCGGCATCGAACCATCGGCGGCAAGCCAGCGGCATGCAGCGGCTTGAACTCCTGCGGGAGGCGGATCGAGAGACGACTGTCTATCGATACCTTGATTCGGCGGTATTTCCAACTAGAATGGCTTTGCAAGAAGGGCAAAGCGCCCCGCAGGGTGTTTCTTGGAGTCTTCCTGGAGGAAACGAATGTCGATTGCGACCTCACCACCTGAGAATCGCGTCCTGTTGTCCGGCGTGGCGTGGTCCACTTACGAAGCTCTTTTGGCCGATACGGAATCGAGCGGCGCGAAATTCACCTACGATCGGGGTTACTTGGAAATCATGTCGCCATCCCGTGAGCACGAGCACATCAAGTGTCTTCTTGGCCGGATGATCGAAACCATGACCGAGGAGTTGGACATCCCCATCAGCAGCGGCGGTTCGACCACTCTCAAGGCCGAACTGAAGCAGCGCGGCGCCGAACCGGACGAGTGCTATTACGTGGCGAATGAGCCGCGAATGCGGGGACATGAGGATTACGATCCGGCCGTGGATCCGCCGCCGGACGTCGTGATCGAGGTGAACATCTCGCGTAATTCGCTCGACAAGTTCGCCATCTACTCGGATTTTAGCGTGCCGGAGATCTGGACTTACGAGGACGACGCCCTGTGCGTCTATCAATTGCTGGGCGACGGCTCCTATGCCCGGCGAGACCACAGCCCGTCTTTCCCGTTTCTGCCTTTGAAGGACATTCAAGGATTTCTCGATCGACGTAACGCCATGGACGAGACGACGTGGATCCGTTCGTTTCGCCAATGGGCGCGGACTTTGACGCGGCCCTGACCGGCGCTAGCGCGGCTTGCCGCATAATTCCCCGTGGCGGAATCATGTCCGGTCGCTCCATGCCGTCGGCGGCGTTAACGCCTATAGAGTTCGGATCCGTCGCGGCGCATAACGGCGATTCCGTCGGCAACTTGGGCCCGTTTATCCGGTGTGTCGACGAAGTAGAACAGCGAGATGTGTTTCGCCGCCACGGTTTGCGGATCGAGCGCGGACGCGAGGTCGATCCGCGCGGCGCGAATCCGAACTGCGCGTTCGGTTACCGAACCCACTGCGCCAGTCCCAGTTTGCCTGATAGGCCCGGGCGAACATGGCCAGCAGGACCAGGCCCAACACGGTGCGTGCCGTTCGGCCGATCCGCGCGGATACGAGCAACCAGGAGGTGATCGGCGCCAATATCGTAAGATAGCCGTAGTGCATTTCGAGGCCCGGCGCCCAAGGCTGGTATCTCGATCGGCCCAGCGCGATCGCGAGCATCAGCAAGAGAGTCGCTACCAAGGCACCGATCATATAGGTCTCGGCAAGCGATCGCCCGCGCGATCGCCAGATGGAGTACGTTCCGAAAGCTAGACCGGCGGCAAATAGCGCGGCGAGGACCGCAAATTTCACGTTGGCGTTAACGAACGCGTAGACGACCAGACTTGAGTTGACTAGCCCGAACAAATAATCCGCGGCCACCGGGAGCGAAAAAGCCGTCGTGCTGGAGGCGGAACTTGGGCTCCAAGTGAACCAAAGCGCCGCGTTAACGGCACCGCAAAGGCCTAGTGCCACGCAGGCCGCCACACTCCTGCGGCGGCCGTTGGCTCTCCAATCGTGGTAGAAGGTCGCGGCGACGACCAGCGTCAGGGTCGACGATATGACCAGGCCACCCAAACCGCACAATCGCCGCAGGGGAGCAACGCGGCAATTGCCAGCGTCAGACGTGCCGGCTGTTGCTTGCGATCGGAGGACACAGCGAGATAAAGAGATACCGTTGCAAAGAAAACTGCGGAGAGTGGCTGAAAGGCGAATCCCCATTGCGAAGGGGCGGTGCCCACGCTCAGGGCGGCACGCCGGAATGAGCAAGTCACCCACGCTCGAGTATCCACGATACGCCCGCGCCGCGGCCATCGCCACCACGGCGAGCAGGGCCGCGACGGCGTAGTTCACCGCGACGAGCGTGCCAAAATCGAAGCCGCTCAACTTGAGGACTTCGACCTGCATCAACTTCTGGATCGGCAAACGATGGTCGACATGCCCTCGAAAAGCCAACGGATAAATTTTCCCATCGGCAGGCTCGCCGCGGGAAGAAGCGACCACTCGTCGCTGGCTGGGAATGTTGGGCATGCGGGAAGAAACCGCAATGCGAACAACAGTACTGACAGGCAAATCAGGACACCGGACAGAACTGCCACGGCACGCGATTCATGATCCAGTAGCGATTTCCACCCGCGAACTTGCGTGCTGGAAGTGCCTAGGTCTTGCATGAGGCGGGTTCCTTTTCTTGGCGTTGCAGGCCCTTGCCGGAAGCCATTGGTTTTGGATTTCGCTACTGGTAGTTTGGTTTCGGATTTCTTACACGGAGTGTGCCGGATACCTCTCTATCCCGCTCCTCAGGCAGCCCGGCGAGGGCGGGCGTCGGCTTCCTCGCGGTCGCCGCGGATTTCCTCCGCAAAGTCGGCATAGTTGCGAATGTAATCCCCTGAGTCATAAGGGTGCGACGCCAGCACCAGAAGCATAGAGTCCCGCGTGTGTCCGTACTGAGCGGCCCAAACGCGGGGGGGATATAGAGTCCCAACTGGGGCTCCTGCAAGAGGACGTCGGCCCGGCGGCGGCCGTCGTCGACCATCACGCGGCATGCGCCCCGCACGCAGAAGAGCAATTGATGGCACTCCTTGTGCGCGTGCTCGCCGCGGATGTTGTGGCAGGGAACGTCGTACACCAGGAAGAAGCGGCGGACCTCGAACGGCAGGTCCCGCGGACGCTCGCCGGCCGTGAGATTTCCCCGCGGGTCGATCACTTGGGGAAGACGGATCAGCCGTACGCCTTCAACCTCGCTGGAGCGGACCTCGCCGTCGCGGCTGGCGCCTTCCGCTTTCGGCTCGCCGGGATCTTCCGCACCGACGAAGCCGACGATGCGGGCCGGATTGCCGGTGACGATCGCCCAGGGGGGGACGTCCTTGGTCACGACGGCGCCGGCGCCGACCATGGCGCCCTCGCCCAGCGTGACGCCGGGAAGGATCGTGGCGTTGGCGCCCACGGAGCAACCGCGGCGGAGCGTGGTCACGGCGAACTTTGACGGAAACTGCTTGCTGCGGGGGTGCTTGTCGTTGGTGAACGTGGCGTTGGGACCGATGAACACGTCGTCGGCCACCCGCAGCCCATCCCAAAGCTGCACGCCGCACTTGACCGTGACGCGATTGCCGACGACCACGTCGTTCTCGATGAAGACGTGGTCGCAGATGTTGCAATTGGCGCCGATCGCGGCCCCCGGCAGGACGTGCGCGAACGCCCAAATCCGCGTGCCTGGCCCGATGCTGGCGCTTTCGCAGATGCCCTGTGGATGCAAGAAGAAGTCGTTCATGAAGGCGGCCCCAATTCAATCGGTGGGAGTATCGGAAAACCAGGGGCGGGGGTCAATGCCTGTTTTTGCTCTTGGCTTGTTCCTTGATTCAAGGTATCCTTTTCGCCGCGACCGCGCGGATGCTGTCTTTTGCGTTGGCCGATCTCTCGCACGTGCCGTCCGCCGAGGAAAAAAGGCCCCGGCCGATTCCGCATCGTCTGTGCCGCCACCTGCACGCGAGATCCGTTGTGCGAGGTCTTTCGCCCGGCCGTGGACCAACAATAAGTTCCGCGAGTACCGCGCCCGTGGGCCGGGACTTGAGTGTTGCCTTCCAGCATGAGATGATGGTGCCGTCGGCTGGCCCTTCTCCAGAATCGCCTGCTTCGCCGCCTCTGAAGTCTCCATGAAAGCACCGCTCGATGAAACATCATCCTTTCCTCTTCCTGGCTTTCGTCGCCGGTCTGCCACTGGCGGCTCTCTCTGCGGCTGCGCCGACATCGAAAACGGCAGTGGTCGTTAGTGCCTGCGACAAACCCTTCATGTTCGGCTTCGGTTCGTGGGACAACGCACCCAAAGAATTTGTGGTGAAACCGGATGGAATGCACATTACCGCCAAGACCGCGCAAGGTGGGGCGGGCGTGGCCGGCTTGAACTTCAGCGTTCGCGACTACGGCGACTGGACTCCGGCCATGATCCTGACGGTGGGCGCGCACAACAAGACCGGCTTCTTGGACCTGTGCCTCCAGAATGCCAATGGCACCGGCCACCACTACCGATTCGACCTGCGGAAACTAAAGCCCGGTTCGTCGCAACGGGTGGTGGCCGAGTACGGCGCATCGCTGGCAGAGCCGCAGAGCGTGGAAAAGCCCGGCAAGTCGCCCGGCTTGGGCAACGTCGCTATTTGGCTCGTCATCGGCGATTGGGGCGGTGGCGCCGTCGACGTCGTGCTTTCCGAAATCGCCCTGGTGCCGCCCACGGCCGAACTCCGCGCGCAAAGGGCTAAGCTCAAGGCGATCAAGGCGGAGGAGGCCGAGGCCGCGCGCGAAGCGGCGGAAGCCAAAAAGAACGCCCGGAAGGCCCTGCTGAAGAAGGGCGCCTCGCACCCGGCGGATGGCCCGGAGGTCACGTACGTTTGTGCCGTGGCGGCAAACGTACTCTGCATCACGCTGCAGGCCGGAAGGCATGTCAACAACCGGCTAGTGGATTATGTCGCCGAACCTGGCGATGAAATTGTGCAGGAAGAAAAGGACAAACCACGGCATGCGCTGAGGGACGGCAAGGCGGTGGACTATTTTTCCACGGCCCTCTTCCGCAACGCGAACCATAATCGTACGAAGGCAGGGCTTTTGTCTCCGGACGGAAAACAGTTGTTCATTGAAAGTTCGACGGCGGGCCAGTTGCTCGATGAGACAGTCGTGGACGTGCCCGCCGCGTATACAATCCAGTCGGCCGATGACCCCGCGTATGCCGCGCCGTTGACGCCGACGGCGGTCTTCCGCAAAGGCAAACCCAACGGTTTCAGCCGGCCGCTCCCTTTCCTTTACACGATTTCATTGCGACTGCCGTCGCCGCTCAAGCAGAACGCTGCCTACACGCTCCGCTTCGTGGGAGTCAACACCTCGCAACCGAGCGTGTCCTACGTCCACAAGCCCCGTCAGCAGCGGAGCCTCGCCGTGCATGCCATTCAGACCGGTTACCGTCCGGACGATCCCTATAAGCGAGCTTATCTTTCTTTTTGGATGGGCGCGGACCAGCAGGGCAGGAGCGGCAGTTGCACGCCGGCGACCGAGACTTTTGAGCTGTTGGACGACGCGGGTAGAACCGTCTTTACGGGGAAAGCGGCATTGGCCAAGCCCGACGGCGCCGAGGAGCAGATCTGCATCCACGAGAAACTGGACTACACCAAGGCGGCTGTCTATCGCCTCGACTTCAGTGCGTTCAGAACGCCGGGGACGTACCGTGTCTATGTGCCCGACATTGGCCTAAGCGGCCCGTTCCGCGTGGCGGCCGACGTGTGGGAGACGCCGTTCCGGGCGGCCATGCAGGGAATCCTGTCGCAACGGCAGGGGATTGATCTCGGCCCGCCCGCCTGCGCTTTTGTCCGCAAACGAACATTCCATCCCGATGATGGCGTGCAGTTCTACCAAATGGATATCCCCGTTCAGGCAGGCCAGGAAGGAACCCGCGGCGAGAACCTGGTTGAACTTGCCAAGGCCGGCCGTCTACGGCGAGTGAGCGGCGTCTGGGGCGGTTATCAGGATGCGGGCGATTGGGACAGTCTCGGCGGCCACCTCAGCGCGACCTACGACCTGCTTGGTCTCTATGACCTGAACCCGGCCGCCTTTTCCCGCATGAAACTCTCGCTGCCGGCGGAGGACCTGCAGAACAACCTTCCCCACATCCTCGACGAAGCCCTGTGGCAGATGTCGCTGTGGAGGCGGCTGCAACTTGCCGACGGCGGCGTGCGCGGCGGCTATGGAGTGGGCTGGGACTGTTACGCGGGCGAGACCAGTTCCATGCAGAAGTACGCGGGCGTCTATGCCGTGGACCACGTGACGACGATGCACTTTGCCGCCGCTGCGGCGCGTGCCGCACGAGTGCTAGCCGCCTACGACAAGGAGCTTTCCGCCGAGTACCTGGAATCGGCCAGGCGGGCCTGGGCCTGGGTGGAGGCGCACGCGAAAGACGACGACGCGATCTTTAAGCGGGTGCTTTCCTTCGACAAGGATCTCCCCAAGAATCTGCGCGACAAGCGTGCCATGGCCGCCGTGGAACTGCTGGCCGTCACCCTCGACCCGATCTACGACAGGGCGTTTCACGAGTCCTCGGAGCTTTCCGGAAAGGCCGGGCTCTACCTGGATCAACTCGAGGCCGACTTCGCCTACGCCCGCCTGCCGGTTTCGGTTGGCGATCCAAAGTTGAAGCAACGGGCGGTGGAACGCATCGCAGCCTATGCCGATCACGCCATCGCGTTCAGTCGGAGAAACGCCTACGACATCATTGCCGGCGCGCGGACCGACTACCCGCTGATCTTCGCCTGCCGGTGGTTCAGCACCCCGGCGCAGGGCGGCTTTGCCTTGATTTACGCCTACGAACTGACAAAGAAGCCCAAGTACCTGGCCGCAGCGGTGCAGGGCGCAAACTACAGCCTCGGGGCCAATCCGGACAACTTGTCCTACTGCAGCGGCGTCGGGCACAACGCGGAACGTTTCCCGTTCCTGGTCGATGTGCAAGTCAGCGGCCAATATCCCAGCGTGCCAATTGGCCACATTCCCTACGGGCAAGGAAACGAGGGCAACCAAATGAGCCGGGGAGCTAACGGTTGGGTCCAGCAGTGGCTTTTGAACTTCGGACCGGCCAAGAAGATGATACCGAATTGGTTCGACTGGCCCGTCACTGAGCAGTACATTGACTTCGGCATCTATCCCCTGCACAACGAGACCTGCTTCAATCAAACCACGGTCCCCGCCGCTTGCTACTGGTTCTATCTGGCGACGCGGCCCTGAGACTTGCCCTGCTCCTTCAGCAACTGCAGCATTGCCTCGCCCATCGCGTGGCCGATGCGCATGTACCAGATCGCGCTGCCGTAATAGTGGTACTCGCGATCTCCGCCGGTCTTTTTCCACTGCTCGAAATTCTTGCTCCAGGTTGGATAGAGTTCTTCCGCCGCCTTGTCGACCAGCACATCGGTACGGAACGCCTTGACGTTGCCCTTGAATTCCGGCACGTCGTTCATCGCCATCTGCGCTTCGCGGACCGTCAACATTGCTCCGCTAGCCGGCTTCGATCCGTTTTGGCCCATGGCGGCAATCACGAACGGCATGCTCGGCGCGTTGAGGTCCTTGCGGACGTCGTTGATGAAATGCTTCATGTTCGCGGCATACTCGCTTTGGCCGCCGTACATGTCGTTCCAGCCCTGGAACCAGACGAACCCGGCGATCTCCAGCTTGCACCCTTAAGCGCGGGAAACCACGTTTCGTATTTGTTAAACGTCTCCTTGACCTCGGCCAGCATGTTGCGGTACGAGGACCCATACTGCTTCTTGAGGTCCTCCATCGTCGGCAACGGATCGTGCTTTCCGTTCTTTTCGTTGTTCTTCTCGACACGCTCCCGGGCCTGGTCGAGTTCTTTTTCGATCGTGGCGGGATAGCCCGCCGAGGGCGAGCGGAATAGCTTGCAGAGCGAATGGCCGCCCCACGCCGTCTTGATCAGCAACACTGGCTGCTGGAAGTGGTCGCCCATCATCGTGCCAAACTCCAGTTCGGCGCCGGTGGCGCCGGGCGATCCGTAGCCGATTGTCAAAGGGCCCTTGCGATCGAGAAACTTGATGAACACGTCGTCGCGGACGATCCACTGGCCGTCCTTGCGCAGGTGCGCGAACAGGTCCTTGGTCTGGGGCGCCTCAGCCTGGTAGTTCAACAAGGCGTTGGGGGCCTTGCCTTCCATGTTCGATTGGCCGGCGAGGATGAAGACCTTGACGGGCCCGGCCGCGTCAGCGTCCGCGGCCCAGGCAGTTGGATCGGTGGCCGCCGATGCGGCGATCGCCGTCGTAAGAACCAGGGACAGTGCGATTTGCTTCTTCATGGGAGTTTCTCCTGAGGAATGAAGGCCGGATGGAATGGGATGGGATGGGATGAGATGGGCTTGGGTTGAACTTGCGGCAGTAATACGCTCTCGAGGCTAAGAGAGTCTACTTTCGTGCAGCCTCCGCTTTCTGTGCGTAGGACTGGACCACGGGCTCCATAGACCTGAAAAGCGGTATATTGTCGGTCTTGCCCGCGGCTTTCAGGCATTGTCGTCCTGCTCGCACGGCTTCCCTATAGCGGCCAGCCCCGGCATAGACGGTTGCCAAGACGGCCAGCGGCTCGGGGTCCTCGTTTTCCGTCAATTCGCAGGCCCGGGAGGCCAGGCGCGAGCGCTTCCTTTTCATCATGCAGGTCGGACTGTGCGGCCACGGAACAAAGGACGGCAAGCCCTGTCAGGGCCGGCACGAAGTCGGGCTGCCGCTTCAGGACGTTGCGGTAATGCGCCGCGGCCTCGGCAGTTTTTCCCCGCCGCTGGCAGGCGGCCGCAAGGTGCGACTCTGCTGGGGCGTCCCCAGGGCGAAGGCTCAGCGCCGCTGCAAGCTGCTCGATGGCTTCGTCGTAATGGCACAAACTGAGCAGATTTTGGCCCAGGGCGAACCGCGCGTGCGAACATGCCCGGCTTGAGCCGCACCGCCGCCCGGTAGTGCTCGAGCGACTCCGGCAAGCGGTTCAGGTGCGTTAATGCGTTGGCCAAATCCATCCGCACATCGACATTGTCGGGGTCGCGCTCGATCGAGTGGGTCCAGCACGCGATCGCCTCGTCAAATTGCCCTCGTCGGGCCATCACGACTCCCAGGTTGCACAAGGCCTCGGGGCTGTCGGGGTTCATCGCCAGGGCCTTGCGGCAGGAAGCCTCCGCCCCTTCGGGATCGTTCGTCATGATCTGGTCGCGAGCCAGGCGGGCGTAGCTATAATCGTCGAGGAAGTCAACCGCGATGTGCTGGATCGCGCCGGGCTTGACGTTAACGAATTCCGGGATGTTCGCCGCCCGATCAGGCGACGTGAACCGCGAGAGAAGCACCGGCGGAGTACTTTCCCCGCGATCGTCGATGTGCGTGAGAAAAAGCTGCGTATAAGGCGTAAAGGTCTTGGAAGAGAAGACCAGCCATCGCCCATTGGGCGACCAGCTGTGCCAGGAGTTCATGCCCGGCAGGTTGCAGGAAAGACGCCGCGCGTCGCCGCCCGGCGGCGGGAATGATCCACAGCTCGCTGTCCGGTTGCAAGAGCATGAAGCTCTTGGCCCGGCAGAAAACGATCCACTTTGCCGTCGGGCGAGAACTTGGCGAAGTAGTTGCTCATGCCGTTCCGCGAGGCGCCCTTCAGCGGCTCGGCTTTGCCACCCTTGCCGCCGTTGAACGGAATACGGTACAGATCGAAGAGGAACGCCTTCTGCTTCGTGAGGAACTCCTTGCACTCCGCCGGATTCAGCAGCACGCTGGGTTCCGCCCGCTCCTGCTGGAGCTTATATGCCTTGCTGCGGGCGAAAACGATGTACTTACCGTCCGGGCTCCAGGTGGCGTTGCTCTGCACGAATTGCGGGTCGTCGGCCCCGGGGAGCGCGTAGATTTCGCCCGTCTGCCTGTCGTGTACGGCCAGAATGCCCCTGATCGGGAAAAAGAGCTGCGAGTAGGCCAGGTCGTTGGTGGGCACGAAAACCGAGCGGTCTTTCACCGTGCTTACTGCGTGCTTGCCGTCCGGCGACATGGCGGACAGCAGCCCGAACGTCGGGTCACGATCGTCGCGGCGGTAATCGCTCCAGGTCATGATCTGTCTTGCGGTCGAGGACCATCTCGGGGCCCACGGGGAGGATGGCATACGAGCCTTTGTCGTTGGCATAGTCCACGTCGAGGCCCATCGTCGCGCCGTCCTTGGAGAAGGAGTGGCAATTGCCGCAGACGGGGAGGTTTTCCAGCACGATGGGCGGCTGCTGCGTGGCCGATACGTCGCCGAACCGCCAGCGAATGTGCGATGGGTCCTTGACCGCCTCGATGAACGGCAGGTTTACTTCCCGATAGAAAATCGGCGCAGCCGACTCGTCCGGCGACGTGTGGAACATGGTGCGGGCGGCAGCCAGGATGACGTCCTGCCGCGCCCGGCGGACCCCGATCACGGTCGCAGTCGCCGCGGTCCGCCTGCGATCGCATCTTGATGGTGCTCCAATCTTCTTCGGAAGGCGTCCATTCCAGCGATCGCCGTCGGGAGCCGGAGGCCCTTCGAAAGCCCGAGGCCCCTCGAAAGCCAGAGGCCTGTTGCCGTCCTGGAACTCGATCCTGACCACCCAGGCGTCGGCCTGGTTGTCGGGGGTTTCCCAGCGGAACGTCGGTGCGGCAATGTCAGGGGGAAAAACGGCCTCCGGAAAGGGATATCGGATGGTCGCGGCCCCGTACGACTTCCCCGCGTCGTAACGGGCAATGATCTCCGCGATCCGCAATACCGGTTCGCGAGACAGGACCACCCAAGCCGCCACGCCCGCGACGAAAATGGCGGCCGCGACGGCGACCGCGATGACGATCCGTGTACGCATTAGTGGCCCAGGTGCCTTGGACGGAGTGAGACCTGCGAAAGACGCGAAACCGCCCGTAATTGTATGCCAAAGGATGCCAGCGGAAAACCACGGTTTGACCATGCCGCTGTTTCCAAATAGAATCGATTTATCAGCCGTGTCAACCGGCTTCTAGACCCATATCGAGGCAGCGTTCTACACTCAGGCCGAAAACGCGTCTCTCCGCGAGAGGCGTTATCGCTCTTTCTTGAGTGCTCTGCCGGCTCACGCTCCGCGGGCCGAATAATAACCTCCGATGGCGTTGCACTCGGCAGCCCCTCCCGGTTCTTGCCTCAAGAGCCGGGGCGGATTCTCGTGTGTAGCCGCTTGGAAAGTCACCTTGCTCAAGAACGCAGACGTGTTTCGTGCTGGCAACCGTCCGGCCCGCGGGCCGAGCGGCCGGGGTGTTGTTGTGCCGTATCCGGCAAGGGTGGCCCGTGCCAAATACGGATACTTCGTGCTGGGACAATGGGCCTTGCCGCCGGGCATCGTCATGACCCTCGTGGTCGTGTCGGTGTTCTTGTCGGTGCTGCCCCTCTACGGTGACATGCTGGAGCCCGACTGGGCGCGGCAATCGGCTGCCATCTTGGGGCCAGTGCCCGCCGTGGCCGAGGATTTCGTTTCCTCGAATTGGGCCGGCTATGCGGTTGGAGATGGGCCTGATGCCAACGACCTGCAACACGACGAGGTGAGCTACGTGACCGGAACCTGGAAAGTCCCCGCCGTATCACCCAGGGCCGACGGCGCCGGATCCATTTGTGCTGTCTGGGTGGGAATCGATGGCTTCAGCCCGAACAAAAGCAACCAGACGGTGGAGCAGGTCGGCACGGTCGCCTTAATGCTGAGCGGCGGCCAGACCTCGTACTACGCCTGGTACGAAATGTATCCAGCCGCCTTGCAAATCATCTACCCGTCGAGTTTGAAGATCCAGGCCGGCAATTCGGTTACGGCCAGCGTACAGTACAGCAGTTCGGGCACATTCGTGCTGTCGCTGACGGACAATACCACGCAGCACACGTTCAGCATTTCGGAAACGAACGCCTCGGCATTTCGGTCGTCGGCGGAATGGATCGTGGAGCCGCCGTCCGGCGGCGGCGCCGAGCCCTTGCCGAATTTCGGCAGTGTGACTTTCACCGGCACGTCGGCCACGTTCGGCGCGACGACCGGCCCGATCGACGACCCCGCCTGGAACTTGACCTCGATCAATTTCGTGGATACTACCTGGGGCGACGCCTTGTACACCTCGGCCATCACCGACGTGGGCCCCGGCGCTTCGGCCACTTCCAGCTTCAAGGTAGCCCAGGCCGTCCCGGAACCGGGTTCCCTGACGCTCTTTGCCGTTGCGCTGTTAGCCCTCGGCGGCCGTCGATGTGTTCGGCGTTTTCCTTTCAATCAGTTCCTTTGCGTATTGACGCGGTAAAAGAGGACGCCGAGATCCCCGAGCGCGATCGCGAACCGATTGCCCAATTTCTTGCCGGTAGAACCGCAGGCAGCGACAACGAATCGGCCGAAGGAAAGCAAGGCACATCAGCCAAAGACCTGGACGACAAGGGCAAGGACGCCGACAAAGAGAAAAATCTGGCGCAAATGCCGCCTTGATCCAGCAGGGAACCACCGCCTTCAAAGCGTCGTGCGTCACTTGCCACGACGCGGAAAAGTCGTTCCAGGTGACTGAGAGTCTCCCCGCGTGGCGTGCGACCGTGAAGCGGATGGCCGAGAAGGACGGAGCCAACATCCCCGAGAACACCCACGAATCGATCGCCGCCTATCTTGCTTCGCTCAATAAGAAAGGGGGCGGCGACAAGGGGTCCGATACGGCAGGCGAAGCGGCTCTGCCGGTCACCATTACCGGCACGAGCGTGTCTACGCCAACGACATCGGCGACCCCGTACTGCCGATGCCCTATGCGAACACCGGCGCGTCGTTCAACATGACGGTCCCGATCCAGCAGTCGACCAGTCTGACGTTCAACTCCTATGTTATCAACGGCCTTGAAGGGAGCAACAACGGCATCGACTTCTTTCAGAGCCGCGATTATGTTGACAACAATCGCTGGCCAACTGTGGGAGGACGAGTGACGCTTGGCAATGCGGACTTGCGGATCGGGACTTCGATCATAGGCGGACGCTACAACTCCGCCACGGGTGCCGGGCCGAACCGCGAAGCATTAAATTTACGTGATCTTCGGCGGGGACGCTGTCTACCATTGGAAAGAACGGCATTGCCCGTGAAATGCTTATGGACACCCGAAATGCTTCATTACCCACAAGGTGTCGCGGAAGCGGCCGCTTAGCCCGCCACGTCGATTCCGCCGTGGTCGCTGTCGCCATCTCCATCCGCATCACTGCCGGCCGATTTGATCGGCTGGACGGGTGCGGTGGTTTGGGCTTTCGCGGGCTGGCTGCTAGCGGCAGCCTGGATCGGCCGGCTGAAAATCGGAGTCGAACTGCCGACGCTGGTAATTGCTGACATTCCTACCGCTCCTGATTGGGAATCCGTGTCAGAACCTCTGGAAAATATAGGACGAGTATCGGCTTTCGCGCCGCGCCTCACATGCCTAAAATTGAAAAAGTGCGGATTACGCCGATTCTAGCGATCAAGCTCTCTGGCCCGAAACGGTCAGAAAACATCTGTGGAGTGGGGCGATTTTGCCGTAGAACCCGTCTATCCGTCTATTTGGAATGGTCTTGAATCGGTTGCCTTGCGGCGCTAATATTCGCACAATTAGGGCAATGCCCCGACCTTCAAGCCAGGCCGTCCGGCGACCCTTGAAACCGTAGAAATCATCCCCGTGAAGAGTGGAGGAGCGGCCGATCAGCCGCAGCCCTTTTCTACCGTCAAAAACGCCCTAAATAAAATAACACTCCCCAAGCTGCTTCTCGTCTTTGCGCCTTGGCGTGAGAGTTCTTTTCTGCTCTTTTACCGTCGCGGCGGCTGATGATAGGGCTCTTGCTTTCGGTAGAGTTGCAAATGGGTTTCGATCGCCGCGGCAAGGCTCCGATCGCCCTTGGCGACCGCTAACCGCAGGGCACGTTCCGCTGTCTGCACGGCTTCGGCAAATCGGCCCGCCTCGGCATAGGCGGCGGCCAGAGTGTCCAGCCAAGACGGATTGTTGGGTGACAACTCGATGGGGATCTGCGCGAGGGTCACGGCTTGAGCTCCATCGCGGAGCCCCGGGTCGGGATCCGTCGCGCGAAGCCACGCGAGGTTGTTGGCGGCAATCGGGTTTTGCGATGTGTGCGCCAACGCGTGCGTCCACAAGGTCTGGCTGTCGCGCCAGTTCCGCGTTTGCTGCCAGGAGCACACTATGAAGCCTGCCACCGCCAACGGGGCAACGACCGCCAATAGCCAACGACGATAACGCCTGGTGCCCGCGATGTCCGCCGCGCCCCAGGCAAACGCCGCGTACAGCCCGATCTGCGGCAAATAGGTGTAGCGGTCGGCCATTGACTGCCACCCCACCTGGATCAGGCCGATGACGGGCACGAGCATGCCCAGGTACCACAGCCAGCCGAAGAGCAAGTAGGGGCACTTTCGCCTGACCGCGAAAACGGCCGCGGAAATCGCCGCCAGCACGCTGACCGCGGCAACCACTTTCCAAGCCGGCAGCGGGCTGAAGGAAAGAGGGTAGAGGACTGCCAAATCGGCCGGATAGAGCATTTTCCAGAGGTACGCGACGTAAGCCACCGCCGCGTTGGCCAGTCGCGGGCCAAGCCCCGCTTGTGCCCAGGATTGCATGCCGCTGCGCTGCACGGCGAGCGTCACCACGCAGGAAGCCGCGGCTAGGACCAATAAGGGGATTTTCTCAATGACAAGGGGGTTAAAACTATTATCCATTGGCGACCGGACAAATGCGCTCGGGCTATCTTCCGAATGGAAAATAGTTCTGACCCCTTTTTCTCCTACCGCGCCCGAGTGGCCAGTAGTCGAGCAAGAAAAGCACAAACGGCAATGTTACCAGCATCGGCTTGGCCGTCAGTCCCAAGGCAAACGACAACACTACCAGCAGGTACCTGCCCCACGACGCCGGGCATCAATGTAGCGAGCGTAAAGCCACAGCGTCGCCATAAAAAGCAGCCCGCTCAATACATCCTTTCGCTCGGCCACCCAGGCGACCGATTCGACCCGCAGGGGATGGATTGCGAAAATCGCCGCCACCCACGCGCTGGGCCAGAGGTCGCCGCTCATCCGCACGAGCGCCAGGAGGAGGACGATGGCGGCGGCGGCGTGCAAGAAGAGGCTCGCAAGGTGATGTCCACCGGGATGCCGCACACCGTAAAGCTGGCAGTCAAGCATGTGGGAAAGGCAGGTGAGAGGGTGCCAGTTGCCGGCACAAGTATGGGCAAAGGCCCAGGCGACTCCCTCAGCCGTAATGCCGCGCGTTACCTGGGGATTCTCGTAGACGTACATGTCGTCGTCATAGTTGACGAAGTCGTAGCCCACGGACTGTGCGAAACTGAGGGCAACGGCCAACACCAGGAAACCACAAATAGTCAAGAGCACGTAAGGGTTCTGCGTTCGAGGCAGAATTTCGGACTTCTTCGGCAAGCGGTTCTTGGTTCTTCGGGCCATTAAACTGTCGCATCCTCCAGCAATCTCGACTATAATTGATTTTAGCAACAGGAGCCATCATGTCGGAAGCGGTCATTATTGGCTGGGAGAGAGGCGCTCATGGCGGCGGAACAGGTCAAGCAGCGGCTGCGAAGGGCCGCCAGGGCGCTGGATGGCGCCGGCCTGTCGTATGCCGTTGTCGGCGGCAACGCGGTCGCCGAGTGGGTGGCCCGCGTCGATGACGAGGCCGTCCGCAACACGCGGGATGTTGATGTCCTTGTTCGCCGTGCCGATTTCGCCGCGGTGCGGGCCGCGCTGGAAGCTGCGGGCTTCGTCTACCAGCAACTGCTCGACGTGGACGTTTTCATCGATGGTCCGCAAGGCAAACCGAGCGGCGGAGTGCATCTTCTCTTCGCCGGAGAAAAGGTGCGGCCGACAGACGAATATCCCTGCCCGGAACTCGAGGAGTCCGAACGCGCGGCCGAGTTCCAGGTAGCGGGGCTTTCGGCCTTGGTGCGCATGAAGCTCACGTCTTGGCGTCTGAAAGACCGCGTCCACTTGCTCGATATGATCCAGGTGGGACTCATCGATGCGACCTGGCCTGCGCGTTTGCCGCCACCGCTTGCCGGGCGTTTGCAGAGCTTGCTCGATAACCCCGACGGTTAGAATTCGATTTCCCCGATCCGCGCCGTCTCCTGTGCCTCCTTTAAGCGGAGCGTGAGGGACTTGCGCTGCTCCGACGGCCGACCATAATTCGTGAAGACGTCGACCTGCACGGTCACCGGACCTAAGAGCCGCGTCGCTCGACTGCCAAAATAGTTGGCGTCGATGCGATACATCCCGTGGGCCGCGCGGCGGACGAGATATTCCTCCGGCCCGTAGCCCTGCGTGAAATCGCAGCTAACCAGCCCGCCGATCGTCGTGCGGTTGTGCTGGTAGAACGCCTTCTCGCCGGAGGGTTCGGTGACCCAGAGGTCGATGTCGGTGTTGTCGGCCTGCCAGGTCATGACAATGCGGACGTCGCAGTCCAGGAGCTTGATGAGCCGCGGATCCAAGGGCACGACCGACACGCCCGCCGCCTTCGCCCGCGGGATGATGCGGTTGACTTCTTCCAGGGCGATGACCTCTATTTCGGGGAAGCGGCTGTCCCAGCGGCGCATCACCACCTGCGTCAGGAGGTCGATAGCCCGGGCGTAGTCGGCGCGGACCAGATCCGCCCCGCGCGATGCATCCTCTGCCCGCTGCGCCAAGGCCAGGGCCAGGTCGCGATAGGACTGCGGCTCCTCCGGCCGCAAATCGAGCACCTGCTCGAAGGTTTGCACGGCCAGGTCGATTTCGCCGATCTGCAGCAGGCGGTGAGCCAGGACTGCGCAGCAGCGTGGGCTCCTCCAACTGCAGCTCAGCGATGTTGCTCAGGACCTGCAAGGCCAGCTCGCTTTGGCCCGATTCGCGGAAGACGTCGGCGCAGTCGAGGTAAAATCCGGGCGAGATGCCGTACTGGGCGCGATACCTCATGTAGACGGCGAAACGGTCTGCCTTCTTCGCCGCCTGCAGTCCCTTGACGTACGGCATGTCAGGCTGCCAGGGCTTGATGACGATGCCCGGCTGACCGCCTAGCGACGACGTTCCCAAGTTGCGGCCCTCGTCGTGCTTGGCTTCGAGGCGATCTTGGGACGCGAAGCCTTCCTGGAGCAGCGACAACGTGCCCGCTTGGCCGGCTCGCGGGAGCGCCGGGGCAGATGCGGCCGCGGGACGGGGCGCCGCGGGCATTCCGGGTGTTTCGGCCTGCTGGGCCTCCTGTTGGACAGCGGGCACTGCTTGATGGGGCGGCTGGGCTAAATGGGGAAGAGCCGGCTCTCCGCGGGCCGATGAAGCCGGCTCGGCCCGCACGGCGCGTTGTCCATTCATAGCGCCGCCTGGGGCTATCGGCGCCGGAACGAGCGATTCAGGCACACCTCTGCTGTCCACGCCCCCCTGCCCGCCCTGCTCGCCCTTCCACTTGAAATCCTTGGCATACTTGAACTCGGCATTCCACCATTCGACCCTCCGCTGCCACATGGCAACGACCTCGGCCAGCTTGTCGGCCTTCGCTTTCTGTCGCTGGTGGTCCAGGGTATCGATCCGCCGCGCATACTCGTCTCGCAGGGCGGGCAGCGATTTGGGTGGGGTGATCTCGTACTGCACGTATTGATCCAGCGAGTCGAGCACCAAGAGCGACGTATACGGCGTGACCAGCCCATACTCTTTGCCCAGGGCCGCGATCTCCTTTTCGTTCTCCTTCTGGTGGACCATCAGGCAGGCCAGTTTCTTCTGGGCCCACAGGCGGCGGAGGAGGGTTCCCTTGACGGCGTCCTTGCGACTGGCCTCGAACGTCCGTTCATCGGGCTTGCCGCCCGGCAGGCCGTAGCGGACCTTGATCGTCATGGTTTCCTTGGTCAACTTGCCCACCAGCAGGAACCGTCCGGCCACCGGCTGCGGCCGCTGCGGGTAGAGGTCCTTCGAGTTCTCTAGCGCGATCGACGCCGAGAGGAACGATTTTGACGGCTGGCCAATCCGGGCCAGGATGTCCGCGTCCTTCCAATTGGCCAGGTTGAAATACTGGCCGCCGTTGCTCATTGCCAGGCTCTGCAAAAGCGGGTGGTTGGCTGTGGCGTCGGCCGAAATGATAAAAAGTGGCGCGTCGAAGCGTGGCGGCTCTTCGCTGCCGAAGTTGGAAAGGCCGTCGGTAAACAGCAGATAGAGATCGGGCTTTTCGCCGTCGACGGGCCCGATCGCTCCCAGTTGCGTGCCGCCGTCGTACTGTACGGCTTGCAAAACCGCTGCGAGCGCGGCGGGGCCGCCGGAACCATCGATCCGCTGTGGCTTGGAAGCGGCATTGCGGAAGAGCACGAGGTCGAGCTTGACCGCGGGAATCGCGTTGTCCTTGAGATCCCACCAACCCTGAATATAGTTGCGAAGCAAGGCGATTTCCCGCCCGTGATCCCCAGCCCGCGAGCCCGACGCGTCCCAGATAATCACAACCCGCCGCGGCTCGGCAGCCAGTGGCGGCTGCGCGTCCTTGCCGTCGGGGGCCGGATAATCCTGGACGGCGTAGTACGCATCGCCCCCATCCGCTTCCACGAGCACCTGCGGCTGGTCGGTCTTGGGCAGCGAGACGACCATGTCCTCCACCGGCAGCCAGTCGTGCTGCTTGGTTTCGGCCACGTAGCTCTCGTGCCATTTCTCGAAGTTGAAGTTAGCCAGCTCGCCCCTGGTCACGCGCGGAGGGGCCGCCGACTTGATCACTTCCACGCGAAGCGAGAAGTCGCGAATCTTGTCCTTGAATTTTAGCGGCAAGCGGTAGGCCGGGGCCTCCTGGCCGCCGATCAACTCGGAGACGTAGCTGACTCGGATCGTCCGCGTGCCCTGGGCGGGAATGGGAAAGACCCGCGTCTGGAAGTTGTTGCCCTTGGCCCATTGGACAAGGCCGGGATCGATGCCGTGGCGCTCGACCTCCTCAAAGACCCGCCGGGCCTCATGTTTCTCCACGGCCACGCCGTCGATCATCTGGCCGTTGATGTCCAGGGCGTAACCGCTAATCGTGGCGCCTTCGGGCAGGGGGAAATAGAGGTCGCCTTCCATCGGCCGCAGCGTCGGGTTGGAAAAGGTCATGGTCGTCGTGGTCTCGGCCACCGCGGCGAAGATTCGCACTTCGCACCGCAACTCGGCCAGTCCCAACGGCACGCTGCGGCCGTCTTGTTGTACCATCAGGGCCGGCGGAACGCTTTGGCCGGCCGCCGTGGAAGCTAATACCGAAAGCCAAACGATTATCGAGTGGAGTTTCATGGGATCGATCCTTGGGGAACAGGGTTGTCTGGAGTACGCCTCTCCTGCCGGGAGAGGCGAATGCGTTGGGAACCTGCTTGGAGCCGTCACATTGCCTCTGCGCCTTCGACGTCCGAACCGGCCTGGGAGTTCCCAGTGATAATCCACGAACCAAACCAAAGAGTTTTTCTTGGTATTTGACAAATTGCTTGCAAAGTCTTGCAGGAACGTTTAGGATAATAGTGTTGGGTGTTTTTTAAACACCGGCCAACTGGGAATGGGCCATGGGGGTTACTTGGTGTATCTTCGGCAAATAGGTTAAAGTCCGCGAAGATTCTCCACATTTGCCCTTTCCGAGCCCTCGCCGGCTCTGCTCTCCGAGAACAGGGATACTTCCACGCAAAAGGGGAATCACATGGCACGCAGTCCGAAGCTCTGGGTATTTTTTTCTTTCATCGTTTGTCTGATTGAGGCGGCACAGGCCCAGCCGTTGGTGATCAGCACGAATTTTGGGGCCGAAAATGGCTCTTTGTCATCAACGAGTTCGGCGGGCGTTGCCTCCGTCGCCAGCTGGGACAATCTCAGCGGTTCCGGCGGTACGGTTTCCTCGCTGGTTTCCAACGCCACCGTTCCCCTAGGCGGCAGTGTGACCTGGAGCGGGCCGGGCGACGATTGGGTGTCCGCCGGCACGCCGACCACTTCCGATCAGACGATGATGTACGGCTATCTGGACGCCGGCAGCCCGAACCCCGCCACCATCACCTTCTCGGGGCTTCCCAGCAGCATCAGCGCCAATTACAACGTCTATGTCTATATCGCCGGAGACAGCCCGGGAGCGAGGACGGGCAATTACACCCTCAATACCGCTAGCGGCACCACGACGATTGTCGCCACGCAGGGCTCGATGCTCGGCAACGGCGCGTCCACATACTACCAGGCCGGCAACGGCGTAGCGGGCAACTACATCGAATTCGCGGGCCTCAGTGGCGGCAGCTTCACGCTCGTGGCGTCCCAGGGCAGTGCTCGGGCTCCGGTCGACGGCATCCAGATCGTGCAGGCCAGTCCGTTGGCCTATTGGACCGGGGCGCAAAGCGGCTTCTGGAACACCACCGACGTGAACTGGCAAGACGCCAACAGCAACCCCACGACGTACCTGGACGGGCAGTCCGCCGTGGTCTTCAACGATACGGCGGGCACGTCCACGGTCGACATTCCGGCCACGGTCACGCCCAACAGCGTAACCTTCAACAACAGCGTCTTGAACTACACGCTGCAAAGCAACGAGGGCTGTGGGATTGCGGGAACGACCGGGCTAATAAAGCTGGGCACGGCCGGATTGACGATCACCGCCACGAACAACTCGTTCACTGGCCCCGTGGCGATAGCGGGCGGCACGCTCGCGATCCCCTCGATTGCCAACGGCGGCGTCAACAGCGAACTGGGGGCCGGCACGAGCCTGGTCTTTAACGGCGGCACCCTTGAATACACGGGCTCCGACGCCGCGCCCACTACCGATCGCAGCGTCACTCTTTACGGTCCGGGTACGATCCAGGTGGATAACTCGACCACCGCTCTGGCGTTCACCAGTCCTATCAGCGGCGGCGGCAGCTTGACTAAGAACGGCAACGGCATCCTCGTGCTGAAGGCGTTGAACACGTACACAGGCGGGACGATCGTGAACGGCGGCACCCTGGATGTGGCAGGCGGCAACAATGGCAACAACGCGGGCACGTTTGCGGCCGGCAGCGTCGTCACCGTGAATCCCGGCGCCGTGCTGCGGCTGGACGGGGGCGACGAAATGTGCCGGTTCGGCGCGAATCCCTCGATGATCAACCTCAACGGGTCCGTCATAACCACCATCGGTGGAGCCTTCCATAACAGCGTAAGCAGTTTCACGCTCACTGCCGGAACCATCACCGCCCCGGACAGCGGCGACGGCCTGAACTACATTTTTGACGGCACCATCACCACAGTGGCCGCCGCGACTCCTTCGGTGATCAGCGCCCCGAGTGTCTCCTTGCGAAACGGCGGAATGTTTAACGTCGCTGCCGGCACCGGGCCCGTCGATCTGCTGGTCAGCAGTAATTTGAGCGGTGCCGCCGGGCTGGTCAAGACCGGGTCGGGCAACATGGTCATCTCGGGCAATAACTCCTACGGCGGCAGCACGGGCGTTATCTTGGGGACCCTCACCATGGGTTCGACCGCGGCCCTTCCTAACAATACCGCGCTTTACAATAACTGGGATGGCAACGGCACGCTCGACCTGGCCGGATACAGTGAGACAATCGGCCTGCTCGGCGGCAACCCGGCGATAATCAACTCCAGTTCCAGCCTCGCCACCTTTACGATCGATAATAACAACGCCAGCGGTTGGAACTATGGCGGACCGATTTCTGGCCCAATTGCATTGGTTAAGGTTGGCAACGGGTCGCAAGAACTCAGCGGCAATGGCAGCACGTACACGGGCGGGACCGTGGTCAACGGAGGCATTCTCCAATTGAGCGGCGCGAATAACGGCGCAAGCATGGTCGGCAGCGGCACGCTCACGATCAATGCCGGCGCGGCGGTGACCGCCCTGACGGACAACGTTTTCGGCGATTCGACCGCGGTGCCCCCCGTGGTCATTAACGGCGGGACTTTGACGCCCGCCAACAACCTGCAAGTGGCGTCGATCGCCATGACGGGCGGCACGATCGCGGCCGGCAGCAGCGCCAGCGGCGGCGGGCTGAACTGGTCCACGGGCTCGGCCTTGCTCTCTTCCAATTCCAGCAGCAGCACGGCCGTGGTTGCCGCATTGATGACTACCAACGCCACGCTTCCCCTTACGGTGCAGGTGGCGCAAGGCAGCGTTGCCGGCGGGCCCGACATGCTCGTTTCCGGCCAGATTGTCGGCACCGGCAATCTGACCAAGACCGGCAACGGCTTGCTCATGCTCACCGCACAAAACTCTTATACGGGCGTCACGACCGTCAGCAGCGGGACCCTTCAGCTTGGCGACGGCATTGCCAATAACGGATCAGTGGCCGGCACTATCGTGGACAATTCCGCGTTGATCTTCGCCAATCCCAACGCCCAGCAATACGCCGGGGTAATCAGCGGCACCGGCAGCTTCCAGAAGACCGCGGCGGGCAATCTGACCTTGACCGGCAACAACAGCTACACCGGGGCCACGACCGTCAGCGCGGGCATTTTGAACTTCAGTGGCTCGCTGGCCACCTCGGCTGTCACGGTTGGCAGTGGCGCCACTTTGAGCGGCGCCGGCAACGGCAGCTCGACCGGCCTGATCGCAAGCGCCGTCACGGTCAACGGCGGCGGGGCAATTGACTTCAGCAAGAACGGCCTGCCGCCTGGCTTGACCACGACGCTCGCTTTTGGCGGCTTGACCCTCGGGGACAACTCATTCAATCCGGCCAGCCTTACGTTCAACGTCAATACCAGCAATGCCCAGCCCACTGACACGATCTCCCTGGGCAGCGGCACCTTGACAGTGAATTCCAGCGGAGTGACAGTCAATCTCATCGACACGTCGCTCTCCCCCGGCATGTACAACCTGATCACGTTCGGCGCCCTTTCAGGACCGGGCGACTTCACGCTCAACCCGGTCGACTGCGCACGTGGGATTGTCGACACTCTCCTTGGTCACCGCGGCCAACGCCTTGGAATTGGACGTGGTGGGCAACCCCACGCCGACGCTTGCCTACTGGTCGGGCGCCTATAAGGCCCACGGCGGCAATGCCGCTTGGGGCGGCATTAATTACTCGGGTCCGACCACAAACTGGTCCCTCAACGCCGCGGGCACCATCGATGCAGGCCAGATCGTGGGAGGCGTCTCGGACGTAGTCTTCGCGGCATCTTCCGCCCCCGGAGCCATCAACTCCACGCTCGACGCCGCCTATGCCATCAACAGCTTGACCCTGACCACCACGGCCTCCGTGGCCATCGGCGGCAACGAGAGCCTCACGCTCAACGCCGCGGCCAGCGCCAGCGGCGGTCTCGGCTACGCGGCGGGGACGGGCATCGTGATCCAACCCGGCGCCGGCCCGCTGACGATCGGCGCAAGCAACCTGATACCCGCCGCCAGCCAGACCTGGACCAATAATTCCAACAGCCTGCTGACCGTCGCCAGCAACGTAACTGGCACGGCCACCCTAAGCAACACCACGATCGTGACCCTGGCCGGATCGGGAACCGGCGGCATCTTGATCTCGGGAAGCATCAGTGACGGCGCCAACAGTGGCAATCTCGGCCTGGTGGTTAACGCCTCGGCGGGCACAATCACGCTGTCGGGCAGCAACACCTACACGGGCGGGACGACGATCACCGCCGGCACGTTGGTCGTAGCGGCCAATGCCGCCCTGAGCACGGGTTCCGTGATTATGAATCCATCCTCCGGCACGGCCGTGCTGGCCCTAACCAGCGCATCGCCCGCCGTCGGCTCCCTCACGAACAACGGTGCGGGCCTTTCCAGCGTTGTCCTGGGCAATGCGGCCGGTACAGGATCGGCCACGACCATAGTCGTCGGCGGCAACAATGCCTCGACCACTTTCAGCGGCATCATCAGCGACCTGAGCTCGACTAAGACAGCAGCCACCGGCGCGCTGGACAAGGTCGGTGCAGGAACGCTCACGCTGACCGCCAACAACACCTTCACGGGCGGGGCGACCGTCAACGTCGGCACGCTCGTCCTGCAGGGTGGCAACGGCAGTACGCCGGCCGGCACCACTACGCTCACGATTAATGTCAATGGCACCGTGATCGCCGCGCCGGGTTATGACAATCAGCTCGGCCTGGAGACGCAGGGCGCGATGACCGCCCTGAATATCGTCGGCGGTACGTTCCTGTCGGGAAACAATGAACACGTCAACTCCATCACCATGACCGGCGGCCTGCTGGGAGTGGCAACCGGGGCCGGCCAGGTTTCCGGCATGGACATGCGGACCTTCAGCGGCGTGAATCCCGTTATCGCCACACAGGCTGCGGGAGCGACGGCGACCATTTCCTCGCTGCTCACCCTCGACGCCCCGACGACGGTTTCGCTCGCCCGCGGTACGGGCGCCAGCGACCTGACGATCACGGGAGGGATTGACGGGACCGGTTCGCTTACCGAGGCCGGCAGCGGCATCCTCGTGCTCACGACCTGGAACTCCTACACGGGCGGAACGATCGTCAACGGCGGTACGCTCACTCTGGCAGCCGGCGGCAACGACAGCAACGGTTCGTTGCCCAGTGGCCAGCCCGTCACGATCAACGCCGGCGGCACGGTGCTCTTGGCGGTTGGCGATGCCCTGGGCTGGTATGGCGGAAATCCGGGGATGGTAACCATCAACGGCGGCATCCTCACGGTCGCCCCAGGCATCCACGACACCGTTGGCTATGACGGCTTCACGCTCAATGCGGGCACAATCACTTCCCAGGGCGCGGGCGATGCCACCGGCAACTACATTTTCGACGGCACCGTGACTACCGTGGCCAACAGCGCGGCGTCGGTGATCAGCGCCAATACCATTTCCTTGCGTAACAACGGCACTTTCGGCGGCGGTACGTTCGACGTCGCCGCCGGCTCGGGGCCTGTCGACCTGTTGGTCAGCAGTATACTGACTGGCAACGCAGGATTGGTCAAAACCGGCAACGGCGTCATGGTGCTCAATGGCGCCAACACCTACGGCGGCGGCACGACCATCGACAGCGGTGTTCTTCAGGCCAATAGCGCAGGCGCTTAGCACCGGCGGAAATATCACGTTCGCGGGGGGCACGCTCCAATACACGGCCGCCAGTGCCGCTGGCCTGGATTACTCTGGCCGCTTTGTCGATAGTACCGCCCCGATCGCAATCGATACCAACGGCCAAACCGTTACGTTTGCCGACGCTATCGCCGCCAGCAACAGCGGTGGTCTGACGAAGATCGGCACGGGTACCCTCATTCTGGCATCGGTGGAATCCTACACGGGCGGAACAATCGTCAACGGGGGCACGCTGCAAATAAATGTATCTGGCAACGGCGTCGGCGTTATCCAGGGCGCCCTGACGATCAACCAAGGCGGAGCGGTCGAGCTGAACGCCCATGACGTTTTCGGCTACGACAATGCAGCCGCGACGCTGAGCACCTTGTTCATCAATGGCGGCACGCTCGATAAGTTGGACGGCAGCCCCAACGAGACGCTCACCGGCGTGGCGGTCACGATGAACGGCGGACTCTGGTCGACCAGCAGCGGCGGCGACTTCGACATGTTCAGCAATGGTTACGGTACGGGTGTCCCCAGCATCACAACTCTGTCCAGCACTAATTTGGCCACGATCTCCGCCAATCTCAACATGCGCTCCGGAAGCCCGACGTTTACGGTGTCCGCGGGCAGCGTGGCCGGCGGAGTCAATTTGCTGGCGAGCGGGCGACTATTCGGCGGCAATGGCATTACCAAAGCCGGGGCCGGTGTCATGGAACTCACCAACACCAACACCTATACGGGCGTGACCACCATCAACGAGGGCACGCTGCAGGCCGTCGACGGCGTCGGCCTGCCGGCCGCCTCGAACCTGGTCTTCAACGGCAACCTGGCGCAGAACGGCGTCGGCGCCGTGTTGCAGTCCAGCGGCGTCTTCTCCCGCTCCATCGGCACGGGCGCCAGCCAGGTGCAATGGACGGGCGACGGCGGCTTCGCGGCCAATGGCGGCACGCTCACCGTCAGCATGAGTCCGGGCACGCCGCTGGTGTGGAACAACAATTCCTATTTCAACGGCACGCCGGGCTTCGTTCCCGACGGCAGTGCCTTGACGTTTGGCTCGCACACGGCCAACAGCCAGGTCAATTTCACCGACAGCATCGATCTGAACGGCGAGATTCGCCAGATTGACGTGGCGGCCGGCGCCGGCGGCGACAGCGCCCTGATCTCCGGCGACATCATCGACGGCCTGAACAACGGGCAGGGCGGACTGCTAAAAACCGGTGCCGGGACTTTGATCCTGTCGGGCACGAACACCTATGACGGAGGCACCACGGTCAGTCGCGGTGAGCTGGCCGTAACCAGCGGTTATGCGCTGCCCGCCGGCGGTAGTCTTTCGATCGGGGCGGGCGGAACCTTTGTCTTCGATCCCATGGCGAACGCCACGCCGCTTTCGGGCGCATTGCCGGCCACAACCGGGGCGGTGGCCGCGGTGCCCGAGCCGGGCACGCTGGCCCTCTTGGCGTCGGCGCTGATGCTTGCCTTCGCCGGCTATCGGCGGAGGATGAAGTAACCCTCCAGCTTGCTTCCCTTCACCGGCTGCCGCGGCGGGCTTTTCCGAGCTTGGACCTGCCGCGGCAGCCGTTTTTTCTATTCGGGGTCACGGTAAAGCACTCGTGCGGCACGCCGGCCCTGGTTGACGAGAGCCAGATTGGCCGACTATGTTGTGCAGAGTATCACGAACAACAACCTCCCGCCAGGACCGCATCATGCCGCGCCAAACCTGCCTTCCTCAGCTTATCGTGGCCATCCTGTTATTGCCTTCCGTGGCTGTCGCAGTCCAGAAGGCGGTCGATCCAGCGGCGAAGTCGGTCTCCTTCGAGCTCTCTCGGCCAGCCCTCACCAGTGCGGGAATCTACGACGCCCAAGGCCGTCTCTGCCGGGTGCTCTGGACGCAAAAGAAACTGCCGGCTGGAAAACAGGCCTGCACGTGGGATGGCAAGGACCAGTTCGGCGCTGTGCGCCCGGCGGGGCAATACGAGTTGCGCGTCGTAGCGAACGGTTCGACGTACAGGAACGTCGGCGCAATCGGCAACAGTGGCCGCAGCCCCACGCCCGACGCCCACACGCCCGCCGGCATGCTCTCCGTGGCGGTCGATGCGGCCGGGGCGATCTACACCGCCAACGGCTGGGACGAGGCGGGCGCCGATTTCAAGAAGTGGAGCGCCGACGGCACGGCAGTCTATGACGCACAATACCAGATCCGCAATGGCGATCCGAATGGGGCCCCCTATGCCATCGCCGTTGATGAAACCACGATCTTCTGTGCCGTGGGCGGTTGGCAGCGGGAACCCTTCAACCACAAGCAGCAATTACAGCGATTCCGCAAGACCGATGGCAAGCATGAAGCGTTCACCAAGGTCGCCGACAAGGCTGGCCACATCCAGGTCTATGAGTGGCCGGAGCGGCAAATCCCGCCGAATACGCCGCCGGCCGACGCCGAGTTGATGCAAGAGCCGCTGCGGGCAATCGCTGTTTCCGGCGACCTGTTGCTGGCAGCCGACGCCTTGGCCGGCAAGATCCGTCGCTACGACAAGCTCAGCGGTGAACCCCGCGGCGTGTTTGACGTGACGCTCCCCATGGCACTGGCGGTGGACCGCGGTGGACAAATCTGGGTTGGGCATCAACACCATCGCGTGAGTGTCTTCTCGGCCGAAGGCAAGCCCATTGCGCAGGTCTTGGATGACCTGGGCGAAATCGCTTCCCTGGCATTCGGCCCGCAGGGCGAACTGCTCGTGGCGGATCGGAAGGCGGGGCAAGTCAGAGTTTACCAAATCGCGGATAAGAAGGCCGTGCCGGTCCGCAGCCATGGCGTCAAGGCCCTGCCGGGCGATCGTGCCGCCAGTAGTTACTTCGAACTCCGCGGCGCGGCCGTTGATGCGCAGGGCAACCTGGTGACCATCCAGACCGAGCCGGCGGGCGGGGCGCGCCTTGCGCGGTGGTCGCCACTCGGCAAGCTCGATTGGGAACATTTTGGCTGCGAGTTCGTCTCGCTGGGCAACTATGGCACGCATGCCCCCGACGCATTCTATTCAATGACCTTCCATCGCTATGCCCTGGCCGATCGCGCCGCTGGGCAATGGGCGTACAGGGGATGCCTCGTCACGGAAAAACCGAAATACCAGAGCGACATGCACGGCGTGCCCCGGCTCTTGCAGCTTCAAGGCCGCGACTTCTGGTTCATGCCTACCGGCGACGGGCTTCAGGTCTATCGCATCGAACGCGGCGCAGCGCGGCTGGCCGCCCTGGTTGGCGGCGGCTGGCCGGATCCCGAGGGCAAACGCGGCGAGGTCGGGCAATGGACGTGGTCCGACGCTGCGGACGACGGGCGAGTCGCGCCCGCGGCAATCCAATGGTTCAAGAAGCCGGGGCAAGCACGCTACGCCGTCTTCGGCGTCGACGTCGACTCGGCCGGCGATCTCTGGTTTGCCGAGCTGAACACGCACGCCATCTGGACTCTGCCCTTGGCCGGCTTCAACCGCCGCGGCAATCCCCGGTACGATTGGACGAAAGCCCGGCCGGTCATCGCCGCCGACACTTCCTCCCTGGGTTTCCAGCCCAACATGGCCCAGCGGGCGGCAGACGGCTCGATCTACGCCCTGGGCTGGTCCAAGCCGTGGCCGTCGCCGAAGGACAACCCGTTCTGGATGGGCGGAACCACGCTCGCCCGCTTCGATGCCGCGGGCCGGAGGTTGTGGACCGTTCCTCTCCCTGACACGTGCGTGGGCATGGACACAATTCCGGGTGGCAGCGGAGGCTGCATCGTCGGCAGTGGCAAGAAGGCCGAATTGCACCACTTCACGGCCGACGGACTGCTAATCGGCTCGGTCCAGCCGGGTGCCGCCATGTCCAAGCAAAGCGGCTGGTTCGACAACCACGCCTGTGTGGCCGTCAATCGCGACCCGCGGGACGGCATCTTGGACGTCTTCACCGAAGACGACTTCGTGCTGCGGCTCGGCTGGTATCGAATCGACGACCGCGCCGTGGAGACGATCGTGCGGCAGTTCGGTGCATCTCAATAGGAGCCTACCCCATGGATCGAACGAGAAGGACCGAAATCCGTTACCTGTGCGGCTTCTTCTGGGCATCGCTCGCCCTCTGGGCGGTTGCAAGTCCCTGCCGCGGCGAGAACTGGCCCGGTTTCCGCGGCCCAACCGGCCAAGGCGTTTCGCAGGAAACCGATCTTCCGCTTACGTGGAGCCTCAACGAGAACATGGCCTGGCGGACTGAAATTCCGGGCTTCGGCTGGTCGTCGCCGATTGTCTGGGAAGACCGGGTTTTTGTGACATCAGCGAGCGCGGACGGGACGTCCTACTGCATGCTTTGTCTCGATGTCGCCACTGGCAAAATTGTCTGGAACAAGGAGCTCGTCCGCCAGGACGAGAGCCGCAAGATGGCCGAGAACTCCCATGCCACACCCACGCCGGTGACGGACGGGAAGTTGGTGTACGCCGTCTTCAATGGCGGTCGAGTCGTCGCCGTCGATTTCCACGGCAATGTCGCCTGGCAGTGGCGAGACAAGCAATTCGTGAGCAAGCACGGCCTGGCGGCCTCGCCCATCCTCTATCGGAACCTGCTGATTATGCCATTCGACGGCAATGGACCGGCCGATGTCAATAACATCGGCTACCTCACCGCTTGGGACGGGGCCTTCATCGCCGCGCTGGACAAGCGCAGCGGGCAAGAGAAGTGGCGAGGCAAACGCGGCCTCTCGCGGCAGGCGCATGTGACGCCAATGGTTATCGAGGTCAACGGCAGGCCGCAACTGATCAGCGGCGCCGGCGATGTCGTGCAGGGGTTCGATCCTGATACCGGACGGCGCCTTTGGACGGTCCCAAGCCACGGCGAGGGGGTCGTGCCGTCGATCGTCTACGGGCAGGGTCTAATCTTCACTTCATCGGGTTACGGATCGCCCACAGTCCGGGTGATTCGGGCGGATGAGCGCGCCGCCGCCCAGCGGATTGCCTGGGAGTCTACTGCCAACGTGCCGCTCACGCCCTCGTTCCTCTACGCCAGCGGACTTCTGTTCTTAATCAAGGAATCCGGTGTCGCCACTTGCCTCGAGGCCGCGACGGGGCAAATCGTCTGGAAAGAACGGCTGGGCGGCCGGTACGGGGCGTCTCCGGTATTGGCCGAAGGCCGGCTGTACTTCCTGGCAGAAAACGGCACGACGACCGTGATCGCCGCTGGCCGGGAATTCAAACAGTTGGCCAAAAATTCGCTCGCAGGCCCGTGCAATGCGTCTCCGGCCATCTCCGCCGGGCGGATCTTCATCCGCTCTCAGAACGCGTTGTTCTGCATCCGCAAGGTTTCCGGCACGTCCGCGGCGAGCGGCCGGTAGTGCGCGGCTTTACCGCTCGCCAAACTCCTTTTCCGCCAGCTCCTTGAGCCGCATCAGGTCGAGTTTGCCCGTCCCCAATTGCGGAATCGAGACTACCTGGCGGAAGCTGTCGGGCGAGGGAATCCACAGCGGCGGCAGGCCGCCGGCCAATATGCGGCGACAGATTTCGGCGGCGGGCACGCCCAGTCCGGTATGCAGCACCACCACGCGCTCGCCGCGCGTGCGGTCGCAGATGGCCGTGACGGCCAGTTGCCTTTCGTTCTCCTCGTCAGCCAGGGCCTCGTGGACCGCCGCCTCGACCCGCAGGTGCGGCACCATTTCGCCGCCGATTTTCGAGAAACGGCTGACCCGCCCTGTGATAGTGATGAATCCGTCGTCGTCGATCACGGCCAGATCGCCCGTCACGTACCAAGACCCGCGCATGACCTCTGCCGTGAGATCGGGCCGCTTGAAATAGCCTTTCATCACGCTCGGGCCGCGAACCAAAAGCATTCCTTGTTGGCCCGGGGGAAGGTCCGCACCACTGTCGAGATCGACCACCTTCACTTCGACGTTTGCCAGGGGTCGCCCCACGGTCCCGGGACGATTGCCGCAGCGGTCCGGGACCGCGTCGCCCGAGAGCGGATAGCGGCTGGGCGGTCGGTTGCCGGCAACCACCGGCGATAACTCCGTGGCCCCGTAGCCTTCTACCGGCAGGACGCCGAAGCGTCGCTGGAAGGCCTCCGCCAGTTCCAGCGGGAGCTTCTCCGCACCGCCGAAAACCACGTCCAGCGTACGCAGGTCGTCCGGCTCGCAGCGCCGCATATAGGTCCGCAGAAAGGTGGGGGTGGCAATCAAGATCGTGCAGCCGTGTTTGCGGCAGAGCGCGCCGATCTGCCGTGCCTCCAACGGCGAGTAGTGGTAAACGCCCTTGGGATCGAAGACGAGGGCCGTCCAGAGCGTAGTCGTGTAGCCGAAGGAATGGAACATCGGCAGCACGCCCAGCAAGGCGTCGCTGGACCGCATGTGGATGAGGTCGTCGACCGCCGCCAGGTTGGCCCCGATGTTGGCATAGGTCAGCATCGCCCCCTTGGGCATACCGCTGGAACCGGAAGTGAACATCACCGTCATTACATCATCGGGCCGGACAGCGGTGAGACCCAACAGGCGATCCAGGAGGGCGGCTGGCAGCAGCCAGGTGGCCACGGCGGCCAGGGCCTTGTCGGTCCGCGTGAGCCGCTCTTTGAGGTCTTCAACGTAAACCGGGCTGGCGTCGAGTTTCAGCGGCAAGCGTTCCAGCATACGCCGGCTAGTGAGCACGTGGCGAATGCCGCAGAGGTTCGAGCAGGCGTTGACTACCTCGGAAGTGACCGTGTAGTTCAAGTTGACCGCCACTCGCCGGTCGAGAGTCAAAGCAGCGTTGGCCAGCACCGCGCCCGCCGATGGCGGCAGGAGGACGCCGACATGGGTCTCGTCGGCCGCCAGGACCTCGCGCCGCATCAACCGCCGCAAGGCCAGCGTGGCGGTCAGCAAGCCCGCCCCGCTGAGTTCCGCGCCGCTGGAATCGACGATTTTCGTACGGTGGAGATTGCGGCGGCACATCCGCACGAATTTTCGCGACAGCACAAGATCGTCATACTCACTATAACCCATGCATGCTGCTCCGACGCGGTTGGCAAAATTATTGCATAGGCGGCTTCCATAGGCAAACGTGTGGTAGACTAGCATATTGCCACGGTGTTGGTTTGCCCAACCGTCCAACCCTGGAAGGTGGGATTATGGAAATCACGCGCAATCAGTTCTTCATGGCCGGGCTGGTACTGCTCTTCTTGGGCTTCCAGTTCCGCGCGATCGATTCGGTGGAACTCAAGGAGCAGTGCGCCAAGTTCATCGCCGAGCGGAGCGACCATCCCTTGATCAGCGTCTCCGCCCAGACTCCCGTGCTCTCGACGATCGAAGGCAAGGGCCTGGATCGGATCTACCATCCGCCGGAATGGCTTGGCTGGATGCTTCTCTCTCTCGGCGGCGTTCTCGTGCTGCACAGCCTGGCCATGCCCAAAGGCGGATAGCAGCTTCGCCAAAGGAGGGGGGCGAGCCGGAGTTCCGCCCAGCCGCCAGGTACGCACGATCGGCGGGTATTTCGCCGCCCAAAGACGAGCCTCCGGCGGGACCATCGACTTGACCCGCAGGCGGCAGTTCGTTACTATTGGTTCATCGTGCCTGTTTTAACTTTTTCCGGGCACTTGGCGATGTGTTTCGACCGAACTCTCAAGGCAGGAGTCTTTTCGATGCCAGCATACCAACGCCTGGAGGTTACGGAAGTCGGCGACGTGACGGTCGTCCGTTTTCGCAACCGCCGGATCACCGAAGACATCGACATCCAGGAGTTGGGCAATGAGATGTTCAGCCTGGTGGAGAGCGACAAGCGGGAGAAGTTGCTCCTGAATTTCTCCACGGTCGATTTCCTCGGCAGCGCGGCGTTGGGCAAGCTGATCACGCTGGACCGCAAGGTGAAGGCCCAGGGCGGCTCGTTGAAGTTCTCGAACATCGGGCCGAACATTTACGAAGTCTTTGCCATCACGAAGCTCAACCGCTTCTTCGACATCAAGGAAGACGAGGCTGACGCCTTGGCTGCCTTCTAGGGCCCGATCCGCTTGCTATGAGAAGGGTGATGACCGACGCCGTGCTTTGGCGTTACGAACGGATGATCGCCAGCGACCCGGCGTTGGCGCGCGAGGTCCTCGACGCCTTGTTGGCGGAGTTGGAGGCCCGCCACTGGCGGCAACAGGATGTCTTTGCTATCCACCTTGCCGCGGAAGAGGCCCTCGTCAACGCCATCCGCCATGGCAACGGGGCGGACGCGCGGAAGAGCATCCACGTGGTTTGTCTCTTGAGCGGCGACCGGCTGCGCATCGAAATCAGCGACGAGGGCCCCGGCTTCAATCCTTCGGCACTGGCCGATCCCACCTGCGAGGACAATCTCAAGTGTCCCTGCGGCCGCGGTGTGATGCTCATGCGGGCTTTCATGTCGCGTGTGGAGTTCAACGCTCGCGGCAACACCGTGACGATGGAGAAGCAGCGGCAGGGATGACTTGCCCCAACTCGGGCTCTGGCACTACCTGCCTTGGTCCGGCTCTAGCCGCGGAATGATCCAACACGACTCATGCCTGGTCATGCCGATATACGGGTAATAGGTTGCTGCCCGGGGCGCCGCCAGCAGGATCAGCATCGTGGCCAAGCCGGCCGCTTCGTGGGTCCGGCGGACCAGTTCGCGGCCGATGCCCTGTCCCTGAAAGGCCTCATCCACGGCAAGGTCGGAGAGGTAGGTGCAGTAGGCAAAATCGGAGATCGCCCGCGAGACGCCGACAAGCTGCCCGTTATGACGGGCGGTGACGACAACACTGGCGTTTGCCAGCATCCGCTCGATCGTCTGGTGATGGGAGACCGGGCGGCGCTCGGCCAGCGTGGATCGCCGCAGCACGTCGATGAACTCGTCTACGGTCAGGCCGGGCTCGATGCAGTAGTCGATCATTGTGCGGAATTGCTGGGTGACAAATCCCTTCGAGAAGGACTGGGCGTGATTGTAGCACCCCGGCCAATGATCAGACAGGTGGGTGGCGCCTCGCTTCTACGAAAGGGACGTGCCACTCATCAATCGCCATCTGCGCGAAACACTACAAACTGTCCTCGGCGCAAAAGCTGTGGTAGAATCCGTGCTTACTGATAGTCAACCAAGCAGCGGGAGTCTTCCATGAGCAGTGGGGCTACGGCAGCAGCAGCCGCCGCCGCTGAGGCGGAAAGGCAGCGACAGGAGGAAGAAGAAATGACCAAGTATACCGATGCCGACTTGCAGGGGGATTGGGAGTTCAAGATCGTTCGATCCAATCTGGGCGGTTTCAGGAACCCGGAAGTCTTGCAACGGGTCTGCGCCGAAGAGGCTCGAGCGGGTTGGACCCTTGTCGAGAAGTTCGATAATCAGCGCCTGCGGTTCAAACGTCCTTTGGCCGCGCGGGCAGGGGATGCCGATTTGGGCTTTGATCCGTACCGCAGCCAGTATGGAGCTTCGTCAGGAGCCGTCGTGGCCATGGTCCTGGCCGGTGCTTTGGCAGCGTCGATTGCGGTTTTTATCGTGCACCTGCTCGTCAAGAAGTGACCGTGGACCGTCGCTTCGCGGCGGCGATGATGCCCGTGGGCACGGCTTCCAGCAACTCGATGCGGAAGTGTCGCACGCCCCGCCGCCACAGTTCCGGCACGTGGTCGATGAAGTTTCGCGGCTGGGCATGGTAGAGCGTGTTGCGGCAACAGGCGTCGGACTGCAAGGGATGCTCTACGCCTATCCGGTCGCGAAGGCGGACCTCGTGCTTCATGCAGGCGAAGCTGCACGGCGCCGTACGGCGCTGCTTCTGGCGGTCGGCTTCCGCTGGCGTCAATTCAGGAACCACCTCGTTTCGCCGACCGCCAACCTCCGTATCGAAGATGCAGTGCTCCGTGTGGAACAAGGGAATGTGCTGGTAGACAACCACCTCCAGGTCGGCCCAGGGAGCGGCGTCGGCCAACTCGCCGAGCCGACGCCGGTCGGAATCGTAGGCCGCCGTGACGCGACGCGCCCCGAGTTCCTGCAGCCAGGCCACCGTCCAGGGGTTCACCGCGTTCAGGGACATGTCGGCCACGAACGGAATTTGTCGCTGGGCGCAGAAAGCCGCCCCACCCAGGTTGCGAACCAGAATGCCGTCGGGCGCCGCGTCCGCGATCCGCGTGAAATGGACGTCTTCGCCCGGCTTCTGGATCCGCGGCGTGGCCAGGAAGATCTCCGCACCATGTTCGCGGGCCATGCGCACCGCCGGCCCGCAGCGGTGCAACTCGGCAAAATCACCGATCACGCTCGTCACGCCCAAGGCCAGGACCTCCTCCAGGTGCTTCAGCTCGCGACAGAGAACGTGCCAGACGGGAGCGGGACCGCCACTTCGAGACGGTTGGTCAACAGGCGCCCGGCCACTGGGCGTCTGGCCAACAGGCGTCTGGCCAATGGGCGTCGAGGGCCGCTCCAGCAGTCGCGGTGGCGGAAGCTCCACGGCAGCAGCATCCAACCGCCGCACCATCTCGTGCCGCAGTTGCCCCAGCACGCTCAAGGGAACCATCGGCTGCCCCGCGATCCGCGCCTCCAGGCTGCGCAACTCGTAGACGCTCTCCCCCAGCCGACCGAACTGCTCGCGCAAAACCTCCGCCGTTAGCGGATGGCGACGGGCTTCCTCCAGCGGCTGCTCCGATTCCAGTCGGCACGACTTGCCGGTCCCGGTCTTGGCGACAACACTCAGGCGGCCGCCCACGGCGGCCTCTACCTCAAGGTCCAATGGCACGCGGCGGTGGATCCGCCCCTCGCTGAAGGTCTTGCTCAGGCGGCGGTCGAGCTGCGGATCGTCGGTCTTCCAGATCTCTTGGCCGGCTTGCAGACGCGCCAGATCGAGCCCGTCACGGGCGAAGGCAAGTTCGACCTGCCCGCCGGGCACCTCTTTGAGCGATTTTCCGGCGGCGAAGATTTCGTAAACGCGGCCGCCCTGGTCGTGGTCTTCACCGAGAATGGAGGGGAAGGCAATGCCATCGCCGCGCCGCAGCCCGGCGGTCAACTCGACCGCCACACGATCGCCGCGGACTGCCGCCACCTTGCCCACGCACAAGCCGCGATTGGCCGAATGGCGGCCATCGACGATCTTGAGGTTCCGCCCGGCGAGCCAGCCGGGTGAAAGCCCCCGCGAAAACGGGCTTTCCAACTCTACGAGCTGCTCGGGCGGGCGCGACGGGCGCCGGATACTCCGGGTCGGCGTCCGGCCATGCCTTCTTCGACGGCGGCACGATATTGCCGCGTGACGGCGGCGACATATTCCGGCGACTTCATGCGGCCCTCGATCTTCAACGAATTCACGCCCGCCGCGATAAGCTCCGGCACCAGATCCAAGGCGGCCAGGTCCGAAGGGCTGAGTAGATACTTGCGGTCCTGGAGGTCGCGGACCTCGTCGTCGCAGACCAGTTCGTAGGGCAAGCGGCACTGCTGGGCGCACTGGCCGCGATTGGCGCTGCGGCCGCCCATGCCCAGGCTGGCGTTGCACTGCCCTGAATAGCTCATGCACAACGCCCCGTGGACGAAGACCTCCAACCCCAGGTCCGTCTGCGGCCGGATGCGGCGAAGGTCGTCCAGCGAAAGCTCTCGGGCAAGAACGACGCGGCAGATGCCCAGTTGCCGGGCCATGGCCGCCCCTTCGGCGCTGGTGATCGACATCTGCGTCGACGCGTGGAGGGGAAAGTCGGGCGCGATCGCACGGATCATCCGTGCCGCGCCATAGTCTTGCACGATCGCCGCGTCGACGCCGGCGGAGACTACCGCTCGGACCGTCTTCTCCAGCAGGTCCAGCTCGCTGGGAAAGACGAGCGTGTTGAGCGTGACGAAGCCGAGGACGCCGCGGAGGTGCAGCCAGGCCATGAAATCCGGCAGCTCCTCCAGGGCGAAGTTCGTGGCCTTGGTCCGCGCATTCAGGCCCACGCGGAGACCGAAGTAGACGGCGTCGGCCCCGTTTTCCACGGCCGCCCGCGCAGTCGAAGTCGCCGGCCGGGGAAAGAAGTTCGGGTTTGGCAAAGGTTGGCATGAGAATCCTGCTTTGGAGTCTTTCTGAGACCCAAGGCACGCTCGCCGGGAACGGACTCCGCGCCCGTTCCTTTTCAACTCGTCACATGAATTAACGCCGACTTGCGGGACTTCGACTTATTATAGACGTCCACCAACTGCAAGGCTGGCAGGATTTCGCAGCGGATCGATCGCTGGCTGAGATAGCGCTGGGCCTGCTCTGAAAGCGCGATATCCTCGACCTTCGCGCTGCCGACAAAAAGTACCTCCGGGCCGCCCTTGCAGATTTCTTCCACCTCCTTGGCCCCGATCGTCTGCCGCCCGTCCTCCTGGCGTCGGGCATAGCTCGGCTCGCGGATCTTGACTTTGCCGCTGACGGCGATGTAGATGTCCTGATTGTAGGCCTTCTTGCCGACCACGACCTCGCCGAAACTGAAGCGGCCGACTTCCGGATAGGTCGGGCCCACGCGGTAGCGTTTCTTGAAGGGGCTGCGCCCGACACGCTTGCGGGCCAGGGCCACCGCGCCCAGGACCACGGCGTCGTCTCCCAGCGCGGAAAGCAATACGTGCCCGCCATCGCGGGCTCCCGGCAGGCGGTCGGACCCGACGATGTTCTCCACGATCGGCATCATGTATTCGCTGCAGGCCTCGATCAGGCCGCCGCCCAGGACGATGACCTCCGGATCGACGAGGTGGCGGACGGTAAGGCAGGCATAGCCCAAGGTCTCGGCGGCGCGATGCAGGATGCCGGCCACCAAGGCATCTTCGGCCTTGAGGGCTTTGCGGATAGCGCCGCTGCGGATCACGCTCAGGTCGCCGCCGGAGAGCTCGGTGAGCTTGCTCGTGCCGCCCGCCGCCAGGGCCGCGCGGATGTCGCGTTCGATCGCCGTGCGGCTGGCCAGTGCCTCCAGGCAGCCGCAATTGCCGCAACCGCACGTGGGGCCGCCCATCTGCATGATGATATGCCCGATCTCGCCGGCCGACTCGCGGGCCCCGCGCCACAAGCGGCCCTTGGTGACCAGCCCCGCGCCGATGCCGGTGCCCACCCAAATGCCTACGGCGCTGCGGGCCTCGCGGGCGGAGCCGAGCCAGGCCTCGCCGTAGGTGCCCAGGTTGCCGTCGTTGCCGATGGCCACAGGTACGTGGAAGCGGCTCTCCAGGTGTGCGCCGATGGAAACGCCGGTAAGGGCCATATTGGGCGTCACGACGACGTGGCCGGACTTCGGCTCGACGACCCCCGGCACGGCCACGCCGATGGCGGTCAAGTCGGTCGTTTGCAGCTTTGCCTCGTTGAGAACCTGCTGGATAACGTCCTCGACCAGCAGCAAGACTTTCTCCGGGCCTCCGGTTCGCGGCGTCGATTGCCGTTGTTTGCCCAGGATGATTCCCGATTCGCCGACCAACGAGCCCTGGACCTTCGTGCCGCCGATATCAACGCCCAGATAGAGCCGCTGGCCATCTGCTCGTGCTTTCATGATCAACTCCGTGGGTAGCGTGGCGTGACTGGCAGAATTGTACAAGTGAAACGGGGTGCGTGGAAGCGTCTTAAGTCTTGGGTCTCTAAGACCCCTCACCCCTCATCCCAGATCCTTGACATAGCCCAGCCCGCCAGTTAGCTTAGAGCTAGGTTCTTAGGGGAGCGGTGCTGTGGGGCACTCTACCCCACGCTCATCCCCCTCCTTCAGGTTGCTTGAGGTCGTCCATGGCCAAGAAGAAAGCCGATTACACCGAAATCCTCATGCGTCGCGGGCTCGTCAGCCCCGAGCAGGTCAACGAGGCCAAGCAGATGGCCAAGGAATCGGGCAGTAAACTGCCCGACGCCCTGGTTCGCCTGGGTTATGCGACGGGCGAAGACGTGACCCGAGCGATCGCCGAACAGAACGGGCTGAACTACGTCAACATTGCCGAAGTCACTATCCCTCCCTCGGTCATTGAATTGGTGCCCGAGTCGGTCGCCCGTGAAAACGCCGTTCTGCCCCTGGCCGAAAGCGATGGGCACCTGACAATCATTCTCAGCGACCCGTGGGACATCGACACGGTGGACAAGCTGCGATTCATTCTCAACAAGCAGATCGACCTGGCCCTGGCCCCTCGCGAGGCGATCAATGAGGCCATCAACCGCTACTATGGCCAGACCATGGCGGAAAGCGCCGACCAGATGCTCACGGAGTTCACCGATACGGCCATCGACTTCACGGAAACGGTCGATGATGGCACCAAGGGTGACGATGCCGATGAGTCCAGTGCGCCCATCGTCCGCCTGGTGCAATTGACGATCGCTGAGGCGGTGCAGGCCCGGGCCTCGGATATCCACATCGAGCCGTTCGAAAACCGTATTCGCGTCCGCTACCGGATCGACGGCATGTTGATCGAGCGCGATAGCCCCCCCATCCGGCTGTTAGGGGCAATCCTGTCGCGCATTAAGATTCTCGCCAAACTTGACATTGCCGAACGACGCCGGACGCAGGACGGCCGTATCAAGGTGACGGTGGGCGAGAAAGAGCTCGACTTACGAGTCAGCATTATTCCCACCGCCCACGGTCAATCCGTCGTGATGCGGATCCTTGACAAAGACAACATCCGCGTCGGTCTTAAGCAACTGGGATTTGCCGAGGATGACTTCTTAAAATTCCGTCAGCTCATCCAGCGGCCCAATGGAATTATCCTTGTCACCGGCCCGACCGGCTCGGGCAAGACGACATCTCTTTACGCGGCTTTGAATGCCCTGAACACTCCTGACCGGAAGATCATTACGGCCGAAGACCCTGTGGAGTACTACCTACCGGGGGTGAATCAAGTCGAGATTCGGCATGACATCGGGTTGGATTTTGCCCGCGTGATCCGTGCCATGTTGCGCCAGGCCCCGAACATTATTCTGGTCGGTGAGATGCGAGACTTAGAGACGGCACAGATGGGTATTCAAGCAAGTTTAACGGGACACTTAGTATTCAGTACACTGCATACGAACGATGCGCCCAGCGCTATTACACGTCTGATCGACATGGGTGTGCCCTCCTACTTGGTGGCTAGCAGTGTCGTCGCGATCATGGCCCAGCGATTAGTGCGGGTGGTCTGCCAGAAGTGCAAGCAGCCTTACACCCCCAGCGAGGCGTCGCTTCAGGCCGCCGGCATTACTCCCGAGATGATTGCCAGAGCCAGCTTCTCGCGGGGCAAGGGATGCGCCAATTGCCAGGGCTCTGGGTTCCGCGGCCGATTGGGCATTTACGAGCTGATGTTGATGTCGTCGAAGGTCCGCGAACTTACTTTCAAAGAGGCTCCGACCGAACAGGTCCGCCGCGCCGCCCAGTCAGAAGGAATGCGGACCCTCTACTGGGACGGTGTGGAGAAGGCCGTCAAGGGACTGACCACGATCGACGAGGTCTTCCGCGCCGCCAAGCGAGCAGAGAGTGATTGAGAAAGAAGGCTGTACGTCAGGCGTTCCAGCCGGACAACCAAACGAGGTCTGGCTGAAAAGGCTGACGTACGACAACCTTTTTTGCCTTGTTGATGGTCTTTTTTCTGAAAACTACGAATAATCGTAACGCTCAGGGCCAAGGGCAAGCGAAACCCCAAGCACAATAACCGGTTCTTATTTAATCGGGGGAAAAGGTGACCACCTTTTCTCCTCCACCATCCGCGGGATGTCATTTGCCCATGGGCACCATTCTTATCGACAAGCTGTTGCATACGGTCGTCAAGCGCAAGGCCAGCGATCTCCATATAGCCGTCGGGCAACCGCCCGTTCTGCGGCTGGACGGCGTCATGAAGCGGCTGGAAACCAAGGTTTTGGAGCCCGAGGACACGGTGGCCCTGATGAAGAGCATCGCCCCGGAGCGGTCGCAAAAGGAGTTGCAGGAGCGTGGCGGGGCCGACTTTGGTTTCGCCTTCGGCGATCTGGCCCGGTTCCGCGTCTCCATCTTCAAGCAAAAGGGATACGTGGGGATGGTGCTGCGGCAAATCCCCAACAAGCTCCTGAATTTCAATGACTTGGGGACGCCGCCGGCGTTGAAAGATCTCTGCCACCGGCCGCGAGGACTGATGCTGGTGACGGGCCCTACCGGGTCAGGCAAGACGACTACGCTGGCTGCCGCGATCGATTACCTCAACGACACGGTGCCCCACCATATCATTACGATCGAGGACCCGATCGAGTTCTACCATCCGCATAAGAAGTGCACGGTCAACCAGCGCGAGATCGGCGTAGACGTGCCGACGTTCGCCGAGGCCATTCGCCGTGCGTTGCGGCAGGACCCCGATATTATTCTCGTGGGCGAAATGCGCGACCTGGAGACCATTGAAGCGGCCATCACCGCGGCCGAAACCGGCCACATCGTCTTCGGCACGCTGCACACCACCGGGGCCGCGAAAACCGTGGACCGCATCATCGACGTCTTTCCCACCAACCAGCAGGAACAGATCCGCACCCAGTTGTCGACGTCGATCATCGGCATCCTGTCGCAGGCCCTCCTGCCCAGGATCGGGGGCGGCCGCGTGGCGGCCTACGAGATGCTCGTGGTCACACCCGCCATCGCCAACCTGATTCGCGAAAACAAGACCTTCCGCATCACGTCCGCGATCCAGACCGGAATGAAGTTGGGCATGCAGTTGCTGGACGACCACATGTTCAAGCTCTGGCAATCGGGCGTCGTGGAGAAGAAGGAAATCCTCTTCCGCGCCAATAACGTCGACGACCTTTCGTCGCGGATCGCCAAGGCGGAACGGGGAATCTTCGACGACGAGGGAAGCGACAAACCCATTTAAGAATTTGGATTGACGACTTTTTAATTTTTTGACGGTTTGGTTCAGTTATGGCACTACGACGCATCGGACAAATCTTGGTCGACTTGGGGTTCCTCACCGAGGACAAGGTGAAGGTCATCCTCGACGAGCAGCGGCAGCGGCCCACCGAACTGTTCGGCCAGGTGGCTATCGGCATGGGCCTCTTGAGCGACGAGCACCTTGTGCAGGGGTTGGCCGAGCAGATGGGCCTGCAGGTCATCAGCCTGGCTGATCTCGTCATCCCCCCCAACGTGCTGGCCATGATCACTGAGCCGATGGCCCAGCTCTACCGCATCGTGCCCGTGAACTTCGAGGACAACACGCTCACGATCGCCATGTGCGATCCGCAGAAACTCTCGGTGATCGACGAGTTGCGGAGCTTTCTCGGCTATGAGGTGCGAGCGGCAGTGGCGACGGAGAAGGACGTGCTCAAGGCCCTGGCGCGGTACTACGCCGCCGGAGGCGAGAGCGTCGAGTCGCTGATCGCCGACATGGAGACCGACGGCGACCTGGCGGCCGCGGCCGTCGCCCTGGAGAAGGGTGTGCTGGACCTCAATAGCACCGAGGCCCTAGCCGACAGCGCCCCGGTCCGCAAGCTTTTGAACATGGTGCTGCTGATGGCCATCAAGGACCAGGCCAGCGACTTGCACTTCGAGCCGTTCGAGAACGAGTTCAAGATCCGCATCCGCGCCGACGGCGTGCTTTACGAGATGGTGCCGCCGCCCCGCCACCTGGCCTTCGCCATCACTACCCGCATCAAGGTTATGGCCAACCTGGACATCGCCGAACGCCGCGTGCCGCAGGACGGGCGCATTCGCTTGACCGTCGGTGGCCACCCGGTGGACCTCCGCGTGAGCGTGCTGCCGACCATGTTCGGCGAGAGCGTCGTCATGCGGGTGCTGGACCGCTCCGTGGTCATGCTCGACCTGGGCGCGGTGGGCATGGAGCCGATCACCCTGGCCGCCTTCCGCGAGATCATCCGCCTTCCCAACGGCATCGTACTCGTGACCGGGCCGACGGGCTCGGGCAAGACAACCACCCTCTACGGCGCCCTTAACGAATTGAACGTGATCGAAGACAAGCTCGTCACCACCGAGGACCCGGTGGAGTACGAGATCGACGGCATCGTGCAGATCCCCATCGATCCGAACATCGGTAATACCTTTGCCCAATGCCTGCGATCGATCCTGCGGCAGGACCCCGACAAGATCCTCGTCGGTGAGATCCGCGACCTGGAGACGGCCGAGATCGCCGTGCAGGCCTCGCTTACCGGGCACTTGGTCTTCAGCACGCTGCATACCAACGACGCCCCCAGCGCGATCACCCGCATGCGCGACATGGGCGTGCCGCCGTTTCTGCTCACGGCCACCCTGGAGGCCGTGTTGGCCCAGCGGCTGGTGCGGAAGATCTGCCCCAACTGCCGCGAGCAGACCATGCCCAACACCGAGACCCTGGCCATGCTCGACCTCTCGCCCGACGACGTGATGGACAAGAAGTTCTACCGCGGCCGCGGCTGCCAGATGTGCAACAACACGGGCTTCAAGGGCCGCACCGGGCTGCACGAGCTGATGCTCATGAACGACCAGCTCCGGGAACTGATCAACCGCGGCTCCTCGACCGAGTCCCTCCGCGACCTGGCCTTGCAGACGGGCATGCACTCCCTGCGGAACGCCGGCCTGGCGAAAGTTTTCGCCGGGATCACGCCCATCGAGGAAGTGATCCGCGAGACCGTACACGAATAAGAAAGAAAACCCTTGGAGTGCGGCGACCTGTCGCCGCTTTGGCGGAGCGATCGAGCGGCGAGGGAATAAAAGCGGCGACAGATTGCCGCACTCCAAGGGTTTGCGGATATGAATTAGGTTTTTTCAAGTTCGACGTTTAACCTGGTGAGGCGGTTATGCCTACTTTTCAATTTGAGGCGATGGACAAGAGCGGACAGGAAGTCCGCGATGATGTCGAGGCGGCAGATCAGGAAGCGGCACAGGCTACCATCCGCCAGCGGGGCCTGTTCGTCACCAAGATCGCGCTGAAGAGGGCCCGCAAGGGCAAGGTCGAAAAGACCGCCGCCAAGAAGGGCAAGACCTTCACCCTCGGCGGCGTGAACTCCAAAATCCTTACCACCTTCACCCGCCAGTTGGCCATCCTCCAGGAGGCCGGGCTGCCCATCCTCCGCAGCCTGAAAATCCTCGAGCACCAGTCCAAGCCGGGGGCCATGAAGAACTCGCTGATCGACGTCTGCGACGAGATCGAGAGCGGTTCCACCCTCTCCGAGGCCATGGCCAAGGCCCCCAAGGCCTTCAACCGCCTGTATATCAACATGATCAAGGCCGGCGAGGCGGGCGGGGCCCTGGAAATCATCTTGAAGCGGCTCGCCGAGTTCCAGGAGCGGGCCCAGTCGCTGAAGCGCAAGGTCCGCGGAGCGATGATCTACCCGATCTTCGTCGTGCTCTTCGCCGTCAGCATCCTCGTCTTCATCATGTTGAAGATCGTGCCGCAGTTCGAGAAGATCTTCAAGGACTTCAACACCAAGCTGCCCGACATCACCCTCATGCTCATCAACGCCTCGAAGTGGGTGGGGAACTGGTGGTACATCATGCCCGCCTTCCCCATCGGCTACTGGCTGTACGTGAAGCTCATGCGGAAGTTCGCCCCGGGGCGGATGGGCTGGGATTTCTTCGCCTTGAAGGCGCCCATCTTCGGGCAACTGGTGGAGAAGAACATTATCGCCCGCACCATGCGCACGCTGGGCACGCTGGTGGCCAGCGGCGTGCCCATCCTGGAGGCCCTGCACATCACGCGGGAGACCTCCGGCAACGCGGCCTTCGAGAAGCTCTTCGGGCAGGTCTATGATTCGATCCGCGAGGGCGAATCGATTGCCAAGCCGATGAAGGAGAATTCCTACGTGCTGAAGAATCCCGGCGCATGCCCGCCCTGGTCTTCATGGCCCTGATGATCCTCCCCATTGGCCTGGGAGTCGGCACGATCATCGCCAAGTTCGTCCCCATTGCCGGCTACTTTGCCGACCTGGTGATCTACGGCGCGGTGGTGGCCGGACTGCTGGCGGCTTTCCTCGCCTACCGGCTCCGCAACGCCGTGCTGGACGACATGGTGGTCAACATGGTAGACGTGGGTGAGGAGACGGGCGAATTGGACACGATGCTCTACAAGGTGGCCGACACTTTCGACGAGGAAGTGGCCGTGCTTACCGAGAGCCTGACGGCCTTGATGGAGCCGTTGTTGATCATCACCCTGGGCGGCATCGTGGGCTTCATCGTGATCGCCTTGTTCATGCCGCTGATTTCGCTGATCTCGAACCTCAGCGGAGGAAAGTAGGAAGAGACCTTAGAGCGTAGAACGACTTAAACTGTAAACGCCCGCACCGCGTTTACCGCGGTGGAGCGGAAGGCTGGACGGCTAACGACTACGTCCAGACACATTTCTTTTCTTCCGCTCCACCGACACAAGGTCGGCGGGGGCGTTTTTGGGAACGGAGAATTCAGACACAATCTGAAGGAGCGAGCCATGGAAAGAAAGATCGAGAATTGTCGGAAAGACGCTTTTACCCTTGTGGAGGTGCTGGTGGTGATCGCCATCATCGGCCTGCTGGCCGCGTTGCTGCTGCCCGCCCTGTCGCGGGCGCAAACCTCGGCCAAGCGGGCCAGGATCCAGATGGAGATCAAGCAACTTGTCGCGGCCATCGAAAGCGTCCGCACGAACATGGGCGGAGGCCGCTATCCGCCCGACGGCACCAACCCCACGGATACGGTGCAGTTCCTCAAGGCGGCCTTCCCCCGCTGCCCGGCCTCAAATTATCCCTCGCAGCTCACGGCGGCCTTCAGTGCCAGTTCCCCGCTCAATCCATCCACGGCCCTGGTCTTCTGGCTGGGCGGGGGCCAGGATCCCACGGGGGCCTTCATCGGCTTCAGCGCCAATCCGCAGAACCCGTTCGACGCCAGCCCCACGCGGATTACGCCCACCTTTGATTTCCAGCGGGCCGGCACCGCGGCGAGTCCCAATCTGCGGATGCTGGGCAGCGCGAGTTGGGTCCTCAGCGGCGGCGGCGTGCCGGCGGCGTCGTCGGGCGTGACCTGGAACCTCTACCAGTACTTTCCCGAGAACGGCCAGGTGGCGGGCACCGCGGCTCCCTACCTCTATTTCAAGGCGGTGGCCCAGCAATACTACTTTGCTTCCGGCGGTGTCACGATCCCAGGCGTCAGTCCCGCTCAGAGTCCCCTGCCCTATACCGACTCCACGTCGCCGGTTGCCCAGGTCAACGGCTTGTACGTCTGGGCGCAGCCGGCGACCTTCCAGTTGCTCTGCCCAGGCATGGACGGCAAGTACGGCGCCTTGCAATCGAGCACGCCGCCCGACTATCCGGCCGGCGCGCACTACGACGTCACCAACGGCCTGGACGACATGACGAGTTTCACCCGAGGGCCGACTGTCGGCGACGATCAACAACTGTAAAGTCGTTTCGCCGGCAGCCAAGGGCGAGTGGCAGGCGAGGAGGCACGATCATGAAGACGGGGAATTGCAAATTGAGAATTGCCAATTGCCAATTGCAAAATGACGGATGCTGGCGATCTAAAGGCCAACGACGACAGTCTCCGCAAATCGCAGATTTCAGATCTCGGATTTCAAGTCTCGATTCTTCCTCCCGCCGCGGCTTTACGCTGGTCGAACTGCTCGTCGTCATCACGATCATCGCGCTGTTGGCGGGGGTCGTGCTGGCGGCACTGGCCAAAACCCGCGAGGTCGCCCGTCTCGATGCCACCAAAGCCACCATCGCCAAGCTCAACGACGTGGTGACACGGAAGTACGAGTCGTATCTCACGCGGCGGCTGCCGTTGAACGTGGCGACGCAAAACATGTCGCCCAGCAGCTACGCCTTGCTTCGCATGCAGGCCCTGCGGGACCTGATGCGGATGGAAATGCCCGACCGCTTTGCGGATATTATATCGCCGCCCACCAAGTTGCCCGGTGGCTACCAGTTGCCGTCGCCCGCGCTGCAGCACATGTACCAGGCGAAGTACAGCTCGATGAGTCCGGCGCCAAATCCCAGCACGGCCGACCATCAACAGGCCAAGTGCCTTTACCTGTGGGTCATGACCGCCATACCTGAGGCCCGCAGCATGTTCAGCGGCAGCGAGATCGGCATCAATTTCGACGGTGATGGTTTCAACGTCTTCCTCGACGGCTGGGGCAACCCCATCGGCTTCCTCCGCTGGGCGCCGGGCGCCACGGTCGTAATGGGAGCGAACGACGTCGCCCAGCCCAACACCGGCTGGTCCGACATCCAGTTCAACGACACCAACACCGCCGGCGGCGCGCTGAACATGCATCACGACCCGTTGGACCCGAATTTCGTCGAGGCGGGCGCCTTCCACCTCTATCCGTTGATCTTCGCCGGCGTGCTGGGCAAGAGCAGCGGATTCGACGACTACGGCATCATCCTCGGTAACGGGAAGGTGCCGGGCGACTTCGGTCCGATTACCACGCCGACCGTCGACCCTTATACGGGGCAATACGCGACGCTCGGCGCGATCCTCCCCACCGGCGGCGTTCCCTCGGTCAATAATCACCATATGGAAGGCAAGTAACGTCATGCGAGTCGGCACAACATTTGGGCGCAGTGAAGTTGCGGACCCCCTCGTGCTTGCCACGCGGGTGAAGGAGATTGAGGGCTACCACCACGGCCTGGCACAGGTACGACTCCCTCGTGCTTGCCACGAAGGTGAAGGAGATTGCTTGGCTGGCATCGCCGCCGAGAGCCGTCAATTGGTTTTACCGGCCAGGCAAGCTGGCAGGGGTCTGTCCCGCCGTGCGATGACGCTTATCGAGCTGCTGGTGGTCTTGACCATCATCATGCTGTTGGCGGCGGCGACTATCCCGCGATTGAAGCCCGAGGTGGAGCGGTCGCGGGTCCGCGAGGCCGCCCGTGCAATCCAACTGTATCTCAGCTCGGCCCGCAACCAGGCGATGGCCACAGGCCGGCCGTGCGGGGTGATGATCGAGCGGCTGGCGGCGGAGAACGGCTGCTCAATGCACCTGGTGCAAGTGGAAACGCCGCCCCTTTACAGCGGAGACACCGACAACGCCACCGCCACGGTCACATCGACGACGGGCCCAATCCGCGGCTATTCCTATTGTGCCATCAGCCCTCAATCCGGTGCCCAGTGTGCCGCTCTATCCGGGCGACCAGGTGCAGATCGGCTACCAAGGCTATTGGATCACCCTGGCCACCCAGAACCAGGTCAACGGCACAACCGGCGCGATCACCAATACATCCAAGCTCATCGGCTACGTCGATGCCACGCACGGAGAGAGCACGCCCTGGAGCAACCAGACGATCACCGGCCCGTTCGAGATCATGGCGCTGGCCATCGAAGTCGCCGGCCGCCCCGCTGCAGCTCCCCTCGCCGGCCTGCATCGACCTGACCTGGTCGGGTGTCGATCAGGTGGTGCGGTCGGATCAACTGACGTGGAACGTCGCCTCGCAGCCGATCATGATCATGTTTGCTTCCAACGGTGCGGTCGACAAGATTTACTGCACGGGGGCCAATGGCTCGTACTCGGCGGTGCGGGCGACCGCCGGAATCTACCTGCTGGTGGGCAGGCGGGAAGAGGTCGATAGCAACCAGGGGAACGCCTTAAGCGAATCGACCACTGCGAACATGAACAACATTTACGATCTCAATTCGCTCTGGGTGGGTATCAACGGCAGCACGGGCACGATCGTCGTGACCGACAACGCGGCCTATCCCAGCCCGCCGGCCACGACCCCCGGGGCGCTGCTGGCGATAAGCCGCACCTTCGCCCGGCAATCGGACGCGATGGGAGGGAAGTAAGATGAACGGAATACAAATACGGACGGGAGAGGGGAGAGGGGTGAGGGGAGAAGCCGCTTCCGGGATGACGCTGCTTGAGGTCCTCGCGGCTATCGGCGTGCTGTCGATCGGACTGCTGGGGCTGGCGGCCCTGCTGCCTGCCGGACGGTACACCATCGGCGAGGCCACCAAGGCCGACCGCGCCGGGCAGTGCGGCCGCGCCGCGCTCCGCGACGTCGTGGTCCGCCGCATGCTCGATTCCACCAACTGGACTGCCAACCCGATCTCGCCCAGCGGCCCGCAGTCGTTCCTCATCGACCCCTTGGGCGTTACCAACGGCTTGGGCGCCAAGTTGGCCAACGTCACCAGCGGCAGCGCCACGGTCACCACGTCGGTGCCGCGGATCTCGTTGGCGAGCCTGAACACGGCCCCACTGGCCGCTGCCGCCTTCACGGCTACCGACGACCTGCTGGTCAACATGCCAAGCAACATGAACCTCAAATTGTTGCCCTCCGGCCTGGCGTCGGTGTCGGGGCCGCTGGTTCAGGACGGCCGGCCGCTGAATCTCAGCTCGGGCACGCTCGGCGCCGTGGATTACGCCGGGCAGTACACATGGTTCCTCACCGTCACGCCGCAGGCCGGCAGCACCACCCGCTTCACCGTATCCGTGGTCGTTTGCTACAACCGCAACCTGACGCCAGGCGGCGAGCGCGCGGTGTCGGTGAAGACGTTCTTCGACGCCACGCCTGTCAACGGCACGTCGGTGGCCCTGGGAGGCGGCAGTGTCCAATTGGGCCGTCCCATCGACGATATGTTCTTCGATGCGAAGGCCAGTCCCCCGACGACAGCCGGCATTGCGATCAAGGAGAACGATTGGGTAGCGCTGTGCAATGCCAACGGCCTTTGCCGCTGGTATCGCGTCGGCTCGGTGGGCGAAGTCAACGAGCAGGACGCCAGCCAACTCCAATGCCTGACGCTAGTCGGTCCCGACTGGCAGCCCCAGCCAGGCGACCAGCTCGTCGCCCTTGGTCAGAGCGTGGTGGGAGTATATACGGGCACGATCGAGTTGGATACGGATCCAACGTGGAAGAACTAGTTTTCAATTTGGATTGCGGGGATTTACCACCGCTTTTTGCCGCGAAGCAGGCTTGGATATTCGGTCGTGCGACATGAAGATGCGATAGGCGCCATTTGATTTTCGGAATTGACGGCCGCTGGCAGGAACGTCACCGCTCGCAGCAGAGCGCATCAAAAAGCCGCTCCGCGGCAAGAGAAAGCGGCGATAAATCGGCGCACTCCAGAATTGAAGGGCAAGACGGAATGAATAGGAATGTTACTATGAAAAAAAGCTCACCGCATCGCGGCGTCTTGCTGCTGGTGGTCCTTGCCCTGCTGGCCATGTTCGCCATGGTGGGCGTGGCCTTCGTCGTGCTCACCGGCGTCGAGAAACGCAACGCCCTCCGCGTCAGCGGCATCGGCATTGTCGACGACAAGCCCGGAAAAACCCTGCAACTGGCCTATCGATATCGTTGTCCGCGGCCCTTATATCAATACCACGACCTTCACCACCACCTCGGCGATCAAGTGGTGCAGTCTGCTGGAGAAGGAATACGGCTACGAGACGGTCGGCTCGCTTAATTTTCCGGCGACCATGAGCAGTCCGGCGCTGGCCTGCGGTGGATCGTTGATCGATTTCGCGCTTCCCACGACCCCGCCCGATCCGAGCACCTACAGCAGTGCGACCGTCGATCCGTTCCACTGCGTGGGCTGCGTGGTGACAATGCTCAACGGTCCGGCGGCGGGCTGAGCTCGCGGATCGTGGGCATCAATCCGCACGAACTACCACGCCCAGATGGCCGCCTTCGACGGCGGCGTCATGCCCGCCGCCGGCAACCAGTACATCGTCAACGGCTTTCCCTACAGCGGCATGGGCTTCGGCTTCAATCCGGGCAGCGGCGAGCTGGACCAGACGGAGTCCGGGCTGAATCGCCCTTGGCCTTGCTGCCCAACGCCCCGCCGGCGGTCTGGAACCCGTTCGCCAACTCCGCGCGCCGCTTCGCGGCTGATCGTGCCCGGCGGCGTCAACAGCGACTACACGGCCCCCGACTACCAGGACCCGCTGCTGGCGATGGCCGTGCCCAATCCCAATATTTCCGGCGGCGTGATCGTTCCCATTCCCTCGCTGCACCGCAGCGACCTGATCGCCTACACGAATGCGCAGCTGGGCAACGTCGGCCATCTTGCGGCAGGTGATGTTCCGGCCCAACTCGATCGATAATCCCAACTTCACCGGCAGCAACCCGAACTTCAATCCCGCTCTGGGACGGGATCACGCCTGGTCAAGGCCAGTGGGACGTTGACAACCGACGGCGACGGGATGCCGGACAGCGTGTGGGTCGATCTGGGGCTGCCCGTCCGCTACACCGCCGACGGCCGGCCGTACAAGCCGCTGTTCGCCATCTTGTGCCTGGATCATGGACGGCCGCTTGAACCTCAACGCCCACGGTTCGCTGCGCAGCGCAGGCCATATCACGCCGACTGATCAACGCGACCAGCCGGCGTGAGCTACCAGTCAGTCAACTCGCTGGCCGTAGGCGTGACCCTGGCGCTGGGCTGGGCTGACCAGCGGCCACCAGGCCTTCTTTTGCCGGCCCGGTAACTTCCGGCGGCACGCCGCACGGTCAACCTGACCCGCGGGCAGGGCATCGGGCACCGGCCGAAGTAAATCTCTTGCCGCTGTTCCGCGATCTCACGCAGCCGCCGCCGCCTTGGCCGTCAACTTTCTACTTCGGCAACTACCAGAGCGCGCTGCAGGGCAGCCGGGCAGACCATGGGCCGCTACGGGACTCCGGCCGGCAGCGCCATGCCGGGCATCCAGGGCACCGGCTCTCCGCCTTTCGAAGAACAATTGGCCTTCCCCTTCAACGGCGTACTCGGAGGGACCTACTGGACGAACTTCCGGCACCATCTACGATTCGCACGGTTCGCCCGCCCGACACCAGACCTTCGGCGCGGTCGGCCTGGACCGGTCCGGCCGGCCGCTGTACATTTCCATGGGCGGCGCGTGGCCAACGGCCCGTACGACATCGACCTCACGCTCAATGCTCCGCACGCCGTGGACCAGGCCACGGTCAACAATCCCTTCGGCGTGGCGGAGTTCGAGCGCATCCTTCGCTGTTCCGATCGCGATGCGAACCCCTGCCGCAGCGACTGTACAACCTGACCAACACAGCGGCAGCGGCTCGCTCTTGCAGTCGCGGCGGGCGGAAGTTCACACGCTGGAGCAGCGACGTGCCCGTTTCGCCCGGCGTTTGCGGTCTGCCGCTGCGGCGCTCCGCTGGCAATGCCCGGCACGCCGATCGCAGCACCCTGCGGCTCGATGCACCCGGTTGCCAACCTGCGAACGCCAGTAGCACCGCCACGAACGGCGGCAACGTGGGCAACCTCAACGCCCTGCGGACGCAACTGCTTCCCTGGGAATTCTGCAAGGGCTGAAAATGGACCTCAACCGGCCCTTCGGTGCGGGGGCGTTCTCGATGCAGCCCGGCTACCAGGGGCAGATCGATCTGGGGCGGCCAGACCGACGATCCCGGACCAGCCGGGACGAGCAACGAGAAAGTGCAGCAGATGTCACCGGACCAGCGGCCAGACCGTCGACGGCCACTGTCAACTACTCGGCCGACGGCGGGCGTGCTGCCAAGGTGAACGGCACGTCGGTCAGCGATTCGCTGGCCGCCCGCCAGTTGTATGCCCGGCACCTGTACGTGCTGGCCCTGGCGCTGGCCGACACGCAGGCCCTGCTGGCCGACTTGCAGAAGACCATCCCTCGCCACGCCCGACAGACGTGACGCGGATGCTCGCCCAATGGGCCGTGAACGTGGTGGCCTATCGCGACCACAACGGCGTCATGATCCCCTTCCCCTACGACACGAACCCCTTCAGCGGCAACGGCTGGAACCCCGACAACACCCCGCTGCACACGGTCTGGGGCTGCAAGCGGCCCGAACTGCTGATCACCGAGACCTTGGCCTTCCACGACGTGCGGACGCAGGACCTCAACACCGAAATCTGTCGACAAGAACAAGCACGGCCCCAACTGCCGTCCTGACCAACGCGGCCCGCACGGAGGGCGGGGCTGAGCACCGATACGGGAAAGAAGAAGGACCCGGGCTTCAATTCGAAGTTCCGCCCGCAAGGCTCGCTGTTCGTCGAACTCTACAATCCCTGGTCGGCCCTGGAGCCGCGGACGGCGACTGGGTGCGCGATCGTCAACGGGGCACCGGGGTGGAACTTGAACAAGCGGACGCCCGCGGTCGGCGGCAAGGTTTCGCCCGTCTGGAGACTGGTGATCGTATCGTCCCACGACCCGTCGCCGCCGGCGCAAGGCACGCCGACCCAGCAGCCCAACGGCGACGATACTGCCCGACCCGGACAATCCCATAGTGGCCCAGCGGCCCACGATCGAGCGGGCGGCTTACTTCGTCAATACCAGCGGGATGCACTATCCGCACGACGCCCGGGACGCAGTTCCGTGAGTTATTATCCGTCGAACGCCAATGCCCGCTCGATCATGGTGTCGCCCAGCGGCTATGCGGTGGTCGGCTCCGGTGATCCGAACCAGCAGAACCGGACGTATGTCGGCTTCGAGAACGGCAAGACGGCGGGCAACCCCAGCCACCACCCGCATGGTCACCTGAACCCGGGCGACCTGGCCGACGCGCGGGTCGTGCGGAACACCAACGATCAGCAGCCCTCCCGCACGTGCCGATCCCGAAGGTCCTGGGGATCGACTACGCCATACCTGATGGGCAAGACCCGCATCCCAGCGATTGAGCGTCTCCGAGCCGACAGGCCGGCTACGTACCTTACAGAAGGAGCCGACCAAGGGAACAGGCCGACTACACCGCGTCCACCGGGCAGTACGCCATCACCTCGACATGCCCGTCGATCAGCAGCGCGAGCTCATGGCCTCGACGGATCCGCAACTCGCGCGACCGAGGGCGAAGCATCTGGACGACCTACTTGAACGGCAACCGCACGATTGCGGCCTTCCGCATCATCTATCTTGCAGCGGCTGGCCGATCCCACGCGGCCCTGGGCGGCCGACACGAGCGGGAACAGTCCGCAGCAATGGAACCCGTACCGCACGATGGACACCATGACGGTCGATCTGACGACATTCAACGGCGTGACTTCCCCGCGGACGTCGACCCCGCCCACGCCGCATCACTCGCTCCAACGGCCGTACCACTTTGAGGCCCATCAGCGCGGGCGAGAAGAACTACCTGGCCAGCTACCACTCCGGCCAGCGGGGAATGGACCTCTGGAAGCAGGAACCGGCCAACAAGAGCCAGCACACGCCGCCGGGTTAGGAGCACGGCCGGACGACGCCGGCGCGAGCCCCAAGGGCACGATTACTTCGCCAGCCGCTCAATGCAGACCCTGGGCTATCTTGAACCGCCTTACGGCCAGCCGGACACGCCTGCCGCTTTCCAGCCGGGCGACCCGCAATACCCGTTCCCCTGGTTGAACTGGTCATATCGTCCCTTCAACAACGAGTACGAATTCTGCAGGTGCCGGCCCTCTCGTCATCGCGGCTGCTGGCCCGCAACACTCACCGATCCCCGGCGCTATTACAGTTACGTGGACAAAGCGATGCGGCCCACGTCAGCCCCAGGACGTCTACGATCCGCCGACCGCGCTAAGTTTCCGTCTCCCAACCGCCCAGCCTGCAGCTGCCCTATCCGCATCTCCTGGATTTCTTCGAGTCGCGGAAATCGAGCCAGGGCGGCCTCTCGGCGCAGTTGCACCGCGTGCTGGCCTACGTGGGCGTGCCCTCGCGGTTCGCCAATTCGCAACTGCAGATTCCCGCCAACCTGGCTGAAGGTTCGCAAAGCTACTTCAACACGCCCTTCAATCGGATTTCCCGCTTCCGCGAGTCGGGGAGGATGAACCTCAACACGATGACCAGCGCCGACGAACTCTTCGGGCTGATGAACATCTACTTCTCGCCCGTCGAGGTGAACTCCCAGATGAACCCGGTTTTCTGGGACAAGTTCGTCCGCAGCCGCCGCGGCGACGGCACGGGCAACGCGGTGAGCAGCGCCAACGCTCCCAACACGGCGCAGCAGACGTTGACGAACATGTTCCAGATCAACGCCAAAATGCCCAGCCGCTTCATGCAGCCCTACCGCACGCCCGGCGGGGCCTCATTGACGCCGCCCGGTTTCGAGCCCGCGCGGGAGGCCGATGTGACCTTGTTGCGGCCCGATCCGGACAGCGCCAACCGGCCCCTGTTCGAGATCGACGACTATCTCATGGGATCGAACAGTTCGGCGACGGGCAGTGTGACGCCCGACCAGTTCAAGTATGCGAGCATGGACTTCAACCGCAACTCGTATTTCCGCTACCAGGCGCTGCAAAAAATGGGCGGCGCTTTCAGCACGCATTCCAACGTCTTTGCCATATGGATCACGGTGGGTTTTTTCGAGGTCTTGCCCGCCACGAATCCCAATCTCAAGGACGCCGCGGGAAACCTGGTTTATCCCGACGGTTTTCAGCTGGGGCAGGAGTTAGGCAGCGACAGCGGCAACATCACTCGCCATCGGGCCTTCTATATCTTCGACCGATCGATCCCGGTGGGTTTTGTCCGCGGCCAGGACATCAACCAGGACAAGGCGACATTGCTGAAGCGGTTCATCGAATAAGTAACTGTTCCAAAGCCTGGCCTGCGAAATGGTCAAGTCAGTTTTGTTCCAGTATTGTTCCACGTTCATGGGATTCGGGGGCAGCATCGAGGGAAAATCGCTCTACAGGCGGGAATAAATCTCGAATAAGCTTCAGGATCGATCGTTTGTTATCCCGCTTCAGTTCCGGGTTGGCTTTGCATGGGATGGCCATTTCATGGCCATCAGGTTTGCCTCGGAACAAAACTGCTTCAAGAAGCTCGATCCGCCCTTGGACTTTTGCGCGGGCCAAGCCCACTCTACGGCCCTTGGAACATTCACTGAAGACGGCTGGCCGCCGAGGCAGATCCAAGCTCGGCAATCACAAGTAACCGGTCCTGGGTTTAACCGGTTGGGGGTAGAGAAGGCGATCGCAACCGCTCCCTGCCTCGGCGTCCAGCCTGTTCGATGGGAAATAACCTGAAAGGAGAAGGGCTGGCTGCCAGGATACGTTTATACCGTCCGCCGATAATGAGCTGGAGCGTAATGATGCAGTGATACTGGTCATTTCTCAGCGATTACCGTATAAAAGCCCTTGGAATTGCGTTTGCCGGTTCTGGGGGTAACCGGAGAAGAAGGCAATTCACTGCTCTCGTATCCGGCAGCCAGCCGTGTTTTGTTGACGGCGATCCTTTGGCTATTTCCTCGTTCACAACGTCTGCAATTATGCCAAGGACTTGTGTGCAGAGTGTGAAGTGAGCGCAAATGAATCGTTAGAATTCGATTAGAGTTTTGTTAGCGTCGTTCACGCCGGCGCCGCCAGGCGGACGATCAGCCGCTCGAGGATTAGCCGGGGAGGCATTTGGCTGTCGCCTTTCAGGTCGAGGTCGGCCTCCAAGAGCCAGCGGTAAAGCTGCTTGCCGCGCTGCCGCGTGAGGCGTTTGAGTTGGCCTTCGGCCTTTCTCACCACAAATGGCTTGACGCCCGCCTTTTCCAAGGCTGGGCCGACGCCAATGCGGCGGCCGGCGGCTTCTGACTGAAGGATCAATCGCGTGGCTGCGGCCAAGCGGCGCAGCGAAGCGGAGATCTGTGCCAGCAGGCCGACGGGGGCCTCGCCCGAGGCCAGTAAACGATCGATCTGCCGCAAGGCCTCGGTGGCGTTGCCGTCCAGCGCCAAGTCGAGCATGTCCCAGGTGGTCTTTGCCCGCCACCCACCGACAAGCTTTTGCACTAGTTCCGGCGTGATCTTCTTATCGCTATCGGCCGCGATCGCCAACTTGGCCAACTCCTGGTCGAGCAGGCCAAGCTCCGGTCCTACGATCTCGACGAGCAATTCTGCTGCGCTGGCGGCGATTTGACATCGATGCGTCTGCGTGGCCCAATCGCCAACCCAGGCCACGAGTTTGCCGCTTGCCGGAGCATTGCAATCGACCGCCAGCCCGTGCGCATCCACGGACTTGTAAAGCCGGGTATTGCTCGGCCAACTCTTCACGTCCAGGACGAGGATGCCGCTGCGCCCGGGTCGGGCGACGTAGTCCTCAAGTTGCGGGCGATAACGGGCGACGAATCCTCGCCCCTCGTCCGCCGCCTGGCCTTTGCCTCTTGGCGTATCTTCGGCAACTTCGGCGGTCGTGCCGCGAGTTTTCGCTCCTTCGTCAGCATTCTCGACCACAACCAGCCTTCGGCCGCCGAACATGGCAATAGTCGTGAGATTCTCGAGCACTTCGCGGAATTCGGCGTCGCGACCTTCGTAAGTACTTAGCGAGAAATCGCCCTCGTCGTCCTTCAAGGCACAGTGGCGAATGCCCAGCAAGACCTGGCGGCGGAGGAAGAGGTCGTCGCCAAAAACCACGCAGACTGGCTGCGGTGGATACTTCTCGGGCGCTTTCAAGTACTCGATCGCATGCAGCTTGGCCATGCACAAAGTATATCAGGCCAGAAGGCCGGAACAAGCTGGGACTTGGGTCTTAGGTCTTAGATCTTAGAAACGAAACTGGGCTTTGTCGTTCGTGAGGATTCTGTAATGCAAGACCCAAAACTCAAGACCGCTGCCCGGCTCAGCGCATGTACTGCGTTGCGGGCTGGGAATCGAGATGGCCCATGGGTCGCAGGTCGCGAAGTTGCGCCGCCGGGCTGGAGAGATCAAGCGTCACCGGCTCGGGCATCTCGTAAACGCCTAAATTTCCTGCTGCATCGTGGACCTCCAGTCTCAGGTAGATCCGTGGCGGCAGGCTGCCGGTAAGTTGCCAGGCATAGCGGCCCGTATTTTCCAGTCCGCTGACCATTGAGGTCCAGGGACCGCCCGGCCGCTCGCTATAAGAAAGTGCAATGGGCCCGGCGGCCAGATCGCGATTGTCGCTGGCTTCCCAGGCGATAAACAGTTTGTCACCGTCACGGCCCGCACCCTGTTGCGCCGAGCGGATGCGTCCCGTTGGCCGGATCAGATCGATGCCAATCCAGATACCCGGCTGCTCGCCCGCCAACGGCGGCCGGCCGGCTATCCGCGGGTCGTTCTCCATGGTCATGCGAAAGCCGTAGATGCCGTCTTCCGGCACCGTCACCAGCATCGGACTTTGACCCTTGGCGTCCTTGCCGAAACTCTGCCACGACTTGCCGCCGTCGCGGGTTCCCCAGAGTTCCACGGGGACGTTGGTCGAGCCGTTGACGGTGCGCGTGTCGTAAGTGAGTTGGAAGGCCCGCGTGTTGATCCAGCGGAGTTTCACGCCCGGCGGCGGACCGACCTCGCCCGCCGGCTTCGCAGTCGCAACCGCGCTCGGACCGGTCGTGAACCCTGTGAACGGATTTGCGGGGGCTGCGGGCTGCTGTGGTCGATCGCCGACGAATTGCTCGGTGATCGACGGCGGCACACGCAGGGAAACCGACCCCGTGGCGGAACTGCTCGGAGTTGCCGGCGAATTGGCCGCGGCGAAAGCGGTGGTATTGGAATTCTCCGCTGGCCAAGGCGTCCTGCCCGGCTCGGGAGTTTGCGGTTTCCATGCACCGGCGGGCGGAGGGGGAGCTTGTGACGTCGCAATTGTCGCTGCCGCGGCTGTCGGCGGCGCTGTCCCCAGCGGCGGCCGCACGGGATTCGTCGCGGCCGAGGGAAGCGCGACTTGCGTATGGCTTTCCGCCGGGTTGCCGGCCATGTCGCTGACGCGGAGGCGAACCTCCATCGTGCCCCACGCCGGTTGCGGATACCAGGTGACTTCGCCCCGATGCTCCGCATTGGTGCTGTGGACGTCCTTCGGGCCCGCCAGCACGGTTTGCCAGGCCGCGTTGGGCCCCAACCGGTATTCGATAACCAGACTCTCAAGCTTCGGATACGGCTCGTCGATGCGGAAGGCGGCCGTGATCTGGCCGGCGTCGCCGCGGGTGGCCGTAAGCTGGACCTTCGGCGGCGACGTATCGACGATCACGATGAGCTTGGGCGTGTGCGGACCTTCCGGGCGGACACGGCCGGAGCGATCGCGAGTTCGGACATCGAACCAGTATTCTCCGTCGCAGCCCGCTCGGAAGAGGAAAAATCCTTTTTGCGGCGTGGCTTGGCGCCAATTATCCCAACGAACGCCGCGATCGGGCGAGACATACAACTGGACTTCCATCGGCTCCTGTCCGCCAGGGCCGGGGCGATCGATGTGGAAGGGGATGGAGAAAAGGGTTTGCCGCCAGTAGATCGGCGAAGGCGGCCGCAGAGGCAGCCAGCGGTGCCCCGGGATCGACGGCCGCGAGGGCCAAGACCTGAATGACTGATGCCATCCACATATTTCTTACGCTCCCATCCAACTTCGCGCATGTACCTGATCGGTTGTAGTGATTAGTCGGCTTGAATCGAAAATGCGCGTGCGGCGCGGATTTCGCGATTCTAGCGATTACCGATGCCGAAACCGTAGAGTGGAGTTAGAGTGTGTCACAAATTGCGGCACTTACGCCACAACTTGCCCACGCGGCATCTCACCGTTTGGGCATTTGAGTTCTTGATTTTATTTAGGATTTCGATAATTGGATTGCGGATTTTTGCGTAGACCCCTCTCTTGGCTGGTTGTCTTTCCTCCTATGTGGTGGTTACTTTTCAGTCAGGTTTATTCTCGCTGGACACCTCTAATGAGGGCAAACATAATAAATCAGGGCAAGGTCATTGACGGAAATTGGTGAATCTGGGCGCCACGGATGATGGCCGCAGTTGATTGGGCAGATATTCGACAACTCGTAGTTGGAATTGCTGCGCTGGCAATGCTCGTGGCAGTCGGCATCTATTGGGCGGGGAAAATCCGCGCCAAGCCGGTACAAAAGGAACCATCGGCTAGTGAATTGCTGACAAAATTCCGGGAATTGCATTCCCGGGGTGGGCTAAGCGACGAAGAATTCCGAACAATTAAAACTACGTTGACGGATCGACTGCAAGAAGAATTGAGGGATAGGGAAGAGGCGGGTTAATACGTGTTGGGAACACTATCGGCCCGTGTACCGTAGTACACCTGAGCTTCGCTGTTTGGATGGCGTTCGTAGTGCCGGCTGGAGCCGGAACTACGAGCATGTCGGCTAAAGCCGAAACTACGAACGCCGCAAGGTAGCGAGAATTCACCAACCGTAGGAACCAGAGAGAAAAGGCAACCGTGGGGAAAGGAACAGACGACATGCAGTCGGGACGTGATTTTGGAACAGGCCGGCGAGGCAGCGGCACCACCAAGAAAAATGCATTTTGCTCATTTTGCCGCAAGAGCTACCGCGATGTCGGGCCGCTGGTCGAGGGGCCCGGCGACGTCTATATTTGCGGGGAGTGCATCGATCTTTGCCAGTCGATCCTGGAGCAGGAACGCCGCCGCCGGGGAACCACCAAGCCCCTGTTCAGCAAGATTCCAACGCCGCGCGAGTTGGTCGAGCATCTGGACCAGTACGTGATCGGTCAGGAGCGGGCCAAGAAGGTCCTGGCCGTGGCCGTGCACAGCCACTACAAGCGGCTGATGCATACGCCCGAGCAGGGCGGTATCGAGATCGACAAGTCGAACATCCTCATGATCGGCCCGACGGGCTCCGGCAAGACGCTGCTGGCCCAGACCCTGGCCCGCATTCTCGACGTCCCCTTCGCCATCGGCGACGCCACTACGCTGACTGAGGCCGGCTACGTGGGCGAGGACGTGGAAAACCTGCTGCTGAAGCTCTTGCACGCCGCTGACTTCGACGTCGAAACCGCGCAACGCGGCATCCTCTATATCGATGAGATCGACAAAATCGGCAAGACCAGCCAGAACGTCTCCATTACCCGCGACGTTTCCGGCGAAGGCGTGCAGCAGGCCCTGCTGAAGATGCTGGAAGGCACTGTGGCCAACGTGCCGCCCCAGGGCGGACGCAAGCATCCCGAGCAGCAATACATCCAGATGGACACCTCGAACATCCTCTTCATCTGCGGTGGGACGTTCGTCGGCCTCGAGGACATCATCGGCAAGCGCCTCGGCAAGCGCTCGATCGGCTTCGGCCAGGAGCGCGTTGCGCACGACGAACTCGAGACGGGTGATCTGCTGGCCCGCGTGACCAGCGACGACATCCTCCAGTTCGGCATGATCCCCGAGCTCATCGGCCGGCTGCCGGTGGTGACGCCGTTGCGTCCGCTGGACGAAGGGGCCCTGGTCCGCGTCTTGACCGAGCCGAAAAACGCGCTGGTCAAGCAGTACCAGACCTTGTTCTCCATGGAAAACGCCGAGCTGAACTTCACCGAAGGCGCGCTGAAGCTCATCGCCCGCAAGGCTCACGAAAAGGACGTTGGTGCCCGCGGTCTGCGGGCGATTATCGAGGAAGTGATGCTCGACATCATGTACGAGCTGCCGGAGCAACCGCCGGCCAGCAAGTTCGTGGTCACCGAGGACGTGGTTGCCGGGCGAGAGCCCCTGTTCAGCGGACCAGTGAAGAAGAGCGCGTAGAGCGCCCTCGTGAGACAAGATCGCGCAGGCCCGCGAGAATCCGAATTTCGTCGAAATTCGGATTTGTGGGCTTGTGGCCCCCGCTCTTAATGCGCTCTGGTCCCATCCTACATCACGGAGAAGTAGTTCTCCGCGGCCAGGTCGATGAAGTCGTTGGTGATCTCCAAATCGCAGGCCTTATAGCTGCAGTAGTTGCGGACCTGCAAGAGAATGTCGCGGGGCTGGCAGTACCGCAACGGCCGGTTCTTCGGCAGGTAATGCTGTCGAATAAGATGCTCCACCGCCTCCGGCCGCTCGGGAAAGCCCATCTTCTTCGCCAGGGAAAGGAAGAGGTTTTTGAAATCGTCCGGGCTGGGATCAATGACTTCGATTTTGTAGGGAATCCGCCGCAGGAAGGCCTCGTCGACCAGGTCGCGCGGCTCGAGGTTCGTGGAAAAGATCACCAATTGGTCGAACGGCACCTGGATCTTCCGGCCGTTGGGCATGTTGAGGAAGTCATAGCGCCGCTCCAAAGGAATGATCCAGCGATTGAGCAGCTCCTCGATCCGCATCCGCTGCCGGCCGAAGTCGTCGATCACCAGCGTGCCGCAATTGCTCTTCATTTGCAGCGGCGACTCGCAAATGCCCGTTGAGCTGTTCATCGTCACTTCCAATGCCGACATGGTCAACTCGCCGCCGACGATCAGCGTGGGGCGGCGGATCCGCACCCAGCGGCGATCGACCTTCCGCTTTTCCAAAAGTCCCTCGCAGGCATCCAGCGGCAGCTCCTCGTGGTTCGCCGGGTCGAAGACCCGCATGATCTCGCCGTCGACGCCGATAGCGCGGGGAATCCAGATTTCCTGCCCGAAGGCCCGCGTCACCCGCTCGGCAATGCTGGTCTTGCCGTTGCCCGCCGCTCCGAAAAGGAACAGTCCGCGGCCGGAATTCACCGCCGGCCCGAGTCGATCGAGCATCCGCTCGCTGAGCACGAGGTCGCCAAAGGCCCGGCGGAGGTCGTCGGCCGTGGTTTGCTGACCGGACAGCGACTGGGCCTTGACGCTGGCAATGTAATCTTCCAGCGAAACCGGGGCGGACCCGAAGTACGTGCAGTGATTCCAGTAGCGGCGCGCCCGTTCCCGGCCCAGATCGGTGAGCTGGTACACGAAATCGTTCATCGTTGCGCTGCCGCGAATGGCGATCAGTTGCTCGCTCTTCAATCCCCGCAGCAACTCGTCGATGAGAATGAACGGCAGCTTGAGTTGGTCGGCCACGTCTCGTCCCGTGCCGTCGCCGCGGGCGAGCAGATGCTTCAGGGCCAGCGACTCGACGATGCTGTCGTTCAAGCCGGCCGATTGGAACGACTTGGGCTCCTGGGGAATGAAGCCGCTGGGCGGCTCGGCCACAGTCCGCGCTGCCGTGGCCGGGGGCGTGCCCGTTGCCGCTGGCGGCGTGCCCGTTGCCGACGGCGCCGCCGCTTTGCCCACGGCCAAGGAACGGATACGATCGATCAGGGCGTCGATCTCGCTGTTGACGGGCTGAGCGGACGACGGCACAGTTTGCGGGGGGATTGCCGCGCCATCCGGCGCTGCACCGGCGGGCTGTGCCGGCAGGTAATTCTGCATAGTTGGGGTCGTCATATCGCCTGAATTTCCCGCCCGCACGATCTCAAACGGTTTAGCAGCCATTGCAAAATCGGGCCGTAGATCCTGACTGCGTGCCCGACTTGTCGTCCAAGGAAAGGCTACTTTTCTTAAGGGCAGCGGTCAAATGCCCGGTTGTCGGAAATACGGCGAATGACAAATGTAAGGGCGAATTCCGCAAACTGTGGCGGTGGAACCTCTAATCGCACCCAATCAGGTCTCAGGAGCGGCGCACGGCCAGGCGAGCTACGAGCGACCCTACCAACCGGGCATTTACACTATTTGGCGCCTGCGGCTGGAGAACACGCAAGGGGCCAGCATCGTGGCCACGAGCGGTATTGCAGGCGACAGTGCCAATCCGGGCGAAACGGGAATCGCCAGCGGATGAGTTGGCGCACCACAATATCTACTGCAAGATCTACTGCTTCGGTTCCGGCAAGATCGGTGAATCCCAGCCGGCCAAGTCGGATGGTTTCACACTGGCGGCGCGCCGATTCACGCCCATCCACGTCGGGCGGAATGGCCCGACGAAGCTGATCTCCGCCGTCGGTTTGATCTGGCCCTCCAGTCCCACCGTCCAGTAAACCGCGTTGACCAGCACGCGGCGGAATCCATCATTGACCAGATCGCCCGAGGCGCCGTATGTGCTGGCGAACACCCGGCCCGATTTGCCGGAACGTGAGGTGTAGGTGCGAACCCAAGCGCCGGGCATCGGCTTCTTCTGGCTATCGACCGGAGAATTCGGCGTCATGCCCAACAACGGTTGGGCCATGAGCAGAATCTCGCTGCCGGCGATCGGGTTCGCGTTGTACGCGCCGATCTCGGCCCAGACATTCTTCACGCCCGTCAGGATCGGATGGCCCGCTTTTTCCGGCACGATGTCCAACCGCGTGCTCGATGAATGGTTGGGACCATAGTGGCCGACCCATGTTTCGCCAAGAATCTGCCGGCCAAAACCTCCCGTGTACTCCGCCCCGCTGTAGGAGAAATCATATTTCGCGAACGGGCTGGACCTGGGGATCTGAAAGGCGTGCGTGGCGGTACGGAGGCCGATCACCGGGCCGCCGCGGTTCAGGTAATCGACAATCGGTTGCATTTGCTCGGCGGGCAAATTCTGGAAGCGAGTAAAGATGACCATCAGATCGGCATTGGCCAGTGCATCGGTGCCTGGGATATTGGACATCCCCGGCGTGATATCGCCAGTCTTCGGGTCAATGCCGAAGAGAACCGTGCATTTGAACCCGTGGTGCCTGGCCATGATACGGGCCAATGCGGGAAGCGATTCCTCGGATTTATATTCGTGGTCGCTGGCGATGAAGACGATATGCTTGCCTTTGCCGGGACCGTCGCTCCCTTCATAAGTCAACGGGCCGGCGGTGAGCAGGCTGGCAGATAATAACGATGTGACAGATACGATGGTCGCGAATAGTCTCATTGGTTGTCCCTCTTGAAGAATGTAAGCCTGCAACCCGACGGCAGCCTTGAGGATTGCAGGGAATGGTCTGTATCACGTAAACAAAAAGTCAGTCTTGCCCTGGGCAGTTCGAGACGCGGATCCCTCACGCCCGCAGGACGCCATATTTTCGCACCAATGCTGTATTCTCGCGGACCTGGTCCGAGAAGCGGGGGAACATGCCCACGATCACCGCGTCGGTCGGCTTGATATTCGCAAAGGCAAACTTGAAGGCCGCCTCGACCGACTGCTTGTCCCAGCAAAGTCGGCCCGCGGCCAGGAGCTTGAAGGCCAGGCACGGTTTGGGCACATGGCGGATCGCGGCGGTCATTTCCACGGGATCGGACTCGAAGAAAGGTTCGCCGACGGGCACCTTGCCCAGCCGTTTCTCCATTTCTTCCCGCGGCCGGGTGAGGTAATAGAACGAGCACATGAAGAAGTCGTTCTCCCAGCCTTCGTCCATGATCCGCTTGATCGTGTCCGGGCAGTGCGTGGAGACACCCGCCAGGATTCCCTGGTCCTTGACCTTCTTGACGTAGTCGCGGACGACATGGGATTTTCCGGCCTCGAAAGCCCGCTCGGTCACCCCGCCGTGATGGACCATGGCGATCGGGTTGGTCTCGTCGATGACCGTCTTGATCGGGGCATCGCCTGGCCGTTCGGCGTGCAGGCAGATGGTGTTCAGCTTCGCCCCGTTTTCCCGCAGTTTCCGCAGCGTCGCCACGGACTTGGGCGTGTGATCGTACTGCCATGTGGTGATGCCGTTGCGCAGGCAGTCTTCCAGCAGCGCGACGGTTCGCTCGAGGGTGAACCACTCACGCATGGTCAGCGACAGGTCGCGGGTAGCATGCGAGTGGCCGTCGATGGGGTTCCACCCCACGATCAGGCGGCTGATGCGGTGCGGCCCGAGCTGGACCGAGGGCAGCGCGGGCTGCGTGTGTCCCGCTGCCGCGGCCCCACTTACGCCCAAGCCGCCGATGGCCGCCGCCGCAGAAACTCGCGCCAGGAATTCCCGGCGGGGGGTTGAAAGCTCCCGATGGGGAGCCGCATGATCGTCTTCAGGCATGGAGAGGCCTCCCTGGCAAATGATGGTAAGCAGACGGAAACCGCTGGAATGTTAGGTAAGGGACGGCAGAAAGGCAAGCAGCGTCTTGGTTCGTCGCTACGGAGGTCGTCGAGATGGAACCGACAACGGTGAAAGAGGTCGCTTTCTCAGCCCTGCGAGATCTTCTCGGCGAGAAGCTTGAATGCGAGTCCGTTGACGAGCGATCCGCCGAAGGGCTGAAGGCGATTGCCGGTGAAATCCGCGCGCAATGGCAGAAAGAGCAGAATTCGACGCCCGCGAAACAGACACCGCCTCGATACGGATCGCAATAATCCCGTCGGGAGGGCAGTACGCGGGAGTTGTCGATGGCGGCGAGCAAAATATCGTTGACTGGCGACGAGGCTTCACGCGTACCCTGCCATTGGCCTATAATTGGGCATCCTAACGCCAATTCCAGGCGGACCAGGAAGGGAACAAGCCCCGATGGGTCCATGATTGAAATGACGGAGCGAGACGCCAATGAACAAATCCACGATTGCCGAGGACCTGGCGAAAGCGATCGCCAAGGCAGAAAGGTCGGTAAAATTCTGCGTTGCCGGCTGTCTGCCGGTCGTTGATCCGGGCATCGAAGTCGAGGGGCATGGGGCCGTCAAGATCCCCTTGAGGCGAACGGCGGCCAAGGAACTCATCGCCGTTTGTCAGGTTGCACCCTACGGAAAGGGAACGCGGACGCTGGTCAACAAGAAAGTGCGAAATACGTGCGAGCTCGATCCCAAGAAGTTTCACCTGAGCGCCGCCTGGAACACCGCCATCGCCGATGCGATGCATCCGGTCGCAGAAGAACTCGGACTGCCAGCGGACCAACTGGAAGCCCGGCTGTACAAGCTTCTGGTGTATGAGAAGGGCGGGTTCTTCCTTGCGCATCGCGACAGCGAAAAGCACGATCGCATGGTTGCCAGCATGATCGTCGTGCTTCCCAATCGGTTTGAAGGCGGGAGGCTGGTCGTTCGACATGGCACGGCCGCGCAAAAGTTGACTTTTGATGAAGCGGCGGCCGGCAAGATGCCGTGTTATGCCGCGTTCTATGCCGATTGCGAGCACGAAGTCGAGCGGGTCACCCACGGCGTCCGTCTTTGCCTGGCCTACAACCTGGTGCTGAAACCGCGGCGAGGGAAACCGCCGGCTAGCGCAAACCCCACTGCGGTTGATCTGCTGGGCGATTCGATCGCCTCGTGGATCGCGAAACAGCCGGCGAAACCACTGGTCTTTGCGCTGGAACATCATTACACGCAGCGTGGATTGTCGTTGGACTTGCTGAAAGGCGCGGATCGGCAGCTCGCGGACCTGGTCGTGGCGACGGCAGCGAAAACGGATTGCCTGGTGCACCTGGCGCAGGTCTCGCGCCATTTGTTGCAGTTCGCCGACGACGGCAGCTTCGACGATAGCTATTCTCACCGGTCCTTCCGCGCCCCGCGGCGTCATGCCATCGAAATCGGCGAAACCTACGAAGACGAATTGAGCGGAACCGAGTGGGCCGATATCCGCGGCAAGAAGCAACCTTGGGGGGAGATCGCGCTGGATCTCGCCGCCATTATCTCTGCCGTGCCGATCGATGAATGGAAGCCGACGAGCGAGGAGTTCGAAGGCTATACGGGCAATGCCGGCAACACGCTCGATCGATGGTATCACCGGTCGGCGATGGTCGTTTGGCATCGCGATCATCATTTCAATGTCGCCGCCAGTTCGGGCGCGGCCAGCAGCATCCCGTTGTTCTGCTCGATGACGGCCAAGCTGGCCAAGACGCCCAAGAAACGGCTCGCGGAGGCCCGCGCCGACTGCATTTGCTTCGCACCGCGCGATCATTGCCCAATGGCCGCGCCGCAACGGCGGATACGGGCTTTCCGCGACCGGGGAGAAATCGCCATGCGACGATTTCCCGGAACGTCTTCTGACGCTTCACGATCGGGACACGATCGCCGCGTTTCTCGCGAAATTGGCCGTGCAGGACCAGACGCTGCGGCTGAGCTCGTTCGTCTTGGCCGCATGTCGCGAGTTTGGATGGACCGCATTCGCCGAGGAGTTGCGGCAGTTGCTCGCTTTACCGGCCGGTCGTACTCGCGGTGTGCAGGACATTCCCTTCCGCGACGTGGAGTGGATTGCCGATTTTTGCTGCGACCGGGCGGCGGCCCCGGACAAGGCGGCACTCGCGCACGAATTGTGCGCGCCTGGCGGTCGAGCGCTTCTGCGCACCGCGGCCAGCAAGTCCAACGTACCGTTCGCCCCATCGTCGACGGGAAAGCTCGGTTTTGGAAAAATCGTTCCCTTTGCTGGTCCGCGCACTGCTGGCCATCGGTGGCGACGAAGAGCTGTCGCGCGTGATCCATTTCGTCCAGCAATCGCCGAATGAATTCAACCTGGACGACTGCCAGGTTCCCTGCCTGAAGTCGATCGTTCCTTGGTCGCTGAAGCGGTTCGGGTCGGTTCCGCGGCAATTGGGCGCTTGGCTGGTCGCCGTCCGTCAAGGGCTCGAATCGGCCACCGCCAGGCAACCGGCCCGTCCTGTCGATTGGGCTCGCCCTGCGGACGTGAGTTGCACGTGCCAATACTGCGCCCGGCTTACGGCGTTCCTAGGCGATCCCGCGAACGAAGTCGGCCGGATTGCGGCACGTGAAGACGTGCGCCAGCACCTAATCGGCATCATAAGCAGGCATCAATGCGACGTCAAATATGCCTTGGAGCGCAAGGGCAGCCCCTATTCCCTGGTACTCACGAAAACGACCGGCTCCTTTGATCGGGCGGTCAAACGGTTCGAGACAGACCTGAAACTCCTGGGCGAGTTGCCGCCATCGCCCTGATCCCGGCCATTTTCATCATTGCCTCAAGATCCCGGCCCGTCTTTTTGGCTTGGCGTCAGCCATCGCTTTTGCCTCGTGAGACTGAGGTTCACCCCAAAATTGCCGCACCGTTGGGCCATCATGGATGCGGTTTTCGCGAAACCAATAGTTCCAGATTTCGGCGGGCCAGACACGCCACCCCAACCCTGTGTACCAACGCATGGCCCGGCGCAGATGCGCGTCCCGATGGGCGACAGTGCGCCACTGCGCCCGCGGCCGCAATTGCACCACCGCTTCGATAAACTTGACCCACATCAGCACTGCTAACGATTGCCACAATGTCGCAGCATAAAGGCTGGCAGCAAGCAGCATGCTGGATGCAATTGCCCCCAGGTGTTTCATTTCGCTGTATTAATGTGCCACTACGATAGATCGAACTGCACTCGAGGCATTGGGTGGTCGTAGGTCAACCGCCACCGCGCGTTGCGCATCGGGAATCCGGGAGGCGATTTCCCGGTGGTAGATCTCCTCCTGGAACAGCCGGCCCGGTTGTTGGCCACATCGTTATGCCACTTGCTTGCGCCGACGCCACACGTAAGCCAGCAGACCGAAAGTACCGGCGCCGAGGAGAGTGAATGTGCCGGGCTCGGGCACGGCGCTGACCAGACTAACACTGTCCGGTGCATAGCTGACCTGCCATCCGGCTGGCAGGCCGTCCACCTGGGCGAACTGCCCGGTCGTCCGGCCGACAATCAACTGGTAGGTTTGCGAAGGATCCAGGCTGTAGCTATTGAGCATGCTCAAATCCAGGGCGCCGCCGTTGAGGGTCGCCAGTCCAGAGACATCGAGTTGGTCGTAGCCGCTGCCAGGCGTATCCCCAGCGAACTCCATAATCAGGGTGCTCGTGGAATCGAGGAGCACATTTTGCACGGACACGGCGTCCGGGCTGTTGCCGACGTGGTAGCCGCCTTCGTACTCGATGTTCCCGGTTGTGCTGCCGGCCCCCTGGACGAACTGTGTGAAAGCCAGTTCCTGGCCGCTGCCGGTCGGCCCATTTACGACGCCGTTGTTGACGAAGCTGGCGTTGATCGTGGCGCCGCTGGCGGCTGTCAAGACCTTGGTTGTGTCGAGCGACGAGGGGTAGCCGAGCTGCGCCCGATCAGCGCCGTCAAACTGCCTCCAGGGCCGATATTGGTCTGGCTGCCGAGGATCGCCGTGTCGGCGGAGAGGATGACTACGGCGTTACTGCCGACGTTGAACGTGCCGCCGACGCCAGGGCGCCGCCCATGTTGAACTGGCCGGTCTGCACGGCGTTGCCGATGAGAAGCTCGCCGGTCGCGGTGACCGTGCCGAGTCCCGAGACGGCTCGATCGACTTGCCCGCCCGCTTGCAGCGTTGCGCCGCCAGCCACGGTGACAGCCGCGCCGCCGTGCGAAACGCCGTAGGGTGCGATGAGCGTGCCTTGATTAATCGAAATGCCTCCAGATGCGCTGAAAATATCGGCTCCCACCAAGGTTAATTGACCGCTGCCGATCTTGGTCAGATTGCCGGCGCCGCTCATTGATCCGGCGTAAGTCCCGCTCGCCGCCTGATTAAAGACAACGGTCGCGTTGTTGGCGATGCTTCCCTGCAAACTCGTCGTGTTGCCTTGAAGCGTGCCTGCGGAGACGGTTGTGCCGCCCGTATAGGTATTGGTTCCGGTCAAAGTGAGCACGCCGGGACCATTGACGACGACGCTGCCCGACCCGCTCACGTTGCCCGCAAACGCCGGGCTGCCGGCCAGGTTGAAGGAAAGCGCGCTAAAGTCGGTCACATTGCCGCGAAGACTGCCGCCGCTGCCGCCATTTCCGATGGCCAGCGTGCCGGCAAAAATCGTTGTGCCGCCGCCGTAGGTATTGCTGCCGGTCAAGACGAGCGTGCCGGGACCATACAAGTTCAATACACCGCCGGTGCCGCTAATATTGCCGCCGAGCGTCAAGGTGCTCGCGCTACTGCTCACCGTCACGTCCGTATTGCCGGCGAGGATCATTGGCCCGAGGATCGAGTGGCTGCCGGTCGTGACGTTGACCGTAGCGTCGCCGCTGTTGGCCAGCAAGGTGACGCTCTGTGAGCCGCTGAGCGTATACGCGTTCGTGCTATTGAAGGTCAGCGAGCCAACGGTCACCGGAATATCGACCGTGATTGTTCGCGGCGCGGTGATGACATTGCCGAAAGTGGCCTGGCTGCCGGCTGGTTGGGGAGAACGCCGTTCCAGTTGGCGGCGGAAGACCAATTGCCGCTGGTGTCGTTCAGCCAACTCGCCGACGGGTTGCTCAGGACGATTACGTTGCTGACGGAGGGGCCGGCGCGGAGGTCGCCGAAGATCACGCCGTAGTTGCCGGTTTCGCCTCCGTTGTAGTAGAAATCCGAGAGTTGCAAAAAATCGCTAGCATCGAGCCATGTCGGATAGGTGCCGTTAACCGTTGCGGTGCTCACGCTGTGGGCGGTGAGGTTCGCGGCCGTGGGGCCGCCGTTGGAGAAGTTGAGGGCGTCGAGGTCGGAGGTGTTGAGCACCCACATTTGCCCGGTTCCACTGTAGGTCGCCAGGCCCTGGTACTCGGCGACGACCAGGTAGACCGTGCTCGGCAAGATCGAGTTGTTGGCATTGGTGGTCGGAGGATTGGAGGGGTTGGCGAATCCGGAAATGCCCGGATTGGACGTGCCGCTGGCCTTCGAGTCCACCTGAAACAATGCGGAGTTCCACCAGCCGGCGGCTGAAGAGTTGACGCGGGCTCCGAAGAATTCGCCTCCGCTATCAACGGTCGGCATGTAGACCAGGTATGACATCCAAAGTGTGCCGCTGGTGATGGCAGAGGTGGGAGCGATTTGCCTGCCGACAATATCGTCGTAGGGATAGTTTCCGCTGTTGTTAAGCTCGACGGCGTTGCCTGAAGTTGCCAGCGTGTTCTTTGTCCCGCTGAAGGTCATGCCCGGAACGATGACTGCTCCGTCTGCATTTCCGGCCAGTTGCCAGCTAGAGCCAGCGAGCCAGCCCGAGCCGCCCGTTTGGCCCGCGAGATTCGAATCCAGGGGGTAATTGAAGGTTTCGTAGATGGGTTGCTGGCCATAGGCCGGGCTCCAGGGGAGCAGCAGCAAGATGAATGCCATCGATACAACAAACCGCGCAAAACTCCAAAGGCTTCTCATAGTTCAATTCCTTTCATTAATAAAACACGTAGTATCTTAAGAACCTTCTCGTGCTTTCATGCCTTGCACAAATCGACATCCCGCGCCGAGCGGGAATCCTCTCCAGGCGAGAATCCACCCGTGCCGAAACGCGCCGGGAACGACTGCCGCCTGCGGAAGGAGATTGGCACCCGAAGAAAGAAACGAAACACCGCTGGCGCGGTGAGCTTTCGTTTGGTGACGGGGCCTAGAATGCAGCCAAGGGAACGACGATCCTCACACGCGGGACGTAATCGCTTTGGTTGCTACGCTGCCTCAATTGGGGCCGAGGACCGATTGACCCTACCAATCGGCGTATGCCTTGAATCTAACGGGAGAAAATGGAAAGTCAAGCAGTTTAGTCAGTACGTCACCGTCGCCTTCTCCGGCACCCATCCTTCCTGGCTTCCGGCCAGGCGGATCAAGAGCCAGTCGCCACGGCGCTGGACGACCTCGAATTCGGTCCCTTCGTCCAGCGCGGCGTTCAAGGCCGGTTCGTAGCTCTCGGCGTCGCCTTTGCGAACGACCGTCTGCTTCTCGACGACCACGCCGTGGACTTGCCACTCGTAACGATGCCAGTCATAAGCGGCGGAAACGATCAGCACCGCGGTGAGGCACAGTCCCGCCAGTATCAACCGCTTCAGCAGCCGCCGTTTGATGAACAGCGCGGCCACCGCCAGCAGCAAGCTCACGCCCGCGCCGCAGGCGGCCAACTGGAACTTGGCCGGATAGCTGATCCAGTCCTGCCAGAATAGCAGGTGCTCGATCACCGTTCGGCCTGAGGCGGGCGGCTGGTTGTTCCCCAAGGCATAGGCGAGGTTGGCCTCCAGGAATGGATCGGGGCCCAGGTAGCGGCGTGCCTGGCGGTAGGCGGCGATCGCCCGGCCCCGCTGCCCGGCACGCATGAAGGCATTCCCCTGGTTGTAAAGCACCGCGCCGGACCGATAGCCGCGATCGAGGATCTCCTGCTCCAGCGCCGCCGCTTTGAGATAGTCGTCGGGCGATCTGGCCTGGGCGAAGATCTGCTCCGCCTGTTGGAACGTGCGGGCGGAATCCAGGTCCAGCCGTCTGCCGCAACCGCAAAACGGGAGAAGGCAGAGCAGCGGCAAGCTCAATCGCCGCGACATCGACCAGCGCCGATGCTCTTTCATCGCAGCCTCCTTTGACGTCGGAGGGCCGCGATCACTGTGTCCAAAACCTGGCTCGCCTCCTCGCAGAGGTCGCCGGAGGCCGCTGCCCCGCCGTAGCGAGCCGCGTCGCAGGCCTCCAGCAGATGCCCGGTGCGGGCGACGAGCGTTTCCTCGACTGACCACTCCCGCAACTGCCGCAAGACGTCCTTGGGCGTCAGGCCGGCGTCGGGCAAATTGGCCACGTCGGCAACCAGCCCCGCGAACGAGTCCTGAACGCGATCGGCCGCCTCACGGACCTGACGCGCCTGCCATTTGGCCACGGCGTCGCGGAGTTGTTGCCGCGCCCGCGGGGCGGCGGCCCGCCGCCGCAAGGCCGCTGTGTCTTGCATCCGCCGCCGCGCGAACGTTGCCACTGCAGCCACCACCAGGTAGGTCCCCAGGCAACCGCCCAGGCCGCCCAACCAGGCCAGGGGCCGAACGCCCTGGTCGCGGACCGCGGCCACGTCGGTGATGTTGGCGAAGATGCCTTCCCGGCGGGCCTCCAGGTCCTTCGACATCTGTCCGGCCGCGCCCGGCGACGCCACGATCTGTTGGGCTGAAAGCTGCTCGGCGTTGCCGATATCGACTGGAATGGGATCGCTCCGCAGCGTCGCGTAGCGTCCTTGATCGACGTCGAAATAGGAGGCCGTCACCGCCGGAAACGGCTCTTCGCCAGCGGCTAGCGGCCGCAGGGCGTAGACGAACCGGGCCGAGTCGCCCGCGGTTTTCTGGGTTGCTTCGTAGACTTTGAACCGCTCGGCAACGCCCGGGACCTTGGCCAGGTCCAGCGGTTTCACTGCGGCCAGCGAGCCGGAACCGCTGAGGACGAGCGTGAAGGTCAACGGGTCGCCGACCTTCGACTTCCGCGGCGTCAACTCGGCCTCCAGATGATAGCGGCCAATCGCACCCAGGTAGTCGTCCGGTTGACTGTCTTGGGGCACGTCTTTCACTGTGATCGTCAGCGGCTTCGAGGCAGCGAAGATCGACTTGGCGGCAAGCTGCTCCTCGTAGTCGATCCCGCTGACGAACGGGCCCTGGAGCGTGACCGCCGCCAAGGTGATCGCCCCGGCCTGCTTGGCCGTAAAGGCCCGCTGAAAATCGTAGCGGCGGTACTTGACCTCTTGGCCTTGCGCGTCGCGGCGGATCGCCGTTTGCGGCCGCGGGCGGAAGGCGATGGTCTCGCGGTCGCCAAAGAGCGAGAGCGCGCTTTGCTGCACGATATCGTTCAGTCCGAAACCGACGCCGTCGCGATCGATGTATTTCCTCACCCAGTCCTGCCAGTCTTCCCGGGCGGTCAGCCCAGCCGGCACTTCGGTGAGCCACGAAATCCGTAGCACGGGCCTCCGCCGCGTCAACAACGAGAGGTGTTCGCGGTCCGACAACGGGGCGGGTAGTTCCTTGACGAAGACCGACAAGGTTACGGTGAACGGTTGCGTAGGATAGACCTCGCGGCGATCGGCAGTGAGCTCGACTAGGGCCAGGTCCTGGGCCGTGGGAGGCTGGACAACGAGGCGAAGCTTTTCGCCGCTGAGCTTCTTGCCGTCGATGGTGATTTCGGGCGACGGAATAACGAACTCGCCCGTCTTTGTGGGCGTGAGACGGAAATGGAATTTGCTGCCGTGGTGGTCCTCGCGGGTAATGATGCCGTTGATGTTCGAGGTCATGTGGAAGTCAATCGGCCGCTGGCCGAGAAAAACGACGGCAAAATCCGGCAGGCCGCGCAGCTCGGGTGTGGGGGGATTTTCCACGTTATCGACGGTGACTTGATACTCGACCGATTGCCCTTCGTAGATCTCGGACTGGCTCAAGGCGACCGATATTTTCGCTTCCTCAGCGGCACACAGCGCGGCCGGCAGACCGAGGAGAACGAGGACAGCGAGCCCGCGCCACAACGAGCGCGAAGCGTGAACAATTACAGCTTGAGTTATCATCTGCTCCATCCTCACCAATCCTTGTCCACGCTGCCGGGTCTGACCAGTAGCCTTTGCAACTGTTTTTCTTCGTCCTGCCGCTTCTGCTGCCGCTCCTGGACCTGTCGGAGCTGCGACTCGGCCTGCTGTTGGGCGGCCTCTTGCTGCTGGTTCTGTTTCTGCTTTTCCTGGTCGGAATTCGACGGCTTCTTATCCTTGGATTTGTCCTGTTGCTTCTGGTCCTGCTTCTGCTTTTGGTCCTGCTTGTTCTGGTCTTTGTTGTCCTGGTTTTTTGGGTCCTGGTCTTTGTTGTCCTGGTTCTGGTCCTGCTTGGGAAGCGGCTCGGCGATCTCCTTGAGTAGTTTCAGGGCTTCCTGCTGTTTCGGCAAGGCCTCTGCCGGTTTTTGCTCTCGGAGCCGTTGCACCGCGTCGCCCGATAGTGACTCGACCTTGGGCCCGAGTTCGACCGCCTTTTCCATCGATCGCTTGAGCCCCTCCCGCTGTTGTCGGACTTTGTCGGCGTCAGTGGCAGCCGCTGGGCCACCCGACGACGACGGCGGGCTGGAAGCCGCCGCTGGTGCCGGCATCGATTCCAATTGCTTCAGTCCGTCCTTGGCCATGGGGGCCAATTGTTCCGCGTAGCGGGTGATGAACTGTTGGTTCCAGGCGGAATCCGCCAGGTCCTTGCCCTGATTCCCGCCCAGCGGTGGAGATTGATGCGCGTTGCTTGCTTCTTTCTTTGCCACAGGCGGAGTTGCATGGTTCCCGTCTTCCTTGGGGAGGGGAGGATGGGCATCCACCAGCGCTTGCTGGGCCGCGACCGCCCGGCCCACAAGGCTGGGATACGGCGCCACGCTGCGAAACATCTGGTTAAACTTCTCAATGGCGTCGGTCTGCGGCTTGACGGCCTCCCGCGGCCTTCCCGCATGGAGCTTGGCGGCCGCCGCTGCGATCGACATGCCGGTTTCGTCGGCCATCGAGTCGAGCGCGCTGATGGCTTTCTTCAACTCGTCGGCCGAGACCGTTGGGGCGGGCGCGCTGCCTGTGCCGCCGGTCGGCGCTTGGGCCGCCTTGTCGAGCGTAGCTGCGATCTTCTCTTTCAGCGGGTCGATCTCCTCGCCCAGTTTGCGTTGGGCCTTTTCGGCCGCCCGCTGGGCCTCGCGATGCAGCGGCGAGTCGTCTTCCTCAGCCAGGGCCCGGCTCGCCAGCCGCAGTGCCCGCTGCTGTTCTTCCAACATTTGCAGGTAGGCGGGCAGGTCCATTTCGTCGCGCTGCTTCTGGCGGTCGGTCTGCTCCCAGAGCGACTGCATGTACTTGATCCACAGGCGGAGCAGCTCGAGGTTGTGCCGCGCGTTCGGCGTGGTCCTTATCCATGCGGAGGCAGTCGCGGAAGTGGCCGATCGCCGTTGCCACCTCGGCCACGCCCTGCTTGCGGTCCTCCGACGAGGCCTTTTCGGGATGCGGGCCGAATCGCTTCCGGGCCTTGGCGGCCGCAAGGCAACCCAGGTTGTAGCGGGCCTGGACGGCCAGCGATAGGTCGGGCGAGAGGGCCGCTTTCTCCAGTAACTCGACCGCCTTGTCATCTCCCTGCGCCGCCAGGGCCGTGCCGCGATCGAAGGCCACGCGGGGATCGTCGGGCAGAGCCGAACCGGCATCGTTGAATGCCTCGACCGCTTGCTTGTAGTTGCCGGCGCGATAGGAGGCGATTCCCGCGAGGATCTTGCTTGCCCCTGCATCCGAGGCGGCGGATGCCAGGCAAGGATAGAACAAGACGGCCAGGATAATCAGGGGCTGGAGGGAACGACTTTGGCGGTGTTCCGGACCCTGCCGCCGGCGCAGTCTCAGCGGCATCGTCCGTAACGCCGCGGAGCGTGTTCCCGACAGCGGAAGTGGGAATGGCCATATCCAGCAGGAGCAGCAATAGGCCAAAACCCACGAACCATTGGAACTGCTCGCGGTACCGCTTCCGCTTCTCGGCCTGGTATTCACTGCGAGTCAGCCCGGCCAGATGGTCGGCATAGACCTGCCCCAGGTCGTAAGCCTGGGTGCCGGCGGGGACGTAGGCGCCGCCCGTGCTGAGGGCAATCTGGCGGAGGAGGTCGTCGTTGCGTTTCGACCAGCGCTCTTGCCCCTCGTATTGCATATACGATAGCCGGCCGGAATCGTCGCGGATGGGGATGCGGGCCCCTTCGCCGGCATCGCCCAGGCCGACGGTGAAGATCTTCACGCCCCGCTCAGCGGCCTCTTTGGCGGCGTCCTCGGCATAGGAGTCCTGGTCCTCGCCATCGGTGATGAGGACCAGGACCTGGTCGCGATCGCGGCTGCGGGGCATGGTCTCGAGGGCCTTGCGGATGGCGTCGCCGATGAGCGTGCCGCCGCGGGGCGCGCTGTTGACATCGACCTCATCGAGCACCGCGCAGGAAGAAGCCCTGGTCATTGGTGAGTGGTGCCTTGACGACCGGCTTGCCGGCGAAGACGATCAGTCCCACGCGATCGCCGCCCAGGTGCGGCAGGAGGTCGCGGATATCGGACTTCGCCCGCTCCAGGCGGCTAGGCGCCACGTCCTCGGCGGTCATTGAACGCGAGACGTCCAGGAGCACGAATAGGTCAACTCCGCGCTGGGTGACGGTCTCGGTAAAGATGCCGAAGCGGGGCCGCGCCGCGGCGACAATCATTAGCGCGATGCCGGCGAGGAAGAGGATGCCTTTGATCCACGGCCGCGCCCGCCCAACGCCGGCACCAGCCGCTTGACCATGACCTCGTCGAGGAAGCTCCGCGCCGCGGCCATGCGCCGGCGGTGTGCGTGGTATAGCACGCCTGCCAGCAGCGGCAGGATCCACAGGACCCACAGTATACTCGGGTTTTCCCAGTACATGGAAGTTACGGCAAGAGGTAGGCCGGAACACGCTTGGCGCGCCCAAGCGTGTTCCGGCCCACCGTGCTCCTTATTATGGTAAGCTCCTGAACCTAGTGCCTGCCGCCACCGCCTGTCCCACGATCAGCGCCAGTCCCGGCAGCAAGAACCATTGATACAACTCGCGATACTCGGAGTAGAGGCGGCCTTCGGCGGGGCTTTTCTCCAGCTTGTCGATCGCGGCGTAAACGTCCACCAACCGTTGGGCGTCCTCGGCGCGAAAGTACTTGCCGCCCGTTTCTTCGGCGACCTCCTGCAACGTCCGCTCGTCCAGGGGAAAAACTCCTCTGCTGAGCACCTGGCGACCGAAAGCGTCGGGGTACGGTTCGGGGATGACCACCTCGCCGTTGGTGCCGATGCCGATCGTGTAGACCTTCACGCCGAAGGTCTTGGCGATCTTGGCCCCTTCCATGGGCTGTAGCACCCCAGCCGTCTGCTCGCCGTCGGTGAGCAGGATGATGACCTTGCTCTTGGCCTTCACGTCCTTGAGCCGCTTGGCCGCCACTGCCAGGGCGTCGCCGATGGCCGTCTGCGAATCCTCCTGCCACAGTCGCTGGTTGATCTCCCGTCCGTGGTCGAAGACCGGGTGGGGTATCTCCACGGCGTCCAATACTTGGATAAGCGCTCCGTGGTCCAGCGTCAACGGGCACTTCGGTTCGACGAAGCCGCCGAAGGTGATCAGGCCGATTTGATCGTCGGGCCGGCCCGGGAGCTTGCCGTTGCCCATCACGAAGTCGTGGAAAACCCGCTTGATCACGGCGAGGCGGTTGACCTGCTTGCCATCGAGATTGAAATCGAGGGCCGCCATCGAGCCGCTGCGGTCGATGCACATTTGGATGGCAATGCCCTCGGTCCGCAGGCGGAACTCCTCGACGCCCTGCTGCGGCCGCGACAGACCCACGATCACCAGCACCAGGCCCAGCAAGCCGACCCACGGCAAGAAGCGTTTGATCCGCATGGCCAGCGTCGCGGGAAGCGTCCGCAAGAGACCCACGTCGGAATAGAGCACCGCCGCGCGGCGCTGGCGGCGAACCGCCGCCATTACGACCAGTCCCGCGACTAGCAGCAGCAAGAGCCACCACGGCGACTCGAGACGAAAGCTCATACGGCGATCTCCTCCGGCTCCGCCGCGGCGACAAACGCCTCGGCGCGGCGGAAACTCTCCTCGATGTCTTCCTCGTGGGGCTGATGCGCCGCGAACTTCACCAGGTCGGCGGCCTCCAGAAAACTCCGCAACCGCCGCGACTGCTCGGCGGGAAAATCCTTGCGGCGGCTGATCTCCCCCAAGAACTCCTGTGTCGTCTGCTCGGGGGCCCGCACTCCCTTGGTCCGTTCGATATAGCGTCGGACGATGCCCGTCAGCTCGACGTAAAAGAGCTTCACATCGCTGGCAGCCAGGTCGCTCCGGCGGAGACGCTGGAGTTCCATTCCGGCCAACTCGGCCGGCGAGGCCACGTGGTCGGACAACCGCCGCTTCCGTCGCCGCCACCAGACCGCGGCCGCCGCGAGCGCGATTACGGCCCCAAGGGGCCCGATCCACCAGGCGACTCTGACCGGCGGCTGCGGCAGAGGCAGCGGGTCGGCCAGCCCGTGCAACTGCTCCAGCGACGGGGCATCCCCGGCGACGGCGGCGGCAACCTCCACGGTGATCGGCTCGGTCTCGACGGTGTGCTCTTCGTGCTCTTCGTTCGATCCTTTCGACCGATGATCGACGAAGGCGATGCTGATCGGATCGATGACGAACTTGCCTGGGCCCGTGGGCTCGAGCGTATAGATTTGCTGCAGGATCTGCCGGTCGCCGTCGATCCGCGGCAGCGGTTCGCGGAAGTCGCGGATGACGAATTCGCCCAAGGCCGAGCCAAGTTGTGGCTTGCGAACGGTGATGCCTTGCGGGAAGTTGATTTCGAGCGTAAGGATCGGTTCGTCGGAAAGTCGCGCCGGGGAGGGCTGGACCGTGACCGACAGTTTCACCGGTCCCCGCTCGACCCGGCTCGTCGCCACTTTGGACTTCTGCTCCGTCTTTTCGGCCTCCGGCGGCGTTTGCCGCCCGCAGCCGGCGAGGAGCGCAACGAGCATAGCGACGAGCAGAACGCAGGAACGTCGTACCGAGGAAAACAAGACTGAAAATTGAAAGCGGCGGTAATGATCATCGGAACCGCCGCTCCCGCATGTGGAAAAACCGCCGGAAACTCTTGAGGTAGTCCTCGTCGGTGCGGATAGCCAACTCGTCCACGCCCATCCTCCGCAATGTGTCCGAGAGCCTCTCGGCCCGTTCCGCGGCGCGGCGGGCGAACAACTCGCGGACCTGGCGGTGCCGGGTGTCGACTTCCACGACCCGCCCGGTCTCGGCATCCAGCAACGATATAAAACCGACGTCGGGCAGGGCTTGCTCGCGGGGATCGGTCACGCTTACGGCGATCAGGTCGTGCCGCGAATTGCACAGAGCCAGCGACTGCCGCGCCGCCGGGGCCTGGAAATCGCTCAAGAGGAATACCACCGCCCGCCGCTTCTGCACCCGCGTGAGAAACTCCAGCGCCGCCGCCAGGCTAGTCGGCCGGGCGACTGGCTCAATGCTGATCAACTCGCGGATGAGATGCAGGACGTTGCCCTTTCCCTTGCGGGCCGGATAGTAGTCCAGCACGTCGTCGCAGAAGGTGACCAGTCCCACCTTGTCGTTGTTCTTCAGGGCCGAGAACATCATCATCGCCGCCACTTCCACGACCATTTCCAGCTTCGAGCGCTGGCCGGAGCCAAAAGCCCCCGAGGCGCTGGCATCGACCGCGAAGAGGATCGTCAGCTCCCGCTCCTCGCAGAACCGCTTGATGAAGGGCGTACCGCAGCGCGCGGTGACGTTCCAGTCGATGGTGCGAATGTCGTCGCCCGGCTGATACTCGCGGACCTCGTCGAACTCCATGCCGCGGCCGCGAAACACGCTCTTGTACTGGCCGGCGAAGAGGTCGTTCACCGTCCGGTTGGCGACGATCTGGATCCGTCGCACTTTCTTGAGGATCGCGGCAACGTCTTGATCGGGCATTACGGAACTGGCACGGTATTGAGTATCGTCTGGATTACGTCTTCGGGCGTTTTTTCTTCGGCCTCGGCCTCGTAGGAGAGGATCACGCGGTGCCGCAGCACATCGAAGGCGATGTCCTTGACGTCCTGGGGTGTCACGTAACCGCGTCCCTGGAGGAAGGCCACCGCCCGGGCGCCAAGGCCGAGGCAGATCGAGGCCCGCGGCGAGGCCCCGTAGTCGATCAACGCCACGAGTCCTTGCAGATCGAAGCGGGCCGGGTCGCGGGTGGCCTGAACCAGGGCGAGAATGTAGTTCTTCACCTGGTCGTCGACATAGACCAGTTTCACCACTTCCTGCATCTGGCAGATGTCGTCGGGCGTCAGCACCGGCTGGACGGGCCGCGCCGTGCCATCCATGGCCATGTCGAGCACCTTCCGCTCCTCCTGCGGCTCGGGATAAGTGATCTTGATCTTGAGCATGAAGCGATCGACCTGGGCCTCGGGCAGGGGATACGTGCCCTCTTGCTCGATCGGGTTCTGGGTGGCCATGACCAGGAACAGGCCATCCAGGGGAAACGTCTGCTCGCCGATCGTCACCTGTCTTTCCTGCATAGCCTCCAGCAAGGCCGACTGCACCTTCGAGGGGGCGCGGTTGATTTCGTCGGCGAGGATAAAATTGGCGAAGATGGGGCCCTTGCGGGTGCGAAAAGTGCCCTCGCCCGGCACGTAGATCATCGTGCCCACGAGGTCGGCCGGCAGCAGGTCGGGCGTAAACTGGATGCGTTGGAAGCGGGTCGCAAGGGCTTGGGCCAGCGACTTGATCGCCGTCGTCTTGGCCAGCCCCGGCACACCCTCCAGGAGGATATGTCCGTGGGTGAGCAGACCCACCAGAAGGCGGGAAATCATCTCTTGCTGGCCGACGATCGTCTTCGCCAGCTCGCTCTGGAGGCGGTGGACGAGGTCGGCCTTTTCCGCGACGAGCTGCTTGATTTGTTGAACGTCCACCTGCATGGCAGTCCTCCGGGGCCGGGCGGGAAATCGAAGCGTCTTATTTTAGCTGGTTGCCGCCGAAAACGCTATCTTGTGGCAATGTATTCCACCACCTATTGCTGGGAGTCACTCCACGTCGGCGTCGAAAACGCGGACCTGCTTCCAGTTCGCCTGGTTCTCTTCGATGAACTCCAGGTGCCGCGGGGCCTTTTGATAGGCGTCGTGCGAGGCGTGGTCGGTGAAAACGACGTGCAAGGCCACGTCAAAGGCCCGATCATTGACCGGCCGCCGGTATTCGCCGGCCAACGTCCCCACGGCGAAGAAACACGTGCCCGGATGGCCATCGAGATAGGTCTTACAAGCAGTTAACAGCCGTTGGACGGCCGCGGGGGAATTATCGTTAAGGGTAAAGAAGACGCTGTGCGACAACATGGGAAATCTCCTGGGGTAAACTCGGAATTTTAATGTTTACTGCTCGTCGGTCCAACCTTCCTCACCCACCAGCGGCACAAAGCGGCAGACAGAAAGCGGTTCGACGCGGACCTCGCCGCCCACTTTGCCAGCCACCTGCAAGGTCTGTTGATCGCGATTTCCGACGGGAATTACAAGGAGGCCGCCCTCGGCGAGCTGATCGATGAGGTGTTTTGGGGTGGATGCCGCCGCCGCGGCGACGATGATGCGGTCGTAAGGCGCGCCGGCAGGCCAGCCCAGCGTGCCGTCGCCCACGACCAGGGTGACCCGCTGGTAGCCCAGGGCCGCCAGCCGCGTCGCCGCCTGTTGGGAAAGGGCCGCGTGCCGTTCGACGCTCGTGACCTCTCGGGCAAGCTCAGCCAGGACGGCCGCCTGGTAGCCGCTTCCCGTACCGACCTCCAACACCCGCTCCCCACCCCGCAAACGCAGGGCCTGCGTCATCAAGGCCACTATGTACGGTTGGCTGATCGTCTGCCCGCAGGCGATCGGCAGCGCCCGATCGGCGTAGGCATCAGCCTGCAACGATTCGTCGACGAATTTCTCGCGGGGCACCCTCGCCATGGCATCCAGCACGCGGCGATCGAAGATGCCGCGGCCTTGCAGATGCCTTCGCAGCATGATTTGCTTGTCGCGTCGGAGTTCGGCGTCGGACATGATCTTAGGCCTTAGGTCTTCGGTCTTAGCTCATTCACCCAAGCCCTAAGTTCCCTCGCGCCAATCGACCAGATGCAATTCGACATTATGCCGCCCCTGGTAGGCGTTGATCACGGGGCGGAAGGCGATATCGATGGGCCGCGTTGCCGCCGCCATCGGCTCGGCCCATTCCGCCGCGCCAAAAGCCACCGCCCGCAGGCTCACGCCGTGCTGTGAAAGCCGCAGGGAGAGATGCCGCCCGCCCGCCCCGATCGCCTTGGGCGGCCCGTCCAGCTTCGCTCCCGTAGCGCAGAGCAAAGGCCGCATGTTGTGCTGCCCGAACGGCGCCAACCGCTCGATCTGATAGACGGTCTTGGTGGTGAAGGCGCTCAAGCGGAAACTCGGCGTCGATCAGCAGGTCGGCCACGCGTTGCTGCTGGCTGATCTCTTCGGTGGCCACTTCGCAAAACGCGGTGCGGAAGGCCTCGATCTTATCTTCCTCGATCTTCATTCCCGCCGCCGCCGCGTGGCCGCCGTGGGTCAGCAGGCATTCGCTACAAGCCTCCAGCGCGGCGTGCAGGTTGAAGCCGGGGATGCTCCGCGCCGAGCCGATTCCCGGTCGATTGCCCAGCGGATCGAGGGAAATGAGCACCACGGGACGATGGTGCTTCTCGGCCAGCCGCCCAGCCACAATGCCGATGACGCCCGCATGCCAGCCGCGATCCGCCAACACAAAGGCCGGATCATCGGCCTCGTTGAAGTGCTCGTCGATCTGCTTCTCGGCGGCAAGCTGGATGCTCCGCTCCAGCGTCTGCCGGCTGCCGTTGAGCTGATCGATGTATTGGGCCAGTTCCAGGGCGCGATCGGCCCGATCGGTCACCAGCAGTTCCACGCCCAATTGGGCCTGGGCCAGTCGCCCCGCCGCGTTCAATCGAGGGGCCAGGGCAAAGCCGACGTCCTCGCTGTCCAAGCGGGGCCTGCCGTCGCCGTTGACCTTGGGCTCGATCTTGGCGATCTTCATGAGCGTCGCCAGCCCCAGGCTCGGGCAACGAGCGAGGCTCTCCAGTCCGTGGTAGACCAGAACGCGGTTCTCGTCTACCAACGGCACGACGTCGGCAATCGTCCCCACGGCCGCCAGGCCGACGGCCTGGACGAGGAAATCCCGCATCCGCGGACTGACCTTCTGGGCCCCGCTGGCCTGCTGGCAAACGGCCCATGCCAGCTTCAAGGCCACGCCCGACCCGCTCAGTCCGCCGAAGGGATAATCGCCGGGCAACTGCGGATGGACGATCGCCGCAGCCTGCGGCAGTTCGGCGCCGATGGTGTGGTGGTCGGTGATGATCAATTCCAGGCCGCAGTCGCGTGCGGTGGCGGCCTCCGCGACGCCGCCGATGCCGCAGTCAACGGTGATCATCAGCGACGCCCGGCCGTCGGCCCACGAGCGCACGGCCTCGCAGTTCAGTCCGTAGCCTTCGTCGACGCGGTGCGGCACATAGTAGCTGACCTGGGCACCCAAGAGCTTCAAGCACAAATAGAGCACGGCCGTGCCCGTCATGCCGTCAACGTCGTAATCGCCGTAGATCACGATCTTCCGCTGGGCCTGAACGGCCGCATGGATCCTTTGGGCCGCTTCGCGGCAACCGGGCAAGTTTCCGGGATCGTAGAGGTCGCTGAGCTTTGGATCGAGAAACGACCGGGCCTTGATGGGATCGGTGATGCCGCGGCAGATCAGCAGTTGGGCCACCACGTCGGACACGCCCGCCGTGCGCTGCAGCGAGGCGATGCTCACGGGATCGTGGGAACGAATATGCCAGCGTTTGGCCATGGGAACGATCCGTCGTAGGCGGCCAACCTCCCCTCACCTTCCGGGAGAGGGGCAGGGAGTGAGGGCGTCGATCATGGGTGGGCTCGTTTCGCGCGGCCCACAGGCGCGGCCATCCGGAAACAGCAGCCGCTTACTTCTTCTTCTCGTTGTGCTCGGTATGTTTCCGGCACGTCGGGCAGTACTTCTTCAGCGTCAACTTCTCGCCGCCTGGCTTGCGCTTCAGCGTGTAGTTGTGTTCGCCGGTCTCTTTGCAGACGAGAAACACCGTTTCCGACTTCTTCTTGCTCTTGGCCATCGGAGAAAACACCTATTCAGATCGGGCTTGATTGATAAAGAGGCTATTATACACGATTTCCACGGCTTTGGAACGGGTCCCTTTGGGATTTGCGTAGTTCTTTTGGGGTGCTTATTGCCGCGGGCGGCAAGGGGGTCGCACGCCCAGTAGGCGCCATCCTTAAATCACTTTGCGCGGTGTCGCAGACGAACGACATCCTGCCCCGCCGCAGCCGACAATTCCACCGGCACCAGCCAGGCGGCGCTGCCGACCTTGCAAATTCCCTCGGCCCCTTCCCGACAATAGTAATAGTCTACCGTCACCAGCACGACATCCCGACCCGACTGTCCGATGACCGGCAGACGAATCTCGAAGTCGGTCGCTGGTTTTTCGATCCGCACGGGCTTATCGAAGCCGGCCCGGACAATTGGCCTGGATTCGTCTCCATCTTCGGGCTTGACTGCCTCGAGACGATATTCCAGCGGGGCCAACGGGTTGATCTTAAAGCCCGGCGGCAACTCCAGTTCCACGCGGAGTCGGATATCGCCACGTTCCGCGCGGACGACCTGCAGCGGCAGCTTCTCCACGTTTTCGGCGGACCGCTTCGCCGCGACCGGCGGCTCGGGCGGCTTCAGTCCGGCGATTGCCAATGTCGATACATGCGCCGTTTTCAAGTCGATGGTGCACACCCGGTGGTTGTTCGTATCGGCCACGAAGAGCCGGCCCGCCGCTGCGGAAAGCCCTGCCGGTTCGGAAAACCCCGTGGCCGCCAAGGTCCGCGTGTTCCCGTCCCTCGGATCCACGACGCGGATTTTGTCGTTGTAAGTGTCGGCCACATAGAGCCGACCCTGATAATAGGCCAGGCCCAGCGGATGCTGGAAGCGGGCTTGCCCGGCAGGGCCGTCCACGTCGCCGAAAGTGAACAGCCGAGCGGTCGGCAGTTGCGCGGTGCCGACGAGCGTGCGGACCTCCGCCCGGGGATTCAACGGCACCGCCCGGATGGAACTGCCTTCGCTATCGGCCACGTAGAGCCATGTCCCGTCGCTGGCCAGGCCGCTGGGCTGCGCGAACGAGGCCGTGCCAGGCTGGTAGGCCTCCCGTGCCGACCGGGGCCCATCGACAATGTCTTCGCGTCCGTTGCCGGCATAGGGGCCGATCGCCGAACCGTCCAATCGCATCCGCCAGATCTGGTGACAGCCCGCCATGGCGATAAAAAGGTCGTCGCCGTGTGCGAGCAGGTCCCATGGGCTGCTGAGGGCCGTGCGGAGGGGATCGGTCTGCCGGCCCGCTGCGACGGTCTGCCGGCTTTGACGGCCCGTGCCCGCGACCGTGGCCACCCGACGTGTAGCCAGGTCCACCCGGCGGATCTCGTGGTTTTCCGTATCGGCCACAAAGAGCTCATTGCCGTTCAAGGCCATGCCCTGCGGCTGGTTGAACTGGGCGGCGTGGAAATCGCCGTCGGTGCGTCCGGCAACCCCGGAACCGATTACGTCAACCAGCGTGCCATCGAGCCGGGCGACAACGATGCGGTTGTGGTTGCTGTCGGCGATGAAGAGCCGGTCGGAGGCCTCGTCGGCGAGGACCTTGCCGGGGAACCGCAGCGGCGTGGCAACGGCCGCCTGACGTTCCATGTTGAAACGCAGCGGCGTTTCGTCCAGCAGTTTCCTTTCGCGATAGTAGGGGATCGCCGCGCGGATCACTTTATCAACCTGCTCGGAGGTGATCTCGCCGGTCGTTCCCCACACGGCGTAGCCTTCAGGATCGATGAGGATCACGGTGGGCCAGACCTGCACGCCGAAGAAGTTCCAAAGTTCGTGCCGGGCGTCATTGATTACGGCATGTTCGATCTTGTAGCGCTGGATGGCGGCGCGGATGTTCTGCGTGTTCTGCTCGCTGCTGAATTTGGCCGAATGAACTCCGATGACCACGAGATTCTTGGGCCAGGCCTGTTCTAGCTTGTGCAACTCCGGAAGGATGTGCATGCAGTTGATGCAGCAGAAGGTCCAGAAGTCCAGCAGGACGAACTTCCCCCGCAGGTCGTGCAGTTCCAGCGGTCCGGCCGTGTTCAGCCAGGTCAGGCCGGCGGGCAGCGGCGGCACTTTCTGTCGTCGGGCGAAGGGAGGTTCCATATCTTTGGCCCGTGCGACGCCCGTGGCAAGCAGGGCCCAACTCAATGCCAGCAGCGCTGGCACCAAAATCTTCACTGGCGGCAACCTCATGAGCGGTTTTCCTCGAGGATAGAATGCCATTCGCGACAGGCGGGCGGCGGGACTATGACTCATGAAATGTATGTGCCTGCGGCACCGGGGTCAACCAGCGTTCTGACCCCACCCGGCTCGTCCGGGTTGGTGAACGAGATTGACGGCTACTGCCCGGGAGCAGGGAGAACCGCAGACCCAACCCGGACTAGCCGGGTGGGGTCATGGAGACTACCCCAATGCCCACTCGAAATATGAACTCGGACAATATCAAATCCCTGTACTTGTGCAGCGGCAGCCCGTAGAATCGTTCCGTAGTTCAATCCTCGAAAAGCTGACGAGGCCCGCATGCAAACCATCCGCATGGTCCTTCTGGCTGCGATTGCCATGTGTTCCACTTTGGAAACGTCCGCGGCGGCCCAAAAACCCCGCCCAACTGCCGATTACCACAAGTCGATTGCCAAACTGGAGCGGGCGGTCCGCGAGGAGCTGACCGCGCACCGCTTGCACGGCCTTTCCCTCGCCCTGGTGGACGACCAGCAAGTCGTTTATTCGGCCGCGTTTGGCAATGTCCAGCGCGACAGCATCTTTCGCGCGGCTCGATCTCGAAACTCTTCAACGCTGTGGCGGTGATGCAAATGGTCGAGCGCGGCAAGCTCGACCTCGACGCGCCAATCGAGAGCTACGGGCCGCAGTTCAAGATCGTGGTCCCCTTCGAGAATGCTCCCGCCGTCACCCTGCGGCACCTGCTTTGCCATCGCTCGGGCATGATTCGCGAAGCGCCTGTGGGCGGCTACTTCGATTTCCGCGAGCCGGGCCTGCCGGACACCGTGGCCTCGATACGTTCCTGCGTGCTGGTCAACCCGCCCGACACCAAAACCCGCTATTCGAACATCGGGCCCTCGATCGCCGGCCAGATCGTCGCCACGGTAGCCGGCGTGGACTACGCCCGATACCAGCAGGAGCACGTGCTCGAGCCGCTGGGCATGAAGAGCTCCTCGTTCCTCCTGTCGGGCATTGAGCGGCAGCGGCTGGCAAAGTCCTACATGCAAGTGGCCGACGGACGTGGCGGCATGGTGGAGCGGGAGGCGCCCGTCTTCGATCTCGGCACACTTCCCGCGGGCAACCTCTTCACCACTGCCGAAGACCTCGCGCGATTCGTCTCGATGCTCGCCGCCGGCGGCAAGGTCGATGGCGGGCCGATCGTGTCGCGGTCCACGCTCGATCAAATGTGGACGCCGCAATTGACGAAGGAGAAAGCCGGCTTCGGGCTGGGCTTCATGGTCGGCAAGTTCGGCAAGCATCGGTCGATCTCCCATAACGGCGCCGTTTACGGGCATAGCGCCTCGCTGGTCCTCCTGCCGGAAGAGAAAATCGGCGCCGTGCTGATGTGCAACGACGACATCGTCAACGGCAACGTCGGCCGCCTGTCGAGCCTGGCCTTGGGCCTGATGCTGGAGGCCAAGTGCGGCGAGCCGCTGACGCCGCCACCCGCCCCTATCGCCCTGCCGACCGACGCCCTGGCCACTTTCGCTGGCGAATATGAATCGGCAAGCACTTGGGCGGATTTGGAGGTCCGCGACGGCCAGTTGATCGGCCGCATCGGGGGACAGCCCGTCCAGTGCATCCCCGTCGGGCCGCTGAAGTTCCTCCTTGACGGCCGCGTCTTCGACCGTTCTCCCGCCACGTTCGAACCGGCTCACGACGGGAAGGCGCCGGCCTTCGTCACGGCTGCGGGGCAGAGATTCACACGGGTTGCGCCCGCCGCCGCGGCTGAGCCGTGCCCCCTGTGGAAGACCTATATCGGCAGCTACGGTCCCGCCTTCATCCCCCTGGTTGTTTCGGTCCGGCACGGGCATCTGTACGCGATGACCGAAAACCTCTGCGATTATCGACTCACGCCCGTCAATCGCAGCGTCTTCGCGTTTCCTGCGGGGCTGTACGCCGACGAGCACCTGGTGTTCCTCACCGATCTGGGCGGCAAAGTTTTGGGCGTCAATCTCGCCAACATGACCCTTCCCCGGAATTGAGCGCGAGGATGACGGATCGGTTGCCCGCCAGCACGGTCACCCCAGACGCCGCGGCGCCGCTGGCCGAAAGGCCGATGCGGACTTCGCATCCCCTCGCCCTGGCCTTTTTCTTCTGGGGCGAATTCGCCGAGCGTTGCTCCTTCTACGGCATGAAGGCGATCCTTTTGCTCTATATGATCGACCGGCTGGGATTCGACAACGGCTCGGCCAGCGCCTGGATGAATTACTTCAAGGCCGCCTGTTACTTCCTGCCGCTGGCGGGCGGTTTTCTCGCCGACAACTATTTCGGCAAGTATCGCGCGATCGTCGCCTTCTCGCTGCCGTATATCCTTGGCCACGTGATCATCGGCTTTGAAAACGTGCCCTGCCTGCTCTTGGCGCTGGCGCTTCTGGCCATGGGGGCGGGAGTGACCAAGCCGAATATCTCCACGCTGATGGGACTGACCTACGACCAGCAACGTCCGGGACAGTCGCAATTGCGGAGCGACGCGTTTGCCATGTTCTACGTGGCAATCAACAGCGGGTCGTTCGCCTCGTCGTTCGCCGTGCCGTTGATCCGCAATGCCTACGGCTACCGCGTGGCCTTCCTCTTTCCCGCAGGGTTGATGTTCGCGGCCTTTACGCTCTTCGTCCTGGGCAAGCCGTTCTACGCCAAAGAGACGATCCGGCGGGTTCGCGCCGCTCCGCAGGAGCGCCGCGAGCAATGGCGGGTGCTGCGAAGGATTCTCGGGCTGTTCGCCGTGATCGTTTTCTTCTGGAGCGTGTTGGAGCAGTACGACAACACCTGGATCCTTTTTCGCGGGACCACGTCGATCTGAATGTCTTCGCCTTCGCCCCGGGCACCTGGCAGGCGGGCCTTGTGGCCTTTCTCCGCGACCGCCTGCACTTGTCGCTGTTGGGCGGCCCGGTCGTGGCCGACCAGTTCCAGGTGCTCAATCCGATCCTGGTCATGGTGCTGGTCCCGGTGGTGGCGATCGTGTGGCGGCTCCTGGCCCGGGCCGGATTGCATTTGCGGCCGACTGACAAGATGATGATCGGCTTCGTCCTCACGCTGGCGACCCCGTTGATCCTGACGGTCGCTGGGCTCCGCGCGGAAGCGGACGGCCGTGTCTCGGCATGGTGGCTCGTCTCGGCCTACTTCGTAGTCACTACGGCCGAGGTCTGCATTTCCGTAGTCGGGCTGGAGCTTGCGTTTACCGCGGCGCCAGCCTCGATGAAGGGTTTTGTCACAGGCTGCTGGCTGATGACTATGGCCTGCGGCGATTTCTTGAACGCCCTGGTCACGCCGCACTACGGGCAAACGATTACGCTCGGCAGCCTCTCTGTGCGGCTCTCGCCGGACGTCTACTTTGGCCTCTACGCCGCGATGATGGTCCCCGTTATGATTTCTTTCGTTTTCGTTGCCCGGCGATTCAACGCCGCGTCGGCCGGCGATGCGTAGCTCAAATCTCAGGCCTCAATTCCCTGGGTTCTGCCGGAACTGCGCGAGCTTGTTCCAGCCTGCCGTTTACCGCTGCCTTTTATAGCATACGGCGAACTGGCACGCCGCCCGATGTCATATTCGATGGCCATATGGCCATCCGCCGGAAAAACTGCCCTTGCTCCGTTTTTCGATATCCTATAAAACGTCGATTATTCGAGGCCGATTGCGCGGGCAAGGACTGCTCGCCCCTCACAATTGGGGTTCGGCCGGCAGGGAAGCCAAGCAAGCGGTCGCCATGGCTACGCGCACCTATTAGGGGGGTGCTGTAGTCGGTTTACGTCGGGCAAAATAGGATGATCGGCGACGACGCCGAAGTGCCCGACCGCCATTAGGAAAGGACACCTGCCATGCTGGTTCTCTCTCGCCGTGAAGGCGAAACCCTCGTATTTCCCGAACTCGACATCGTTCTCCAGGTCGCAGCCATCAAGGGAAGCACGGTCCGTCTGGGGCTTGAATTGCCTTCCCATATTACCGTGCTCCGAGGCGAAATCGCCGAAACGCGGCGGAAATTCTCCGCGATCGTGGACGGCGGCGTCAACGATCCCTCCGGCAAGCTGATGCACCGCATCCGCAACTGGCTGCAAGTGGCCAACCTGAGAATGCAGTTGATCCGCCGCTACCTTGATGCCGACCGGATTGAGGCGGCCGCTGGACTCCTGCAGAGGGTGCTCGAAGATTTCCGCATGATCGAGGACGATGGCCGTCCACGTTTCCCGGTCGCGACGGCCGTGCCGGTGGCTGAACCATTCGGCCCGCCGCCCGCTGTGCTGCCAACTGGACACCATCGGGCCCTCTTGGTCGAAGACAACGCCAACGAGCGGCAACTGCTGGCCGGTTTCCTCCGCAACTCGGGATTCCAGGTGGAGACGGTGGGCGACGGCGGCGCCGCGTTGGATTATCTGTCGTGCCAGAGCCGGCCCGACTTCGTGCTGTTGGACATGGTCATGCCCAATTGCGACGGTCCGACGGTGCTGCGGCGGATTCGCAAGAACCATGCCCTCGATCACTTGAAGATCTTCGCCGTCAGCGGCAGCTCGCCGGCGAATTGGAACATTCCCACCGGTCCCGACGGCGTAGACCGCTGGTTCGAAAAACCGGTTGATCCGCAGTTCCTCGTCCGCGAGATTAACCGCGAGTTGGAGGCGGAGGAGACCACGGTGAAGCCGCGCTAAAGCCCGATGAGGAGCCCGTTGGCTTTTCTCGGGCGTCGTTTTCGCACCCGCAGTTCCCAACGCCCTGGGCGGTCGCCTGCGCGGTGGCAGGCGATAGTCGGCGGCAGTCCATCACTTCGCCCGACGGTAGAGCACGACGGCTGCCGCGGGCTTCTCGCGCCGGACGATCCGTAGGCCCACGGTCATCAACTCGCGGCCGGTGGCACGCGCCGTGCCGGGCTGCTCCAGCGAGGTGATCTCGTAGGTTGACTCGGGCACCAGGTCGTGGAGGCGAAGGCGCGCTTCCTCGTCGCCGCACTCGGCCCGCCGGAACGCCTGGATGGCCCCTGCGGCGTGCTCCGGGTCGTTGAACTGCCAGGCGATCCACGCATGGTTGTCCTGTGTGTAGGGCGTCAGTGGATAGAAATCGGCGTAGTAGAACTTGCTGAACTGCCGCCACTGGCGATACAGCCGCCGCAAGGCGTCGTAATCGATCTGGCGCACGCGGACGTCGATTCCGCTACTGAGGCTCGGTGCGGCGTTACTCCAGAACGCGTAGGGCTCGATGGCCGTCAGCCCGCCGCCGTAATACGGCGCCCCGGAGCTGGCCACCGTGCCGGTGCCGTGATAGGGGAGCCACAGCGAGATGCCGTAGGTCATGCACTGGTGGCCGATCGGCTCAAAGGCGTAATCGCTCCGCCAAAGGGGCACGGCGCGGCGCATGGTCTCCAGATCGTTGCGGCGGCCACCGCTGGCGCAGGAATCGATGAGCATGTTAGGATGCCGTCGCCGCAGTTCGTCCCAGTAGGCCAGGTAGCCACACACGTGCTTGTTCTCGGCGATGCCCTGACGGTCTTCGGCATCGGCCGCGTGCCAGAAAGCCAGCGGGTCCATGTTGAAGTCCTGGCGATAGAGGTCGATGCCCTGCTCGGTTAGGAGCTTATCGACGCGTTCGGTGAGCCATCGTCGCGCCGCCGCGTCGCCGAGGTTCAGCAGGCGCATGCTGTCGTCGTCGGCCTGCGTGCGTCGGTCGTAGGGCCGGAAGGTGGCGCTCTGGGGCGAGGGGCCCGGCTTCAACTGGCCGTAGCCCCACGGGCCGTGGGGATTGTGCTCCGTGTCGAACTGCTTCGCGGCATCGTAGGTCTCGCCCGCCGGGCCGGTCACGCGGAATTCCAGGCCCGTCGAGTCGCAGACGTACGTGCCGTTGCCGAAGCCGACGACGCAGTCAAGCGTGTCGCCTTTGGCGGCCGTGAGCTTACCGTCGTAGGCGGTCTGGCGGCCGTGTCCGTGGAGGTTGATCCAGTCGTCGAAGACGGCGCGGCCACAATCGAGAAGGTGTACGTCGGTCGTGGTCTGCTGGTCGATGCCGCGAAAGGCGGCATGGACTGCATATTCGCCGGCCGTGGGCGCGGTCCACCGCACCACGCTGTATTCGCCCTTCGGGCCCGGGTGAAACGAGAGTTGCCCCGGTTCCCAGCGGATATTGGCCATCGCCAGGGTCTTCTGTGATGTATTGCGGCTGACGCACGGCTCGCCTTCACTACCGGAGGCCCAGCCGCGCAAGCCGGCCAGCGGATGTTCCTTGCCCGGCCACGCGTGCAAGAGCCACTCCGGATGGTGCACGTAGAGCCACGTGCCGGGCGCAACACGCTCCGGCTCGAACCAAACCAGGATCTTGACCCCCTTCGCGTGCGGCGTGGTCGCTAATGGGACGGAAGCCTTGGGGGAACCGCTTCGGATCGACCTCCCACGTGCCCACCTGCGGCCAGCCGTGCTGCTGGATGTACCAGCCGGCGTCCATCCACCAGTAGTCGAGCTTGAGCCCTTCCTCCAGGTAGCGGTCGATGTGCATGATCTGGTTCTGCTGGTTGGCGCCAATCATCTCTCCGTAGGCCCGCGAGCTGGAGGCCACGAACTGCGGCGGGGGCAACCTGCCGCTCGGCCTGGGCATGCTGTGGGCCATCATCCACCGCCGCCAGAGATTCTGCGAGCGGCTACGGTCGCCGCGCCAGAACTGCATCACCATGAGCGGACTGCGGATCTCCTCGCCCGGCAGCAGCTTCGTATGAACCACCTCCTGTCCGGCGCGGACGCGGATGCCGCGGGCGGCGTCGCGGACGAACTCGCCGGCCCACTGGGCCGGCCAGCCGACGACGATAATCGTACCGCGGTCGCCCTGCTGGAGGTTGCAGTAGGACCAGTCACTGTTGGTCGGGCGGCCACCGGCGCCGGCAATCCGCTTCGAGGCCCCGGGCCCCAGTGGGGTTTCCAGCGGACCATAGTCCGACCGGTTTGCCGGTGAGCCGACGGCATGGCGGAGCAGGAACTCGCAGTCGTCCGAGCGCTGCCACGCCGTATCGAGCGACAGGACCTTTTCGAGGATCGGCGTTTCGGCGGCGCCAGTGTTCTTGAAGTAAAGCGTCCACTCGACGGTCGGGAAATCGCGGTACTCGATCGCCTCGCAGCGTACTTGGAGAGCCGATTTCGGCTCGAGGTACTCGACGGTCGTGCGGCGGCGGTTGGCGTCCAGGTCTTCGCTCTTTGCGCTCCGCCGCCACGTCTTGAGCAACTGGCCTGACGGCTTGCCCGCATAGACGAACGAGAACGGCAGTTCGGCCGCCTCGGTGCTCAAGAGTTTCGTGACGGTGAATCGGTGGGCGGCGTCGAACTCTTCGGGAATTGGGGCGAGGGCGCCTGCCCGCTCCGGCCGGGCGAGGGCGGCCAGGGCCAGGATCACGATTCCAAGGTACTGCAGTTGTGCGCTCGCGAGCTTCGTGTTCATGTCGGGCTCCCCGTGCGGAAGTGGATTCAACGTCAAGACGCGGCGTGGTTGGAAGTGGCCTGGTCGCCCTTCAAGGCAAGCGGTTTTTTTGCGGTTTCCAATATTGACGGAGTCGCGGAATGTCGGGATTGCGGCGATTTCGGCCATTTCCATCGGCCTCGGCCCGTTGAGTCGCAGGCCCTCCGCAAGATTACCGCAGTCTGTCCGTCAGTTGCCATTCTCGCACAGCCTCCAGCCGTCCGCCAGTGGCCCGTCTACGGCTCCCGCAGGAACGCTGCGCAAGACCACAATGATGGCGAGCAGCAGCCATTTCAACCACGTGCGTCTGCGAATCCGTTGAGAAGTTCTGTTAGCCATAGCCGCATGCCGCCACATGCCCTATCCAACGGACAACTCAAAGAGCCTTGCATCACCGACCGCCTTCCCCTTGGGCAGGAGTTGAACTCGCAGGTCGCCGCCAACGGGTGGCGCGCTCGCCACGCGCAGCGTGGTCCGCGCAACGGACTTTGCGAGCCAGGCCGTGTTGGCAGCTATTTCCGCTCTACCTTGTTCACTCGCGGTTCCCCTGGTGCCGAATCTCGGCCGTGGCTCCACCCGGTTCCCTTCGTGGGGTAATTATGCTGTTCTGGGGCCGGCTCTGCGATCATACTCCCACCGACATATAGCAATGGCCAAATTGCCAGCACAAGCGAAACCAAGGGCATGCGCGAAGCACCTTCGCGTCGCACGAGCGCGGCAATCGAGAACGCTACCGTGCCCAGAGCGCCGACAGCGTAAACCCCCATCGCCAACATCATTCTGCGCAACGCCACCTGATAAAACACGATGCCCGTGCCTGCGGACGAAGCAAACAACGCCAGGAAGCATATTCCGGCAGCAGAACAAACGAGCGATGACAGTATGGCGAACACGCTGCACGTTCTGGGCGTCACAAGTGGTCTGAATTGTGCCATTGCGATTACCTCCGGTTCGGGCTGGGTGGGCCGAAACTCTCTGCCTGACACGAGCTTTTTCGCCGCTCGCCGTAGTATACTGTCGCGCCGATGCCAACGGCAAGTTCGGGGCCAGATTCGCATTTCGGACTACCGCCATAAGAAGGGTGCCCTGTGCCACGACTGCCAGCGGAGTTCCGCAGCAGCCTCAAACGCGGCGGCGGCAAAACTCATCGGCTGTCCACCGCTGATCAGCCCCGCATCCACGAGGCCGGGGGGAGGGGCTGAGGGGCCGCAAAGCCCTGCACCAGCAAGCGGCAGCCGCGCAGCGACTTTGCGGTCGTGGCTTGTTAGTCGCAGTTCTCCCGCAATCTCGACTCCCGGAGGCACACGTTGCAAACTGGCTGCCGCTCCTCAATTTCAGAAGCGAGATTCATCCCTTCGTCGCCATGGAGTACGACTGACGCAGAGAACCCATTTCGAGCGGCGCACTCTTGGCACAGACGAACGGTCCACCCCAGGTCGCCGAGATATTCAGCGTCCACGCGAATCACGACATCAATCTGCCGCCGTGCCAGGACATCTTGCTCGATGTGTGGGCAGACCAGGCTAATCGCTTGGGCACTGTGTTTTGTGCAAAGGATTCTGCCCATAATTGGCTCGACTAACACATGCCACGGCCGACGCCGCACCCTGCCTACTCGAATCGAGTTGAATCTCCAATCAGCTCACCATGCTCCCACCGCCCGCACGGCGACTCGCTCTGCGGCTGCGGGTTGGCGGCAATGTGCCGATCTCTCGCCATCTTTTATTGAGCGCGGAATACGGCACGGATGACCTTCAGCGCTAGCCCGACCACCAATCCAAGGGCCATGCCTATGAGGGCGAGAAACGCCATGAAGATAGGTAGGAAAGGTGTCTTCGCTTCGACTGGGTGCTTGATGTAATCTGCGACCCCATCGACTATCCCCACTGCCAGCCCGGCAATAGCGCCGAGGGCAACTGATCTAGCAACCAAGCGTTCGGGCAGAAGTCTTCCCATAGTTGGCCGCTTGATCGGCATATCTGGCGTAGAATCGCCGGTATACGTCGACTCGGGATGGTTGTCTGACTGTTCCATGACGCGCGTTTCTTGGCTCGGCCAACGGATCGGCTGGCCGACGCCGTACCATCCGACGCCAGCCAAGCCCGAACTTCTTTCTATTCTATCAAGGACCACCAGCAAGGCGTCCGCGCAGCGGCTCAGCGGGCGGAACGGCGACCACTCAATTTTGCAATTCGACAACGGTCCCATTCGTGATTTCAGCGGTCGTCCTCACTCGACCTTCCGACGGATCTCGATCTCGGCCGTGAAAAAGATGGAATACGTCCGGCCTTCCTTCACAAACACGCCGTAAAGTTCGCGGGCGCTCGATACGATTATACGAACCTCGTGTGTCATCGTATTGATCATCCATGGCCCCAGGTTGATATCGCCGTCACGCCCGAGGGAGGGTTTCGCGTTTTGGACAATCTTGCGCAACCTCGGCAAATCCGGGAGAGTGCCCGCCTGCTCAGTTGAAATGAACCGGAGGATCATTGCCTTGGCCTCAGCGGGCGTAATCGTCCGAATCTCCGTTACCATGACGTTCCCGACGGCATAGTTCTTACCCTCTCGCTTGCAGATCCCGCTCAACTGTGAATGGTCCGTTGGCAGCATGACGGTTTCCGCGTGCGAATCGACCGACCATGGCCCCACGTCGATCCTCCCAAATAACGATTCAGACAGCGACAGAACATCTGACTCGCTCGCTTCGACCGCCTTCCGCGACTGGGCGACCCATGGCGGCAGCTTGGCTGTCTCTGCACTGGAGAGGAAGCGGAGGATCATCGCCTTTGCTTCGTCGCGCTTGATCCTGGCGACTTTGACTTCGCGGGCGTCCTTGATGACGTACCGGTTCCCCTCTTTCACGAAGGAGCCTTCTACCTGCGAATCGGCGGACGGCACGATCACGGTTCGTTTAACGGGATCGACCCTCCATTGCTGCAGTCTGATCTGATTGCTTTGCGGGTCGAGGAACGGAGTGTAGGCCGAGGCGGGACTTGCCGGACCGCTGCCCATGTTTCGAAACCCCAACTTGGCCCCCTCGGGGCTCGATATGAAGCGAACGATCATCGCCTTCGCTTCGTCGGGTGTGATATTCTTCTCCGCTTCGGCCCCACACAGAAGTGGCGATGGTGACAAAGCCACGCACGCGAGCGCCCTAAACCAGGTCATGGATAATCGGCTGCTCATGCAATTTTCCTGCGCTGTGCCCCAGCCGACGCCGCCCCGCCCGGAGCGATCAGCGTCGAGCCAGCTCTCATTCTACTGCTCCGCGGCGGCCAGCACCACGACCAAGGCGTCCGCACAGCGGCTCAGCGGGTGGGCAGTAATGGCGGCGACCATTCAATCTTGCAGTTTGGCAATGCCTGCTGGAGCTTCTTCACGCCCGCATCCGTGACGGGCGAGCCTGCGAGATCCAATCCCTGTAGGTGCAGGCTGCATGGACCCGTTTCCTGCGCCGATTCTACCGCGCCAAAGTGGGGCTTCAAGAGCGGTCCAGCCCCATCTACACCAGTCGAGAATGGGTAAGGCGGACCGCATGCGCAGGCCCACACGTAGCGGTAGCGTCGATGGCCGGAATCTCCTCGGATTTGCAGGCCGCTACTAACCGCCTATGGCCCCTTGTGCGTCAGCGCCAGGAAACGGCGGGTGACGTGCTGCTGTACGAGTTGGAAGAACTCCGGCGCCTCCACTCGCTCCCGCTGCTCGGGCAAGAGCCCAATTAGCTTGGTCTCCCATGCCTCCAACGGGGGCACTTGCAGCGCGACCCAGCCGGGCCGGGGCTCGCGGACCACTATGCCGTCGAGGTGGACGTAGCGATCCGCGCTGAAGATGATGACCTCGGCGTCGGCCGTAGTCGGCTCACCGGGCCGCATGCGAACGGCAAACTGCATCCGCCCCGCGGCCTTCTGCGCGGGAAAAGCCAGGGCGGGCCGGGCCTTGGCATTGAGAACATCCAGGGGGCTCTGGATTTGCTGCTGGCGGATCACGGCCACCTTGGTGTAGATCGTGGTCGTCTCCAGCTTGGCGTGGAAGAGCTTCCGGATGTAGCGGATGTCGGTGCCATGCTCGAACAGGTGCGTGGCGAACGCATGACGCAGAGAGTGAAAGTCGCAGACCATCTTGATGTCCGCGAGCTTCAGCGCCGCTCCATGGCGCGGGCGGCGGAGCGAGGCGAGAGATACCGACCGATACCAACCGGGGCGCTGGCCGGGGAAGACGAACTCGCCCGGCTCTATGTCAGACAATAATATTGAGCCAGCGGCACAGACCAAAGTCTCCGACGTTACCGCTTTGTAGGATAGGTTTGCAACCTGTCGACGAACAGCGGAGGAACGTCGCAGAAGCAGACGGCGAATTGGAGGCGTAGTTTGCGGAGGACGAGGATGACAGGTTGAATACCTATCCTACGCGCGGCGGCCGCGCGGCCGATCGTGCCATAGCCGGAAAATTCCAACTTCCACGCGGATGGTAGCATTCGCGGCAAGACCGGAGTATCCTGGAAGAACTCAACAGAATTGGCCTGGCGGACTACGCCTCGGTAACCACGAAATAGCCGCTCCGCGGCTAATCGTGGATCGACAAACTGCAAGCGAAGTGGGGTCGCCTCGAAATTCAATGTTGTTCGAACCGTCATGAACGTGCTGGGGAAAGAAACCATGAAAATCCATGTTGCTTGTCTGCTCTTCTTATCGCTCGCTAGCGTCTCAGCCGGCATGGCCTTCTCCGCCGACGAGGCCCCGCTGCCCGACGGCGTGCGGGCCGTTTGGGATTTCAATCGGGCGTACCATGAAACGACGCCCACCCGCGAACGAATCTGCATCAATGGCCTCTGGCGCTGGCAGCCCGCTAGCGGGCAATCGACATCGGCAGCCGTTGTCGTCCCGACCGGTGGCTGGGGCTTTTTCAAGGTGCCTGGCTGCTGGCCGGGCGTCAACGACTATATGCAAAAGGACTGCCAGACGGTCTTCGCCCATCCCAGTTGGAAAAACGCGAAACTGAGCGACGTGACCGCGGCCTGGTACCAGCGCGAGATCGACGTGCCCGACGGTTGGACCGGTCGCCGCATCACCGTCTGCCTGGAGTACCTCAATTCGAGCGCCACGGTATTCGTCGACGGCAAGAAAGCGGGCGAGGCCTACTTTCCCGCGGGCGAAGTCGATATCACCGCCTGTTGCAAGCCCGGCGGCAAGCACACTTTGAGCCTGCGGGTCGTCGCCCGGCCGCTGCAGGAAGTCATGCTCATGTTCAATGACACCAACTCGGCCCACCGCGGGGCCAGCCGCGTTGCCCGACGCGGTCTGTGCGGCGACGTCTACTTGGCCGGCGATCCGGCGGCCGCCCGCATCGGCGAGGTCAAGGTCGCCACCTCCGTCCGTAAGGGTCTGATCACGCTGAGCGCGGCCTTGGAAAACCTCGCGCCCAGAAAACCTACGCCCTGCGGGTCGTGATCAGCGACCACGGCCAGGCGGTGCGGGAGTTCACCAGCCGGACGTTCCGCACCGAAGACCTCCGCAACGGCCGATTGGAGATGACGCGGAAATGGCAGCCCGACAAACTCTGGGACGTGCACACGCCGCAAAACGTCTACGAGGCGGCCGTTTCGCTGGTGGAGGGCGAGCAGCTTGTGGACGCCGCGATTCCGCTGCGGTTCGGCTTCCGCGAGTTCTGGATCGAGGGCCGCGATTTCTATCTCAACGGCACGCGGATCTACCTCTCGGCCCTGCCGCTGGACAACGCCCAGGTCAGCGCCCTGACGGCCAGTTACGCGGGGGCCAGGGAAAGCCTGCGGCGGCTCAAAGGGGTCGGCATCAATTTCGTCTATACGCACAACTACGGCTGCGAACCGGGCGACAACCTCAGCTTCGCCGAGATCCTCCGCGCGGCCGACGACGTGGGGATGCTCGTCGCCTTCTCGCAGCCCCACTTCGCCCAGTATGACTGGAAGATGCCGCACGCGGCCGAGCGGAACGGCTACGCCCGGCACGCGGAGTTCTTCGTCGCCGCGGCGGGCAACCACCCCAGCGTGGTCTTTTACGCCATGAGCCACAACGCCACCGGCTACGACGAGGACGTGAACCCGGACCTGATCGACGGCGTACACAGCCCCCGCGGCCCGTGGTCGGAGAACAACGTCCAAGGGGCTTTGGCGGCCGAGGCGATCGTGGCCCGGCTCGACCCCAGCCGCATCGTCTATCACCATTCGTCGGGCAACCTGGGTTCGATGCACGACATGAACTTCTACACGAACATGGCGCCCGCGCAGGAGCTCGACGACTGGTTCGAGCATTGGGCCACGACGGGCGTCAAGCCGCTGTTCACCTGCGAGTACATGGTGCCCTGCACCTGGGATTGGACGATGTATCGCGGCTGGTACAAGGGCGTGCGGACCTTCGGCGAGGCCCGCGTGCCGTGGGAATTCTGCGTGGCCGAGTGGAGCGCCCAGTTCCTCGGCGACCGTGCCTACCAGATCGGCGAGGCGGAGAAGACCGACCTCCGCTGGGAGGCCCGGCAGTTCCGCGAAGGGCAGCTTTGGCACCGTTGGGATTACCCCTATCAAGTTGGCTCACGGGTTTTCGACATCCAGCATGAGATCATCGGCTCGTATCTGGCGGAGAACTGGCGGGCCTTCCGGACTTGGGGCGTGTCGGCGATTTCCCCCTGGGAATTCAACTTCTTCTGGCGGCCGCGGCCGGGGGTCGCCAAGGACCGCCAAAAACTCAAGGTCGATTGGGATGGCCTGCAACGGCCCGGATTCAGCGCGGACTATGTTGGCGAGCTGTACGAACGGATGGACCTGGCCTACCGGCAAAGCGATTGGGAGCCGACGGCCGACGGGCAGGCCATCTTAAGAAACAACGGGCCGCTGCTGGCCTACATCGCTGGGAAGGCGGGAGAATTTACGAGCAAGGACCATAACTTCTGCCCGGGCGAGACGGTCGAGAAGCAGCTCGTCGTGATCAACAACTCCCGCGAACTGGTGGAGTGCGATTATAACTGGTCGCTCGACCAGCCGAAATTCACGCCCGGCTACAGCCGGACGCCCGTTTTTGGCGCGATGGGGAAGTTCCCCCTGCTGACCGGCGAGCAGAAGCGGCCGCCGTTGAAGTTCACGCTGCCGCCGGACATCGCCGCCGGCAAACACACGCTTTATCTGACGGTGCGGTTCAGCAGCGGCGAGACGCAGAATGACGCCTTCACCATTGACGTGATGACCGGGTCCGCCGCTGGGTCTGCGGCGGAGGCGGTTCGGCTGCCGAAGGCAGGCCAGACGCCTGCACCACAACCTGCAGCACAACCATCAGCCGCGAAAATCGCACTGTTTGATCCCAAGGGTGAGACCGCCGCGCTGTTGAAGACCTTGCGGATCGGCGCCGACAAGGTTCAGGTTGACGCAGACCTGTCAACTTTTGATGTGCTCGTTATCGGCAAAGGCGCTCTGGCGGCGGACGGTCCCGGACCGGACCTCAACCGCGTCCGCGATGGCCTGAAGGTGATCGTCTTCGAGCAAACGCCCGACGCGCTCGAAAAACGTTTAGGATTCCGCATTGCCGAGTACGGCCTGCGGCAGGTCTTCCCGCGGGTGCCGGGGCATCCCGCGTTGGCCGGCCTGACGGCGGAAAACCTCCGCGATTGGCGGGGCTCGGCCACGCTCCAGCCGCCGCGATTGAACTACGAGACGAGCCAGTCGTTCGGGGGACCGGCGGTTCGCTGGTGCGGCATCGAGGCGTCGCGGGTGTGGCGTTGCGGGAACCGCGGCAACGTCGCCTCCGTGCTGATCGAAAAGCCCGCCCGCGGCGATTTCCTCCCGGTCCTCGACGGCGGCTACAGCCTTCAATATAGCCCCTTGCTGGAATACCGCGAGGGCAAGGGCATGGTCCTCTTCTGTCAACTGGACGTGACCGGGCGAACGGAAACGGACCCGGCGACCGAGACGCTCGCGCGGAACTGCTTGGGTTACGTCGCCGCTTGGAAGCCGCTGCCGCAGCGCAAGGCCGTCTTCGCGGGCAACGCGGCGGCGCGGCGCTACCTCGATTTCGCGGGCATTCCCCTGAAACCATACCATGGCAGCCCGCTCGCGCCGGACCAGGTCCTTATTGTGGCCAGCGGCGGCGGACGGGAATTGGCGGACCATGCGGCCGAAGTGGCCGCCTTCGTCAAGTCGGGCGGGCACGTACTCTGCCTGGGCCTCGATCAGAAGGAGGCCAACGCGCTGCTGCCCATGAAGATTAACACGACGGAGGCCGAGCACATTGCGGCTTACTTCGAGCCGCCCGCAACCAGCTCGCTCTTGTCTGGCGTTGGCCCGGCGGACGTCCACAACCGCGACCCGCGGAAGCTGCCCTTGGTATCGGCGGGGGCAACCAGCGCTACAGTGCTGGGCGACGGCGTACTGGCCCAGGCCAAAGATGCCAATATCGCGTTCTTCCAGTTTCCGCCCTACGTGGTCAGCGGCGGGGAAGGGGTGCCTTCGGAGCAGCATTTCAACCGGCGGCGGACCTATCGCCGCACGGCGTCGGCGCTGGCCCGGCTGCTGGCCAACATGGGAGTCAGCGCGACGCCGCCGCTGTTGTCGCGATTTTCGACGCCGGTCGGCGGCGCGGGGTCCGCGGCCTCGCTGGTCCGCAACGGCGACTTCAGCCAGGCCGGCCCGGCCGGCCCCGGCGCGGCGCCCGACCAATGGGAGTTTTCCTCCGACATCCGCCAGGCAGCCTGTGCCCGCGAGCCCCTGGACGCTGGCGGCGGTTGGGCGGTGCGGCTGACGATGAGCGGTTCGGCGGGCAAGAACCAGAACGTCATGTTGGCGCAACACGACATGCCGGTGAAGAACGCCCAGTGGTATCGCATCTCGCTCAAGGCGCGAGCCGAGGGCATGGGCGGCAAACCCGTCACGCTGGCCCTGGCCGACACGCGGAAGTGGCGCTCGTTATTCGAGTACCAGTACTTCACGCCCAGCGAAACGTGGCGGACGTTCCATTTTCTGCTGCAATCGCAGGGGACGGCCGAAAAGGACACGCGGTTCCAGATCTGGCACGGCAACGGCGGAACGCTCTGGCTGGCGGACGTGGCGGTCGTTCCCGTGCCGCCGCCGACCGAGGGCCGATGGTTGCAAGGGCTGTATTTGGACCAACCAGTGAATTGGGATGATCCCTATCGGTTCTTCCGGTGGTAGCTCATTCCTGCCGGGAGGGACCAATGCGTGCCGCAGGGTAGTGATACAGTTTGACGCTAGTGCCAGAAAATTGCACAGCTAAAATAACATCCCTGGTGGCTGTTTAATTACCGTGGGATCGTATGTTTTGGGCAGCGAAAACGACATCGTTTGCTTCTTGCCTATATGAATACGCAGAGAATAGCCAGTTCCCGCTGGTGCGAGCGCTACCTCATTCAGAAGGGCCTGCCAAGATGAGGTAATCGCCGAGATTCGCAAATACGCCGTCCGCAGGCCGTGACTCATAATGACGTGAGTCACGCGGAATTCTCTGCATATTAACGGCAGTCTGTCACTTTTTTTGCTGTGCTTGCCGCGATCGGATGATATGACTATCCATCCGTCTTCGGCAATTTTCGGAATCCATTCTCTGTCATCAACTCCTGGCGGGAACTTGTTTAATAAGTGTACAAGCTCGGCATCGCCACCAAACAATGCGAGACTTGGTATAAGTTCCCGAACAATGTTCAGTTGGCCTAAAGCACATTCGTCAAACAGAAAGCGAATCGGCTGATGTGTCACGCAGCGCCGGCTTCAAGAAGTCAAAAAAATCTAAGGCTCGCAATATTTGAGATTCAGAAAACCCGTATGCCTTGGCCGCACGCTCTGCGGACCCTTCCGCAAAAACAGCATCATAGAGTGTACGAGCCGTGTATCCGGTCGTCTCAAAATAAGGCTCACCGAAACGGACCCCAGGTTCCATTACGATCCGGTCCGGATCATCTGGGCTGTAAGTCGTCGGAAAGATGTAGTATTTTCTGGCAAGATGCGTTGTGTCATCGAAAATCAGCCTATCTGCGTAGGTTTTTACGACCTCTCCCATAAGCTGATTTCCAGACTTCTTGCCCGTTATCTGAAAAAACTTTCTAGCACCTTCGGCGTCTTCTCCAATACAAATCCAAATCTCCTGTCGGGATGGATCTTCGGGTGGACCAAACAGCCCGATTCGCGAGCTTTCAAGCGCAAAGGGGTGAGATACGCTAAAATGGGTTTTTGCTCTCAGATACGCGGCCCTGATCTTCTGCAATGAAAGCCGTGGTCGCTCAAGACGAATCCTGTGAATCGCCAAAGCCTGGACAAAATCCAAAAACGTTACGTCTCTATCGGGCGTAAGCCCAAGCTCGGCATCAATAACCGGCGACGAGGTTTTTGTGCCATAAACCCAGCGCACCATCATTTTGGCAGAAATCCTGGCATATAATGCCGCCTCATGCGGTGTATAGATGCCACGACCTAGTAATTTTTCGGCAGCAACCATCGAACCGAACCGTTTGAACTTGTTATGCGTCTATCTTATTACGCTTCGATCAAGGCGCACTCTATTTTGGTCCGCATGGACGACTCTCGCCAGGAGAGTGGTCCGCGTCTTGGTGGCGCAGCGGCTTTATACGCTGCCGGAGGAACATGCGTCAATGCGGGCGGGATCGAAACCTCCTCTCTCCGCCACGGTCTTTCGCTTCGCAGCTTTAAGCAAAACTTCGCGAGCCCAGGTCGATGGCTTCCCACTGGCCGAGCGCTCGATAATCGCTAATTCTTCTGGCGTAAGGCGAATCTGAAACCGTATCTTCCGCCTGTCTTTTTCGGGCTTCGGCGGTCGCCCGCGCGTTTCGTTCATGTCTCTATTGTACAGACAAAAAAATATTTTTCAAGCCCTTGATCGGACACTTAAATGTCTGTACAATAACAGCGGACGGGAGTACGGAGTACTCGATCCAACAAAAAGCCCCGAAATCGGCGGGAATCGGTTTCGGGGCGAGCACCTAGGCCGGTTAAGCCAGAGAATGCTGCGTGACAACACCATTCTACGGCAATCGGCCGCAAGAGCAAAGGCTGACTTGGAATGGCCCCGCGAGAAGCAGATTGAAGTCCATGCTCTCCGATCCGCCACCCGGCTTTCCGGCGTCCATCGCACCACGATTATGAAGCTGGTGGTTGAATTCGGCCAGAACTGCGGTCGGGATGGCTCGCGTTTTATCCATTCCTCGGCAGTTGGAAGGCGATTTGTCCAGGAATTGGTATCGCCGTATTGGCAGCGTGCGCCATAGCAGTATACAAACACGAAAATGGTTCCACGGCGAGGAATCGACGACAGAAAAAACACATGGAGCAACTGCTTGCTGATCTTGACCAGGCTGAACTATCGGTTCTAGCGTCCTTCGGTATTGAGTGCGGTCAACTCCGATTTTCCCTTGACTCCGCAAAATTTCCGGGCGAATTGTAGCACTACCTGCCGCACGCTATTGTGGTACCCGGATGGCAGGGATGTTATAACTAGGCGGAGAACGAGGATCGTGGGATAGCCAAGTACTGGAGGAGTCCATGAAAGCCACTTACGATCCCGAGGTCGATGTCCCGAGCTTCGAATTCCGCCAGGAAGCCGTGGCCGAGAGCGACGAGGACATGCCGGGGGTCATCCTGGACTACGACGAGGCGGGGAGCCTCGTCGGTCTGGAAATCCTCGATGCCTCCAAACGCATGCCGGCGCCAGAGACGGTTGAATACTCGGTCGCCATCCCCTAGTCCAAAATCAAGTTTCCTGTCGAGTGCGACCATGTCTTGCCCGTTCCCAGGAATGGATCCTTATATCGAAAGGCCGGCTATTTTTCGGGACTTTCATGGCAGTCTTATTACGTTTATTCGCGGGGCCCTTCAGCCTCTTCTTCGACCCAAGTATGTAGCGCTGACGGCGGACCGCCTCTACGTGGTCGAATCCGAACGCCCCGTCAAGCCCGACGTAGCTGTAGTGCGGACCGCCGCGAAAGAGAATCGCGGCGGCACGGCTGTCCTCGACGCGGATGCCCCCGCCGTCTTCGAATTGTGGCGAGAAGAGATGCGCGAGCCGCTCATTCAAATTGTGGAGCCGGCGGCGGAAAATCGCATTGTCACCGCGATCGAGGTTTTGAGCCCCGACAACAAGAGCAACGGCGCGGGACGAATCGCCTATCTGCAAAAACGCGAAGAATTCTGGGGCAGTGGAACGAACCTGGTGGAGATCGACCTGCTCCGCGAGGGCGATCCGACCGTACGAATCTCCAAGGAGAAAATCGAGGGGCTTCGGCCGTGGCATTATCTGGTGGCGGTCACTCGCCTTTGGCCCTCGCGGCAGGAAGTTTATCCCATCCCGCTTCCACGCCGCTTGCCGCGCGTTGCGATACCGCTGGCTGAAAATGACAAGGACGTGACGCTCGACCTGCAGGCGGCGTTCGCCCGTTGTTGGGATGAAGGGCCATACCCCGAGCTGCTCCGCTACGATGGCCCGCCGCCGGGAACGATGGCTGGGGATGATGTGTGCTGGTGCGAGGAACGGTTGCGCGAGTCCGGATTTTAAAAACTATGACAACTGAATGTCGATGCTGCGGCGGGCGGTGCGGCGATGCCCAACCGCTGGAATTGAACCGTCGCGATTTCCTGGAAAAGATGGCCGTCGGCGCGGCGGCCCTCACTGTGGCAGGCCAGATGACCTGGGCCGATGAGGTCGATGCCCTGGTCCCGCCAGTGACGCCGCACGAGGTCGCGGCCCACTACCCGCTCACGCCGCCGCGGGTCTACCGCGGCAAGAACCTCGAGGCGGTCGGCATGCCCATGGGCGGCATCGGCACCGGCAGCATGTGGCTCGACGGCCAGGGGCGAGCTGGCGATCTGGCAGATCTTCAACAACCTGAGCGAGCCGCGCGATTCCCGACAGCTTCTTCGCCGTCGCGGCCGAGACGGCTGCCGGCGCGGCGGTCACCCGCGTGCTGCAGACCGTGGCCGAGGGCGGCCTGCGGCCCGTGGAATCGCTGGAGTATCGAAGGCGGCTACCCCATCGCCCGGCTGACCTTCCACGATCGCGGCCCTGCCGGTCGAGGTGCTGCTGGAGGCCTTCAACCCGATGATCCCCTTGGACGCGGCCAACTCGTCGATCCCCTGCGCGATGTTCCGTCTTCACGGCCAGCAACCCGGGCAACGCGCCGGCCGAGGTCGCATTCTTCGCGGCGCTGCAAAACGCGGTGGGCAGCCGCGGGGCCAGACGGCATCCGTGGCGTGCGGTTCGGCGGCTACGGCGGAAACCGCAACCGCCTCGTCCGCGCGAGAGCATGACCACGGTGGCCATGGACAAGACGCCCGACCCGGTCGCCACTGGGCCGATCACGGTCCGCTCGGCCGGCGGTCAGCAAGTGCCCGGGCACGGAACTGTCCTGGCTCGGCGGGCTCGCAGGCTTGACGCCGGAGACGGCCGAGCCGATGGCGCGAGATCGCCGCCGAGGGGGGCGTGGTGCTGGCCGACGGGGTGTCGACCGCCTTCTTCCTGGCCAGTGGCCGCGCTGCGCTGCGGATCCACGCAGCCTCGCCGCCGTCGGCACGGTGTTCGAAGATTTCGAGGAGGAGACCTACGAAGGCTGGACGATCACCGGCGACGCCTTCGGCAAGGGCCCTTCCCACGGGACCGAGCCGGGCCAGCAGCCGGTGAGCGGTTTCGCCGGGCGCACGGACTGGTCAACACCTTCAAGCGCGGCGACGGCCCGCAGGGCACGGCCACCTCCAAGCCGTTCCGCATCGAGCGGCGTTACATCGGTTTCCTCATCGGCGGCGGCAACCATCCGGGCAAGACCTGCATCAACCTCCGCGTCGGCGGCAAGGTGGTCCGCACGGCGACCGGCAAGGACCGCGAGGCCCTGGAGCCGGCCACTTGGGACGTGGCCGAATCTGAAGGGCCAGCGAGGCGGTGATCGAGATCGTCGATCGACAGTCGGCGGCTGGGGGCACATCAACATCGACCAGATCGTCTTCTCCGACGTCCCGCCGGAGCCGTTCTTGAGACGGGGAACGAGCTTCGAAGCGGCCGCCAAGGCCCTGAACCTGGGCCGGTCGAGGCCGAAGACGTCAAATGGCCGGCCGGGCAGAGCGTGGTCCTCGACTGAACACGCCCCGGCCGGCGACTGCAAGTCCGGTCGACTGGCCGCCGTGGACGGCCGGCCGTTACACGCGGCTCCGCGGCTTTCGCGCGGGCGAGCACGGCTATCGGGCGCTGGCCACCACGCCCGACGGCGATCCGCTGGTGATCGAGGGTCCGCTGGGCAAGGGGCGGATCATTCTCGCGCTTGGCGCCCGGCCTGCCCTGGAGCTGGGGTAGCCCGCTGCTGGCGGCCGCGCGCGGCAAAGCCCTGGAGCCGGGCGAGCAGCTCGATGCCCGGCTCGCCCAGCTTGGGCAGCATGGCCCTGGCGGCCTGTCGACGGCGCCGGCGGCGTCGCCCTGCCGGCCTGGACCAGCGCCGAGGAGCTTGCGGCGTTCATCGCCGATCCCGGCAAAGCCAGGCCGGCCGGCGAGGAGCGGTGCCAGCAAGCCGGGCGAAACGATCAACGGGGCCCTGGGCGTTCCGTTCACTCTCGCGCCGGGCGAGTCGCGGACGCGTGACCTTCGCCATCACCTGGCACTTCCCCAACGTGCAGCGGTTCCAGCATGTCGGCAATCTCTACAGCCGCCGTTGGCCCGACGCCGCGGCCGTGGCCGGCTACCTGGCCGAAGACATCTGAGCCGCCCTCTGGCAGCGGACGCGGCTCTACCACGACACGGTCTATCAGTCGAACCTGCCGGAGGAATTTCTCGACGCCATGACCTCGCAGAGCGTGATCCTCCGCGGGCCCGACCTGCTTCTGGTCGGAAGACGGCTACTTCGGCGGCTTCGAAGGAAGCTACGGCTGCTGCCCGTTGAATTGCACGCACGTCTGGAACTACGCCCAGGCCCACGCCCGGCTGTTCCCCGACGTGGGGCGGAACATGCGGATCTCGAACTTCATCACCTTCCTGCATGCCGACGGCGAGACTTCGCACCGCGAGCACGCCCCGCACCAGGCCTTCACCGACGGGCACTGCGCGTGCATCGAGGCGGCCTACCGCGAGTATCAGCTCAGCTCCGATCGCAGGTTCCTGGAGAAGATCTGGCCCGGCGTGAAGAAGGCCGTGGACTGGCTGATCGAAGCCATCGATCGTCCGCATGAAGGCGTGCCGCACGGACACCAGCCGAACACCTACGACACGTCGGTCTCCGGGGCGAACACGTTCATCGGGTCGCAGTATCTTTCCGCCCTGGCAGCCGCCGAGCAGATGGCCCTGGTCATGAACGATCCGGCCAGCGCCGGCGGTGGCGGGCGATCCGCGCAGGCGGGCATGAAGAACCAGGACCAGCGGCTCTGGAACGGCGAGTACTATATCCAGATTCCCGAGCCGCAGGCCCGCCGGCGGACTACGATACGGGCTGCCACGCCGACCAGCTGCTCGGGCCAGTGGTGGGCCCACATGCTCGACCTGGGTTACCTCTATCCGGCGGAGCGGGTCAAGAAGGCCCTGGAGGCGATCATGCGGTACAATTTCCGCGAGAAGTTCGCCGGCTTCGAGCAGACGCCGCGGCGCTACATTCCCGACGACGAGGGCGGGCTGATCATCTGCACCTGGCCCCATGGCGGGCGGCCCAAGGAGTTCATCCTCTACGCCGACGAAGTCTGGACCGGCATCGAGTACGCCGTGGCCGGGGCGATGGTCTTCGAGGGGCTGATCGAGCCAGGCGCGGCGGATCGTCCGCATGGCCCGCAGCCGCTACGACGGCCGTCGCCGCGACGGTCTCAATTCGGGCCCCGGCGGCAACCCCTTCAACGAGCTGGAGTGCGGCAAGTTCTACGCCCGGGCGATGAGCTCCTGGTCGCTGCTGGTGGCCTCGCAAGGGCAGATTCTGGAAGGGCCCAAGGGCGTTTTGGGCTTCAAGCCGCGGTGGCAGCCGGAGGACCATCGCTCGCTATTCACCGCGGCGGAAGGCTGGGGTCTGTTCGTCCAGCAGCGGAAGGAGCGGGAGCAGACCGAGCGGATCGAAGTCCGCCACGGCCGCCTGCGGATCAAGGAGTTCGTCTTCGCGCTGCCGTCCGGCGACGCCGCCACGGCGACGGTAAAAATCGCCGGCCAACCCGTCGCCGCCAGGCTGGCGCAAACGGGCAGCGAGGTCCGGCTTGTCCTGGCGGAAGAAGGGACGATTGCCGAAGGCTCGGCTGCCGAGATTGTTTTCCGCTGGGAGAACTGAGGCAGCCGCGAGGACGATACATTTCAGATCGCAAATCCGCCTGGAGGCAGCATGAAAATACCCGAAGGATATCAACAGGTAATGCCCTACCTGATCGTGGAGGGCGCGGCGAACTTCCTGGAGTTCATGATCCGGGTTTTTGGCGCCGAAGAGAAGCTGAAGATCATGCGCGACGAGCATACGATCAAGCACGCTGAAATCCGGATCGGCGAGAGCGTGATCATGTTTGCCGATGCCACGGCCGAGTTCCGTCCTCGGCCGGGAGGTTTTTTTGTTTACGTCGAAGACGCGGACCGCACACACGCCAAGGCGCTGGAAGAAAAGGCGACTTCACTCATGCCCGTGTCGGACCAGGAATATGGCCGTAGCGGCGGTTTCGCCGATCCCTTTGGGAATGTCTGGTGGCCAACAACCCCTCTGCGGGAACAAAACGTTGGGCGTTGTTGATTATCTTCAGCGCCGCGCTCAGCGCCCGCGGGGCGAAACAAAGGCTTGAGATCGATCGTTTCCAACGGCAGTTTCGTGGCCGGGCAGGAGCCCATGGCGAGGTGCAGGATCAACGGCTCCGGCTCGAAAACCATCGACTGCACGGTAAGCAGACCCAGGTTCACCTCGTCGAGCTTCTTGAAAATATCGTCGACGCCAAGTTTTTCCATCGACGCGGCCTTGGAAAGCATCGCATACCGCGGGCAAGTTTTCCGCACCGCCAACGGTTCGCTGCGGAAGTGGTTCGTGTTCACGCAGATGCCATCGCTGCCGCGGCGGAGGACAACGTGCCGGGGAGTGATCTCCAGCACACCGCAGCCGTGGCGGTCGCAGACGGCCAGGCTAAGGAGCGTCGTTCGCTCGGTTTCGTTCAGCAGCTTCTTGGCGTCGTCAACGGTCGCGCACTCCTCCAGCACACGACGAAATGCCAGCGCGTAGGGCACGCCCTTGGCGTTGAAAAACGGCGAGCCGTCGGCCGAGGTGCGCACTTCGTGGACCGCAAGCGCCAGGCCCGCGTCGTTCATGCCGGAGATACAGCCGGCCAGGCCAGGAAAGCCGATCGTCGCGAAGGCGTGCCCTTGCGTGGGGCGGCGGATGGTGATCAGCCCGTAACGGTCCAGCACCCCAAGGGAATAGAAGTCGAGGTTGCGTCCGAAGAGCACGCCGCCGGTTTGGCTCTTGGCCGGCTCTACCATGAGCGAAGAGCAAGCGAATCCGCCGCGGTACAGGTCCATGATCGTATTGGCGACGCTGAGCATATCGGGCGGAATTTCTGCCTGCTGGGCGAAACTCCGTAGCTCCTCGCGATGGGCGGACGGGGCGTGAGATATCAACTTGCGGGCGGCCGCGAGGAACTGGTTCCACTGCTGGCTGCGGCCGCGAAGGGTCAACAATGCCTGCGGATAGGGAGTGAGGAGTTTGACAACGCTGCGGGTGAGCGCCCCTCCTGCCGCCCCATTTCTGCGGGCGTACCTTCGAGAATCAGCACAGGCAGGCCGTGAACGTACTTCAGCTCGCCCTTTTCGAAACGGCCTTCCTTGAAGGCGGACTCTTCGGCCGCGGCCGCGCGGGTGAGAGGCGCAACGAGAACCAGAAGCAGGCACAGCCAGCGTCGAGAGAAAGGCATGGGAAATCCTTCACGGTTTCGGCTAATGAAACGACCGAAACCATTATACTCCCCTTCGGACTTCGAGTGCCCCGGTTGTGTGCTCGTAGCTCGTAGTGCCGTCCCTAGCCGGACCCCCGGCTGAAGCCGCAACTACGAGCGCTGTGCCTGGCAATCAGCCGCGGTCGTAACCGCCCTGACCGCCGGCGCAGGAGGCGCCGCCCTTGTAGCCACCGCGGGAACCGCCATGTCCGCGTCCACCACCTCCGCCGCCACCTCCGCCTCCACCGGGCCGGTAGCCTCGGTCTTCGGCCTCGTTGACCTTGATGGGACGTCCGTCCAACTCGGCCCCGTTCATCTCGTTGATGGCAGTTGCTGCCGCTTCGTCGCTGGTGAACGTCACGAAGCCGAATCCCCGCGAGCGGCCCGTATCGCGGTCTAAAATAACCTTGGCCTCGGCAATTTCGCCGAAACGCGAAAAAGCCCCATTCAGGGTCTCATCGGTGGTACCCCAACTCAACCCTCCGACAAACAGTTTTTTCGCCATTCCTAAAAGAACTCCTGCTGATGCGCCGCGGTTTTGGCAGCGCACGCACCCTGTAGATAAACACCAGGAACGCGTGGATCGAACCCCGCGGCCCGATGGCTGTCCTTATGGCCAGCTATACTCCTACGTAGGTTATACCGACTACCCGCCGTTTGCAATAGGTAAAAAAAGAGTTTTTTGGGACAGACAAGGCGGTTGCGCGCCAGGCCGGAACCGACCCGCGCAGGGACCGGAAGCGTGTTCCGGCCTAGCGTGGATCCTTGGTCGCCCCTTTTCGCGCCTTGAGCGGCGGGTCGCCGGAGAGCGGGAGTCGGACGGGCTTGCCGGTTTCGGCCGAACGGTATATCGCGAGAATGACCTCGACGCTCCGCCGCCCTTCCGGCCCGTCGATGGCGGGGGTAGTGCCCTTGCGAATTGCCTGCACGACGTTCTGAAATTGCCGAGCGTGGGACTGGTGTCCGATGGCCGCCGGATCGGCCGCGCCTCCGCCGCCGCTCTTGCGGTTGGCCATGGCCGCTAGGATCGCTTCATCGCGGGGCTTCTTCGCTTCGAAATCCCACCTGACGAGGTCTTCCTCTTCCATTGCCGCCGAGCCCCGGTTGCCGTGGATCTCGATCCGTTTCAAGTAACCGGGGTAGACCGCCGTGGTGGCCTCGATGACCCCCAGGGCGCCGTTGGCGAACTCCACCGTGGCCAGCGCGACATCCTCGACGGCGATCCGCTCATGGGCCAGCCGGGCCGTTCTGGCTCGGACCTCGACCACGGGGCCCATCAGCCAGAGCAGCAAGTCGACGCTGTGGATGGCCTGGTTCATGAGGGCCCCACCGCCGTCGAGTTCCCATGTGCCGCGCAGGCGCCGCTGTCGTAATAGGCCTGGCTGCGATACCACTTCACGTAGGCGTCACCGAGCGTCAAGCGGCCGAAGCGGCCGCCCTCGACCGCGCGCTTCAATTCCTGGCTGGAGGCGTGGAACCGCGAGGGAAAGATCGTCGAGAGCACGACTCCCGAGCGGTTGCAGGCATCAATGATCCGATCGCAACGGCGGAGGGTGATTTCCAGCGGTTTCTCCACGATCACGTGCTTGCCCGCCCGCGCGGCAGCGACGGCCGGCTCCATGTGGGCGCCACTGGGCGTGCCGATGGTGACGAGGTCCACGGCCGGATCGGCCAGCATGGCATCGAGATCGTGATAGGCCTTGCAACCGATGGTTTCCGCCAGCTTGTCGGCGGCGGCGGGCAGTTGGTCGAAACAGGCCACAAGCCTGGCCCCACGAAGCTCGGCAATCGCCTTGGCGTGAAACCTGGCGATCATTCCGCAACCGATAATGCCGAATCCGATCATCGACGCTGCCTCCCGAGGAAGATAACTTATTGTAATCTGCCGCAAGGGAGAACGAAAGACGCATGGCCGCCAACCGCTAGTCGGCTCGGCCGGACATGCTGGCGGTCCGGCACGGGCAAAGGGTGACCGCGACCGGCGATTTTGGCGGGTGTTATCTATATTCAAGTCTATGCCAATCCCCGCATCGTGCTTTTGAAAATGTAGAATTGCCATAGAATCAAGAGTGTGTTCGACCGATCTGATCGATTCATAGGGGCCCTTTCCATGCTAACCGTGCTCCCAGCCTCCACATGGCTGACTTTCGCCACCTTGTTGCACATGGGCATTGTGCTGGGGGTCTCGTTGCGCGTCATCATGCGGCGGCCTCCGGCTGGCGTGGCCTTGGCCTGGATGTTCCTCGTGGCGTTCCTGCCGGGGGTCGGGTTAGTGTTTTACATGGTCATCGGCGAGCGCCGCGTCGGGCTGCGGCGCGCCCGGCGGATCGCGGCCATCCGCAGCGATTATGCCGTCCTGGCCCAGCGCGTGATCGATCTGGGGCTGACGCAGGTTGCCTGGGAAAAGCACCGCCCGGAGGCCCGCGGCATGGACCGCCTGGGCTCCCGCCTGATCGGCGTGCCGACCGTGGCCGGCAGTTCGGCCCAGTTCCATTCGGACTCGGAACAGATCCTCTCGGCAATCGCCCGCGATATCGACGAGGCCCGCAAGAGCGTGTTGATGGAGTTCTATATCTGGAACGAAGGGGGCGGGGCGGACGCGGTCTTCGAGGCCCTGCTCCGCGCCGGGCAGCGGGGCGTCTGCTGCCGCGTGCTCGTCGACGCCGTCGGCGCCCTCTGGTGGTGGCGGGGCAGGCAGCCCCGGCTGCTCCGCGCGGCGGGCGTCCGCGTGGAACCCGCCCTGCCCGTTAGCCTGCTCACCGCCGTTGTCTCGCGCAACGACCTCCGACTGCACCGCAAGATTGTCGTGGTAGACGGCCGCGCGGCCTGGACGGGCAGCATGAACCTGGTCGATCCCCGCTTTTTCAAGCAAGGGGCGCACGTCGGCCAATGGGTGGACGCCATGGTCCGCCTGGAAGGCGCGGTCGTGGCGCCGCTGGCAATGACCATGATCGGCGACTGGATGCTGGAAACCGCCGAGCCGATCGAAACCATTATCGCCAGCGCCGACTTGAGCCTCGCCGGTCCGCAAGGCACTGAGGACATGCAGGTCGTTCCCTCGGGGCCGGGCGAAGGCGACGACGGGCTATTGCAGATGCTCTTGGCCGTGATCAATTCGGCCCGTTCGGAGTTGGTGCTCACCACACCCTACTTCGTGCCCGACGATTCCATGCTGCGGGCCTTGCGGGGGGCGGCGGGGCGGGGCGTCGCGGTGACGATGATCTTGCCCGAGCGCGTCGATTCGCTGCTGACGCGGTATGCCAGCCGTTCGTATTACGACGAACTGTTGGATATCGGCGTCTGCATCCAGCTATACCAGAAGGGCCTGTTGCATACGAAGTCGATCACGGCCGACCGGCGGATCTCGATGTTCGGCACCGTCAATCTCGACATGCGGAGCCTGTGGTTGAACTACGAAGTCGCTCTGTTCGTCTACGGCGAGCAGTTCGCTGGGCAACTCTACGCACTCCAGCAATCGTACCTGCGGGATTGCCGGCCTCTGGATCCGCTGGCGTGGTCGAAGCGCTCCCGTGGAGTCCGCTTTCGCGAGAACCTGCTGCGGCTGATGAGCCCCGTGCTGTAGGTTAGGGCATCGAATAAGTTGCGCTTTAGAAGGCGTGAGCCACTGGAGCGGATGGAAATTGGCACCGTAGCCGCGAAGCGGCGCCACCTGTTCCCGCTTCAGGGTGTCGCCGCTCCGCGGCTAGAGTGCCTTTTACGTATCTGGTCCTGGGGCTCACGCCCTATTCCGCCGCTCCGCGGCTAATTAAGGCTACTCTATTCCGCCGCTCGCGGCTAAACTACCCCGTTGCAATGTCCCCCATCTTCGGCGAGAATAGGCCCTTTCTTTCTTCCCGACCAAAGCACCCCCATGAAAATTCACGAATTCCAGGCCAAGCAGATCCTGCGCGAGGCGGGCGTGGCCGTGCCCCGCGGGTCAGTGGCCGATACACCGCAGGCCGCCGCCGACGCCTTCATCCAACTGGCCACACCAGTGGCCGTCGTCAAGGCCCAGATACATGCCGGCGGCCGCGGCAAGGGCACCATCCTCGACATCCCCACGCAACGCGGAGTGCAATTGGTCCGCAGCCGCGAGGAAGCAGAAACGGCCGCCGCCAACATCCTGGGGCATAAACTGGTCACCATCCAGACCGGGCCGGCAGGCAAGACCGTCCACCGCGTGTTGGTCGAAGAGGGCTGCTCGATTGCCCGCGAGCTGTACCTGGGCGCCGTGATCGATCGCGGCCGGGGTGGTCCGGTGTTGATCGTCTCCTCGGAAGGCGGCATGGACATCGAGCACGTCGCCGCCACCATGCCGGAACGGATTTTGACTGAGCCTTTCGATGTCGATACGGGCGTGCAACCCTACCAGGTTCGCAAACTGGCCGCCCGTTTGGGCCTGCCGCAAGCCGCCATGCGCAACGCCGAACAGTTCGTCCAGGCCCTCAGCCGCCTGTTTCTTGCCCGCGATTGCAGCCTGCTGGAGATCAACCCGCTGGTGCTGACGGCCGACAACCGCCTGCTGGCCTTGGACGCCAAAATGAGCTTCGACGACAACGCGCTGTTCCGCCATCCTGAGCTGACCGCCCTCCGCGATCTGGCCGAGGAGGAGCCGTCGGAAATCCGCGCCGGCGAGGCGGGCCTGAGCTTCGTGCAACTGGACGGCAACATCGGCTGCCTGGTCAACGGCGCTGGCCTGGCCATGAGCACCATGGACCTCATCAAGCTTCATGGCGGGCAGCCGGCCAACTTCCTCGACGTCGGCGGCGGGGCCAACGTCCAGCAGGTAACCGAGGCCTTCCGCATCCTCGTCGGCGATGCAAAGGTCAAAGCGGTGCTCGTGAACATCTTCGGCGGCATCATGCGCTGCACGACGATCGCCAACGCCCTCTTGGAGTCCCATCGTTCCGTGAACTTCAAGATCCCGCTGGTCGTGCGGCTCGAAGGGACCGAGGTCGAGGAAGGCCGCCGCATCCTTGCCGAGAGCAGACTGAACATCATTTCCGCCACGGGGCTGACGGAAGCCGCCAAAACGGTTGTCGCCGCAGCGGGATAGCAAGCCCAAAATTCGAAATCCACTATGAGCATACTCGTTGACAAGAACACGCGAGTGATCTGCCAAGGAATCACTGGCAAGGCTGGCCAATTCCACACCACCCACTGCAATGCCTACGGCACGCGGATGGTCGGCGGCGTGACGCCGGGCCGCGGCGGTCAGAGCGTGGAAGGCATCCCCATTTTCGACACCGTCGCCCAGGCCGTGGAAAAGACGGGGGCCGACGCCACGATGATCTTCGTGCCGCCGCCCTTCGCCGCCGACGCCATCATGGAGGCGGCCGACGCCGGCATCCGCATCGTCGTCGCCATCACCGAGGGCATCCCCGTTCGCGACATGGTCCGCGCGGCCGAAGTCGTCCGCCGCACCGGGGTGCGACTCATCGGCCCCAACTGCCCGGGCGTGATCACGCCCGACGAGTGCAAGATCGGCATCATGCCCGGCTATATTCATAAGAAGGGGCCCGTCGGCGTCATGAGCCGTTCGGGGACCCTGACCTACGAGGCGGTGTGGCAGTTGACGAACCTCGGGCTGGGCCAATCGACGTGCGTCGGCCTGGGGGGCGACCCGATCGTGGGCACGTCTTTTGTCGATCTCTTGCAGATGTTCGAGGCGGACCCGGCGACCGAGGCGATTTTGATGATGGGTGAGATCGGCGGCTCGGCCGAAGAGGAGGCCGCGGCCTTCGTGCGGCAACACGTCAGCAAACCGGTGGCGGCCTTCATTGCCGGTCGCACGGCGCCGCCGGGCAAGCGGATGGGCCATGCCGGGGCCATCATCTCCGGTGGCAAGGGGACCGCCACCGAGAAAATAGCCGCGCTGGAGGCTGCCGGCATCGTCGTGGCCGAGAGTCCCGCGGACATGGGCGCCGCAGTGCAACGCGCGGTCGCCGCGCGGAAGTGATTTGAGGCACGCCCTCATCGACGCAAGGTCGGTGGGGCGCCTCCTGTTTGACGAATTAGCTATTGGGCTAACCGCGGATCTTGGGTATTATCCGCCGCATGACCCCTATCGACGTCTTGCGATCCGTAACCGAGGCCGAAATCGGCCGAGAAATTATCCGCCTCGTTCCCCATTGGTACGAGGCCGAATGCGGTCCGGAGGAGTATACAATCCCCATCGCCGGCCATACCGCCCGCTTCTATAATCACAGCAAACTTTCGCCGAAGCTCGCCGACTTGCTGACCACGATCCGCAGTCGCACGGCGCAGGTTCCCGTGGACCGTTTTGCCGAATACTCCGGGGCCGCCGACGTCTTTGTGGAGGGATTCGCCGCCGACTGGTTGCGGCTCCATGCGCGGGAGCCGGACTGGGTCAAGATCATCAAGTACCTTGAGACCGTCTCACGGCGGACCAGCGAGAACCTGCCCGTGGCACTCACGCTGCTCGTCCGGCCCGGGGCGGGTATCGGCGACATCACCCAGCCCCACCTGCAAAAGTTCTTCGATCGCCTGGCCGCCTCTCCCTACACGTTCACTTACCTGGCCGTCGACGGGGACCTGCATCTGATGAACTATGGCTCCGTGGAATGGTCGCATGTCAACAATGCCACGGGGAGCAAGTTCTACCCCGAGTTCCTGCATCCCATCCATTGCGTCATGGACGAAGCGGATCTCGTGGCCCACCTCACGCCACGTGGCGATCTGGTGATCATGGACAAAACGGGAGTTCTCGCGACCAAGCGAAAAAAGAAGTGGCGGATCTACGACGCCCGGCACTTCAAGAGCAGCCTGGCTTACTGCCTGGGCAACCGCGAGATCGCCGGCAACCTCATCGAACTGGTGTTCGACCTCAGCTTCCGGCGGCAAGGTGCGCTGTTGATTTACGACCCTGAACATTGCATCTTGCAGCGGATCCTCAATCCCATAAGCATCCTCAATCCTGCCAACGTCCCTGTTTCGCTGATTGCCCCTGTGTCGCCAGTTAGCAACAACGGTCACGCCGTTTCCGTGCGGACGAGTGGACAAACTCTCGTGCGCAGCTCGATTGAAGAAATTGCCATCGCCAAGAAGGGCGGCTCGATCAGGCGGAAGCGGCAATTGATCGAACTGGCATGCATCGACGGCGCGATAGTCTTCGACGACAGCCATCTGCTGGCGGTCGGGGCTTTGATCCGCTCGCACCCCGAGGCCGGAAGCCAATTGGGTGCTCGCGCCACGGCGGCCAAATCGGCCTATCTTTGGGCGCTGATCCCATAGCGGTCAGCTCGGACGGAGACGTGACTGTCCATTTCCGCAGCCGCGGACTCGACGACCAGTGCGATGCCGTCATGAATTTCCTGTAGAACGCACTCTCCTGGGACGGACTCGTAGAACGGAATCTATTCCGTTCCGGACGAACGAACTGGATTCCGTTCTACGAAGGGACGCAATCTGCGCTGGTTATTAAAACCGCGCCGCCAGGTTCAGCGAGGTGAACGCTCCGCTCCCCAGATCCACGCGGTTGACGTCCGTGCCTGAATACGATTCGCCCTCAAACATGTAACGGCCAAAGACATAACCGGCCGAGAACGTGCCCGTCCAGTGATTCCAGAGCGTCATTTGCAATCCCATGCTCGCCCGCTGGTCGTAGATGAAGAAGCGATCGTTTAGGTCGGGCCGATCCAATAGGGCGTAGGCCTCGTTCGCCCAGTCGTAGGCGGCAAAGGCCTTGAGGTTCTGCGCGATGCGGAACTGGGCCTTGAGGTGCACCGTGCGGATGAGCATATAGCTGGCCTGAAACTGCCAGTCGTCGGTAGGCCGCCACATCACCGAGAAGGGCAGACCGATGTTGGCGTGAAAATCCGGCGAGGGGTTGAAGCTGAAGGCCACGCCCGGTATGGGAAAGTTCAACTCGCTCATCGGCGAATACATCAGGGTGAAGACCCAGGCGTTGTGGTCTCCCTCCGGAATTCGCAACATGGCGTTCATGCCGATGTCCAACTCGTGGATGGTCGCGAACGGATGGTCGCTCGCCGAGCCGACGCTCACGCCGCCGCCCACGGTCCAGCCGTCGTCCAGTTGCGCATGTAATGCAGCCCCACGTTGATGGCCACGAGTTGTTCCGGTAGCGGTTGGCCGGTCGACGGCAGGATCGCGTCGGACTGGAGAAAGTCGTTTCGCAGTCCGGCGGAAATGCTCCAGGCATTCAGTGAATCTCTCCAGAGCGGATGCGTCACGAAGAGATTTTCGTCGATCATCTGCAGGTCGGTCGGTTGTCCTTGAACCGGCACTTTGGGAAACCAGAGGGCGCCGCGCGAAAGGAGTCCGTTGGGAACATCCCCCCGCCGAAAGCGCCCATTTCCCCAAAGCCGATCATTTCTTCGGGCAGCCTAGCCTCGTTGCCGGAGCCTGCGGGCGATGGCCACGGCCAAACACCGGTCTCGGCTACCGATTCCATCGGGCCGGACTGCGGATTCATGGGCATGTTGAGCGCCGGACCGGGCTGCGGATTCAGGGGGACATTCAGCGCCGGTCCGTCGGGCGGATTGAAAAGAGGTCCGGATTGTCCTGGCGGACCGGATGGAGGCGCCGAGTTCTGGCCCATGCAGACGCTCGCCGTGGCAGCGACGAGGCCAAAAATGGCGAAAAACTTCATCGAGACATCCTCCCAAGAACTCAATTCCCGGCGAATTCTATCGTTCCCTCGGTGATAAGGATATACCGTTTCGCGATAATCTGCGAGAGGTAGAGATACCCGTATGTGCGTCGGGCTCTCCCGCATGACAGTCAGGCGGGAAAGCCTCGCGTACGGGAACTTTGGGGAAATGCGTTGCCTGGGTAGATATTCATGCAATGCATTGGGAATGTCGATTTATTACGTTTAGCAATGCTGTAGTGAAAATGATCGATTTGGCGGGTCGGGCAGCCCGCCTCAAGCAGGATCCGCGGAATGTCAGCAATATCCAGCCTCGGAACCAGCGCCAGCCTTCTCTCGTTGATCGGCCAGACCGCCAGCGGCTCGAGCGATGCGTCGCTGTTGAACTCCATTATCGACCGAGGCCTCCAGTCGGATTCCCAGTCGAGCGATGCATCAACGGGATCGACCACGTCGGCCACGACCACGTCGGGATCGTCGAGCCTGCAGAGCCAGATTCAGTCGGCTGTGGCCTCGGCCCTGGCAAGTGCCGAGGAGTCGGGCACAGCCGACCTCAAGGGCGTGGTCTACAACACGTTGGTCCAAGTCCTGCAGAGCAACGACATTGATCCCAAGACTTTCAAATCGACCAGCGGCGCCGGTTCGTCATCGTCCGTCGATTCCTCGACGAGTTCCGTTCTGGCCCAGGTCATGTCGGCCCTGAGCGAGGCCGGCTCCGCTAGCGATCCATTGACGCAACTCCTAGCTTCCCAAAGTGATACGTCGTCGGGCAGTGCTTCATCGCTGCTCGCGACCGCGGGCAGCGGCAGTCAATCCGCTGCAAGCCCACTCACTTCGCTTCTCTCGTCCACCAGCAGTACGGATCCGCTCGGGTTCTTGTTTGATTCGGGGCAATGAGCGGTTCACACCTTCCTTCGAGGAGGAAAAATAACTATGTCCAGCGTCAGCAGTGTCGGCGGTCTGAATTTCAATCCCTGGCAATACCTGGCCTCCGTGAACAGCCAATCCGCTGCCGCCAGCAGCGGCAGCTCGACCACCACCGCGGCGACGGGAGCTTCCGGCGCCACTAGCAGTGGTTCGAGCAGTCTCCAAACTCAACTTGCAACGGCGATCAATTCGGCCGTTCAAACCGCGGAGAATTCGGGTAGCACCTCAAGCCTCCAATCGGTCATTCAAAACGCCGTGAACCAGGTCTTGCAGAACAACGGCATAGACTCGCAATCCGCTCTGCAAACCAGCGGACAAGCCCAGGGGACGCATCACCGTCACCACCACGGCGGCGGGGGCAGCGCTGGCCAATCGGGCGACACCACGTCGTCGCAAACGACGGGATCCACGTCCTCGGACGGTACGACATCCGCTGCCAACTCGGCAACGAGCACGGGTACGACGGGTACGACAACAACCCAGCAAGCGAGTCTGCAGCAACTTGCCGATCTGCTTGCCCAGATTACCGGCAGTTCCGGCGGGAACCAGAGCGTGAGCGGATTCCTCTTCAGCGCACAAACCTGAACCTGCTGTGTGGCCGCGACAGCAAGGAAGAATATTCACATGCTGCCGCGGCATGATTATTTCAGCGCCTCCACGATATTCGTCTGGCGACAACGGTTAGGATTGGTTATCTTACCGCCGCTTTTGTCGGGCAAATTGGATTCGTTCAGGGATAAAACATGGATCGTTTACCCCCGAGGCTTTTTCTCTGCGCGGGGCTGCAATGCAGCGGCTCCACCTTGATTTCTTGGTGTTTCCTCCAGCGTCATGACATGGACGGGGTGCTTGACGCCGAATACGACCTTTTGCCGCGGCTGGAACCCAGTTTGGGCCGACCCTTGGTTTGGTGCAAGACCACGATCGGCTCTTTTCGCTTTTGCGAGTTGATTGCCCACTACGAGGACGAGGGTTGGGAAGTTTCTCCTCTGTTGGTGCTGCGCGATATCCGCGACACTTGGGCCTCGCTGGCAGTCAAACCTTATGGCATGAACGGCTTTACGGCGGAAGACCCGCCCTTGCGGCTGCGCTTCCGCCGATTCAAGGACGATTGGGAAATCTTCCGCGCCAAGGGCTGGCCGATAATGCGTTACGAAAGCCTCTTGGAGGATCATCAACAGGTCCTGCGCGAGGCCTGCCGCAACCTGAACATCGCCTGGGACGACTCGATGGTCCACTGGACCAAAGGGGCCGGTCAAATTGCCGATTCCAGTCGCGGAAGCGATTCCTTCCGCCAGACCCAAGGGCGGAACCTCGCCGATACGCTCCAGCGGTATGCGTCACAGAAGAAGAAACCGGTGATTATCGGTGAGGGCGACCTTGCCTGGCTCGAAAGGGAGTTCCGCGAGTTCAACGAGGAAAGCGGCTACGCCGTGCACGTGCCCGCTTGCGCAGGCGCGGACGGCGAGATCCTGCCCATTTGCAATTTTCATGACCTGCGGCGCTATCGCTGGGAGTTGCAGCGCAAGCCGATCCGCTGGTTGCTCAACAGCCTGGGCGTGGCCGACAATTCCCTCAACGGCCGCTTTCTGAAAAAGGCGGGCTGAGGCCGCTGGGTCCAGTGGACTCAATCGAATACCGCAAAGATCTGCGCTAGATTTGCGCGCGCTGGGCATTTTCGTGTCATCACTCATCTCTGCCCTGTGTTCTTATTAGCGGCGTATCCTCGCCTTCCCCCTGTCGCGGAACCTTTCTCCTGTCCCGGGGTTCGAATAGTATAAGGCGCGCTTGTGGGCGCTCTGTCCTGGCACGCCCTATAAGCGGCGATACTTTCTATTCTCTTTTCTGCATCAAGTGAGTGCATCTATGTTAAAACCACTATCTGTCTTGGTGACCGCGGTCTGCTTTGCGCTTCCATGCGCGGCGTGGGCCGATGTATATCCCGTTCCTTCCGTTCCCCTTCCTGCCGGGCCGGCGCCACAGCGATTATCGCCCCGGCAGGTGTTTCACCTGCTTGATACGAACCACGACGGCTTCCTTTCCTTGCAGGAATTCCTCTCGGCCCCCTGGATCAAGAACAAGCCGCGGGCGGCCCGGTTTTTCCGCTGGATGGACACCGACCGTGACGGCCTCGTGACCCTGCCTGAATTCCTGGCGGCTTACGCTCGTTATCGCGGCCCCAGCGGTTACACAATCCAAGTTGCCTATCCGTGGGCCTGGACTTGCTGGCGGCCCTGGAATTACGGCTGGTATTGGCAGCGCGGATGGCATTACCGTACCGGGTTTGCGGTGGGAGGCGGAAGAGCGTTTGTCGGCGGCGCCTATCCACGCGCCGGCGGTGCACGAGCTCGCGTGGCGGGACCGAGGCGTTACGTTGGCGGGCCACATCCGCGCGTGGCGGGCCCGCGGCGGCACATTGCCAGCCCGAGGCCTTCCGCCAGAGTTCGTCATGCCAGGCCGGCTCATCCGGTCAGGACGCATCACGCTGTCAAGCGAGCCAGGTCGCCCAAGGCCCGGAAACCAGCGCGGCATGGCGGCCGAACACATGGCCACGGTCATGGCCACGCCGCCCATCGCGGGCATCGCCGCTAGTTACGGGACCGATGAGACGAATGGGGCGTAACGGTACTATGGCTCCCATGAGTCCCATTTTTTCCGGCACCTGTCCAGATACCGGTAAGACCCAAGACGCCTACCGCACGATGCAGCGGAAGCGGAAGACACCGCCCTTGCCCGGTGGCAGAGGATCGGACAGCAGGCAGCGCACTACCAGCGATTCGCCCTCGTTTGGCTGCGTGGAGAAATTGGCCTTCAGGCTGCACTGGGCACTGCCGGGCACAAACTCCAGACGCGTCGTCAGGCTGTCGATGATTTGCACACTGCCGATGGGTTGGTTGCCCACGTTGTCGAAGCGGAGGGTGAATGAGACCTCGTCGCCCGGCTCGGCTACTGGAGTCGAGGCAAGCTTGATTAGCCGCAAACGCGGATTCGGCGCCGAGCCAATCGTGAAGGTTTCCTGAGGCTTCTGGCTGACCACCGTCGCGCCGGCGGCCTGATTGTCGAGGATGACCTGAACGGCCTGCTTATGACTCCAGGCGATTGCCGCCTGGGTGCCGCGGGCGACAATCGCTTCCTCGTGACCGACGTAAATGCCGGTACGGACGACCGCAACGTTCTCGTACACGCGATAGAAATTATCGAAGCCCTTGGGACGTAACTCAGCATAAAGCGTGGCCTGGGTCTTGCGGCTGCGAATCTGCCCGGCCGGGTTCGTGCCAATGTCGCGGAATGCTTGCTGGTTAAGCGTGTTCAGGACCACCAGCTCGCTCGTCCGCGGCACCATGGGCTTGATCGGCTCGTTCACGCCCGTGGCGCGGTTCCGCTGCTGATCGATTTCCACGTCGACGACCTGCCGCACCGACTCGAACCGCGGGCTATATAGGCAGACCTTGTTGCTCGGCTCGACGGAAATACCGCCGTCCAACGTTTTATAGCGCGCAACCGTGTCTTGCATTTCCAAGCCCACCACCTGGCCGTTGGGCGCGGGGCGGATGGGCGGACCGGCTTCGCCGCCGTCACAAAGGTATTCGTCGGTCGGCCAAGGAGGAACTATGCCCGGCGGCGTCCAGGCACCACAGCACGTGGCGGGCAATGGAACGCCCGCCTCCATGCCCGGCGGACCCGCGAGGCAAGGTTCGGCTGGGCAAGGGCCGCCAGGAGGCATACCGGAATAGGCTTGCGGCGGCAAAGCGGCATAGCCTTCCGCGGTCGCGTCCGGCGCGGCCTGGGAAGGCCCTCCGGGGCCAGCCGCCGGCCGCGCCACGGGCACCGACGCCCCGCGGCAGGAGCAGAGGATCAACGTGCCCAGCGCGATGATTGCCAACCGCCAAAGGCGCAACGATCCGCCTCGCAAAGAAGACGTTTCATTCCGTCGGAAACCTGCGGCAGTCTGCGACGGCATCGATTCCGCCGCCTAGGTGCCGGCCGCCGGAAAGCAGATTCTTGGTGTCCATGGCTAGGGCTTCTTTTCCGCGGCTGGAGCCGGTTTGGCCGGGGGAGCCTCGCGGACGGGCCGGGCCTGCCCGGCCGTTCGCGGTGGATAGGCGATCCACGCCGGCGAGCCAAAATAATAGTTGGGGTCCGATCCCAGGTCTGGAACGCGGCCGCCCAGGCGAAGAATTGCCACCGGCCGGCCCAATTCGTCGGCCACGGCCAACGCATCGCGGCCCGGCGGGACGTCAAACCAAGACTGGCCGTTAGCGGTGCGGGTGGGCAGGGCGCGTCGAGGGTTCTCCACGTAAATCACCCGCGTGACGAACTTGCCTTGCAGAGCTAAGTCGATGTCTTGCAGGACGATCTCTACGGGAATCGCGAACCGCACTTGCTGATCCACCGGGGCATAGGTCCGATCGATAATCTCGATCGTGGGATAAACTTCCAATCCTTCGGCTTGCGGCAAGGGAATGTTCGTGACGCGGAACCGATAGACCGAACCGATCAGCAACCCCACGCGGCGCGGGGCCGGCTGGGGCGCTGAGAATTGATTTGCCACAGCCAGGGAGATCGAAACCCCAGCGGGGGCCTTGATCTCCACTGGCTGGAAGAAACCCGGCAATGGTCCGCCCCGCTGGAGCTGCCGGCATCCAATCGCTCCCGGGGGCATTTCGCCCTGATACCAATAGTGCACCGCCGGTTCCTGGGCCCGGCCGCTGGCGGCCAGACCGAGGAGGGCAAGCAACACTAAGGTCGGTTTGCCGGCAATTCGGCTTCCCCTGCGGGACATCCGAATCGGCATGCAGCGGAGCTGGTGGACCATTGTCGCGAGTTTCAAAGGGGTGATGGTTACAGGCGTTTGGCGTGCGGCATAAGTCGCCCGGCGCCGCACAGTAATTACCTACAACTGAAAACTTCCTATCAGTTGGCCGGTGGAACCGGCGCGGCAGGCGCTGCGGCTTCCGGTGGGCACGGGGTGTTGTTGCATGGGGCCGTCTGCGCACCGTGTTCCCCATTCGCACACGGCAGAGTCGCCCCAGTCCGCTCCACTATGCGAACGTGGTTGACCGGATCGGGATAACTCATGCCTGGCACCTGCCTGACATCGATCCGCTCGTGGGTGACTGGCTGGGGCAGGCAAACGCGCGTGTGGTTGACAATCGTGTGCTCTTGCAGACCGGCGGGCACTCCCAAGGGAACGTGCGGCGGGCCAGCCAGACCGATCGGCGTGCCGGTAATGGGCATGCCGTACTGCGGTGCCGTTACTCCGGCCACGTAGCCCGGCGGCAGAGACGGACCCTGCATTCCCATTGCGCCCGGCATCATTTCGGGCTGGGCTGACGCGATGGCAAGATCCTTGTTGCCCAGACGGACGATGGCCATAATGGCGCCGCGTCGGTCGGCCTCGACGATCGGGTCGACACCCGGGTCGAGCCGTGTGCTGACGAGTGTGCCGACACCGGCCAAGGCCATTTCCTGGAACTCGGGATCAGGCAGGTAGATCACTTTGGTGACGAAGTTGCCCGTCATCACCTGGTCGAAATCCTCGTCGGTAAATTCGACGGGGATGGCGTTGTGGGCGAGGAAGGCCTCGGTCCGCGGCATGGCGGGGCCGACTTCCAAGGTCGGGTAGAGCTCTACGCCCGGCCGGCCCGGGATATTGGTAAGCTTCAGCCGATACATGGCGCCCTGCGGGAAGTTGTAGTGCGCCGGGGCGATGAGTTGCTCGGAGTCGAACCGACCCGGAGCCGTCACGTCCCATTGCACGGTGAGTCCTTCCGGACCCACGAAGTAGATCTGCGACGACGCCGCCACAGGCGGCACCGCCGGCGCGTAGCCAAGCACGCCGGGGCCCGGGCCATCGACGCCTGGCCCGGGGTGTGCCATCATTTCCGATGGCGGAACGTTGCTAGTGACCGGCACATGGCAGCCTATGGCCGTCATGACCGCGACGAGTAAACACACGCCCGTAATCCTCATGGTTTCCCCCCTCAATTGACATAGACCCTAGTGCAGGGCCAACTTACAATACGGACCCCCGTTGCCTGCGCTGGCCGCCGCGGGAAAAGATCGATCCTTTCCGGCGAGAGTGCCGCGCACAGCTCGAATGGGTCGAGTAGCTTCTGAGGTCTATTGGTCGTCCTGTTACAACACGAATCTTTGGTAAATCCGGTATATCCTGCAAATTGGCGCAATGAGGAACAAACTGCCCATCCTGTTCGCCGTGATGCTCGTGGTCGTTGCGGCAATGCCGTTGTTGCGGCCGCGAGAATGGCAACGATGGGTCTTGCGGAATCAGGCCACAACCGTTCCCCCTCCGGAACCGGCCGGCCTCCACCTGATGGCTGCCAGCCAAACGCAATCTCCGGCGGGCGGGGCAGATACGTCGGCCGCAATGCCCCGAGTCGCTGAGGCATCTCAAGCTGCCGATGATCCCCAAATCACCCAGCCTAAGCCGCAGGCATTACTTGATAACGCCGTTCGAAGTGTGGAAGGCCATCGATTTATCGCGTCCCACGTCAATATGCATGGCGAGATGTTCAATCATCAAATCACTGGCGATGGCCGCTACTTCGAGCTCCGCGACGGCCCGATTCCACAGATTCACCTGGAGTTGACCATCCAGATCGGCACGACCTCGGCCAGCCTCATGCAGGTCTGCAACGGCACGACGTTCTGGACCTATCGGAAACTGCCCGACCGGGAGACGTTGTCCAAGATTGACGCCTATCGGGCGGTCGCGGCCCTGACACAAGCCGCTGGGCGAGTCCCGCCCGGGACCGTGGCAGCTACGCCAGGACTGGGAGGGCTGGGGCGATTGATGCGGGGACTAAATGCCTGGTTCGACTTTCCTTCAGCCATCGCCGATCAACTGGGAAGCGAACCGGTCTGGAGGCTGGAGGGCGGGTGGAAGCCGGGCCAGCTGGCCCGGCTCATGCCCGATCAGAAGGCGGCGATGGCCAAAGGCCGTCCGCCGGACTTGACCCGCCTGCCTTTTCAATTGCCCGATCGCGTCACGCTTTTCCTGGGAAAGAAGGATTGTTTTCCCTTTCGTATCGATTATCTCCGCAGCGTGCCGAAATCGACGCCTCGATGCCTGATGGGACTGGAGTTCTTCGAGCTGAACTTTAATGGCCCGATCGACGCTGGAGAGTTCCTGTTTACACCCGGGAACCTTGACATCAACGACCGCACCGAGGAGTTCGTTCGCTCCGTCGGCGGGTAATTACTTCCCGCCCGCAGACTCTTCCCCCTTTGCCAAAGGCGATACTAAGGGCCGGCGCATTGACCACTGTCGTGATTGTAAGGACAGCGCTTCGGGACGTGCCGCCCAGTTCGGACTTGCCCACTCTCGCTTGCGCTTCGGGTTAATATCCCTTGTCGTCAGCAAACAATTCCTCCTTTGCCATGCGCGGATTAAACCTCAATTTCGCCCGTGGCCTGGACCGATGACTACGCATGTTACGAAGCGGTGCGCCCTATGCTGATCATACTTAGCGACCTACATCTGAACGACGGCACCACCGGAGAGGTACTTTCGCCTGAGGCCTTCGCCCTTTTTAGCGATCGGCTGAAGGAACTGGCGATTACTGCATCCTGGCGGAGCGACGGCGCTTACCGGCCGATCGAACGGATCGACTTGGTCTTGTTGGGCGATGTCCTGGATGTTTTACACTCCAGCCGCTGGCAGGCCCCGGGCAGCCCGCGGCCTTGGGACGACCCGCAATCGCCTCTGCTCGTGGACCATGTCGCCAGGATCACGGGCGACATCCTCGCACAGAATCACGAGTCGCTGGCTATGCTTCGCGCCTTGGCGACGGATGGGGAGATTACCGTTCCGCCCATGCTCCGCGCGGCCCGGCCGGCCTCCAACACCGACGATCAGCCGGTAATGGTCCGCATCCACTACATGGTCGGCGATCACGATTGGTTCTACCATCTTCCTGGCGAGGGCTATGCCGCAGTGCGGCAGAAACTGGTTGAGCAGATGGGCCTGGCCAACCGTGCCGACCGTCCCTTTCCGCACGACATTACGGAAAGCGATGAGTTGCTGCAGACCATGCGCCGTCACAAGGTCACCGCCCGCCATGGCGACGCCTACGACCCGTTGAGCTTTGAAGGCGATCGCGATCTTTCCTGCCTGGGCGATGCCCTGACACTGGACCTTGTCGGCCGCTTTGTGGTTGAGGTGGAGCAGGGTCATGGTCACGAGTTGCCCGATGCGGCCATTCTTGGCCTTCGCGAGATCGACAGCTTCCGTCCGTTGTTGCTGATTCCCGCCTGGATCGAGGGCCTGCTGGAGCGGACTTGCCCACAGCCTGCCGTGCGGAAGCGCGTGAAGCAACTCTGGGATCGCTTGGCCGAGGACTTGCTTTCCAGTCCGTTGGTTCGGCAGCGCGACGCGATATCCTCGGCCAATCTGGTTGACGGGCTGTCGCGTGCCTTGCGCTTCAGCAAGCGGCGCTCGACCGGTTGGACGGCGTCCACCGCCGAGTGGATGCGATCGATTCGCGGCGCCGACAGCGATTCCTGGGCGGGGCATGCCGTAACCGAGCCCGATTTCCGCAATCGCCGCGCCAAGCACGTGGTCTACGGCCACACGCACCTGGCGGAGATCGTACCGCTGGACGCCAGCCATGCCGAGGGTTATGTGCTGGACCAGGTCTATTTTAATGCGGGTACGTGGCGGCGGATTTATCGTCCGGCGAATTTCGCGCCGGCCGGTCACGAGTTCATTGCCAGCGACGTCTTTGGCTATCTGGCCTTCTTCCAGGGCGATGAGCGCAAAGGGCGAACGTACGAAAGCTGGACCGGCACCTTGGGGCACACGCCGGTCGAGCGGACGATCCATCGCATCGATGCCGGCCGCGGCAGTTTAGCTGCGGGTCTGGCCTATCCTCCCCCACACTTTGCCACGCTGCTGGACAACACGATCAGCGCGGCCCGGCGGTCCTGAGTGGCCTATGCCATCAGGGCAGGCTGGCGGAGTGCTTCAATTAGATTGCACTATGCCGCACCGAGGGCAACGAATTTCATTTTGCTGAAGTGCTGCCGTCCCTGCTTTTCGTGGTTTTTTCGGTTTTCTTGTCCGGGCTTTTTGCTTTCTTCGACCCTTCCGGCAGGGCCTCCCGCCAGGGCTTATTGGCCTTGTAGCTCTCCAGCTCCTTTTTGAGCTCTTCCTTGCGCGACGGCTCGGCCTTGTCGCTGGGCGAGACCTCGACGGCCGCGGCAGCCCATTTTTTCGCCGCTTCAAAATCACCTTGCTCGGCATAGGCCGCAGCCAGCGTGCTGAGGATAAAGTCCTGTTTGTAGTCGGTCTGCCGGCAGGCATCGGTGGCCAGGACGACGGCGCGGCGAGCGTCACGAAGGTTGCCCTCGGGGGCCGTGGCAAGGAGCCAGGCGAAGTTATTGAGAAACGTCACGTCGTGGGGCTGACGCTGCAAGGCATGCTCGTAATCCGCGGCGGCGCTGGCCCGCTGGCCCAGGTTCAAGTAGGCGTCGGCCCGACCGCCCATGGCGTCCGTGTCGTCGGGATGGTCCGTCAGGACGTCCGTGAAGACGTTGACGGCCTTATCGTACTTCTTCATTACCAGGTAGAGCCTGCCGATCTGCAGCAAGGTGAGCGAATCGAGCGGATTGAGCTTGTGCAGCTCCTCGAGCTCGTTGACCGCCGCGTCGTACTGGCCCGACTCCGCCAGGAGCAAAGCCCGGCTCCGCATCACATTGGGTTGATGGGGTTTGAGCTCGAGGATCTTGGTGAGATCGGCCAGGGCCTTGGCCTTCTGCCCTAACTGTTGGTAGAGCGCGGCCCGCAATTCCAGCAATGTCAGGCGGGAGCCCTCGATGGCCAGGGCCCGGCTCAACTCCTCCGCGGCGGCCTGGTAGTTGGCCTGGGCCAATTGGAGCTGGGCTTTGTCGACGAGGAGGTCGATGTTTTTCGGGGCAATGTCGTGGCCCTTTTCCAGGGCTGCCAGGGCCTCGGGAATTCGCTTGGTCTTGGCCAGCACCGCCGCCTTCAATTGATACGCCACCACCTGTTTGGGGTCGGCCGCGATGGATTTGTCCAGATCGGCCAGTGCCTCCTTCCATTTTCCGGCGTCGGCCAGCACCGAGCCGCGGGCGCAGCACCATGGCGTTGCCGGGCAGGGTTCGTACGGCTTCGTCGAGGTCGGCCTGACGCTTCTGGGGATCGATTCGCTGGGCGGCGCGGCGAATCAGGGCCTCGGCCCTCAGCGGCGGGTCGTCGTCGGCCTGCTCGATCGTCTTGTCGAGCGCCGCGCGGGCCTTTTCGGCGTCACCGCCGGGCAGGTAATTCAGCTTGGCGATCTCGTATTCGGCCTGCGGTTGCTTGGGGCTGAGCTTCAGACTTTGCTCCAGATCGGCGAGGGCCGAGCGGCGGTAAGTCAGCCAGCGGTTGTCGGGCTTTCCGCCGGCAGCAGTCAAAATGGCACGGTAGACCTTGCCGGCTTCGATGTTGCCGCGTTGCGTGTAGGCGGAGGCCAGCAGTCCGTCGGCTATGGCCTTGTTGCCCTTGTCGAGGCCCTTTTTCAGGGCGCTTTCACAGAGTTGGATCACGTTGGTGAGCGCGTCGCAGGCGCCCTCGGTGAGTTTCTCCTGCTCGGCCAGGTTCGGCTTGGCGGTCCGCGCATCCAGGTTCTCGGTCAGTTGCTGGGCGGCAAGTCTTTGTTCGGTGGCCTTGTCCAGATCGGCTTGGCCCTCGTTTTCCGCGCGGGCCGAAAGCGGAAAGACGGCGGCTAATGCCGCCAGGACCGGGATTGCGACAAGCCATCGCAAACAGTGCATGCATCTCATGCCAGGATACTCCCTTGGTAAAAAACGGTTCAATTGGCCATTATATTGGGTCGGCGGGGCGAAATCGAGGGTGATCCCTGCGGCGAAATGAACGGCACAAAACGAATGACAAAGCGGCGGCCGTTGCCGGATCTCTATTGAACGTCTATACTATCTTTAGGATAGCACTTCCGGGGGCGAATTGGATTCGACCGGGCAGCGTGAAGTGCAGGTGGCGTACCGTGGTTGGTCAGCAGGCCACGCAAAAAGCAGACCAAAACTTAACTGCCAATAACATGGCTCTGGCTGCCTAACAAGGCAACCCCGGCTGAGGGACTTCGCCGGAGAGTCCCGACTGCCGGCTGTAATTCCGGACCGTCTCGGGTCGCCGTCGGCCACGCCCGGGATTAAAAACTGCTGCCGGCTGGTCAAGCGGCAACCCTGTCGATCCGGGGGCCGGGCGACGACTGTTTGCAAATTGGGTGGACTACGTACGTAGAAGCCTGCATGGAAATGTCGCGGGACGCGGGTTCGATCCCCGCCGCCTCCACTTTTGGGCATCGGAGCCATCCGATGCCCTTTTGTGTTTCTTGATGTCACAAGATGCCATCTGGCAAGGACTTGCGTCGGCTTGGTTGGGGCCCTCCGAGTGACTCCCGGTGACAGCCGCTGCCTCCTTTTGCCCCCCAGTGACGGCAGATTTACTGACAATACACTGACAAGGAACTGGCAACGCGGCCAGTGCCTGGGCCTGATCTTCCATCCCGATGTGGGTGTATGCTTTGGTATTTCGGCTTTCAGGAGATCTCCCAATCCGTTGAGCAGTAAAGCTCTCTTGGAGCCCATGTATTTCATAGGCCGATGCCCCAAAGGCCAATCCGCTCGCAAGTTCCCAAAACCGCCAACGCACTAGCCTGATCCTGCCAAATCATCCAAGAATCGATGTTGGGAAGTACTTGAACGGCTGGGGGCGAGCAAAGTGCGATGATGATGACCCTGGTGAGCAGCGCACGGCGGCACGACCTCGATGTCGGGCTTTACGTCAAAGACGTACTGGATCAGTTGCTGGCCGGTTCCACGGACTACCATCAACTGCTCCCCGATATCTGGAAGCAAAGCCACCCGGAGGCGATCCGGGAGTACCGAGTGGAAGAGCGGCGTGACAAAGCCGAACGCAAGCAGGTCGAGGCCGCCCGCCGTCGTCTGGCCAACCGTCGCCAGTAGAGCCGCTCTGCCGTCTGGCCGATTCGGTGACTCCGGTGGCGCTGCCCCGTCGCCGGACCGCCGCCCGCCACCTACCGTAACGTCGCCCGGCCGCCTAGCGGCCGGGCACCTACGGCAGCGTCGGCCCGCCCCGGTCCGTCCGCCGACACCAGATGGTGCTGATGAGCGCTTACTCTTCGTCGCCCTGGTCCCCTCCGCCCTTAATGAGGAGCAGATTGAAGCCGCCTTTCAGGAGATTGGTATTGAACCTGCGGCGGTTCTGGAGTTGGGCGATTGGAAGGCGGCGGCGTGTGGCTTGACGGTCGCCTTCGTGCCGTTTCCGCCGTCGAACTGATCTGTCGGCGGTCGGCAACCCCTGCTCGGCAGGACCAAACGCCCGTCGCCTCGATAAGAAGCAGTATCGCCGATGCCCTAAGCATCGATGCCCATGAGAAGGACTCCCAAGAGTTGCCAAGCCATGGCAATTCCGCTCCCAAGAATCCTCGGCATTGAATCTCGTAACACCTTGGCAGGCACCGAGATCGGAATGCATCTGCCAAAAAATTGGCAAATGTGATTGACGGGGACTTCGGGAAAGACTAAAATTTTGGCATATTCGGAGCAACGGACGTGTTCGGCTCCACTTAGGTCAAAGGAGCATGGCAATGGCAGGCGACTTTTCCCAGGATTTGAGCCGCCGCGAGCGGCAGATCCTCGACATCGTTTACGCCCGTGGTGAGGCAACTTCGGTACAGGTGGTGGACGACATGGCAGATCCGCCCTCACGCACTGCCGTCCGCACCTTGCTGGGAATTCTTGAAGAAAAAGGGCATCTGAAGCACCGCAAGGACGGCAAGACCTATATCTATCAACCTTGCCGTGGACGCACCAAGGCGGGGCAGTCGGCGTTGCGCAGGGTTTTACAGACGTTCTTCAGTGGTTCGCTCGAACAAGCCGTGGCTGCGCATCTCGCTGACGAGCAGGCGAACTTGAGCGCAGAGGAACTTCAGCGGATGCTCAGCCTAATCCGCCAGGCACGAAAGGAGGGGCGCTAGCGATGTCTCTACAATACACCCTCACGGCGTTGGCTACGATGTTCTCGAAGGCTACACCAATCCTGGTCGATGCCTCGATCAAGGGAGCCGTCGTATTGGCGGCTGCGGGCTTGTTGACATTGGCACTGCGTCGTGACTCGGCGGCGCAGCGGCATCTTGTTTGGCTGCTTGCCCTCGGCAGCACACTGGCTCTGCCGTTGTTTTCGGCATGGCTGCCTGCCTGGCGCGTCTTGCCGCACTGGGCGGGTCGAACTGCTACGACAAGAATCGAATCGTCGAAGATCGAGTTGACGCCGCTGCCGCAGCCTATCGCAGACCGCCCGCCGATGGAACCAATGCACCTATCGGAAATGGACAATCAATTGCTACGCCGCTCCGCTGCTGCCGATGCGACCGTGTCGCCGCCATGGTGGGCGCTTGGATTGGGAGCGGGGTTTGCTGGCGATTTGGGTGGTCGGGATGGCGGTGCTGCTGTTTCGCTACGTGTTGGGCGTGGTTGTGGTGTGGCGAATCAGTCGCCAGGCAAGGCGGGTTGATGATGAAGGATGGCTGACCGTGCTGGGTGAAACAGCCCACACGCTGGTCGTTCGGCGGCGCGTGGTACTGCTGAAGAGCCGCCAGTGCAAGATTCCCATGACCTGGGGAGTAATGCGCCCGGTCGTGCTTTTACCAGCCCGAACCAAATCCTGGTCCGTCGAGCGTCGGCAAGTTGTCCTCGCGCATGAACTTGCGCACGTGAAACGCCATGACTGCCTGACGCAACTCGTCGCTCAGGTGGTCAGGGCTCTGTATTGGTTCAATCCTCTGGTGTGGCTGGCATGGCGGCGTCTTTTGGCGGAAAGTGAACAAGCTTGCGACGACTTGGTGCTCGCGCAGGGTTCCAAGGCATCGGACTATGCGGAGCACCTGCTGACTGTCGCCTCTGGATCAAAGGCTGACTCGCTGCTTCCCACTGCCGCGATTGCCATGGCTCGCCCATCTCAATTACAGGCGCGATTGCTGGCGATCCTGGACGAAAAACGGAACCGGCGGACATTGACACGCATTGCCATGGCTATGGCGCTGCTGCTTGTAACGGCAGTCGTCGTGCCATTGTCGGTCTTGAAGGCGGTCGAGGAGAATCAGGCTGGAACGAATGCTGACTCCAGTCGGCAGGCTGACCCGCAAAGAGCAAAGCCCGATGAGACGGTTGTTCCCCGCCACATCGTCGCGGCAAGCCAGGCAGCAGAAGCAAATCCTGACCAGGCGAAAGTCATTGCCGAAATCGAGAAACTCGGCGGCAAAGTCACTGTCGATGAAAAGAGCCCAGACAAGCCAGTGATTCAGGTGATTTTTAACCATACGCAAGTGACTGATGCTGGGCTGGAGTACGTCAAAGGGTTGCCCAAACTTCAACTGCTAGAACTGTGGGACACCCAGGTGACCGATGCCGGGTTGGAGCACATCCAAGGGCTGACCCAACTCCAATCGCTGGTACTGGGGGTGACCAAGGAACTGGGGGCGACCAAGGTGACCGATGCAGGGTTGAAGCATCTTAAAGGCTTGACCAATCTCCAAACGCTGAACCTCAGTGGTACCCAGGTGACCGATGCGGGACTGGAGCATCTCAAAGGATTGACAAGGCTTCAAACGCTGTGGCTAACGCACACCAAGGTTGGCGATGCTGGGCTGGAAAACCTTAAAGGACTGCGTAGCCTCCAAATGCTGGTTCTCAACAATACCCAGGTGACTGATGCTGGGCTGGAGCACCTCAAAGGACTGAGCAATCTCCACATTCTGATATTGGAGTCAACCAAGGTCACCGACGCCGGACTGGCTCACCTCAGAGGATTGTCCAACCTCCAACACCTGGACCTATCACACACCAAGGTGACCGATGCGGGGTTGAAGCAACTCAAGGCGTTGACCAATCTCCGTTCGCTGTACCTCATTGGTACCCAGGTGACCGATGCGGGGCTGGAGCACCTTCACAAGTTGACGACGCTCCGGCAATTATGCCTGGGGGCGACCAGGGTGACCGACGAAGGCGTTAAGAGGTTCCGACAAGTCTTGCCAAATTGCAAAATTGACCGTTCTGTCCCCGCCGAAACTCCGCAAAGCAGCACCTCGGCTTCCCCGAAGGCTGCTGCTGTCAGGGACACCGAGGCACCCCCCCCACGATTGGATCGGCGCAGGCAACAGGAGCGATTTCAGAGCAGGCAAAGGCAGTTGCCGAGATCAAGAAACTCGGCGGCAGCGTCACCGAGGATGAAAAGAGTCCAGACAAGCCAGTGATTGGCGTGAATCTGCACGGCAGCGAAGTCACCGACGCTGGGCTGGAACACCTCAAAGGGTTGCCCCAACTTCAAACGCTGAACTTGTGGCAAACCAAGGTAACTGATGCGGGGCTGGTTTACCTCAAAGGACTGACGAAACTCCACCTGCTGGATTTGCAGTGCAGCGAAGTCACTGACGCAGGGCTGGAGCACCTCAAAGGGTTGACCGAACTCCAAACGCTGAACCTGTGGAGGACCAAGATAACCGGTGCTGGACTCGTTCACCTCAAAGGACTGACCACACTCCAATTGCTGGAGATGTCCGAGACCAAGGTGACCGACGCTGGGCTGGAACACCTTAGAGGGTTGACCCAAATGATAGCTCTGAGTCTTGGGAACACCAAGGTGACCGATGTAGGGCTGGAGCATCTTAACGGACTGACACAACTCCAATCGCTGAACCTCTCTTACACCCAAGTCACGGACGCTGGGCTGGAGCGTCTTGAAGGGTTGACCCGACTCCAAAGGCTGGACCTGATGAACCTCCGGGTGACCGATACAGGGCTGGAGCACCTCAAAGGTCTGCTCCAACTCCAAGGGCTGGGATTGGCGAGCACCCAGGTGACCGATGCAGGGCTAGAGCATCTCAAAGGATTGACGCAACTTCAATCGCTGAGTCTAGCTAAAACCAAAGTGACCGATGCTGGGCTGGTTCATCTCAACGGGTTGACCGAACTCCAAACGCTGTACCTTGGAGACACCAATGTGACCGGTGTTGGACTGGAGCATCTCAAAGGGTTGATCAAACTCGAAACGCTGGGCTTAGATGATACCAAGGTAAGCGATGCTGGGCTGGAGCATCTAAAGGGGTTGATCAACCTCCAATTCTTGAACCTATCGGGAACCAAGGTGACCGATGCCGGACTGGAACATCTCAAGAGGTTGACCAGACTCCAACAGCTGTATCTTGGACGTACCAAAGTGACCGACGCGTGCGTACAGAAACTCCAGCATGCATTACCCAGCTGCAAGATCGAGCGTTGAAATCAATTCCAATGCCAAGTCCTCGCCCTGGCATGAAGTGCTATGATGGCTTTGTTCAGCCATGCGGTTTTCGGTTTGGAGCCAATAGCAGTTGCCAATCGGTTCGTGGTTCCTCCTCACGTCCCCACGGTCTGCCTCGCCGTCGTCGTCCGTAGCCGCTTTGCCACGGTCTCCTCCTCCCGCCCCATCGCACGCTCAATGTCCCGCAGAAATCCAGGGTCACCGAGCGAGGCAGCAAATTCCCTCGCCAACTGCTTGATCTTCTGCACGACGCACTTCACGCCCCATTTTCCAGGAGAGCCGATGTCGGGGCGACCAACCAACGACTTCACTTCGCCGCCTGCCAGCCGCACATTGAGGACGGCGACCCCGAGTTCGCCCAGCCGCCTGCGGACGAGTCGGCGGAAATCATGGATGACCTTTTTGCCGCTGTTGTTGCCGCCGGTCATGCCGCCCGGCTCTGCGGCTTGGTCGAGAGGTACGGTTGGCAGGTAATGCCGCCGGTTTCGCTCCAGTTCCACCATGTTGCGGACGGCATTCCCCACGGACCGCTTAAACCTCAAGTTCATCGGACCCGAGGTGCGTTCGTCAAAGCCGGTGAAGAGTTTGCCCGTGAGCAACTTGACGGCGACATCGTGCGATTTTTCCTGGATCTCCCTCTGGTCGCGGCAACCCGAGTTCCGCACCGCTGCGGCGATGTAGCCCATCCAGCCGAACCCTCGCATCCGCTCAAGAGCCTGGCGGTGGGCGGGGTCGCGGGTTTTGGCGATGACCCGCTCCAGTTCCTGATCGAAGAGCTGGTTGTACTGGGCGGGATCGAGCCCGAAATAAGTCTCTCGAAGGTCGGACAGCCATTGCCCCCTTCGCCCCTGCCTCTGCGCTGCCTTTACGCCTTGGAGATCGATTCAAGGATCGCGCACACTCGTCGGATTTCGGCGTCGGACGGGTCTTGATCGGTCATGCGGTTGGCCTTCAGTAACTCACCAGGATCAGGTACATCGCCAAGCCCAGTCATAGAACAGCTTGACGGTGAGGACAACGAGCGCCGCAAGAAATATTCGCCGCAGCCAGAGGTTGCTCATCCTGCGGGCGAAGGTGGCACCGAGCATCGCTCCGGAAAATGATACGGCACTCAACAGAAAACCCAGCTTCCAATCGATGATGCCCCGCCAAGCGAAGATCGCAGTGGCAATCAGAGAAGAGAAGAAATTTAGGACTTTCGTGACTGCCACGGCTTCGGTGAAGGTCATACGGAAGAAGAAAACGTAGGCTACCGTCAGCAGGGCAACGTAGCCGCCGCTGAAGAACCCGCCGTAGACGCCGAGTACGAAAGTCGCAACATATCCAGCTATTTCAAGAGATCGAGAAGAACTTTCGGGGGCCTTGGACAAGCCCAGGTCACGCTTGAAAAGGGAGAAGACCAGAACGACAAGCATCGCCGCCGCAACGACAATGGGCATGTCCTTCGACGCAATGACGAGCAAGAGGAAGGCCCCCAGGACTGATCCGACCAGCGTAAGGCCCGTTAATGCGGGCAACCTTTTCCGAGAGATGACATGGCCCTTGAGGAAAGGCAATGTCCCGCCAAGGCTAAGGAAGATCAGTGCGAGCATGTTGGTCGCAACCGCTACATGCGGGTCCATTCCGCATTGCATCATCACCGGCACGGTAATCAGGGAAGTACCCCCGGTCACTACGCTGATGACAGCGGTGAAGAGAAATACAACGACCAATAAGAAGAGAATAGGGGCGTTCATCCTTGCGTCCAACAGCAACATGACGAGCGGCTGCTGCCGTCATTCGTTGTCCTGCTGCCATTGGGCATAGGTAATCTGAGCCGCCACGACCGATGGAATAGTAGGTCGGGTTGCAGCCCTCCTCGACAAGTCGCTGTTCCAGTTCATGGACATTCATGGGGATTGGCCTCAAGAGCAATTCGGTCATTATACCTTTCCACGTCCCGCCTTGAAAGAACTCGCCCCGTGCGCGACAATAGGGCAGGCATACAGCAGATCGACAGGATGAAAAGGAAAGCGTGAAGCCCATGTCCAAGCCAAAGAAGGAGAAACAACCCCACCCCGACCGCCCTCTGCCTTTGAAATGGGAGTTCGGCCCCGACATCCCCACCTACGATTTCATCAAGGATTACCGCCTGGACGATCCTTCGGGCGTGGAAGAGGCCGTGGAGGACTTCATCTCCAAAATGGAGAAGGACGACTTCCTGGCCTGGGAAGCAGTCATGGCCGAGGAACAAGGGTTGCCATTGACGGAGAAACAAGAGGCCGCGTTGGGCGAACTGCTCGATTTCAGCGATGGGGGCGATAATCGCGTTCTTTACATTGACGAAATCCCTCGTCCAATCGAACCTTGGCACGTCATTCTGAACAAGATCGTGCCGCATATTCCCGTCGAGCCGTTTCGGACTGCCGACGCTCACTACGGGGTCCACTCCGAGGGATGGCGGAACTTGGTCGATTGCCTTGCGGAACACGCGCGATGGCCTGTCGCTTCCCCAAGGCGTATCCTCGCCCTTGGAAGTTGTCCCTATCGGATTGCGGCACACGCTCTGGCTACAGGACTGTTTCGACACTCTTTCGGGCCTGGGCCAATACGAGGACTTGACTCTTGAAAACGAGGAGCAGCAAGACCGCATCGACGGGTTCATTGCGGCCATGCGGGAACACGGAGACAGCGTGCAGTTCTTCAACCTCACCCTCGACTCGCTCTTGGAACGGGTCATTTTGCCCGAGCGAGATAGGCCCATTTTCGTGAGGATGATGCAGGAGAAGTTCGGGATGAAGACCACGACGGAGCAGATTGCAGACTACCTGGGGGAACAATGGCTGCTATCGGAGAAGGAAAGATTGGAGCAGGAGGAGCAACGGCTGTTGTTCGAGAAAGAGAGAGCGGAGCGAGAAAACGAAAGGGTGGAGCAGGAGCATCAACGGCTGTTGTTGGAAGAGGAAAGGCTGAAGCGGGAGCTTAGGGAGGCGAAGGAGGAGTCGTTGCGCCGCCAAGTTGCAGCCTCACAACAAGGGCCATTGCCCCAAAGAATTGGTCGGAATGACCCCTGCCCGTGCGGTAGCGGCAAAAAGTTCAAGAAGTGCTGTATCAAGAAATACGGCCACGATTCGTTGGATTGAGATTGCCAATGGCCGACCAAGAATTCTACCACTATCTGAATGACTTGCAGGCACAGTCCAAGGCACGGCGTTGGTGGACCAAGGCCCTTGTCGTCTGCGCCGTCATGGGCGGCATTTACGGCGCAATGATAGGTTCGGCCATCGCCGCGTCGGCTGGGGCCGCCAACGTGATCGAGACCGCCGCTGGCATCGTGGCCGTACTCCTTGCCTTTCCAGGGGCGAGATACGGCTTCTTCTTCGGGATGGTCAATCGGGTTCGATTTGGCAGGCTGTTCATCGGCACGATTGCCGCGATTGTCGGCGCGATCCTTGGCGGATACTTGGGACTCATGTTCGTGACGCCTCTCGGCATGGTGATTCTCGGGGCCGTGGGTGGCTGGTTCTTCATGCGGGCAATTCTTTGGCGTTTCTTCTTGAGGAGAATTCTGGGCGGATTCGTGGGCGTTGTGCTGGGGGCGGGTATTGGAGCGATGATTGCGGCCCTGCAAAAGGACCAAGCAGCCGCCCTTGTCGGCATCGCCTGGGGCGCTGGGAATTGGGGCTGTCGTCGGCCCGTTGCTGCTCTTGATGGTCATTGGGGCGTTGAACTCGCTGCCGCACACGCGCGGCAACGGTAGAGGAACTTACATTGATGCGACTTTCCGAAGATAGGATCAAGGCGGGTATTCTCCACCCTGACCGCGATGTGCGGGATGCGGCGGTCATGTACTTTTCCAGGTCCGCGTGCCGCGACACGTCCGTATTGCCCGTCGTCATTCAGGCCATCGAGAAGTACGGATGGGAGGGAGCTTTTCTCGTTCCGACTGCCGTTGAAGGGCTGCCACTGTCCGAAGAAACTCTGCCTTGGGTGCTGGGTCAGCTTCGACAAACTGAATTGCTCAAGGATCGCACGATACTGGGGCGTGGATGGCATGGGGCCTTGGCATCGTTTCTATGGAAGGCTGATGCCAAGCTGTTGGTCCGCCACAAGGCGAGATTTTCAGCCTTCCAAGGTCTGCCCAAGAACGACCGCGACTACATGGACATGCGGATTGATCTGTTGACCGTGGACGCGGAAACATGCTGGCGGGAATTGGAGGCTATTTGCCATCAGGCCAGCGAGAATCAAGACGACCCCGACACGGAATACGGCTACTCCTTGGTCGAGGCCATCGCCCGTTTTGGCGAAACGGAGAAGGTGCTTTCCATCCTGCCGCAGAAGGTCGAGGACGCTTGGGACTACGGCAAGGGCTGGATGGAACAGTTCATGGTCAGCCTCGCGGGGGAAATGCGGCTGGACGCCGCCGTGCCGCACATCGTTGCCAAATTACGGGAGGCCGCAGAAGAGGCCGACCTCCTGTTTGAAGAGGGACGAGATGCGTTGGTGGAAATCGGCACGAATGCGGCGGTCGAGGGAGCGGCCACGCTGTTTCGCAATGAAGACTGGCCTCGGTGTGCAAGCGGCTGCCACGTCTTGCAGCACGTTCATTCCGATCTGGCCGTCGCCAAGACCCTGGAATTGCTGACGCGAGAAGACGATGTGACGGTCAAGGCGTGGTTGGCGCAGGTTCTCACGTCGCAATTTGCCTACGAGGGAGTCGAGCCTGTTCGTCAGGTGATTCTCGGTGGCGATTACGAGGAGGACGAGGCAATGGACTTGCGGCTGGACTTGATCGTGGCTGCGTCCCTGATGGAAGTCGCTTTGCCCGAAAAGGAGCAATGGCAGGCGGAGGTCGAGAAAAATCGTGAGAAGAGAGAAAAGAAGGTTCGTTTCTATGCGGAACCCGACGAGGACGAAGAAGAGCCTCCTCTGCCGCCACCGAAGAAAAAGGAATCGCCCTTGCTGCTGTCAAAGAAGGAAGAACCACCGCCGCCGAAAGAGAAGATCGGTCGAAACGACCCCTGCCCGTGCGGTAGCGGCAAGAAGTTCAAGAAGTGCTGTATCAAGAAATACGGCAACGATCTGCTCGACTGAGGATTAGCTATGAACAACGAAGCCTTTGATGAGGGTTACGATGCCTATTGGGAAGGCGTCGAGGACAGCGACAATCCCTACGACGAGGAAAACGAAGCCGACGACCGCCTCCAAGGTTGAAAACAAGGACGGCGTGGTTCCCAAACACGTCGGTAAATCGCGCATTGAGGTCTTTGAGGCCGCAATGCAATACCTTGAGTCCCACGTCTTGCCCACCACAGGCTTCACCCAACTTGTAGCCGATATAGAAAGGGTGGTGAAGCAGCAGCTTGAGATCGAGGCGGCAGATTGCACGATCCACTTTGGTCAACCATCTGCCGATTACTTCTTCGACAATCTGACATTCTTCATAAGGGACCACGCCGATAAGCCCCGTCTTCCAATTACGAGTATGGGAAACGGTTTTGTCTCCTTGTTTGCCGTCGCGCTGATCCGTGCCATCGTCAAGTCTGACGTGGGCGGGAACATTTTCATCATCGAAGAACCCGAGACATTTCAGCACGAACACTTTCAGGAGTATTTTTACAAGGTCTTGTGTGAGGTCGCTGAAAAGAATCAGGTGATCTACACGACCCATTCCAAAAAGTTCGTCAATGTCTTCCATCCCGAGTCCATCATTCGGTTCAGCAATCCAGACCGCCTGCGCACTCACGTCACGTACAACCAGTCGCCGCAGATCAAGTTCCCCGAGGAGCTTGACGGATTCAGCGTCAAGACACCCGAAGATTTCGGAAAGTACCTGCGGACCTTGGAGCCGAACATCGGCAATATCGTCTTCGCCCGCAAAGTCTTGATCGTGGAAGGCCCTCACGACCTCCTGGCGTATAGGACGGCGATTGAAACCAAAGTCAATCTCGGGTTGAACAACATCGCTATTGTGGCCGCGTGGGGCAAGGATTCGGTCATCACCATCGTCCAACTATGCAAGCGTTTCGGAATTCCGTACTTTGTGGTTCATGATTGGGATTTGCCCGATCCTGGCATCGACGTCAGCAAGGAGCCTGGGGCGACGAATGCACTTTATCAAGGGCTCGCCGCAGAGGACAAGGCCCAATACACGAAGAACTGGCGGATCAGGTGCGAGTCTGGGGCCGCTAATGTCCACCACAATAAAAGGAACCTGGAAGAGGTCTTGGGAATTCCCACGAACGCGAAGTCGGCGGCAAGCGTTTACGAGAGGGTGGGCGGCAAGTCGTTTGCCGAAGTAGTCAGGGACTTTCCGAACCTTTTTTCGCCGAACCTACGACAGTTCGTTCAAGTTGATAAGTAAGCCACCCGCCCTGGCCCGCCTCCCAAATCACGCCCTGCCCAAGGCTTCCCACCATCAACGGCTTCTCGGCCTTTTCGCCCATCAGGCCGCTCGGAAAATGGGCTCGACGCTCGACTCCTCGGCTCCTCGACGGCCTTGCTCTACGCCATCTTCAAGGCCAAGGCCCAGGCGAAAAAGGAAGCGGGACGAGAACAAGGTCAGCGTCAACCACGCCGAGCGTGGCTTAGGGATCGCTGCCGCAGACGAAACAACCGTCAACCAATACGAATGGGCGGTGAACGAGCGGCACCGTGCGGCGATATGGCTTGTAGGTGAGGAAGGGCCGCTGTATTCTGGATTTCCAGTGGATACCTAACTATGCTCGGCAGCGAACAGGATAGCATCGACAACCACCGCCGCTTCATTGAGCGGGTCGCCAAGGTCCGAGTGGTCTGGGGCCTGAAATCGGCAAACGGCTGGGCGGTTGCCCCATCGAACAATGACGAAGGCCAGGGAGTCATGCCCTTCTGGTCGGATCGGGCCTATGCGGCAAGGGCCGCCAAGGACGAATGGGCAGCGTATGAGCCAACCGCCATCGACCTCGACTCGTTCATCGACAAGTGGCTGAAGGGAATGAATCAGGACGGCCTTCTCGTCGGCACAAATTGGAATGCGCACTTGATGGGCATGGAAGTCACACCCGCAGAACTGGCACAGGCACTCTTAGACGCAATGGGCGAGAGGATTGAGTAATGAACATCATTCTGACGGCGAGAGAAGACGACTTGGCGGACGCCTGGGAACGGCACTGCGGCGACCTGCCCGACGTTTGTGTGCATCGTGGGTCGATTCTCGACGTGGATTGTGATGCTGTCGTCAGCCCTGCCAACAGCTTCGGCTTCATGGATGGCGGGATCGACATGCTGTATTCGCAGCATTTCGGGTGGCAAGTCCAAGAGCGGCTACAAAAGCTGATCCGTGAAAAGCATCACGGCGAATTGCTAATCGGGACTGCCGAGATCGTGGACACGGACAACATACGGGTTCCATTCCTGATCGCCGCACCCACGATGCGAGTCCCCATGATCTTGCAGGACACGGTAAACCCCTATTTGGCGGCTCGGGCCGTCTTATTGCTCGTCCAGCACGGTACTTTCGCTCAGGGAATCCTCGCAGGCGATCCAATTGCGGACTCCGTTAGAACGATTGCCTTTCCAGGCTTGGCTACAGGGGTCGGGACAGTCGGCCCAAATACCTGCGCCATCAGGTACGGGTTGCCATCGAGGAGGTTCTGCTCGGCAAGGCCGCATTCCCCCGCACTTGGGCAGAGGCGTCGGAGTGGCATCAAAAGTTGTACACGGATCGGGTACGGAATCTGCAAAGGTAAGCGAATCAAAATATGACGGACGACATTCCGCAACTTCAAGACCACGAATACGAATATAGGCCCCGCTGGCAGGCAATCCTGCTTGGCATGCTTCTGTACGGAGCAGGAGCTACCGTGGCCGCAGTTCTGGCAGTATCGAATTTCGGACTTAGAATCTGGGGAATAAGACTTCCATCAGAAATCGCGGCGTGTACTTGGTGGGGTTTGGCTATTACGAGCCTGGGCGGTGAATTCCTGTTTCTTCTGATGGCGGCTCTCGTTTTCGCGTGGCATCATTCTCAGGAGGGATGGTCGAATCCGCCGAAAAGATCGAGGTCGTGGCTCGGGGGAGCGAAGGCCATCGTGATTTGGGCGAAATGCCATCGGGAGATGCCGTGGTAATGGTCTCGAAAGGGGAATATGATGAGGGTGGTGGAGGAAACATGGCTAGCGAGGAATCAGAGGAGATTCATAGCAGCCCGAAGAGCAATGGGACGAGCCAAGAGTTAGACGCTATGACCCTCCAAACCTTCATCACGACCCTCGCCATTCTCTGGGCCTCCCCATACACGCTCCTCGGCCTGTTTCTTGGCTTCATCGGCCTTTGCTCGGGCGGCCATGCCCGAATTCGTGGCCGCGTCGTCGAGTTCTACGGCGGCGGCGTGAAGTGGCTCTTGCAGCAGTTCTTCTTCGGGGAAGGAGCGATGGCCTTCACCTTGGGCCATACGGTTCTCGGCTCAAACTGACGCCGCCTTGGACATTTCCCGCGACCACGAAATGGTCCACGTTCGCCAGTTCGAGCGATGGGGGCCGCTGATGGGGCCGGCGTACTTGGGCTGCTCCTTGGTGCTTTGGATGATAGGCCGCAGGCCGTACCGCGAGAATCCGTTTGAGCGGCAGGCATACGACGAAGCGGGAGGGGAATGAGCGTAATGACCACACGGCTGCTGACGAATATCGAATTTCGTGCGACATGTGCGCAACCGATGCAGAACATCACGGGCCAGGACGACAATGTTCTCGACATTTGGCCTTATGTGGACGCGGTGCCGATCTCCGACCTTCAAGGCCATATCGTTCACGACCGCTTTGTGGAATATGTCTACCGCACGCCCGACGCCCGATTCGATCACGTCCTGGTCATGACCAAGACGAAGAACGTCTATTTGGCCGTCGTCGTTGACATGGAACACGATACCGTCTAGCCAGTAGGGTTCTCGGCAGGACGAACAACCCGCCGGACCCGATCGAGGCTATCCGCCATACGGGACAGATCCCGACGCGAAAGCAGCCGAACAAAACGACCGCGCCGAGTGACAACCTCGAACAGCGAGCCGTGGATCTCGTGCACAATGGTGTTTCCTGCGTCCTGGTGAAGATTGTCGATATTCTGGGTGACGACGGTCACACCGACGTGCTTCTCCAAATTCGCAATCGCCCGATGACCGGCGTTGGGCTTGGCCAGAGCAACGGGACGAAGCACGGCATGGATAAACTCGGCGACCCGCCGAGGCTGGCGGATTGCCGTGCGAATGAGCCCATTCCAAGTAGCAAACTGCTCTACCGGGAAATGCCGCCAAAATCCCTCGTCGTCACGGAACGTAGGGATTCCGCTCTCCGCTGACACTCCGGCACCGGTGAACACGACGACCTCACGAGCGGAGCGCAGGCAAGATGCGGCAAGTGCCAATGAGTCGGCGTCATTTACCATCGTAGGTTACTCGGCTAAAGCTACAGGAATACGATTTCACACCAACCTTACTTCGGCACCTCCATCGGTTTGCCGTTGAGCGGCCGCAGCCGAAGACCACGTTACCTCGGGCGATAAAGCCATCGACCAGTGCACGACCAAGCCCCGGGCTGGGGCCGGTGACGACGGTATGTTTGGGAGCGGGCATAAGAGAAACTCCGGCTACTGGCGCTATTATAGATGATAGACTGAACGCGATCGACCTGCGGGCGCGTCCGCTACGAGAATTCTGGATCGCTATCAGCAGCGAAACTGTCGCGGAACGCAGGCTGGAGTCTCTTACACATTAGGAAGGAAAGCACTTTCCGAAAGCGATCAGCAACTTCGGCGATCCCTTGATCTTGATCTTACGTCGCAGCAACGCCCACAGCAGGCTCCGTTCCTTCGCCAGGTACCCCAACCACGTTTCACTGTCAGCGGTGAGATGGAGGTCGGCTGTACTTTTGTGGCCGTCAGCTACCTGGACGGCCTTGTCCCTGATGATGACCGTGGCCGTCTGAGGTTCCTTACCGGTGAAGGTGAAATGAAAAACGGCATTAAGTCCTTCGGACCGCCCTCGTTGGAACGTATGAAGCATCCCACTTAGGAACCCGGCAATCGTGCGAGGCAGCAAACTGCCTCGTACCTTCTTCGCCGTCTTGTGCGGGAATCTTTTGGAAACATAAGCCTCGGCATCCGAACCTGGCACAACGTAGACCGTTTCCTCCTTTGCCTGGAGAGGCTTCACGACCTCATTCAGGAATCCCTTTCGGTCGGCTTTGAATGGCCCGATTACGTCTTCTCCGGCTGGACAGACCGACAGACAGTACGCCGCTTTGTAAGTCGGACCAGAGGCGAGGCTCTGCCACATCGAGACGTTTTCTTGTCGGGTGACTTTCCTACGCAGGTCGATGCCATTTTTAGCGTCGGCCACCTGTTCGACCCAATCGCCGAAGCCGCCCATGAATTCCCGGTAGTTATGCGTATAGCAGGAAGCGAGGTTAAACTGGCCGTCTGGCGAGATCGCCCCGACCGGACATGCCGCCACGCAGAGTTTGCAGGACAAGCACGGATTGTAGTCGATGGGCCGGTCGTACTCGGTGGCCTCCACGCCAATCAAGACGGTTCCCAGCAAGATGAAGTTGCCGAACTTTGGGTGGATGACGTTGCGGTGAATGCCCATCCTTCCAAGGCCAGCGGCGATTGCCACGGGCTTATGAGATACGACCCAGATCTTTTCCGGGAAGCGGTCAGCCTCCATGGGGAAGCCCATCGGCGGATTGATTGCCGGGACGCCCGCCCGCTCCAACGCGGTGACGAGAGCCCGACAGACGTCGTTCACTTCTTCACCGGTATTGTGAAATTCCAGGTTCGCCACGGAACGAGCCGGGTTACGGATCGGCTCACGATTCATGCGACAGACGATGGCAAGCAATGCCCTGGTCCTGGGGAAAAACTTCAGGATGTCGGCCCGCTGGTCGTCCAGGGCTGGATCATTAATCTCCACCAACCCGGCGTCGTCGGCCCCGAAGTCCATTGCTAGTTGTTTGAGCCAGGTCGAATCGAGCTTACCAGATTTCAGGCGTTCTGGCGCGTGCTATTTGCCCTTCCGAAAGTTCCATGGCATCTCCTATAATTGTATATGCAAGTAGTTATCGAAAAAAACACAGGTTTATGTACGATTCGACCCGCTGACCTTTTTGGCGGCTTTGTTGAGAAGCGACACAAAGTCGTCGCCCAGAAGTTCCCGGGCGTCCTCTTGAGCTTTCTCCCAAGCAGGGATCGCTTTCTCTATCAGCCGTTTGCCTTGTGCCGTCAAGCGGAAGGGATGACTACGGGCGTCCTCGCCGGAAACGATTTCGAGCCAACCCTTTTTGCGCATGAGTTCCACGTTGCGGCTCAGGGTCGAGATGTCGAGTTGCAAATACTCACAAATCTGGACGGGACTGGCAACTCCCATTTTGCCGGTCAGGATCAGAATGTTCCCTTGGCTAATCTTCAGGCCGAACGGACGGAAGGCGTCGTCGTAAATGTTCGTGATCACACGGTTGAGCAAGCGTAACCGCCCCGCAATGCAGGTCTTGGCGATGGTGTCGATGCTGGTGGCTGGCTTGTCCATAATGATGCTGCGATAATGATTGTATATGCAAGTAGCTGCACTAGTCAAGGGGCCGTTTCGAGAAAGTTGGCGTAATGTTGACCAGCACTCGCTTCCTTACCCGGCCCATTTGTTTTGTTTCGATAGATGACCGATACGTTTGACTTTCCCAACTATGCCATCAAAAGGCACGTGGACACGCAGGGACGGACAGGTAATAATTCGTCATCAATGCATGGGAGCCGCTTGGAGTGGAATTCGGGATTACTGGAACGAAATAGGACCTAATCATGAATACTTCAACTTTTGTCGCAAGCCACGTCCGGGTAGAAACTGCCAAAGCGTTTGCCGAGGTCACAAGTGACTTCGAGCGTCAACTCGGCAACTTCGACCCGGCCATAATGCAAGGTCTTAGCAACGAAGGCCAAGATGACGCGAGGGCTCGGATCGAAGGGATGGCAGGGAAGAGCGGCTTGATGCTCTTTGGCGCAATGGACCACGGCAAACTCCTTTCGCTTCTTGGCGAGAAAAGGAAGGCCATTCAGTACATCGTAGGCAATCCACTCATTGCCATCCAGATGACCGAACACAACGTGGGTGCAGGTCTGTACGCTCCATTGCGGGTCCTCATCTACGAGGATGAGCGGCGAAACACTTGCTTGGAGTACGACAAGCCATCGTCGCTGTTCGGCCAGTTCGACGATGATCGAATCGGTTCTGTCGCCAGCCAGTTGGACCAAAAGCTGGAGACGCTGGTCGCGACAGCGGTTGAATGAATATCCTGACATGAGCACCGTGAACCGTTGGCCGTTCGCCGAATGCGAGCGGCTCGAAAGGGATGAAATACATGGCCAACTTGAAAAGTGACTCGAAGCGGTCATCCGCTGCGGCAAGATCCATGAAAATCCAAGGAACGATCATTGCCGCCATGCTGGGCATGATCTGCACCCGCGGGTTGCCTGCGGAGGCCGTCGCGCCGTCGCCCGTCAAGATCTTGTCGAAGATTCGCGTTGATGGCAAACATCATGGTTTCGTGGACGCCGCAGGCAAGCCCTTCATGCCCTTTGGCGTGACTTATTACCGCCCCGGCACCGGCTGGGCGCCCCAGTTGTGGAAGCAGTTCGACGCCGAGACTACACGTCGCGACTTTGCCCGATTGAAAAGGCAAGGTGCCAATGTCGTGCGGGTCTTCATCTCATTCGGTTCCTTCTTTACCGAGCCCGGCAAGCTCGATCCCGAGGGGCTGTCCAAGTTCGATCAACTCCTTGACCTTGCCGACGAGGCGGGGCTATACGTCCACCCTACCGGTCCCGATGCCTGGGAAGGTATGCCCGCATGGACCAAGGACTTGAACGTGTTCAGCAACGACGCCAATGAACCATGCCTCAAGGCGATTGAAGACTACTGGCGCTTGTTTGCCAGGCGCTACCGCGGCCGTAGCACCATCTGGGCTTACGATCTGCGAAATGAGCCACACCTCGCCTGGGATACTCCCTGCCTACGAAAGCGATGGGCTGCGTGGCGCAAGGCGCATAACCGGGACCTGGTGCCAGTGCCCGACCCGGGGGCTAATGCATCCGAGTTGGCCGACTACCAGCGTTTTCGTGAGAGCATTGCGGAGGAGTGGGTGGCTCGACAGTCCAAGACGATCAAAGCGGCTGACCCGGATGCCTTGGTAAGCGTGGGCTTGCTTCAGTGGTCGATCCCGGCTCAACCGATGAAGGTTGACCAGTACACGGGTTTCCGGCCATCTATCATTGCCAAGCATCTCGACTTCCTGGAATTGCATTACTATCCCTTGGCAGCGGGCGTGTATAACTATGGCGGTGCGGCTGCGGAGACCGCGAATCTGGCGGTCCTGGAGGCAATGGCCCGTGAATGCGCCAAACCGGGCCTGCCATTGGTGATCGCTGAATTTGGTTGGTACGGCGGCGGACCGCTCACTCCGAATGGCAAGCCCGCCACCGAGGAGCAGCAGTCGGAGTGGTGTCGTCATCTGTTGGAAGTGACCTCACCGATGGCCTGTGGCTGGCTGAACTGGGGCATGTACGACCATCCCCAGGCCAAGGACGTGAGCAAATTCACCGGCCTGTTCACCGTGGACGGCAAGGAAAAAGCGTGGGGCCGCACTTTTCGCGAGATGGCACAGCGGTTCCGGGCGAATCCCCCGGCATACGTTATCCCCAATCGCCCCGACCTGCCGTGGGAGGCCTGCACGGCCAGCGGCGAAGAGATGGAGAAGTTCCGCCAGGCCTACCTTGCAATGTTCGCCGCCAGGCGGAAGGGCCCGTGATGTTCGGCGACGATTACCCTTTCCCTTCGGCAGCGTTTTCGGACTGCATACGCATTGCGACGCGTGGCTGGATGAAAACGACGCGGCCAACTTCAACGCCGGGGACCATGGCATACAAGATCCCCGCAATGCGCCCAAGTACCAGGCCCTCGGCGTCAATCTCTACGTTGCCTTGTGGAAGGGACCGACTGCCGATGCGAGATTCCGCGACGAAGTGCGCGACGTGGCGGATGGCTGCGACATCCGGCCTGCGAAGCACGGCATGGTGCTGGGCGACACGGTGCCTTGGCCGCAGTAGAATGGGTGCGTAACGCAACCATATTACCGACATGGAGACTTGCAGAAGATAAGCGACGACCATGGTCTTCTCTTGGCTCAGAAACCAGCGACGGATGGGGTTGCTCTCGGAGCCGTTTCCGAACGCCTGGCGCACGTTTTTGCACGATAACGTCCGGCATTACGAGTATCTGGACCCGCGACGAAGAACGACCGTCGAGCAAGTGGTACGGATCCTCGTGGCCGAGAAGAGCTGGGTCGGTGGGGCTGGATTCAACGTGACGGACGGAATGAAAGTTACCGTCGCGGGCCAGGCCGCCATCTTGGTGCTGGGGCTTGAAGCACCCTACTATTTCGACGACGTTCTGTCCATCATTATCTATGAGGGGCCTTACCGGCATCCGATGCGCCCCGGATTTAACCCCGGCGCCACGCTCCGTGGCGAAGCGTGGTATCGCGGACCAATCGTTCTTTCCTGGCCGGATGTTCTGGAGAGTGGGCGGAATCTGAGCGGAGGGCACAATCTCGTCTTTCACGAGTTCGCGCACTACCTGGACGGTCTCGACGGAGAAGTGGACGGCGATCCTCCGCTGGCCGGGCGGGAACAAGAGCAGAACTGGTATCGGGTGACGGAGGCGGCATACCTGCGGCTGGTGGGACAGGCCCGCAGGGACGAGGTCGCGCTACTGGACCACTACGGCGCGACCAACCGGGCCGAATTCTTCGCCGTGGCGACGGAATGCTTCTTCGAGCAGCCGCAAGCCATGCAGCGGGAACACGAGGAATTGTACGCCGCGCTGCGCAGACTTCTTCCGCCAGGACCCGGCCCAATGGCTGCCCGATGCCAGGCCCAAGCTGCCGAAACCCAAGCGCAAGTCCGAGGATCGCCAGCGCGCGGATCGGCTGGCGGCCCTTCGCTCCGAAAACGCCGATACGCTGTTCACTCTGTCGGTCGAGTATTTCGACGAGGGGCGGTATCGGCTGGCAGCAGCCGCCGCGACCAGGGCGATTCGTTTGGATCCTCGGGACGGGGAAGCCTATCAGCAACGAGCGTCGGCCCGCGTCAAACAGAGGCGCTATCGGAAGGCTTTGGCGGATTGCAAGCGGGCGCTGCGGCGGGAGCCGGACGATTTCACGACTTATCGGGTCCGGGGCGCGGCCTATCTCGGGCTGGGCAAGTACGAGGCGGCGAAGCGCGACCTGGACCTCGTGCTCCAGGAGGACAGGTCGGATGCCGAGGCCCTTTACCTGCGCGGCCGCGTCTGGACCGCCTTGGGCCAGCATCGGAAGGCCGTCTCCGACTTTGATAGATCGCTTGCAGTTCGTCCGCTGGTGGCCGAGGTCTACTATCACAACGGACTTGCCAACCAGGAATTGGGCGACCTGGACGCGGCGGAGGCCAACCTGGCGAAGGCTTTCCAGCTCGATCCGTTGGTGGACCGGCAATAGGTTTCAAACCGAGATTGAGGTTCCAGTACGCCCGTGGGCGCAACAGGCAGCGACCACACCGTGGTTGCTTTTACTGCGAACTATCCGGATAATGGTCGCTGAATGCCACAATCACAGTTCGTTCGATACCCGCCTCTCCAAGCTGCCAATGACACCAAATGATGAAAAAGAACATTCCCACCGTTGCCATTCTCGCTTGCTTGCTCGCCGTAATTCAGGTTCTATCCACCCTTTCGTGGGCGCAGACACCTCCGGCTGCCTCGCCGAAAGGGGTTGCCAGCAGTCTCCAACCGTTCATCGACAACCACGTCCTGGCCGGTGCGGTAACGCTCGTGGCCTCTAAGGCGAAGATCCTCAGTCTGGAAGCGGTGGGCTACGCCGAGATCGCCGCGAAAAAGCCGATGCAGACCGACAATCTCTTCTGGATCGCCTCGATGACCAAGCCGATGACCGCCACCGCACTGATGATGCTGGCCGACGAAGGCAAGGTGAATGTAGACGATCCAGTGGAGAAATATCTGCCGGAGTTCAAGGGGCAGATGCTCCAAGTGGGAGACGGGCGTGGCAAGGCAGTGCTGAAGAAGCCTGTGCACCCCATCACCGTCAGAAATCTCCTCACACACACAAGCGGCCTCTGCGACGGTGCGCCGTGGGGAATGCCCTCTCTGCAGGCTGCGGTCGCGCACTATGCCGCGTCACCCTTGAAGTTCGAGCCGGGGAGCAAGTTCGAGTATAACAACCCCGGCATAAACACCGTGGGGCGCATCATCGAAGTGGTGAGTGGCATGCCGTATGACGAGTTCATGGCCCGGCGATTGTTCCAGCCCTTGGGCATGACGGACACTACCTTCTGGCCGACACCATCGCAGGTCCAGCGCCTGGCCAAGACCTACAAGCCCAGTGCAGACAGGAGCGGCCTGGAGGCGACGTCCACCCTGCCGTTCGTCGAGCGGCACACGGGCCGCAAACTGATGCCGTTTCCGGCAGGCGGGCTGTTTTCCACGGCCACCGACGTTTCGCAGTTCTGCCGCATGATCCTCAACGACGGCGTACTGAACGAGAAACGCTACCTCTCCGAGAAATCGCTCCAACAAATGACCTCGACACAGACCGGCAGTCTGCCCGTGGCTTACGGTTTTGGCTGGTTCACCGACCGGCAGCCTGGCGGCTCCTTCGGCCATGGCGGCGCGCACAAGACGGATATGCACATCTTTCTCCAACAGCAGCTCGTAACGGTTTTCATGGTGCAGAACACGGACTGGCGAAACGGCGATGGCGGGAAGGTTCTCCCCACGTTCCAGCAGGCGGCGATTCGCGCCTTTGGCATCACTCCATACGCACAAGCGGCAACGACTCCCGCAAGGGAGGCGAAAGGGCCGCAGGCGCCGAGCCTGCCGAATCTCAATGCGTTGAGCGATGCCGAGAAGGCCGCTGGTTGGAAACTCGTGTTCGACGGGAAGACGCTGAAGGGCTGGCACGCCAGCGCCCAGACGGGACACAGCCGTGCCAGCGGCAATAAGTCGGGCGGTAGATGGGTCGCCGAAAACGGCATGATCGTCGGTAGCCAGGACATCCCCGGAAACGGTGGCATCCTCCTGACCGACGAGAAGTTCGGCGACTACGAGATCGCGCTGGAAATGAAAAACGACTTCGGCCCGGATAGCGGGTTGTTCCTCCGCTGCGATGAGAAGGGCAACTGCTACCAGGCGATGATCGACTATCACGTCGGAGGCAACCTGATGGGGCTTTATGGCGAAGGCAACTTGGGGGCCAAGCCCAGCGTGCGGAACTTCACCTTCCTGGATCGGCCCGATCACATCGAACTGGTGACTGAGAGCCCGGAGGGACCGGTGCCGGTTCCGTTCCCGATGCCCTTGGAGGATTGGCCCAAGTTCTGGAAGCACGGCCAGTGGAATGAGTTGCGGGCCCGCATCGTGGGCAACCCGCCGCACATCACGACGTGGATCAAGGGCGTCAAGTTCATGGACTGGACCGAGCCCATGAAGCGGCATCCCGACAAGGGCAGCATCGGGCTGCAAGTTCACGGTGGCGGCGATTTCACCAGGCAGTATGTCCGTTACCGCAACCTGCGCATCAAACCGCTAAACGAGTCCAAGTGAGGGGCGAACCGAAATCCGAGATGTGCGCCGGGATACGGTTCGCTTTACGTTGCCGGCCGACGCCACGGGCCAGTTACCGGGTACTTGCTGAGGGCGACCGTGACGTTGCGGTCCCAGCCTTTCTTCCAGGGATAGATGTGCGTGGCATAGATGACGCCGTTCCCTTGTGGATCGGCCAGGGCATTTCCCTTGACGATGCCGGAGAGATCGTACGCCCAGTCCAGCCCCCCGGCCACGACCGCGTTCTTGGCTTCTTTGCCACGGCAGGCATCCAGCAGCTTTTGCATGCCCGGCGTGTGATACACCAGCCTGCCGCCAGGTGCCTTGTCATTTCTCTCGGTGACCTTGCCTCCATTGCGCCAGACTTCCCAGGAAACGTCGTGCGGTTCGTTGTACAGATCGAAGAGGACCGCTGGGTGGTTGGCATAGGCCGAGGCCACCGCTTCCCAAAACTCCACGCTGTTGTCGTCGGGCATGAAGTGCTGGCCGATGTTCCGGCCCCAGGCCCCCGCGTCGGACCAGTGCAGGTCCAGCAGGACATAACAGTTTCGGGCGGCGGCCGATTGCACGACCTGCCGCACCAGGCCGCGGTAGGCAGCGCCGCCGTCCACTTGATCCGTGGCACGACCGAACCAACGGTCCTGGGCCAGCGGCAGGCGGACAATGTTCGCGCCCCAGTCGTTGATTGCCACGTTCACCGACTGGAGCACATGTTCACCGTTGCTGCTCCATTCGAGGCTGGCGATGTTGACGCCTTGCAGTCGCACCACGTTGCCTTGGAGGGTCGTCAGGTTGTTCGCTTTGACCTTCAAGAGTGGCAGAGCAGGCTTGGCGCCGGACTCGGTGGCCCTGCTTGTTCCGATCTGGGAGACGACGATGCAGCACAGAGCGATAACAGCACGCATGGCAATTCCGTTGGTTTGTGGAGTGAGGCCAGGCGCTGGTCGGCACGGCCAATGCGATTATATCTTGCGGCGGTCCGAGTAGGCCAGAATCCGACGATTTCCCGATTTCCCGTCGATTTCTTGGAAATCATCTGCGGCGATGCTCTGCCAGGTATACCCCGGCACGAAAATAGATCACCTAGGATGGACTTCCAACTCCGTCGCGGACGGGCTAGTCCTACTTGAGGATATCTTGTGCCGGGGTAATAATTGTCTCCCAAACCGGTTCATTGGCCGAGGTTTAAGTCTCAACTTTGACAGCTTTTTGTCCGGCGTCGCCGTAAGTCCTTGATTTCTCGCGACCGCTGTGACAGCCTTTATGTCTAGCACTACTATGTTGAAAGCGATGTTTTCGGTTGAATTGGCATTCTTCCTTGCGCTGGCGGCCACCGCTCGCTCCGCGGAACCGATTGACCGCCATGCGTTAGTGACTCGGCACAATGTCGTGCGTACGGCCTGCGACGAAGCCAACCCGGTTCAGGTGGGTAACGGCCGCTTCGCCTTCTCGGCAGACATTACCGGTCTGCAGACGTTCATCCCCTTCAACACCATGTCGGAGTGGGGGTGGCACGCGGTGAAGCTGCCGCAAGGCGCCAAGCTGGAGGACTTTACCGGGGGGGTCTGGGACACGCACGGCCGGCCGGTCGCTTACGACGCGCCCCAGAAGGGGCAAGAGGCGCTAAGCCGATGGCTCTACGATAATCCCAGGCGGCTCAACCTCGGACGTATCGGCCTGGAACTGACGCGCGCCGATGGCAAGCCAGCCAGCCCCGCCGACCTCTCCGACGCGCGGCAGGAGCTGGATCTCTGGACCGGTATTCTGAAGAGCCGCTTCGCCATCGAAGGGATTCCCGTGCAGGTGGAAACCTGCTGCCACCCAAAACTTGACGCCATCGCCGTTCGGATTGTCTCCAAGCTCATCGCCAAGGGCCGCCTCAAGGCGTTCATCGACTTCCCCAACGCCGATCGGAACGAGTTCGCCAATCTGGTTGGTGACTGGAACAGCCCCCATCGGCACCGCACGCCCTTTACGATAGCAGCCAATCGCTTGTCGATACAACACAGGATCGACGCGATGTCGTACCATGTCGCGGTTGCGGGCGCCCAGGGCCTTTTGTTTCAGCCGCCGCCTCCCGTCGCCCCGGCCGAGCGACTGGCTATCGTGTCGGCACGCTACGGCGCAAACGAGCGGTTCGTGGACGTCAAAGAGAAACTCACGGCAGCGATTGTCGACAATCGGCTCGAGGTCGCCGTGAACAATGCCCTGAGCGGCTCGGACCCCATATTGGGTACCGTGAAGCGCCTGCACGTTCATTACACGATCTCCGGACGGTCCTTCGAGGAACAGATCCCTGAAGGCGGCACGCTCGTCATCGGGGGCCATCCGTTCGCCCACCGGTTCCAATGGTCCGCCGCGTCGGGCGATCACCTGGAGTTCACGTGCAGCTTCGCGCCGGACGCCGCACCCCGCGTCGCTCCGGGCGTTGATGAGACCCAGGCCGCGTCGGCCGCGTCGTGGGCTCGGTTCTGGCAGTCGGGCGGCGCAATCGACCTTTCTGAAAGCAAGGACCCTCGCTGGAAGGAACTCGAGCGGCGCGTCGTGTTATCGCAGTATCTCCTGGCGGTGAACGAGGCCGGATCAATGCCACCTCAGGAGAGCGGGTTGGTGAACAACGGTTGGAATGGAAAGTTCCACATGGAGATGTTCTGGTGGCACGCCGCACACTACGCACTCTGGAATCGCTGGAACCTTCTCGATCGCAGCCTGGGAATTTACCAGAAGTTTCTGCCGTCGGCGCACGAGCGGGCGCGGCGGCAGGGGTTCCAGGGCGCTCGTTGGCCCAAGATGACGAGCGCTGAGGGACGCGAATCGCCCCATCCGTGCAATGCGCTGCTTATTTGGCAACAACCTCATCCCATATTCTTCGCCGAACTCGACTACAGGGCCCATCCGTCGCGCGAGACCCTGAACAAGTGGCGTGAAATCGTCTACGAAACCGCAGACTTCCTTTCGTCTTTTGCCTACTTCGACCCCGCGTCGGGGCGATATGTCCTTGGCCCGCCGATCTTCGTCGTGTCGGAGAATACTGATCCAAGGGTCACTACCAACCCCGCCTTCGAGCTGGCCTATTGGCGATTTGGACTTCGCATCGCGCAAACCTGGCGAGAGCGCCTGGGCGAGCGACGCAATCCCACGTGGGACAAGGTACTTCAGAGGCTGGCGCCGTTGCCCGAGCGGGATAATGTCTACGTGCTTTACGAGGGCGTTCGGGACATGTGGACGCATTACAACTTTGAGCATCCGGCGCTGACGGGCATTTTCGGCATTTTACCGGGTGATGGAACCGACCCGGGCACCATGCGACGCACTGCGGAGAAGGTTTTCGACCGATGGCAGACCGACCGCGTTTGGGGCTGGGACTTTCCCATGCTTGCTATGTGTGCCGCACGGCTGGGCAAGCCGAACAAGGCACTCGAGTTCCTGCTCACGGACACGAGCCGGTTCAGTTTCTCCGATGTCGGCCTCGCGACGGGAGGCCCCTATCCTTATATGCCGAGCAACGGCGGCCTGCTGTATGCCGTTGCACTGATGGCCGCCGGTTGGGACGGCGCCGGAAAGATCGGCCCCGGGCTTTCCAAGCGACGGCTCATGGGTAGTGCATTGGGAAGGACTGAAAAAGGCGCCTTGAACTGACTGCTCGCTCGCGAACACAGGGGCCAGGGCTCGTCGCGGCTGTGGTAAAAAAACGGAAACAGGGGTGCAAAGCGGTTGCGCACCGGCGCACGGCGCCGGGGCGGGTACGGAGACGCCCTTCATGGAATTCTTCGCCCAAGGCTTGGCCGGCCGCGGTCCAATGGCGGAGGCGGTTGTCCCGCGCATCTTCTGAATCAAGATGCCACCGGGAAACCGCTTGTTCATTCGGTCGATCGGCCAATTGTACTGCATCGGCGACCCGGGTAAACCGTATTACTCGCCGAAACACTGACCGGGTTTTCGTCGCAGAATGCTATTTTTGCCCGCTGACCGCCTCGTTGCCTTCAAGATGATGCAACCCTGCGTGAGTGAGGCGTGCCCGGGCATGCCCACTGCGGCCGTGGGGCAGATAATGGTTCCGCGCAGCCGGTCCCAGTTCTGCTTCAAGGCATAGGGGACCGACGAAGAGCTAATGTTCCCAACATTCTGCGTCAGCCCGTTGATGACCTCGCCGCCGATGCCCAACTCCTCCAACTTCATTGCCGTCAGGCGGATAACACCGGCACCAGCCTGATGCGGAACGACAAACTGCACCTCGTACGGCCGGATGCCGGTCAACTGGAGGGCCTTGGCCGCGGCATTGGCCATCGCTCGGGGCGCGCTGTCGCCTAGCCCCATCATGTCCAAGGAAAATACCAGTCGTCGGGGCTCAACCGCTCGGCCGCCGTCCGGCTTGGGTACAATCACGTTTTCGCGCAGATGGAAGTTGAAAAACGCGCCATCGGCCGGTTGCCGTTCAGCGGCGGCGTAGACCAGGGCCAGTTCAATCGGGTACCGACGGCTTTCGGCCCCACCCAAGAGCGTTGCCTGGGCAAAGTCGCCAAAAATGGGGGCAGTTGCTTTGCAACCGTAGTCGGTGATCTTGCTCGTGCGGTTCACTGTGACCACCAGGATGAACTGTTCCCGGCGGAGCCTCGGCGATCGGGCGGTATAACGGGCGGCGATTTCCATCGCCCGCGCAGTAGCCGCTGCAACCCCAGTTGATGCCAGACACGCGGGCCGACGGAATACCCAATCGATCGGCAAACTTCCGAGCAACAACCCGGAAATCCTCACTTCGGGCTTGCTCTTCGCTAAGATAGCGGCGGGCAATATAGCCGTGGACGAGCGACGAGCTGGCAAATACCACTGCCACGCAGTTCCGCATTTCGCAACCCGTCTGACCCTGGAGGTTCTCAACCGCGCGCCATGCCCATCGTCACTTCGTCTTCCAACGAAATACGGCGAGATAGAATGCCGGTGTGCTGGACAAACTTCCGAGAAAGAGTCCCGTCAAACCACTCGTTGCCCAGAACCCAGGGCGGCTCGTAGGTGGCAATCGCGGAAATCCCCACGGTTTTGGAAAGCTCCGCGTACGGAGCCGAGCTTCGCGCGGTAAACGTAGTTGCAGATTGATCAGCCTGTAGCATGTAGCTATTCTCGGCAAAAGCAGATGAAGCGAAGCAATCGCCTTTCCCCAGAACGCACACCTTGCCCAGACGGCACTGCGTTGGTCCGTATATTCGGTTTGGGCGGACTATTGAAATAAAGTCTGGCAGCTGCGTTTTTCCAGTCAATGCCGGCTCGCCTTCCGCGTTCGAACTGCATCTCAGCCTTCCGGCCCCTAATGCTTAGCGTGGCCGGTGGTTTGGCCATTCATCGCATGAGCCAGCCCCAGGATCAGAGTAGTACCCGATGCTATCGGGAGTCAACGCCCAGTGTGCCCGCTCCGTTGTCATGACGAACGTGAACGTGGACCTTAATCTGCCCCTGCCGAAGCGGAAGGCTCCGCTCTGCGACACGGCCGGTATCATCTTCTCAAAGGTCAACTGCGAACTAAGCTGCTTCACAAATCTTGGCCTGTATGGCTTCAAGTATGGCTATATTCAGAGGCAGTCTCTATTGCCAAGCGATGGGGATGGTACCCCACTTCCTTGCCTGCAAAGGGGTGCCCATCCTCCGCGCACAAGCAGTCGCGAGTGCTTCGGATGCGAATAGGGCTACGATCGGACCGTGGAGCGGTTGGCGATGTCGGACTGCCCGACTTTCGCGATCCCGAGATCGGCACGGCACGTTGAAACCGCCGCTGTACACCAGGGCGAGGTGGCTAGACGGGCTGAATCGTGAACAGGGAATTGGCTCGCCTGCTGGCAAGTGGCGTGCCACCTTGCTAATATACAAGGACTATTGCTGCTTGGAGCCTATCCGGACCAATTCGAACCGAGAAATCCAGGATTTTGTGCCCGTCATGAAACGGAACTGTTCTCTCGCTGCGGTTCTTGGAGGAATGTTGGTCTTCGTTGGCCGCGCTGCCGAGGCTGCAACGCCAGCGATCTTGCCCGAGCAACTCCAGGCCGATTGGCTGCGACAGGAGGAGTTGCGCGAGTCGCCACGAGCGGTGCAACGCGGTGGGGAGGCCGTACGCCGGGAAGACGACGCCCGAGGTGGCTGTGACGGCGTGAAAAATGGCGGCTGGGGGTTCCATACGGCCGACGAAGCGAATCCCTGGTGGCGGGTCGACCTGGGCCGGTCAATGGCGATCGACCGCCTGTTGGTCTTCAATCGCTGCGACGGATGCGCCTCACGGGCCGCCAATCTGCTCGTACTCGTATCCGACGACGACCGGATGTGGCGGCAGGTGTTTCAGAACCCCGGAGTCGTTTTCTACGGTCATAGCGACAAGAAACCGCTGGTGGTCAAACTCTCCGGGATCAAGGCCCGCTATGTGCGGCTGCAATTGCCGGGCAAGAGCTATTTCCATCTCGACGAAGTGGAGATCTATCCGGTTGGCGACCGGCGCAACGCCGCTTTGGGCCGTCCGGCGACGCAAAGCAGCGTAAGCGAATGGTCGGTCGCGCATGGCGAGAGCGCGACTCGGCCGGCCGCGTATTCCACCGCGAAGGCCATCCAGCGCGGTCTTCGCCTGGCCGAGGACCTGGGCCGCCGCGGTGTATCGGTCGCGGCTGAAGTTCAGAGGCTTCGACAAATCGGTGAGCAATTGAGGCAACTTCCGCCTGGCGTGCCGAACGAATCGCAGCAGAGACTGTTCCTCGAAGCTCGCGGCGCGGTCCGCGATCTGGCCCTCCGCAATCCGCTCTTAGATTTCGACAAGATATTGTTCGTCAAGCAAGCGCCGGGTCGTTTTCCCCACATGTCCGACCAGTTCTATGGCTGGTGGTCGCGACCGGGCGGCGGAGTGTTTCTCCTCGAAGCGTTCAAGAGCAAGGAGCCGAAAGTCCGTTGCCTGACGGCCGACATGCCCGATGGCAGTTTCATGCGGCCCGAACTTTCCTACGATGGGAAGAAGGTCCTTTTCGCCTATTGCAAATACTATGCGAAACTGGCGGACGAGCCCAACAAGGCGAGCAAGAGCAATGTACCCGAGGATGCGTTCTATCACCTCTTCGAGACAAGCCTCGACGGCGGCCCGCGGCGGCAGTTGACCCGTGGGCGATACGACGATTTCAACGGCGTCTATTTGCCCGACGGCAACATCATCTTCCTTTCCACGCGCAAGGGGATGTCGATCCAGTGTAGCAAGGCAAATACGGCGGCGACCGTCGCCGCCGACTTGCCGGACAGCTACGTTCGCTGCGGCGGCGACAACTATCGGCCGGTGCCGGTCTTCACGCTGCACGGGATGGACGCCGGCGGCGAGAACTTGCGTCCGCTTTCGGCCTTCGAGAACTTCGAGTATACGCCCAGCGTGGCCAACGACGGCCGCATTCTGTACACGCGGTGGGACTACATCGACCGCTTCAACGGCAATTTCTTCAGCCTCTGGTCCACGAATCCCGACGGCACGAACGCCCAGTTGGTTTACGGCAACTACACCGCCCGCCCGCAGGTCAAGTTCGAAGCGCGGGCGATCCCCCACTCGCAGAAACTGGTCGTCACGGCCGGGGCGCATCATTCGAATATCGGCGGGTCCTTGATCCTTGTCGACCGTAGCCGCGGGATGGAGGAAGCCATGCCAATCGTTCGTCTCACGCCCGACACGCCCTTCCCGGAAACCGAGACGTCGGTTGACTTCTATTACGCGAATCCCTATCCGCTTTCCGAGGAACACTACCTGGTGGCCTGGAGCGACCGGAAGCTACCGCCGCACTGCCGCGTCGACGGCACGGAGCAAAACCCGATCAATGCCACGGGGTTGTACCTGTACGATGCGTTCGGCAACTTGAACTTGCTCTACCGGGACCCGCAGATTTCCAGCGGATGCCCGATCCCCGTGCGTGCTCGGCCCAGGCCGCACGCCTATGCCAGCACGGTCCAATGGGACGGCCAGCAGGAAGGCAATATCCTCTTGCAGAACGTCTACGAGGGCATGCCGGGCGTTGCCCAGGGCACGGTGAAACGGCTCCGCGTGGTGGGGGTGCCACCCAAGACGCAGCCGTACATGAACCAGCCCAATATCGGCGTTTCCGGCGAAGATCCGGCCAAATACGTGCTGGGAACGGTTCCCGTCGAAGCCGACGGCTCGGCCTATTTCCGCGTGCCGTCGGGCGTGTCGCTGTTCTTCCAGGCCCTCGACGCCCGGGGACTGGCCGTGCAAACGATGCGGAGCCTGACCTACGTGCAACCGCAACAGACGCTTTCCTGCATCGGCTGCCACGAATCGCGGGAAACTGCGCCCTCGACGGCGCAGTTCCCCGTGGCCCTTTCGCGCGGGCCGTCGAAATTGACGCTGGGGCCAGCGGGCTCGTGGCCGTTGCGGTTCGATCAGTTGGTGCAACCCGTGCTGGATCGATCGTGCGTCGCTTGCCACAAGCCGGGCAGCAAGGACCGGGAGGCCGCACAGTTGGATCTCACCACTCCGAAGTCGTACGAGAACCTCTTGAACTTCGGCGGCAAGGACCTCTACAACCTGGTCCGCGAGCGGGACCGTTCGCTCGTTGGCGAAACGCCGGCGCGAAAGAGCAAGCTCTATGCCCTGTTAACGGCCGAAAAAGGACATGCCGGCGTTCGACTCGACGCGGGCGACCTGCAACGCCTCATCACCTGGATGGACGTCTACGGACATCGGCAGGGGCATTACGACGCTACACAGGAAAAGGCGCTCGAGCAGTTTCGCGAGAAGCTCTCGCCGATGTTGCAGACAGGACCGTAATGGCTCCCGCCCTGAATGCGCCTCGCGAGCTGCCGCCGCCGCAGAACATGTTAAACGTCCGAATCCCTTCCGGGCATCAAGTTCAATCAGAGCAGGTTCGCGACCCGCTCAGCCAGGCCCTTCTCGCCCAGCACGATGTTCAGCTTGCCGCTGGCGGCAATCTTCTCTAAACACCCGCAGGGCGTTCATTCAAGTGTCTCGACCAGGAGTCGAACCTGGATCTGGACCTTCGGAGGGTCCCATGCGATCCCTTGCACCATCGAGACGTTCTCAACAAGCATCCCGACCTGGAGTCGAACCAGGCGGGCACCGCCGGGGTGCCATGCGCAGCATGGTCCGCGGTGGTCGGCTTTAGGAAAGCCCTATGCGATCCCCTACACCATCGGGACGTAATTTCAGAGCCGACGACTGGATTCGCACCAGCATGGAGCGGTTTCGGGCACCGCGCAGCGTGGTCGGCCGCCGCCTTTCTCAATCGAGCCACGTCGGCAAGTCAAACAGGAGTGCAAGGATTTGAACCCTGTGGGGCGGCATTGGAGACCGCCGCCCGGCTGATGCTGCTGACGACCCGCCCCGCGGCCTCGCCCGGCTGACGCCCCTCACGACCGGCCCCACGGCCTCGACCGGCTGACGCCACTCACGACCGGCCCCACAGTCTTGACCGGCTGACGCTGCTCACGCCGGCCGCACGGCGTCGACCGGCTGACGCTATGACAAATAGGGTCTTGGCGCTGTCGGCTGAAGTCGCTTGTATCGACGTAACAGTGAGGCCATGCAGGGAATGATGTTATCCACGCGCCCAACGGGTGGGCTGGCCGACGCCGTACTATCCGACGCCAGCCAGGCCGGAATCCGGTTGGTTGGACCGCCTAGTCCACATCTTTCTCATAATCCTTCATGAGCGCCACGAAACTCCTTGAGGAAGTCGTCACTCGCGTCTGACGGGTATGACAGGCTGACCCAAAGGTGCGCGTCACGCTTCGCGGAATACGGAGCCATGAGGAATTGCTTATAAACCTCTCTGTCGATGACGTAAGGCTCGTACTGGTGGTTGCCACGTGGCGCAAGTTCAAGCGGGCCGCGGTAGTCGCCCTTCTCAAGAAAGACGCTGCACAGAACCCCGCCTTTCTTTGGTCCGCGCTGAGTCGTCGCCTCGTGCTTACGGCCCGGTGGGCCAGTGTAGGGGAACTCAAAAGTCATCACCTCATACTCAAAGTGAATGCCATTGACGTTCCGATTCGTAATCGTCGTCTTGGGATAGTACTTCTGAAAGAGTGCCTGCAACTTGGCGCACACACGGTCGGGCACTGGGCTCGACTTTGGCGCATCCTCTCCGCGGACGCGAGACTGCGCAAGCAGGAGCACAGAAGCCACTGCCATCAATGACCAAGCGGTTGTCCTTTTCGTCATGATTCCTCCATAGAGATTGAGCTTCAGTCTCTGTGACTAGGTAATAGACGAACAACGCACGATTTTAGTTCCAAGTCTTCTTCGGCACAACTTCTGTTTGCTGCTAAATGCAGCTAAAGCTTAGTTTCATTCCTCCAAAAAAACCTGTATCAAAGATACCGCCGTGGGGTGGGGCTACTGGTTCCTGCGCAGGCCGCTCGGATTCTTGGTCGGATCGTTGGCCGAGTCTTTTTGACTTAGGTGTCGGGCCCGGTCAAAGCGCCGTATCAGCGCCGCATTTTCACCTTCCTCACAATTGGGGTACTTGTCCATGCGTGTAGGTGACTTGAAAAGCGCCGCATTTGAGGCTAAACTTGAAAAGTTAGTGCATTTCGCACTGACGTAAACCATGTATTGGCAAGTGTTTAGGAAAAGTGTTCGCCGGAGTGACAGGCAGGCGAGCACTCCAGGCTGCTCCACGAGGCCATTGATCGTTCGTAAACATTCGCAGTGGCTCAGGTGGGAGTCGAACGGGCACCGCCGCGCAGCGGTGGTCGCATCCCTGGTTCTAAGCCGAGGTGGTCTGCCGGTTGCCTACCGAGCCGCAGTGGTCCCGGACGGAGTTGAACCATCGTTTCCTGGGTGTAGGCCAGGCGTCGTGGCCGTTGGACCACGGGACCATGTATTTCAAGTGGAGTCACCGGGAGTCGCACCCGGATCTATGGCTTGCGGAGCCAGCGTCATCCTGTTGGACCATGACCCCATGTTCTTTCAAGCGGAAGCCGTGGGGCTCGAACCCGCAAGCGGCATGTCTGCCGCCGCCTGCTTTCCACGCAGGTTCCTCACCAATTCGGATGACTTCCGTAATCGATCTCACCAAGGCGGAAGCAGACCAACGCTGCGTCGGTGCCCTGACTCGAACTCACAAGCGGTTATCAGCCGCCACCTGTTTTCAAGACAGGGCCCTCATCCAGCCGGTTGGCTTCCGTTGTTCAAGCTGCGGAGGCTGGAATCGAACCAGCATGAAGAGAGCGTCTCATCCTACCATTAGATGACTCCGCATCGTTTACCCAGCGAGACACGGCTCAACTGAGAAGGGCTCGGGGAGAAGGGGTCGAACCTTCGCCGCCCGAATCAATTTAGTTCCTGCTTGGCCATTCCCATCGCAGCAAGCTACGCTAACGGGAATAACCGCCTACCCCGAGGAAGAATTCATGAATTGCAGCCTCGAACGCTTACTAGCGATGTTTGCCATGATGGAGGCGGATGGTTTTAATGCGTCCACTACGATGAAATGGGGGTTCTTTTTCGTTCATTCGAGCGAAGAACCACTGAATGCCGTCTTTGCGGAACTAAAGAACCACAATTACACTTTCGAGTCATTGCATCAAGCTGACAGCGGCAAGTGGGTCCTTCAAGTATCAAAAACAGAAGTGCTGTCGGCAGAGAAACTCCACAGGCGAAATATGGCATTCAATGACCTTGCTGAACACTGTGGCGTTGAACTTTACGACGGTTGGGATGTGGGAAAACCAGGGGAATAGCCAGCCAGCGGTCTTTAGACAAATAGAACTATGAAGCAACCTCCGCTCCCCGAATCAATTTGGCTACCGCTTGGAAACATCACTTCACAAAGTTATGCTTACGTGAATGGGCGACCCTAATCCCCACGATTCGGTTGTACTACAATGGCCACGACAAGTTACGGTTGTCGCTGGCATAGCCGCAATTATCGGCGGATACGGCTTCCTATCATGGATCTGGCCGGTCTTTTCCGGACAAGCCTTAACCGTCGCCAGCACTTTCCAAGGCATAGCGTCTCTCTTACTCTTACCTGCGGGCCTTGGAATTACTGTTATGAGCTTTCAGACTGTGATAGTCACGCAGAATTACATCGAAAGCCGCCATTTAGGATTCTGTCGGTGTCTCGATTTTTCCACATGCAAGATTGATCGGGTGATGTCGAATGGATTCCGCTTGGTAGATGAAAATGGTAAGCGTTTAATGATCAATCAATGGCTCAAAGGTGCTCAAGAGCTATTCGTCCTGATGGCGGAGCGACCTAACCAGGACGCAGGCCATCGGCGTTTAGACAAATAGGTATAGTGAGGCACCTTCGTCTTCTGGTTCAAAGCCAGACGGCCTGCCGCTGACCGATCCCCGATCAATTTCCGGAGCGCCACGACCATGCTGCGCACGGTGCCCGGAATCGAACCCGCCTGTTCAGCTTGGAAGGCTGATGCCTTGTGCCAATCGGCCAAGGGCGCATAAGGCGGAAGGTGAGGGAGTCGAACCCTGGGCACCGCGCGAAGCGCGGTCAACTCATCGCTCGACCGCTTTCGGGGCGGCTGCCATCACCGATTGGCTTGACCTTCCGTACCAAGAGGCTCCGGCAGAAGGGATCGAACCTCCATCCCCTGCTTAACAGGCGGGTCGATTACCGTTATCTGATGCCGGATCAAGAGTCAGGATGGCCGGATTTGAACCGGCGATCTCGTGCGCCCGACGACCATGCTGCGCACGGTGCCCGGCGGAATTCCAGGCTTTCCTACATCCTGCCTGCGAGCCCGAAACAAATCGTGCTACCGTCGAACATCTTGCGACGTTCGCCGACGAACAGACCTGCTCAGGACCCTGAAGAGCGCCCAGCGGGAGTCGAACCCGCACTTCCGCCATGGCAAGGCGACAGGCCGCCGCGGACCAACCTTCGGTCGGTGCCCGCTTGTCAGCTACCGACCCAAACGAAAAAAGCCTGATGTCGTTGTGACACCGGGCTTTCGGTATTCTCGCGGAATAGGTACGGCCAAGTGTCACATGCGCAATGGATAGGACGGGAGCGACTTCGCCGATTGGCGAATCCTACCCTGCTGGCCAACGGGCTTCCCTGGACGTATCCTGGGGGCATAGTTGTCTTAACGTACAGGTAACACCAGGATTTGGGACGGCAACATCATGTTCATCCAGGGACTAATCATCTGCCTTCTATCAACCCTTGCCGGGGTGCAGGAGCACGCGGTCTTGCCGCGCGGCCACGTATTCTTCGCTACGGATTTTGAGGGCAGCGACGCGTTGAAGGGCTGGTCTGGCGCCGTCGTTCTAGGCGAAGGATTTCAAGGCGGGCACGCCCTGGTCTTGGAACGCCCGGCCGACAAGGGTCCCGGCTACGCCATGGCCACCATTACGCTGCCCGTGGAGAAGATGCGAGGCTACGTCGTGCAGTTCTCGGCCCGGATCAAGGCCCAGAACGTCAGCCGCAAGCCGCAGCCGTACAACGGCGTGAAGTTCATGGCCCCCATCGTGACCGACCAGGAGAAGACCTGGCCCGCGGCAGAACTGCCGGCCGGCACGTTCGACTGGCAGAAGGTCGCCTTCCGGGCCATCATCCCCGAGGATGCTCGGCAGGTCACAGTCTGGTCGTGGGCCTGGAAGCCGTCACGGGCAAGGCATGGTTCGACGACATCCGCGTCGTCGCCTGGAAGCCGCTGGCAGTCGCAGGGTCGCAGGTGACGGCCGGCAAGCCGTACAAGGGCCACAACCTGCCGCGGCTCCGCGGGGCGATGGTCAGCCCCAACATCGACGAGGAGGGGCTCCGCGTGCTCGGCCAGCGAGTGGAACGCCAACCTCGATCCGCTGGCAACTCATCCGCACGGAAAAGTTCGACGACGGCCTCTGGATCTCGCGGCCTACGATCGCTGGCTGCAAGCGGCCCTGAAGCAGTTGGACGCTGCCCTGCCGCTGTGTGAGAAGTACGGCCTGCGGGTCGTGGTGGATCTGCACTCGCCGCCCGGAGGACAACGCTTGGGCGGTGGCTATGCCGGGTCCGACCACGGCCTGTTCACCGACGCCGCCTGCCAGCGGAAGTTCGTCGAGGTCTGGCAGCACATGGCGCAGCAGGTACAAGGACGCCAAGGCCATCTGGGGCTACGACCTGGCCAACGAGCCGGTCGAGGCCGCGGCCGGCGAGGAGTTGGCCGACTGGCAGGACCTGGCCGAGCAGGCCGCCAAGGCGATCCGGATAATCGACCCGAGCGGATGCGATCATCGTCGAGCCGCCGGAGTGGGGCAATCCCCTGGGGCTACGGGAGCTTCGTCCGCTGGCAGTTTCCAACGTCGTCTACAGCGTCCACATGTACCTGCCCCATGCGTTCACGCACCAGGGCGTTTTCGGGGCCGGCAAGGCTTACCGCTATCCTGGCGAGATCGACGGCAAGCGATGGGACAAGGCCCAGCTTGAAGCGGCATTGAAGCCGGTGGTCGAGTTCCAGCAGAGGTACAACGTCCACATGTACGTCGGCGAGTTCAGCGCCATTCGCTGGGCGCCGGACGGTAGCGCCTGCCGCTACCTGAAGGACCTGATCGACATCTTCGAGGCCCACGGCTGGGATTGGAGCTACCACGCCTTCCGGGAATGGGACGGCTGGAGCGTCGAGCACGGCCCCGATCCCAAGGACCATGGCCGGGCGAAGTCGCCCACCGACCGTGAGCAACTGCTGCGGTCATGGTTTGCGCAGAACCTCAAGCCCGCGGGAAAGTCGGATACCGTGCCGCCCGCCGCGACATACCGCGACGGGCGTCCGGCTGCGAAATACCGCCTGGGTGCCCAAGGCCACGGTGTTGTGCTTCGGCACGGGGACGGCCCTGGCCGTTGACATCCTCGGGGCTCGCGACGTGTGGGTGTTCGAGGCCGATGGCACCAATTACATGCACTACGACGCTGCGGGACCCGAGGGCTGGCTGGCTGCCCTGGCAACCAGCAAGGACTTGATCCACTGGCAGAAGTAGGGACCGGTGCGGGAATTGGGCAAGGCCGGGGAGAATGACTCCGCATCAGCCTCCTACGGCGCCACCCTCTACGATGGCCGGATCTGGCACGCGGTCTACCTGGGCACGCCCCACACCAGCCCGGCGCCTGATCTGGTGCCGGCCTTCCCCCCGACGTACGCGCCTTCAACCGTGAGGCCAATCGCGATGGGTCAGGATTCCTCCAAGACGCGCTGGACTTCGGCGGCGGCGCGTCTCTTAGCCTTCTGGGACTCCGGCGCCGGGACATTCGGACGGTAGCCGGGGTTTGGCGCCGGCATCTGGGCGCCAACGCTGGCGCGCCACTGGTGGAGTTTCCGGCGCAAGGCTGCGGCCTGGTCGGGCATGGTATTCGCCAGATCGTTCTTTTCGGCGAGGTCGTCCTTGAGGTTGTATAATTCGACGTGGCCATCCTCGTAGAATTCGATGAGCTTGAGATCGCCTTGGCGGACCGCGCCATAGGGCGTCGCGCCGCCCGGATGGTAGTGCGGATAGTGCCAGTAAATCGCGTCGCGTTTCAGCGGCCCGGCCTGCTTGAGCAGTGGCACGAGGCTTTCGCCGTCCAGGGACTGCGCCGAATCGTCCTTGACGCCGGTCATCTCAAGGACCGTAGGCAGGTAGTCCACGCTGATGACCGGGGTTCCGCAGGCACTGCCGGCCTTCGTGACGCCGGGCCATTTGACGATCAGCGGCACGCGCACGCCGCCTTCGTAGGACGACCCTTTACCGGCTCGCAGGCCGAGGTTCACCGTCGAGCCGATGAGGCCGCCGTTGTCGGAGTTGAAGATCACGATCGTATTGTCGGCTAGTTTCAGTTCGTCGAGCTTCTGCATGATGCGGCCGATGCTGTCGTCAACGCTTTCGACAAGCCCAGCATAAACCGCGTTGTGTTGCGGCGAGTGCGGGTCGGCTTTCTTCTGGTATTTCTCGATGACGTGCCGCTTGGCCATCAGGGGCGTATGGACGGCGTAATGCGGCAAGTACAGGAAGAAAGGCCGGTCTTTGTTCGTCTCGATGAATTTCAGCGCTTCGTCGGTGAGCCGATCGCTGAGGAATTCGCCGGCGGGCCCTTCCCGCAGCGTGGCGATCCTGTACGGGGCAAAATAACTTGGCGGCTGGCCGGCGGACGTGCCGGCAATATTCACATCGAAGCCCTGCTTGTCTGGATAGAAGGCAGGACCGCCCAGGTGCCACTTGCCGACGCTCGCCGATGCGAAGCCAGCCGGCTTGAGCAGCCGCGCCAGGTTCATCGTCTCCAGCGGGAGGTGCATCGTCCAGTCCGGCACCTTGAGTTTTGCGAAGGGCCGCACGTGTCCCGCGATCCAATCGGTGATGTGCAATCGCGCGGGATATTGCCCAGTGAGAATTGCAGCCCGCGTCGGCGAACAGACTGTGCAGGCCGAATACGCCTGAGTGAACCTCATGCCCTGCGAGGCCAGTCGGTCGATGTTCGGCGTCTCGTAAAACGTCGACCCCATGTATCCGACATCCGTCCAGCCCATGTCGTCCACGAGGAAGAAGATGATGTTGGGTGGCGCGGTTTGACCGGCGGCAACGCGTAGCGGGGCGAAAACCGGGGACAACAGCGTGATGGAGACAAGGAGGATTGATTTCATGAGTTCCACGTTGTTCGGTGCTGATGACGACCCATGACGACCCGAATTAGTCTTTTCGTCCAAGGGCATCCGTTGTCTCGCCTAACGGTTGCGCATTTGAGACACTCCCGGGCGTACAAGACGGTGGCTTATCGGAAACGCCAGGTCTGCCGCCGGAATTCATTCTTCGTCGTCCAGTAGTGCTTCGAGGATCACACTCTTGGCATTGCCCGCCCTCTTGACCTTCCGTTCCGTTCATCGCTTTTTCGCCGGCACTTCCGCTTTCCGGGGTGGAGTAGTGGGACGACGGCGTATGTTCCGCGGCCAGGATCGCCTCCAGCTTGGTGACGATCTCCGCATGGGTCGCGGCGACGTTCGTCTGTTCCTTGGGATCGGTTTTCAAGTCGTAAAGCTCGAGCGACGCTTTACTGCCGACACGGTAGCCTTTCCAGTCGCCCCATCGCACGGCTTGCTGAAAGAAGGGCTCGTAGATTTCGAAGTAGACGAAGTCGTGCAGCGCCTTCTGCTGCCGTCCGAGGAGCGTGGACACAATCGAGATCCCATCGAGCCCTGGGGGCGAGGGTGCGCCGGCCAGATTGGCGGCCGTGGGCAGAAAGTCGACGAAGGTGGTCAGAAGATCGCTGGTCGTGCCCGGCTTGATCCGTCCCGGCCAACGGGCAATGAACGGTGCCCGAATGCCGCCTTCGTAAAGCAGTCGCTTATAGCCGCGCAAACCTCCTCGTACTGCCCAACGGCTTGATGAACTGTTGGTTGGCACCGTTGTCCGAGCTGAAGATCACCAGGGTGTTCTTTTCGATGCCGAGTTGTTTGAGCTTCTGAATCACCCGGCCGACGTCTCGATCGATCAAAGACACCATGGCCGCATAGTTCTTGTTTACTTGCGCCCACGGTTTATTGGAGTAGGGTGCGTCCGACGGGATGACATAATCTCCGTGGGGTGGCGTCCACGCCGCGTAGCAGAAGAAGGGCCGATTCTTGTTCTGCTCGATGAACTTGAGCGTCTCGTTCGCGATGTGCGTGTGCGAATAGTCCGCCCAAGTCTGCTTTCCGTCCTGCCGGATGGGCACGTTCTGGCCGTTGCGGACGAGATGATCGGTGTAATAGTTGTGGGCGTGGACCTGGTCGTAATAGCCAAAGAACTCGTCAAAGCCTTGCTTCTCCGCGGCGCCGGTCGTGCCAGGGTTGCCAAGCCCCCACTTGCCGAACCCGCCGGTTGCGTAGCCGGCAGCGTGGAGCACTCGGGCAACAGTCATCTGGTTGGCCGGCAGCGAAAAAACACCATCCCGGCTTGCCGCCGTTGGCTGGCAACTGTCGTTGGCGCGGAACAAGGCGTGCCCAGGGTGCAGCCCGGTCATCAGCACGCAGCGTGACGGGCAACACACGGCGTTGCCGCTGTAGGCATGGGTGAATAACATGCCCTCCTGCGCCAAACGATCGATGTTGGGCGTGACGCCATACTTGCAGCCGTAGCAAGAGAAATCGCCGATTCCCGCATCATCGGCGAGAATGAAGACGATGTTGGGTTTGTCTGCCGAAGCGGGGGCCTCGGCGGCGTGCAGCCCAGCCAGTGGGGCAAGCAGCAACGTAATGAGCAGGAGAGATTGTTTCATGGAGCGACCCCTGTTTTCTGCTTGTTCCTGCGTTTCTGGTCTTTGGCGGGCGGTGTCCATTCGGCGGCTTTGGGGTTGGCGACTTGCAACGGCGCAGTGTCACCGTATTCTTTCCGTGTCTTTTCCAGCAATGCGGTCAGTTCCTTGATCTTCTCCGCGGATTCCGGCCTGCCGGCAAGGTCGGTCATCTCGTGCGGGTCGCCCTGCAGGTCAAAGAGCTGGGTTTTGTCGATGAGCGGATACCGGATCAACTTCCAGCGGTCATCCCGGATGGAACGCTGGCAATTCCTGTAAGCCGTGAACAGGCAATCGCGCACTTTCGGCTGGCGGCCCTTGATGACCGGCGCGAGGCTCCTGGCATCCAGCCCCGCCGGTACGGGAATACCCGCCAGGTCACAAAGGGTCGGATAGATATCGTACAAGTAGGCCAACGCCCTGGTTTCGCCTTTCAAGATCCCGGGCCCGGCGAAGATCAACGGAACGTGCATGCCGCCAAACTCGTAGAGATTCTGCTTGCCGAGCAAGCCGTGTTCGCCGAGCGACAAGCCGTTGTCGCCGGCCACGACGAAGATGGTGTTATCGTACTGGCCGGCTTGTTTCAGGGCATCGAGAATGCGGCCGGCTTGCTGGTCGAAATACGAAGTGGAAGCGTAATACCGGGCCAGTTTGCCGGTGACATTCTCCTTCGTGCGCGGCCACGGCAGCGTCTGCTCGTCGCGGACAGTCATTTCGCCGTTGTCGAAGGGATGGAACGGCAGGAAGTTAACTGGCAAGGGAATGTCCGCGGGCTTGTACATCCGGTAAAACACCTCGGTCGCATGTTGCGGGTCGTGCGGCTCGTGCGGTGCGAAATAGAGAAATAGCGGCTTCTTGCCTGCGTGTTCCTTGATAAAGGTAATAATATTGTCCGCATTTCCATCGGCGCTCTCGCCGCCGTCGAGATGCTGGTCAAAATCCTCGTCGAGATGGTTCGGATTATTGCCGAACTTGCCGCTGCGGATCGATGCGTACCCGGCGGCCTTGATCGTCTGCGCGAGCGTCGGGGTGGTGCGGTTGGCTCGCAAGTAACTTCGCCCGGTCTGAATCATCGTGCGGCTTGGGGTGCAAACGGCGCCGACGTTCGAGCCGAGCACGTAGGTATTGCGGAAAATGAACCCGCGTTCGAGCAGTTTGTCGATGTGCGGCGTCTTGACGATGAGATGCCCGAGTACGCCAAGGCAATCCGGTCGGAGGTCATCGGCGAGGAGGAAGACGACGTTGGGTTTGACTGGCTTGCTCTCGGCCGCATGCAGGGCGGTCAAGGGAGCCAGCAGCAGTGCGGCGAGCGTGCGAAGAGAGGAGTTCACAGTCCTTATTTCCAGCGGGTGTTGAATTGTGCCTGGTCGGCCTTGGCGGTTGTGACTTCCGATGGTTCCGACTCAACGATTCTACTCCGAAGTCAATCGGTTCGCTATGTGACGCCGATCTTGCTCGCTTGAGCGAGAACGCTCTGCCACTGGGGGACATCGGCGCGGCGTTGCAATTCCACGGGGCCGACTCATGGCCTCTCGAGGTGCAGGTTGAGTTGCACTGCCTCGGCCGAGGCAACGCTCGTTCTGGCAGGTCCGGGCAGTTCGTGCGTGTGATGGATGGAGAAGAAGGATCTGGAGAACCGAGGAAAGGCACGGGGGGTTGAGAATGGCGTAGCGGCGTGCAATGATGGCGTTAATACGCCTCCACCCCGCCCAGGTCCAAGAGTCAACTGATGCGTTCGTTCTCAGCCCTGCTTTTCTTTATTCTGGTCTTCGGAGTCGCTGCCGTCCGGGCCAACACCTGCCACGTCGCTCAATCGTCCAAGGCCGCCGACAGCAATCCCGGAACCGAGGCGGCCCCGTGGAAAACCATCTCACGGGCGGCGGCAGCCAAGGAGTTGAAGCCTGGCGATACGGTCGTGGTCCACGCGGGCGTATATCGCGAGCACATCGAAGTGAAGGTCTCCGGCGAACCGGGCAAGCCGATCACCTTCACCGCAGCGCCTGGCAACCGCGTGGTGGTCAAAGGATCGGAGGTGGTCCATGGCCCCTGGACCCGACTTGCGGGCAGCACTAGCCGCAAAGAGCCTTATCCCAATGCGTTTGTCGATGTCTGGAAGATTTCCCTCGGCGAACCGTACTTCACTGATGCGCGATTCCAGGGCTGTTATCGGGACGCGTCCCGGCGCTGGGTGTCCCAGGTCTTTGTGAACGACGACAGACCGTTGCAACGCATCGGTGCCGACCCCATCTACAAGAACGAAGGCGGGCTGCAACTGGCAACTGTCGGGCGGGGGCTCGATGACCTGATCCAGGACTCGTTCTTTTTCGATTCGGCTGACCAGACGCTGTACCTGAAAATGGCGGGCGAACCGGCCTGGTTCAGCATCGAGGTCGGCGTTCGCGGCTTCGTGCTCACTGCCGAGAAGGTCCACGACGTTATCATCCGGGACCTGGAGTTCCGCCACAACCGGCAACCGGGCGGGCAGTGGTCCATGGCTTCAATCGGACAGTGCGAGCGTGTGACCATCGACCAGTGCACCTTCCGCCTGAGCGACTTCTGCGGCCTAAGCATTGGGCGGTGCCGGGCCTGCACTCTCCGCAACTGCGATCTGTCGTACAACGGCAACACGGGCTTGGGGATGGGAGCGTGCCAGGATTGTCTAGTCGAGAACTGTACCCTCTTGTTCAATAACTATCGCCGTTTCTACACTGGATGGCATTGCGGAGGGATGAAGTGTATCCCGGCTAATCTCCGCTGCATGATCCGCAACTGCGAGGCGGCCTACAACGTCGCTTCGGACGGCATCTGGTTCGACTCCGAAAACGGCGACATCCGCATACTGGGCAACATCTGCCATCACAACGACGGTGCGGGGATCTTCTTTGAGATCAACAAGAAAGGCGGCATCATCGCCGACAACCTGGTCTATGCCAATCGTGGCCGGGGGATCTACGTCTCCGGTTCGCAGAACACCTGGATCGTTCACAACACCGTGGCCTGCAACGAGAGCGGCATCGTCTGCATGCCCCGTGGCGACGAATGGCCGCTGGCGAACGTCCATGTGTTGAATAACCTCCTCGTACGCAACTACATTACGGCGGACACGTTGACTCGGGGCTGCGACCTGACGCTCTTCATGGGCTGCCGCGATGCCGCCCCTTACACGCGCACGGTCCTGTCCAATCACTCGGACCACAACGCCTTTGCCAATACGAGTTGGGTTCCGACCATGCGAGATAGCTGGAACCCCGATAACACGCTCGCCCAGTGGCGAGAACGCTTTGGGGAAGACGCTCATTCGGCCCTCGTCCCCGTGGATTTCCGGCAGACGGGATCCGGTTTCGCGTTGACGACGCTGGGTGGGCTGTCCAAGGCCGGGCCGTTGCCCAGCGATCTTAGCCAGCTCATCCAACCTCCGCCGCATGTTGGTTGTCGTCGGACCGCATGGCCAGTCCACCCCTATCCGTGAACCGATAACGGCGCATCTGCCGAAACACACCATGATTGCATTTGCCTTTCCCGCTCGCCTGTTCGCAATGTCCGCCATCTGCCTGCTGACCGAGGGGCTGTCGGGAACCGCAGCCGAGCCGGGGCCGTTGCACCGCAATGGTCCGCTCGCGGCGCTGCCCAGCACACCCGGCGAGACGATTGCCAGGTTCAAGACCTTGGGCGATAACGAGTGGCTTGCGCTGGGGCCGCCTGCCGCCGATCCCAAGCGGGGTCGTGCCCGCGGCCGCGCCTGGGGTTGCACGATGGCTTTCGCACCTGATCTGCACGGGGCGTTCCTGTTTGGCGAAGGTGTCCACGGCTGGTGGAACCGCAAAACCGGGCGTTACATGGACGACCTCTGGTTCTACGACGTGCCTGGCCATCGCTGGATCTGCGTTTTCCCCGGTACGGAAGTCACAGCTTATCGCAAGCTGCTGACGGAGGACGGCTTTGAGGCGGACGCGGAGGGCAGGCCCGTGCCTGTCGCGTCCATGGCCCACGCCTATGAGATGGTGACCTACGACACGCACAGGCGGCAGTTTCTGAGCATGCCCTGTCCGGGCGACTATTGGAACGCCATCCAGGGCCGCCGTGAGTTCCTTCAGCAGCAGAAGGGCAAACTGAATCGGGACCACGCCAGCCCGTGGATGTACGATACGGTCGCGGGCCGATGGGACAGGCTCAAGACCAGGTCGGCCAGCCCGGTAAGCGGTTTCGGCGGCTCGCTCGTCTACCTCGCCGCTCGCGAGAGAGTCTTCTTCTACCAGCCTGGAGACGGCGTGCATTATTATTATCCGGCCTGGAACGATTGGAGCGAGGTCAAAGCCCGAGGCACCCGGCCACCGTTTGGCATAGACTCGACTTGCTGTTACGACTCTCGCCGCGACCGGATTTACCTGGGCGGCGGCTCGTACCCCGTGGCGCAGGGCAACAACGCCCTGTGGATCTGGGATGTGAAGAGCGATTCGTGGATCGACCCCAAGCCCAAGGGTAAGCCCTGCAACGGCTCGAACTCCTACGCAACGAACATCGCGGCCATGCACTACGATTTGGCCAACGACACGGTGCTTGTCTTCCGGCACACCGGCAGTGCGCAAGAGTGCGGCGTATTTGCATATGATCCCGAGCACAACCAGTGGACCACGGTAGGCAAGTTGCCGGCGCGGTGGCCGCAAGGTCAGGTCAATTCCTTCTACGATCCGCTGCTGAATGTGCACTTCTTCCATGTGGCGGGTGACAGCGAGGACAACGGAGTCATCGTCGCCTACCGCTACAAGCGGGCGCTTGAACCGGCCGCTGGCGGTCGATAGTCTGGCAATGGCATCGACGGGCGTCGTGCCGAGAAGGGCGATGAGCAGCAGGAGGATTCCCTTTTTCCGCAAAGTGCCTCGTCGGACTTGCGATTGCCTCGCGCAGAGCGCGGGGAATACAATGGGTTGATATCCGCCTATGCCGCCCCGATCCAGCCGAGAACGTTTTCGCCAGTACCGCCGCGAGGTCCGCGAGCGGACTTTCGATCCATCCGGCAACGGCTCGCCACCCGCAAGCCGACCATCCAAGGATGGTGCCCGCCCGACCGCGCCGCGGCACCGGCACGGCGACCGCACGAAGCACCGTCGCTCGCGGAGTTTTTTCCAACTTCTCGGGGAGTTTTGGGGGCTGATCCGCCCGCATCGCGCGACGATCTACGTCGCCCTGGCCACGCTCAGCGTCTCGACGCTCTTGGGACTCGCGCCGCTCTATGGTACGAAGATCGTCTTCGATAACATCCTCGGCGACCGCCCGCTGCCACAGCGGCTGACGCGCATCGTGGCCCTGCCGGCCGACCGCGTCCAACTGCTGGGCGTCGTGGCCGTAGCGATGGTCGCGCTGGCCGTGGCGTGCGAATTGGTCAGCCTGTGGTCGAGGTGGAACTCGACGCGGGCGATGCAGCTTGTTCGCGTATCGGTCCGCAAGCAGGTCTTCGACCATGCCGTGCGGCTGCCGCTGCATCGCGTCTACGATCTGAAGTCGGGCGGCGTGGCCTCGATTCTCCGCGAAGACGCCGGGGCCATCGCCGACCTGATCTTTGCGCTGCTTTACAACCCCTGGCGGGCGATCATCCAACTGCTGGGCAGCGTGACGGTGCTGGCATTCGTTGATTGGCGGCTGCTGCTGGGGTCGCTGGTGCTGCTGCCGATCGTGTGGATGACGCACCGCACGTGGATCGGCCGTATCCGCCCGCTGATGCGCGACATCCGCAACACGCGGCAGAACATCGACGCCCACACGACCGAGGCCTTCGGCGGGATGCGGATCGTCCGCTCGTTCGCGCGACAGCAGTACGAGTCAGGCGCGTTCACCCGCCGCGGCAACTTCATGAGCCGGCAGGAAGTTCTCACGTGGTGGTGGATGCGCGGGATCGACGTGGCGTGGTCGGTCCTCATTCCCGTCGCCACAGCCATGCTGCTTTATTTCGGCGGCCGGCAGGTGCTTGCCGATAGCGAGCTGCTCAAGGCCCATCTCATCAGGCCGGAGCAGGCGCTCACTGTGGGCGACCTGGTGATGTTTCTTTCGTACCTCGTCGCGCTCTTGGGACCAATCGCCACCTTGGCGGCCAGCGCGACCGGATTGCAGACGAGTTTGGCGGCGCTGGATCGAGTGCTCGATCTGATGAAAGAACCGCGGGAGATGCCGACGACAAGCGCCGCGGTCACGCTGACGAAGTCGCAAGTGCAAGGGCGGATCGTGTTCAAGGACGTGAGCTTCGCGTATCCGGCGGTCAAATCGAGCGACGGCAACTTGCCGGACGGCAAGTCGAAAGCGGAGATTTCGGAAGCGGACGCAGAGCCCGCTGTGCCGGTGCTACGCGACATCGATCTGGCGGCGATGGAAAGCGCTAAAAGCTCAAATCTCATAGCTCGCAACTGCGTTGTGTGCGACATTAACCTCGACGTGGCGGCGGGGCAGGTCATCGCGCTCGTTGGGCCTTCGGGCGCCGGCAAGACGACGCTCTGCAATCTCGTCGCGCGGTTCTTCGATCCCACGAGCGGCTCAATCTCGCTGGACGGCCGTGACATCCGCGATATCACGATTGATTCGTATCGCCGCTTGTTCGGCATCGTCGAACAGGATACGTTCCTTTTCGACGGCACGATTGCCGAGAACATCGCCTACGGCCGGCGAAACGCCACGCACGCCGAGATCGAGCAGGCCGCGAGTTCGGCGAACGCGAAGGAGTTTGTCGAGAACCTCTCCGCCGGGTATGAGACCTTGATCGGGGAACGGGGCGTAAAGCTTTCCGCCGGCCAACGGCAGCGGATTACCATCGCCCGAGCGCTCCTGGCCGATCCCCGCATCCTCATTTTCGACGAGGCGACGAGCAACCTCGATACCGAGTCGGAACGTCTTATTCAGGCGAGTCTGCAGACGTTGATGGAGGGCCGCACGTGCTTCGTCATTGCCCATCGCCTGAGCACGATCGCCCATGCCGACCGCATCCTCGTCATGGAAAAGGGTCAGATTGTCGAGCAAGGCCGGCACGAGGAGTTGATGCAAGCGAACTCGCGTTATCGCGAGATGGTGCTGCTGCAAACCAGTCCGCCGGCGCCGTCGCGGCGCGCGCTGCCGAGCGCTTTATGAAGACGCAAGATCGTTGCCCGCGGCATCACCGGGCGCGCACGGCCAGGCAGGGTAACGCAACTTATGGTCCGCGACGTGTCGGTCGTCCGTCCGCGTCCACTGCGACGAACGGGGTGACACTGAGCCAAGGCTGCGGGATGCCCGGACAAGGCGGTTATTGCAACCTGATGGAGCAGACCGCGGAAATCGCGTCCGGCGTTGGAGACACCGCTTTCCTCGGACATGATGACGACTGATCGGGTGACTATCGGTCGGCGTTTGCGCCCGATTGCTTCGGTTGACGATTACCCCCCAGCGAAAACAGGTGGGAGCGGGTCCGCAGATACATCACGCCGTCGGCCACCGCCGGAGTGGCATAGCTCAACTCGCCAAGCGGCTCGCGGCTCAGGACTTGGAATTTGTCGGCCGCCGCCACGGCGACGACCTGCCCATTCTTGGCTACGTTGTAAAGACAGTGGTTCACCCACACCGGCGAGGCGTAGTAGGACCCGCCAACTCGCTCTTTCCAGACGAGCGCCCCCGTATCCAGCCGCCGGCACGATACCCCTCCGTCGTCGGTCCAGAGGAAGAGACGGTTGCCGTAAATCAGCGGTGTGGGAATGAGCGGAATGTCGTCCTTCAATTCATAGGCCAGCTCTGTTTGTGCTCCAGCTTCGGCTCCGCCCGGTCTCACGGCGATATACCGTGAAGCCCGGGTGCCGGAGCCATGGCCGGCAATAATCAGCCCCCGGCCCAGCACGGGCGAACTCAGGGCGCGATCGAGGAACGGCTGGCCGAACTCCCAACACACCTTGCCCGTCCTCGGATCGACCGCCGTGATTCCGTGTGCCACACCGGTGACGATCAGGAAGGGGCGGCCGCCTTCGTCTTCGTAGATGCAGGGAGTGGAATACGAAGAGAACGAGGTCCGCCGGTCGATCTGCCAGCGCGTCCGCCCTGTCTTGCGATCCAGCGCGATCAGAGAACTCTTGCCCACGGGGTAGGGCGGATTTCGCTTGTGTCCGGGGAGCAGGTTCGGGTCCTCCTGGTCGTTGTTCAAGACCACGAGGTTGTCGAAGAGGATCGGCGAAATGCCGTTGCCGAATGTTGCGATGAAGGGCCCCAGATTGCGGCGCCATGTTTCGCGCCCGGCGTGATCGAGAGCCAAGAGGGTCACCTCGCCAGGCGTGGACCAGGTAACGATGACGCCGTCACGGTCGACGGCGGGAGTCGCCGTGGCATACGTGTTTTCCGGATACTCGGAATCGGTCTTTGACGGGTATTCTCTCTGCCAGACGATGCGGCCGTCCGCGGCGTCCAGGCAGCACACGATTTTCCTGCCCGCGTCCGGATCGCCGCTGGTGACGAAGATCCGCCGACCGAAGACAACCGGCGAGGAATGGCCGACACCGGGCAACTTGACCTTCCAGTTGTAGTCTTTCTCCGTCCATCGCGTTGGAATGGTTGTCGCATGACTAATGCCGCTACCGTTGGGACCTCGGAAACGTGTCCAATCCTCGTCGGCCGCGCAAAGACTCGGAACAAGCAGGATTACGGCCATCCAAAAGTTGAATTGCGCTTGCAACATCGACCTTCTCGCTCAGAAAGGGGCACCTGGGTGTCTCCGCCGGGATGCTGTTCGGGCATTACGCGGAAACTCGGATTCCCTCAACGTAATGCCCTTTTCGCCAAAACGCAATCGTGAGCCCGTGGCCAGGTGCTGCACGGCCGCCGAAATCGACCGCGACGGGCGGAAGGGGGGAGAAGCCATCGGACCCTGCGCCCGTCCATGCGCAAGTTCACGCAGCCGGACAACCTATGACAGCCACGGCGCCCTTGCTGGGCATCGCGTTATGGACGGCGGTGGTTCAAATGACCGCCTTGGCCCCCAAAATGCCGGGTACCAAGACAACCTTCAAGGGAAACTGCATTTGGTGAATGACTACTTAGTTTATTGCGTCGATAGAACGTCAACTCAGTAATGGATGAATTCCAGCCAGGCGATCCCCAGTACAAGCGTGAGGACCGTCAGCGGGATTCCGACTTTGCAATACTCCCAGAACGAGATCTTCACCCCCTCGCGGCCTGCGCTTTCCACGACGATCAGGTTGGCTACCGACCCGAGCACGGTTAGATTGCCAGCAAAGGTACTCGACATCGCCAGTGCTAGCCACGCCGTCTCGCGTGTTGCCATCGGCACCGCCTGCGCCGCGGGTTCCAGCAGCAACACTGCGGGCACGTTGCTGACCAGGTTCGACAGCCCCGCAGAGACCACGCTTAGAAGAACCACTGGGCGGCTCAACAGCCACTGCCAATTCTCGATCCCCCATCGGCTTACCACGTGGACCTGGAACGCATGGACGACGATGAACAGCCCGGCGAACATGACCAGCAGGCTCCAATCGACCTGGCGGTAGACCTTTTCCGGTTTGATCCGGTCGAGCAATAGCGCGGCGGCGGCTCCGAGGGCCACCAGTTCCAACGGCAGGCCAGTGAAGAACAGGGCCACGGCGATTGCAGTTATTACCACCGCCTTGGCTTGCAGCCGCTCGTGGGCAGGGCTGCGTGGCAGCCCCCCGTCGTGGTTCGCTCCGGCCGGCGATTCGTCCTTGTCGCGGGCACCTTGGTCCTTGGAAACCACCAATCGGCCTCGGTACACGAGGCAGACCACGAGGTAGGTGAGGACCAGCCCCAGCATGGCGACGGGCAGCAGGCGAGTAGCGAAACGCAAGTAAGAGATACCCGAATGGACGCCGATGTAGATGTTTTGCGGATTGCCGGTGATCGTGCCTGTCGAGCCGACATTGGCAGCGGTTGCCAGGCCGATCAAGTGGGGAAGTGGGTCGAACTTCAACCGCCGAGCCAGGTGTAACACCAGCGGCGTCAGCGCCACGCAAACCACGTCGTTTATGAGGAACGCCGAGAGCAGGCCCGAGAGGGCGATTGTCACGGCCAGGAGGCCCTTCGGCGTGGCGATGCGGCGCAAAGCGATGCCGACAACCCGCTCGAAGAAACCAGACAGCCGCAGCACACCGACAACGATCATCATCCCAAACAGCAGGAACAGCGTCTTGAAGTCGATCGATTCGGGACTGACCGCCTGCTCCAAACTCAGGACCCCAGTGACCAGCATGAGGGTTGCGCCGACGAAAGCGATACCGGCCCGGTCCATGCGCAGCCCCGGCACCTTACCCAGCGCCAACCCTGCATAGGTCACCGCGAAGATAATCCATGTCAACCATACGGCCCAGCCGCCCACGGTTTCTTCCCTTCTTTGCAATTCTCAACAAAACGCCGTCTTTGCGACCACGAGATGAATCGCTGCACAACTCCCGGTCCTGCAATACGCTGCCCGCAAGTTCTCCTGCCTTAAGGGAGGCGCGACGGGGCAGAAAATGCGTTCGGCAAAGTTATATTGTTCCATGAGGGATGCCTTTATCGTGTGTCTCTGGCATGAAAAAGTAAAGGATCCCCAGTGCGGTGGACGCGACCGCAGCAAGGAAGAGAAAGCCCGCATTGGAACTAAAGTGATGCACGATGGAACCAGCAATGACCTGACTGAGCGAAGCGCCAATGCTGACGGCCGTGCTGATGGCACCAAGAGTGAGATTAAAGCGGCCCGTACCCCGTGTGAGGTCGGCAATCACCAGGACCGAGACAACGCCGAATATTCCCGCCCCCACGCCATCGAGAATCTGGATTGCGACCAGCGCGCCGGTATTGGTGGTGAGGGTGTACAGAACGGCGCGAACCGGCAGCGCCCCGAATGCCAGGAGTAACAGCGGCTTTCTGCCCCACAACCCTGCTTTTTGCCCCGACCAGGAAGAAAGCAACGCAATTACAAGCTGCGTGGTCACCACACACGCCGACATGAACATCATCGAGCTTCGACCCTGACCGTGGGCCAGCATCTCGCCCAAGAGCGGCAGCATCGCGGCGTTGGCAAAATGGAACATCACGGCGCAGGCGAGGAAGACGACCAGCGGGCGATCCTGAAAGAGAACCCAAACGCTTTCTGCTTTGTCGCCTTTCGCACCGTCATTTGCTCCTCGAGCGCGCTCGTAGTCAATCTCGGCGGGGTCGATCAGAAGAAGGACGAGAATCGTAGGGACCGAAAGGGCCACGACGAAGAAGAAGATGCTCCGGTTGGAAACGAGATAGCCGAGGAGGCCCATCGACACGGCGGCAATCACGTTGCCGGCCGAGTTGAACGCCTGGTTGCGACCTTGACGGGAGTCGAATGCGGCACGTCCGACGATCCCCAGCGAAATGCCACAGATGGCCGGACCAAATATGCTTGATGTGCCGCCGATCAAGACCTGGGCCGACATCACCGACCAGAAGGTTGGCACGAGCGCGGTCAGCAACGCCCCCACTGCCAGCGCAACGATCCCAGCGGTTATCAACGCGCGTTTGGATCGCAGACGGTCAACCAAGCCACCCGCAGGCGTTTGAGTCAGGATTCCGGCAAGTCCACCAACGGTGAGGGCCAATCCCACGCTCTCCTCGTTCCACTGATATCCCGCGAGGTAAATGGCAAGGAATGGTCCAACTCCCGTTTGTACGTCGGCCAGAAAGAAATTCAGCCAGTCCAGGCCACGCAGGCTTCGGGCGGACGGCGTTTTGGTTTCGCCAATTTTCGATACACCCGGATGACCGGGCGCTGCCCTGGGCCGTGACCGACCCTGCAATGGCCTTTTCGTACTCATAACATAACCGCATAATGCGATAGCCAACAATGGGTGTTATTATTCTGGCGTCTCTGGATATGTAGATCCGCAAGTCATTTCATTCACGGCGTTCCTGCGGCCAGTGCGGCAAATGTCGTGCCTTACCGTCCTTGTGCATCGGTTATCGGTTATCGCCCGGACCAGCGCGCCAGTTCTTATAATGGGCGGGACAGTGCCAGCACATTCCGACCAGCAACTCTCTTGAAAGAGAGGGAAGTTCACCTCGTTGGGGGGGCTAGCGTGCCGATAGCACCATTGATCGTGAAGTCCCACCTTCCGTATCCCCCCTCTTGAATCCCGTTTCGCGCCGGCGGCCTGCCGTCGCGCAAGCAAGGAAGTCCCTTTCGGTGCGAACCGTGATGTTAGGAAAAGACAACCAGTGGTCCCTGGGGGTTTGGGGACACAAAGATCAGGGATTTTCGGCGCGAAGACCAGGGATTTTTTTATGCAACTGCCCTGCCACCTAAAGTTGAATCGATGTTAAAGTATACGGTGCTAAATAGACGCATGTAGTTTAGGATGAAGCAATGAGCGACACGGATGGTGCGGATTCGGCATCACCTCGAATGGCTGAGTTGCGATTGAAGATTGGGCCGTACGCGCGCACAGACAAAGACCGTCTTGGGTCGGGTGAAGCCGATGGGCTCGCCCAGGTTCGCGAGTTGCAGGTGCATCAGATCGACGAGCCAGTTACCATGTCGTTTGTTGGTGCCACTGCGTCTGACCCGTGCCTCTCAGGCGGCGGCGAGATGGGCGTTAGGATGCGGGCCGTTGACTGGTCCAAGACGCCACTTGGCCCGGTGCAGCGATGGCCGCAAAGTCTCAGGACCAGCGTGGGAATCATGTTGACCTCGCGCCAGCCGATGTTCGTCTGGTGGGGCGACACGCTCATCAATCTCTACAACGACGCCTATCGGTCCATCCTCTGCGGCAAACACCCGGAGGCCCTTGGGCAACCAGCATCCGTCGTCTGGCGCGAAATATGGAAGGAGGTTGGTCCCCGTGCCAAGTCCGCCATGCTCAAGAACGAGGGGACTTATGACGAGGCGCTGCTCCTCATCATGGAGCGTAACGGATACCCTGAAGAAACCTACTACACCTTTTCCTACAGCCCGGTGCCGAACGACGAAGGCGGCACGGGAGGCATCCTCTGTGCCAATACGGACGACACGCAGCGCATCCTTGGCGAGCGCCAATTGGCGGCCCTCCGGGAATTGGCGGCGGGGACCGCCGACGCGCGCACGTGTGCGGACGCTTGCCGGCTGAGCGCCGGTGCTTTGAAAGCCCATCCTCGGGACTTGCCTTTCGCACTGATCTATCTGGTCGATGCGGAGAATGGGCGCGTTGTGTTGGCTGAAACGGCCGGCATCGAGCGCGGCCACCCGGCGGCTCCTGAGACGATCGCCCTGGAAGGCGATTCCGTCTGGCCTTTCGCTGAGGTACTTCGGACCCACGGCCGTTGCCTGATCCCGGATCTGAATAGGCTGGCGGACGATTTACCCACCGGGATTTGGCAACGGCCGCCTTCACAAGCCGTCGCCTTGCCCATCGCACCGTCTGGCCAGACAGGCAAAGCCGGCATTCTGGTGGTCGGCCTGAACCCGTTCCGTCTGTTCGATGACAAGTATCAAGGCTTCCTCAGCTTGGTTGCCGGACAGATTTCAGCCAGCATCGCCAACGCCAATGCCTACGAAGAAGAGAAGAGGCGGACTGAAGCCCTCGCTGAGATCGACCGTGCCAAGACCCTGTTCTTCAGCAACGTCAGCCACGAGTTCCGAACGCCGCTGACTCTCATGCTGGGGCCGCTGGAGAACGCTCTGCGGCAAGCGCCGGATGGCCACCGCGAGCCGTTGGAGATCGCCCATCGCAACGGTCTGCGACTGCTGAAGCTGGTCAACTCGTTGTTGGACTTCTCGCGGATCGAAGCCGGACGGGTCCAGGCGGTCTACGAGCCGGTGGATTTGGCCGCCTTGACCGCCGATCTGGCCAGCAACTTCCGCTCGGCTGTCGAAAACGGCGGGATGCGGCTGCTCGTCGCCTGCCCATCGCTCGGCGAGCCGGTCTACGTGGATCGTGAAATGTGGGAGAAGATCGTTCTGAACCTCCTCTCCAATGCCTTCAAGTTCACACTCGAGGGGCAGATTGAGGTCTTCCTGCGGACGCGCGGCGGGGCGGTGGAGTTAGAAGTGCGGGATTCGGGCGTTGGCATCCCTGCTGACGAGTTGCCTCGCCTGTTCGAACGCTTCCACCGGGCTAAGGGCGTCCAGGGGCGGACCTACGAGGGCACGGGTATCGGACTGGCACTGGCCCAGGAACTGGCCCGCCTGCATGGCGGCTCGATCCGCGTTCAGAGCGTGCTGGGCCAGGGCAGCAGCTTCACCGTTTCCATTCCTTTGGGCACGGCCCACCTGCCCGCCGAGCGCATCCAGGCCGCGCGGTCGATAGCTTCGACCGCCGTCAACGCCACGGTCTTCGTGGATGAGGCCCTGCGATGGCTGCCGGAAGGCGCGTCCCAAGGAAGTGGGGCTACGACCGTCGAGGGTTTGAGGGGCGACTCCTCGGGTATAGAGATGGCCGTCAGCCCAGCCAACACCAGTGCACGCATCCTCCTGGCTGACGACAACGCCGACATGCGCAAGTACGTACGACGATTGCTCGAGTCGCAGTACCAGGTTGAGGCGGTTTCGGACGGCCAGGCGGCCCTGGAGGCCGTAAGACGGCGTGCGCCGGATCTGGTGCTCAGCGACGTGATGATGCCGCGAGTCGATGGCTTTGGGTTGTTGCGGCAGTTGCGTGCCGAGCCGGCAACCCGATCCATTCCGGTCATCCTGCTGTCGGCGCGCGCCGGGGAAGAATCCCGCCTGGAAGGGCTGGAGGCCGGTGCTGACGACTACCTCGCCAAGCCCTTCAGTGCCCGGGAGTTGTTGGCTCGCGTGGAGAGCCACCTCAAGCTGGCGCAGTTGCGGCAGGAAGCGGCCTCCGAAATACGCAAGAGCGAAGAGCGCTATCGACTGGCGACCAAGGCCACCAACGATGCGATTTGGGACCTGGATTTGTCGAAGGGGGTCGTGCATTGGAACGAAACCTACGCGGCCGTCTTCGGCAGGCCCAGGGATACGAGCAGCTCCTGGCAGTGGTGGATCGACCACATCCACCCGGACGACCGCCAGGGCACGGTCGATGGACTTCGCGCCGCCATCGACGGGCGGGAGAGGACCTGGACTTGCGAGTATCGCTTCTTACGGAAGGATGGTGTTTGGGCGGCTATTTACGACCGCGCCTACATTGCGCGTGACGAATCAGGAAAGGCCTATCGCATTGTCGGCTCGATGCTGGATCTCACTGAGCGCAAGCGGGCCGAGGAGGCGTTGCGGCGTGCCAAGGAAGCAGCCGAGGCCGCGAACGTGGCCAAGAGCCAATTCCTGGCCAACATGAGCCACGAGCTGCGCACGCCCATGAACGCCATCATGGGTCTGACCGATTTGGCCTTAGGTGAAAACCTCTCTCCGGCCGCGTGCGAGTATCTCCAGACCGTCAAGCAGTCGGCGGACGGGCTGCTGGAGCTCTTGAATGAAATCCTGGACCTCTCGCGGATAGAAGCCGGCGGCATCCAACTAGAATCGGCCCTTTTCGACCTCGGGCAGACCGTGCAGCAAGTCATGCAAAGTTTAAGTGTACGAGCCCACGAGAAAGGTCTCGAACTGGCCTGTGAGCTGGGCGACGTACCTAACTGGCTCATCGGCGATTCTCTGCGGCTGCGGCAGGTGCTGGTGAATCTCGTAGGCAACGCGATCAAGTTCACCCCCAAGGGCGAAGTGGTAGTTAGCGCGACCGTACAGTCGTCGGAACCACAGGAGGTCACTCTGGAATTCGCCGTGTCGGATACGGGCATCGGCATTGCCCCCGAGGACCAAGAGCGGATCTTCGCGCCCTTCACCCAGGCGGATGCCTCGACGACGCGGCAATATGGCGGGACCGGCTTGGGGCTTACCATCACCCGCCGCCTGATTGATCTCATGGGTGGGCGGATTTGGCTGGAGAGCGAGCCTGGCAGAGGCAGCACCTTCCGCTTCACGGCGCGTTTGGGAATGCAGAAGGACTGGAAGGAGGAGCCAGCGCTACCTGCCGTCAGTCGCGAGGCCCTTCGTGACCTCCCGGTCCTGGTGGTTGCTGAGAATCCTACCAGCGGTCGCATCCTCGTCGCCACATTGTCGCGGTGGTCGATGAAACCAGAAACAGCCGTAGACGTGCCGACTGCGTTAGCTAAAGTGCACAAGGCGGCCAACGAAGGCCGGAACTTCCGCCTGATCCTGGTGGATGCCCTGTTGCCCGGCATCGACGGTTTCACTTTCGCCGAGTGGCTGCGCAGTAATGCCAATCTGGCCGGCCCGGTGATCCTCATGCTTTCGGCGATGGACGGCAGCAAGCAGCCCAAATGCTGTCGGGACGTGGGCGCGCTGTACCTGGAGAAGCCTATCTCCCAGTCCAACTTGTTCCAGGCGATTTCCGAGGCGTTAGGAATCCAGCAGCAGGCCAGCAAGACTTCCGATTCAGCGCCGGCAGCCATGTCAGCCAGCCCTTTCCGAGTGCTGCGCGTGCTTTTGGCGGAGGACACTCCGGCGAACCAGAAGTTGGTCACCTATGTTCTTAGCAAGCGCGGCCATAGTGTGGAAGTGGCACAGAACGGGAAGCAGGCGCTGGAAGCCGTCGAGCAGCAGGACTTCGACGTGGTGCTGATGGACGTGCAAATGCCGTTGATGGACGGTTTCCAAGCGACCCAAGCCATTCGCAAGCTGGCAATCCCGAAAAAGGCCAGGTTACCGATCATCGCCATGACCGCACACGCACTGAAGGGTGACTCCGAACGTTGCCTGGGCGCAGGTATGGACGGCTACATCAGCAAGCCGGTCAAGGGCGAAGAGCTGATCGAACTGGTCGAACGTCTGGCCGGAACTGCCGAAAGCGTTGGATGGGCTGCTGGATGATGCGCTGGGCATTGTCGCGGATGAATCGCAAGGCCGTAGCGACCTCTGCGTCGGCGACCGCGAGCATGTTGGTAGACTGTCTCGAAACCACCTGGCTGGCACGCACGGGAATCTTCTGCCGCTTCACCCTTCCTTTGGACATCAACCGGTGGAGCAACTCGGCTGCCTCCTGCCCTGCATGTTCCGCAGCGTAGGCCACGCTCGATATCGGCGGGCTGCAAAGTTCGCATACCAGACTGTCATGTCTACGCCGATCAGGGCCACTTCATCAGGGACGCGAAGGCTCTGAAGACGGCACAGTTCGGCTGATTCAGTCGCCTGAGGTATGAGGAATCGGTTTTTCACCGTATCGCATGGCCTCCCAATAATGATAATATATTTGCAAGAAGCGGAAAACCGTTCGGTACTCGTTTATGGTAGGATAGCGATTGTCGTGCGATCCGCAGAGGGATAGCCGAGACCGCAGCCGGCATGGCCTGGCCAAAGGTGTTTGGTCTGAAAGAGTTTATCAAGAGCCAAAGGCGGCAATAATCAAGAGGGCGATGTCCGCGAGACGATCCGCGCGATCGAAGCTTCGAACGAGTTTCCCGAACTGATCTTCATCAAGTAGGAACTGCCAGGGCCTGCAGGCCATTCACCCGCGTTGGGCCGTGGCGGAAGCAACAAACCAAGCAATCAACCACAGGAGAGACAGTGAGACGTTTCGATACTAGCGTGGCGATCATCCTCGGCGTTCTATGTCTCGTTGTCGGAGCGGCCGGCCGGCTGTCCGCGGCGGCGCCGACACCCGCGCCGCCGGACTTTACCCGGGGGGGCAAGCGAGACCAGAACCACGATTGGCTGCTGGGGCCCACTGGGGCGCGCGGCTGGATCTTCCTTCGGCACGAGGATCTGACGGCCGCATCGCGGCAGATCCTGATTACCGCGGTCGATGCGGGATCGCCGGCGGACGGTGTTCTGCGGACCAACGACGTGATTCTGGGCGTGTTTGGCAAACCGTTCGCGGACGATGCCCGCAAAAGCTTCGGCCGAGCCATCGCGGCTGCCGAGGAGAAGACAGGCGTGTTGCGGCTGATCCGCTGGCGCGAGGGGCAGAGCAACAACGTGGAGCTGAAGCTTGCGGTGCTGGGCAAGTACAGCGATACCGCCCCGTACGGCTGTCCGAAGTCGAAGAAGATCTTCGAGCAAGGCTGCCGGCTGATTGCGAAGGCAGGCCTTCAAGAGGCCGACATACCGATCGACCTCAATGCGTTGGCATTGCTGGCCAGCGGCAAGGAGGAATACCGCCCCATGTTGGCTGACTACGCTAAGAAAGTGGCCGCATCGCTCCACACGGGACACTTGGATGCTGGTACTACGCCTACGGGAACCTGTTCCTGGCGGAGTATGTCCTCGCTACCGGCGACAAGTCGATCCTGCCGGAACTCCGGCGCACCACGATGGAAGCGGTCAAGGCCCAGTGCATGAACGGGATGTGGGGGCATTGTGCGGCCCTGCCGGACGGCCATTCGGAAGGTTACGGCGGCATGAACCAGATCGGGCTGCCGATGACCATCTCGCTCGTGCTGGCCCGCCAGGCGGGCGTGAACGATCCGGCCATTGATCGGGCGATCGAAAGGTCAGTCCGCTTGCTGCGCTGGTTTGTCAACAAGGGCGCCATTCCCTACGGGGATCACGCTCCATGGCCCTCGCACGACGACAACGGCAAGAGTTCGTGCGCCGCCGTGATGTTCGACCTGCTGGGTGATCGCGAGGCGACGTCGTTCTTTGCCCGCATGGCCACCGCGGCCTACGACGAGCGGGAACACGGTCACTGCGGCAATCTTTGGAACATGCTCTGGGCCCTGCCCGGCGCATCCCGCGGCGGTCCACTGGCCACGGGCGCTTACCTCAAGGAACAGGATTGGTACTATGAATTGGCCAGAAACTGGAAAGGCGGTTTCGTCTACCAGAAGATCGAGCCGGGCGACGAGAACGACAACTATACGCCCTGGGATTTGAGCGGCGCCTATCTCTTGTCCTACGGGCTGCCGTTGAAGAGCCTGTATGTGACGGGCAAGAAGCCCAGCGTCGTACTGCCGCTGAAAGCCGGCGAGGTCAAGGAGGTCATCGCCGCCGGGCGTGACTTTTATCCCTTCAACGACGAGAATGGCTATAACAGCCGCACGACCGAGCAGTTGCTGGCCGGCCTGTCGAGCTGGTCGCCGGCGATGCGTGGTCGTTCGGCCCGGGCTTTGAGCAAGCGCAACGGCGACTTTGTGCCTCCCCTGCTGCGATTGCTGGCCAGGTCCGACCTCAATGGCCGCTACGGCTCCTGCGTGGCGATTGGCAATCTTGGTTCCCGCGCCGATGCTGCCGCTCCGCAACTGCGGGCGCTGCTCAGGGATCCGGACCCGTGGCTGCAAAGCCTGGCGTGCAGTGCCCTTGCGGGCCTCGGTCCGGAGGTCCGCAAGGCCAGCGTGAATGATCTGCTGTTACTGGCGGCCCGCAAGAATCCGGGCGATCCGAGGGGGATGACTCAGCGTGCCGTAGCCGCTGCGGTATTTGATCCGAATCCCGACTTGCGACAACCTGGCGTCCTGCACCATTCGCTGGAAGGTGTGGACCGCCACCTGTTGTATCCGGCCGTGGGGTCGTTGCTGCAGAACGACGATGCGCTGGTCCGCTACGGCCTTGCGCCCTACCTGGATCAGTTGACCGACCGTGACCTGGCGGTAATGTTGCCGCTGATCGTCGCGGCGATCGAAGAAATAGCACCTAGCGACGAGATGTTTGCCGACGGCATCCGCACTGCCGGTCTTGATCTCCTCTCGCGTCTCCACATCCGCGAAGGCATGGCGCTGTGCGTATCGACGATCGAATGGCGCTGGGGGAACGATTTTCAGAAGCGGCTGGAATACCTCAAGCGTTACGGCGCCCACGCCAAAACGCTCTTGCCGCAGTTGCGAAAAAAACGCCCGGAATCGCCCGATGCGGCGAAGATATTCGACAAGTTCATCGCCGACATCGAATCGACGAGCGATTCGCCGACGCTGGTGGACCTGAAGGATTTTGTCGCACACGCATCCGCCAATACTGATACTTCAAAAAACACGAAGAAAGCGAAGCCGTAAGAAGCATCGTACTGAGCGTGAAGTTCACGATCATCGTAGGGGTTCTGTTCTACCGCAACATGATCGAACACGTACAGAAGGTGCTGGCGGCCGGCCGCCCCCCTGACCGTTTTCTACCGGGGCACGAAGAAAATCCTGAACTCCAGCCGCCAAGAGGCCCGAGATTTTTGCCTCCACTTTTCACGTGGTGCAGTATGGGGTAGAACTTGGTAGCGTCAGCAATTTGCCACGAATCGCAAGCCGTTTTTTGCGGAAATTTTCATGCTCAAGTCACGTTTTTTTCGGAATTCCGTCCTCAGCGTCTTACTGGTGTACGCGGGCAGCACTGCCCGCCTTGCCGCGAACGAGCCGATCGCGCTCGATCCGCAGAACGGCCACTACTTTGTCTGGAACGGCAAGCCGACGATCCTCGTCTCCTCCGGCGAACACTATGGTGCGGTACTGAATCTAGACTTCGATTTCGACCGTTACCTGGATGTGCTGGCGTCCGACCGGCTCAACCTTACCCGGACGTTCTCGGGCACCTACCGCGAGATTCGCGATTCGTTTGGCATTACCGACAACACGCTGGCTCCGAAGCCTAATCGCTACGTTTGTCCTTGGGCGCGGAGCGAAACGCCGAGCTACTTCGACGGCGGCAACCGGTTTGACCTGACCCGTTGGGATGAGGCTTACTTCCGGCGGCTGAAACGGTTCGTGGCCGCGGCGCGGAACCACGGAGTCGTCGTGGAGATGAACCTCTTTTGCCCCCTCTACGACGATGCGCTCTGGGCCGCCTCGCCGATGAACTCCAAGAACAACATCAACGGCGTCGGCGATTGCCCTCGCACCGAGGCATTAACGCTTAGACACCCGCCGCTCGTGAAGCTACAGGTCGCCTTCACCCGCAAAATCGTCCGCGAACTTAACGAGTTCGACAACTTGTATTTCGAGGTCTGCAACGAGCCCTACTTTGGCGGCGTCACGCAGGACTGGCAACAGCGGATCGCGGATACGATCGTCGAAACCGAGAAAGACCTTCCCCACAAGCACTTGATCTCGCAAAACATTGCCAACGGGCGAAAGAAGGTGAACGCCCCTTGCCCAGCCGTGTCGATATTCAACTTCCACTATTGCGTCCCACCGGACACGGTGGCGATGAACTGGGGAATGAACAAGGTGATCGGCGAAAACGAGACGGGCTTTCGCGGAAGGCACGATTTTCTCTATCGTAGCGAGGCGTGGGACTTTCTCCTGGCCGGCGGCGGACTCTACAACAACCTCGATTATTCGTTCACGCCCGGCCATCCCGATGGCACGTTCCGCGACTACCGATCGCCCGGCGGCGGAAGCCCCGAACTGCGCAAGCAATTGGGAATTCTCAAGCGGTATCTGGAGGGGCTCGATTTCATCCGCATGAAGCCGGACTCGACGGCGATCAAGAGCGTCGACGGAGGCTTATTGGCCCGGGCGCTGAGCGAACCTGGCCGCGCCTATGCGATCTACGTCCGCATGCCGCTGCCCGAGAAGCCGAAGAGAATCGAGGATCATTTGCGGTCGAACACCGTTGCCGCGCTGGTCTTGGACTTGCCCGCGGGCGCCTATGCGGCCGAATGGCTCGATACAAAAGACGGTCGGACTCTCGGACGAGACACTTTCGAGCACGCCGGGGGCCATCGGTTGCTGCGTTCGCCGGTCTTTGGCGACGACGTGGCCCTGAAACTCCACTCCGTCTCGGATCGCGACTGAGCCCGACCGCGCCAGCCAGATAGATGACCAAGTTCATGAAGATATTTGGTTTCGCTTGCTGGACGACTGTCCAAGCCGGAATCAATGACGGCCGCCTGAATCCTGCGTGCCAACGACGACTTGCCTTCCACAAGCTATTGCCTGATAATTAGTTATGTCTTTTTCGCAAGGATTTTTTCGATTGCGGCAACCATTGTATAGGCCATGAGCCAAGCCAAATCCCGCCCCACGAACGACATCGACGGAGCACCACGTATCGATTGGCCAGCCGTGCTTGCAGCGCACGACCGCTGGTTGCGAACTGTGGTATATGCCCGCGTCGGTGAAGTTCAGGCCGTGGACGAGATCATGCAAGAGGTTTCGCTGGCTGCTATTCGGCAGCAAGCGCCGATTAGCGACGTGGATAAGGTCACGCCTTGGTTGTATCGACTGGCAGTCACTCATTCGCTGCTTTACCGCCGCAAAATGGGTCGCCGTCGCAAGTTGATCGACCGCTTCGTGCAGCGAACACCTCCCAGCGAAATCGCCCGCAGTGAGGATCCGCTGGAGTGGCTTTTGGCCAAGGAACGCAGAGAGCAAGTTCGCAAAGCCATGCAGCGCATGCCGCGGCGCGATGCCGAAATCCTGCTCCTGAAATATACAGAAGATTGGAGTTACCGCCAGTTGGCTGCTCGTTTGGGCATCAGTGAAAGCGCCGTAGAGGCGCGATTGCATCGAGCCCGGTTGCGATTGCGAAGCGAGCTGGTCAACCTGGAAGTGATAGAGGTCAAGAAATGAATGAGTTCGATGAAAGCATGCAGCTTCAGTCCCCGCAACAACCGGAACAAGAGGTCGATCTGCTGGTCGACGGGGAACTGAGCGAGTCTGATCGCCGTTCTCTGCTGATGCGATTGGAACGCGAGCCCGATGGCTGGCGTCGCTGTGCCTTGGCCTTTCTCGAGGCCCAATGCTGGAAAACGGAATTAGGGGAGATGGCAGCGAAATCGCGGGGCGTCGCGGCGGCGGAATCCACGGTTTCGCGGCCGGCGGCAGAAGTCCGGCAGCAGGGTTGGCGCCAATATATGGCAACTTCCCTGGCCATGGCCGCCAGTTTCCTGATTGCTCTGGTGGCGGGCATGGGGCTGCGCGGCAACTGGTCCGTGCTATCGCCGCATCCGGGCGCGTCGGTGCAAGAGGCGATTCTCACTTCTTCTCCAGAGACGAGGCAGGCCGCTACAGCGGGCCAATGGACAACCGTTACGCTCGACCCCGCCAAGTCGGGCAATGGGCAGGGCCTGCGAGGTCTGAGTCTGCCGGCGCTCCAATGTAATTCACTCAACGAGGAAATGTTGACGGGGCTTCCCAGCGTCATTTCGCCCGAGCTGCAGCGGGCTTTCGAGCAGTCGGGGCATCAAATCGACCAACAGCGAGAAATTGTTCCCGTGCAGATGAAGGATGGTCGACGCCTGGTGGTTCCTGTCGATCACATCCAGATCCATTACGTCGGCCGGCCGTCGCTTTAGATCGAAACATTCCGTCAACCCTGGCACTTGTGCCGCGCGGTGTCTTCTTCACCCCCCCTTCCCTTGCACCAACGGCACAAGTGGCGGGGCTGACGGCTTTTCCGCGTTTTGAAAGTTCAGGAAGGTCCGATCGCATGCCCGCTTGTGGGGAACGCGATGATTGGCCCTGCTGTGCAACCGTCTTTGCAGTTCGGGTAACCCAACTCTTCAAGGAGCAAATCATGTCGGTGTGGAAATCAGCTTTGGCAATCGCCGTCCTGGCGACACCGATCGTTCAAGCGGACGATGGGAGTTCGACCAAGACCAACTCGGGGGTCCTGATTATAACCGCGACGTCGAACGCCGCGGCACCGGGCGCTACGACGCAGCAGCCGGAACTAATGCTGGATGCGGCACAAATGCGACTTATGGGTATCTTGGGGAACGATAAGGCCACCATGCGGTTGAGCGATTACTGGATTGGGTTGTGCGTCTCTCCTGCCGCCTGCCTTACAATCGCAACTGAAGCTACTGAAGGACCAAGGGTTGGTTGTCGATGAAATGCAACCCGATGGCCCGGCGGCCAAAGCGGGCGTTCGGCCGTTCGACGTCCTGCTCAAGGGCAACGACAGGCCCCTGGCGACCTTGGACGACTTGATGAAGTTGATCGATCAAGTCAAGGGAGGAGAACTGAAGTTGGATCTGCTCCGCGGTGGCAAGGCCGCGACGGTGACCGTGGTACCGACCAAGCGGCCGGCCCCAAAGCCGGGCGACTTGGGCAAGGATTGGAGCGATGCGGCTGTGTCGGGACTTCGCGACATCGGTCCGTTGGAGTTCCGCGTGATTCGTCCCGGGCAGATTCTTCCTGCCCCACCGACGACGGAAAACGGAAATGCCACCTTCGAAGTCATCGTGCATGCCACGAGCAAACTGGCCGATGGCACGTCGATCGACATCACGCGTCATGGCAGCAACCCGGCCAAGGTAGTGGTAACTCGCGACAAGGAAAAGTGGGAAGGCACGTCCGATGACCTGAGCAAGGTGCCAGAAAGGGTCCGCCCCGAAGTGCAGAAGTTGCTGGAATCGCTGGAGCGGACGCGGTTCTCGGGAGTCTTCGGTCCTGGCGATGGCAGTTCGCCGCTGTTGGGTGGCTCGGGAATTGCCGGAATTCCGATTCCGCCCGGCTTGTCTCCCGACATGGAGAAACGCCTCCACGAGATGCAAAAGCAGATTGATGAACTGCGTCAATCCGTCAAGAAGTTGCAGGACAAGAACTAGCAGAACAACAACCCTGCGTAGAACGGCATTCATTCCGTTGTGAGCAAACGGAACGATTCCGTTCTACGCAGGGACGTGCCACGCACTTCCCGGCGGTGGAAAACTATGCCTGTTCCGCCTTGTCGAAGGCGGCGTCGAAGGCGCGGCGACTTGGCTCGAAGTCGACCTTGCGAACGAATTCGCAGGCCTCTCTGGCGCCCTGATCGCGGTCCATGCCCATGTCTTCCCACTCTACACTCAAAGGACCCTGGTAGTCGATCTGGTTCAAGGCGCGGATGATCTCCTCGAAGTTCACGCCGCCGCGGCCCAAGGAACGGAAGTCCCAGCCGCGACGAGGGTCGCCGAAATTCAAATGGCTGGCCAGGATGCCCGTTCGCCCGTTGAGCGTGACGATCGCATCCTTCATGTGGACGTGGAATATGCGGTCCGGGAAGGCGCGGATGAACTCCACCGGGTCGACGCCTTGCCAGATGAGGTGGCTTGGGTCGAAATTGAAGCCGAACTCCTCGCGGTGCCCGAGAACTTCCAGGGCGCGTTGCGCCGTGTACAGATCAAAAGCGATCTCGGTGGGGTGGACCTCCAATGCGAACTTCACACCGCATTCGCCGAAGACGTCGAGGATCGGGTTCCAACGCTCGGCCAGCAGCTTGAAGCCGTCGTCGATGGCCTGGGGCGAGACGGGGGGGAACGAGTAGAGCCACTGCCAGATGCTCGATCCGGTGAATCCATTGACCACGGTTACACCCAGCTTCTGCGCGGCCCGGGCGGTGTTTTTCATTTCCTCTGCGGCCCGGGCGTTGACGCCCGCCGGGTTGCCATCGCCCCACACATAAGCCGGCAGGATTGTCTGGTGCCGGGAATCTATGACGTCCAACACAGCCTGGCCGACAAGATGATTGCTGATCGCCCAGACCTGAAGTCCGTTGCGTTCCAGCATCTCGCGACGCAAGGAGCAGTAGTTCGGCTCGGCCAGGGCGAGATCGATTTGGAAGTGGTCGCCCCAACAGGCCAATTCGACGCCATCGTAACCGAACCCCTGGACCTTCTTGGCTAATTCTTCCAGCGGCAGGTCGGCCCATTGGCCCGTGAACATTGTGGCAGGACGCGGCATGAGAACAACTCCTTAGTATCCCCAAGAGACCGCCGCGCCGCGCAGGTTACGGACGCCGGCAAAACGGCAGGTTCCCAGGGGACGGGCAAAGCGGTTGGACAGAGGAAAAAAACCAGAGCGTTTATTTTGCCAGAAGTCGCCCAACATGCAACCGGGGGTAGCCCGGCGCCTACCGCCACATTGCGGCGCCGCCTTGCTGGGCGGTTTGTATCTCGCCCAGCAGTTGCCGGCTGGGGACATGTTGGGGGTCGATGGCCAAGGCTTGCTGCAGTGCGGCGACGGCTTCCCGGCTCCGACCGCTAAAATACTGGGCCTCGGCCAGGCGATAGCACAGTTCCGGCGATGGGCGGTCCCGGGCCACGGCGGCGGCAAGAGTCGCCGCAGCATCGTCATAGCGTTTCAGTGCCATGTAGTCCAGTCCGGTCCAATAGAGGACCATTTGCGGCGGCTCTTCGCCCGGCGAATACTTTTCGGCCAGACTCTGCATGCATTCCAACGCCCTCTGCGGTTGCCCCAGGCTACGATAGGCGGCCGCCGTCTCGGCGATCACTTGCCGGTCGGAAGGATCATACCCGGCCGCGCGATGCAGGTCGGCCAGAGCCTCCAGAAAGACAGTCCGTGCCAGATCGGGATTGCCGGCCAGGAGCTGATCGCCGTGAGCTCGCAACACGCGGCCTCTGACTCGCCAGGCGGCAGCCAGTTTGCCATTCTGATTCAGGGCCTGATCGACCATTTGCTCGGCAGCATCCAGGCGGCCTGTTTCCAGGTACATCTCGGCCAGACGGACGTGGAAATCCGGTTCGGGGCTAAGCCGGCAGGCTTCTTCCAATTGGGCAATTGCCTCGGGGCGGGCGTTCCGAAGCCAGAGTGTCTCGGCGTAATAGCGACGTGCATCGCAATCGGTGGGGCAGATTCTGACGGCCTCGGCCAGCTTGGCCTCTGCTTTTTGGGGCTGTTTCTGCTCCAGTAGTTCGTTGCCTTCGCTGGAGAGCTTACGAGAGGCAGTCAACGACGCGGGAACCGGATCGCGCAAGCGGCCCCACTGGCACCCCAATTCCGGCCATAGACAAGCGGCGAGCAGTATCCAACTGGCAAGTCGGCGCATTCTTGTCCCATTCTCTTGTGCCGCGGAAGGGTAGCAGATTGGCCGGCCGGCCGCTACACCGGTATTTGTGTTTCCAGTGCGTCAGCCTTTCCAGGTTGTCAATCGGCGGGGCTGGCATGAGCCAGGTCCTGGGAGCCTGTCGCATGTAACCGAAGTCAGGCTGGAAAGCCTGACGTTTGACGTACCTCCGCGGATTCCCTAGTCGGCCGCCGCTTGCTACCATTAGGCTATGCCAGCGACCTTTGACAACTTGGGCATTACCTTCCAGTACCCAGATAATTGGCAACTGGATGACGAAGAAATTCGGTCGGGCCAAAGCGCGGTCACCGTTTTCAGCCCGGGTGGGGCCTTCTGGTCGGTCGCCATGCACCCCTCATCGGCTGACCCCGCGAAGATGGCCCAGGCCGCCGTTGACGCCATGCGACTGGAATACGAGAGCTTGGAGGCTGAACCAGTGAGTGAGACCATCGACGGCCGACAGCTTACCGGCTTTGATCTGAGTTTCTTCTACCTCGACCTCACGAACACGGCCTGCATTCGTTGCCTGCGGGCGGGCGGCGCCACGTTTACCATATTTTACCAGGCTGAAGACCGTGAGTTCCGCGATATTGGGCTCGTTCTCCAGGCCATGACCATCAGCCTCCTGCGGGGATTGGGGCCTAAGGACCATCCGCGCGCCAAGCGCCCAAATGCTAACAACGTACCCCTGTCGGCGAGCGATGCGACCGGTTTCGTCGCTTGCGCTTCGGGTCAGTATTGAAATGTTAGAAGCCGTCTATCTTATCCAACCTGTCAGGAGCCACTTTGCTGAATTGTAAGATTTACAAAGTCTTGCAATCGGCCGTGGCATGGCGGATGTGGATAATTGGTCGTAAATAGTTTCCAATATACAAGTTGTGATTCATGCTTGCACTTGGCGACGACTGGCAATTTGATTTGGCACGGCAACTGCACTACCATTGACGCGTGCGTGGAATCGATCTTTTGGCACCTCCAAGTCAAGTCCGTGAACCTTAGGTAACGCCGCTCATTGGCGCAAAATACTCCACAACGGAGCAGAACCGCTTTTCACGGTCCCAAGGGCCCCGTTGGCTCCCCCGAGAGCCAACGGGGCCCTCTGATTTCTTGGTACGTCAGGCTTTCCGGCCCGACTGGCTGCTAGCTCTCGTAGCTAGTCGTTGAGATACGGACTGATGTCGCTCTGCCCGCGTCAGGTTAGAAAGCCGGACGTACCCCCCGTTCGTGGATCATTGGCGGGCGTTAAGGTTTTCGCAGTTTGTAAAGACGAATTTTCATGGCAGAGAGATTGCAAAAATGCCACAAGAGGTGGCTTGCCAGAGGCAACATAACATCGTAGTCTAGAAAGATCGGGCTTAGCACCGCGAACCTGACCGATTCCGCGTTTCGCTTCTCGCAATCTTCCGGACTCCTGGCGAGTCACCGTTTCGACCCTACAATTGAGGTATTTTCATGCCACGTCTTTTCCTTTCGTCCAGTCTTGCACTGGCGGCCGCAGCCCTGATTCTTTACGGTGTCAGAACGGCCCAGGCCCAACCCGTTCCTACCGTTCCCGTTCCGGCAACCCCCAGTCCGGCTGCCGCTGCCCCCCAGGAAAACAAGTATCCAGAGTTGCAAGAGGCGTTCGACTTGCTGTTCCGGAAGCGCGATATGAAGGGGGCGATCGAGAAGCTCAAGACCGCCGCACAGACGCATCCGGAACTTCCCTCCGCCCGAGTTTTGATGTATCAGATTCTCAAGAGCCGCGAAGTCAATCAGCCGACGGCGGCCGCACTTCAATTGGAACTGGCTATCCACGAAACCCCCAGCGACCCGGAACCTTGGATCATTCTCGGATCACTGGCCTTGGAGCAACGGCGGATCGCCGAGGCGACGGACGACTTCAACAACGCCCAGAAGCTTATGGCGTCGTATACCAACCCCAAGCGCAAGGACGTCTTGCAACAGCTTACCCTCAGCGGCGTCGCGCAGGTGGCCGAGGTCGACGAGAAGTGGTCGGAGGCCGAAGCCCGGCTCCGTGAAGTTTTGAAGCTAGCTCCCGAGGATCTGGGCATTCACCAGCGTTTGGCGCATGCCCTCTTTTTGGAGAACAAGACCGAGGACTCCTACAAGGTCCTTAGGGACGCGAAAGAAATCGACAAGAAAAATGCCCAGAAGCCCAATGGCAGGGAGGTTTTTCTGACCCCCGAGGCAATCGTTGCCAAGTACTACGAGGAAGTAGAAGGATCAAAGGCCGACTCGACCGGCCATGCCGAAACATGGTATGGATATGCTCTCAAAAAAGCGCCCAAGGACTTGGCCACGCGGCAAGTGGTTTGTCTCTGGGCATTGCAGAAGGGCAAGCTCGCGTTTGCCAAGGAGCAGGCCGATGCGGCCTTGGACATCGAGAAAAATGATCCCAAGTTGAGCAACAGTATTGCGGGCAATATGCTCAGCGGCTTGGTTGCCTTGTGGGACAAGAAATGGCCCGAGGCGGAAAAGTATTTCCAACAGGTCGTCATTACCGATCCCTCGAACCTGGGAGCGAAGAACAACCTTGCTTTGGCGCTAGTGGAACAGGAGGACCCGACTAAGAAGGCAAAGGCTCTGGCCTACGCGGACGAGAACTACCGCGCCAATAACGGCGCCAACAACAACAATGCCGATGTGCTCTCGACGCTTGGTTGGGTCTACTTCCGCTGCAATCACATGGACCAGGCCGGAATGGCCCTCGACGGCGCCATCAAGGCCCTGGGCGGCAATGTTCTCGCCAATCCTGATACGGCGACATACGTGGCGCACGTGCTTTACCACAAAGACCAGAAGTACCAGGCGAAGCAAATCCTGGAGAACGTTCTGAAGAACGAGCGGCCTTTCTCAATGAAGAAGGAGGCCCAGACCCTTTACGAGAAGGTCAAGGACACCCCCGCGCCGGCGAGCGCCAGCGGCGGCACGGCGTCTACCGAGCCCAAGAAGTAATCAATTGGGGTTTGCCCTTAGCGCGAAGTGGAATCTGGCGGGGCGGTCGTAGAAACGGCCGCTCCGCTTTTTTTGTTTGTGGGAGCAGGGTGCTCTTACCGTGGAGGGAGTAAGGTGGGTGGACCTGCCGAGAGTCCGCCGGATTCGGCGAATGGTGTCGCATTAGTCGCTTTCGGCAAAAGAGATCTACTCAGCGCCAATAAAAGATCATGGCACGACGTTCCATCGTCATACCATGATCTTTATCCTGAAATGGGACACAGGGTGTCCCACCCTCCCGGTAGGTCGATAGTCTAAGTATCGGCATTCCCGCCAGAGATCCTGAAGAGAATCCCGGGAGCCCTTCGCCCTGACGCGTTGAAACCTGACCAAGTAGGGCGGTCGCCCTCGTGATGCGGCGGGTTGATCCTGCGCCGGTCGTATTGCATAGGCCAACGTGTCGGGGGAGCGGCAATTTCAGATCTGAAATCTCCGATCTGCGATTGTTTCGCCCGCATTGCTTCTACGGCTGAATTCGGCAGGATCGAGAGTGGCCGTTCCGCGTTTCCGTCGCTTAGCCGATGGAATGCCGCGATGCGGCGGTGAGCGTATGCCTTGTGCGCTTTGTTTCGCGGAAGCGGCAAACGCCGCCGCTAGCGCCGGCGACGGTCTTGTCGATGCTGCGGCGCGGTCCACTGGCCGACAGGCCGATCGTGGGTTAGACTTAGGATGCCTAATAAAACCGGGCCTGGCAGTGTAGCCATCTTGCCTGCGTGCCGGCTCTCCTTAGGCGTCCTAACCAACGGTGTCGGACCCTATCCGATCGGAAAAGTACTTGAGATTGTTGTCATGGAAATGGACCAACTGGTCGCGTTGTGCAAGCGCCGCGGATTCCTCTTTCAGTCGAGCGAGATTTACGGGGGCCTGCAGGGCTTTTGGGACTACGGGCCCATGGGCGTGGAACTGAAGCGCAACGTCCGCGAGGCCTGGTGGCGCGACATGGTCACCGGCCACAACGAATTGACGGTCCCGCCCGGCGCCCCTTCGCCCTATGAAATGGTCGGGCTGGACTGTGCGATCATTATGCACCCGCAGGTCTGGAAGGTCTCCGGCCACTACGATCTCTTTCACGATTTCATGGTCGATTGCCGCGAGTCAAAGCGGCGCTACCGCCACGATCAGGTCCAGGGGCGGTGGGTGGAATACCACGGCAAGCGGGTTTTCATGACCAGCGAAGCCAGCGGTGCGGAGGGCGAGGAGGAACGACGGCAGAAGGCCCTGAAATACTTCAACCTCCGCGCCAAGGCCGCCGACGAGCTGCAATGGCATGGCGAACCGGTTTCGCTGGCCACGATCAAGGACACGTCCGCGGTCGTAGGCCCCGACGCCAAGTCCGCCGGAACGTTGACGGAGCCCCGCGAGTTCAACCTCATGTTCAAGACGATCGTCGGCGCGCTGGGCGGCGAAGAAGACGCGGCGTTCCTTCGCCCCGAAACGGCACAGGGCATCTTCGTCAACTTCAAGAACGTCCTGGACAGCACGCGGGTGGGTATTCCCTTCGGCATCGCCCAGATCGGCAAAAGCTTCCGCAACGAAATCACGCCGCGGAATTTCACCTTTCGTTCCCGCGAATTCGAACAGATGGAAATCGAGTTCTTCTGCCGCCCCGACCAGTCGCTCCAGTGGTATCAGTACTGGCGGCAGCGGCGCTTCCAGTGGTACCTGGACCTCGGCCTGGCCAGCGATCGCCTGCGGCTTCGCGAGCACACGCCCGACGAACTGAGCCACTACTCCGTGGGTACGGCCGACATCGAATACGCGTTTCCCTTCCTCGCGCCGGGCGAGTTCGGCGAACTGGAGGGCGTGGCCCATCGCGGTGATTTCGATCTCCGTAGCCACATGGAAGGCAAGCTCGTTCACGAGAATCCTGACGACAAGAAATCGCCGCTCGTGCTGGAGAAGGACGCTGAAGGCAAGCCCCGGCACCGCGGCAGCGGCAAGGACATGAACTACTTCGATGACCAGACGAAGGAGCGCTTCATCCCGCACGTCATCGAGCCTTCGGCCGGGGCCGATCGGGCCACACTGGCCTTCCTCTGTGAGGCCTATGCCGAGGACGAGGTGCCGGACGATACCGGCAAGCCGGCCAAGCGGGTGTCGTTGAAGCTGCACCCCCGCCTGGCCCCCGTCAAGGCGGCCGTCTTCCCGTTGGTGAAGAAAGACGGCATGCCCGAGGTGGCCAAGGAGGTTTACTCCGCTCTGAAGCCATTCATGAACGTTTTCTACGACGAGAAGGGAGCGGTAGGGCGCCGCTATCGCCGCCAGGACGAGGTAGGCACGCCGTTTTGCGTCACGGTGGACGGCGATACGCTCAAGGACGGCACGGTGACGATCCGCGACCGCGATTCCCTCAAGCAGTGGCGGACAAAGAAAGATGACGTCGTGGCCGAGCTTCGCGAGCGGCTGCGATAACCACGTTAATTTTTTCCGCCCCTTGCATTTTGCCCCAATTTGCAGATAATTGAAGTAGACAAATTGCGGCTACCGGAGCGCAATGATAAAACACCCGCTCGCAGTACCGGCTTTGCCCGGTCTTATTCCGCCCGAAGGCGGAGTTTCGAGCGGTGGCGGGTTTGGAGTGATCGGGCCATCATTCCCGGGCAGCCCGCCGGCTGTCGTTCTGCGGTCGCAAGGGGAGAGATATTATGAAGCGCACTTTGGGATTGATCGGCGTATGGGTTTCCTGCGCGCTAGTTTCCAGCACGGTTCTGGCCGCTAATACGACCACGAGGCCAGCGAATCAACCGCAGCCACCACGTTACCTTCCGCCCACTACCAACAATAACAACTACTATACCAACGCTTCCCGCCGCCTCGTTGCCCAAAAACAACAGGCCGCTGCGCAGAGGGCCGCGCAACAGGCCGCTGCTCAAAATGCGGCGCAGCAAACCACCAGCCCGGCGAGCATCTCTAGTTCCAGCACCCCCTACGGCTACGGTGGTGGTTATTACCGACATTATTACCCCTATGGCTACTCGCCTTACGGATCGTCGTATTACTGGGGCTATAATCCGTGGACGGGCTACTCGTACGGTGGCGGTTACTCATCGTACTACCCCTCTTCCGGCTATGAATCGCCTTATTACGCCAATTCGTATCTTGGCTACGGTTATCCGTCAGCCGTCTTCGCTCCGTTTGGCCTTCTCTATGGACCTGGCCCAATCGAACAAATGATGGGCGTTGGTGGATGGTTCCAGTAGGCGGTTTTTCGGTAAACTATCTTGCCGGATAGGCCGATTGTTTAGTCTAGGCAAACATTGCCGGTTGCGCAAAAGCTTCCGATGCCGGTTTGCGTTTGTAGGTCCGCCTTCAGGCGGTGTGGCGTTTCTTCTTTCGCCTAGACGAACATCCCTATCATGTCCAATCGGTCTATCGATCAGATTCGCGGCAGCAAGGCCCCCTCGGTGACGGACTTGGTTGCCGAAACCCGCATCGATTCACCGCACCCCGTAGGTACTGCCGCGCGCATAGAAGCAACCGCTGCTAAGGCGGCTGCCGACCTCGATCGGGGCAACGACTTCGAATCGTGGGCGCTGGACGAGGCTTCTTCATCGCTGGCTGCCCCGGAAACCATTTCCCAGCAAGTGCACGCTCAGGCCGCACAGCTTGCCGAACATCTCCGCAGCCGTCAGCAGGAACTCGATCACCGCGAGGCGGAACTCAACGCCCGCGTTGCACAATTTGAGCGCGACCGCCGGGCGGCGGAGATCTGGCTCGATGAGAGAAGGGCCGAATTGGAAGAAGTCGCCCCGGCAGGCGATTCCGTGGTGATTGAGGACGAGGCGATCCGTCGCAAGGCCGAGGCACTAGCCGAGCGGGAGCGGTACATTACCGAGCGCGAGGCGGAATTAGAAAACCAGCGGGCCGCACTCCAGCGGTTCCATGAGCAGCTTGCCAGCGACCGCCAGGTATTGGAAGAGCAGGGGTTGGCCCAACGGGAGCGACTTGCCGCCGATGAGATTCGCTTGGCTGCGGAGATCGACCAGCAGCGACGCGAAATCCAGCGGCGGAGTGAGCAGACGGATCAGGCCCACGCCGCCTTGCAACAGTTCCGCGCGGAATTGGGCCGAATGCACCGCGAGACCTTGGAAATCCGACTTGCCACCGAGGAATTGTGGGCGGAGCTTTCCGGCGCGGCCCCGCCCGCTGCGTTGACGCAATCGCTCGGTCGCATCCGCAGCCGGTTGGCCGACCATTACCGCCTGGCGAATCTGGAACTGCACCAGAAAAAAGAGGAGCTCGAATCGCTCCGCCGCCAATTATCGGAACAATACGAGAAACTCGTGCGGCAGAAACGGAACTTCGACGCCTGGTCGGCCCAGTGCCGGGAAGAGGTTGAAGATCAGGCCGCCCGGCTTCTGGCCCGTGGCGAGGATCTCGACCGCCGTGAGGCCGACATGGCCGAGTACGCTCGCCGCCTTCAAGCCGAAAAACTGGAGTTGCAGCACGAAATCCGCCACTTACGGGCGAAACTCATGGGCAAGGCGGGAGTCGAGTTGCCGGCCTAACTTATTCCCGGGAATTCGCGCACACAAAGGCGCAAAGGAAATAGCATATTCTTTGCTTTGCGTCTTGGCGTGAGATTCTAGGCTTTATACGTTTTCACGGCGACCGGTAGCAGGTCGATCTTGGCAGCGAGGATGAAGTCGTTCTCCGTCAGCCCCCCCACGGCGTGGGTCCAGATCTCGATCCATACGTGACGGAAGCCGGTCAAGTGGATCTCGGGATGGTGATTCTCTGCCTCCGCCACCTCGGCTACGAGATCGAGGAAATTGATACCATCCCTGAAGCTCTTGACGAGCCATTCTTTCTCCAGTCGCTGCCCATCTTGACCAATCCGCCAACCGGTGAGGGATTTCAGTTGCTCCGCCGCCTCTTGCGCCGAGAGCTTTTCGATACCCCCTTCGCACGGGCGACATTTTTTCGCTCGCAACGAATCAGCAGTTTCTACGAGCATAATAACCCCTCCTTTGATTGCGGCAGGAATACGCCCCCAAATCCATTATCAACGCACACAGTAGCAGAGTCAATGGTTCGCGATACTAGACACTAGACTCTAGACTAGCTACTAGCTGCGCTCTTTCCGGAGGCGTTATATTCATTTCGGGGGCTCGCCCTCAATACTGCGCCCGTAACACGGCCGTCGGCCACCTAATGTGCCAACTCATCTTCCCAAGAATGCTAGGAAAACGCCATGCTCAAGAACACCGCCTTTTTCGTGCTTGCCGCGACGATCACTGCCACCGGTCTGGCATGCGCCAAAGATGTCTACTACGACATTCCCCTCCGAAACTTGAAAATCGTCGAAGGCCGATTGCCGGCACAAGCCAACGGATTTGATAGCAGCCAGAACTACCAACGAGCCCAGGCCATGGAGCCGTACGTCGTTGTCGATGGCCGGGGAGAAGCCTACCTGACTGGTTCCGGTACTCAAGGTGATTATTGGTCGACGTTCGGCGGAAACCCGCAAGGTAATGGGCAGCCAGAGAACCACATCCTGCTGAGGGCTGCCGACGGCAAAGAGGTCAGGGGCCGGCTCATCGTGCGCAACGCTGCCGCCTCGGGCATGGAAATGCTGCGGTTCGTCGTTCCTCTTTCGGCCGCCACGCCTGAGGCCAAAGAGCCTTTCTACCGCGCCAAGATGGCCTATTTCAATCACCTGCTTGGCCGCAATATCCCGGGCGGGGCATGGTTCCGGCATGAGGTCCGCTCGGCGGAAATCGCGCTGAACATGTCGCCCAACGATCTCCAGATCTGGCGTAACGCCAATACCGTGGGAGGCGGCGATCTGGCCACTACCTACGATCTTTTCAGCGGTGGCCGCGCGATCAGCGAGAACCTGCAACTCGATCGAACCCTGCCGCCGCGGGCCGCCAACGTGGCCCCTGTGAAGATCAGTTCGCTGCAAGGCATCACTATCAATGAGATTGACTGGAAGCCACTGATCAAGGATGTGAAACCGGAACTCGATCCGCTGGCGGGGAAGATTCCGTTCGATCAGCACGTCGTCTTTTTCCCCAGCTTTCAGGCTGCCCTGGCCGTGGCCGACGAAACCAAGCTGCACGATACGCCGGTGCTGCGATTAGCCGAGCCGCGGAGCGAAGATACGGGAGTGATCGAGCGTTATCAGCGTCAACTTGGCCTGCCCCTAAGCACGCTGGCGCGGCTGCTGGGACCAACGCTGGTCAAGAGCGTGGCCCTGACCGGATCCGACCCTTCCTTCCCACTGGGCACCGACGTCGCCGTGCTGCTGGAGACTCCGCACCCCGATGTCCTTGCCAAGTTGCTCTTGGGCCGCATCGCCCTGTCCGCGGCCGACGAAAACACCGCCAAGCCCGTCAGCGGCACGATCGCCGGGCTGGCCTACCAAGGCTTCGTGTCGCCACAGCGGACGATTTCCAGTTACGTCGCCGTATTGGAAGGCGCGGTGGTGGTCGCCAATTCCACCTATCAGTTGCAGCAACTGGCGGCCGTCCGCGGTGGCCGACTTAAACCGCTGGCCGAATTGCCGGAATACACGTTCTTCCGCATCCGCTATTCCCGCGGCGCAGCCGATGAATCGGCGCTCGTCTTTCTCAGCGACGCCACGATCCGCCGCTGGTGTGGTCCGCGCTGGCGGATTGCCGATTCTCGCCGCACCCGTGCCCGGGCCGTGCTTGCCGAGTTACAGGCGGAACATGCCAGGGCCCTCGTCCGCCACACGGTCGAGCCGGGATCGATCCACACCGATTTGTCAGTCTTCAGCGGCACAATGCAAGTCACTCCCGGCGGTGTCTGGGTCCACGAGACGATGTCCCCGTCTGCCGAGAATGGCACGTTCCGGCTCACTGCCGAGGGCGTGGTTTCCAGCGTCTACGGCGCGTTGGATTTCATGACCCCCATCGCAGAATTGCCCATGGAGGAAGTCACTCGCGGCGAGGCCGATTCTTATCAGGCCTGGCGCGACGGCTACCAGCGGAATTGGAACTGGGCTTTCGATCCTATCGGCCTGCGGCTCAGTCTGGGCAAGGGGAAAATGGCCGCCGACCTGACGATTATGCCATTGATCATGGTCAGCCAGTACAACGAGATCATCGATATCTCGAAAGGCGCCGCGTTCGGACCGACGGCCGGCGATCCTCATCCGGACCTGGTGCAGTTCGTTCTCGCCCTGAATCGCAATTCGCGCTGGTTCCGCATGGGCGAGGGCATTGCCGCCAACATGGGCCAGACGATCTCGTTGGGCTGGGTCGGTCCCTCGCTCTCGATCTATGCCGACAACGATCCTTTTTGGGATGAACTGGCCAAGACCAAGAGTGAAAAAGAAATCGAGGAATTCCTGGCGAAGAACGCCGACCGCGTGCCGGTGGCCGTGCGGATCGACTACACCAATCCGCTGAAACTGGCCGTCTTCCTGACCACGATGCGGACCTTCATCGAGCAGACTGGTCCCGGGCTAACGGTTTGGGAATCGCGGAAGTACAAGGAGCAAAGCTATGTCCGCGTCTCGGCTGCAAAGGGCAACGCCATTCCCCAAGAAGCCGAGAAGATAGCTGTCTACTACACGACGGTCGCCGGGGCGTTGACGGTCACCTTGAGCGAGAAAGTGTTGCAACACGCGATCGATCGGGCGTTGGCCGGGCAGCCGGCGGCGACGGGGCAGCACAAGAAAATAGCCCCATCCACTGTTGTTTGCCCCTGGCTCGGCTCGAATGTGGCCTTACACGTCGATAGCCGGATCCTGGAACTGGCCAACCAGATGGGCCGCCAGCAGTATGTCGCGCGGATGCAGGCGGAGTGCTGGAGCAACTTGCCGATTCTCAACCAGTGGAAGCGACTTTTTCCCAAGCTCGACCCAGTGGCCGTCCATCGGCAACTTTGGGGAGTGACCCTGGTTTGCCCGGGCGGGGGAAAATACGTCTGGAACGAGAAGTTTGCGAGCATGGAATCGACCGTTTACGGTTGTCCTGGCCAGCCGAAAGAAGGACCGGCGGCACCGCCCGTCTTGAGCGATTTTACCAGCGGCGATTTCGGCCTGACGTTGGAGAACCAGGGATTGCGGGCCCGCGTCGAACTCAAGCGGACCAAGTAGCCGAAGCGTCAAATCACGGAGTACCAATCGTGGGGGTCAGGGGTCGGCCCGCGACCGGCGGCTTCCCAGACGGCGATCCATTCGTCCCAGGTCACCTCCGGCAAGCGAATCCCGCGCTGCTGGACAACATCGTCCGGGCCATCCATCCCGCTGTGGTCGAGCAACTCGACACCTCCCGTCTTCAGCACGTTGACGATCGCCGCGCGGAGCACGCCATGGGCTGATTCGGCAAGGTCGGCCGCGCAAAGTCTGGCCGTCAATTCCAGACGCAGCCGGCCGCCAATCAGCGCCAGCGTCATGAGCAGGGGACCCTCGACGGCGCCCGGCAGCGCCAGATCGACGGCAATCGAATTGGTGGCCACGTGAATCTCCTCGACCCGTGGCAGCACAAGCTGCCAAGCGCGGCTTTCGCGAAACCAGGCGATGAACTCCCGCTCAAAATAGCGGCGCACGTCGATCTCGGCATGGTGCAGCAACTCGCGCTGCTTGCGGGCCGCCTGGGGATCGCTGCCGGCGGCGATCGCCTTACGCTCGGCGCGGCGGAGCCGGGCAAAACGCTTTGGAATTGTGCCCGAGTGCAGTCCCGGCCGCAGCAACCGCGGCAGCGACTCGCCGTGCGAGCCGACGAGCACCGGTCCAAGCGTCGGCGGCCGGTTGGCCGCAAACAACCGCCAGTTCTCCTTGAGCTCCCAAATCAGGTAGCCGAAGATGCCGGGCGTGAGCGTGACGATAAGGAAAGTCGCCACGTCGGCCATGGCGGCGTTCATGTGCTGGGCCAGCAGCTTGTGCAGCCCCATGGCAATCCAGATGGGCGCCATAATCTTGTGCGAGACGGTAACCCAGGGAATATGCTTGACCGGGTTCAACTGGGGCTCGATGAGCAGGTTCACGCAAAACCGGACCGCGTAGGCGATGAAGAACCAAACGACGCCCATCGCGCCCTTGGCGACAAGCATCAACCGGCTTTGGCCGCTGCGAAAGCGGAGCCACTCGTCGACCGCGTACATCACTCGTTCGATCCCCTGCATGAGGCGGCGAAAGAGATCGACAATCCACCAGAATAACCCCATCGCGAAGCGGACGCCGATGCGGTGCCAACTCTCGACGCACCAGTCGACGAGCGACTCCTCGAGAATGCGGCCCAACCGCGAGTTGATCAGCACGTCGAGGAGGAGGAAGATCGCCGCTAGTTCGATCATCATCGGCCAGGTGGCCAGTCGGCGGGGAAGAACCTGCCAAAGCACCAGCGTCGGCGCTCCCGCTTTGACGACGTAGCGAAAGAGGAAGACGACGACCGCGCTGTGCACGATCCGTCGCACGAGCGGCAGACCGAAGAACCAGCGGAAGGAATCGAAAAAGACCAACCGCGCCGTCAGGCCAACGTGCTTGAGGAAATCCCAGATCACGTCGCGGAACCACGGCACGTGGATCAGCCCGACGAGAAAAGAGCCAACCAACAACGTCGGTCCGTAACTCCGCCAGTCGCTAAACGTCGGCGCGTAGAACTCCTCTCCACCCGTCAGGGGCGCCGCCAGATGCTCGGCGACGACCAGGACGACTACGGCCCCGCCATACGGGATGGCCACGTATCTTGTCAGCCAGCGGCCGACGACGGTGCCGAAGGCCAGCAGGCTGAAGCGTTGGATCCAGCGCTGGTAGAAATCGCCCCGTTCGTAAACGCCGTCCATGGCGACCGCCAGGCGGCGATCGAGCCGCAGTACGGCATCGCCGTGCAGAAAGTCGCCCAAGCCGCCGCAGTCGGGCAGTTTTAGATTGTTGCGGGAAACGGCATCGCGGACCTCGCCCAGCGTGAGGAAGCCCCGCTCCGCGATGCGATCCAACAGTTCCTCAACGAGTTTTCGCCGCGAAACGTCCTCAACGAAATTCTGCGAACGCAGGCCGACCTCGTCCAGCGTGGCCTCGAGCTTGGGGCGAAAACCGTTGCGGAGCCGCTGCTCGGCCGCATCGGTTGCCGCGTCCAGGACGTCCGCGAGTTGCCGGCGCTGCCGTTCTGAAATCCGCACTGCGGGCAGCCGCCGCTGGGCGCTGCGGAGCCGCCTCGTCAGGAGCACCAGCCGCTGGTCGGGCAGTTCGCGGCGGATCGGCCTTCGGCCCCACGAGAGGAGCCATTGCATGACATCGACCGTCGATGTCGCGCGCTGCTGCTCCACACAGACCTTCTGCAGGTCGTAAAGCAGCCGCGCCTCGACCGTCCACAGACCCCGCGGCGTCTGGTGAGCCAGGGCCAAGAGGGCCTCGCGCAAGGGCGCGGGTCCTGGCCCTCGAGGTTTGCGGCAGTCTGCAGGCGATCGACCAGGCCGTGCACTTCGTCGCGCAAGGCGGTGGCGGCCTCCGCCCCGCGTTCCCGCGGGGCCCAGAACTCGGCCCGCGCCCGGCAGGCGGCGGCCCCAGCCTGGTTGCCGCGCGCGGCGTGGCGGCGGGCCCGTTGCGACCAGAACTGGTACTTCCGTTCCGATCGCTGCCGCCCGCGGGCCCAGCGGGGGCTAAATTCGCGAGCTGGAAACATCTTCGCAGGAATCGGGCGCCGCCAAGGGATCGGCGTCAAATGCCTCGGCCGCCAACCTCGCCGCCTCGCGGAGCTCTTCTGGCTCGGGCGTGCCGGGAAGGCGCGTTTGCGATAAGATTTCTTCTGCCGGAATGTCTTGAGCGATGATCGCATCCGCTTTTTCCAACGACTCCAAGGCAGGAAAGAAGCTGGCGATCAGGTAGGGCTGGAAGTAGCGGATTCCCAGGTAAACGGCGGCGAACTCGACGTAGGTCGAGACGTCGTCGTAAGGCGGCAATAAGAACCGCTCCTGCTCGAGCACGTTGCGGATCTCATCCCAGGCCAGGCTTCCTAGTTCGGCCACCCGCCGCTGAGCTTCCGCCGCACCAAAGCGATGTTGCCTCGCCAAGCGACGAAAGGCCGCATGCGCTCGGGCGTGAAAGAGCAACTCCCGGTAATAGAGCAGGACTTCGCCGCGGGGACGCTCCTGCAGAACATCGCCCGTGGGCCGTTCCATGAGGATGACTTCGTCCGGCAATCGCTCGTCGGGGCCCAATTCCAGTTCGTCGCGATCGACGATTGCCAGCAGGGCTTGCTGCGAAATGACGTAGGTCTTGCTGTGGGGTACACGGAAGCCGAGCCCCGGCAATGAGGTGTGCAACCGCACAACGCGCCGCAAAAGGCGTGGCGGCACGAGCCGAGCCGCTGGTTCCGCCGACGCCAAGGCGTCCTCCAAAGCCCGCAGGCTGATGCGGGCAGCGTCAGCAGCCGGAGGTTCGCGGCGGGGCCAATTCCAAAGGTTTTTCACAGGTGCGGAGCGCGCGGGTCATGGAAACTTGTATTGCGGATCTTTAGTGCTGAAATCGGCATCGCTGTAACCGCGATTGAACTGCAAATCAAGATAAGTATAGGCCTCCTCGAGTTGCGGGTCTTTACCGTGGTCCTGCGGGAGTTCCCATATTTCCACGCGGATGGGCAATTGCAGGGCGTCGTCCACGAAGGACCGGACGAGGTACCCCCAAACCTCCCGCTCGCGCACCGGATAGGTGACTTCCCAGAGCGTGCAGGGCCGCTTGTTGATGCTTGCGTGGAGAAATCGCATGACCCTGACCTGGCTAGGATCGGGCAACGACTCGCCGCGCTGGATGAGTTGCCGACAGAGGTTGGCGAGACCGATCTCGGTAATCGGATGGTGTTCGCCCATCATTGCGAGCACACCTTTGGGATTCAGCTTCAAGGGGCCCAAGGTGGCGCCGAGCAACCCTGGCGTATGGACCTGCAAGTCTCCGCCGTTCTGGCCCTGGACATAGATCACTTCGCGGCCCTTGATATCCTGGTCGCTGCGGTCGAGAAAGTGCAGGTAGACGCTGAACGGCTTTTCACGAACCTTGGCGAACATTACGGTTTCGACGGTTTTTCTGCCGAATCGCTCTTGCTTGACAATCACCGCCGAGTAGTCGTGGATGTCTTTATCGATTTCGTCCAGCGCGTGATGGGCAACCGCCAACACACCCTTGAGCGTGGCCGGTTGGCTTTCGACGTTGAATCCGCCTGAAGTCTGCTTCGTCGTCGCGTGCGACGGGTGCCACCAACCAAGTCCAAAGTATCCAATGACCGCCAACAGGGCGGTGAGGATCACCAAGGGAATAACGATCCACCGTCGCATGCTCTTATCTAGGGGGAAGGGGAAACGCCTTTTTCCGCAACGGACCGGCTGAAAAATAAGTTCGGGCTTTCATGAGGGATGGCATGCTCGAAGGCTTCCAGCCCAAAGCATGTGCCGTGCCCACGTGCTTTCGGCCAGAAGCCTTTGAGCACGCCAGCAAATCGGGAACTTACTTCTCCGTCATGTCTAAAGTATTTCGTTCCGCACAGCCCATACGGCCGCCTGCGTACGATCCGTCAGGCCGATCTTCCGCAACACGTGCTGTACGTGCTCCTTGACCGTCTCGTAGCTGATGTTCATGGTCTGGGCGATCTGCTTATTGGTCAGCCCGCGCGTCATCTGGCGGAGGACCTCGCCTTCGCGCTCGCTCAAGGAAATCTCCAGGTTGTTGGTCAGTCGGGGCGTTCGCAAGGCCCCGCTCACGCTGCGTCGCGTGTCGCGGCTCCAAACGCTGGTGCCGCCCGCAATTGTGCGGATTGCGTGAAGAATCTCGTCGCGGCTGCAATCCTTCAGCAAGAACCCGCTGGCCTGCATGGCCATCGACCGGGCGACCGAGGCGGGGTTTTCGAACGCGGAGAAGATCAAAACGGGCAAATCAGGTTTGTCGTGCTTGATTTGGCTCAAGGCAGTCAGGCCATCGCCGTCCGGCATGACAATATCCAAAAGCACGAGGTCGATTTCCGTCTCCAAGGTCAGCTTGACGGCCGCTTGGCCGGTGCCGGCTTCGGCGACAACGTGAATCTCGGTGCCCGTCAGCAAGGCTTTAATCCCCTGGCGGATTATCTCATGATCATCGGCGACGAGGATGCGAATCTTGGCTTCGGTGAGCATGGAGGGGGAGAATCCTGGACTTTCAAAAGGAACCGGAGGGAAATCCTGAACTCCAAAGACCTTATTATGCGCATCTTTCGGGGGTGCTGGCAAGCGTTACAAGGGGGGGCAAAAACCAAATTCTCTTTTGAAAGAAATACCTCTTTAGTGGTGGCGATTTTGCCTCGCGAGGGCACAATGGCATGCTGCGCGGCGTACCGACGCGGGAAATTGGCGTTGCGCTTGGGTATGCCACCCTACTGGGCTTGTCGGCGATGGTCGCGTGTCAAAGATCACCGCGCACACCGCAAGCAGCAGTGTCCTTGCGGGAACTGTTCAGGTGCGCTCCAACCACAGTATCCACTTCGTTTCGCGCGATCTGCTTTATTGAAAAAGCCTAGCTGTGCGGAGGAGGATTGACTTTTTTCGCGTGGCGGTGCATTCCTGGCCAGAGCAGTTCTCCATAGAGCCCCCGGATAAAGAAGGCTCGGCAGAACAGGGCCAGGAGAACGGCAATTACGATCCAAAGCCCAAATTCACCCGGGGCGACGAGCATGGCGAGCATAACGCCCACAAGCAGACCAAACGCCGCAACCAGGGCCTGTTCGATGCGATATCGGGTCATCGGTGTCTCCTGATGTTTGATACGCGGGACAGAGACCTCTGGTCCTATTATAGCAATTTCCTGGAGGTTTACCACGCAGCCAACGGGTTATACCGATTGTGGTTTAGGTTGCCGTTTTCTCGATTAACCCGGAGCGGGGCTCCCGCGCTTGCAGGTCGCGACGGCGAACACTGGTTTTCCGGTCCGTGGGCTCCGGGTTAAATGAAAGCGGCTCTTGAACATCGCAGCCGGCCAGCTATACTCGACTTCGTCTTAGAAAGTGTTTTTGAGCGAAGTCCTCTGGTTTCAGGAGTGCGAAATGCGACACACAGGCAGAATTCTGGTCTTGGCAGGTTCCTTCTCATTGGCAATCGCGGTCTTGGCCGGCGGCCGCTTGCTAGCCGCTGGCGGACCATCCGCCCCTGGCCCCAAGGACCCGGTTAAGCACGCTCCGGGGTCGATTGGCACTATGGTCTTGGATGGGCTCATGAACCCCCCGCCCAAGCCGGCTCCGGCGGCAACCCTACAGAAACTAAAGGAGCTTGGCGCCCATCTTGGCCGGGCCTTCGATATTGTGGTGGACCTGTTTTCCAATAACCAGGCCGACCTGCTCTCCAATAACAAAGCCGCCCTGCTCTCTGGCAACAAGCCAACGGTCCTCTCGGGAAACCGAACCAAGGTGCTTTCCGACAACACAACTCCCATCCTCAGTGGAAACAAGTTTTCCTTTCTTGTCCGACATCAAGATCGAAGTCCGTATTGTGAACAGCGGAAACACCGCGGGCGAGAAGGGTCCGGTTCCACCCGGTCCGGCCCATCCCAAAGCGAAGCCGTAGCCGCAGCGATTGCCTCTATCCCCTATTATCTGCTATAACATGGGAGAAAAGATTTCTCCCCTTGGAACTGTCCGATGACTCTCTCGAGCAACGGTGAGTCTCCCTCTGGCAATGGGAAGACGACCGCCATGATGGCCGCATGCTTCAGTCTGGATCCGGAGATGATCCAGCAGGTCCTCGACCACGCCAAGCCCTTGGGGCATTGCGAGGTCCCCGGGGGACTCAATCTTGGATTTGGTTTCGTCTACTACGGCCTGGTCCGGGCCCTGCGGCCGGAACACGTGCTGGTCATCGGTTCGGGCTACGGATTCAGTGTCGTATGCCTGGCCCTGGGGTTGAGGGACAACCGTGCCGGGCGATTGAGCTTCGTCGATCCTTCCTATTCGCTGCTGGGCAATGGGCCGGCCAACACCATCGGCGGAGTGAATTTCTGGCGAGATCCGGATCAGGTCCGCAGCCATTTTGCCCGCTTCGGCGTGGAGAACATCGTCACCCATTACAAGCAGACCAGCGCCGAATTCTTCTCTCGCTACGACGAGTTGGCGCTGCCCACGATCGACCTGGCCTTTATCGACGGCAATCATTCCTATCAGCACGTTCAGCACGACGTGTCGGCAACCTTGCGGCGATCTCGCAAGAATGCCTACTTCCTCTTGCACGACACCAATATCTACATCCGAGAGTTCCTCCGTCATGCGGGCGTAAAGCGCTGGCTGCGATCGAAGGCCAACCGGCATAAGGCGGCTTTCGAGTACGTTGACTTTCCTTTCGCCTCCGGTGTGGCGGTCGTGCGTATCCTCGAGCCCAAAGTATGGAAACAGCTTTCGTTGCCCTAGGCGTTGCGCTGGCGGCGATCCTCTTGCTGCTGGTCGCGGCGTACCTTTTTTGGCGTTATTATTGGTTCTGGCGGAATCCGCCCAGGACGGTGCCGCGCGGCGATCACGTCCTCAGCCCGGCCGATGGCACCGTTGTCTACGTGAAACGTGCCGCCCCGCACGAACCGGTCATTTCCTGCAAGCAGGGCAAGGCTGTCTCGATCGACGAAATCGCCCGCGAGCCCCTGGGCCAGGCCAAAATTCTCGTCGGCATCTTCATGAGTCCGTTCGGCGTGCACTACAACCGTGCTCCGATCGACGGTCATCTCGAGTACTCGAAGGAATACCCGGCCGAGGGCAAGAACTTCCATATGGGCTCCATGCACTGGCGCTCGATGCTGCACAAGCTGCCCATCTACGCCAACAGTCCCCACATTGCCGCTAACAATCGGCGGGTCACGCGGTTTCGTGGCCGGCTGAAAGAGCAGGACTTGTCCTGCTACGTGGTGCAGATTGGGGGTGGGAGCGTGCATGGAATCGACGTCTTTCCGCCGGTCGGGTCCGCGGTCGAGCAGGGGGCCGTCTTCGGCATGATCCGCATCGGCTCGCAGGTCGATCTGATCCTGCCCGATTTGCCGGGGCTTGAGATCAAGGTTGCGCCCGGTGACCTCGTGGTTGCCGGCGAGACGATCCTCGTGGCCTAAGCCCAAGAGGACCATCCAATTTTCGCTGAGAAGACGAGAAAGGAAGATGGTAGAAAAGAAAATGCATGCGACGAAAATCATAGAGTGTTCCCGCTTGCTTCATAATCCTTTCTCCCATATTCCTTTCTTCCCTCTTCTCTTTTCCCGGGCGTCAGGAAGCTCGTTCTTGCCGAGCCGCGCAGGAGACGCAGCAGGTCGCGTAAGGGATGGCCTCCAAGCGGACGGTTGGGATTTTCACGCCGCACTCCGCGCATTGTCCGTAGCTGCCGTCTTCCATACGCTTCAGCGCGGCATCGATCTGCTCCAAGGTGTCCTCCGCGCTGCCTAGCAGGCCCAGGGCCAGGTCCTGTTCGATGATCTCGCTGGCGCAGTCGACCGCGTCGGGCGAGGCGCTGCTGGCCGCGATGGAATTGCCCAGCGCGACGTCGGCCGTCTCGGCCACGTCGCCGCGGAGCCGGGCCCGAAGCTCCAGAAGCGCCTGACGTCGAAGATCGCGGTCCCCATCGGCGGCCGGTCCGTGCGACGGATTGACCTCTTTTCTGGCGCGATGGATGTGAAGCGGATTGGACCGTGCGTCCGGATCGCCGGCTCGGTTCCACAAATGTCGTTTTCTGGCTCTGAGTTCTGCTGTCTGATTCATTGAAGATTCCTCGCTTGTATGGCCTTGCCGCGGTCTGACGCCGGCGAAGCTCGATAGTGATTGGCTTATTTTCTGCCTTCGCGTGTCGTCGATGGTCGCCCAATGACCACCTCGGTCGAGGCCACAATCCCTTTACTTTTCGCGGGAAAAGCTGCATTGCGCCTGACATGCGATAGTGGGTGATTCGTTGAGCATTTCGCATGCCAAACTACAGGCCTATTGCAGAGGACGAAAAATGGCAGTAGGCGCCACGGAGCCGCACACTAACCGGAATCGCTGGCGATGGCCGTTGCTTGCGCGTGGCCCTCGCTTGCGCTTCGGGTTAGTATCGGTCGGGAACCTGTCAGAAACCTTCGCCGCGCATTGGCTCGGACGGAGGCGCATGCGTTTTCAAGACGTCCCTCAATAGCGTAATCGCCCGGCAAAAACCCCCGACGTCCTCTGCTGCTTCGGCATGCGACAGACGGTCGCCGTTCTCCGCGTTGCCGAGCCGCTCTACGCGCAGGGCGGCTTCCTGGGCGGGCCTCGCTCCCAAGTAAACGACGATGCCCTTCACGCGATGACCCAGTCGGCCAACCTCCACGAGATCGCCATTCGCCAGCGCGGCACGAATTTGCGGGAGCACCGTATCCACTTCCTCGAGAAGGCATTCGATCATTTGCCGTACAAGCTCGGGACTATCAGCGCACCGCGAGAGGGCCTCCTGCGGGTCAAAGACGGGAGCATCCAGCGGGATTTCCAGCGATTCGGCCGCCTGGACCGATGGCCTGCCCAATGGTTGTTCTGCCGGCCGCTCCTTGCTGGCCGTAGCAGTTGCTGCTTCGCCCGCATCGCCCGCCAATCGCCGCCGCGCCAGACCCTCGACAAGACTGATAATCTCTCGAGCGTTGACCGGCTTCGAAAGGTAGCCGTCCATTCCGACCTCAAGACAACGATTCCGGTCTTCCTTCAGGGCATGGGCCGTCATGGCAATGATCGGCACGCGGCCACCGGGCTTTTCCCGAGCGCGAATGGCGGCCGTGGCCTCCAGGCCATTCATGCCGGGCATTTGCACATCCATCAAGACCACGTCGTAGTGGTTTTGCCCCGCCAGTTTGACCGCCGATTGGCCATCGTTGGCGATCTCCACCATGTGGCCTCGGTCTTGCAAGATATACGTCGCCAGTTTCTGGTTTGCCCGGTTGTCTTCCGCCAAGAGCACGCGCAGCGGGCGCAAGCGGTCGTGGGCAAGGCATACGAGACATCGAAGTCAGGCAGGGGTTCCTTTGCCAAGCCGAGTTGGACAACAAAGCTAAACGTGCTGCCCTTGCCCAACTCGCTCTCGACCCAGATCCGTCCGTCCATCATTTCCACCAGGTTCTTCGAGATGGAAAGTCCCAGCCCGGTGCCGCCGAAACGCCGCGCCATGGAGGCATCGGCCTGGGCGAAGGGTTGGAACAAAAGCTTCAAGCCCTCCGACGGTATGCCCATGCCCGTGTCTCGCACGGCAAACTCCAGAAGCACCGTTGACGGCGGAAGGGCGTTGCACTGGGGCGCCGTGGCGACCGGTTCCATCGCCACGCCTTCTTGCTGCACGCGCAGGGTCACCTCCACTTCACCGCGTTCGGTGAACTTGACGGCATTGCCGGCCAGGTTGAGCAAGATCTGCTGTAACCGCATGCGGTCGCCGACGACGGCGTCCGGTATTTCGTCGGGCGCGCGGCAATAGAACGCCAGGCCCTTCTCGCTGGCCCGGACGGCCAGCACCCGGGCGAGTTGATCGAGCATCTTTCTCAGGCTGAAGGGGGCCGATTCCAATTCCAGCTTGCCCGACTCGATCTTGGCGGAATCCAAGAGGTCGTTGACGAGCGTCAAGAGGAGATCGGCCGATCCACGTGCGGTTTGCAGACAATCGCTGACGACGGGGTTATCGGTTTTGGGCAAGGCCACATCGATCATTCCCAAAATGGCGTTCATCGGCGTCCGCAACTCATGGCTCATGTTGGCCAGGAACTGGCTCTTGGCCCGGTTGGCGTTTTCGGCAGCCAACTTGGCGGCGGTGAGTCCCTCTTCAGCCCGTTTTGCGCGGTAATGTCGTAATTGGTCTCGAGGATGGCCACGGGCCGGCCTTTGGCATCGCGGTCCAGGGCCCAGCGGCTCACTACCGTAATCTTCGAGCCATCCTTGCGGGCGTGGACCAACTCGCCGCTCCAACGATCGTCGCGACGGAGCTTTTCATAAATGTGCGGCAGTGGTTCCGGGAACTCCGTTTGCAGGAGAAGTTGCGGACTCTTGCCCAGGGCCTCATCGCCATTGTAGCCATAGGCTTCGACTGCCCCTTTATTCCAGTAAGTAATCACCCCGCCGACGTCCCAGACGAAAATCGTGTCGTTACACAGGTCGAGCAACCGCGATTGCTTGGCAAGCACATCCTCCGTTCGCCGTCGAGCGGTAATATCCTGGACGATGCCGATGAAACGGACCGGCCGGCCGTCGCTGAAAAACGCCCGTCCCGTGGCGCGAACCCAGCGCGTCGTGCCGCCGTCGCGGAGGCCGATCGTGCGGTATTCGACCTCGTAATGGCCGCCGCTGGCCGGATCGAGCGCCCAATCGACGGCCTCTTGGGTGCGATCCCGGTCATCTGGGTGTAGTCCCGCCAAGAACGTGTGATAATCGACTTCGGCCTCGCGAGGCAGACCGAAAATTTCCTTGCAGCGAGCATCCCAGACGAGGTCGCCCGATACCGGGTTCAGGTCCCACATGCCCAGTTCGGCCGTGGCCAGGGCCATCCGCAGCCGTTCTTCGTTCACCTGTAGTGCTTCGTCTCGGAGTATTCTCATACTCTAAGTATCCCGGGCAAGGCAAGCGGTCCAGAGTGCGAAAAAAACCAGGCCGCCAAGCTGAGTACCAAGACCTGGATTTATGGCTTGATTCCCAACGCCTCCGCCAAGGTCGTCCGATACTCATTGCGATCGAAGTTCTGCCCCTCCCGCAGTCGCGTCAGGCCGCTCGTTTCCAGCATCTTCACGAACGGCTGGAACCTCTCAACGGCCAGCCTGGCGATCGGCGGCCGGCCGGCGGCCGACGCCGCGGGATTCTGCAACTCGGCCCGCGCCCGTTCCACGATGGCGTAATCGACGCTCATCCGCGAAATCCGCACGCGCCGCAAGATGTCGGCTTCGGCCCCCGCGTCTTTTTCCGCTTCTTCCCAAAGGGCATTGGACTGGCGGAGAAATCCGTAGTCCAGATAGGGCTTTGTAGGTGGATCGTAAATGTGCACGTGGATGTTCTCCCGCTCCACGCGGTCGTGCAGCAGATCAATGTATCGCCGGATCGGCTGGGCGGCCTTGCCGTAGTACCCTTCCAGAAACTCGTTCATGGCCCGATCCTGGTCGTAGTCCGGATCCCAGAGAAACTTGGCCGAGAGATAATCTCCCAGGTCGGCCAGTTCGCTATGCGGGGTGTCGGGCGTGTCCTCTTCGAAAATGCCCGTCACATGGTGGGCAATGAAGAAGCGGACGTTTGGCCGCCGCACCCGCTGGTTGGGAAAGGGCATCAGGTAGTGGGCGAAGTCGGTCGTGTAGTCCCAGATCCAGAGCCGCCGGGAAACCTTTGACCATGCCTCCAGATCGCGGCAAAAGGCCCGGTTCTCCGGGCTGTCGCACGTGGCCAGCGGGTGCGAGAAGCAGCACTCGATCGAGCACAGCCGCACGATTACGTTTGCCCGTGGCCGCAAGCTCCGCGGCGCTCGGCGAGTCCACTGGTAGGCAAGTGTTTCCACCGACTTGCCGGGGAACTCCTTCTCCACCGCCGCCGCCACGCGGTTCACCAGGTTCAGCACCGGCGCCGCCTGGCTGCCTTCCCGCCGCGCCAAGTCCTGGCAGTGCGGACACTCGCAGTGCAGGTCGGTGTCGTTCTGGGAGACCGAGAACACCGTGGCATCGGGCTGCGCCCGCATGGCCGCGCGAATTTCCTCCGTGCATATGCGGATCACGTCCTCATTGGTGCAACAGAGTTGGGCATAGCCGCTTTGCCGCTTTCCGCCCACCAGCGAAAAATATTCCGGGTGGGCCGCGAAGTATTTTCCGGGCGGCACGAGCCGCGCGAAGGTGTGGACGAACAGCCCGTCGGCAAAATGCACGCGTCCACCGTGCCGGGCCTCGAGAGTAGCGGAGCTGGAATTCATGCGGTTCCGCGCAGCACCAGTCGCCGTCGCGGCAGTCGTAGGTGAACGGCTCGCGGTATTCCAAGGCGGGCACCTTGGTTTCGTCGATCGGCCCCAAGGCCACCCGGGCCACGTGCGGGATGCGGCTGACGTCGGGAGCGAACCAGCGGCAGCCGAGGTGATCTTCCAAAAGGCCGTAGACGCCATAGAGGTTGCCGCGGAGCGGGCTGCCGGCGATCACCAGGTGCGGTCCCGCCGTGCGGATCACGTAACCCTCGTCGCCCAGCTTTGCGAGGTCGATAGCCGCGCCGATGCCGCGGCTATGGCGGCTCGCGCCCAGCAGGATCTCATGGGCGGATGTTTCCCGACGGTCGCTGACGACGGGCAACTCGGCGGCGGTGATCTGCTTGAAGAAAGCCCGCAGCTCCTGGGCCGCATAGCGGGTCGAGGGCGAGGCGTCGGCCGCGATGACGATGCGGAAGTCCGACTTGCCTCCGTTGGCCAGGACGAGGTCGGCCGCATGGACGGCGGGAGCCAAGGCACAGACAAAGAGAAAGCAAGCCATACGCGGTGAGGCGATCATTCGAGTTCTCCCAGTTCTTGGACGGAAAGAGCGGTTTACGGCATTATAGCTTGTGGCTCCCGGTTTTCGCGAGTGAAATATCGGGTTCCCCGCGGTCGGGAATTTACTCGTCAACAACGAGCCGCGGCATGAACACCGTTCAGTTGGAAACCGAGTCGGTTCGGATTCCTCTATGGGTCGCCGATCTCTCTTCGTTTCGCCGGCACTATTCAAAGTCGAGGAGACAGTGCCGCTTCAAGAAGCCCTGGCGTCAGGCCGGTGGTGGACGTCAAGGTGGTGGACGTCAAGACGATCCACTCGAGAAAAGAGGCGCGCCCAACCATGTCTGGTAGTTCTTCCAGCGCCCTACGGAACTCCGGTAAATCGGACGCCGGACTTGAACTGCGCTGGCGGTTCGCACCGGCCGCTGCGTCTCGTAAAAGCCCAGGCACCCCGGCTCCCATTCCAACCCGCACCACTCAATAATCCGCCGTGCGAGTCCTTCCGTGTCTTCCACCAGCGCTTCGTAGTCGACGTCCAGGGGCGGCGCCGGCAACACCTTTCGCCAGTGGTCCATCGTCCGCAAATACTCCTCGAAATAGAAGACCATATGATCCTGGTCGCAGGTCCACGGCAAGGAGGTGAACTTCGTCGCCCAACATGAGAGGGCCACGTCGCGGAGATCGCGCCGGCAATGGATCAGCCGAGCGCGGGGAAAGAGCATCCGAATAAGCCCAAGGTATTGAAAGTTGGCGGGCATCTTGTCGACGATACGAACGGCCCGTTCGTCGAGGTCCCGCAATCGGTCCAACTGCCGCTGCGCAAGACCGCGGGTGGTTTCCCGGTCCAGGGCGAGCAGGCATTGGAAGGACGTGCTGGCATTGCGATTCATCGTCTTGGGCAACGATTGAAAGGTCTCGGCGCAATAATGCAACTCGCCGGCGCCAAACACGCGGGAATGGCTCGCCAGGATTTGCTCCACCAGCGTAGTGCCGGATCGCGGCAAGCCGACTATGAAAACTGGCTGGTCCGTCTCCAATCCGAAATCGCCAGCCCGCGAAAACAACTGCGGCGTGAAAGTCGCAAGCATGTCGCTGGTGAAGCCCCTGTGCAGGATGGGTTTGAAGTCGCGTCCTTGCTCTTTCAAGGCGGCAAGGCGAGCCGCATTGGCCTGGCTGAGGTGTCCGGCGGCCGCGCTATAGTCGCCCCGCGCGTCCAGCGCCTTGGCTAGACCAAAATGCAACGCTGCGCGACCGTCGTGGCGGAGATTGGATTCCGCCAACAATTGCCGCATGACGATCAAGTCGGCCTCCGGGAGCCGCCCGCGAAGAATCGTCGCGAGTTCGAGAAATGCCTCTCCGACACTGCCGCGGATTTCCGCGTGCTCGGCGGGAATGCGGCCCGCAGGCCGACAACCTGCCGCCGCTTCGCGACCGTCTCCTCGATCGCCCGGAACGCCACCCAGTTCGAGTTGCACGACTCGTCGATAGCAGGCCGCCGCTTCGTCCAGTTTTCCCTGGTACTGCAAGACATCCGCCAGGTTCATCGTTGCCCCGGCATGGTCCGGATCCAATTCCAAAGTCCGCCGCCAGCAGGCGACCGCTTCGTTGAGCTTTCCCTGTTCCTGGAAGACGACACCGAGGTTATTGTGTGCCCCGGCATACTCCGGCTTCAGACCAATCGCCCGGCGGCAACTGGCGACGGCTTCGTCAAGCTCGCCTTGACCCTGCAAAGCTGGGGCCAGGTTGTTGTGGGCCTCGGCGTAGTCCGGCTTCAACTCCAGAGCCCGGCGGTAGCAGGCAACCGCCTCGGCCAGCTTTCCCTGGAGGGCGAAGGCATTGCCCAGGTTGTTGTGTGCCTCGGCATACTCCGGCTTTAGCTCCAGTGCGCGGCGGCAGCAGGCGACCGCTTCATCCAGCTTCCCCTTGACTTTGAAGGCCCCCCCAAGGTTGTTGTGGATTTCGGCTTGGTTCGTTCCCAGTTGCAGTGCCTGGCGGTAGCAGGCGATCGCTTCGTCAATCTTCCCTTGTCCCTGTAAAGCCGTGCCCAGGTTGTTGAAGGCCTCGGCAAAGTCGGGCTTCAGTGCCAGTGCCCGTCGGTAGCACGCGGCCGCTTCGTCCTGCTTGCCCTGCCCCTTCAGCGCGTTGCCGAGGTTGTTGTGGAAAGCAGGATCGCTCCCCTTCAAACTGATCGCCCGTTCGATGCACTGGACGGCAACGTCGTACTTGCCCACCTGGCTGGCGATAACCCCCAGCAAATGCCAGGCGTCGGGCTGATTCGGCTCGACCGCCAAAATCTGCCGGTAGATCTGTTCGGCAGCCTGAAGATGCCCCGATTGATGCTGCCGAAGGGCACTTGTCAGCGATTCGGAAAGGGTTGCCATTTGTCACTTTCCGCCAGGAATCGCGGTGAGCAGCGAAGCCAGGGCCTCCTCGTAGTGCTTCCATCGTCCAATGGAAGTCGTGTACAACGGCTGGCGAACTTGGAGGAAGCTGGCAGTGCGAATGGCCCGTTTGCGACGATGAAACTCCAGGCACTCGGGTTCCCATTCCAGGCCGCACCAGTCCACGAGGCGCCGGGCCACATCTTCCAGATTGGCCACCGTCTCCTCATAATCGACTTCCAGCAGGGGCGCCGGCAAGACCTTTCGCCAGTGTTGCATCATCCGTTGGTATTCGTGGAATCGGTGCGCGATGTGTTGCTGGTCGTTGGCCCAGCGAATTTCCTGGAAGTGCGTCATCCAGCAGGAAACGGCCACGTCGCGCAGATCGCGGCGGCAATGGATGAACTTCGCCCGCGGAAAGAGGGTTGCCAGCAGACCCAGTACAAGTAGTTCTCCGGCATCTTGTCTACGATGCGAAGTGCGGTGGGACTCGCGCGCGAAGTTTCTCCAGATGCTCTGAAGCGAGACTTCGGGCCGTCGCACGATCCAAGCGGTGAAGTCCCGTGTTGGAGACCGTGCCTTGCCGGCCGAGCCGGACCACGATGTCGCCTACCCACTTGATCTCACCCCCGCCGTGGACTTGCGAGTGGCTGGCAAGGATCTGCTCGATGAGCGTCGTGCCCGATCGCGGCAGTCCCGTGACGAACACGGGGATCTCGCTTTCCAAACCAAATCCGCGGACCCCTGCGAAGAATTCCGCCGTGCAGGCCGCCATCATCTGCGCGACGAAGAGTTCGTGCTCTTTGGGATCGTACGCCTGGCCGCGCTTATGCCATTCAGCGAGTTGCAACGAGTTGCCGCGCTCGAGGTGCTCGGCGGCCTTGGCGTACTCGCCCCGCGCGTCTAGGACTTGAGCCAGGCCGAAGTGCAACAGCAGTCGTTGCGAGTCCGTCAGTCGCGGTTCCTCCAGCAATTGACGCTGCGCGGCCAAATCGATTTCCGGGAGTTTGCCGCGGAGAAGTTCCGCCAGTTTTTGATGGGCGAAGGCGAACCGCGGAGCGTGTTGCAATGCCGCGCGGAAGCAATCTTCTGCGCCTTGAAAGTCACCGAACTGTTCCAAAACGCCGCCCAGGCTGCCGTATGCCGCCGCACAGTCCGGCTTTAGTTCCAATGCGTGGCGGTAACAAGCGGCGGCGTCAACCAGCCTGCCCTGGTCATTCAACGTATCGCCCAGGTTGAGTGCGCCTCGGCATAGTCGGGTTTTAGTTCCAGTGCCCGGCGGCAGCAGGCGACCGCCTCGTCCAGCTTCCATTGGTCATTCAACACGTTGCCCAGGTTGCTATATATTTCGGCGCAGTCCGGTTTCAGTTCCAGAGCCCGGCGATAGCAGGCGACAGCCGCGTCCAGATGTCCCTGCTCCTTAAGGGTAACGCCCAGATTGTTGTGCGCCTCGGCATAATCCGGCTGCTGCTCCAGAGCTCGGCGGTAGCAGGCGACCGCTTCGTCCAACTTTTCCTGTTCCTTGAGCGTGTTGCCCAGGTTGTTATGGGCCTTGGGGTAGTCCGGTTTCAGTTCCAGGGCTCGGCGATAGCAGGCGACTGCTTCGTCCAACCTCTTCTTGTCTTTGTGCGTGTTGCCCAGATTATTGTGCGCCTCGGGATAGTCCGGCTTCAATTCCAGAGCCCGCCGGTAGCAGGCGGCGGCTTCATCCAGATTCCCTTCGTCATACAAGGCAACGCCCAGGTTGTTATGCATTTCGGGATAGTCTGGCTTCAGTTCGAGTGCCCGGCGGAAGCAAGCGATCGCTTCATCCGGATGTCCCTGGTCCTGCAAGGCATTACCCAAGTTGCCGTATATCTCGGCATTTCCTGGCTCCAATTCCAATGCCCGGCGGTAGCAGGCGATTGCTTCGGGCATCCTTCGCAGGGCACGATAGGCTTGCCCCAAGTTGTTGTGGAAGACAAAAGCGTTCCCTTGCAACTTGATCGCCTGCCCAATGTACTGGATGGCGAGCTCATGCCTACCCACTTGCGAGGCGATCACGCCGAGAAGATGGAGTGCGTCCGGATGATTCGGCCTGAGGATGAGAATCTGCCGATAGGCGTGCTCGGCAGCCTGCAACCGACCGGATTGATGGTGACGGATGGCGACTGTCAACGCTTCGGAAATCGTTTGCATTCCTACTAGGACGAAAAACTCGGGCAAACGTTGCGCTGAAATTTTAAGACTCGCCTACATGTCAGATTTGAGATTTGAGATAGCAGATTTCAAATTTGAGCTTCGGTCCAGGCCGGCCAGATCGGTGAAGAATTCCGGATAGGTCTTGGCGCTGCAAGCGGGATTGCGAATAACTACGCCCGGCACCACCAGACCGACCAGGGCCATGCTCATGGCCATGCGATGATCATTATAGGTATCAATAACTGCGCCGTGGAGCGGTCCGGGCGTGATGCGCAGCCCGTCTTCTCGTTCGTCGATGGCGGCCCCGAATTTTCGCAACTCGGCGGCCAGGGCCGCAAGGCGATCGGTTTCTTTGTTGCGGATGTGGGCCACGTTGCGGATCGTCGTCGGTCCCTCGGCGAACAGAGCTGCCGCGCTGAGGGTCTGGACCGTGTCGCTGATAGCGTTCATGTCAACGTCGATCCCGTGCAAGGGTCGTCCTGTCACGGTAATGCGGGTAGCCTCCTCGGCGACCTCACAACCCATCTGCCGCAGGCAATCGCAAAAGGCCACGTCGCCTTGCAGGCTCGCGCGGGAGATGCCTTCCACGCTGACACGGCCGCCGGCAATCGCCGCAGCGGCAAAGAAGTAGCTGGCCGCCGAGGCGTCCGGTTCAATGGCGTAAGTGCGCCCGCGATACGATTGCGGGGCAGCAATGCGAAGGGGAAATTCTCCGTCGCGAACGTCTGCGCCAAAGGCCCGCATGACCGCCAGCGTCATGGCGACATAGGGTTTCGACACCAATTCGCCGCGGACGGAGAGTACAACATCGCTCGCCGCGCAGGGGGCCGCCAGCAGCAGCCCGCTGAGAAACTGGCTGGAAATGCTGCCGGCCACCTCCGCCGTTCCGCCCGGCAGCCCGGCCGCGCGGACGACCACCGGAGGACAGCCGGTGCCTGCCTCGCTTGTGGCATCGGCGCCCAACTGGGTCATGGCGTCGAGCAAGTCTTGGATCGGTCGCTCGCGCATCCGCGGCGTGCCATCGAGCCGATAGACTCCATGGCCCAAAGCGGCCATCGCCGTAAGAAAACGGACCGTGGTGCCGCTATTGCCCAGGAGCAGGTCGGCCGATGCGGCAGGCGGGCAACCGTTGCACCCGCTAACGCCGATCGTCTGAGCTCCGGGGTCATGATCGACCGCAACGCCCAGTTGCCGCAGGCCCTCGACCATTACTCGCGTGTCGTCGCTTTCCAGGGCCCCGGTAAGAAGCGATTCGCCGCGGGCTAGCGCAGCGCAAACGATGGCGCGATTGGTGATGCTCTTAGAGCCCGGGGGACGTATCGAACCCCGTAACGGGCCCGTCGGCTGGATCTCGAGGGTATCGAACATGGCCCTATTATAGCTCGACCTATACGCTATAATGAGGGGCGCGGCCCTGCCAGGATTTTTCGCATGATGAACGATTGGATTTCCTACGACTTCGTCGCACCACCGAGAATTGTTTTCGGTTGGGGGCGCCGCCGCGAGGTCGGTGCAGTGGGCCGCACGCTTGGCCGCAGGGCGATGATCCTCTCCGGCCTGCCGGCCGGTGTGGCCGCGGACGTGCTTGGGGAAATCCGCGAATTGCTCTTCGCCGAGGGAGTCGAGTCCACGCTGGTCGAGACGATTCTCCACGAGCCCGAGGTCCAGGATGTCGATCGCGTGGCGCGGAAACTTCGCGCCGCCGAGGCCAATCGGGGATGTTTCCTCCTGGCCCTGGGCGGTGGGGCGACGATCGACCTCGCCAAGGCGGCGGGCGTCATCGCTACCAACCGGCAGAGCCCCACCGTGGCCGACTATTTGGAAAATGTGGGGCGGGGTTTGAAGATCGTCGATCCGCCGCTGCCCGTGCTGGCTATGCCGACAACGGCCGGTACGGGCGCGGAGGCGACCCGCAATGCGGTCATTTCATCGTACGACCCGCCTTTCAAGAAGAGTCTCCGCGACGACCGCATCCTGCCGCGGATCGCGCTGGTCGATCCCGAGTTGACGGTAAGCATGCCGCCCGGCGTTACCGCGGCCAGCGGCATGGACGCAATCACCCAGCTTATCGAGAGTTACATCTCTCGCAAGGCGCAGCCGATTCCTCGCATCCTGGCAGTGCAGGGATTGCTGCTGGCGGTGCCGGCGATCACCGAGGCGGTGGAAAACGGCAGCTCGCGAGCGGCGCGGGAAAGTATGTCGCATGCGGCATTGCTCTCTGGGATGGCCCTGGCCAATTCGGGCCTGGGACTCGCACACGGCGTTGCGCCGGCCCTGGGAATCCATTGCCGCGTGCCGCATGGCATGGCTTGCGCCGTGATGTTGCCGGCGGCGTTGCGCATCAATCGCGAAGTGCGGCAAGCCGAACTAGCCACCCTGGCCCGTCAACTGTTCGGCATCTTGCCCGAAGTGCCTGACCGTGAGGCGGTTGACGCCTTGATCGATAAGATCGAGTCGATCTGCCGCCGGATTGGCGTTCCGCCGCGGCTGGCCGACGTGGGTGTCCGCCACGACCAGATTCCCGACCTTGTGAAAAGCTCGCGGGGGCAGAGCATGAGCGGCAATCCCCGCGACGTCTCCGACGCGGAATTGACGCACCTCCTGGAGAAGATGCTTTGATCCTCTCCGCCGGACTGACGCCCGCCTGGCAGCAGATCCTGGTATTCGATCGGGTCCGCTGGGGCGAAGTGAACCGTGCCCGCGAAGTTGCCTGGTGCAGCTCGGGCAAAGTGCTCAACGTGGGCGTGGCGGTTCACCATCTGGGCGGCCCAAACCTTTCACTTGCCCCTTTGGGGGGTGTGCCGCTTGGCGAGATCGACCGCGAGTTCGCCGCTCTCGGTGTGCCGCGGCGCTGGGTCGAAACCGCCGTAGCAACGCGGGTCTGCACTACGGTTCTCGACCGGGCGGCGGGGCGGATCACGGAACTGGTGGAAAATGGCCGGCCCTTGAACGACGGCGAATTGCGGGCGTTTCGCGCCGCGTATGCTGAAGAGGCCGCGCGGGCCGAGGTTGTCGTGCTCACAGGGTCGTTGCCCGCTGGGGCGCCGGCCTCGCTCTATCGCGACCTGGCGGCCTGCACGCCCTGCCCGCTGGTACTCGATTTCCGCGGCGAAGGACTGCTTTCAGTCCTCGATTTGAAGCCCTATGTAGTGAAACCCAATCGCGAGGAGTTGGGGCAAACCTTCGGGCGGAGCCTGGACGACGACGCCGGCTTGCTGGCGGCGATGCGGGAGTTGAATCGCTTGGGGGCGCAATGGGTGGTGGTGACGCAGGGGTCGCGCCCGTTTGGATCAGCTCCACTGCGGAGGTCTATCGCCTCGCGCCGCCGCCGATCGACGACGTCGTCAATCCGATCGGTTGCGGCGACTGCCTGGCCGCCGGAATTGCCTGGGCGACCCGCCACGGCGACACGGTCGTGGACGCCGTGCGCCTTGGCATTGGCGCGGCGGCCGACAACATCGGCCAACTCTTGCCGGGGCGACTGCAACTCGACCGGGTAATGGACCGGGCAGAGAAGGTGGTAGTCAGTTCCAAGGATTAGGACTACGCGCGGTCGAAAAACTCGCCGCAAATCAACTATCCCGTTTGTTCAATACGGTCGTTCAGGGGGTATTTTCCGAGTTTTTTGGAAAATCCGCGCAGGCAATGCGCAAATTGCTTGCTTTTTTTTTGCTTCATGATAGTCTAAGGGGCATCTGGGCTGAACGGTCGTGGGCATTCAGTAAGAACGTTCAGTCACTGGGAAAAATTGGGTTCTGGTTCGGTATTTGCCCGGGGCATTTTTCGTTGGCGTTCGCCAAGTTGTCCTATAGGAACCGCTGACTGTGTTTCATCTTTTGATGCGATGCTGGGATTCTCGCATGAACACATGCGAATTCGTTTCCGCGGGGCGGCGTTTCAGTACGCACCGCGTACCGCGTTGCAAAGAAGGCCATGGAAAAATCGCGGCAGAGGTTCGTTCGTCCATCTATTTCGTTTTCTCCAGAGGTGTGCTATGAGTTGCGGAAAATCGTGCGGGTTCGGTCGTTTGCAAGATCCGTCTTCATTGAGAAACCACATCCAACGGCTCGTTCCTTGGGTGGCGGGCTTGGCCGTGCTGGCTGTCGTCTTGGCGCTCTCGCTCTCGCCGGCATCTGCCCAGAATTCGCCGATTTCGGGCAGCGGATTTAACGCCAACATGGTCGTCGGAGCGAACGAAACCTTTGCGACTTGGGCAAACCTCCCGAACGCGGCCACTATGGATAACGGTTTCGTTTCAACGGGAGGCAGTGCAGGTGTCAACACATTTTATCAGGTCGGGAACAACAGCAGCGCTCCGGGGACAGGCCTGCCGATGGGTAACACTCTCAGTGTAGCAGACCCCACAACTGGCGGCACCACCTTCCAATTTCAAGGGGTTGACACCAACAACGCCATTTTATTGGCGGGCGATGGCAACGGTGCCACGACCGCGACCTATTCGCTCTCCCAGGCAGCCGGCTACACCTCCCTGTCGTTCCTCGCAGCCGACGGCAACGGAGCCGCCACAATCGGCGTGACTCTCAACTACGTTGGCGGCGGCAGTTCCCAGGAAACGCTCAACGTGGGCGATTGGTTCAATGGGTCCCCCGTCGCGATTTCGGCCAACGGCCGGATAAATAACGGCGGTTACGACTCAGTGAATTCGGGAAATCCAAACCTTTATTATTATGACATCACGGGGTTATCCAGCGCGAATCAAGTCCTGAGCATTTCGTTCTCTTTTGACAACGGCGCAAACGGGAATTCTCGTACAGCGATCTATGGAATCAGTGGTTCGACCCCGGTCCTCTTTCCCGCTAACGGACTCACTTGGACCGGCGCCACAAACAACAATTGGAGCGTCTCTGCGGCCGACACCAACTGGACGGGTGGCGCGGCTTTCACTAACGGCACGGGCGTAAACTTCGACGATACGGCGGTCGGGAATACGACCATCAAAATCGCGGCCGGCGGGGTGCAGCCCTCCACCGTCTTGTTCAACAACAACGTGAATTCCTACTCCTTCTCGGGTGGGGCGATCTCAGGCACGGCCTCGGTCACTCTCAGCGGCTCGGGCACCGTGACGTTCAACAGTCCCAACACCTACAGTGGCGGCACGTTCGTCAATGCGGGCACGCTGGTGGATACCAACGGCGCCGCACTTGGCAGCGGCGTGGTAACCATCGGCGCGCCGGGTACGGTGCAGTTTACCAGCGCAAACGCTTCCATTAATGGACTTTCCGGCCCGGGCAGCGTCGTATTGGGCAACGCCTCGGTTGGACCCACCAGCCTTACGATCAATGGCACTACCAACACCACCTTCTCAGGTTCGATCTCCGAGGCCGGCGGCAGCGGGGTGGGCAATATCCTTACGAAGGCCGGCACCAGCAGCACGCTGACCCTCTTGGGCAACAGCAGCTACTCGGGCGGCACGAACATCAATCAGGGTGCGGTTGCAGCCGCCGCCACCTCCCTTGGCAGCGGGCCTGTGACCTTGGCCAACGGTACCAAGCTCTCGCTCGTCAACGCCGTCACGCAAAGCGGCTTTAGCGGTATGACGACCAACGGTAATGCGGTCGTTGCCGGCGGCGTTCTGACCTTGAGCAACGGCGGCGGCTATACCAGCAGCTCGTTCACGCGGAGCAGCCTTCCGATTGGCGCCAATGGTTTCGCGGCCAGCTTCGTCTACCAGGACGTAGGCGGCGGCGGCGCCGACGGCGCCACGTTCTGTATTCAGAGTACGAGCGCCACGGCTGTCGCTGGCGGCGGCGGGGCCCTGGGTTTCAACCAGATCAACAACAGCGCCGCCGTCTGCTTTAACATCTATGGCGGCAACGGCGGGTCGGGAACCCAGCTTGGCTATAGCTACAACAACAACGCCACTAATTACCTGCCTAACTTTAACGGCACCGAAGGCTACATTCCCACTGGCGCCGTGAACCTCGACAGCGGCGACCCCATCCTGGTCAACTTGGCCTATAACGGCTTGGCCAACACTTTGACGGAAACCCTCACCGACCAGACGAACAACCACACGTTCAGCCTCACCTACAGTGGCGTGAACTTCCAGACGCTGCTCAACGGTTCGACGGGATATGTCGGTTTTACCGGGGCCAGCGGCGGTGTCGCCTCGAACCAGACCATCTCCAATTTCCAGTTTTCCAACGCCGCGCTAGGGCAGTATCCCGCGGTCGTGGTTCCCGCCGGGGCCAGCAGCGAATTGAACTTTGGTGCGGCTCTGGCGAGCACAGCCAATTTGGCCTGCGTCACGCTCGGCGCCAGTTCCACGCTGAATGTCACGTCCAGCGCGGCGGCCAACTCCGCTTACACGATCACCGCCGGCTCGCTCGGCATGTCGGGCAACGCCACTATCAACGTGGGCAACAACGGCACGGGCATGGGCGTCTTGTCGGCCCCCCTCACCGTCAGCGGCGCGGGCAACCTGACGAAGGGCGGGCCCGGCATCCTGAGTCTTACCGGCACCACCAACTATACTGGCGTCACCACCATCTCCCAAGGCGTGCTTTCGGCCAGCCCGAACGCTATCGGCACGGGAAACATCAACCTCAATGGCGGTACGTTCCAGCCCGTCGGCGCTTTCAGCGGACTGACGGCGAACTTCTATATCCCCGACGCAGGCCAGCTTGGCACGGGCACCAACGGCATCGGTGCGACCACGACGGCCGGGCTGAACGCCTTCCTTGCCCTCAAGGCGCCTGTCTACACCGCCACCACGGCGGCCGACGGCAACACGCAATTGAACTTCAACGGGCCCAACGGCAACAACGGCCAGGCATTCAACGGCACCAATGGACCGGGAAACATCGGCTATACCAACACCAACGGCGGTAACAATTACACCGGGGTCTTCAACGGCTACATCTATCTGCCCGCAGGCACGTCCTACTTTACGACCCGCAGCGACGACGGCAGCATGTTGTACATCGACGGCCAAACCGTCGTCAACAACAACAACTACCAGGGCATGACGAACGTATCCGGCGGCGTAACGGAAGTCGCCGCGGGCTACCACCAGATTGAAGTCGCGTACTACCAGGGCGGCGGAGGCGCCGGATTGGTCGTCTACAGCGACAGCACCGGCACGAATATCCTTCAGAACAGCCAACTCTTCACCGCGCTGCCCCAGGCGTACACCAACAACCTGGTGGTCAAAGCCAATTCGACGCTCGATCTCTCTCAAGACGGCTTGGCCAACTTCAGTGCGCTCAGTTTCGCCGCCTCTGGCCAGACGTTGAATGTGATTGGCAGCAGCAACTCGACATTGACGGTCAATACCACGACGCCAGCCACCGGCGACAGCACGCTCAACCTGGTAACCGGCAACACCTACAATTTTGGCTCGTTGGCGATCGGCGCCGGCGGCCCCAGCACGCTGCACTTGACCAGCCCCAGCGGAACCGCCACCGCCAACTTCAGCCCGGTGACGATCACCAATACGCCGACCTTCGACGTGCAGGGCTCCAACGTAATGAACCTGAATACGGTTACGGCAACGGATTCGGGCGGCCTGCGCAAGACCGGGCCCGGCACCTTGAACCTGACCGGTACCGCCGCCTATAGCGGCGCCACCACCATTTCCGGTGGCCTTCTGACGGCTACCCCCGTCAGTATCGGCTCCGGAAGTATTAACCTTGCCGGCGGCACGTTCGCGGCCGCCAGCATCGGCGCCCAAGGACTGACCGCGCAATACTACACTTTCGCGGGTGTCCTCAATAACCCAGGACAACCGGCGAATTGGACTCACCTTAACACCACCAGCCTCTCCAATTTCACGGGCACCTACCTTTCCCCAACAGGCAACCCGCCGGCGACCCTTTACCTGACCGACAACATCACCAACGATGTTGTTGACGGGAATCTTAACTTCGACTACAACAACCAGCAAGGCTCACGTTTCCCCGCTCCGTTCAACCAGGGGAGCACGCAGTATTGGTCGTCCGCGTACACTGGTTATTTCTACGCGCCGACTACCGGCACATACACCTTTGCCACCAACAGCGACGACGACAGCCGCATCTGGATCAATGCCGGACAAGCTAACGCAGACACTGCCATCGTGGCCAACGGCAACAATGGCCAGGGCTGGGCGGGGTACGGGATTGTCCAGAATACCACGGGAACCGTGAGCTTGATTGGCGGCCAGTTCTACCCGATCACCATTGGCTTCGACCAGGGCAACGGCGGATACGGCCTGGAGGCGTTCATGGCGACACCGGGCAATACGCTCACGGTGGGCCAAGCGGGGACCTTCTTGCCCGTCGCCAATCTGTTTACTACCAACCCGACCAACACCTTCTCTAACGCCCTGGTGGTCAGCGGCACTTCAGCACTCGCACTGAACGAATACGTCAGCGACGTATTTCCTTCGATGACGATCGGCGCCAGTGGCCCCGCCACGCTGAGCGTGACCGGCGGCCCGGCCTACGCCAGTTTCACGACCACGGCCATCTCCAATGGGCCCACCTTCAACCCGCAGGGCTCGAATGTGCTCAACCTGGGCACGATTTCCGTGACGGACACCAATGGCTTCAACGTGGCCGGCAGCGGTACGACGGTCGTCGCCGGCAACAACACCACCAACATCGGCCGCGTGACGATCGGTGGCAACCTGGTGGCGCTGCAACAGAGCGGCAACCCGGCCAGCGGTCCCTTGGGAACCGCGCCGATAACCCTCAGCAACGGCACGTTGATCCTGGCCAATACTTCGACGACCACCACGATCTTCGACGCGATCGGTGGCAACCCCATTACCCTGGCCGCCGGCACGAACGATTCAATTATCGCCGGCAGCACTGTCGCTGGAGTACCTGGCGGTTCAGTCACCCTGGGCGGTGCCGGCACTTTGGCCATCCCATCCGGCGTGACCTTGAATCTGGGTTACGCCAACGGCTATAGCCTGGGCTTCGGCGGCGCCTTCCAGCTGGGCAATAGCGGCGCGATCAGCGCCGCGGCGGGCAGCAATGTTGTCCTTCCGGCGGCCAACCTGTCGTATGCCGGGGGGACTTTCAGCGCCGCCAGCGGCGGCACCCTGACGATGGCCAACACGATGAGCACCGGCACCTATTCTCCGGCGAACGGCGGCGTCGTGGTCCTGACCGGCTATACGGGCCCCTTGGCCAATTTGGTCCCGCAGAGCGGCGGCATCCTGGCGATCGAAAGTAACACCAGCGCCGGCACGCTGAACATTCAGACCGGCATCTTCGCCGCCACGAGCAATACGTCGTTCGGGCCGGCGACCCTGTCGTTCAATGGCGGGTATCTTGGTGCCGACACGGCCGTCACGCTTGCCAATCCGCTGACCTTTGGAGCGAACCCCACGCTCAACTTCACCGGCGCCAGCGCCGTTAATTTGAGCGCTCCCCTGAGCCTGATCAACTCCGGCACGACGTACAACGTCAACGATCCAAACTCGGTGGGCACGCTGTCTGGCGTGATCAGCGGGCCGGGCACGCTGAACATCACCGGCAACCCCACGCTTGCAGGCGCGAACTCTTATAGCGGTGGAACGACCATCAACAGCGGCGCCTATCCGATCGTCACCAACGCCTTCTCCCTGGGCAGCGGCCCGATCACCTTCAACAACGGCGGTCTCCAGGCCAGCACGGCGGTGACTGGCCTCAATGCCCTTGCCAATCCATGGACAATTCCCGCGGGCGACTCGGCGAACTTCACCGGAACCAACGCCATCCAGCTTTCCGGCAGTACCTCTTTGACGGGCACCGCGTACGTCAATATCAACAACCCCAATCTGACTGTCGTCCTCTCGGGGCCGATTAGCGGCAACGGGGCCTTGATCCGCGCCACCGATACGGCTGGTCAATTCAACGGCACGCTGGTGATCAACAATCCCAACAGCACCTTTAGTGGCGGTTTCACGCTGCAAAGCTACGGTGGCTACGTGGACGTCCAGGGCGCTAGTTCGACTGGTCCGGCCGGCAGCCCCACCAGTGGACCGTTCGGCACCGGCCGGCTTACCATCGGCAGTGCGAACAATGGTTATATTGGCGTGCTGAATAGCGGGGCGGCCGCGACCATTGCCAACCCGATCACCATGATCGACGGCTCCGCCTACACCAGCGCAGAAGGCTTGACGTTTACCGGTCCGGTGACTCTCAGCGGCGCTGGCGATGGCGCCAGCCAGATGGAATTCTGGCTCGGCACCAACAGCAATATCGCCTTCACCGGGGCCATTGGCGGCTCACTGGGAATCGACGTTCGCCAAGGTTCAGGCAGCGGCGGGCTGACCCTCAGCGGGCCGAGCACCTACACCGGGGCGACGACGATCACCATGGGCTCGCTAATCGCCGGCAATTCGGTGTACAATAGCGTCAACGGTCCCTTCGGCAATTCCTCCGGTGCGGTGGTCATCGGCACCGCCAACTCGGGCGGCAATCCGGCGGCCCTGTTGTTGGGCGGCCCCTTGAGCCTGGGCTACGGCGTGGAGTTCGACCGCCCCGTAACCGTGAATGCCTCGGCCGGCCCCACAACCATCGGCGACATCACGGTTGGCGATGCGGCCCTGACGGGCGACAACACGGTGGCCTCTGGCGGATTCATTCCGGCCGGATCTGGCTTTACCGGCGTGATCACCCTTGACAGCAATGTGACGCTCACGGCCGCGGCCGGCGGCAGCGTGACCTTCGGGGCCGTCAACCCCAATAACGGGCAACAGGGCTACATCACCGGAACCGGCGGCATCAACGTGGCCGCCGCTCCCTCCGGCAACGTGAGCCTGATAAACACCAACAGCTACACCGGCGCGACGCAACTCACCAGCGGCCAATTGACGCTGGACTACAGCTTTGGGGCGGTTGGCGGCATCGTTCCGCCCACTTCGCCCGTGATCCTGGCCGGCGGCACCCTGGTCTTTAACGGCAATCCAAACGTGGCGGTCAACGAGACCTTCGCCTCCACGACCATCTCTGGCTTCGGCCCGGTGGTTACGGCCAACCCGAATGGCGACCCCCTGAATGTGAATTTGGGCCCCATCACCCGCACGGGCGGCGTGTTGGATCTACCGCTGAACTCCGGCGCGACGTTCACCACCACCAATAGCAACGTGAACGGCATCCTTGGCGGCTATATGAGCGTCAACGGCTACACGGACTGGGCCGCCAACGACGGCACTGGCAATATCGTCGCCTTCTCGAGCTATAACACCGATAATTACTCCAGCACCGCGAACAACGTCGATGTGACCAATGGGGCGGCCTTGCTTTCGGTTTCGACTCCCACCACGGTCAACAGCCTGCGGTTCAACACGGCCAACATCGGCAACGGCGGCAACCTGGATCTCAACGGCCAGGTCTTGACGTTGAACACGGGCGGCATCCTCGTCACTCCGAAAGTGAGCGGCGGCGCGCTGGCCATCACCGACGGGACCCTCACGGCCTCCGGCGGGGCGGGCAACCCGGGCAACGACCTGGTGGTCCTGCAAGGGAACACAACCACACCCTTTACGATCGGAGCGAGTATCGCCAACAACGGTACGACCTCCATCGGCCTGACTAAGGGTGGGCCAGGCGCGCTGGTCCTCACCGGCCAGAATACCTATAGCGGGCCGACGACCATCGCCGCCGGCAGCCTGCAGGGCAGCCTGGGCGCGGGCAGCTTCTCACCCAATACTTCCGCGGTCACGGTGAACGCCGGGGCCAGTGTGACCTTCACGGAAAACGGCGTCAATCAGTCGCCGACGTTTCCGATCAGCGGTCTGGGAACTCTCACCAAGGCCGGCTCGGCGAGCCTCTCCACCATCGGTGCGCCTAGCGGCGGACTGAACGTCCTCGGCGGCTCGTACACGAACATCGTCTCTACTCCCATTACTGGTCCGGTCGTCGTGGCCAGCGGCGGAACGCTGCAAATGGGCTACGCCAACCTCCTAACCGCCCAGGTCTATACCCCGGACTTTGGTGGGCCGCTTGGTAACAATGGCACCGCGCTGACGGCCTCGCAGATCAACTCCTGGGCGGCCGGGGAGCCGAACGTCTTCACCGGCACGACCCTCGGGGCCGGCGGCGTGAACTTCCCCAACGCCAACAACGGAAACGCTTTCACCAGCATTGGTTATAACGGGGCGAACGGCTACAGCGTGATCCTCACCGGCATGATCGACCTGCCGGCAGGCACTTCGAGCTTCTTCACCACAAGCGATGATGGCAGCATGTTGTTCATCGACGGGCAGACTGTGGTCAACAACAACTTCTACCAGGGGATGACGACCAGGAGCGGCACGATTTCCGAGACGACGGCCGGGTACCACAAGATTGAAATTGCGTACTACCAGGGAGGCGGAGGGGCCGGCTTGCTCGCGGGCGGCACCATCGGCGGCGTGACCTATTCGACCTTGCCCGACTCCCTGTTCTTCGCGCCTGGCACGTCGACCATGAGCATCGGGCCACTCAGTGGCGCCGGCGTGGTGAACCTCAGTGGAACGATGACCGAAAACGTCACCGGCACCACGGAGTTCGACGGCACGCTTACGGGTGCGGGGGTCTTTATCCAAGACGGCCCGGGCACCCTGATCTTGACCAATTCGGCCACCAACTTCAACGGCACCATTCGCATTGGCGCTGGCACACTGGAGGTCGGCAATGCCCTGGCCCTGCAGGGCGTGACCTTGGACATGAATGCGGCGGATTCCGGCAACCTGGCCACGGGAGCCGGAGTCACGAGCATTACCCTGGGCGGCCTCACGGGAGCTCGCAATCTGGCCTCGCCCGTCGGTCTGTTGACCGTGGGCAGCGACGGCGCGTCAACGACCTACTCGGGCAATCTGAGCGGCGTCACGACGCTGACCAAAGTGGGCGCAGGGTCGTTCACGATTAGCGGGGTAAACAGCTTCACCGCCGCGTCGGTCCTCGGCGGCGTGCTTGAGCCCACCGTGCCGGCAGCTCTGCCGGGTACGCTGAGCGTTGGCAGCAACGGCAGCGTGACGTTGCCCACCGCCGGTTGGACAGGCGCCCAGATCACCACCGTGGCAAACACCGCCACGTGGGCGGCCGGGTCCACCCTGGGCGTTGACACCACGGGAGGCAACGTAACGGTGAACAGCGTCAGTGGGGCCTTTGGCTTGAACGTATTGGGGACCAACATGTTGACGCTGGCCAATAGCACCAGCTATACCGGCCCGACTACGGTCAGCAGCGGCACCCTGAACCTGGGACACAACCTGGCCGTGCAAGACAGCACCGTCAGCGTGTCCTCCGGTGGTGCCCTGACCTTCGCAGCGGGCGTGACCGGTCCGGTTCTTGGCGGCCTCGCAGGCGCCGCCAACCTCAATCTGGCGACCGCGACCGCCCAGGCGGTCAGCTTGAGCGTGGGGCAGAACGGGCAGAATACCACGTACTCCGGTGCCTTGAGCGGTGCAGGCGGCCTGACCAAGACAGGTGCCGGAACCTTCACCGTGGGTAACACGAACAACACTTACGCTGGTCCGACGGCCGTCAATCAAGGAACGCTGCAACTCGGTGCGGCTCCAACGGCAGTGAATCTCGCCGTGGGCGGCGCGCCCATGCCTGGTTCGTTCGGCATCGCTGGCAACACGATGACGATCACGGGCGCCGGCAACGACTTCTGGGGCGGCACGGAGCAAGGCTACTATGTCTACGAGCCAGTTCCGACCGATCAGAACTTCGACGTGGCGGTGCATATGGCCACATTTACGACAAATAACACGGACGGTTGGTCCAAGGTCGGCATCATGGCCCGCGCGACCGACAGCACCAACGCTGCCAACGTCAATACCGTGATTAATCCCGAGACGTGGAGCAACGGAGTCAATTACCAGTGGACGAACGTCACCCAGAACAATTTTGGCGGTCCGGGTCCCAGCGCACAACGGCGGTTTGCCCGGAGGGGTCTGGCTAAGTCTGGTCTACACCGCGTCTACGGATACGTTCACCGCCTACTGGAGCACATCTACGGGTTCCGCGACGATCCCCAGCGGATCACAATGGAACTTGGAAGGCAGCTACACGGTGCCGATGAGCGGGCCGACGTTTAACCTGGGAATTGCGGATACCGCGCACAACAACGCCGATTACACGACGGCGACCTTCGACAACTTCAGCAACCTGTTCGGCTCCGGCTTGTTGCCGGCAACCACGACTTTGTCGATCGCCGCCGGCGCCAGCTTCGATCTGAACGGCGAAACCCAGACCGTCGCCGCCCTGTCCAGCGGGTCTAACGGCGGCAGCGTCATTAACAGCAATGCGGCGATGCCCGCCACGCTGACGCTCAGCGCCACGGGTGGTTCGACCACTTTCAGCGGCCCGATCAATGGCACGACGGGCGCGATCAACCTGGTGATGAGCGGCAGCGGCACAGAGCTCTTGACTGGGCCAATCAGCGGCCCGGGAAGCGTGTCGGTGAATAGCGGCACGTTGATCCTTGCCGGCAGCGACAGCTACACCGGCGGGACCACGGTCTTAGATGGGGTGCTGGAGGTGGCTAGCGGTAGTTCCTTGCCCGCCGGATCGAGCTTGACGGTGGGTGCGGGCGGCACGTTCATCTTCGATCCCACGTTGGCGGCCTCTCCGGCGGCGGGCACGTCGGCCGCAGATGCGGCGGCGCCCGCCGGCGGAGTGGCGCCGGTTCCCGAACCGGGCACGCTGGTCTTGCTGGCGGCCGCCATGGCCTTTGGATGGAGCCTCGGGCGGAGGAGAAAGTAAAGGAAAACGGAGCCCCTATTGACCCTCAGTAAAGCATGCACCGGCGTTGCCCTGGAAACCGCATCTGCGGGGTAATGGCCAACACGATGCCGCTTTGCTGGGGGTCAATAGTGCTTTATTAGACAACCCCCGCGACAAAGCCAACGTGGGGCGGGAAACGACTTTGACAATTCGCGACTGGGTGCAGGTCCCTGAGGGCATGGTTTCCGCGGGGATGGGCAACTCTTGTGTGAAAACCGCAAAGGGTATTCCTTCGGCCTGACGTTCGGCAAGCCTAATGCCAGTTGGGTAGTTCTTTTCAGAAGAAGGAGATTGCTGATGAGTCGCAGAAGCCGCTGCTATGTTCATCTCGGTGCTCTTGTGGTTCTCCTGGCAATTGCCCCGTTGGCCGCATCGGGCCAGGCGCTGACTTGGAATGGCGGCGGCGGGAGCACCGCCCCCAGCGATGGCGGCGGAACGTGGGACCAGGGGATTACAACCAATTGGTGGAACGGTGGAGCGACTGTGTGGGCGGAAGGCAGCGACGCCGTCTTCGGCGCCGGCAACGGCACGGCGGGCGCGGTGAATGTCGCCACGTCCGTTAACCCCAACAGCCTGACCTTCAATCCCACCGGCGGTGGCGGCTACACGATTTCCGGCGGGCCGATCGGCGTGGACTCCAATTCCAGCGGCATGATGCCGATCGCGGTCAATGCCAACGCCACCATCGCCTCGAACCTTAGCGGCAACACCAACGGTCTGTTGATCAGCGGCAGCGCCACGCTGAGCCTGGGCGGCAGCAACACCTACCCCGGCGGCACCACGATCAACATCGGGCACGGTGGCTGCGCTTAACCCGCTTGCGCTGGGCTCTGGTCCGGTGACGCTCAACGGCGGCGGCCTTAGCGTCGCAGGCGGCTTCAGCGGCTTTGGCTCCAACGGCGCGGGCTGGACCGTCAACAACACCGCCATTACCAGCACGCCAATCACCAACAATGTGTTGACCCTCACCGACGGCGGCGGCGGCGAGGGGCGAAGCGCTTTCACCTCGACTCCGGTTGCCATCAGCAACGCCGCGGGCTTCCGGGCGAGTTTCGTCTACAAGGATGTATCGACGGGCGGCGCCGATGGCGCGACCTTCTGCATCCAGAGCACGGCCCCGACGGCGCTGGGCAACACGGGCGGCGACTTAGGTTACAACGCCATTCCCAACAGCGGCGCCGTCTGTTTCAATGTCTACGCCGGCAACGGTGGGTCGGGGACCCAGTTCGGCTACGATTACAGCGGCGGCAGTAACCTGCCCAACTTCGGCGGAGCGGCAGGCTACATTTCCACTGCGCCAATGTGGACATTACCAACGGCGATCCGATCCTGGTCAACCTGACCTACAATGGCGTAGCCGGCACGCTGACCGAAACCCTCACCGACGAGACGACTCTCGGCGTGTTCAGCCACTCGTTCACGGGAGTGAACTTCCAGACGTTGCTCAACAGTTCGACCGGATATGTGGGTTCACCGGCGCGACGGGCGGCGCCGAGTCAACGCAAACGATCTCCGACTTCACCTTCATCGGCAGCGGCGGGGGAGCGAACTATGCCAACACTCTCAATCGTCACGGCGCCGTCCGTCACTGGGCGTCGACGGCGTCGGTGAGCTTCGCCAGTGTCGCGTTGGCGAGCACGCTGCACGTCAGTGGCAGCGGCGGACAGTTGCTTTTCACCAACGGCGCAACCTTGAGCGGGACCCCCGTGCTCAACATCGACGCGGGGGCGAGCGTCGTGCTTCCAGGGCTGAGCGACGGCGGCAATGCGCTGACGATTGCCACCAGCGGGGCCGGATCGTTGGTGCTCAACGGGCCGAATACCTCGTTTAATTCGAACACGTTTTTCCAGGTCAACGGCGGCAGCCTGGTTGTGCTGGACCAGACCTACGCCTCGGGCGCGGCCAGCGGCCCGTTGGCCGGGCAGCCGGTCAGCTTGAACAACGGCACGCTGGTGCTGGCCGCCAGCACGACGGCCGGCGAGACCTTCGATATGGTCTCGGGGAACAAGGTGAGTTTGTCGGGCACGAACGATTCCATCATCGCCGGCAGCCCACTGGCGGGCGTGTCGGGAGGGACGATCACCTTGTCCGGCGCCCAGCGGTTCGCCGTGGCGGCGGGTGAGACATTGAACCTGGGCGACAGACCAACGGCTACACAATGGACGTTTCTTCCAGCCTGGTGTTCGGCAACAGCGGCACGATTGCGGCCGGTCCGGGAGCGGTCTCGCTCTCCGCGGGCAACCTCTCACCGGCCGGGACCTTGAGCGCGGCCAACGGCGGCACGCTGACGATCGCTTCGCCGATGAGCACCGGCGTTTACGCCCCTGCCGCCACGGGCACGGTGATCTTGAGCGGCACCTATTCCGGCCCCCTGGCCAACCTGGCGCCGGCCGCCGGCGGCACGCTGGTGATCGACGACATCACGAGCTCCGGCACGCTCAGCATCGCCAAGGGCGCGTTCTTCGCCACCGGCCCCACCTCGTTCGGCACGGTGGACTTGTAGCTTGACGGCGGCACGCTGGGGGCCGCCACGGCCCTCACCGGGAGCAACGCGGTGGGCAACTTGCTGCTGTGGGGCACGAACTCCCGCTCCATCAACTTCGGCGGCACGTCGCCCCTGCAACTCACCAGTCCGCTGCCCTTGGGCACCAGCAAGGCCACGAACTTTACGATCAACGATCCCAATGGTCTGGCCACTTTTTCGGGGGCGATCAGCGGCTCGGGGAATTTGATCCTGACGGGCAGCCCGACGCTCGACGGCGTGAACACCTTTGTGGCCACCGGGGCGACGCTGGGAAGCGCAGCGAGTTGGCCCCGACGATGGTCACGATCGGCAACAATGCGGCCTTGAGCACGGCGCCGCTCACGTTCTTCAATGGCGGTCTCCAGGCGGCTACGGCCTTGACGGGCACCAGCGCCCTGAGCAACCCGTGGGTGATCACCGCCGGCGCGGCCGCCTACTTCAGCGGCAGCAACGCCATTCAGCTGAGCGGCAATTCGTCCTTTGCGGCCCACAACTCCTACTTTATCCACCTCTCCAGTCCCAGCACGACCCTCATCCTTTCCGGATCGCTGTCGGGCGCTACGGGGAACTGGTCCGCGCCAGCGACACGCCCGGCCAGTTCAACGGCACGCTGGTGATCAACAACCCCAACAGCACCTTTGCCGGCGGATTCACGCTGCAGAGCTACGGTGGCTACGTCGATGTCCAGGGGGCCAGCACGACCGTGGTGTCGGGCAGCGTGACCAAGGGTCCTTTGGGCACCGGCACGATCACCATCGGCGACAGCGTGAATGGGGGCTATATTGCCCTGGAGAACTCCTCCGCGACCCCGGTCACCTTGGCCAACGCCGTGACCATCCTCGGCGACTGCCAGTACGACAGCGTTTCGGGGCTGACGCTCTCCGGCCCGGTGTCGCTGGCCAATACCACGGGGGAAACGAGCGTCAACTTCTGGATGACGGCCAACAGCAACGCGACGATTTCGGGTCTGATTAGCAGCGGGGCCGGCCAGGGCTTCAACCTCCGCTCCGGCAGCGGCAGCGGGGGTTTCACGCTGAGCAACTCCGGCAACAATTACCCGGGCCCGACCTCGATCACCATGGGCACGCTGATTGCCGGGGGCAACGCCCCCAACGGCGCAAGCGGCGTATTCGGCAATGCCAGCAGCGCGATCACCATCGGCGACGCCAACTCGGGCACGAACCCGGCCGCGTTGGTGATTAACGGGGCGTACACGGTCGCGCGTCCGATCACTGTGAATGCCACGGCGGGTCCGACGACGCTGGGCGGGATCGCGGCGGCGGCCTCCACGTTCAGCGGTCCGGTCACGCTCAACGAGATCGTGACGCTCAGCGCGGCTGCCAGCGGCAGCGTGACCTTCAGCGGCGGCATCAGCGGCACGGGCGGGGTCACGGCGGTCTCGCCGGGCAACGGCAACGTGGTGCTGTCCGCCACGAACAGTTACTCCGGCGCTACGACCGTCAGCAGCGGTCAGTTGACCCTGGCCTACAGCGGCGCGATCACCGGCGGCCTGCTTCCCGATTCACCCGTCGTGCTCAGCGGCGGCACGTTGGATTTCAGCGGCAACCCCGCCGCCGCGGTGAACGAGTCGTTGCTTTCGACGACGATAGCGGGCTTTGGCGCGACCGTAGTGGCGACCACTAACGGCCAGGCGCTGCACGTCTCGCTGGGCGCGTTGGGCCGCGCCAACCAGGGCGCGATCAACCTGCCGGCCGGATCGAACGGTATCTTGAGCACGGCGAACCCGGTCAACGGCATTGCCGGCGGCTACGTGACGGTGGGCGGTACGGACTGGCTCTTCGCCAGCGGCACGCCGACCTACCAGGCCGACAACAGTGCTGGCTTCGGCACGGCGAGCAACAACGTCAACGTGGTGGCGGGCGGCACGCCCAGCCCCTTCGCGGGCGCCGTCAACAGCTTGCGTTTCAACTCCTCCACGGCGGCGGCGCTGAATCTGCCGGGGGCATTGACGCTTGCCAGCGGCGGCATCCTGGTCACGCCCGGCGTCGGCAGTAGCACGGCAGGAATCACCGGCGGCAGCCTGACGGCCTCGGGTGGGACGGGCGACCCGGGCAACGACCTGGTGGTCAACCAGTTCAACACGACCACGCCCTTCAGCATCGGCGCGTCGATCACCAACAGCGGCACGACCTCCATCGGCCTCACCAAGGCGGGGCCGGGCACGCTCGTCCTCATCGGCTCGAATTCCTATAGCGGGCCGACCACCGTTGGCGCCGGCACCCTGCAGTTTGGCGACGGAACGCCAGGCCACGATCCGTCCATGCCCGGCAACATTACCGACAACGCCACCGTCGCTTTCAACCTCAACGGCAGCCAGGCCTACGGCGGCGCGATCAGCGGCGTCGGCGGACTGACGAAGAGCGGCACCGGTACGTTAAAGATCACCGGTACAAACACGTACGCCGGTCCCACCGTCATCACCCAAGGCACGCTGCAAATGTCCGGATTGGTGGGAGCGGTAGCGCTGCCTGCCAACTTCAACCTCGAGGGCGCCACAGTCAATGGCTACCAGAGCGCGTTCAACTCGCCCACGCTCGATCCGGCCTGGAAGTTCATTTCGGGTAGCGTCAGCAACAACACCCTGATTGCCAATCCTGGCTACTACACTGAGACGCAGGCCGCGAACGGGAGTTATTATTTGCACGTTACCCAAGGGGCCGGCGACCCGAACCACATGCTCTATATCCCCGCCGGCATGCAACCCTCCAGCAATTATACCGTCCTCGCGTTGGTCCAGGCCAACAACACCAATACGGAGCGCGGGGGGATCGCGGCTGCGGTTTCCACGAGCACGAAGGGATCGATTTGCTCTTTGGCGGTAACTCGGGAAACGACAACGTGTCATCGCTGTACGATTTCCAGTCCTGGGGCCCGCAAGTGGCAACCGGCTATTCGACCGCCACGATGTACTGGATGCAGGAGACCGTTACGGGCGGGACGAGCGAGGCATTCCAGTTCTGGCCGGCCGACGGACGGACACCGCAATCCTCGGTCCCCGTCACCAGTTGGAGCACCTCGGCCTACCCGGTGGCATCTGGTTACGCGGGAATCCAGGCATCTTCGGGCGGCGCTCTGGACATGAACGTTTACTACGAGTTGATCGAAAACAGCCAGTTGCCCTCAATCGCCGTCGGGGGCGGTAACGAACTGCCCACCACGACCACCGTGTCGATCGCCGCGGCCGGCACGTGGGATCTCAACGGTTTTCCTGAAACTATCGCCGCCTTGTCGAGCGGGTCTGGCGGCGGCAGCGTCATTAACAGCGATACAGGCTCCACTGCCGTCTTGACCCTCAGTCCCACGGGAGGTTCGACTACTTTCAGCGGCCCGATCGGCGGCGCCGCACAGGGTGCGATTAGCTTAGTTATGAGCGGCACTGGCACGCAAGTTCTCGCCGGATCGCTGCAGGGCTCGGGGAGCTTGACCGTCAACTCGGGTATGCTAGTCCTCAGCGGCGCCAATCCGATGGTCGGCCTGACGACCCTCGGTGGCGGCACGTTGCAGCTGGCGAATCCGCTGGCCCTGGAAGGCCAGACCTTGATGACCGGGGGCACCGGGACACTGGGTATGGCCGGACTCTCCAGCCTTACTTTGGGCGGCCTCGCGGGGAACAGCAACCTGGCTTTTGCCGCGATCCCGCTGACCGTTGGTGGCAACGGGGCTTCCACCACCTACTCCGGCAACCTGAGCGGAGTTTCTACCCTGACGAAGGCCGGTTCGGGAAGTCTATTCCTGAGCGGTTCGGACGGCTTCACGGCCGCCGTGGTCAGCGGCGGAGTGCTGGAGGCCGCCACCACCGCCTCGTTGCCGGTCTATGCCGCGCACGACGCGGTGAGCGTGGCCTCCGGGGCGACGCTGGCCGTGCTGGTGGGAAGCGGCACGAATGGCTGGACCACCGGGCAGATCGCTTCCTTGCTCACCAGCGGCAGTTGGGCCAAGAACGCGATACTCGGCCTGGACACAAGTAACGGCAACTTTAGCTACGGTGGCATCGTCCAGGCGGTGGGACTTACGGCGCTGGGGGTCAACACTTTGACCCTGACGGGGGTCAATACCTACAGCGGCCCGACGACGGTCGCGGCCGGCACCCTGCAGCTCGGTGGGGCGAGCGCCTTGCCCGTCAACACGGCAGCGGTCGTCAACGGCACGCTCAACTTGAACACCTTCAGCGCATCGCTTTCCAGCCTTTCGGGCAACGGTACGGTCGATACAGTGGCGGGCGGGTCGCCGACCTTGACCGTGGGCAGCGGAAACTTCTCGGGCGTCTTGCAGAACACCGCCGGCAACCTGGCGCTTTCCAAGACCACCAGCGGCACGTTGACCCTCAGCGGCTCGAACACTTATAGCGGTGGCACGACGATGACCGGTGGGCTGCTGATCGTCGGCAACGGCACAGCGGGCTCGGCCTTGGGCACGGGCGGTCTGACCCTCAACGGCGGCACGCTGGCTGGTACAACCTACGGCGGCTCGATCGCCGGAGCGGTGCAGTGCGGCAACCTCCCGCAGACCATCGCCCCGGGGACCGGCCTGGCCGCCGGACAGTACGGCACGCTTAACCTCAACGGCGGCCTGACCACCACCAAGTTCACTACGCTGGCCTTCAACATGAGCCTGGTTCCCACGGGTTCGCAGGACGGTTCTGGCAATAATATCTATGCCGGCGACCTGATCAACATCGGCAACGGCAGCGCCCTGACGCTGGCCGACAGCACAACCATCGAATTTGGCCGCAATCCCACCGCGCAGGGCGACTATCGCCTCTTCGAGTTCAGCAACGGAGGATATGCATCGAACGTGGGGATGGTCAACTTGCCGACGCCCCCCAGCGGCGACACCTACGGCCTCTCGCTGTCGGTCGATCTGAACTATCTCGACCTGGTGGTTACCAGCTCGGCGACAGGCTTCAGCGGATCGGGCACCTGGATGGGAACCACCGCCTCCTGGAACACGTCCAGCAACTGGATCGACGGCAACGGCCTGTCGGGGATTCCCGGCGACGGGACCCGGCCGGCCGGGACGGACTCGGCGACTTTCAGCGGTTCCAGCACGGTGACGACCATCAACCTGGACATCAATCCCAACCTGGCGGCGCTGAGCTTCAGCAATTCGAACTACACGCTTAGCAACGGCAGCCTGACGTTGGACAGCGCCAGCGGCACGGCCAGCGTGACGGTCAGCAGCGGCACGCAGACGATTGCCAGCGGTGTGATCCTGGCCACTGCCGCCAATTTCGCCGTCGCCCATGGCACGGAGCTAGCGTTGGAGGGACCGATCAGCGGGCCGGGGGCCTTGGCGTTGCATGGCGGCGGAACGTTGATCCTCAGCGGGACCAACAATTACAGCGGCGGCACGTATGTTGAAACCGGGACCTTGGACGTGGTCAGCCGTTCTTCCCTGCCCTCCGGAGAGAGCTTGACGGTGGGTGCGGGCGGAGTGCTGGTTTTCGATCCGACCATTGCTGCGGCGCCATTGGGAGGCTCGGCCGCGGCCGGTCTGGCCGCAGTTCCCGAACCGGGGACGCTGGCCTTGCTGGCGGCCGCCCTGGCAGTCGGGTGCGGTCTCTGGCAAAGGAGAAAATAAACGAAAACGGGAACTGTAACGTCTCGTCTCTGCGCCGTATCCGTACGGTCGTTTAGAGGGTTCTTTTCAGGTTCCCTGGAAAATCAGTGCAGGAACGGCGAGAATTGCTTGCACAGTTTCTTGCTTTCTGATATTCTGAACGGTGTCTGGGCTGAACGACCATGGGAGCTTGTTGAAGACGTTCAGCCACTGGGAAAGTTGGGTTCTGGTTCGGTCTTTGCAAGTGACGTTTCCTTTGGCGTTCGCCAAGTTGTCTTCGAGGAACCGCTAAGCGTGTTTCGCCCATTGATCCAGTGTGGCGATTCTGGCGTTGCCCGGGCTGTGGATGCGGTTTCTCGCGAAGGAGAGTTTGGCCTCTTGGCGGGTGGCTCTTTTCAGAAGAAAGAGGTTGGTCATGCGTCGTGGATTCCCCTGCTGTATTCGTAGCAGTGTTCCTGTATTCTTTCTGGCGTTCGCCTTGCTGGCGGCTTCGTCCGCCCGAGGCCAGGCGCTGACCTGGAACGGCGGCGGTGGCAGCGCCGCGCCAAGCGATGGCGGCGGAACTTGGGACCAGGGGATCACCTCCGATTGGTGGAATGGCGGAGCCACCACGTGGTCGGAGGGCAACGATGCCGTCTTCGGCGCAGGCGCCGGCAATGGCGCTGCGGGCACGGTGACCATCGCCACGTCCGTCAATCCCAACAGCATCACCTTCAATCCCACCGGCGACGGGAACCCGTACACGATTAATGGCGGGTATATCGGCGTGGACGCCAATTCCAGCGGCATGATGCCGATCACGGTCAATGCCAACGCCACGATCGCCTCGAATTTGACCGGCAACACCAACGGTCTGACGATCCGCGGCAATGCGACGTTGAGCCTTGGTGGCAGCAACACTTATCCGGGCGGCACAACAATTACATCGGGCACCTTGGCCTCCCTTTCGCAAAACGCCCTGGGTACCGGTCCCGTGACCCTAAATGGCGGTGCCCTGCAAGTCCAGGGGGGGATTCCCGGACTGCTCCAGGGGGAACTTGGCCCCGGAAACAATTGGGCCAACTGGACTGGCACTCCCACGAGTTGGACGCCCGTCTTGGGACCCGTGAACGCCTACGCTTTTAATGGGACCGCGCCCTACGCTCCCTGGTACAATCAAACAACTTGGGTTTACAGTGGATATATCTATTTCCCCGGCAATAGCAATGGCAATGATGTCACCTTCGGGTGGAACATCGACGATTCCGCGCAATTGAAGATCGATGGTACGCTATGGCAAAATACCCAACCGGAGTGGAGCGCGGATGTGACGGGCACGCTGTCAACCGGTTGGCACACCTTCGAGTGGCGCGGCAGCAACAACGGTGGCCCGGGCGGCCAGTCGCAAAGCATTAACGGCATCAGTCTTGGTTTTTTCTGGGATCCCAATGGCGGACAGAACGCAGTAAAACTAATGGACCCGGGAAATGGCAGCCTGTTCACATACGGCACCCAGGGACAGCCGACTATGCCAACAACCTCAATGTTACGGCACCGTCCGTACTTAGCGTGACGTCGTCGGTAAGCTTCAACAGTCTCACCTTGCAGAGCACGCTGCACGTCAGCGGCAGCAGCGGACAGTTGCTTTTCAACAACGGCGCAACCTTCGGCGCGACCGCCGCGCTCAACATCGATACGGGGGAGAGCGTCGTGCTGCCAGGGCTGAGCGACGGCGGCAACGCGCTGACGATTGCCACCAGCGGGGCCGGATCGTTGGTGCTCAACGGGCCGAATACCTCGTTTAATTCGAACACGTTTTTCCAGGTCAACGGCGGCAACCTGGTTGTGCTGGACCAGACCTACGCCTCGGGCGCGGCCAGCGGCCCGTTGGCCGGGCAGCCGGTCAGCTTGAACAACGGCACGCTGGTGCTGGCCGCCAGCACGACGGCCGGCGAGACCTTCGATATGGTCTCGGGGAACAAGGTGAGTTTGTCGGGCACGAACGATTCCATCATCGCCGGCAGCCCACTGGCGGGCGTGTCGGGAGGGACGATCACCTTGTCCGGCGCCCAGCGGTTCGCCGTGGCGGCGGGTGAGACGTTGAACCTGGGCGCGACCAACGGCTACACGCTGGACGTTTCTTCCAGCCTGGTGTTCGGCAACAGCGGCACGATTGCGGCCGGTCCGGGAGCGGTCTCGCTCTCCGCGGGCAACCTCTCGCCGGCCGGGACCTTGAGCGCGGCCAACGGCGGCACGCTGACGATCGCTTCGCCGATGAGCACCGGCGTTTACGCCCCTGCCGCCACGGGCACGGTGATCTTGAGCAGCACCTATTCCGGCCCCCTGGCCAACCTGGCGCCGGCCGCCGGCGGCACGCTGGTGATCGACGACATTACGAGCTCCGGCACGCTCAGCATCGCCAAGGGCGCGTTCTTCGCCACCGGCCCCACCTCGTTCGGCACGGTGGACTTGTCGCTTGACGGCGGCACGCTGGGGGCCGCCACGGCCCTCACCGGGAGCAACGCGGTGGGCAACTTGCTGCTGTGGGGCACGAACTCCCGCTCCATCAACTTCGGCGGCACGTCGCCCCTGCAACTCACCAGTCCGCTGCCCTTGGGCACCAGCAAGGCCACGAACTTTACGATCAACGATCCCAATGGTCTGGCCACTTTTTCGGGGGCGATCAGCGGCTCGGGGAATTTGATCCTGACGGGCAGCCCGACGCTCGACGGCGTGAACACCTTTGTGGCCACCGGGGCGACGCTGGGAAGCGCCAGCGAGTTGGCCCCGACGATGGTCACGATCGGCAACAATGCGGCCTTGAGCACGGCGCCGCTCACGTTCTTCAATGGCGGTCTCCAGGCGGCTACGGCCTTGACGGGCACCGGCGCCCTGAGCAACCCGTGGGTGATCACCGCCGGCGCGGCCGCCTACTTCAGCGGCAGCAACGCCATTCAGCTGAGCGGCAATTCGTCCTTTGCGGCCCACAACTCCTACTTTATCCACCTCTCCAGTCCCAGCACGACCCTCATCCTTTCCGGATCGCTGTCGGGCGCCTACGGGGAACTGGTCCGCGCCAGCGACACGCCCGGCCAGTTCAACGGCACGCTGGTGATCAACAACCCCAACAGCACCTTTGCCGGCGGATTCACGCTGCAGAGCTACGGTGGCTACGTCGATGTCCAGGGGGCCAGCACGACCGTGGTGTCGGGCAGCGTGACCAAGGGTCCTTTGGGCACCGGCACGATCACCATCGGCGACAGCGTGAATGGGGGCTATATTGCCCTGGAGAACTCCTCCGCGACCCCGGTCACCTTGGCCAACGCCGTGACCATCCTCGGCGACTGCCAGTACGACAGCGTTTCGGGGCTGACGCTCTCCGGCCCGGTGTCGCTGGCCAATACCACGGGGGAAACGAGCGTCAACTTCTGGATGACGGCCAACAGCAACGCGACGATTTCGGGTCTGATTAGCAGCGGGGCCGGCCAGGGCTTCAACCTCCGCTCCGGCAGCGGCAGCGGGGGTTTCACGCTGAGCGACTCCGGCAACAATTACCCGGGCCCGACCTCGATCACCATGGGCACGCTGATTGCCGGGGGCAACGCCCCCAACGGCGCAAGCGGCGTATTCGGCAATGCCAGCAGCGCGATCACCATCGGCGACGCCAACTCGGGCACGAACCCGGCCGCGTTGGTGATTAACGGGGCGTACACGGTCGCGCGTCCGATCACTGTGAATGCCACGGCGGGTCCGACGACGCTGGGCGGGATCGCGGCGGCGGCCTCCACGTTCAGCGGTCCGGTCACGCTCAACGAGATCGTGACGCTCAGCGCGGCTGCCAGCGGCAGCGTGACCTTCAGCGGCGGCATCAGCGGCACGGGCGGGGTCACGGCGGTCTCGCCGGGCAACGGCAACGTGGTGCTGTCCGCCACGAACAGTTACTCCGGCGCTACGACCGTCAGCAGCGGTCAGTTGACCCTGGCCTACAGCGGCGCGATCACCGGCGGCCTGCTTCCCGATTCACCCGTCGTGCTCAGCGGCGGCACGTTGGATTTCAGCGGCAACCCCGCCGCCGCGGTGAACGAGTCGTTGCTTTCGACGACGATAGCGGGCTTTGGCGCAACCGTAGTGGCGACCACTAACGGCCAGGCGCTGCACGTCTCGCTGGGCGCGTTGGGCCGCGCCAACCAGGGCGCGATCAACCTGCCGGCCGGATCGAACGGTATCTTGAGCACGGCGAACCCGGTCAACGGCATTGCCGGCGGCTACGTGACGGTGGGCGGTACGGACTGGCTCTTCGCCAGCGGCACGCCGACCTACCAGGCCGACAACAGTGCTGGCTTCGGCACGGCGAGCAACAACGTCAACGTGGTGGCGGGCGGCACGCCCAGCCCCTTCGCGGGCGCCGTCAACAGCTTGCGTTTCAACTCCTCCACGGCGGCGGCGCTGAATCTGCCGGGGGCATTGACGCTTACCAGCGGCGGCATGCTGGTCACGCCTGGCGTCGGCAGTAGCACGGCAGGAATCACCGGCGGCAGCCTGACGGCCTCGGGCGGGACGGGCGACCTGGGCAACGACCTGGTGGTCAACCAGTTCAACACGACCACGCCCTTCAGCATCGGCGCGTCGATCACCAACAGCGGCACGACCTCCATCGGCCTCACCAAGGCGGGGCCGGGCACGCTCGTCCTCATCGGCTCGAATTCCTATAGCGGGCCGACCACCGTTGGCGCCGGTACCCTGCAGGGCAGCGTGGGAGCGGGGAGTTTCGGCAACACCAGCGGTATTGCCGTAAGCAGCGGCGCCAACCTGGTCTTCGCGGAGAACTCTGTCTCACCCGTCACCGCCAAGTTCCCAATCACCGGCGCCGGCACGCTTACAAAAACCGGCTCCGGCACCCTCACGACCTCAGGAGGGGTGCCCAGCGGCGGACTAAACGTAGTGGGTGGCACATTCAACCTCGGCGGCAGCCTGGTCACTAATGCACCGATGGCTGTCGGCACGGGCGGTACGCTCGCAATGGCGCCGATCGCCCGGTCTGGCGGTGAGCATTTACCGCGGGGACCCGGGCAACAATTTCAACGGTTACACGGGCACGGGATTCCCCGCTACTGGAACCCAACAACTCTTGTTCAACACCCAGGCCGGCGTCAGCACCTTCACATCCGGCCTTGCGCAAGTCTTTAGCGGCAACACCGCGGCTGACGGCAACACCATGCTGAACTTCAACGGCCCCAACGGCGCCAACGGCCAGGCATTTAACGGCACCAATGGGCCAGGAAACATCGGCTATACCGACGCCAACGGCGGAAACGATTACACCGTAGTCTTGACCGGTTACATCAATCTGCCAGCGGGCACGTCGAACTTTACTACCCGCAGCGACGACGGCAGCATGCTGTTCATCGACGGCCAGGCGGTCGTCAACAACAACGGCTACCAAGGCATGACCAACCGCAGCGGCAGCATCGTCGAAGCCACCGCGGGCGCGCATCAGATCGAGGTCGCCTATTACCAGGGTCTCGGCGGTGCCGGCTTGGAGGTCTTCTCCGACCTCACCGGCGCGAATGTGATTGTCAACGGCACCGGCGTGGACCAGGTCTTCAGCCTGTCTAGCGACACCATTGGGCCGCTCTCGGGATCTGGCGCCCTGAGCGTCTCGGGAACGATGACCGAGAACGCCATCAGCAGCTCCGAATTTGACGGTCCGATCACCGGCAGCGGGCTCTTTGTCAAGGCGGGCTCGGGCACGCTGACCCTGACGAGCTCGGCCAGCAATCTCAACGGCACGGTCCGAATCAGCACAGGCACGTTGCAAGCAGGCACTTCCCTGGCCCTGCAAGGCTTGACCATCGACATGAACGCCGCCGACACCGGGACACTGGGAACCACAGGGCTTTCCAGCCTCTCGCTGGGCGGATTGACCGGTGCCCGCAACCTGGCCGTCTTCTCGACTGCCGGATCGTTGTGCGTTGGCGGCGACGGGGCTTCTACGACCTACTCCGGCAACCTGAGCGGAGTTTCTACCCTGACGAAGGCCGGTTCGGGAAGTTTGTTCCTGAGCGGTTCCGACAGTTTCACGGCCGCCGCGGTCAGCGGCGGAGTGCTGGAGGCCGCCACCACCGCCTCGTTGCCGGTCTATGCCACGCACGACGCGGTGAGCGTGGCCTCCGGGGCGACGGTGGCCGTGCTGGTGGGAAGCGGCACGAATGGCTGGACCACCGGGCAGATCGCTTCCTTGCTCAATAGCGGCAGTTGGGCCAAGAACGCGATACTCGGCCTGGACACAAGTAACGGCAACTTTAGCTACGGCGGCATCGTCCAGGCGGTGGGACTTACCGCGCTGGGGGTCAACACTTTGACCCTGACGGGGGCCAATACCTACAGCGGCCCGACGACGGTCGCGGCCGGCACCCTGCAGCTCGGTGGGGCGAGCCCTTGCCCGTCAACACGGCAGCGGTCGTCAACGGCACGCTCAACTTGAACACCTTCAGCGCATCGCTTTCCAGCCTCTCGGGCAACGGTACGGTCGACACGGTGGCGGGCGGGTCACCGACCTTGACCGTGGGCAGCGGAAACTTCTCGGGCGTCTTGCAGAACACCGCCGGCAACCTGGCGCTTTCCAAGATCACCACCGGCACGTTGACCCTCAGCGGCTCGAACACTTATAGCGGTGGCACGACGATGACCGGTGGGCTGCTGATCGTCGGCAACGGCACAGCGGGCTCGGCCTTGGGCACGGGCGGTCTGACCCTCAACGGCGGCACGCTGGCTGGTACAACCTACGGCGGCTCGATCGCCGGAGCGGTGCAGTGCGGCAACCTCCCGCAGACCATCGCCCCGGGGACCGGCCTGGCCGCCGGACAGTACGGCACGCTTAACCTCAACGGTGGCCTGACCACCACCAACTTCACTACCCTGGCCTTCAATATGAGCCTGGTTCCCACGGGTTCGCAGGACGGTTCTGGCAACAATATCTATGCCGGCGACCTGATCAACATCGGCAACGGCAGCGCCCTGACGCTGGCCGACAGCACAACCATCGAATTTGGCCGCAATCCCACCGCGCAGGGCGACTATCGCCTCTTCGAGTTCAGCAACGGAGGATATGCATCGAACGTGGGGATGGTCAACTTGCCGACGCCCCCCAGCGGCGACACCTATGGCCTCTCGCTGTCGGTCGATCTGAACTATCTCGACCTGGTGGTTACCAGCTCGGCGACGGGCTTCAGCGGATCGGGCACCTGGATGGGAGCCACCGCCTCCTGGAACACGTCCAGCAACTGGATCGACGGCAACGGCCTGTCGGGAATTCCCGGCGACGGGACCCGGCCAGCCGGGACGGACTCGGCGACTTTCAGCGGTTCCAGCACGGTGACGACCATCAACCTGGACATCAATCCCAACCTGGCGGCGCTGAGCTTCAGCAATTCGAACTACACGCTTAGCAACGGCAGCCTGACGTTGGACAGCGCCAGCGGCACGGCCAGCGTGACGGTCAGCAGCGGCACACAGACGATTGCCAGCGGTGTGATCCTGGCCACTGCCGCCAATTTCGCCGTCGCCCATGGCACGGAGCTGGCATTGGAGGGACCGATCAGCGGGCCGGGGGCCCTGGCGTTGCATGGCGGCGGAACGTTGATTCTCAGCGGGACCAACAATTACAGCGGCGGCACGTATGTTGAAACCGGGACCTTGGACGTGGTCAGCCGTACTTCCCTGCCCTCCGGAGAGAGCTTGACGGTGGGTGCGGGCGGAGTGCTGGTTTTCGATCCGACCATTGCTGCGGCGCCATTGGGAGGCTCGGCCGCGGCCGGTGTGGCCGCAGTTCCCGAACCGGGGACGCTGGCCTTGCTGGCGGCCGCCCTGGCAGTCGGGTGCGGCCTCTGGCGCAGGAGAAAGTTCTGACCCCACCCGTTTGGCGGGATTTCGGAAGTGCATCACTCAAGGTGACGAAAATTCCATCGCGCCGTCGACCGTAGCTTTGGTTTTAAAGGATATTCGGCCCAGAGTTGGCCGCCGAAGCTTGCTCCGGCCTACGGTTTACCATCCTTTCCTCTTGTGCGCACGTTATTGGGCGATGGCCAGCTCGCTGGTCGCCGTTAAGTCGATGGCGGAATGCGGCACCCAAGGCGTCCGCCAGCAGGTTCTCTCTAGCATTTCGGCGAAGTCGGCAAGCGATTCGACCACCACCTCCGGCCCGAAGGCGTAACGATTCAGGTCATCCCGCCGCGTTCCGCCACTGAGGACCAGCACCGAATGGTAACCGAGTTGCACGGCGCCGAGGATATCGGTCTCCATGGTGTCGCCAATCATCGTCGTTTCATCAGTCCGCAAATCGAGTTCTTTGCGGGCGTCGCGCATCATTACCGGGCTCGGCTTGCCCACGCTGAAGGCCTTCAGGCCCGTGGCCGTCTCGAGCATGGCCACCATCGCCCCGCAGCCAGGACGCAGACCGTTCTCGATCGGACAGTTGGGGTCGAGATTTGTGGCGATGAGCTTCGCGCCGTTGAGAATCATTCGCACGGCCGCGTCGACCTGCTCCAGGTTGAATGTGCGACCCTCGCCTACGACCACGAAATCGGGGTCGTGATCGACTACGGCGTAACCGTTGTGATGCAAGGCCGTCAACAGGCCACCTTCCCCAATGACAAAGGCCGTTCCATCGGGCTTCTGATTGGCCAGGAAGCGGGCCGTGGCGATAGCGCTGGTGAAGATGTGCTCTTCCTCGACTTCGATCCCCAGTCGGCCGAGCTTCATCACCACGTCGCGTCGGGTCCGCTGGCTGTTGTTGGTCAGTAGACGGAAAGGAATGCCCTTCGCGCGAAGTTGCTGGATGAAATAGTCCGAACCGGGGATCAATTCCTTTCCGCGGTACAACACTCCGTCCATGTCGATTAGGTATCCATGTCTCACGGGTAGGTCTCCTGTGATGGTTGGGTTTGCTTTGCCACCTTACGGCATTGGTCAATGATACGCAAGCCGAGATCGCCAGAAAACCGCACTTTAGAGGGTGTGTGTCACCGCATTATCGATGTATAGAAGACGTATTGCGCAAGTTGTGTGATCTTCGTGCGCAATAAATAGGCAAATGAATTGTTTTCGCATGCCAACACATGACATTCTTGGCCAGGTTAAAATGGCTGGTGCCACGTACCCGCGGAGGGCCAGGCGCTGGCCGGCTAAAACTGGAACTACAAGTGGGGGCCAATAAGCTGGGATGACTTTGCCGCCTTTGCCGAGAGTATCAATTCTCACGAAGAATCCGCTCGATATGACCTGTATGGAGTGGACGACGATCGTTGGACTGTTACTGGGCTTCGCGTCGATGGCAGGGGTCTTGTTTCTTGGCAAGACAGAGGCCTCACTGAGCACCTTCATCGATCCGCCGGCCTTGCTCATGGTTTTCGGGGGGGCCGCGGCCGTGACACTCATTGGCTTTCCTTCGAGACAACTCCAGAACCTGTTCTCCATACTGAAGAAGCCATTCATCGGTCGTTTGGATGAACCGGCCGACTTGATCGACGAACTGGTGCATCTGGCCGAGTTCGCCCGCAAAGACGGCCTGCTGGCCCTGGAGGCCAGGTCCCGGGAAATTCGCAATACGTTCGTGGCTACCGGCATCCAACTGGCCGTTGACGGCACCCGGCCGGAGGTGCTTATGGAGATCATGAACAACGAAGTCGACGCCCGCGTCGCGCGGCACCGCGAGGCCAAGAAAATCGTCGAGCTGGTCGGCCGCTGCGGACCGGCCTTTGGCATGATCGCCACCCTCCTCGGTCTGATTCTCATGCTGGGAAACCTGGAAAACGCCGAAACGATAGGGCCCTCGATGGCGATCGCCCTGATCGGCACGCTCTACGGCGCGCTTCTGGCGAACCTGGTGTGCATTCCTCTCGGCGAGAAGCTGAGCTACCTTAGCCATGAGGAAGTGCTCTCGCGGCAAATTATCATTCGCGGCGTGCTTGCCATTCAGGCCGGCGATAATCCGCACATTGTCCGGCAAAAGCTTGAGATGTTCCTTCCACCCCGCTTCCGCGAGCAACGGTACGCCGCCTAGACCGCGCTATGCACGATTTTCTCGAAGAGAAACCTGATGGGGCCCCTGAATGGATGGTCTCCTACGCCGACATGATCACCATTGTCATGTCGTTCTTCGTAGTCATGTTTTCCATAGCGTCGGGAGAGGCAGCCAAGGGAAAGCGCACTACCAGGCAAGACGTCGTTTTCGAATCGTTGGAATACCGCTTTGGCCCCAAGTGGAAACCGTTCGCCAACTGGTCCTTGATGCCGGGCAACTCGATGCTGCCCGGCGACGGCAAGGGCCTCGGTAGCCACGCGCCCACGCCGGCGGTGGGCGATCCTGGCGGGACGGTCCGCGTGCTGAAGGTGGAAAAGGCCCGCATTCGAGTACCTGGCCAGGGCGACCTGATTGCCATCGGCGGCATGGTCCACTTTGAGAAAGGCGGTGCATCGCTCACGCCCGGCCAGAACGCCTCGCTGCAGAAGATCGCCGATGAATTGGCCGGCAAACCACAGGAGGTGGAGATTGTAGCCACCGCCTCCAGCCATCCCCTGTCGCAGGGCTCTGCGTTCGCCGATCGCTGGGAACTCGGCTACGCGCGTTGCCGGCAGACGGCCGAGCTCTTGGTCTCGTTGAAGGTTGAGCAGGAACGCTTGCGGCTATCGGTGATTCCAGCCAGTGCGCACGAGAGCAAGGGAACGAACCCCCCGGAGGCCGACACGGCCGTGAGGGTTTATCTCAGCACGACATTGCCGACGGGCGTGAAGTGACCATGAATGGATGAAGGTGGAAGGATGAAGGATGAGTAAAGAACTCCATCCGCCGTCCTTCCACCTTCATCCTTCGTCCCTCATTCCAGCACCCAGCCGTGAGGAAGGGTCGTACCCTTGGGAACGACGAAGATGCCGTCGCGGACCATGCCGAAGGGCGTCTCATCGCTGTTTTCCACGCCGCCGCTGTTCACTGCGCGGACCTTGCTGCCGATGCGGCAGTTCTTATCGATGATCGCGCCTTCGATGTGCGCCTCGGGGCCGACGCCCAGAGGCACCACGCCGGCGGCCGCATCGGCGGCGATTTCGTGCGGCAATTCGTAGAAATCATTGCCCATGAGGATTGAATTGCGGATCGTAGCGTTGCGGCCGATGATGCAGCGGAGACCGATGATGCTGTTCTCCACCACGGCGCCCTCCTCAATGCGGCAGCCGTCGGCAACCAGGCTGCCGCGAATCGCCGCCCGGTCGATTCGCGACGGCGGCAGGAATCTCCCCTGGGTGTAAATCGGGGCGCCGGGCAGTGAGAGATCGAACGCCGGCCGGGTGCCAGCCAATTGCAAGTTGGCGTCGAAGAACGACTTGATCGTGCCGATGTCCTCCCAATAGCCGTCGAAGAGATGGCATTGCACGCGGTGCGTCCGCATCGAGGCCGGGAAGACCTCCTTGCCGAAGTCGCGGTAGGGCGTCTTCTCCAGGGCGTCTATAAGCGTCTTGCGGTTGAACAGGTAAATGCCCATGCTTGCCAGGCAGGTGCGGCCCTGGCTCTCGATCCCCTGGGCGTCGATCCAGGCCGAGTCGGTCTGCACCAGATCGAGTTCCTGCTGGGTCTTGGGCTTCTCCAGGAAGCCGACGACACGGCCCGACTCGTCCACCCGCATGATGCCCATTGCCGAGGCCTGGCTAGTCTCAATGGGCAGGGCGGAAATGGTCACGTCGGCCTTGTTTTCGCAGTGTGTGCGGAGCATTTCGCGGTAATCCATGCGGTAGAGCTGGTCACCCGAAAGGATGAGCACGTGGTCGATGCCGGGCTGCTCGATGTTCCGCAGGTTCTGCCGTACGGCGTCGGCGGTGCCTTGGTACCAGTTGCTGTTGTCCTGCGTTTGCTGAGCGGCAAGGATCTCGACGAAGCCCCGATCAAAGGCGTCGAAGATGTATGTGCTGCGTATATGCTGGTGCAGGCTGGCAGAATTGAACTGCGTGAGCACGTAGATGCGGTTCAAGCCGCTGTTGACGCAATTGGAAATGGGAATATCGATGAGGCGGTACTTGCCGGCCACGGGAACCGCCGGCTTGGAGCGGACCTTGGTCAGAGGGTAGAGTCGCGTGCCTTGTCCGCCGCCCAGTACTAGGGCAATCACGTTTCGCACTATTTCGGTTCCCCTTTTTTCTCCGCGGTGGCGGCCCAACGGGCCAGGCCGAGCATGATCAGGCCGAAGCACAACAGGCCCAGGCCCCAATCGACATTCACGTTAATGCCCAGGGAGCGGTCAGTATACTGTTGGCCGCCCCAGGTGAATACGCCGTAGGCCGCCATCAGCGCCCCGACGAGCGAAAACATCAGTCCCATCGGCAAACGAAGATCGAGCATTTTCTGCACCTCGCAGGATTACCAGTCACCTGTTACCAGAAGATATAGTTCAAGGCCACGCAGGCCGCCAGGAGAATCACACCGAGCACCGCCGGGCGGAGGAACCACGATCCGCCTTCCTCCTGGAGCTTGGGCGTGAGCGAATAGACCAGCCCGCGCAGTTCTTCCTTGCTCTTGGTCCGCTGCGTCACCAGGGAAATCCCCAGCGTCAGCACGAAGCAGCCGACGAAGGCGAAGCTGGCCAGCCAGAAATTCTGGGCCATGGTCGTGGGGAAGGTGTATAGGGCATTGCCCATCCAGGCGCCGTGGGCCTCGGGTGCGGTCATGGGCAGGGCGTTCCAGAGCCATCCGCCCTTGCCTTCGGCCATCGTCAGCCCGTGTACCAGGGCCGAGGTGCCGATGCCGCCCAAGAGGCCGAGGAACGCCCCGGTGGCCGTCGTTCCCGACCAGAACATCCCCAGCAGGAACGTGGCGAACAACGGGGCGTTGACGAACCCGAAGACCAACTGGATGACGTCCATGGCATTGTTGTAGTTCCTGGCAAAGTAGCGCAGGCGATGCTCAACAAGATGCCGACGACCGTGATTACGCGGCCCATCCACATGTAGTGGGCGTCGCTCTTGTCGGGCGCCATGTAGGCTTGGTAAAGGTCGTATGTCCAGACCGTGTTGAAGGCCGTCACGTTGCCCGCCATGCCCGACATGAACGAGGCCAGCAGGGCCGTCAGGGCCAGGCCAAGCAGCCCGGAAGGGCAGTAGCGCGTCACGAGGGAGAGAATGACGTTGTTGTAGTCATTTTCAACAACGGCGGCCTGGAGCCGCTTCTGCAGCGCCTTCTTGTCAAGCTCCGCTGCGGCCTTGATGACGGCGGCGGCCTTGGCCTCGTCCAGTTTCGCACCGACGGCTTCACTGACCGCTTTGACGCCGACTTTGGTTTCCATCGTGCCGGCTTCATGGACCACGGCTACGACCTTGTCGGTAACCTCGATGTTCTTGGTGGGAAGATGATATTTCTGGTTCAGTGCGGTCTCGTTGGCCGGCATGGTCGCCAGGCCGGCTGCCAACATGCCCGGCAGGATGACCAGCACCGGCAGGAGCATCTTGGGAACGGCGGCTATGAGCGGCGTGCGGCGGGCGGCCGTCATATTCCGGGCTGCCATCGCCCGCTGCACTACGAGGAAGTTCGTGCACCAGTAGCCGAACGAAAGCACAAAGCCCAGCCCAAATACCATGGCGAAGACATCGACCCCCATGGGGTTGTGGTTGGGGCCTTGCAAGAGCGGTTGCCAGGCGCTGGTCCAGGCATCGCTGGAAAAGTGCTGGCCCGGCAGGGGCGTCGGCAGTCCGGCCGCACCGGGATCGCTCGCCACCACGGCTAGTTGCGGCTTCAGCACGTCCCAGCCGCCGATATCTTTCATGCCCAGGTAGACCACGGGGGCAAATCCCAGCACGATCATGAAGAACTGGAGGACCTCGGTGTAAATGGCCGACGTCAGTCCGCCCTTGAGCACGTAGACCAGGACCACAGCCGAGCAGATCCAGAGGCTCAGGTGGTAGTTCCAGCCCAGAAGCTGTTCGAGCAACCGTGCCAAGGCGTCCATGGAAATGCCCGAAGCGAAAACGGTCATCACGGCGAAGCTGATCGAGTTCAGGCAGCGGGTCCGTTCATCAAAGCGGAGCTTGAGGTATTCGGGCACGCTGCGGGCCTTGGAGCCGTAATAGAAGGGCATCATGAAAACGGCCAGAAAGACCATGGCGGGGATGGCCCCGACCCAATAGAAGTGGCAGGTGGCGATGCCGTATTTTGCCCCGCTAGCCGCCATTCCCACCAGTTCCAGGGCCCCCAAGTTTGCCGACATGAAGGCCAAGCCGGTAATCCAGGCGGGGATCGCCCGGCCTGACATGAAGAAATCGGCGCTGGTCTTCATCGACCGTTTGAGCGCAAAACCGATCCCCAGCACGAAGATGACGTAGATGGCAAGAATAGCGTAATCAATGTAGCCCAATTGGCCCGTTGGCATGAAAAGCTCTCCCAAAATAGCGACGGGGTTGTTTGGGGCGTTACCCAGAAACCCAAGCCCCCATTATGATGCACGGTCAAGGGACGCTGCAAGGGTGGTGGGAAAATTTCCCCGCGGCACAAAGCGCTAATCAGGATCTCCTCGCGATTTTTCCCTGACGGGAAACGTGACGAACACTGTCGGTCCCTTGCGACGAAAGGAATGCACCTTTAGGAGGGCCGCAAAAAAGGCAGTGCTCAAACGACTCGCTCCAGTTCGCCGGTTTCCGCCGCGTCGTAGCCCGGCAGATCGTTCAGGATCCCACGGAAAGAGGCCGACCGCACCGTATCCACCAATGCCTGGATGCGAGGATCGCCCTCGAATTCCGCTGGATAGCAATAATCGTATTCCTCTTCGCGGACAGTAAGAAAGCCCAAGCCGGCCTCGTCGCTCACCAGGCGAAGACAGATGCCGATATCGGCCCAGCCACAGCGAATGGCCTCCGCTACGCCGCGGTGCCCGTAGGCAATTTGTCGCGGCGCCGGGCGGCCAATCAGCAATTCGTCGAGGAGCTCCCGGGCGGCCGAGCCGGCCTCTCGCCCGACCCAACGGGCACGCGATTGCACGGCGGATTTGACGTTCTGGAATTGGAACCCGGAAGCCATGGCCAGGCCCTCCTGCCAACTTGCCCCGCGGAGCATGCAGAAGCCGCCCCGAAGTTTTTCCTTGGCGGCGGCCCTGTTTTGCTCGTGGCGGCCGACTTGGGCCAGATGGATCCCCGCAACATGAATCAGACCCTGGGAAAGCAGTGTGAGGGCCTGCTTGCTTGGTCGCGGAAAGGCGAGCAGGCGATAGCTGGTGCGCCGGCTGAGTTCGGTGGCGAGCAACCCGATGGCCGGATCGCAGGACGCGACGACCAGGGTGTCGGCGGGGGCGAATGTAAGGTGTTCTCGGAACCTGCCTTCTTCAAAGACGCCGTCATGCCCGACAAGTCCTAAGTTCGTGGACTCGAGGGGATAGATCAGTTCGCGCCCGCCGATGGTGGCTCGCCAATAGCGGCACGATTCGCGCGTGGGTGGCCATGCCCAGGTAGCTTCAGCGACGGCTACCGAGGCGAGTTGGAAGAGATCTTCGACGCGGCACTCCATCACGGCCGCTAGGGCCAGGGCTGCCGAAGTGGCAGGCACGAGCCGGCCGGTCTCGATGGCACTAACGCCGGCGCGGGAGATTCCCGCCCTGGCAGCCAGCTCATCTTGCGACCAGCCTCGTGCAATGCGGCATTCCCGCACTCGATTAGTTACCTGATGCTCCAACGACATCGAACATTTCCCTCGTTTTCGGCCAGAGCCAAATTCGTCCTTATATGTAGCATACACGGCGGCCACTTCTACGCCTACAATTAAGAGGGGACCAGTCTTTTGCTTAAGGAGGCAGGTTCATGATCGAAACCATCGAAACGGGCTCTCCCAAGGTGATTGGCCTGAAGTTGTGCGGTAAATTGCACGACGGCGACTACAGGCAGTTCGTGCCGAAGATGGAGACCATTCTGATCACCCAGGGAAAAGTGCGACTGTTCATCCAGCTTGAAGATTTTCACGGCTGGGATCTGCACGCCGCCTGGGACGACCTCAAGTTCGGCCTGAAGCACTACTCCGATTTTGAGCGGATCGCCATGGTAGGTGATCGCCGCTGGGAAAAGTGGATGGCCAGTTTTTGCAAGCCTTTTACTCGGGCCAGCGTAAAGTACTTCGACCGCTTGGACGTTGATGCGGCCTGGAAGTGGCTGGAAGAAGACCATCGAGCCGACGACGACAGCGAGGACCAGGGCGATCAGAAACTGCTTCAGCGCGACGACGTTGCCGATTGGGGCGTATTCCCGCCATACTGGTGTTGAAGCTCGGCAGTATACGTGTCTTCGCCCCGGTCAACGACGCCGGGTAGCAAGTCGCCGAAAGCGTTGACTTCCAAAACGTAATGCCGGTTGAGCTTGGGCGTGAACATCAGGTCGACGCCCAGGTAAAGGCTCCGCGAAAAGGAACGGCCGATTCGCCGGCACGTTTCCCACGCGGCCTCCCGGTCCGCCGAACGGAGGCTAGCCAGCAGGGCAGCCGCATTGCCGCGGCGGTTGCCCAAGTGCAGGTTCGTCATGGGGCCGTCGGCGACTCGCATTACAACATGCCGCGGCTCGCCACCGATCGCCAGCACGCGGAGATCGAAGACGCCGCCTTGGCCGCTGGCCTTGGGAATCCAACGTTCTGCATGCAATCCCCGCTGGGCCAAGGCGTCGATCAGGGCCGCAATTTCACGCAGGTCGCGATACTCGCGGAGTCGTAGTGAGTTGTACAGTCGGATTTTTCCGCCGGCCTCCGCCATTTCCACAGAAGTTATGGCGCTGGCCCGCGGCCCGGCGGCGCGAAAGGCCACGACTCCCGAGGCCGATGAGCCATAGCTGAGCTTGAGGAAAACGCGGGCTATCCCTGCCGCTTGCATCCGCGCCCGCAGATCGTCGTAGGACCGCACCTGCCCCAGCACCTGCGGCACCGGAATTCCCTTCGTCTGCAGGAATTGCTGGCATGCCGGCTTGTCGAACAGCAGGCGGATATCGGCCGGGTGATTCATCCAAGTGACGGGCTGCTGGGCCGACGCCTGTTCCAACTGGCCCAGCAGGCTGCAGAAGCCTCGGTACCAGAGCCGGGGGTGATCGATTCGGCCGAACTCCGGAGGCTCGTCCGCTTCGTAGTTCTCGGGTATTCCATCGAGCGAGACGGCCGCGCCCGCGCAATCAGGCTGCGGTGGACCGCCTCGTTCTCGCCGGGTGAATCGATGCGAACCAGGCAGCCGGGGACCGACAGGCGGGCGAGATCGATCTTGCCGGTCAGGATCGCTTCATAGGAGATTACTTGCGGCTGCGGCAGATCGAGCCGCCGGACCGCCGCGCAGAACATCTCCACGCGGCGGTTCTCGGGATTGCCCACGACGATCATGGGGCCGGCTGCCCGATCGCGCTCACTCGCCGACCGAGACGTAGCGGCCATATTCCTCTTCGACCTGCGGGTCTTCGAGATTGACGACCATCGGCAGGCCGCCCAATTCCTTCTCGAATTCAGCCACCAGATCGTCGGAAAGGTAATGATGGTGCAAGTCGAGGAGTTTCAGGCGGCGGATGTCGGGGCAGGCAAGCAGGCGCGGCCCCCTTCGTCGCCCAGTGTGCCCAGGGAGAGGTCGAGCGCGCTGATCCGCTTGAGCATCGGCGACGTGACGACCGCCGCGACCACTTCGTCGGCGATTTGGCTGTCGCGGAGGCCCAAGTAACGGAGTTTGGGGAAGTTGTCCGTAGCCAACAGTGGGCGGACGTCGTCAATCGTGCCGTCCCAGCCGTAGCGGTCGGTGCCCAGGTAGAGCTCCAAGTGTTCCAGGGCGGGCAATTTGGCTGCCGTCACCTCGGCCAGAACGTTCTTGGGGAGGCCCCCGCACTCGATGACGAGGCTTTTTAGCCGGCCATGCTCGACCTTGCCCAGGCTCAAGCCCTCGCTGCCGCGTACCTGCAGGTATTCCAACCGCGGGAAGGTAGCCCACAACGGAGAGAGGTCGGTCTGATGGATCCAGGAGACCTCATTTTCTTCCGAAATGATGTCGCCCAGGAAAAGGCCGCGGAGGCTGGCCAACTGGTCGGCCGCGGCGATGATGGCTTCCATGATCTCTGCCGGAGTCCGTTCGTACATGTCCTCGCCCGACCAGGCCCCGATCACCAAGGCGGAAAGTTGATCGACGGCCGGATCTTCCAGCATGGCGTCGAACAGATCGATCGCGGTGTTTTCGTCGTCGTAATCAACCCGCAAGCGATACGCGGTCGACTGCGGGTTGGTCAACGGTTCACCCATATGGAAATCGACGACCTTCTTACCAGCAAATTCGGTGGCATGTTCTCCGAACATCGGCGGACTCCTGAGAGGATACGGCAGAGATATGGGAAACGCAACGGCCCTATTGTGCACCCCGCCGCGAGGGATTACAACAGGCGGAAGCTGCGGCCTAAGGATTTTTTCACTAACTCCGCCGACGCCATGAGAGAAGACGTATCGTTCGTGCTGCACATTCGCGCCAATCCGGACGATGAGACCGCGCGCTTGATCTATGCCGACTACCTGGAGGAGCGGGGCGACCCGCGGGGCGAGTTGATTCGCGTGCAATGCGAGCTGGCACGGCTGGGAGTCGAGGACCCCTTGCTGCCCGAGCTTACGGCCCGCGAGGAGGAATTGCTGGCCGCACATGCCGAAGACTGGTTGGCGCCTTGCGCGAGATGGGGGTGATCGGCGTCAACGCGCGATGTTTCCGCCGCGGGCTGATCGAGCGGATTGTGATCACCGCGGCCGACTTCACCATCAACGCCGAGGCGATCTGCACCGCGGAACCGGGACTCTACGGAGTGCAGTTAAAGGATGTCCGCGGCGGGCTGAACGACCTGGTCGCGGCGAAGGTCCCCGAACAGGTGCGGCGATTGGATTTGAGCAGCAATGGGCTGACGGAACAGGAAATGTCGGCGCTGAAAAGTGTGCCGTGGTGGGGACAACTTGAAGGGTTGAATCTGGCCTTCAATCGCCTGCAGGATGCGGCCATGATGGAATTGGCGGCCATTCACTGGCCGCGACTAGAAACGCTTTCCTTGGCACGAAACGGTATTACCCACACCGGCGCAGCTTCGTTGGCCCGCACGGTTATGCCGAGGTTAAGGTCACTATCCCTGGCGCTTAATCCCCTTGGCTGGATGGGAGTGCACTCCTTGGTTACCTGGTGGCGGCAGATCGAAAACCTCGAGGAGCTTGACTTGACGTCAACCGATCTGGGGGCGGATGGTCCGGGCGGGCTGGCCTGGCGCCATATTTCGCCCAGACTGAAACGCCTGATCCTCCGCAGCAATCGAATCGGGAATGCGGGAATGCGGAACCTTGCCGACCAACTGGACTGGAGTCTCTCGCTGTTGGACCTGAGGAATAATGTTATCGCCCCACGCTACGAACAACAGCCCGGTGCATCGATGGCCAAGGAGTTTTTCGAAACGATCGTTCCGGCATTGCTCGCACGTTATGGCAAGGCTCTGGTACTTTAGCGCAGGCGCCCCTCCGGTGCAAGGATGTCTGTAACTGCAAGGGCCTCAGGCTGGCTCCAACAAAAACCCGCCGGAATCCGCTCCAGAATGCCGCTGGCAAAAACCCGCTCGAGGCCCAACGGCTCCAGGTGCACGTAACCGATATGGCAACCGCAGGTTTCGTTCGGGCAGGGCCTCGCGCCGGGCAGGCGGAAATCGGGGTCGTACAAATTCCCCAGCGCCTGCGGCACGAAATGGCAGCGGCGGACGGTGCCGTCGCCATCGACGGAAATCACGCTCGCCCCCGTCCGACAGTCTTGGCCGCGGCTGGCATGCCGCACCGTGTTCCAGCGGAAATGCGGATCGATCCGCTCCCAGCCGGCAATCTCGTCGTCGGTGTAATAATCGGGCACGTCCTTGTAGGCGTTGACCCAAAGATAGACGCGCCGTGGCAGGGCCCGGCGGACGCCTACGGCCTCTGCAAAATGTTCCCGCAGCCCCACGATGCCGACGCTATAGCGGAGGCCCGCAGCTTCCAATCGGCCGCATTGCTGGAGAAACCGCTCGCGACGCGTCTGCGACGGATGATAGCTGCACCAAAACGCCGTCCGTTCCGCACGGCATTCATCGATCCAGTCGAGGCGGCAACTCAAATTGGTCTGCGCGACGATTCGCGCGACCTGCGGCAGGCGGCCCAAGTCGATCATCGCGGCGCGATACCAATCGTGGACCAGCGCTTCGCCCCACGGCGTGAAGAATATCTGCAATTGACGTTGCTGCGCGGAGACCCATTGGCAAAACCGTGTCAGGGCAGAACGGTCCGCCACCAGCTCCGTATCGCTCGCGCGATGCTTGGCAAACGGGCAATAGCCGCAGGAATAGTTGCAGCTTGGCAGCGGACCCCGGTAGAGAATGTGCAGTGGTGCGGGCGTCTCGCCTGCCAGGCAAGATTCAGATGGCCGTGGTACCAGAGCATTCTGCGAAAGAGGAGGCGGGACGCCCGCAGCACTCAGGCGTTGGTCCATTCGTAGGTCTCCATTAGCCGGCGGACACGCTCGGAAAATAGCCAGGGGCCAATGGCGTCGGAACGCTCCAGTCCTGCGGCAGTCAACTGCAAGCGATCGGCCGAAATCTCCAGGAAGCCCAGCCGTTCAAGCTCGATCAGTTGCGGCATTTCGTCCAGGATGTCGGCCCCAAAGCGGGCCGCGTACTCGTTGCGGGCAAATCCTGCGGCTGGCAGCAGGGCAAGCAACAGGTAGCGCCGCCGCTGGTCTTCGGCGTCGAGGCGTATGCCGTGATCGATCATCGCAAACGACGCGGCCGGGCGGTCCAGGTAACGCTCGATCACGGCCCGGACCGCCCCGCGCCGCACGGCATAGGGCATCGCGTAGTGCAGTTCCCGCGTATAGGATCTGGCGCCGCAGCCCAGCCCGATCATGCCGTCTTCCTGGCAGCAGTAGACTGGGCCGCCGGCCTGCGGCGCGGTGGCACTCTGGAACATGCGAAACGACAACTGTCGATACCCGCGGTCCAGCAGCATCTGGCGGGCCTCGCGGTAGCACTGCATCCGTACGTCGGGCCAAGCCTGCCCGCGGACACCCAGGCCGGTGAACGGCCGAACGTAAAGCGGATAGAGGTAGAGCTCTTGCGGGTGGTGCTCGGTCGCTCGTTCGACGGTTTGCCGCCAGCTTGCCACGCTCTGGCCCGGACCACCGTAGATCAGATCGATGTTGATGGTGAGGAACCCACAGTCGCGGGCCAGGTCCAATGCCCGTTGGACGTCCGCATATCGCTGGGGGCGGCCCATGCCCCGCGTTTCGCCGTCGTCGAACGACTGCACTCCCAGGCTCAACCGATCGACGCCCTGCTCGCGCAAAAATGCAAGGTTTTCCGGCGTGACGGTGGCCGGCGAGCCCTCGACCGAAACGGGAATATCCGCCGGCCTGGCCCCCATACAATCGGTGATGATCGCAAAGAGTTGCTGCAACTGACCGAGGTCCAGCGAGGTGGGCGTCCCGCCGCCTACTGCCAGTCGGGCGAACCGCATTTCGCCCAGTTGCTTCCGAACTTGCTCCCCCTGGCGGGCCAGTTGATCGAGGTAGCGAACCGGCAGGGCCGCTTCCGGCCGCGAGACCGTGAACAGGTTACAGAAGCCGCAGCGCATCTCGCAAAAGGGCACATGGACGTAGAGAAAGAGGGCGTCGCGGGGCTCGCCGCGCCAGGCCTCGGCCAGCGGCACTGCCGGCGTGATCTCACGATAGGCCGTCTTGTGCGGATAGGAATAGACGTACGAGATGAAAGGATCGCAGTCTAGCAGTGCGTTGGTCGCGGAAGGTGCAAGGGTTGGGGCAAGCGTCATGAGCGTGGCAAAACGAACTCGGCATAAGGGACATTCCACACCACGCTGTGACAGACGCGATGTCCCCAATACCCGTCTTCTCCGTAGGCGGTGCCGTGATCGCTACAGATGACGCTCAGCAACGGCGCCCGGCGGGTCATGGCGGCGAGGAGGGTCGGTGCGTGACGATCAACATAAGCCAGGGCTGCCGCCTGCGTCCGCGGCGAATCTTCCGTTGCTCCCGGGCAATAGATGCAGTTGGGCTGGTGCAAGGCGGAAATATTGATGAACAGAAACAGCCGCCTTTCCGCCGGCAAGGTGTCGATGATTCGCAGGGCCAACGCCACCTGGTTCTCGGTCGAGCAGGGATCGGTCACTCCCAGGGCCGGGCTCCAGTGGCTCTCGACAAAAAGGCCCGGCAGCACGCTGCCCAGCGGGCTGAGCTTGTTGAAGAAGCCTACCCCGCCAATACAGACCGTGTGATAGCCCCGATGTGCCAGGCCGCTGACGATGTCGGGGGCGTCGAAAACACAGGTGGCGGGCCCGGTGGTTTCGCTGCCGGGAAAACGCGTGGCGAAAAGCCGCGGATGCAACCCCGGCACGATGGGCGTGGGGAGAAACCCGGCGAAAAACGCCTGATGCGCCGCATAAGTAAAATTGCCGGGCGAGTGCCGTCGTTCCCAACGGCCTTGCGGCAGCACGCGGGCGAAATTCGGCGTTTGCCCGGCGGCGAGCGCGTCCTCGGCCGCGTCGCAGCGTAAGGTGTCGAGCGTCATGAAGAGCACGTCGTGGGTGCCGATGAGTGCGGAGGCGTTGATGGCCATGGCTACGATTATGCACAAATCCATGCCCGCAGCAACGCCTCCACGGCATGCAGCCATCGCTCCGTGGCCTCGGCCGGTTCTTCCGCGTTGACCGTTTCGCCCTCGATCGTCAATCGCGGGTCCGGCCCGTCGATCGCCAGGCTCGCCGGAATCACGCCCTCGACAACTACTTCACGGGCGATCGCCGACAGCCAAAGACAGCGGCAGAGGCTCCGCCGAGCTGCCCCGGCGGAGCGGGCCGGGACTTCTTGGGCAGCGATCCGCTCCACGACCGCTGTGCCGTTGGCAATCTGATCGGCCAACAACATGCGGACCAATTCGCATTCGACGTCCAGCTCCCGGCCCTCGATGTCGAGGAAGAGGAACTCAAACCGCAGGGCCTCGCCGCTGAGCCAATCGATCAGTGTCCGAACCGCCGTTACCGCCAAGGCAAGTGCCATCACGATCCGCTGGTAGGGAAGCTCGGCGTCCTTGAGCCGAGCCGTCACCAGATCGGGGCTGAAGAGAAAAACAAACGTTTCGTGTCGCCGCAGGAAGCGGTTCTCGTCGCGGGAGTAGTAGAGCAGTTCGTCGCGGACGAACTTGATGTCGAACAAGTCCGGCCGCTCGCCTCGATCCATGAAAACGAGTTGCGAGTGCAACAGGCTTTCGATGGTGCCGCGGTTGGAAAGCGAGGAGAAACCGCCCACCGGGTAGCTGTCCTCATCGACCATGCGGGTGGCCACGGAATATTGCCGGCGGGCCACCCGCGGTTTGCGGGGCGGGAGCGGTTGTGCCATCTGGCTGGCCATGTCCAGCACCTGGCGCAGGGCCAGCCGCTGGCCAAATTCCGCCAGGGCTGTGCCGCGCTCCAGCTCGAAGAGGTCCGTGCCGCTGAGCAGGTCGCCCGTACCGCGAATGGCCGTGATCAGCCGCGCCTGTTGTTGGCCCAGCAGCGGAAGCAGACCCTCGTCGCGTATCGATTCCCATCCCTCCATGAGCACGTCCGCGGCCGGTTCTTCCAGCAGCCGCTTGAGAATGGCCGGGCTGAGCATGACGCCCGGCAGCCCCGCCCGATCTGCCATTTGCGTCAAGAGGAAGGCTATGGCTCGGCTGCGGTCGCGGCCCTGGTAGTGCAGGATCGCATCGGCAGCCCGCTGGAAGGTGAGATCGGCATAAAGCCGGCCGAGGACGTAATCTTCGTATTCCCGCGCCACACCCGGCTCAAGCCCCGTGGCGGCTCGCGGCGCCTCGTCGTGGGGTAGAGCGGCCGCCGGCGAGCCGCCGCCCAGCGCGATCCGGCCGACGTCGGCTACGAAGCCCAGCGGCGGCAGTCCGGCCCCTGCGGAAGCCATCTCCAGCGACCATTCCAGCGCGGGCGGGAATGTCTTTGCAAACGGCGGCGAGGCTTGCATCAGCCACAGGCCCTGCACGGCCCAGCGTCGGGCTTCGTCGGGATCGCGGAACTGGTGCACGGTTCAGGCCTCTCCCAGCAAGAGCGGCACCTTTTCGGCCAGCAGCGCCATTTCCTCGGGCGTTTCGCCGAGGTAGGCCAACAGCCGCAGGTCGTCGCGGCCCACCGTTCCACCACGGAGCAGCCACGCCCGCACGCGGAAGAGCTTGTAGAGCTTCACCAGGCGGCGGTCGCTAACGAAAATGCGGTCCTCGCGGACGAGCGTCTTCACCAATCGCTGGAATTCTCGGAATACGTCGGCGGGGAAAAACGTGTGGCGGTCTGTCTGTTCGCTGCCGTCGGGCAGGCTGCTGGTGCGGCTGAACAGATGGGTGAGGTAGCGGCCGGCCTTGAGCACGTCGTCCAGCGAGGCATGGCCCTCCATCCAGGGCTTCTGGCCGAGCTGCTTGTGGACCTCGGACCGCAGTCCGGCGTCGATCAGCTCCTCGAAGTGCTCGTTCTGCACCTGCCCGCTCTGGATCTTCAGGGAAAATCGATCCTTCAGGGCGGCCAATTCCTCGTGCTGAGGAACCTCGTTGGTGGCGGCGAAGAGCACTTTCAGGCGGACCGGCTGCGGTTGGCCATCCTGATAGAACTTCCGTTCGTTGATGATCGTCAGGAGGATATTGAGGATGGCCGAGTTCGACTTGAAGATCTCGTCGAGGAAGGCCAGCGAGGCGGTGGGCAGCTTGCCTTGCTCGCGGCGAACATAGCGGCCGTCGCGAAGCTGGTTGATGTCGATCGGACCGACGATCTCGGCGGGCTCGGTGAAGCGCGTGAGCATGTACTCGAAGTATTCGTCGTCGGGGATGCCCATGGCCTCGCGGAACTTCAACACGAGCTCGCTTTTGGCGGTCCCCGGCGGCCCGATGATCAACAACGGTTCCTGGGCCACGGCGGCCACGACCATCAGATCGATGAGTTCCTGCTTATGCACGAAAAACCGGCCCAACGACGTGCGGAACTGGTTCAAACGGCGGCGGAGGTCGTCGGCCTCAGTTTGCAGGTCGGTGAAGGACCAATCTTTTGAAGGGGAAGATATGCTCATTTTTGTTTGTCTTGCTTGGTGCTCATCGCCGCCCGCATGTCTCTATGGATTCTGCGGCGGACGAGGAATTCGTCGTCGTCCAGCCAGCGGCGACTCTCGGAATTCATAGTGAATTCCTCGCTGACCACGGCCAGCACCAGGGCCTCGACGACCCGCAATTGATTGACCGAGAAGTGGCTGCTGGTGGTCATGGCGTCCCTGATCGGGGCGAGCCGAAAGCCGCTCGCTTCACTCTCCGCCGGCTGCGCGAAAAGCTCCTCTACCCGCGGCAAGGCGAACTCGGCTGGGGCGTACCCCAGCGTCGAAAGATAGGCCTGGGCCAGTTCCACGCACTGATGCGGTTTCAGGTTGCCGTGCGTCAGCAGTTGCCGGGCTTCACCGAGCACACCCAGGGCGTTTTCCTGCTGGCCGAAGAAGAGCCAACCGGAGGCTGCCAAGAGCAATAGCCGCAGCCGCTCACCGGCCGCGCCGGCGCGTACCTTGTTGTTGGCCTCTGCCGCGACGCGGGTCAGTAGCCGGCCGATTTCGTCGCGCATGCCGAGCTTCCGCAGGCTGCGGAAACACTCGCCCAGCATGTGGGCCAGCGATTCGCCGTCGCCCTCGCCCGGCGCCTGGAGATGCTCGCCGATGCGGTTGAGGCAAGCCTCGACGAACTCCCCGCGATCGAAGTGGGCCGCTACGAACACGGCGCGCTGCAGCATCTTCTGCTCGGTCTCGCCGTCGGGTGTGCGGCTGGCTGCGGGCAAGACCCGCTCCAACAATCCGCGGCTGAAATGGTCGCCCAGCCGCGGGGCGAGACCCAGCGCCTCGACCAGAAGCATCGTCTCGCGCTCAGCCGATCCGGCCAGCTCGCCGAAAAGCCGTTCGATGGTCGCCTTCATGTGCTCAGGATCCGCGATGTCGACCAGCATCGTCACCTGCTGCGTGAAGTCGTCGCGGTATTGCCGCCACGTACGGTAGGCGTCGATGTGCAGGTTCGGCTCCAAGATGCGGGAAATCTGCCGCAGCTTGTCGATCTTGTATCGCACCAGCCGGTCCATCGGATCGAGCACCTCCATCAATTCCGGCGGCAAGGGACCGCGGCTCGACTGGCCGTCCATCGCCTGGCGGATGCGGAAGCGGAACGCCTCCCAGGTCCAACTGTGGATGGAGTCGCGGCCTAACTCGTGCTCGATCTTCGCCATCCGCTCGCGGCAGGCGGCAGTGTCGCCCAGGCGGGCCATGCCGTAACAGAACATCAGGCCGGCGTATTGGCGGGTCCGGGCGCTTTTGTAAATCGGCTCGCTGATCCAGTCCAACACGCGTTCGCTGAGGACGCCGAAGCGGGTGCGGACCAGATGCAGTTGCTGCGAGTCGCCCCGACCGAGGCCACGGAGGAAGCTCGGCAAATCGACGTCGGTCCGCAGTCCGTGCGCGTAGAGCCGCTCCAGGGCGCGGTCGCGGGCCCGGGCCAGCGCCAGCACATCGCCGTTGAGGTGATTCATGGCACACCATGCCAGCCAGGCGATGCGGGCTGGCAGCACGGCCTCGTTCCGTTCGAGGAATCGCGCCAGCGGCCCCTGCCGTTGGCGGAACAGCGATGACAGCGGCGAGTGCGGCGACGCGACCGCCCAAATCAGGAAGTTTGCTACCGCCCCGGCCCTTTCCGGAGCGAGGTCTTTCACCGCCATCAGCCGGGCGAACTGGAGTTCGTCGAGCGGTTCGACCGCCCCATCCTTGGCGACCTTTTCCCAGGCGGGCAGGATCGCCGCCAGGCGGGAGTCGTCGTCCCAGACGGCGGCAGCGCAGCAATGCGCGGCATCGACGTGATGACCGAGCGCGGCGTTCGCCTGAGCCATTTCCTGCCAAAGGGCCGCGCGATCGGGCTCGTCCAGCGGCGACTGCAAGGCGAGAAACTGCTGCTCGATCTCGAAAAGCCGCCTTTGCAACCGCTCACGATCGGTCGGCGCGGCCGGTTGCATGGCGGCCGGTTCGCCGTCGGGCTCGACGGGCGTAAAGACGATCGGTTCTTCTTCGCTTTCCTGAGTCTGACCGCTGGCCACCGGTCGGCTTGCAGGCCGACTGGGCAACTTGGAGGCCACGGGCTTTTCGGGCGGCGGCTTCTCGCCGCGGACAGCCCGATCCTCGCGGCAGACGAACGATTCGAAATCGAATCGATGGGCCGCGACCCAGGCCTCCAGCGATTCGTGCTCGCGGTCGAGCACGTAATCGACATAGTCGGACAGCGGGCGGAAGGCGGCATCCGGCAGACTTTGAGGCGCGAACCGCCCGTCCGCCTCCGGGACCAGCCACGTGATGCGGCTGGTGTCGGAAGCCAGCACCTGGGCCAGCGTGCTCCGCCGCAGCGGCGGGTGTAACCGGTATCCGCAAGGCACAAACAAATTGGGCAGCTTCAGGCACGGCTGCAAGGCCAGACCGTCGACAACCATTACCGGAGGCGACTGCTTCGACGGCCTTGTTCGGAGGATGATCGTGCGTTGGCCGTCCCGCTGACCAACGGCAAAGGCCAGCCGGGCGAGCAACTGGTCGTCAGCGCCTTGGACGAGGGCGTCGAGCTGCGCCGATGCGTCGCCGCCGAGGACCCACATCTCGGCCGCGTCATTGCTTCCCGGCACAAGCCGCAACGAGACCGGCAGCCGCGCAACGAGTTCCGCGGCCGACCAGGCAGATTCCGCATGCGGCAAGCAGCAATCCAAGACCTGGTAGACGTCCTGCATGGGACATTCATCGACGAATTCCCAATTTCGTGGCGGGCTCAGCAAGAGCAACTGCCCTGGCGGCGGCTCGAGGCGATCGGCCAGCGGATGAGAATGACCCAGTTCGATCCAGACCCGCGGCCGGCGTTCAACGTAGGCACGAACGGTGGCGGCCATTGTGATACCGTTATCCATGGCCCGCAGCAGCGAATAATAGGGCGGGCCGACAACGCGGAGCAGCGCGCGCGTACGATCGCCTTGCTTGACGTGGCAGAAGCTTTGCCGGTCGTTGCCCAGACGGAGGATCTCCCCGACCAGGTCCGGCAGGAGCTGCGGTTCGTCGAGAGCGAACAACACGGCCGTTCGGCTGCTGAGTTCAGCCGCCGCCGGATCGGCCACCAGCGGGAAGCCCTGCGGCCAGCAACTCAACGGCTCCTTCGGCTGGCCGAGCACAACCCACGGGATCTCCGCCCCAAGCTGCAGCAAACCGGCTCGGACCGCCTGTGGCAGCGGAACCGATGGTTCGATCGAAATGGCCCCCGAGTCCTCGAAATCGGCGCGCAGCGGCGCAGCAACGATTTCCGCCGGCAGTGTGGCCGAGGTGATGGCGAGCTTGAGGCAATCGAGCGTAGGGAAGCGTAGGATCATGCGAAACATCAAGACGTGACAGAAGTATTGTTGACAGAAACCTGCCAACAATCCGGAGAGAGTGACGGAGCAGGACAGGCTATATTTCTGTCAGCAATATTTCTGTCATCTCCGTGTTTTAGTTTCCTTCGCCAAGGGACCGGCGTTCCTCCTGGGCCGTCTGGCTGATCGGCGCCGCCTCGCCTTCTTCCGCCTCGCGCTCGACGGTGATCTTGCCGATCTCGCCGGCCTTGACGATGCCGCCTTCGATCAGCTTGTCCATCAGCAGGCGATGGAGTTGTTCGTGTTCCTGGGGCAAGGAATCTTCGCCGCTCTTCAGCGAAACGATGATCTCCTTCTTGCCCGTCTCCGGGTCGCGTTGCAATCGGATAGTCATTTCAGCCATAGTTTCTCCAGTGCTTTCTTGGTGTGCTCGATTTGCCAACGGAGTTCATCGGAGTTCATGCAAAGTGTCGCCTTGGCCGTTCGCCGCGCCGCAGCCTGGGCCTTTTCAGCAAATGTCAACGACTCCGTGGCATGCCCTTGTTGGTGATGCCAAGCGGCAAGCAAGGCTTGCTGGCCCGCCTCGATGAAGTGTGTCAGGAAGTCGTGCCCAGGCACCCTAACGTTTTTGCTCGCAACGTCCGATTGCCACCACCGTTTGCGATCGGCAATTCTTTGCACCTCGCTCAACCAAGGGGTGCCTATTTGCTCCTGTTGTAATGCAGATCGCACCAGCTTTATGATCTCCCTGCCAGCGAGCCAATCCTGGTTTGAAATGAGATGTTCGACGTAATCGCAGACAAGCAATACTGCGGTTGTATAGGGCACGATTGCGAGCGCAAAATCGAGTCGTTTTCGGCCGGAGCCTTTCCCTTTTCTCGCCCACTGTGCCAACCCGCGCTCTCCCGATTCCTCGAGCACGTCGGCCAGCACCTTGTGCGCGTTCTCCTTGCCGTTGAGAACGGCCGAGGCCAGGTTATAGACATCCAGCGTGTTGACCATCGGGCTCATTCTTTGCCGCTGCCCGCCGGTATCGTCACATTACCCGCCGTCACGGCGGCCAATCCGGCGGCATCGATCACTTTTCGCTCCAGCAGCAAATCGCGGAGCGTCTCGATCAGGGCTCGATGCTCGGCCACCAGTGCCGCTGCCCGCTGCCGGGCCTGCTCCAGCGTCTCGCGGACGCAACGGTCGATGGCCTGCAACTGCCGCTGCGAATACTGCCGCGTGCCCGTCCGCTCGTTGGCCAGCGTGCGGCACTGGCCAATGCCGACCGGGCCGTCGCCCAGGCCGAACTCCTCGACGAGCGATCGGGCGATCATCGTTGCCCGCTCCAGGTCGCCGGCGGCGCCGATGGAAACGTCGTCCAGGAGCAGCATTTCCGCCTCGCGCCCGCCCAGCAGCACGCACAGGTCGTCCAGAAGCTTGCCGCGGGTGACCACATAGCGATGCGCCGGGTCCTGATGGCGGACGAAACCCAGGGCCCCGGTGGAGTCGCCCTGGATGGAAATCCGCTCGATGGCCGTGGCGTGTTCGCAATACATCGAGCAGACGGCGTGCCCCGCCTCGTGCGTGGCCACCACCCGCTCCTCGTGCGGGGTCATCTTGGGGCGGTCGATCCATTCGGTCAACGCCCGGTCGACATGGGCCGCCTCGGTCGCGCCGCTGAGGCCCTCGCGGAGGCGGATGCGGGCTAGCGTGCGGCAGAGGGCATTGATGTGGTCGCCCGAGTAGAGCGTGTTGGCCGCGGTCCCCTCTACGTATTCGCCTGTGCGGCGGACCGCGTAGCGGAGGGCATCCTCGCTCATCTCCAGGTCCATCGACCGGTTAAAGATCTCCAGGATCGCGCGGCGGTCGTCCGCCTCGGGATAGGGAATATGGAGCATGAACTCAAAGCGGCCCGGCCGCAGCAGGGCTGGGTCGAGGATGTCGAAAAAGTTCGTCGTTCCCACCACGAAGACGAGCTCTTCCGTATGGAAGCCATCCATTTCGGTGAGCAACTGGTTGACCATCGAGTGCTCGACGCCTGAGCCGGTGTAGGTCCCGCGAGCGGCGGCAAAGGAATCCAGCTCGTCAAAGACGATGATCGCCGGGGCCGACTGCCTGGCGCGATGGAAGATCTGCCGCAGGTTCTCTTCGCTCTCGCCCACCCAGCGACTCTTGAGCTCGGGTCCGGAGACGACGGTGATTGCCGCGCCCATGGCCGTGGCCATGGCCTTGGCGAAGAGCGTCTTGCCGGTGCCCGGCGGCCCCCAGAAGATCATGCCCTTGGGAATCAGGCCCTCTAACCGGCGGATCTCATCGGCCTCGGTACGGCGGTCCTTCAGCGCCAACACGTCGAGGATCTCGCACTTCAATCGGCGTTTCACTTTCTCGTAGCCGCCGATGTCGCCATCGAGATCGACGTGCGGCACCTCCAACTGCCCGCCGGAGGTGGCGCTGCGGATCTGGCGGTAGACCCTCTGCGGGCTGGCCGGATAATCTTCGCCCTCCAGCGACGCAAGCAGCTTGCGGAGCCGCACGGCGTTCATGCCGGAAACGTACTTGTAAAGGCCCCAGGGATTGAACTCGCGGCCGAACTTCCGCGATTCCCCGCGGGTGACGAGGTGGCGGAGGCGGTCGCGGCCGATTCCCAGCAGGCTGTAACGGTGGGGGAAGAGGTTCTCGATTACCCGCGGCAAGTGAAACGAGGGGTCTTTGAATCCGAGCCAGACCAGTTCGGGGTTTTCGTAAAGCAGCGGCACGACCTCGCGGGCCTCGGGGCTCAGTCCGCCCTGACTGGTGGTTAAGAGATCGAGGTGCGGCAGGACGACGACGCGGCGTTCGACCGCCCCGCGGACGGCTTCGCGGAGCTGCGCGAGCATCAAGCCCACGAAGCCCGACATGGGATCGACCTGCTGGCCTTCGCGGGGGCGGCCGTCGAGATAGAGACAGCGGAGCGAGGCCTGCCGCAGCCGCCCGCGAAGTGCGGAGAAGATGTACGGCGCCAGCTCCTTGTCGCATTCCACGAGCACAGGCAGGCTGCGGGTGAGATCGCAGGCAATCTCCGCCAGTTCGGCCGTATAGGCCGTTTCCACGGCTTGCTCAACCGAAAGCTGCAAGGGCAGTTCAGATTCAGGAATGAAGATCGACATGTCAGGTAGGTCCCTTCTGCCGAAAGGGACTGATGCGTTGGGAATTGTTACAACGTACGGATCTAAAAAAACGGTGCGCACATTAGCAGCCCCTTCCGGCAGAAGGGACCCACTGCGAATACGCTACACTTCCACAACAATGGTCAGCGACCCGCTTTCCGCATCGTCGGCCAGTTGCTTGATGCGGCCCAACTGGGCGGCCTTGCGTTTCAGGGCTTCGGCCGTGGCCCGATTGACGGCCCGATCCAGCTCGGCAGCCACGTCGCCCAATTGCCGCTCCAGGGCGTCGGTCACGGCGCCCTGCAATTCGGCCGCTTGTTTTTCCGCGTCCTTCTCCAACGATTGGCGGATCTGCTCGGCAACGCGTTTCTTGAGTTCCTTGCTGCCGCGGCCGTCTTCATCATAGGACCAGCCATCGCGCTCGCCGCTCAACGCCACGTCCTTCTGTTGCGCCGCGCGGACCGTAACCTCGCCGCTGGTGAGGTCGACGAGCACTTCCACCTGCTCGCTCTTGCGGACTGCCTGGTTGCCGCGTTTCTGGAAGCCGCGAGCGGCAAGCTCCTGGGCGAGCAGCTCGGCCATTTCCACAGCCGGCAGGATCTCCAGTATCTCCAGTTGCGAGCGAACCTCGTCCTGCACCTGACCACACGGCGCAACGTCTCGCGTATACGCACCCGATATCGGCGACTCATAAAACCTCCTGAAATCTCGAATTTCTCAGATCTCGAATCCTCTTGCACCAAACGCTACAAATTCATTTCCGGTTCGCGGTCGATTGCGTCGCCCGTCGGCGGCCGCAGCGGATCGCTTTGGCGGATGATCGCGCGCACGGCATCGCACGCCGCGGCGCCGCCGAACCGCTCCCAATCGGCCTTCCATAACTGCGAGGCGGCATAGCCTTCATCGAAGTAGCCGACCGAACGGGCCTGCTGCTCCCACTGTTCCAGCCGTTCGTAAATCCGCAGGAAGGCAAAGGCCGCCGCCGACACGGCAGCCCGTTGGCCCATCGTCATTCCTTTACGGTCGATCCGGGCTAGCAAGGCATCGGCCGGCAATCCGCCGCGCAAAAGCCGCGAACCGGCCATGAGCAGGAAGCGGGCCAAATCGCGGCGGCCGGCCCTTTCCAAGGCATCGAGCAACCCCTCCAGTACCCGCCGTTGCGCCAGACCGACGTTCAGTATATTCTCGACACGCGTCGATTGCATTTTGTTCTCTTCGATTCGGACCCAACGCTGGCCCAGTTCCTGCTGCAAGGCCTCAAAGACCGGCACTCCCGGCCCGGTGATCCACGGCGACCAGTCGGACGAGGGGTGGCTGCCGTCGGCAAACTCCTGGGGAAAGGCAAGGCGGCAAAGGGAGTTGTCCACTACGGCCGGCAAGCGCCGCATTTCCTCGGCCACGGGCGTGTTTTCCACCGCCCGAAAGGCCAGGAAGGCAATGAACCGATCACCCAGCGTTGTTTCCGGCCGTTTGCGGGCAGCCCGGCGTGACGGGAGATCGGGTGCATGGCGGGTCGTCAGCCAGATCAGCAGCTCCAACGAGGCTACCGAGAAGGCCATGCCAAGTTCTTCGGGCCGCCAGCGCTGCCACAAGCGGCCCTCAACCGGTTGCTCGCCGCGGAGGAACCTCTCCCGCTGCCAGCCCTGCCGCGCCAGGAGGCGAACGACGCCTTTGGCCAGAGCGGCCTGGAGCAACTCGATCGTATCGCGGTCCAGGCACGCCGGCCGGGGGATGCCGCCGCGCATCAAGGGAAGCGCCTCGGCCCGCGATGCCTGTCCGACCAGGCAGTAGGCAATCCGCAGCAAATCGTGCTCGAAGCGATTGAGTATCCGCATGGCTCTTAAGCCTCTTCATCCGGCACCACGGTTGAGCGTTCGCAGTCTCCTCCACAGCGGCCGCGCGGCCGCCGCGGGATAGCCGTTGATTTGCAGTTCATGGCCGTCGAAGCGAATTTCCAGCGAGTTGGGCAGGCTCCATTGCGGATCGTCGGCCCGATAGCGCGCGGTGAGGAAATGGACGACTTGGTTTTGTGACCCGATCCACCGCCGCCGCGTTTCGGGCAAGTCGCGGCAGTAGGGACCATCCACGAGAATATCGGTGTGCCGCAGCAAGGCATCGATGGCCGGATCGCTTCGTTGTCGCAGTTCGTCGAGCGTGTAGCCGGAAAAGAGCATCACGCTCAGGCCTCGTTGCTGGACCTCGGCCGCCAGTTCGGCGATCGCGGCGGCCTGCACCGTCGGTTCCCCGCCCAACAGCGTGATGCCTTCAATCTCATGCCCCCGCCGGGCGTCGTCGATTTCCGCCAGCAAGACTTCCTTTGCGACCTGCTTTCCACCGTCAAAAGCGAACATCTCCGGATTGCAGCAACCCGCGCATCGCAACGGGCAGCCTTGCAACCAGAGGGCGAAGCGCCGGCCGGGACCTTCAGCCTCGGTCGCGGCGACAAAATCGGCGATGTGGAGCAGCGTCGACGGTTGCGTAAGCGACGGCCTTTTCATAGTGGTTCCACAGTGGAACGTATTATAGCGAGATACGGAGTGAAGCGTCAAACTGCGGAACGAATTGGCCCCTGCCTTGGTAAAGACAAGAGCGAAGGAGTTTATGTTCGCCCTTGGGCGCGTTATGATTCGCACGGCGAAGCATGTTCGAAACCCGACGGCGGGAAACGCATCCTTAAAGCATCCTTACCGCCTCTTGCAAGCCCATGCCCGGCGAACTATCCTGAATTCGCCGCGCCCGCGACGTATTTCCCGCCCCGTCCCGCTCGCCTAAGGAGTCCTGCCATGTCTCGCAATCTGACCCGCCGCCAGTTCGCCCATACCACCGCCGCGCTGGGCATTGGATATTGGATCGCCGATCGTGCCGCTGCCGAGGGTCGCTCGCCCAACGACCGAGTGGCCTTCGCCTGCATCGGCCTGGAAGGAAAGGGCCGCTCCGATTCCGACGACGCCGCCCGGTTGGGCGATGTGGTGGCCGTCTGTGACGTCGATGCCAATTATCTCGGTTCGGCCCGGCAACGCTTTCCCAAGGCCAGGCAGTTCACCGATTACCGCAAGCTGCTGGATGAGATGGACAAGAGCATCGATGTCGTGACGGTGAGCACGCCGGACCACATCCACGCCCTGGCCGCCGCCGCGGCCATGCGGCGGGGCAAGCACTGCTTCGTGCAGAAGCCGCTCACGCATTCCCTGCACGAAGCTCGTGTGCTGGCCCAACTTGCCAGCGAGAATAAGGTTGCCACGCAGATGGGCAACCAGGGCACGGCTGCCAGCAACCTCCGCCGCGCGGCGGCCCTGATCCGCTTGGGCCTGCTGGGCCGGGTGAGCGAGATCCACATCACCACCGACCGCCCCATCTGGCCGCAGGGGCTCGACCGTCCGGTGCCCCTGCCGCCGCCCCCGCAACTGGACTGGGACCTCTGGCTCGGCCCTGCTCCGGCGCGGCCCTACAGCAAACTCAAGGAGCCGGACGTGCGCTACCACAGCGACGCCATCTACCATCCCTTTGCCTGGCGTGGCTGGTGGGACTTTGGCACCGGGGCCCTGGGCGATATCGCTTGCCACGCCATGAATATGGTCTTCCACGCGCTGGATCTGCGAAACCCAGTGTCGGTCCAGGCCGAGACTTCCGGCCACAACCGCGACAGTTTCCCCGCCTGGTCGATCATCACCTACGAGTTCGCGGCTACGCCCGAACGGCCTGCCCTGAAACTCTGTTGGTACGATGGCGGCAAGCGCCCCAAGGAGGAACTGTTCGAAGGCTTTCCGGACCGTGGCGGAGGTTGCCTGGTCATCGGCGACAAAGGCAAGATGCTCTCGGCGGGCGGCGAGCCTGAAGGCTTCCGGTTGACGAAGGGCTTGGTTCCACCCCCGGTCAAATTCCCCGTGTCGCCCGGCCATTTCGACGAGTTCGTCCGTGCCATCCGCGGCGGGTCGCCTGCCTGGTCGAATTTCCCCCAATTCGCCGGCCCGCTCACAGAAACGGTGCTGGTGGGCAATTTGGCTGTCTGGGCGGCGAACTCGCCCGGCCTGGGGCCGAATCTCAAGTGGGACGCCGTGAACCAGCGCGTGACCAACCACGGCGGACTGGAACGGCTGATCCAGAGGGAATATCGGCCAGGTTATTCGCTGTAATAATAGACGATCCCGGCGGCCACCATCGCCAATACGCCGAGCAGCCAGCCAAAATCGCTTTATCCCGTCTCCTCGCCTAATAGCAATCGGTCGTCGTTCATAAGCGTGCCGCGAGAACGCCTATTTCAAATCCAGCATTTCAAACACCGTCCGCGCAATTCCCTGCGGATCGTAGACGATGGCCCAGCCCAACAGGACTACTACAGCGGCGCCGACGGCCAGCAGCGCTAGTCCGCGGAGGTTCCACGGCACCTCCGTTCCTCGCAGGGCGGCGGCCAACTCGGTCTCCAGCCGCGACCAACCCTGGTAGTCCTGCTTCGGACCGGCGGAGAGCAGCGATACGTTCCGCATCCCGCTGAAACTCTCTATGTGAAGTTGCACGCCCAAGCCCGGCAGGTAAAGGCAATCGCCGGCCCAGCGGGCTTCTGTGTCCATCCGCTGGACTACTTCGGCCAGGATGGGGCGAAGCTGATCGACGGAGATGTTGTAGATCACCAGTCGTGGCCGCAGAGTCAGCAACACGACGACCAGGCCGATCGCCAGCATGCCGGCGAAGAGCAACCACAGATACTTGGCCGTTACCGGTGCGAAATGGGCCGCCACGCTCTGGGGAAAAAGCAGGGCCATCGGTCCCACGAAGGCCAGCCCGGAGACGGCCAATCCTAGTGCGGCGGCGTCGCGCCCCCCGGAAACGACCAGCGGTCGCCGCAGTAGATTAATGACGCCAAGCAATATCAGGTAAATGGCGACCGGCCCCAAAGCCAAGCAACGATGAAAAGGTTCCATCCACCCAGTTTAGCATTGGCGACGGGAGTGGGAAGATAAGAAATCCGAAAATTGAATATCGAAATCCTAAACAAATCCAAAATGCGAAATTCGGAATGAGCCAAACTGTTTTGAGCCTTTGTTGTTTGGATTTCGAATTTGTTTGAGATTCGACAGTCGGATTTCAGCTTTTTTCTATGCTGCCTTCGCCGCTCGTTTTTTCCGTGTATCCTTCCATCTCCTATGTACCCACCAGTATTGTTCCGGTGCCGTGCGGATGGCCTGCTCCAATTGGCTCGTGTACCACTGGGTGATGTCGCGGACCGTGCCCAGGTCGCTACTGGTGCTGCGGGGATCGGCCATGGCCGCGGAGACCATTTCGAATTGCATCGGCTGGTCCCGACGACGGGCGTAGCAGATGGCCACGGGGGCGTTATGTTCGAGCGACAACAGCGCAATAGCCTTATAGGCTGATGCTGGGCGGCCGAAGAAATTGACCCAACAGCCCTTCTCGCCAGCGTACTGGTCGGCGAGGAAGGCCATCGTGCCTCCGTGGTCCAGCACCCGCTCAATCTGGTCGTAGCCGCCGTTCTTTGGAATCAGGTGCTGGCCAGTCGCCGCCCGGAAGCTGGTCAAGTAGCGGTCTAGATAGGGGTTATCGAGATTCCGCGCCACGGTGAACGTGGGAAAGCCGAGGATCCCCAGGGCGTAGCCGCCGAGCTCGAAGTTGCCAAAATGGCCGGTTACGACGATCGTCGGGCGGTCGCTGATCAACTGCCGCATGAGCGGTGCCACGTCGCGAAGCTGGATAAATTTCCTCCAGTTGGTCTCGTGGATTTTCCGCGGCACGTGGGCCACTTCCAGCACCAGCAGGAAGAGGTGTTCCCACATCCGCCGGGCCAGGATTGTCCGCTCCGGGGGCGAGAACTCGGCGAAGGCGTGGGCCAGGTTTTCATCGACGACCTTCGCCCGCATACGCAGCACGTCGCTCATCAGCCAGGCACAAGATCCGGCAAGCCTGCGGCCGGTTTCCAAGGGCATCGCCTGGACGATGCAGATCAAAATGCGAACAGCGACGTAAGCGAGATAGTCGAGGACGTTCTTGAGCGACATGGCAGGCCCCTTCCGTGGAACGAAGATCGTCGGCTATTGTCGCGAAAAGCGGTGCGTGGAGGAAGAGGAAAAATGAAGTTTGGCAAACTCCTGGTCGTTCGTGCAGATTGCCTCTCACAAGTCTTTCTTCTTTGCAAAGACTGCTAGCTTCTGCGTCACTTTGTCTTTTCCTCCTCCGCTTTGCCGATCCTCGCGATCTGAAGCAATTCGGATCGCGCCCAGGCGGAACTATCCAATTGTTTGTTGAAGCCGCGGGGGTTCAGTAGTTCCGGTTTGCAGGCAGCGAGTTCTTCCATGAACTTCCTCCCGAGGTTCCTCGACCGGGCAAGACCATACCCATATTTTAAGGGCATTACAAGGCCGACACTGCCTTGTATTTACGCAAGAGATTTCTGGGCAAATGGGCAAATGAGCCAACGTCGCCCCCTCCCCTTGCGCACCAAGGTCAAACCGTGTTAGAATAGTAGGATTTTACTCGGCACCTCGCCCCGCCACGAGGGCGGAGATCGATAGAAGCACCGATCGTAACCTAGGGAGTTTCCGTGCCCCGACGCACCGACATCAAGAAGATCCTCCTCATCGGCTCCGGCCCGATTGTCATCGGCCAGGCCTGCGAGTTCGACTATTCCGGCACCCAGGCCTGCAAGGCCCTGCGGGAAGAGGGCTACGAAGTCGTCCTGGTCAACTCCAACCCGGCCACGATCATGACCGATCCCGAGATGGCCGACCGCACCTACATCGAGCCGCTCACCTGGGAGGTCGTCGCCAAGGTCATCGAGGTTGAACGGCCCGACGCCTTGTTACCCACCCTGGGCGGGCAAACCGGCCTGAACTTGGCCATGGACCTTGCCGGGCACGGCGTGCTGGAAAAGTTCGGCGTGGAAATGATCGGGGCCAATGCCGCGGTCATCGCCAAGGCCGAACAGCGCGACCAGTTCAAGGCGGCTATGGAAAAAATCGGCCTGAAGTGTTGCCGCGGCGAGACGGTCACCACCCTGGAAGAAGGCCGTCGCGTACTCGCCAGCGTCGGCCTGCCGTGCGTCCTGCGGCCGAGCTTCACCCTCGGCGGCACTGGGTCGAGCATCGCCTACAACCGCGATGAGTTCGACCGCCTGCTGGCCCATGGCCTCGAGGCCTCGCCCGTCACCCAGGTCCTACTGGAAGAATCGGTTATCGGATGGAAAGAATACGAGATGGAGGTGATGCGCGACAAGGACGACAACGTCGTCATCATCTGCTCCATCGAGAACTTCGATCCCATGGGTGTGCACACGGGTGACTCCATCACCGTAGCCCCCGCCCAAACCCTCACCGACAAGGAATACCAGCGGATGCGCGACGCTTCGATCGCCGTCATGCGCGAGATCGGCGTGGAGACGGGCGGGTCGAACATCCAATTCGCCATCAACCCCAAGGATGGACGGATGGTCGTTATCGAGATGAACCCGCGGGTCAGCCGCTCCAGCGCGCTGGCCTCCAAGGCAACGGGCTTCCCCATTGCCAAGATCGCCGCCAAGCTGGCCGTCGGCTACCGCCTGCACGAGCTGCCCAACGACATCACCCGCGAGACCAAGGCTTGCTTCGAGCCCACGATCGATTACGTGGTCACCAAGGTACCTCGCTTTGCCTTCGAGAAATTCCCCGAAGCCGATGCTGTGCTCACCACGCAGATGAAGAGCGTGGGCGAGACGATGGCCATCGGGCGCACCTTCAAAGAGTCGTTTCAGAAAGCTCTCCGCGGCCTGGAGGTCGGCAGCTTTGGCTTCGGCTGCGACGGCAAAGACCTTTGGGGCACGGCCGACCAACCCTCGCTGGAAGAGGTCAAGGACAAGCTTGCCCAGCCCAACGAACAACGTGTCTGGTACCTCCGCTATGCTATGAAATATGGCTGCTCAGTCGAGGAAATCTACGATCTGACCGGCATCGACCCCTGGTTCCTGGAGAACCTGTTGGAGATCGTGGAGATGGAGGACCGACTCCGCGGACTGGGCGGCCTGGCGGCCGTCAATAATGCCACCTTGCGACTGGCTAAGCAATTCGGCTTTTCCGACCGGCAGTTGGCCACGATCCTGCACGCGACCGAGATGGACGTCCGTGCCGATCGCAAGCGGCGGGGCATCGTGGCCACGTTCAAGTCGGTCGATACTTGCGCGGCCGAGTTCGAGGCATACACTCCCTACTACTATTCGACCTATGAGGACGAGGACGAAACTCCGCTTCGCAAGCCGAATCAGCGGCGGATCATGATCCTCGGTGGCGGCCCTAACCGCATCGGCCAAGGCATCGAGTTCGACTACTGCTGTTGCCACGCCAGTTTCGCCCTCCGCGAGCTGGGCATCCAGTCGATCATGGTTAACTCGAATCCCGAGACCGTGTCCACCGACTACGACACTAGCGATTTGCTGTTCTTCGAGCCGCTCACCACCGAGGACGTGCTCAATATCTGTGACCGCGTCCAGCCCGACGGCGTGATCGTGCAGTTCGGCGGGCAGACGCCCTTGAACCTGGCCCGGGCCCTTTCCAACGCCGGCGTGCCGATTATCGGCACGAGCGTCGATACTATCGAGGACGCCGAGGACCGCGAGAAGTTCTCCAAGGTGCTGGAGCGATTGAAGTTGCAGCAACCGGCTAACGGCATCGCGCGGAACATGGCCCAGGCCCGCAACTGCGTGGCCCAGATTGGCTACCCCGTACTGGTGCGGCCGAGCTTTGTGCTGGGCGGCCGGGCCATGGAGATCTGCTACGACGCGGCCCAGTTCGAACGCTTCGTGGCGGCGGCATTCGTCGTCTCTCAGGGGCAGCCGGTCTTGATCGACCGCTTTCTCGAGGACGCCACCGAGGTCGACGTCGATGCCGTGGCAGACGGCCAGCAAGTAATCGTCTGCGGCATCATGGAGCACATCGAGGAGGCGGGCGTGCATAGCGGCGATTCGGCCTGCGCCATTCCACCCTATAGCCTGCCTGGCCCGGTGGTTAGCGAAATCCGCGAGGCCACCTGCCTGTTGGCCCGGCACATGGACGTCCGCGGGCTGATGAACATTCAGTTCGCCGTGAAAAAGGAGGACGGGCGGCCGACGGTCTATATCCTCGAGGTCAATCCGCGGGGCAGCCGCACGGTGCCGTTCGTATCGAAGGCCACCGGCGTGCCGTGGGCCAAGGTGGCAGCCAAGGTCATGGCTGGCGTGACCCTGGCCCAGCAGGGCATCGACCGCGAGCCGATCCCCGCGCACGTCTCGGTGAAGGAGGCCGTTTTCCCCTTCGTGAAGTTCACTGGCGTCGATATCGTGCTGGGCCCGGAGATGAAATCGACCGGCGAAGTGATGGGCATCAGCGAGCGGTTCTCGATCGCCTTCGCCAAAAGTCAATTGGCGGCGGGCACGTTGTTGCCCACCAATGGCAAGATCTTCATCAGCGTGGCCGAGCGGAACAAGGAGCATGCCGTGGGCCTTGCTCGGCGGCTGGAAATGCTGGGCTTCCATCTTTTGGCCACGCGGGGCACGGCGGAGAAAATCGAGGCGGCGGGCATTCGCGTGCAGCGGCTGATGAAGCTCTCGCAGGGGCATCCCAACGTGTTGGATTACATGCTCAACGGCGACCTCTGCCTGATCGTGAACACCCCCAGCGGCAAGGGCGGCACGGACCGACGAGGGACGAATCCGCGCTGCGGCCGTTTCGCATGGCATTCCCTGTATCACCACGCTCCAGGCGGCCGACGCCGCCGTCCTGGCGATGGAAGCTCTGCGTCAGGAGGAAATGACCGTGCAGGCCGTGCAGGATAGGTTTCCGGTGAATCGCTAATCGGCAATGAATTCTCGCATTGCAAAACGCCGATCTATAGTTGAAGCGGAGTCCTAGGCAAACCTTAACGTCCTTCCCCCACCACTGGCGATAGCCAGGGCGACGCGTTTGCGGGTTAGATCGTCGTGGTAAGGGCCTTGCCATTCCTCCGTCCACCCTTCAAACAGTCCATTTATGGGTACAATCACCGCTAGCACCGGGTTGAGTTCGGGCATTGATATCGCGGGCACGATCTCCAAGTTGATGGCCATCGCCTCCCAACCTGTCACCCAACTCACTACCACCGATACAACCCTCACCAATCAAGAAACAGCCGTTTCCCAGCTTTCGGCCCTGTTGCTGAGCATTCAGGACGCCACCCAGTCGCTGGGGCAGTCGTCGGTCTGGGGCAGCCAGACGGCCACAAGCAGCAATTCGGCCGCTCTTTCGGCCACGGTGACCGGCTCGCCGGCGGCGGGCACCTACGAATACACGCCCGTTCAAATGGCACAAAGCCAGCAATTGCTGAGTTCCGGCTTTGCAAGCTCCACCGCGGCGCTGGGCGGAGGCACTCTAACCTTCCGCTACGGAAATACCGTGAACCAGGGCGTCAGCCTCTCAGACATCAACGGTGGAAAAGGCTTCACGCCCGGTGAGATCCGTATCACCGACCGCAGCGGGGCCAGCGCCGTGATCAACCTCTCCAACGCCCAGAACATCAATGACGTGGTCCAGGCGATCAACAGCGCTGGGACGATCGGGGTTACCGCCTCGACCGACGACGGGCACCTCGTACTGACCGACACGTCGGGGGGCGCGAGCACGGATCTCCAGGTCCAGGAAGTCGATGGCGGCACGACGGCGGCATCGCTGGGACTCACGTCACCCACCAGTTCCTCGGCTGGTTCCATCGTCGGAAGTAATCTCCTCACGCTGTCCAGCGGCCTTTCGCTGAATGCCCTGAACGACGGACTGGGCATCCAGACGTCGATGTCGTCGGCACTGCCCGATATTGACTACACCCTGCACGACGGCACCACCGGCACCATCAACTTTTCGGGGGCGACGACCGTCGGCGACGTCATCCAGGACATCAGCCAGCAGTCCGACGGCAAGCTGCAGGCATCGATCGCGGCCGACGGCACCAGCCTTCAGATCACCGATAGTACGGCTGCCGCCAACCCCACCGGCACACTTACCATATCTAATGCCACCGGTTCCACGGCAGCCACGAACTTGGGCCTGGCGGTCGCCAGTGCCAGCGGGGGCACGGTCACCGGCAGCCAAATCATGGGTGGCCTGAATACGGTGCTGCTCAGCAGCCTCAATGGTGGCCAGGGACTGGGGGCCCTGGGATACCTCAGTGTGACCGACGCCGCCGGCAATTCCATGAACGTGAATCTCTCCGGCGCGGTGACGCTGCAGGACGTGATCAGCGACATCAACAGCCAGGCCACAACCTCCGGCGTGGACGTCACGGCCGAGGTCAATTCGGCAGGCGACGGAATTCAACTAGTTGATACGTCGGGAGGCTCGGGAACCTTAACCGCCGCCAACAGCGATGCGGCCGACGACGGCGGCAGCGACGGGCTCGATACGGCTGTCAAGCTGGGCCTCGCCACCGCGGACGGGCCGGGGACCGCCACTGCGGGCGTACTCGACAGCGGGGACTTGCACTTGCAGAGCGTCTCGCAGAACACGCTGCTCAGTTCTTATAACGGCGGAGCTGGAGTCGCCACGGGCACATTCCAGATTACCGAAACCAATGGCACCGTGGAAAAAATTGACGTCACCAGTCAAATGCAAACGATCGGCGACGTGATCAATGCCATTAATCGCGGCACCTCGAAAGTGCATGCCGCCATCAATTCCACGGGCGACGGCATCGTGCTGACGGACACGGCCAATGGCTCGGGCGTCTTGAGCGTGAGCGAGGGCGATTCGACGACGGCGGCCGATCTGGACCTGCTGGGTACGGCGACCACAGTCAACGGCGTCCAGACCATTAACGGCACAACCACCCACACGATCACGCTGAGTTCGACCGATACGTTGACGGACCTGGAAGGCGACATCAACAAACTGGGGGCCGGGCTCTCGGCGAACATTATCACCGACGGCTCCTCCGACCCCTATCGCCTTTCGCTCACTGCCACGCAGTCTGGCCAGGCCGGCAACATGATCGTCGATACCTCGCAGATTCCCGGCATGTCGCTCGAGGAGATGACGCAGGGCCAAGACGCCGTTCTGGCCCTGGGCAGCGATTCGGCGTCGGGCACCAGTTCGTCAAGCGGCAACGTCCTGGTTACGTCGTCGAGCAACTCGTTCAGCAACGTCCTTTCGGGCGCCACGCTCGAGATCAACGGCGTGACGGGGCAACCCGTATCCATCACGGTGGCTAACGACGGCTCGAACATTGCCACGGACCTGCAGACGTTCGTGACGAACTACAACAGCTTCCTGACGCAGTACAACACCGATACGGCCTATAACACGACGACCGAGACGGGCGGGGTGTTGAACGACGACGAATCGGCCTTGGTAATCGGCGACCAGTTGTCGCAACTAGTGACCACGCAGTTCACCGACAGCGGTCCGGTTCGCTCGCTGGCGGACGTGGGCATCACGGTCGGGAGCAATGGTTCCTTGAGCTTCAACCAGCAAACGTTCGACTCGGCCTGGTCGAGCGATCCGACGGCCGTGCAAAACCTGTTCACGACGGCAAAAACTGGGGTCTCTGCCCAGTTCGACAACCTGATCAACCAGCTTGCCGGGCAAAACAACAACAATTCGCTGCTGTCGGCTCGGACCTCCGCGCTGCAGAAGGAGATCACTGCCAACGAGGCCACGATTACGCAGATGAACCAACGGCTCAGCGACCAGCAGAACCTTTTGTACACCGAGTACTACAATATGGATCTGACCATCGGGAAGCTGAAAAGCACCCAGAGCGTGCTCGACACGTTGTACTCGGTTTCGCCCGATTTCGGCGGATCCAGTTCCAGCAGCGGCAGCAGTAGCAGTAGCAACAACAGCAGCGGTGGGTGACGCCCGCGGCGATTAACACGGCCTGACGGCGGGGGCCCGCATTGCCCGCGGTCGAGGCACAACGAGATCGATGGAGGGACCTGCCCGTGCAATCGACGGCACGAGATCAATACCTGTACACGGACGTCAATACGGCAACCGCCGAAAGGCTGCAGTTACTGCTCATCGAAGGGGCCTTGCGCTTGGCGAACCGGGCACGGCAGCACTGGCAGCAGGGCCGCAAGGACCGCGCCATCCGGGCGTTGCTGGAGGCCCAAGCGATCCTGGTCCACATGATGGGCGTGATCGATCGGCAGACCGGCGGGGAACTGGCCGCACGAGTTTCGGCCGTCTACGAGTTCATCTATCGCTCGCTGGTCAAGGCCGGCTACTACCACGACGAGTCGGCGCTGGACGACGCCGTTCGCGTCCTGGAGATCGAGCGTCAGACGTGGCGGCAGGTGTGCGACAAGCTCGCCGCACACATCGCTCCGCCGGTCTTCAGTCAAAGCGATCGGAGCGGCCCGCCACATTTGGTTGGCGAGGAGCAACTCTTCCACGAGTCGGAAGGGTTCTCGATCGAAGCCTAGGCTTTAGGTCTTAGTCGGTAGGCCAGGCACAACCGTGCTCTATTTCGCCGCTTTCTTGATCAGCGGGGTCGCCTTGGCGGAGGCCGCTTCGTCGTCGAAACCGATTACCGCCGAGAAACGGCCGTCGAGGACCTGGGCAACGAGAAAGGCGACATTGATCTCCGCGGCGGCGAGGGCTTCGGCCACGGCGTGACCCATCCCCGGCTTGTTGTCGCCCTGGACCACCAACGCGGGGATGGGACAAGCGGACAGGCCCGCTTCCCCCGCCGCTTTGGCGACTTTCTTGCCGGAAACCGGCGCAACCTCGATCGCGGCGTTCTGCTCGTCGCCAGGGAAGCGGTAGCCCATCACTATTTGCAGATCGGCGCCGGACTCGGCGAGCGGGCCGAGAATGCGGCTGAGCGAACCTGGACGGTTTGCGACCTCGGTTCGCCACAACGTAACCTTCTTGACGGAGAGAGCCATGGCAGACTTCCTTTGCTTAAGAGAGCGGAGATTGGTCAGCCCGGACTTATTGAATAATCCGGCCTGGCGGCACCGTCAAATTATAGCTGCCGCGGCAAGATCGCGGTGGCGGCAGGGACTGTTGAGCGAATCGCTACTTCGTTGGGGTCGCCGCCGGTTTCGGCGCCATCTGCGGCCCCAACCGGGCGGCGAGCTTGGCCGCGTCGGGCAGCGAGGCGGGCATCGCCAAGTCGACCACGAAACGCGACCCATCGTTGCTGACGTTCAGGCCATCGAGGATCTCGTCGCCCAACTTGGAGAGCACCGGAACTGCCTCCGCCGGCACCATTGGATTGGGTTTCTTCTTGAATTCCTCCCACTGCGGCTTGGCCACTGTGTTGATAACTACCGTGCCCATCGCGGCATAGGTCTTGGCCGTCTCTTCCTTGTCGGCAACGATCTCGAGGTGGAGCAGTGACTTGCCGCTAAAGTTGAGCTTGAGCGAAAGGGCCTTGACGTCATTCTTGTGCTTCGCCACTTCCGCGCCATTGGGGCCGGCGAGCTTCTCCAGCATGCCGTTGGCCAATTTAGCTTGCAGCGGGTCAGCCAGGAATTCGACCAGAACGTCGTTATCGAACCGGCTGTGTTGTAACTGGCTCAGCAGCGGTTGATCTTTCGAGCTATTATCGCCGAGCATCTTCGCCACACTGACCTCGATTCCGAAGATCAGCGTACGGGCGTCCGGCATCAGTGCCGCGGCATCCGGCTCGCCCGGGCCAGTCCTGATCTTCTTATACTTGACGCCGTTGGACTCTGCCGGCTCCCAGCCGGTGCTGAAGGCCGCAAAGAGGGCGTCGCTGTCGATGTCGGCATCAAACTGCACGATCATGCCGAACGAAGCGGGGATGTTCGGCTTCGGCATCGGATCGATGAAGATCACAACTCGCGTGATGTTCTTGCCCTCCAACAGGCCCATGATTTTGGCCGGGTCTATTCCCGGCGGAGCGTTTTTGTCGTGAGCAATGGACTCGATCGCGGCCTTCCGCGGATCGGTCGTCGCCATGGCTGGGGGCAGCCCGGATTTGATTGCTTCCCACAACTTGGATTTCGTGATCCGCGCGGGATGGATCACTAGCGCGGCACAAAAATCGGGCGAGATGTAGCGGCCCAGATCGGCGGCGCTCGCCACGTTTTTTGCCAAAGGAACGAAACCAGCCAGCGCGATCGCCAGCCCCAACCCTATTCGTGCCAATCGCTGAAAAGTCATATATCACCTCGGTGCAAGCGGAATTACTAAATTGACGCCGACGCAGTCCGAACTACCAAGTTCGTAACAACAAGAGACGATTCGTAGTCGGGCCGTTCGTTTTGGAAATGCTCTCAAAGCTAGTTTCATTGGGGTCCTCTAACAAAGCAATAACCTATTTGGGGGAGGCATCAGCCGGAATCCGCACAAACCCCGCTAAAGACGGGACTAAGAATGTCGCGTTTTACTATTCGGAGGGTGGAAGCATCGAGGGAAGGCATCCTGAGAAAGTACGCGAATGTTGATGATTTTGACGGCCCTTGAGCCATGGCACAAATCCGTCCCTGCTTTTGGCCGATTTACGGGACTGGCTAACCGCAAACAAGGAATTCGCACCATGAATAGTACACCGGCCGCACCGGCTGAGAAGCCGGCCGATCTTTCCTCACTTTATCGCGAACTGGCTGAATTGGCCGCACGGAGCAAACCAGTTCCTCGGGATCGCGTCTCTATTATTCAGGGCCCAGTGTTGGTAATCCGCGGCAAGTAGGGCAAGGCTCCCGTATGGTTCACGGTGGGCTAAGGGCGCCCGAAATCCTAAGCAAACCGCGGCCACAACGCTGCCCTTACCTCTCGGGTAACTTCTGTTACACTTGATAGAGTTTGACAGGACTTCCCCAAAAAGCCATCCAGCCGCTAGAACCGCCCGTGCAGCCAACCCCCCAGTCCGAGCGAACCCGCCGGCTTGCCGAATCCCCTATCCCCCAACTCTTGCTTCGCCTCTCATTGCCCGCCGTCGTGGGAATGTTAACTGCGGGCGTGTATAATTTCGTGGACGGGGCGTTTGTGGGGCAAGCGGTCGGCCAGGATGGCTTGGCGGGGGTCACCGACGCCCTACCCTACATGCTCACGCTCATGGCCTCGGGCATGTTGATCGGCTTCGGGGCGGCGGCCCAGGTTTCCATCAAGCTTGGCGAAAAACAGATCGAGGAGGCCGAGCGGGTGCTGGGCAACGCCGCTTTGCTGTCGATCATCATCTCGGTGGTTTTGACCATCACGGGGCTGCTGGCGCTCGACCCGGCGCTGCGACTCTTCCAGGTATCGGAGAAGGTTTTTCCGTTTGCCCATGACTACCTGTCGATCATCATCCTGGGCACGGGACTGCAAATGTCCGCGTATGGGCTAAACTCGGTGATTCGCGCCGAGGGCAATACCCGCACCGCCATGTGGACCATGCTCATCGGCGTGCTCTTGAATGTGTTCCTGGCGTGGCTCTTCCTCTTTGTCTTCCACTGGGGAGTCGTGGGGGCGGGTATCGCCACAGTGCTCTCGCAAGGGGTCTCGGCAGTGTGGGTTGTGTCGTACTTCCTCGGCAGCAAGAGCACGCTCCGCCTCCGCTGGCGCTATCTGCGGTTCGATGCGGCGATCAGCCGCAAGATCCTTCTCATTGGCTCGCCGATGTTCGCCCTGCAGGTGGCCTCGGCGATGATGTACGGCGTCATGCTCTCGCAATTGAATCGCTACGGAGCCAAGGTCGGTCCCGCCGGCGGCGACCTGGCGGTGGCAGTGTGGGGCACGGTCTATCGCTTCATGATGCTGATTGCCATGCCGGTCTTCGGCATCAACCAGGGTACTCAGCCGGCGATCGGCTTCAACTTCGGCGCCATGCGGTTCGATCGCGTGAAGAAGGCCCTGCTCACCGGCATATTCTACGCCTCGACGATAACGGTGCTGGGCTTCGCCGTCGCCTACTCGATGCCGGCACAGGTCATTTCGCTCTTCGTCTCCGCACAGGATCCCCATAGTGCGGAAAAGGTCGAGAAAGGACAAACGCCAGAACAAATCGAAAGCGATTGGCAGACCTATCGCAAGGACCTCATCGATTTGGGAAGCCATGCCACAAGGCTCTGCTTCTTGATGTCGTGGTTGATTGGTTTCCAAGTCATCAGCGCCACCTATTTCCAAGCGACTCGCAAACCCCGCGAGGCCCTCATCCTCATGCTATCCCGGCAGGCATTGCTGATTCCCTTGCTCTTTATCCTGCCGCGGTATTTCGCCAACGGGCTGGACGGAGTATGGGCGGCCTGGCCCTGCGCCGACACAGTCGCCTCGATCGTGACGGGCATTTGCCTGTTCTGGGAACTCCGCCATCTCGACAGGCGTCATGCGGCCGTGACGGCCGGAAACCTGGCCGAGGCCGCGCTGGCCGCCGACGGCCTGACATTGCAGGAGGATTAGCCGTAATCGTATCGTTCAGCGCGGCGCGGCAGCAACCTGCACTGCCACGGTCGGGGCGATGGCCGCTTGACGTCGATAGCCGATCACCAGCCAGCCGTGTTGGGCGATGATCTCCCGCGGCACTATCCTCCCGGCCGTGGCGAGCTTGCCTGGGTTGAAAGCCAGGCCTTGCAGCTTGATCTCCGCGGCGAAGAGCTTGCCGAACTTCCTCTGCAAGACCACGAAGATGCCCTCTTGCCGGAATGATCGCTTGGTGCCCGGCACCTGGCCGAAACCGTAAATCTGCAAATCGCCCTGGCGGACCGCTTTGTAGCCCTCGGCAGTCTTGACGAACTTGTAGGCGGCCGTGACGTCCATACCCGGTTCCGTCCGACCGTTGGCGATATACTCCTTGCCGCGGAGCGTGACCGTCAGGCCGTCATTACCGAACGAGACCGTAACCGGCGGCGTCCGCTCGCCATCGGGCGGAAATACGACCGTAAACGGCTCCTGGTCTGGCTTCAGTTGGTCGGGCAGGCGTCCGAGCAGTTCCACCGCCGCATGCTGAACCATGGCGTCGTTCAATCGCATGCCGGTAAAGACGATCTCGGCCAGGTTGTTGATCATCGATTCGTGGACAAACAGCGCGACGTCGGCCGGCTGCGTCAACTCCGGCGGCGCCGAGGGCGCAGCCAACTGCGATGCCCGCGCGGTGACCCCGCTGATTTGCAAGGCCGAGGCCAACGTGGTGAAATCCAGATGGCGGGGAAAGGCGCGGCGATCTTCCAGCGGCCCTCGCACCTTCGCCGCGTATTGCTCGTTGGCTTGCTGGAGCAACGGCTCGGCTCGGGCGTCGACGCGGGCGGCGAAGCGGGCGGCGGCGTGCTGGCTGGCAATCGCCTCTGCCTCACCCAACTGTTGTTCGGCCCGACGCCAGGCAATCCGCTCCACGATCTGGCGCCCTTTGATCGATACGATGTTCGTGATCGTCGTCTGGGCCTGGGCCGTGGTTGCGGCCGTGAGGGCATGCACACCCGCTTCGTCCAACCACAAGCGTTTGTCGCTTCCTAACCAGGTGCGGCTGGTGGAGTAGATGCAGACCGGCCCGTTTCGACCGACATTGTTGCTATAGTTCACGGCGTCGGAGATGGCATCGAACATGGCATAGGCCGGATCGGCCTTGAGCGAGGTCGTGGTCTGGCCCACCGTGTGGCCCATACCGTTGATGGCCGTACCCAGGATACAGTCCTGGATCGAGGCCGTGTCGTCAATCGGGCCGCCGACGGCGAGACCGATCAACTCGCCGCCGATCTGGCGCGAAAGTTCGGCTGGGAAAACCGATCGCGAACCGACTTCACTAGCTCGGGTGACTGCCGGGCACTTTCCAGCCAGTAAAGATGGTCGTCGATCTTACGCGTTTCGGCGGTCGTAGGATGGGCACTCGACGATTTGATTTCTCGCCCTAGTTCATCGATTTGACTTTGAAATGCCTTTTCCAGTTCGCCATTACCTACGCCGCCTGCCACGAAGAAATAACCGCGCAGGGCGGTACGCAGATCGGCAAACCACTTCAACTCCAGCCCTTCGTCGCCCGCCGAGAGCTTCTTGTAGACGTCGAAAAGCGCCGGGTTATCGGGCTTAGCTTTGGTCAGCACGGCCTGAAACTCTGCCCAGCCAAGATACTCTTTCCAGCCGTTAGCCGAGTCGCCGGCGCTGGCAAATCGCTCATTCAGAGCCGCAGCGGCGTTCTTGACCTGACCTAGGGCATCCTGAACGTCGGCTTCGGTCAACGGGTGATACCTTGGAGCATCGGTATTGGTTATGGCCACTGGGGGGGAAATCGCTGCCTGGCCCCAAATCAAATCTGGCATGCAGAACGAAGTTAGAACGGCCATTAGACAAAAACCACACAATTTTCTTAACATTTCTCGCTCCTTCTGGTGGTTCCACCAACTATAAATCAACTCACCCGATGCAATTCTGCTCTGCTTAGCTGGTTGCCCAGCCTGTTTTTTCTTTTTTCCTCAAGAAATCGGCAAAGCTCATTGCTTTTTCCTAATTTACCAGTTAAACAATGCATTCACAATCCAAATTTCCTAAGTTCACAGGCATTCCAGGGAGATCATAAATGCCACTGAGATTAGCAAGTCTTTTCCTGCTTGCCGTGGGAATTCTCACGCCCGCCATATTCGCTGGTGATTCAACGGTTCCCGCGACCACTATTTCATGGTCAACTGATTATGCGCAAGCGAGTAATGCGGCCAATGACCAAGGGAAGATGCTCTTGATCTTGTTTTCCAAGCCCGACGATCCGCAAACGCAACGGCTGGAAAGCGAGACGTTTGCCAATGCGGAAGTGCAGCGGAAGATGCAAGGATTCATTTGCCTTCGCCTGCCGCTGGACAGCAAGCTAACGCTTGACGGCAAGGAAATTGTATTGGTGCAGCATCCTTCCTTTAGCGAGATGTTGGGGCGACCCGGCGTGGCGATCGTCGATTACGCCCACCGCGACCCCAAACTCCACGGGTACGTCGTGAGCACATTCCCTTTGACGGGCGGCCTGTTCTATAGTCCCGCGGAAATGCAGGTGATCCTCGATTTGCCGCCCGGCACGTTGACGCAGCGGACCTTGATCTACGCCGTGCGGATTCATCCGGAAAAGCCGGCTAGTGCCCTAGGTCAACCGGACGATCGCCTGCTGAGCGAGGCCGAAAACCACTCGCATCATCAAGCGCGGATCTTGCTTCAGGGACACCACGGCTGGGAGGCGCGGGGCCGCGGATCGCCGCCATCTTCGGTGGTTCACCGCGGGAGGTGTGCGCAGAAAGCTGGCCTGGACAGAATTTGGTCGAATCGGCTATTGAGTGTGTCCGTTGCTGGCGGCTTTCGTCGGGCCACTGGGGCGCCGTCCAGGCCCGAAACCGGGGCTTCGGCTACGATATGAAACTGGGCGCCAACGGCATTTGGTACGCGACGGGCATTTTTGCCACGGATTGAACACGTCAATCAAACCCGAAATCTCAGATTTCAGGTCGCTATTTCTTGATCAATTCCTTCACCGTCATCCCGGAGGGAATCATCGGCATCACGTGCTCCTGGTACGGTACCTGCACGTCGAGAAGATACGGCCCCGGCGATTCGATCATCTCCAGCAAGGCATCGCGGAGTTCCTCCTTTCGCCAGACGTGCCGGGCACCCCAATGAAAGCCCTTGGCAATCGCGGCAAAGTCAGGATAACGCTCTTCCGGCGTGATGCCGTCTCCCAGCCCCAGCGCCTCGGGATGATCGATGGGACCAAGATAGGTGTTGGCGCGGTTGGAGGCATGGAAGCGATCCTCCCATTGCACGACCATTCCCAGGTGCATGTTGTTCAGCAGAAGCACCTTCACCGGCAGTTTCTCGGTGTAACACGTGGCCATTTCCTGAATGTTCATCAACAGGCTGCCGTCGCCGTCCACGTCGATCACCAGTGCGTCGGGATGGGCAGCCTTGGCGCCCATTGCGGCGGGCAGGCCGAATCCCATCGTTCCCAGCCCAAGGCTGGAAAGCCAGCGGCGAGGTTGGCGGAATTTGAAGTATTGTGCGGCCCACATTTGGTGCTGGCCCACGCCCGTGCAAACGATCGTGTCGCGGTTTCGCGTTAATAACCACGTCAGGTCCAGGGCATGCTGCGGCAGGATGCCGTCGAAATCGCGGTCATAGTCCAAGGGATCTTCCCGCTTCCAGACGTCGATCTTGCGGTGCCATTCCTCCAGGTCGGCGGGAGGTTCGACAATCTCATTCAACGCCGCCAGGGCGTACTTCACGTCGCTGCAGATCGCCAAGTGAACTTTCTTGATCTTGTTGATTTCGGAAGGGTCAACGTCGATGTGTACGATCGTCGCGCGGGAAGCGAAGGCCGAGACCTTGCCCGTCACGCGGTCATCAAAGCGCACTCCCAGCGCCAGGAGGAGGTCGCAGTTATCGACCGCATAGTTCGCGTAGACGGTGCCGTGCATGCCCAAGAAGCTGAGCGAGAGGGGATCGTCGCCGGGGAAGGCGCCCAGGCCCATGAGCGTAGTTGTCACCGGAATGCCCGTCTTGTGAGCAAAAGCGATCAGTTCGTCGCCGGCGCCGGAGGCGATGAGGCCGCCGCCGGCATAAATCACGGGTCGCTTGGCGCGGCGGATCATGGCCGCTAGTTCCGCGATCTCGTCCGCTGTAGCCCGGTGCTGCTCGACGTGATAGCCGGGCAGGTTCATCGCGGCGTGATAGTCTGGCACGGTTTGAGCAACTTGGACGTTCTTAGGCAGGTCGATGAGCACGGGACCGGGCCGGCCCGTGGTCGCTACGTGGAAGGCCTCACGCATGACGCGCGCGATATCGCCCACCTCGGTCACCAGGTAATGGTGCTTGGTCACGCTGCGGCAGACTTCGACGATGGGTGTTTCCTGGAAGGCATCCGTGCCGATGACGCTGGTGCCCACCTGCCCGGTGATGGCCAGCATGGGGATGCTGTCGAGCTTGGCGTCGGCGATCGGAGTCACCAGGTTCGTGGCCCCTGGCCCGCTGGTGGCCACACAGACGCCGATCCTGCCGGTGCTCCGCGCGTAACCCTGGGCGGCGAACCCGCCTCCCTGCTCGTGCCGCGGCAAAATCACGCGCAGCCGGTCGCGGAATCGCGTAAAGGCCTGGTGCAGGGGAATGCTCGCGCCGCCTGGATAGGCAAATACCGTGTCCACCCCGTGGTTCACCAGCGACTGCACGACAATATCCGCCCCACTGGTAGGCGTTGCTGCAACGGACGCTGAGCAAGCGGCTGCGCCGCACGCAATTCGAGGGCTCCTGGAGTTGACCGTGCTCATAGAATCTTCGTTACCGCGGGTGTTTTCGTAGACGTGCGCAAATTGTGAGAAACTATAAATTCTATCTCATCAAGCCCTGGAACTCAAGCGACCTAGAAGATAAAATGGCCTACATGAGTAATTTTGTGGACATCTCGTTCGATTGCCTGCCGCTTCGCTCGGTGCCGCGATTTGACTCTCCTTTGGACGATGCGTCGCCGGAGGCCGTGGAGTTTGCCCGGCGGCTCCGGCAGGCGGTGGCCAAACATGGCCAGTTCAACAGCTATTATCTTTATGACGCCCAGTGCGTCTTCCACCTGACCAACGATGACAAGATCGGCATGGTGGCTTTTACCTTTGAAGGCACGTTGCTTACCGATGCCGATGATTTGCGAACCCGAGACTGCGACTTGAACGTGGAATTGGCCGGCGAGGTCTGTGATTGGCTGACGGGCGATGCGGTTGTCTGGCTCACGGAATCGGTGGGCCATGCCGTGCGAGTGGAGTTTGATCGTTACATCCACGCCGGTGACCTCCAGCGGACGATCCAACGACTTGAAAAGCTCCGCGCGGAGAGCGATGCCCACGGAGGTTTTTTGGGGATGGGGCTGTAACGAAATCTCAAATCTCAGATTTCATGTTCCAGGTCTCGCCGATCGGCGCACTGGGGGGCGAAAATGGATCCCGAAGGAGGAAGGCGAAACAGCCCGCCGGTAACGGCCGGCGATGCGTCGGTCTCCCCGCCCCCTCTACGCTCTTTCGTTCCTGCTCAGCGCCCATTAACCGGTCTTCGGGTGCTTATCACTCGCCCCGGCGAACAGGCTTCGGAACTTCGCGAATTGCTCATGGCTCAGGGTGCCGAGATCCTGGAGCAACCAGGCATCCGCGTTGCAGACCCGCCCGACTGGTCGGCCGTCGATAGTGCCTTGGAACGGATCGCCTCTTATGATTGGCTGGTGTTCAGCAGCAGCAACGGCGTGAAGCGGTTGCTCGATCGGCTTCTGGTGCGCAGCGGCAATCTGGGGCAGCTAACGAAAGTCCGGCTGGCGGCCATCGGGCCGGGCACGGCGGCCGAGTTGCGCCGCTACGGCCTGACGGCGGATGTAGTGCCCCCGTTGTACCGCGCCGAATCGCTCGCCGACACTCTGGTGGCGGACGCAGCCGGTAAACGGTTCCTACTTGCCCGAGCCAGCCGCGGCCGACAAGTGCTGCCGGAGCGACTGGTTGCGGCGGGCGCTGTTGTGGAACAGGTCGTGGTCTATTTCACGTACGATGTTGAAACTGCCGATCCGCTGGTTGCTGCCGCGCTAGGCGACGGGCGGGTCGATTGGGTGACAGTAACGAGTTCGGCAATCGCGCGGGCGATTGTCGCGATGTTCGGCGTGCAGTTGCGCAAGGCGCGGCTGGCAAGCATTAGTCCCATCACGTCGCAAACCCTCCGCGAATTGGGACATCCACCCGCCGCCGAAGCCAGCGAGTACACTATGGCCGGCCTGGTCGCGGCGATGGCGGCCATCGCTACCGAGCGGCCGAAAGGTAACTTGCCCGCTGGCAAGCCTTAAGGACCGGTGCACCTCTTGGTGGCGTCCCTGCGTAGAACGAGATAAATTCCGTTGGCTCATAACGGAATCAATTCCGTTTGACCCAGGGACATATCCCGGCCGGACCTTACTGCATTCCTTTGGGCACGATATCGCTCTGCAAGGCTGCGTCGGCAGCGGCGATGTACTTGGGCTCCAGCCCCAACTCGCGGCGGACAATGTTGCAGCCCTGGGCCAGGGCCGAGGCCTTATAGAAGGCTATTTCGCGGTTGCAGCCTTGCCGGCCGAATCCGCAGTCGCTGGAAACGATCAGCCGCTCCGGCGGAATGTGCTTCAACGCGCAGCGGATCGCGCTGGCCACGTCCTCCGGGCGGTCGGCTTGCAGGTTGCGATGGCTTACGGCGCCGATGGCAACCTTCTTGTTCGACTGCCGAAAACGCTCGAATAACTCGATGTCCTTGAAATTGCGGTCCTTCATTTCCACTGTCCAGACGTCGCCCTTGGCCTCGTTCAGGTAGATCTCCATCGAGGCCGCGTAGCTGGTGTCCTCGCGGACCCGCTGCATGTTCGGATTGCCCCAGCAAGTGTGGATCCACAACTCGACGTTGTCCAACCCCTGGACCTCGCGATTGTAGGCATCGAGCATGAAGCGGGTCGTTTCGTGGTCCTTGCCGAAGGAGTTTGCCATGAAGTGGAAGCACGGCTCCTCAATTTGAATACACTTGCAGCCGGCGTCGCGGAGGGCCAACAGCTCCTGATTCATCGCCACGGCCATATCCCAGACCACTTCCCGCTTGTCCTTGTATTTGGGTGTGACGATGTCAAGGAAGAGCGTCATCACTTGCGAGCAACAGGTGCCGAACTTCACGGGCCGGTCCGCCCGAGCCTGCGTCATCCGCCAGAGTTTGGGATAGTCCAACGGCCGGTGCTCGATCTTGTCCACTACACGCGGCCAGCGCCAGCCGGTGTAGATCTCGTTCAGCAAGGTGCCGGGCGGATACTTGAGCCACTCGCTGCGGGTTTCCTCCGCCTGCAAATGATCGCCCTCCAGGCCGGCCCATCTTTGGAGGGGATAGTGATGCCAGGAGCGTCCCGCCAGATCTTCGTCGCAATGGAAGTCGCCGCTGGTGACGATGTCCAGCCCGGCCCGCTGCTGATCGGCGACGACCACGGTCAGGGCGTCCTGGAACTTCTCGCGGAAGCGCACGTCCAGCATACAGGTGTCCAGTGGCTTGCCCCACATGCTGACGTCGAACCAGCGGGGACGAGGGAAAGAGCCGGTGGTGGTGCTCGGTAGGAGCAGGTCCTTGGTAACGGTGAACATGGCCAGTGCCTCCCAGGAAAGAAGTGAAGAATACGGTCGTGAATAGTATCCCTCGCCGGGGCTTTCGGCAAGTGTTTACAAGGGCATAGCCATAGGGTATGCTCGATGCGCGGCGTTTGTGCTTGCCGTTTAACCGTCTGCGTCAGTTCGAGGGAGAAATCGGCCGTGAGATCGAAGATCATTCGCATTGTGGTCTGGGGAGCGGTGGCGATCGCGGTGGTGGTCGTCGTGTACCTGCGATATACGCGAATGCGGGTGGACCGCCTGATCGGCGAGGCCAACGATATGATCGACGAAGGCGAAGCCAAGCAGAAGGAGTTGGGGCTGGAAGGCAACCAGTTGCTCAGCGGCTCGCTCACGAAGGATTTTCTGGTGGCGTCGGCCGCCAAGACGGACCCGAAGGAAACCGACGTCTTCACGGACACGGCCAGCGGACCGGTCATCGACCAAGAGAAGCTGGCCAAGGCGGTCGCTCGGACCGATGCAATTCTCGCCCAGATCGTGGAAATCTACCGCGGCGTCGCGGCGAAGTTCGACGAGGGACGAAAAGCGAACAAGAGCGAAGTCGTTTCCAATTACCTCCAGCTGATGTCCGATGGCTACCAGAAGCGCGCCGAGGCTGAGGAGACCCGCCGCAAGGCCCTTGCCGTGCTAGTGGACAAGACGATAAAGTCCGAGAAAGATCGCCGCAAGAAGTTCGGCGACCTGATCAACGAGGCCCGCACATCGGACGGCAACTTCGAGATCCTCGAAGAGCAAGCGTCGAAGCTCCGCGACGACAACAAGAGCCAGTTCAAGTAGCCTTAGTGTGCTCCGGGCCGGGGGATCCAGCCGAGGTCGAGCCCGAAGACGAAGATCGTCAACGCCAGGATGAAGATCAGCCCGATCCACGTGAGAACCTCCTGCACCCGCTCGTCCGCCGGCTTGCCGCGGATGCCCTCGTAAATTAACAGGGCCATGTGTCCGCCGTCCAGCAGCGGAATCGGCAGGAAATTGATCACTGCCAGATTGGCGCTGAGCAAGGTGAGGAAGATCAAGAGGTTGCCGAAGCCCTCGCGGGCCTGCATGAGGGCCATCTTGATGATGCCCCAGGGACCGGAGAAGTTGCGGATGGAGATCTGGTTCGTCCCCACGCTATGGAGCGTGCGGTAGACCAGGAGCGTCGAGTCAACCGTTTCCTTCGCGCCCCACCTCCACGCTTCTGAAAAGTCGGCGGCTGTCTGCACGAACATCGCCGGCTGCAGGATCCAGCCTCGCTGGGAATTGAGCCAGTCCTTGTCCTCCACCGGTGCAGCCTTGCCGGTCATCTCCTTGTCGCCGCGTTTCCAGGTGAATTCGACCGTCGTGCCGGGCAGCAGCATTTGCATTTCCTGCAGGAAACCGGGCCAATTTCGCTCGTTGTCGGCGAATGTCAGCGTGGCTTCCTGCTGGTCCAGATCGCCCCCGGATACTTCTCGGTAAGTGCCTTCATTTGCTGAGCATTGGGGGGAATGATCTTTGCCTTGGTGATCTGATCGCCGGCTTGCAAACCGGCCTCGGCGGCGGGACTGCCCGGCTTGACCTTCGCGACGGTGTTGAGCACATAATAGGCCGCACCTAGCTCGGAGATCGCCATGGGACAATCGAGGAAGGCCGAGGAGGCATAGCTCGGCGCCGACAGCTTGATCCTCGCTTCCATCGACTTCCCGCCGCGCTGCCAGGCCACCGCGACCTCCTTGCCGACCTGCTTGTACAGTTCGTCCGACAATCGCATGGGGTCAGTCACCGGTTTGCCGTCGATGGATCTGAGCAGGTCGCCAGCCTTGATTCCCGCCTTGATGGCGGGCGAATGTTCCTGCACGGCGGCTATCGAGCCCATGCTCATCACCAGCCCGAACTGCCGCATGGGAGTCGTGGCCACTTTGACCAACACCTTTTCCCGGCCTTCGGCTTTGGACTCTTTGCCGCCGCCATGTTTCAAGCGACCGATAGTGAGGGCAAGGTCGTCGCCGGCATGCGCGATGAGATAATCCTGAAGTTGCCCATAGTTCTCGATGGGCTGGCCGTTGATTTGCTCGATCAGGTCGCCGGCCATCAAAGGCCCCTTGGCGTCGGCGGCCGCCGAGCCGGGAACGACGGGGAGAATATTCTTCTCGTTGATAAGAGTCATATCGTAGGTGTTGAAGACGCCGATGTGCGGCGCCCCGCCCAGCTCCTCCGGTTTCACCACGATGGTAAAGGGCTCTTTGATCCCCGGCCGTTTGATCAGCAACGGCACTCCCTGCGCCAGGTCGGCGGTGACGATGTCTTCGGTCATGTGCCGGAAAGTGCGGACGGGCTGCCCGGCGATTTCCAGGACTTCGTCGTTGGCCTCGAGGCCCGCCTGCCAGGCAGCGCCGCCTGCTGTCACGCCGCCGACAATCGTCGGGCTCTGCTTCACGCCGCAGAGATAGGCAACGACGGCGAAGACCACGGCGAAAATCAAGTTCATGATTACGCCCGCCGAAATGATGGCCATCCGCTGGGGAACGTTCTTCGCAAGATAGCTGCGGGGATCGAAGAGGGGATGGCCGTCTTCGCCAGTCGTCCCTTCGGCGGTGGCTCTTTCGCCAGGATTGTGCGGCGTTTGTTCGCCTGCGGCGGCGCCGGCCGCCTCGGTCTTGGTGCTGGCCGCCTCGGTCTTGGCGCTGGCCGCCTCCAGGCGGGCCCGTTCCATTTCTTTGCGAAGTTGGGCGGGATTGTCTTCCTGGCCGAGCATCTTCACGTAGCCGCCCAGGGGCAGGATGCCGATGCCGTATAGGGTTTCGCCCCAGCGGAAGCTGCACAGCTTCAGCCCTGCGATATCGAAACCGATGAAGAACTTCTCTACCTTCACGCCGCAGGCCTTGGCCACGGCAAAGTGACCCAGCTCGTGGACGAAAACGACAAAGCCCAGACCGATCGCCACTTCTACAGCGGCAATCCACATGCTCGGGTCGGTCCACCCGACGGCAATCAACCAGCAATCCAACGCACTACCTCCTGGCGAGCCCAACCGTCGATCGCCAGCACCTCGGCCAGCGTGGGGTTGGGGTCATAATTATGATTTCGTAAAACATCGCGGCAGACCGGCACGATCTGCTGGAACCCCAGTCGGCCGCCGAGAAACGCCGTCACGGCCGCCTCATTGGCCCCGTTGAGGACGGCACCGCAGGTGCCGCCCCGCCTGGCAACCTCCAGCCCCAATTCCAACGCCCCAAAACGCTGCAGATCGGGCGGCTGAAAATCGAGGTGCATCGGTTGCCGCCAATCGATCCGATCGGCCACTCCGCCCCGCCGCGCAGGCCAAGTAAGGGCGTATTGGATCGGCAGCTTCATGTCCGGCGGGCTCAATTGGGCGATTACCGAGCCATCCACAAATTCTAGCATGGAATGGACGATCGACTGGGGGTGGATCATCACTTCGATCTGATCCGCCGCCAGATCGAAAAGCCAGCGGGCCTCGATGATCTCCAGGGCCTTATTCATAAGGGTGGCCGAATCGATGGTGACCTTCGGCCCCATGTCCCATGTGGGGTGGGCCAGGGCCTCATCGACGGATACCTGGCTCAGTTCTTCAATCGAACGGGTACGAAAAGGCCCACCGCTGGCGGTGAGAATGAGCCGTTGCACCTCCTCCCGCCGGCCGGCCTGCATGGCCTGAAAGACCGCGCTATGTTCGCTATCAACCGGCAGGATAGGGGCATGCTTTTCCTGCGACAACCGCATGACGAGCGGCCCCCCTACGACAAGACTCTCTTTGTTGGCCAAGGCAACCGGCTTGCCGGCCGCAAGGGCTGCGCAAGTGCCTTGTAGTCCGGCACTTCCGACGATTGCCGAAAGCACCATGTCCGTTTGGGGATCGGCCACCGCGCGGGCAATCCCCTCGTCGCCGACCAGCAACTCGCTGCCCTGGGGCAGGTTACCACGATTGAACCGGCTGAGCTTTTCGGGATCCGTCAGAATGACCCATCGCGGCCGGAAGCTGGCGGCCTGTTGGCAGAGCAAATCGATGTTGTTGTGGGCGGAAATAGCCCATGCGCAAAGCTCGCCCCCCGAATTGGTGATAACTTCGAGTGCGTTTTTTCCGATACTGCCCGTCGAGCCTAGCACGGCGATGTTTTTTCCACGTCGGGTCATGGGGGCATTATATCGCTTGGGAGGGCAAATGACAGGCCATTGCGAAGGGTGAGACAGCGGGAACGGCTGCATTAGCAAATGGGCCTATTGTGAATAACCGTTTCGTCTGGAAGTCGAGTTCGCGAAGAACGGCCGGTTTCTTCATTTGGCGCGGTGGACGACCCGTTAGTTCGTTCTATGTTATCGAGGGACATATATCCGTTTGAGCAACCGGGAACGCTTCAGCCACAAATGGCCGCCTTCGCTGAATGTGACAGGGATCGTGCTGCGCTGATTCCAATCGCCGCAGGCACGCTTTGTGCTTCGGGCGTACTGGCGTTTGACCTCTACTTGCTGAACGAAAAATCGGGCCACCCGACGCTCTACCGCGAGCGGAGCCATGCGCTCGAGCAGGGCGACATTGATCGGCTCATGGCGCGGGGGTCCGCACGCTCTACATCCAATCGATGGATGCGGAGGCCTATCGCGAACACCTTCGCGACAAGATTCTCAAGAACGACGACATCCCCCCCTTGGAGCGATATCAGGCCCTCTACGAAGCCACGCGGGCAGTGCTCTCCGACGCCCTTTCCAAAGGCGACAGCGACGCCGCGGTGTCAGTGACCAAGGATCTCAGCCAGGAAATGGTGCGAACGGTCTGCGAATCGAAATTGATTATCAATGAACTGCTGAAGACGATGTCGCACGACTACAGCGGTTTTACGCATGCCATGAACGTCTCGACTTATTGCCTCATGCTTGCCCAGAATTGGGGCATCTCCGACGAGAAGGAATTGCTCCAGATCGGCCAAGGCGCGCTGCTGCATGACATCGGCATGCAGCACGTGCCGCGGCACATTCGCGAAAAGCCGGGCAAGCTCACACCGCGAGAGCGGCAGATCGTCCAGCGGCACGTAGCCGACGGTTTCCGCGAGCTGTGCGACCGCGACGACCTGACCAACGGCCAGCTCATGATGGTTTACGGTCACCACGAACGCTGCGACGGCTGCGGCTATCCGATGGGCCTGGTGCGGGGGGAGATCCACGTTTTCGCCCGTCTCTGCGCGATTGCCGATGTCTACGCGGCGCTGACCAGTTATCGGCCGCACCGGCGGGTGTCGCGGAAGGCCAACGTGATCGAATACCTGGATCGGCAGGCGGGCCGGGCCTTTGACGAGGAGATGACACGATGCTGGATAGCATTGATTGCCCACAAGACGTGAACGCCTGGATCCAGTCGCTGCCCTGCCAGGTGAACATACCTGCTGCCATGGCCGACGACTTCGAGAAGTGGGGGCCGGTGCCGACGGTCTTCGACGACATACGGAGCGGCGTCCGCATCTGCTGTCGCGGCCACAAAAAGCGGGCCGCGCTGGAACTGAAGCAGAACTACGTCACCATCCCGCGAAAGACGGAATGGCAGGCGGTTTTCACCGCCAATATTTCCAAGAAGGGTTGCGGCATTTTGCACAGCCAGCCGCTTTATCCGGGAGAGCGGTTCAGTCTGGTGCTGATGACTGGTCTGCGGCGGACGATCGAGATTGCCTGGTGCCGCAGGTTGGACAAGAACTGCTTCGAGGTGGGTTCGCGATTCGTCGATGCCGCCGAGGCTCTAGCCCAGGAGTAACAACATGGCCTCCGCCCAACGGGAATCGGACGCCGAACTCGACGGATTGCTCGATCGCCTGGTCTCGCTGGCCGACGAAGGAGGCTCGACGGTTCGCCGCGGGACCCAGCCGGCTGACGGAACGCGGCGCGGCGCTGTGGTTCGCGGCGAGGAAATCGCCAAGGCGGACGACCTGGACGTCGTAAACGGTCCCGGCGCGAGGTCCGGCGGATTCTTTCCCCTGGCTCCCCGCTCGCTGGCCGACGCGCACATCAGCGAGAGCGAAGTCGAGGCGATTGTCCTCCGCTGCCTCATGCACTGCGGGACCATGCAGGGGGTGGAAATCTCGCAGCAGATTTCGCTGCCCTTTTCCGTCGTCGACCAGGTGCTGAAGGCGCTCAAGGCCCAGCGCCTGTTGGCACACAAGAACGCGGCGACGCTGAGCGACTACAACTACGAAATCACCGAAGCGGGTACGAACAAAGTCCGGCAAAATTCGGCGCAGGGCACCTACTGCGGCGCCTTGCCGGTCGCGCTGAAGGACTATGCCGCCAGCGTCGCCGCGCAGTCGCTGGGAAAGCTCGAGCCGCAGCTCGCGGACTTGAAGCGGGCCTTTGCCGACCTGACGCTCAGCGAAGAGATGTTTCGCCGCTTGGGACTGGCCATTGCCTCCGGGAAGGGCCTCTTTTTGCACGGACGGCCGGGCAACGGCAAGACCAGTGTGGCCGAGCGGATCACGGCCGTCTATGGCTCGAGCATCTGGATTCCCCGCGCCGTGAGCGTCTGGGGCGAGATCATCCGCATCTACGATCCCAGTTGCCACGAGGAATTGCCCCTGGCCCGCGGCGACCAGATCATCGACGACGAGAAGGTCGACCACCGCTGGGTGCGGATCCGCCGCCCGACCATCGTGGTCGGCGGTGAGCTGACGATGCAAAACCTGGAAGTCACCATCAACGCGGATACGGGCGTCTCGGAAGCGCCGATCCAGATGAAGAGTAATTGCGGGACGCTGGTGATCGATGATTTCGGCCGCCAGCGAATCGCCCCGGCTGAGCTGCTCAACCGCTGGATCGTGCCCCTGGAAAAACGTTACGACTTTCTGGGGTTGGCCAGCGGGCGGAAGTTCAGCGTTCCTTTCGACCAGTTCATCGTCTTCTCGACGAACCTGGAACCAAGCGACCTGGTGGACGAAGCCTTCCTCCGCCGCATTCCCTACAAGATCGAGATCGAGAATCCCAGCGTCGAGCAGTTCCGGACCTTGTTCCAGCGAACGTGCGAGAAGCTGCGGCTGGAGTTCTGCCCGGCCGCGCTGGACCACTTGTTGGCGTGCCATTATGAGCAGGCCGGGCGCGAGTTGCGGTTCTGCCATCCCCGCGACTTGCTGCACCAGGTGGCCACCTTCTGCAAGTTCTTCAGTGCGCCGCCGACGGCGAGCGTCGAGGCGATCGATATCGCCGCCAGGAATTATTTCTCGACCGTCGGGCGGTGAGGATTTCGTAGAACGTAGTAAGTCAACCTTTGAAGCAGTCCGGAAAATCTGGCCGCTTTTCTGGCAGGCCGCCGGTCGCTAGCCGATCGGCTCTCCCACCACGATGACCCGGCGGAAATGATCGGCCTCGTAAGTCTCCATCATTGCGTGAGCCGCTTTCTCGGCAGCGTAGCGGCTTTCGATTTCCTGGAGAGCAAATACGTGATGCGCGTCGGAGGCGTCGTAGACAGCGAATAACTGAAACTTGGGGCAGTGCCCGCTGGGATGGATAAGAACAATCGTGGTCATGACAGACTCCTTCGAAATCGCTAGTCGCTACTTTCTATACTGATTTGCCGCACTAATGGTTCATTGGTCCGCCCTATCGGAACTGGCCACGGATTGATTTGCGAGCGCCATCATTCGGACGGCACATTTCCCCTTCGCCCGCCAACGCCGACGCAAGTCGCATGTCGCAATCTCCTCCAGCGAATGGCTTTACGTCGATCACTCGAAAGTTTGGCATGCACCTTGCGTTTCGATCGCCCGTTGGATCCGACAATCCCTTACCCCACAAACCCCGAACAATTAGGAGAACGACATGCATCGAGCTACGCCCTTTTTTGCAGCAATCGGAATCTTGCTATCCACGGCCGTGCCGGCCCTGGCCCATCACTACCATTACAGCCACCATGGCTACGGGTATTACGGCGCCCGCTACGGCCGCTATTACAATTCGAATTGCACCTACTATATCAACCAGGGCGACGCCTGGTACGACCAAGGCAATTACGACAACGCCATCGCCGACTATACCCAGGCGATCGCCCTCGATCCGAACTGCGCGTTGGCCTACGCCCAGCGCGGAGCCGTCTGGTATGACAAAGGCGACTTGGACAAGGCCATCGCCGACGACACCCTGGCCATCGCCAACAATCGCAGCTACGCCGTGGCCTACAACAATCGGGCCGCCGCCTGGGACGCCAAGAACGACCTTGACAAGGGCCTTGCCGACGTCAGCCTTGCTTTGGCGATCGATCCGAGCTATGCCGAGGCTTATGTCAGCCGCGGCGCGATCTGGTACAACAAGGGCGAATACGACAAGGCGATTGCCGACGACAACCAGGCCCTGGCCATTAATCCGAGCCTTGCCCAGGCCTACGGCGATCGGGCAATGTCCTGGGACATGAAAGGCGAATACGAAAAGGCCAAGGTTGACTTCAACCAGGCTATCGCCGTCGATTCCAATTGCGCCAGTTTCTACAACCAGTTGGCCTTCTTCCAGGCGACCTGCCTCGATCCGAATTTCCGCGATGGCCCGCAGGCCTTTGCTAACGCCAGCAAGGCTTACCAACTGACCAACGGCAACAACGATGACGCCAATTTCTCCGTCCTGGCATCGGCCTATGCCGAGAATGGCGACTTCGCCAAGGCCATCGAATGGCAGCAGAAGGCCCTCGATCTGACGAAGAGCGATGAGATGAAGCAGCGCTATCTGGCCCGCATCGAGTCGTTCAAGAAGAACACGCCCTTCCGTCTCGATCCCAAAACGGCGAGGCAGATTCCCGTCGTCGCCGCGGCAACGAAGTAAAATCGGCAAGGCGAGCCGTCGATCTCAACACGCCGCGAACGGGGCAAGCCTCGTTCGCGGCTTTTTTTATCGACCTCTTCGAATACAGGGCGACCGCAAATCGGACGGTCCTACCGGACCGTGAGCGTGATCAGGCTAATCGAAACCCCGCCTTCATTCATGGCGGCGATCTGGACCTGGTAGGTACCCGCAGTCCGCGGGATGCCTGAAATCAGGCCGCTGTGCGTGTCGTAGGTCAGTCCCGGGGGAAGGCTCGATGCCGGCGGCGTCGTACCCTTGGCACCCGGCGACGTGACGAAGAAATCGGTCGGCGCGTTGCTGGCCTTGATCTGGTAGCTGAACGGTTTGCCGACGGTCCCGCTTGCCGTTTCCGCACTGGTCAGGACCGGCCGCTCGGGCGGCGGCAGTTCGATCGCCAGCCGCAGTGTCGCCGATCCGCTGCCGTGGCCGTTGGCCGCCGTAAGCGAAACCTGGTGGACGCCGGCCCGAACGGGACTGCCGGTGATTTCGCCGCTGGTTGCGTTGATGCTCAAACCCTCCGGCAATCCGGCGGCAGTAAAGCTTGCGGGGCCATGGATCGCCGCGACGTGAAAACGGAAACTGCGGGCCACAGTGCCAAAGGCGGTCATCGCTGTGGTGATTATCGGCGCTGCCTCTTCCTTTGCGCCGCGGGAACAACCACGATCGCATGCCGCACGGGCACAATTAGCGACTTCAAAGCAGCGTCTTTGCGGGCATGGACGGCCAGCATGTTCGCATCGATGTTTCCGCCGTTGTCGTTGCCGTTAAAGTTGCTGGTGAGCTTGATCATGTAGTTCTCAAAACTCTGCTTGTCGGCAACCGCCGCCAGGACATGCGCGAAAGCGGCGTCGAAGGGCGTGTACGGGAAATGCTCGACAAGATTGACTCCCCGGGCGAGCTCTTCGCGGGTGAACGACGTGGTTTCGCCGCCCCAAGCGACCTGGCGCTCGCGGCGTCGAGATTCTTCACCTTCAAGACCAGGCGGTTAAGCTCCTGGCTGAAGGGCGTGAAGGGAAGGATCGAGGCCAGGTTCGATGGGCTATTGGCGGCCATCGCGTCGTAGTGGTAGCAGAACGGGTACTTCTCGCTCTCCAGGACCACTTCGCCGCCGGCGGAGCGAACGATCTTGTGGCCTGGCGACGCCGTTGCGCCGCCTTGCATGTCCACGTCGATTGTGCCGATCTGGCCATCGCAGGCCAGTGCCTTGAGCAATTCCTGGGCAATCAGCAAGTGGCCGTTAGGGAACGGATGGACGCCCAGGGCATAGTTGGGGCCCATGACCTTGACGGCCCTGGCGTAGGCGTCGGCCATGCGGACGTGCACGTCGGCGAAGGCGGACCCGCTGTCGATGGCCGCGGCCCGATTGAAGTCGCGGAAGTGGTGGAGCGTCACGTTCTGCCCCTGGGCCGCTGTGAGGCCCGCCGGATCGGCGCCGCGGAAGAAAGCGGCCGGGTTCTCCCGTCCGAAAAGGTCGTCGACAAAATCGGGACCGACGGCGATCCTCTGCTCAATATGCCGGGCGGCGAGCATGGCCAGGACCTCGCGGACCGTCTTGTCGAAAGCAGCGCCCTTGGCCGCCGAGTAGACGTAGTACTCGGTGTCGTTCATGCCATAGTTGAACGAAACGACCGTGGGCTTGAAGGCGTCCAAGTCCGACTGCCGGCTGAGCAAGCCCCCCATCCGCTCGCCGCTGTGCCCAAACGTGCAGACAGTAACGTCCTTGCGGCCGGCGCAGGCAAGCAGGTAGGTCTCGACGAATTGCGGATAGAGCGTCGTTTCGGTGATGGAGTCGCCCCAAATGGCTAGCCGGCTGTTAGGCGGCAGGTCCTTCAGCGGAATGGTCTCCGACGTCGCCGCGGAAACCGCAGGAGTCCAGATGCAGAAAACTCCGAATGTGAAGAGCAGGGCGGTTTTCATGAATACCTCAATGACTTGAAAAGTGAAAATTCTCCCAAACAGGAGTGCGGGCCCAGCCGCCAAGCCCGATCTTGCCGCGGTGCAGACTGAAGGTTTCAGAGACGTCCAGAATCGTGCCTGCGGGCTGCGAAGCCCTGTCTGTTGGCGAGGCAAATGGCAGTTCGCGGATGAACTTCAACGTGCCCGAACGACTCGCCTCGATCCGCCAGTGTTGCAGCGGGCTGCCGTTGCCGAGGTTTTGGATAGCCGCCGACGGTCCTACCTGGGTGGTCGCGCCATCGATCCGCTTTTCGAACTTGCACGTCTTCTCACCAAAGTTCAGCCGATACCAATGGTCGTTGTCCTGATAGAAGAAATAGACATAGAAGTTCCCTTCCTGCCCCAGGGCGCTCACATCGACGTCGATCGTCACGTCCTGGCCGTGGTCGGAGTCGTTGTTCAAGGTCACATGCTCCGGCCTGAAATCACCGCCCCTCATCCTCAGGTCGCTCGATTGGTAGTAGGTATATAGCGGCAGGTCGCTGGGGTTCACCAGGTTCACTTCTGTCCAGCCGCTGTAGATCCAGACGTAGGCGTAGATCGAGTCGCCGACAGAATTAAAGGCCTTCACGCGATAGGAGGTATTGGCCGTGGCGGAAAGGCCCGTATCGGAATAATGGGTGACCTTGGCGCCCACGGTCGCGATCTGCGTGTAGACGCCGTCGATCTTTCGCTCGATGCGGAAACCGCTTTCGTTATAGGCGTTGTCCGTCCACTGCAGGTCCACCCGGTTGCCGCCAACGACCGTGGCGCACAGGTTGGACGGCTCGCCCGGCCGGCTCGGCGAGCCGTTATTGGGCGGCAACATGATAAGCGGCATCGATGCTCGCCCGCACGGGGGTTCTGGCTTTCTCCAGTAGATATCCCTGGCCGTGGTCGCTCGACGGACCATCTTCGGTCGTCCACCAGTTGCTGCCAGCCTTGTCGGCATGGTTGCGGCCGTGAGTCACTTGCCCCCATAAACCCTGATTGCCGCGAACCGCATAATAGATCGCAATCTGACCCCACGAAGGGTAGGGATACTGCTTCTTGATGTCTACGTAAACGCGGCGAATCGGGTTGTCCTTCGGAGTCTCCGGCAACCGCCCGCAGGTATAGATGGCCTGCCCGACGTCGAAGGGCACGTACATGACGGGCGCAGGCCATTGATTCACAACAACGTAGGTAGCGTCAGGTATAACCCTGAAGTTGAACTCGTCTCCCTTGGGGAAGCAGCCGCCGGCGCAGGACCAAAGCTTCACTTTCTTCCGGACCAGGTCCATGCCGTTCAGGGGACTGTACTGATCCGGCCCGGACTGCAGCAGGGCTTTCAGGTTGTTCAGATAACCGGTCGTGACGATGGACACGCTGTGATCGGGCTGTGACGCCAGAATCTTTCGGTAAAGATTCGCGGCCAGTGGGCAGTCCTTTGCCGACTTCAGCTGATGGGGGAATTCGGCAGCGATCTGACCCGCGTATTCCCCGACTCCGCCGATATCGGGCGGCACTCCGATGGGGATGCCGGGCTTGCCGTAGTAGGTATTGATCGCATCCATGCACAGCGGCGTCCCACCGTTGCGGGAAGAGACCATCATGGCAAGGATCTTGCATTCGCCCAAGCTGGCCAGCCCATGCAATGATGCAATGTCACCGACATCGTCATGATCGCTCGACATGTCCGAGTCGAAGATGATGTGCTCCATGCCGGCGGAGTCACGTGCCACACCGGCAAGTGCAAGGAGAAAGACGGTTGATAGGCTTATCGCACGCATGGTATCGATCACTTTCTAATACAGTACAGCGACTCACCGTCGCGGACGAAGATGCGGCCGCCCGAAACGGCCGGCGAGGCCCCGATGTCCCAGCCGCCCACGTGGCCGCCGCCCAGGATTTCAAACTTCGGTCCCGCCTTGATCACGTAGCTCTTGCCGGCCCCGACAAAGTAGATCCGTCCGTCGGCAGTGGCCAGTGGGCTGGCGAGCGTGGAGACGTCCGCCAGCGACTCCGCGTAGACCTTTTCGCCGGTTGCCAGACGGCGGCAAGTAAGCTTGCCCGTCAAATTGAGCCGGTATACGTAGGCGCCGTCGGCGACGGCCGAACCCCACTGCCCTTTGACCTCGTGGATTTTCCACCTCACGTGCGTGGCCGTGACATCGCCCTGGCCGGTCGGATCGATGGCCACTGCCGCCCGGTCGTCGCCCAGGTCCGCATAGATCAAGCCGCCGCTGTAAAGGGGCGATGCGGCAAACCCATGGGCGGAAGTGCACCACCAGATGGGTCGGCCGTTGGCGGGGTCCAGGGACTGGAGGATCTGCGAAGCGAGGATGACCATCTGCGGCCTGCCGCGGACGTTGATCATCAGCGGCGTCGTATTGCACTGGCCGCACTTGTCCTTGTCGCGATACTGCAGCCAGCGGGTTTCCCCGGTTCGCTTGTCCCATGCCTGGATCGTTCCGCCGCCGAGCTGTTCGAGCAGTACGATCACCGTGTCCTGGTAGAGGACCATGCTCGCGCAGATTCCCGGATTGAGCACTTTGGGATCCTTGTTGAATCCGCCGGGCAGTTCGCGGTGCCAAAGCAGCTTTCCGTCGAAATCGACGGCGGCCGCCACCGCCGAACCGAACGTGGCGTAGACGGCCTTGCCGTCGGTGACGGGCGTGGGGGCCACATAGGCGCCCATGTAGGCCCGCAGCTTCCCTGGGGCGACGCGGCACGTCCAGAGGATCTTGCCGTCGCTTGCACGGCAACAGACAAAGTGATGGTCGGGGATTCCCGCCTTCTCCTCAGCCGGTGTCTGCGTGGTCGTAGTGGTGACGAAGACGCGGTCGCCCCAAACGATGGGCGAGGAGTGTCCCGAGCCGGACAGCTTGGTCTTCCAGGCGACTCCTTGTCCCGTTTTGCCGTCCCAGGTCAATGGCAGGCCCGTTTCATCGGTGACGCCGCAACCGGTCGGGCCGCGCCAGCCCGGCCAATCGCCGGCCCACGCTGTGGCGGTCAATTCAAACCCAGCGCCAACTAGGGTCAGCGCCAACAATGCCCGCTGTGCGATTCGCCTCATCGGTCCGCGACCTTCCCGGCGCTGGTAGTCCCGGCTTCAGCCGGAATCCCGCTTGGAGCAGCGCCGGAATTCCGGCTGAAGCCGGGACTACGAGCGCTGGGTCGGAAGGAAAGATACTGTGCCGGCAGGGCCTCGCGGAGGGCCGCTTCATTCTTGGCCGGATCGCCTCGATCGTAAATCGTGAAGTTGCTCGGCCCGTCGGTAAGCTTGAAGCGAAACAGCCCGTCGTCATCGACTTCCACGCGGCAGGGCCGCAGTTCGTTGGGCAGCGGCGCGTCGTCCGGCCGGACCTCCGCGGCGGGAAGGATGCGGTAGTGTCCGTCCGCCCGGCGGACCAGCTTTCGACCCGTGACTTGCAGCCAAATGGCCGTTTCCCAGACGTTGTGCGGCATGCGGGCGATTTTTTCCAGCGCGGCCGCCGACGGGGCCTCCTCCAGGACCCGCAAAAAGTCAACCCGCCGCGAGTTGGTCATGGCGTAGACCAGGTACGCCCGCAGGGCCGGACTCATGTGCTTGATGAATTGCAGGTCCGGCAGCTTCCAAAAGCTGTTGTGCGCCTCGTAGGCGAAGCAGCCGTCCTTGGTGGCACAGGGATAGATGGCGATGGGCAGCTCGGAGCGGAGGAGGCGGACGATGGCGTGGCGATCGAGCGAAACGTTCCATTCCAGGTATTTGCCGGAGCACGTGCCCGCGGAAAGATGGATCCGCCGCACGCGGGCCCGCAACAGATCCGGCTGGCGGTTCAAGGCCACGGCCACGCTGCGGGCTGAGCCGAAAACCGTAATCTCGCAGGGCTGCGGTGAGCGTCGCAGCGTATCGAGCAGCAATTCCACGCCAAACTGCTGGAATGCCGGGGCGTCGAGCATCTTGTCGCCCGGCGATTTCATGGCCAGAAAGGGCGTCGTGCCGCAGGGGATATTGCGGCCGAAGATCGAGTTCAGTTGCAGGACGGGGATGAAGCCTGGGTCGCGCGGTCCCCCTTCCAGGTGAAACGAGTTCTCCGTGGCGTCGAGGACCACCGCCTTGAGATCGACCTCGGGAAGGGCGTAGGCCGCGATGAGATCGAAATTGTCGCCCGCGTCCTGCGGAGGATGGTACAGGTCCGTGGTATCGATCAGGGCGACTCGCGGTTTGCGCTGGCTATCCGTTTCCGCGGCAAACGCGCTCGCGTGGGGTTGGCCGGCGAACGCCACTCCCGCGCCGGCGGCGGCCAGCCCTTGCAAGAACCGGCGCCGTCCGTGTTGGGGGGAAGACTGGATTTTCTTTTCTTTAGGTTGGATGTCCGACATTTGTGACGATACGCGACCCCATCCCGGCTCGTCCGGGCGGTGAAGGAGGCTGAATGGCTAGGTCGAATGCGAACAGTTTGTGAAACCCCATCCCGGCTCGTCCGGGTGGTGAAGGAGGCTGGATGGCTAGGTCGAATGCAAAGGGTTCTTGAAACCCCATCCCGGCTCGTCCGGGTGGTGAAGGAGGCTGAATGGCTAGAACTCCGCCGCAGGTCATGGCACTTCAGCCTCCTTCACCACCCGGACGAGCCGGGATGGGGTCGTAATTAGGATTTGCCTTCCGTGCTAGCCGTTCAGCCTCCTTCACCACCCGGACGAGCCGGGATGGGGTCGTAATTAGGATTTGCCTTCCGTGCTAGCCGTTCAGCCTCCTTCACCACCCGGACGAGCCGGGATGGGGTCGTAATTAGGATTTGCCTTCCGTGCTAGCCGTTCAGCCTCCTTCACTACCCGGACGAGCCGGGATGGGGTCGTAATTAGGATTTGCCTTCCGTGCTAGCCGTTCAGCCTCCTTCACCACCCGGACGAGCCGGGATGGGGTCGTGGCGTGGCGTTTACAGTTTGAGAGAACTCGGTGTCGCGCAGGCCGAAACAAGCCTGCGCAGTTCCGACGGCAAGCTGCTTCGTGGCCCATAGTCTATTGCCGGAACTGCGCAAGCTTGTTCCGGCCCGCACGATCGTTTTGGGCCGGAACAACAACCGTCGAGCGGCCTACTGTTTCCTCCGCGACCCGACCCGCCGGCAGGCCACCAAACCGCAAACCGCCATGGCCAGAAGCGCCAGCGTTCCCGGTTCGGGCACTGCGGTCACCGCGCCAGCCGACGCCACGCCCGAGCCCAGGGGCGCGGCCGCGGCCGTGGGATCGAAAATAAACGTGCCGCCAGCGCCGACGCTCAAGCTCTGTCCGGCAGGCAAGGCGGCGCCCGTGGTCACTTCCAGGATGCCGCCCTCAGCGAACGTCCCGCCGCTGTAGGTGTTCGTGCCGCTAAGGATCAACGTGCCGGGCCCGTCCTGCACCAGCGTCGTCGTGCCCGCGCCGTCGTTGATCGTGCCGCTAAACTGGGTCGTCGACGCGCCGCTCACTGAGAGTGTGGGCATGCCATAGGGGATGCTGTCAGTGATGGTACCGGAACCAGCGAGCGAGACGATCGTGGGGCTATTGCCGTACAGGTCGACCGTGGCATTGGCCACCAGGGCACTGTTGCCCAGGCCGGAGGGATTCCCAAGTTGCAGCGTGCCTCCACTGACCGTGGTGACGCCGCTAAAGGTGTTGTTTCCCTGCAGGCTAAGCACTCCGCTGCCCGTCTGCACAAGGTTGCCGGTGCCGCTGATGCTGGCCACGAACGTCACGCCGTCCGCATGATTGAAGATGACCGTGCCGTTGTTCAGCGTCAGTTCATTGGTGCCACCGATGTTCGCGCCGCTGCCGCCGTTGCCGACCTGCAATGTGCCGCCGCTGATGGTGGTGGGTCCGGAGTAGTTGCCGGGCCCAGTAAGCGTCCACATGCCGGTAACGTTCAAGCCGCCATTGCCATACATGCTGATTTGCCCGATCGTATTGCCTGTCGCCGTACCGCCGAGGGTAAGGGGATTATTCAGACTTCCGGTGATAGTTCCGATCGCGACGTTGGCCGTCGTGGGATTGAGAGTATCGCCGCTACTGGTCAACGTCCCGATGCTCAGGTTGTAGCCGTGGCTTCCGGTGACATTCAAGACTGCAAGGCCATCTGCCGTGAAGGTGCTTAGGCCGATGGTATTGCCCGTTCCGGAGGATACGTTATCCAGCGATAGATTCAGGGTGTCCCAGCCACCAAGCACAATACCGGAAGTCAAGAACGTGGCGCTGGTGTTGCTGCGAAGGTTGAGGGCACTGGTCGAAAATTGATTCGGAATATCAATCGGTCCGGTGCCGCTGGAAGCCGCGCCGTCCAATTCGAGCACCCCGCCGTTGGGAAGACTGAGGCCGCCGGAAAAGCCACGGTTATTGCCGGTGAGGGTCAAGTTGGTCGAGTTGTAATTCGCAAAGCCGTAAGCCGTGAGCTGACCGCTGCCGGAAATAGCGCTGGCGATGGTATCGAGAGTCGCACCGTTGCTGCCTTGGCTAAAGATGGTGCCGCCCGCGCTGCCAATCACGAGCGCACGAGCAGCGCCGACGGTGATGGGGATAATCCCGTTGCCGTTATTCTCGTAAAGGCCGTTTAGAAACTGCATGCTGCCGCCGTTGAGGACGATGCCATTGGAGGGTGCGCCGAGATTAGCATCGGAGATTTCAACCTCCAGCATAGCGCCCGCATTGACGGTAATGCCGCCACTGAACGTGCCGCTGCCGGCGAGCCGGAGGATGCCGCTGTTGACGGTGGTCCCGCCGCTGTAGGAGTTGTTGCTTCCAGTAATCAACCACTCGCCGGTGCCGTTCATGACGACGCCCAGCGATGTGGCCGAGCCGTTGGAGATATTCCCGCTGATGGTGTCGAAGGCCCAGCCAAGGTCGTTGCTGCCGGCGAGCGTCAGGACGGTGGCGCCGGTGCTGCCGCTGACCGGACCGCTGAAAGTAATCGGGCCAATCGCCGGGCCGTTGTTCACGAAGCTGGCGGTGGTGCCGTCCAGGATCACCGGGACATTGACGTTGTTCCAGCCGTTGCTACTGGCGGCCACTTGGATGGTGCCGCCGTCGTTCAGGTGCAGCGCGCCGCTGCCGCTGCCTTGCACAATGCTGTAGGCGGCGCTGGTACTGCTGAAGTTGACCGCGGCGACATGGGGGCTGGTATTGTTAAGGATGATGTTGCCGCCTGCGCCCATGAAATTCGCCTGGTCGTTGGCGCTGGCCGAGCCGGAAAGTCCGGGGGCCCCGAGCGTGGCCGACGAGAGCGCGTCGGTCCAGTTGCCGTCGTTGCCCCAGGTATTATCGCCCGCCGTGTTCGTCCAGTTCGCGTCGCCGCTGAAGACGGTGACGGAGTAGGGTACGCTGACGTTGATGGGCGACTCGCCGGGCAATCCTTCGCCATTGGTGGTTAAGGTCAACGTTCCGCTGTAGACGCTGCCCAGAGTCAGGGCGGTCGTGCTGGTCAGGTACCGCATGTCGGTTACCGACGGAGAACTAAAAACCGGGTTGGACCCACCAGTGACGATCATGCCATTGGAGTCCGGCGCGGCCAGATTGCTGACGGTCACGCGAGTATAGGAATTGTCGTCGCCCGTCGTACTAAGGGTGAAGGGGGCCGCGCCGCCCACACCCGCATGGATCCCACCGGTAAGGGCCGACGCCGTAACTACGCGGTTCGTGACCACTGCGGCAGTGACGTTGACGACGTTGCCGGCGGAATTGAAAGGATCATTGCCGTTGGAGGTGTTAGTGACCGCCACCGTGTCGGAAACCGGTCCAACGGTATTGTAATCTGCGAGGCCAATCGTCAGGGACTGGCTGCCCGAAGCGGCTACCGTTCCCGTGCTCGGTGTGACCGTGACGGTGGGGCCTGGCGTGGCCGAGAAATTGGCGGCCATGGCGTGGTTGGTGTCGCTGAGGGTAACCGACACCGTGCCGGCCTGCCCCTGCATGGTCCGCAAGGAAACAGCCGTGTTGCTCAGAGCAAGGGTCGAGGTATTGGCGGTGGCGTTATCCACGACATCCAACTGACCTGCCGTGAGAGTAAGCGTATAGTTCGACGGTGCTGGGCTGCCGTTGGGGAAATCGATGGTGAAGTCGCTCGTGCTCACGCTCTGCGAACCGAAGCTCATAATCTCATAGCTGTGGCCGGCGCTAAGCGAGGGGACCACAATCGTCGCCGTTCCACCGCCGCTGAAGCTCAGGGCGCCGGCGGTGACAATCTGCGAGAGGCTGGTCGGGCTGGCGACGTTGAAGCTGAGGGTGCTATTGTCATTGAGGGTCAGCCCTCCTCCTATGGCAAGCGTGCCGATGCCGCCATTGCCGGGGCTGATCCAGTGTGGTCCACTACCGGCAATCACGTTGCCGATCATATAGCTCGTCGCGCCCGGCACGCTGGCCAGCGTGCCGCCGTTGAGCGTGACGTCGCCCGTGCCGAAGGACGAGGCGTTGGCGGTGTTGGTGGTATAACCGGCCACTAATTGACCGCCGTTGACGATGGTGGGGACGCCATACGTGCTCGGGCCAGTAAACGTCCAGACGCCGCTGGCAACATTGACGCTGGGGCCGTAGCCCCCCGATGCGCTGATCGTTCCAATCGTATTGCCCGTCGCTGTGCCCCCGAGCGTAAGGGAGTTGCTCTGGTAATAACCGAAAGTTCCGTTCAGAGTTCCGATGGCAACGTTGGCGCTCGTGGGGTTGAGTTGCAGGCTGCCACCTGCCGTCAAAGTTCCCATGCCCAAGCTGTAGCCGTGGCCGGAAGTGATATTCAGGGTACCGCCGCTCGACGTGGTCACCGCGTTCAAAGTGAGTGTTTGGTTGGAACCGGCGCTGGTCACCTGGTCCACGTTAATGGTCGTGGTCGCGTACCCTGGAACCTGAACGTTTGACGTGATGAACGTGGTGCTGGTATCGCTGAGGAGATTGAGGGTGTTGCTGTTGTAATAAGTTCCCAAGTTGACCAGCCCCGTGCCACTGGACGCAGAACCGCTCAACGTGAGGACGCTTCCGCCACTAGACACGTTGACGCCGCCAGAGAATCCACTGTTGTTGCCACCTAGCGTAAGGATGCTACTGCCGTAGCCATAAACACCGTAAGCGGTAATTGTACCCGCGCCGCTGATATTCCCACCGATCGTTGTTCCGTTGGAGGTAAACGTATCAGTGTCGATCGCCGCCCCACCCGTCCCGATCACGAAGGCCCGGGCGGAATTCGTGGCGAACGACTGGTAAAAGCGGATGCTTCCGCCGTTGATGGTGACCGTGTTGTTGGCCGCGCCGAAACTGGCATCAGAGCCGTTCACTTGAACCTGGGCGCCGGCGTTGATAGTGATGCCGCCGCTGAAAGTGCCGCCGCCCTGCAGCACCAGGATGCCGCCGTTGACAGTGGTGCCGCCGCTGTAAGTGTTGGTTCCTGAAATGATCCAGGCGCCGGGGCCTGCCATGTTGACGGCCACGGAAGTGGCCGTGCCGTCCGAGATGGGGCCAGTTACCTGAGCTGTGTTATAGGTATTGCCGTCCGAGCCAGTAGTACCGTTGAGCATTAGCGTCGTGAACCCGGTCGTCCCCGAGACTCCGCCAGCGATAACGAGCGCGTACTGATCGGGAGCGTTGGAAGTGAAGGTGTAGGACGTGCCCGTGAGAACGAGCGGGGCGCTGATCTGATTAGTATTGCACGCTACGGCGGCCGTGGTCTGGATCGTGCCGCCATCGGTTAACAGGATGGCGGGGCCGGAGGACTGGCCGATTCGCCAGCCCCAATCGTTGCTGAGATTGGCCGTTGCGTCGAAGGTGATGTTCGCAATATTCAAGTTGGCAGGCGTGAGAACCGTGAGGAAGCTCGCAGTGTCGGGACCGGTGAAAACGGCCGTATCGGCGTTGGTTATGCCCGCGGTGCTGCCCGGCACACCAGCCGACCAGTTTCCGGAGTCGCTCCAATTCAACGTCTGATATTCTGCGGTCGCGGAGACGCTGCAGCGCCCCGGTCCACGTGGAGGTTATCCCTTGTGCGGCGACCGGCGCGGGCAGAAGGCATCCAGCCACGACAACGACTGCTAGGAAAAGCGAAATAGTCTTTACCATGCGATGGGAGCGCTCGCCCGCCTTTAGCGATCGATCAGGAACTCGGCTTCTCATGTTCAGAACTCCTATAGAGCAATACGGTGATTGGTTTTCAGTTTCACCCGAATGAGAGGCAAGATCGCAAGAATAGCCGCAAATGGGAGCCAAACGCCCTGGCAGGCGCGAACCCAATGACAACTCTTTGCGATGCATGACTCCTTGCCCCCACAAATGCGGGGGCAATCCCAGGACCCACGAAAGAAAGCAGCATTGATCAATCTAATCGAAATCACCAGGAATGACAAGAAACATGTCCGCGGATTCCGGAAAAACCTGTAATGACATGTTTGAGGGTGGTGGGGCTAGGGTGGACCTCCTTTCCTCGGGCTTACGCCCAGGCTACTCTTTTCCGCCACTCCGCGGCTAAACTGAATAGTCTTGCAAAAATTCGCCCTGCTGCTTGCAATGCTTGTAAAGTGGATGTAAGATCATGTTTATGACATGTTTCGGCCCCCCATTTTCCTTCTTGGGGACTGCGCACCTGGGCCGCGCTGCCGATAACTGGGGATTCCCACGACCTTACATCCTGCCCAACGGAGACTCTGCACGTGAAAAAGTTCCTCGCATTGCTTGTGCCCGCCGCGCTCGTCGCCGCGGCCGCCACCGCCTTGGCCGCCACCCCGGTGATGGTCCAGGACTACGAAAAGGCATCCTCGCTGCCCAAGGTGTGGGTGGTCGGCATTCCCAACGAAAACGCCTCGGTGCAGCTTTCCACCGAGCATCCCTTCGAGGGCCGGCAGTGCCTGAAACTCCACTACCATTTCACCGGCGGCGGCCAGTACCTGGGCATTCTCAACACCGTCAAAATCCAGGCGCCCATCCACAAAATGAGGTTCATGGTCTATGGCGACGGCTCGGGCAGCGGCTATGGGCTGTACCTCACCGATGCCAGCGGCGAGACCCACAAGTACCGCGATGCGGCCTCCATGAAGATCGATTTCAAGGGCTGGAAAGAGATCGTCGTCGATCTGGACCGCCCCCATGAGAGCTGGGGAGGCGACCGCAACGGCAAGCTCGATTATCCGATCAAGGAGTTCCTCTTCGAGGTGAGCACGCCGGGCAGCGCCGTCGAGGGTAACGTGTTCTTCGACGCGGTCGGCGTCGACTCCGACGCCAGCGCCGAGGAAACGCTGAGCGACCGGGAGATCGCCGTCGTCTCGCCCGACTATTGCTCGGCCGTCAAGGGCGATACCAAGATCGTCCTCTCCGCGCCCGCTTTCAAGACTGCCGTCGCCAGGTGCTGGAAACAAGGGCCGGGCTTCGGCGCCGACTCTACCGTGGCGCAGTTCGCGTTCGACGCCCAGGGCCGCGGCTCGTTCGTCTTTCCCGCCGACCAGTATCCGCACGGCCCCTTGTGCGTAACGATCACCGGCGAGGGCAAGAACTTCAAGGACAATTGCTATCTCCAACTCTATAACAAAGGCGGCGTGTCGTGGAACGAGGGCATGCCCAAGGACGCGCCCCGGCGGCCCAAGGCATGTCGCTGCTGTTCGCCGACGATTTCAGCGGCCCCTTGTCCATCGGCGGAGACAACACCAAGGCCACCTATTACGACCACAAGCCGCCGCACGGCTGGCAGGATTTCAGCTTCCACCCCTTCACCGACCACCAATCGCCCAAGGACCCCTTCGCCCAGGTCGATACCTACCTGCGGATTCGGGCCAGCGACCAGTTGCATAGCGCGGGCCTGATCTGCTCGGTGAAGAGCGACGGCAGCGGCGTCAAGGCCACGGTGCCATGCTACTTTGAGGCCCGCTTTATCGGCCCCAACGCCGTCGGCGCCTGGCCGGCCTTCTGGCTTTTGACCGACAATTTGAGCAACGTCAATCAGCCTTGCGATGAGCTGGACATCCTCGAGGCCTACGGCGGCGAAGGTCCGGGCCATCCCAACGCCCACGATATCTACATGATCACGCCCCATGCCTGGAGCCAGAAGGGGTCGGCGGCAGAGGCCCTTACGGACAAGTTCTACCGCACGAAGAGCCCGACGCACATGAGCCGGTTCGGCATCCCCTCCACCTGGTACGAGGCGATGCACACCTACGGCTGCAAGATCACCGAGACCGACACGATCTACTACTGCGACAACATCGAGGTGGTCCGCCACCCGACGTTGCCGGTGAGCAAGCAGAAGCCGCTGTTCTTCATGCTCAACCTGGCCACCGGCGGCGGCTGGCCGGTAGACCTTTCGCGATACCACGGCACGGCCGACATGTACATCGATTTTGTGCGGGTGTATCAAGGCAAGAAGTAATATGGAGCTCGACAACGCCGAGAAGTGGAAGCACGAGCAGATCTACGAGCACGTCCACGCCGCCATTCTCCGCGGCGAGTACGGGCCAGGCGATCGCGTGCCCACCGACATGCAGTTGATGCGGAAGTTCAAGACCTCGCGTCCCACGGTTGCCCGGGCGATGCGCGATCTGGAAGCGGCCGGTCTGCTACAGCGACGGCGGGGTGCGCCGTCGGTGGTCAAGGGGGCGCCTAAGCTGCAGACCCGCCCGCTGGGACTGCTTGTGCCGAGCCTGGACAAGATGGGCATTTTTGGGCCGCTGGGGGCGGAAATCACCCGCCTGGCCCACGTCGACGGCTTCCATCTGGTCTGGTTCGACACGGCCGGACCCAGCGAGGCCGACGCCGCGGAATCGATGCGGCAGTTCTGCCGCCATTGCGTGGTCCAGAAGTTCGCCGGCGTCTTCTTTGCCCCCGCGGAGTTGATGCCGGGCATGGAAGCCGTCAATTGCCAGGCGGCGGAGACGCTCGACGAGGCGGGCATTGCCCTGGTGCTGCTGGATCGCGACCTGACTGCTTTTCCCGAGCGCAGCCGTTTCGACGTGGTGGGCGTGGACAACTTTCGCGTGGGCTTCATGCAGACCGACCACCTGTTGGAACGGGGATGCCGGCACATCGAGCACGTGGCGCGGCCGCTCTCGGCGCCGACGGTGGACGCCCGCACCGAGGGCTACCGCTGCGCGCTTCGCCGCCACGGCCTGAGTTGCCGTGAGAGTTGGGTCCGCCGCGGCGACCCGGCCGATAAGGAATTCCTCAAAGAGCTCACAAGCAGGCTGCCGGAGGCATTCGTCTGCGCCAACGACTGGACTGCGGCGCGGTTGTTGCAGGGCCTGCAGGGGCTTGGCATCCGCGTGCCACAGGACGTGCGGCTGGTGGGTGTGGACGACGACACCTATGCCCACCTGCTATCCACGCCACTGACGACGGTCCGCCAGCCCAGCCGGGAGATCGGTGCCGCGGCCGTGCGGGCCATGATCGAGCGGATCGAGGACCGCAGCCTGCCGCCCCGCGACATCCTGCTGGGCTGCACGCTGGTGATCCGCGAGTCGAGCGGGGGAAAGTGACTTAGGTGACGGCTACTGCGCAAACTGAAGGAATATCCGGACCCCACCCGGCTCGCCCGGGTTGGTGAACAAGATTGACGGCTAGACCAGCCCACAGCCGCCAATCTGCTTCACCACCCGGGTGAACCGGGCGGGGTCGCAAAAAAGATACCGCGTCGGCCACTTTAGCCATCAATCTCCTTCACTACCTCGACAAGCGAGGTGGGGTCGTGGAGAGGGTATGCGTGTCGGATTTAGCCATCAATCTCCTTCACCACCTCGGCAAGCGAAGTGGGGTCGCGGGGTCGGAAAACCAAAAAACAAAAGCGGGAATGAATTCCCGCGCCACAAATGAAAAGGGTCCTTACCATGAAACGTTTTCTATCGATCACCTTCTGTGCCTGGCTGGCGCTGGCGGCGCGTTGCCCGGCGGCTGAACCAACGCCGTTGGAACTTGCCCATCCGATCGTGGGCACCGCCACCTTCGGCCACACCTATCCCGGGGCGACCGTCCCCTACGGCATGGTCCAGCTCAGCCCCGATACTGGCCTTACCGGCTGGGAGCACTGTTCCGGCTATCACTATGAAGACAAGGCCATCCTGGGCTTCAGTCACAACCATCTCAGCGGAACGGGTTGCCCTGACCTGGGTGACATTCGCATAACACCGCTGGGCCCCACGCCACCGCCGCAAAACAAGGAAGGCTATCTTTGCCCGTTCTCGCACGCTGATGAGGTCGCCACACCCGGTTACTACAGCGTCCTCTTGCAAAATCCGAAGGTCAAAGTCGAGCTGACGGCGACTGCCCACGCCGGCTTCCACAAATACCGTTTCTTGAGCGGCGAACCGGCATCCCTCGCCTTCGACCTGGTGCGGGGCATTGCCAACGAGCCGGCGGACGTCTGCCTGGAGGGCAGCGTAACGGCGGTAGGGCACAACATGCTGACCGGCTATCGCCGCAGCAAGGGCTGGGCTGCCGACAAGACCTGTTTCTTCGTCGCCGAGTTTTCCCGGCCGTTCGATTCCTTTGTCATCAAGTCCGACGGTAAAGCGGTTCGCGACCTGGAGGTCAAAGGGTCCCGCGTGACCGCCCAGGTGAACTACAACGACTCCCGCAAGCCCGTCCTGGTGAAGGTGGGCATTTCCGGCGTAAGTCTCGAAGGGGCCCGCAAGAACCTGGCCGCCGAAATCCCCGCCTGGGACTTCCAGGGAACGATCGCGGCTGCCCAAGCGAAGTGGCGCCGCTATTTGGGCCGCATCGAGGTCGAGGCCATCGATCCGGCCACAAGCGATACTTTCTATACGGCCATGTACCATGCCGCCATGGCCCCCACGCTTTACAACGACGCCGACGGCAGCTACCGCGGCCTGGACCACAAAGTCCACAAGGCGGAAGGGTTCCAGAACTACGGCACGTTCTCCCTTTGGGACACGTTCCGGGCGGAGCATGCCTTTCTGGCGATCGTCCAGCCGCAGCGGGTTGACGACTTTATTGGCACGATGTTGGCCCATTACCGGCAGTTCGGCCATCACTCGCTGCCCGTCTGGTCACTGGCCGGCAACGAGACGTGGTGCATGATCGGCAACCACGCCATTCCGGTGATCACTGAGGCCTACGCCAAGGGGTTCCGCCGCTACGACGTGGAGGCGGTCTACCAGGCGGCCCGTGACACCCTGATGCAGGACCGCGACTTCATGGCCGACTACCGCGCCAAGGGCTATGTACCCTCCAGCGACGACACGACCACTCCGCGGGCCAACCAGAACCAGTCGGTCTCGCGAACGCTGGAATACGCCTACGACGATTGGTGCCTGGGCCGCATGGCCCAGATGCTGGGCAAGACCGACGACGCCCGACTGTTTTTCGCTCGCAGCGAGAACTTCCGCAACGTCTTCGATCCGAGCGTGGGTTTCATGCGCGGCAAGTTGCCCAACGGCAAGTGGCGTGAGCCGTTCAGCGCCTACCAGCTATTCTGGGCCGATTACACCGAGGCCACGGCCTGGCAATACAGCTTCTTCGTGCCGCAGAATGTGCCAGCCCTCGTGCAACTGATGGGCGGCGATCAGGCATTCTGCGCCAAGATCGACCAGATGTTCAGCGACAACCGTCCCATCCTTTCTGCGGAGACGCCGGACATCACCGGGCTGATCGGCCAATACGTGCAGGGCAACGAGCCCGACCACCACGCGGCCTATCTCTACAACTTTGCCGGTGCGCCGTGGCAGACGCAGGCCCGCATCCGTGATGTGATGACCAAACTCTATTTTAACGCCCCGGACGGGTTGTGCGGCAACGACGATTGCGGGCAGATGTCGGCCTGGTACGTGCTGGGGGCCTTGGGGTTCTATCCCGTGAACCCCACGTCGTGCGTCTACGTGATCGGCAGTCCGTTGGTCCGCAAGGCCACGATCCATCTTGATTCCCGCTATTACCGGGGAAAGACGTTTACGATCATTGCCAAGGACAATTCGGCGGCGAACCGGTTCGTGCAGTCGGCGACCCTCAACGGCAAGCCCCTGACGCGTTCGTGGTTCAGCCACGCTGAGCTGGCAGCCGGCGGTGAACTGGTATTGCAGATGGGACCCAAGCCCAACAAGACCTGGGGCCAACGGTTGGAAGACCGGCCGCCGTTGGTGGCGCCCTAGGGACTTTCGAGTGCGGGGATTTATCACCGCTTTTGATTCTGTTTTGCTTTTCAGGGATAAATGGCAACCTAAGACACAGATCGTAGAAAAGCCGCTCTGCGGCGAAAAAAAGCGGTGACAAACCCCGCGCTCCGAAGAAAGCCCACCTATGAAAACGACCCTCGTAACTCTCTTGACCCTGCTCATTCCCATCGGCGCCGGGGCAGCCGAATCGATGACCGAACTGCTCTCCGGCTCGGCTAGAGACAACTTCGGCTGGACCTTCGACAACGGCAGCGAGTTTCCCGGCGCGACCGGCAAGCTGTTCGTCGATACGACCATCGCGCACAACGGCAAGGAAAGTCTTTGCCTGAAAGGCGATTTCACCAAGGGCGGCAACTACGTACAGGCCTGCGGAAAGGACCTGTTGCCGGAAACCGACATCCAGGAAATCTCTTTCTGGCTCCGCGACCCCAGCGGCGATCAATTCACCCTGCGCGTCACCGACAGCAGCGGCCAGTGCCACCAGATCAATTTGAAGTACCCGCAGAGCGGCGATTGGCAGCCGATCGTCTTTCCCCTGGCGCGGTTCTTTGCCAAGCGCGGCACGCCCGACGCCGTGCCCCTGGTCGCCAAGTACGAATATTGGGGCGGCGCCAATGACGGCAATTGGCACGGGCCGGGCAAGGGCATCTATATCGTGCTTGGCCGCTCGGGCGACACGAAGGTCCGCACGATCTGGCTCAGCGGCATGAAGGCGATCGCGGCCCCGCGGCGGCCAGCTACCGCGGCGGTGGCCGACATCAAGACCCTCGTCCGGCTCGACGGGCCCGATGACCAGGGCGAGTGGATCTTCGACAACGGCCAGGAGTTCGCCGGGGCCAAAGGCTCGTTGACCCTCGTCAAGGACCAGCCCAAAAAAGGACAATCGTGTTTCAAGCTTGCTGGCGATTTCGGCGGCGGCGGCCGCTACGTGCAAACCATTCGTGGCCTGGCGGAAATCGAGATGAAGGATCTCGCCGCCATCCGACTGAAGGTCAAGACCGACAACGTGAAGTCGATGAACCTGCGGCTGATCGATAGCACCGAGCAGTGCCACCAGGCCGGCGGCCTTCCGATCGTGGCCGACGGCCAATGGCACGACATGGTAATCAAGCCGGAAAATGTCGTCGGGGGCGAGCATTGGGGCGGCGCCAACGACGGCAAGTGGCACGGCCCGGCGCGGCTCGTGGCGATGATCATCGGCCCCGGGCCTGACGGGCAAGTCAAGCAGCCGGTGATCTACCTGGGCGACATTCGGGCCGAGGTTCTGGAAGCGGCCGTTCTTCAGCCCGCCTCGTTCCAAAATGATTTCGAGTCGGCCAGGCAGTTGCCTGCCGGCTGGACGAGCGAGGGCCGCGTATCCATCGACCGGCAAACGGCCTTCAAGGGCCGGCAATCGCTGGTCCTCGAGCAACCGGCTGAAGACGCGGAAAAACCCTGCTCGATGACCACGGCCACTTTCGCCGCAGCCCCCGGGCTCTGGCAGATCGGCCTGGCCTGCAAGAGCGAGCTGAAATCGCCCGATAGCTCCTTCGACGGCGTGGTGACTCTGGAGTGCATCGATCGCGCGGGCAGGACGGTCGATTCCATCGTGCTGGCCGATCTCTTTGGCCGAAAGAGCTGGCAGCCGATTTCCAAGCGGATCGAGCTGGCCAAGGGCGTATCTGCCGCCCGTTTCCGCGTACAGTTGAACAAGGCCGTGGGCCGCTTCTGGATCGATGAGATCTCGGCGGCCTTTGTCTCGGCGGCGCCGAAGAAGGACAAGCGGGTCGATCGCATCCTCTTTGCCACGTCCCAGATGGGCAACCTGCTCTATCCGGAGGACAAGCGGACCGTTGCGATCAGCGTGGTGGCGACCAAACCGCTGGACGAAAAGCAGAAGGAAGTTTCGTGCATCCTCCGCGACTACTGGGGCGCGGAGCAGGGGCCGGCGGTCAATGTCGCCCTCGGTTCGCCACGGCGCGAGGGGAAGAACTATGTCTATGAGGGCCAGCTCGATCTGGGCGGCGCGGGTCTGGAACTGGGCCGCTACTACGAACTGCACGCCGAAATTCCACGCGAAGGCGACGAGCCCTTCCACAACTTTACCTCGCTGGCCATTTTGCCCAAGGCGGCGGCCAAGCAGTTTAAGCCGGAGGAGATTCCCTTCACTAGCCGCAGTTGGGACAACCGCATCAGCGAATGCTTCTACCTGAGCGACCGGCTGGGCATTCGCGTCTGCGGCATCTGGGGCGGCTGGTCGGCCGATCCGCCCTATGAGCCCTATGCCCCGACCATTGAATTGTGTGAGAAGCTGGGCATGGGCGTACTCACAGGCTCGCCCGCCGCCGCCATCGAGCACCATGACGGCGGATGGGAGAAGTACGATGAAAAAGCCCTGCGGCAGGGCGTGCGGAACTGGATTGCCCGGTATGGCAAGATTCGCCCCTTGATGATCGATCTTGGCAACGAGCCGCCGCTGAATCCCGAACGCGTGCGCGCGAACGTGGCGGCCTATAAGGCGATCTACGAGGAAGTCAAGAAGATCGATCCGGGCATCACGGTGATCGCCAGTTCCATGGGGCCAGTTGAGGAGTATTTCCAGGCTGGCTTCCAGAACTTTTGCGACGTGGTCGATTTCCACGCCTACGAGGACTGGTCCGCCATACCGGGCACGTTCAAACTCTACGACAAGTATTTTGCGAAGTATGGCGGCAGGAAGCCGATCTGGGCTACGGAAATCGGCCTGAACAGCCAGGGTATGCTCCGCCAGGTCGTGGCCACCACGCTGGTGAAGAAGCTGACGTTGTTCTTCGCCTGCGGCGGGCAAAATATCTCCTGGTTCGACATGATGTATCCCGACGGCGACGCCAAGCTGGCCGGCACTTCCAGCGAGGCCCACAATGTCTTCGACGCCCGCTACTGTCGCTACTGCCCGAAGCTCGACGCCGTGGCCTATTACAACATGGTCAACGGCATCTCGATCAAGAAGTTCGTGGGGCAGAAGACTTACAACAACGGCACCAGCGCCTTCCTCTTCCGCGATCGCGACAACCGCTCCCTGCAGGTGCTATGGAAGGACAAGGGCCGCGCCGATATCTGGCTGCCCATGCCCGGCGTGGACAAAGTCACCATAATCGACATTGACGGGCGGCGGAGCGAACTGAACGCCGCCGGCAAGGGCCTGGCACTCACGGTTACTGAGGACCCGGCGTTGCTGCTCTACGAAGGCGGCGCAGGGGAACTGCCGGACAAATTGGGAGCATCGCCGGTGCGGATAACGTCGCTTCCGGAAGGGCTGATCAAGGGAGTGGCGAGCAGATTGAGCGTATCGTTTGCCAACGATCGAACTGTGGAACTAATCGGGCCTCCCACATGGACTATTCGTAACGAGGGTTCGGACGGATCGGGTCAATCATCCGTTAGCACCTGCTTCATCACGGTACCCCAGACCAGCAACGCCCGCGAGGGCAGTCTGGTCGTGAAGCTGAAAGATGGCAGCGGCGAGCTGCACGCCCGCGTGCCGGTGACCGGCCGCGTGGCGGTCCGACTCTTGCCGGTCGCGCCGGTCGGTGGCAAAGCGCCGGCCGTCCGCCTGCTGGTGAAGAACTATTCGGCCGAGAAGCAGGACGTCACTTGGCGATTGGCCCTGACGGGCGAGATTTCCGTGATCAACGGCGAGTTCGGCAGCTTCGGCCCGACCGCCGCCTATTTTGGCGACGCTGCCGAGGGCACGACGACGATCGACGGCAAGGCCACCGCCGACATCCTGGTGCCGCTGGCCGGTGTTGATCCCTTAACGATCTATCGCGTCAAGGCCGGCGTGAGCGACGCCTCGGGCCGAACAGTGACTAGCGAACGGCCGGTGGCCGGTTTTGCGGCCGTGCCGCGGGCTACCGGGCCGATCAAGCTTGATGGCTCGATGAATGAGGCGGACTGGACGCGATCGCCCGTGCAACACATCAACCAGGCCCGGCAGTATTTCGCGTACGATCGGCAGAAGACCCAATGGAAAGGCCCGTCGGATCTTTCCGCCACAGTGCAGTTACTCTGGGACGACAAGTACCTGTACCTGGGCGTGAAGGTGACGGACGACGTTTTTGCCAACAACAAGACGGGGGCCGACCTCTGGGCCGGCGACGGCCTGCAGTTCATCGTCGATCCGGCCCGCGAGGCGGCGGAGAAGCCGGGCAAGTACGACATTGCCGCGGCGCTGACGAAGGACGGTCCCGCGGCCTACTGTTTCCTCTCGGCCAGTTCTCTTGCCCCCGAGGGCCTGGCCAAAGACATCCGCGTATCGTGCAAGCGAGCCAGTGCCGACCGCGGAGACATGAACTACGTGGTGGCGATTCCCTGGTCGCGGGTGGCGCCGTTCAAGCCGGCTGTGGGCGCGAACCTTGGCATGTGCGTGGTTTTGAACGAGGACGACGGCCCCGGCCGGGCCTCCTTCATGGGTTGGTTCGGCGACGTGCAGAGCAAGCGGGTCGACACCGTGGGCGATTTGATCCTGGGGCGGTAAGAATCAGCCGCGGAGTGGCGAAAGAGAATCGCCTTGGGCGGGAGCTCCAACGTGTGTTTCAAGCCCCGGAGGGGCGGCACCGCTTCGCTGCTCTGGGGCTACGAGGCGTCAAGGCGTTATGGTCACTTTGTCGAACAAATTGCCGTCGTACGTACTGGCTAGATAGGCCATGCCGTTGGATCGCGACGCGTCCTGCGCGGGCCAACAATCGACCATCGATATAGCCGGAAATACGGTCGCCCTGAAAGACAATCTTCATGCCGTGCCATTGTGCGGCGTCGAAGCCGGCGATTGCGCCCGAGGCCAAAACCTTCTCCTGGTACCTGAGCTTCCACTTCCCGTCCTTGGTCAGCACCCAGCGATACGAGAGCTTGTTCTGGTCGCCGTACCGCCCGCCCAGTTCCACGTCGCCGGCGTCGATGCGGACATCGGCCGAGAGGGCGTAGTCTGTCCATCGCTGGTCGCCGATCACCGTGTACGGCTTGACGATACCCCGCATGTACTCCCACATGATCCCCTCTCGCGGCACGATCTGTTTCAGGCACTTGCCGTGGCCCGGCTCGTCCCACACCTCAAAGGTGCCCTTCTGGTCCGTGAAATAGCGAGGCGTGTCGCCCGGCCGGTACGACTCGAAGTCGTCGCGGTAGGGCAGCGGAAACGGCCGCGGGGCGGGAATGGCGTGCGCCGGCTCGCCCTTATGCTGGCCGGTCGTCGTCGTCAGCGTATAGATCGAGTCGCCCTCCAGGTCGATCGTCACCGCGCCGTCGCTGGGCACTAGATCAGCCTCTCGCACGAACTGTCGCTGGGCGTCGGAATGCCAGACGTGCACCGGGCCGCCCTTCAGACCATTGGCCGGCGTGAGTACCAGCCGCACGGGCCCGTCGGTGCAGACGATCGTGCTCCAGTCGCGCGACCGCGGGTCCTTGAGCGTGACGTAGCTGCCTTTCCAGGTCTTGGCGTCGATCTGCCCGCAACCGCCGTCGAGATACTGCCAGCCGGGCCGGGCGAACTGGGTGGTGTGGGCGACGGCCCAAATCGCGGGCCAGACTACGTAGTGCCCAGACCAGGGCGTCTTGGCCTGCATGGCCCCGGTGTCGCACCACGGCAGGCCGTCGGAGATCGAATCGATGGGGCACCAGAGCTCGGTCTTGCAGATGCGGTCGAAAGCGTAGAGCTTGTTGATAAGCCGGGCGAGGAACATCGCGCCGGTGCCGTCCCAGCTTCCGCCCGACATGCTCCATTCCTCGCTCGACCAGAGCTGCATGCCGGAGGCGCGGGCCTTGGGCGTGGTGTGGGTAGGCTTTACCTGGTCGATGTCCCACGGCTCGCGGCCGTTGATGTAGTGGTAGCCGACGGCCTCAACGGCGCGGCGGTAGGCGGGGTCGCGCTCGAACTCGTCGAACACGGCCCAAAAAGCCTTGTCGCAGTCGGGGGCCTGGATCTTGACCTTGTGAAAACCGCGGGCGTCGAGCGTGGGGCGGACGCTGTTGACGATCCAGTTGCGGTCGGTGCCGTTCTCGTTCTGCGCCGCTGCAACCCAATCGACATCCATGCCATACTGCTTGCGGGCGACTTCCAGGAAGGCCACGAACCAGTCGGTGGCGTCCTGGGAAAAGCGGCCGCGGAGCCAGCCGGGATACGACCACGGCAGGCAATCGAGCATGACGCGGGGATTGCGGAGGCGGGCCTCATGCATGAGCCAGAACTCGTAGCCGCGGGCCTTGGGATGGGCCAGCTCCGCGCGGGTGATCGCGTGGGAGGGCTCGCTGCCGCAGGTCGAATTCTCGCCGCCGCCGATTTCCACCTTCAAGTGCTGGAACCCGGCGCCAAATCGCGGCTTGAAGAGAAAGTCGAGGATGTCGCTGCGATACGGCTCGGGGTAGTCGATGAGCAAGCGGCTTGAAGCCCCGGCACTCACTGCCCCGATGCCCTGGAAGGTGCGGCCGGTGTCGGTACCCTTCAAGATCACGGTAACGGGTTGGGCCGCGTGGGCGGCCGGGTCTGCGCTAGCCGTCACAGCCGCCAAGGCCATCAAGGAGAACCCAATTCGCCTAAGAACTCGCCATGATGCCATGATGTCGCCTCGCCGTGAAACCAGTGTTTTAAATCTGTCGCCATAGTGAACAACAACAAGTCCGGTGTCAAGGGGCCGATTCAGACGCAAGGACCGGCCGATGCCCTGCAAGAAAGCGCTTGGTTCCGCCGCAACTTCGGTGCCCTTTTGGGGTTTCATCCTAATCGGAGTCATCTAGTGGCATTACGCGGTCCCGTACGACCAGATCTTTTGAGGGAGGAATGTCTGCCGGATATTCTTGCCGCTACGGCCCGCCACCGGCCCCGGCATCCAGCGTTGGTCTGGGGACCGCGCACCATAACGTATCGTGAACTTGACTCGGCCGCGGATCTGCTGGGCAATGCCCTGGCCGCGGCGGGGTGACGGTCGCACAGATCGTCGGGCTATTTATGCCCCGCAGCGCCGATCTGCTCGTGGCCCAAGCCGGCATATCCAAGAGCGGCGCCGCCTGGCTCCCCTTTGATGCAGAAACCCCGTTGCCCCGCGTCGATACCTGCCTGCGTTCCGCCGGGGCCTGCGGGCTGGTCACCTGCCGCGACTGGTTGCCCCGTCTGCAAGGATTGTCCGTGCCGGTATGGGCAGTCGAAGATCTGCTGGCCGCCAACGCGCGCGGGCTGAGCCGGCCCTTCCCGCGCCCTGCGATCCAGCCTACGTGATCTATACATCGGGCTCGACGGGGCAGCCCAAAGGAATTGCCATCAGCCATCGCAGCATCTGTCACTTCCTCCGCAGCGAGAACGGCGTGCTGGGCGTGGGCCCCGACGATCGCGTCTATCAGGGATTCTCCGTCGCCTTCGACATGTCATTTGAGGAGATATGGATTGCTTACCTGGCGGGAGCGACGCTGTGGATCGCGCCGCCCGATCTGGTCTGCGATCCGCAAGGTTTGGTTCAGGCCGTCCAGCGCAACCGGCTCACGGTGATGCACGCCGTGCCGACCTTGATGGGCTTGATCGACGATCCCCTGCCCAGCGTGCGGCTGGTGAACCTCGGTGGTGAAGCATGTCCCGAAGCCCTGGTCGATCGGTTGGTCCACCCAGGGCGAGAACTCTTCAACACCTATGGTCCCACCGAAGCGACGGTCACGGCCAGCCTCTCCCGCTTGCAACCTGGCTGCCCAGTGACAATCGGCATGCCGTTGCCGAACTATGGCTTGTTGGTGGTGGACGAACAAGGCCGCGAGTTGCCGCGCGGCCAATGCGGTGAGCTATGTATCTTTGGGCCGGGGCTGGCAATCGGCTATTGGAAACGTCCGGAGTTGACGGCCGAGCGGTTCGTGGACAACCCCGTGGCCGCCGCACCCCATGAAGCGCGGATGTATCGCACAGGCGATCTGGCCCGCATCGAGGGCGATGGACCGGTACATTACCTGGGCCGCGCGGACGGCCAGGTGAAGGTTCGCGGTTTCCGCATCGAACTGGGCGAGATCGAGTCGGCGCTTGCAGCTCAGCCTGGTGTGGCGGCTGCCGCCGTGACGTTGCGGCGACTGGCCGAGATCGACCAGTTGGCGGCGTTTGTAATCGCCAATGCCGACTGCCGCGTGGAGACGGCGGCTTTGCGCCGCGCCCTGGGTGAGTGCCTGCCGCCGTATATGGTCCCGGCACATTTCGAGATGGTGCCGCGACTTCCGCGCCTGACTTCAGGCAAGGTCGATCGCAAGGCCCTGGCCGATTGGACGCTGAACGGCGCCGGGGCGCGGATGGCAACGTCGCCCTCTGCACTGACCTGAGCACTGCCGCCCTTGATGCCGACGAGGAGGCCCTGTATCGTGCTTTGCGGCAGCTTTTTCCCGCTCGCCGGTTCCGACCGGAAGACGATTTCTTCGACGACCTTGGCGGTCATTCGCTCTTGGCGGCCCGATTGGTTTCGCTGCTCCGCGATGATACGCGCTATGCGGCGATGAGCATTCCCGACGTTTACCGAAGCCGCCGGTTGGAAGGGATTGCCGCCAGGATGCGCGATCATCGGCAGTCGCGGCAGTCGTCCCGGGCCTCCGCGCGGCACGCCGTTCCCTGGTTGCGGCGGACCTTGTGCGGGATCGCCCAGGGAGCGGTCATTCCCATCCTGATGATCCTGCACATCGGCGACTGGCTGGCGCCCTTCTTCGTCTATAATTACTTTACCGGCGACGACAGCGACGGCATCCCCTTGGCGGTGCTCTATTCGCTGGCGACCTTCGTGGCGGCGGTAATCGCCACACTGGGCGTGGCTGTCGCGGCCAAGTGGTTGTTCGTCGGACGCCTCCGTCCCGGCCGCTTCCCGCTCTGGGGCGCGACCTACTTCCGCTACTGGTTAGCCGGCAAGTTCTCTCAACTTGCGCCGCTGCACCTGCTCAGCGGTACGCCCCTACTGGCCTGGGTCCTGAGGGGGATGGGAGCACGGATCGGGCCCGACGTACTGATCGACTCTCTCCACGTGAAGGCGCCGGATCTGCTGGTGGTCGAAGCGGGGGCCAGCTTGGGCACGTGCGTTTACGTTGAAAACGCGCGGGTTGAGCGGGGTATGTTGATGCTGGGTGAAGTCCGCGTGGGCCGTGACGCGGTGGTCGATTCCTATGCAGTTCTGGAGGGCGGCACGGCCCTGGGCGAACGGGCCCGGCTGGGAGGACTTTCGGCCCTGGCCGCGGGCCAACGGGTGCCCGCCGGCGAGAACTGGGAGGGCGCCCCTGCCCGGCGCGTCCATCGGGTTGTCGAGCCGCTGCCGCCGCGTCCGCGCGTGGGCCGCGCCGCGCGGTGGGCCCAAGTCGCCTTCTTCGCCGTCGCCACCTTGGCCGTGGCGGCGCTCTTCTTCATGACCATCTTCCCTAGCTTCATGCTCATCGATTGGGTGGATGCGCACTCCTGATGACGTGTTCGAGTCCAACATGTTTCCGCTTTCTGCCTTCGGGCTGTTCTTTCTCATGGCCATTCCCGCCAGCATGGCGCTGGCGCTGACCACCGTGCTGCTGGCCGCCGGGCTCAGGCGGCTCTTGTTGCGGCGGCAACCGCCGGGAGTCTTCTCGGTCTACGGTTGGGCCTATTGTCGCAAATGGCTCTTGACCCGCGTCCTCGACGCCAGCCTGGGCGTGCTGCACGGGCTTTATGCCTCGGTCTTCGCCCCGGCGTGGCTGCGGCTGATGGGCGCGAAAGTCGGCCGCGGCGCCGAGGTGTCGACGGCCGCGGGAATCGTGCCCGACCTGCTCAGCCTGGGGGAAGATAGTTTCATCGCCGACGCCGTGATGCTTGGCGACGAGGAACAGCGCGGCGGCTGGATGGTGCTCCGCCGCACGTCAATCGGCAATCGATCGTTCGTGGGCAACGGGGCCTATGTTGCCGACGGCGCGAATGTGCCCGATGACGTGTTGATCGGCGTGCAGACTCGCACGCCGGACAACGAGCAACTCCAACCGGGGCAGACGTGGCTGGGGTCGCCCGCGTTGCTGTTGCCAGCCCGCGAGACCGTGGCAGGCTTTCCCGCGGCACTGACCTTCAATCCCTCGTGGCGCCGCCGCCTGGGCCGCGGCTTTGTGGAGTCCCTGCGGATCGTGTTGCCGCTGGCGCTGATCATCGCCTCCGGTTACTTGATCGTGGAGTTGGTGATGCCGTTGGCGGGCGACGGACGCTGGATCGCCACAGGGCTGGCACTGGCCCTCGCCGGCTGCCTTTTCGGGCTGGGCTCCTTCGCCGTGGTGGTTGTGTTGAAATGGATCTTGGTGGGGCGTTACGTGCCCCGGGCCGCGCCCATGTGGACGCCTTTCGTCTGGCTGAGCGAGGCCGTCACCAACCTGTACGAATCGCTGGCGGTGCCGAACCTGCTAGACTTCCTTCACGGCACGCCCATGCTGCCCTGGGCCCTGCGGCTGCTCGGCGCGCGGATCGGCCGGGGCGTCTATCTCGACACCACTGACTTCACCGAGTTCGATTGCGTCTCGATTGGCGACGGCAGCGAGTTGAATAGTTGGTGCGGACCGCAAACACATCTCTTTGAGGACCGCGTAATGAAGATCGGCCGCGTAGACATCGGCCGGGGAGTGACGGTCGGTTCCTGCTCGACGATCCTCTACAACACACAGATCGGCGACGGCGTGGAGTTGAGGCCCTTGACACTCGTGGCCAAAGGCGAGCGGCTACCGCCCGACACCCGCTGGCAAGGCTCGCCCGCCGTGCCCGGCGGCGCTGACCGCGGCGAGTGACGTCGCTCGTAGAGAGATCTCTGAAGATGACCGCCTTTTTAGTGGAATTCCTGCCGGCGGAAGGCGCGAAGGCCGATCCACATGGGCACCAACGCGGCTGCCGCACCCATGGCGACGCTCACGGACGTGCCCACGATGAACCAACTGCGCAAGGCGACCTGCCATGGGGTGAACTCGACGCTAAAGGCCAGGCTGGGCTCGATCTGCCGGGCCAGGTAGACGTGGCAAGGCAGCGTCGCCAGGGCCAGGACCAATACGATGAAGAGCGTGCCGATCACCAGGTTCAGCGTCCCGCCGAAACCGGCCGCGATCCGCGAGGGCGATTGCTCGGTGATGACCGGAAGCCGGGCCCCTAACCCCACACCGATGCCCGACAGCCCCAGGCACAATATCAGCGAGGTCGCCTGGTGCTGCGCGATCACCGGTCCGGGAATGCCCAGCCGCCAGTCGCTGAGCAAGACCAGGAAGCCGCAGGGGACGGTCAAGCAACCGACGGAGAACAGGAACTTGGCCCAGAGGATCGAGTCGCGCTTCAGCGGCATGAGGCCCAAGAGCCAGAAGCGGCGGCCTTCCAGACTGACCAGCGGAAAGACGAACCGCGTCGTAAAGGTCGACATCAGCAGCCCCACGACCGACAGGTTCATGAAGCTGACGATGTTCACCCATTGCGAAACGTGAACCGTGTAACCCACGGGGTGAACGTTCATGAAGTACATCATCAGCAGGCAGGTGAGCACCAGGAATTGCGACCATTGCAGCGGATCGCGGCGGAAGAGACGGAGGTCCTTGACGATGATCAGGCGGACCTGCGGCGTGAGGAATCCCAGGCAGAAACTCAGGCAGCGGTCGAACCAGGCACGGTGCACCCGGGCCCGCGGCGAGCCCAGGGCGGCGGTCTCCCAATAGGCCTTGCGGAAAACCCGCGCGGCAAACATCCCGGCCAACTCGCGGAAGAACAGGGCATTGGCGATGAGCAAGGCGAGAAACATCATGCCTTCCGTCCAGGATTGGCCGGCCGCCCCCAGCAACCCCGAACTGAGCCACCAATTGGGCAGCGGCTTTTCCTGGACCATTTGCAGGCGGTGGAGCATTTCCTGGAACCAGCGGGGCGTGAGCAGGTCAGACTCCGCCCGCGAGAGCAGCGACCAGAAGAACCAGGTTATCGCCACCACCAGCACGCCGGCGGCAATTCCCGCCAGATGGATCCGCCTGCGGGGGAAAAGCCGCATGATCGCTAACAGCAAGATCGCGCCGATGCCCGCGGGAATAAAAACGAAGGCCACCAGCATCGGCAGCGTCATGGCATAGAAGTACCATGGGGCCTCGGCCACCATGCCGTAGGCCACCAGCAAGGGACTGCCCAGAAGCACAAAACCCCAACTGCTGAACATCACGGCGTGCTGGAATTCGTGCTGGAAGATCTGCTCTTCGTCGATCGGCAGCGTGAGCAGCCAGGCGACCTCGCCGCCGCGGAAGAGCGAGCCGTAGAGGATCACGCCCGACGAAAAAATCAGCATGAGGAAAAGGGCGAAAAAGAACGTATTGAAGATCGCCTGCACGACCTGCTCGTGGATCCGCAGGGGCAGGGTTCCCTTCATGAAGAGGAACCCCTCGCGGACGAGGTGGAAGAGGCCGAACCACAACAGCAGGCTCAAGACAATCACCAGGGCGTAGCGGAGTCGCGAGGTGGCGAAGCCCTGGACGAGCTGCGTCCGCAAGACCCGCCACTCGAGGCGACGAAAACCGCGCGACTGGGCCTCCGGCGTGGGTAGACCGAGACGTGTGGTCATGGCAGAAGGTCTTTCGCGGCAGCCGGGGCGTGCCCGTTGGTCAACTCGAGAAAGAGAGGCTCCAGGGCCTCGTCGGGCGCGGAAAACTCCTGCCGCAATTCGGCCAGCGTGCCCAGGAAGTCGAGCTTGCCGCAGTTGAGGATGCCGATGCGGTCGGCGATCTCCTCGGCCACGCCCAAAGTGTGCGTGGACATGAGCACGGTTTTGCCGGCCGCGGCCTCTGCCCGCAACAAGTCTTTCACCACGCGGGCGCTGCGCGGATCGAGACCAACCATCGGCTCATCGACGACCAAGACCTGCGGATCGTGCAAAAGAGCGATGGCGAAGACCAGCCGCTGCCGCATGCCGTGCGAATAGGTTTCCGTGAGGTGGTCGATAAAGTCCGCCAATTCGAATCGCTGCGTCTCGCGGTCGACGCGATCGCGGGTGGTGGCTCGATCCAGGCCGTGCATCTCTCCCGCGAACTCCAGGAGCTCGCGGCCAGAAAGTTTCTCGTAGAGGTATTGCTCGTCCGGCACGTAGCCCAAAAAGCGGCTGGCCTCGCGGGGGCGACGCGAGCAGTCGACGCCGCAGACCCGCACGTGGCCCGAGTCGGGCTGCAGCAGACCGACCAGCATGCGGATGGTCGTCGTCTTGCCGGCGCCGTTGGGCCCCAGCAGACCGAACAGCTCGCCCTGCGGAACGGTCAGCGTAAGACCACTGACTGCCAGCTTACGGCCGTATCGTCGAACAACATGGTCGAACTCAATCATGGTTGCCTGCCGGGGTTGCTTGGAAGACCTGCCGGGGTTGCTTGGAGAAATCGCCGTGGCCGTTGCCCAAGCGAATAGCGTCCTCGTCGGACATGCGGATGAACCGCAGTTGATGCTCGCCCAGGGTTACTTCCTGCTTCACGACTGTGCCGTCGCGACGGACCCAGAGACGGTTGCGGATGCTCTTTTCGCTGCCCGGCCCTTCGTCGGCCTCGCTGCGGTAAACGACCAGCCAGGTTGGCCTGGTCCGCCCATTCCAGGCGAAAGGAATGCGGTCTTCCACTCGGGCGAAAAGGACCTCCGTGGGCGGCCGGCCTTGAATCATGTCCAGAGGGCGGTTCGCCACGGCCATGGGGCTGTACGAAATGATCGTCCACGATTGGTTCAGGTGCAGGTCGTGGAGCTCCATTTCGGGCGAGAAACTGTCGCGAATTCTCGCATCCGGCATGGGCAATTCGATGTTCGGGTTGTCGAAATTGGGCAGGTGCACGCTCAATTTCAACTTGTCGCCCTCAAGATCGCCATTGATCTTCACATAGCTCTGCCCTCCCTTGGGACGAAACTTCGATTCGAACGAAACCAGTTGATTCAGCGCGGTGTTCGTGAGCAAATGGCTCTCTACCTCCATTTCGGTGTTGACCGTGTGCGGAAGGCTGGCCAGGACCAGTTGACGCAGCAGGAAAGGCAGGAGCTTCTCCAAAGGAAAACGGTCGAAATGGATCAGGCTGTGAATTTCGGTAGTATCGGTCGATTGCTGGGTACTTTCGCTCAAGGCCCAGCCCAAACAGGTTTGATCCAGGTATAAATTCCACCCGACCGGTGGCCGCGGAAGGTCGCTGGCCGCCGTTTCATAGCCAGGCGGCTCACCCTTGAAGAAAGGCGGCAGGATTTTGCGGACCGTCAGCCAAGTAATGGCCGACAGCCACAAGGCGAAGACGGCAAATCGATACCAGCGAAATCTCATCGTCATGGCCGAATTTAGAGGTTGCCGCCTAACGGGTGGTGTGAGTAGCACGCAGTGCCAAGTGACCCTGCGCAACGAAACCATTGGCTCTATCTATTGGATTATTGTAACACGTCGAGGGGGCGGAGGAAAAGCAAGAGACATTCGTCGGGACTTGGAGTCTTAGGTCTTGGGACTTCGGTCTCGTACTACGGGATGTGGAGACGCGACAAGGGCATAGTTTCTTGCCCAAGACTTAAGACCTAGACCCAAGACCCACTTCGGGGAAAAATCGTGCACAATCGCCATTGCGGAAAACGGCTGTTTTGGGGATGATGGGCAAGTCCAAGAATTCTCTGGCGCGCATGGAGGCAAAGCAGTGCAACCAATACTCAGGTCGATGCTAGGATCGTTCGTTTTGGTCTCCCTTTTGGCTTTGGCGGGTTGCCAGAAAGGCGACTCGCCGCAACCGGCGGCAGCGGTTGCGGCATCGGCCAGCGAAAAGGCCGTACCGCCTTTGGCGGCGACCGCCGACGTCGCGCCGCCGAAGGTTGACCAGGACCACCCGACTTACGAGTTCGAAACCAGTTTGGGCAAGTTCAGCGTGCGTTTGGACGGCGAGAAGGCCCCTTTGACCGCGGAGAATTTCCGCAACTATGTCGGCCGCGGTCATTATGACCTGACCATATTTCACCAGGTAGTCAAGACTCCGGTGCAAATTGTCTTGGGCGGCGGCTATACTGCCGATCTCAAGCCGAAGGCGCCACTTACGCCAATCCGCAATGAGGCGGACAATGGCCTGAAGAACCATCGCGGCACCATCGCCATGGCTCGGCTTCCCAACGATGAGGACAGCGCCACCTGTCAATTTTTCATCAACGTCGCCGACAACGACGTGCTCAACTATAAGACCCGCACAGCTGCCGGTTATGGTTATTGCGTTTTTGGGCAAGTGACTGAGGGAATGGATGTTGTCGATCGGATCGCCCATGCGGCAGTGCATAATTCAGGAAAATTCATTGACACTCCAGTAGAGCCGATTGTTATCAGGTCGATTCGCCAGGTGAAGTAGCCCCACGCAGCAATACCCCTGAAAAAGTGGTAAAAACGTTCTTTTGGCAGTGACCCCACGGCCACTATTCTATAAACGCTTTCCAGTTGGCGGGTTACGGCTATAGCATCGGGCCGGATCTGAGAAGAATCGGCGAAAAATTCACGTGGTCTGATTGACAATCGTATGGACTTCCTGCGACAATAACTGGTGCTATGGACGGGCTCGTAGGAGGAAAGGAGTAAACCATTCATGCCAAACGCTACCTACTTCGTCCAGGAATGTCCAACCTGCGGGCGACATCTACAGATCCGCGTTGAGTATTTAGGCAAACGCGTTGCCTGCCAGCATTGCCAGGGAGTTTTTGTCGCCGCCGACGCTTCCAATGTGCGAGGCGACGTTGTGGACCATGGCAGCGCCCTCTTGCGCCGAGCGAATGAATTGCTCGATTCGGTGGCCCAGCGTCGGCAGGCCAATCGGCCCGCGGTCAGGCAGTAGCCATTTGATCCCTCAGATTTCAGATTTCGGCGAGGGGCTAGCTCGCGCGGCAGTGCCGCGTTGCGGGCAATTTGCAGTGCCGCGTTCAACATGGCGTCCTCCTTGGATGCGACCGAGCCACTGATGGGCTTAGCCGCCTGGCGGACGACCACGTCCGGTTCGACGCCCACGCCGCTGTAGGGCTTGCCCAGCGGCGAATAGAACTTGGCGGTTGTCAACCGCAGGCCCGAGTCCGAGCCGTCAAGCTGGAAGATCCCCTGCACCGAGCCCTTGCCAAAACTCCGCACGCCAACCACCGTACCGCGGTGATGATCGTGGATCGCCCCCGAAAAGATTTCGGCGGCGCTGGCGCTTTCCTGGTCGATGATGACCGTCAAGGGAACGTGCCACGTTCCCTCGGCGTGGGCTGAGTAGGTGCTGTCTTCCTGGGCGATGCGGCCGTGCGTCGAAACGATCACGCCGCGATCGAGGAACAGGTCGGCAATGTCCACCGAGGAAACCAGCAGCCCACCGGGATTGCCGCGAAGGTCCATGACCAGGCTCCGCATGCCCTCGCGGTTCAATCGCCAGAGAGCCGCCTCCAGGTCGCGGCGGGTGGTCTTCTCGAAGCAGGTCAATCGCAGGTAGCCGACGCCCTTGTCCGCATCGATAATGCGAACCTGATCGACGCTCGGCACTTCGATCCTTTGCCGGCGGACAGTCACTTGCCGCTGCGCCTCGCCCGAAGCAGCGAGAACCATGTTGCAGATGGATCCCTCAACGCCTTGCAAGAGGTTGGCCGCCTGGTCGGTCGTGTACTGGCTGGTCTGATGGCCGTCGATGGCGATTATCCGATCGCCGGCCCGCACGCCGCTCTGCTCGGCGGGGCTGCCGGAAATCACTCGGACGATTACCAGCCCGCCGCCTTGGGCCTTCAACTCGACGCCCAGGCCGACAAAGCTGCCGTCGATCTGGGAATAGACCTCGGCCAGTTGGTCGGGCGTAAGATACGAAGAGTAGAGGTCCAGGGCGTTGGTGGCGCCGCAGAGATATTCCAGGATTACGACGGTGGCCGGCAGGCCGAGTCGTTGCTGTGCCAGGTTTGCGGCCACGACGGCGCAATTGCGGGCGTCTTGGCGGCTGGCAACGCTCCGCGGGGCCAGTGTCTGAGGGAGTTCGCGGCGAAATGCCTCTACCGCTGCCGGATCGCGGCCCGGCAGGTTGTGTTGCAAGAAGATTGGCTCGCTGAGGGCGGTCGTGAGGTCCGACGTGCCCCGATCGACGAGGTCCTTCCAGGCCGGCTGCTCGACGTAATGGGTTTCGATCTTCTGTAGAACCTGAAGGTAGAGTTCCAGGGCCCGCTCGGCAGGAATCCGGGAGACCTTATCGGAAAAGCTGCGGTCGGCGTAACGGCGGCCGAGGTCATAATGCAGCCGGGCCACTTCGAATCGCCTCTCCAGCGCCCCTCTGCAGGGAACTGCCGGAGCCCCTCTTCATAGTGGGCGAGGGCCTCGCCCCAACGTCGCTGCAATTCCAGTTCCTGGCCGCGCTGCAGGTAGCCGTCGATCTGGATCGAACGGTCGGAAAAGGCAAAAGTGGTGGAAGCGGTTTGTTGCGCAGCCGCCGGGGCAAGAAGGGCCGCTGTGGCGAAAAGAAGCAGAACTGCCGCAAAGAGCCGTCGTGGCATGGTGTCGTCCGTGGGAGGTGGGAAGGCTTGCTAAGCCTGACGATTTGGGTGGTGATCCGTCGTGTCATCCAGCGCAAGGAGGTACCGCCGTGCGTCACATTCGAGTATAGATTACAATTGCTTGCGAGTCAAAAAATCGAAGAGAAAAATCTGGCCGGAGAACCGTTGTCGGCGGCGCATCTCCACCTTGCGTTGCGCAGAGAATCGAGAAGATGTAAAACGCGGAAAACACGCCCTAAGCAGGTCGTAGCAAGCCCGCCGCTTTGCCCGGATTTTACGTCCTTCAATCCCTCGGGACCCAATCAGCCCGCATCTACCGCAAGTCCGGATTTGTCGAGTATGCTATGCCGACTCTAGCACGAGGTTGGCGTACTGGATGGTGTCGCCGGTGCGGATCAGGCCGATCGCCAAGGGAACGCGCCGCTTGAAATCGACATGCGGCTCATGTACCAATGGAATCCCCGAAAGACTCTCGGCGAAGGCCTGTCGCACTTCCTCGGAATTGGTTTTGAGGAACTCGTCCGCCATCCACGCCTTGCCGACGACGAAGTTCGTCCGGATGGCGCGGAGCACGTCGAGCACGGTCGGAATGCCATCGATGAGGGAGATATCGACGGTCTCGATCATTGGCCAGAAGGGGAAGCCGCGATCGGCGATCACCAGCGTGTTGGTGTGCCGCACGCGGCTCAAGAGCGAGTTGATGTGAGGGTTGAGGATGCCGGTCTTGAACATGATGGTCTTCTTGTCGAGGTTGGGTCGCTCGTAGTCCCTGGCTTTAGCCGAAATCCCCGGAAATGCGGGCTAAAGCCGAGACTGGCAGCGGTCACGCCGTTGTTGTCGGCGTGCCGTGCACGTGCCGTAAATAGGCGCTGGCGATCTCCTGGCGGCGGATCATGCCGATAACCGTCCGCCCCTGCCCGCCGGCGATGATCGGCAGCGCCAGCAGATCGTTTTCGATGAACAATTCCAAGGCGCGGTCCAGGGTGTCTTCGGGCGTAAGCGGGCGGACGTCGGCTTGCATCAGGTCCGCAGCCACGACCAGCGGTCCCAGGTCGCCAGCGTGGGCCGCCTGATGCGCCTCTTCCAAGTCGACTACGCCCAGCAACTGGTTGTTGTGGTCAACGACAGGCAGTACGGGGTAAAGCGATCCGTCGAGCCGGTCGAGTACTACTTCGAGCGAATCGCCCGGATGCACCACCGGAAATGCCTGCTCGCGAACGAGGAAACGGCGGACGTGGACGGACTCCAGCACGTCGTGGACGAAGCTCCCCTGATGGGCCGGCGAGCGCGAGCGGCCTTCCACTTGGGCCGCGTAAATCGATTTCTTGTCCGAAAGCAGAAATGCCAACACGCAAACCCAAAGGGCCGGGAGCAGCAGATGGTATCCGCCCGTCATTTCGGTAACGATGATCAAGGTCGAGAAGGGCGTCTTGGCGGCAGCGGCGAAGAACCCCGCCATGCCTACGATGACGAAGCTTGCCGGATTGGGCACCAGGTTCGGCCACCAGTGGTTGAATGCCATACCGACGGCGCCGCCACCGCAACCGCCGATGACCATTGCCGGACCGAATACGCCTCCCGATCCGCCGCTGCCGATTGTGAGGCTCGTCGTGAGTATCTTGCCCAGCGAGATGGCCAGCAGGATCAAAATCGTGACGCCGGGGGCACCCGAGATAGCCTGCTGCACGGAACCATAACCGAAGGCGAGCACCGCTAAAACCGATTCGTTTCGGCCCATGGCATAATACAGGACAAGACCCAACGCGCCGGTCAAAAAGGCCCCGATCGCCGGCCGAAAGTGGGGTCGGACGGGTAGCTGGTGAAACAGCCGCCCCACACCGTAAAACGTGTGCGTGTAGATCTTAGCCAGTACGATCATGAAGAGCACCAGCAGCAGGTAAGGCCCCAGCCGCCAGGGATTGTTGAAGGTCAGCGACGGCGTCGAGAAAAGGGGGTCCCAGCCGGCGTACAAACCGCCGAAGGTGCAGTAGGAGACGACGCTGGCGATGCCGGCGGGCATGATCACCTCCGGCTCGAATTCGGGCGAGCCGTAGAGCACTTCCGAGGCGAACAGCGCGCCGGCCAGCGGCGCGCGAAAAATAGCGGCAATGCCCGCGCCCATGCCCGCCGCCATCAGCGTCCGCCGGTCGGCGATGCTCAGCCGCAAGAGATTAGCCAAAAGCGAGCCAAAGCCCGCTCCAATCTGGGCGATGGGCCCCTCGCGGCCGCCGGAGCCGCCCGTGCCAATTGTCAATGCGCTGGCAACGATCTTGATCAGCGGCACTCGGGGGCGGATTTGCCCTTGCTTGCGGTGGTAGGAGTCGATCACACTGTCGGTCCCATGTCCTTCCGCCTCAGGAGCGAAGGTGTATACCAGCCAGCCGCTGAGCAGGCCGCCCACTGTGGGGACGATTAGTAGCAACCACGGTCGGAAAGAGTCCGCGCCGCCGCGCAACCACGAGATTTCCTGCTCACCCGCGGGCGGCGTCGCATGGTAGCCCACTACCGATCCCAAGGCATAATGCTCGGCCACACGAGTCGCCAGGTAAAACACGATCGCTCCCAAACCGGCCACGATACCGACGAGAGTGGCCAAGGCCAGCAAACGCGCCTGGGCACGAAAACGCCGCTGGGCGGGCAGAAGAAAGGTGGCCAGCCAGCGTAGCCCGTGGAAAAAATACGCCATAGTTTTAGAGCCCCAGACGCGCATCGATGAAAGATCGATGGTCGAGGGCTCAGTTAAGTTGTGTTAGTGGGTCTACGCTCGTTTTGATGGATTGGCCTTCATTGTACCGACGGACCGCGGCACGGCAAGCAAGTCTCTCTTTCCAGCCTGACTATTGCTCTTTGTCAAACGTAGCGTATTGCGGTAGCGCCTCCTTAATTTTTAGGCGCCGGTCAACCCGATTCTTTCGGTCGTGTCGATGGGTGCAGCAAAACCGTGAAGGTGCTGCCCTGGTCCAATACGCTACGGACCTCGATCCGGCCGCCCATTTCGGCGATGAGCATGCGGCACAACCCCAAGCCCAAGCCGGTGCCGCCCCGGTCGGCCCGCGTTGTGTAAAAGGGCTCGAAGATCTTTTCCAGATCGACGCGGGGAATGCCCACGCCCGTATCGCTTACGTCGATGGCCACGGAATCCATCTGGTCCTCGTCGCGGCCGCCCATGGCGTAGCAGCGGAGGGTGAGCGTTCCGCCGCGGGGCATGGCGGCCAGCGCATTGGTGCAGAGGTTGAAGAGCACCTCCTGCAGCGTGTAAGGATCGCCTTGCACGGGTGGCACGTCGGCCAGTTCGCGGGCGATCTGCACGTTGCCCACCCGCGTGCTGCCGAGCATTTCCAGCGTGGCCTCAACGGCGGCGCGGACGTCGGTGCTTTGCAGGGTAATGCCGCGCGGCCGGGCGAAGGCCTGCACCCGCGTGGCCGTGCGCTCGATTCGTTCCAGTGCCTCGGTCATCATCTGCACGTATTCAGTGAGGTGGGCGTCGTCCTTGACGCGCTCGCCGATCCGCCGCAGGCAGTTCTGCACGCCGTCCAGCGGGTTGGCGATCTGGTGGGCGATTCCGGCCACGAGTTGGCCGATGCCCAGCATCTTTTCCTTCTGGCGGATGGCGGCGTGCGCCCGATCGACGTAGCGGCGGATCGAGGTGGTGAAGTAGACGGTGATCCACAATGCGCCGGTGAATGCGGCAAACAACCCGACGAGTCGCACGCCATCCAGCGGCAAGGGCGGTCCGCTGCGGTCGGAGGGAAACTGCAGGGCGAAGCGGGGGATCCACTGGAGATACTCCAGGAGCATGATGCCGCCTACGGCGCCAGTCACAAGGCCAGCGAGGACCTGCGGGGCCCAGCCGCGGAGATACATGCTGGCGATGATCATGTGGAAGATGAAGAAAAAGAGGAACGGATTGCGGGGCAGGTCGGAGAAGTAGATCAGCGCCGTCAGCGCAGCCACGTCGAGGACGGCCTGGAGGAGGATGTTGTGCTCCGGGTTGATTTCGCCGGTGGCCGCGTCGCGCTGGTTCCAGAGGAAGGCCAGGTTATAGCCGACCATGGCCAAGGCCACTAGATAGAGCGGGAGCGGATGGAGCACCACGCCGAGGACGGCGGAGGTGAGCCAGATCACGAAAAAGACCATCGCGCAGGCGATCCAACGTAGTGAGACCAGCCAGCGGGCGCCTTCGGGGGGGAGTTTCATAGGTCAGCGCGAACTTTCACCTTGCATCTTTCCCCACTGGACGGTCGGCGTTGCCGCGCCAGGCGACTGCCGGCAGCCGCACGGCCATGGTCCGCGGCAGCACTGGGTGCCGCCGTTTCCAATAATAGATTATGGGCAGGCGGGGTTGGATTCAAGTGGGGAGGTGACCTGCGAAGGCGCCAACATTGAGGAAAGCCCATGGATCCGGCTAGGGCGTTCCCAGCAAGCTAAGCAATCGCTATAGCTTGCGGACGCCATGCCAGTAGCTGACTCGGGGTTTTTGGCACTTCAACGCGGCGAGCGGGCGTAGTATGCTTATGTGGTACACGATCCATTCATCAGATCAGAAAACGCATCAATGCAATTGACGACCTTCTCGTTGATCCTGTCCTTTTCGTTTGTCGCGTCTTTGGCGAGTGCCGCGGGTCCCGTAACCGGACCCGCCCTGCCGCGGCCAACGCCTGAGCAGGCGGCGTGGCAGGACCTGGAACTCGGTCTGTTCTATCACTTCGACATCACGGTCTTCACCGACGGCGGCGAAGGTGATTGGCAACACCAGGGACATCTCGACCCCAGCCTTTATAATCCGCCGCAGCTCAATACCGATCAGTGGCTCAAGGCGGCCAAAGCCGCCGGCGCCGGCTATACGGTTTTTGTCGCCAAGCACTGCACGGGCTTCATTTCCTGGCAGAGCGACGCCTATCCGTATGGCGTGCGGCAGTCGAAATGGCGGGATGGCAAGGGGGACGTCGTGGCCGACTACGTGGCCTCCTGCCGCAGGTTCGGCGTCAAACCCGGCCTGTATTGCAGCATGTCGGCCAACGCCCACTGCGAGGTATTCGAGAACTGCACCGTGCAAAAAAGCAAGGGGCCCCGCGATCCGCGGCAGGCTGAATACCGGCGGCGGGCCGAACGCATGACGACGGAATTGTGGGGTAACTACGGACCGCTGACCTATATCTGGTTTGACGGCGGTACGCTTTCGCCGGACCAGGGCGGCCCCGACCTGGTGCCCATCCTCAAACGGCTTCAACCCCACGCTGTGACCTTCCAAGGCCCGCCCGACAATCCGGCGGGCAACACCCGCTGGCCGGGCAACGAGGGCGGTGTGACTGCTGATCAGTCCTGGAGCACGGTTGCCCGCGCCAACGACTGCGGGCAAGGAAATCCCCTGGGCGCGGTCTGGCAACCGGGCGAGTGCGATGCACCCTTGCGGAAGCAATTCTGGTTCTGGCATCCGCATCAGGAAGGCACGATTCGCAGCCTTGCTGAGCTGATCGAGATGTACTACGCCTCGGTGGGGCGGGGCTGCAACCTGATCCTCAACGGCAACATTGACCGCCGCGGCCTGGTGCCGGAGGCCGATATGAAGCGTTTCCAGGAGTTCGGAGACGAGATCCGACGGCGTTTTTCCAAAAGCATTGCCGAGACGGCCGGCAGCGGCAAGCTCCTGGAACTGACCTTGGCCGGCCCGACCGTCATCGACAACGCGATCCTCATGGAACAGATCACCGAGGGCGAGCGGGTCCGCCGTTACGTGCTCGAAGGATTCTGCGGCGACCGCTGGATCAAGCTGGCCCATGGCCAGTCGATCGGCCACAAGCGGATCGAGCGTTTTCCGCCGAGCCAGGTGACCAAGGTACGGCTCCGCGTCACGGAGTCGACGGCCGAGCCCCTGATCCGCAAGCTGGCAGTCTACCATGTCGCCAAGTAGAGTGATTCGAGGGGACGCCTGCTTGGCCTTCGAGAAAGAAGATCGAATTCGAGAAGCCACTATCGAGGAGGTCCGCCGGTTCTTTCAAGAGGCCTCCGAGCGCGACTGGGATGGCATGGTGCCGCCCTTTATCGACTGGGGGCGGCTCCGCGGCTGCGACGGTTTTTTTGTGGCCGAGCACCAAGGCGCGATCATCGCGACGATTGCAACTGCCTCTCAGGGCATGGACGGTAGCACTTTGCCGACGATCGCCAACGTCTATGTTGCCCGCGGCTTCTGCCGCAAAGGCGTTGGAACCCGTTTGCTGGCGTACGCCACGCAGCGTCTGCTGGCATTGGGAACGTCCAGGATTTTCTGCAAAGCCGTTACCCGCGCGATGGTGCGCACCATCCACAAATTACCTGTGGAGATCGGACAACACATCGAATTCACCTCGGACCTGGGCGGAAACTGGCTTACCGGGCGATCGCTCCGCGAGGAGACCCGCGGGCTGGATTGATCGCCGACGGATCGTCGCCTCATTTCAAGTGCGGTCGCACGGCGTCGGCCAGGATTTGGTAGCCCGCGGCGTTGAAGTGGATCCCGTCTCGGACATACAGATCGCGCCGCGGTTTGCCGTCGCCGCCCAGCGTGGCCGCGAAGGTGTCGATGTAATCGAGGTTCTCGCCGCGACGGACATACTCCTCGATGAGGCGGTTGGCCTTGATCTCGCGCTGGACGTTGGCCCAGCGGGTGGGCGTGGCATTGATTGTCAGATAGGCGATCCGCACCTTCGGCAGCTTCGCCCGTACTTTCGCCACAAAGGCCCGAAAATCGTCGCGCACTTGCTCGGGCGTCTTGCCGGCGGCGATGTCGTTGACGCCTGCCCGCAGCACAATCAACCGCGGCCGGCAGGGGACGACGATGCGGTCAGTGTAATTTGTGCAATCGGCAATCTCGCAGCCACCGAAGCCGCGGTTGATGACGTCGCAGTCGGTAAAGTCCTGGGCGAGCGTCTTCCACATGCGGATCGTCGAAGAGCCGACGAAGAGCACCGCGCCTTGCCGCGGTGGATGGGCCCGATCCGCCGCTTCGAACGCCCGGATGTCAACTTCCCAGCGCTGGCTGCCGGGCTGCGCGGCGGTGGCAGGTGGAACCGCAAGAATCAGTAGACAAATCAACGTTAATGCAAGAAGATGCCTTTGCTTCATGAGCGGCCTTATTCTCCTTCTTTGCTTTTCACTGGGCTCTTTCCCTTGCTGCCGATGCAATACAGGTATTTCTCTCCGCGGATATAGATTCGTCCGTCGCTTGCGGCCGGCGAGGCACGGCAATCCTCGCCCAGTTCGTTCGTGGCAACAATGTTGAATTTCGGTCCCGGCTCGATAATTGTCGTTACGCCGCGGTCCGAAAGGAAGTAGACGCGCCCGTCCGCCTGCAGCGGCGATGCGCTGAAGTGCGAGCCAATCCGCTCTTGCCAGTAGCGGACGCCGGTTGCAGCCTCGAAGCAGCTTGCCAGGCCGCCGTCAGCAACGACTAGAAGGTACCGTCCGCCGCCGGCAATGACCGGCGACGGGACGTAGGCGCAGCCCTTGGTCGTTTGCCAGACGACATGAGTCTTGGTCACGTCGCCCTGGCCGTCCGGGCGGATGGCCAGAATGTGGAAGGTCGGAAAACCGGCCGTCAGAAAGAACAGGCTGTCGTTGCAGACCAGCGAGGCCACGAATTGCTCCGTCGGCCCCTCGATCACCCAATGCTGCTTTCCCGTACGCGGATCGTAGCTGGCCACGCAACCGGCGCCGGAAAGAACCATCTGTGTCCGCCCGCCGATCCGGCGGACCAGCGGCGGGCAGTAGCTGCGGATGCGGTTTTTTCGCGGCGCCTTCCAGACCGTCTCGCCGGTCGAGCGATTCAAGGCGACGAGGTACCCATCGCCGTCGTGATCGCCGTTGACGATCAGCAGATCCTCGAACACTAGCGGCGGACTGCAAAAGCCGTGGGGACTATTGAACACGCCGGGGCGGACCAGCCAGCGACGATTGCCCTGAAAATCGTAGGCGGCCACGACCATCCAGCCCGGCGAGGCAAGTTGGCTGGCGTATTTGGCGCCTGCGGTGTTGACGGGGGCTTTGGCATCGCTTTCCAAGAACGTCACGTAAACCAGTTGGCCATCGGTGGCCGGCGTGCTGGAGGCGCAGGAATTCAGCGGATTTTTCCGTTCCAGGGGGGCGTGAAGCACTACCCGCTGCCAGCGAATATGGCCATTGGCCCGATCCAGGCAAATGAGTAAGCGATTTTCCGAATCCTCCAAGCAACTAACGAGGAAAACGCGGTCGCCCCAAACGATGGGCGAGGCATGACCGCTACCTGGAATCTCGGTCTTCCAGACGATATTCTCGCCGCGCGGTCCGTTCCAGCGCTCGGGCAGGTTTTTCTCCAGGCTGCTTCCATCGCTCCGCGGCCCTCGCCACCCTGGCCAATTTTCCGCCGTGGCTGGCAGCGCGCAACCCAAGGCGCACACGATCAATAGGACGGTCAGGTTGCGTTGCACTCGGGGCTGGCGACTCTTCATGGCCGTAAATTCTACCCCAGGCGCGACCATTGTCCTAGTCGTCGGGCACCGTATCAAACTGAGCGTTTCTTGGGCAAAGTCAGGTTGACAGATTCGGTGGGAATCGGTTTTTTATATTGGTAGGAGATTTTCAAGGAAGTAACCGTGTACAAGGAGGTTCACGGAAATGGCCAGATTACCTATTGTTTCGTGGATCGGGAATGCGGCGGCGGTTATGACAGGGAAACGGGGTTCGGTTTCAGAACAGGCGCAGGCCGCTGGGTGCAGTCGGCAAACCGCCTACGATCATGCGGAGAAAGTCGAAGCGGCAGTGCGCGACGCGGTCGGCGGCGGCCCATCACGCGAACAACTCCAAGAGCAAGTGCGTCAGCAAGCAGAGCGACTTGCGTTGCTGGAAAAGCGACTGGCTAAGGCGACGGAGTTCTCTGAACAGGAGCAGCAACGGTTTGCGGCAACGGCCACAGCCATGGGGTTGAGTTACTCGCAAACGAGGGAACTCTTGGGAATCGTCGTTAAAAAAAATCTCCCAGCCGTGCGAAGATCGGCCGGTGGGTGAAGGAATCTGCACAGGCGGCAAGCCAAGTACTGGATCGCTTGGACCAGGCCTGCCGCGGTCTGGTGATTACGGGCTGCTTCGACGAGATTTTCTTTCACGGCAAGCCGGTTTTAGTGGGCGTCGAACCGCACAGCATGGCGTGGGTCTTGGGAACGCATGCTGCGGATCGCAGTGCTTCGACGTGGACTGGGGCGTTGCAAGGTTTCAACGCCTTGGAGCAGGCGGTGGTTGACGGCGGCCGAGGCATGCAGCGTGGTCTGGCGGATTTTCAGGCGCAGCGAAAAAACGCCGGAAACGCCACCCCTTTGCAGGTCAGCTTGGATGTCTTCCATACGAAGCAGGAAGCGCAGCGTGTACTGCGAAAACTGTGGAGCCGCGTGGAGTCCCAGTGGGCGAAGGCGGAAGAAGCGGACCGACAGGTCGTGTACGCGTGGCGCCACGGCGGCGACCGCCGAGGCTTTGGGGGACTGGCGGGCAAGGCGTGGAAGAAGGTGGAACGGCTCATGGAAAGGTACGACCGCATGGAGCGGGCGTGGAAACGGATCGGGACCGCCTTGGAATTGTTTCGCCCGGACGGGCGGTTGAACGATCGAGCCTGGGCCGAGGGAGAGATCGCCGCGGCGGTAAAAGAGCTTGACGGGCCAGAGTGGGGCAAACTGCGTCGTGCGCTGGCGGATCGGCGAAGCCTGACGTTCCTGGATCGGATGCAGCGGCAGTTGACGGCGGCAGAGCCTCGGGCGGAGTTACGTGAGGCATTGGTCCGGCGGTGGTGGCTGCGGCGGCAGTCGGTGGCGGTTCCCGAGGACGTTCCGGGCGGAGGACGTTGGCTGGCAGCCGCTTTGGTCCAGACGGAGTATTGTCGGAAGTTGGAGGTGAACTGGCAGGAGTCGTATGGGAGGGTAGCGGCGGTCTTACGACACACCGTTCGCGCCAGTAGTGCCGTGGAATGCATGAACAGCGTGCTACGAATGCATCAGGAGCGGCATCGGACGGTCACCCAGCCAATGCTGGATCTCAAGCGGCTATACTGGAACTGCCGGCCCTTCCGAAGTGGCAAGCGTCGGGGTCGTTCCCCCTATGAACTACTGGGCTTGTCGCTGCCAACCACCGATTGGTGGCAACTACTACACACACCCTCTCCAGATTTGACGCAACAAGTGTCAAGTTCTGAAGTTGCGGCTTGAGACGATGCCAGTCGTCGCTTGTCGCGATGATCGCAAACGCTTGTCGGCCAATAGGTTACGAAGGGCGTTTCGCGGCAGGCGCCCTTGCGTTTTCCTGGCCCAACCGGTGGTATTCCGCCCTTGACCGACAATGTGTATATATGTATACTAATTCATGGCTTGACGAAAACCTTCTACAATATGGGTCGATTTTATGGTCACCGCAGTCCAAACCAAATCAAAAAACTCCATGGCGAAGAAAACCGCATCTGCCCCGGCCGTCAAGGCGGCCGTCAAATCCTCGGGCAAGCCCGACGTCGAAGCGATGTTGGCTGCCCATCCGTCCTTGAAAACGACCGTTGCCCAGATCGAAAAGCAGTTCGGCGAGGGGGCCATCATGCCTCTGGGCGCCGACCACGTAACCACGATCACGGGCATTTCGACCGGCAGCCTCTCCCTGGACTTGGCCCTTGGCGGGCAGGGCATTCCCCACGGTCGAATCGTCGAGATCTTTGGACCCGAGTCCAGCGGCAAAACGACCCTGGCGTTGCACGCCATCGCCCAGGCCCAGCGGAAAGGCGGCATTGCGGCCTTCATCGACGCCGAGCACGCCCTGGATCCCGGTTGGGCGAAGAAGCTCGGGGTGGAGTTGGAGACCCTGCTGGTCAGCCAGCCGGGCAGCGGCGAGGAGGCGATGCACATCGCCGAGATGCTGATCAAGTCCAATGCCGTGGACGTTATCGTGATCGATTCCGTGGCTGCCCTAGTACCGAGAAAGGAGTTGGAAGGCGAGATCGGCGATTCCTTCGTCGGCCTGCAAGCCCGGCTGATGAGCCAGTCGTTGCGGAAGTTGACGGGCGTGATCGCCAAGAGCAAGACGGCGGTGATCTTCATCAACCAGATCCGCGAGAAGATCGGCGTGATGTTCGGCAGTCCGGAGACCACGCCCGGCGGCCGGGCCTTGAAGTTCTACAGTTCGTGCCGCATCGACGTCCGCCGTATTGGGCAAATCAAAGAGGGTGAAGAGGTGGTGGGGCAACGGGTGCGAGCGAAGGTGGTCAAGAACAAGGTGGCCCCTCCTTTCCGCACGGCAGAATTCGATATGATGGCCAGCGACGGCATCAGCTATGAGGGCGACGTATTAGACATGGCCGCCGAGGCGAAGTTGGTCACCCGCACGGGAGCCTGGTTCCGTTATGGCGATATGCAGCTTGGCAACGGGCGGGAGAAAACCCGCGACTACCTCAAGGAACACCCCGAACTGGTGGCAGAGCTGAGCGAGAAACTGATGACGAACCACGCCACGGCCAGTGGCAAGCTCGCTCCGGTGGCCCCGGCGACTCCGGACGGTGAGGAAGGCAGCGACGAGGACGGACCGCCGGAGGAATAATGCCGCAGGTTGACCCTACCACTCCCCGGTGATACATTTATCTATCATAGAGTAATTGTGGTAAATTGAGATCCCGCTATGGCACGATGCCGCTGCCGTTTCAGTTCTTGCAGGTCTAAAGCGAGTTTTGCTGCGGTCGCGGCGCTGGCGACGCTTCTGCAATCGCCTTCCACCCTTGCTGAGGAGCCCTCGGGACTCGCCGCGGCGGCGGCCCTGGAAAACGCCTTGGTGCAAACGATCGCCTCGGCCGAAAAGTCGGTGGTGGCCATCGCCCGCGTCCGCAAGGAGCAAGCGCAAGACTCCGTTCGCCTGGAGTTCCGTCCCGATCCGTTCGGACGCCGCCTGCCGATTGCCGGGGCTGCCCAGCCCACCGACCCTAATTTCGTTCCCAACGAATATGGAACGGGCGTGGTAGTCGATCGCCGCGGGCTGGTTCTTACGGCGTGCCACGTGTTGGGCGACGAGAACGATAACTACTACATCACCACCGTCGACCGTCATGTCTATCGCGCCTGGATCAAGGCGGCCGATCCCCGCAGCGATTTGGCGGTTCTGAGCATCGACGGCGCGGACGTAGCCTCGGCCAACATGGTGCCCATCCGACTGGGTGACGCCGCCACGCTCCGCAAGGGAAAGATTGTTGTCACTTTAGGCAATCCGTATGCCATCGCTCGCGACGGCCAGTGCAGCGCCGGCTGGGGCATCGTCGCCAATCTCGACCGCAAAGCGCCGCCTTTGCCAGATGACGCGGAGTCCAGCGGCGGCACTACTCTGCACCGTTTCGGCGGACTGATCCAGACTGATGCCCGGTTGCACCTCGGCACCAGCGGCGGTCCGCTGTTGAATCTCCACGGCGAGATGATCGGGCTGTGTGTGTCGCCCGCGGCAATTGCGGGCTACGAATCGCCAGCCGGCTACGCCATTCCAGTGGATGCGACGTTCCGCCGCGTGCTGGAAACGCTCAAGCGGGGCCGCGAGGCGGAATACGGCTTCCTCGGCATCCGCCCCGATAACCTCAAGGCGGCGGAGGTCGCCGCGGGCCTGCAGGGCATTTCCGCCCGGGTGGTGACAGGTACGCCCGCGGCGCGTGCCGGCCTGCGGGAAAATGACATCGTGACCTCCGTCAACGGCGAGGCGGTTCATGACGCCGACAGCCTGGTGCTGGAGGTAGGCCGCCTGCCGGTGGAGGCCGTGGCCCATCTGGGCATTATCCGCGACGGTGCGCGGCAGACCATCGACGTCGTGTTGAGTAAGTATCCGGTCCGCGGTCGAAAGGTCGTCACCGCGCGTCCCGATGCCTGGCGCGGGCTGCGAGTGGACTATTCCTCGGCCCTCTTTGAGCCCGATCAATACCATTTCAGTCTGCCGCTGACCGACGAAGCAGTGGCCGTATGCGACGTCGATGCGAACACGCCCGCCTTCCGCTCGGGCCTTAAGCACGGCATGCTCATCAGCCACGTTGACGGCCAGCCGGTACGCACCCCCAAGGAATTTCAGTCGGCGGTCGCACGGAAGAGCGGCCCAGTGCAATTGCGCCTGGCTTCGGGTGATCCGGCGAACTCGGTGGTGGTTGTTTCGCCCGGAAGCTAGCAGTGCTAGCGGAAGGCGCTCGTGGCCCCGGCGCTCGTAGCCCTGGCGTTCGTAGTCCCGGCTTTAGCCGGAACGCTGTGGGATTCCGGCTAAAGCCGGGACTACGATCGCCGCGCAGAGTATAGTTCCACGTTCTTTTTCTCCGCATCTTTGGGCTTTTTTTGCTGGGTGAAAAACCGGCCTTGACCGAGAGAAGAAAAAGTCCTATCTTCCGCGTCACCTGATCGCTGAGGCGGACGCAAGGAAGTGGCCGTCGAGAGCGAGTCGTGCATCAACCGACGATGATTCACGCAGGTGGGTCCGCACTGGGTAAGGCCGCGACGGCGGTTTTTCCTGCGGACCGCGAAGCGATCTACCGTTCGCAAGGAAGTGGGCGGTTCGCTTCGAATACAGCAAATTGCCGCTCGCAGCCCTGGCGCCACCGCAGGCAACGGTACTGCCGGGCGGCCCGACGCGGAAGCGTCCAATCGCTCCCGGAAAAGTCAGTGTCCTTCGCCCCCCTGGGACACAGCCTTTCCGGGGGCTTTTTTTGCGCGCGGCTGTATCTAGACTGCCGCGTCGATCGCCTCCCAAGGGTCCGGCGGCGACATGCCTAGGTCGCTGAGCCGACTCGCATCCAGCGCCGTGTGAATCGGAATGTGCTCGAAGGTCAATCCCGACTCATGGGCGGACAGCGGTTGCACGAGATCGTCGCGGGCCCCGATGCGGCGGGCAAGCCGCCGTGCCGCTTCCGCATAGGTCACGTCGGCCGTGGCCGAGGCCTGGACCACGCCCTCCAATCGCAACGCCCCCACACGCTGCAAGACCTTGACGGCAAAGTCCAGCGAGACGGGGGCCATGACCATGTCGGAGAAGGGGTGAATGCGCTGCCCTTGCCGCAAAGACTCAATCCACCGCCGCAAGAGCGGGGCGGCGGGCGCCAAAACCTTGGTGAACCGCACGACGCAAACGCGACCAGGAAGTTCTTGCAAACGTCGCTCCGCCTCGGCCTTTTGGCGGCCGTACTCGGTTTGCGGACGCGTCGGCGCGTCGGCCTTCTCGCAGGTCTGCGATCCTTCGAACACCAGGTTCGTCGATGGGAATACGCATAATGCGCCCAGGCGGCCAAGCCCTGCAGCGAGCGTCACCGTGCCTTCGACGTTGACTGCGCGGCTTTCCGCCGGGTGCGAACGGCAGTAATCCAGCGAGGGCATCGCCGCACATAAATACGCTACGGAAACCGGCCGTGGCGGATGCCAACGGGCAGCTTCGCGGGTGAGATCGAGGGCCTCCGCGCCGGGCTCCGGAAGCAGCGTCGTGCGGAGCACCGACTGGCCCTCCGCGGCGAGCCGGTCGGCTAAGGTCCGCCCGATCATGCCGTCGGCGCCCACGACGAGGATCGAGGCTGGTTGGCCCTCCCCGCTCATCCCTCATTCCCCATGTAGACGATCGCCCGGCCCGCCAAGGCGCCGCAGCGCATGTCGCGGATCGCCTCGTTGATTTCGGCCAGCGGATAGCGCTTGCCGATCAGGGCGGAAAGATCGAGCTTGCCGGCCTGGACCAGCCGCACATAATTGGGGATGTCCCGATCGGGCTGGGCCTCACCGCCGTGCGAGCCGGTGAGGGTCTTCTCGAAGTGCAGGGGCAGCGTGTAGATGGAGGCCGCGCTCTCCTTGGGCGGCACACCCACCAATACGGTGCGGCCACGCGGGCCGGTCAAGCGGTAGGCCATCTCGATGACCTTGACGTTGCCCGTATTGTCGACGGCCACGTCCGCCCCGCCAGCGCCGACGATCGCGCGGAGGGCCGCCTCGGGATCGCCGGCCGATGAGTTGATGACGTGCGTGGCCCCCAAGCGGCGGGCTAGCTCCAAGCGGTTGTCGAAAAGATCGACGGCCACGATCGGGTAGGCCGCGACCATCGCGGCGGCTTGCACGATGTTCAGGCCGATTCCGCCGGCTCCAAAGACGACAATTGACTGGCCGATCTTCAGCAGGGCGTTGTTGTTGATCACGCCGAAGCCCGTGGTCACCGCACAGCCCAGCAGCGCGGCGGCGTCCGCGTCGAATTCACGAGGGATCGCCGTCAACCGGTTCTCGGAGATGATGGCGACTTCGTTGAAAGTGGTGACCCAGCCGGCGTTGATCTTGCCAATCGGCGACGAGTAGGCGGGCGCCACCGACTCTAACCCCGCCCCTTTCCGCCAGTGGAGGACAACTTTGTCGTCGGGCTTGACGGTCTTGACGCCCTCGCCGCACTCCAGCACGATGCCCGTGCCCTCGTGACCGAGGAGGTGGGGAAGGAAGCGGTCGGGCCCCTTCACGCCGTCGATCTCGCCGAGCTGCGAGCCGCAGATTCCGCTACAGAGGATCTTGACCAGCACCTGCCCCAGGGCGAGGCGTGGAAGCTCGATCTCCTCCAGGGCCAGGGGGGCTTTTTGTTGAACCAGGATGGCGGCCAGAGACTTCATGGAAAATTGGGGCTTTGCTATGGCGGGATGAACTTGGTGTACGTCAGGCTTTCCAGTCAGGCTCGGTCACCATGTCGGTCACCATGTCGGGCACCATGTCGGGCACCATGTACCCATGGTCGTGGTCGTGGTCGTGGTCGGCCTGACGTACGGATGTTATTCGAAGTAAATGAAGGAGTGGTCGCCGCTGTAACCGGTCATGTCAAACCACCACTGCCACTCCGGCGGCGTGCAGAACATTTCGCAGGTGAACTGCCAGTACATGAGGTTCACCTTTTCTTCCTCCGTGCGATAGGACTCGACACAGAGGTACTTGTTCTTGCGGCCCACCCGCTCCATCTCTTTCAGCGCCTTGTAGAGATCGTAGCAGTAAAGGTTGTGCAGGGTGTTGATACTGATCACCAGGTCAAAGCTCTTGTCCGGAAAAGGCAACTCGGCGGCGCTGGCTACCTTCAGGCAGGGCTTGACCTCTTCCTTGGCGTGCGCAATGCCGTAGGTGGAGACATCGATGCCAGCCACCTCCACGCCTGGCACGGCCTGGGTGAAATCGTAGAGGATGAAGCCCTTGCCGCAGCCGACGTCGAGGATGCGGTCGCCGGGCTTGATGCCGTAGTGCTGGACCATGGCGTCGGCCACCTTCCGCCAGCGGCCGTCGTAGCGGTAGCCGCCGTAGCCGGTCTTGCGGTCGCCGTCCCAGTAGTCGACGTCCCACTTCTTGGCCAGCTTGGCGGCCTCGGCCTTGGGGAACTCGGTGACCCGCGCCACGTAATCGCGCTTGGTGCTCTTGTGGACCGTGGAAAGAAAATCGACGTATGCCATAGGTTCAGATTTCCAGGCGCTGCAAGGCCCGCTCGGCCTTTTCCAGTTGTATCCGTTTTCGTTCCTCTTGGCCGGCGGCGTCCTGGGCGAAAGTTCGCCGCTGGCCGCTCACGGGAAGGAACTCGTTGAGCATGATGCAGCACCATTTTAGCCGATAAACGGGCAGCAACAAGGCGACCCGCCGCTGGTGCGTCGCCGCGTCGGACAGCCCGGCGGACACGGCATCGGCGAAGCGGCCGGCATGGCGAGCTGGTACCGGCAGCCGCGGCTGGCAGAGGAAATCGCAAACCGTCTTGGCGGGGTCGTCCCAGCCGGCATACTCGAAATCGACGAAGCGGAGGCGCTGGTCGCCTTCGAGGATGGCGTTGTGGAAGCCGAAGTCTGACGGGGAAAGGCAGCGATCGGCGACGGGGATCGGCATATCGGGATCAATGCCGGCAGCGGCCGCTTCGCGAGCAACGTGATCTTGGGTACTGAGCCAGGCAGGCGCGAGCTTTTCGTGAATCCAGTCGCAGACACGGCGGCCCAAGGGCGAGGCATCCTCGAGCGCGACCAGCCGGACGATCCTCCGCTGAACACAGTCCAGATGCTCGGCCAGGGTGAAGCATGCCTCGGAACCAGCGGCCAACGCGGTCGCCGCCGGATCGGACTTATGCCGGTTCAGCCCAGCAAAGAAGGCCGCCGCCTCATCGACCTCGTGGGCCCCGATTTCAAATTCCGTAAGCATTCGCCCGACGATAAACTCATAAAGCCCCAGGTGATTGCGATCGTCGCGGGCCAACGGCTGCGGAATGCAACGCAAGCCGCGGCCCCAGGCGAAGCGGCAGAACGAGAACTCGGCGCCCAACCGGTCGCGGGTGTCGTCGGGATGGTGGAAGTAGGCCTTAAGCAGGCAGATAGCTCCGCCCGCCTCGATGCGATAGACGCGGTTGTTGCCGCCGCCTGGCAGCGCGGTAATTTGGAATTCTCGCGGCAAACCGGCCTCAACCAGTAAGGCGGTGATATCGGGGATCTCCGGGCAGGACTTGGCGATTTGCACAAGACGTTTCCGATTGAGTAAAGCGTTGGCCGGAACAAGCTTGCGCAGTTCCGGCGGAACACGAGCAAATCCTCGCCGGAACAGCGCAAGCTCGTTCCGGCCTGCTCACTCTGCATGCGGCCTATCACTCCTCCAGTAGCAGCATTTCGATTTCCGCCCACGACGCCACGCGGCAGTGGGCCTCGTCGCTGTGCAGCCCGTTGGGGTCAAAGAGGATCTTGCGGATTCCTGGGGCAAAACCGGGAGCGGCGAGAAACTCGGGCAGGTCGTCAATGAAGTGCGTGCAGCCGAGTTCGTTGATCCGCGCTACCTTCTCTTCCTTCGATTCCAGGAAGTGGATGCGGTCCTCGCCCGGGCCGATGCCCGCGCGATCGCTAAAGCCATGCACGGCGAGAAAGTCACGTGCCGCTGCGTGGAGGTCGTAACGCTCACCCAGGTAGGGATAGCGGGTACGATGGCTGATGATGAAGACTTCCCGGCCACTCCTTCCGCAGCGAGCGAAGAATTCAGCCGCGCCGGGAAAGAGCCGGGCCTGGCTCATCCCCGGCCCGTAGACAAACCCTTGCAACTCGGTCCAGCGGTCCTCCTGGCCGATCTGCCGCAGATAGTCGCGGACGGCGTTCTTGGCCTGGGGGATGTCGGGCGGAACCAGGTCCTTCTCCACCGCTAGCCTGCGGAACAGCCCGTCGTAGCAGACGATCGTGTTATCGAAATCGACGCCGATCCGCATGGTGCAACATCACCGGGTCTTCCACGCGCTATGAATCTCCGCGGCAATCGCTTCGGGCGTGAGGCCGAAGCGCTTGCGGAGGTATTTCTGCGAGCCTGACTCCGGCAAGAATAGGTCGGGCGTGCCGAAGGCCAACAAACGGGCCTTGACCCGCGACTCCTCCGCGGCAGCCCATTCCGCCACGGCGCTGCCCAGCCCGCCGATAACGCTGTGCTCTTCCACCACGGCAACGACGGCGAAACGGTTGAGGGCGTCGCGGAGCAATTCCACGTCCAGTGGCTTGACCGTGTGCATGCTCACGACCTTGGCCGATACCCCACGGGCCTCCAGCAGCGCGGCCGCCTCCAGCGCGGGTGCGACCATGTTGCCTAGCCCCAAAAGGCAGACGTCGCAGCCTTCGCGGACGGTAAGCCCCCGGCCAATGACCATGGCGGGCGGCGCCTGGTGGACCACCGGCTCGCCCTTCTTGCCCAGGCGGAGGTAGACCGGTCCGTCGATCTTGAGGATGGCGGCCAGGGCCGCGCGGACCTCGGCCACGTCGGCCGGACAGACCACGGTGATGTTCGGCAAGGCGCGGAGGAAGGCCACGTCCTCGACGCTGTGGTGCGTGGGCCCCAGCGAGGCATAGGAGAGGCCGCTGCCGGTGCCCACGATCGTTACCGGCAGGTTGTGGTAGCAGACGTCGATGCGAATCTGCTCCATGACGCGGGTCGTGCCGAAGGGCGTGATCGTGTAGGTGAAGGGTTTCAGGCCGCACATGGCCATCCCCGCGGCCATGCCCGTCATGTTCCCCTCGGCCACGCCGCAGTTGTAGAACCGCGCGGGATGCTGCTCCTTGAAGGCGTCGAAGAGGCGGTTGCCGATGTCGCCGGAGAGCAGGACGACACGGTCGTCGCCAGCGGCCAGTTCGGTGATTGTCGCGGCAAAGGCGTTTCTCATGGCAGTCCCAGCTCCTTCCGCGCGGCTTGAAGTTCCTCGGCCGTCGGCGTGCGGTAGTGCCAGTTGTTGTCGTCTTCCATGAACGACACGCCCTTGCCCTTGACCGTATGGGCGATGATCGCCAGGGGCTTCCCTGAGCCGTCGGGAATGTTCTCTAGCGCGGCCAACAGGGCTGGGATGTCGTGGCCATCGACCTCGCGCGTCGACCAGCCGAAGGCCCGCCACTTGTCGACCAGAGGGCAGAGGGCCATGACCTCGTTGCTTCGTCCGGTGGCCTGCCATTTGTTGTAGTCGATGACGACGGCCACGCGGTCGATTTTCTGGGCGGCGGCAAAGAGGGCCGCCTCCCAGACCGTGCCTTCCTCGCACTCGCCGTCGCTCATGAGCACCAGGCAGCGATAGTCCAAGCCATGAATCCGCGCGGCCAAGGCCATGCCCAGGGCCAGTGGCAAGCCGTGACCTAGCGAGCCGGTGGATGCCTCTACGCCCGCCGCGCAGTGGAGGCAGGGGTGCTCGGCCAAATGGCCGCCGTCAACGTTGTAGGACTCCAGCAGCTCGCGATCGAAATAGCCCCGCCAGGCGAGGGCCGCATAGAGGGTGGTTGCGGCGTGGCCTTTGCTCAGGATGAAGCGGTCGCGGGCGGCGTTCCAGGGGTCGCGGGGATCGATCCGCAACACGCCCCAGTAGGCCGCCACCACGATATCGACGCACGACAGCGACGAGCCCAAGTGGGGCGTCTTGCGGACGTGGGACATCTGGAGCACCTGCCCGCGAATCTCGCGGGCAATAGCCTTCATTTCTTCTACAGAAGCTGCCAACGGTCACTCCTTGTGAACGTATTGGTCGGGCGATTCCCGCAGCCGCGCCAGGTTCTTTTGCATCCAGTCGACCGTGTCGCGGATCACGTCGCAGACGTCCAACTTGGGCGTCCAGCCCAGCTCCTCGCGGGCCTTGGTGCTATCAAGCAGATACGCGGCGTCCTGGCCCAAACGGGCCTCGGTCACTTCCACGCAGTCCGCGAACGGGGCGTTCAACTGGCGGCAGATCTCTTCCACCAGGGCGCGAATCGATTCCCGCTGGTCGGTGGAGAGGTGGTAGATGCTGCCCGGCGGGCCGTCGCGGCAGATGCGGATTGTGGCGTCGACCACGTCGCGGATGTGGATGAACGAGCGGACGCTGGTCCCGCCCCCTTCCAGCCGCAGCTTCTTGCCCGTGAGGATGCAGAGGATGGTCTTGGGAATGATGCGATACAGGGCCTGGCCGGGGCCGCAAACGTTCGCCGACCGCGTGAAACAGACGGGAAAGCCGTAGGCCCGCTGATAGGCCAGCAGGTTCATGTCGCAAGCGGCCTTGGAGATGGCGTAGGGCGTGCTGGGGTTGAACGGCGCGTCTTCGCGGATCACGCCGCTGGTGTTTCCGTAAACCTCCGGCGTGGACGCCTGCACGAACTTCTTGAGGAACTTGCACTTCCGCAGCCGCTCATGCAACCGCACCATGGCTAGCGTATTCGTCTGGTACCAGTGCTCGGGGTTCTGCCAGCTTTGCGCCACCATCCCCTGGGCGGCGAAATTCACCACGTAGTCGGGCTGGAACTCATGGAGCAGCGCGTCCAGCCGATCGATATCGCGGTTCAAGTCGACCTGGCGGAAGATGAAGCGGTCGTTCGGGATCCACTTATATGGGAGGAAGACCGCATCGGCCTCGGCCGAGCGGCTGGTGCCCATAACGTCCGCACCCCTTTCCAGCAAGCCGGCTACGAAGCTCGCGCCCGAGAAGCAGTTGCTGCCGATGACTAGGAATCGTTCTGTCACTTGAGTTGGATCGCCTTCATCTTGCGGATGTTGAAGTACTCGATGTTGTTCAGCGAATCGGGCAGCTTGCCGGCGCGGAAGGCTGCAATCAGGTCCCGCGACGCGTCCTCGATCGTGTGCCGGGGCACGAAGCCCAGCACCCGGGTGATCTTGTCAGAATTGATGTGGTACGACCGCTTGTCGTCCGAGGGCGTCGTGACGATCTCGATCGGCGCCTTTTCCGGAATCTCCTGGCGAACGACCTCGCGGACGATCGTCGCCGTTTCGGCCACGCTATAGTTCTGGTAGGCGGCGTTGAAGATCTGCCCGGCCACTTGCCCCTCCGGGGCCTCCAGGAGCAGGAGATAAAGATCGATCATATCGCGAATGTGCAGGTTGGGCCGCATCTGCGTGCCGCCGAATACGGTGATCTTGCCGGCGTTCACAGCGTGGTTGGTGAGGATGTTCACCGTCAGGTCCAATCGCTGCCGCGGCGAATGGCCGCAGATTGTTGCCGGGCGGACGACGACAGGAATGAACGTCGCGGTCTGCTCCGGCAAGAGGACCTTCTCGCACATCGCCTTGTACTTGTTGTAGAGCGAGACCGGCACCAGCGGATGCTCTTCGGTCACGTCGGGCGAGTCGCTCACGCCGTAGACGCTGCCCGAGCTGGCGAAGATGAACCGCCGCACACCCGCCTCCTTGCAGGCCCGCACAAAGGGGCCGAACGAGTCGTAGTTCACCGAATGGCTCAGCCCCGGATCGAGCTCCACGCTGGGATCGTTGGAGATGCAGGCCAGGTGGATCACCGTATCGCAATCGCGGACCGCCTGCCGCACGACCTCGGCATCGCGGATGTCGCCCTGGATTTCCTCCAAGCAGGGATTGCCGCGGACGGCCTCCAGGGGCTGCCGGCCATAGATGTAAAGGTCGAGCACGCGGACGCGGTAGCCCTGGGCCAGCAACGCGGGCACGAGCACGGCGCCGACATAGCCGGCCCCGCCGGCCACGAGGATCCGCCGCTGGCCCCTGGCTTGCGCGGCGTCGGAGGAGGCGTTCACAGAGTCAGTCATGGCGTGGAGATCCAATGGTCGTAGTTGAGTAAGGAATCGATTTGCTTCAGCAGCGCGCTGGAGGAAACGACGCTGCGATTGCCGACCGTGGCGACGGCCTGAGCCCCCACGGCGTTGCCCACAAAGCCCAGCAGTTCCATAGGCGCGTCCTGGGCCGCGCAGAGGCTCGCGACGGCCAGCACGGCGTCGCCCGCCCCGACGCGATCGACGATGCGGTTAGTAAAAGAGGGGACGGCGAAGAAGCCTTCGTTGGCGTCGTAGCCTAGGCAGCCCTCGCGGCCCCGCGTTACCAGGATCCGCCGGCAAGCGAGCTTTTTCGACGTCTCGGCGATGATCAACCGCAGGTCCTTCGAGCGGTTGCGGGCCTCCAGGCGGAGTTCCTTTTCCGAGAGGCAAAGGAAATCGGCGCGGCTGTATTTCGAAGGCGAGTTGAAACCCTGGTTGGCGGCGTTCGTCTGCGTGTTGATCACCAGAAAGCGATCCTGCCCGCAAAGCAGGTCCACGATCTCCGGCGTCATCATGCCGTGGCCGTAGTCGGTCACCACCACGGCGTCGTAGCTGGGCAGCACCGCCTTGAGCCGCGCGTGCAGGGCCTTTGAGGCCGTGTCCGGCACCTCGGGGTCCATGAAGTAGACCTCGAAGAGCTTCTGGAAGGGATAGATCTCCACCAACCGGCGCTTGACGATCGTCCGCGAGCCGGGCATGTACAGGAACATGGCGTCGATTTTGGGATTAAGCTTCTCGCGGATGAACTCCTCGTGTGAATCGCGGGTGCCCAAAAGCGAAATCATCCCTACGTGGTCGGAAAAAGCGGCGGCCTGGTTCGCCGTGGCCATGATGCCGCCGGCGAACTTCTCCGTGGAAAGGTAACGGACCGCCAGCACAGGCTCCTTGCCTGACTTGCCCATCGTCTCGCAGTACTGGTACTCGTCGATGATCGCCTCGCCTAGAAACAGCACCCGCAACGAGCGGACCTGCTGCAACCGCTCGCACACGGCCTCGGCCGAGTACCGCGAGCAGAACGGACCAAGAAAGCCGCTCGATTCCGCTGGGAAGGCGGGCGAGTACTGGTGCTTCCATGCCGCCGATTTCAGGCCCGAATTCTTGATCTGCACCACGCGGACTCCCAAAGCCCGCAGGATGGCGTCTTCGGTCGTCGCGCCAGGCGATGCGGTCGAGTCGTCTTCTTCGTCGGCGTCTGCATCGGCCGGAACGAACACATCTGGCCGGACGAGTTGGATCGCCTCGGACGGGTGGTTCGATTTGCCCACGGCTACATAATCGACGCAGGCCAAGGCGGCGACGGCCTCAGCCCGCAGGTCCTGGCGAAAGACATGCCGGGCGGAAGCGGAGGCGGATTCATCGGGGGCGAGAGTCACCACCAGCACGTCGGCCAGCTTCTTGGCCTCTTCCAGGTGGCGAATGGCGGCGATGTGGAGAATATCGAAGTAGCCGTGGCAATGGACCACGGTCTTGTGCTCGGCCCGCTTGGCCGTCGTCACCCCGGCAAGTTCCTCCAGGCACTTGATTTTATCGTTCCGAGCCATTCCACAGTCCCTAGGGGAACCTCCGGGTCATTTTCAAGGATTGCCCACGAAACCGCAGGACGTCGATAATCGCCCTACCGAAAGAGGGGTTGGAACTTGGGATCATGGTTGGCAGACTGGGTAGAATCAGAACGACCGGCGCGGCGTATCGCCGGCCTATCGGCCCAGCGGCAGCGAGAAATCGTTCGCGCATTAGGAAACTTCATCATATCGCCCGTGGGAGGGTCTGGCAAGCAACGCGACGGTCGGTACTTGTTAGCTTAAGTTATCATTTGCCGCCTGCCCCTTGCAGGGAAAAAGGCCGATCTCTATACTTATGGGTCTATCCCTAGTGGTTACCCGCCCATACGAGGTGTTTTCAGAGGCAATCCGCGGATAGAAGCATATTGTTTGTAGTCCCGGCTTTAGCCGGAATCCGGGGAAACCCCGGTTAATGCCAGAACTATGAACGCCGCGCCAAAATTCCGTTAAAGCCGGGACTATGAGCGCCGCGCTGTGAAGAAACAGGAGAAAGACGATCATGACAATGGACATTAGCCTTCGAGTGCGAGCGGGGATGACCCGTGCCCGAAGCGTTCTTACCCGTGACGAGCGCATCAAGCGGCTCAAAGACGCCGAGCGGTGGAAGGAGGGCGATACCCCCTTCGGGCTGCCCAAGGTGCGCGTCTATAAGCTGGCTATGAAGAAGAAGAAAAAGAAGGCCAAGGAGGACGAGGAGGGCGCTGAGGGTGCCGCCGCCCCGGCCGCGGGCGCCAAAGCCTCCGCCGCTAAGGCCCCCGCCGCCAAGGGTAAGAAGTAGCCCGCCTCTTTCCAAGACTTTTCTTGAGCTATAAGTGCCATTGAGCGATGAGTATCGACTTCAAGCTTCCTGAGTTGGGCGAAAATGTCCACAGCGGCGATGTTGTGAACGTGCTCATCCAGGAAGGTGACGTGATTGCGGCCAACGATGGCGTCGTTGAGTTGGAAACCGATAAGGCCGTCGTGGAGATCCCCTGCCCACATGCCGGCCGCGTGGCCAAGTTACTGGTGAAAAAAGGTGATTCGGTCAAGGTGGGCCAGACCATCTTGACCATCGCCAGCGAGACCACCACGCCGGAGACTTCCACACCGCAAACGCCGGCGAACGAGCCCGCACCAACCTCCACGGTGAGCGCCTCGCCGGCAGAGAAAGGCGGAACGAAAAACGCCACCGCCGGCGACGGCCAGAAGCCAGCGGCGGCCATGCTTGATCGCCCCGGCCCCATCCCGGCCGGCCCCTATGTTCGACGCTTGGCGCGGGAACATGGCGTCGATTTGCGAACAGTCGCCGGCAGCGGTAAAAACGGCCGCATCACGCCGGAAGACGTCAGTGCGGCCTCGGCCGGTGGAATTTTGCCGGCCGCGGAAACTCCCAAAGCCTCTGTGGCACCCGCGCAGCCAGTGCCCGCGGTGCCCGTAAGTACGTTGGAACCCTCCGGGCCGCCTGCGCCGCCGCCTGAGTCCGGCTCCGATGCTTGGGGGCCCGTGCGGCTCGAGAAACTCTCCCGTATCCGCCGAACCATCGCCGAACAGATGACCCGCGCGGCCTCGACCATCCCCCACGTGACGAACTTCGACGATGCCGACGTCACCGAACTGGAACGGCTGCGGCAGGGCGTGCCGGCCGGACAGTTGGGCCAAAACGTCAAGCTCACGATGATGCCGTTCGTGATGAAGGCCGTGGCCATGGTCCTTCGTCATCACCCGGCATTGAACTCCGTTTTCGACGAGCCCAACGGTCAGGTCGTCTACAAGGACTATGTCAACCTGGGCGTCGCCGTCGATACGCCCCGCGGTCTTGTGGTGCCCAATGTCCGCAATGCGGACCGGTTGACCATCCTGCAACTAGCTCAGGCGTTGGGCTCGATTGCCGAGCGAGCTCGCGGTTCCCAGTTCGCTATCGAGGACCTCCGGGGCGGCACTTTCACCATCAGCAATTTGGGCGCGGTGGGTGGTTCCTATAGCACGCCTATTATCAACTACCCGGAGGTCGCCATTTTGCTCTTGGGCCGAGCTCGCTGGCTGCCGGTCGTCCGCGGTGAGAACCACGACCACGTCGAGACCCGGCTGATGATGCCTTTGAGTCTCTCGTTCGATCACCGCCTGGTCGACGGGGCCATGGCCAGCCGCTTCCTCAACGAAGTTATTCGAAATCTGGAAATGCCCGGCATGCTTCTTCTCGCATGATGCTCACTTTCTGACAACTTCCCATGGACTCACAACTCGTCGTACTTGGCGGCGGACCGGGCGGCTACGCCGCTGCGTTTCTGGCCGCCGATCTGGGCATGCAGGTCACCCTTGTCGACCTGGAACCGCGGCTGGGTGGCACCTGCTTGCTCCGCGGCTGCATTCCCTCCAAGGCCCTGCTGCACGTGGCCAAGGCCATGGCGGAGGCCGCGCACCTCAGCCAGTGGGGGGTCACCTTTCCCAAGCCGGCCATCGACATCAATGTTATGCGGGCCCGCAAGGAGAAGGTAGTCTCCACGCTCACCTCGGGGCTGAAGCAAATCGCCTCCAAACGCAACGTCAAGCACATTCAGGCCAAGGGCTGCTTTGAGGACGGGCGGACCTTGCGGCTTCAGTCGGCGGGAAACGCCCCGCTGGCCGACGACGTCCTCCATTTCGAAAACTGCATCATTGCCAGTGGATCGCGGCCCTCGAGGATTCCTGCTTTCGACCTGCCCACCCCGCGCGTGATGGATTCGACCGGGGCGCTGGAGCTGCCCGATATTCCCGAAACGCTGTTGGTTGTCGGCGGTGGTTACATCGGTTTGGAAATGGGGACCGTCTACGCGGCGCTGGGCACTCGGGTAACAGTTGTGGAACTGACCGAGGGTCTATTGCCGGGCGCCGATCGCGACCTGGTCCGCCCGTTGCAGAAGAAGTTGAGCCAGGACTTCGCCGAGATCCTGCTGGGCGTCAAGGTCGTTTCCATGGCCGAAAAGGGCGAGGCCATCGAGGTGACTTTCGATGGCGATGTCGGTCGCAAGGTCCAGCAGTTCAGCCGCGTGCTGGTTTCCGTGGGACGACGGCCCAACAGCGATGGACTGGGACTCGAGAAGACCAAGGTCCAGATCGACAAGCAAGGCTTCGTGGCGACGGATGCCCAGCGGCGGACCGCCGAGCCGCACGTCTGGGCCATCGGCGACGTGGCGGGGCAGCCGATGCTGGCCCACAAGGCGTCGCACGAGGGCAAGACCGCGGTCGAGGCCATCGCCGGCCGCAAGGTGGCTTTTGAACCCCGTGCCATTCCAGCCGTGGTGTTCACCGATCCGGAAATTGCCTGGGCCGGCCTTACGGAAACTGAAGCCCAAGCGCAGGGCCGAACCGTGGAGGTCGCGCAGTTCCCTTGGGCCGCCAGCGGCCGGGCTCAATCGGTGGGGCGCCCCGACGGCCTTACCAAGTGGCTGATTGACCCAGCGAGCCAACGGGTGCTGGGCTGCGGCATCGTGGGCGCCGGGGCCGGCGAACTGATCGCCGAAGCCGTTCTAGCCATTGAAATGGGCGCTTCCGCGGCCGATGTCACCGAAACGATTCATCCGCATCCCACACTCAGCGAGACGCTTGGCTTCGCCGCGGAAGTCTTCTTCGGCACAGCCACTGACCTCTATCGCCCGCGTAAGAGCTAGGTCTCGTGCTTCTCACCCCTCGTTTCGCCTCCGCGCTCGTCTATGCCGCGGAACTGCACCAGCAGCAGGAGCGCAAGGTCTCCGGCGTGCCCTACATCGCACATCTGCTGCGGGTGTCGGGCATTGTGCTGGAATATGGCGGCAACGAGAAGGAAGCAATTGCCGCCATGCTGCACGATGCCGTGGAAGATCAAGGAGGATCGCCCGTTCTTGAGGCGATTCGGGAGAAGTTCGGCGAAACGGTGGCCGCGATCGTGGCGGGCTGTTCCGATTCCTTCGCACGACCCAAGCCGCCCTGGCGGCAGCGAAAGCAAGACCACGTGGATCATGTCCGGGCGGCCGCGCCGTCCGTGCGTCTGGTCGTAGCGGCCGACAAGCTCGACAACACTCGATCGCTCCTCCGTGAGTACCGGGTTCGCGGGGAATCGCTATGGGGCTTTTTTCACGGTGGCCGCCAAGGGACGCTTTGGTATTACGGGGCCATGCTCGCGGCACTGAAAGAGCCCGGCAGTTCGCCTCTGGTCGAGGAGTTTGAACGGACCCTGGAAGAATTACGCCGCATGGCGGGTCAAGACAATGGCGATGTCGGCGCGTAGAATGAATTGCGGCGCTCGCAGTCCCGGCTTTAGCCGGTCCCGGGGATACCGGCTAGAGCCGGGACTGCGAGCGCGCGATTTTCGCCAATTCCAACGGGGGTACGCCACCATGAAACTTGTCGCTGCCAAGAGCATTCTCAAAGCCAACGATCAACTTGCGGCCGAGAACCGCCGGCAATTCGATTCCGGCGGGGTGTTTTGTGTCAATGTGGTCGGGTCGCCCGGTTGCGGCAAAACAACGCTGCTGGAGGCCCTTTTCGATCATCTTCACGGACGGTTGCGACCCGCCGTGATCGAGGGTGATATAGCCGGCTCGATCGATGCCGAACGGATGGAGGCCCTGGGCGTCCCCGTCGTGCAAATCAACACTGAGGGCGCCTGCCATCTCGACGCCAACATGACCGCCTCGGCCGTGGCGCAGCTTGATCTGACGGGCGTCGATCTGCTTCTGGTGGAGAATGTCGGCAACCTGGTCTGCACCGCTGGATTCGATCTGGGCGAGCATCTGCGGATCGTGGTCTTGAGCGCGGCGGAAGGTGACGACAAGGCGGTGAAGTATCCAGCCATCTTCCAGGGTTCAAACGCCCTGGTGATCAGCAAGACCGACATGATGCCCTACACGAACTTCAGTGTGCCGAGGATTGTGGCCGACATGAAGCGATTGGCCCCGGCAGCGCCGATCTTTGAAGTGGCGGCGCTGAAGCGCATCGGCACTCAGGCGCTGGCCGATTGGCTGGTGGAACAGCGCAGCGGCAGGAAGGAACGCGATCCGCGTTAAGCGGCAGGATGGGACTGACGTACAGCTTCGCTATTTCCCTTCGCGGAAGCTATCAAAATACTCGCGGGCGTGTTCGCTTTGCTTCTTCGGCAGACGCTGGCCGCTGAGCGGATCGGTGGTGCCGTGCTCGATCTCGGTAGCCGTCTTCTGGATATCGGCCTCGGCCTGGCCTCGCAGGTTCGGCCCGCCCGTCAGGCCGGTGATCTGCGCCGCCCCTTTGCCAACGGTCTGCTGCACGCGCGAGTCAAAGAAACTGCCGTTGGTCTTGGCCTCGGGGCGGGCTCCGTCGCCGGGTCCCTGACCCAAGCCAGGTCCGGGCGGCGCGTCCTCGTCGGGTTTCCCGCCATTGCCGCCAAGCCCATCGGCTTCGCCATTGCCCTGGCCATCGCCGTTCATCTCTTTCCGCGCCTCGGCCAGTTGTTCCATGGCGTCGTTAAGCGTCTGGAGCTCGCCCTCTTTTGCCGCCATTTCTTGCATCTGCTGCATGGCTGCCTGCAATGACTGCGCTGCCTGGCCGTTATTCCCTTGCTTCAGTTGCTTGCAGCACTGCCCAAGCTGGTTGGCTAGATTCTGCAGGGCTTTCATCTGCGGGCCCTGCTGTTGGAGCTTTCGGATCTCGTCTTCGAGCTTGCTGGCGGCGGACGGATCGCCCGCTTGCTTCATCTGGTTGGCCCGTTGCTGGAGATCCGCCTGGGCGTCCTTGGCCTGCTTGGCCATCTGGTCGATCTTCTGCTTGAGCTGTTCTAGTTGTTGAGCCAATTGTTGCTTCTTGGCGGCATCGAGCTTGCTCTCTGCAATCTGCTTCTGGAGTTTCTCCAGGGCCTGGGCGGCCTTCTGGAAATCGCTCTTGGAAAGGGCCTTGGCCAGGTCGTCCGCAGGACCCATAGGGATGTCCTGGACCTTTTCCATCTGCCGCTTCAGGGCCTCGCTGCCGCCACCTAGCTGCTTTTTCCGTTCCTGAAGTTCGCGGGCGAGATCGTTGAGCTTGACAAGGGCCTTTTCCCGCTGCGATTGGTTCTGAAGCTCCTTGGTCCCTTCTTCCAACCGCTTCAGCAGCGAGGAAGCGTCCTTGAGGCCCTCCTTTTCTGCTTGCTTGCGGCGCGCGATGAGCTTCTGCCGAAGGTCTTCAGCCGACTTCTTCACTTCGGGTGGTGGGGCAGCCGTTTCTATAGCCGCGGCCTGGCTGGCAATGAACGGCGGACGGAAGATCATGACGCCGGCCGCCAGCAAGGCCGGCAATAACGGCAAGAGCAAATATCGCGATGGGCGAACGGGAAACTTCTCCAAGACGACAATCCGCCGCAGTCGGGCGTCGGCGTCGGCCACCAGGGCCTGACCGGCCTCGGTCTGGCGATCCTGGGCGTGCATCGCCAGCGTGCTGGAGACGCGCTCCTTCAGTCCGAAGCGTTGGTCGATCTCCAAGGCGGCCCGCAGGGTGGACGTGGCGGTCCAGCAGGTCCAACCGATGGCCGCGATCAGGCCCGCCGCCATGAAGCCGGCCAAGAACTGCCAATCGACGGCATTCAGGGGCAGAAAGCGATTGGCGATAACGACGCCGGTTGCGGCCAGCAGCGATGCGAACCAGCACCACCCGAGGATGCCAAGGAAGCGCTGAAGTGCCAAACGGCGTTGCACCTGTCGTATCTGCTTGAGAAGGTTGTCCATGGAACGCTCCGCCGATAACGGGGTGGGAGAAATTGCCAGGCACTCGAATCATTATACCGGAAGAAGCGGGGGAAGTCAGCGGGCGGAACCAACCTCCGTAGAACGGAATACCGTTTGAGCGAACGGAGTAAACTCCAATCTACTCGGAGATGCGCTACTCACTAGCGCCGTTAACACACGCGCTTTGAGCGAATCCCCAGCAATTGGGCCAGCTTTTCGATCTTTCCGGCGATGTGCCCCACGCCGATCGCGGCGTGGTGCGCGGGACCGACCTGGCACCAGGCATTGATAAAGGCCCTCGCGCCGATGGCAAATCGGTAGCGGCTGTTGGTGTTGCCGATCTGCAAGGTCGCGCCGGGCACTGATTCACCTTCGGCCGTCAGTAGCGAAAGTTGCCCGCCGCCGTCCTGTACGACGGAAAGGAAGGTCACCGGTCCATTGCGGACCTCCATCTGGATGGACAGCCCCTTGCCCGGCTTGCCGTGGTAGATTGGCAGTGGCACTAGCCCCACCTTTCGCTGGGCAATTGCCGCATGGGCGGGCCCGTCGTGGCCCCAGAAGACCACGTCTTCCACGAAGTCCGTGAGATACAACTCGGAAAACGATCCGCCGGCCCCGAAGGTGTCCATGATCTTCATGGCCTGGACATTCTTGACCTCGCATTCACCGGCCACCGGCACGTGATGGGCCGTGAGTAGCGTGTTGCCTGGGATCACGCTGGTAACAATATCCTCGTATTCGTTGCCCGGCGAGCCCTCGTAATAATAGGCCAGCCCACCCAATCCGTGCTCGGCCACCAGGGCGTCCAGAGCGCACGAAGTGCGGGCCGCCCGTTGGAGTTCCATCGGCGGGCAGGCCGAGTCGACGTCAAACTCCGACTGGAACTGCCGCAGCTTGGCCTCGATCTGTTCGGACGCGACGCGATCTCGCAGCGAACGCAGGTCGCACATTTCCAGCAGCTCGAAGTGGTTGCCGAAGCAGGCCGACTGCTGCGTCAAGTCGCTGTAGACGTCCAGCATGCCGCAGTAATAGTGTCCGAGCACGCCGACGCGGTTGTTCCGCATTACGTCGCGAACCTTGGCCGCTTCGACCCATTGGCCGATCTCGCCCCAGGCGGCTGGGTCGTCCAGATAGCCGGTCACCAGGTGATAGGCGATCCCCGCACGGTTGAAGACACAGGCGATTTCCGGAGCGGAGCAGGCTTGGCAATGCTCCAGCCAGGCGCCGGTCATCAGGCCACGGTCGCCAAGGGCATTGAACTTTTCGTAATCCAGTTGCGCTACGGGTTGCAGGTTGAGCACTACAACGGGAACGCCCGCCTTCTGCACGACGGGTAGCACGGTGGAGGAGAGGGCATAGGTCGAAATATTGAGGAAGATCAGCTCGACGCCTTCGCGGCGGAACAACTCGCCCGCCGCGCGGGCCTTGTGTGGATTATCGACCAGGCCCGCGTCAACCAACTCAACGCCCATGCCGCGCAGCTTTTTGGCGATGCGGGCGTGGTAGGCGATGAGCCGATCGAGCAAGCCGTCGAACTGGGGCCAGTAGGTGTCCAAGCCGATGCCAAAAAGGCCGAGTTTCATGGAGGCAGCTTTCAGGTTTCGGATCTCAGATTTCAAATCTCAAATCTCAAGTTTCAATGGTCAAAATCAAATCCAGGTTTGGCAAGTTGATGTTTTATACCCCAGATGGCAGAGGGAAGGAAGACAGGCGTCGACTAACGGTAGGTTCCTCTCGCCGGGAGGAACTACCTGCGATCGGAATTGTCGAGACGTGCGGGTTTGCCGAAGACGTTGCGCCGATTAGTCCCGTCCGGCAGAAGGGACCTAACTGCACAGCTTGACTTCCCCGGGGCGCCACATCAAAATCTTGGTAGTGCCGTTGGGCCTGCCGTCCGGCACGAGCGGATCTCCAACGGCGGCAATCGAAGCAAAACGAGGGAAAAATGGGTAGATTCCAAAGAAGCTGGACTCTGCTGAAATGTTCCTTTCGAGTCATCGGCGCGAACAAAAAACTGCTCCTGTTCCCGATGATCCTAACGTTGTTGATGGTTGTCATCGCCATGTTCTTCCTTGCCCCCATAGCCTTCTGGCCAACGGGCCACGGCCTTGCGGATGCGGCGCACTGGCGGGCAGTCACAAACCGCTGGTTCGTCGCGGGCGCCCACGGGAAGCAAATGAACGCCAATCTCGCGGGTTACGCGCTGTTGGCGGCGTTCTACCTGATGGCGACGTTTCTCGCCACGTTTGTCAACGTGGCATTCTACAGCCAAATCCTCAACGCCTTGCGGGGCCACCCCGTTTCGCTTTCCGCAGGTCTCCGCCTGGCGTGGTCGCGCCTTGGCGCCATTGTCGCCTGGTCGCTGTTCACGGGTCTAATTGGCCTTGTCATACGTGCGTTGGAGGAACGCCTGAACTTTGTTGGCCGCTGGATCGTCGGACTGATAGGCCTCGCCTGGAGCGTGGCGTCGGTTTTTGCCGTTCCGATTATCGTCGTTGGCACGGAGGGGGCCAATCCGGTTCGCATTCTCAAGACATCCGCGGCTACGCTCAAAAAGACCTGGGGAGAATCGCTATTGGGCTATCTCGGGCTCCAATTCGGCGGGCTGGCGGTGTTCCTGGCATCAGTGGCGTTTCTCGTAGGCGCGGCGGTCCTCAGTGTCGCGCTGAAGACCTTTTGGATTATTGGCATTGCCTTCATCGTTTGGATTGTGAGTCTAATGGCCTTTGCGTACTTGCTCCACGTCGCAGGTCAGGTGTACCGCGGAGCGCTCTATATCTATGCGGCCGAGGGCATAGCGCTCGCCCCCTTCGACCGGGACCAGATGAACATGGCATGGAAGGTCAAATCCGGCGGCAAGCTGGCGCAGGCAGGTCCTTCCCGCCCGGGAGAGACTGATGCCTCGGGTTATTGACAAACCCCTGGCGCGTCTCAAGAAACAAATCAACCCAGGGCGCGCTTGGCCCTGGGTTGGATAATTGCGGTTGGGGCTAAGGATTCTACGCTTCCCGCCCCAAGCCTACCGCCAACGATCCGGTTATCCGCGCAGCCAGTCCAGCGAGGCGAAGAGTTGGTCGTGGGCGGCCTCGGAATTGCTCGTGGTCGTCGGAGTGTCCGGGCTCTTGTTAACGGCGAACTTGGTGAGGATCTCGCTTGTCCGCGAACCTGAATTGCCGTTGGGTCCGAAGGTGAACGAAGAGGATCCGCCGCTGGAACTCTCGCCCACATACGTGTCGGTGAAACTCGTGCCGTTGCTCGTAAGGCTGCTGAGCGAGGTCTCGACCGAGCCTTGCCCGGCGGCGATGTCGATGCCGACGGCCTGCCAGGCCGAATCGGAGATCGGCCCGTTGACGCCGTCGATGGTGGCCGTGGCGCCGGTAAAAGTGACCGTGCCGAAGTCCGCCAACTGCAGGATGCCCTCGCCCGACGACGGGGCCTCGACGATCCACTCGGCCGACGACCGCTGCAGGTTCGACCCGCTTTCGGCGATGCTGAACGACTCGCGGTTGGTGGTATCCTCGATCGAGAGGGTGAACTTGCCCGTTGACGTGGAGTAGACCACCGACGCCGTGATCGAGTCACCCGGATTGATGTCGACGCTGCTGATCGTCACTGAGCCGGCCGGGTACATTTCCCACCAGACGCTGTATTCGGCATGGCCGTTGACCACGTCCTGCTCCGTGCCGATCTGTTCGACCGACGAGGAACCGTATCCGTCGATTCCCACCCAGACGGCGGTATAGGCCGTGCCGCTACCGGTGACCGTCGGCACCTTCCAACTGCCGTAGACGGCCGTGACCGAATCCGCTTGCGGCGAGTTTAGATTGGTTTCCGCGGCATACCCAGACCAGTTGGAACTAGTCGTGGTGCTGATGCTGCTCGTGGTGCCAGTGCCGGTTCCAGTTGTTCCCGTTCCGGTACCCGTTCCCGTCCCGGTGCCTGTTCCTGTGCCAGTGCCTGTTCCCGTTCCGGTACCTGTTCCTGTGCCTGTTCCCGTTCCGGTACCTGTTCCTGTTCCTGTGCCAGTGCCAGTTGTTCCCGTGCCCGTCCCGGTACCAGATCCAGTTCCGGTGGTGGAGGAAACCACGCGAACCGTCACTTGCGAAGTAAGCTTGGAGTTCGCGCTGTCGGTTGCTGTCAACGTCTGAAGGCCGGCCGTACTGAACGTGACTGAGAAGGTGGCAACGCCATCGACAAAGGTGACACTACTAGGCAACGTGGCCGCCGTATCCGAACTGCTCAGAGTCACCTTGTCCGAGAAGCTTTGCACGACTTGGCCCTGCGAGTTTACGGCCGCCAACTCGGCGGTGACGGCAACGCCGCTTTGAGCGCCACGCGGCACGATCAGTACCAGTCGGGTCGCCGCGGCCGGATTGACCACGTTGGTGGTGGCCTTTGCGCTGAGCGCCGTATTGGTGCTGTCGCTGGCGGTCAACGTCTGCGTGCCGGCGGTATTGAACGTTACGCTGAAGGTGGCGATCCCGTCAATAAACGTGATCGTGCTTGGCAAGGTCGCGGCCGAGTCGCTGCTAGTCAAAGTCACCGTGTCTGAAAAGCTCTGCACGGCAAAACCCTGCGAATTTACGGCCGCCAACTGCACCGTCACCGGAACACCGACTTGGGTGTTTCCGCGGGGAAGGATCAACACCAGTTGACTCGCGACCGCCGGGTTGACCACGTTTGTCGTTGCCTTGGCGCTGAGCGAGGTGTTGGTGCTGTCGGTGGCGGTCAATGTCTGCGAGCCGGCCGTATTGAAGGTCACCGAGAAGGTGGCAATGCCATCGACAAACGAGATGCTGGTAGGCAAGCTGGCGGCCGTGCCGGAACTTGCCAGGGTCACGGTGTCCGCGAAGCTTTGCACGGGCTGGCCCAGCGCGTTCACCGCGGCCAACTCAACGGTGACCGGAACTCCCACTTGCACGTTTTGGCGGGGCAGGATCAAGTCCAATTGCGTGGCGACGGCCGGATTGAGCACGGTCGTCGTGGCCTTGGCGCTAAGCGAAGTGTTGGTGCTGTCGGTGGCGGTCAATGTCTGTGAGCCGGCCGTATTGAAGGTCACGGAAAGGATGGCAACACCGTCGACAAACGTAATACTGCTGGGCAACGTGGCGGCCGAGTCCGAACTTTTCAGCGTTACGGTGTCCGAAAAGCTGGAAACGATTTGGCCGCGATAGTTCAGGGCCGCCAGTTCCACGGTGGCGGGCACGCCGACGTCGGCGCTGCGGGGCGCCAGCAAGACCAACTGGGTGGCCGTCGTGCTCGAATGGGCCGCGGCCGAGCCGTAATACCCGGAATTCATCTGGCTTGCCACCGCTGCCGAGGTGGTCGGGCATGCGCTGAGCAGGGCCCGTGTTTCGAGGTGCTCCAGCGCAAGTTGCCGAGATCGCCGCATACGTGCAGATTTTTGTGCCGTCAATACGTTCCGATTTCTCGAAAAAAGCTTTTGAAAGAACATTTCACCCACCTTTAGGAAAAGCCAGACTGCTTTTGTGCAAATATCGCAACTGCCCTGAAATACCATGCAGTCCGTCAAGATGCCCGATTCTTGATGGGCTTTCGGCCCATAGGCTTAGGACGAAAATGGCTGGCGTGCGCCACGGTCCATACGGAAATTGCTTTACACTTTGTTGCCTCCGGTATTGCGTTCTTGCAGGTATTCTAAGTATCGAATCGTCATTTTCGCGCTAATTGTCGCATCTTTCCACTTTCGGCTGCTTCAAAGCAGGTTCGGGCCCCCAATTCCATGACTCGATTTCCTCCCGCAACTCCCCGCACCGCTTGTTTCAGTCGCGACCGACATCTATAAACAATGGATCAGAAACTGCGAATTCCCACGCGGGGTAGTGTGATCGATTATGCTCCGCGCAGCTGAGTATGAGTATGTTTTCTGCCAGGAGGCATCGGGTTTCGATCGGTCTCGGCCGCGCGAAGTATTCATCGACAGACAGCAAGCCGGCTGCATTACGATGTCGTTAGCCCACTTCTTCCTCTGCCATGTTCCAACCCAGCCTGTTTCCTGAAGACCTCTACCACGTGCTCTCCCACACGCGAGCGGACTGGGAAGACCTCCGCGGCCAGCGGTTGTTTCTCACGGGTGGGACGGGCTTTTTTGGCAAGTGGCTGATCGAGACATTTCTCTGGTCCAACGAGAAACTAGGCCTTGACGCGCGGATGCTCGTCCTCTCTCGTGATCCGGCGGCTTTCCTACGAAAAATGCCCCATCTGGCAGGACAATCGGCCCTGGAGTTCCAGGCCGGAGACGTGACTTCCTTCGAGTTCCCTGCCGATCGGTTCAGTCATGTCGTTCACGCTGCCACCGAACATTACGATTCTCCCATGGCCGTCGATCGACTGGCCGCCTTCGACCGCGACGTGCTCGGCGCACGGCGGGTTCTGGAACTCGCCCGTCAGTGCGGGGCGTCGCGGTTCTTGCTGGCGAGTTCGGGCGCCGTCTATGGACGGCAGCCCGCAGATTTGACGCATATTCCCGAGGACTACGTAGGAAGTTTTGCCCCGAGCGATTCCCAGTCCGGTTACGGACAGGCGAAGCGAGTCATGGAGTTCCTTTGCACGATGTACAGCGAGGCGTTCGGTCTGGAGACGAAAATCGCCCGTTGTTTCGCCTTCGTCGGCCCGTACTTGCCCCTTGACCGGAATTTCGCCGTGGGCAATTTCCTCCGCGACGCATTGGTGGGCGGGCCGATCGTGGTGCAGGGAGACGGCACTCCGCGGCGGTCATACCTCTACGCGGCCGACCTGGCGGCTTGGCTCTGGACTGTCCTTTTTCGCGGGCGTTCTGGTTGTCCGTACAATGTCGGTTCCGATCAAGATCTCTCGATTGCCGAACTTGCACAAATGATGGTGGACATGGTTGCGCCTTCTGCCGCGGTCAACGTCCTCGGCGTGGCGGATCCCTCTCGGCCAGTATCGCGTTATGTGCCGGCGATTCGCCGGGCTTGCGATGAGTTGGGGCTCGAGGCCAGCATCGGTTTGCGCGAGGGTATCGGTCGCATGGCCGCATGGGTCCGCGCAGCGTCGGCTTCGTCCGTTACAGGTGTTGCAGCCCGCAAAGTCGATTGAGGGTTTTCTTAATCCCACGGTTGTCCGGCTGCCAGTTCACCGCTTAGTTGCTATACTATTGATAATGCCTTGCCGGCTCCGTCGGCTGGGCCTTCATTTCCTGTGTCGCTTTTCTTTCTTAAAAAATCCTTGAACTCTCGAGACCTCTACCTGGGAATTGATATATGGCCGAAGTAAGAATTGGAAACACGTTAGTGGGAGACGGCTACCCTTGTTTTGTGATTGCCGAGATTGGCATTAATCATAACGGCGACATGGCCATTGCGAAAAAACTGATCGACGTGGCCGTGGAGGCCGGATGCAACGCGGTCAAATTCCAGAAGCGGACGATTGACGTCGTTTACACGCAGGAGGAGTTGGCACGGTCGCGGGAAAACCCCTTCGGTCCCACCAACGGCGATCTGAAGCGCGGCCTGGAGTTCGGCTGCGAGCAATATCGCGAAATCAATGCCTACTGCCGCGAAAAGCGGGTTCTGTGGGGGGCTTCCTGCTGGGATGAAGGCTCGGTCGATTTCATCGAACAGTTCGACGTGGCCTTCCACAAGGTCGCGTCGGCCTCGCTGACGGACGATGGCCTGTTGAAGCATATCCGCTCCAAGGGGCGGCCGGTCATCATATCCACCGGCATGAGCAACCTCGACCAGATCGACCACGCGGTGCGGCTGATCGGCAAGCAGAACTTGATCCTCTTGCACTCTTGCAGCACCTATCCGGCCTACTACGAAGAGTTGAATCTGCGGGTCATCCCCGTGCTCAGGCAGCAATTCGGCGTGCCGGTGGGATACTCGGGGCACGAGACGGGCATTCCTTCGTCTTCGGCGGCGGTGGCCCTGGGCGCGTGCGTCATCGAGCGGCACATTACCTTGGATCGTTCCATGTGGGGGTCCGACCAGGCCGCCTCACTGGAGCCCAACGGCATCGAACGCCTGGTCCGCGACATCCGCCTGATCGAGACTTCCATGGGCGACGGAGTGAAGCGGGTCCTCGACCGCGAGGTGCCGATCATGCAGAAGCTCCGCCGCGTGGGGCTCCGCGACCGGTTTTAGAGTCAATTGTGAACGAAATCAAGGCAATCGCATTGGATGTCGACGGCGTCTTGACCGATGGCGGCTTCTGGTGGGGTCCCAACGGCGAGGAATTCAAGCAATTCAACTTCGCCGACGTGATGGGGATCTCGCTGGGCCGCAAGGCGGGCCTGCGCTTTGCCTTGATCTCCGGCGAAGCCAGCCCGTTGGTCGACCGCTTCGCCGAAAAAATGGGCATCGTTGACGTTTACAAGGGCTGCAAGGATAAGGCCGCTGCCCTGCGGGACTTTGCCGAAAAGCACGACCTGAGCCTCAAGGCGATTTGCTTCATGGGCGACGACGTCAACGACCTCTCGGCTCTGGCATTGGCCGGACTCAGCGCCACGCCGGCCAGCGGTCAAAAAGCGGTCCGCCAACACGTGGACTTGATCACGGAGCGCTCGGGCGGCCATGGCGCCGTCCGCGAGCTGGTCGATATGGTTTTGGCGCGGCTGCCGCACGCCGTGCCCTGAAGGAAAGGTTCCCGACCGTGAGTAAATGGTGCCCGCCGTGATGAAACTCTCCGATTATGTAATGCGTTTCATTGCCCAGACGGGGGTGAAGCACGTCTTCATGTTGCCCGGTGGCGGCGCTATGCACTTGAACGACTCGCTGGGGCAGTGCAAGGAACTGGAGTTCGTTTGCACGCTTCACGAGCAGGCGGCGGCCATCGCCGCCGAGGCCTACGCCCGCGTGACCAATAACCTGGGAGTGGCCATGGTCACCACCGGGCCGGGCGGGACCAATGCCATCACCGGCCTGGCGGGCGCCTGGCTCGACTCCACGCCGGTCCTATTTCTTTCCGGCCAGGTCAAGCGGAGCGATCTGATCGGCAACTCGGGATTGCGGCAACTGGGCGTGCAGGAGGTGGACATCGTCTCCATCGTACGGCCGCTGACCAAGTACGCGGTCACCGTGATGGAGCCGCAGTCGATCCGCTTCCACCTGGAAAAGGCCCTGCACCTGGCGAAATCACCGCGGTCCGGGCCGGTCTGGATCGACATTCCCCTGGATGTCCAGGCGGCCCAGATCGACGAAACGAGCCTGCAGGGCTATGATCCTCCGGCCGATTCGTCTGGTATTGATTCGAAAGTCGATCAGTACGTCTCCCAAACTATCGATTTGCTCAATCGATCGGATCGCCCCATCCTGCTTGCCGGCAATGGGATCCGCATGGCCAAGACTGAACGGGAGTTTCTCCAACTGGTTGAGCGATTGGAGGTTCCGGTTCTCACAAGCTGGCTGGGAATCGATCTCATTCCCGCGTCCCATCAGCTATTTGTGGGAAGGCCCGGTTCCATCGCGCCCCGCGGGCCAAATTTCGCATTGCAAAACTCCGACCTTCTGATCGTTCTAGGTTGCCGAATGGACATGGGGCTGACGGGCTATGATCATGTACGATTTGCCCGGGCGGCCAAAAAGGTAGTCGTGGACGTCGACGCCGCCGAGATCGGCAAGATCAAAACGACGGTCGACGTCCCGGCCTGTTGTGACGTGGGGGATTTTCTACGTGCGATCCTCCGCCGTAGTGACCGGCTTGTAACCAAGAATCGGTCGCCGTGGCTGGAACGTTGCCGTCAATGGAAAGCCCAGTACCCTGTCGTAACCCACGAGCACTGGGCGCAGGAAGGATCGGTCAGTACCTACTGCCTCTCCGACGTGATCAGCGACGAGATTTGCGGCGACGATCTCGTAGTCACCGGCAGCTCGGGCAACGGCGTTGAGATCTTCCTCTTGGCGTTTCGTGCGAAATTGGGAGAACGGGTTTTTCACGCGCGCGGGCTAGGTGCCATGGGCTTTGCCCAACCTGCCGCCATTGGAGCCTGTATCGGGAGCGGTGGAAGACGGACAATTTCGGTCGACGGGGACGGCGGCTTTCAGATGAACATCCAGGAACTGGCCACTCTGGCAAGGCTGCAATTGCCGGTCAAATTCTTCGTCGTCAACAATCAGGGTTACGGGTCGATCCGCGCCTCGCAAAAGAACTGGTTTGGCCGTTTGACAGCGGCCGACGAAACCAGCGGGCTGACACTGCCCGATTTAAGAAAGGTCGCCGAGGCCTATGGGATCGCGGCGGTGCAGATTTGCGACAACCACGAATTGCGGGAAAAGGTCCGTGCCGTCTTGTCGATGCCAGGCCCCGTGGTTTGTGAAGTCATGGCGACGCCGGACGAGGTGCGCGCCCCGCGGCTTTCGTCCAAGCAACTTGCCAACGGGTCAATGGTTTCGGCGCCATTGGAAGATTTGTGGCCGTTTCTCGAGCGCGAGGAGTTTCGCGCGAACATGTTGATTCCGCCGGTCGTCGAATGATCCGCGGCGGTTTCACGCGGTGAGCGATTACTTTACGGGGAGGATGACTTGGTCCGAATTGGCATTATGCAAGGGCGTTTGCTCCCGGCCGTGGAAGGGCGTATTCAGTGCTTTCCACGCGAAGGGTGGATGCACGAGTTTCCCTTGGCCGCGCAAGTTGGGCTTGCCTGCATCGAGTGGACTCATGACCTGTACGGCGCCGACGTAACACCATTGCTCACCGACGCGGGGATCGCGGCCATTCGCGCATTGGCCGAGCAAAACGGCGTCGAGGTGCTGTCGATTTGCGCCGACTATTTCATGGACAGGCCATTGTTGCGGGTCAGCGCGAGCGAATTGGAGGAGCGAGAGAACGACCTCTATGAACTCATGCGCCGCGGGAGGACGTTGGGTATCCGGCGGATGGTACTGCCCTTCGTAGACGCGTCGCGGATCGAGACCGATGCCGAACTGGGCAGCGTGGCCGAAGTCTTGCGGCGGGCCATGCCCGTGGCCGAGGAGACGGGAGTCGAACTTCACCTGGAGACCTCCCTCGAGCCCTCTCGCTTTGCCGAGTTGCTGGCGATGGTACCGCATACCATGCTCAAAGTGAACTACGACTCAGGGAACAGCGCTTCGTTGGGTTACCATCCGCGCGAGGAATTTGCCGCGTATGGTTGCCGCGTGGGGAGCGTGCACATCAAGGATCGCGTCCGCGGCGGCAGCACCGTGCCGCTGGGGACCGGCAACGCCGATTTCCCCGCATTGTTCGCAGAATTGAAGAAGATCGCCTATCGCGGGGACTTTATCCTACAGGTCGCTCGCGGAGCTGCTGGCGACGAGGTGAACTGGGCGCGACAAAACCTGTCGTTCGTGCGGCAATTCCTGGGCTAGCAACTTATGGATCTGCACCTCGTCGAGAAAGTCGTACTTGTCGCTGGTTCCTCGCGCGGGATCGGCAAGGCAACGGCGCGGGCGTTCCTGGCGGAAGGTTGCCGCACGATCATCACGGGCCGGCAAGCGAGCTCGCTGGCGGAGACAACCCGCGAGTTCGATGCAGAGTTCGGCCGCGATCGGTTAATGTCCTGCGAGGGTGATTTGACCCAGGAAAACTCCATCCGCAATTTGCTGGCCCAGATTGGCCAGCGCTGGGGAAAAATCGACTGCCTGGTGGCCAATATCGGCAGCGGCCGTGGAAAACCAGGCTGGAATCTGGAGCCGTCCGATTGGTCGTCGCTGTTTGAGACGAACCTTTGGGCTGGCGTACGGCTGGTGACGCAGGTCCTGCCGGCAATGGTGGACGCAAGGCAAGGCAGCGTCGTGCTGGTATCGTCGATCGCGGGCGTCGAGAGCACATCGGCGCCGCTGCCCTACAGTGCCGCCAAGGCAGCGCTGGTGAGCCTCTCCAAGAACCTTGCGCGCCAAGCGGGCCCCTTCGGCGTGCGCGTGAATTGTGTCGCCCCGGGCAATGTCCTCTTTCCGGGCGGATCCTGGGAGAAGCACTTGACGGATCGAGCCGAAGAAGTGAAACAATATATCCAAACGGAAGTGCCATTGCAACGATTTGGGCGACCGGAAGAGATCGCGGACCTGATTGTCTTCCTAAGCTCGGAACGCGCGTCGTTTATCACCGGCGCATGTGTCGTGGTCGATGGTGGTCAGACGCGGGGCAACTAAATGCGGGGACACATGAATGACGTTTTTGATTTGTCGGGACGTGTTGCGGTAATCACCGGCGGCGCGGGCTTGTTGGGCCGCAAGCATGCTGAGGCCATCGCGGGTCGCGGCGGCAATCCCGTCCTCGTTGATCTGGCGATCGCCGAACCAGAAGAAAAGGCGCGGCAAATCTCGTCGGCCTTCGGCGTTGACGCCATGGGATATGCGGCCGACATCACGTGTCCTGAGCAAATCCAAGGGTTGCTCGACTCAATCCTGGCTCGGTATAGTCGCATCGACATCCTGATCAACAACGCCGCCAATAATCCGAAAATGGAAGGCACGTCGTCGATCGCCTGGTCGCGATTGGAAAACTTTCCGCTCCCAATGTGGGAAGCCGATATCGCCGTGGGGCTGACGGGGGCCTTCGTCTGTAGCCGTGTGTTGGGCAGTGAAATGGCCCGGCGCAAAGGGGGCGTCATCGTGAATGTCGCCTCGGATCTGGCCGTCATCGCACCCGACCAGCGGTTGTACCGCCGTGAAGACGTTCCCGAGGACCAGCAACCCGTAAAGCCGGTTACGTACTCTGTCGTCAAGACGGGGCTGATTGGTCTGACCCGTTATCTGGCTACCTACTGGGCCGACTGCGGCGTTCGCGTCAACGCCATTTCGCCGGGCGGAGTGTTCAACGGCCAGCCGGAGGGTTTTGTCACCCGGCTTAGCCAGCTTATTCCCATGGGACGCATGGCCCACGTCGACGAATATCAAGGGGTCATTATCTTCCTCTGTTCCGATGCGTCTTCGTACATGACCGGAGCGAATCTCATCATTGACGGCGGGAGGACTTGCTGGTGAACCTCGAAGCAAATCAACTGTTCTCCCTCAAAGGCAAGACGGCCCTTCTCACCGGCGCGTCTGGTTTCCTGGGTCGCACCTTCGCCCGTGCTCTTCTAGCTAATGGAGCCCGAGTGGTCGCCTTGGGCCGCTCCGACCGCCTCAATCGCGAAGCCGCACAGTGGTCCGCCGAGTTCGGGTCCGATCGGGTCCGGACCTGCCAGGTGGACATGCAGGACCGCGATGCCCTGGAGAAAGCGTTCGACCAGATTGTCGCCAGCGAGTCGTGCGTGGAAATCCTCGTAAACAACGCGCACGAGTTGGGAGCCGCAACGGGCTTCAATACGCCCGAAGGTTTGCTGGACAGCGCCACGCCGGAGCAGTTAATGCGCAATCTGGCCGGCGGCTTGCTTTGGCCGGTGCTTGCCGTGCAAAAGTTCGGCGCAGCGATGAAAACGCGGCGGCGAGGGAGCATTATCAACATTGCGACGATGTACGCGCTGGTGGCCCCCAGTCCGCGGCTTTACGAGGGAACTCCCGCGCTCAATCCACCGGGCTATTCGGCGGCCAAGGCGGCGATGTTGGCCTTCACCCGTTATGCCGCATCGTTTTGGGGCGAGCACGGTATTCGCTCCAACGCCATCCTTCCCGGCCCCTTCTCCAATACCGAGGACACGGGCGAGAACAGCGTTCGGGAGGGGGATTTTTTCCTCGATCGCCTGCGCGAGCGGACGTGCCTGCGCCGCATCGGCCGGCCGCAAGAGCTGGCTGGCGCTCTGATCTTTCTGGCCTCGGACGCATCGTCGTACATTACCGGCCATGGACTGGTCGTTGATGGCGGCTGGACAATCGTTTGACGTGGCAATGATCTTCCCTGCACTTCACGAACCCGTAACTGAGAATCATAACGTGGGTCACACCTATCCGTCCTCCGAACTAAAGAATTTGCTGGCCGAGGGCCCTGAGTCCACGCGAAATCGTCTGGGCGAACTTTTTGATCGTGCCGCGGGCGACGCCAAGGACCGCATCGTCTTGTGCGGTGCCGGCCCCCTGGGACGAAGAACCCTGCGGGGACTTCGCAAAATCGGCATTGAGCCACTTGGCTTCCTCGACAACAATGCCAAAATCTGGCATAACGAGGTTGACGGCCTTCGCGTGTTTCCGCCGCAGGAAATTGTCGCTGCCTATCGGGATTCGGCCGTATTTGTCGTGACTATTTTTAACAACTTGGCCGTACGACGGCAGTTGGCGGAGATGCGTTGCCAGCATATCGTAGCCTTTCATCATCTCTACTGGAAGTTTGCAGAGGCCTTTCTTCCCTATTGCAGCCTGGGCGACATTGAACCGATCTTTGCGGAACAGGCCGCGATCACTGAGGCTGACGGCCTATGGGCGGACGAGCTTTCGCGAGATTATTACTCCTCGCAATTAGTATGGCGGCTGACCTTGAATTCGGCAATCCTGCCGGAACCTTGTCCAGCAAAGGACACGTACTTTCCCGACGACGTGTTGTGCCCGCTGAAGGACGAGGTGTTCGTCGACTGCGGTGCCTTTGACGGCGACTCGGTTCGCGCGTTCATCGAGCGGCGAGGCGGCGAGTTCAAGACGATTGTACCGCTGGAGCCGGATCCCCAGAACTTCGCCGCTCTCAGCCACTACGTTGATGGCCTCGACCCCGCAGTGCGCAGCCGGTTTGTTCCCACGCCCATGGCAGCGGGGTCATTCAACGGCGTCATTTCCTTTGATTCGCAGGGCGATATGTCGTCCACGGTTACGGCATCCGGGACGCTCTCGCTCAAGTGCGCGCGGCTGGATGATATTTTGGCAGATTTTCCGCCGACCTACGTCAAGATGGACATCGAAGGCGCCGAGTTGGACGCCTTGGAAGGCGCAGCGTGGCGTGATTGCCGCGCACCACCCCGTCCTGGCAATCTGCGCGTATCACAAGCAAAGCGATCTTTGGCAGATCCCGCGGAAGATCAAATCGCTTTACCCCGGTTATCGATTATTTCTCCGGCTCTATGCCGAAGATTGCTGGGAGCTGGTCTGTTACGCGGTCCCGGAAAATCGGCTCGTCAAGCCGCTCAGCGCAAGAGGGTTCGGCTATGAAACTGATCACCATACTGACTCCCTGCTACAACGAAGAAGAAAACGTCGAAAATACCTATTGTCGCGTCAAGGAGCTTTTCGACTCGCTGGGCAAGTACCGCTACGAGCACATTTTCATCGATAACTGCTCCACAGATCAAACCGTGGAAATCCTGCGGCGTTTGGCGGCAAAGGACAAGAACGTCAAGGTCATCGTCAATAGCCGGAACTTCGGCCACATCCGCTCGCCCATGCACGCCACGATGCAGGCGAAGGGAGATGCCGTGATTCCCGTCGTCGCCGATCTCCAGGATCCGTTAAGCCTGATCCCGGTTTTCCTTGAGCAATGGGAGCAAGGGGCCAAGATGGTCATGGGCGTCAAGTCCCGCAGCAAGGAATCGCCCTTCATGTTCGCCATCCGACGGGTCTACTACAATGTCGCCAGCCGCCTCTCGGAGATCGAGCTGACGAACAACTTCTACGGGTTCGGTCTGTACGACCGCGTGATCCTCGAGGCTATGCGGCAAATGAACGATCCGTATCCCTACGGCCGCGGGATGGTTTCCGAGATCGGCTACCCGACTGTGAAGATCGAGTACACCCAGAACCGGCGAGAGCGAGGCATCACCAAGAACAACTTTTATTCGCTGTACGACATGGCCATGCTGGGCATCACCAGCCATTCGAAGGTGCCTTTGCGGCTGGCCACGATGCTCGGATTTGCCATGTCGGCGCTCAGCTTGCTGGTCGCCCTGGGCTACCTGGTCTACAAACTCCTGTATTGGAACCGTTTCGAGGTCGGCATTGCGCCCATCGTCATCGGCTTCTTCTTCTTCTTCGCCTTACAACTGTTCTTCATCGGCATCCTCGGCGAGTATATCGGCTTCATCCATACTCAGGTCATGCACCGGCCGTTGGTCTTCGAGAAGGAACGGATCAACTTCGATGCCTGAGCTTTCCCGGACCGTTGCCGCACTGGAAGCCCTGGTTCCCGACGCCTGCGACGGACTGCGGGAGGACCTCTTCCTGCTGGTCAGCCGTTTGCTTCCGCTGGTGAACGTCGATCTGCTGGTCCAAGACGATAATCGCCGTACGCTCCTCACATGGCGGGCCGACAAATTCTACGGCCCCGGGTGGCACGTGCCCGGCGGCATCATTCGCTTCCAGGAGCCGTTGGCGGAGCGGATCCATAAGACTGCATGGTCGGAGTTCGGCGCCGACGTGCTCTATTCCCCGGAGCCGATTGCCATTTGCGAGGCGATCGACCCCGAGTTGAAGGTCCGCGGACATTTTATTTCACTTCTGTATCGGTGCACTTTAGCGGGGCCCCCTGCGGCGGAACTGGAATACCTTGCGGGCGATCCGCGGACCGGGCAATGGAGTTGGCATCCCGCCTGCCCAGCCAATATCATTGAAGTGCACCGGCACTATGCCAAGTTCATGCAAGGTTAGCCGCAATACCATTGAAATCATGGTGAGGCCGTAATGGGTGGGACAAGCTCGCCAGAAGCGAGCGTGTCCTTACGACCCAAGACCTAAGACCATCAACGGTACCACCCGTACGCGGGGAGCCGGTTGCCATCTCGGCTAATAGCGAGGATAATTGGGGCTGGACATTGTTCGGACGCAATGGACCCGTAAAGGTCAAAAAGTATGGCTGAAGCATTCGATCCCTATCGAAAGTGGCTGGCGATTCCGCCCGAGGAACAACCGCCTCACTACTACCGTTTGCTGGCGATTCCCGCCTTCGAGTCGGATCCGGATGTGATCTCCAACGCGGTTGACGCGCGGATGAGTCAGATCAAGACCTACCAGAACGGACCCTATGCGAAGTTGTCGCAGCAGATCCTCAACCAGCTCGCCGCGGCCAAGATCTGCCTTCTGGACCCAAGAAAGAAGGCCGTTTACGACCAGCGGTTACGGGAAAAGCAGCGAGGGGCCGCGAAAGTCGTTGCGAAAGTGGTCGTGAAACCTGTGGTGCAGGCGGCCGAGTTGGATCTGGCTTCGCTGGCCGCGCGGTCGTCGCGCCGCACGACGCCGCGACCGCGAAAAAAGCCGAAATCCTGGATGGTCCCGGCGATTGCGGCGGGTTCCGTTCTGGTCGCCCTGGTAGCGGCGGCGGTGGTGATCATGCTGCCCCCGACCGGCGGCGAAGCCCCGGTGGCCAAGAAACGAGAGGGACGGCAAAGATAGCAGTGTAAGAAACTTTGCGGAGCGGCCTTCAACCCCCAATACGATGGGTGGCGATAGCCACAAACCGCCCTTGCCCTTGATTCACCATGCCGAAGGAGACGGAAGCGAGAAAACCTCCAAGCCAGTGCCGCCATTGAGCCCTCGACCGGAAGAATCGGGCAATCCCGCCGCAACCGCCAACGCGCACTCCTCATCTGTGTCCCCACTTCAGGGGGCAGTGGGTGCTCATGAATCGCCAAAACCGGCGGACAGCCATTCCTCCATGGCACCGGCCAAACAGTCGTCGGTACCCGTGAAGATCAAGCCGGAGCCCGCGGGCGAGTCAGAGGCGTCCGTGCACTCCCAGGCGGACAAGAAGCCGGCAAAGGCCAAGTTGCCGGTTCCTTCCGACGAGCAACAGCAGGCGGCCGAGCGCAGATCCGGGAGATTTTCCAGAAGGAATTTGCCGCTGCCAGTTCGCCGGAAGGCCGGTCGCGGCTGGCGGGAAAGCTGGCAGAGGAAGGGCGGCAGTCGAGCAACGACGCGGTCGCACGGTATGTCCTTTGCAAGCTGGCCGCACAGGAATTTGTCGCCGCCGGCAGTCCCGACAAGGCCATAGAGGTTGTTGACGCAGCGATGGACCGCTATGACGCGGACATGGGCCGATTCAAGGCTGACGTCCTTGGCGCAGTCTTTGGAACCCGTGGCAAGATTGCGGCGGTAGAGCCCGACGTTGCCCATCGAGTCTGCGAGACGGCCATGAAACTGAGCGAAGGTGCCGTGGCAGTGGGAAACGTGGATCTGGCACTGCAGTTTGCGCACGTTGCCGCGATGGCTGCTTTCCGCGCAAAGGATCCGCAGTTGGAATCCGAGAGTGGAAAGCGCAGTCGCGAAATCGAACGGCTGAAAGTGCGGTGCGCCGTCTTCCAAAAGGCCCTCGACGCCCTCCAGGCCGACCCCGCAGATGCAGAGGCTAATTACAAGGCGGGGCAGTGGTACTGCTTCGTGCAGGGAAAATGGAGCCAAGGGCTTCCTATGCTCGCCAAGGGCAGCAACGCCATGATGGCGGCGGCAGCCACTCAGGATCTCGCCGCGCCAACAGACGTTAAGCTCCAAGTCGCGTTGGCCGACGCTTGGTGGAACGTGGCCGAGAAGGAATCGCCGGCAGACAAGGCCCTCATTCAAGCCCGTGCCCGCCACTGGTACGGACTGGCCGTGGAAAAAACTAGCGGACTTGAGAGGGCCAGGATTCAAAAGCGTCTGGAAGACGAGATTGACGCTTCCAACTCCGCCCCTAGCAAGCCGGCAGGCCGCGAATTGGTCGTCGATGTCACCGATCTTTCTTTCGCTGGAAAAACTTATGCCGGAGGCGGACAACGGGATGTCGTTTTCGATACCGCCGACGTCTGGCCTGGCTATAAAATGCCTCCGCTGACTATCCCTGGGGCGAAGGTCCGGCACTTCTTCTTTCTCCATGCCCCTGCCGAGCTTCATATAAACCTGGAAGCGAAAGTCAAGGCTGGACAAGCTCCCAAGCGTTTCAAAGCCTACCTGGGCATGCCGCCCGTTGCTCGTCAGAACCACGCCGACGGAATCATTTGGACCGTCGAAGCGCATTCCAAATCCGGGCCTGAATTGCTTGTGACGACATCTCCGAACCAAGACTTCAACCCGGTCAATTTGGTTTTGCCACCGCGGACAACAGAAATCGTTGTCCGATCGTTGCTAGGTCCAGCGAAGAAAGAGACCTACGCTTGGGGCGTTATGATCAACCCTGTTATCACTTTTCGCAAGTAGAGCGTGACTTCCTTGCCGGCATCAGACGGCTGTCCGAGCGGAGCATAAGCTTGTCGCGCCTGACTCAAGTGTTGGCCCATCACGCCCCGCCCGGTCAAGTGGTGCGCTTTCTCATCGTTGGTGCGGGGAACACGCTCTTTGCCTACGGGGTGTACTCCCTATTGACTTACCTGCTGAGCCGCATCATGACATCGCCCTATGCGCCGGCAATGACGGCCAGCGCCCTGGGCAACGTGGTCTGCATTACCTTCTCGTTCTTCTGCCACAAGCTGTTCGTCTTTCGCACCAAGGGGAACGTGCTCAAGGAATATTGCCGCGCGGTTGTGGTTTACAGCGGCGCCTGGCTGGTCAGCTTCCCCCTCCTGCCGGTCTTGATTGCTGCACTGAACCACGTCGTGGGTCCGCAGGCCTATGTCCCCTATCTGGCTGGGGCGATTTTGACGGCCGGAACGGTTGTCGTCAGCTTCTTCGGCCATAAGAAATTCACCTTCGCACAAGCTACAATTGACTACCCGCAACCCAGGGAACCCCTTCATGCCACAGCCGGAAGAGATACGCCGCCGGATTGCTGAGCTGGTCGCCGAGTATCACCAGGCGGCCTTCGCCCCGCGGCCGTTCGTGCCGGGCGAGACGCCCGTCCGCTATGCGGGCCGCGTATTCGACGCCGAGGAGCTGCAGTTGGCCGTCGAAGCCAGCCTCGATTTCTGGCTCACCGCCGGCCGCTTCACCGAGCAGTTCGAAAGCGGCCTGGCCCAGCGGATGGATCGCGACACGGCGCTGCTGGTCAACTCTGGATCGTCGGCCAACCTCGTGGCCTTCAGCGCGCTGACTTCGCCGCAGTTGAAGGATCGCCGCGTGCGACCGGGCGATGAAGTGATCACCGTGGCCGCCGGTTTCCCCACCACCGTCAATCCCATCATCCAGAACCGCGCCGTGCCGGTCTTCGTCGACGTGGAACTGGCGACCTACGTGCCCACCGTCGAGGCCATCGAGGCGGCGGTCACGCCTAAGACCCGCGCGGTGATGATCGCCCATACCATGGGCATCCCCTTCGACGCCGCGGCAGTGGCCGAGCTCTGCCGCAAGCACAATCTTTGGCTCGTCGAGGATTGCTGCGACGCCCTGGGCGCGTCGCTCCACGGCCGGCCGGTGGGCACCTTTGGCGACCTGGCCACCGTTTCCTTCTATCCGGCCCACCAGATCACGATGGGCGAGGGTGGGGCGGTGGTCGTCGAGGATGAGCTGCTGGCGCGGCTCGCCCGCTGTTTCCGCGACTGGGGCCGCGACTGCTATTGCAGCGGCGGCGAGAACAACACCTGCGGCAAGCGATTCAGCCAGCAGTTCGGCACGCTGCCCTGCGGCTACGACCACAAGTACGTCTATTCGCACGTGGGCTATAACTTGAAGGTGACCGATATTCAGGCGGCGATCGGTTACGCCCAGTTGAAGAAGCTCGACGGCTTCGTGGCTGCACGGCGAAAGCATTGGACCGCCCTGCGGGAGATGCTTGCGCCTGGGAGGATCGGCTCGTGCTGCCGGAAACGCCGCCCCACAGCGAACCGTCCTATTTCGGTTTCGTGATCACGGTCCGCCCAGAAGCCGGCTTCTCGCGGAGCGAACTGGTGAACTTCCTTGAGGCCGCCAAGATCGAGACGCGAAATCTCTTCTGCGGCAATCTCGTGCGGCATCCCGCCTACGAGGAAATCGAGCGCCGCGTGGTCGGCGATCTGGCCAACACCGATGCGATCATGAACCGCACCTTCTTCATCGGCGTATACCCAGGAATGACCGACGAGCATCTGGAGTACATCGGCGACGTCTTGCGGAGCTTCATGCAGTGCTGAAGAAATCGCGTTGTACAAGCGGGGAAAGCAGGATACAATACCCCTTTTGAGCAGGTAGCAACGAACGAGTTTTGTCAAGAAAGGTTGTCCATGAGGGAATTGCCAAGGTATTCTGGCCACGCCCGCCACCGCCGGGATTGGACAGCAAGCGCCGGTTGGGCGGGCAGCGTGCAGATCTTTGCGGCGATTGGCGGGCTGCTCTTGGTCGCGGCATTCGCCGGATGCCGAGCCAAAAACCGGGTGGAAACCGCGGAAGCCCCCGCCGTGTCGGTTAGCCATCCCGTCGAGCGGACGGTAACCGACTACGTCGATTTTACCGGCCGGACCAGGGCCGTGGAGTCGGTCAATATCGTCGCCCGGGTCACCGGCTACTTGCAAAAGCCGTTCTTCAAGGAAGGTTCGGAGGTCAAGGCGGGCGAGACCTTGTTCGTCATCGATCCGCGGCCCTACGAAGCGCAGTACGACCAGGCCAAGAGTCAGGTCGTTCTCGACGAGGCGCAACTCAAGCTGGCCCAGACCACCCTGGACCGCTACGTGGCTCTCTCCAAGTCGACGCCAGGGGCTGTCAGCGAACAGGCGCTTGACCAGTACAGGGCTTCCGTCGAGGAAGCCAAAGCTCGGCTCGTCGCGCAACAAAAGAGCCTCGATGTCAACAAGTTGAACCTGGATTTCACGAAAGTCGTTTCCCCCATCGACGGACAAATCAGTCGCTATTACTACACGCAGGGAAACCTCGTCAACCAGGACCAGACGCTCCTCACCACGATCGTCTCTTTGGACCCAATGCAGGCCTATTTCGACATGGACGAATCGACGTGGCTGCAACTGCTCGACGCCGTCAAGGAAGGCAAGATCGCTGCTTCGGCGGACGGCGACGTCAACGTCCTCCTCGGCCTGCCGGTCTTGATCGGGCTGGAAAACGAGGACGGCTATCCGCACACGGCCACGATCGATTTCATCGACAACCAGATCAACTCCACCACGGGCAGCATCACGGTCCGCGGCGTAGTGGCGAATCCTCCGCTCGTACCCGCCAAACGCCCACCCTCGGGCGCCGCAGAGGTCGTCGCCCGAAGGGCGAGGGGAGATGATGACTTCGTCCTCCGGCGGCCGCAGGGCGTCGCCCGGAGCGAGTCGCGAAGCGACGCTCCCCAATGCGGCGGACAAGGTCCGGCTCGTTCCGCGGCAGTTCAAGCCCGGCATGTTCGTTCGCGTGCGGCAGCCGATCGGCGTTCCGCACCCGGCCCTGCTGGTCATCGATCGGGCCATCCTCTCCGACCAGGGAAACAAGTACGTGTACGTCGTCGACAAGAACAACAAAGTCCAGCGCCGGAACATCAAGACGGGCGGATTGCAGGAAGACGGGCTGCGGGTCGTTGAGGGGGAAATCAAGGCGGACGACTGGGTCGTCGTCGGCAACCTGCAGGCGGTGCGGGAGCGCACGGAGGTCAGGCCGGACAGCAGCCGGCCCATGCCGACGCTCATCGGCACCGACGCGCCGGCAACCCCCGTAGCCAAGGGAACGGTAGCCAAGGGAACGGTGGCCAAGGGAACGAGCGCCGGTGGTTCGGCAGACAAGGGGATGGGAGCCAAGGGAACCGCGAAGACCGCAGCACAATGATCTCGCGCTTCTTTATCGACCGCCCCATCTTTGCGACGGTGCTCTCGGTCGTCATCACCTTGATCGGCGGGATATCGCTCTACTTCCTGCCGGTGGCGCAGTATCCACGCATCACGCCGCCGGGCGTGAGCATCTCGATAAGCTACCCCGGCGCCAGCGCCCAGGTTGTGGCCGACACCGTCGCCGCCCCCATCGAGCAGCAGGTCAACGGCGTGGAGGGCATGCTCTACATGTCGTCGAACTCGGGCAACGACGGCACCTATTCGCTCACGGTTACCTTCGATATCGGCACCGACCTGAACGCCGCCGTGGTCAAAGTGCAGAACCGCGTGGCCCTGGCCATGCCGCAATTGCCCAGCCAGGTGCAGAACCAGGGGATCACGATCCGCAAGAAGACGCCGGACATCCTCATGATCGTGAATTTCTTTTCTCCCACGAAACGCTACGACGACATCTACCTGAGCAACTACGCCACCATCAACGTCCGCGACGAGCTCCTCCGAGTGCCCGGCGTGTCGGACATCACCTACCAGGGCGAGCGGGACTACAGCATCCGCTGCTGGCTCAAGCCGCAGAAGATGGCGGACTGCAACATCACGGCTGTGGACGTGGCCAACGCCGTACGCAACCAGAACCTCGACTGCCCGGCGGGCTGGGTCGGCCAGCCGCCCACGCGTGCCGGGCAGGCCTACGAATTGCCCATCGACACATTGGGACGACTCAGCGAGCCGGAGCAGTTCGGCCAGATCATCGTCAAGGCCAGCATGTCTTCGCCGCCGCCGTCGCCGCGGACAGCCACGGTCGCGCCGCCCACGGGCAATTTCGGCATGCCGGCGGCGTCTGCCTCTGGCTCGTCCGGAGGAACCACCAGCGACACAACCACCAGCGACACAACCACGAGCGACACAACCACGAGCGACTCGACCAGCGGCGGCACGGCCACCTCCACTAGCGGCGGCACTTCGGCGACGGGCGTCTCTACCGCCGGAGGGGCGACAACCGGCGGCGGGGCCACGTCCGGCGGCGGCGGCACGACCGGCGGCGGCGGAATGACGGGCGGCGCGGCCGGGGGAGGGTCTTCGTCCCCCATCGGCATCAGCAACAGCGTCGTCCCGCAAAAGAAGCCCGATCAACCGTCTTTCGGCGTCGTCCGCCTGCGGGACATCGCCGACATCGAAATGGGCGCGCAAAACTACAACGCCTCGTGCAGCTTCGACGGGCGGCCCTCGGTGGGGCTGAGCGTCTACCAGCAGCCCGATGCCAACGCCCTGGACACCGCCGACGCCGTCCGCAAGAAAATGGAAGAGTTGAAGTCCCGCTTCCCCGAGGGGCTGGATTACGCCATCGGCTACGACATCACGCCGTTCATCCGCGAATCGATCCAGGACGTCGTGATCACCATGTTGGAGGCCGTGGCCCTGGTTGGCCTGGTGGTGCTGATCTTCTTGCAGGACTGGAAGGCGATGGTACTGCCGATGATCGACGTGCCCGTCTCCATTATCGGCACGTTCGCCGTCATGGCCGCCATGGGGTTCAGCCTCAACAACATCTCGCTCTTCGGCCTGGTGCTGGCGATCGGCATCGTCGTCGACGACGCCATCGTGGTACTGGAGAACATCGAGCGGATGCTGGCCCGCGGCTACGACGTCCGCACGGCCACGATCAAGGCCATGGAGGAGGTGACCGGTCCGATCATCGCGGTGGCCGTGGTGCTCTGCGCGGTCTTCGTGCCCTGCGCGTTCCTGAGCGGGATCACCGGCCAATTCTTCCGCCAGTTTGCCCTCACGATTTCCGTCTCCACGGTCATTTCCGCGATCAATGCGGTGACCATGACTCCCTCCCGGGCAGTGTTGTTGTTCCAGCACGGAATGGCCAGCGGTTCAGGCGTCCCCCCTGCGGCTTCTGGAGTGGCGAGCGTCCCGTCGGGCAGCCGGGATGACCGTGCCACAGACAGCCGGGACGGCCGTGCCATAGAACCGATCCACGCGCTTCATCGCGAGGCCCTCCCCTGGTGGATCTTCGCAATCGCCGGCGGCCTGCTCACGGCCTGGCTTGCTCAGAAATTCCTGGTCGCACCGCCGGCGGAGGAATCGACCGGACTTTTCGACTGGCTGTCGTGGATTTTCACTCCATATTTTATTCCCGGTGGCGTAGCGGGTGGCATCCTGGGCCGCCTGATCATCGGCCGCACGAATCGCGGGCTGGGGTGGCTGTTTCATAAATTCAACGATTTTTTCGACTGGTTGTCATCCACTTATGCCCATGGCGTGGGTGGGCTGCTGCGGGTCTCCATCGTGGTCCTGTTGGTCTACGCCGGTTTGCTCGGCCTGACCTACGTGACGTTCCAGAGGGCGCCGACCGGGTTCATTCCGCAGCAGGACCAAGGACGTCTGATCGCCAACATCCAACTGCCCGACTCGGCCTCTCTAGAGCGCACCAACGCAGTTGTCGCCAAGGTGGTGAAGATCGCCCTGGGAGACCGCAACGACCCGAAGCGCTATCCCGGCGTGGCCGGCATCGCGCACATCGTGGCCTTTGCGGGGAGCTCCTTCCTGCTGCAGGCCAACAGCTCGAACTTCGCCTCGATGTTCATCGTCCTCGATCCGTTTGCCAAGCGGCAGAAGCCGGAGCTTAGGGACAGCGAGATCATGCGACGTCTCAACAGGGCCTGCGCCCAACAGGTGCCGGAAGCCCGCTTCACGGTGTTGGGGGCGTCGGCGATCCCGGGCCTGGGGACTGCCGGCGGTTTCAAGTTCATTGTCGAAGATCGCGGCGACCTGGGGCTGGAGGCCCTGCAAAAACAAACGGAGGGCCTGATTCAGGAGTTGAAGAAAGTGCCCGGTCTCACCCGCGTGACGACGCAGTTCCGCGCCAAGACGCCGGAACTCTTTCTCGACATCAACCGCGAGAAGGCGGCTGAGTTGGGCGTGTCGCTGAACGACGTCAACCAGACGCTCGACATTTTCATGGGCTCTTTGTACGTCAACAGCTTCAACGCTTTCGGCCGCCATTGGCAGGTCACGCTCCAGGCCCAGGGCGACTACCGCAACCGCGTGGAGGCCCTGAAGATGTTCCAGGTGCGGAACCTCTTCGGCGGCATGGTCCTTCTGGGCACGCTGGTCCGCCCGCAGGATATAGTCGGCCCGATCGCCGCCCCCCGCTACGATCTCTATTCCGCTGCCTCGGTGAGCGGGAACATCGAGACGGGCACGAGCACCGGTGAGGCCATCGCCGCCATCGACCGCCTCTCCGCCCAGACGCTGCCGATTTCCATGAAGGCCGACTGGACGGAGCTGATGTTCCTGCAGAAGCGAGTGGGTGACACCTCGCTGTACGTCTTCTTCTTCGCCATCCTCTGCGTCTTCCTCGCGCTCTCGGCGCTCTACGAAAGCTGGGCCTTGCCGCTGGCGGTGATTCTGGTGGTGCCCTTGTGCCTGCTTTGCTCCGCGGCGGGAGTGCTCGCCACCGGGCGGGACGTAAACATCTTCGTGCAGATCGGCCTGGTGGTGCTCGTGGGACTGGCCTGCAAGAATGCCATTCTCGTGGTCGAATACGCCAAGCAGTTGCACTTCGAAGGCCGCTCGGCCTACGACGCCACCAAGGAGGCGTCGCGGCTGCGGCTGCGGCCGATCCTCATGACTTCGCTGGCTTTCATCTTCGGCGTTATCCCGCTGACGACCGCTTCGGGCGCGGGGCGGAGATGCGCCGTTCGCTGGGGGTCGCCGTCTTCAGCGGCATGTTTGGCGTGACGGCCTTCGGCATCTTCCTCACCCCGGTGTTCTTCTACGTGATTATCGGCCTGGGCGAGTCGCGGCTCTTCGCCTCGGCTGCCTTGCGGCGGATCCTCAGCTACGGCCTGGGAGCCGCCTCGGGCCTCGCGGTCGGATTTCTCCTGGGGAAACTGGAGGTCGCGGTCCTCCCCTGGTCCGCCCTGGTCGGAGCCGCGGCCGGCCTGCTCGTGGCGGCGGCTGCGGTGGAGATACAGCACTGGCTCACCGATGAAGGCCGCAAAATAAAGAATGGCAAGAAGAACGGAGGGCCTTGCAAGTGATTCGCTTCTTTATCGATCGACCGATTTTCTCGACGGTGATTTCCGTCGTCTTCGTGCTGGCGGGGTTGGTGGCCGTGACCACGCTGCCCATGGCCCAGTATCCCGAGGTCACGCCGCCTACGGTGCTCGTGACGGCCTTGTACCCGGGCGCCAACTCCTACACCGTACAAGACACCGTGGCCGCGCCGATCGAGGAGCAAGTCAGCGGCGTGGAGGGCATGGCCTACATGTCGTCGCGCTCCACCAACGACGGGGCCTACAATCTGACCGTGACCTTCAAGCTCGGCATGGATTCGGACATGGCCCAGGTGCTGGTGCAGAACCGCGTCTCGCTGGCCCTGCCGGTGATTCCCGCTCTTGTGCAGAACGAGGGCATCCAGGTGCAGAAGATGTCGCCCAACACCCTCATGATCGTCAACTTGATTTCACCCAACGGCAAGTACGACGACCTGAAACTGAGCAATTATGCTACGGTCAACGTCAAGGACGAGCTTGGGCGGCTGCCCGGCGTGGCTGGCATCACCTATCTCGGCCAGCGCGACTACAGCCTTCGAGTCTGGCTGAACGCCGACAAGATGGCCGCCCTGGGGCTCAGCGGCGCCGACGTGGTCACCGCCATCAGCCAGCAGAACGTCCAGGTTTCCGCCGGCCAGATCGGCCAGCAGCCGGTGCCCAAAGGCCAGCAATTCCAGTTGACCATCAATACCCTGGGCCGGCTCACCGATCCCGAGCAGTTCGCCAATATCATCATCAAGTCCGATCTCAGCGCGTCCTCCTCCAGCACCGGCAGCCAGAGCGGTTCGGCCACCCCCGCCGCGCCTGTGACGGGCATCGTGCGGCTCCACGACGTGGCCCGCGTCGAGCAAGGGCGCAGCAATACGACCAGTCGTGCACTCTCGACGGCAAGCCCTCCGTGGCCCTCTCCATCTACCAGCTTCCCGGCGCCAACGCACTGGAAACGGCCGCCGGAGTCTACGCCAAGATGAAGGATCTCAAGACCCGCTTTCCGGAGGGCTACGTCGATTACGAGATCGTCTACGACACCACGCCCTTCATCCGCGAATCGGTCAACGAAGTCTTCTACACCCTCCGCGACGCCGTGGTGCTGGTGGCCATCGTCGTACTGGTCTTCCTCCAGGACTGGAAGGCCATGATTCTGCCCATGATCGACGTGCCCGTCTCCCTCATTGGCACTTTCGCCGTCATGGCGGCCATGGGTTTCACGCTCAACAACCTCACCTTGTTCGGCCTGGTGCTGGCGATCGGCATCGTTGTCGACGACGCCATCGTCGTGCTGGAGAACATCGAGCGCCAGATGGCCACCGGGCTGGACGCCCGCTCGGCCACGATCAAGGCCATGGACGAGATCACCGGCCCCGTGCTGGCTATTACGTTGGTGCTCAGCTCGGTCTTCGTGCCCTGTTGTTTCCTGGGTGGTGTAAGCGGCCAGTTCTTCCGCCAGTTTGCCGTGACGATTTCCGTATCGACGATCATCTCGGCCGTCAACGCCCTGACCATGACGCCCTCGCGGGCCGTGGTGATTTTTCGCACGGAAGAAGGCCAGAAGCACGGTCACCGCCGAGAGGCCCTGCCGTGGTGGATCTTCGCCATCGTCGGCGCGATCGTCACCTATTACGTGGGGCCGCATGTCCTTTCCGGCAAGCTCGACCTGCATGCCGCCTTGCATGGCCACAGCAAAAACGTGCCGGGCTGGTTGATCGAGGCGACCATCCTCACGGTCTACATCCTCCCCGGCCTGCTGGCGGGCGGAATCGTGGGTCGGCTCATCATTCGGCCGGTGAACGACTTGCTGGCCTTCTTCTTTGGCGGCTTCAACCGCTGGTTCGATTCCATGACGGAACTCTACGGCCGCGGTGTCGGCCGCACGCTGCGCTTGAGTGTGATGGTCCTGGTAATCTATGCCGGGCTGTTGGGCATGACCTTCTGGCAGTTCCAGCGCACGCCCAGCGGGTTCATTCCGCAGCAGGACAAGGGCTACCTCCTGCTCAACGTGCAGTTGCCCGACTCGGCTTCCGTGGAGCGGACGCAGGCGGCGATGGCCCTGATCGAAAAGATCGCCTTGGGCGATCCGGCCGACCGCGAGCACTATCCGGGCGTGGAGGGTATCGCCCACACGGTGGGCCTCTCCGGGCAGTCCTTGATCCTGAACGCCAACGCCCCCAACCTGGGCTCGATGTACCTCCTCTTGAAGCCGTTCGATGAGCGGCATGGGGTCAAGCTCGGCGCCGACGCGATCGCCCAGGAGTTGCTGGACCGTTGCCGCGAGCCGGTGCGGAGGGCGGTGATCTCGGCTTTCGGCGCCCCACCCATCGACGGCCTCGGCACCACGGGAGGCTTCAAGTTGATCGTCGAGGACCGCGGCAACGTGGGGCTCGACCAGTTGCAGGCGAGCTGCCAGAAAATCGTCGATAGCGGCGAGAAGACGAACGACCTGGCGGGCCTCTTCAACAGTTCCGGGGCCAACACGCCTTGGCTCCGCCTGGACATCGACCGCACGAAGTGCGTCTTCCACGGCGTGCAGGTAAGCGACATCTTCAGCACGTTGCAGGTCTACCTGGGCTCCTATTACGTGAACAACTTCAACGAATACGGCCGCACGTGGCAAGTGAATATCCAGGCGGAGCCCAAATTCCGCCGCGATGTGGCCGCCATCCGCCAACTGCAGGTCCGCAACAGCCTGGGGGAGATGGTTCGCCTGGGCACGGTCCTCGACGTGCGCGACACGGCGGGACCAGTGATGATCATGCGCTACAACATGTACTCGGCGGCGGCGATCAACGCCGATGCGGGTCCGAACACGAGCTCCGGCCAGGCGGTCGCCACGATGCAAGAGATCGCCGACAAGGTGTTGCCGCCGTCAATGGCCACGGAGTGGACGGACCTGGCGTACTTGCAATTGGAAGCGGGCAACTCGGCCATGTACTTCTTCTTCCTGGCGGTAATCTTCGTCTTCCTGGTGCTTGCCGCCCAGTACGAGAGCTGGCGGTTGCCGTTGGCCGTAATCCTCGTGGTGCCGATGTGTCTGTTCTGCTCGGTTGTGGGCCTGCAGGCGGCGGGTATGGAGATTAACATCTTCACGCAGATCGGCTTTGTGGTGCTGGTGGGGCTGGCCAGCAAGAACGCGATCCTGATCGTGGAGTTTGCCAAGCAGCAGCAGGAACAAGGGGTGCCTCGCCGGGAGGCAACCGTACAGGCCTGCCGCCTGCGTCTGCGGCCGATCTTGATGACCTCGTTCGCCTTCATCCTGGGAGTCGTGCCGCTGGTGGTCGCCCAGGGGGCCGGGGCCGAGATGCGGCGGGCCCTGGGCGTGGCCGTATTCAGCGGCATGCTGGGCGTGACCTTCTTCGGCGTCTTCCTCACGCCCGTTTTTTACTTCGTCATCCAATGGTTCGCGGAAAGAGGTAAAGCAGGCGGCAAGGTGGAAAAGCCAGGATGAAGGAACAGCGACACCAAACTCGTCGAGACGATCCGACTTTGGATACGGTTCGAAATAACTTCCGCATCTAATGCCACCGGCTTGCCCAGTGGATATTTACGTTCGTTGCTACACGCACCGAGGGTCGCCCACCACCGCTTCCTGTTTGCGCTTGACCCGGAAAACTGAGCGCGCGGTTAAAGTGTATAATCGAGACCCTTAACCATTGTCCAGGAGGAAACAGGGATGGGCCTCACGCACTCACCGCCGGACGCTTGTAACCGAAGAATCCACGACGCCGTATCACCTCGGCAACTTCCGCCGGCACGTTATCGCTCCACGACGTATCGCCAGTTGTGATCTGCCGCAGCACGTCCCGGGAGAAGATCGGCAGGTAGTTCGGCGTGTAATTGTCCAGTTGCTCGATGCAGCCTCGGTCGATCAGGTATTCGTAGAGCTTGCGCAGCGAAGGCGCCACTTGCAGGTTATCGACCTTCGTCAACTGGCCGGTCTGCTTGTCCAGGAGCGGATAAATGAAAAGCTTCAGGTCGTTCTTGAAGAGGCGGCCGAATGATTCGAGGATTCCGCCCTCGAGGCCGCAGTAGTACCGCTCGTCGAACAGTTCGCAGAGGCTGGCGGCTCCCATCGCGATGCCGATCTTCTGCTTCGAATACCGGGCCAGATATGCGCCCAGGCGATAGAACTCAAAATAGTTCGAGATCAGCACCGTGGTGCCGCAGGCCGCCAGCACGTCGGCCCGGGCGAGGAAATCGCGGAGATCGATATCGTGGCTGTTCTTGCCGGCCGTTTGCAGCTTGTTCATGGTGAGTTCCATAAGCGTCACAATCGGCTCGCCCGTCACACCGGGCTCGCGCGAGAACTTCTCGTGGGCGCAGCGAAGCATGTCGATATTCACGTGCGTGACGGGTCGGAAGCTGCCGCGCTCCACCAGAATCGGCTTCTTGTGCAGCACTTCGGAAGGCTGCAGCACTTCGCCCGTGGCCGAGAACATGGCCGCGTCGCTGAGGCCCAACTGCACCAGCAGCAAGCTCATCACGCGGTTGTCGACGTGCCGAAAGCCGATGCCCGAAAACTCGATCATGTCGATCTCAATGCGCCGCGTGCTGAGGTTGTCCAAGAGCGACTCCATGAGCTGTTCCGGCTCGTGCGCGAGGAAGAAGGCGCCGTAAAGCAGGTTCACGCCGACGATGCCCAGGGCTTCCTGCTGAAGGGCATTTTCCGGGTCGAGCATGCGGACGTGAAAGATGATCTGGTTGACGTCGTCGCGGGGATGCATCTGAAAGCGAACGCCCATCCAGCCGTGGCATTCGTTGGTGCCCTGGTAGTTGCGGGCCGAAACCGTGTCGGCGAAGGCGAAGAACGCCGTCGTGTCGCCGCGACTCTCCTGCAAGCGATCGATGTTCAGCGCGTACTCGCGGTCGAGCATTGCCTCGAGACGTTGCCGGCAGACGTAACGCTGGCACGGCCCGTAGACGGCGTCGCTGACGGTCATGTCGTACGCAGACATGCTCTTGGCGATCGTGCCGGCGGCCCCGCCGACGTGAAAGAACCACCGCACCACTTCCTGCCCGGCGCCGATTTCGGCGAACGTGCCATAGCGGCGCTGATCGAGATTGATGTGCAAGGCTTTGTGGTTGGTCGACAACTTCTCGGTCTCGGGCGACATGGGAGGGAACACTCCTACAAGAGAAATGGTTGTGGGAATAATTGTTGCTGGCGGCCAGGCCGTGGGCCGTCTGCCCGGCCCGCGGAACCATGGGGCTTTGTTGCCTGGAACGCCGGATCATTATACCGGAGACAATTGACCCGTGGCCACACAGGAAATGGACGGTATGCGGAAAATAACAGGCGACGTTGCCAAAAGTATTTGCCCGGGCAGCGCGTTGATCGTGAGAACGCCGCTGGGCTCTTGCGAGCGTCAGGGGCGTTTTCGTTGAACGTCAGGCCGACATCAGACCGTTAATCCCGAACGGAGTTCAAATCCAAAATTCCTCTACGCGAAGTGCGGGATCTTCATCAACTCGCCGTCTTTCAACGCCGACTGATGGGCTACGATGCCCGCCACGGTCATGTTCAGGGCCAGCGCGATATCGACCAGCGGCTCGCGATCTTCGAGGATCGACGTGATGAACTCGTTCATCAGATGACCGTGCGAACCGCCATGACCACCGGGCGCCACGGTCGATGGCAACGGCGGACAATCGAGTGAAGGCAGTTGCTGAAGCTCGCCAATGTACGATCCGTTCCACATCGTCCCACACTGGCCGCGCACGCGCCCCTCCTCGGCTTCCGGCCCCTGCGTGTCCCAACTGACCGTCATCCTTGCCATTCCCCCTTCGCTGGTTCGCAGCAGCGCAATCTCGGTGCCAAACGCGTTTTTGTAAGGGTTATTCGCCGCTTGCAGGTGATGGACCACGCTGCGCATCCCCATGCATGAGACTTCCGTGAAACGGCCCCCGGTCACGCATACGTAATAGGCGTTGGAGTGCGTGGGATACCATTGTGGAGGAAGCCCGACCCGCCAGCCCTTGTACGAGTCGATCGGAGTCGGCATGTAGTGGTAGTATTCGCCTTCGGTGTCGATCAGTTTTCCGAATCCGCCTGCCCGGTAGATCTGCCGCATGGCACAACAATCGGCGCGGAACGCGGATGTCTCGAACATCATGTATTTTTTCTCGCTGGAATTGACGGCTTCCCAGAGGTTGTGGGCGTCTTCCAGCGAGCCGAACACGGCGGGCACCGCGCAGGCGACATGTTTGCCACGCTTGAGAACTTCGAGGCAATGCCGCGAATGGCTGGGGGCGTCGGTCGCCACGAAGATGGCTTCCAATTTGTCGTCCTTGACCATTTCTTCCAGCGAGGGATAGGTCTTCTCGCAGCGGCAGGCTTTAGCCAGCCCAGCGCAGCGTTCGGGAATCAGGTCACTGACGGCCGACACGGCAACGTTAGGATGGTCCTGGAAACCGAAGGCCGCACCGAACTGGCAAACGCCAAAACCGGCAATGCCCACGCGGACTTTCCGGTCGGATACGGGCTGCCAGGCCTTTTTGGGCCGCTCGGCGGTCGCTGCGCCGGCCGCGCCAGGATCTTAGCATCCGGCTTCTGTGCGTGGGCCATAGCACCCCATCGCTCAGCCGTGACCAGGCCGAGCGAACCGAGACCGACGCTCTGCAAAAACCTTCGACGTGAGGTGAGCTGGCGTCGAGTAGACATAATATGGTCTTTCAGTTAGGTTTGCTTTGTATTCCCTGTTGCTCCGCTCTTTCGATCAGCGGAGTGTCACAATATTCAACCATGTGAGAAGACTTCAATGCCCCTCACAGAACCGGACTTGTAGATTTCCCACATCCGGCTCTTCAGTAAAGTTCACCTCCCAGGCGAGAGGGTGTTGAGTTTGTGGACTATCCGCGGCGTCGGCAGGGGATAGTGCTTCAGGTACACCCAAAAGCCTTCCCAGGAAAACGACTGCTTCTGGCTGCGGCGGTTAAGCCACTTCATGGCCAGTTGGACTACCCGCCGGTAGTAGCGACCCAGCGAGCGCATATTGCCGCTGATCCCATAATACTGGTAGTGTCCCGTCAGCTTGGCCTTCAAAACCGACCACCATTCCTTGACCGGATAGCGATTCCGCACCGCCTTGAGCCAATCGTTCAACTCACGGCACTTCTTGCGAAACTTCTTCTGGCTGGTCTGGCGGCCGACCTTGAACTTCCCCCACCGACTGCTGTCGCAGTAGTGAGTGAAGCCCAGGAAATCGAAGGTATTGGGCCGTCGTTTCTGCCGTTGGGCGTTCTGTCGTTCATACCGCCCAAAGCTGATCACGCGAGTTTTCTCTGGATGCAACACCAGATCAAACTGCGTGAACCGCTCACGCAGTGCCTCCAAAATGTGCTGCGCATCGTCCTGATACTGGACCAGGCAGACAAAATCGTCCGCATAGCGCACCAGAAAGCACGCGCCCCGAACCTGACGTTTGACACGTTTTTCAAACCACAGGTCAAGCACATAATGCAGGAAGATATTCGAGAGCATCGGGCTCAGATTGCCCCCTTGCGGCGTTCCTTGCTCGGTGGCCACGACCTGGCCCGCCTCAAAATACCCTGCCTTCAGAAACCGCTGAATCAGCAGCAGAAAGCTCGGGTCCTTGATGCGGACTTGCAGGCATTTCATCAACCCGGGGTGCGACACGCTGTCAAAGAAAGCTTTGAGATCCGCATCGATCACATGGTTGATGGGCTGCGTCATGATTGTCGTGCTCACCGCGTGGAGCGCCTGGTGGCACCCTCGCCCCGGTCGAAAACCGTACGAGCAGCCGAGGAAGTCCGCTTCGTAGATCGACTCCAGAATCTCGGCGATCCCTTTCTGCACGATCTTGTCTTCAAGAGCGGGCAGTCCCAGCGGCCTCTGCGAGTGCTCGTCCTTGGGAATGTAGACCCGTTTGGCAGGCAGCGGCTTGTACCGCTTCGCCTTCATCCGTGTCACCAGGTCCCGCAGGTTCTCGTCCAGATGCTCTCCGTACTCCTTCCACGTCACACCATCCACGCCACTGGCCCGGTCCCTGCCGAGCCGGTGGTAACATGCCGCCAGGAACTGCTCGTCCAGCAAATGAGCTAAGCTCGTGTACTGGCATTGCGGCTCCTCGCGAGCCCGTTTGGCTATGAGGATTAGTTTTGTCCACGTAGTGACTTCCAGTTCTGTGTCTGGCATACGCTTCCTCATTCCTCTACACTCTACTGCCAACCCCTTCGAGTGGGCCATCGACCCGCGCCGGGCATTGCCCCGACTACGCCTCTACTATGAGTTGGTCCGACTGCCATGCAGTCATACTTCCGCCTCACCTCTTCGGCTTCGTTGGAAGCTTCCTTTTGGGAACGGCATGGCTCTCCCAAGTTCCGATGTAAACCGTTAGATGACCTGCCATGGACTCAGACCCCGGCACGGCGTGCCGCACTCACCGTATCGCGCGTCACGCTGCTGGCTTCCAGACCATGAAACCCTTGGCCCTGTGCAACAAGGAGAATTTCGGGGCTCAATACCTTCACTTGCGTTATGGCCGATCATCCGCCCTCCCTTTGGCCTCACGTGATTTGTTGTCTCCTCACGTGCAAAGTTCAGTTCCGGCCTGATGGTTAGTCTTTGGCCGGGTTGGATTGTCCAACTGATTCACATCAGCTTTTCTTGGCACACTCATGGATGACTCCTATGCGGGTATAGTAGCCAAGTACGGTTAGTATCAGTGTAGGTCCGCTGAGACCTATTTTCCACTAGGGCCCCGGCCGCCCGACAACCGCTCGCGCGGCCAGCCAGATCGTGTGTCGCGATCCGCGGTGAGAATCGCGCGACCGCACGTTGATCTCTTCGACCTCGAAGCCCGTGTCGCGTAAACGCTGCGAGAAGGCCCGATCGGGACCGGCAGACCATACGGCCAATACGCCGGCCGGCCGAAGCATGGTAAAGGCTGCCTCCAGACCAGCCCGAGAGTAAAGCCAGTCGTTGCTCTTTCGGGTCAGACCCTGGGGACCGTTATCCACGTCCATCAGGATGGCGTCGTAGGTTGGTCGCTGCATCTTCAGGAGCTGCGCGACATCGACCTCGCGAACGCTGACCCGCTTATCCTCAAGCGGGCGCCCCGCCAGATCGGCCAGGGCTCCCCGGTTCCACTTCACGACCGCCGGCATCAACTCAGCGACCACCAACTTGCCGTCGGATCCAAGTCGATGGAGTGCCGCAGCCGCGGTGTACCCCATTCCCAGCCCCGCGACCAGGATCAGGGGGTGGCAGCGATCGGCGATTCTCGCGCAGGCCAGCTCGGCCAGGGCCTCCTCCGAGCCGTGCATGCGGCTGTTCATGAGTTCGCAACGATTCAGGCGAATCGAGAATTCTTTTCCTCGCTTGTACAGGCGAACTCTGCCTTGCTCCCGGGGACAGACGCGCTTTCAAGGAGTTCCCAAGGAACCATCGATGCCTCCCAAGCTTGCGTTTCCGGGGGCTTGTTGCCATGGTGCGCGGGTTCACTTGCAGCGTCCGCGGAACTCGTCCGTTGTGGTGTCGATCTCGATCAAGTCGCCGACCTCGATGAAGGCCGAGACCTGGAGCTCGTGCTTCGTGCCTTTCAATCTCGCCGGCTTGGTGATTTTGCCCGATGTATCGCCGCGGGCCGCAGGCTCGGTGTATTCGACTTCGCGAACGATGACTTTGGGCAGGACCACGGAAATAGGACGGCCCTCAAAGAAGGTCATGTCGCAAACGTCACTCATCTCGGGAACCAGGTACGGCACCAGATCGGGGATGGTTTCCTCATCGATTTCATACTGATTGAATTCCGAGTCGACAAATACATGATTGGGCGCAGCGTAGTAGGAATACGTGCATTCCTTCTTCTCCAGAACGATCATCTCCATCTTCTCTTCGGATTTCACCACCGATTCCGTATTGCCGCCGGTCATCAAGTTTCTCAACCGCAGCTTGCAAATAGCCGCGTTCCGGCCCGATCGGGTGATCGACTTCTTCATCACCACCAGCGGACTCTTATCGACCATAACGACGTTGCCGGGACTGAGTTCGCCGGCGGTTACAATACCCATTTTGGGGTTCCTTTCTTGTGTAACTCTGATTCTTGGCAGTTTTGCATCGGCGTCGATGAGGGACCGGCTCCGATCCCGCGCACGAAACGGACTAGATTTTCGGCAAGATTGCCCGTCTGGTCAATACGGCTTATCCAGGCTTTGCCGTGCTGTTCTATCGCTTGTCTCTGGACGGCGAAATCGGGCCAGGCCGCGGCGATGTCGCCCTTGCCATTCCAGGCCCGCCAGAACCGGCGCACAACAGCCGCTTGTTCAAATCCCTCAAGATATCGATCCAAGAATGCATCCAGCTTGATCCAATGTGCCTCTTCCGTTTGGGGGTAGATGTGCCATACTAACGGCCGGCCGGCCCATTGGGCCCGTACGAATGAATCCTCACCGCGCACGAAATTGACATCGCATGCCCACAGCAGCCGGTCGAAGTTCGCTTGCGGCACAAACGGCAGGGCATAGGCCGTCAGGGATGACTTCCGCAGCGGCGTCCCGGGCAACAGCGGCTCACCGAAGCAACCACTTATCTGATCGGTGGCCCGCCCAGGCGCTGCCAGCACGGTCACGGCGTCCGGTCCACTGGCCCAACACTGAAGCAAGGGACATAAAGATTGGTTGCCATAACAGAACATCGAGACCCGCAACTCGCGATGGGATCGGGCGGGGACACCCAAGCTTTGCCAGAATTCCGCCTCAGCCGCCGCATCGAACGCGGCACGATCGGCAAGCAAGCTATGCTCTCGCAGGAGCCCGCCGGTTCGCGGAGTGAACCCGGGGAAAAAGAAGTACTTGTCCAGCGGCCATCGCGCCCGCAGCGACGGCAACCGATGGCAGCCCTCGACCCAAGCTTCCGCACTGAGGTATTCCAAGTCGATCCACACCGGCGGCACGGTCCTCTGTGCCATCGCCGCAACATAGCTCTCGGGCAACTCGCAAGCGAACGCCTCGATCACGACATCGGCCGCCTCGACTCGAGGGAAGTCAGGTCGCCAGCGGCGAATCTCGATGCGGCCAACGTGCTGCTCTTCGGCGTTGATCGAAACGGCCGGGCAAAGCTGTGAGAGGCCCTGCAACTGGTCGACCCACAAGCGGACGTCCGCTTTGTGCTCGTCGGCCAACTGCCGGACCAGCCGCCAACACGTGCCGACGTCACCGTAGTTGTCCACAACCGTGCAGAAGATGTCCCAACGTTCCATACGCCTGCCTTTTCCGTTCCTGGTCATTTGACTCCGTCCCTTGTTCAATGCTAGAATCCCAACGGAGGCGTGTCGATGGCGAGTTCAGTGATCTTTGAAGAGCGGATCGAGATTCCCTATTTCCCATCGTTGGCCGAGTTCCGCGCGTGGGCATTGTCCGACGATTTCCCCCAGCGCGGCCGCATCGACTACATCGGCGGGCGGATCGAGGTCGACATGTCCCCCGGGAATTTGTTCTTTCACGGATCGATCAAGACCGAGGTCGTCCGAGTATTGGCCAACATCGTTCAATCGGCCGGCGGCGGGTATTTATTCAGCGATCGCACGCGGGTTTCTTCACCGAATGCAGACCTTTCCGCGGAGCCGGACGTCGTGTACGTCTCCGCCGATTCGATCGATTCCGGGGGTGTCCGTCTGGTGCCCAGCCCCAGCGGCGAAGCGGACAGCTATGTGGAACTGGAAGGCGCGCCGGATCTGGTCGTGGAGATCGTCAGCGACAGTTCCGTCGCCAAGGACACGAAGCGATTGCCGATTTCCTATTGGTGCGCCGGAATTGCAGAGTACTGGCTGCTCGACGTGCGAGGGGAGCGCCTGCTCTTCCGCATCCACGCCCGCGGCGGGGACGGTTATGAGTCGGCGCCCGTGGATGCCGGTGGCTTCCAGCTTTCGGCGGTCTTCGATCATCGTTTTCGTCTCGAACGTCGGCGCAACGCCCGCGGCCGCTGGGTATTCGACCTCCAGTCGCGGCCGTGCCAACGCTAGCCGCATCCGGCTCGCGGTTCCGTGACATCCTCTTTATGTCCCGGTGTCTGCCAATCTGATGCACGGATCACTCCCTCTCCGATCCGAGCACCGCGATAAAGGCCTTCTGCGGGATCTGGACCTGGCCAAACTGCTTCATCTTTGCCTTGCCCTTCTTCTGCTTGTCGAGGAGTTTTCTCTTGCGCGAGACGTCGCCACCGTAGCACTTCGCAGTCACGTCCTTGCGATAAGCAGGGATCGTCGAGCGGGCGATGATCTTGCCGCCGATGGCGCCTTGAATCGGGATTTTGAACTGGTGCCGAGGAATTTCTTCGGCGAGTCTTTCGCAATAGTGCAAAGCCCGGCTGCGGGCCTTGTCGCGATGGACCAGGTAGGAAAGCGTGTCTACCGGTTCCTGGTTGACCAGAATATCGACCTTCACCACGTCGGTCTCGCGATACTCGATCGGGACGTAGTCGAACGATCCGTAGCCGCGGGTGACGGTCTTGAGCTTGCCGTAGAAATCGAAGAGCACCTCTCCCAGCGGCATCTCGCTGATCACTTCGACCCGGCCGACCGAGAGATAATTCATCGTCTGGCTCGCCGACCGATGCTCGCGGCACAACTCCCCGACCGGGCCAACGTATTCCTCCGGCGCAATAATCGACGCCTTGATATAGGGCTCAGTCACCGAGGCGATCTTCATCGGGTCGGGCCAGTAGCTGGGGTTATCGACCTCGATGGTCTTGCCGTCTCTCAAGGTCACTTTGTATTCGACCGAAGGGGCCGAAATGACCAGCCCAATGTCAAATTCTCTTTGCAGACGCTCCTGAATCACGTCCAGGTGAAGCAGCCCGAGAAATCCGCAACGATAGCCGAAACCAAGGGCCGCCGAACTGTCTTTTTCGTAGGTGAGCGCCGCGTCGTTGATGGCCAGCTTGTCCAGGGCCGCGCTGAGATCTCGGTACTCGTCGGCGTTCATCGGATAGACCGACGAAAAGACGACCTGTTTCGCCTTCTTATAGCCGGGCACCGGTTCGGTCGCCTGCCGATCGAAGTGAGTGATGGTATCGCCGATCTCGATGTCTCGTACGCTTTTGATCCCGGCGACAATATAGCCCACTTCTCCGGCGCTAAGCTGCTCTTTGGGATTGAGCTTCAACTGGTTATAGCCGACCTCCTCCACCGTATAGTCCCAGCCCGAATGCATGAAGTGGATTTTGTCGCGCGGTTTGAGCGTGCCGTCCATGACGCGGCACTGCAGGATCACCCCGCGATAGCGATCGAAATGGGCGTCGAAGATCAGGGCTTTTAGCGGTCCGCCGGGGTCGCCCTTGGGACAAGGCAACTTCTCGACAATTCCGGCGAGCAAATCCTCGATGCCCAGGCCCGTCTTTGCGGAAACGGGGATGGCGGCAAAGGGGTCCAGCCCCAGGTCCGCATCAATCTCTTCGCGCACCCGCTCGACGTCCGCGGCCGGCAGATCGATTTTGTTGATCACCGGCAAAAGCTCCAGATTATTGTCCATGGCCAGGTAGAGGTTGGCAACCGTCTGCGCCTCCACCCCCTGGGAAGCATCCACAACAATCAGCGCACCGTCACAAGCCAGGAGGGAACGCCGCACTTCGTGCGAGAAATCGACATGCCCCGGAGTGTCAATAAGATTCAGTTGATATTCCTGGCCATCCGGGGCCCGGTAGGAAAGGGTAATCGAGTTGCTCTTGATCGTAATGCCCCGCTCCCGCTCGATGTCCATCGAGTCGAGCAGTTGATTGCGGAACTCGCGCTGCGAAACGCCGCCACAGGCCTGGATCAGTCGGTCGGCCAGAGTCGACTTGCCGTGGTCAATATGGGCGATGATGCAAAAGTTCCGAATGTGTTGCATGCGTCCCGTTCTTGTGAGAAATATCCTGGTGCCTTGCTCGCGCCGATCGGTTCGTGCACAGTTTAACGCAGTGGTGCCCGGCACCTGACGTTAAATTTGCCCGTACGGCCTGGGGATTCACGCGAACAATCCGCAGTGGCCGACTCCGAATCCATCAATTCTAATAGATGCCGGCAGCAACCGGTAGGGCAGATCGAATAGGATAATGACCTCCGCACGATCGCCGCCGCCGGCACGGGCTTCGATCCCGAGTGGGAAAAGAAGATCGGATATTGACCGAGAAAACCAGGAGATTCAATATGGCAGACCTCAACGACGGCGAATCGATCGAAATGCAAGGCTCCGGCGCCAAACCCTATGTCTTGAAGAACGTCGGCGGCGTGTATTCGTGCACGTGTCCGGCGTGGCGGAATCAATCTGTCGCCATCGAGCGGCGGACCTGCAAGCACCTCCGCAAGTTGCGCGGGGAGGAGGCGGAGCGCCAGCGACTGGGGGCCGAACTGCCGCCGCGCCCCGCGACGGCTGCCGACGAGGAGAAAGACGGCCCGCCGCTCCTGCTAGCCCAGACATGGGACAACGCTACGGACCTGACCGATTGGTGGATCAGCGAGAAGCTCGACGGTGTGCGGGCGTATTGGGACGGCAAGCGGTTCCTCTCGCGCCAGGGAAACGTCTACCATGCCCCGGACTGGTTCGTCAGCGGGCTGCCCTCCGCGGCCCTCGACGGCGAACTGTGGATTGGTCGCAAGCAGTTCCAGCGGACGGTAAGCATCGTGCGCCGCCAGGACAAGAGCGATCACTGGAAGGAAGTTCGCTTCCTGGTCTTCGATGCGCCAGCGTGCGAAGGCGGGTTTGAGGCCCGCTTGAAGTTCCTGGCAGAATCCCTGGATGCCAAGCGACAGCCCTACGTCGGGCTGCACGAACATTGCCGCTGCAAGGGACTGCCGCAACTCCGTGAGGAGCTAGCCCGCGTCGAATCACTGGGGGGAGAGGGGTTGATGTTGCGGCAACCGGGTTCGGCGTACGAGGTCGGCCGCTCGTTCACCCTGCTGAAGATTAAGAGTTTTCGCGACGCCGAAGCCGTTGTGCTGAGCCATCAGCCGGGCAAGGGCAAATTCAAAGGGATGCTGGGCGCCCTGGGCGTGCAGTTGCCGGACGGGACCGAGTTTTCCGTCGGCACAGGCTTTTCCGACGCCCAGCGGATGAATCCTCCGCCCGTTGGCAGCGCAATCACCTTCCGTTATCAAGAGCTATCCGACGGAGGAGTGCCAAGGTTTCCTTCATTTGTCCGCGTCAGTGCGGAGTCACCGCGCCCGACGGTTCCCGAAAAGCCTTCGACAAAAAAGGCCGAAGCTTCCGCCGCGGCCGCAGCGATAGCGGCACCGGCGAGCAGCCCGACAATAGCGCGGCATTTCGAGTTTGTGGAGGGAAGCTCAAGCAAGTTCTGGGAGATCACCGTGTCTGGTTGTGAAGTGACGGTCCGTTACGGCCGCATCGGGGCTGCCGGCACGAGCAAGGTCAAAGCCTATGCCGACGCTCAGACCGCTCGTCGGGAAGCCGACAAGCTGATCGCGGAGAAGACGGAGAAAGGCTACGCGGAAAAGCGGGGCTAGATGCCCCCGGCTTGCCCGGCGGCATTTTGATGCGGACGTCACGTATCTCTGATACTGCCCTGCGGATGCAGGAAAAAGCCTTTTATGACGGCGGCCCCAGTTCAATCCTCGCCACGACGGATACCGGACGGCCCTTGGTGTTCTCGTAGGCCCGCCAGACGTAGCTTCCGACAATTCCCAAGGCGAAGAGGATCGACGCCGTCGAGGTCGCGATCGCCAGGATCAAGGGCGTGTAGCCCGGCTCGTGGATCCAACCGGCCAACCGGGCGACGAGCGTGAAGACGCCCACGGCGAAACAGCCGGCCAGGCCCAGTCCGCCCAAGTCCCGCAGCAGCCGAAGCGGCAAGTCGGTGAAATTGAACACGCTGTCGGCCATGTAGCTGAGCTTCTTGCCGAGCGTCCAGGCGCTTACGCCACTGGCCCGTGGTCGTCGGGCGTAATCGACGAATTCGCGATCAAAGCCGACCCAGAACAATTGGCCCAGCAGGCTGGAATGGGTTTCGCGGAGGCCTGCCAGCATGGCGGCTACCTGCCGCGTGCAGCCGAAGATATCGACGCCTCCTTCGGGAATCGCCGGATTAATGAAGCGGCGATACAACCACCAGAACGTTCCGGAACTGATCCGCGTGAGCAACGGGTCGTGCCGGGCGATCCGCCGTCCCAAGGTGATCTGGGCCCGGCCGTCGGCCATGATGTTGAAGAATTTCAATACCAGCTCGGGCGGCTCTTGCAGGTCGGCCGCCATGACGGCCACGAATTCGCCGTCGGCATGGGCCAGGCCCGTGCGGATGGCCTCGAACGCGCCGAAGTTACGCGCATGGCGGACGACTTTCCAGGTCCAAGGCGCCGCAGAGCTACGCTCGCCCAGCGCATCGCGCAGCACCTGATAGCCCCTGTCCGGTGAACCATCGTCGACGAAGACAACTTGCAGGGGAAAGTCGCAGCGGGCGGCCAGATCGTCCATTGCGATGAGCAAAGCGGGAATGCAACTCTCGCTCCTAAAGAGCGGAACTACCAGCGTGCAAAGCGTCTTGCCGTCCATCAGCCGATCTCCTTGCCCACGCGTTGTAAAGTGGCGCAGACGTGATCGATTTCATCTTCGATCAATTCGGGAAAGCAGGGCAATGTGAAGATCTCGGCCGCGGCCGACTCGGTGGCCGGCAGGGCATCGGCCCGCCATGGCAATTTGGCCATGCAGGGCTGCTGGTGATCGAGAATGGGATAGTGGACGGCGGTCTCCACTCCGGCTTGCTCGAATACGCGGCGGACGGCGTCGCGGGCTGGGTGCCGCGCCACGGCGAGGTGTGCCACGTAGTCCGGCCCGCACTGGCCATGGACGACACGGAGGCTTCCCTGGGCCGCCTGGCCGTACCGACGCACGATTTCGCGGCGACGCCGGTTCCAGTCATCGAGTCGGGGGAGCTTGGCGACCAGAAATGCCGCCTGCAACTCGTCGAGGCGACTGTTGCGGCCGGGCAGCACAGACTGGTACTTGCTGGTCCAGCCGTACTGACGGAGGAGGCGGACCCGCTCGGCCAGTGACGGGTCGCTGGTGGTGATCGCCCCGCCATCGCCCAAGGCCCCGAGGTTTTTCGTCGGATAGAAGCTGAACGTTCCCGCCGTGCCCGGCGCCCGCCTTGCGGCCGTTCCACTGGGCGCCATGAGCCTGCGCAGTCCTCGATCCAGGCCACGCCCCGTTCCGCGCAGAGTTCCGCGAGCCGGGCAACGTCGGCCATTTTGCCATAAAGGTGGGTCGCCACCAGGGCCTTGGTGGCGGCGGTGATGCATCGCGCGGCCGATTGCGGACAGATGGTCAGCGTGTCCGCATCGACGTCGGCATAGACCGGCACGGCGCCGATCGAGTAGCATGCCGTCGAGGTGTAGAACCCAGCGTTGGCAGCCGTGACCACCTCATCGCCTGGTCCCACTCCGACGGCCCGCAAGGCGATTTCCAGCGCGTCAGTGCCGTTAGCTACGCCCAGGGCGGCGGCCGTGCCGCAGTAAACACCCAGTGCCCGTTCAAAGGCGGCGTGCCGCGGTCCGTGGACGAAGCGCGATTCGGCAAGAAAGGCCGCCGTGATCTCAAGCCACTCCTGGCGGTCGGCATATTGCCGGGCCAGCGTGTTGAGCGGAATCCTGCCTAGCGGCTTCGTACTCTGGGCAACGCTCGTCATGTCTGCACTGGGTCCCCGCCTAACTCCCCTTTTGCGGGCGGGAGTATCGGAAAACCAGGGCCGGCGGTCAATGCCTGTTTATGTTACCCCCGCCGGAAGCGGGGGATGGCCGAGTGGCCAACGATTTCTGCGCCCAATGGGCCAAATTTCTATTCGCCTTCGTGTTGCCTGATCGCCGCCTCGATCTTCTTCTTGATGGCATCCAGGTTGAAGGAGGCCGGGTCTTGCATCGGCGGATACTCGATGGCCGTCTCGGCAAGCTTCGCGACATGCTGCTGGACCATGACGAATCGCCAGAACTCGCGAGCCATGAAATCGTTCATGTAGCCTCCACCCATGTCGTTCAGGCTTTGGCCACGAATCGACGGCGTTCGCTCGAACGGGTCCTGCCGGAGGTTCACCATGGTCGGCATGTCGGTCGTCACCTTTTCGCCGGGCCAGCCGTACGGTTGCTGGAGGAACTGGAACTTGAAGTCGTCGATGCGGACCGCCCCAAGTTGCGGACCGCTGAAGTAGAACAGTTCGTGCCGCTTGGACGGCCCTTTGCCTTCAAGCAGATCTAACTGGTTGTATCCGTCCAGGTGGTTCTTGTAAGTGCGGTCGCCGAGCTTGACGCCCTTCAGCAGTTGCTCGGTGATTTCCGCGTTGCCTGCGGCGGCACACAATGTCGGGAACCAGTCGAGACCGGAGAAGATGCCGTTTTCGACCGAGCCCGGTTTGATGTGGCCCGGCCAGCGGACAATGCACGGCACGCGGAAACCGCCTTCGAAGGACGTACCCTTGGTGGCCTTGAAGGGCGTCATGCCGCCGTCCGGCCAGGTGAACACTTCCGCGCCGTTGTCGGTGGTGAAGATGACAATGGTGTTTTCCGCCTCGCCGATGTCCTCCAGGTGCTTCAGCAGGGCTCCGACACTGTCGTCCATCTGCGCCATCCCCGCCTCTTCCAGACCGTAGTTCGATTGATGATTTTGCATCGCGCTATACTTCTTGGAGAGGAACGTCCAAACGTGCATGCGCGTGGTGTTGTGCCACACGAAGAATGGTTTGCCGTCTTTCTTGGCCTTGTCCATGAAATCGCTGGAAGCCTTGACCAGATCCTCATCGAATGTCGTCATGTTATATTTCGCCTTGAGGAACGGCAGGTCGTGCATGTTGGGCACATTCGACATATCAGGGAACGGCGGCAGCGGGCCTTCATCCACGATCTTCTGTTTGCCAACCTTTCCCCAGCGCGGCATCTCGGTTGGGTCATCGGTGTCCGTCGCATAGCAATGCACCAGGTTGCGCGGCCCATACGTGTTGTAGAACTTTTCGTCCTTGGGGAACGAATACCAGTAGGGATCGGACAACGCATCGAGGTGGTACAGATACCCGAAGAACTCGTCGAAGCCGTGCAGCGTCGGCAGGTACTTGTTCAGGTCGCCCAGGTGGTTCTTGCCGAACTGGCCCGTGGCATATCCTTGGGCCTTCAGCGCGGTGGCCAGGGTGCAGGCCCGGGCGGGAATGCCCACGTCGGCGCCGGCCTGGCCCACGGTCGTCAGTCCCGTCCGCAAAGGGATCTCGCCAGTGATCAGGTTGGCCCGGCCCGCCGTGCAACTCGCTTCGGCATAGTAGTCGGTGAACATCATGCCCTCCTTGGCCAGGCGGTCCAGATGCGGCGTCTTTCCGGACATGATGCCGCGGTGGTAGGCGCCGATGTTGAACCAGCCCACGTCGTCACCCATGATAATGAGGATGTTCGGTTTCTTGCCGTTGGCCGCAATCTTTGCGCTGGCCGAATCGATAGCGGCCGCCGCATCCGGGGCTTGCGCCAATTCAAGCGGTCTGGTCGCCTCGGTACCTCCGGTTGGCGTCTCTTTAGGCGCGGGCCTCGCCGAGTTACCGGACGTGGGCGGAACCGCACCCGCGTTGTGGCTGGGAGCGTTCTGGCTGCACGCCGCGATGTACCCAATAAACCCGCCCAAGGCCAGGATTATCCATATTTGCACTCTCGTTGATCTCATGGTAACTTCTCCAGAAAGTGGTGAATATTTGCCCGTGAACCCTAATAGTCGCTGAATGGGCCGCCCCAGGGCAGAGTGCCCATTTAGCCGACTCGCAGGCATTTTAGCTAGCGGCCGAGCCGAGTCAATCATCTCAGCGTATGACGTGTGCAATGGGGGAATAATTGGTGGGCCGGTGAGGTTTTGAGTCTGCTGCCGGATGGGATGGTGAAGATCCATTACGTTGGCTGGGGCACTCACTGGGACGAGGCAGTTCCACGATCCCGGCTGCGATTGCCGGGAAATAAACGCTAATCCTTGCCCCCTGTGAGATCGACCTGAATCGAACGCCCCCTTCCCGTGGCATGTGACATGTGAAAAAGTTGCTCTTGGCTCGATTCTCGATCCAAGGTATCTTTCTTACCGTCCGTCGCGACCGTACGGACGCCATGCTTTGCGCCGACCGACTATCCATGGAAGGGGAGGGACAAGGATGTCCATTGCTATCGCCGATTTGCTGGAAAGGGACCTTCGCCCCCGCGTGTTGCTGGTGGGCGACGTCATGCTGGATCGCTACGTCTGGGGCGACGTGGAGCGGATCAGTCCCGAAGCCCCCATTCCCATTTTGAGGATCGAACGGCAGGAGCATCGACTGGGCGGCGCCGGTAGCGTAGCCTCGATGCTATCCGTCCTCGGCGCCCAGACGATACTTGCCGCCGTAACAGGCGACGACGAGGAAGGCCGGATCGCCGGCGAACTGCTCGACAACCTGGAAGTCAATCGTCGCCTGATGCTTGCTATCAACGATCGCGCTACGACCGTCAAGCAGCGCCTGTTGGGCCGAGCCCAGCACCGCTACCCCCATCAAATGATGCGAGTCGACCGCGAGTCCGTCGCCCCCATCGCCGCGGAAACGCTCGATCGGCTCCTCGCTGGCGTTGCCCGCTGCATCGACGAAATCGATCTCGTGCTCGTGAGCGACTACGACAAGGGTGTCTGCAAGGGCGCGATGTTCCCGCGGTTGATCGAGTTGGCCCGTGCGGCGGGCGTGCCCGTGGTGGCGGACCCGGTCAAGGACGCAGACTACCGCCGCTACGCCGGATGCACCTGCATTACCCCCAATCGGGCCGAGGCCGGCCGGGCCTTGGGCACCCGTATTGCCACCCCGCAGGAAGGACTCGACGCCGCTCGCCGACTGCTCGATTTTGGCGTGGACTCGGTCATCGTCACGCTCGACCGCGACGGCATGGCGTGGGTCGATTGCCGCGGCCATGCCCAACTCTTTCCGGCGCAGCCGCGGCAGGTCTGCGACGTCACCGGGGCCGGCGACATGGTTCTGGCGGTGCTGGGATACATGCTGGCTGCCGGGGCCGACACGGCTTCGGCCATCGAAGTGGCGAACGTCGCCGGCGGCCTGGAGGTCGAGCGGTTGGGCGTCGTGCCCCTTTCTCGACGCGAAATTCTCGGCGAACTTACCCACAGTTCGCCCGCCGGACGTAAAATTCTGCCGATGGAGCAACTCTTGCCCACCCTCGATCGTCTGCGGTTGGCCGGCAAGCGGATCGCGATGACGAACGGTTGCTTCGATCTGCTGCATCCCGGCCACGTGACCTCGCTGGAAGCGGCCCGCGCCCAGGGCGATTGCCTGCTGGTGGCCGTCAACAGTGACCGCAGCGTTCGCCAGATCAAAGGCCCCGGACGCCCAGTCATCGACGAACAAGGACGCAGCGAGATGCTGGCCGCCCTAGCCTGCGTTGACTACGTGGTGGTCTTCGACGAGGCGAGCGTCTCGGGCCTGGTCGATCGCGTGCGGCCGGACGTGCTCGTCAAAGCTGACCACTACACGACCGAGCAGATCGTGGGGTCCGAATCCGTACTGCGGCGGGGCGGACACGTTGTTTCCGTCCCCACCAGACCCCGTTATTCCACCACCGGCTTGATCCAGCGCATCCAGGAAATGCCGGGGCAGCAACGCAAGGCGGCTTAGCCAGATCTTCGGTCTTAGGTCTTAATCGAACTTAGACCTTAGACCTTAGCAAGACCTTAGATCTCGAATCTCAAATCGCAGATTTCAAATCTAAGATCTAAGATCTAAGATCCGAGTCCATAGACCCGCAATGCCAGTTCACGTGCCTAAGCTCATCTCCATCATCGTCCCCACGCGAGATAGGGCGGAGAGCCTCGCGGAGACGCTTCGTACCATCGGCGAGTGCCTCGTGCCAGCGGATATGGCCATCGAAGTGCTGGTCGTCGACAATGGCTCGCGGGACAGCACGCGTCGTGTCGTGCGGCAGGCGAAACTGTGGGGCCAGTCCCCGCGCTATCTCTTTGAACCTCGCTTGGGCCTGGCTTGCGCCGCAACGCGGGCATGGCCGCGACGCGGGGCGAAGTCTTGCTCTGGGCCGACGACGATGTGCGGCCCGCCTGTGGATGGATCGAGGCCATGTGCCGGCCCATCATCGACGACCGCTCGGACGCGGTAGCCGGCCGCATCACGCTGCCAGAAGTCCTCCAGCGCCCTTGGCTACAACCCTGGCATCGCGTATGCCTGGCGGTGGATGAGTCGCCGCAGATCAATTTCGATCTAAAGGGGGCGAACATGGCCTTCGCTCGCCACGTGCTGGCGAAGGTGCCGGCCTTTGATCAGGAACTTGGCGGAGGGGCGATGGGGGCTGCGGAAGACACCCTTTTCAGCCGGCAACTTGCCACTGCCGGATATCGACTCCTGGCCGCCGCCGAGGACTCCACCGTCTTGCACCATTGCGGCGAGCATCGCCTGACGCGAAACTCCCTCATCAACGTCATCGCGCAGCAAGGCCGCAGCCAGGCCTACATAGATTACCACTGGAAACATCGCCGCGCCTGGCTTTCCCTTTTGCACGGTCTTGCCTGGTCGGCGCGGTTGTGCGGTGTAGCAACGCTGCATCGCCTGTCGGGCAATCGGCCGGCAGTCATCGGCCGTCGCGAGGCCCGCTGGCTCTGGCGCTGGTCGTACCACCGGCAGATGGCGCGCGAGGCGGGGCGGCCCCGCCACTACGCCCGCTTCGGTCTGGAAAAGCTGGTCGCGGAGCATGAATTCACGCCGTTCCTCAAACGCGCCGCCTGACGGAGAAAAAGAAGGGAGGGGGAGAACGGCGGCCAGTTGGAGTCCCGGCTTTAGCCCAGGGTAACCGGGCAGTGATTTCATGTCCTTCCTTGCCCGGCAGGGCCCAGGGCCGAATAATTCGTGGTATTTGTCGCCGCACGAAGCCTGTGGCCAGCAAGCGAGACGTGTTGTCTCCCCCTGCTTCGCGGCACGAGAACCAGCAACAGACGGGAGTTATACGAATGGCTGCGATCCTGGAGAAGGACTTTACCAAGGTTTGGCACGAACTGAAGAAGAACGCCGGCGTCAAGTCGAGCCCCTGGTTCAAGAAGGCGGATGCCGCCGTCTCGAAGAAAGTGGAGGCCTACCAGAAGGCCGTTGCCAAGGCCAAATCGGGCCTGTCGGAAGACCTGCTCAAGGTGAAGTCGGCGCTGGAGGCGATGGGCACGGCCTTCAAGAACTTCCTCGACGCCAAGGGTCTGAATGATATCAAGGAGACCGACCTGAAGAAGACCGAGAAAGAGACCCTCGTCAAAGAGATCAACAAGTACAAGCTGGAAGTGGAGCAGGAGTGGCAGAAGTTCGAAACGCAGTTCAAGAAGCTGATGGTGGCCTGCGGCAACGACATTAAGAAAGTCGACTCCATGGACTCTAAGAAAAAGATCGTGATTTGGAACTCGATGGGCCTGGATTTGTAAGCGACGCCATCGTAGACCCGCAGGTGCGCAGGGCTCTGGCGCCCCGAAATCCTCAAGCAGCCCGGCGAATTTGCCGTCGTGCCGGGGCCCTCAACGCTCGCTCTGCTTGGAGTGGGTGCCCCGGGCCGACGGGGCGGGCGTCGGCGGCACCTGGGTTACGGACGGCCAGGGACGGCCCACGGCGTTTAATTCGATGCAGCGATCGGTGGCTAAAGCCGGCTACGCTTGCCATTTCCCTTTTTCCCTATCTCTCTTTCTTCTCCCCTCCATCTTCCTCCCTGCTCGATTCGACGACTCCGCCTGCTATAATGGTCGGTTGTCGCGACCCCCGCAAATCTTCGAAGGATCGACGCGAAATGACGCACGACGTGGTGGCAATTCCCCTGCCCGGTCAGCCGCTGGCTGGCGAGTCGCAGGTGGCCAACGTTCATCGCGGACCGACAACCCTGGAGTTTTTCGCCGGTCCGGAGAATTACCTGATCGAGCCGGCTGTCTGTGGCGTTCTTGGCCGCCAACCCAACCCCTATAATCCGTTGGTGTTCCACGGCCCCAGCGGGACGGGAAAATCTCACCTCGCCCGAGGGCTGGCCGCGACCTGGAAGCTGAAATTCCCGCATTGTCGTATCGCCTGCACGGTAGCCGTCGATTTCGCTCGGGAAATGTCCGACGCCTTTGAGGCCCAGGCTGTGGAAGATTTTCGGGCTCGATATCGGGGGGTAAACCTGGCCGTCTTCGAGGACGTCGCCGAATTGGCCGCCAAAGTGTCTGTCCAGGAGGAATTGATCCGCACTATCGATGCCGTGGTCCAGGGGGGTGGGCAGGTGGTTGTCACTGCCTCCTCCGCCCCGCGGGAAATCACCGGTTTTTCACCGGCTTTGCAAAGCCGCCTTTCTGCAGGTCTTTGCGTTCCTCTGGCCCTTCCCGGCCCCGAGACGCGGTTAGCCATCCTCGAGCGGTGGTCGAGTTGCCGCGAATTCGCAATGGCCGACTCGATTCTCAAGATCCTGGCCGAAGGGTTGGCTGGCACGGTGCCCGAACTGCTGGGGGCTATGCTCCAATTGGAAGTACCCGCCCGGCAGGACGGCTGCCCCGTCGATGCCCGCCGAGTCCGCAACTTCCTGTCGGATCGGGACACCGCCTTGCGGCCAAAACTCCGCGATATAGCCGTGGCGACGGCGCGGCTGTTTGGCCTCCGCTTGGGCGATATCCGCGGGAAATCGCGGCGGCGGCCGGTGGTCACCGCCCGCGACGTGGCCATCTATCTTTGCCGACGGCTGACCCGCGAAAGCCTCAGCGGCATCGGGGAGTATTTTGGGGGGCGGGACCACACAACGGTCCTCCACGCCTGCCGCAAAACCGAGGAACTCCTTCAAACCGATCCCACTGTCCAGCAGGCGATGGACCAGTTGCAGCGGGCGTTTCCCGTGCCGCTGAAGTAAGTGTCTTCCAACTTTTCCCGGTCCGCCGAGTTGGCCAGGAGCTGCGGCCATTCCTCACGACGGAACCAGGCGAGAACAACGGCCACTTCGCCTTTGGCGGCTTTAGATGCGGGTTCGTTACGTCCTGACTTTGACATGGACTAGTTCCCTATCACGAAACTGTGTGAGGCGATACTGACAAACGCGCGCTGTCTCGATCCCTTCCTCATAAGGATTTTACCAAATGATGCGCTCTTTTGGCGGCAAAAGCGGATAATTCATCTTTACTTGGCTGAGGAGAATCGGGTATTAACCCTTTTCGCAAGGCCTCGACGCTGCCCACTCGGTCCGAGGTGAAGGGATTTGCACGCGCGACGAGGCGCCGTAGACAAGGCAGGAAGCCAATGATCCGATTCGACAGCGGGAAAAACGATACGGCCACAGCTACGCGGATGCCAGGGCCGCCGCATGTCCAGTCACCCGATCATGATTTTTCGTTGGTGATCCCAGCCTATAACGAAGAGAACCGCCTTCCCTGGACGCTGGCCGAGATTCGCCGTTTCTTGGACGCCTCGGCGATCGACTACCGCGTGCTGGTAGCCGACGACGGCAGCACGGATCGGCACCGCGACGCTGGCAGGCGCTATGGGGCCGCGGTTCTCGACGGTCTCGCTCCCCCAAAACCGCGGGAAAGGGGCCGCTGTACGCAACGCCATGCTCCACGCCACCGGGGCGGTCATGGCCTTTACCGATGCCGACTTGCCCTTCGAGCTGGAATCGCTCCGCCAAGCCTATGACCTGGTCCACCTGGGGCAGTGCGAAGTTGTCTTCGGCGCCCGCGATCTGGCGGAATCCACCCATCGCGCCCGCCGCAGGCTCCTGCGAACGCTGGCCACCTGGCTTTTCCGCGAGGTCGTCAAGCGGCTCGTCTCGCGAGAAGTCACCGACACGCAGTGCGGGCTGAAGGCCTTCAGCCGGCGGGCGGCGCGAGAGATTTTCTCCCGTCTGACACTGGATGGTTTTTCCTTCGACGCGGAAGTGGTGTTCCTCACGCAGCGGCTGGGCCTGACGTTCCAGCGAATCCCCGTCAGCCTGGTGCGGGAATATGGCTCGACGCTTTCCCTGCGGCGGCACACTCTGCCCATGCTTCGGGATATCGTGGCGCTGTGGTGGCGCAATCGTCATTTGCAATCATTGCCGCTAACTCGGTCGCAGCCGGAACCGGCGACTACCGCCGAGCAGCACAAGGCAGCGTGAGAGAATTGAGCATACGATGGCCGGGCCGGAACCCACTGCTGCCACTCCACCGCAGCGAATGATCGCCTTGCACGCCGACGACCTGGGCATGAATCGGGCAGTCAGCGACGGCATTTTTCAAGGATTCGAACAGGGCCTTCTCACCAGCACGTCGTTGTTGAGCAACGCCCCCGACGCCGAAAGGGCTTTGAGCTGCTGGGACGAATTGGAGGCGCGGCGAGCGCAGGGCGCTTTGGCATCGATGGCCCCGCGACTGCGGTTGCAAGACCCCCATACGGCCTTCGACCTGGGTATCCATCTCAACCTGACGCAGGGGCGACCCCTGATCGGCTCACGCTATCCGGCCGAGTTGCTGGACGCCAGCGGCCGTTTTCCGGGAATTTTCGGCCTCTTCCGCCGCCTGCGCTACGGTGGCGCATCGGTTGCCGCGGCCATCGAAGAGGAGTTAACCTGCCAAACGCAATTCATGATCGATCGCGGCCATCCACCTACGCATCTCAACGGGCACCAGTATATCGAAATGTTGCCCGTCGTGAGCCGGGTCTTGGACTCCCTGCTGCAAAGGACCCGCATCCGGGTCGTCCGCGTGGCCTGGGAGCCCTCATGGTGGCGATCATTCCTCTGGCCGGGCATCGGTACGTGCCAATGGCTGCTCGGTGGGTTGAAGAAGCTCCATGCCGCTGGCATTCGCCGGCGGATGGTCGAGAAAGGCGTGTTTTTCGCCGACGCCTTCTTTGGCACCATGACCGCCGGTACGATATCGCTGCGGACTATCCGCGCGTTCCTGGCGGCAGTGCCCGGATTTCACCTTGCCGAAATCGGCCTGCACCCCGCCGTCCGATCCGAGGCAACGACGAACCCGAGCAACGGCTGGCACGATCCGCTGATTGATTTGCGGCCGGGCGAACTGGAAATGCTCGTTTCGAGCCAACTCGAGGAGCTGCTGACGGCAAATGGTTGCCGCTTGGGCAGGCTTAGTCAAAGGTGACGAAATGGCAGTTATTGACAGGCAACCAACCCAACTCACCCATCGTATCGTTAGCGGTCTGGCGATCGGACTCTGGGTCGCCCTGGCTGTGGTTGTCGTGATCAAGACGGCGCAGAATCCGAAGAACCACAGCACATATCCGCTCTTTCGCGATGCGTCCCTGAAGTGGTGGCAGGGCGTCAACGTCTACGACCGCGGTATTTTTGCCGACGATTACCGCTATGGGCCATCCTTCGCCATGGTGATGGGCCCGCTGGCCTGGCTGCCGTGCCAGGCTGGCGCGGTAATTTGGGTTTTGATGAACGTCGGCATCGCCGTTTGGGCGACGCTCGCGCTGACACGGCGGGTTTTTCCGGGCGTACCAACACCCCTGGCCAGGAACCTGGTTTTGGCAGCAGCGGTTTTCCCAAGTGTCCATTGTCTGTATTCCAGCCAGACGAATCTAATGGTTTTCGCGCTGGTGGGGTTCGCCGGAATCGCCATCCTCGACAAGCGCTGGTGGCTGGCGGCTTTTCTGCTGGCCATTCCCGTGCACATCAAGGTTTGGCCGCTCGCCGCCGCACTGCTGCTGGCGGCATGTTGGCCGCGGCGATTGGCGTGGCGGCTGCCGATCGCCTTCGTGGCGGTCGCTGCTTTGCCGCTCTTGGTCAAGTCGCCGCCATGGGTTTGGGAGCAGTATGTCCAATGGTATCACTATCTTATCGGGCCAACGCAGATCCGCCATAGCTACCGCGATGCCTGGACGATCTGCGAACTGGTTGTCGGCCCCCAACGCGTCGTTCCGCAGTGGTACGAAAGGCTGCAATTGGCGACCGCAGCCACAGCCCTGGGGCTCTGCCTCTGGCAGGCCCGCCGTTTGACGCCAGCTCGGACGGTGCTTTTTGTGCTGGCGTGCTGGACGACATGGCAACTCGTCTTTGGACCGGGTACGGAACGCAACACGTTCGCCCTGATTGCCCCCCTGGCCGGTTGGGCTCTGGTGGTCGCCGTGCTTGAGCGTCGGGCAGTCTGGCTGATGACTCTGAGCTATGCCCTGATGATTATTGCCTCCATTGGGTGGGTTGAGGACATTAGGCCGTGCCTGCTGGCGATGCACCCAGTGGGCGTCATGCTGTTTTTTGCCTGGTTCTTGCATTGGAGCTGTCATTTCGGTCGGGCCGACGGGTACGTCAGCTCGCCGCTGAGTACGGGGTGCCGAAGCCTGACAAGCAGTACGTCACGCTTTCCAGCCTGACAAGCAGTATGCTGGCCTATCCATCCTGAAAAGTGGTTCCTGTCAGGCCGGAAAGCCTGACGCACGGGCCGGCCTGACCTACCATGGCAAAATTACGTCCCGCCCGCCCTTGGCCCGTCTTGTTTTTCCCCTGATACTTGATAGACTAATTGGCTTCCCCTCATGCAACGGCCAATGCCCTGGGTGGAGGGGGACGACTCAGGCATACGATTTTCCCCGAATTAATTCGCTATGGCACGTAAGCTTCAGGTCAATCGCGTCAGCAAGCGGCGCACGAAAACAAAGGTCCGCGGCAAGAAGAAGGACCCTCTGTTTGTAGAGGGCCAGCGCCCGCGGCCGATGTATGTCGACTACAAGAACCTTGAGTTGTTGAAGAAACTCATCAATCGGCAAGGTAAGATTATCAGCCGTCGCAAGAGTGGCTGCACCGCTGTCAGCCAGCACGCCGTGACCGACGCCATCAAGCGAGCCCGGTTCATGGCGTTGTTGCCCTACGTCGGCGAGTGAGGTTAGGGGACGGATCGCCGATCCGTCTGATAGCCGTGCGTCGATTGCCTTGGGTTGCGGCCTTTATGTCCCCGCGAGGGTCTCGCGGGGATTTTGTGTTTTCAAGCACTTGGATCGAGGGAAGGGAACGAGCGCCTCATTCCCAAGTGCCGTTCGGCATCATACAATTCAGCGGTGGCACTTTTGGCGAACGGAGAGAATCATCATGTTCGCGCCGCACAACGACCTGAAACGGTTGATAGAGTTTTCCATTGAGAACGACGAAGATTCGGCGGTCGCGTCCTTCCCGATGTTTAGCCCGCCCCAGATCGGGCAGTTGTACGATATTAGCATCTCACAACGGCTGCAACTTCTTCACGAGTGGGGCATCGAGGAGTCCTCGGCAGCCCATTTCCTTCGCCAATTTCACGATCCCCACAATCTAGCGCAGGCGGAAAAGATCAAGCAGCAGGCAAGCGATCCATCGAATCGGTAGGGTGGGACAAGCTCGCTTTCGGCGAGCGCATGCCCACGGATTGCCTGGTTTGGTGGCCTTCGCTCGCCGGAAGCGACCTTGCACCACCCTACCTGAAAGGACGCCCAGCATGCCGTTCGTGCAATGGTCAGGACCGATCCCGTCCAAGGTTCACATTGTTCGCGCGAGCCGCTTGAAGACCTTGTGCAACCGGCCCATTCCCAGCCGCGCCACGGAGACTGAAAAGCCGCCGCGCAACAAGGGCGCCATGTGCCGGGCCTGCCGGAAAATAGAACAGGAAGAAAAGCCGTTCCAGGAATTTATCAGGTAATTGCCAAGAGAGAGGCGTCCTGGATAACGTCGAGCGAGATGTTCGTGCCGGCAAGAACGAGCTTCCTGACCCGTGCTTTCGCATACGTTCTTCGTCAATCGCCTGCTTTACGCGCTCGCGCAAAATGGGGGCGACGCGAATGATCTCCTCTTAGAAGCTGCTCATTCTTGCGGTGGAAGTGACGGGGGATGTTTGTCCTGGTCTTCTTCGTGAAAGGTCGCATCGACGACATTCTCTCTGTCGCGATGTTGCGCATTCAAGGTCACCGTGACCATCAGTGGCAGTAACAGGCCGGCGCCACCCCAATTCCCAAGCCCCATGCCGCGCCTGCAAGGGCTGCAGGTCGATTGAGATTTATTGCCCAAAGGACCGCTCCAATAAACAATCCCACCACGGCGCCCGCGATTCCGCCAACGATTCTCCTCAAGAAAAACCGTCGAAGAATGGCCTGCATGAAGAGCCAGCCGCCCAGGGCACCCACGATCGCTCCAAACGCCAGCAGGATCGCGGTCGCCAGGAATCCGCCCAGGATCGCGCCGCCAATTGTGGCAAACAGCCCGGGAAGCCATCGACCGAAACGAAATCGACGGAAAACAACAAGCAGAGAACCAAGGCGTGCCCCGGGAACGCCGCAGATCAAGGCGAAAACAGCGGCAGCCATTTGGATCACGTCCCCGGCCCCCGGCACTGCGCCGATGGCCGCGCCCATCGCCGCCCCGTAGAGTCCGCCCAGCGTGGCGCAAACGATAATGGCCTTGGGCCACCAGCGGCGTGAATCGGGCCGCAACGGAAACTGATTCAGATAATAATGGAACTCTCGATTGGCCATCATCTCTTCTGCGCGATTCCCTTTGCCTGTCCTGCGTATCCCAGATGCCGCGCGGCCCGATGGGAAAAAAGGCCGAAGAGCGGGAAACGATTCGGGGCTGGGGACTTGTTGGGCATAATTGGCCTGCTACTGAATTGTAGGAGGTACGGCCATATTACTCTGGCACGACATATTCTCTCAGCAACTCGGAACGTACGCGAGGGCGCCTCGCTTACGCGTCGGGTTACGAGCGATCATCTTCCCTGCTGGGATAATAGCCGGCCCGAAACACTGGCTCAAGCCGCAACTCCAACGGTGCATATCGCCCCGCGCGGCGCCACAAAACAAAGGGGTTTCATGCTCGTCGAATCACGCTTAGAATGGCGCGTATGAGCCATTTGTCCACTCCCACACCGATGATGCAGCAGTACGAGGCGGCCAAGCGGGCCTGCCCCGAGGCATTGCTGCTGTTTCGCATGGGTGACTTCTACGAACTGTTCCACGACGACGCCAAGACCGCAGCCCGCGTTCTCAACCTGGCTCTAACTTCGCGCGACAAGGGCGAGAACGGGACTCCCATGGCCGGTTTTCCCCACCATCAGTTGGACAACTACCTGGCCAAGCTCATCGCCGCCGGCTTCCGCGCGGCTGTCTGCGAACAAGTGGAAGACCCCAAGCTGGCCAAGGGACTGGTGAAACGGGAAGTGACGCGGGTCGTCACACCGGGCACGATCACCGACGACGCCCTCTTGGACCCCCGCGAGAGCAATTATCTTGCCGCCGTTTCGCCCGGTGACCCCATAGGCCTGGCGTGGGTGGAGATTTCGACAGGTCGCTTCGTGGCGGGCCATTTCCCTGCAGCCCAGCTCCCCGATCAGTTGGCGCGGATCGCGCCGGCCGAATGCCTGCTGGCCGAGGACTCGCCGCCCCTGCCGCGACACCTGGACGAGAAGATGCTCGTCACGCGGCGGCCCGGCTGGGCCTTCGCCTTGGAGACGGCGCGGCAGGGCCTGCTTAAGCACTTCCGCGCCAATAACTTGGAAGGCTTCGGCTTCGGCAACGAGCCGGGCGACCATCAGGCCCTCTGTGCGGCCGGGGCCGTGATCGATTACCTCAACGAGACGCAAAGAACCTCGCTGGAGCACGTGGACCGTTTGCAGGCCTACCACAGCGCCACGGCGCTGGAGATCGACGAGGCCAGCCGCCGCAGCCTGGAGATCACGCGGACCATCCGCGAAGGTCGCCGCGAGGGCTCGCTCTTGGCAATGCTCGACCGTACCGTCACCGCCATGGGCGCGCGGCTCTTGGCCGACTGGCTGGCCAACCCACTCATCGATGTGGCGGCCATACACGCCCGGCAGGAGGCTATAGCCGAGCTCGTGGAGGATGCCGCCTTGGCCGATCATTTGCGCGATACCCTGCGCAAGGTCTACGACGTGCAGCGGCTGCTGGCCCGCGTCACAACCGGCCGGGCAAGTCCCCGCGATCTGAGCTTTCTGGGCCGTACGCTGCGGGCCCTGCCGGGCTTGAAAGCCAGGCTCACCGCCCGCAAGAGCCCGCTGCTCAACCAGCTTGAGGCCCAGATCGATCTCTGCCCCGATCTGCGGAGTCGGCTCGACGCCGGGCTGGCCGACGATTGTCCGTTGGCCAGCCGCGACGGCGGCTTCATCCGCGACGGCTACCACGAGCCGCTGGATGCCCTGCGAGAGCTGGCCCACGGCGGTAAGCAGTGGATCGCCCGCTACCAGGCCGAAGAGATCGAACGGACCGGCATCCCCACGCTCAAAGTTGGCTTCAATAAGGTCTTTGGCTATTACCTCGAGATCACCAACACGCACCGCGAGCGAATTCCGGCGGAGTATATCCGCAAGCAGACGGTCAAGAATGCCGAGCGCTACATCACACCGGAACTGAAGGAGTACGAGGAAAAGGTCCTCACCGCCGACGAGAAATCGAAGGATCTGGAATACGAGTTGTTCCTCGAGCTACGCGATGCCGTGGCCGCAGCCCGGAGGCGGATGCAGGCCACGGCTGACGTGCTGGCGCAGCTCGACGTGCTGGTTGCCCTGGCCGAGTTAGCCCGACAGAGGAACTACTGTCGCCCGGAGGTCGTCGAAGGGCCGGAATTGAAGATCGTCGACGGGCGGCACCCAGTCTTGGACGTGATCGAGCCGGAAGGGACCTTCGTGCCCAATGACGTTGCGGCGGGCGAGGCCGAAGGCACGATCCTTTTGATCACGGGTCCGAACATGGCGGGCAAAAGCACATTCATCCGCCAGGTGGCGTTGATCACACTCCTGGCTCAGATCGGCAGCTTCGTGCCCGCGCGTCAGGCCCGCATCGGTGTGGCGGACCGCATTTTCGCCCGCGTGGGGGCCAGCGACGAGTTGGCCCGCGGACAGAGCACGTTCATGGTGGAGATGACGGAGACGGCGCGGATCTTGAACACGGCCACGCCGCGAAGCCTGGTGATCCTGGACGAGATCGGGCGGGGCACGAGCACCTACGACGGCATCTCGCTGGCCTGGAGCGTGGTGGAATACCTGCACGACCACGTCGGCTGCCGCACGCTGTTTGCCACGCACTACCACGAGCTGACCGACCTGGAAAAATCGCTCGGCGGAGTGAAGAACTTCAACGTGGCAGTGCGGGAATGGCAGGACGAGGTGGTCTTTCTGCACAAGATCATTCCCGGCGCGGCCGACAAAAGCTACGGCATTCACGTTGCCCGGCTGGCGGGCGTGCCGCGCGAGGTTATCCAACGGAGCAAGGAGATCTTGGCGCAGTTGGAAGACGAGCATCTGGATGCGGAGGGGCGAGCGAAGATCGCGCGGCCGAAGCCGGCGGAGAAGAAGACGCACATCCAGCTCACGCTCTTCGGCGCGGCCGACCATCCGCTGATCGACGAATTGCGGAAGCTCGACTTGAACGGGGTCACGCCGTTGGGGGCATTGCAGATGCTGCAACGGTGGCAAGAGGAGATGGCAAAGGATGGGAAGAAGCCATAGACCATCGCTACGGGCCAGGGTAACGGCGCCGCACCTGCGGTGAGGCTGTGCATGGATGCCCAGAGGCGGAGTGGCCACACCGGCGGTCACCGTGCCGGAAGGCTAAGGTCCGACCGACGCACGTCTTTTGACCCCGCACAACATGCCTGGCCCGGCAACGCTGGGCTTAAGGCATGCTGTTATTCTTCTTCAAGTCCTACCGGCTTCCCACGGTCTCCCCGGCGGTGGTGTCGGCCCGCATTTCCTTGGGATGAAGCAGCCAAAGGAGAATTGGGGCGGCGACGTAAATCGAGCTGTACGTTCCCGTCAACACGCCGATGATCAAGGCGAAGGCGAAGCCATGGACGGCCTGGCCGCCGAAGATGTAAAGGATGATCACCACCAGCATCACGGTAAAGCTGGTAAGGACGGTGCGGCTGAGGGTCTGGTTTGTGGCATCGTTAACCATCTGCCGGGTCAGCGTCGGCGACTTGCCGCGGATTTCGCGGATTCGGTCGAAGACGACGATCGTGTCGTTCACCGAGTAGCCGATGATCGTCAAAAAGGCCGCCACAATTGGCAGGTTGATCTTGAAGGGTTCAATCAGCGTCAGCGTCGTCAGGCCTGGAATCTGGGCCAGATAGCTGCTGAAGGCGATCGCGCCCAGCATGACAAGCACGTCGTGGATCAAGGCGATAACGGCCGCCAGGCCGAAGGCCACCCCTTGGAAACGGATCCAGAGGTACCCGATGATCAGCGACCAACTGCTCACCAAGGCGACGACGGCCCAAAAACGAGTGTCGTTCGCCACGGCGGAGCCGATGTTGTCTTCAATGGGGAAGTAGGGCAGCGAGCGGACTTCCGACTCCAACGTCGTCAGCACCTTCTGAAAACTCGCGGGAGTCAAGGCATTTTGGCTGGGGGTAATCGGCACCAATTTCAACAGCCAGCGATCAGACTTTTTCGGCCGGTCGGGATCGAGCGATGTCAATTGGATTTCGGCGGAGATCCCCCGCTCCTTGAGAACCTGTTCGATCAGCTTTTGCAGCCGATCCTGATCGTACCGGACCAGTTGATCGACCTGCTCCACCTGCGACGGGTTGCCATCTTTCAGCTTGGCCACTCGCGACCAGAGATTCAACGTCGCCTCGAACGCCGGAGCAGCCGCATTGGCGGCCGCGCCAGTCTCGACTTTTTCGGCCTTCGTGGTTGCGGCAGGGGCCTTTTCCGATGTCGTCTTTGCCGGCGACTCGGCCTGAGGCTTCGGCTCCGGTGTCGTTGACGCCTTGTCGTCAGGCTTGGGATCGGACTTGGGCACGGACTTGGCCGCAGCTTTGGTGTCGGCCGTTTGCGGCTTCGCATCAGCCTGGGCCAGCAAGAACGCCTCGGCACCGTTCATTGCAACCAGGCTCAGCGGCGGCAGGTCCCACCGGGACTGCTTGGAAGCGGTGGCGTTGGCCGTATTGGCCGGCTTGGCGGTACTTGCCGGTATGGCAGTTTCCGCCGGTTTCGCGCTGCTTGCCGGCTTGCCAGTATTTGCTGGTGTGGTGTTGCTCGGATTGGCAGTATCCCTCGACTTAGCATTGGCTGGCGCAGCTCCGGCCGGTGCTGTTGCCGTGGTCTTTGGGTTGATTGCAGGACTCGACTTGTTGCCTGTGTCCCTGCGCTTTACTTTCCGCGGCTGGATTGGACTTGTCCACCGGCGGTTGCGAGGGCTTTTCCGCTTCAACCGTGCCCAGGGGAAACGGCTTAGGGCCGGTAGTGGCGGGTGGTTTTTCCGCCGGTTTTTCACCCGGCGACGCCACCTTGGCAGGGGCCCCCACTTTGGCCGTGATCTCGAGGGCAACCAGCTTCTCGTTGTTCTTTTCGAAAAGATCCTTCAGCGTGTTCTTGACGTTTTCGTTGTCGGGGTTGGAGGTATCGATGATGAACCGCTGGTCGTTCGGCTCGTCTTCGCTGTGGGCGGGGGTTACCGTCGCGTCGGGAATCTGCTTGTTGATCGCGTCGATCTGGGCGCGGATCTTCTCGATGTCCTGTTTTTCCTGGAAGACCGTCTGCACCGAGACGCCGCCCGTGAAGTCGATGTCGAACAGACCCTTGCCCCGCACGCCGGCCACCACAATACCGAACACGGTGATCAGCACCGAGAAAGTCGCGCAGGCGGGGAACCAAGCCATGAAATCGATCTTCGTGTGGCCGATCCACTGCATCATGTCGAGCTTCTGGACCCAGCGGCGGCGCTCGGAGACCTCGAACATCACGCGGGCAACGAACATCGTGGCCCAGATGCTCAACACAGCGCCCAGCCAGAAGGTGACGGCAAAACCCTTGATCTGCTCGGTGCCCACGCTCCAGAGAACCGTGGCCGCGATCAGGTGCGTGATGTTGGCGTCGACGATCACCACGCCCACGCGGTGGAAGGCGTTGCGGATGGCCATGCGCAGGGCCGCCCCATGGGCGATTTCTTCCCTTAATCGCTCGTAGATCAGCACGTTGTTGTCCACCGCCATGCCCACCGTCAGCGCCAAGCCGGCCAAGGCCGGAAGCGTGAACGGGGCCTTGATGAGGATCATCATCGCCACGAGGATCAGCATGTTCAGCCCCAATTCCAGCACCGCGATGATGCCCGCGAAGCGGTAGTAGTAGAGCATGAACAGCGGCACCACGATCGAGGCGATGATCATGGCGTAGGTGCTTTGCCGGATCGTGTCCTTGCCCAGCGTGGCGTCGGTGGTCATGTCGCGGACCGGAGTGGGATCCAACGCGGCGGGCAGGCTGCCGGCATTGATGATCTGTACGATCTCATTGACCTCGGTCTGGGTGAAATCGCCCGTGATCTGTCCATTGTCGGTGATCTGGCTGCGGATCGTGGGAGCCGTTTGCAACACGTCGTCCAGCACGATCGCCAGGTGGTACTGGAAATCGCCAATAGGCACGTGCTCGCCCGTCACGCGGCCGAACTTTACACCGCCTGAGGCGTTGAATGAGAAGAGCACGTCGGGCCGAGCAGTTTCGGGATCGACGCCGGTCCGCGCATCACGGACGTCGATGCCGGTGACGTTGTACGCCTCGCTTTCCGGCTCTAGCACGAGGACTTCCCAGACTTCCTTGTCGTACTCTTTGCCGGTCTTCTTGTCGGTGTCCTTGACGGTTCCGACCATCATGGCGGCATCCGCGAAGCCCGGGTCGCTCTTGACCTTGCCGACCTCCTGTTCGCGGACGCGGCACCACTTGGCCAGCACTTTCCCCGTCTTCGGATCGCGGATCTTGACGGCCTCCTTGGGCTCGACAGCCGCTATTTTCTTCCGCTCGGCCCTGGCCATTTCGATGAGCGATTCGTTGTCGCGGCGAGTAGCGACGATGCGGAACTCCAATGCCCCGGTAGTGCGAATGATCTTGCGGATTTCGTCGGCCTCGGCCTGCTTTTCCTTGGCGGTGCTGCCGCTGATGCTCGGCATGACGATTTCCACCATATCGGTTCCCAGGCTCCGCACCGAAATCTCTTTCTGGCCGCCGGGATTCACGCGTTTTCCGATGGAGACCAGCAGGGAGTCCATCTTGTCGGGACGCCAATCGGTCTTGGTTTCATCGACCTTGAAGACCAGGATCGATCCGCCCCCTAAGTCCACGCCCAGACGCGGAGGCCAGCCGAAGATGATGACGACCAGACTGGCCAGCAGTGAAAAGAGGATGACGGCGAACTTCCAGCCGTAGCCGGCGGTCCGCAGGACCTTTGCCAGCCAATTGCCCAGCAGGCCGGAGGCGACTACCAACAGGACGAAAATGGTGCAATTGACGAACATCGCGTGTTGGTCACGATACGCCAGAAACGATTGCCACATGCGGAACGCACTTTCGATTATAGAGGAATTTCCTGCAAAAACTATTTTGTCGAATTGTCGCCTGGCGGCGCGTCGCCTAGGATCTGCGCGATGGCGTTGAGTGTAACGCGGAGTTTCGCGTTTGTGTTTTCATCGATCCGCAGCGTAACCTCATTCGACTCTTTGCTGACGTTGGTGACCACGCCGTAGATGCCGCTGGTGGTGAGAACGCGATCGTTTTTCTTGATCGAGTCCAAGAGGGCCGCCTGCCGGGCACGTTCCCGCTTGGTTGGCAGGAAGATAATGAAATAGAAAAAAGCCGCGACGATGACGATCATCGGCAAGAAACTCAGCAGGGCATTGCCGGAGTTTGGCTGACCACCTCCGTTGCCTCCGCCAGCTCCGCCGCCCGCTTGGGCAAGCAGCAACGCCAAGGTATTCAGCATGGTATTCACGGCAACAAACCTTCGATTATCATGGCCCTTCCCAGCCGGACCATCGCAACAAATTGGGAAACCTCAATCTTAACCCCTCGTAGGGCTACCGGCAAGGGGAGAAGAAATGCCCGCGCTCGTAGCTCCGGCTTCAGCCGGAATCCCCCGCAAGAACCGGCTGACGCCGGGACTACGAGCGCCGCGTTTCTATTTGCAGTAGGCTCCCCAGCCCGCCATTTTCTCCGCGCGAAAATCCGCGTATTGACTTGCCTCTATGGCTGTCCTGGCGTTGGCCAATAATCGCTGGTAATAAGTTAGATTATGTATCGAAAGCAGAATTGGCCCCAGCATCTCGCCGGCCATAAAGAGGTGGCGGATATAGGCCCGGCCCCGTCGACAGGCCGGACACCAACAACCTTCCTCCAAAGGACGGGGATCGCGCTCGAACTTGAGGTTCCGCAGCCGTATCGGTCCCGCATCGGTGAAGGCCATAGCGTTCCGCCCGTTCCGTGTCGGCATCACGCAATCAAACAGGTCAATGCCCCGGGCGATCGCTTCCAGCAGGTCCTCCGGCCGGCCTACGCCCATCAAGTAGCGCGGACGATTGACGGGCAAATGCGGGAGCGTGGCATCTAGAATCCGATACATCTCGCAGGGCGGTTCGCCGACACTCAGGCCGCCAACCGCGTAGCCCGGGAAGTCGAGCCGGGTGAGCTCCTCGGCGCAGCGGCAACGGAGGTCCGTATCGAGTCCTCCTTGGACAATGGCAAACAAGGCTTGATCGGCACGCCGGGCGGCGGCGCGGCAACGGGCGGCCCAGCGGGTCGAGCGCTCGCAGGCGTCCCGGACGACGGCTGCTTCGTTTGGCAAAGGCACTACGTGGTCCAAGACCATCGCCACGTCGCTGCCGAGGGCCTCCTGAATGGCCACCGCCCGTTCCGGTGAGATGGCAAGCAGTCGGCCGTCGATATGGGAGCGGAAAACGGCCTCCTGTTCGGTGACCTTGGACATCTGGGCCAGGCTGAAAATCTGGAAGCCGCCGCTATCGGTCAAGATTGGGCCATCCCACCCCATGAAAGCATGCAACCCACCCAATTCCGCCACGACGTCTTCGCCCGGCCGCAAGGCCAGGTGATAGGTGTTGGCCAGCACCATCTGGGCGCCGGTGCCGCGGAGTTGCTCGATTTCCAGTCCCTTGACACTCGCCTGAGTGCCGACGGGCATGAAGGCGGGCATTTCCACACTGCCATGCGGCGTGACAAAGGTCGATCGTCGCGCCGCCGTGGTGGCGTCGGTATGATGGAGATGGAAGGAGAACGCCAATGCGACCTCAGGTGGAAATGCGCGTACGTCGGGCTGGAAAGCCTGCAGTACCGACTCTATTCGCCGCGTAGCTTCAGTCCCAAGGCCGTGAGCTTCTCGCGGACCTCGTTGAGGCTGGTCACGCCGAAGTTCTTGCATTCCAGCAGGTCGTCGCCCGTGCGGCGGACTAGTTCGCCCAAGGTGTTGATGCCCAGGCGGATCATGCACTTGCGGGCGCGAACGGAGAGGTTCAGGTCCGAAACCGGCTTGCCCAGCACGGCCTGTTCGTCGGGCGAAAGCGGTTCGGGCTCCACGACCTCGGTAACCGGGCGTTCGGCGGCAAGTTGCCCCAGCCGCAGTCCTTTCGACGCGAGCATGTCTTTGATTTCCACCAGGCTCGTTTCGCCGAAGTTCTTGCTCGCCAGCAGTTCTGCCTCACTGGTGCGGCAGAGGTCCCCCAGCGTGTTGATGCCCATCTTCTGCAGGCAATTGCGGCTCCGCACGGAGAGCTCGAAGTCGGTCACGGGGATGCCGAGCACCTGGCCCATGCGATCGCGCTTCTTCGAGGCATCGTCGTCGTAGAACTGTTCATGCGAGGCCTCAGTATCCTTGAAGAAGAGCGCCGCCCGCTCGTGGTCAGGATAGACGTCCAGCACCCGCTGGTAGCATTGCGCGGCCTTCTCGAACTGGTCGCGGTCTTCATACAACAGGCCAAGGTTCAGCAGCGAGCCGACATGTGTCGGGAATGAGGTGGCTGCCCGCTTGTATAGTTCCATGGCCATGTCGTCGTTGCCATAGCGGTCGTTCTCCAGTGCCAAGCCGAACAGTGCCCCGGGATGACTCCGGTCGGCATCGACGGCCCGTTCGTACAGGGCGACAACCTCGGCCGGATTTCCGCCAACGGCGGCTACGGTCGCACCTCGCTGATAGAGGTATTCGGCCGTATGCTCCACGGGACCAAAGAGGTTGTCGAGGATCTTCAGGCCGTCTTGGGCATGACCTGCATAGCGCAGGGACTCCGCCCGCCCCAAGGCGCACTGGCTGGCGTCATAACCTGCCTTTTCCGCCGACTGGTAGCTTTCCACGGCTTTTAGATACTGCCCGCGGGCGAAGAGCGCCTTGGCCATATAGAAATGTGCCATGGCCCCGCCGTCGGCCTGGCGGAGTACCTCCGATGCCCGATAGTAACGGCCCAAGAGATAGAGCGCAACACCAAAGCGTACCATACTTGCAGGGGTTTGCTCTTCCTTGGACTGCAATTCGTTGACCGCATCGCGGAGACGTTGAAAATTGAGGTGGTCCTTGGAAATGGCCTCTCTAATCTGCTTGACTTCGTTGGGGCCGAAGGGACCATTTACCAGAATCGCCTGTTTGACGTCGAATTCCGCGGTTGTGACCATTGATCTATAATCTCCTAATGTTCCTCGCGGCCCGTGTCTTGCCACGCTTTAGAAACCGGCACACCCTTCTTGTTGTGGGGGTGCTAGTCGAAGAGCCAGCGAGGGGAGTTGAACCCCTAACCCCCGCATTACGAATGCGGTGCTCTGCCGATTGAAGCTACGCTGGCGATGGGAACGAATAATGTTGGGGCGGCGAAAAAGCGTAAACCTCTTATTTTCGCAGTTTCTAGCCACGCGTCAAGTGGGTTCGTTTCGTGCGTGCAGCAAGATTTTAGGCTAACCGGCGGGGTATTGCCGGCAGTATTCATACAAGGCCATGGCCGTGGCGGTCGCCGCGTTATGAGCAAACGGCAAACCGTAAACCGGAATCTCGATCGTGTCGTCCAGCAGTCGGAGGATTTCATCCTCGATCCCCAGTCGTTCGTTGCCGATTACCAGCACCGCCTTGCGAGGAAAGGCGAATTCGAAAATCGATCGCGATTGGCTCGTCTGCTCCAACCCGACGAGCGGATAGGCATCTTGCCTCAACCGCTTTAGCACCGGGGCGAGCGTACGGTGAATCTCGATAGCCACCGCGTCGCCGGTCTCGCGGGATATCTCCGGCAGGATGCGGGCGTTGCCACAGCAAATCAGGCGGGGAATGCCGCAGCAGGCCGCCGCGCGGACGATCCGCGAGAGGTTGACGTTGCTCCGCATCGCCGGGCAGGCCAGCACTAGCTCTCGCGGTCGTTCGAGGCAAGTCGGTGGTTTGTGACGGTCTTGGATGAAATCGGGCATGGGAACAAGGTCTTGGAGCACAGAGCGTTTGGAAGAAATGAACCGTAGATTGGGACCAGACTGCGGAGCAGGCGCATTCCCACCATGATATGGTCTCCGGTTTGATTACTACTGTTCTTTCCCCTAAAAAATAGGGCCAGGGAACGGTGACCGGCGTTTGAAAGCGTCGGCGTCGCCCCTGGCCCCGGTGTGGCGTACAGATCAACGCTACGGTACCTGTGCGCACGTTCGAATCGTGCGCAAACGCCACAATGTCCAGGCCCGAAACGGGATGGATTACTCTCTAAAAGTCTTGGAAATCAAAGGGAAGACGAGTGGACGCCGAATCATGCAACACGGCAGAACTTGAACAAGCAATAGGAAGATCAGCCCCACACTGCCACTAAAGGCATTCTACACGCGCCTGAAAAACTTGGGAAGCGTGGTTTATCAAGAATCGATGACGCGAGGCATGATGTCGCCGCTCGCGGTTGGCCCCAGACCTCGCGATCCCGAAATCCCCTGCAATCGACCCCGGTCATTAACCTCGTAGTCCCGGCTTTAGCCGCAATCCCCCAGTGAAACCAGCTAAAGCCGGGACTACGAGTGCCGAGTGTCTCATTGTGCGGGCAGGACCTCTACCGTCTTCGCACCCGTGGCTGGACTCGCCTGCCGGCGGCTGACGGTCTCAACCCGCAACGAGATCGGCCCCGCGGTCGACGTCGTCACCATCACACGATAATTGAGTGTCGCCTTGGAAGGCAGTTGGCTCACTGGGCTGAAACGGACTTGTCCGGAAAGCCTCTCCAATTTGATATCCGGGCTGGGCCCGCTGGTGCCTGCATCGACGACCGCCGATCCCGGCGGCAGAATGGCCGTGACGACAATGTCGCCATCCGCCGCGTCACTTTCATTGGTGACCTGGACGAGAAACTGCTGATTCTTGCCCGCCGTGACCTTGTTGAGATTGTCCACCCTCACCCCCAGCTGGCCGGGGACCACGGGCGGCGGAGATGCCGCGACAATCTCCAGGCAAGCCTGATCCTCGACTGGTGGGCCGTCGGCCGGCTTCGCCGAAAAACGGCAACAGGCCTTGGCCGACGGCTCTTTGCACTGGCATTCGACCTCGATCACGGCTGGCTTGCCGGGCTGGATAGAGGGGAGTGTCCAGACCGTCGCATCGCCTTGACGCGAGTATCCGCCGGAGGCCTGGGAAATGACCAGGGCCGCGTCGCACCGCTGGCTTACGACGACATTGACCGCCGGTGTCTGGCCGGGATTGGAGATCTCCACCCTGAAGATGACCGACTTTCCAACGGTGGCATTGGCCGGCGAGGAAACGCGTATCTGTAGCGGCACGTTGGCTGGGGCCGATGGGGGTGGAACGACTGCCGGGCCGGGCGTCGGGGCCACGGGCGTCGGGGAAGCTGGCGTGGGATTCGGAGTCACTGGAGTGGGAGTAACCGGGGCCGGACGCACGGGGCCAGGCCCTGTCGGAGGCGGGATTATCGGGGTTGGGCTGATCGGCGGAGTCGCGGTCCGGGGCGGCTCGACCGCCATAACGCAGGAGTCCTTGGCGGCGTGGGCCCCGTCGGCTGCGGTGACTTCCACATGATGACAAAGTTGTCCGGCCCGTGTGACATCAAACGTCACATCGAATTTATAGTATTTGCCCAGGTACCAGTCGATTCAGCCGATTTGCGGATCGCCGGGTTTCCTTGGGGGAGTTGCAGGCCATCGCCGTAGGTGTCGCGAACGACAATGTCGGTGGCCGCTGACTTGGCCGCGATTGGTCAACATCGATTTCGAAGGTCGCCGTCGAACCAACCACTGCCTGGGCCGCTGGGGCGATAACGTCGAGGTCCAAGATCGACTTCGTCGTGCCTGTGTCGGAACCGGGCGGCGGTACGATAGCCGTACCGGGCGCTGTCGGGTTTGGCGTGATCGACGGTGCCGGTGTCGCAGGTGCCGCGGCCGTCGGCGTGCCCGTCCAAGTTACCAATACGTTTGACTGGCGAACCATGAGCCGATCGCCACAGGAATCGGCCGGCTTGAAGACCTGCACGCGGACCTGGCTAGTTCCCGGGGCGGAGTCCTTCTGGTACACTTCGACACTTGCCTGCCCGGCCTCATTGGTCGCCGTTTCGATCGTAGTCGTGCCATTGGGACCAAAAAGAACGGGCAGACCGCCGATTGCCTCATAATGGACAATCCAACCTGCGCGGCCCGCGCGATTCGTCTGTCGCAGGACTGTGGTGGTCAGCGATTGCCTGCCGCCGGCCGCCAAGCTGCACGGCGTGGGCATGGCGATTTGGGCGTCGATCCAGTAGATCGTCGCCGACTTGCTCCGCTGAGCGGGCAACACCACGTCCGGGGCCACCACGGACACCTGGCTGACTCCCTCGATCAGCGAGCTTACCGTGACCCAGCCCTGTCCACGGGCCACGTAAACACTGCTATAGGGACCGCCCGCTCGCTGGGCGACGCTGCTCGTGGTGCCCACGGCCGACTTGGGCGAAGTCAGATGGGGGCGGGTGAAATCGCCCACCATAACGTCGGCCACGGTCAGGCCGTTGTTGCAGATGGCAGTGAACTGCCCTACGCTATTGGGCGCGAGCCACCATTCCAGGCGGCGATTGGTGTGATAGTAGCCATCGCCGCCATTGACTCCGGCAACCATCACGACCTGCCTTCCCACTAGTTCGACCATGCGGCATGGCGCTAGTGTCACCGCTACGTCGCTGGACGGTGAAATCACGGGCAGATTCGTGACCGCCGGGCGGAAAGGCGACGGTGGTGGAGCGGCCAGCGGCGCCGGGGAGGGCGCAACAACAGCGGGTGCGGGGCTGGGAACCGTGCCCGGCGGGCAGGTAGGAGCGGCCGCTGGAGTATCGTAAACAAAAAGATCGATCACCCGAGGGATCGATCCGGGGCAGGCGGCAATCGGCGCAGCCGGACACGGCAAGCAAAGTCGCCAATCCTGCCCAACGAGCTACCGGTACTACCCTATCCGTGCGGCACATGGCCCTTCCCGCGGTGCGGGTGTCTCGCCTGCCGGTAGCAACAGGCCACAGACTGGCGTCCCGCGCACCCAAGAAAGGGTAGCATGTAAAATGGCAAGATGCGGCGTTTTGTCAACCTTTAACGTTGCGCCGCGGCAACATGCCGGCAAAATCGTTATAGCCGGTGCTTGACTACGGGAGGACCGCCTTGAGTGTGTTTCGCACAGGCTCTCCGGGCACGTAGACCCGTGCAACGCCATAGATGTTCGGACCTACCGTCGCATATGGCACCACGGCCGGGGCATACGCCGCTGGTGCCGCATAATAGGCGGAATAGGCCACCGGCGGTGTGTAGTAGGTCGAATAGGCCGCTGGAGCCGCGTAATAGGCTGAATAGGCCACCGGCGGCGTGTAGTAGCTGACATACGGCACGGGTGCCGGATTATAGGCCACCGGGGGGGTGTAGTAGCTTGCGTAGGAAGTGGGTGCCGAGTAGTAACTTGCGTAAGCCGTCGTGACCGGATAGGCGGCCGCGACCGGGGCATATGCGACCGGTGCGCTACCAGCCGCACTGGGCGTAGACGGTGGAATCGCTAAGCAGCAGAGCGAAAGCCGCTGCTAACAGAAAGCGTTGGCACATAGTAACCCTCCTTCTTGAGTACAGTCCACGAAAGCGTGGAGGAATTGATCGTTTTCGCCTCTACATTAACGATAGTCAGGGCAGGTCAATCGTGCAAGTCGCTCCTGGAAAAAACTTGGCAGTCGGCTTCGCCCGAACAAAACGCTGGTTGCCTCCGATAGGGCCGTCTGGTACTCTCAATAACATTCCGGCGGATGCCGCGCTCATAGTCCCGGCTTCAGCCGGAATCCTGGGAATTTCCGCGGACCTGAATTGCCCGGGTGGTATAGGAAAGCAGAATCTTGGACTGGGTGCAAAACTACAATCCGCTGGCGTCGGCCTTCTGGTCGCCGCTTGTCGCCGCCCTGCCGATCGTGGTTCTTACCGGCTTGCTGCTGTCGGGCGTCGCCGCGTGGCGGGCCGCAATGAGCGGTTTGGCGATCGCCGTGGCCGTGGCCGTGGTAGTGTTTAAAATGCCCGCGGCGGCGGCCGCCTCCGCCGCCTTGTATGGTACCTGCTTCGGGCTGATGCCCATCGGCTGGATCGTGTTCTCGGCCGTGTTTTTGTACAACCTCACGGTCCGCAGCGGACAGTTCCAGGTCGTCAAGTACTCTGTGGCCGCCATTTCGCCCGACCGGCGGATGCAGGCACTCCTCATCGCCTTCTGCTTTGGCAGTTTCCTCGAAGGCGGGGCGGGGTTCGGAGCACCAGTGGCCATCACGTCGGCCCTGCTGATCGGGTTGGGGTTCCCGCCCTTGTATGCCGCTGGACTGGCGCTTCTGGCCAACACGTCGCCCGTTGCTTTCGGCTCGATCGGCATTCCCATAACGACGCTGGCCCATGTCGCAGGCGTGAACGAATTGGCCCTCGGCCAGATGGCAGCGCAGCAACTTACGCCCTTCGCCTTGATTATTCCCGCCTGGCTGGTTGTCGTGATGTCGGGCTGGAAGGGGCTCAAGGGGGCTTGGCTGGCGGTGTTGCTCTGCGGCGGATGCTACGCGACCATCCAGTTAGTTGTGGCGACTTTTCACGGACCCTCGCTGGTCAACGTGTTGTCGGGCCTTGGCTCGCTCGTGTTGCTGACGATCCTCCTGAGACTTTGGCAACCCAAGGAGATTTGTGGCTTTCCCGAAGAGCGAGTAGCAGCCTCCGGAAGCGAGGCGAGCAATGGCACGACGGTGGCCACCGCCCCGGCCCAGTCCGCCGGACAGATCGCCTATGCCTGGATGCCCTGGGTCCTGTTGTCGGCGGCAATCTCGCTCTGGGGTTGGCCCGCCTGCAAAGACGTGCTCGATCGCGGCTTCCTGGCGGCGGCCCAAGCGGTGGGCGGCGGGGAGTCGAGCAAGATCACAATGCCGGGCCTGAACGTCTATCGGACCTTTCCGGCGGAAGCAGCGGCGCCGGGAACGGACCGCGCGGCCAAGCCCATGGAGGCCACTTACGACTACAACTTTCTGGCGACCAGCGGCAGCGGCGTTTTTCTGGCGGCGATTGCGGCGGCCTTCTGGCTGCGGATCTCGCCGCGGGTGTTTCTCGATGAGTTCTGGAAGACGCTCATGGGAGTTCGCTGGGCTCTGCTGACCATCGCCTGCATGCTGGCACTGGCCTACACCATGAAGTTCAGCGGGGCCGACGTCACACTGGGCATGGTCTTCGTCCATACCGGCCGGTTCTATCCGCTATTCGCCCCCTTGCTGGGCTGGGTCGGCGTCGTAGTCACCGGATCCGACACCTCGTCCAACGCCATGTTCGGCAGTCTGCAACGGATCACCGCCCAGCGGCTGGGTTTGAACCCGGTGCTGATCGTGGCCAGTAACTCCACCGGCGGCGTGATGGGAAAAATGATTGCGGCGCAGAGCGTCGCGGTCGCCGCCGCCGCCACCGACCAGAAAAACGGCGAGGGGCGGATCCTGCGTTTTGTGTTGCTGCACAGCATCGTGCTGGCCGTCCTGGTCGGGCTTCTTACGATGGCCATGCAAATGCTTCATTCCTGAATTCGCCCCAATAGCCGCAGCAGCCCGTCCAGGATCGTGACCGGATGCGGCGGGCAACCGGGAATGAAGAGATCAACCGGCAGCAGCGTCGAGCAGCCGTTGTGGACCTCGCGGTGATCAACGAAGGGACCTCCGCTGATCGCGCAGGCGCCGACGGCAATCACCAGCTTGGGGGAGGGCACGGCGGCGTAGGTCTCCATCAAGGCAGCCCGCATGTTCTCACTCACCGGGCCGGTGACCACGATGCCGTCGGCATGGCGGGGCGAGGCGACGAACTGGATGCCGAAACGGCCCATGTCGAAGACCACCGTGCCCAGCACGTTGAGGTCCGCCTCGCAGGCGTTGCAGCCCCCCGCGCTCACCTGGCGGAGTTTGAGCGAACGGCCGAACAGCCGCCGCGATTTCTCTTCCAGGGCACCGGCCAGTTGGAAGGCCCGACCGTCGGTGAGGAGGTCCTCGCGCCGCCGCGTCGCCAGGCGATAGTCGTGGGTGAAGCCAACGGCGCCGGTGGGACAGGCCTCGGTGCAGTCGGTGCAGAACAGACATCGCCCCAGGTCCAATCGCCCCTCGCCGCCGTCGAGCTGAATCGCCCCCGTTGGGCAGGCCTCGGCGCAGGCGCGGCATCCCTCGCCGCACTTGGCCCGATCGATGACCGGCAGACCGCGGAAACGATCCGGCAACGAGGGCGGTTGGTCCGGAAAGCCGATTGTGCGATGTCCTTGTTTCAGTCGTGCAAGGGCGATGGAAAGCATGGGGAGTTTTAGAGGTCGTGGCCGCAGTAGGAAAGGTTGAAACTCTTATTGCAAAGGGGAAAGTCGGAAATTTGCTGGTTCCGCAGTGCCATGGCCAGCCCGAACCAGTTGCGAAACGATGGATCGACGACCTTGCAGGCGGCGAAGCGGCCGTCATGCCCGGTGATGGCGACGTGGCAGACCTCGCCGCGCCATCCCTCGATGAGGGTTACGGTCGCCTGATCGGCGGCCGGCGGCCCGGCAGGCGCGATTACCGGGCCCCCCGGCATGGCCTCGATTTGTTCCGCCAGGAACGCCAGTGAACGCTGTACCTCCAGCCAGCGGACGTGCGCCCGGGCGAAAACATCGCCGGTGTGCCACGTGGAAACGGGAATATGGGCGAAGCGGTAGATGCCGTAGGGAAAATCGCGGCGGACGTCCCGCGCCGTGCCGCAGGCCCGAGCCGCCACGCCGACCAGGCCAAGCTGATGGCAAACTTCCGGCGTGACCGTGCCGGTACCGTCGAAGCGGGCCATCACCGAGGGCGAGTCCCAGAGCAGTTCCACGGCGGAGTGGGCATCGCGGTTGATGGCTTTCAATCGCTGCCGCAGTTTATCGATGACGTCGTCATCGATATCGAAACCAACGCCGCCCGGCCGAACCATGCCCCGGCTGAAGCGATTGCCACAGAGCAGGGCCGTGGCATTTAGCGCGTCGCCGCGAATGCGGCCGCAGTACGAGGCCGTGGGCAGAAAACCGACGTCGCCGGCCAATGCCCCCAGATCGCCGATGTGGTTGGCGACCCGCTCCAACTCCAGGGCTAAGCCACGGAGGAACTGGGCGCGGGCCGGCACGCGGGTCGCGGTCAGGGCCTCGACGGCCCGGCAGTAGGCGGTCGCATGGGCGGCAGTGCTGTCACCGGCCAAGGTCTCGGCATAGTGCAAGGTGCGGCGGGTCGGACCGCCGATCATCGCTCGTTCCACGCCGCGATGCTGATAGCCCAGGGAGATCTCTAGATGGTAGACCGTTTCGCCATGGCATTGGAAGCGAAAATGGCCCGGCTCGATGACGCCGGCATGGACCGGGCCGACTGCTACTTCATGGACCTCGTCGCCCAACATCTTGAAGAAGTTGGCGGCGTCGACAGGTGGCGCAGCAGGGTACCCGCTTGCGGGTGTGGCTGCCAGGGCAGGCGAAGCGCCAGCACCACCATTGCGTCCGGGGAAGCGCACCGGCTTCAGCCAGGGATGGCCGAGCGGCCGAATGCCCCATTGCTCGAAGATTTCACGCTCGAAGAGATGGGCCTGCGGGCAGTCGGGCGTGATCGCGTCATACTGCTGGGCGACGTCGGCCGAGACAACCGCCACGTCGCCTTCCTCGGCCCGGCCCAGTGCGGCGAAGAGCCGCAGCGTTCCCGCCGCCGAAGCATAGGCGAACAGCGCCGATAGACGTGCCCCTGCGGTGATGCCGTCGATGATTTCCTGGCGAAATGACTCGATCGGCAGCAGCGGGCAATCGGCCAGGGAAAAGGCGTGGCCGTTATGGACTAGTGCGCAATTGTTGAATGGCATCAATTGCCTCCAATCGCCGCCGCGGCGTGTTTCAACAGATCCGTCAACTGCGGCGGCACGTAAACACCCAGCATCAAGACCGCCACCCCCAGCACCATCGCCGGCGCGATTGACCATAACGGCTCGCGCCGCGCTTGGGGAAGCTCCGGTGATCCGGCCCCGCAAAGCGCCGCGGGCGGCGGACCATAGGCCATGCGAAGGAAAATCGTCGCCATGCCCACGAACACGGCCGCCAACGCCACGAGGTAGGCCACGGCCACTATCGGGCGGTCGGCATCGAATATGCCTTTGAGGATTGTCAACTCGCTGACAAATGGCCCGAATGGCGGCGAGCCGACAATCGCCAGAAAACCGGCCAGCCAAATCACGCCCGTTGCCGGCAAGATCCGCAGCACGCCGCGGACGCGGGTCGTCGACTTGGTACGGTAGATCGCTAGGATGTTGCCGGCCGCCAGGAACAACATAGCCTTGGTCAGAGAATGGTTGACGGCGTGCAACATTGCGCCGAAAGCGGCCGCGCCGCCAATGCCGACGCCCAGCGAGAGGATGCCCATGTGCTCGACGCTGGAATAGGCCAGCATCCGCTTGAAATCGGCCTGGCCCAGAATGAACACGGCGGCCACGCCCATTGAGATCAGCCCGAAAAGCACCAGCAGATCGGAACTGAACGCGGCCAGGTTGGCAGCGGCCAGCAGGGCATGTCCGCGGAGAATTGTGATGAACGCGCAGTTCAGCAAGGCCCCCGAGAGCAGCGCCGATACCAGCGACGGCGCCTCGCTGTGGGCGTCGGGCAGCCAGGTATGCAGGGGCGCGAGCCCCATCTTCGTCCCATAGCCGACCAGGAGGAAGAGGAATCCCGCCTTCAACCAAAGCGGATTCAAGCTGCCGGCGCGGGCCATAAGGTCGTCGATCGTCAGCGAGACGGCTGGACTGCCCGGCGAATGCGCGGCGACTGCCACAAAGAAATTACCCAGCAGCGCCAGGGCGATGCCCACCGAGCAGATCAAGAGGTATTTCCAGGTCGCCTCCAGCGAGCGGTGGTGGCGATGGAAGTAGATCAGCGGGGCGCTGGCCAGCGTGGTGGCCTCCACGCCCACCCACATCAGACCGAGGTGGCGGCTGACGGCCACCAGCGTCATAGTCGCCTGGAACAAGAGCAGGCACCCGACGAAGACGGCCTCGGGAAAGTTCTCGAAGGGCAGCTCCTCTTCGTCCGGCTGCCGGCTCGATCGTTCTTCCTTGGCAAGAAACCCGACCGCGTAAATGGCGGCCGCCAGAAACAGCGCGGTCGTTATGCCGAGGAAGAGCAAGGACATGTCGTCCAGGGCCATCCAGCCGTTGAGCACTGCCGGCGGCCGATCAAACCAGCAGCCGCCGACGAGGGCTGCGTGTGCCGCGGCGGCCGCCAAGAGCAAGATCCGCCGCGGCCAGTTCGGCCGAACGGCCATTGCCGTCAGTCCAGCCACCGCGGGTGTCAACAACAAGGCCCAAATCATGCGATCAATCCTTCAATGCCGAGAGTCGATCGGTATCGATGTGATCGAACTCGCGGCTGATGTGGTGGATTGCAATGCCCATCACGAAAACGGCAACGAAAACATCCAGCAGCACGCCCATCTCGACCAGCAGTGCATGCTCGACGGCGAAGGCCACTCCAAAGGCGTATATGCCGTTTTCCATGGCCAGGTAGCCCAGCGTTTGCATGACCGCCTTCCTGCGGCCCACGATCAGCAGCAGCCCAACCATCATGGTGAACAGGGCCACGGGCACGAGGAAAGCCGTACTGCACCCAGAGTGTGCCCGATCGGGCAGTGGCAGCCGCCCGGCGAGGTGCAGGGCGGCCGCCAGCAGGGCCAATCCCAGCAGGAGCGAAGTGGTGAAGCCGACCAGTGGATCGTCTTCGGTCTGCACGCCGGCCTCGCGGGCCGCCCGGCGGAGCAACCAAGGGAGGATGCCGGCCTTGATGACGGTGCCCATTCCGGCCAAAAGCAGCAGGCGCGGCCCCATGTCGTCCCGCTGGGCCAGCAAGAGGATAATGCCCAGCAGGACCGCCTGCACGGCAACTGTGCGGATGCACGCCGCGATGCGGCTGGAACCGAGCATGTGCAGGTTCGTGAGGATCAACAGGACCAAAGTTGCATCAAGCCAGGGATTCACGCCTCACCTCATGACAAGCACCAAGGCCAGGATCGAAAGGACCGAGGCGGCGACCAGGAATTGCGGCACGCGGACTAGCCGCAGCCGGGCCATTGTCGATTCGATCGCGCCGACCATTGCGGCCAGCAGCAGCATGCCGCCCAGGCTGGCGGCCAGATCGATTGCCAACCATCCGCTCCGCACGGGCACGAGGATGCCGATCAGCAGCGCGCCGAGCACCCAGAGCTTGAGCATGGCCCCGTATTGGATCAAAGCGAAGTCGGGGCCGCTATGGTCCAAGACCATGACCTCGTGGATCATCGTCAGTTCCAGGTGGGTGTTGGGGTCGTCAACGGGAATCCGGGCGTTCTCGGCCAGGAAGACGATCAACATCGCCGCGGCCACCAGCAACAAGGCCGGGCCGGCTGGGGTCGCCATCGCGCCGAAGTTCACCGTCTTGTACATGACGCTCACAGAAAGGCTGTGCCCTTGGGTGGCCACCGCTGCCAGCCCCAACAGTAAGGCCGGTTCGGCCAGGGCCGAGAAGAAAACCTCGCGGCTGGCGCCCATGCCCTCGAAGCTGGAACCCGTGTCCAAGGCGGCGAGCACTGTGAAAAACCGCATCAATCCCAAAACGTAGGCCGCCAAGAGGAAGTCGCCGGGAAACGCCAGCAGCCCCGGCACGCCGCCCAGCGGCACGATCAACAAGGCCGTGGCCGCGCAGGCCAGCCCGATCGTCGGTCCGGCGATGAAGAGCCAGGTCGTAGTCCTGCTGTAGACCGCGCCTTTGCAGAGAAGCTTGCTGAGATCGTAGTAGGCCTGAACCAGCGGCGGGCCGCGCCGTCCGGCAAACCATGCCTTGACACGATTGATGATGCCCGGCAGTAGAGGGGCCAGCGCCAAGGCGAGCACGATGTGGGCGAGCGAGGCTATTGTCGACATCAGCCGAGTTTCCAAATCAAGAGGAAGAGGATTGTGACGGCAATGTAGAGCACGTAGACCTGGATCCGCCCTTGTTGCAGCCCATGCAGCTTGGAGGCCAGCCAGGCGATGCCCAGGAAGAGCGGCTCGTAGATATAACGTCGGAAGAGGTCGGGCCCGCGGGTGTGCAGACTGGCCGACAGGGGAAACAGCCCTTCAGGCGGATGGATCTCGTCGCGCGGTCGCTGGAAGAAGCGAAACATCTGAGTCAATGGCCGCGCGAAGGACGATGCCGTGTACTGCATCCGCGCCGTCGGGGCGGAGTAACCGCAGCCCCAAGTGCTTGCCCGCCCCAGAGTGCGGCCAGCGAGCAGCTTGCGGCGAGCGAAGACAATGACCGCGATCAGCCCAAGCAAGATGTACGAGGCGCAGGCGACGCCCGCCAGTGGCGCGACGGCCGAACTTGTATTTGCTACCACGGCATCTGGCATGCTCTTCGATAAAACAACGGCTACCGCCGGCCAAAGCAAACGCGGCCACAAAGGCGCCGCCAGCGCGGCCGACGCGCACAGACAGGCAAGTACGACCATTGGCCAGCGCATCGCCGCGGGGGCTTCGTGGGCGTGCGCCGCCTCGTCGCTCCGTGCCTGGCCGAGAAAAACGATGCCGAAGGCCCTAGTGAAGCACGCGGCCGCCAGTCCGCCGATGAGGGCCAGGCTGCCAACGACCGCAACGACCATCATGGGCCATGCCGCGCCGCCGTGGGCCTGGCTGGTCAGCGGGGCCGCGGCGGCGAGGTAAATCAAGAACTCGCTGAGAAAGCCGTTCAAGGGCGGCAGTCCGGAAATAGCCGCTGCGCCCACGAGAAACGCCGCGGCGGTGACCGGCATGCGGCGGATCAGTCCGCCCAGGCGATCGAGTTCGCCCGTCCCGGCCGCGTGCAGCACCGACCCGGCGCCGAGGAACAGCAGGCCCTTGAAGAGGGCGTGGTTGACGACGTGCAACAAGGCGCCGGCGAAGCCGAGGGCCGCCATCGTCGCGTTACCGTTGCTGGTTCCCAGAATACCGACGCCGATTCCCATGGTAATGATGCCGATGTTCTCCACGCTGCTATAGGCCAGCAGGCGTTTCAGATCGTGCTGCGACAAGGCATAGAGCACGCCCAGGATGCCCGACACCGCACCGATGGCCACCAGCGTCCATCCCCACCATGCCGGCGGCGGCCCGAGCAACGTGAGGATGCGCAGCAGCCCGTAAATGCCCGTCTTGATCATCACGCCACTCATCACGGCCGACACGTGCGCGGGCGCGGCAGGGTGAGCCTCCGGCAACCAGACGTGCATGGGAATGAAACCGGCCTTGGTGCCGAAACCGATCACGGCCAATAGAAAGAGGATGCCGGGCCCCGTCGACGCAGCCGAGAACCGCTCGAAGTCCAGCGACCCGGCATGCTTGCCCAGCAGCAGGAACAACGCCAGGAGAAAGGCCGTGCCCAGGTGCATGGCGACGAGATAGGTCCACGCGGCGCGGCGGACGCCCTCTTTTTCGTCTTCCCAGATCACAAGAAAGAACGATGCCAGCGACATCAGCTCCCAGCTCACGAGGAACAGCACGCCGTTTCGCGCGACGACGACCAGGAGCATGGCGGCAGTCAGCAGGTTGAAGAAGAACCAAGGCACGCCCAGGTTCTTCCGTCCCGCGTGTAACTGAAGATAGGCGCTGCCGTAGACGGCCGCCAGCATCGTCACCGCCGCGATCGCGGCCGCGAAGACCGCCGATAGCGGGTCGATCTCCATGTTGGCCGAGGCCAGCGGCAAGTGCCACGCCAGGTGTAGCGACTGCGACTGCCCGGAGACAAGCACTCCGAACGAAAGTACCAGGACCACCGCGCCGCCCGCCACGGCGCCGACTGCGCCTGCCAGGCAGGCAAGCCGAGGACGCTTGCCCAGGGCCGCCGCGAGGACGCCTGCGGTCGATAGAATCACCAGTGCCACGAGAAAGCAAACCATGAGCGAAGCGTTTTCCTTGCCTCAATCGCCGCGTGCCGGCTGGGGGATGCTCTGATCGACCGCCTGGCTGGCCGCGAGAATCTGCTCCCGCGATCCCTGCCGCGAGATCGTTTCGGCAAAGCCCGCTTGCCGCAAGGCGAAGCCCAGCCGTGAGAGCAAATGCAGGTGGGCGCGGATCGTGGGGCTGACGATCGTAAAGAGCGTGTGGACGGGCTGCCCATCCAGGGCCCCGAATTCGATCGGCTGCTCGAGGAAGCAAAGCGTGACCATGGGCCGCGTAATGTGCATCACGATCGGGTTGCGGACGTGCGGAACGGCGATGCCGTTGCCCAGAGCGGTCGACCCCAGCGACTCCCGCGCCAGCAAGACCTGGAGAAGGAACTGGCGATCGACCTGGTCGGGCAAAGGCATGACATCGACTAGCGATTGGAGCACGGAGGGCTTGTCGTTTCCGCTCAAGCGGTAGTGGATGCCGCCCGCCTTGAGGGCCTCGGTCAGGCTCACAATGGGACCGCTTTCCGACTCAGCGAAGATGTCGGCCGAGACGTTCAGACGTTGCGACGTGGCCCATTCGAGTAGTTCCGCCCGATTGAACCGATACTGTTCGTTGATCCGATAGGCCGGCAACCGGCCTTGCTTGACCCAACGGTAGATGGTTTTTTCCGATACCTTGAGCAGGTGTGCGGAATCGCGGACGCTCAAATCCATGGCAGATGCGGTGTCGCGGCCGTCCTTGGCTTTGGACAATACTAGATGAGCGAGAGAACATAGCCATAGATGTCCAAGCCGTCAAGGCGGAATTGCGGATCGGTGTCACGGTGTCACGGATCGCCCTGCTTCTTCCTTTCCAATTCGGCGATCCTTTCCTTCAAGCGTGCCAACTCACTGTCAGGAGACTCACTTGGAAGTTCTGACAACCAGGCGGGGCCAGTTTCATCTTGCGAAGGAGGTTTCTCGGTAGGTGGGCTGGAACCTCGTGCCGCCAATCCGGCGCCCAAGACTGAGCCGCCAATCCCTCCGACAATTCCCCCAACCCCAAATCCTATCAGCAGCCCAAAAAACCCGGAGCAAGCATCGATCATTCCCGACACTTGCTTGGCGGCCGGATCGGGATTGTTCCGCAATTCATTATGGGAGGTCGCGATTAACGGTCCAACGACCCCTCCAATCACGACGCCGAGGATGGCGCCGACTATGCCGCCGAAACAACCACCTCCCATAACTCTTGGTCTGTCAGACATAGCGGGTCGCAACGTGCTTATTTCTTGACGACGATCCAGTCGATCAGGTAGGTTTTATTCTTGTTGCTTTCGTACGACGCCGTAGAGTCAGGACCGAGAGTCGCATCGACAAGCGTGATGTCGAATCCGTCATTGGCTTGCTTCCAATACGGATCAAAGAAGGGATAACCACCGGCGGGAAACCGGTTTGTGAGCAGCACGATATAGTCCGCGCCCAATCGAGCGGCGACGCCCGAATCCAGTTTTACGCGGGCAAACGTGGCGTTGTTCTGTACCGCTCCAAGATGGAAAGTAGCCGTACCCGCTACAATAATGCGAGGCGTTTGGCTTGCCCGAGATTGAAGATCGGCGACCTGCTTTTGCAAATCCTTGAGTTGTTGGGCCTGGGTATCGACATCGGCGGGCACTTCCTTGGCTGAGGCGCCGGCCGTGGGGGGGGCTGAGATCGCCACGCGATTCATAGACCACAAGGCAATCAGGATCAGTAACGCGAAAGTTGTTGTCGCGACGATGGTTGAAATAACATGCTGGCGATTCATGCGAAAAACCTCCAAATGGATGCTTGGCAATAGGACGGAAGTTCTGGCAGTCTACAATGCGGGCCGACGGCGGTCAATCAAGCAGCAAGCAGCAAGCGGCCAAGCTTGCGAGCGATTGGACACCGGACTATACTTGGCGAATTCGACGAGCCGTTGCATTGAATTTACCCGAAGGCCAGTGAACAAATCCAAACGGATGAGGAGCTAATGGCGATGAAGAACACGTCAGTTGCGGTGATTCTCGGTGTGCTTGTTGGTCTTGCCGTAGGCCGTCTGGTGGCAGGAGAAGAGCCCGGCACCGGAAAGACCCAGAAACGGTTCAAGGGGCCGGTGAAGGTTTTCATTCTGGCGGGACAATCGAACATGGAAGGGCTTGGCGGCATCAGGACTCTCGACGCGCTGGGCGAACATCCGACGCATGGATACCTGCTGAAGAAGGTCAAAAACAATGACGGTTCGTTCGTCGTTCGCGACGACGTTTTCGTCTATTACCACCGGGCCTCGGATTCGCGATTCTTCAGGGACCCCCTGACCGTGGGCATGGGCGGCTGGGGTGGTGGCGAGTGGTTTGGGCCGGAATTGATGTTTGGCATCCAGATGGGGGACTACTTTGAAGAGCCGGTTCTCCTCATCAAGACCGCGTGGGGCGGCAAGGATCTCTACTACGATTTCCGTCCGCCCAGTGCCGGAAAACCTGCCTACGACGTCGGCAAACGCGATTCCAAGATGGGCGAGTATTACGGGAAGATGGTTGAGGAGGTCCGTACATGCCTGGATCATCGCGGCACCGATTTTCCGCAGCTCAAGGGCCTAGACTATCAACTCTGCGGTCTTGTCTGGTTCCAGGGATGGAACGACATGTGTTCCGGCAAGAAGGAGGCATGGAAGGAGTATCCTTCGAACTTCGTCCACCTTGTTCAGGATCTTCGCGCCGAACTCAAGGTTCCCAACTTGCCGGTTGTCGTCGGCGAACTGGGTTGTGGCGGAGAGACGGACGCGGGCCAGATCCCGTTTCGCAAAGAGCAGGCGAAGATCGCCACACGTCCCGAACTCAAAGGCAGGATCGGCTATGTGCGTACGGCTCCGTTCTGGTATCCCGCATTAGATGAATTGCCCAGAAAGCTGGGCGCTGAAGAAGGACGGGTACGACAAGAGGTCGCGGCCCAGCTCAAGCAGCAATATCGCAATAAACCGGAAAGTGCGGATCCCAAGAAAATGGAACAGCTCGTCAACGACGCACTTGCCGAGGCGTTGAAGAAGGACGCAGCGTACCAGAGGATCAAGGAGGAACATGACCGACACGTCAGCAACTGGTTCTGCCACTACAACGGAAGCGGCAGGGTGTACTGCATGGTTGGTTATAGTTTGGCTGAGGCAATGAAGCCGCTCTTGAAAAAGTGAAATGCGAGGCAACCGCAGGGATGTCGCATTTTCCGACACCGCTGGCCATCGCTTCGACAATCGGCCCTCCTTTGGGGCGGATATTTATCGCCTCAAGTCATGGTATGATTGGAAGATAGCCATTTTTTGCAGCCTGTCTCTGCTCCGGCATAAAGAATGCATTGATGTCGTCCCAATCTCCCGGTCCCGCTTTATTGGAGCCCCCAGCAATGAACCACGATAGCACGCATAATTCCGTATCTCGACGCCATTTCCTTGCCGCTTCGGCCTTTACCGCATTTTCGACCGCCGGCCTGGTGCCCCTGAGCGGCTTGGCCGCCGTTGTGCCGGATCCGCGGATCGATCCCCTAGTGGCCAAGGCAATCGATTACCTGGCCAAGAACCAATCGGCCAATGGGGCCTTTTCGCCCCGGGCGGGCGTGGGCGTCACCGCCTTGGTGACCGCCGGCATGCTCCGCAACGGTCGCTCGCCCGACGACCCCTTGGTCGCCCGCAGCCTTAAGTTCCTGGAGAATTCCGTGCAACCGGACGGCGGCATCTATAGCCCCAAGCTGGGCTTCAACAACTACGAGACGTCCATTGCCCTGATGTGCCTGGTCGAGGCCAATGCCGACAAGCGGTATGACGGACTGATTCGCAAGGCCGAGAAATTCCTCAAGGCGACCCAATGGACCGAGGCCACCAACGAAAACGACCCAACGCGCAAGGTTGACAAGTCGGATCCCTTCTATGGCGGCGCCGGTTACGGCCACAATAAGCGGCCGGACCTCTCCAACACGGCCTTCATGGTTGACGCCCTAAAGGCGGCCGGCAACGGGCCCGACGACGAGGCAATGAAAAAGGCCCTGGTTTTCGTCTCCCGCTGCCAGAACCTGGAAAGCGAGTATAACACCACGCCCGCTGCCGCCAAGAACCCCGACGGCGGCTTCTACTATACCCCGGCCGACGGCGGGGAGAGCGCAGCCGACAAGCTGCCCAACGGCGGCCTGCGGAGCTACGGCTCAATGACCTACTCGGGCCTGAAGAGCATGATCTACTGCGGCGTGAAGTCCGATGACTTCCGCGTCAAGGCGGCCAAGAAGTGGATCCAGCAGAATTACGACCTCACGACCAATCCGGGCGTCGGGCCGGACGGCCTCTACTACTACTATCACGTCTTTGCCAAGGCCTTGGCCGCCGTAGGCAGCGACACCCTGGAAGACGCCAAGGGCGTGAAGCACGACTGGCGGAAGGAGCTCGTCAAGGAACTGGCCTCCAAGCAGCAGCCCAACGGCTCATGGACGAACACCAAGAGCCGCTGGCTGGAAGGCGATCCGAACCTGGTGACGGGCTACGTGCTGCTGACGCTTTCCTACTGCCGGCCGGGGGCGAAGTAAAGGAAGAAAGACCTTACAAACTATCTCAAAACGCGTAGGGTGGGCCGAGTGGAACGAGTCCCACTACGAGATCTAAGCTCTCGAATGTTTTTTCCTGAAGGAAGCGTCAAAATGGCTTGACGCGGGGGCCTTTCCGGGCCACAATCGGAAGAATAGAGGGGTTTGCAATCCTCTGTTTTTCCGGCCGCTTCCTTGGCGGCCGTCCGTCAAACCACGCGACATCCATCGGCGACCTTCTTTCAGGGGGCATTGTGAGTTCCGGCCTTATTACTCCCGCGGGCGAAGCCGCGCGACCTTCGGCCCATAGCGAAACTGGGCCGATGGAAAAGTTCGTTTATAACGATTCAATTGTCCGCGCATTCATCATGGTCACCGTCCTCTGGGGAGTGGTGGCCATGCTCGTCGGAATCGTTGTCGCCTTGGAGCTGGTGCTGCCGACCTTGGGCATGGGCCTGCCGATCCTGGCTTTTGGCCGGCTGCGGCCATTGCACACCAACGCGGCGATTTTCGCCTTTGCCGGCAACGCGGTCTTCGCCGCCGTCTATCATTCCACGCAACGGCTCTGCAAGACCCGAATTTTCAGCGATTTCCTCAGTTGGTTCCATTTCTGGGGATGGCAATTGATCATCGCAGCCGCGGCCATCACGTTGCCTTTGGGTTACACGCAGTCGAAGGAATACGCCGAGCTGGAGTGGCCCATCGACCTGACAATCGCCGTGGTGTGGGTCGCCTTTGCCGTCAATTTCTTCGGCACGCTCGCCCGTCGCCGCGAACGCCATATGTATGTGGCGCTCTGGTTTTACATCGCCACGGTCATTGCGATCACCGTCTTGCACGTCTTCAACAGCCTGGAACTGCCGGTCGGCCCGTTGAAGAGCTATCCGGTTTACGCCGGTGTGCAGGACGCCTTCATGGAGTGGTGGTACGGCCACAATGCGGTGGGCTTCTTTCTCACAACGCCGTTTCTGGGCATAATGTATTATTACCTGCCCAAGGCGGCCGAGCGGCCGGTCTATTCCTACCGTTTAAGCATCGTTCATTTTTGGTCGCTGGTCTTCATCTACATTTGGGCGGGGCCGCACCACCTGCACTATACGGCCTTGCCGGAATGGGCGTCGACGCTGGGAATGCTCTTCTCGGTGATGCTCTGGATGCCGTCGTGGGGCGGCATGATCAACGGCCTGCTCACGCTCCGCGGGGCCTGGAACAAGGTGGCCGCCGACCCGATCCTGAAGTTCTTCGTGGTGGCGATTACCTTCTACGGCATGTCGACTTTCGAGGGTCCGATGCTCTCGGTCAAAGAGGTCAACGCCCTGGCGCACTATACCGACTGGGTGATCGCCCATGTACACGGTGGTGCACTGGGCTGGGTGGGCTTCATGACCTTCGGCATGCTTTACTGGCTGATGCCGCGAATGTTTCAATCGCCGCTGTGGAGCAAGAAGCTGATGAACGCCCATTTCTGGATCGCCACGATTGGGCTGCTGCTCTATATCGTGCCGATTTACGTCGCCGGGCTGACGCAGGGCCTGATGTGGCGGGCGCTGGATCCCAAGGGCGGCCTCCGCTACGAGTTCCTGCAAACGGTTGTCGTGCTGATGCCAATGTACTGGATCCGCGTCGGTGGCGGCACGCTCTACCTGCTGGGCGCGGTACTGTGCGGCGTGAACCTGTTGAAGACCTGGGCGGCCCGGCCGGCCCGATACACCGAGACCGTGCACGAGGCCCCGGCGCTTGCCCGCAGCTACCATGAGCCGCCGGTCCCCCAGTCGCGACTCAAGGGCGCCGCGGTCTTGGAGTTCGCCAACTGGCTGGACGTTTGGATGCAGGGCTGGTGGCATCGCCGCGCCGAGCGGCGGCCGCTGCGGTTTACCATCTGGGTGGTCTGCGCGGTGGTGGCCGCATCCCTGTTCGAGGTCATTCCCATGTTCGTCATCCAGTCGAACATCCCCACCATCAAGTCGGTGCAACCGTACACGCCGCTGGAATTGCTAGGCCGCGACATCTACATCGAGAACGGCTGCTACAACTGCCATTCGCAGATGATCCGTCCCATCCTTGCGGAGACGAAACGCTACGGCGAATACCAGCAAGCCGGGCGAATCGGTCTACGACCATCCGTTCCAGTGGGGATCGCGGCGGATCGGCCCGGACCTGGCCCGCGAGGGCGGCAGCAAGTCGCCCGATTGGCATCTCCGCCACTTGCGCAATCCCCGCGACACGTCGCTGGGCCAGTCGATCATGCCGGACTACGCCTGGCTCGCAGAATCGCCCACTGAGTTCGACGCCATCCCCCAGCGGATGCGGGGCATGCAGATGCTGGGAGTGCCATACAAGAACGAGGAGATTGCCGACGGCATCGCCACAGCCCACAAGCAGGCCGATGAAATTGTCGCCAAGCTTACGGAATCGGACGCGGCGGAGAAAGAGCACTTGAAAGACAAGAAGGTCATCGCCCTGATCGCTTACCTCGATCGTCTGGGCCGCGACCTTGCGCAACCGCCTCCGCCGGAAACGGCGGCCCCCGCGGCGACCGCCCAGGCAAAGGCGCCATGACGCGGCTTGTAGTTCCGGCTGAAGCCGGAACTACAAGCGGCTATAAACGATCGCAAGTCCGATGAAGACACCATGTACATGGAAACCCTGGCATTCATTGTCGGCACATGCCTGACGATTGCGGCCGTAGTCGCTTTTTCAGGCATCGTCATCTGGGCCTGCCTCCGCCCCCACGAAAGCGTCGAGGCCGACGCCCATTTGTGGAAAGACGATGAAAACTAACTGAGAACCCCTTACGCAACCTTGCCTCAGCCCCTGAAACAACTGGAAAAAGTCCGGTTGTGTTAGAGGTTCTGAAGGAGCCCGTCATGGCCCACGACCAGTTGCTCGATCACGAATACGACGGCATTCAGGAGTACGATAATCCCTGCCCCGGTTGGTGGCACGCCATTTTCGCGCTCACGGTGCTCTTCAGCATCGTCTATTTCCTCTTCTTCCAAGTCGGGAGTAACGGCTGGACCCTGGCCGATGCCTGGAACTCGGCCACGGCGGCGGACATGAAAGCGCGGTTCTCGGGGATGGGCGAACTCAAGAACGACACGGCGACGATTTTGAAATACAAGGACGACGCCGACTGGATGATCTACGCCCGGAGCGTCTTTCTCACCAACTGCCAGTCGTGCCATGGACCCGATGGCAGCGGCGTGGTGGGCCCCAACCTGACCGACGAATACTACCGCGACGTCACCAAGATCACCGACATCGCCGACGTCATCGCCAACGGCAGGGCGGGAGGGGCCATGCCTTCGTGGAAGACCCGCTTGCACCCCAATGAAATCGTGCTCATGGCGGCCTACGTGGCTGGACTGCGGAACAATAAACTCAAGGGCAAGCCGATCGAGCCCGACAAGGACAAGCTCATTGACCCCTGGCCGACGGCGGTGGAGAGCGGCAAGAAGTGAGATCGATTTGCCGATGAATATACCGTCTCCTGAGCCCTCTACCGGTGCGATCAGCGAGCATGCCCCGCCCGCTCCCGAAGGCCGCGTGCTCTCCACGATGCTCGAGGACGGTTCGCGGCGCTGGCTTCATCCGCGCTGGCCCGGGGACACTTCCTGCGGGCGAGGCGGATCGTGGCGTGGGTGCTAATCGCCATCTTCACGCTCTTGCCGTATCTGAAGATCGGTGGCAAGCCGGCGATCCTGCTCGACCTGCCCGATCGCAATTTCACCATCTTCGGCTTCACCTTCCTGCCGACGGATACGCTGCTGTTGGCCCTGGCTCTGATCGCCTGGATTTTGGGAATCTGCGTAGTCACGGCCCTTGCCGGCCGCGTGTGGTGCGGTTGGATGTGTCCGCAGACGGTCTACATGGAGTTCGTCTTTCGGCCCATCGAACGGTTCTTCGACGGTCCGCCGGGGGCCCAGCATCGTCCGGGGAAGAATCGCTCGGCACCCGCACGGTGGCGAAGTACGCCGTCTATCTGGCGGTTTCCGCCTACCTGGCGCACACGTTCCTGGCCTATTTCGTCGGCGTCGAGGCCCTGGCGCAATGGGTCCGCGGTTCGCCGCTGAAGCATCCCATACCCTTCCTCGTGATGATTGCAGTGACCGGGCTGATGATGTTCGATTTCGCCTCCTTCCGCGAGCAGACGTGCATCGTGGCCTGTCCCTATGGGCGGTTCCAGTCAGTGATGCTCGACCGCGACTCGCTCATCGTGAGCTACGATCCTCGCCGCGGCGAGCCGCGCGGCAAGCTGCGGGATCGCAAGGCTGACGGCCCCCGCGGAGACTGCATCGATTGCGGCATGTGCACCGACACCTGCCCCACGGGCATCGACATCCGCGAGGGTTTGCAATTGGAGTGCATTGCCTGTACGCAGTGCATCGACGCCTGCGACGGCGTGATGGAGCGGATCGGCAAGCCCAAAGGACTAATCCGATTGAGTTCGCAGGCCGCCATCGAGGGCAAACCTGGCCGTTGGCTGCGGCCGCGGGTGATCGTTTATCCGGCGATGATACTCGCGCTGGCGACGGCCTTCCTTATCGTTTTCTTCAATAAGAAGTCAGCCGATGTGACGATCCTGCAGGGGCTCGGGCTGCCCTACAGCCTTACGGCCACCGGCGAAATCACCAACCAGGTGCGGCTGGTCATCGAGAACCGCAGCGGCCGCGACGCGGTATACAGGATTGAGATTGCCGGCAGCCAGGATTCCCGTTTTGCCCGACCGCCCGAAGCCGTTTCGCTGCCCGCCGGCGAAACCGCCAGGATACCGCTGGCTATCGTCACGCCGGCTGCGGCCTTCGAACGGGGCGTCTGTAAGATCCAGTTGAGGGTATCGGATGACAAGACCTTCCGCCAAGACACGGCCTGCCGGCTACTGGGGCCCGTTCACGCGGCGAACGCGAATTCCAAGTGAGACAGCTCGATGAGTAATATGCCCAAACCTTCGCGCCACCTGTTTTGGCCGATCCTGCTGACGAGCCTGATCAGCATCCATATCGTCTGCGTGGCGGTAATGGTGACCATAGCTACGCGGGACAGTTCCTTCGCCGTCGAGCCCGATTGGTATGAAAAAGGCCTGCACTACGACCAGACGGCCGAGCAGCAACGTGAGAACCGGCGACTCGGTTGGTCGGTGCAACTCAAGATCGGCCGGCCGATGTCGGACACCAGCGAGCGGACCGTGACCTGCACGGTGCGCGATCGGTCAGGCAAACCGGTTCGGGACGCTACGGTCGACATGGTGGCCTTCGCCCACTTGCGGGCAAGCAAGCGGATTTCCAGCGTGCTGCTGTCGCGCGAGGGCGGAGAGTACGCCGCCAGCTTGGCCTGCGATGATCCGGGCTTGTGGGAGTTCCGTCTCGTAATCACCCACGGCAAGGAGACGTTTACGCAAAAAGTGCAGCGCGAGATCTGACCGCCGTTGTGGTCACGCTACGCGGGATGCGATGAACATGGGACTATTTGCTGCCATCGTGATCGCCAGTTTCCTGGGCAGCCTGCACTGCGTTGGCATGTGCGGGCCGCTGGTAGGGTTTGCCGTGAGCGATCCGGGCGGCCAGCGGCAGGGGTCCCGGCTCTGGCTCCACGCGGCCTATCATGCGGGGCGGTTGTCGACCTATGCCCTCGCCGGCGCGGTCTGCGGCCTGCTGGGCACCGCGGTCGATCGCGGCGGGGCGCGGCTCGGTTGCCAGAAGGCCGCGGCCCTGGCGGCCGGCGCGATCATGATCTGCGTGGGACTGGCTGCTGTGCTGCGTGCGCTGGGCGTCCGCTTGCCTCAGCTTCCCTTGCCGGGGCTGATCCAGCGGCTGGTGCTCACCGGCCAGCGGGCGGCCTTTGCCTTGCGGCCGCTGCCGCGGGCCTTGTGCATTGGTTTGCTCACGGCTTTCCTGCCCTGCGGCTGGCTTTATCTATTCGCGGCCTACGCCGCCGGGACGGGCAGCCCGGCCTGGGGCGCATTGGTAATGGTCGCCTTTTGCCTGGGGGGCGTGCCGGCCTTGGTGCTGGCGGGATTCGGCATGCAGACGATCGCCCGGCTGCTGGGGCGGCGCTTGCCGCTGGTCACGGCCCTGGCCATTGTGATGCTGGGCGTAGTCACGCTCGTCCTGCGGATGCAATCACCCGTGCAGGCATTCGAGCCGGTGCCGGTCCGCGCGGATTCCACGGCGATTGGGCAGGTGGAAGCGTTGGGCAAAACGGTGCCGCCCTGCTGTCGGAAACGCTAGTGTAGTTTCTAACAGATAACGTGCTTTATCGCCGATTGGCGGTCGTTGAGCGTCGTTAAAGTTCCTGCCGTTTCTTACTTGGTCTGCTTCTGGCTCAAGAACAAGAACGTGCCCTTCTTGTTGCCCACGATGATGTCCGGCACGCCGTCGCCGTTGAGGTCGCGGGCGATGACCTGCGTGCCGACGCCCGAGTTGTCGTCGATCTGGTGCGGTACGAACTTCGCGCCGCCCTTGCCGTCGCGCAGCAACTCGAACCAGTAGAGCACCGCCGGGGCGTTGGCCTCCACGTCGCCCGTGGGGCCGTGGGCCCAATAGCGCTTGCCAGTGACGATGTCCATCAGGCCGTCGCCTTTGATGTCGGCCAGGTCCATGCTGTGCATCTGGCTGATCCGCAAGGCGGGCGAGTTCAGGTCCGGCTTGGGCGGAAGGATCACGTGCTGCTTCCAAGTGATCTCGCCCGCCGCGGTTCGCTGTTGCTGGTACCAAAGCAGGCCATAGATATGGCAGTGCCATGAGGTGATTACGTCAGCCAGGCCGTCGCCGTTGACGTCGTAAACCATCATCTGCGCCCCGCCTCAGCGAATGGGAAGGGATGCTTGATCCACGGCTTGCCGGTATCGAGCTTCGCCGGCTGTTCCCACCAGCCGCTGGCCTCGACGATGTCCATGCGGCCGTCGCCGTTAATGTCGCCCACTCCCATGCCGTGCGTGAATCGCTGGTAACGGCCGTCCATGGGCGAGATAGGATGGAATTCCCAGAGGTCATTGGGCCGCTTCGGGTTCCAGGTGGCGTAGCCCAGTTGCCCGCCCTGGGGACCCTGCGTGTTGTAGACCAGCTCCGGGCGGCCGTCGCCGTTGATGTCGACCCAGGCCGGCGACTCATTTCCGACGTCGTGCAGGGCCAGGTGCTTCTTCCACGGTCCGCCCGCAGGTCCCGGGTTCTCATACCACCAGGCGTCCGTGCCGGGCATCGGCACATACAGCACGTCGAGCCAGCCGTCGCCGTTGAAGTCGCCGGTAAAGGTGAGGAAGTCGTTCGAATAGCCGTGCGGGTCGATGGCTTCGGACGGGTAGATTTCGTGTTTTTTGGTGAAGCCGGGACCCTCGTACCAGTAAGGCCCGGCCACGACGTCGAGCTTGCCGTCGTTGTTGAAATCGCCGCAGTTGGCCCCTTCGCAGTAGAACTTGTCGCTGAGCACGATTTTCTTGAAAGTGGGCAGCGGTTTCTTATCGGCCGCCTGGCAAACCAGCGGCAGGGCGACGATGGCAAACAGGATGGCGAGGCGTTTCATGGCGGGTTCTCCTCGTGATGGGAAAGGGAAAGGCGGGAAGCGACACTACTACTATAATCCGAGGCCGCGCGACCTGCCACCCATACCGCTTGGCAAGTCGTTCTCCGCCAACTACCATGGCAATAGTCCAATAGTCCCACCGCAACTCCTGCCTGCCTCCTGGGAAGGAATCCTCGCCATGTCCATTCGAATCGTGTCTTTCGCCGCTTTTGTCCTCGCGGGATTTCCCTCGGCATCATCGGCGGCCGCGCCGCTCGAAGATCGCTGGGTGTACCTGTCCACCAACCTGCTGGTCGATAAGAATGTCGACGACAATCTCCGAATGCTCCGCCGCGCGGCCAAGGCCGGCTACAACGGCGTCGTGGTCAGCGACAGCAAGTTCATGCGGTGGGACCAATTGCCCGATCGCTATGCGACCAATGTCCGCCGGTTCCGGCAAGGCGTCGCCGAGCTCAGACTTTCTTGCATCGCGGCCGTCTGCTCCATCGGCTATTCCAACGATCTGCTCTCCCGCGACCCGAACCTGGCCGAGGGCCTGCCCGTCCGCGATACGGCGTTCATCGCCCGTGATGGCAAGCTCGTGCCCGCCGATGATGGCCCGCATATTGTCAACGGCGGCTTCGAGCAATGGAAGCGCGGACAGCCCATCGGTTGGGGCTTCGTCGATCGGCCGGGCGAGATCAGTTTCCGCGACACGGAGGTGAAACGCGAGGGGGACGCATCGCTCCGCATGGAGGACATCGGCCTGCACGACCCGTCCAACGGCCGCGCCTGCCAGGCGCTCAACGTGAAGCCGTTCCACTATTATCATGTCTCGGCTACCGTCAAGACGCAGGACTTCGAAGCCGCCCACGAAGTGCGGATTGCGGTCATTGCCGACGATGGCAGCGAGTTGAACTACTATCAGCCGCACGTCGACAAGACCCAGGACTGGAAGCGGATCGACGTGACTTTCAACAGCCTCGACCACTCCCGCGTGAACCTGTACCTGGGTGTCTGGGGCGGCAAACGCGGCAAAATCTGGTGGGACGACGTCCGCGTGGAGCCGGCCGGGCTGGTGAATGTCGTCCGCCGCGACGGCGCGCCCTGCGGGCAACTTCGTCCGATGGCCAAGTCGTTTACCGCGAGGGCCGCGACTTCACCGCTGCCCGCGATCCCAAGCTCGGCATGCTCCCCTGGCCGGGCGGTTTTACCGCCTGGCACGATCCGCCGACGGTGACCCTGCCTTCCGGCAGCCAGATCCGCGACGGGCAGACGGTGCTGCTGAGCTACTATCACACCGCCCTTATCTACGAGGAACAGGTCATGTGCTGCATGGCCGAGCCCAAGGTCTACGATATTCTCCGCTGGCAGATCCGGCAGGTGCACAAGCATCTCCAGCCCGACGGCTATTTCCTGCAGCACGACGAAATCCGCGTGCAGGGCTGGGATGAAAGCTGCCGCCGCAGCGGCAAGAGGCCCGCCGAACTGCTGGCAGAGAACGTTCGCCAGTGCCTGAAGATGGTTCGGGGCGAAGACTCGGGCAAACCGATTTATGCCTGGTCGGACATGTTCGATCCGCTGCACAATGCCCAGAAGTCGGGCGCGTACTACCTGGTCAAGGGCGACGGCCCTTGGTATGGCTCGTGGAAGGGCCTCGATAAGGACGTGGTGATCGTCAACTGGAACTCGGACCCGGCTAAGCGCGTTGCTTCGCGCGAACATTTCGCCGGGCTGGGCAATCGGCAAATTCTGGCCGGCTATTACGACGGTCCGGTGCCGGAAATCGCCAGTTGGTTGCGCGACGCCCGGAAGGTTCATGGCGTCGTCGGCGTAATGTATACGACCTGGCAGAGCCGCTATGACGACCTGGATGCCTTCGCGCGGCAGTTGGCCGGCAAAGATTGACGCGTCCTACGACTTGTGGAACAATAGCCACAAGATCACCACGGTGAGCACAGGGACCAGCAGCCCAAGCAGATAAAGCCGCACTTTCTGCCAACGGCCCTGCCACACCGCCGGCGGCCTAAGACGATCGCAACGGCCCGTCACCTGCACTTTCTCCGGGGCGTCGAGTTCCTGCTTCATCATGGTGGCCGTGGGATAGCGATCGAAGGGCTGGCGCTCCAAGGCGTGCAGGATGATCTCCTCGACCTCCGGCGACAATTCAGGCATGTGCCGTCGCGGGGCAACCGGATCACCGATCAATCGAGCGTTCATGATTGCATACGGGTTGTTGCCCTCGAAAGGCGTCGCCCCGGTGATCATCTCGTAGAGCATCACGCCCAGGCTGTAGATGTCGGTGCGGGTGTCGCCGCGGCGGCCCTTGACCTGTTCGGGGGCCATGTAGTCGGGCGTGCCCATGGAGGTCGAGAAGCCGGCGAACGTCAACCGTCGCAAACCGGCGGCCTTGGCGATGCCGAAATCCATGATGCGGATGCTGCCATCGTCGCAAAGCATGATGTTCTCCGGCTTCAGGTCGCGGTGGATCACCTCCTGGGAATGCAGGTAGGCAAGGGCCTCGCAAATCCGGCTGGCGATCGCCAAAGCGTCCTTGACGGGTATCCGCCCGGCACTGCGCATCACGTCCCGCAAGGTCTGTCCTTTGAGGTACTCCATGACGATGTAGGGACGGCTCTTCTCTTCAACGGGCACGATGCGGAGGATGTACGGGTGCTTTAGCTTCCGTCCGATCGATTCCTCGCGTTGGAAGCGGCTGAAGAAGGCCGGGTCGCTCTCGAATTGCATGAAGGGCACCTTCAGGGCGACGGTCTCGCCCGACTTGGTGTCGATCGCCTTGAAGATCGAGGCCATGCCGCTCCGGCTAATCAGCTCGGTGATCTGGAATCGGTCGTCGAGCGTTTGACCTACTTCCACTTCATGACTCATAGGCTGGGTAACCTCACGGTAAATGGGCAGACCGCGGTAGAACATCATTTCTTCCACGCGATCGATCCGCACGACCTGGACGGTAAGATTATCCTCGGTCCCGCGCTTTTCCGCCAGGGCCGCAAGCTGCTTGCACGCCTCTTCTGGAGGTGTGTGCGTGACAATTTCGCAGATTTCGTCCTCGGTGAGGAATTGATGAACACCGTCGGTGCACTGGACGAGGTAATCGCCCTGGTTCACGCGGACATCGTATAGATCAACTTGGACCGTTGGGTCGCGACCGATGCTCCGCATGAGCATCGAGTCGCATTTCGCTGTGCGCCGCCTCCTGGGCCGAGATTAGCCCGAGTTTCTGCTGCATGGCCGCATAGGTATGATCGGCCGTGATTTGCTGAGCCTTACCCCCCTGTATGAGGTAGGCGCGGCTGTCGCCGACGTGTCCGATCGTGACCTCGGTATTGCGGAAGACCGAAACGATGAGCGTGGTCGCCATTCGGCCGTTGCCGCGTTGCTCCATGCCCTTGTCGTAGACGGCTAAGTTGGCCGCGTTGAGTACGTCCCAAAGGAGATTGCGGGGAGGGATATTCTCTTTGGCCTCGCGAAAGAGCTTCAAGGCCGTATCGACCGACATGCGGCTAGCCACTTCACCGCAGTCCTGTCCGCCCACCCCGTCGGCGATGACGGCCACCGCGCCGTGGCTCCGCCTTTGCTGCTCCTCATTGGGCTCCCAAAACCCGGCACAATCCTCATTATTGGGTCGGACGGGGCCCGGCAAGCAAAGACACGCATAGGTTAGTTCCATGGCAGCCTCTGTCAAACGTCGTCGGACGGGGTCTTATCTCTTGGGCGGCTGAACGCGAAACTAACCTCACCGAGCGAAGGCGATCTTCGCTTACGCTACGGGCGGATATAGGCCATGTCGCAAATGCATTTCCCATGCCGCGCGCTGTTATTATTCTAGCTCCGGCGGCGTCATTTCGATATATTTTCGCATTTGTGGTGCCCAAATGGAAATAGTTGTCGCTTCGCCTTTACGGGCATTTCCTTGTGAAATGCTTATTCCCTGCGCACTTCTTGCGCAGCAGCTAATCGCTTTACAACAATTTCGTCGGCGGTCAACAGATTTTTTTGTGGGTTTCTAGCCATTCTTGCAAATTGCTAGTTGCTGTGTTGCAAATGTGGCATGCAGTTTGCAAACGCCTTGTTTCGGAATTGCCCAATGTGCAGTCACTGTTCGAGCAGTGGTTGGGCATTTCCTGGAAATTCAACGAGGTGTTTCATGTCGACCAGTCCCCCGCCCAGTGAAATGAAGAAAACGTTAGGCCTCACTGGTCTGACGATGAATGCCATGGCCCTGATCGCGCCTGGAGCGTTCTTATGGCTGACTTACGTGCAACAGGCCGCCTACGGCGCGCCAATGGCCGGTGCCGCCATGTGGTTCGGCATCATTGTCGCCCTGTTGCTGTGCTTTGCGACCGCCATTTCTTATGCAGAGCTCTCGAAGCTCTACCCTGGGGCGGGGTCATCCTATTTCTTCGCCGAGCAGGCGTTCCTTTCCAAGACCCATGCTTACAAGTTTGCCCGCTTGTCCAAGTTCGTCATCGGCTGGGCCAGCCACTTGTATTACTGGGTCTACCCCGGGGTGATGGTCGGGGTGACCGCCATTCTGGCCGGCTATCTCGCCAGCATCTTCTGGCCCGATACGTTTAACTCAACCGTCAACAGCCCGACGTTGATGATCGGTTTCGCGGTGGTGTTCTCTTTCGGCGTAGCCTACATCGCCTACAACGGCGTAACCGGGTCAACGGGCGTGAATATCGCCATTAACGTGATCCAAATCAGCGCCTTGATTGTCTTTTCGGTGATCGCCCTGGGTTATCGCCTGAGCCACAACAAGGACGGCGACCCGGGGCTTTACTTCGCCAGCAGCGGCAAGGCCGTGCCCTACCAGGTCTATCAGGACAACGTGCAGGACACGGGTGATGACGGCAAGCCGAAAGTGGACAAGGACGGCAAACCGGTCTTCGTCCAGGACACTTGGTCCGACGATGCCAAGACCCCCAAAGTTGACGACAAGGGGCAGCCCCAATGGAAGACGGCCGATAAGATCATCGCCGAAGACGACCTGAAATCGAAGGATCTTCCCCTACCCGAAAGCTACAAAAGCCCCTTCGGCACTTTCAGTCTTGCCGCGGGCGACCCCTTCCCCGATTACGAAAAGGACAAGGATGGCAAGCCGGTGCTGGGCAAGGACGGCAAGATCCAGCCGCTGGCGTTTACCTTGAGTTGGTCCTCTTCCGACGCGCTGAGTGCCGGCGGCACGGCGATGACCGACGGCAAGCCGGATTTCAAGAAGGATCCGCCCGCCTTCAACTATCATACCTCGGCGACCTCCGTGGTGGCGCCGCACCAGTGGAACTATGCTTTCATTCAGGCCTGCATCGCCATCTTGATCCTCGTCGGATTCGAGTCGGTGACCTCGATGGGCGAGGAAGCCAAGAATGCCAAGCGCGACATCCCCCGCGCCGTGCTTCTGTCGCTGTTGATTCAGGGCGTGGTCTGCTACCTGCTTGAGTACTTTGCCGCCAATTATTTCCTGAACGCCGGCTACAAGTTGCCCCAGGCGGCCGGTTCGAGCGCCTCGATCGGCGACATGATGGTGATCACCGGCACGTGGCTCTTCGGCAGCTACGACGCTGCCCGCTGGTACATGTTGATCCAGGCCGCCACAGTTTTCCTGGCCCTGATCGGCACCACGCTCTCGTGCGTCAACACTGGCGCCCGCGTGACTTATGCCATGGGCCGCGACGACGAAGTGCCATCGCATTTCGGCATGTTGCATGGCAAGAAGCTGACTCCGCACCGGGCCATCTGGACGCTGGCCTTTGTTTCCACAGTGATCGGCGTTCTCACCGTGCTCTGGTACCTCTGCGGTCCGTCGGCCACGGACGCGATGAACACGGCCTTGACCGATGCCCAGAAGAACAGCATCTGGTATCCCAAGTTCCTGGTCTTCACCAAGGAGTTTGCCGCGAAGCTTCCCAATAGCCTGATTGTGGCCACGCTGGTGAGCAACTTCGGAACGTTCCTGCTCTATATGTTGACCTGCATTATCGCCATTGTGGCCTTCCGCGAGCACCACACCTTCAGCGGATTCAAGCACATGGTGGTTCCGGTATTCGGATTGCTGGCGAACCTCGCCTGCATGTTGTTCTACTTGATCGGTCCGTTCACCGTGGCGGGAATGAGTGTCATGGAGCCTTATGTGGCCCTGGGTATTGCTGGCGTGTGGGGCCTGTACGGGGCCGCCTACTTCATGTTTTCCAGCAAGAAGAAGGGCAAAGAGGTATTGCTGACGAGCAAGCCGAGCGATGCGGCAGTCCCGGCCTGATGCGCTCGGAAATAGAGGCCGAGCAGGCTTACAGCCTGTTCGCCTGATATCTCGCCAATTTTGTTCGGAACGCCGCGTCAAGCCAAGACGCGGCGTTCCGAATCGTTTATAATCCTGGGTTTTACACGGAAAAGGCGCGATCATGTCTGTCTATGCCACTTGGCTCCTCCTCGCCGGCATCGTGGTGATGTTCATGCACATCGGTTTTGCCATGATCGCCACGGGATTCTGCCGGGCCAAGAATGCGCTGGACACCATGACTATGAACCTCCTGCTTTTTCCCCTGAGTTGCCTCGCCTTCTGGATCTACGGATTTGCCCTGGGCTGGGGAAACTTCACCAACGGCGCCGTGGCGCCCGGCTGGTCGGCAAACCTTGAGTTGCCCAGTACGATCCTCAATCGTGGTTTGGGGATCATCGCCCTGCGGGACGAGGCCGGCAAACCGAGCGGCGGGTATGCCTACGGCCTCGCCGGCAGCAAGGGGTTCTTCCTCGCTGGATTGGATCCGAGTGTTGCGGGCGTCCCGCCTGCCAACGGTAATGCAAGCGTCTCGCCTGAATCAAGCAGCGGGGACCGCCGCACCACTGGTCCGGAAGGCCACGGCACCATGGGGGCACTGGCCTTCTTCTTTTTCATGATGGCCTTGATCGACAAAGCGGCGCTCGTACCCGCCGGGGCCATGGTCGAGCGCTGGCGGTGGAAGAATTTCTGTCTTTACGGGCTGTGGGTTGTATTGCCGCTGGTGTTGGCTGCCAACTGGATCTGGGGCGGCGGCTGGCTGGCCCGCGCCGGGCTGAATTGGCGGCTGGGGCACGGTGTCGTCGATTTCGCAGGAGCGGGCGTGATCCACAGTCTGGGCGGCGTGATCGCCCTGGTCGGCGCGGTGTTGCTGGGGCCGTGCGCGGGAAAGTATCGCGGAGGTCGTCCCCAGCCCTTGCCCGGCCACCACGTCCCCATGGTGGTTTTAGGCAGCCTGGTCGTGGCCTTCGGCTGGTTCGCCTGGAATGCCGGCTGCGCCCTTGCCGGGACCGATCTTTCACTGAGCGGCGTGGTGGTGAACACAACCTTCGCGGCCGTCGGCGGCACGCTGGCCGCGATGCTCACGCTGGAGGCCAAGAAAATGAAACCGGATCCTACGCTCATCTGCAACGGCATGATCGCCGGATTGGTGGCCGTCAGCGGCCCCTGTCCGTTCGTCGACACCTGGGCGGCGCTGCTCATCGGCGCGGTCGCGGGAAGCGTGGTCGTGATCGGCGTGCTGCTCCTGGAGCGCCGCGGCATCGACGATCCGGTGGGGGCGATCTCGGTACACGGAGTGGCTGGGCTATGGGGCCTGCTGGCGGTGGGCATCTTCGCCAACGGCCGCCATGGCGCCGGTTTCAATGGCGTCGCCAACGGCGTCCGCGGCCTGCTCTATGGAGACGTGGGCCAGTTCGCCGCCCAAGTGATCGGCGCCGTGGTGCTGGTCGTTTTCGGCCTGCTCGCGGCCTGGATCGGATTCCAACTCAGCAATCGTTATTTTCCCATGCGCGTCACGCGAGACGTCGAATTGGAAGGGCTCGACGGCCCTGAGCTCGGTGCACTGGCCTATCCCGATTTTGCCCTTAGCCGGCACGCTTAGTTGGGGAGGCAGGAGTTGGAATCTCAGATCTCGGATTTCGGATATTTTAGATCTCAAATCCCAAATTTCAAATTTCAAATCTGAGATTCGTATCCGATCGCCAGCATTGTCCCACTGAACACGGAAAACCAAGCGAAGATCCATGAAAAAAATTGAAGCTATCATCCGCCATTTCAAGCTCGATGACGTCAAGGACGCCTTGAATCGCCAGGGTATCAAAGGCATGACCGTAACCGAAGTCTCCGGTTTCGGGCGGCAAAAAGGCCATGCCGAGATGTACCGTGGGGCCGAGTATGTTGTCGATTTCATCCCCAAGATCAAACTCGAAGTCGTCGTCACCACGGAGGAGGCGGCTGGCGTGATCGAGACGATTTGCAGCGTCGCCCGCACCGGGCAGGTTGGAGACGGAAAGATCTTTGTTTCCGATCTGACGGGCGTCGTCCGTATCCGCACCGGCGAGACGGGTGAACCGGCGATTTAAGCGCCGATCGCAGAGACTGTCATCGAGATCCGCGGAAGTCGGATTCAGAACGGCTCCCCAGGTGCGATTGCCAAAGCAGGTCGCGCAGGGGCGCTTTATTTGTTACGCACAACCACCACGCGGAGATCGCACACATTCGTATGCGTCGGGCCCGTCTTCAGCAGGGCATCCAGCGGCGCAAAGAAGTGATACGCGTCGTTGCGGGCCAGAAAGTCCCGCGGTGACAACTCCCGCTGGCGGGCCGCCTCAATGACCCGTGCGTGGAAAAACGCCCCGGCGGCGTCGGTCGGGCCGTCCTCGCCGTCGGTCCCCGCGGAAAGGAAGGCAACGTCGCGGCCCCCGTCGTCCCAAAAGTCATCCAAGGCCGCCAGGACAAGCTGCTGGTTCCGCCCGCCCAGGCCCCGCTGTGAGGGCCCTACCAGCCGCACCACCGGTTCGCCGCCGCTGATCAGGCAGTCGGGTCCTGAACCGCACCCCGACCGAGGGTACCTGGTACCCGCCCCGTCGCGCATCTGCCGCGCCATGGCAGCCAGGTGGCGGCCGACGTCTTCCGCCTGTCCTTCCGATTGCCGGGCGCTGATCATGGCGTGGGAATAGCCGCGTCGCTCGGCCTCCATGCCCGCCGCGTCGACCGCCGTGGCGTTGTTGCCGATCACCAGGTTCGTCACCGGGCAGGCGGCCGGTTGGCGCGACCGACCGTGCTGCTGCAGCCATGTGACCACGGCGCCGGAATCTCGGCTTCGCACGGAGCAAATTGCCGCAGCAGGGCCAGGGCCTCGGCGGGCGTGGAGCGGTCCTCAACCGTCGGGCCGGACGCGATCAGGTCCAGCGGATCGCCCAACACGTCGGAGATAATGAGCGAAACGAGTCTTCCGGCGCGGCATGCCCGGGCGAGCCCTCCGCCCTTGATGCGGCTGAGTTGCTTGCGGACCGTGTTGAGCTGCTCGATATTCGCGCCGGCCGCGCTGAGCAGCCGCGTGACGGCGAGCTTGTCGTCCAGGGTAATCGCCTCCACGGGAGCGGGCAGCAGGGCCGAGCCGCCGCCGGAGAGCAAGCAGAGACAGAGGTCGTCCGCTGCGAGCGACGCTACCAGTCGCAGGATTTCTGCCGCGCCGGCCGCGCCTTCGGCCGTCGGCTCGTTGACGCCCGCCGGCCGCGAGGCATGCAAATGGATCCATTCCAGCGGGCGGACACAGTCGGCGGGCACGTTGATCCAGCCGTTGAGTTGTTTCTCTTTCGCCCAGCGCGGTCCGAAGGCTTCTTCCAAACCAGCCGCCATGCCGGCGCCCGCTTTGCCCGCTCCCACGACGACGATCCGTCGCACCTTGGGCAGGGAGATTTCCTCGTCGCCGATAGTCAGCGTCGAACCTTCGACGTGCATTGCATCGCGCACGAGTTGATCGGAGCGGACGGCGGCGAGACCGGCATGCCAGATGGCCAGGGCGTCGGTGAGAATATTGGGTGACACTGCTGCTTGTTACTCGCCAATCACTTTGATCAGCACCCGCTTGGCCCTTCTGCCGTCAAACTCGCCATAAAAAATCTGTTCCCACGGTCCGAAATCGAGGCGGCCCTTGGTGATGGCGACCACGACTTCGCGGCCCATGATCTGGCGTTTCATGTGGGCGTCGGCGTTGTCCTCGCCCGTGCGGTTGTGATGGTATCGCTGCGACGAGGGGTCGAAAGGGGCAAGCTCCTCGAGCCACTGCTGGTAGTCTTCGTGCAGGCCCGACTCGTTGTCGTTGATGAATACGCTGGCGGTGATGTGCATCGCGTTGCAAAGGACCATGCCTTCCTGGACACCGCTCTTCTTCACTGCCGCCTCAACCTGCGGCGTGAGGTTCACGAACCCCATCCGCTTGGGCACATTCATTGTCAAGTATTCAGTATAGGATTTCATGGTGATTTATTTTAGGTGGAAACGCCGTCGCCTGCAACGTCTTGCCCGCCAGCTCCGCATTTCCCCGCCAAATCGACACGCCCGGCTCGGCATGCTAGAATTGAGAGCTTCGCCTGAAAAAAATCCTCGGAACCCCGCCATGAACCGCCGGCTTCGCTGCATCGCCCCGCTGCTTCTGATTTTCCTGCTCACCACCACATTCGCCAAGCGCGCTCCTGCGCGTGACGCCCTTTCCACCCCGGCCTCGGTGCTCGAACTCCAGCGCGAATATCGCGCCGATCAAGCGAGCTTGCGTGACGCGAGCGAGCTGCCCGCGTCGGAAGCCTATCTCGATCGGCAACGTCAATTGGACCAGCGGTGGCTGGAGCGGCTGGACCAGTTCGACTTTGCCGCGCTCGATGCCCGCCAGAAGGCCGACTTCCTGCTGCTGCGGAGCCAGATCCGGGCCGCCCTCGACGAAACCGCTCGGGCGAAACAACGGTTGGGCGAGATCGCGCCGCTGGTGCCCTTTCGCACCACGATCCACGAACTGGAAACGGCCCGTCGGCACTGGGGGGCCCCGGACGTCCAGGCCGCGGCGAGAAAGGTCGCGGAGCTGATGACCGCCGTCAAGCTCGCCAGCGAACATCTGCCCAAGCCGGGCGGCAAGACGACCGCGGCGGCGGCCCTCCGCGCTGCGAACAGTGTGCGGGCATTGCAGGAGGTGCTTAAGCGCTGGTACTCCTTTTACGAGGGATATCAACCGGGCTTCACCTGGTGGCTGAAGAAACCCTGCGACGATGCCTCCAAGCAACTCGACGAGTATGCCAAGCACGTCCGCGAAGACCTTGCCGGAATCAAGGGCAAGGACGATGACCCGTTGGTCGGCGAGCCGCTGGGGGCCGAGGCCCTGGCGGCCGACATCCGGCGCGAGTGGCTGCCGTACACGGCCGACGAGTTGATTGCTATCGGCGAGCGCGAGTTCGTCTTCTGCGAAGTGGAAATGAAGAAGGCCGCGCGGGAGATGGGGCTGGGCGACGACTGGAAGGCTGCCTTGGCCCGCGTCAAGGCCGACTACGCGCCGCCGGGCCAGCAGGATGCGCTGAGTAGCGGGCATCGCCCGGGAGGTCACCGAGTTCGTCAAACGCCGCGAGTTGGTCACGGTGCCGCCGTTGTGCGAAGAATCGTGGGGATTGACGATGATCTCGCCGGAGACGCTAAAGACCATTCCCTATGCGGCCTACAACGGCCGGCAGATGATGGTGGCCTATGCGAGCGGCGAAATGAGCCAGGAGGACAAGATCATGGTCATGCGGGGCAACAACCGCCACTTCACGCGGCTGGTCATCCCGCACGAGCTGATCCCCGGCCATCATCTACAGCAATACTACGAGGCCCGCGGTCCGCAGCGGCAATTCTCCACGCCCTTTTACGTCGAAGGCTGGGCCTTGTACTGGGAGTTGCGGCTCTGGGACCTGGGCTGGGCCAAAACGCCCGAGGACCGCATCGGCATGCTCTTCTGGCGGATGACCCGCGCGGCGCGGGTGACGCTCACATTGAAATACCATCTCGGACGCATTACGCCCGAAGACATGGTCACGTTCCTCGTGGATCGCGTGGGACACGAAAAGCTGGGAGCCCGCGGCGAGGTGCGGCGATTCATCCAGGCCGAGCCGCTCTACCAGGTCGGCTATCTCATCGGCGGTCGACAGATCCTCGCCCTGCACGACGAGATGGTCGGCCCCGGCAAGCTCAGCGAGCGGCAGTTCCACGATGCGGTGCTGGAGCAAGGCCCCATGCCCATCGAGCTGCTGCGGGCTGCGATGCGGGGCATTCCGCTGCCGAAAGACGCCGGGCCGTCGTGGCGGTTCGCAGGGTGAAGATCATTTGCTTGCCGCATACTTCCAAGCGGCCGCTTCTTCGCCGTCCAACCGCAACGTCAGGCACTTGGCCGATCCGCCCGACTTGACGAACTCGCCCAGCGGCGTGGCAACCGGCTGGTAACCGCGAGATTCCAGTTCGCGGTGCAGCAGCGGACAGCCGACGTTGGTGACCACGGTCCGGCCGACGACGACCGCGTTGCAGGCGAAGTTCCATGCCTCGGACTCGGCCACGGGTATCAACTGCTCGACCACTCCCCGCAAGGCCCGTCGGCCGTAGTCGTCGAATGCCTGGGGATAATAGATCGCCATGCCGGGCGAAAGCGGACAGAAGCAGGTATCCAGGTGGTAGTAGCGGGGATCGACCAGTTCCAGCGAGATCACGCGGCAACCCAACGAATCGCCCACTTGTTGGTGACCGCCGATCGCCGTGCGAATGCGGTAGCCCGCTAGCAACGTGTCGCCGCAGAAGAGGGCATCGCCGGCCCCCTCGAAAAACGTGTCCGCTTTGAGGAAGCGGAGCTCGAAACCGTGCTCGGTGAGCCAGGTCTGGGCGTAGGCTTCCTCGACCTGCCTTTGCGGATGGCGAAAACGGGCGGGAATCGCCACATTGCCGTAGATCATCGCCGCATTGGCGGTGAAGACCAGGTCGGGCATGCCGGGCAGCGGCGCGATGCATTCGATTTTCGCCCCGGATCGCTCCAAGATTCCTCGCAGGTCCTGCCATTGCGTCATGGCCAGATTGCCGTCGGCCCCCAGCCTGCGGTTCATCCAAGGGTTGATCTCGTATTCAATGCCGTAGTGGTCCGGCGGACACATGAGGATGCGGGGTTGCGGCATGGGAAGCATTGAGGGGAGAAGGGGGAGGAGAGAGGGTTGGGAAGAAAGCGTTATGGCATCGCCCCTGCTCCCTTTCTTTCCGACAAAGCCGCCAATTCATCAACCAAGGCGCAAGAACGGGGCCACGTCCGTGACCAGGCTTACCGTCTGGAAAGAACCTCGGTCGGCCAGCTTGATGGCGGTCGAGGGATTGATGTCCACGCACACGACGCGGACCCATGACGGCAGCAGATTGCCCACGGCGATAGAGTGCAGCGTCGTGGCGATCATCAGGCAAAAGGAAACGTCGTGGAGTTTTTCCCGCATGAGTTGCTGCGCCACCAGCACGTCGGTCACGACGTCGGGCAGCGGGCCGTCGTCGCGGATGCTGCCGGCCAGGAGATAGTCGACTCCGTGGCGAACGCACTCGTACATCACCCCGGTGCGCAACTCGCCTTTTTCGACGGCGGGCCGGATTCCGCCCAGACGCCGAATGCGGTTGATAGCGCGAAGATGATGGGCATGGCCCGATTCCGCCAAGATGCCGCGATCAAGGTAGACGCCGAGGCTCGTACCGAAGAGGGCTTGCTCGATGTCGTGCGTGGCCAGGGCGTTGCCGGCCAGGAGCAGGTCCACGTAGCCCATGCGGATGATCTGCTCGAGAAACTCGCCGCTGCCGGTGTGGATGACGGCCGGACCAGCGACGACCGCCGTACGGCCGCCCTCGGCGTGATTTTCGGCCAGTTGCCGCGCGATCTGGCGGATGGCCACGTTCTTGGGTTTCTCGGTGGAGACGTTGCTGCCCATGAATTCAAAGGTCTGCGGTCCCCGCGAACGCTCTTCGGGGAAAACTCGCACTCCGCTGTGGCCGACGACGATCTGGTCGCCCAGACGGGCGTCGTCCATCGCGAGGCAGCGAGCGGTCATGGCAGGAACGTCCACGGCGATCGCGCAATCCATCTCTTGATCGGCAGCCTGCAACCAGCGGCCGGCGACGCGGACCTCGGTCCGCTGGTTGGTCGTGCTGTAAAAATCCTCGGGAAAAGTGCCCGCGATATCGACCGCGACGAGGCAGCAATCGCGGACATCCGTGGGGGCCGCGCCGTGGTCGGCGATCTGGGCGAGAATCTTCCCCAGGACCTGTTCGTCGTCGGCCCGCACCTCCAGCAAGGCATAGCTGGGATCATTCCGCGCCTGCCCGATCGTAATTTCCTTGATTTTGAAGTTGCCGCCGCTGCCGGAAATGGAATCGAGGATTTTAGGGAGAATGAGGCTGTCGATAATGTGTCCGCGAACCTCGACCTCCTCGACAAAAGGACCGCCGTCGGACTTGGATTTCCATGGTGCGTTCATCGCTTGCCTCATGCGGTTTGGGTCATTATGCGATAATTCTAGATCATGGCCGATCTCTGGGCAAACCGCCACGGCTTTCCTCTTGCCACGGTTGTCGGCAGTCCGTATACTCCCCGCCCATGGGCTAATCCTATTCTCCATTCTCCAGAAGCAAGGAGGCTTCAGGCATGGGGTCGCGATATGCTGTCAAAACTCTTCTCTTGTTCGGGGCCGTTTTTCCTTGGTGTGTGGCTGTCGCTCTCGCGCAAACTCCGGGCGGCTACGTGCCCGACACGGCGTGGCGGCCTGCTGCTGGGGTCGCCAGTGGTACGACGGCTCCGGCGTCACCCGCCTCGCTTTCCCCCGTCTTTACGCCGCCCGCCGCGGCGGCCGGCAACCCGTTTCTCGCCCCGCCTCAGGCGGTAGCTCGCCGCAGTCTCCGCGTGACCGTGGGCAGCGGCACATTGCCCAATGAACAGGGGCAGGTCTGGCGGGAATACGACATCAGCCAGTACACGGCCCGCGTGACCACCACAAAACGGCCGGAGCAGGCGATCATCGATTGGATTCTGCACGAGACCGGCTACGAAGTTTGGCATAATGAGCCGCTAGGCGTTCTGAGCGCTTCATCGCGGAGCTTGCGAGTTTATCATACCCCGCAGATGCAGGCCGTAGTGGCCGACATCGTGGAACGATTCGTGGTCAGCGAGGCGGAGACCCACACCTTCAGCCTTCGCGTGGCGACGATCGATAGTCCCGACTGGCGGATCGCCGCCCATCGCACACTGCGGCCCATTCCCGCCCAGACGCCGGGCGTTTGTGCCTGGTTAATGTCCAAGGAAGAGGCCGCGGTGTTGCTGAACACGTTGCAGCGGCGAAGCGACTATCGCTCCCATACATCGAACGATTTGCACGTCAACAATGGCCAGACGACGGCGATTTCCGCCCTTCGCGCGCGGCCCTTTATTCGCGACGTGAATCCGCGGCCCGACGCCTGGCAGGGCTACGAGAACCTGCCCGGCACGATCGACGAAGGCTTTTCCTTGGAGTTCCAGCCGCTGATGTCGGTCGACCGCCGTTGGGTCGATGCGATGTTCAAGTGCCAGATCGATCAGGTGGAAAAGCTGTTGCCGGTGATGTTGGAAGTGCCCACGCAGACCTCGCCTCGGCAGCGGGCCCGCGTGGAAGTGCCCCAGATGTCGAATTTCCGTTTCGCCGAGCGCTTCCGCTGGCCGACGGACCAGGTCCTGGTTCTCAGTCTGGGCGTTGTGGCCTTGCCGGTGCCCGTTGACTCGACGCCGACCCTGGCCGGCCTGCCGCTGCCCCTGCCCAGTTCGCCGCCGCGGGCCGACCTGCTGGTGATCGTCGAAGGAAAGGGACCGCTCGCCGAAACACCCGGCGCCGTCCAGGCAACCGCGCCGGGGCAGTTGCAACGGCAATAATAGTACGCCAGCCTTTCCACATCGGCTGTTACGGGCCTGAGCGTGTTCTCCCTGCCTAATACTTCCGCGAGCGCATCCTCCCCTGCACGCGGCCTGGCAATCCTTGGATCCTCAAGAACCCTTCGGCGTCGGTCTGGTTGTAGGAGCCGCCGCCTTCCATGGTGGCGATGCCTTCGTCGTAGAGATTGTTGGGGCTGCTGCGGCCGGCGACGTCGATGTTGCCTTTGTAGAGGTTCAGCGCAACCTCGCCCGTCACCGGTCCCTGGGCCTGTCGGATAAAAGCCATCAGGGCATCGAGCTTGGCGTGGTACCAGAAGCCGTAGTAGACCATCTCGGCCACCTCGGGGGCAAGCCGGTCGCGGAGGTGCATGAGGTCGCGGTCCATCGTCAACTGCTCGATCAGACGATGGGCCGCGTACAGGACGGTCATGCCCGGTGCCTCGTAGACGCCGCGGCTCTTCATGCCCACAAAGCGGTTCTCCACCATGTCGATCCGCCCTACGCCGTTGCGGCCGCCGATCTGGTTCAGTTGCGCCACGATCTGGAAGGCGCTCAGTCGCTGGCCGTTGACGCTCACTGGCACGCCCGACTCGAAGCCCACCATCACTCGCTCGGCGGCGTTGGGGGCCTGCAGCGGTGAAACGGTCATGCCGAATTCAACCAACTCCACGCCGTTGACGTTGAGGTCTTCCAGCTTACCGGCCTCGTAGCTGATGTGCAGGCAATTCTCGTCGGAGCTATACGGTTTGGTCGAGGTGGCCTTGACGGGGATGTTCCGTTCGTTGCAATAGGCGATCATTTGACTGCGGCCGGGAAAGCGCTGGCGGAACTTCTCGATCCGCCAGGGAGCGATGATGCGAATCGACGGGCTGAGGGCCTCGGCTGCCAACTGGAAACGGCACTGGTCGTTACCCTTGCCTGTGGCCCCGTGGGCGTACGCGTCGGCACCTACCTCCCGAGCGACCTGAAGGCAGACCTTGGAGATCAGCGGTCGGGCAATCGAGGTGCCCAGCAGGTACACACCCTCGTATTTCGCCTGCCACTGGAGCACGGGGAAGGCGAAATCACGGCAAAGCTCCTCCTGGGCATCGACGATACGGGCCGAGCGGGCGCCAATATTGCGGGCTTTTTGCAATATCGCCTCGCGATCTTCGCAGGGCTGCCCTAGATCGACGTAGACGGCGTGGACGTCGTAGCCCTCTTCCATGAGCCAACCGAGAATAACGGAAGTGTCCAATCCGCCCGAATAAGCCAAAACGCAGGTAGCCATGAGGATTTCAGTGTAACTGAGAGTGACCGGAAAAACCCCTATTTTGAACTGGAGCGGGGCCAATGGCAAGAGATACCTCCTCTTTTTCGTCGTTATCGCCACTCGGGAAATGCGACATTATGCTGCAAAAAATGCATACGGTTGCAGCGCGCCGAGTGGGGACCCGCGCACCGACTCGCAAGAATCCCGGCCGCGGAGCTCGTCGAAAACTGAGGCGGCGGGCAACGGTGACGCAGGACCGTGTGCGCAAGAGTGGAAATTCATCATTCAACCTGATGCAAATATCATCGCCCCGTCCGCGTTGGTTTTATAGGAAAGCGTTATCAATTGACGTTTTACACGCCATTTGCTCTGCTAGAGCAACAGCAGCGGAGAAATAGTCTTTATGTGGATTCGGATATGGAATCGCACCTGCACGGTGCTGAAAAACACTTGGGAAGGCTGGCAAAAGCACGACGGCTTTTTGCTCAGCGCGGCAATGGCTTATTATGCGGCTTTTTCCCTCTTTCCCTTGTGCCTTGTGCTTATTTCGATTCTAGGTTTCGTGCTGGAAGGCTCCCATGAGGCGGGTACGGCGCAAGCGAGATTTCTCGAGCAGATCAAGGGCGTGACGGGCCCCTGGCTGGCCGATCAACTGCAGGCTCTGCTGGCCGGCGTGAGGGCCAACGCCGGCTTGGGCGGCCCGTTGGGCGCGGTGACGTTGCTAGCCGCCGCGATCGTCGTTTTTCTCCAACTCGACTACATGTTCGGCCGCATTTTCGGAACGGCGAACTCCGCAACAAGGCCCACCTGGTGGGGCTCTGTACGGATCGTGCTTCACGATCGCCTCTCGGCCTTCCTCATGCTCCTGGCGGTCGGCGGGATGCTGCTGAGCTTGTTCGTCGCCAACGTGGTCTTGGCCGGAGTTCGCTGGCAGATCGAAAGGCGTCTTCCCGAGAGCGCGGAACTATGGAGCTGGGGCCAATTGCTCATAACCATTGCGACAAACGCCCTGCTCATCGGCCTGCTCTACAAGGTCCTGCCGAAGCGGCGAATCTCATGGCGCCACTCCATGAGCGGCGGCCTGATCGTCTCCTTGGTCTGGATCCTGGGCCAGCGGCTGCTGGTGAGGTTTCTGATTGGGCCGGGGTATACGGCTTATGGAATCGTCGGCTCGTTCATCGCGGTAATGATCTGGGTTTATTACGTCAGCGCCATTCTCTTTCTCGGCGCGGAACTCGTTGCCAGCCTTTCCGCCGAAAGCAAGTCCGACGGTCCTGCCACATTACAACGATGACATTCCTGCGGCCATCTTGAACGATTAGCGGCCACTGCGGTCGCGACCTCGCACAACGTACCAAAATTGTAAATGCACTCAGCGCCGTTCATCCGCAGACCGGCGGCAAGGGCGGCAAAAAACGGCAAGGTATCCAGATTCCCCGTCTTCGCTGCTTAGCCTCGCGCTCAATTGACGCAAGGCGGCGGGGCTGTTCGCCGGTTGCGTCACCATGACTGCGACAGTCTCCACGTGCTCTTGTTGATTGGGCCGGCATTCTCCACAGCATAAGGGTACGGCAGTTGCGTGAAATGCGACTGCTTCCCGATGTCTGCGAAGGCGATGTACGCGCATTCGATCGACCGTTCGAATCGTGGCAACGCCTTCGATTTTTCTCAAATTTCTGGTACGGGTGCGACGGACGCACCGCTTTTTTCCCTCCAAGGAGTTCAATTATGAATCGCATGTTTTCTATTTCACTAGCTAATACGGTTGCGCTGTGCCTGGCTGCTACCCAGGTTGGAGCCCAGGTCAGAGACCCTTCGACTCCGACTGATCAGCCGCAGGTGCAGCAACAACCGACCCAACAATTGCAACCAACACAACCGCAGCAAGCGGGGCGGCAATTGCAACCCGGGCAGCAAGGCAACGTCGCGGGCTGGGCCGCACGGATGTCTGCGATGCAGGACTTTTTCATCGCCAGTTGGATTGGGGCCGACAACCAGGCGGAAATCTCGCTGAACCAGTTCGCCAGTCAGAAGGCCTCGAACCAGGACGTGAAGAACTTCGCGCAAGAGATGATACGTGACCATACGGACCTGGCCAACAAGCTCAACCAGGCGGAGCGGACTATTCAAGCGGCCGCCTTTTCGGGCAGAGGGCCAATGCCCTATACCGCCGGCTACGGCACACAACCGGGAACCCCGGGCATAACGCAGGGAGCTCAGGTCACGGTGCAGGGAGCTCAGGGTACGGTGCAGGGAGCTCAGCGCACGGTGCCCGGCGGCGCTCAAGCTATCACCCCTGGTACGGTTGCCCAAGGACAATTCACGCCCGGCACCGTTCAAACGCCTGCCGCGAACGAGCGTGTGGCCAACAACCAGCAGGGAGCCGCCGGGAGCGTTGCGGGCGGCCCCGACGCAGGCAACGGGGCGATGCGATTCAATCCGCTGAACTTCCAACGTGAAATCAATGCCAAGTGTGTTTCGCTCACCGAGCAACAACTCGACAAGAAGCAAGGAGCGGACTTTGATCGCTGCTTCCTGACAGGGCAGGTGGCCATGCACACTGACCTGTTGGCCACCCTGGACGTTGCCAAGAGCCAGCTCTCAGCCTCGTCACAACTGACGCCGGTCATTAACGAGGCGATTGAGGTAGCTCAAAAGCACCTTAATCGCGCCGAAACGCTGCTCAACCAAGAGTCGCAGCAAAAGCATTGAGCCGCACGCGCAACGCTGATTTCGGCCAAGAAAGGCCGGGAAGACGTGGCCCCCACCAGGGGAGCAGGTGGCCGCGTCTCCCGGCTCTTTTTGTGCGCTCGCAGTCCCGGCATTAGCCGGAATCTCCGACACCGGCTAAAGCCGGGACTACAATCGCGCGAAAAATCGCGGCCGGGTACCGGTTGACAGAATATGCTGGGGGGATTACGATGCTTGGTTTCGCCCTTTTTGGCGAACATTTGCCTGGGCAAGCCCTTGAGCGTGGGGGAAGCTCCCCTCGACCAGCAACCGCCCCCTAGGGAAGATGGAGCCACAATCATGGCCGTTCCAAAACGCCGACATTCCAACGCCCGTACCAATAGCCGCCGGGCCAATCACGACAAAAAAGAGCCGCGGCATATAACGTACTGTGTGCAATGCAGTTCCGCCGTGCCCCCGCACACGGTCTGCCCCAAGTGCGGTCACTACATGGGTCGCAAAGTCCTCGACGTCGAGTCCTGAGCGACCGCGTCCACGATATCGGCATTAGGGAGTTGCACGGAGGGTTGAAGTTGGGCAAGATCGCGTTCTTGTTTCCAGGGCAGGGTGCCCAGGCCGTAGGTATGGGTAGGCAAGTGGCCGAATCGCTCCCTGCCGCGCGGCGGTTGTACGATCGGGCCCAGGAGCTGCTGGACTACGATCTGGCCAAGCTCTGCTTTGAGGGACCTGCGGAAGTTCTGGATTCCACGATCTATAGTCAGCCCGCCTTGTTCGTCACCAGCCTCGCGGCCTTGGAATCGCTGCGGGAGCAATCGCCTGAGGTGGTGGCCAATTGTGAGGCGGTTGCCGGATTGAGCCTGGGCGAATATACGGCCATGGTCTTCGCCGGCATAATGGATTTTGACGAGGGATTGATGGCGGTACAGAAGCGGGGTGCCGCAATGCAAGAGGCCGCCGATGCGACCCCCAGCGGCATGGTCACGATTCTCGGCCTGGAGCGGCCCGCGGTCGACATCCTCTGCCAGCAGGCCAGGCAGGGCGAGGTCCTGGAAATCGCCAACTTCCTCGCCCCGGATATGTTCGTGGTCTCGGGGACGAGTGCCGCCTGTTTGCGGGCGGCCGAGTTGTCGGCAAAGCTAGGTGCGATGAAGGCCATCCCCTTGGCTGTGGCGGGTGCCTTTCACACCGATATCATGCGTCCGGCCGACCAGCGTTGTGCGGACGCCCTGGCGGAAGTCCACATGAAAACGCCGAGAATTCCCGTGATTTTCAATGTCGATGCCCAGTCGCACGACGACCCCGAGGAAATCCGCCGTTTGATGGTCCGTCAGATTATCAATCCCGTCCGTTGGGAGGAGTCGATGCGTTGCCTGCTGGCCCAAGGCTTCGACAAGTTCTACGAAGTCGGTCCAGGACGCGTACTGCGAGGCCTGCTCCGTCGCATTGCCCGCAAGGTGGATTGCCAGAGTGTGGATGTCTAAGAAAGGATCTTAGGCCTTGGTCTTGTTTGGAAGACACGCTTAAGCCCTGAGATCTGAGCCGTAAGACCCAAGCCCGAAGAAAATGCCCGACACTAAGAAACGCCTTCAAGTTGACCTTTCTGGCCGGATTGCCCTCGTCACCGGCGCAGCCCGCGGGCTGGGCCGCACGTTCGCCGTCGATCTGGCCGCTGCAGGCGCCAAAGTGGCTTGCATCGATATCAACACGGAGACTCTTGCCGAGACCGTCCAGGCGATACAGGGCGGCGGCGGCATCGCGCATCCCGTCGCCGCCGATGTGACGAATTCTCAACGCGTTGACGAGGTCGTCGATGAAGTCGTCAAGCTCTGGGGCGGATTGGACATCCTGGTGAATAATGCGGGCATTACCCGCGACAACCTGATCATGCGGATGAAGGATGAGCAGTGGGACGCGGTCCTGAACATCAATCTCAAGGGCACTTTCCTCTTCACTCGGGCCGCCGCGCGGCCCTTGTGCAAGTCGAAGTATGGGCGGATCATCAATATCGCCAGCGTCTCCGGGCTGATGGGCAATCCAGGGCAGGCCAACTATTCGGCCTCTAAAGCGGGGATTATCGGCCTGACGCGGACCATTTCCCGCGAGTTGGCCAGTCGGAGCGTGACCGTCAATGCCGTCGCTCCCGGTTTCATCGCCACTGACATGACCGCCAAGTTGGGGGACGCTATGTTAGAAAAAATCAAGGAAGAGATTCCCCTCAAACGACTGGGTTTGTCTCAGGATGTCTCCGATGCGGTGCTGTTTCTGGCCAGTGATGCTGCAGAGTTTATCACCGGTCAAGTGCTTACCATTGACGGGGGGCTGACTGTATAATAGACGGGGCGAAGAAACGTGACTGAGCGATATGGACAAGGGACGCGAAATCCGCTATATCTGTCAGGATTGCGTGAGAAACGGCGGGGGATGGCTTGAGAATTCATCCGAGAACTCCACGTCCCAGTCGCCCCCCAGGAAGTGTCGGGTGAGTTTTTCGGATCGGGTCTGAAAATACACTCGCCCGGCTTATGTGTTAACCAGGAGGAGCCTCAGGTGGCCTCAGTTGAAGAACGTGTGATAGATATCGTTGCCGAACAGCTTGGCGTGAGCAAAGATCAGATTACCCGCGACACGTCGTTCGTCAACGATTTGGGGGCGGACAGCCTCGATACCGTCGAATTGGTGATGGAGCTTGAAGAGGAGTTCGATATCAATATTCCCGACGACGCCGCGGAGAAGATCCAGACTGTCGGGCAAGCAGTCGACCACATCAAGAACGCCGTCGCCAGTAGCGAAACTCCCTCGCAGTAATAAAGTCCATGAAGCGGCGCGTCGTCGTAACGGGTTTAGGTGCAGTCACTGCGCTTGGCCGCCGGGTAGCGGAAATCTGGGATCGCGTCTGCAACGGCGAGAGCGGGATCGCTCCCATCCGTTGTTTCGACGCCTCCAAGTACCGCGTCCACTTCGGCGGCGAAGTCGTCGATTGGTCCACGGCCGGTTACGTCGAACCCCGCGAGGAGAAAAAGCTCGATCGCTTCACCCAGTTCGCCATTGTCGCCGCTATCGACGCCGTCAAGGACTCCGGCATCGATTTTTCCAAGTACGACCCCTTCCGCTGCGGGGTTATGATCGGTTCGGGCATCGGCGGCCTGTGGGAGATCGAAACCCAGCACGAGCGACTGCTGACCAAGGGGCCGGACAAGGTTTCGGCCTTCACCATCCCCAAGCTGATCGCCAATTCGGCTAGTGGGCAGGTGTCGATCCAGTGGGGGTTGCGCGGCCCCAACGAGTGTATCGTCACGGCCTGCGCCAGTGCGGCCAATTCGCTGGGCAAGGCGGTTCGCACCATTCAATACGGCGACGCTGACGTGATGATCAGCGGCGGCAGCGAAGCCGCCGTGACCCGCATGGGCCTCGCCGGGTTTGCCGCGATGCGAGCCCTCTCCGAGCGCAACGACGACCCCACCCATGCCAGCCGGCCTTTCGACCGCGACCGCGATGGCTTCGTTTTGAGCGAAGGGGCCGGGGTGTTGGTGCTGGAGGAGCTGGAGCATGCCAAGGCCCGCGGCGCGCATATCCACGCCGAGATGCTCGGCTACGGCATGAGCGCCGACGGCGGCCACATCACCGCGCCTGACAAGGACGGCATCGGCGCCGCCTATGCCATGCGGCTGGCGGTTCGCGATGCGGACATCGATCCCTCCGACGTCGACTACATTAACGCCCATGGCACCAGCACTCCCTTGGGCGACGCGGCCGAAACCTCGGCGATAAAGTCGGTTTTCGGCGAGCATGCCTACAAGCTGAGCGTTTCCAGCACGAAGAGCGAATTGGGGCATCTTTTGGGGGCCAGTGGCGGCATCGAGTTGATACTCTCGATTCTTGCCATTCGCGATGGCCTGATCCCGCCGACCATCAACTACAACACACCCGATCCGGCCTGCGATCTGGACTACACGCCCAACCAGGCTCGGCATCGGCGGGTCCGCATCGCCATGTCCAACAGTTTCGGCTTCGGCGGGCACAACGGCTCGCTGGTCGTCGGCGCGCTGCGGAACGGCTTGGCATAGGGTGGGACCGATTTGGATCCTCCCCCCTTCCCTCTCTCCCTGATTGGTTGCGAACGGCGCTATTGCCGTTGACGCCGCCCGTGCAAACCGTCACGATAACGGGTTGGATACCAAGGACGAGGGAGCGGAAAGTTGAAATTATGACGGTACTGTCGCCAACGATGGCGGTCCCTGATCACCGCTCCCTGACCGCAGTCCAGCCGCCCGCCCTGTATCGGCCGGTGGCCGACGACGCCGAAAGGGCCGAGCGCTTTGCCATGCGCTACGGCCAGGCCTACGATGCCTACCTGGTCACAGAGCCGGGCTGGGAGCATTTCTGGTCGGCTGGGCGGCATGGGATGGTCGCCGTTGCCCGCCAGGGACGCCATCTCTTCTCCAGCGGCGGCCTGTTGGCGCCGCCCGAGCGGCAGGAGGACCTCTTGAGGCAGTTCGTCGCCTACGCCGCCGCAGGGGGCTATGCCACGACCTTCTTCAACATCTGCGAGGACCACTTGCCGCTGTTCCGCCGCTTCGGATTCCAGGCCACGAAATGGGGAGAAGAGGCCGTGATCGACCTGCCGCAGTGCCGTTGGTCCGGCAAGCGCTACGAATGGGTCCGCCGGCAGACGAACTTCTGCCGCCGCCAGGGTTTGGAGTGCCTGGAGTGCCGCCCCGACGAGTTCTCCGCGGCCCAGTGGGACGGGCTTGCTGCGGAACTGACGGAGGTCTCCAATTTGTTCCTGGCGGGTAAGCCGCAGTTGCGGGAGATGCGCTTTCTGCAAGGGGGCTTCGACGTGCGGCGACTGGGGCGGAAGCGAATTTTTGTCGCCCGTGGCGATGGCCGTATCGAGGGCTTCCTGGCCTGTAATCCTTGCGGCGGCGGCACGTGGGTGATCGAGACCTGCCGCCAGCGTCCCGACGCCGTGCGGGGCACGACGGCCTTCATGATCCACCAGGCCATGCGACACTTCCAGGCCGAAGGCGCACCGCGGGCTTCACTGTGTCTCTTGCCGGGTTTGCGTTGCAGCACACCGCTGCCCGGCGACAGCCCGTTGGTGCGCTGGGGGCTAGCCATCGGCACGGGGCGATTTTGTCCGGCCTACGAGACCGCCGGGGCCTACCATTTCAAGAGCCGCTTCCGACCCCGCTTCGAGGGCCGCTACCTCTGTGTCCGCCCACGAATGACGTTGGGCACTGCCTTGGCCTTCATTCGCCTCATGGGCGTGATGAAACTCGACCTGGGCAAGCTCGTCAACCTGGCCCTCGGCCGGTGGAAGAAGCGGGTGTCGCGGGCGTCGCTGCTGGCGCCCGGCGAATAGCGCATCTAATAGATCTCAATGCTCTTGACCACTCCACCGCCGGAGGCGTGGGAGGCGTAAAGACAGCGGTTTGCGCCGTCAAGCAGGTCCCGCGGCGGGAAGTTTTTGGGCGGTTGGGCGACTGTGGCCAAGCCCACGTCGAGTTTCAGCCATTCCGGCTGCGCCATCCCGCTGGAGGACGCGAGAACGCGGACCGTGCGGATCAGGTCATTGCCCAACTCGATCGCCTGTTGCCGCTCGGCCCCGGGCAGGATCAAGGCGCATCCGAACTCCGTGTGTGGCAGGCAAATCGCGCCGGGATGATCGAGCTTGGCGCAGACCTTACCCAGAATCTGCCGCATTTGGGCAATCTCTTGCGGCTCGCAGCAGTACGCTAACTCTTCCCCGCCCGAAAGCGTGGCCAGGAGCAGGCTCAGAGGGCGACGGGCCGGACGGCAGACTGCGACGATGCCCGTCAAACGGTCCAGGAGGTTGGGGGCCGCCTTGCTTGTCGCCAGAGGTGCGATTGCCAAGGCCGGGCAAGGTGCAGTTGGGCAAGGTGCAGTCGGGCAAGGTGCGACCTTCGGCCGCGCAGCTGCTGGCACAACACGGGCGAGCGTCGCCACCGCCGGACCGGCCGGCGCTATCCACGGCTGCTCGCCGCTGACGGATTCGTCGGGCTCCGCGACCGCGTCTTCGTCCTGGCTGAGCGGTGCACGTTCCATCGGCACGGCGCAAACCTCCGTGAGGGCATTGGACAGGGAGTCCAGGTCGCCGAAAGGCCAGTCGTCGTCGGCATCGGCGCTATCGGGGACCCGATTTCGTAGCAGATCTTCCGCCGCCTGCGCAGTTACCTGGGTCAATTGCCGCTGAGCTTCGGCAAGCACGTCGCGATATTCCAGCCCGTCCGGCAGGGCGAGCGAGAAGATATCCGCCAGGTCGTTGACTTTCAGCTCGATTTCCAAAACGAGGGCGTCCAACTGCCCTTCCAGGAGGCGGCAGTAGCGCTGGCCGCTGCGGAGCAACTCAGCCAGGGCCGCGGTCTGGCCGTCGGCAAGGAGCCGGGCGAACAACTCGGCGAGGTGAAGGATTTGGCCGAGCGCCGATGGCGTTTGGCCCGGCGAAGGCTGCCAGGCCACGGCCTCGCACAGCGATTCCGGAAGGTTCCACTGCCTTAGCAACCGGGCCGACAGCTCCGTGTGCGCGAAACCCATGATCTGTCGTTCCGTGGCACACAGATCGACGGCATGATTGACGGTCCGATCGAGGAAGCGTGCGTAGGGCTGGCCGAGTTGCTGGAAAAGCATCAACACGCCCATGTCCTGGAAGAGACCCGCCAGAAACGCCTCGTCGCCGGGAATCCGCCAGAGGCGATGCCCCAGCTCCCGGCCGGCGACTGCCTTGGTCAGCGTGTGCCTCCAATACCAATGGAGCGTCTTCGACTCGACATCCTGGAACAGCCCGCTGGGCAAGCTGAACCCCAACAGCAAGAGCTTCAGCGGCTTGATGCCCAGCAGGGCCAACGCCTGATTGAGGTCGGAGACTTCGCGGGTGAGTCCAAAGAGCGAGCTATTGACGACGCGGAGAATGCGGGCGGCGATGGCCGGATCGTTCTCGATGCACTCTTTCAAGGCGCGCGTGTCAACGTAAGGATTCCGCGTCAGTTGCAAAACCTGCATGGCCACGCCGGGCAGGCTATAGAGTTGCGCGGACCGCGCTGCCAATCGGTCGAGGGTCGCTGCCGAATCAATCATGGAATTCTGCGTCACAAGCTGGAAATCTACTCTGAAGTAAATCTAGCTTATGGATGCGCCAAAATTGCTATGGCGATCAGATCGGCCGCCCAATATCGACCCAATTATCGGGCTGAAAAGAGGTAACTGTCACCCTTTACCGACACGGTTCGGAGGGTGATTCCGCATAAATGGTGCTGTCACCCTTTTCCTTGCATCGCCGATCGCACCCAGATGAATAAACTTCAATTACTTGCGATGCCGAATGCGCGACCGCATACGCCGCTTTTTGCGGCCGAGTTTCCGCCGGCCCTTCCCCGTTTTTTTGACTCCCACGCCTCACTCCACAATAAGTCGTTAAGTGTTATGCTGTATAACGTTACGTCGGCCAGGTCGGAAACAGCTTCCGTTTCCCCGGAACCGAATAGTCCCGTAGTATAGCAGCGACGACGCGTATTGGACAAGTGGGGGCGTGTTCATATTATCCAACCGCAACGTTGCGACGCGACCGGAATAAGTCCGTGTGCCGCGTCCTACCGCTCCCACTCCAGCGGCGACGTCACCGATTCGAGGAAGCGGCCACCACTCTCATACCAGCCCTGGCGGGTGAATCGGCACCAACTCACGTCGATGAGGAACCCGAACCAACTGCCGCTAGGACCTTCCAGCGAGGCGATCATGCGACGGTAGGGCAGCGGCTTGGGGTGGTAGAACCCCAATCCTCGCTCGGAGACATGCTTTCCCACAACCACCACGCCGTCGCTGCAAGGCGTCGCGTTGTCTTCTCCCACGGGTGTGAGGTGGACGAGAAAAGGGAACGGGTAGCGGGTCTCGCATCGTCGCTCCATGGCTGCCACTCTTGGGTAGAGCGTGCCCAGCAGCCCCCAAACCTGGGAACGAATTTCTTCGTCGGCAGCCGACTTGGGCAAGCGATCGATCGGTGACGGGATTTCAGTGACATTCGTAGCCATGGTGTGCGGTCCTTCAGCCGTGCAGGCGGGAAACATCCCACGAACGTGATGGGCGGATCAAGCCAAGAACCCGTGACACAACCGTACTTTTTCAGGTTGTTTCCGGTACAACAGGGTTGAGCCAGGGGTTCCAAGACGAGGGGGCGGCCAAGTGCGACGAACGCGCACTCCGAACGCGGCCCAAAGGAAATCTACGTTATTGCCGGCCGCTTGTCAAAGAGAAATTACCGGCCTTGCTGCCACTCCAGGAGCACCTGCCCAGACTGCTCACCGGCCGCCGGCCGGGCGACGTGGGAGGTGGTTGCCTGCTCGACCTGGGCCTGACTGGCGGCCGCGTCAGTCGGAGTGCTGCTGGTCGCTCGCCAGCCCTGAATGGGAAGGGTCTGCGGCGAGGCGCCCTGCGCCGGATCCTGGGTTGCTGGTGCGGCTGAAGTGGGCCGAGCTGCCGTTTGCGGGCTGGCTGGCGCCGGGCTTCGATCCTTGTCGTTGACGTGGTAGATCAGGTTGCTCTGGGCGGCCTCTATCACCTCAACCGGTGTCACGGCGACGGGATGGGCCGCGACGGCCGTCGGCGGGCTCTCGGGCGGCGGGGCCGGGAAGCCTTGCGCCACCCATGATACCCAGGTGTTCTGGAGGACAGTAAGATCGCGGATGCCGTAGTTCCGCGCGACGGCCGCCGACCATTGGTTGTCGTTCATGCCCTCAGCCAGGAAGGCGACGAACTTTCGTCGCCCGCCACGATAAATGAGGAATTCAGCCAGGGAATAGCCCTGGGCATATAGCGGCATGACGTCTTGGGGATATTCCGTCATGGCGAACATTTGCCCAAAAGCAATGCCGCGGCCCGTGCGAAGAAACTGCGTGAGCATCTGGCGGTGTTTCTGCTTTTCGCTGACGTGCTCTACGCTGGTAGCGCCGCCTTCATCGGCCCAGCGTGGCAAAGGCCGGCGGAAGTAGCTGGCGAAAATCATATGGGTGATTTCGTGCGGCAGCACGGAATCCAGCACCCGCTGGGCCGAGCCCTGGATGTTCATTTTCCAGCCGTAGACTTCGCCCTGGTCGAAGACGAACGTGGTCGCCCCGCCCGCGCCCAGGTTCGGCGCGACCTGCACGGTCATGTTGCAGGGCTGAGCCCAATCGGGCAAGGTCTGCCCCAGCCACTCCAAGGCCAAGTCGTGGCGGAATTGCTCAGCCGTCTGGGAAATGCGGACGGCCATTTGGGGGTCGGCGGTCGTTACGACGAAATTGACGCCCCGATAGCTTGCTCCCATCGAGACCATCAACAAGGCCGCCAGCGCCACTGGCCGAGTCAGACGAGCGTCCATGCTCCTCGAGTTCATCCTTCCCGTCATGAATTATGGAAAAAATGCGAAAAAACGTTACGGCAAGTTTGCCGGCAACGAAATCGCACAGCTTTCCTGCATGGCGTCCAGAATACGATACTTGGCGTTTGGACGCAACGCCATAAACCGCTTTTTTTTCTGCCGCGGGCAGGAAAGTCCAGCGTGGAAAACAAAAATGTTGCGGTTCTCAGGTCTCCTGCGGGGCGCCGCCAACTCACCATCGTTACCGCTGCCAATGCTTGACAAACGTCTCACCGCCCTCTAGGTTGGCGGATAAAACACGAAATCGCAACCGTCCGCTTGGGCTATGCTTTCGGACGTCACAAGGCTCGGGGAGGAGTATCATGGCACGTGCAGCCAGCTTCATTGTCATCGTGGGCGGTATTGTGTATTTGTGGCCAATTCTGGCCGGGGCCGCGGATCCACCTGGAGCGCCAGAAGACAAGACTTCGGCCGTGAGATTGGGCCTGTTCAAGCGGATCGCCGAGCAGGTGGATGTTGCGATCGATGAAGGCGAGAAGTCGATCCCGGTCAAAATGCTGGCAGAACCGCTTTACCGCTATCGCCAGGCATCGCGCTCTACGCCTGATGCGATCGTCTGGGGATCAACCGACGGCGGTCGTCCCGCGGCGATCCTCACACTTGCTTGTACTATGGACGGCAACTCCCGCATGTTGACTTACGAGTTCGACCGTTTGTCGGCCAAGCCGCTGACGTGCACGATCGACCGCAAGGAGTCATGGGTGCCAAACGGCCCCGGCATCGAGATGGCGACGTTTCCCAAGGCGGCCGCGCCTGCCGACGACGCGCCCGCACGCCTGAAGCAAGTGGACAGACTCTTGTCGCGTCTGAAAGGCACCGAAGTATTCGACAAGGCGCCGGCTGGCCAGTCGCAGCAAGCGGATCTCGCCTGGCTACCGGAGCCGGTCCATCGATACAGCGATGCGAAGCGGGGAATCATCGACGGCTTCTTGTGCTTTTCCTGTATCGACACGAATCCGGAGGTGGTGCTGGTCCTGGAAGCCTGGCGGCGGGAGAACTCCGCGCCCGTCTGGCGTTACGGCTTCAATCGCATTGCCTTTGCCGAGCTGCACGTGTTCCTGGACCACGAAGAGATCTGGACGGCGCCGCATTTGAACGGCACTTCGCCGGAAGGCGATTACCACTTGATAGCGGTTCAGTTGCACCCTCAGGCAGCCGCGGAGAATGGCAAGCTAGCGGTGGCGCGCCAAGACGACGACGAACTCAATTCCCTGCTCCGCGCCTTGCTGCTGCGGAGCGAAGATCGCAAGAGGCGCTATGACGTGCCCCAAGGCGACGTGGCCGCCCTGGTGAATTGCATTGCGCGGATGGCCCAGTTTCGGCCGGTAGACCCGGAGGACCAGGTCGAGCACCAACGCCGCTTCCGGCCCGCTCTCGAGGAGGCGGCCCAGCGGATCGTGAAGCTGGAGAAGGACCATGACTGCGAGGCCTATCAGGCGGCGCGGTTCATCTTGTTGCAGAACCGCGTCTATTGGATGGCGCGGGCCGTGCCGGCCGAACGGCGGCGGGTGGTCGCCGATGTCAACGCGTACCTCAAGGAGCAGCTTATGCAGGGCAACCCGCGGATGGGCACTAATCTGGCGGAAACGACCGCGCGTAAGCTGCAAAGAATTGGCGAATGGGACGAAGCCATCCGCTTGTACGAATCGTTTGCGTCCAGGTACGCCGGCAACAGCGATGCCGAAATTGCCGGTTGGGGCAACTCGATGCGCGATGAAGCCCAGCGGCTGCGGGTTCTTAACGCCAATGCGCCCAAGCTGGCTGCCCCGGAGATCGCCCCGCAGGGCAAGCTCTCGTTCATCGATTTGTCGCGCACGGCCAATTGGGGAACTTCGGATTGGAAGCGCGGCTCATTCGAGGGCAATGGGCTTGCCGAATTGCCCAAAGGCGAACAATCGCTCGGCGGCGTTAGGTTTGCCATCGGCGAAAAGTGGCTGCAGCTCGGCGGACCGTTTCATTCGCCGATGAAAATCGAAGGGATACCCGTTGGCCGCAAGCTCCACCGCCTCTACCTGCTGCAGGGCACGCAGGGCCGGGCCGATCGTCCCGACGGCGCAACCTTGGCCACGTACAAGATACGCTACACCGATGGTTCGGAAGGGTCCTGGCCGGTCGAACTCGGCAAGGACGTCCGCTCGTGGTACGACTTCGACCAGGGCAGACCCGTCTCCCGCGGGCGAGTCATTTGGACGGGTTCGAACACGAGTTCCAGCCAAAAAGGCGCGACACTACGGCTATATCTGGGCGTTTGGGAAAATCCCCATCCCGAGAAGCCCGTGGCCACGATTGCTTTCACGAAGGCCGCCAATGAACCGTTGTATGCGCCGTTCTGCCTGGCGATAACGGCCGAAGAATAATTTGATTACAGAGGACTTCGTATGCCCGCGTGCATGGTTATGGCGACTTGCCATCCTCTGTCGCGGACTTCACTACGGCCTCGATCGCCTCGCACAACCGGTCGACGTATTGCGGTCCGCCGCCGATGAACAGACGGGCGATATTGCCGTTGGCGTCGATGATGACCGTCTGCGGGATGGCGACCGCGGCATACTTCTCGGCGACGGTCCCGTTACGGTCGAGCCCCACGGCCGTTTTCAAATCCAAACGCGACAACGTCGCCTTGATGGCCTCGGGAGTCTCCTGCAAATTGACCGCCAGCAGGATTACGTTCCGGTCGCGGTACTTGGCCACGGCGGGCACCAACTGCGGCAACGTCTGGATGCATGGTCCGCACCAGGTGGCCCAGAAGTCCAGCACCACGATCTTCTTCCGTTGGTCGCTGAGGTGGAACCGCTGACCGTCGAGCGTCTCCAACTCGAAGTCGGGGGCGGGCTTGCCGACCAGTTCGGATTCGATGCCCGGCACACCGCCGCCTTTGGCGTTCGCCTGGGCAAACTTCGGCTCGATGGCAGGCTGCAAATTCCACCGCTGATAGGGAAGCGCCTGCGACTCTTGCTCGATGGCCTGGCCAACAAGGAGCCTGTCGAGCTCGCTCAACTCCACGTGACACGCGCCGAGGACGTCGCTTGTACCTTGAAGAATTGTGCCAGAGAGCTTCTCGGGCCGGAACGTCAAGCGATTACCATCGCTGCGGATGGCCTGCACCCGGGTCGCCGGCAGCGACTCCGTGGCGACGGACGGTTTCTCGGTTGCCGGGTTGTCTCTTGGTGTTGCCGGTTTTTCCTTTGCAGTCGGCGGTTTTGCGCTCTTCTGGAGCCAGATGATGCTCGCCACGTGATCGCGAGGCACACGCCGGGTTTCCAGCCGCACCTCGACCGTCAGTGTTTTGTCGTCCATTTCGATGAGCCGGGCTCGCAGGTAGTCCCCCTCCGTCGAACGGATCAGGTGGGTGGGCGGATCCTCTTTCTGCATGCGCGGCAGAATCAACAGTCGATCTCGCTTGGAAAGATCGATTTTCGTTGCCAGGCTGCGGTTCTCCAACTCGACGGCCTTGACCTTGTCGTGCGGCACAAAGGTAGCGTCGAACTGGGGCGAACGGAAAGTGACGCCTCGCTGATCGATTCGATCCACCTCGCAGGGAATCATGTCGCCCGTGCGCAGGTAGAGGGCGGGCCCTTTCCAGGAAGTGGACGGCGAAAGGGGATGCGGCGATTGGGCCCCAAGCAGATTCACGACGGCCATCGGAACGGCAGGTCTCGCTGCCGGCGCTGCCACTGCGACTGCGAATCCGGCGCGCTGGTTTGCCAGCACGTTCGACGGCGAGGATGGCTGCTGCGGCGGCGGGTCGCGATAGACGATTCGTCCGGAGAACTCTTGCTTGAGGGGACTGGCCGCCAAACTGCTGCAGGGGCGCCAAGCCAGGCAATTCGCTGCCGGCAACTGGCTGCTTTCCTCCAGACACCCATGCAACTTCAAGTTGACGCTCTCCAGGATTCCTTGCCGTCCTTTGGGCGCGGAAATTGGCTTGCGCTCTTCCAGCACGACCAGGCTTCGCAGCAACGATAGATCGATGGCAATCGGCTCAGCGATGCCCGGGCGGTTCAGCCACAATCGGCCATTTTCCGCCTTGCGGAGATTGCCGCTCAGGCGAACGCCGTTTTCGCAAATGGCGCAGGCCGCACGCGGGCGGACTGCCCGACGAGGGCAGCACGATACTTTCGACCGCGTCGGCCGGGACCCGCGATTGCCGGTTTCCTTGGGCGATGACGAACTCTCCCGTCGCGGCATCGAGCTTTTCAATCTGGCCATTAACGACGGTGCCGTCGGAGCGCTGGAGCTGGGATTTGTCGCCTTGCGAAGCGTGTGGCGGCTGACCATTCCAGCGGGCAATGGAGAGCTGTTCGAGCCGGACGTTGCCGCGATGATTTACCAGTCGCAAGCAGGCTCCCGGGCTCGTCGCGGCGTCGGCGATCACCAAATCCGCCAGTTGCCTGCCGTCGGCCGCGAAGACAATAGCCCGCTGGTGTTGTTGATCGAGGTACATGCGGAAGTGACAGCGGCCTGCACCGGGGCCAATTGTTTGCAGCGAGGCCAGGTCGGCCGTCTGCGGCGTTTCTCCCAGCAGAACCAAATGGCGATTCCAAACTTCCAGACGAAAGACCGGGCCCTGGTCCGCGGCGCCGGCGTTGGTTGCGTCAATGGCTGGACCGACGCGGCCTTGTCGAACACGAAAGACCGGGTCTTGCCATTGGGCGTCGGCGTTCGTGCCGAAGGCGAAGGTAAAATCAGGCTCCTCGGTCCAGGACAGTTCGAAATCGAGGCACGCTTGCTTGGGCAGCCCAAGTTCGCCCACGAGCGATGCTCCGTGTCGGGCCGTGAATAGCCGGCCGGCATCTTGCTCCCATGCGCCGGCGGGATTCTCCTTCCATTCCAATTGGCCGTTCGGTCCCAGATAAATCAGATCGGCTCCCTCGCGACAGTGCAAAATGCGCCGGACGGCAGAGCGCTCGACTTGAACCATGCCAAGTCCGGGCGAGTCGAACTGGACCTGCTGGTTCGACAACCCGACAAGTGTGCCGAAGAGCACGTCGCCCCCCTCTAGCTCCAGGCAGTAGGGGCCCTGCGGGTGCGGACGCGGTCCGCGCGCGGCAAAGGACACGGCGCTTACCGCATTGAGAGGAAAAGTCAGCGGCGCTGCGAAAGCCGAACCTTGCCAGCGCAAGTTGCCTGTTTCATCGCCGCTCAGCAATTCACCGGCAAGGTAGTCGCCGTTGCTGAAGTGCAACGTGGCAGGCGTGCCGGGGGCTGAGAGATGGGAACTGGGGGCAGGTCGCATAGGGCTGGGAGCAGATGGCTGGAAGCCGGGGGCTGAAAGCAAGGCGGGCGTTTGCTTTCCTCCCTGCTCCCCGCTCCCCGCTCCTGGCTCGCGGCCCGGCACGCCCCGAGGGAGCATCAGCAGCAGTGCGACGGCCACAAAGGGGGAAATTCGGGATATCATGACAGAGTTCCTGGTTTTTCCGTGGTTCTATTTTGCCGTGTTCCTGCTTTTTCCGCGGTGCTATCTTTCGTAGATCGGCAACAGCCGGTAGTTCAGCGCCAGCGCCAACAGCGACATCGAGGTGCCCATCGATTGCCCGAACTGCCCGGGAAAGCTGCCATCGTCCTGCTGGCTGGCCTTCAATTGCCGAATTAATTGCTTGTTCCATTTCTCCCATGCCGCGATATTGCCTTGGAACAAGGCCTGGGCCTGGTAGTAGCGCCCGTACTCGCGATACGGGGAGGACTCTTGTTCGAGCCGCTCGACCAGGAACGCCAGCGATGCTTTGTACTGGGGGAGATCCGCGCGACGGGCCAATGCATAGACCAGCGTCGCGATGGAGACGCGTGCGGTCGATTCATCAAAGCCGCCGATTCCGGAGTAGGCGACTTGCCCCGACGTGGACGTCATGCTCTTGTAGTAGGCAATGGCATTTTCGATGGTGGTGTCAGGGACCTCGATGCCTGCGTTGCGGGCCGCAAGCAACCCTACCAACACTGCGCCGCTGACCGACGTGTCGGCGTCGGTGGCGTCGGGCGAGTAGCGCCAGGCGTGTTGCGGGTTCTTTTTCTGGGAAGTGACGGCCGCGCGGACCGCCAACTCCAGCGCGGCGCCGATCGAGCGGCGGCCGGATGGTTGCCCGTTCGGCGATTGCCCATTCGATGATTGGTTGGCCGGCCAAAGGTCGCGATCGTCGACGGCTCCGTAGGATTCGGCAAGGGCAAGCATCGCGAACCCATGATGGTACATGCTGGGGCCCATGTACCCGGTGCTGCTGTCCTGCGCCAGAATGATGCTTCGCAGTGCCCGCCGCACGTGGTTGCGGTAGCGTCCAAAATCCGGGTCTTCGCCCGACGCCATGAAGGCCATCACGGCCATTCCGGTGGTGCCCGGTCCGTTTTGCCCGTCGTTCCAGTCGCCGTTTTCGGTCTGCTTGCTGGCCAGCCATTGCAGACCGCGATCGTACATTTCCCGCACGTCGCGGGGCACGACCTCGCCGTGATGCACCAGCGGCGGCTGTGCCACGGCCATCCGTGCGAAAGCGCCGAAGAAAAGGCAGGCAACCAGCCGCAGAACAACGGTAAACATGTCACGCATGATTGTCTCACTTCTGTAGCCGGAACAAGCTCGCGCAGTTCCGGCACGCGTTCCCTGGTTGGTCAATTGGCGGAACTGCGCGGTCTTGTTCCGGCCTGCACGATGATCTTTCATTCCGTTGCAATAGCCCGGCGTCTCACTGCAGGTATCCCTGTGTGCGCAGCATCCGCTCCAACCCTTGGTACCGATTGCATAATTTCTTGAGCGACTGACGCTGGGCGTCCTCGAGTATCGGCTTCACTTTCTCGTCCTCCAACCTGGCCAACTGGAAAAGGACCACGTAAAAATCGTATGGGCCGAACTTCTTCGGCGGTTCCGTTTCGTCGAGAACGAGTTTGACGAGGCGCTGCCGCTGGTCGGCGCGGAGCACGATGCTGTTCTCCAAATTCGACAGGACCATTTCGATCTGAGCTTCGTAGCGGAACTTCCGTCGCTCGCGCTCTTGCCGTTCATAGAGAAGCGATTGTTCCTTGTTGAGCGTCTGGCGGAGGACTTTCTGATACAACGACGATTCGTCGAAAACCCCGCTTTGCATCTTGGTCTGCAGAATCGAGGCTTGTTGGTAACACTCGTTAAGCTTCTGCTGGTCTTGTCCGACCTCGCCGAATTTTTCCCGGGCCTGATCGATGGCCCCAAAGAGCCGTTTCAGGTCGCCCTCGCCTGCCAGTCGCAGTTTCTCCCGCTGGGCAGCGGAAAGCTCACACGCGCGGTTGGCCGATTCGACGTGCAAGGTGAGCAGCGATTTGAGCTGATTCTCAATCTGGTCGCGGTTCCTCCCACCGAGCACCCACTGGTCAAAGTTGGGCAGCGCGAACACGCCATTTTGGTTCGGCCGATCTGCGGGCTTCTTCGCTGCATCCCAATCATCTTGCGCTTGGGCGATTTGGCAGATGCCGATCGAAGAGACCAGGCTGGCCATTGCCAAAAGGCCGACTGCAATCCGCAACGCCGGCGATTCGCGCCAAGCGCGGCACGCTCGGGTCGCCCTCGCCGTCCTTGCGCTCGCTGTGGCTGCCCTCCTTGCCGCCGTGCCGGTCCGCACACTATCGGTCATTCTGGCCCTCCTCGACGATGTGGGCAATCTCCTGGATCTCCGTGGCATCGCCCGGCAGAAAGTTCCGAACGATCATTCCTCCGTAAATGCCGCTCTGTTTCGTGGCTTGTCCCCAGACGTTCTTCTGCTGGTCGTCCAGCAGCGGGGCAATCGACTCGTCACGGATAGTGGGCAAGACCTGGCCGCCGATGCCGAACATTTCGACGAACTGGTCCCACGAGTTCTCGTAGTTCGCCGTTAACGACTTGACCAGTTTGGCCCGCTGCCGGGCAGTCAAAACGAGCCGCTCGTCCAGCATGGCGACCAGGCTTACGACCACGGCGTGTTTGCGGACCTCTGTCCGCTTGTCGCACTCTTGGAGGTAGAGTTGGGCCTTCTCGGGACCGAGTTTTTCTTTCACCAGCGGCAACAGCAGCTTCTGCATCGCCGAGCGCGGATCGGGGGCATTGGCGCCTCCCTGGGGAATTCCCTGCCGCGGCATGAAGTGCGTGACGATATATTCCCGCAGCGGCGCTTCAAGGCCCGCCGGGGCGGCCTTGGCGACCGCCGCAAACGACTTCCCATCGGGCTTGCACGCTCGTCGCAAGAACGCCAATTCCCCATAGAGCAACTGCCGAAACTGGGGGCGGTACTGTACTTCCAGGTTGCGGATGTTCTGGTCCTCGATAGCTCGCATGCGCCGCTGGTTGGCGTCGCGATCGTCGCCCAGGGCCTCGACGATTGCGCCCAGCAGCGATCCGCGCTTGGCCGCCCGCACAGCGGGCTTCGCCTCAAGCATTCGCGGCACGGCTGCCCCAGCTGCGCCGGCAGCAACAGGACGCGGCGCCTGCGGAGGATCCGCGGCAATACAACACGCATCGTCCGCCGGCATCAGCCCCAAGCCCAGCAGCACAAGCCAACCGGGGCATTGTCGCGTCAAGCTCATCTCACGACCTCCTTCTTCGCACCTGTGGGCCGGAACAAGCGCAGCGCAGTTCCGGCATTGCCTCCGAACCATTCTGCCGGAACTGCGCTGCGCTTGTTCCGGCCTGCACCATCCCGCGACTTGCTTACGGAGCCTCCCGATTTTCCAGCCGGCTGAAGTATTGGTCCAGGCCGGCGCGGAACTCCTCCGGAAGCGCTCTGCCGGAGGTGCCGACGGCTTGGGTTGCCGTGCCGGCGTCGCGGACCTCCTTGGCATTGATGCCGAGTCCCAACAGCGCCAACGCGGAATCGGACGTGTTGCCTGCACCGCCGCCGCCGGGCGTTGACCCTCCGCCTCCACCGCCATGCGGGTTGATGCGCCGCGACTGCAAGAGGAGTTCGATCGCTTCCGTCTCGGCGCCAATCGCGGGCGTGCCGGTGTTGGGGCGGGCGAGGATTTGTTTCGCCTCGTCCATGACCTCGGCAACGGCGCCCAGCAGTCGGATTTCCTTCCCGAACTGCGCATCGGCATGCGGCAATTCGCGGATCTGCCCGGTCACCTCCCGAACGCGTTTCTCCAGGCCGGCTTGCGTCTTCGACAGGCCGCTGGCCCGTTTGCCATATTCGTCCGCGACTCGTTCATGGTTATTTCGCGGCGAATCGGGACGGGCCGGGGCCAGGGCCGGTCGCGCCTGCTCCGCCACCCGCGTCTCTTCGCGGAGATTGACTTCCGCTTCGAGGATCTTCAAGACTTCGAGCACGACCGCCGGCGGCAAGCTGTCGGGCGATCCGGAACACTGGCACGTGCCGCTGCATGCCGGATCGACCAGGTCCTCCGCCCAGCGGTCCATGGTGTCCCACCAGTATTCGCAGACGGCGATCGACAGGCCGGGCTCGCCGGGCAAATCGTCGCCGATCTGCCGCAGGCCGCCGACGACGTCTTGCGATTTCATCTCGTCCAGCACGGTCTTGAATTTGAGGAACTTGCGGCGTTCGAAATAGGCTTGGAGATCGTCCATGATCGTGGAGACTTTTTGACTGGCGGTATTTTCCGCCTTGGACAATTCTTCATAGACCGCCTTCTGTGCGGCCCCCAGTTCCCCCGCCTTGTTGCCGATGGAACGCGTCGGCCTGGACAATTGCGGCGCTCCGGCAGCGGCATACCCAGCGGGGACCGCGAAGGAACGGTCCGGCGCCGTCCAGGGTGGCGGCGGTTCCGGTTTTGCGCCGATTTGCCCCGGATTCCTGCCGAAGGAACTCTCCAGCAGATCGCCGACGCGTCCGGCCACGCGATACTGTTCTCGCGAGGCCGCCTTGAGACGCTTGACCAACGTGCTTCCTTCCAGGTTGGCCAGGATGTTGTTCAACTCGTTGACGATCTTCTCAAACTCGACCAATAGATCCTGCTGCTTGCGGACTGCCTCGTCCATCTTGTTGCCGGCCGGTGTTTGCGGTTTTTTGCCGTCGGCCTGGCCGATCAAGGTCGTCGTGGGAAGCCGCAGGCTGGGGGTCGACGGCTTCTTGCCGGGCTCTGGAGGCCCGTTATTTTTACCGGGCGGCTCCAAAGAAGGTTCGCTGTCGACGACCTGCGGCACCTGGGGATTTTCCGTCTTCTTGCCGGCCGGGTCGCCGGAGGAAGGCTTTCCGCCCGCTCCGGCTGCTTTGCCGGCCTTGGGGCCGGTGGCCGCCGCCTTGCCTCCGGCAATCCGGGCCTCGGCCGCTTGCTTCAGCAGATCGGCCACCGACGGCATGCGATTGGCCGCAATGCCCTTGAGAATCTGCAGCATCTCGGCCCAGCGATCGAGAGAACCAACGTCGAACTGCGGATTACGGGCGGCCTGCCGGAGCAGATCTTCACCGGCCGTCGTCAATGCGGTCAGTCGACGGCCGTTGGCCCGCTCGGCGGCGGACTGGTTCTCGATCCGGCGGCGGACATCGGGCCGATCCAACTCCTTCGGCGGAAGGTCGCGAAGCTGCTTGTTCGTTTCGTGCAATTGCAACTCGCGGTCGCGAACCTCCAGCGCCTGGCGGTGCCATTTGTTGAGTTGCTCGGTCATCCAGATCGCATGCTGTTCCGCATTGAGCACGTACAAGACCGATTCGGGCGAGTAGACCCGTTTGCGGCCCGGGAAGTAGTCCTCGGTGTATACGCGGAGATGAACCGGCTGCGGCTCGATACCCAGCGATTGCGCCGAGAAGGTGCCGCTGGCTTCCACGCTGCGTTTCTCGAATCCACCTGCGGCAATGATGCGCTGGCCCTTGGCGGGTGTCGCGATGGCGGTGGGGTCGTCGCCTTGCCACTCGATGCCGACCTGCTTTACGCCGAAATCATCTTCGGCCTTGACGCGGAAGTTCAGTTGCTCCGTATCGAGTACAACTTTCGCTCGCGGCAAGTCTTCGCAAGCCAGCGACGGCGCTTCGTCGTCACACGGCGAGACCGAGAGCGTGAACGGCTCCTTGCCCTCCAGATTGAACTCATCGCGCCAGCGGAATTCGATCTTGGTCGAATTCTCAACGCTAATCGACGGACTCTCGATCACTGCGCCGGCGGGTGTTTGCGGCCGTCCGTCGACGGCGGCCAGAGAGAGATTGCGGTTAGCGGTGGCCGTGAACCGCACGCGGCTTCCCTTGACCAGCGCGATCGCGCCGCCGCGGACGTCCTTGACCTCGGGGCGGGTCCGCCCGAGATAGGCGGGCAGCGTCACGTCGGCGACGATCGCCGTCAGCTCGGGACGGAGCATCGGCCGAATCCGCACGATCTGACGGGCGTCGCCGATGCTCACGTGCAACAGGCATTGGTCGATCTGCCCGGGAAATGCAAAGCGGTAACGGCCATCTTCCAGCGGCGTTGTAACCGGCGCCTGCGCGCCGAGTTGCGCGAGGGCTTGCGGAGGATACCAGCGCGAGTCCGTTGCCAATTGAAGCGAGACTTCGAACGGCTCGCCGTGGGGAACGATGATTTCCGCGGGCAATGGCTCGACGACGGCGAACGTGTAGCGAGGCGTTGCGCCCCAGGGCGAGAGAAACCGCGCCCAGGCATTGGCGGCCGCCGCGGGGAAGATCACGCCCAAGACGACGGCGGCGGTCGCCAAGACGACGGCGAACGCGCCCCAAGCGCGATGGCGCGAATTCGGCGCCGCGACGGCGAGATTGCATTTCTCCGCGTCGCGGGCGACGCAGCGAACGGCCGCCTCGCAGAGGGCGCGCGACCGCGCCTGCTCGCCCTTGCTATGGACCAGTTCGATAATTCCTAGCAACTGGTCGCCCAGACGCGGCAGCTTCACGGTAAGCAATCGGGCGAGTTGCTCCAGGCGACGCTGTCGCCAAATCCAACGATGCAGCTGCAAGGGCACGATGGCGCAGCCGCACATTGCCGCCGTCCATACGCCGAAACGCAGCCACGAGGGCGTGTCACCAAGGCGATCGAGCGCGAAGACAGAGAGAAACGCCAGCATTACCACAAAGACGGCCGCGGCTGCCGCTTCCGCCATCTTGATCGTCCATACGCGGCGGCGGAACCCGCGCAACTGCGTCTCAAGACCGGCCGGCAAACGCAACGATTCACGAACTTGTGCGACGCTCATTATTAATCCTCCTTTGTAACCCGACGCGCAAGCGAGGGAAAACCTGGGTTCCTCGTCGCGCTTCGGCGTTTTTGGCTGACGCTTCGGGTTTTTATCAGATCAAACCGATCGCCTTTCGACCTATCCAAAAGACTCCCATCAGAAAAATCACCACTGCGGCTGTGAGCGGGTGACTCCAGACTTGCACGCGGCGCACCGATGACGCCGGCTCGGGCAAGCTCGCCAGCGAAGCGACGATTTCCTCGGGACGGTCTACTCGCATCACTTTGCCTCGTGTTACCCGCGCTATCTCTTCCATCACCTCCGGCCGCGCTGGCCGGCCGACGCGCTCGGTCGTGCCGCCCTGGACAAAGAACGAAGCTTCCAGGGTTGCGCCCGTTTGCTTGCAGGTGAGAACCACTTGATGCCGGCCGGGCTCGCGGGCCGTGAGCTGCGCCGAGTACGCGCCCAGGCGTCGCCCGACGAGACAAAACCGATGTTCTCGGCCTTGCCGGAAGGGGCCGTGATCCGCGCCGAAACATCGCCGCCCTGGAGAGGTTCGCCGGAATGGCTCATTACGTTGGCGTTGAGGGTCAAGTCGCCGTCGATCTGCGGTTGATCGGGAGCGTAGTACAGCCGCATGGTTTCTCCTTTGGCCATATTTCGCTGGTATGCCATCCAGCGCACGACCTGGCCCCAGAAGCGATAGTGGTACTTGTCTTCGACCCCCCGCCGCCAGCGCCACGCGCCGTCGGTGCCCATAAAGAGGACTTTTCCGGCTCCGTAGGTCCGCGTTGCCAACAACGGCATGCGGCCGAATTTGTTCTCGCTGTCTTTGTGCACGGCCAGCACTTCCACGCCGGCCCGCGCCGCAACACCGGAGCGTACCACTGGAAGCCGGGCAGTCCTTCCCAGACTTCCAGGTTTTCTTCCTCGCTATCGGCCAGCTTCGTAAGCAGGCTCCGCTGGCCAATTTCGGTGAGGGCGAAATGGCAGGGCGTGCTCGAACCCCAGCCGTCCGGCCGCGTGTCGTCGAGCACGACCGGGTACAGAGCGTCGAGTTCGGTCTTCAGCAGAGAGAACTCCATCCCCCGCGAGCCCGGCATGAATACGATGCCGCTCGCCTGGTGCTCGACCAGCCCTTTCAGCCATCCGCACTGCTCGTCGGTAAGCTGGCCGCGACCCGGAGTACCGGCTGCCCCGGCGCCGACGTCGCCCAGGAAGACGACGTCGAAACGGGTGAGCTCGTCGCGTGCCGGAAATTGTTTGATGTAGTCTTTATTCCCGCCGCCGGGCTTGCTCAGGCCAGGATGGAACAGCAAGCACGACAAGTCGACGCCCGGATCGCGCGACAAGGCGTTTCGGAGATAACGGTATTCCCAACGCGGATACGACTCCACGATCAGCACCCGCAGCTTCTCCTGGCGGACCGACACCGGCACGCTCATGTGGTTGTTGTCGGTCAGTATTTCGTCGTGGTGCGGCGGCACATTCAGCGTCAGCGTCACGTCGCCAAGCGCCGTTGGCTTCCATGCCAGCCAGTCGTGAGTAACTCCCATGGCCGCGATCCGGACTTCTTTGGAAACTTCCTCTCCGCCGGAAGAACGCAGCACGACGGTTGTCACGTAGTCGCGGGGCAGGGAACTCTCGATCGTGAAGGGAACTCGCACCGATTTGCCGAGGACCGCGAAGGTGGCGCATCCAGGCTGCGAACTTCGACGTCGGGCAGCCGTTCGGGTTTGCCGACCGGCACCGCCAGCACGGGCACCCCCTTCATTCGCAGGAGGGTTGCGGCCTCGACCGGCGGCAGACCGGCATTCCAATCACCATCGGAAATCAGCACGACGCCAACCAGGTTCTTGAACTTGGCCGGGGCCGCGGCCAGCGGTCCATACAGTTCCGTACTGCCGTGACCTGGACCGGGGCCGGAAAACGGTTGCACGACCACTTCGAATCGTTTGTCGAGTTGCTTCCAAAACGAGGCATCCGTGAGCGGGGCGACCGCCTGACGACGCGATACGGCACCAGCCGTTGTCGCTGTGGCGTCCCGGGTCTCCATGCTGGGAGACGCATCCCAGAGCACGGCAATCGACGGCTTTTCCTCAGGCCGGTATTCATGGACGATCTCGGGCTGATTCAGCAGCAGCGCCGCCACGATGATCAGCGTCAACCGCAGCAGTTCCAACAATCCGATCGACGCCCGATAACCGCTCCGCCGCCAGGCGGCAAAACACAAGCCGGCCGCTCCCAGCACCACCAGCGCCGCGGCGGTGGCCGACCATGGCGTCCACAGGAAGGTGAGCGCATGCGTGTTCACGGAGCAACTCCTTCGGGCGAGCGTGGCACGTCACTGCGCGGGAAGGAATTAAATCCGTTTTGGGCGAAGGGAATAGACTCTGTTCTACGCAGGGACGTGCCACCCTCGCTTGAGCGCGGCTTCGGCATGCATAGCACTGCTTCGCACAACATTGCGATAATCATCGCCTGGAGGAACAGTCTCCATATCTCCTGCACCAAGGCCCGGGTGCTTCCCGCGCTGTCATCGACGCGAGCGAAATCCAGGCCATTGAAAAGCCCGGCCACGCGCGCATCGTCCAGCACGGCGGCCTGGTCTTCGGCGGCAGGTCGATTGACGGCCAGCAAGCGGTCGCCCGCCTGGAAAACTCCGGGGCAGTAGGGGTACTCGGTGGAAAGAGCACTATCGGCGCCGGCAAGACGTTGCCAGGGTTGCGGAATGCCCAGGGGCGGGTGGCCGGCGATCAGGCTGCGGGTGTTGCCCAGCACCGCCGCTCCCGAAGCCATGGCACGCTGCACGGCGGCGTAAAGTACGACGGCGTCGGCAGCGAGCGAGGAGTCGGCCGGGGCCGGCGTGGTGGTCAGGAAGTAGACGCCGCCGCACTCCGTGGCAACCCGGGCCAAGAGCGGAGGGGCGCCTGGCATTCCCTCGCTCCGCCGGGAGTCCAGCCCGGTATTTTCGGGTGTGGATCGGCCCCGCAAGACAGCCAGCGCCGTAGCCTCTCCAGACAACTTGCAATACCTTCTGACCTTCAGATCGCCGACGGGCAACGACTGGCCGCTGAGCGTGTGGACCAATAGGTCCTGATCGCTGCGCCAGGTTTCGACCGAGGTCTCTTGGCTGCCGCCGATCCAGCCGCCCCAGCGCATGCCGAGGAACTCCTGAACGCCGGGGGTCCGGGGCGGAAGGAATATCACCTGCCCGCCCCGTTCCACGAACGCTTGCACCAGCTTTGCGTGCTGCGCCTGCGGCAGCGGAGCCTGCCAAATGAGCATAGAGGTTTTCTCCCAGGCAGCGCCAGCAAGTTGGTCGGGCGGCACCACCTCTGCGGCACAGGCAAACGCGGGGTCGGGAGAAATCGACGCTGCCAACTGCAATGGCCACGCGGCCTGCGGGTCCTCGCAAACGATGATGGCGCTCCGCGGCGCTGGTTTGTCGAAGACGAAGTAGAAATCGTCGTCGGCCGGGTTGGCGTCAGCGGGCAGGGAAACACGCCCCCAGCCGCGCTGGTGCTTGCCCTCCAGGGCGATGCGGTAATCCTTCAGCTCAAATTGCGGCCCTACCATCTCAACGTTTACGGTGGAGCGGGCCCCTTCGATTTGGAATTCGACGGGGACCGTCGCTTTGCCTTCCGCTTGCCCTTCACGCGACAAGACGAGCGAGACCAACAACTCGGCCCGCTCGCCGGACTGCTGCCGGCGGACGCCGGTGACGCGGACCGCAATGTTGCCGTTTGCCAGTTGGGGATAGGCCAGCAAGTGGAAGTGGACGCCTTGGGCAAGTTCCATGAAACTATCGCGGAGAGTCCGCCATCGCCCGCTATCGGCATGCCAATCGTTCTCGCGAAGGTCGGAGCAGATCCATATCTCCGTGCGTCCCGGCCGGTTGGTTTGAATGTACGTCCGCGCCGCTTCAAGCATTGCCGGAAGATCGGCCTCGGCGCCCGTCGGTTCCTCGCGCGACTGGTCCAATAGCGCGGCGGGCGACGGAATCTCGCGAGGCTGGTTGGTTGTGCTTTCGATCAATACCCAGCGCGAGGAGCCCAACGTGGCGAGCGTGTTGGCAAGTTGCCGGCGTCCGGCCTCAAGTTTTGAAGTTCCCCCGCCGCCGTCGCGCTGCTGCATGCTGGGTGAACAGTCCATGAGGATGATTGTTGTATCGGCCCGGCCGCCGGCCGTGAGCCCGAGCAAGCCGCTGGCCAAGGGCCTGCCCACTGCGAGAATCAGTCCCGCCACGGCCAGCGTGCGGAACAAGAGGATCAGCCATTGCCGCAGCCGGGCGTAACCGCGCGACATGCGGTGGGCCACCCGGAGAAACATCATGGCGCCCCAGTGCGTGGTCTGGTAGCGGCGCTGGTTGATCAGGTGAATGAGAATCGGCAGCGCGATCAGCGGCAGCGCCAGCAACATCAGCGGTTGCAGGAAGCTCATCGCAGCCCTCGCATCCGCGTTCGTCCGACAAGGAACCGCATCAGTACTTTCTCGTAGTCCTCGTCGAGGCTCACCCGGTGGTAGTCAATCGCCAGTTCCAGGGTGAGGGCCCGCAAGTCGTTCAGGTACGCGCCGATGGCCTTGTGGTAGCGATCGGCGATGTCGTTGGGTTCGGCAAAGATCGATGGGCCGCCTTCCATGTCGAGAAACCGCATCGGCCGATGAAAATCGAAACGCAGCTCGCGCGGATCCAGCAGGTGGAAGGTAGTCACGTCGTGCTTGCGAAATCGCAAGTGGTCGAAGGAGCGGCGCAGCAGCGCAGGCTCCACGAACAAATCGGAGATGACAACAATCAATGCCCTCTGGTCTACCGTTTCGGCCAACTCGTGCAGGACGGGCACCAACTGTGTCTGCCCGGCAGGCCGGACTTGTTCCAGAATGTCGAAGATGTGCATCAGGTGCGCCGGATTGCGGCGCGGCGGAATGGTCTTGATCAGCCCTCCAGCCACGCAATACAAGCCCACCGCGTCGCCTTGCTGCACCGCCAGGTAACTCAACGCCCCGGCAAGCTTGCGAGCGTATTGGATCTTCGTGCCGTCGGACCCGAAATCCATTGAACCGCTGGTGTCCAGCACGATGCAGCAGCGGAGGTTGGTATCAGCTTCGAATTCTTTCAGATAGAAGCGATCGGACCGGCCGTAGGCCCGCCAGTCCAGCCGCCGCAAATCATCGCCAGGGACGTACTTCCGGTATTCGGCGAATTCGACGCTGGCCCCGCGATGAGGACTGGAATGCCGCCCAGAGACGCTCCCCAGCATCGGCCAGCGGGCACACAACGGAACCGCCGCCAGACGGGCAATCGCCCGCGGATCGAGAAAACTGCGAGACTGGCGCTCAGGGAACACAAGACGACTCCCAAGGCAGAGGCAACGGCTTGCTACTCCGGGATGAAGTATATCAGGGTGCCAAGCTCTCGGCAACTACCCGTTCTTATCTCCGCAGGGGGGCCGCAGCTGATGGCGCCTATGGTAGCGGGCCGCTGCGGAAAACGCCGCTAGTTCGCGCGTAAATCACCAGATTTGGCGTTGGGTGTCCCATCCCTCCCCAACACCCGTCGCATGACTTCCAGGATCATTTCGCCTGCGCTGCGCGCCTGGACGGTGCCGGCCGATCAAAGGGACCGAGTTTCAGCTTTTCAGCTTCTTCCGTCCACGTTAGTTTCCTCCAGCAGTCTTTTCACGATTTCCTTGGCGCCGATTCCTTCGGCCTGGGCCGCGAAGGTGGTGATCACGCGATGGGTCAGCACGGGCGCTGCGACTTCTTGAATGTCCTCCAAGCGGACCATGTAACTGCCCAGCAGCGCCGCCCGCGCTTTCCCGCCGAGAATAAGGTTTTGCACGGCTCGTGGGCCGGCTCCCCATCCCACCAAAGGCTTCAGCCAAGATGGAGCGGAAGGATCCTTGGGCCGGGTGCGGCGCACGAGCCGGGTGGCGTAGGCGTAAATGTGGTCTGGAACCGGGATGCGACGGACGAGACTTTGATGCTCGATTATCTGGCAGGCGGTCAAGAGATGCTTCAACTGCGGAAGCGCGTCGCCGGTCGTCGTCCGTGCAATTTCGATCTCTTCGTCTTCCGACGGATAGTCGAGTTCGATCAGGAACATGAAGCGATCGAGTTGCGCCTCGGGGAGCGGGTAAGTGCCTTCCTGCTCGATGGGGTTCTGCGTTGCCAGCACGAGAAACGGCAGATCCAGCGGTAACGTCTTCCCCAGCGCGGTGACCTTGAATTCCTGCATGGCTTCGAGCATGGCCGCCTGGGTTTTGGGCGGCGCTCGATTGATCTCGTCGGCCAGCACAATATTGGCAAACACTGGCCCGTGGACAAATTCGAAATCCCGCCGGCCATCGGCCTTGTCTTGAAGGATATCGGTCCCGGTGATGTCCATCGGCATCAAGTCGGGCGTAAACTGGATGCGGCTGAACCGCAACGACATCGTCTCGGCAACCTTGCTGACCAACAGAGTCTTGGCCAAGCCCGGCACGCCCATCAGCAGCGCGTGCCCACGGGCAAACAGGCAAATTGACAATCGCTCGATCACGTCGTGTTGCCCGACGATCACGCGACTAAGCTCCTGCCGCAGCACGTGATACACGTTGCGGAGCTGATCGACGGCGTCGATGTCATTGTCGTTGAGTTGCCGCTCAGAGGACGCCACAGTTTCGAGCATGCCACAACCTCCCTAATCGTCTGGCGATGGATCGATTAATACTGGCCGACACCGCATTTAACAGTTCCAGGATACACTATATCAGGGTCCCGCGCTGTGGGCAAGCATTTTGTTGCGGATTTGGCGTTCTTGCATTCTGAAATGGCCGATGTCAGTGACTTTGGTCAACGGCGTCCGGGCTGATGGCCGCCATCGGGGGGCTTGGCGTCGCTCTTTCCCTCCGTCGCGGGCAGATGTTCAAGTCGATCCAAGAAACTCTGACCGCCCAGTTGCGACTCATTCGATTTCTCTTGGGGGCCCAAGGCCTCGAGGGCCGTCTGCACCTGATCTTTCAGGCCGGCACTCCAACAGGCGTCGAAGAAATCGGCGAGGGCCAAATCCAGTGGCCGCTTGCGGTCCCGGCAAAGCGTCCGCACCGCCTGGCGATCGTCGGGCAACTGTCGGCTCGCGTGGATCTAGCCAACCTACTTCTTCAGGTGCCGCGCAGGAAGTCCTCGATCAGCCCGATGTTCTCGCGATTCATAAATTCCATCCCGCCGTGACCGCTGCCCTTGAGCACCTGTAACGTGACCTCGACGCCCGCCGTTTTCAGCGCCTTGGCCAGCTCTTGGCTTTGGCTCAGTGGTACGAGCCGGTCGATATCGCCATGCACGATGAGGAAGGAGGCTGCGTCCTTGCCCACGTAGAATAGTGGGCTCGCCTTGCGGGCCTTCTCCGGACTCTCTTGAAATCGCCACCGAGGAGGCGGTCGATCATGCCATTGACGTCCAAGTTGAACTTGGGGTCCCAATGGACGAAATCGGTGGGGCCGTACCAATCGACCACGCACTGCACGCGGCTCGACTGGTCGAGGTTTCCGCCGTTGCCCTCCAGGTCCTTCACGTTACCGGTCGTGCCGAGTAGGGCCACGAGGTGCCCTCCCGCCGATCCGCCGAAGACGCCGATCCGATCGGGATCGATGGCGTATTCCGCGGAGTGGGCCCGCAACCAGCGGATGGCCGCTTTGCAGTCCTCGATCTGGGCGGGAAAAACCGCGTGCTGGCTGAGACGGTAGTTGATGCTGGCCACCACGTAGCCCTTGCCCACCAGCCACTGGGCCGGACAACCTTCCTTGCTGCCCGCCTGCCAGCCGCCGCCGTGAATCCAGACCACTAGCGGCAAGCGGCCCGCGGCCTTTGCCGGCAGGAAGAGGTCCAGAAGGTGCCGCTCATGGCCGTCCTCGATATAGGGCACGTCCCGCAGGAATTTCATGCCTCCGGCAGTCACCGCAGCGGGCCGCACGTCGATGCGATCGATGCCGAACATGTACGCCTTCACAGCCCGCGGATCCGCGCCGACGATCTCCACCGTCAGGCGGTGCTGGCCAGCGGGCAGATTGTGGACGCCCAGACTGATCGGACCGCTGTTGACCACCTCGGGATTAAAGAGGTCGATCGGTTTTCCAGCCGGCTTGCCATCCAGCGAGAGTTGCACGATGGCGTAGTCTCGCGCTTTAGTCAAATGGACGATCACTTCGTGCTTGCCCGCCTTGGCCACAGGCACGGCCAGGACCAACTTGTCCTTGGGCTGCGCCGGTCCACCAGAGCTGCTCGTCGTTCTTCCATTTCGAGCCGCCAAAGCCCGTCAGCCCCTGGACCTCCGTGCTGCCGTGCGGCTCGTTAAGGATCTTCAGCCCGGCGACGACCATCTGCCCGCGCGTGTAATAGCCGTCGCGGTCGGCAGCCGCCACGGGACGATAGTGATCGACGCCCTCGGGCGAGAGATACCAACGGGCCGTGCAAGCGTAGAGCGTGCCGCGGTCGTTGCGGAAGTACTTTTCGATGCAGCCCTCGAACGACTTCTGGAAGGGGACGTTGTCGACCATGTGCCAGCGAAGCAGCGATTGATGGCCGCGGTTATCCTGGCTCATGGTCTGGGCGTGATACGGCTTCTGGAACAAACCGGGGTTGCCCCAGGCATAGCCGAAATAGTCCTCCGAGCCGGTGCCGAAAGTCGACGGGAACTTCTCGCCGTCGACGAAGAACTTCTCGTCACCCTCGCCCCACCAGCCGCCTTGCGGGTTCCAGACGTGCAGCGAGACACCGCAGAAGCGGCCGCGGCCCTCCGTTTGCAGCATGAGCCAGTCGGGCCAGCGATCGCGAGGCAGCTCGACCGTGTCGCGATGCCACTTGCAATGGAAATGCCCTAGTCCGGTGAACTCGCGACCCAGCGGGGCGTGGGTAATATCGAACTCGACGTGATGCGCCGCGGAGTCCTCGTTGACCAGCTCGACAACCGCGCTTTGGGCGAAAGGCATGTACCAATACGAGTAGAAGCCTTTATCGGTCATGCCGCTGAGGAGCGTCTTGAAGAGGTTCACGCCGGGGGCCGTGCCGAAGAAATCTCCCAGCGGGCACCAGACCGCCGCCTGGGGCTGGCCGTCCCAGGTAATCTTCAGGGCCATCTTGCGGAGGGCAGAGATCTGCTCCTCGCGCGCGGCAAACTTGGCTTTGACCCACAGGGCGGTGATCGCCCGCGGGCCATCGAGACGCGCCACTTCAACAGTCTGGCCCGGCGCGGTGTCGATCGCGCGGGAGACGGTTTCCGCGGCGGGCCGCTTGCCCGCCGGATCGGTACTTAGCCCGTGGGCGAGGAAGTCATTGGACGTTTGCAGTTCCGCGGAGTGCTGGGCGGCCAGGGCGGCGCTGAAGGTCGGCAGCTTCGTGCCTTGCGGGTAGGTTGCGTAGTTGAAGTGGAAGTAATTTCCCCAGCCCTTGTCGGCCACAACCTTGCACGACTTCTGGTACGGGATGGGCAGATAGAGGTTCTGGCCGCTGCAGCCGACGGTCCCCAAGTCGTAGGAAAGCGCCGGGTAGGCGAAGGGGGCGTGCTTGCCATCGAAATAGTGGACAAACGGCATATCGACGGCGGGCTGGGCCTGGCCGTCGAGATAGATCTTTACGTGTCCCTGTCCGGCGCGGCCGACCAGATCCGCCAGATACAGCCCGGCCCTTGCATTTCGGCCATCACCACGCGATCGCCCTCGCTGCGGATCACGCCGCCGCCGTCGCCGTTGGCGTCCCAGTTGACGTACTTGCCGGTGGCCTCGTCGTAGCGGCTAGCCCGATCGTAGCTCGACCACATGCCGCACTTTTCACCCCGCTCGGGCAGTACGGCCAGACGCGACACGTTGGTCATGCGGTGGACCAGGTCGGTGTACGTCAGGGCCGTATCGGTTTGGGCGGTGGCGGTGAGGGCGGCCAGCAGGAGCAGGCCGAAGGCGAGGAAGGATCGCGGTGTGAACATGTGATGTCTCCCAGGGGCAAGCAGGTTTAGGGCGGGCAGCAACGCAGGGCTGAGCCTTGTCGCTGGTTTGCCATTGTACACTGCGAGGAGGCTGCGCTCCAGCAATCATAATGCGAGTTTCAGCCGATCATGGTGGGTTCGCTCGCTCCTCGATCTGGTCCCACCCTACGGCTACTTCACTTCCCAAAGCTTGACCTCGGCGATGCTGGCCCAGGTCCAGGGGTCGTGAGTGGCGCCGGTCACCGTGATGCGGACGTAGCGCACGCCGGCGGCCCTGAAATCAAGCTTCTGCTCCTGTGCAAGGTCCTTCGTCTTGCGGCGGTCGCAAAGGACGGACCACGTGCTGCCATCGGCCGACCCCTCGACGACGTACTGGTAATTCCGCCCGTCGAATTCCCAGCAGATCTCGCCGCCGGCCAGGTCGTGCGGCTTGCCTAGATCGACCTGCCACCACTGCGGCAGGCTGCCGTCGGAGGCGCACCAGCGGGTGTCGGCGTCGCCGTCGTTGGCCTGCTCGGGCGAGTTGCCTTCCTGGCTCGACGAGGCCTTTGCCGGTCGGCGGAAGGCCAGGTTCCCCTTGTTGGACAAGGCCGGATCGGCCGCCTTGGGCTCGGCGGGCACAACCAGCGGAACCGAGGCATTGCACTCCTGGGAGACCTCGATCACCTCGCGGCTGGCGGCCTTTTCCACCTCCAGTTTGACGGGGTCGATCGCCGCGCCCTCTTCGTCAAAGACTACCAGTACGTTTTCGCCGTCCTTGAGCCAGCATTCGGGCAGATAGATGCCAGGGGCCGCGATCTTCTCTGGATAGCGGCCCAGGTTGTGGCCGTTGAGCCACATCGTGCCGCGGGAAAGGCCCTTGGTCTCCGCCCGCAGGATGCGGCCGGCGATCGTCTTGGAGTTGAATGTCGCGCGGAAGAAGGCGGGGCGGCCGGTATGGCCCACACCCCCTGCCCCTCTCCCAGAGGGCGAGGGGAGGTTTACGGGCTCCCAGTTGCCCTCCGCGGACCCTGCGCCGCCGCGCATCTTCCAAGGCGAGACGTTAGTCTTCTTGCCGCCGACGGTGAGCTCGACCGGACCGAAGATCCCCTTGCGGGCGAATTTATCGAGCGTGCCCATGTAGCCGCAGGCCTTGTCGCGGCCGTGGTGCGAGGCGAGTATGGCGATCGTGTTGCGGCCGACGGGCAGCGGCGCCTCGCGATTGTAGCGGCGACCGTTGACCATGATCACCAGGTCGTCGGCGCTGCCGCTGAAACGGAACTTCGCCGGTCCGGCCGTCTTCACGTCCGCTACTGCGCGGTACCAGGCGAAGGCGCTGATGTCGCCGTCGGCGCCCATCTGCTGCGGCTCGGCGGATTGCATCCATCCACTATCGTCGTAATCGGCGGCCGCTTCCGGGGCCAATCGCATCTGCCAATTGCCCAGTTTTGGCGCGGGGGTTGAATCGAGCGTGGGGTCGGAGTGAACGGCAAACTGTTGGACCTTGTCGCCGTAGACGATGACCTTGCCGCACGACGGCTGGCCGTAGGGACGCTCGATGGTCAAAGAGGAAACCGTACCGTGGTAGACCTTCGCATTGCCCACGAAGGCCGGGCCACAGATGACGACCCCATCGACCAACCACGTCCGGTCGGCCAGGGCAGTGCTCATCGCCACGATGCGTTGCCGCGCGCCATGGGGCAAGTTGATTTCCTGGACCTCGGGTTCGTTTTCCTGGAAAGTGACCTTGATGGTTTTTTCGCCGAGTTGGAGGCTGCCGCTTTCGCCCGCAGGGCCGTAGACGACGATGGTCTCAATCCACTTCCCCGCGCCAAGAATGCGGGCTGTCGATCGGAATACATCGTCTTTGGTCTTTGGTTTGAACGTCACCGATTTCGGGCTGTTGCCGTCGAATTCAATCTTGGCGCCCGCTTCGCGAAGCTCCGGCAGAATCTGCGCAAAGTAGTTCGCTCGTTTCATCCGGTAATAGATCGGCCGCAGGTCGCCGCACTGGCCGATGGCCGCGCCGTAGTCGTAGCTGGCGGCCCCGCTGTCGTCGTTCCATGTATCAAAGTTCGTGCCGCCGTGGAGCATGTAGAAGTTGTGGCCCGCCCCGCCGCCGGCAAGGATCTTCCAGTTGTCGCGCTCCACTTCGTGGAAACGCTTGGCGGCGAGATTGCCGTAAAGGTCGAACCAGCCGGGCCAGAACTCGGTGCTGTACCAGGGCATTTGGCGACCGGCCGCCAGATTACCGGGCGTGGGCCCGTTGCCGTGGTTCAGCCCGCTGAAGAAGAACGGCACCTCGATGCCCGCAGCCAGGGCTTTCTGGCGCAAATGATCGAAGTAGGGATCGCCGCTGACAGTGCCCCAGCCCTGCGGGTGCTCGTTCTCCAACTGCACCATGATCACATTGCCGCCTTTGTGGATCTGATGTTTGGCCACGATGGGCAGGATCTTGTCGTACCAATGGTCGTTCCAGGCCAGGAAGCCGGGATCGGCCGTGCGGACCTTGAAGGGCGGCTTGAACTTCAGCCAGATCGGGTATCCGCCCGAATCCCACTCCGCACAGACGTAGGGCCCGACGCGGACGGTGGCGTACAGGCCAAGCTCCTGCGCCGTGTCGAGGAAGGCCCCGATGTCCTTCTCGCCTGAGAAGTCCCATTCGTTTTCCCGGGGTTCGTGGAAATTCCAAAAGGCGTAGGTTTGCACCGTGTTGAACCCGGCCCGTTTGAGCCGCAGCATGCGGTCGCGCCATAACGCCCGCGGCACTCGAGGGTAGTGGATGCAGCCGGAGGCGATGTAGGTGCGTTGGCCGTGGATGATGAACCCTTGGCCGTCGATTTGGATGGCCGATTGCGCGGCAGGCGCGGGCGGGTACAATTCATCGTTGGCCATAGCAGTGGCGGCCGCGGTCAGTAGGATCAGGGTGAGGACGCAGGATTTCATGGGGATTCCCTCGGGGAAGGTGGGCGGGCGGGCGCAAGTTCTCATGGTAGTTGCGCGGGGCGAAGATTTCCAGCCCACGTCAAATGCCACCGGCTTGTCCGGTGGATGCTAACGTTTGTTGCTACAGCGAGGCCGCCGCCTGTCAAATGCCACCGGCTTGTCCGGTGGATGCTAACGTTTGTTGCTACAGCGAGGCCGCCACCTGTCAAATGCCACCGGCTTGTCCGGTGGATGCTGACGTTTGTTGCTACAGCGAGGCCGCCGCCTGTCAAATGCCACCGGCTTGTCCGGTGGATGCTGACGTTTGTTGCTACAGCGAGGCCGCCGCCTGTCAAATGCCACCGGCTTGCCCGGTGGATGCTAACGTTCGTTGCTACAGCGAGGCCGCCGCCTGTCAAATGCCACCGGCTTGCCCGGTGGATGCTAACGTTCGTTGCTACAGCGAGGCCGCCGCCTATCGAATGCCACCGGCTTGTCCGGTGGATAGTTACGCTTGAAGCTACACCTCCTCGGTATCGCTGGCGCCAAACATCGCGTATCATGCTCTTTGGCCGCGAAACATACGCGCCCGGGGAAATTGCCGTGTTGATTGAGCCCTATCAGCTTGAAGAACTCAAGTTCGCTTGCTGCTTCCGCGTTTACTTTCGCTGGCGGACCCACCGCGCGACGGTCCAGTCGGCCCTGTCGAGGCTCAATCGGGAAACGCTCGACTGCTTGCTGAAGGAGTATGACGTTCACATTTTGGAAGCGTCCGCAAGCCAGTCGGATGTCAAGGTCCTTGCAAGCCTATTGCCGACCGAATCCGTGGCGGCCTGTGTGAGCAAGATCAAGGGCCGAGTGAGCAAATGGCTACGCGGCGAACTCAAGCCATCGCAATCGCAGAAGCTTCTCAGCCGGGGGTATTTTGCCTGCACGACCGGCAACTCAACCCAGGAGGCCGTACTGGCCTACCTTGAGAGCCAGGGCGAGCACCACGGCTACATGTCGCGCCCCCTCCCGCCCGTGTTCGTCACGAGTTACGTGCGAAATCCATGCGACGAGCAGCGCTTGGCCGCAAGCCATGCCGTGACGGTCCTGCAATTCCACATTGTCTTATCCACCTGGAAGCGAAATGGCGTCTTTGGCCGAACGGAAGCAGAAGCCACGGCGGAGCGTTGGCAACAGGTGCAGAGCCAACATGCCATGTTCATCGAGAAGGTCTCGTTTGTTCCCGACCATGTTCATTTGGCCGTCCGGACTCATCCGAGCCTTTCGCCCGCGAAGCTCGCCGTACTCTTGATGAACGCCGCCCAGGAGTCGATGTGGAGGGATTCTCCGAACTCCGTGATTCGGGCGCGCGTGGAGCGACTGTGGCAGCCCAGCGCTTACCTTGGGAGTTATGGCAGCCTGGAATCCGCCAAGATAGCGGCGTATGTTCGTAAGTGGGAAGCGGCCGACGAGGATTGCCAGTAGCAACGAGCCTAACGATCCACCGGGCAAGCCGGTGGGATCCCGGATGCCTCGCCGGACCGCTCCGTAGCAACGAACCAAACGATCCACCGGGCAAGCCGGTGGGATTCCGAATGCCTCGCCGGGCCGCTCCGTAGCAACGAGCCTAACGATCCACCGGGCAAGCCGGTGGGATTCCGAATGCCTCGCCGGGCCGCTCCGTAGCGACGAGCCTAACGATCCACCGGGCAAGCCGGTGGGATTCCGAATGCCGCGCCGGGCCGCGCCGTAGCAACGAGCCTAACGATCCACCGGGCAAGCCGGTGGGATTCCGAATGCCGCGCCGGGCCGCTCCGTAGCAACGAGCCTAACGATCCACCGGGCAAGCCGGTGGGATTCCGAATGCCGCGCCGGGCCGCTCCGTAGCAACGAGCCGAACGATCCACCGGGCAAGCCGGTGGGATTCCGAATGCCGCGCCGGGCCGCTCCGTAGCAACGAGCCTAACGATCCACCGGGCAAGCCGGTGGGATTCCGAATGCCGCGCCGGGCCGCTCCGTAGCAACGAGCCTAACGATCCACCGGGCAAGCCGGTGGGATTCCGAATGCCTCGCCTGGCCGCGCCCTAGCGACGAGCCTAACGATCCACCGGGCTAGCCGGTGGGATTGCGGATGCCGCGCCGGGCTGCTGGGGAGCAACGAGCCTAACGATCTACCGAACCCGCACGCGAGTAACCGGCCGCAGACATTCTCCGCGCTGCTCGCTCCGCGCTGCTTGCTGCTGGTGGCAACGCCGGTCGTCTCTTGTTACAATAATCTTCGCCCTCTCGACTGGTTCACCGTTCTTTCATCGCATTCCAGGGACTTTCCTATGACTCCCGCTCGCCTTTCGCTCCTGACGCTCGCCCTTGCCGCGATTTCCTTGCAGCGGGTGAAGGCCGCCGAGTCGCCCTGCCCGTGCCTCGACGACGTCAACACCTTGCAGGGGACCGATTCCCGCTTTGAATTCTCCCACGGAAACACCCTGCCGCTGGTCGGCGAGCCGTGGGGCATGACCGACTGGTCGCCACAGACGGGCGAGGGATCGTGGTTCTTCCAGTACAGCGGCAAAAGCCTGGAGGGCTTCCGCGCCACGCGACAGCCCAGCCCCTGGATGGGCGATTACGGTCAACTCGTCGTCATGCCCCAGACCGGGTTCCTCGACTTCTCGCCGCAGGGCCGGGCTTCGCCGTACAACGTGGCCGCCGGGACCTGGCGGCCCGATTACGTAAAAGTCCAACTGGATCGCTACCACATAACCACCGAGCTCACTGCCACGCAGCGCTGCGCCGTGCTGCGGCTGAACTTCGCCGCGGGCAACTTGGGGCGGCTGTTGGTTCTGCCCGCCGGGCAGTCGCAGGTGGAGGTTGCCGGCCGCACCGTCCGCGTCACCAGCCGGCCCACCGACTTCGCCGCGTATTACGTGATCGAGTTCGACCGCGACGTCACGCCCGCCGGGACCATGGAGCGAAACCGTTTCCAGGCGGGCAGTGCCGCCCGCAAAGGCCGCGACGTGGCCGCCGCCGTGAACTTCAAGACTACCCAGCGGCGGACCGTCGAGATCAAGATCGGCTCCTCCTACATCGGTTACGAACAGGCCGAGCGCAACCTCCGCCGCGAAGTGGGTGACTCCGGCTTCGACGCCGTGCGGGCGAAAACGGCCGCCGTCTGGCAAAAACACTTCCAGCGGCTTGCCGTCGAGGGCGCTACCGACCAGCAGCGCAAGACCTTCGCCACCTGCCTATACCGGGCGCTGAAGTTCCCCCACCGCATCTATGAGTTGGACGAGGCCGACAAGCCCATCCATCGCAGCCCCTACGACGGCAAGGTCCATACAGGCGTGCTCTACGCCGACAACGGCTTTTGGGACACCTACCGCACGGTCTATGCCTTTTACTCGGTGGTCTATCCGGCGCAGTGGCGGGAGATCATCGAGGGCTGGGTACAGGCCTACCGCGAGAACCATTGGTATCCGCAATGGCCCAGCCCGGGCAACCGCGGTTGCATGATCGGCACGCATATCGACGTGGTTCTGGCCGACGCGATCGTCAAGGGCGTGCCGGGCCTCGACCTGGCAACGGCCTACGAGGGCATGCGCAAGGACGCCTTCGTCGCCCCCACATCGGGTAACGTCGGCCGGCAGGCCCTGGACGAATACGTCAAGCGGGGTTATGTCGCCGACGGCCACTGCGCCTATGCCATGTCGTCGGGGCTCGATTACGCCTACGACGATTGGTGCGTGGCTCAAGTGGCGAAAAAGCTCGGCAAGCTCGACGATTATAAGGTGCTCATGGAGCGGGCCAAGAACTACCGCAAGTCGTGGGACCCGCGGGTCGGCTTGATGCGGGCCCGCCGCGACGATGGCTCGTGGGTTGAGCCTTTTGACGAATTCGATTGGGGCGGTTCGTACGTCGAAGGCGGCCCCTGGCAGTGCTCCTGGGCCGTACAGCAGGACCTTGCCGGCCTGATCGACCTGGTGGGCGGGCCGGACGCCATGGCGGCCAAGCTCGACAAGCTGCTCTCCATGCCGTCCACCTATCATACCAAGGGCTATGGCGGCGCGATCCACGAAATGCGGGAGATGCCGCCGCTAAAGGTCGGCCAGTACGCCCACAACAACCAGCCGGTGCATCACATCCTCTACATGTTTATCTCGGCCGGCCAACCCTGGAAGACGGAAATGTGGACGCGGCGGGCCTGCACCGAGTTCTATAACGCCGGGCCGCAGGGGTTTGCGGGCGACGAGGACAACGGCGAGATGTCGGCCTGGTATCTGCTCAGCGCCTTGGGCTTTTATCCGCTCACGCCCGGCCGGGCCGAGTATGTGCTGACCAGCCCGTTGTTTCCCAAGGCCACGATCCACCTGGAGAACGGCCACACGTTCGTGGTGGCCGCGTTGGGCAACTCCGCGCAAAACGTCTACGTGCAGAAGCGGGCCCTCGACGGCCGCGAGCACACGGCAACCTGGATTGCGCACGACCGCATGATGCAAGGCGGGACCCTGGAAGTCGAACTGGGGCCCGAGCCGAAGGTGCGGAAGATTGCCGGCGAGGACCTGCCCTATTCGATGTCCACGCACGAGGGGAATTGATTTTTCGTTCGACGAGCCAGTTTCCCATTCTGGAATTCAAGCATAGAACCATTTTCCAAAAAAGGAGCCAGCCATGGCAGACAAGACAGATCGGCGGTGTTTTCTGGCCCGCGGTGTCGCGGGCGCGGTCGGGATCGGTGCAGCATACACCAGCGTCGAGGAGAATATCCTCCGGGCCGCGACGGCAAGCGGCGTTGCTCAACCGGAAGTGAGTAAGACGGAAAGGCCCAAGACGGATATTCCACCGGGCAGCCTTCCCTGCGGGAAGATCGGCAAGGTGTCGATCAGCCGGCTACTGATGGGTGGCAACTTGATTGGTGGTTGGGCCCATAGCCGCGACCTGATGTACGCCTCCAAGCTCTTCACCAGCTACAACACTGAGGCCAAGGTTTTCGAGACCCTGGAGTTGGCGCAGGCTTGCGGCATCAACACGATCCAGTTGGACCCTGCTTGCTGGGCTACGGTGACCAAGTACAACCAACAGCGGAGCAACAAGATCCAGACCATGGTCTGCGTTACGCTCCACGAGAATAAGGCGGAAATGAACGACACGATCCGACGGCAAGTGGATTTGGGCGCGACACTGATCTATTCGCACGGCGGGGTTACAGATTCATTCATGATGAACGGCGGCAAAATGGATGCGATCGGACAGATGATTGAACTGATCAAGGCCCAGGGCCTGCCGGCGGGCGTGGGCGGCCACTCGCTGAACATGCCCATGGCCTGCGAGAAGCACAACGTCAATGCCGATTTCTATGTGAAGACGCTGCACATGGATCGCTATTGGTCGGCCACGCCCAAGACGCGGCGGAAGGAATACGACTGGATGGGACCGGACTCGTCCGACCACGACGCGAACGACGACAACATGTGGTGCAATAATCCCGAAGAAACGATTGCCTTCATGGAGACCGTCGGAAAGCCCTGGGTGGCATTCAAGGTGATGGCGGCCGGAGCGATTCCGCCACGGATGGCGTTCTCGTACGCCTACCGTCACGGCGCCGATTTCATTATCGCGGGGATGTTTGATTTTCAGGTCGAGAGCGACGTCAAGATCGCGATTGAGAACGTGCAGAAAGCCCACGGCCGCAAACGGCCTTGGCGAGGCTGACGCAATAACAGGCGGAGATGCGGCGGCGGAATCTCACCTTGTACCCGGTTATTGCACAGGAGCATGCGTGGCTTCCATGTACTCAGATTGTTTGTGCCGTCGTTCAACCGTCTGGCGTGTGCCTGCGGTCATATTTCTCTGGTTGATCGTGTTCTGCACATTGCCCTTGCCGGGGCAGCAAATAGCTGCGCCCCGGCAGGCGGGATCCTCTCTTTCATTGACCGCGGATCAAGTGCGGATCCTCGCACGCGCGCATGAGATTCTGACGAAGACCACGCTGACCGAGGCAGAGCAGACGGTGAGACTCTGCATCCTCGAGGCGGCGCTGGCCGGCAACGTTATCACGCCGGACGACGACAACCCCGAGGCCCGCAACCCCAGGCACTGGACGTTGTCCAACGGCACGTTTGTGGTGGCCCCCAAAAGCACGGCCGTCGAGGCGATCGCCGATCTGTGGACCGTTCACGAGAACGACGGCGTACCCATTCCTCGCATCTGGTGCTACAAGTACTCTTCGCTAACCATCGTCCAAGGGTACATCCGCTACTTCCGTGACGCGGGGAATACGGCCGGACTGGCTGCACTCAACAAGCTGATCGGCCACAACGCATTTCCCGCCGGGCTGCCCAATGAAGGCGAGGGCCTGCTTTGGAAACGGCGCTGCGGGAGCGACAATTTGCTGCCGGGCGACCAGGTGTGGGTCGAAAATCCGCACTTCGATCGCGGCCGGGAACTGATTCACCGCGAGGCCTATCAACAGGCGATCAGCGACGGCAAGTCGCCCAAAGAAGCCGCGGACGCGGCCGACGCGACTACCGAATCCTACGCCGTCGGCGAGGAAGGGAGCAACATTTTTTTCGGCGGCGACCAGACGTTGATCCGCGGGGCAATTTCCGTTACGCGGCCGTTTCGCAATCCGTCGCAGCGACCTGAGAAAGGGCCTGCGGCCCACGAACAGGTCGTCCAGCGGAGGGTCTTCGGCATGAAGCGCTATCAGCAGCACATGATCGACGACAACTATACGGTGCAGGCCTTTATGCGGGCAAACCCCGGAGCCGTCCGGCCCGAAGACTTCAGGATCATGCGCGTCCGCTCGCCGCTTGATCCGGAGAACCTCCTCCGGCTGACGGCCAGCGCGGATCCGAACGAGTCGTTGGAGGTGCTGATCGACGCCATGGCCAGCCGCAACAAGCCGCCCCGGTTGATAGCAGTCGGCGATGCCACGATCCCGCTTTTCGGCGACGACTACGACTGGTCGGAGCAGCAGCGGGTGCGCGGGCGCTGGAGGCCGTGCTGAGAAACCGGGCCGACGACCTGTGGTGGCGACTACGGGCACACAACCGCGATGACCGCTATGTCTTGACGGCCACACGCGGCCGGGTCGCGAAGAACTTTTCGCTGGGATCGCTCTGCGGCGACATGCTCGACGCGAGACTGTGCCTCGGCTTCACGGGGCACTTGCCTTCGGTTCCCGGGCGACTGCCGACGACGTTCCGACCCGAAGAGGAATACTGGAAGCATGAGGCAGATTGGGTCCGCCAGCGCAAGCCGCTGTATGCGATGCAAGCAAGCTTGTGCCAGCGCGCGATCGAGCAGTGGGAGTCGGTCCGCGGAACTTTGCCGGGCGACGATGGCCGCGGGCACGTCTTCACGGCTGACGAGAAGGCCCGTTACGTTGCGGCGCTGAAGAAGGAAATCGAGACGCGGACGCAAACCAAGAAGGCCGCGCACCAGGAAGTCTTGTTGCCGTGGCTGGTTGCCCCCAGCGGCTGGGAAGGTTGTGACGCGGAAAGCGCCAAGGAGGCGAGGGAAGAATATGCGAGAAAGAGCGGCGGGAAATTGCCTGAAATGCCTCGGCCGCGTTGACGACGCGCCGTTGCCGGGCTTATACTTCGGCCGAGCAATGAGTGCTAAGTGGTCGGTTTAACTTCCGTTCTACGTAGCCAGCCGCTTCTCCAACTCCCGTCGCCCCAGTTCCAGTGCCTCGCCCAATTTCTCTGGCAGCTTGCCGCCGGCCTGGGCCAGGTCGGCGCGGCCGCCGCCCTTGCCGCCCAGCAGCGCCGCCGCCTCGCGGATCCATTGCACGCAGTCCAGCCCGCGATCGACAAGGTCCCGGCTAAGGCCCGCCACGAGCATCACCTTGCCCTCGTCCTGCTTCGTGCCCAGCAGCACCGCCACCGGGGCCGCCTTGCGGCGCAACTGGTCGATCAGGTCGCGGCACGATTGCGGCGTGCCGCCGGGTACGTCGGCCGCCACGATCCGCACCCCCCGGAACTGCACCGCATTCGCCATAAGCTGGTCGACGCCCAGCCCGTCCGCCGCCGGCGCGGCAGCCCCCTTCTTCTGCAACTCGCGGACCTGCTTCGTCAGGGCCTCGACGCGGTCGGGCAGGTCCTCGGCCGCCGCACGCAGCGTCAAGGCGATCCGTCGCAAGAGCGATTCGTCGCGCTGTACCCGCTCTACCGCGGCCAGGCCGGTCAAGGCCGTGATGCGGCGGATGCCCTTGGCGATGCTCTCCTCGCCGACGATCTTCATCAGCCCCACCTGCGCCGTGTTGGCCAGGTGCGTGCCGCCGCAAAGCTCCTTGCTGTACTCGCCCATCGAGACCACGCGGACGATATCCGGATACTTCTCGCCGAACAGCATCATCGCCCCGAGCTTCTGGGCCTCGTCCTTGGGCATCAGCGTCCATTGCACCGGCACGGCTTCGATCGCCCGGGCATTGACCTCGGTCTCGATCGTCGCAAGCTGGTCGGGCGAGAGCGCCTTGTCGAAATTGAAGTCAAAGCGGAGCAGGTCGGCCTCGACCTTCGATCCCTTCTGGTGCGTCTGCTTGCCCAAGGTCTTCTGCAGGGCGTATTGCAGCAGGTGCGTGGCCGAGTGGGCGCGGCGAATGGCCTGCCGCCGCGGGGAATCGACTGCCGCCTCGACCCGGTCCTTGTACTCGATCTTGCCATCGCGAAGATGGCCCACGTGGAGGATGAAATCGTCCTCGATCCGCGTGTCGGTCACCTGGAAACGGCCCTTAGGACCGGTGATCCAGCCGGTGTCGCCCACCTGCCCGCCCATCTCGCCGTAGAAGGGCGTGCGGTCCAAAACGATCACTGCGGGCAGCTCGCCGTCGAGCTCGTCGAGCTTGTAGGAAAGCTCATTGTTCACCAGCAGGCCCATTACCGTAGCTTGAGCCGCTTCCGACTCGTAGCCGATGAATTCGCTCGATTGCAGCGTCTCGCGGATCTTGTCCAGCGGCCCCTGCTTGAAGAGTTCTTTTCGCTGGCCGGCGCCGGACGCTTCTTCGTGCTTCTGCTGGGCTTTCCTGAAGCCATCCCAGTCGAGCTCGAGGCCCCGTTCAATGGCCAGCGTCTCGGTCAACTCCGGCGGGAAGCCGTAGGTCTGCAGGAGGTTGAAGGTCTCTCGGCCGGAAACGATCTTGGACTTCGCCTTCGTCGTCTCCTCGAATAGCCGTTCAACCCGCGGCATGCCGCCGTTGATCACCTCGAAGAACTGGCTCTCCTCGTTCCGCAAGCCCTGGGCCACGCGCTGGACCGTCTCCTGCAACTCGGGGTAGGGGCCCTTCATCAGGTTGGCCACGACCTGCGGCAGGTGGTAGAGGAACGCCTCGTGCATGCCCATCTGGTAACCGTCCAACACAGCCCGGCGAATCAGCTTGCGGATCACGTAGCCCTGTTTTTCGTTGTCGGGATAGACATTCTCGTGGATGGCGAACGAGCAGGCCCGCACGTGGTCGGCAATTCGGCGGAGGCGGCGGCCGATGTCCCGCTCAATTTCACGATCGCTTTCGGGGGCGTACTTCTTGTGGCAGACCTCGCCCGCCGCTTCGACCAACGGCCGGAGAATGTCGATGTGGTAGTTCGTCTCCACACCCTGGAGCACGGAGGCCATTCGCTCGAAGCCCATGCCGGTATCGATGTTCTTGCTAGGCAGCGGGCGGAGGTTGTTGGGCGGCGGGCCGACGCGGTTGAACTGCGTGAAGACCAGGTTCCAGACCTCGACCGAGCCGCGGGGCGTGGTCACGTAGATCTCGCTGCACGGTCCGCAGACGCCGTCGGGCCCCTGGCTGGGGGCGCTGGCCGGCCAGAAGTTCTCGTCCTCATCCAGCCGCTTGAGGCGGTCGGCCGGCAGCTTGATCTCATCCAGCCAGATGCCCGCCGCCTCATCGTCGTTAAGATAGATCGTGGACGAGAGCCGTTCAGGCTCCACGCCCATCCACTTCTTGTCGGTAAGGAATTCCCAGGCCCAGTGGATGGCATCCCGCTTGAAATAGTCGCCGAAGCTGAAGTTGCCCAGCATCTCGAAGAAGGTGTGGTGGTAGGCCGTGCGGCCGACGTTGTCGATATCGCCCGTACGGAGACATTTCTGGCAGGTTGTGGCCCGGGTGAAGTCGAGTTTGCAGCGGCCGAGGAAGTGGTCCTTGAACTGGTTCATGCCGGCCGGGGTGAAGAGCACCGAGGGATCCCAGCGGGGCACCAGCACGTCGCTAGGTCGGCGGACGCAGCCTTTGGACTCGAAGAACGACAGGTACTTTTCCCGCAATTCGTCGCTTTTCATGGATATCGTTACCGGGACGCGAATGTATGATTGAGGTGGAATCCCTTATCATAGCGGGAGGTGCGGTCACTGAAAAGGCGGTTTGGGCCGGCGATGGGCATGTCCCCGTAACTCAGCCTCCCTCATCTCGCGGCGCCGTCTTGTCGAACTTGGCCACGTTGCTTGTCGCCGGCCGCTTATCGACCGCGTAAGTGAACAGCGCAATCTCCACGTGGTGCGAATCGCAAGTGGGGCATTTCTTGAGAGTGAAGACGACCCGCGCGGCGGCATCGTTGCTGGCGGCCATCTCCAGGGCGGCAATGGCCGACTCAGTCTCGGCCAACGGGGTGACGGCCAACGAAGCAGCAAGCGGTCGAACGCGTTCCAACAACGCGCCGGCAACCCGCTGCAGCGCCGCCTGGCGGTCCTTCCTGCCGAGCCGCTTCACCGTTGCCCACGAATCGGGCGATCGCAGGTGGCCGATGCGATGCGGCAAGAGATATTTCTGGCATTTCTGGCAGTAGGGCATCTTCAACACCGTGGCCGACGGTACCATGGCGCCCAGGGCGTACCCGCCCATTTCCAGCAGTTTGAAGAGGTAGCCCCATGCGCCCAACGGGCTGCCCAACTTGTCGCTGTGTTCGTCTTTGAAGGCCATCCCTTCGCAGATCCGGCGAATGTAGTCGAGAAAGGTGTAGCGGTCTGCCGAGAGATGGAATTGATCCAGGATCTGCGTGTAAGTAAGGTACTGCGCGGCGATGTAGTCGAGGACCGCCGTCGTGAGCATGCCGATGACAAAGCCTCGCGTTAGCTTCACCTGCAGGTAGCGCGAGGCGATCGCGTAGCCCAGACCGCTGAGCACGCCGACGCCCAATGCCCCGGCGGGCAGGATGCCGTTGACGTACCAACCCATGATATTGAACTGGTGGCTGGCGTTAAGATAGTGCACCAGCCAGAGCACCAAGGCGGAGGTGCCCAGCCCGGAGAAGTAAACGATCAGGCCGGGCTGACGAAGCGGTTTGCTGACGGCGGCCATGGGAGTCCCCAAAGCGGTTGGAGGCAGCCCTGGCAATGCCAAACACCGCGGAAAGGTAAAGGACCGAAGGGGATGCCCGCTCGCCAGGCTGACGGGCACCCCCTTAGTCTCCCTGCAATCCCTGGGGGTGTCAAGAACCGGCTACTTGATGAACAGCATCTCCTGATACGTCGGCAGCGGCCAGTGGTCATCGGCGACAATGCCTTCCAACTCGTCGGCCGCCTTGCGGACGGCGAGCATGGCCGGCACGACCTCGCTGCAATAGCACTTGGCCTCCTCCAACAGACTGCCGCCCCCGTGATGACGAGACGAGATTTTCTCCAAGGCGGCCGTAGTGTCCTGCAATTCCTTCACCAGTGCGGTCACCTCGTCGAGCGTGTCGGTGTCGAACGTGTAGCCGACCGCCTTCAGGTTTGCGCAGGTCACGGCCAGCTCACCCTGGTAGCGGATTGCCGCCGGGAAGATCATCGTCTTGGCCATCTCGATAGTGAGCTTGGCCTCGACGTTGACCGACTTGATGTAGTGCTCGAGGTAAATGTCCATGCGGCTCTCGGTCTCGCGACGGCTGAGCACGTTGTACTTCTCGAACAAGTCGATGACCTCCGGCGTGCGCAGCGTGGGTAGAGCGTCGACCGTCGTCCTGAAATTCGGCAGGCCGCGCTTGGCGGCTTCCTGATGCCATGCCTCGGAGTAATTGTCGCCATTGAACACAATGGCGCCATGCTTGTCGTAGATTTCCTTGAGCAGCGTCTGCACCGCGCCGGGCAGCTTGCCCGAATCGCCGCCGGTGGCCTTTTCCAGGGCCGAAGCGCAATAATCCAGCGATTCTGCAACGATCGTATTCATGGCAACCAGTGGACCGGCGATCGACTGGCTGGAGCCGACCGCGCGGAACTCGAAACGGTTGCCAGTAAAGGCGAACGGGCTGGTGCGATTGCGATCGCCCGCGTCTTTTGGCAGGGGCGGCAGCACGTCGACGCCGACCGTCAGCGTGCCCTTGCCCTTGGACGACTTCGCCCCACCCGCCTTGATCTGCTCGAAGACGTCGCTCAACTGGTCGCCGAGGAAGACTGAGATGATGGCGGGCGGGGCCTCGTTGGCGCCCAGGCGGTGGTCGTTGCCGGCATGGGCAACCACGGCTCGCAGCAGCGCCGAGTACTTGTGAACGGCCCGGATCACCGCGGCACAGAAGACGAGGAACTGCATGTTGGCGTGCGGCGTGCTGCCTGGGTCCAACAGGTTTCCCTGGCTGGAGCTGCCTAGCGACCAGTTGACGTGCTTGCCGGAGCCGTTGACGCCGGCGAAGGGTTTTTCGTGCAGGAGGCAGGCCATGCCGTACTTCTCTGCGACGCGACGTAGCGTGATCATAACGATCTGCTGGTGGTCGGTGGCGATATTCGCCGTCTCGAACACCGGGGCAATTTCATACTGGGCCGGGGCCACTTCGTTGTGACGGGTCTTGATCGGCACGCCGAGCTTGAAGAGTTCCCGCTCGGATTCGAGCATGAAGGCGAGCACCCGTTCGGGGATCGCGCCGAAGTAATGGTCCTCGAACTCCTGGCCCTTGGGCGGCTTGGCGCCGAACAGCGTCCGACCGGCGGTGTACAGGTCGGGCCGCGCGAAGTAGAAGTTGCGGTCGATGAGGAAATACTCTTGCTCCGGTCCGGCGGTCGATGAAACCAGTGCCCCATCGGTATGGCCGAAGAGTTTCAGAACCCGCTGCGCCTGCGTGTTCAGGGCCTGCATCGAGCGGAGCAGAGGGGTCTTCTTGTCCAGGGCTTCACCGGTCCATGAGACGAATGCCGTGGGGATGCAGAGCGTAGTGCCGTTGGGGTTTTCCAGGATGTAGGCGGGGCTGGTGACGTCCCAGGCCGTATAGCCGCGGGCCTCGAAGGTGGCGCGGATGCCGCCCGAGGGGAAACTCGACGCATCGGGCTCGCCTTGGATCAGCGCGCTGCCGGAGAATTCGGCGACTGCGCCGCCGTCGCCGTTGGGGGCGAGGAAGCTGTCGTGTTTCTCGGCTGTCAAGCCGGTCAACGGATAGAAGACGTGGGCGTAGTGGGTGGCGCCTTTTTCGATCGCCCACGCCTTGATGGCCGAGGCCACGGTATCGGCGACAGAACAATCAAGCTTCTCGCCTTTCTCGATTGTCCGCTTCAGCGACCGAAAGACCTGTTTGGGCAGTCGTTTCTGCATCTCTGTCAGCCCAAATACATTGGAGCCGTAAAGTTCGCTGGAAGGCGTCTCGGCGAAGTTCAAGGGGGGCGAAATGGGTCGGTAGTTGGTAACGGCCTTGATCGCCTGCAGACGCGACGTGCTGCCACTCATGCGCTTATTTCACTTTCTATCAACATTAGGAAATCGAAAAATGGATTGCGAGAGCCATACTGTACGCGGCGCAATCTGGAAAGTAAAGCATGTCAATGGGTTACGCCGCAAATTGTTCTTGGGAAGCGTTACTTTCTTGTTAAATTAGTGCCTGGTATATAGGCAATGTCTCGTTGGCTGCCATTTTCGCTGGCGCCAGCAGCCGATCAAATGATGCCGGTTTCGTGGCATAACCTATTAGCCCCGAATTGCTTAGGGATACGCCGACGACTCGCGGGCTGATTTCCCCAGTGTAGTCGCGGAGATCGCAATAATCCTGGGACTTGATTGCCAGTTTTGTCGCGCATAAATTGGCCGGTATGGATAGCCGGGGTGGACACTTTCGTCGGAAAGATGGAGATGATTCCGGAACCGCATCCAAGTCATGCCGATTTCGTCCCGCGGCATGAGGGACGGGCGTTCACGCCTGTTTTCGGCTTCAGCTGGTGACAGGCCGGGCATTTATGCCGGGTGGACGGGACGCTACAATCGATTTTCGTGGCATTTCGTTTTCCCGTTTGTTAAGCCCGTTCGTGGGCCGCCTTCCAGGAGTCGCCGATGAGTCGAATTATGGACCTTCTGGTGATTGGCACCGCTGTGCTGACCGCCAATTTATCAAATGCCCGTGCGGAAGGGCCGGCGGCCGAGACGCTCGAATGGACGCTAAGAACCGCCGATACGACGCTAAGCGTCGGCATCGACGGCGAAAGAGGGATGGTAATCCGCCGCCTTTGCGGGCCCGACGGCTGGAACTGGACCGCGGCCGATTCTCCGCTGCCCTTGATCGGCCGTATCGACGTGGCGGAAGTCCAGACGATCCCCAAGTGGAACTACCGCGGGGCCGCCGTGGACAAGAGCGATGGCAGGCAGCTCACGATCACCTTCGCCAACGCCCTGCCCGCTATGGAGCTGAAGTCGGTCTGGCAGGCACGTCCGGGGCCCGGGCCAATCCGCCAGGCGATGTTTATCACCAACCGCTCGGATAAGCCGGTGACGATCTACGAGCAAGAGAGCCTGCAAGTCCATCTTGCCAGCCCGGGCCAAAAGGCCGCTGAACAGACCACCCTGACCTGCATCAAGAACGACGCCAGCGTGCCCGATGCGACGGGCGTTTATCGCGAGCCGCTGGTCCGCGGCTATCGGAAGGAATTGCCGATCGCCGAACACGACGGCTCCTTCATTCCCTTCGTGGCCGTCGACGCGGGCGGGGCGCGGGGCGTTTACCTGGGCTGGGAGTGGAGCATCGGCCGCATCGCCGTCACCGGCAACGCAGCGTCCGGCGCAACAATCAAGGTCGGCAACGGCGACGGTTTTAGGACCAATCTGGCCCCAGGAGCGACATTTGAGGTGCCGCCGGCGTTCATTGGGGCCTACCGTGGCGACCTGGACGACGCGGCCAACAGCCTGCACAAGTACCTTTTCCGCTACTCCATGCCCCCCGCCTTGCGCAACGACCCCACGTATCCCAGGGTGGAATGGAACGCCTTCGCCGCCACGGGGCAGGGGCAAGGAAGCTGGCAGCCTGCCGAGGCGAAATACTATCCACTCATCGACGACATCGCGCCGCTGGGGTTCGAAGACGTGGTGATCGACGTCAATTGGTGGAATGGCGACGTGACGCACCAGCCGCACCCGCCGGTCGGTCACGCCAAGTACTGGCCGAAGGGCATGCGGGCGGCGTGCGACTATGCCCACCGGCATGGCTTGCGTTTCGGGCTGTACTGGAACTGTAATCCGTCGATGACGACCGCCGCGGGGATACGGCACCGCCAGGACGATTTCAAGAGTCTCTATGACCGATTCCACATCGACTTCTTCCGCACCGACAGCACTGCGGGGCCGGTGTTGCAGACGGGCGGTTCCGGGCCGGGGTGCCGCTCCCACTACGCCGAGGACCTGGGTTACTGGCAGACCAAGGGCTTTTATGAAGTCACCGACGGACTCCAGGCGACCCTCCCTAATCTGGGTTACGAGAACTGTTCCAGCGGGGGCAGCATTAAGGACTTTGGCGTGATGCGGCGGGCCCTGAGGATCCAGGACCAGGACCGCTACTACCCGGTCGACGCGCGGCGGGCATTCTACGACGCATCCTACGCCCTCCACCCCATGCAGATTGCGACGATCTCGGGCTCCTGGGCCGAGTGGCAGGCCACCGGCTCGGTCTATGAATTCCGCTCAGCGTCACTGGGCGCGCCCTATTGGCATCCCGACGCCCCCAACGGTGGCAACGGCGGTCCCAAATGGACTGCCGCCCAGCGGGCAGCAATCAAGCGGGCAGTGAACACCTACAAGACCAGAATACGGCCGCTGGTCCGATCGGGCAACCTCTACCACATTTTCCCGCGACCGGACGACAAGATATGGGACGGCGTCGAGTACTTCGACCCCGCGACGGGCAAGGGCGCCGTCTACGTTTTCCGGCCCGGCAGTCCCAATGATCGTGAAACCGTCCGGCTCAAAGGGCTGGACGCCAGGGTGCATTACGCGCTCTCGTGCGAGGACGGCTCAATCGAGCCGTTGCACAAAACCGGCAAGGAGCTGATGGAGGAAGGCTTTGACATGCGGCTGCCGCGGCCGTTTGCCAGCGACATTGTTTTCCTCGAGCCTATTTCGCTAGCATCGCCGCGCTGACTTGCTCCAAGTCCACGCCCAAGACTTCCTTGGCCAGCGCGGCCAGGGTCGCCGGGTCGGCCTGGACGTGGATCGTGCAGTGCTGATGGGCAAGCGACTCGCCCGTCTTCAAAGGCTTTGCCTGCGAAAGCGACTCGACCTCGTAGAACGGCCCCAACCCCTTCTTGCCCGGCCCGAGCGGCCCATCGTTGTAACTGTTGGCCACGTCGCCCTTGTAGGGCTCGGCGGACCGGTCTCCCCATTGGTTGTTCATGTAAAGTACCTTGGTCGGGTCGTCCGGCATGCTGAAGTGGACCAGCGTCAAGACGTTGTTCTCGAAATCGATGGAACCAAGGACGTTGCGGACCCTCCGCTGCGAGATGCCGATCTTCGAGCGGTAATTGCCATCGGCCCGCAGCAGCACTGCCTGGGGCAAAGTCCGCAGCCGCTCCGGCGGGACGGGCCCAAAATAATCGGACTTGACCACGGGACCCAACTCGGCCTCGGCGCCCGGCTTGTAGGGCGCGATGACCACCGTCCGCGGCCCGCAGTTCATCATGCCCAGGATCCAGATGGAGACGAGCCCCTTGTCGCAGGTCATGTCTGCCCCTCGATTAGTCAGGCGGTTGTCGGTCTCGTAGGCCACGCACTTCACGCCCGGCGCGGCGATCTTGGCCGCCGCCGACGCGCCGAACATCCGTTGGAGATCGGAATTGCCCAGTAGGTGGACGCCGCGGTTGACGTCCAGATGGAACTCCGTGCCGGAGGTGTTCTTGAGGCGCATCGTTGTGGCCATGCGAAGTGGTTCGGTGGAAACGACCTTCCAAGCCCCTTCGTTGAAGGCCGGCGGCGTGAACCAATTGTCGAGGTTCTGGGGCTTGCCCGGCGCGAACCAAAGGCTGAACTGGCCGCCTTCGGGCGAGAGCCAGAGCCGCTCTTCGGCCCCGAAGTTGTTGAAATGGAGGTTAGGCTTCCCGGCGGTGATGAACTCGTCATTGACGAAGCCGAAGCTCAGCCCTTCCATGCCGCCGCAGGTGGAGGTCATCACCCGGCCTTGCCATTCGGGGCAGACGGCCACACGGGCCCCGTTGTCGTTGGTGAGTTCGATGAGTTGGGTGTGCTTGGCCAGGAATTCGCGGACATCGCCATAGGACATGGATTTGCCTTTCGTTGCCGCTGCGGCAGGGCCAGCGCCGGCGGCGCCGACGGCCAGCGCCGCGGTCAGGATCAGGGGCAGACGGGTCATGGTGGGGCCTTTCGCAACAGTGAGGGTGTCAACCGGTCAGGATACTCGACGACGGCGGCGATTCCAAGCCCCGGGGCAAAAAGGAAAAGGAAAACGGAAAAAGACGGGGAGGCGTGAGGGGAGAGGGTGAGGGTGAGGGTGAGGGCATTTTCACGGCCACCGCCACGGACTCAGTGTTTGTTCGCCGAGAGACTCACTGTTTCTTCGCCGAGGCGCGAAGGGCCCTATCAAACGCCCACGCGCGGAGCGCGCCGACCTGCTCCTTCATGGTCTTGGAGAGCGGCACGATCTGCCGCATCGAACGGTAGAGATGCTCGTCCGTAAGCGGTTCGTTGGCGAGGCGCGCCGCAATCAGCGACGTGACCACGACCTGCTCGATTTCGGCGCCGGTCCAGCCTTCCAGGCGGTCGGCCACCCAATTCAGTTTTATGCCGGATGGGTCCACGCCGCGGCGGGAAAGGTGAATCTTGAAGATCTCCAGCCGCTCGTCGAGTTCCGGCAGGTCGACGAAGAATACCTGGTCGAACCGGCCCTTGCGGATGATTTCCGCCGGCAACAGGTCGATGCGATTGGCCGTCGCGACCACGAACAGCCCGGGTGTCTTTTCCTGCATCCAGGTCAGGAAGAAACCGAAAATGCGATCGAGCACGCCGGATTCATCCTGGTGCTCGCGCGAAATGCCGTTTTCCATTTCGTCGAACCAGGCCACCGCTGGGGCGACGTCTTCCAGGGTGTGGCATGCGGAGGAGAAATGCCGTTCTGCGTTTCCGATGCCCGACGAGAAGACCTGGACCATGTCGATGCGATACAGCGGCAACTCAAAAATGTTCGCCACCGCACGGGCCGAGAGGCTTTTGCCGCAACCTGAGACACCCATGAGCAGCAGGCCCTTGGGGACGATCTCCACGGAGAGGCTTTCGCGGGAGAAGAACAAGTCGCGCCGCTGCTTGAGCCAGTTCTTGAGGACGCCCAACCCGCCGATCTGGTCAATGCCGATGGTGTTTGGGACGAATTCCACCAGGCCGGTTTTGCGCACCAGTTGCTGCTTTTCGTGTTCCAGCGTGTGGACGATGCAAGCCTCAACCTGGCCATGCTCGGTGATCGCCCGACGAAAGGCGTGCCGGGCCTCATGAAAACTCAATCCTTGCACCGCGCGGGTCAGCAAGTAGACAGTTTCTTTGGGCAGTTCCAGCTTGGCGCCGCCGCTGATGGATGCCGCCTCGGTTTGCAGCAATTCCTCTAGTTCCTTCAAGTCCGGCCGGGGCAGGTCGCTGAATGCGACTTCGCGATTGATTTCAGTTGGAATGATCTTGACCGGCGAACAGATCACCGCGAATATTCTCCTGTCCAGGCATTGATAGTATAGGTCGCGCAGCCGGCGGCGGATATCCACGGCGTCACGGATGAACTCGTGGAAGTCCTTCAGCAGGAAAATGGCCGGCTTGTCATGCGCGATGATGAAGTCCAGAGTGCCGCGCGGCGAGTCGGGTTGGTCCGTTGTTGGCTTGCCGTTGAGTTGCAGTCCCTCGGTCACGCTCCAGATAAACAGGTCCATGCGACCGCCGCGGCTTTGTTCGGCCATCCGGCTGAGTACGCCGATGACGCGGTCTTCTTCGGCGGATTGGAGGTAGATCAGTGGGTGGCCGGCATTAAACATGCCCTGGATGACAGAGGAAATGGTTGGCGAGTGGGGATTTGCGAGGGCTTGCGCGGCCGCTGGCAGGTTTTCGACGGGAGAAGACTGCACAGTCATGAGGACTCTCCAAGAATTCGGGGGCGTTTCTTCCGCGGCTGGCTCAACCCCTCTCCCCGCACTCCAGTGCCAGCGGCCGAACTCCCAGCCTAATGCCCGTTTGTGCCGGCGTCAACCGCGCCGGAAAGCGGAGAGAGGCGGCAAGAGCGAACGGTTCTGCCAGCGCAGGACTCGGTTTTTGCTCGCCGCTCTCGCGGGCAGTCGTGCCTTCTTCTTAGGTCCTAAGGCCTGTTTAGTCTCGATTCGCCCAAGTACGATCGCCGGCCACGTAGGCCACTCCCGGATTGCCGTCGGATGGCAGTCGTGATGCGGTCCTGTTACCGCCAAACACGGCCGCCGCGCCTGGATAGCTATCGAAAGCCGTACCGGTGGAACAGCCGGAAAAGGACAAGAGAACGACTGCAAAGCATGCAAGAGAGAAACGCGTGAGGTAAATCATATGATAGCCCCCGCGATGGGGATATTCGAGAAGCTTGGTGCGGATGAGTAATCGGGGCAGTATGAGTAGATTTTGCCGAGGACAAGGCGGTTATATTTATCGGCTTGGCCGGGCCCTTTTCATCAATGCGTCTAGTTCGCCTTCTTCACCTCTCCTTCACTCGCCTTGTACCGGCGGCTTTTCCAGCAGTTTCTTGGGAATCGTCTTCGACCAGGGAATCTCCCCGCGGATCATCTGCGTCGCCGCGCCGGTCAATCGAAGGTACCAGTCCGAAGGCAGCCCCTCGTATGTGACGAAATACTTTCCCACGGGTGTCTGGTTGGCCACCTTATAGATCGCCGTGCCTTCGTTGACTTCATCGAACATCCCCACGAAGACCGTGCGGATGCCGAGTTCCTTGAAGATGGCGAACTGCCGCCAATAAAATTCTCCCTTGTGCCGCGGGATCATGGTCGTGCCCGGCGCCTTGCGGAAGAGGTTGTCCCACGAGAAACCCGGGAAGGCCGTCGGCATATAGCCGATACCCTGGGGTTTCAACTCGGCGAGATCGGCTTCCCAGACCTCCTTGCGGACGCGATCCATGCCCGAGTTGTCGCGATACCGTCCGGCGTCCCAGGGACTGACGGCATCGAACATGCGATAGACCTTCGCCCAAGCTGGTTCAGGCCGCGATGCCGGTTGCAACTTCCGCCAGTGCGGATCGATCCCGCCGATGAGGTAGACGCCGCCGTACTTGGGATCCCTCTTGAAGAAGTCGACGAGTTCCTCTCCCTGTTTGGCCGACCAGGGGCGGTCCTGGAATCCCAGGCCCCAAAGCAACACCACCGGCTTGCCCTGGTGGTGCAAGTAGCGAGAATCTTCACGGACCTTGACCTCATCGCAAAGGAACTTCCAGTCGCGCTTCACCAGGGCCGTGGCGGCCCCACGGCCCATGGAGAGGTCGAGCATCATCGCCCACACGCGACCTTCGCGATGGCAACCCTCGCGGACATTGGCCAGCACCATGTTGACGTGCCGGGCCCGCGCCGGACTGGCTGTCTCGCCCACGAAACGACTGAGGAAGACGCCGTCGATTCCATACTGTCGCATCCACTGGCAGTGCAACAACACCGGCCCTTTGCGGAATGCGCTGTAGAGTCGCGCCGGAGAACCATCGGGCAGTTTCAACCCTGGGACGGCGCACAAATCGTGTGGGTCGTACTCGGAGACATCGGGCCACATATCGACCACGAACCGTCCGCCCGGACGTTGGAGACCTTCGCCCCAGTGGCTGAAGCCGAAGTCTTCACCGTCACCGGGCGTGTTGAACCAGCCTTGGTAGCCACAAAGGACCTTGCCGTCCAAAGACGTGGCATCGACGTCGGCCCGAGAGGGACCCGTGTAAGGCCGCAGCCACGGCTGATCGGACTTTTCCTCGGCCCACGCCCCGCCGGCCGCCAGCATAGCCAACAGTGCAATGAAAGGAATCGAATGTGCGCGTTGCGTCGATGCCACGGGTATGTCTTTCTCTGGATTTGCCAATATATGTCAAAATGAATTTCGTAGTTGATCCTACTTAACGGAAAGGACTTGCACAACCGGGCCGCGGCCAGAGACTTGCATTCTGCTTCGATTTCCCCGAGAATTGATCCCTCAAGTAACCATTCATCCCGAGCCGGCCGTCGGCTGGGCTTCAAGTTCCAGGAGATTTTCATGTCCGCTACTGTTGTGTTTCGCGTATTGTTTTGTGCTATCGTAGTGTCGCTCTTGGGTGCGCAAGTAAGTTTTGCTGCATCGAAGGAAAAAGAGGTTGACTACCCCAAACTTCCCGCTGGGGCCGGCCGCATCGCCAAAGATGCCCCGAAGCAGTTCACGCAGACGGCCTCGGGCCTGCGATATCGCATCCTGCGCGCGGGCAAGGGCCAAATGCCCAAGGCCGCGGACTCGGTGAAAGTGAACTACCATGGCTGGCTCGATGGCGGCAAGGTCTTCGACAGCTCGTACGACCGCAAGAGCCCGATCTCGTTTCCCCTGAATCAAGTCATCAAGGGCTGGACTGAAGGCATGCAGTTGGTCGGAGAGGGCGGAATGATCGAATTGGAGATTCCGGCGAAGCTGGGCTATGGCGACGGCGGCGTTCCGGGAACCATTCCCGGCGGCGCGTCCCTCCATTTCCTGGTCGAACTCTTGAAGATTGAATAACGACGTCAGTCGATCTTCTTGACGATTTGCTGATAGTGCTTCGCGCGCGATTGCGCGTAGCGGCGGTCGGCGGTCCGCTGGAGCAAGGCAGCCACGGCATCGACGTGGCGGCCAAAATCCGCAGAAGCGGAGGGCTCTTCAGGTCGCGGCAGGCCAAAAATCGGCAGCTTCCAAAGACAATAGAGTATGCCGACCAAGGCAAAGTGCAAGAGGATCCAATTCGTCGGCCAGATCAAGAGCAACTCTAGCCCGTTAGGTACGACCGCCGGCGGCGGATCATCGTGGCGGACGAGTGACTCGTCGTCGGAAGCCTGTTGCCGCGGCGCCGAGGAGCCGCTATCGGATTGCATGTCGAAGGGGTTGAAGGGCAAGCCGCCGCCGGGGCCGGCGGATTGGTCGACCCCGAGGCGGCGGCTTTCCAGGAAGACTACATCGCGGCCGGCGGGGCCAATTGCATCGACTAGCTTTCCAGCCAGTTTGCGATGTTCGCGGTTGACGAGTGTTGCATTGAGCAGGAACGAACCGTTGGCGGCGACGAAGATCTGCCCTCGGCCCACCTCAAGCCGCCCAAGGACCAGGCCTTCATCGGCCTCCAGCAGGGGGTCCATGTCCTGCGACGGTACGATGCGGCCGTTCAATTCGATCTCGAGTTGCGCGGGCTCGAGGTTCTGCAGCCACTCCAGATCTCCGCTGATGTTGTTGGCCCGGACGGCCGGAGTGTCGTAACGAACGGAGAACCAGCGGCAGCGTGCGTTGGGCTGGTTGCTCTGGCGGCTTTTCTGAAAATCGCCTTCCGCAGCCGCTTGCAGGTCTTCGACCGCCTGCTGCCGGCCGGCCGGCGTCGAGGGCAAGATCTTCCGCCAATACCAGGAGACGGCGTCGAAATCGCGGCCCACGTAGATCAACGTCCGCCCCGGACGGGCGCGAGCCAGCGCTCGAACCAGGCGACGGCGCCGGGGCCGGGTGGCTGGAAGTCGTCGGGAAACCAGACCACGCAGTCGGCCCGATCCAGCCGCGGCGAAAGCGAGTCCCACGAGGAGACGTGGTGTCCGGCGCCTTCGAACATCTCCGCGAAGACAGCCGTGCCGTTGACGCTGCCCGTCGCGCCCGGGCCGACGCGCTGCCCGTAAACGGTCTGAAGCTCCTCCTCGCGGCAACCGGCGGCGCAGGCCAACGCCAGGGCGAGGATAATCCCCAGATCAAGACGCGAGCGGGCCATAGTCGGCATCAAATCCACGTTCACTCCCTCCGTCAGGCTCTGGCCGGGCGGGCCTCCATAAGCAGTGAATCGAACTCCGGCAGGCGGGACCAGCAGGTCTCGAAACGCCAGCGGTCGATGTCGTGATGGCCGAAAAACGCGTCTTCAAAGGCCACCAGAGTCTGGTTGATCAACATTCGCAGCGTCGGTTGTCCGATCTCGCGGAGATACTGGCGGTTCGTCTTTCCCTTGCTCAAATGGATGACATGGCGGCGATCGAGTTGCACGAGTTGGTGGCTGAAGAGGTAGATCATGGCGGCGGCATAATTCCCCGCCTGCCGGAAAGCGCCGGCCTGTTCGAGCAGCGATAGATTGCGTTGGGCAATTGGATAGGGCAGGGCTTCGATCCGCTGGGCCTCGCCGATTAGCATGGCCTCGGCCTGACGGCTGGGCGGCCTCCGCAACCGCCGGGCCCGAAACATCATGACGAGCAGGGCGGTCACGCCCGCCGCCAGCACCGCCAGCGCGGCGAGGTAGACGAGGGCATTCAACTCCGCGCGGAAGTGATGGGAGCCGCTCTCGACCGGCAGAGGGACCTCTACGCGCTGGAGCGTGTCGTTGGTTTTATCGTACCAGGGATATTCGCTGGAGGTCCGCAGGGCGTGGCCGCCGGCGTCGATGGCAGTTTGAGGGTTTTGGTAGGCGCCCATGTCGTTTAACTTGCTTGTGGCATTCTCGTCCAACGGTCGAGTTCGGCCCGCATCAGCAGTTCCACTTCCCAACCTTCGCTGCGGATGCGGAGGTCCAGGTAGGCCAGAAAACGCACGACGGCGAAGTACGCGACCACGAGCCAAATCGCGACGGGATACAGGCAGGTGTAGAACGGCTGTGTCCACACCCTTTCAGCAAGCAGCCAGCGCGCGGCCACCGCCAACGTTCCCCATATGGCGACAATCAAGATCGGACCGATCAATGTATTGAGTATCCAGCGGAGGAAGAAATCGCCGCCGTTTCCCTGGTGCAGCCGAGAACTTCGCCGCGAGGTCGATAACGATCGCTTCCCCGCCGCGTGCAACGGATTGCGTTCGAGGAGAATGATTTCGTTCAAGTAGGGATGGACGACGAAGGGTACGAAGCCGGCCGCCACGGTGGCCAGCAACAGGCCGCGCCATAGGACCTGGTAGAGGATCAACTGGGGCAGCGACTGGACGAAATCGCGGGAGATCTGCGTTGCCTCCAACGGCTGATTGAAGAGGGCCCGGCCCAGACAGAGCGTCGCCGGCGCAGTGGCCAGTGGCGACTCCCAGAGCACGAGACCGAGCATGAGCAGCAGGTACGTCCAAGGCGGTCCCTCGCCGTTCGGTACCGCGGCGAAGCGATCCAGCAGCCAGGCGTTGAGCAGGACCAACGGACCGATGCCCGCCAGCAGGGCGACGGCGAGCGGCTCAGCCTGGTTTCGCAGCACGTGCAGGCTCAGGTCGAGCAGTTCCGCGTAACTCCGCTCGCGAATCACGATGCGATGGTCGTCAAGCCTCATGTTTTACCCCCGGGTATCCGAGGACCACGAAATAGAAGATCAGCAGGGCAATCGACAGCAAGGCGACGCCGGCCTTCACCGCGTAGGGCACATCGGACGGCGAAATGAAGGCCTCGATCCCGGCTGCCAAGATAAAGAGGACCACGCCTACCGCGATGACGGGCACGCTCCGTTTAGCAGCGCGGCGGAGGGCGTCGGCCCGGCTGCGGCCGCGAGTATCGATCAGGGAAAAGCCCAGCCGCATCCCCGCGGCGGCCATAAGCACGATCGCCGTCAACTCAAAGGGACCGTGGGCGGTGACAAAATGGAAAAAGTTGCCCGCGCTGGGCGAACGCGCCATGTAGCCGAAAATCGCGCCCAGGGTGGCGGCATTGTAAACCGTTTCATAGAGGCCGCCGATCCCGGCCAACAGGCCGAAGGCGAAGCAGCGCAACCCGATCGTGGCGTTATTGAGGACATAGAAGCCCGACATGAAGGCCCGTTGGTCGCCTTCCGCGTGGCCGGTGTCGGCGTGCATCCGCTCGACGTTTTGCAGGATCTCTGTGCCGGTCAGCCGCGGGGCGAATGCGGGATCGCGGCAGGCGAGCAGCATGCACAGGAGGAATACGCCCCAGAAGATCGCCAATGCCAGCCGCAGGCAGCCGTCGGCGAACAGCCGCTGCGGAACGTTGGCGAAGATCTCTTGAAACCAGCCACTGGCGCGCAACGTCTCACGGCGATACAATTGATTGTGGGCGCGGCCCACGAGCCGATGCAGATATTGGATCGTGGCCGGCGGCAGTTGATAAGCGTCGGCCAAGGCAAGGTCGGCGCAGGCCGAGCGGTACAGATTGGCGAAGCGCGAGACATTCGCGGCCGGCGGAACTTCGCGCCACGACTTTTCCATGGTCTGGCAAAGCTTGTCCAGTTCGTACCAGTGTTGCCGCCGCGATTCCAGACGCTCCAGGACCTTCACGGCACACCTGCCATTTCTCGGTAAGGGCCAATGGGCACGGTCCCCTCTTCGCTCTCGGCGGAAGTCGTGCCCAGGAATGCCTTCTGGTACAGGGCGCAGAGGAGCAGGTCGTGATCGGTTTCCGGCGGCAAGTTGAATCGCCGGCAAAGACGCACGCCTAGGTGCTGGCCGATTTCCAACCGCCGCGCCCGCGACAAGACCTTGCGGCGCTCGACGTACAGGGAAAGGGCCAGTCCCAGCGTGCGGGTCACGGCAAAGCCCGCGGGAATCGAAGCGGCAATATGCTCGACCCGCGCATCGCGGATCTTCAGCACGCTGGCCAGCCGAGGGCCCTTCTCCACGACGACCATCGTGCCCGCGGCAAGGTCGCCCATTCGCTGGAAGCGGTTATTTAGCGATGCGGCGGCAAGCCCCACGAGGAAAAGTGGCACCTCAGGACCGGACGCGGCGAAAAGCAGCGGCGCCATCGGCAAGGCGTCGACGCAGCGCAGAATGTTCCGCAGCATGGCCTGCCAGGCCCGGATCGGCTGGCCATCGATCGTAACCACGCGGAGGCCCATCGCCCGCTTGCCCGGCGTTTGGCCATTCCACGCGGCCTCCAGCACACCCCCATAAAACCAGTGCACAAGGAAGACGACGAAGAGGCTAAGACCGAGGAAGCTGCCCGTTAGTCCGGTGGCAGCCGTAGCCATGCCGGTTATCCAGAAAACGGAAAAGAGGACTGCGGCCTGAACGAGCAGGTCGATGGCGTAGGCCGGCGCCGCCGCGCGGGTCCCGCCAGCCAATAACGGAAGGCGATATTCTCCGGCGTGACAATCTCTGCCGCGGTATCGATTTGTTGACGGCGGCCGTCCATGCAGCCCATTATGGGGTATCACATGGCGCCTGGCAAGCGAGCGGATGTTGCAACTTTGCCGGGTGTGCTTCCACCGGGGAGGGCTCGGGATTACAATAGTGTCACTATGGCGCTTATAATTTTGCGGTGCATCTTCACGCTGGCCTTGGCCGGGCTGGCAGTGTCGATCATTAATTCGACTACCTTCCCCAAGCAGCCCGAGTGGCTGGCGTGGGCCGTAATGGGCGGCTTGCTCTCGCTTGCCGGAGGGGTCGTGGCGATCGACCTGGGCATTCGCCGCAAGCGGCTGGACGTGATTTCGTCGGTCTATTTTGGTCTGATCGTGGGCATGTTCCTGGCCTACATCGCCCAACTAGTGCTCAAGCCCCTGCTGCCGCCTCGCTTCTCCGAAACCGACCTGGGCTGGGTCCAACTGGTTTTGGGGCTTGTGCTCTGCTACACCTGCATCAGCCTGCTCTTGCAGACCAAGGACGATTTCCGCTTCGTTATTCCCTACGTGGAGTTCGCCCGCGAGATCAAGGGGGCCCGGCCTTTCATACTCGACACCAGCGTGATTATTGACGGCCGCATCGCTGACATCGTCGATACGCAAATCGTGGACAGCCAGTTGGTGATTCCCAATTTCGTGATCAATGAACTGCAAGCCATCGCCGACAGTTCCGACCGCATGCGCCGCAGCCGCGGGCGCCGTGGCCTGGATATCGTCCACCGCCTTCGCGATTGCACGAAAGTGGACGTGCAAATCTTCGATCGCGACCTGCCGGAATTCGCCGGCCAGCCAGTCGATCTGAAGCTCGTGACCCTAGCCCGCCACCTCAACGGCAAGCTGATAACGAACGATTACAACCTGAACAAGGTGGCGCAACTCCAGGACGTGCAGGTCATCAACCTCAACGACCTGTCGAACGCCCTGAAACCGTCGTTCCTGCCTGGCGAACAGATCACAGTCCGCATCGTCAAGGCCGGCGAGGAGCAGGGCCAGGGCATCGCCTATTTGGACGACGGCACGATGGTGGTCGTGGAAAATGGACGCGAGCACATCGGCCAGCAGGTCAGCGTGGTAGTGACGAGCGTGATCCAGAAAAGCTCCGGGCGGATGGTTTTCGGGCGCTGCGAAGGCAAATAGGGTCACAAATCTAAAATTTCAAATCTCCGATTGCATCTCTGATCCATGCCTCCCACCGACCCTCCCTCGTCTGGCCCCGCGATTGTCATGGAACCCGTTTCTCCCACGCACAAACTCTTCGAACGCGTCGTGGGTGAGGTTGAAAAAATCTTTGTCGGCCAGGCGGAACTCGTGCTTGGCTCGCTAGTGGCCTTATTCTCCAGTGGCCACGTGCTCATTGAGAGTGTGCCCGGGCTGGGCAAGACACTCTTCGTGCGGACGCTGGGCCGCGTGCTCGGTTGCCGCTTCGGCCGCATCCAGTTCACCGCCGATCTTATGCCCTCCGACATCACCGGGGCCCCGATCTTCGACATGAAGACGCAGGAGTTCCGCTTCATCCCCGGTCCCGTCTTCACGCAGTTGCTGCTGGCTGACGAGATTAATCGCTCGCCCGCCAAGACGCACGCTGCCTTGCTGGAAATCATGCAGGAGTTCCGCGTTACCGTGGAGCGGACGAGCCACGCCATCGAACGGCCGTTCCTGGTCATGGCCACGCAGAACCCCGTCGAGGCCGAAGGCACCTATAACCTGCCCGAGGCCCAGTTGGACCGCTTCATGTTCAAACTCGTGGTCAACTACCCGTCGAGCGAGGAGGAATCTCGCATTCTGGCGATGCACAGCACGCAAGTCGATCTCGATCAGCGGCTGGGCGAGCTGCAAACGGTTACTTGTCCGGAGGAGATCATGCAAATCGCGCGGCAAAATAGCAACGTGCTCGTCGATCCGCGGCTATTGAACTATATCAACACGCTGGTACGGTTGACGCGCCAGTGGCCGCAGTTCCACATGGGGGCGTCGCCCCGTGCGGGTCTGGCCCTGGTGCAAGGCGCCCGGACCCTGGCCGCCTTCCACGGCCGCGATTACGCCGTGCCCGACGACGTCGTGGAACTGGCCCTGCCCGCCCTGCGGCATCGCGTCATCCTCTCGGCTGAGGCGGAGGTCGAAGGCCGAACCGCCGACGAGTTGCTGGGCGAGATGATTCGCAGCGTGGAGGTGCCCCGGCTGTGACCAATTTCGCCGCGGTGCTCCTGCGACTCGCGGCCTTGGCGCTGCCGTTGGCGGCGCTCGGGTGGTGGCTGCGGATCTATCCCCGCCGCGGTCTGGTCTGGCTGGCCGTGGTGCCCGCCCTGGGCACCCTGGCGCTGGTCGTGGAGCCGACGGCCACACGGGCGATTCTCGTCCTCGACGCCGCGCTGGCGCTGGTCGCTGCAATCGACCTTTGTACTCTGCCGCGGCGAAGGGCGTTTTCCTTACAGCGTACGACCGGCCGCATCGCCTCACTGGCGAAGCCCCACCCCGTTGCCGTGGTGCTGGCGAACCACTCCTCTCAGCCACGGAACATTATTTTCCGCGACGGTCTGCCGTATGACCTGCGGCCCGAGCCGCAGGAGTTTCACTTGGTGCTGGGGGGCAGTAGCCGAGCGACGTTGCACTACCAGCTTCGCCCCCGCCGCCGGGCGCGTTCGCCATCGAGCAGGCCTTCCTCCTCGTCCGCAGCCGCCTTGGCCTCTGGCAGCGGCCGCTCGAGTTTTCGGCGCCCACCACCATCAATGTTTACCCCGATCTCCAGCAGTTGAATCAGTATGCGCTGTTGGCTCGCACCAACCGCCTCAATCTCTTAGGCGTGCGGCGGAGCCGGAAGATTGGGCAAGACCACGATTTCGAGCGGCTCCGCGACTACACCCTCGACGACAACCACAAGTGGATCGACTGGCGGGCGACCGCGCGACGCAACAAGCTCACCGTCCGCGACTATCAGGCCACGCAGTGCCAGGAGATAGTGTTTCTCATTGATGGCGGGCGATTGATGACCAACGAGTCTGCCGGGCTGACCTTGCTGGACCATTCGCTCAACGCCATGCTGATGCTGGCCTACGTGGCCTTGCGGCAGGGCGACCGGGTGGGATTGATCCATTTCGCCGACAACATTGACTGCTTCGTGCCGCCGCGGAGCGGCATGCGGCAGATGAACCGCCTGCTGCACGCCTCGTTCGACCGCTTTCCCCGCTTGGTGGAGACGCGTTATGACCACGCCTTCCGCTATCTGAATGCCAAGTGCCGCAAGCGGTCGCTGGTGATCTTGGTGACGAGCATCATCGACGAAGTCAATGCCGCGGAGTTCGAGCGTTATCTGGCGAACCTCGTGGGGCGGCACTTGCCGCTGGCGGTCCTGCTCCGCGACCACCGCCTTTTCGACGCCGTGGCCATTGAGCAGCCCGATGCCAAGCAACTCTGGCGTTATGCGGCCGCCGCCGACATCATCGCCTGGCGGCACCAGGTGTTGACGGACCTGGGGAGCAAGGGTGTGCTTTGGGTAGACGCCTTTCCCGAGCAAGCGACCGCGCCCCTGGTGAACCGCTATCTCCAGATCAAGGCCCGGCATCTGCTGTAGAAAAAAAGAGACTCGCGGGACTAATGCCGCGAGTCTCTCGGTCCCCCCAGAAAAATATCCTGTTTAGCGCCGTAACTCGGCGCGATTCTCTGGCTCGTAGCTTTGGTCGGAGCGCTACCGGCCGGCGTGGGCTGGAGGCTCGGATCATCCTGGAGCGGCATCGCAGCGGGAGCCGGAGACATCCCTTCGCCTTCGTATTCACCGCCGTGATTGCAACTCGCGCATCCGCCGTGGCCGCCCCCGCCGTACGATTCACCGGGAGCAGACCCTTCACCGCAACCGCAACCACAGCCGCAAGTCGGTCCGCACCAGGTATCGCGGCAGAACAAATTCCCTAGCCAGCGGAAGGGATGGAAGCAGAAATTGCGTTCGCAGCAGCTACCGCAGCAGTCGCAGGAATTGCCGCAAGTGTCGCATTTTGCGCAGCCGCCGCAGTTACTGCGAGGACCGCAACTGCCGCAGTCGTCATCGCAAGGCTGTTGGCGAACTGGACGGCGCAGTGCGCCGCAGGCGGAACCGCAGTCGGAGTCACATGCACGGCAGCCGCAACCTCCGCCACCGCAGCCATTTCCCAGGAATCCGCAGCAACCGGACGACGACAAGAGGATTCCGCAGCCCAGCGCTGCGAGCCACATCATTCCACGCATTGATTTTACTCCTTCTTCGCTCCCTCGAAATCGAGTCTGACCCCCGAAGGCCAGTCCTCGGTGAGCGCGGTACGGTTGGGGGAAGTGCTTGAAAGCCTAGCCGAGAACCAGACCGAGGCCGATAGTGCCACGGCCCGATGGGGCTTCACGGCTGGACTCTTCGACTACAGTCGTTATCGGCAGAATAATCGGGAAACTCTAGCTAACCGCTACAAACGGCAATCTTGGAGAATTCGGAGTGGCATTACCCAGCCAAGAAATTCAGGAAGCCCGCGCCTTGTACCCCTCTCTGGGGTATCGGCGTGGCGGGTCGTGAGTATCGGAGAGAGGGAGCGAGCGATCCCCTGGGTCTCGCACTCCCTCGTTGAGATTATCTAGATGAGAGAGCTGGTCTAGATATTTGCAAACTGACCGCTTCTGCCAGTGCGGCGATCTAGGCTTCGGTCGGGTGAGTCGCCAGAAGGGTGGCGGTCACCGCCGCCATCCCGGCGCAGTTATTGAGATCGCCCTCTTCCTCGGCGATGGCAATGGCGGCTTCAGGCGTCCAAGCCGAAATTACTACCACTTCGCCGTTGGCATATGTCACTTCGTAATCATTCATAACATCGTTCCCTAAAACGGGCACCAAAGGGGCAAGCCGAATTACCAATGCACATCGGTTTTCTGCCCGTCTGCTCTACCGCGAAAACTGGGGACAACGAAAATCCTTTGTCGGCGCCGGCGTTGTTACCGGCATCTCAGGCAACGCAGGTAAAAGAGGAAGCGCCAAGTCGTGTTCCTTCGTAGAACGGAGTTTAGTTCGCGTTGAGCGAACGGAATAAATTCCGTTCTATGCAGGGGCGCTTTTCCAGCCCCACGCTGACCCACACACGAGCAGCCCCACGGCCAAGCCCCCCAGTCGCATGCCCCAAGTTGCGCTCGCGGGTTCGTAGCGGAAGACGACCTCTGATCTACCGGCAGACAACTCCACGCCGCGAAGGGCATAGTTGACCTGCTCTATCGGCACTGCTTTCGCCAGGCCCTCGCCTTCCGCGCTTATGTAAGCATGCCACCCTGGGTCCCAACGGTCCGCCAAGACGAGCATGCCCGCCGTCTCCATGGAAGCTCGAACGCGGACCTCGCCCGGAGTGTCGCAGGTGATTTCGGCCCTTCCGCGGCACGTGGCCGGCAGCGGTGCCGCCAGTTCTGACTCGACGTAGGCCACCTCTCGGGCATCGAACGCGCGGTCGGCAATCCGGTCGAGGCATTGCTGCGGGCCGGCGACGGTTTCCACGCGTCGCGGCACCAAGACCCGCGGCAGGGCCGCCTGATTCTCCATTGCCCAATAATCCTCACCCTGAAACGCTGGGACGATTCCCCCCAAGGGCTTGCCGCGAAAGATCACGTAGCGAACGCTAAGCATGTCCAGGATCGGGTGCAACCGCAAGGTTCTCGACAGACTCCCTGTGCCCGACGCCTGCATCGCGGGAACCATTGTTTCCGTCAAGGCATAGGGGAGGGACAGCGACCGGGGATCGGCGGCCTTCAGCACAAGGTTGACATAACGGGCCGGATCGACCGCATCATAGCCACGAACGTCGCTCAAGCCCTGGGTCTGGGCCAGATTGGCCGGCAAGCAGCCAGGAACCATGGCCAAAACGGGCTCAACGTAGTGCAAAGCACGAACGATCGGTTGCAACTCCGCCCGCACGAACCAAGGCAACGATGCCAGGCAGTCCTCGCACTCATGGCCTCCGCCGAGAACCACCAGGTTTTTCTTTTCGGCCTCGTCCAAGGTCGCGAGCGTCAGGCGGCCAGCGCCAATCACGCGGCTATGGTTTAACTTGCTCGCTCGGGCGATATCGCTCAGGACCGGAATTTCCGGATAGTATAGCGGCCAGTCGCATTGAGCCGAGCGGCCGTAGCCGTTCCAGAGCAACTCCGCGATCATCAGCGTGGCGGCGGCGGTGGAAAACCAGCGCGGCGACGGCACCGCTGGGCGACCTGGTTCCGGCCGGAGTGAGGACCTTTCATTCCCGAGTAATATCCAGCGCCAGCCGACGAGTCCCAGCAGGCATAGACCGGCCGTCACCAGGTACGTTTGCAAGAAATTCCACTGAATTTGCCGGGTGACGTCGGCGCCGTAGACCCGCGCGATGGCGGGATCGCGATTGACCGCTGACGCCAGGAACGCCGAGATGCGTCCCGGCGACACGGCAGCGAGAAAGACCATGAGGACAAGCAGCAGCGTCAGGCCAACAATGGGAATACTGAACCACGAGCGAGTCTTCAGGCGTCCTTGGCCGAGAAGTTCGAGCCCTTGGGCCGCCAGGGCCAGAATGCTGAAACCTGCGGCGAAGACGAAGCGGTTGTGCGACATCATGTTCAGCCCCGGCAGGCGAAGCAACCAGACCATCGCACGCACGTCGAGCTGCCAACTTAAAGCCACGAAGGCCAGCAGGGCCCAGAAGAGATTGAGCGAACGGTTGTGGCGGCTGCAAAAGGCCAGGGGCGCGGCCAGCAACGTCGCCAGCAGGCCCGCATATCCGGCCGCGGAACTTTCCAGCAAGTTATTCTGTCCGTCAGGAAAGAAGGCCAAATAACCGTCCTCGGTCGAGCCGTAAACATGCGGCACGAGGAACTGCGGCAGGGCTGCCGGACCGATGGGCGGACGCTCTTCTTCACCGTGGCTGCGGCGCTCCATGCGGGCCCCGCTGTGCGTGTACTGGAGCATGGGAAGCAGGTACGGAGCGGCTAGGAGCATGCCGATTCCCCAAGCCCCCGCCAGAGCGATGGCGGTCCGCAGACCGCGGCCGGCAAAAAATCCCGGCCCGTGCAACTCAACCAGCCGCCACAATCCGAACAGCCCCGACGTCAATAGCACCTGCCCCGCTACGTCGGTCTGGCCGCTCAACACAACCATGCCCGTCAACAGTGCCATAGATGGCCAGGCTACCCAACGGACGTTGTGGACCACGGCATCGACTGCCGTCAGCAACCAGGGCAACCAGCAGACCGCCATCGGAAGCCCGTATCCTTGCCAGAAAACGAAGAACCCGGTCAACGGATAGCACCAGGCAACGACCACTGCCGGCCAGAAATCAACGTTCAAGATCCGCCGCGCGAAGAGATAAAAGCCGGTCGCTGCCACTTCGGCGATGAGCAATTGCACCCAGGCAATGATGACCGGCGATCTGACACACAGCATGAGCAAAACGAAGGGGGAGAAACGCGGGGCCAGCGAAGGGGTGCCGGCGAACTGACGGGGGTTCCAATTCGCATAATCTCCAGCCCAAAACTCGTCGGCGAGAAACCGGCGGCAGGGCTCACCCAGATACGCTAGATCGGAAAGGACGAAGTTGTGCGGTCGCATCCGCTCGGTCTCGGCCGTTTGGGGAAGGTACACATCCGTCCGGGCCAGGACGTCCACTGGCAATAGGACTTTTCGGCCCAGGAGCGAGGGACCATAAAGGAGCATCTGCCCGATGAACACCCCCGCTATGAGCAATGCGACTCGCCCGAAGGCTTGTCTCCATTTCTGTCGGGGGGCTTCGACGACGAAAAGTGCCTCCACACTGGAAGTAAGGGTGGTGATCATGGCGGACCGATACGTCGCGCGGTTGAAAATGATACTGAGCCGAAGCGCAAGCGAGGGTGAACATGTAAACATACGCCACGCAATCCTATCGCGCGCTCGCCTAAGAACCCCCGTTGCAAAGAAACGACCAAGCAAATCAACTCTTACGAGTTATATATTCCCTGGTTTGTGGCGTGGCCGAGAAAATGGTATAATCTGACAATTGGCACGTGGCTTTTGGAGTGTGGCGACCTGTCGCCGCTTTTCATCCGCTGCACCGCTGGAAACGTAAAGAAACGGCGACAGGTCGCCGCACTCCAAAGGGCCAACACCGGCAGATGCGGGACACGCCGGCCAAAACCTGAACTCCGTCAGTTCTTCCCGCGCAGACTACATATGAGCAATTCGCGTGAAGACCTGGTTGCTGGCAGTTTGGCGTAAGACGCGTGGTTCGTTGGCTCGGGTCTTGGTGGTTCTGGCTGGCGTTGCGCTGGGCCAGATAATTCTCTATTGGCCGTCGCTCATAGGCCAAAAGCTCCTGCTGCCGCTGGATCTGCTGGCGGAGCCCTACGTCTATCTGCCTCAGACTCCTGAGGTTCGGAAAACTGATCTGCACGACTTCATCATGACGGATATGGTCTTGGAGACCGAGCCCGAACGCCAGTTCGCGGTGTCTGAGATTCATGCCGGTCGGTTTCCCCGCTGGATGCCTGGTATTTTCGCGGGTGCGCCTTTTTATCGCTGGAGCTTTTCGCCGCCGGTTTTCTGAAATACCTGATCGCCTCGCCCCGGATACTGGCCTGGACGCAGATGATTGTCTCGTTGGTAGCTGGTCTCGGGGCCTATCTCTTCTTCCATCGGACATTGAAGGTGGGGTTCTGGCCGGCTGCCCTCGTTGCATGGTGCTATCCCCTGACGGGTACCTACATCGTCTGGCAAGGTTGTGGCGCCCCGCCGGTGATCTGCTGGCTTCCCTGGATGCTGGCCGCAGTCGATAAAACCGTCCGCCAGCCGCTGAGTTGGGGCGGTCCCGCGCTGGCTGCCGTCACCGGCCTGACGTTGATCAGCGGGCAAGTTGATATTGGCGGCCAGGTCCTCTTGACCGCGGGCATCTATGCCATCTGGTGCATCGTCGATGCGTATGGCGCACCGCTGATTCTCCCCCGATTCAGCAATTCGGCGGGCTTAGGCGACTACTTGCTGGAACTTCCGCGCTGCTTTCTCCGCTACGGCCGGGAGATGTTCCTTCGCCTCTGCTCGCGTCCGGTGTTCGGCTCCGTGGGCGCGACTGGGCTGGCGTGGACCTTGGGCATATTGACGAGCCTTTGGCTAGTCATGCCTTTGATCGAGTATAGCCATACGGGCTCGCGCATGGCGCACCGCAGCCAAGGCGAGGAAGAGCGGCCGCCCGGCAGCCTGGCCGCGCTGGCCCAGGTCTTCGTTCCCGATATCTACGGCAGCACGCTGCATGGCAGTTGGTACCTTGGGTCGTACGCTGGGTCGGGCAACGTGCCGGAAAGCGCAGCGGGCGGGTACGCCGGCCTGCTGGCCGCCTTGGTGCTGGCCCCCTTGGCCTGGTGTCGTCGTTCGCGGTGGTCGGCCAATATGCTCTGGATCATCATTGCGATAATCTCGCTGGCATGGTGTCTCAACTTGCCGGGCTTCGTCTGGGTTCTGCGGCGACCGGGGTTGAACATGATGTCGCATAATCGTTTCGTTTTCGCGACGTCGTTTGCGATTTTGGCGATGGCAGCCACGGGATTGGATGTCCTCTGGCAGCGCGAAATCTCCCCGCGATGGTGGTTCTGGCCACCAATGATCCTCTTGGCATTGCTGGGCCTGTGGTGTCTTTTTTGGGTGGTCTTCCTCCCCGAGCCCATTGCCAGCCAACTCGGCCAGCAGGCGGCCAAGGGCATGTTGTATCGCGGCATGCACGACGCGTCGGACGTGCTGCTGATACAGCAAAGCTTCCGGCGGGCGCACCTCATCGCGGCGGTGTGGGCCGCGGTGGGGTTGGCGGCGTGGGGAATGCTCTATATGCGGGCGAAACTCACGGCCTGGCACGGGTGGGCCCTGGGCGGATTGTTATTCGTGGAAATCGTCCGCTTTGGCTACGGCTTCAACGCGCAGTGTGATCCGTCCCTTTACTATCCGCGGATCGGCGCCCTGGAGTCGATCGCCAAGTCGGGCCCCGGGCGAATGATCGGCTATCGCTGCTTGCCGGCCAATCTGTCCATGACCCACGGCGTCTGCGACGTCCGCGGCTACGACGGAGTCGATCCGCAGCGTTACATTGAACTGCTGCAACCGACCGCCATCGCCGAGTCGATGACCATTCCCTATGCGCGGAGCCAATGGGCGACGCCCAAGGTCGGCAAGGACGCGCTAGGCCGCATTATGCTGCACCCCATCCTGGACATGTTGGGCGTTCGCTACGTTCTCTTTCGCGGCGATCGGCCGCTGGTGGGCTTCCCCGGCAGTCCACCTAGTGGCGTCCAGCCCGATTTTGTTGCCAACGGCGGCTGGGCTTTCAGCTTCCAACCCGACTTCAAGAGCACGGATTATTGGGGCCTGATCAACCCGCGGGCGATGCCTCGCGCTTTCGTGCCAGAACACGTGGAAACGGTTGTGGACGACGCTGCGCGGCTGCAGCGGCTGGCCCGGCCCGATTTTGACCCGCGGCAGGTGGCCTTTGTGGAGTTGCCAGTCGGTCTTCCCTCACAGTGCCGCGGCGAGGTCACGATCTCTGCCGAAGACCCTTTACAGTCCAAGCTGGCGGTGAAGATGGAGACACCGGGTCTGGTGGTTTTGGCCGATCTCTGGGATAGTGGCTGGAATGCCTATATGGACAACGCGGCGGCGGCCATCTTGCGGACCAATCACGCCCTCCGCGGCGTTGTCGTTCCAGCCGGTTCGCACACCCTGGAATTTCGTTATGAGCCCGCCAGCCTGGCATGGGGCCTGCGCCTGCTCGGAGCGGCCGTCTTGGCGTGGGGGGCTTGGTGCGCCGGCCTGATCTGGATGGGTATTCGCCGCGGCACGAGGCCGGAACAGCCATCCGAACTCCGCCCGGACTCCGCAGCCGGATTGGCGACCGGCAAGCCTTCCGAAGGTCGGCGGGCGGACGAGCCCCGCCCGCGGCGCCGCGGGCGGGCCAAGAGGTAGTACTGCCGAACCGATCAGTTCAGCAGCGGGTTCGTCGGAAAATGTTTGACGTGCAGCATGGCGCGGAGTTGCCTCTCGCAAAACTGCCGGGAAAGTTCTCTCCAGAGTTCCGCATGCCCGGTAAAAACTACGTCTGCCGTGCCGGGAACTACGCGCCAGACGCGTTTCTCAATCTCGTATTCCAGTTGTCCGGCTGCCCATCCTGAATATCCGACGAAGATCTTGCACGGCTGTGCCTCGCGTTGCGTAATCGCCAAGACGTTTTTCTCTTGCCCGGAAAAGTAGACGCCTGGCAGGATTTCACGCTCGGCGTACGACTCCAGCGTATGCACTGCCAGATACGGTCCGGTCACCGGGCCGCCGGAATAAAGTTCTGGCCTTCCCGGCAACAGTGGCCTATTTCTGCTTTCCCAGGAAAACGAAGGCTTCCGTTCCGCCGGGCGGTTAAGGATTACGCCGAAGCCTCCTTTATCCGAATGCTCAAGCACCAGGATGACCGTTTCGATAAAATTCGGGTCGAGCTCGTATGGAGCCGCCACCAAGAAATCGCCGCGAAGTGAATCCATGGCTTTTTGTCCTTCTTGCTGTGTCCGCACAGCGCCGTCCTTGCCCAGGCCCGCTGACGAGAGAAGAAAGAGGAAACTGCCCGTTGGATCGATCCCTTGCCGATTGACGATCCATCTTTGCTTCACCTCACCTCTATTTATTACCCCATTAGCTGCAACAAATGGTAGATCGAAGAGACTGTTTTCTTGGATCTGGCGTTGCTGGAGATGGTGAGCGTGGATGCTGCACCTTCGGGAAAACGAAGCCGATGACATTCTGCAGCGGGACCACTCATTCGTTCGGCAGCGGCTCCTAATGCCGTGCGCATTCACCGCGAGCCCTAGACGGCATCGGGTGGCCGGCATCGCTCATCCACAAGCCGCCCGCACAGTTGCCAGGAAATCGTGTTGCACACGATTATTGGAAACCAAATCGCTTGGCGGTTCCGCTTGCTAAAGGGCACGGCCGACCCGCGCGCATCCACCCTAACGGGGGTGACAGTGACCTATATCGCTTGGCGGTGCCTCGAAAGGGGCCCATTTTAGCATGGCCGACTCGCGATTCTTGTGCCGCCGCCGCAACCCCCTCTTTGCAAAAGTGTCGGCGAACGCTAAACTTAGCTTTTTGTAGTTGTTACAAGACACAGTTAGGAAGAGTTCAAGCAGATACGGTAGGAGGACGGTGCTTCGCCACGAAGAGTGTCGAGCCAGCCCAATGGAGCCGTCGCGGTAGCAAATGACCATCACCAAAGAGCGGAAACAGGAATTGATCGGGGACTTTCGGCGGAAGCAGGACGACACCGGCTCCCCCGAAGTGCAAGTCGCCCTATTGACGACCCGGATCAACGGGCTGACCGAGCATTTGCGAGGGCATAAGAAGGACTACGCGTGCCGACGCGGCCTGCTCATGCTCGTCGGTCGCCGGCGACGGTTGTTGGACTATCTGAAGAAAGTCGACCCGCGGCGTTATCTGGATGTGATTCGTCGTCTCGAAATTCGCAAGTAGTCGCCTTCACGTCCGGCGGGTTCCAAACCTATGGAACCAAGCGCGCCGGCATGGAGCCAAACGCGAGCGCACGGACACCCCTTTCCCGCCTAATGACGGGATGCGGCAGGTCGTAAAACTCAGTCGTCCGCCTGGGTGTGCGTAAACGGCGGGTGCGACACGAATCTGGGAGCCATAAACCAGTCCGGACGGTCCACGGCGGCGGCGATCGCTCTCTCGCAGCAAGCTGGATGGCGTTATCGCGTTGGCTTTAGCGCGGTTCGATATCGCCCACGTCTATCTTGTTGCTCGGTGCCGCATCAGGCATGAACTGTTCCTTGAGAACCTGTCCAGGAGCATCGCGATGATCTCGGAGCGTACCGGGTTCCATCGGGCTTGCAGGATGGTTTCCAAGCAGTAAAGGCAGGTACTACGTTGAAAGTACGAGTTGAACGGAAGATTGGAGCAGGGACTCTTAGCTTTGAGACCGGCGAATTGGCCAAACAGGCGGCCGGCAGTTGTTTAGTGCAGTATGGCGAGACGGTGGTCATTGTGGCCGCGGCCATGGGCCCACCGCGGGTAGGCACCGATTTCTTCCCGCTGACCTGCGATTACCGCGAGCGGGTGGCGGCGGCAGGCAAGTTTCCGGGCGGATTCCTTAAGCGCGAAGGCCGGCCCACGACTAAAGAGATCCTCACCGCTCGGCTCATGGACCGGCCCATTCGGCCGCAGTTCCCCGAGTGGTTTCTCGACGAAATCCAGGTCCAGAGTTTCGTGCTGGCCTCGGACAAGCAAAACGACGGCGACATCCTCGCCATGAACGGGGCCTCGGCCGCGTTGACCATCTCGCCGCTTCCCTTCCAGGGGCCGCTGGGCTCGATCCGCCTGGGTTACATCAACGGCGAGTTCATCGCTTTTCCCACCCACGACGACCTGGAGGAGAGCGACCTGGACCTGATCGTCTCCGGCAGCAAGGACGCGATCCTTATGATCGAGGGCTTCGCCCGCGAGTTGCCCGAGGCCCTCATGACCCAGGCCATCGCCAAGGCCCACGAGTACATTCGCGAGATTTGCGACCTGCAGATCGAGTTGGCCCAAAAAGTCAACGTCGTCAAGGCCGTTTACACCGTGCCGGACCCCAACCCGTTCCTGGAGACGATCCGGTCAAAATACCTGGAGGAGATCAAGCTGGCCAAGCGGACCGAAGGCAAGCAGGCCCGGTCCCAAGCCGTGTCAACCCTCAAGGAGCGGGTCAAGACCGAGTTGATCCCCGCCGGCAACGACGACAAAACGTTGGAAGAAAAGTTCTCTTCGGCCTGGCAGACGCTGGTCACGCAGGCCGTTCGCGACTTGATCCTCGCGGGTACCCGCCCGGACGGCCGCGACGGCAGGACCTTGCGGCCGATCAATTGCTCGATCGACGTCTTGCCCCGCGTGCACGGCTCGGCCGTTTTCCAGCGCGGCGAGACGCAGGCCCTGGTCACCGTCACGCTCGGCACCGGCAAGGACGAGCAGCGGGTGGATGGCCTGGTCGACGAGTACGCGCAGAAGTTCATGCTGCATTACTATTTCCCGCCGTTTTCCGTGGGCGAGGTGCGGCCCATCCGCGGGCCCGGCCGCCGCGAGATCGGCCACGGGGCCCTGGCGGAGCGGAGCGTCAAGCCGGTCCTGCCGGCGGCAGAGGACTTCCCCTACACGATCCGCATTATTTCCGACATCCTTGAATCCAACGGTTCCAGTTCGATGGCCACCGTCTGCGGCTCGACGCTCGGTTTGATGGCCGCCGGCGTGCCGATCAGCAACCCGGTCGCCGGAATCTCGATCGGCCTGGTCAAGGAATCCGATCGCTGGACCCTTCTGACCGACATCATCGGCGACGAGGACCACTACGGCGACATGGATTTCAAGGTGGCTGGAACGCAAAACGGCATCACGGGCATCCAACTGGACCTCAAGATCAACGGCATCAGCGAGGAGATCGTGGCGGCTACGCTGACGCAGGCCCGCGAGGCCCGCATCGAGATCCTCCGCAAGATGCTCACGACCATCTCGCGGCCGCGGAGCGAAATCTCTGCATGGGCGCCGCGTCTGCTGCGGACGCACATCGATCCGGAGAAGATCGGCCTGCTGATCGGCCCGGGCGGCAAGATGATCCGTGCCATCCAGGAGGCGACGGGGGCTGCGATCGAGGTCGAGGACGATGGCACCGTCACCGTGGCCAGCACGGGTGCAGAAGGGGCCGAGGAGGCCCTGCACCGCATTGAGGCCCTCACGGCCACCGTCGAGATGGGACGCATCTACACCGGCCGTGTCTCTTCCATCAAGGACTTCGGCGCGTTTGTCGAGATCCTGCCCGGCAAGGACGGGCTGTGCCACATCAGTGAGTTGGCCGAGGGCTATGTCTCCACGGTTGGCGAAATCTGCAAGGTGGGCGACGAAATGCCCGTGAAGGTCATCCTCATCGACGACCAGGACCGCGTGAAGCTCAGCCGCAAGGCTGCACTGAAGGAGCTGGGCATTGTTGACGACAAGGCTCCGGCAGGCGGTGGCGAGCGGCCACCCCGCGATCGGGATCGCGAAGGCGGCGATCGCGGTGATCGCGATCGGGGCGACCGCGGCGACCGAGATCGAGGCCGGCGCGGCAATGGACGCGGACGAGACCGAGGCTAAAATTATTGATTTGGAGTGCGGAAATTAACTCCGCACTCCAAATCTATATCCCTGGGAGTCTTCGATGTCTCCTGACGCCGTCAACCAGAAGCTCGTGGACCAGTACACGGAGATCGCCCGGCTGGCTGGCGGGCTGGCCCACGAGATCAAGAATCCGCTCTCCACGATCCGCTTGAACATGGAGTTGCTGGCGGAGGACTTCCGCGAGAGCGAGTCGCCGCGCGATCGCCGCGCGATGCGAAAGATCGATCTCGTCGAGCGGGAATGCCAGCGGTTGCAGGACCTGCTGAACGGCTTCTTGGATTTCGCCAAGGTGCGGCGGCTGAAGCTGGAGCCGAGCGACCTGAACGCGCAGGTCCTGCAAGTCATCGACTTCTTTCGCCCCAAGGCCGAAGAAGCGCGGATTGAGATCGTCGATTATCTTTCCAGCGACCTGGCCATGGTGCTGATAGACCGCGACAGCTTCCATCGGGCGGTATTGAACCTCGTGCTCAATGCCCAGCAGGCCATGCCGGTGGGCGGGCAGTTGGTGCTGCGTACCTACAACAAGGCGCAGGGAGTGGCCCTGGACTTGATCGACACTGGCGAGGGCATGGACGCCGAGACGCAGGCCCATGCCTTTGACACCTTCTATTCGACGAAGAGGGGCGGTTCCGGCCTGGGGCTGCCGACGACGCGGAAGATCATCGAGGCCCACGGCGGGCGGATCACCTTACAAAGCGAGCCGGGCCGCGGCACGCAATTCACGATCGAGTTGCCCGTTCCCGCCCGGTTGCCGGACGTGGGCGCACCGACAGTCTTTCTGCCCAGTGCAAGCAGGAGCGGGTGAGAACGATTCCGCGGATCGCATGCCTCAATCCCGCGGCACCCGGTAGTCCGGATCGGGCTGGCCCGCGCAAAAGTTGCCAAGGGCGGATCGAGCTTCTTGAAGCAGTCTGGTTCCGAGGTAAACCTGATGGGCGTTTACGCCAAATGGCCATGAAATGGCCATCCCATGCAAAGCCAACCCAGAACAGAAGCGGAATAAAAAACGATCGATCCTTCCCGCCTGTAGAGCAATTTTCCCTCGATGCTGCCCCCGAATGCCATGGACATGGAACAATACTGGAACATAACTGACTTGACTACTGCGCAGGCCTGGCAACGCCGGACTTAAGACGTGCCACTTGGGCTCCGCATCCTCAAAACCCATGTTGGACACCCTAGACCCTGGCCGGTCATCGACGAACCAGATTGCCGGCGGTGTTGATCAGGCCGATGTGGGAAAACGCCTGGGGAAAGTTGCCCACCAGCCGCCGGTTATGGATATCGTATTCCTCGGCCAGCAGACCGACGTCGTTCCGCAGGGCGAGCAGCTTCTCGAAAATCTGAGTCGCCTCCTCGTGACGCTCCAGCAGCGATAGGCAATCCGCCAACCAGAAAGTGCAAGCGAGAAAAGCCCCCTCGCCCGGTGGAAGGCCATCCACCTCGGTTTTCGTCGGATACCGCAAGACGAAGCCCTCGCACATCAAATCCCGCTGGATCGCCTCGACGGTGTCTCTCATCCGTGGGTCGGTGACGGGCAGGAAACCGACCAAGGGAATCATGAGCAGGCTGGCGTCCAGCTCTTCGCTGCCGTAGTACTGGACGAAGGCCTTGCGCCGCGGGTTGTAGCCCTGGCGGCAAACTTCGTCGTGAATCTGATCGCGGACCGCGCGCCACCGATCGATCGGTCCATCGAGCCCGAATTGCTCGACGGCCTTGACCGCTCGATCCATGGCCGCCCACGCCATCACCTTGGAATGGGTGAATTGGCGTCGCGGCCCGCGGACCTCCCAGATGCCCTCATCCGGTTCTCGCCAGACGGTTTCCAGGTGATCGAGCATCGCCCGTTGCACCTGCCAGGCGTTTTCGTCGGCCGGCATGCCATGCCGGCGGGCCAGATGGAGGGCGCTCATCACCTCGCCGAAGACGTCGAGTTGGAACTGCCGATGCGCGGCATTGCCGATGCGAACGGGCCGGGAGCCCTCGTAGCCCGACAGCCAATCCAGTTCGAATTCCTGCAAGCGCCGTTCGCCGGCCAGGCCGTACATGATGTTGAGTTGCGACGGCGTGCCGGCGACAGCCCTCAAGAGCCAGTCCTGCCAGGCCTTGGCTTCGTCGAGATAGCCTCCCTGAATCAGGGCGTAAAGCGTGAACGTGGCGTCGCGGACCCAACAGTAGCGGTAGTCCCAGTTCCGCACGCCGCCGATTTTTTCCGGAAGCGATGTCGTCGCTGCCGCCAGGATGCCGCCCGTCGGCGCGTAGGTCAGGGCCTTCAAGGTAATCAGCGAGCGCACGCACCGCTTCGCGCCACGGTCCTTGGTAGGTGCACTTGGACGACCATTCTTGCCACCACTGGTCGGACTGCTGAATGGCCGTTTCGGCGTCGATGCGTTGCGGGCACGATTCGTGGAAGGGGTGCCACATCAGGACTAGCGGCAACCGCTGCCCCTGGCCGACCGTGAAATCCGCGGCGGTCGTGAGGTTCTCGCCCCGCAGGGGAATGTCGGTGTAGATTCGCACGCTGTCGGGCCCGGCCACCGCGCTGAGCCCTCCCTCGATGCTGCGAACCCAGGGAACAATCGAACCGTAGTCGAAGCGGACAATCAGTTGCATCCGCATAGGCACGCTTCCCCGGCGTCCGACCACCAGCCGCATCAGGGCGGGCTGCTCGCAGCGGGGCGGCATGCAATCGACGACGGTCACCGCTCCCTCATCGGTTTCGAAATCGGTCTCCAGGGTTAACGTTCCTGGGCGGTAGCGGCGGGTCACGCCACGGATCGACCCCGTGGGCGTCAGCAGCCAGCGGCCGTTGTCTGGCGAGCCCAAGAGCGCGGCGAAACACGCCGGCGAATCGAAGCGCGGCAGGCAGAGCCAGTCGATCGAGCCATCGCGTCCCACCAGGGCTGCGGTGTGGCAGTCGCCGATGAGGGCATAATCTTCGATTTTCTGCGACATGCTGTGGGTAGTGAGCAAACGAAATGCCGACCACCGGCCGGCATCCAATTTGCTTCGTACACGATTGAAGAGTTGTTGGACGCACCTATCGGGGATTTTCTGCTACAGCCAGAGGTGTAGCCGGCCGCCGAGCAGGTCGGGAATGGCCCGCGAGACGAGGTCGCGGATCCGCCGGGTGTGATACCGGGTGCTGAAATGCGCGGCTATGATCCGCTCGTTATGGAAGCGATCGATCCGCTCCAGGAAGTCGTCCAGGTGCATGCAGCCCTTGCGCGCCAGGCCTGCGCTGGAGCGGATCGTGGCGGTAGTGGCGGAGCGATTGGGTTGCAAGGCGGACGAGTGGACGTCCGGGAGGGGCAGCGCTGCGATCGGCCGCGCGGCTGCCGCGTATCTGGCGCGGCGACGCTATGGATACTCGTCGACGGAGATCGCGCGGGTGTTTGGATACCGTGGCCCTAGTAGCGTTGGGGCGGCGGTGCCCGGCATCGAAGCGGCCGGAAAGGATGTTGTCGCGACCCTTGCCAACCTGCAGGAACAATTCACTAATGGCTAACGTAGGTGCGACCCCGTATCCCCCCGACCCCGTATCCCCCTCGATGCTTCTCCGTGAACGTGGCGATCGGCCGTTACCGTTGCCATCGCTGCCACTGCCAAGGCAATCAGCTTGAGTTATGGGCGGCTGCTACCAAGCTGCCCCTCTATTAAGCGGCGATCGATCTCTGTCGCGCATTGGGCATGGAAGTCCCCTGGATCCATCGCTGGTAGCAACCGCACCCAAACAGAGAAGAGGCCACCGGTACTCGAGCCGCTCGCTAAACCGCGACCATCCCATCGATTATCTCGATTAATCGCCCATCAATTTTCTTGATCGCTCTCACCATGCCGTCGGTCGAAGTGGCTGCCTCGCCGGAATGTGCTACGCTGATCTCCGTGACCAGCCGTCATCATTTATAGTTATGACGTGTTCAGTCACTCGACTTCGACAAATCCGGAAAATGCAAACCAGCTTGCGATATTCGACGTCGGGGGCGTTTGCTGTCGCATCGCACGTCAGGCTAGGCATTTCCGCTGCGTCAATTATCTACGAAACCCCAAATGTTGAGATACGCAAGTTCGTGAAATGATAACGAGGCCCTCGCCCGACACCTTTGCTTAAGCTAGTGCCATTCGTGGGGGTGACCGATGCGGGCTAGTGGGCTAGCGTCGTTCCGAGAAATGGGTGTTTAATGGGAAGTGTTGGAAAAAGAATGACTTTCCGGGAAACTCCTCAGCCAAATCCTCTCCGATCGCGATTCGAGCGTTAGCGCCGCTTGTGATACATCGCCAACAGCGCCTTTTGCAGCTAGACTGGAAACGTAGCCTTCGACAAGAGCATCTACCTGAGGAGGGGGGGTAGTGAGGCGACTCTCGAATGCGTGGGGCCTTCGCTGCCGTCGCGGATCGATCGTTCGATTCACCGGAGGAAAGACTTGGTTTCCTCGTCTTGGTTTTCGAGGTCCTTCAAGATGGCCTCCGCAAGCCGCTCAACGTCAGGCGCTCCCTCCAACGGAGCGACCGTGGGCGGCTTGACGAGTCTCTCCTGCTTGTAGGCCGGCGACTCTCCGTCGAGATTGACCAGCAACACGCGTCCGGCCGCCAACTCCTTGCGTTCCCCGCCAGCCGTAAGAACTTCTCGGGTCACAGCCGACTTTGTTTCATTCAACTCGACTTCGTAAGTCACGTCGATTCGCTTGCCATTTATCGTGAAGGTATGCCGGCTCCGGTACGTCAGCCTACTTCCTTGTTGTTCACCGGTACTACCTAAGCTAACGTCGTGGAAAGGCAGGCCGGAAGGCCCGGGACTTAGCCCGGTAGGAAGACGCCGGAATACAAGTACACAGGTTAGTTCCTCCTGGGCTCCGGGCTTCTTCACTGTGCCGAAGAGCACGGCTGGCTTACCGGATACCAGAAAGACGTTCCCGCTGGAGATGCTGAAATCGCCCATGGAATTCCGCCCACCGCACATGACGAGCCGGTACGGAACAGGGGCCGTGCGAGACCGCACGAACCACAAACCGGCGCCTACCAGTAGGGCTGTCAAGAGGAAGAACACGCCCAGGATAAAGAAACGGCGGCGTCTCACTGTCGTGCTCTCCTGGTGACTTTCGGTTGATCGAACTGCGTGGACATAATTCGGTTCTCCTTAGAACCTACCCGAGAACCAGTATCTGCCACGGTACAATCGTGGGCTGATTTGAGGTTCTCGAATAGGTTCTCAGTTATTAGGTACAAGTTATTCAAAACGAGTGTTCATCGGATGTGCTCGCCGCCGAACAGCTTCTCTTCCCGGGCTTTTAGAAGTCCCCCGACCGCAACGACCAAGCCCGCCACCACGTTGAGCAATCCGCCGACGCCGGGCGAAGCCGCTGCGCCAACCACGCCCAGCATGTTGGCGCTGCCGGAATTGAGAGCCGCAGCCAGCGCCCAGAGGGCCAGCAGGGCGACCAACAGACCCGTGCCCACACCTGCCCAGCATAGGGCTTTCTGCGCCGAGCCCTGTGGCGGATAGAGCACGAACGCGAGGACCACGGCGGCAAGATAGCCCGCCATGCCCACCTTCCCGCGCCAGTCTTCCGCGACCAGCACTGTTTGGTTGACGTTCATCGCCGGGTGGTCGGCTCTGCCAAACATCCCTGGCATCTCAAACAATTTGAAACCCCCAGATCCCCCCATCTGAATAGACATTGAAACCAGGGGGAGGAAAACGGCAATAAGTCCGGCGAGGCCACCGAGCGCGAGGAGCTTGCCGCTCAGCCCCAAGCGCGCGAACCGCGATGGCACGGACCCGGGAGACGATCGAATGACCTCTTCAGTCTTGATTTCGCTGGCCGCAGACGGGACGGCGCTCGGGCGTTCGTGCCGCGTGATGCCTTCGACATCTGTCTTGACTTCGCTGGCGTGCTGATAGCGTTGCTCAGGCTTCTTCTCCAACGCCCGCAGGACGACCTCGTCCAACCGCACGTCGATCTCGACCATTTTCGACGGCGGGGCGAAATGGCCGATGGGCAATTCGCCAGTCAACAGCTCGTAAAAGACGACACCCAGCGAATAGATGTCGGCGCGGTGATCGACCGTCTTCGATCCTTCCATTTGCTCCGGGGCCATGTAGCGAATCGTGCCCATCACTTGCTGCGTGGCGGTAAGCCCGTGGTCGGCGGCCTCTTGGCCGAGCAGTTTGGCCAGGCCGAAATCGGCGATTTTCACCCGTCCGCGCTTGTCGATGAGGATGTTTTCCGGCTTGATGTCGCGATGGACCACGCCCTCGTCATGGGCGAATTGAAGGGCATCGCAGATTTGAGGAACAATCGCCAAGGCTTGCTTGGGGTCTATTCCGCCGGACTGGATAGCGTGGCGCAGATTCACGCCGTCGACAAATTCCATGACGAAGTAGAACAGCTCGCCGCCACCGCCCTGAACCGTTGCGCCGCCCTCGACCTCTGCCGCTTTTCCGAGTACGGGAGAGGGGAGACCCGAGGTTCGGCCGAAATCGTAGACCGCGACGATGTTGGGATGATTCAGCCGGGCCATCGCGCGGGCCTCGCGCGTGAACCGTTCGGCGAAGGCCGGATCGCGGCCAACCTCCGGCGGCAGGACTTTCACGGCCACCAAGCGATCCAGTTCCCGCTGCCGGGCCTTGTAGACTGCACCCATGCCCCCTATGCCGAGGAGTTCGAGGATTTCCAGTTGTGGAAATCGCCCGGCTAGTTCTTCGACCGAAGGCGGCTGGAACCTAGAGGAAGCAGGACTTGGGGCCGTCGGTGCAATTTGCGGTTTCGCTTGGCCCGCACTCTCGAAGCCGGCTCGTACCAGGCAGTTAGGACAGAGCCCGGCGGGGGCGTCTCCAGGCAGATGGGCACCACATTTGGGACAGATAGGCGGCTTATTCATCGCTTTTTCCTTCAACTGAAAGGTCGTCTACCTTTTAGTACAGGTTTCCTTGGAACCAGTAACACGGTTTCGTGGAATTATCCGCCCAAGGTCGCCAAAAACCTCCCGATCTCGTCATCGACCTCCGCTTCGTGGGCCACGGTCCGGGCAACCTCTGCTCGGAAGAGCTGGCGATACCGCTTGCGCATCCGATACGCCGCCTGCTTGGCCGCCGCGGAGCTTATCCCCAGGGTCTCCGCCGCCCGATCGTAATCGGCGGCGGTTGCCTCGCCTGCCAGGGTAGCTTTAAGCTGCTCGAAGTGCTCGGCGTTGCCGGCTTCAACCAGCTCGATGCGCAGGCTTTCCAACACTTGATCCAGCAGCGTCAGCACCCAGCGCCGCTCGTAGAGCCTCTCCGCCGTTAGTTCGTGGGATGGTTCGATCTTGTATCGCGATTCGCCCGAGTCAAAATCCAACGACAACGGCGCCTTCCCCGCACCACGTTTCTCGGCCCGAGTCTTCTCCCATTCGTTGCTGAGGAAGTTCTTGAGGGCCGTAACGAGGAAATCGCGAAAACGCCCGCGATGGTGATCCGCTCGGGCGATGGCTTGTTTTTCGAGCAGATGGGCGAAGAAAGCCTGTGTCAGGTCTTGTGCTTCATGGACGTTGTCAACGCGACGACGTACATACGCGTAAAGCGGATACCAATAGGCCTCGCAGAGCTGAGCCAGTGCGATTCTCGCTTCGTGCCGGTCGATATCTCCAGCGGCCAGCACGACGCTCCATTGCGTGGTAGCGAAGAGCCTTTTCCCCTCTGCCGGCGGCATGCTGGACGGATCTGCGGACATGGACGCATTATACACAGTCTCAAGATATCTTCCGCGGAGTCTCCTTGAGCACCGGTTCACTGTTTTTCATTGCTCCTTGGCCCGTCAATATCAGTGATGTCCCCTTTTCCGACTCCTTTTCCGACTGCAGACAATCTCGACATTCTACCGGTCCTTCGACGCGCCATTCAGTTTGGGGCTGCTTAAGCTCGGGGTGTCGGGAAGATCGACCGGATCCCCCGTTTGAATTAGATCGCATCCGGGCAGGGCGCGCCGCAACGCGGTCACGGCGGCCCCGGTTACACGCGACTTCGAACAGCGGGGCCCGGGCACCGACAACCCCTTGAGATTGCGCATGCGTGCCAGCCGCGCCAGCCCCGCGTCCGTGACCGGCGTTCCGTCAATTTCCAGGTCTTCGAGTTGAGCCAAGCATGCAATCTTCCCCAGCCCTTCGTCGTTGACCATCGTCATAGACACGTTGAGTCGTCGGAGTTGGGGTAACGCGGCGAGGCACTTCATTGCCCCGCCGGTCACCGCAGTGTCGCCAAGGTCCAGGCCCTCCAGGTCGCGCAGTTCCGTCAGGCACTCGATTCCGGCGTCGGTGACACGCGAGCCGCCGACGTACAGGTAACGAAGTTTCGGGAACAATTGCACGATGCGCTGCAGTCCCTGGTCGGTTATCAGAAAGCCGTTGAGATCCAGCTTTTCGAGTTTCCTCATGTCCGAAAGGCAGTCGATCACTCCATCGCCGACTTCGCTCTTTGCCACGTCCGTGTCGGTGAGCGAGAAGGGCGAGAGAGCGAGGCGCCGAACGGAAACAAGTCGTCTTAGAGGCCGCAGGTCTCGGTCGGTGACGGTGGGCTGAAGGACAAGGCTGACGTCTTCGAGTCGAGTGAGTGATTCCAGGCCTTTCAATTCCGCGGCGCCGACGCCGCGAGTCATTTCAAACTGCAGCGTCCGCAGCTGCGTAAACTCCCCGAGATGTCCAAAAACCGCGTCGGCCCCTCCCATGCCGCGCGCCCAAACCGAGTCGACGTCGGCGAAGAAATCCGGGCCAAGGCAATCCCGCAGGACCGGCGGTCCCGGCGGCGCGGCGGAGGCCGCGCTGCCTGCAGAAGCTTGATAGTCATATGCGGCCGAAACGTCGTGTTCCCGAAGCCATGCGACTTCGTCTCGCTGCCTTCCCGCCATCCGTATCGAGAACGCCAGCCAGCTGAGCGGCAGCCCTGCGATCGTTGTGAGCGCCAGCAACGAAAAGAGGTGGAACTGAAACCGGCGGCGAAGGAGCAAGGCCAACGCGCAGCGAAACACCAGGAACACAACGGCCGCGGCAACAGCCGCGCAAGCCAACAAGACCGAATAGCCCTTGTGGCGCCCACAGAGAAACCTGTAACGGTCGACGAGAAACAAGGCCGCCTCAATGAAGAGCAACAATGGCAGCGCCCTTTCAAACGTCGCGCACCGAAGAAGAAAAGGTCGAAGAAGAAAAGGTCGCATCCACCAAATCCAGGGTATCTAAGTAATTTGAAGAAGAAAAGGTCGCATCCACCAAATCCAGGGTATCTGGGTAATTTGAGAGCATCCGCCATCTTCCTTCCGCGGTCTTCCGCGAGCGCGTATGGACGGCTCGATTCTCAGTTGCTTTGCCGTCGTTGCGGTCCACTCGGCGCTCCCAAAGGGCGAGCCACGCTGGACGCAACGACGCACAGCCTCTAACTCTGCTTCGCATTGAAGGCGATTGACGATCGCGAGCCAGTCCGCGGGCCGTGAGCGGCCACTGGGCAAGGATTGGAAACGCAGGATCCTCGCGCTCGCGTCGTCGCAAGCTCGACCAAAGCCACGCCTCCGCACGGGCCACCCAGTTGGCACGCAAGGCGTTTCGCTCGACGTAGCGGACGACCATGCCGCCAGGGAAATGCCGCGATGCATGTGACATTCATGCGCTTTACCAAAACCATCTCGGCTTGTCAAGTCCCTAGATTTCCCAGGCATATGCATCTAGCCTGAATTTGGTGGATGCGACCTTTTCTTCTCCCTGACATTCTTTGAGTTGTGAGCAAACGAAAGGCAGCAGAACGGTAAAGCACAGTCCGGAACAAGTTTGCTCAGTTCCGGCGGAACACAGGTAAACCTTGGCGAAACTGCCCGAACTTGTTGCGGCCAACCTTATTGAGCAAACGAAATGCCGCACCACCGGCCGGCATCCATCGGGCTTTGCGCGACTGAAGTAATGTTGGACCCGCCAATCAGCGAATCTCTGCTACAGCCAGAGGTGCAGCCGGCCGCCGAGCATGTCGGGAATGGCCCGCGAGACGAGGTCGCGGACCCGCTGGACATGATACCGCGCGCTGAAATGCGCGGCCACGATCCGCTCGTTATGGAAACGATCGACCCGTTCCACGAAGTCGTCCAGGTGCATGTGGCCGAATTTGTGGATCTTGTCCTTGCGATGGCTGGGGGCAACGAAAGTCATCTCTACGATCAACACCTCAGCCTGGTACATGGCCTCGCAGGCGTCGAGGCCCGCCGGCGCGCTGTCGCCCAGGTAGGCCACGCGGGGGACGCGGACCTCGGCTGTGACCTCGGTGCCGCCTAGCCGCAAATCGCGGATCTCGTCGCCTGCCAGTCCCTGGAACTCGGGCTTCAGCTTCCGTCGTCGCTGCCAGACCACAAAGCCCACGGAGGGAACCGTGTGCGCCGTGGCCGAAACGGTCACCACCAACTCCCGCGAAAGCTCGATCTCATCGCCCGGCCGCGCAGGCAGCAACTCGCAGGGCAGCCGTCCCCGGTCCAGCCGCGTAAACAGCTTGAGGATCTTATGCACGGGATCGATGGCGAGCTCGGGCAGGTAGATCACCGGGGGCTCCATCTTCATCATGCGCCGCCGCGCGACATAGACCGGCAGGTTGACGATGTGGTCCATGTGCGAGTGCGAGACGAACCATGTCGGCGTGCCCATGAAGTCCCACGGCTGGGCGCCGAGATCGAAGCCGAGCTTGAACTCGGGGATCCGCCAGTAGGTCTGCACGGCGGCCCGCGAATAACCCTCGATCGTCAGGTCCTTGTGGGAGAGCGTTTTCACGGGCAGGTTATTGACCATGGCCGTTTATGTCATTCCGATTTTGCATTTTGGATTTGTTGCGGATTTCGAGCTTCGAGTTTCGGATTTTCGTCTCCCCGTCGGCTATGCTCGTAGTTGTCAACCTCAGCGGGATCCAGTGGTGCCGCGGCTTCCGCCCCCGGCAGGATCCAGATCTTGCCAAACAGGTCGTTCTGCTCCGCCCGCACGCGATGGTGTCGCACCAGTTCCAGCACGGCCAGGAACATGCCGATGAGCACGGATTTATGCAGGTTGGTATCGAACAGTTCGCTGAGGGCGAGTCGGCCGTGCTCGTGCAGGTGGGCGAGGATTCGTTCCATGTAGATGTGAATGGGCGTGTCGTCGTAGACGATGTTGGAGGGCTTGGCGGCGACGTTCTCGCGAATGATGCGGCCGAAGGCGCTGACGAGGTCCCATAGTTCCACCTCGCGGATAGGCTCGGCCGCCAGGTTCCGCGGCCGTTGCGGCAGATCGACGGCTACGCGCTGGTAGCGTTGCTGCCACGCCCGGCTCCGCTCGTCGAGGATGCTGGCAGCATCGCGGTATTGCTTGTACTCCAAGAGTCGCTGCACAAGTTCCTGGCGGGGATCCTCCAGTTCTTCCTCCACTTCGTCGGCGCGAGGCAGGACCTGCTGCGATTTGATCTCGATGAGCAAGCTGGCCATGGCCAGAAAATCGCCGACCGCCCCGACGTCGAGTTGCTTCAAGACGTCCAGGTATTCCAAGTATTGGTCGGTAATCAAGGCGATGGGAATATCAACGATTTCCACCTCGTGCCGCCGCACGAGGTAGAGGAGCAAGTCCAGGGGGCCGCGAAAGATGTTCAGGTCGACGCTGAAGTCCATGGCTGGCCGATCTTACCGTTCCTTGCTCAAAAAGGCAATCCTCAGTATAGTTTTATATAGTGGCCGGTTCCTATTGACACGAATTCCGCTGTCATGGTTCAATTCGGCGGGGAAAAAGGCGACAGGCATTTGCGCGAAGCACCCAACGGGCGGACGCCCTGTACCCTTGCTCCGGTAACTGCGCCTGTCACCTTTTTCCCTGCCTCGAATAAGCCCCGGACAGTGCGTCGCTCCCTTTCCCCAAAATCTACATGAATCGTCATAAGTCCCTTGTCTTTTTGGTTTTATTGCTTCTCGCCCAGTTTGTCGTTTTCCGCGGCGCAGCATTGGCGGAAGACGCCAAACCGGCGGCGACCACCGAGAAAACCGCAACCGGCACAAACAAGACCACGGCGGCCGCCAAGGATGACGACTACTACGAACTCTATCAATTATTTGCCGATACGATGGATCAGGTTGACCGCAACTATGTGAAAAAGGTCGATCGCCGCGAACTCTTTGAGGCCGCTATCCGCGGCATGATGACCAAGCTCGACCCCTATTCGGCCTACATTGGCCCGGATGAATTGTCGCAATTTCGTAGCGCCGTCGACAACGAGTTTGGCGGAATCGGCATCCACGTCTCCATCGACGACGGCGACCTGAAGGTGCTCAGCCCCATTTATGGCACGCCCGCCTATCGTGCGGGAATCCAGGCCGGGGATCGCATTGTCGAGATTGGCGGCAAGAGCACCGAGGGCATCGATCCCGACGACGCCATTCGCTGGATGAAAGGGGCCGAGGGGACCAAGGTCACTATCTCAGTGGTCCATGCGGGCGCAAAAAGCGGGAAAAATATACGCTTACCCGTGAGCGGGTACATGTGGAAACCGTGCTGGGCGACCGCCGCAAGCTCGACGACCACTGGGATTATATGTACGACGAGAAGGATCGCATCGGCTACATCCGCGTCAGCGCCTTCGGGCAGGAAACGGCCCACGAGTTGCGGGCCGCACTGGACGACCTCAAGGCCCACAAGGTTCGTGGCCTGGTCCTCGACCTGCGGTTCAATCCGGGCGGGTTGCTCCGCTCGGCGATCGAGGTCTGCAACCTGTTCATATCCAGCGGCCGGATTGTGAGTACCAAGGGCCGCAACTCCCCAGAGCACGTCTGGGAAGCGCAAGGCAACGCCGCTCTTGAAGGCGCGCCCCTGGTAATCCTCGTGAACCACTATAGCGCTAGCGCTAGCGAGATCGTCTCGGCCTGTTTGCAGGACCACAAGCGAGCCGTGATCATGGGCGAGCGGACGTGGGGCAAGGGTAGCGTGCAGAACGTCATCGAGTTGGAGAACGGCCGCAGCGCCTTGAAGCTGACCACGGCGGCGTACAAGCGGCCCAGCGGAAAGAACATCCATCGCTTTCCCGATTCCAAGGACAAGGATGAGTGGGGCGTGATGCCGGACCTGGGATACGAATTGGGCCTGGGCGAGCGAGAGACGCAGACAATGCTCGTCGACCGCCGCCAGCGGGATGTCATCGCGGCCCACGAGACGGGCGAGAAATCCGCCGTTGCGCCGGCCGCTGCGGGACCGGGGAGCAACAAGCCCATCGTATCACCCGCCGATTCGCATACGACGCTGGGACCGGCGGTTCAGGGAGAGCCGTTGGCGCGGCGGAACGGGGCGACCAAGCCGGATGTGGAGAAACTGGACGCGCAGGGCGGGGTGAAGGCCGTCACGGTGAACAAGCCGTTCGTCGATCGTCAGTTGCAGATGGCGCTGAAGTATTTGCGGGACGAGTTGGCGAAAAAAGACGGGAAGCGATAGCGATCTCGTCGCATGTACCTCCTCACCATCGAAACTACCTGCGACGAAACGGCCGCGGCGATCGTCACCGACCAATTAGAGGTCAAGGGCTCGGTCGTGGCATCGCAAGACGCCTTGCACCGGCGGTTCGGCGGCGTCGTGCCGGAAATCGCCTCCCGCGCCCATCTGGAACGCATCCTGCCGGTAATCCATGAAACGCTCCAGCGGGCAAACCTAACCCTGGCCGATATCGACGCCGTAGCCGTGGCCAATACCCCAGGCTTGGCCGGCTCGCTGCTGGTCGGGTTGGTGGCCGCCAAGGCCCTCTGCCTGGCGCTTGGCAAACCGCTATTGGCCGTTAACCACCTCCAAGCCCACATCTACGCCTGCCGCATGGCCGCCGGCAGCGACGATGTTTTTCCCTGTGTCGGCCTGATCATCAGCGGCGGACACACCAGCCTCTACCGCTGCCAGGGTCCGCTGGACTTCACCCTCCTGGGCGCCACGACCGACGACGCGGCGGGCGAGGCCTTCGACAAAGTTGCCGCCATGCTCGGCCTGTCTTATCCCGGCGGCCCTTCCATCCAAAAAGCGGCCCAAGGCGGCAACGCCCACGCCTATGCTCTGCCACGCTCCTTCCTGGGCGACGACGATCGACTCGATTTCAGCTTCAGCGGACTGAAAACGGCGGTCCGCTACCGCATTGCCGGTCCCGGTCGGCCAGACTTCTCCCAGGTCACGCTTACTGCGCAGCAAGTTGCCGATCTGGCCGCCAGCTTCCAGGAGGCGGTGGTCGATGTCTTGCTGGACAAGACGTTCGCCGCCCTGCGGCGGACTGGCCTCGGCAAACTCTGCGTGGGCGGCGGTGTGGCGGCAAACGCTCGATTCCGTATGCGGCTGCAAGAAGAATCGGCCGCCCGCGGCGTCGAGGTTCACATTGCACCATTGCGGCTGTGTACCGACAACGCCGTGATGGGGGCGATCGCTGTCGAACGCTTTAAGGCCGGCTTTATCGAAGACTTGGGCCTGGAGGTCTATCCGGGCCTGGTCCGCAAACTGGGCTAATTTCACAATTTTCCCAGGAAAAACCCTCCCCCGTTTGCACGCTGGCAAAAAGGGCGTTATTATCAAGGTGGGGCGGAAAATAAAACATCCCCCTACGCTCTTTTTTCCTGGACTTTTTTCTGACAAAATCATGTCTGGCGCAACAATTTCGGCAGCCGGGATGCGGTTGATCAAGCTGCTAGTGGGTCATACTCCGCGCACAACGGCCGAACTAATCGATGAAATCGGCGTGACGCGAACGGCGATCACCGAGCAACTCAACGAACTGCTTCACGCGGGTTTTGTCACGCGCACGATACACCGGTTGCCAGGTCGAGGGCGTCCGCGCCACTATTTCTCAGCGACTCCCGCGGCCCTGGTAGTACTGTTTGCCAACAACCAGCAACTCGTAGTGCCCGCCATGTGGGAAGCCATCGGCGAGATTGCCGGCGATAAGCAAAAGAAGAAAATCATCCGCGCCGTCGGCCGCAAGCTTTCGGCGCACTACGAGGCCCAAATCACGGCGACGGACCCGAGGAGACGACTCGAACAATTTGCCAGAATCCTGGAGGCGGAGGGCGGATTGGTGGAGTTGTGCGCCAAGGGCGGCCGCGTTACGGTGATCAAGCGGACCTGCCCGTTTTACAGCATGGCGGATGAGGAACGGCACACCTGCGACTTGGACTACGAGTTGATCGCGCAGATCGCGGGCTGCCCAGTGCAGTTGATTGCGTGCCGTCAAGATGGCGCGCCTTGCTGCCAGTTTGAGGTTCTCACCAAGCAGGCCCAGGCTGTCAACAAGCCGGCCCGCGCGGCGCATTGAGAAGCCAATTTGGGCGTCGTCGCTGGCCTTACGCTGGTTTGTTCCGCGCGGACTGGAAATTCGCGGGCGGCTGAATTATACTTCGTGCCGCCGATCAGGTGGTTTCGCGCCCTGCATGTCATAATTGAAAGGAGCCCTCCCGTGCAGAAAACATCGATTTCTCTTGTCCTCTTCACGCTGGCCAGCCTGGTCGTGGCGGCCGACGCATTTGCCAAGCAGCCGCCCCCAGGGTTCGACCCGCTGTTCAACGGCAAGGATCTTTCCGGCTGGCATGGCATGCCTGACTTCAGCCTCTTCGTGCTCAAAGCCATGCCCGCGGCCAAGCGCGACGAGCTCATCGCTCGCTGGACCGCCGACGCCAAGCCGCACTGGCGGGCGGAAGGCGACGAACTAGTCAACGATGGGCAAGGGGCGTTCTTGACGACCGACCGTGACTACGGTGACATCGAGTTACTCGTGGAATATAAGACCGTGCCCTTGGCCGACAGCGGCATCTATCTCCGCGGCACGCCCCAAGTACAGATCTGGGATTACACCGAGGCCGGCGGCAAGTGGGGACTCGGGGCCGACAAGGGGAGCGGCGGACTATGGAACAATCGTCCTGGATCGCCGGGCAAGGACCCGCTGGTTCTGGCCGACAAGCCCTTCGGCCAGTGGAACAAGTTCCGCATCATCCAGGTGGGCGAGCGCGTGACCGTCTACCTGAACGACAAGCTCGTCGTCGATCATGCCCGGCTGGAGAACTACTGGCGAGAGACCGTGAAGCCGCCGAAGTTCAACCGCGCCACGCCGCTGATGAAGAAGGGGCCGATCCAGCTCCAGACTCACGGTGGCGAGATCCGCTGGCGAAACCTCTTCATTCGTGAAATCCCAGTCAAGGAGGCCAACTCGATCCTGCGGCAGCACGGCGCGGAGGGCTTCGTCGATGTCTTCAACGGCCGGGACCTCAGCGGCTGGGCGGGCCCCGTCGATCAATACGAGGTCAAGGACGGAGCGATCGTCTGTCGGCCGCACCAGGGCGGCACCATCTACACCAAGGACGATTATGCCGACTTTGCCGCCCGGGTCGAGTTCCGCCTGCCGCCCGCTGGAAACAACGGGCTGGCGATTCGCTATCCGGGGTATGGCGACGGGGCCTACGTAGGCACGTGCGAATGTCAGATCCTCGACGACGACGCCCCGGTCTACAAAGACCTTGACCCGCGGCAGTACTGCGCGTCGGCCTACGGCATGACGGCCGTCAATCGCGGCTATCTTCGTCCCCAGGGCGAGTGGAATTTCATTGAAGTCACAGCCATCGGCCCGAAGTTGACGATGGAACTCAACGGCACGCTGGTCACCGAAACCGACCTCCGCGAGGTGAATGAATACATGCACGGTTCGCCCCACCCGGGCAAGCTGCTGACGCACGGCCATTTCGGCTTCTGTGGTCACGACGACCCGGTGGCCTTCCGCCATGTGCAGATCAAGACGTTGAAGAAGTAGCGGCCGGGCCTGGCCTCTTGCTGTGCCATCTTGGACTGTTGCTATGGCCAGAGGCCAGTCGATCCATCGGCAGAGGAAGCCGCGATTTGCAAGGCGGATGAAACCTTCTTGTGATCTTGGCCGGAATCGCTGGAACTGCCGGCGCTCTGTTCGAGCCAGGTGAGTTGTCCCATGATGCGGTCCAGCGCGGACCAGTGGGCTGCTGCCGCGGCGGCAGATTCGTCCAAAGTGATGGCAGCGGTCGATTGCCGGGCCAGAGCCACGTGCCAGACAACCGGCGTCGGCACGTTCTGCCGGGCGATGTCGCGATAGAGCGTTGCCGCGGGTGACGACGCCATGCCTTGCAATACGGCATCCGTGGCGGCCGGCACAGTCACCCTGGCGACGGAAGTTGCAGCGGCCCCACTACTGAATTCCGATGTCGTGTCCGCAGAACTGACGACCACTGCCGGCGCGGCCACGATCGTCGCCTGGGACGTCGCCGGCGCTGCCGCAAGCGTAGGATCGAAGATGAACGCCCCGCCCGCTCCGATCGACAGGCTGGTGTTGGCGATGGCCGCCGCTTGGGTGGCGGCCAGTGTGCCGGTCAAGACCGTAGTGCCGCCAGTGTAGCTGTCGGGGCCGCTGAGCACCACAGCTCCGGGACTGTTGATTGCCAGTCCGCCGGTGCCGCTGATCCCGCCGGCGAGCGTCAACTGGCTGCCGGCGGTGGCCGAAACGGTCACCGTGCCGCTCAGTGCTAGCGGAGCTGTGATCGAGTCGGAACTTGGATCGAAGGCGGGCTGGTTGGCCAGGGCGTTGCCGAACTGGTCCAAAGCCGTCGCCGCTGCCGGTTCGTCGGAAAGATTGATCGCCGTCAGCGTCTGACTGACCGTCACGCTTACGGTGCTGGTGGCTGTCACGTTTCCCGGGTCGGTGATCGTGACTTGGAACGTGTAGTTCCCCGCCTCGTCGAAAGTGGCCGTGACGTTCTTGGCAGAATTAGTCCCGTTGGCGCTGAACGTCGGCATCGCGGCGCCGCTGGGCAGCGTCGTCGCCGTCCAGGTGTAGGTCAGGCTGCTCTCACCCGTGTCCACGTCCGCTCCCAGCACGGAGAGATTGGTCGTCGTTCCGCTCACGGCGCTGGGTGTGGCGCTGGCCGCCGTCGCCACCGTCGGCCCCTGGTCTGTCACGCTCACCGCACTATTATTGCCGGCGATCGACGCGCTGCTGGCCGTCACCGTGCCGCTAGACGTCACGTTGGGCGCGGTGAACAAACCGCTAGAATTGATCGTGCCCCCCGCTACGCTTGTGGTCCAGGTGAACGTCGGCTGCGACGCCAAAGGATTGCCGAACTGGTCGCTCCCCGTGGCCGTAAACTGCTGCGTGGCCCCCGCGTCCAGGTTGACCGACGGCGGGTCGACCGTAATCGTGGTTAGCGTCTGGCTCACCGTCACGTCCACACTGCTGGTGGTGGACAGGTTCCCCGGGTCGGTGATCGTGACTTGGAACGTGTAGTTCCCCGCCTCGCTGAAAGTGGCCGTGACGTTCTTGGCAGCATTAGTCCCGTTGGCGCTGAACGTCGGCATCGCGGCACCGTTGGGCAGCGTCGTCGTCGTCCAAGTGTAGGTCAGGCTGCTCTCTCCCATATCGACATCCGCCCCCAGCACGGAAAGATTGGTGGTCGTTCCGCTCACGGCGCTGGGCGTGGCACTGGCCGCCGTCGCCACGGTCGGCGCATGCTCCGTCACGCTCACCGCACTATTATTGCCGGCGATCGACCCGCTGCTGGCGGTCACCGTGCCGCTGGCCGTCGCGTTGGGCGCGGTGAATAGCCCGCTGGGATTAATCGCGGCACCCGCCACGCTCGTCGTCCACGTAAACGTCGGCTGCGACGCCAGCGGATTGCCGAACTGGTCGCTCCCCGTGGCCGTAAACTGCTGCGTGGCCCCCGCGTCCAGGTTGACCGACGGCGGGTCGACCGTAATCGTGGTTAGCGTCTGGCTCACCGTCACGTCCACACTGCTGGTCGTCGACAGGTCGAGCGGGTCGGTGATCGTGACCTGGAACGCGTAGTCCCCCGCCTCGCTGAAGGTGGCCGTGACGTTCTCGGCCGCATTGGTGCCGTTGGCGCTGAACGTCGGCATCGCGGCGCCGCTGGGCAACGTCGTCGCCGTCCATGTGTAAATCAGGCTTGCTGCCCCCGTGGCGGTGTCGGCTCCCAGAACGGCTAGACTGCTGGTCGTCCCCGTCACCGGGCTGGGCGTGGCGCTAGCCGCCGTCGCCACCAAAGGCCCCGTCGTATCGATCGTGTAGAGCTGGCCGGTGAAATTCCCATCGCCGAGAGCGGGCCCGCCCAACGGGTTGCCGTACTGGTCTATGATCGTGTTGCTGTCCACAAGGTTCAAACCCAGCGTGCCGTTGCCCGATACGTTGTCCACGGTCACCGTATAGCTCGAGCCGCTGCCGTTGACGGAGGCGATCGTGCCGCTTGTGCCGCTGATCGCCAGGCTGAAATCGGACGCCGTCACGCCGGTTACGCCCTCGTTGAAAGTGACCGCATACTGGACGGTCGTCGCATTCGTGAGGGCCGATCCAACGGTGTCGATCGATTGGACCGCCGGGCTGCTCTCGGTCCAGCTCGTGCTGGCGCCGGCGGTGAGCAGGTTGCCGAACAAGTCGGTGACGTTCCAGCCGGCGTCTGCGACCGTCAGGGTGTAAGTGCCGGCGGTACTCGTGAAGGCGCTGAGATTGCCGAGCGTCCAGGTCTGATCGTTAGTGGTGGTGAGAGTCGCACCGTCAAGCGGCTCGCTGGCCGTCACCCCGCCGACCGTAAGATTCAACTGCAAGTCCGCGATCGTGAAGTTCTCGACCGGCTCGCTGAACTGGAAGGCGACGGAATTCACTGGCGTGAGTGTCGGTGACGCTGGGGCGGTAATGGCTGCGGTCGGAGAAGCCGTATCGACGCTCAACTGGTTGATCGTGGAATCGAAGGCCTCGATTCCAGAGTCGATGCCGGCCGCGAGGACGTTGTAGCTGCCCGTGCCCAGGGGCGAAATCTCCCCCTGCGGCAGCGACCATGTGCCGTTGCCGTTGTTGACCGCGGCATAGTAGCTGCCATTGACGCGTACAATCACCGAGGCGTCCGGATCGGTCACGGTGCCCGTCAAGGCCGGCGAGGCGTTGCCGGTGGACAGCGCATTGACTCCAACCGTGAAAGGAGGCACGGTATAGCTGCTGCCCATACTGAGACCGCCGTCGGCGGTGTCGCCCACCAACTCCATGCTCGAGCTGAAGCTGGTGTAGCTGCCTAAGCCGGCGTACAGCTCGCACGCCGAGCCGCCATTGCCTTGGAACCAGAGCAGGCTGATCGGATAGTCGCCGGCGCTGGAGAACGTGACGACGCCCAGAGTATCAGCCACTCCCCGGCCGCCGTTGTATTGCAGCGAATTAGTGCCGCTGGAGTTGGTGGCATTGGTCACTGAACTGAAGGTAGCGCCGTCGATCGTGAGGCTGAAACCATCGTCGCTGTCGCAGCCGAAAGTGTAAGTGCCGGCGGCTGGAATCACGACCGTGCCGGTGGCCGTCACGGCAAAGTTGTCGGTTTCCGTCCCCATGGTCGTGCCGGCCAGAGTTTGCTCCTTGCTGGGGAAATGGAGCACACCGCCGGTGACGTTGAAATCGATATACGGCACAACTTGGTTCTTGACCCAGCTCTGCTCGGAGGGCGTGCTGATCAGCGTTTGGGCCATGGCTATAGTGTCGTTCAGAGCGACGTTGGCCTCGTAGACCGTTACGGCCCAGTCCGGCGCCGCATAGGTGAAAGTAGTTGCCAAGAAGTTCGTCGGCAGGGCCGAAAGGTTGAACGTTTTGACGTTACTGACGGTCAATGTGTGGGCGGAGGTCCCCAAAGCGGAGGTGGTCAGCGTGACCGTGCGGCCGTCCGATTGCAGGACGGCCGCAACGACCGTGACGCCCGCGATTTTATAGTTCCCCGCGGTTTGCGCCGTGGTGGGGTCGACGGGCTCGGTGAACTGGACCTGGACCGACGTGGCGGAGGGAGTGCTGATCGAGGCGATGCCCACGGCGGAGAGGCTGACGGGGAGCGACAAGGAGCCCAGGATGCCGTCGTAATTCACGGCCGCCACCTGGTAGGAATACTGCGACTGCGAAGATATGCCGCGGCTGTCGATGTAACTGGTGGTGCCCGCCGACGTGGTGGCGTACAGCGATCCGTTGCGATAGATGTCGTAGTGATCGACGCCGCTGGCCAGCCCGGTGACGGGGCTCCAGGCCAGCGCGATCTCTGTGTTGTTGTCGGTCACCGTGGCGCTGAGATTGGCGGGGGCCGGCGGTGCCGTCGTGTCCAGGATCGCGCCCCCCAGGGCGAGGCCGCCGCCGGTCGAGTTGCCGACCAGTTCGAAAGCGCTGCTCCAGGCCGTGTAGCTGCCCGCGGCCGCGCTGACTTCGAGCGATCCGGGCCCGCCGCCGTTGAAGTACAGGAGGTTGAGCGAGTAGTAACCGGCAGTGGAGAAGTCCGCCACGCCAAACGTGTCGGTGGTCCCTCGGCTCCCGTCGTATTCCATCTGGTCGCTGCCGGTGGCATTGGTCGCGCTGGTCAGCGTGCTGAAAACGACGCCGGGAATCGTCAGCTCGAAGCCGTCGTCGCTCTCGACGTCGAACGTGTAGTTTCCGGCCGTCGGAATATAGACGGAGGCGCTTGCGGCGATGACAATGTTAGTCAAATCTTCCGAAAGCGACGTTTGGGTCGGCATCAGGGCAGCATTGGTGAAGTGTCCCAGGCCAGTGCTATTGCCGGTGGTGAAGTTGAGCGTCGTGGGGGAGAACGCCTGCGCCCAGCTCTGGTCTCCGGCCGAAGAAACGACCTCTTCGGCGTCTTCCACGCTGACCAAAGTGCCCCAGTTGGCCTGGTAAATGGTGGCAGCCCAGGTCGGCAGCTGGTAGGTGACCAAGTACGTCTGCGTAGCCGGCAACTGGTCGCCGGAGGCCGTCGTCAGATTCTTCATGGTGACCGTGTAGGCCGATCCCAGCGTCATGGCCGTGGAAAGGGTCAGGATCGCCGCGGTATTGTCGCGGCCGAGGGCCACACCGGTAATGGTCTTGCCCGATACGGCATAGTTGGCCAGCGTCAATGCAGGCGCGCCGGTGCCCGCCTTCAGCGGTTCGCTGAAGTAGACCTCGATCTGCGTCGACGTGGGCTCGACGCTGGAGATGATGGAAGGCAGGCCGAGGCTGGCGCCATTGGATTCGGCGCTCTGGTATCCGTCGCGGTTCACGGCCGATACGGTATAGGTATAGTTCGTTCCGGCGGAAATTGTCGTGTCGGTAAAGGAGGTCGTGGTCGAAGTGCCGATGGTGCTGCCGTCGCGATAGATATCGTAGTAAGCCACGTCGCTCCGCGGGTCGGAAGAGGCGCTCCAGGTGAGGCTGATCTCCGCGGTCGGGGTCAAGAGCGCCTTGCCCGCCACGTTGGTCGGGACCGTAGGCGGCAGCGTGTCGATGACCAGGCCTGACTGGCCGGGCGTGCCGCCCACGTTGCTCGCCTCCCAATTGATCGCGTCGTTGCCGTAGTCGGCCGTGTTGATGCGGAGCAAGGCCGGCCCGTTGCCGTCCGGCTCGCTCGGCCAGGGGGAAGTGTTCTGGAAATTGACGTGATCGACCCGGTAGGAAGGCACGTAACCATAGCTCGCCGACACGCTACCGTTGACGCGATTGCCGGACTGGTAGATGTCGACCGTGTCGCCGCTGCTGCTGAGATTCCCCGAAAAGACGCCGAGCACCAGGATGTTGTTAGCGCCGGTGGGGTTGTAGCGTTCCTCGAAGGCCGCATAGTCGCTCACCAGCACCGCATACTGTCCCGGGGCGAGCGTCGCTGGCGCTGTGGGAATCGAAGTGTTGGTGTTGCCGAAGGCTGGCGCGCCCAGCGCGGTCGTGCCCAGGGCGCTTACCAGTTCCATGCCGCCGGCGACCGTCCACTCGTCGGCCACGGCGGCCGTAGTGCGAGTAAGCTGGACGCTGACCGCGCCGCTCATCGTGTAGGTCCCCAGGCTGATCCAGACGTCGTTCAGGCCGGCGGAGATGGTGCCCGTGGCCGCAGCCAGGTTCAGCCCACTGGCCAGCGCGTAGGTGAATGAGGTCGAATTCGCGCTCGTGACCACGAACGTGCCGTCGTATTGCGAGGGCGTGGCCCCGGAGATGTGGACGATGCTCCCGGCCACGAGCGAGTTGTTGTCGAGCAACGCATTGTCGGCGTCGGCCGTCACCAGGCCCGATGTGTTATTGTACGTCAAACTGGTGACGCTCAGCGCCGCCGGGACCTGATCCTGGTCGATCACCACGTTGGTCGAGGTGCTGCCGTAGGTGACTGTGTACTCGGCCGAAGAATCCAGGTCTGTCAGCGGGTTGTTGTCGCCGTCGTACAGGTTCAGATGGGCGTAGACGGTATACGAGGCCGAGGCCACGCCGGAGGCCGACCAAGTGGCGGTTGCCCCAGAGGCCAGCGTCTCGTACTCGCTGGGCATGCCGTCGGGGACCCAGCCCGTCGTGTACGCGGCCCCGCCGCCGGCCACGTAGTAGTCGCTGAGCGAGACGGGGGAATTCGAGCGGTTGTAAAGCTCGATGTACTGGAAGTCGTCATCGACATACCCGTCGGCATTCTCCGCCGCCGTCGGCGCGGAGGGATAATACATGATCTCATCGGTCACCAGCGGCGAGACGTAGGGGACGCTGTTGGCAGCGCCGAAGCTCGGCGTCTGAAGCAGGGTGAAATTGGTGTGGTACTCGGTGGCAGTTATGATGCCTGTCGCGGGCGAGGCGGGCGAACCGGTCACCGTGTAGGTGAAGGTGGTCGTCCCGGCGGCGGAATTCACGGCCACGTTGGCGATGGTGAAATCGCCGTCGTACGCGGTCTGAGCGGCCCCGGCGATGACGACTTCGTCGCCGTCGCTGAGGCCCGTCGCCGTGCTGTCCAACGTGGCCGTGGCCGTATCTCCGCCACCCACGAGTGGGTACCCGGTGATGCCGACGACCGGGAAAACGCCCTGCTGCTTCGTGTACAAGCCGTAGGACGTGCCGGGCGGCATGCTGTTGACCGTCTGCTGCTCCTGGTACCCACCGGCCTGACCGGCATTGAGCGACTGCCCGTCCGCCGGCGTGGCGGGCGAGGCGGGCGAACCGGTCACCGTGTAGGTGAAAGTGGTCGTCCCGGCGGCGGAATTCACGGTCACGTTGGCGATGGTGAAATTGCCGTCGTACTGGGTTTGCGCCGCCCCGGCTATGTTGAGCACCTCGCCGTTCTGCAATCCGGCGCCCTGGGAGTACCCGGCGGTGTTCAGTGTGACCGTGGCCGTCGTACCGCTGAGCGTGATGCTGGAGATCGCCAGGTCGTAGTCGTTCGACAGGTAGACGGTGTCGCCGTCCGGGTCCAAGACGAAGGGCGCCAGGCAGCCCGGGTCGCTAGCGCCAGGGCCGAAGTTGTAGTCCTCCGTCAAGACGTAATAGCCCCCGGCCGCGATGACCGTGCCCGCGGGGATCTGGTACTCCATCAAATTGGAGCTGTTGTTGTTGTTGGCGACGAACCAGTCGCCGATGTTGATCGCCTGGGAAGTCGTGTTGTAAAGCTCGATCATGTCGCCCGGCGCCCCGGTGGGGTTCGACAGCACCTCGTTGATGACGACGGCGCTGGGCAGCGGATTGACCACGGGGTCGGCGAAGCCGGGCGTGCCGTCGTACGTGCCGCTGGCCTCCCAGCCGGCGCTGGAACCGAACAGCGAAAGCGCCTGCGTGGCGCTTTGGGCCATGAGGGCGTAACCGCCCCGATGCGTCGGCGGGTACCAGGAGCTCTGGTAGGTGAAGTTCTGGATCACCGCGCCGGTGGGCGCGATCAATTCGACCACGTCGCTGGAGTCGTTGAGGTGATGGTTGTTGAACTCGCCGGCGACGATCAGGTTCTGCCAATTGGGGCCGAATTTCGATTCCAATTCCGCACCGTAGCGGATGGCGAAAGCAGTGGGATCGGCGACCGCCACCATGTACGCGCCCGGCGCCAGGGTGAGCAAGGGATTGGTGTCGACGCCCCCTTGGTACTCGGGGAAGGTGAACGAGATCCCGCCGGCGATCTGCAAGCCCGCCAGCGGCAGCGTCTGGGTGCCGGTGTTTTGGATTTCGATGTACTGGAAATCCTTCCAGGGATCGCTGGTGTCGGATACCACGTAACCGGCGGCGATCTCGGCCGCCGTGGCCGACGCCGGGTCGTACATCACCTCGGTGACTCGGATTGCCGAGAGATCCACATAGAACGTCGCCGATAGCAACGCGCTCCAGGTGCCTGTGGCGGCGATATAAGCCCGGGCGTTGATCGTCTCGCCCGCGGATAGCGTGATGGGCCCGCTATATTCCTGGGCTGTCGCGCTAATCGAGCCGCCCGTGCCGGTACTGGCTAAGAGTGGCTGCCCGGTGAGCGGCGTAGCGGGCGAAGCGGGCGAACCAGTCACCGTGTAGGTGAAGGTGGTCGTCGCGGCGGCGGCATTCACGCTCACGCCGGCGATCGCGAACTCGCCGTCGTACTGCGATTGGGAGGCCCCGCTAATGTAGATCTCCTCGCCGTTGGTGAATCCGCTGCTCGTACTATCCAACGTGACCGTGGCCGTTGTGCCGCTGAGCGTAATGCTCTCGATCGTGACATCGCTTTCGCTCGTCCGCGGATCGCTGCCGTCGGTCGTATAGTAGATAGTGCCCGTGGGTGCCGCCATAGTGAGCGTGGAGCCCAACGTGAACGTCCCGCCGTCCTCGACCGTTCCGTTGACGCTCAGCGTGGGCGGGGGGAAGTTCGGATACATCGTATACGTGTACGTCGTGGTGTTGCCGCCGGCAGGGGGCGTGAACGTCACGGGAGTCGAGAACTGCGTGAACATTTCGGCCGCGCGCACGGGGAACCACGTGTCGAGCTCCGATTCGACATGGGCGCTCCAGGTGGCAGGCGTGCCCAGCGCGTTCCAGGTGCCGGACAAAATGCCGAGGTTGCCCCAGCGGGCCGATTCGTCCAGCACCGCCGTGCTGACCGTGTTGATCAACGACTGGTAGACGGCGGCCGAATTGGTCGGCGAGAGGGCGGTCGTCAAGTCCGTGTACACGTGGTCGGCGAACAACTGCCGGAAGTCGGGGTTGGCCAGCAGTTGCACCAACAGTCCCGTGGGACCGTCGGTGTCGACGGTGGCGCCGGTAACAGGGTTGGTGACGTCGGGATTGTTCGTCGTGTCGTCGCCGGTAATGTTGACGTCGGGGTTACCGGGATTGCCGCCGTTCCATCCGCTATAGAGGCTCATTTCACCGTCCCAGTCCTGGAAGACGAAGCCCAGGCCTGGGCGGTAGAGGGCGGAGTAGTTGTGACCGTCCCAGTCCAAGTTGCCGACGTCGTAATTCGCGATGATGTAGTCGCAGAAGTTTCCCAGGTCGAGATACTGGCCCATGAGAGCGTAAGCCGCCGGATTGGCCAGCGCGGTAGGGCTGGCCGTGCCCGTGCCGGCGACGTTTCCGTAAGTCGCCACATTGTACATGTCGATCCAGGGCGTCATGGTCCCGGAAATGGCATCGAAGCCGTCTGAACTGTAGTGATAGACGTCGTAATCCGAACTTTGGCCGCCGTAGAAATAGGCGGCGTAGTCGGAACTAATGTGGGCCACGGCGTTGTAAACCCCCCAATACAGCCCATTGACGTAAAGCTGGACCCAGATTCCCGGCTCATTCTGCGAGCCTAAGTTGGTCAAGACATCGCGTAACCACTGATCGTGGATGAACGAGGTGTTGGCGCCGCCCCACGACCAACCGTCGTTGAAGCCCCCCCGCAGGATCAACCCGTCATTCAGGTAGCCGTCGCCGAAGAGGTTCTCGTTCATGAACGACGGGCCGTCGCTCTGGTCGAAGGAGACCTGGAAGGAGTGTTTCAAGTACTGCGTGTCGCGGCCCACGCCGCCGTACATCGACAGCCCGATCATCCCGCCCCAATCCGTGGTCCCGGTGAGGGGATTGAAGTACTCCATCGATGCCGGTACCTCTAAATTGTGGTTCTCGGAATTGGAGTAGATGCCGTCGGCGCCCCACATATTGGCGTTGGTGGCCACCAGCGACATCGTGGGCAATGACGAGAGGGCGTTGGCGATCTGCTGTGTCGTATAGCCGGGGACCGACGACATGGCGTAATCGGCCGCGGTGTCCTGGCCGTTGATCGTGCCATCCCAGGTCGTAGGATAGCCGGCCGGATCACTCGACTGCGTGGCCACGACGTCGGGAAAGACGTAGGTCTCGGTCTGGTAGGGGGCTGTGGCGCCGCCCTCGACCATCGCCGCTTGCAGGACCGTCGTCGGCGCCGTGCTGGGGATGGTGATCGGCAACGTGTACAACGTGCCGGCCGTGGCGGTCATGCTCGCTCCGCTGGCGTTGGCCGACGGCGTTGAGGGCAAGGTGTAGGTGAAGGTGTTGGTTCCGGTCACCGTGATCGGGAAAGCGCCGTCGTACACCGCGGGCGTGGCGCCGGTGATCGTGACTGTGTCGCCACTGGCGAATCCGAAGGCCGCCGCGGTCGTCGCCGTGGCCGTCGTGCCGCTGTAAGTAATGCTGCTGACCGCCTGCTGGACGCCGGGCACGGCGTTGTTCGTCGTATAGTAGATCGGCGTTCCGGGGACATCGGGCGTGAGCGTCACCTGAAAGGGAGAGTAGTAGAGCCCATCCGTCGTGCTGAAGGTGACGCTGGGCTCGACGTCGGCCAGCGTGTTGGCGGCGCCTGGAGTGGGCTCGGAGTACAGGAAGTCGCCTCCCACGGTGCTCTTTATCTGGGCCAGCTCCGGCAGGGCGAGCATTTGGACGTCGGCTGGCGAGGCCATGAGCAACTGGATTGCCAGCACGTTGCCGGTGGCCGTGAGGTGGCCGGACGTAGCCGAATTGAGGAAACTGGAAACGTCGATGTTCTCGTAACTCGTGGCCTGGACGTCGCTGGTCTGCACCGCAAGGGCCGCCGAATTCCATGTCGGCGAGGCGGGGGCGTTTTCACTGGCGATCTGGACGCCGTTGAGATAGGCCACGTAGCCGTCGGCGTATTGCATCTTTAGCGTCAGGGACGTCAGCGTGGACAAGTTCGGGGCATTAAATGGAATAATCATGTACAGCGAGGTGCTGCCGGCCGCGGCAATCGCCGAATCGATCGTTGACTTGACATTCGTCTCGATCGCGGCCGCAACCAGTCCGCTGCCGCTGGAGCCGTCAAACGGCGCGCTGGTGACCACCAGGGGAGTGGTGGTGGTGCTGGTGCCGCCACTAGAAGTGGTGTTAGTAGCCGCGCCCACAAGAACGGAGTTCGGGTCGAAAGTAGTCGCGCCCGGCCCATTTTTCCCCTCGTAGGCGGCATAGAACTCCAGCTCTGCCCCGCCCCCGTCCTGATAATACGTCAGGTTGATCGGATAGCTGCCCGCGGCCAAGTACGTGGTGCCCAAGGTGTCGCCAGGACCCCGCGGGTTGGCGAACTGCATCGTGTTCGTGCCGCTGGAGTTGGTGGCATTGGTGAGCGTGGTGAAGTCGGCGCCCGTGATCGTCAGGCTGAAGCCGTCGTCGCTGCTGACGCCGAAGGTGTAATATCCGGCCTGGCTGGCCGAGATCGTGAGAGTTCCCGTGGCCTGCAAGACGTAGTTGCTCAATCCCTCGCCTACCGTCATTCCGGGAAAGGCTTCGTTATACCAAGGGCTGGCGGGGTTGGTGCTGAAGTGGGCACCGCCGCCCGTGTCCATAAAGTTCAAATCGCTCTCGGTCTCGTTGGTTGCTGAAATCTGGTCGCTGGCCGTGCTGATGACCGTGTCCGCCGTGGCTATGCTGCCGACTCCAATGTTGGCCTGGTAGAGGGTGCAGGCAAAGCCATTCAGCGTATTGGGGATCCCCAGGCCTGTGGGGCCCGACGCCCAGGACGAGTCGTTGAAACCGGGCTGCGTCCAGGTGGTGCCCAGGGCGTTGCTGGTCGGCGCGTAGTACGAGGCCGTGGCACCCGCCGCCACGAGGTCCGTTTCCGTGACGGTCTCCAACGGGCCGTAGGAGGTGTTGGAATTCAAAAGAGGATACGTGAGCGTCGAGATTTGAGTGCCGGTCCCGTTGGCGCCGTTCCACAAGGCAACCGTGGCGCCGTCCTTGCTGAGATTGTAGCCCGTGTCCAACTCGCCCAACGCCGTCTCCGCGCCCGCGTTGGTGTCCTTGGAGTCGCAGAAGACGACGCGGAATTCCCCGGGACCCAGGGTCACGTTGTTGGGGAAGTTCCATGTCTTGACCGTGCTGCTGCCCGTCTTCTGATAGCTGAGCGACCAGCCGGTGAGGTTGGCGGCCGTCGTGGAACTGGGGTTAAAGAGTTCCAGCCAATCGGCCGTGTTTCCCAGGGTATCGACGATGCCACTGGAATTTGAAGCCTCGACCTCGCTGATGATCGGGGTCGCCGACAACAACCGCCGGTCTTCGAGGCATTCGATCTGCAGGCGTCGCCCCTTGGTAACTGCGTCGAACGTGCGCCGTACCGCTTCCCGCCGTCTCCTCACGATGTTTTTCGTCTTCCCGAACACTTTCAGTATCCTCGCTTTCCTCGGCAATCCATGGAAACATGTCTCGGCGCAACGCAATCCGCGGCGAGCCCTCCCTTGCCGCTAGACGATGCCACTCCGATCAGGACAGGACTTCCGGCTCGTGCTTTTTCATAACTGCAATCCTTTGCGCGAGGCCGCCCGGCAATGGCCGCCGGCAGTTTGCCAGCGGCAGTCTTGCGTACGGACGCACCGCTCCTCTAACAACTCTCCCGGAGATCGCACCCGATCAAGAAAGGCCCAGCGGTCTTCGGCCCCTGCGGAACCATTCGCGGCAAGCCAAGAACCCCAGTGCGACGGCGCCGCCTCTTGGCGTTCACGTTGGACGTACAAAAGCTACTTGCGCTTCAAGGCACATCCAGGGCAACATGGCTAGCAACGCACCTTCTATCCTAACAGAAAACTAACAATTTGTCTTTAGAGGGGCACAGATTTGCGAATTTTTTTGCCAGAAAAACACTTGCAGAGTGTTTGCTTGCAATCAGTTGGGCTCGGGCTTTATGGACAGTTCTTAGGCGGCGCGGCGCGGCGCAGCCTGCTTCTCTGCCTCGGCGTTGCCCCGTCGGGCGATTATTTCCCAACGGCTACCCGCAACGTCACCCGTGGCCCCCCCAGGGTCCGAGGGCTTGCGGCGATCGATTTCCTCAAGAATTGCCTCGTGCAACTGATCGAGATCTTCCGCAGACAGTTTCGTGAGGCGGCGAAGGAGTCGGATTACTTTACTCATAGGTGCAGTCCATAAAGTGTTGCGTTCACTTGAAGAATCATCATGCGGCACGGCGTTTGGTGGGTTGGACCGGAATCGTTCCCTTCGGCTCGTCGGGCTCTCGCTTCACGTTGAGAAGCAACGCGCCGTCCAATTCCGTTTGCTGGGAGCGGGACCACCAGACGTAGCCGCCCGCGACCGCGGAAGCAAGGAGACCCAATCCGACGATAATGCTCAGCCAGGCGTCATCGGACAAACCGGAACTCCAGGAGAAGTTTCCCGCGTCGGCCTTTTCCATGGCACGCCGGTGGCTATCGACGGCTTCTGCCTCTTTGCGTAGGGCCTCTGCCTTTTCCAGGTCGCGTTTCAAGCGTTCGCCCTCCGGGTCGAGCGAATTGAGATAGGCCTGCGCAGAGCGTTGGGATGGCGAGCCGGCAACCGGGTCGGAGGCTCGGCTCGGAGGCGCAAAAAGCCCGTCCGGCGAGCCGCTTTCCTCGTGGGCATAAGCGCGGCCGACAACCGCCAGCGCGGCCGCGGTCAATAGCGTCAGCAGTCCCTTGCCGAAACCGATCCGGCAACCATGTTTTAGCGGCCGGTGACGCCTGCGTATCAGGGTTCGAAATCCGCTTCTCGGATTGCGTGTCATGTTCGTCTCGATTCTTCGTATTTCATCATGGGGGCATTTGCGGTTAAGGTTGCACAGAAGCAACATCTTTGTCACGCTCCGTCGCGAGGTCCTGCCGTTCCGGGCAACCGCGGCCGATCAGGCGGCCCAGCGGGCTGATCGCCGCATAGCATGGTTGCGGCCGGCCCAGAAGTTCTCTTCGACCTTGGGATCGGCGCTGTCGCTCGGATCGGGAGGATCGGTGGGTTGTCCGTCCTTGCGGGCGGCTTCCAACGAAATGATGATCGGCTCATCCTGTGACTCGTCCTGGCATTCATCCTGGGGCTGGGGGTCTTCATCTTTCTTCATGACTGGCTCGCACTTGATTATGGGGTCTCGTCCAAAAAAAGTTTGCTGCGCAGGATGGACCTTCGAATCCATCCAGTTCCTCTAACCGCGGACTCGGGGAGTGTCCGTGGCAGGAACGAAGGAAAGGTTTCGCAGCCGCGGCGTGTTGCGGCTCGGGCCTGACGCGTTCACCGCATCGGTGGTCAGGCGGCGCGGCGCGGGGAGCCGTCTTGCCTAGGCCGATGACGCGGACTGGTGGGGCCGCGGCCCCCGTGCGGCGGCGATAGCTTTGCTGCCGTTCCGTTGCCCGCCGACGGGCCGAATCGGCCGTTTCGCCGCTGATCGCCTCGCGCCGCGACAGTTCCAATTCGACCGCATCGCTCAAGGCGAACAGGTCGGCATCGGCCAATTCCTGGAGTTCTCTGAGGATGGATTTCATTTCTTGCGATTCTCCTGACTATATTGCCGGACCGGGCCGGCGGACTCGATGGGTTTTTCTTGTGGGACAACGGCCCAGTGCAGCCGCGACCGAACTCTATCAATAAATTTGTCGGAGATCCTAGGCGGCCCTGCGCCAGGGAACGGGGCGATCGACCGCCGACTGCCGTGCCGCCGGCAACATCGAGGCGAAAAAGTCCTCCCATTGCCAGTGGTCCAGTGGGCCAAGCAACAACCAGGCCCCTTGCGTGCGGACAAACAGCTCCAGTCCCTCGTGCATCTTTTCCGTGTAGACCGCGACGTGCCGAGCGCCGAGCCGGGCGATCGACTGAGTGAACAGTTCGATCGCCTGCGCGTGGTCCGCGCTGGCATCGACCAATACCAGGTCGGCGCCGCTTACGGAACGGCGAATATCCAAGGGTGACCGGCTTGCGACCGGCTCAATCCCGCAGTCCTCGTGGCGCCTTGCCCAAAGGGCCACTTGACGCGACAAAGACTCGGTTGGATAACAGACCGCGATAACGGGCACGGCAACCTCGGCGTAGGTCATGCTCTACGTACTCCTCCCTGACAAAATGCACTCTCCATGTTCCCGGGGCACTGCCCGGCGAACGCCACTCTCCTTATGCACGCAGCGTGCCGCAACTGTCCGCGGCGCCGATTCGTCGCCCAAGATCAAGGCCAACTGCACGTTAGGGCAACTGGTTTTCGAGGTCCACGGGAGCGCTGAATGGCAAATGGTCGCAAAGCGCGTCCGTCCACGTGTCGCAAGTTGCGACCATTTGACTTTCCCGGCGGCCACGCCTATCTTGACTTGTTCCAATCAATGCGGTGACGCCGCCATAAACCCTTGCAGCAATACCATCGCGCCACGAGTCGTTGGTCTGATTTCGGATACGCACGGCTTGCTCCGCCCGGAGGCGGTAGAAGTCCTCCGGGGCGTCGAACTAATCGTGCATGCCGGTGATATCGGCGGCCCGGACATCGTCGATGCCCTGCGGCAAATTGCCCCTGTGCATGCCGTTCGCGGCAACGTTGACCGCGGCAGTTGGGCCGACGACTTCTCCCCCACGGAAATCGTGGAGGTCGGCGACCAGGTTCTTTACGTCCTCCACGACCTAGGAGAGTTGGACCTCGATCCGGCGGCAGCCGGCTTCCGCGTCGTGGTCTCCGGCCATTCCCACCACCCCAAAGTTACGGAAGAGCGGGGGGTGGTCTATCTCAATCCGGGCAGCGCCGGCCCGCGCCGTCTGCGTCTGCCGATCTCCATTGCACGGATGGTAGTGGGCGACGGAAAAGCCCAAAGCCGTCGTGGCCCGGGATTCTGGCCGTTCAGTTCCCACAAATTCGGCAGCGGGGCCGGGCGGATCGAAATAGAAATGATCTCCCTGGAGGACATGGGCTGAGTCATCTACTGGGCCGCAAAATGCGACAGGCTTTCCAGGCTGACAACCGAGTGGACGCGGCCTATGGTATCCGTGGCTAGCAGCACAGCCTATGGGCACTTCTATCAGTCTGGAAAGGCTGATGTGCAGGGGATGCCGGCATGAGCTCGCTCACTCCGCTTTGATAGTGAAGTCGATCGACGATTGGCCGACCTTGTGGCCCAGGGTGTCTTCGATGGTAAGTTGCAAGGTGTAGCGGCCCGGCACCAAGCGTGGCAGGTAGTAGAGCTTACTCACAAAGAAGTCGTGTCGCGGCGTCTTGTACGTTTCCTCGGCCGTGGACGAGCCGCAGTCGGCCAGGCGATTGCCGTGGCCGTCGAAGATTTGACCGTCGATCTTCACCGCCCAGCGATAGCCTTTGGCCGACGACTCCGTATGAAGATTGTCGACTTCGGCGTAGAGCAGTACCTTCTGGCCCGCGCTGAACTCCGCGCTCTTCACGGCGGCGAACGAGCCGAAATGGTAAACATCGGTGCAGAACGTCAGGTTGCGAAGGGTCAGCGGGGCCGACTCGCCCAGTTGCGTCAGGGCCTCGTCCAGGATCCGCTTGGTGGCAGCCGCACGGCGGCCCATGTCGGGAGTCTTCTCGGTATCCATCCAAGTCGAAAGCCCGTAGATTTGCGATGACCAGTAGTCCTGCGCCGCTTGAGGTGCGGCGGGCAAGGGCCGCATGGCCTCGTCGCGGTGGCCGGCCAAGAGATACAACATGCGGAGCCGGGCCTGCAGGGCGACGTCGCTTTCCTGGCTGGAGCCAGCCTTCGACTCCCGTTCGATCGCGCGAATCGCCGCGGTCAGGTGAGTCTGCCAATCGGCGTCGGCAAGCGACGCGGCGGCGCCGGAAGTCGTGAAGCCGGCGGGCACTACGGCGGCCGCGGTCGCCTCGCGGCGAATGGCCGCCAATTGTTCGGCCGCCGTCAACGGCTCGGCTCGTCCGGCAACGGCCTCACCAGGTTTGCCAGCGATTTCGGCAATGGTGGAAATGCCGCCGTTGCGGTGGAGGGGAAGGTCGTCAGCCGCCGTCGGCACGTTGGGTGGCCGATTGGCAATTCGTCCAGAGTTGCTTTCCGCCGCGGGAACGGATCCTCCGTCCAGCGGCCGCTCGGGCGACGAGGGACATTGATCGTCGGGGTTCACGACGCCCATCGGACCGGGCCGCGGCGCAATGGCGAGCGCGGAATCGTCCTTTTCGCCGGCGACAGACACCCCAGGCAAAGGCTGGGCGGCAGACGATGTCAGATCCAAACGTCTTTCGTGCTCAGTGGCAGTCGTGGGCGGCTTGCCGCGATCTTCTCTGCCAGTAACCATGGCCGTGGTTGCTTCCTTTTGCCTCTCAATCTCACGTTGTTCCTCGCGACGTTTGTACGCAACCTCGGCTCGAAACGTTTGCAAGATCATCGGCCAGCGGCTGGGATCGACCTGCTTGAGATCGTTCATGAGCTCTTCCCGGGCGGCCGGATCGATGGCCCCCACCTGTTGGAGATCGCTCATCACCTGCTTGAGCGCGTCGGCATTGGACTGACTGTCCCAAGGCTTTGGCGTAGAAGGCGGCGACGGTTTCGACTCGCTGGAAACCGGGTTTGAGGTGCTACTGCCGTGCGAGTTCCAGGGCCACGGTGGATTGGCGCAACCTGATGTTAAGGCAAGCGACAAGGCCGCTACGGCCAGGATTTCGCGAATCGCGGCGCGATTGTGGAAACGGCGGTTGCCCATGCTGCTCACGCAAGCCGTGGAGAATACCCATAGAATAGGGGGCCAATTCTATTGGCTGCCGGTCGCGGGTGCAAGGGGAAAAATCAAGTACGCCAGGCTTTCCAGCCCGATCTTGTCAGGCTCGGGCGCTAGGTAGCCATGGTCGGCCTGATGTGCGATCCTCAACCAGGCTGTACGGTCCGATGGAAGTGCACGTGCCGCCAGCTTCCGCCCTGACGCTGCCAGACGCGAGTTTCTTCCGATCGCGCCGTTTGCGGGGCACCGCTGGAATCGAGTTTCTGCACGAGGCGAATAAAGCTGATTACCGCTACGTCGCCCATGATTCGCACGTGAGGCGCGCTGACAGTGATGTTCAGCGGGCCCGGCACGCCGCCCAGCTTGAAGTAGAAGTGATGGAAATCCATCCCTTCGACCCACTGCCCCCTGGCCTCCGGCTCGAAGCAGGTCAGGCTGGGATCGCACAGTTCTTCGTAAGTTGCCCAGTCGCCCGCGGCGATACTCTCCAGCAGGCGGCGATTGAGGGCCAATAGTTCGTTGGTAAGTGCGTCAGACATATAGTCTTCGGTTTTCCGTTCTGAGATCTGAGAATCTGAAATCTATTTTTCTTCCATGCGCACCATCTTCAGCCGGATCAGTTTCTCCCGGCATTCGTCGCGTTCGCGGCAACGTGCCAGCCCGGCCCAAGCCGGGTCGGCCGCCGCCTGAAAGGCGGCTTCGTCGGCCGGCAGCCTTCCCGCTTCGACGAGCCGCGCCACGACCACTTGCTCCAGCCGCGTGAGCGTCATTCCCTCGACGCGGTAATCGAGAAATGCCTCCCAGGCCAGCGGCAACAAGGGCGCGACGATCTGACGCGCGATCGTCTCGGCATATTGGCGGATCTCGAGTTGAGCGTGCGAGTCCATCCGCAGCTCCAGGAAGTGCAGCAGGTTATGCAGGTCGATCTTCCAGTAGGCCTCGGTATAGGTCGCCAGCGGCAGGTCTTTGCGGGCCTGCTCCCGCGCGACACCCAGTTCCAATCGCTGGCGATACACGTCCCGGGCTTGTTGTTGCAGGGCCTCTTCCTCGGCGGTCAGCGCCGACCCCGGTCGTCTCGTCCAGAAACCCCTCGCTGCCCTGACGGTTCGAAGGGGCCTGTCTCCGCCAGGCGCCGACGGCGGTCCGCTGAGCGGCGTCAATGGCAACAGAATAGCGGCGTGCTGGTCTCGTTGACCGAGGCGGTGCGATGCCGAATCCACTGCCGCCAGCAATCCATGGGGACGCGGACGAGAAATTTTAACTCGACCATCTCGAACGGTGTGGTATGCTGGTGCCGCATCAGGTAGCGGACCAGCGTGCGATCATCGGAGACCGCCCGGGTGCCCGCGCCGTAGCTCACCCGAGCGGCCTGGACGATGGCCTGGTCGTCGCCCATCGCGTCCACGAGGCAGACGAACCCATCATCGAGGACCGGAAACTTCTTCCACCGCAGTTGCTCGACTCGCTCGGCGTGCGTTGTCATCGGGCCGCTATTCCTTCTCCAGGAGTTCCTTGAGCACTTCGGCGACCAGGGCCGGGTTGTCGCTCTGGCAGACATGCTGCACGCGGTCGTTGGGAATTTTGAGTTTTTCCAGAATCTCAGCCGTCCGCTTCCAGAGGCGGACGCGGTTTTTGCCCTCGGCCAGGTAAAGATCGGTGACCAGGTCGCCCAGGCGCTGCACTAGGAGCTGGTCCTGGTTCTGGTAATAGCGGCGGATGATTCGATCCTGGTGGGGCGTGTGTTTGGCCATGGGAGAAAGACGATAATGGATACCCCTTGCCAGCAGAGGGCAGGGGGGTGAGGGCTTTTTTACGAGTTCGTGCGGTTTCCAGCCCGTGATTTTAGCCCGTTGCCCCATGGCCGTAAAGCCGCATTTGAGAGTGCGGCCGTGAACGGCCATTCGTACTCGAAAAGTCCGCCGTCATGCATTACACTACACTGGTAGCCGAGGAGCATCCAACGTGAAACAAGTCATTGCCATCATCAAGCCCTACCTGGTCGAAAAGGTCCTCGACGCCCTTAAGCATGCGCCGCTGGAAGCCTGCGGCGTCTGCGAGGTCAAGGGCTACGGCCGCCAAAAGAGTTACCTCGACGAGTACCGCGGCAGCGAATACTCATTGGCCTTTTTGCCCAAGGTAGAAATCACCCTTTGGGTGGATGACCTTCGCGTGGAGGAAGTAGTGCGGGTAATCGTGGATATCGCCCGGACCGGCCGCATGGGTGATGGCAAGATCTTTGTTATGCCCGCCATGCCCGGCGGCGAATGGGGCGGGGAAACGCCGCCCTGAGCTGGATGCATTATCTCGCCGCGTCTAGCTTCGTGGTGTCGACGTACTTGTATTCGCCGCCGCTTTGCCGCGCCAATTTCTCCATCCAATCGTTGGCGGCACCGTGCGGGCCTTCACCAAATTGGATCGTATGGATCGTAATCCCCGGCCCAAGCCGATCGATCCGGGCCAGTTCTCGCGCGGTGACCAACGGCTTGTCGCCATCGGTGAGCAGGAAGATCACGTCGGGCCGCATGCGGATGGCCCGCGACAAGGCGGCGAAGTGATCGGTGCCGCCTTCTGCGTCGATGGTGCCGAGGAATCGCTTCACCTCGTCCCGGTTGGCATCGGTGCCAAAGGCCAGGTGACCGTTGGGGCCGGCCGGGTTGAAGGCGCGCGGCTGGTCGTTGTAGACCACGAGTTGGAACTGGTGCATATCGTCGATTTTTTCGATACTGGCCAGGATTTGGACCTTGGCGGCGGCTAGCAATTTGCCCTCGGTGCTGCCCGACCGATCCAGAACATAGACGAATTTTGTCCCCTGGGCCTCCACGCCAAAGAGCGAAACGCGAGCCTTTTCCCCAGGCGATACCAGCGACTTCCCCGCGGAACTCCCATTTTCAGGCTCGGTTGCCTCTACTGTCGGGCAGAACCCAGACGCGGTCAGAGCACAGACCAACCATAAGCGAATAAAGCGGTAGACGAACATAGGCTTGACCCTAAGTATCGCGGAGCAAAGGGTTTACGGATTTGATGCGGGGCCTGCCCTCGCCGCGTTTTTCCTCTGTCAAGTCTACGCCGCCATGCCCGCACCGTCAACGCGCCGTTGCCCTACGCACGCCAGTCGGAGGGACATATAATAGATAACAGTTACCCTTCGCCTGGAGTCAGAAGCTTTGCGGATTGTCAAATATCCCCACCCCACGTTACAGCATCGATCTCGGGAACTCAAGCGAGTTGACGCCGAACTCCGCAAGGCCATTGCCGAGATGTTCGAGTTGATGTACGAGAACCGAGGCATCGGATTGGCCGCCAACCAGGTCGATTTGCCGTACCGCGTGTTCATCCTCAACGTCACCGGTGATCCGGCCGCCAAGGAACAGGAACACGTCCTCATCAACCCTACAATCCTCAAACAAAGCGGCAGTGTCGTCGAGGCCGAGGAAGGATGTCTCAGCTTTCCCGAGATCTACGCCCCTGTGCGCCGCCCCGAACGGATTGTGGCCGTGGCCTACAATCTGGCCGGCGAAGAGAAACGCTATGAGGCGGACGGCCTGTTCGCACGGGCCTTTCAGCACGAAAACGACCATCTCGACGGCAAGCTCTTCATCGACCGCCTCAGCCCCAGCCACCTGTTGAACATCAAGGACGATCTGCTGGCCATGCAGGCCGAGTTCGCCGGCGACCGGCAACGGGGCATACTGCCCGACGACCAGCAGATTACCTTCCGCCTGGCGGAGCTGGAAAGGCTGAGAACTTAGGGGGCTATGCGCATCGTCATGATGGGCACGGGGCCTTTTGCCGTGCCGACCTTTCAGCAGTTGTACGAGGCGCGGCACGACGTAGCGTTGCTGGTCACGCGACCGCTTCGCAGCCATCGGGGGAAGGACATCGAGCCGGTCAGCGCGATGCGCGACATCGCCCACGAACATTCCACGCCGATCTACGATCCGGAAGACATCAACTCGCCCGAGGCCGGGCAACGTCTGCGCGAGGCCGGGGCCGATCTTTTGGTAGTCTGCGATTACGGCCAGATCCTTGCGCCTGAGACGCTGGCCGCAGCTCGCCTGGGCGGGATTAATCTTCACGGCTCGCTCTTGCCAAAGTATCGCGGCGCGGCCCCTATCAACTGGGCCCTGTTCAATGGCGAGATGCAGACGGGCGTGACCGTGATCCACATGACGCCGAGGGTCGATGCCGGCCCCTGCATCGGACAGGCGATCACGCGGATCGCTCCGGACGAAACCGCTGTGGAGTTGGAGGCCCGACTGGCCGAGTCGGGTGGATGGCTGGTCCGTCGTTCGATCGACGCCCTGGCCGTGGGCCGCTGGGAGGTATTGCCGCAGGATCCCGCCTTGGCCTCCAAAGCCCCGAGATTGAAGAAGACCGATGGAGCCATCGACTGGCGCCGCCCGGCCCTGTGCATTAAGAACCAGATTCGCGCTTTAGAGCCGTGGCCCCGCACCTACACTTTCTGGCATCGCGGCCAGGGCGAGCCGGTCCGCCTAATCCTGGGCCTGGCAGGCGTGGTTGAGACGGAAAGCAGCCCGGCCGCGGTGGCGACCCCGGGAACGATCGTCGAGGCCGCCGGGGACCGGCTGGTAATTGTCGCCGGGCAAGGGGCCGTAGCGCCGCGGACCATCCAACCTGCGGGCAAGCGGTCGATGGCAATTGCGGAGTTCCTTCGCGGGCACAAGGTCCAGCCGGGAGATCGATTCGGGCCGGAAGAAGGTTAGGGCCGACCAACGTGCTATTTTCGCAAGTCGGACAGTCATTTCGCCGCAGCGTCGCCGAGATGAAAGTCCGACCTTGTTCTTGCATACGCCCCGGCCATCCACGAAAATGGAAACCACTTATCAATACCAACGGATCGTCCTTCATGCTTCATTGTTTGAACATCCCTAAGTCCCGCTTCGTGCCACCGCTTGCCTTGGGTCTGCTCCTGTTGCTGATGTTGGCCGGTTGCGATCGACAGGGCGCAAGGCCACAAACCGTCCACGAGGCAACCGCGCCCGAGCCGATTGCGACGTCCGCGTTTGCTGCGGCTGCCGCCCCGTCCACTAAGAAACCGTTTGTAGGCTCGAAGACCTGCTACGACTGCCACACCAAATTCTATGAGCTCTGGGCCAACTCGCGGCACGGACTGGCGATGCAGCCTTATTCGGCCGCCTTTGCCCTAAAGGAACTCAAGCCGCAGGCCGCCGACGTTGCCATCGGCCGGGAGTCGTTCCGTGCGGAGATCGGCGAAAAAGAGGGCTGGTTCCGCGAGACGGACTTAGTCAAAGACGGCCGCCCCCAGGAGACGCGCTACCCCATCGCCCAAGTTATGGGCGGCAAGAACGTCTACTACTTCCTCACGCCCATGGCCAAGGGCCGGCTGCAGGTCCTGCCCCTGGCGTACGACGTCCACAAGCAGATTTGGTACGACGTCGCGGCCAGCGGCGTCCGCCACTTCCCCGACCGCCGCCAGCACGACGAGGCCCTTCCATGGACCGACCGCCTCTTCACCTTCAACACCACCTGCTTCGACTGCCACGTCAGCCAATTGGCCACCAATTACGATCTCAAGACCGACACCTACCGCACCACGTGGCGCGAAGCGGGCATCAGTTGCGAGTCCTGCCACGGGCCCGGCGGACAACATATCGAGGCCATGGAGAACGGTGTCAAAGGGCACACATCCAAAGACATCAAGATCACTCGCACCCTGGAGTTCAGCCGCGCCCAGATGAACGACATGTGCGCCACCTGCCATGCCAAGCTCGTGCCGCTGTCGACCGATTTCACTGCCGGCGATCGCTTTTACGACCACTACGACCTGATCACGCTGGAACACCAGGACTTTTTTCCCGATGGCCGAGATTTGGGCGAGAACTATACTTTCACTTCCTGGTCGATGAGTCCCTGCCTGAAATCCGGGAAGCTCGACTGCAACCAGTGCCACACGCCCAGCGGCCGCCCGCGGTTCGAAGGCAAACAAGCCAACCAGTCGTGCCTGCCATGCCATGCAAAGATCGTCGCCGATCCCACGGCCCACAGCCACCACAAGGCCGAGAGCACGGGCAACTCGTGCATCGCCTGTCACATGCCGATGAGCCGCTTCGCCGCGATGATGCGGACCGACCACTCGATGCGACCGCCCATGCCGGCGGCGACGATCGCCTATAAATCGCCCAACGCCTGCAACCAGTGCCACACCGACCACGACGCCCCGTGGGCCGAGCAGTGGGTCCGCAAATGGTATCCGCGGGACTACCAGGCCGAACCGCTCCGCCGCGCGGCGCTCGTCGATGCGGCGCGGAAGCGCGACTGGCAGCGGCTGCCGGAAATGTTGGCCGAAGTTGTCAACAAGCAGGGCAGCCTTCAGGGCGACGAGATCTACCGCAATTCGCTGGTGCGACTGCTCCGCAGCTGTAGCGATCCCAAGAAGTGGCCTGTACTGATCGCCGCTCTGAAGGACGATTCGCCGCTAGTTCGCTCCAGTGCCGCATCGGCCCTGGAAGGTTTCCTCACGGACGAAAGCGTGGCGGCCTTGCTCCGCGCCACGGGCGATCCCGTACGACTGGTGCGGATCCGCGCCGCGGCCGCCCTGGCTGCCGTGCCGCCCGAGCGGATCGACGACGACGCTGGTCGAAAATCGCTTCGCCGGGCGACGGACGAATTCAAGAATGCGATGGCGGCGCGGCCCGACGACTGGGCATCCTACTCGAATCTCGGCGGTTTTTACATGGAGGGTGGCGACTTCGCGGCGGCGGCGGCGGCATACGAGACGGCCCTGCAGTTGGAACCCCGCGTCGCCGGCCCCATGGTCAATCTCTCCATGGCCTACGCCAATTTGAACGAGAGCGACAAGGCCGAAGCATGTCTCCGCCGGGCCTTGAAGATCGAGCCGGACAATGCCGCCGCCCACTTCAACCTGGGGTTGCTGCTGGCAGAGACACAGCGATTCGACGAGGCGGAGAGGGAGTTGCAGGCCGCGCTGAAGTTCGATCCTCGGCTTGCCGCTGCGGCGTACAACCTGGCCGTGATCGTCGGGCAGAGGAAGGATCTGGCCGGAGCGGTCCACTGGGCCCGCAGGGCCCACGACCTCCAGCCTGACGATCCGAAGTATACGCAAACCCTGGTCTTTTACCTCAACCGGAAGGGCGACGGTGACGAGGCAGTTGCAGTGCTGCGGAATTCGATCCGGGCAAATCCGTTGTATCTGGAGGGTGTTGAGATGCTGGCCGACATTTACGAGGCCCGGGGCCGGCCCAAGGCAGCGGCGCAGGTGTTGCGCGACGCGTTGGGGCAGAAAGGGTTTCCGCGACGGTTGGCGCGGTTTGGGAAAAGCGGGTGAAGTCGCTGGAAAAGTAATTTCGTCGACAACGTGGAGATGCGTCCCAACCAGCGACTGGCGAAGCGCCGTCGGGATAGCGGTTATCGGTGTGGACAGCCTGCCCACTTGTGGGAATAATGGGGATTTCCCACATCCATTATGCGAGAGTATTGTTTCCCACGACCACAGACTCCAGTTCGGCAGACACCGTCTGACGAATGTTTATCTCCTTTGGGGGAAAGAACTTGCGGTCAGTCCAGCGACATTCCGCAGACGCTGTCTGCGAAATTCTCCGCTGAGCAATTCCTCGTTGACGCATTGAAACGCACGAAGAACCTGCTCACATTGAAAGGAACCCTGCCATGAGCACGACCCCCACGTCCACCGACTTCCTCCGCGAGAATATCAATGCCGATCTGGCCGCCGGCCGCTATGACCGCGTGCATACCCGCTTCCCGCCCGAACCGAACGGCTACTTGCACATCGGCCACGCCAAGTCGATTTGCCTGAACTTCGGCATCGCGCGGGACTATAACGGCCTGTGCAACCTCCGCTTCGACGACACCAATCCCACCAAGGAGGAGATCGAGTATGTCGACTCGATCATGGAGGATGTCCGCTGGCTGGGCTTCGACTGGGAAGACCGCCTGTACTACGCCTCCGACTACTTCGATCAACTCTACGAGTGGGCCGAGAAGATGATCCTCGCCGGTCAGGCTTACGTCTGCGACCTCTCGGCCGACGAGGTCCGCGAACACCGCGGCACGCTCACCGCGCCGGGCCGCAACAGCCCCTATCGCGAGCGCTCGATTGAAGAGAACCTCGACCTCTTTCGCCGCATGCGTGCCGGGCAGTTCCCCGACGGCTCCAAGACCCTCCGCGCCAGGATCGACATGGCCTCGCCCAACCTCAACATGCGCGACCCGGTGATGTACCGCATCCTCCGCTCCACGCACCACCGCACGGGCGACAAGTGGTGCATCTACCCGACCTATGACTACACCCACGGGCAGAGCGACTCGCTGGAAGGCATCACGCATTCCATCTGCACGCTGGAGTTCGAGAACCACCGCCCCTTGTACGACTGGTACATCAAGACGCTGGGGATCTTTCATTCGCGGCAAATGGAATTCGCCCGGCTGAACCTGACCTATACGATGATGAGCAAGCGGCGACTGCTGGAATTGGTGAAGCAAGGGATCGTCAAGGGCTGGGACGACCCGCGAATGCCGACGATCTGCGGATTCCGCCGCCGCGGCTACACACCCGAGTCGATCCGCAATTTCTGCGCGAAGATCGGCGTGGCCAAGGTCGACAGCGTGATCGACGTGGCCCTGCTGGAACACTGCCTGCGTGAGGACCTGAACAAGCGGGCGGCGCGGGTGATGGCCGTGCTGCGGCCGTTGAAGGTGGTGATTACCAACTATCCCGAGGGGCAAAGCGAGGAGCTGGAAGCGGTGAACAATCCCGAAGACGCGGCGATGGGCACGCGGAGTGTGCCCTTCGGCCGGGAACTTTGGATCGAACAGGACGACTTCCGCGAGGACCCGCCCAAGGGCTATTACCGGCTCTCGCCCGGCAAGGAGGTGCGGCTTCGCTGGGGCTATCTCATCACCTGCACCGAGGCGGTCAAGGACCCGAAGTCGGGCGAGATCGTCGAGCTTCGCTGCACTTACGACCCGGCCACCCGCGGCGGCAACGCCCCCGACGGCCGCAAGGTGAAGGGCACGATTCATTGGGTCTCGGCCGCGCATGCCGTGCAGGCGGAGGTGCGACTCTACGAAAACCTCTTCACCGTGCCCGATCCGAGCGACGTGCCCGATGGCGTCGATTACAAGGTGAATCTCAATCCCAAGTCGCTGGAGGTCCTGCCGACCTGCTACGTGGAACCGAGCCTGGCGGCAGTGAAGGCCGGAGATCGCTTCCAATTCGAGCGCTTGGGCTACTTTGCCGTCGATCCCGACACCGGGGCTCCCTCTGGCAAGCCGGTCTTCAACCGCACCGTGTCGCTGCGCGATACCTGGGCGAAGATCGAGAAAGCGCAGAAGTGATTTGCCTCACCCGCCCATCTTCGGGAACATTTCCCGCATCATCTGGATAGCCGCCGGTCCGACGAGCACGACGAAGACGCCGGGGAAGATGAAGATCACCAGCGGAAAGAGCAGCTTGACGGCCGTCTTGGCGGCCTTCTCTTCGGCGATTTGGCGGCGGCGGACCCGCATCGACTCGCTCTGCACCCGCAGGGCCTGGGCGATGCTTGAGCCGAGCTTGTCGGCTTGCACGAGCACGGCGGCCAAGGCCCTCAAGTCGGCCACGCCCGTCCGCTGGCCCAAGTCGTGCAGGGCTTCGGCCCGCGTGCGGCCCATCTGCAAGTGGAAGTTCGTCATGGCGAACTCCGAGGCCAACACGGGGTAGGCATCCTTCATTTCCTCTCCCACGCGCCGCATCGCCTGGTCCAGGCCGAGGCCGGCCTCCACGCAGACCACCATCATATCGAGGACGTCGGGCAGGGCGAGGAAAACCGCCTGCTGGCGGCGACTGGCCAGGAACCACAGGGCGATGTCCGGCAGCCAGAAGAACGCGGCGCTTACGATCACCACCCAGACCAATGCATTGCGGTTCACGCCTTGTAAAAACAAGACGGCGCCGCCGCCGACGAAAAATCCGACCATCAGCAGTACGAACTTCAGTCCGTAGAAGACCGGCACCAGCCCTTCGGCCCGGAAGCCCGCGCTGGCCAGTTGGTTCTTCAGCTTATTGGCGTCGGCCTCGTTCTTGGGGGCAAATGCCTTGCTCAACGCCGAAGTCTTTTCCAGGACCTTCGATACGGTGTCGGGCTTTTGCAGGACCGTGGGGACGACGCGGCGTTTCTGCGGGTTCTTGATCTCCTCCAGCCGCTCCAAGGCCCGCGGCTTGCGGGCGGCCATGTGCTCCAGGAGAAACCAGGCGACGGCGGCGAAGGCCCCGAAAATGGCCAGTGGCAGGAAATCGACAAACGAGAACTGCACAACTGCGGCGGCAAGCATGGCTCAAACCTTGATATCGACGATCTTTTTGATCACGTAGGCGCCCACAACCTGCATACCTATGGCGACCGCCAGCATCTTCTTCCCCGCGCGGTCGGTAAAGAGCATTGAAACGTACTCGGGATTCAGGTTGTAGACGACGACGAACAGCACCAGCGGCAGGGCCAGAAGGATGATGCCCGAAAGCCGCCCTTCGCCCGTCAGGGCCTGCACCTGCCCGAGGATGCGGAAGCGGTCGCGGATCAGGGCGCCGATGCGATCGAGGATTTCCGACAGGTCGCCGCCCGTTTGCCGCTGCAGGATCACCGCCGTGACGAAGAACCGCAGGTCGAGGCTGGGTATGCGCTGGCAGAGCGAGCGCAGGCTTTCGTCCATGGCGATGCCGAGGTTCTGCTCCTCGAACACGCGGCCGAACTCCCTGCCGACCGGTTCGCCGATCTCGCCGGCCACGGCGCTGAAGCCGAAGGCCAGGCTTTGCCCGGACCGCAGGATGCGGGCCAGCATTTCCAGGGCGTCTGGAAGCAAGTTGTTGAAGGCCTTCAGCCGCCTTTTGCGCCGCCACAGGAGCCAGAACATCGGCAGCGACCCGGCGGCGATCGCGGCCAGCGGGACCAAGGCCATGGGGCTCTTCATCGAAATCGCCACAGCGCAGCCGGCCAGGCCCAGCAGCAGCGACACCACAGCCAGTTTGCCCACCGTGAGCGAGGTGTCGGCCTGCTCGAAGAGCAGGTCGAAGTTGCCGAACTTTTCGAACCAGCTCGCCAACATGTTGGGGGCGTCGTCCAAGGGCCGGGTGAGGACGAGGTTTTCTTTGAGCAGGGCGTCCTTGTTTCCGGGCGCGGCGCCGGTGAGGACGTTCAAGCGGTCCTCCAGCCGCGAGGTCTTGGGCGGGGCAAAGAGCATCATCCCGCCGCCCACGAGCGCGGCGACGCCGATGAAGGCCGCGATGCCGATGAGCAAAGGTCCCATAGGCTAGTCCTCCAGCATGACCCGTTCGCGGAACGCGCTGGAGGGCAGGCGCACGCCGGACGATTCCAGGCGTGCCATGAATTTCGGCCGCACGCCCGTGGAAACGAAGCGGCCGAAGGCCCGGCCCATTTCGTCGATGCCGTCCTGCACGTAGCGGTAGATGTCCTGCATAACGATCGTCTCCTGCTCCATTCCGCAGATTTCCGTAATGTAGGTGATCTTTCGCGGGCCGCCTTGCAGGCGCGACGCCTGCACGATCAGGTTTACGGCGCTGGCGACTTGGGTCCGCATGGCCTTCAGCGGCAGGTCGAAGCCCGACATCATGATCAGCGTCTCCAGGCGGGAGAGGGCGTCGCGGGGCGTGTTGGCGTGGATCGTGGTCATCGAGCCCTCGTGGCCCGTATTCATGGCCTGGAGCATGTCCAGCGTCTCGCCGCCGCGGCACTCGCCGATGATGATGCGTTCCGGCCGCATGCGCAAGGCGTTTTTTACGAGATCGGTGGCCGTAATCGCCCCCTTGCCCTCGATGTTCGCCGGCCGGGTCTCCAACCGCACGACGTGGTCCTGTTGGAGTTGCAATTCGGCCGCGTCCTCGATTGTCACCACGCGATCACTGTTGGGGATGAAGCTGGAGAGCGTGTTCAGCAGCGTCGTCTTGCCGGAACCCGTGCCTCCCGAAATGATGATATTCAAGCGGGCCTTGATGGCCCCTTCCAGCAGCATCACCATTTCGGGCGTGAAGGCCTTGTAGTTCAATAGGTCTTCCAGCTTCAGCGGGTTGGCCCCGAAACGGCGGATGGAAACGCAGGCCCCGTCCAGCGCCAGGGGCGGGATGATGGCGTTGAAACGCGAGCCGTCCAGCATGCGGGCGTCAACCATCGGGCAGGTCTCGTCCACGCGCCGGCCCACCTTGGAGATGATGCGGTCGATGATCTGCATGAGGTGGTCGTTGTCGCGAAAGACGACGCTGGTCTTCTCCATCTTGCCGCGGCGCTCGCAGTAGATGTTCTTGGGCCCGTTGATGAGGATGTCGCTGATCGTAGCGTCTTTGAGCAGTAGCTCCAGGGGGCCGAGGCCGAAGGTCTCGTCGAGCACTTCGCTCACTAACTGCTCGCGCTCCGAGCGGTTCAGCAGCGTGTCCTCGCTGTCGCAGAGGTGCTCGACGACCAGGCGGATTTCGCGGCGGAGGATCTCGCCTTCCAGCTCGCCCACTTTGGTGAGGTCGAGCTTGTCGACGAGCTTGCTGTGGATCCGCTGCTTGAGTTCCTCGAGCGAGGATTCCTTGCTATCGCTGTTTTGTCGCAATGGCATGCGCGGGGAGGGCATGGTGCTGTACTCTTCCTGCCGTACGGGTTGATTTTCGGGCTGGTATCGTGCGGGCGTCTCGCTTGTCGAGACAGTGGTGCGAGCGTCTCGCCTACCTGTCAGCCTTTTAGGGCGTTTCTTGTGGCCAAAAGGCCTCACGCGATATGCCCGCAAGTTTCCGTAAAAGGATAGCTCGCGAAGTCGTCAACAACCGTTGTTCGCGCGATTTATCCTGCCCAAACGGTGCAATTGATGACGATTATGCCGCGACTAACGCTTGGGCCGTGCTCGAGTCCGGGAGGAGTTGCCAGAACTACGCTCGCACCTTCGACCACTGTTGCTCTAGTCGCTTGGGTGAAACGGGCAGCGCGGTCCCCAGCTTCTGGGCGAAGAGCGAAACACGGTACTCCTCCAGCATCCAGCGATAATGGATCAACTCGGGATCGGCCAGGCACTGCGGCCCGCGCTGCTGGACCCAATCGAGATACGCCCGCCAACGGGGCAAGAAACTCCTCGAAGCGCTCGCGGTCTTTGGTTACCCCGCCGCCAGCCAGCGCCTCCAGACGCAGGCGGATTGCGCGGAAATAGCGCGGGCAATGCCGCAACCAACTCCAAGGCGTTGCGCTCAGGCACTTCGGCACGGCCAGCCGTGCGAGCTGCTCGCGGACGTCGTCGATGGCGTATTGCCACTTCACCGCCGGCGGCGCAGTCGCCGCCACGAGCTTACCCCAAGTGGCGGGCACGGACTTCGCGACGGACGCGCCCGCGGGAGAAATGCCGACGCCAGCCGATTCCAGGGCCGTGGCCGCCTCGCGATAGGCCGCGAACCACGGCCCGATCAATCCGGACAGATCTTGCACCGCCAGGCCGACACGCTGCCGCGCCGCCTCCAGCATTGCGGCGAATGCCGCCCGGGTGCGGGGAATTTCCCATTCGTCAGGCCAGGCACGGGCGGCCAGCAACTCGGCCAATTGTTCCCGCAGGTCGAAGTCCGGCATTAGCGCCGCACCTGCCTTCGCCTGGTCCAGCCCCGGTAGCCAATCGACCTGGGTCCTGACTTCTCGTCCAGCCGCCAGCAGAAACAGCCGCCGCAGGGCGAAGCGAGTTTCCTGCGCCGCGCGCTGCGACGAATCTAATAACCGCAGGGCCACCGCGGTCTCACCGTCGACCAATGCCGGATAGGCCCTCAGCTCCAGCCGGCTGTGCGCGATATCGATCTCCAGGGGCAGGTCCTCAAAATCCCAAGTAGTCAAGCCGTCGCGATTCCAACGGGGATCATCGACCGCCGTGAAGGCCTCTGCTGCCTCGGCACCAAGCTCCCGCCGCAGGGCGTCCAGGTCGCGGCCCACCGCCAGGGTTTTTCCCTTATCGTCGATCATGCGAATGTTCATTTGCAACTCGGGCGGCAGCCGCGCGTCGTCAAAGTCCGCGGCGGTGATCTCCACTCCGCCGCTGCGGCTCAGGGCCAGCGCCAGCGCGTTCCGCAGGTCGCCCTGGCCGTGCCGCAGTTCGCTGATTGCCCGCCGCGCCGCCTCCGGGGCGGGCACGAAGCGGGTCCGCAAGGGCTTGGGCAGCGTACGGATCATGGCCAGAACCTTCTCTTCCAGCAACCCCGGCACGAGCCAGGCCAGCGGGGCGGCTTGGAGCTGGTTGAGGGCCTCAAGCGGCACGGTTATGGTGATGCCGTCGTAGGGCTCGCCCGGCTCGAAGGCATAGTTCAGCGGCAGATCCCACCCGCAGGTCGTCAGGCGGTCGGGAAAGGCCTCCGCAGAGACGTCGGTTCCTTCCCGCAAGAGATCGGTCTTGGTCATCAGCAGCCGTCGCACGTTTTCCGGTGACTCGCGGAGCCAGCGGGTGAGCCGCGCACCATCGCAGATTTCTACCGGCAGCCGCTGGTCGTAGAAGGCGTATAATTGCCACTCGCCGATCGCCAGGTCGCGCCTCCGCAGCTTGTCTTGCAAATGCTGCACCTCATCGAGCAGCTCCTCATTGCGGGCGAGGAATGCCGGCTTGGGCTCGATGTCGCCTGCCACCAGCCCATGCTCGATCAGGAGTTGGCGCGAGGCGTCGGGGTCGATCGGGCCATAGCGGACCGGGCGCCCTGCCACAATCGTCAAGCCGAAGAGCGTGAGCCGTTCCAGGGCTACGGCCGAGGCCCACTTGGCGTGCCAGTGCAGGTCGCTGTACGTCCGCTTGATGATGTGCTGGGCCAGCGGCTCGATCCAGCGGGGATCGATCCGTCCGCAGCACCGCAGGTAGCGGCGGGTCGTTTCCACCTGCTCGGCGGCGACGATCCACTTGGCCTTGCTGTGGAACATGCCGGAGCCGGGCCAGAGGTTCGCCTTGCCGCCGCCCGCCACGTTGTAGTCGTGTCCCTCGCCGCGAGTGGCGATGCTGGAAAGCAGCCCGGCAAGTATAGCGCGATGGATGGCGTCGTACTTGGCGCTCGTATTATCGCCTTTAGGCGGAGCGCCTGCGCTCGTAGCACCACCTATAGGCGAAATGCCTTTGGACTCCGTTCCGCCTGAAGGCGGTACTGCGAGCGCCTCCGTCTCGCCGATCAGCTCCATCAGCTCGCGATGCACGTCGAGCCATTCCCGCAGCCGCGTAAGCGAAAGGAAATTCTGCCGGCAGGCCTTTTGAAGCTGGTTCCGCGAGAGCGTGTTCTTCAGCTTGTGGTAAAAGTCCCATATCTTCAGGTAACCGAGGAAATCCGACTGCTCGTCGGCGAATCGGGCGTGGGCCTCGTCCGCCGCCTCCTGCTTTTCCAATGGCCGTTCACGGGGATCCTGCACCTCCAAGGCCGAAGCGATGATCAGCACCTCGCGGAAGCAGCCCTCGTCCCGCGCCGCCAGGATCATCCGCCCGATCCGCGGATCGACGGGCAGCCGGCTCAGGCGGCGGCCGATCTCAGTCAGCTCCTGTTGCTCGTCGAGCGCGCCCAGTTCGAAAAGCGTGCGGTAGCCGTCGCGGACCGCCTCGAGCTTGGGCGGATCGATAAGGGGAAAATCGTCCAGCTCGCCCAGCCGCAGGGCTTTCATCTGCAAGATTACCGCCGCCAGGTTGGTCCGCTGGATCTCCGGCATGGTAAAGCGGTCGCGGGTGAGGAAGTCCGCCTCGCTAAACAGCCGCAGGCAGATGCCCGGCCCAACGCGTCCACAACGGCCCTTGCGCTGATCGGCCGAGGCCTGCGATACTGCCTCGACTGGCAGCCGCTGCGTCTTCGATCGCGGCGAATAGCGACTGATCCGGGCAGTACCCGGATCGATGACGAAGCGGATCCGCGGCACAGTGAGCGACGACTCGGCCACGTTGGTGGCGATGACCACCCGCCGCTTCGGCCCCGGGTGGAACACCCGCTGCTGCTCCTGCATCGAGAGCCTCCCGTAGAGCGGCAGGATCTCCGTCTCGTCGCCCGTGGCATCGCCCGGCAGCGGTCGGCCGCGGAGCGTCTTCGCCGTCTCGTGGATGTCGCGCTCGGTGGGCATGAAGACCAACATGTCGCCGCGGTCGATGCGAGCCGCCTCTTCCACCGCCGCCCGTACGGCGTCCTGCAGGTCGGGTTCGTCGCCCTCCTCGTCCGCCTCGATCGGCCGCCAGAGCACTTCCACCGGGTAGGTTCGCCCCGAGACCTCAATCACCGGTGCAGGGCCGGCGGGTGTGGCGAAGTGTTCGGCGAAACGATCGGCGTCGATCGTCGCCGACGTAATAATCAGCCGCAGATCGGGCCGCCGGGGCAGGAGCCGCCGCAGGTAGCCGATGAGGAAATCAACGTTCAGCGACCGCTCGTGGGCCTCGTCGAGGATGATCGTGTCGTAGCGTTCGAAGGTCGGGTCGCTCTGGCTTTCGGCCAGGAGGATGCCATCGGTCATGAGTTTGATGTAGCTCTGCGCCCCGATCGACTCGGAGAAGCGGACCTTGTAGCCCACGTCACGGCCCAGCGGCGAACCGAGTTCCTCGGCGATCCTGGCGGCGACGCTGCGGGCGGCAATCCTCCGCGGCTGGGTATGGCCGATTAGCCCGGCGACGCCGCGGCCCATTTCCAGGCAGATCTTGGGCAACTGCGTCGACTTGCCTGAACCGGTCTCGCCGCAGACGATTGCTACCTGGTGGTCGCGGATGGCCGCGGCAATCTCCTCGCGCCGGGCCGAGATGGGCAGTTCGGGATCGAACGAGCACTTGGGCACCGCCTTCCGCCGGGCTGTACAGCGATCGACTGACCGATGCAATTTGTCTTCCAATCGGGCCAATCGCTTCGGATCGAGGGGTTTTCCTTGGCCGACGGCCGCCCGCAGGTCGCCCAGCACGGATTGCAAGCTGCGCCGGTCGGCGATCATCGCCTCGGCGAATTGGGCTTCGAGTTGATCAAGCTGGGATACGGCGTTCACAAAGGTCTACGAACAGGCTATTTTGCCGCTGCCATGTGGCGAATGGGTAAGTATATACCAAATGGAGGGACAACATGAGCCGAAACACCGATCCCGCCCCGAATTTGGGCCATGCAGGGATAAGAACGCCGGGCTTCCCTCGGTTGCACTTCGGGTTAATATAGAGAACGTCTGATTCCCTCAAATCTCACCAACGTGGAGTTTTCCAACGATGACTTCCCCGAAACCGGCGCTGCTGATCCTCACCCTCATTGCCATGGCCCTTGACCGCGCCGGAGCCGCTGAAAAGCCCGATGCATCAAAACCGACTGCACATACTAACCGCACGATCGAAGGCTGGACCGTTCGCGTGGACGATCGACTCTTGCAGGGGCCCGACGCCCGTATGGGGCAGCGGGCCGTAAAGGCCCTGGAGGCGAAGCTAACCGACATCAATACCGTGGTACCGCCGGATAAGCTGGAAAAGCTGCATGCCGTCACGATCGTGCTCGATCTGTCCCACGGCAAACTGAACTCGATGCAGTATCACCCCGACGCCGATTGGCTGCGGGAAAACGGCTACGACCCTAAGCTGCTCCACTGCGTCCACATTCCGGTGGCGCGGCAACTACTCGAACCGCGGCAGATCAATGTGCAGCCATGGTGCGTCCTCCACGAGTTGGCCCATGCCTATCACGACCAGGTGTTGGGATTCGACGAGGCGCGGATTCGCGACGCCTACCAGCGCTACCGGAAGAGCGGGCATGGCGATGCGGCGCTGTTGATAACCGGCCAGCGGGTGCGGCACTACGGCCTGACGGACCACAAAGAGTTCTTTGCCGAAATGACCGAGGCATACTTCGGCACCAACGACTTCTTCCCTTTCAACCGTGGCGAGCTGATGACCGCCGAGCCGGAAATCTATAAGCTTCTGCTGGAGATCTGGGGACCCGTCCAGACGGAGCAATCGCGGACCCAGCCGCCCGCCCCGCAACGCGACAAGCGGGCGTTCCAGATCGACCCCACCGCCTCCGCGACCACGCTCTGGTACCTCCAGCCGGCGGGCAAGTGGGACGAGGCCCTGCCCGTCGGTAATGGCCGGCTGGGCGCGATGGTCTTCGGCGGGCCGGAGCACGAGCATATCGGGCTGAATGAGCAGACCGTTTGGACGGGCGGTCCCTACGACCCGGCACGCCCAGGCGGTGCGGCGGCCATGCCGGGAATCCGTCAACTGGTCTTCGCCAAGAAGTATATCGAGGCCGAGGATCTCTTCGGCAGGACCGCGCTGGGAAAGCCGGTCGAGCAGATGAAATATCAGCCGCTAGGCAACTTGTTATTAGAGTTCCCCGGCCACTCCGCGGCGGTCGATTATCACCGCCAACTCGACCTCGAAACGGCCATCGCCGGCGTTGCCTATCGTGTCGGTAGCGTGCACTTCCGCCGCGAGGTCTTCGTCAGCCCGGTGGACCAGGTGATCGTCGTCCGCCTCACCGCCAACAAACCCGGCTCGATTTCCCTGCGGGCGCGGATCGACGGCGTGAAGAATCTCAAGACGCCGGGCGACGAGAGTCATTCCTGCTCGGTCCTGGGGTCGGGGCGGTTGTTGCTCCGCGGCAAGACGGGCAGCATGCTGGGGATCGAAGGCCGCGTCCGCTACGAGGCCCAGGTCCGCGTCATCAACGAGGGCGGACGGTTGTCGGCCACGGCCGACGGGGCCGAAGTCGACGGCGCCGACGCGCTGACGATATTGGTTGCCGCCGCCACGAACTTCAAACGGTACAACGACCTTTCCGCCGACCCGCACGCGGCCGTCGATCAGTGTCTGGAAAGGGCCGTCCCAAAACCGTTCGACCAGCTTCGCCAATCGCACCTGGCCGAGCACCGGCGGCTCTTTCGCCGCGTGCGGTTGGATCTGCCCGCGACCGACGCCTCGTTGCAGCCCACCGACCAGCGGCTGCGGGGGCACGATCCGCGAAAGGATCCGCAATTGGCGGCGCTGCTGTTCCAGTACGGCCGCTACCTGCTGATCGGCAGCAGCCGGCCCGGTTGCCAGCCCGCCAACCTGCAAGGCATCTGGAACGAGGACATGGATCCCGCCTGGGACGCCAAGTTCACGACCAATATCAACCTGGAGATGAACTATTGGCCGGCCGAAGTCGCCGCCTTGCCGGAGTGCGTGGAACCGCTGGTGGAAATGGTCAAGGAGTTGGCCGAGACGGGGGCGGAAGTGGCCAAGAAGCATTACGGCGCCGGCGGCTGGGTGTTTCATCAGAACACCGATCAATGGCGGGCAGCCGCGCCGATGGATGGCTCGACCTGGGGCACTTTCTCGGTGGGCGGGGCCTGGCTCTGCACCCATCTCTGGGAACACTACCGCTACAACGGTGACAAGGAATACCTCCGCCGGATCTATCCCTTGCTCAAGGGCTCGGCCCAGTTCTTCCTTGACACGCTGGTCGAGTATCCCGGCCATACCTGGCTGGTGACGTGTCCCTCGACCTCGCCGGAGAACTTTCCCGCCCGGCCCGGCAACGGACCTTTTCACGACAAGGTGATCGATTTCAACCTGCCGGGCACAACCATCTGCGCCGGATCGACGATCGACATGTGCATCCTCCGCGACCTGTTCGGCGCCTGCGTGGAATCGGGGCGGATCCTCGGTATCGACGAGGAATTCTGCGCCCGCGTAGACCAGGCGCGCAAGCGACTGGCGCCCCTGCAGATCGGCAATCGGGGGAACTTGCAGGAGTGGATCGAGGATTGGGGTGACCTGGAGCCCAAACACCGGCATATTTCGCACCTGTTCAGTCTCTATCCCAGCAACCAGATCGATCCGCGGATCTCGCCCAACCTGGCCGCCGCCGCCAAGGTCTCGCTCGAGGAGCGCGGCGACACGGGTACCGGCTTTGGCATGGCCTGGAAGGCGGCTTGCTGGGCGCGGCTCGGCAATGGCGATCGCGCCGACCATTGCCTGGCAAATCTCGTGGCCTTGCAGACCTGCCCGAACCTCATCTCAAAGTGTTTCGGGGCACCCCAGGTTGACGGCTCGTTTGGCGCCACGGCGGCGATCGCGGAAATGCTGTTGCAATCGCAAGACGGCGAGATTCACCTGCTTCCGGCCGTGCCCGGGAACTGGGCGACCGGTTCTTTCCGCGGCCTCCGGGCTCGCGGCGGCTTTGAGGTCGATGCTGCGTGGAAAGACGGCCGGTTGACTTCCGCCACGATCCGCTCGACACTCGGGGGGCCTTGCGTGGTTCGCGCTGCTTGCCGTATTCTGGTGGAGAACGTCCCGTGGAAATCGGCGGACGATCGGCGCGACAGTTGCGCGATCCGATTTGATACCACCCGGGGTGGCCGTTACGAGATTGAGACGCAATGAAAATCCAACGCATTCTGGCCTGGAAGGTCGATTTGCCCTTGTGCGAGGGGAGTTACAAGTGGTCCGGCGGCAAGTCGGTCACGGTCTTCGACAGCACCGTCGTCGGCGTTCAGACCGACAGCGGGCATTGGGGCTATGGCGAGGTCTGTCCCGCTGGGGCCGTTCTACCTGGCCGCCTACGCCAACGGCGTGCGGGCGGGCATCGCCGAACTCGGCCCGCACCTGCTGGGCGAGGACCCGCTCCAGCTCGGCGCACTCAACCGCCGCATGGATGCCGCGCTGAAGGGCCATCCTTACGTCAAGTCGGGCATCGACATCGCCTGCTGGGACATCCTGGGACAGGTCGCCGGGCAGCCGGTATGCACCCTGCTTGGGCGGCCGCTACGGCGAAGACTTTGGCCTGTATCGGGCCATCTCGCAGGAATCGCCCGAGGCCATGGCCGCTCGCGTGGCCGGCTATCGGGCCGAAGGCTACCGCCGCTTCCAGCTCAAGGTGGGCGGCGATCCCGACGTCGATATCGCGCGGATCCGCGCGGTCGCGGCGCAAGCTTCAGCCCGGCGACCGCCTGGTCGCCGACGCCAACACCGGCTGGCTGATGCACGAGGCCATGCGGGTGGTGCGGGCCGTGCGGGACGTGGACGTGTACATCGAGCAGCCCTGCCTGAGCTACGAGGAATGCCTCTCCATCCGCCGCCACACCGACCATCCCTTCGTGCTCGACGAGGTGATCGACGGCGTGGACGATGCTCACTGCGCGGCAAGGCCGACCTGGCGATGGACGTGGTGAACATCAAGATCAGCAAGTTCGGCGGCCTGACGAAGGCCCGCCAGGCCCGCGATCTTTGCGTCTCGCTGGGGATCGCCATGACGCTGGAAGACAGTTGGGGCGGCGACATCACCACCGCGGCGATCGCCCATCTGGCCCACAGCACGCCGCCGGAATTCCTCTTCACCACGACCGATTTCAACAGCTATGTCACCGTGAGCACGGCCGACGGCGCCCCACACCGGGTCCGCGGACGGATGGCCGCGAGCCTGCGGCCCGGGCTGGGCATCACGCCGAAAATGGAAGTGCTGGGCAAACCAGTGGTGGTGGTGGAGTAGATCCGATGAGAATTCTCAAAGTTTTGACTGTCTTGGCAATCCTATTCCCTGCCCTCGCCCTGGCCGCCGATCCGGCGCACAAACAGTGGCTGGAAGATTGGCAGAAGAAGAATCCGACGTGGCGAGCGCTGCACCTCATTGGCCCGCAGCCGCAGCGGATGCCACTTACCGAGAAGTTCGTCAGCGACGTGCTGCGGCCGATGGGCTTCAACGTGCTGATCCTGGAGGTCGATTACGGCTTCGAGTTCAAGTCGCGGCCCGAGCTTCGTTGCCGCGGAATCACCAAGGCCCAGGCCCGTTCGCTTGTCGCCGTTTGCCGCCGCAACGGCATCCGCCTGATTCCGTTGTTGAACTGCCTCGGCCACCAATCGTGGGCCGACGACACTGCCCCGCTCTTGAAGCGGCATCCCGAGTTCGACGAAACTCCCAACGTCCGCCCGGGCAACAAGGGGATCTATTGCCGCGAGTGGTGCCCGTCGAACCCGGACGTCTACCCCGTCGTCTTCGCCCTCCTGGACGAGCTGATCGACGCCTTCGAGGCCGACGCCGTGCACGTGGGCATGGACGAGGTCTTCCTCATCGGCAACGGCAAGTGCCCGCGCTGCAAGGGCAAAGACGTGGGCGGGCTGTTCGCCGCAGCCGTCAACGCCTTGCACCGGCACCTCGTCGAAGAGAAGGGCGTCGAGATGCTCATGTGGGGCGATCGACTCTTGGACGCCGGCAAGTTCAGCTATGGGGCCTGGGAAGCGAGCAAGACGGGTTCGGACCGCGCGATCGCGCAGATTCCCAGGGACATCATCATCTGCGACTGGCACTACGAACGGCGGGCCGATTACCCGTCTGTCCGTTTCTTCCAACAGCAGGGCTTCCGCGTGCTGCCTTCCACCTGGAAGACGCCGGACGCGGCGGTCGCGCTGGTCCGCTGTGCCCGCAAGGACGCCACGCCACGGATGCTGGGCGTCCTCTTCACCGGCTGGTCGGCCGGCGGCAACGGCGAGCGCCTCATGGCGGCGCTGTCAGACAACCGGCGCGGCGGGACTAGTGAAAACGCCTCCGGTCAAATCGCCGCCACCATCCATGCGGGCTTGAAGGAACTGGACGCCAAGACGCCGTGAGGTGGAATGATGCCGTCGCTTTGATCGTCGTACGCCGTGAATTCGCCCCGCGCCAACTGGTCAATACCTTGCCGCACGGCTTCATGAAACTCGTGCTGGTGAACTTCAAGGCGGTGCAAAACACGCACGGCTTCCACCACGAGTTCTTCTTCGGAATGGTACTTTCCGGTCGCGATTTGTTGTTCGACGAATTCTTCGAGTTCGGGCGGCAGTGTCGGAACGATCATGGAATTCAATCCTCGGACGGAGAATTGCCTCTCGTTCCTAATCTCTACATGCCGCGGTTCCGGTTGGCAATGTCAAGGATGCGAGATGGGCCGCTGTCTGGATTCACCTCCCGAATCGAGGCTAGGACCTACTCCGGCTCATTTTTGCCGTACAACATCGCCGAGGCTTTCCACCGTCAGCACGGCGTTCATGCTGCCGCTGCGAAAACCTTCGAGATCGACCGACACGAACTTGAAGCCCAGCGCCTTGAGCCGCTCGACCACTGCCGCGCGGAACTGGGGCTCTAGCAGCCGCGGCAGGGCCTCCAGCGAGACCTCGATCCGCGCCATGTCGCCCTTGTGATAGCGGACCCTCAAGGGCTGGAATCCGTGCTCGCGGAGGAACCGCTCGGCCGCGCCGATCATCGCCAGCCGCTCGGACGTCACCGTTTCGCCGTAGGCAATGCGGCTGCTCAGGCAGGGGGTCGCCGGCTTGTCCCAGACGGGCAACCCCCAGTCCGCGGCCAACTGGCGAATCTCGGCCTTCGTAAGTTCGCACTCCGCCAGCGGACTGCGGACCTGCCGCTCGCGGCCGGCCTGCATACCGGGCCGGTGGTCGCCGCGGTCGTCGTGGTTCGTGCCGTCGCAGACCACCGCCACGCCCAAACGGGCCGCAAGCTGCTCGACCTTCACGAACAACTCGGTCTTGCAAAAGTAGCAGCGGTTGCCGGCGTTGGCCTTGTAGCCGGGAATAGATAGTTCGTCGGTGCGAATTACCTCGTGCCGAATGCCGATTTGCCGGGCCAGGGCCGTGCATTCCTCCAACTCGCCGGTGGCGAGGCTTTCGCTTGCGCCGGTCACGGCCACTGCCCGATCGCCCAAGGCCAGTTGCGCTGCCTTGGCTACGACCGTGCTGTCCAGTCCGCCGGAAAATGCCACGGCGCAACTGCCGTAGCTTTTCAGCAGAGCGAGGAGGCGGTCACGTTTGGAAGCGAGATTAGCCGGAAGGGAAGGCATTTGGACATCAAAGGTCTACATCTTGGTTCTTAGGACTTGGGTACCGCACAAAGACCAAAGACCTAAGAAAAAGTCCTCCGCCGTTGCCGTGGCGATGAGTTTCTGAGAGCCCGTCTTGCTTAGGGGGGCACCTGGAACCCGGGTTGTGTGATCCGTTGCCAACACCAGGCCGGTCAGCGGCTATACACGCGGCCAAGTCCTTTATATCAGGCACCCAACGGGCATCGTATCGGCTCACCAAAAATGTTCATCAGCAGCACGTACATGGAAGAGGACAAACTTATCCTAGCATGGTGGGGCGCGAGGGACAAGCGGGCGCGTTAAGCATGGCCCGAAATGGTGCTATCAAATGCTAAGCACGAACAGCAGGAATTCGCCACTCAACGTGATGGCCATTTTGTCGCGAGATCAACTGTGGCGTCGGTTTTATAGGAAATTTACCCCACATCTCCCAAATCTAGCCCCTGCCCATAGCGGGCCAGCATCCGCTGTCGCAAGGCTGCGTTTTGCGGCAGGGCAAGGCCCGGATCAGTCGCGACCAGGTCCGTGGCGTCGCGACGGGCCTCGGCCAAGAGTTCCGTGTCGCGGAGCAGGTCGGCCACCCGTAACGGAGGCAGCCCATGCTGCCGCGTGCCGAACAATTCGCCCGGTCCGCGAAGACGAAAATCGATCTCGGCCAACTCGAATCCGTCGGTCGAAGCTTCGAATGCCTTGAGCCGCTCCTGCGACTCCTCGCTCTGCGGCGCGGCGAAAACACAGCAGAAGCCCGGATGCTTGCCGCGACTGATCCGCCCGCGGAGTTGGTGCAGTTGCGATAGCCCGAACCGCTGTCCGCTCTCAATCGTCATCAGCGTGGCGTTGGGCACGTCGACACCGACCTCGACCACCGAGGTGCAGACCAGGACCTGAATCTCGCCCTGGCGGAAACGGTCCATGACGGCGTCCTTCTCCTCGGGCGTCATGCGGCCATGGACCAGCCCGAGTCGAAACGCCTCCAACACGCCATTGGCCAGCGACTCGTAGGTCTCTTGCAGGTTGGCGGCGGTCAATTGCTCCGATTCCTCGACCAGCGGCACGACGACGTAGCCCTGCCGCCCTTCGCGGAGCTTCTTGCCGAAAAACTCCCACCACTGCTGCCGGCGTTCGTCGCCGGCCAGATAGGTGTTGACTTTCTGCCTGCCTGGCGGAGTGTCACGCAGGGTCGAGACGTCGAGGTCGCCGAAAAGGGTCATGGCCGTGGTTCGCGGGATGGGCGTGGCGGTCATGATCAGGTAATGCGGATCAGGGCCGGATTGCCTCAGCAGGGCCCGCTGCCGCACGCCGAACTTGTGCTGCTCGTCGATCACGATCAGGCCGAGTTTGGCAAAGCGGACGTCTTCCTGCAGGACGGCCTGCGTGCCGACGATCAGGTCGATCCGGCCGGCGGCAATCTCCTCGAGCATCGCGCTCCGCAGCTTGGGCGGCATGCCGCCGGTCAGTTCCGCGCGGCGGACCTGGCTGCCGGCGAGCAGGTGGCGGAGGGTGAGGGCGTGTTGCCGGGCGAGGACTTCCGTAGGGGCCATGAGCACGGCCTGATGCCCGTGGGCCACGGTCAGCAACATGGCGTAGAGTGCCACGACGGTCTTGCCGCTGCCCACGTCGCCTTGCAGGAGGCGGTTCATGGGCCGTGTTTGGGCCATGTCACCGTTGATTTCGGCGATCGCCTGCCGCTGGCTCTCGGTCAATTCGAAGGGAAAGAGGCGGCGGATCCGCGCGTCGATCATAGCAGTTGATTCCAGCGCAGGGGCCTGCCGCAGATCGTGCTGCTGATGCCGCCGCATGGCCAGGGCCAGCCCCAAGAGGAAGAGCTCCTGATAGGCCAGCCGCCGTCGGGCCCCCGCCAGTTGCTCGGCGCTGGCGGGCGAATGGATCTGCTCGATCGCCCGGTGCAGCGGCCAGAGGTTGTGGGCCTGGAGGTATTCGTCGGGGAAGATCTCTTCCAACAGGTGGCCGTAGGAAGCCACCGCCTCCCCTACGATCTTCCGCATCTGCCATTGCGGCAGGCCCTCGGTCAGCGGGTAGACGGGCAGGATCCGGCCCTTCGGCGCCTCGCCGTCCTCGCCCAGCCAATCGACCTTGGGGTGTGACATTTGCCAGACCAGCCCTTGCAATTTGGGCTTGCCGGCGAACATGACCCGCTGGCCGAGCTTGAACTTCTCCTCCATGAAGGGCTGGTTGAACCAAAGGCCGCGGATGTGCCCGGAGGCGGAGCGGATGAGTACGCCCAACACGCATTTGCCGGGCTGGCTGCCGCGGAGTTCCACGTCCTCGACCACGCCGCAGACGCTTTGCAGCTTGTCTTCCTCCAGTTGCGGCACGTCGCGGAGGTCGGTCATGTCCTGATAGTCGCGGGGGAAGAAGAAGAGGACGTCGCGGGCCGAATGGAGATCGAGCCGCTGGAGGAGGTCGGCCCGTTGCGGACCGACGCCCTTGAGGAATTGGATGGGCGTGGCGAGCTGATCGGCGGGGGATTTTTCGAGGGTGGGCATTCTCGTATTCTAGCCCAAACTTCCCTTTCAAACACCCACTGCCGCGGCCTTTCGTGCGGCACGCCTGCGGTCGTGCTCATTGAGCAAAATCTTCCGCAGGCGGATCTGCGTGGGCGTAACCTCCACCAATTCGTCGTCCTCGATGAACTCCAGGGCCTCCTCCAGCGAGAGTCGCCGGGCGGGCCGCAGGAGGATGTTGCGGTCGTGCCCCGCGGCCCGCATGTTGGAGAGCTTCTTCTCCTTGGTGGGATTGACGTTCATGTCGTCGCTGCGGCTGTTCTCGCCGACGATCATGCCCTCGTACACGACGTCGTTGTGGCCGACGTGCAGCTCGGCCCGTTCCTGGAGCGTGTCCAGGCCATAGGCCACGGCGCGGCCGCCGGTCAGCGAGACCAGCACTCCCGTGGCGCGGTTCTCGATCTCGCCCTCCAGCGGCTTGTAGCTCTCGAAGCGGTGATGAATCACGGCCGTACCCTGCGTGGCGTTCAAGAGACGCGTCCGCAGGCCAATCAGCCCCCGCGCCGGGATGGAAAAGACCATGTAGCAATAGTTGTTGTGCGACTGCATATCGACCAGTTGCGCGCGGCGCTGCCCGACCATCTCCATCACTGGGCCGGTCTGGCTTTCTGGCACTTCGACCACCAGCGACTCGAACGGCTCCTCGGTTACGCCCTGGTTCTCGTGGAGAATGACATGCGGCTTGCCGATGGAAAGCTCGAAGCCCTCGCGGCGCATAGTCTCGATGAGCACGCTGAGGTGCAGGATGCCGCGGCCGGCGACCGAGAATTGTTCGGTGCCGGCGATCGGCTCGACACGGAGGGCCACGTTCTTCTGCAGCTCCTTCATGAGCCGCTCGCGGAGGTGGCGGCTGGTGAGGTACTTGCCCTCCTTGCCCGCCAGCGGAGAAGTGTTCACGCCGAAGGTCATCTTCAGCGTCGGCTCGTCTACCACCAGGCGGGGCAGCGCCCGTGGCGAATTGCGGTCGCTCACCGTGTCGCCGATCTCGATGTTCTCCAGCCCGACCAGGGCCACGATGTCACCGGCGGCGGCGGACTGCACCTCGGTCCGGCCCAGATCTTCGAAGACGTAGGCGGTCACAATTCTCGCGGCGGTCACCTTGTCGTTCTTCTGCATCAAGGCTACGTCCAAGCCAGGCTTGACCTCGCCGGAGTAGATCCGTCCAATGGCGATGCGGCCCACATAGTCGGACCAATCCAGGGTGGTGACGAGCATCTGCAGCGGGGCCTCGGCGTCGATTTCCGGGCCCGGTATCTTCTCCAGGATCATGTCCATCAGCGGCGCGACGGAATCGCCTTGTTGCCCCAGATCGTGAACGGCGAAGCCAAGCTTGCTGCTGGCGTAGATGTGGGGGAAATCGGCCAGGCGGTCGTCGGCCCCCAGTTGCAGGAAGAGGTCGAAGACCTCGTCGAGCACTTCGTGCGGCCGCGCGTCCGGGCGATCGACCTTGTTGATCACTACGATCGGCTGCAGGCCGCACTCCAATGCCTTGGAGAGCACGAAACGCGTCTGCGGCATGGGGCCCTCCGCCGAGTCGACCAGCACCAGCGCGCCGTCGGCCATCCTTAGCACCCGCTCCACCTCGCCGCCGAAATCGGCGTGGCCAGGCGTGTCGATGATGTTGATCTTCACGCCGCGATAGGGGATGGCGATATTCTTGGCCAGGATCGTGATTCCCCGCTCGCGTTCCAGGTCGTTGGAATCGAGGATCTGCTCGCCGACTAGTTGCGTATCGCGGTAGCGTCCGCTCTGGCGAAGCATGCAATCGACGAGCGTCGTCTTGCCGTGGTCGACGTGGGCGATGATCGCGACGTTGCGGACGTCTTGACGTCGCATCGGTAGGTTCTCCTTGGTAGTGGCCGGCTATAGAAGTCAAAACCCCTAGCACGACAATATGATTATTCCCGGGGACCGTGCCCCATGGGTTCATGCGGTCGTGTTAGGGGTTTTGATAAATTCTAGACCCGCGAGAGGGTTTGGTCAAGACGAAATGGCGGACGAGAAGCAGGGTTTGGTGCGCCGCTTGCTCTCGTCGCCGAATTTCGTGAGCGTGATCCGGGCGAAACCGGTTGCCGCGTTGAATGCCGCAGGGACGATGAGCAAAACGCCGGCACGCCGCCGGCCAATGGCGCCAGTGTGCGGCTCAACGGCAACACTCTGACTGTCGGCAGCGGCAACAATCAGGAAGTCTCACCAAAGCCGACGCGGGATAGTTCACGCTCAGCCCCAGTCGGCAGATTGCCCCGGGCGGTCCGCTGGAAACCTTGAACATCAACGGCGCCATGGTCTTGGCGTCGAGTGCAGTGGCGATCTACGACCCCGATACGCCGTTTGGCGGAAAGGGAATCGTCTTACCTGGCGAAAATCGCCAGCGCAGAACCTACCGGTTCGCCGCCGTGGCCGTAACGCGGACGTTCGTCACCTTGCCCGGAAAGGAATCCGGCTTGGTGTACTCGCCCACTACCCCGAAGGTTGCCGAGCCTACCGAAAGGCCCGCGCGCGGCTGTTGCCCGATTGGGCCAGACGTCTTGCCCTCGGCTATCGGTTTTCCGTCGACGCGAAGGGCCAATGCGCCATTGGCATGCAGGTTCGCCTGAACAACAAAATGCCCTTTGCCCAGCGGGTCCTTGGCGACAATCGTCGTCAATAGGCCGCCCTCGCGGACGGCGAAGGCCAGCTTGCCGCCCGTCAGATACAGCGCATAGCCGCGGGCGCCGCCGCCCTGCGTCACGATTACGCCATCGCTTCCCTCCGGTTCGATCTCGGCAGATATCTCCAGCGCCTTGCCGGCAATGGCGGGCGATTTCGCCGCCGGCAAGGTGTCGCCCGCCTTCCAGGGACCGACCGCGGCCGCCGAGCCGGCGGCGACTGCGCGATTGTTGCGGCGGGGGCCATCGGTCTCGCGGTCGGTCTTGCCGCCCGCCGGATCGAGTTCCGCCAGGACCGCGGCGAGTCGCTGCCGCGCGGCCTTGCTCTCTTGGGTCTCGCTGGCGGCATCAACGGGCTTCTCCACGAAGGGAGCGTCGCTCATATCGAAAAGGTGACCCGCCTCATTAAGCTTGAAGCCCGGCTCGCGGACGAACCAATGCGCGCCAAGCTGCACGTAGGCCCAGGGCGGCGGGGTTTGCCCGGCTGGCCGCGAAGCTGGGAGGCGATGCTGTGCCCGTCGGTGTGGAAGCCTGCGGGCGGCTTGACGCCGGCCAACTCCGCGAACGTGGCATAGGGATCGGCGAAGCTCACGATGTCCTCCGACACCTTGCCGGCGGGCGTGGCGGCGGGCCAACTGGCGATGAACGGCACCCGCGATCCGCCTTCCAGCATGCTCCCCTTCCAGCCGTTTACCATGCGGCCGTGCACGGAGGACGGGTAACCGGCGGCGGTGCCGTTGTCGCCGGAGAAAACCAGCAGCGTGTTCTCCCGCAGCCCGAGCTTCTCCAACTCGGCGACCAGGGCCCCGAGCTGTTTGTCCATGTAGCGGATGTTGTCGTCATAGAGTTTGTCGATGTCCTTCGTGCCTTTCACCGTATCGGGCGTCCGGAGGGTTGGCCTGTGCACGAGATGCATGGCGTAGTAGAAGAAGAACGGCTTGTCCTTGTGCCGGCGGAGAAAGTCGAAAGTGAAGTCCTGGATGACGTCGGGGCCGTAGGTGCCCTCAGGCAGGTTCAGGATCTCGCCGTTCCTGAGGTACTTGGTTTCCCAATACCAGCCGCTGGCCGTGTTGTCGGTGAGGTATTCGTCAAAGCCCCACTCGCTGGGTTCCTCGCCCACCTGCCGCCACTTGCCGGCCTGGCCCGTGGCGTAGCCCGCGTCCTTGAGCAGCCGAGCCACGGGATATTCGTCGACCGACTTCGCACCGGGACCGCCGCGGCGCCATGACTGGTTGGTCAGCCCACCGGTGCGAAAGGCATAGCGGCCTGTCATCAGCAAACAGCGCGACGGGCCGCACAAGGGGGCCGCGTAGCAGGTTGTGAAGCGGAGGCCGGAGGCAGCCAAGGCGTCGATGTGGGGCGTCTTGTGCTTGTCGGCGCCGTAACAGCTCACTCCGTCGATGCCCAGGTCGTCGGCCAGGACGAAAATGATGTTAGGTTTGACGATAGATTTCGATGACTCTGCCGCCGATGCCGGGCCGGCGGCGGCGAAGAGGAACATAAGGGCCAAGGGAAGCGCAGTTTTCATTTGGATGCTCCTGGCAAAGATTGGGTGCCGAAGACTTGAACTTCACTAATGCTTACCCAGCAGCCTTCATCGAGGCCCGTCACCGTGATCTTGACGTAGCGGACCCGCTGGGCGTGCTGGAACTTGAGGTCGTGGACCTGGGCCTTTTTCGTGGACTTCGTCTGGTCGCTCAAGAGCGACCACTTCTTGCCGTCAATCGAGCCTTCGACCTTGTAACGATAGCACTTTCCGGCGAAAGGCCAGCGGACGCGGCAACGGGAAACGTCGCACGGCTTCTGCAAATCGACCTGCCACCACTCCGGGCCGCCTTCGGGTTCGTCATCGGCGGACCAGCAGGTCTCCGGGTCGCCGTCGTTGGCCTTGGCCGCGGAATGTTCGTCGTTCTCAATCGAAGAACTGGTGGCGGTCTTATTCAAGGCCAGGTTGTTCGACTCGGCGGCAAGGCTCGGAACTTGCCCGAAGGTGAGGAGACCAAGGAGCAAGGTCGCGGTCCAGGCGGCCTTGATCATCGAGACGAACGGAACGGTTTTGCCAAGCTGCAGATTGACCATGATCGCATTTTACGCGGTGGCAAGCGGCAAGTACAAGAAAAAACGACCGCGACGGCGCCTTAATTCTCATTCGTACGAGCACAACTCCAGCAGGTTGCCTTCCGGGTCGCGGAAATAGACCAGGCGTTTCTGGGCCTGCGCGTAGGGAACTTGTGCTGTCGGTACGCAGTGGATATCGCTTAGAAGCGTGCCCGTTGTGCGGATGGCCGCCGCCGCCTGGTCGATGTCGGAAACACGAAAAGCGAGGTGCCGCAGACCGAACATGTTGGGGAGATCCTGACCCTCCGCACGTATGCCAACCGGCCGATGAAAATAAAGCAATTCGATCGGCGGTCCGGTCGGAGCCTCAAGGAACGCCACGTCGGCAGTCACGTCCTTCAGGCCTGTCACATCGTCGATCCACGAACCGCTGATAGTGACCTGTCGGGCGAGCCGCATGCCCAACGCGCGGCAATAGAAGTCGATCATCGCGGGCATGTCGGCGACGACGATGTTGACGTGGTCGATATGCTGGAGCATACGAAAAATAAAAACCCCGCCGCTCGCGGTAAAGCGAAACGGCGGGGCCGGAACAGAGAAGAGGCCAAACCATCTAACTCGATAATACCAAGTTTCGCGGCCTTGTCCAGAGTTGAACACGAATTTTCTTGAGGACAAAGAGATTTTTTTCCTTTTTCCGGGAGGGGAACCCAGCCATGCCGCCAACAAGGGCGGTTGTCACTGGCGGCCGACGGCCTATAATCGGGCAGTATGAGCGAAAAGCAAGCCTATTTAAAAACCTGTGAAAAAGCCGTGCGGGCTGCCGGGGCCACAATCCTCGGCTGGATCGGCAAGACCAGTGTGCACGCTAAAGGGCCGGCCGATTTTGTCACCGAGGCCGATTTGGCCGCCCAGGAAGTTGTGAAGAACACCGTTCTGGATGCCTATCCGCTGCATTCGGTGCTCGGCGAGGAAGATCGCCTGGCCAGTGATACCCCCAGTCAGACAGATTATCGCTGGATCGTCGATCCGCTGGACGGCACTACGAACTTTGTGCACGGCATCCCCCATTATGCTGTATCGCTGGCCCTGGAGCATCGTGGCGAATTGCTGGTAGGGGCCGTTTTCGACCCATCGCTCGGCGAGTGCTTCACGGCCGCGGCCGACGAGGGGGCCTTTCTCAACGGTCGGCCGATACAAACTACGAGTCAGAAACAGTTGTCTGAAGTCATTGCCGGGACGGGCTTTCCGGCGGATCTTCAGCCCCACTCCCACGACTTGCTTGTGTTCAATAAGGCCCTCTTCTGTTGCCAAGGAGTCCGCCGCACTGGCTCGGCAGCACTCAATTTATGCGATGTGGCTTCGGGACGATTCGGCGTGCTGTGGGGGTTTTCGACCAAAATTTGGGATATCGCGGCCGGAGTTCTCTTGATCCGCGAGGCGGGCGGCGTCGTAACTTCTCCAGAAGGAGACGAGATCAAGTTGGGGTCGGGGCGGTTCCTGGCATCAGGAAACCTGGAATTGCACCAACAACTACTTCAATTGGTTCGCGATGCAGTCTAAAGGGCAGTTTGCCCAGTGTCGCTGCTTTATTTCTTTTCCAGAATCAACTAAACTAGAATCAACGTCGCAACCTCTTCGTTTTCGTCTTCTCTGCCTGAAATGGTTTTACGCGGCGTCCACGCCGAAGAGAGAAACTCCGGCCTGCCACGCCTATGGGGAAAAGGGAGATTTAGCCTTGCGATATCCGGCTCGGAAAGGGATGGCGGGCTTTCTTTGCCTTCTGGCCGCCGCCTGGGCAACGGCGTTGGCGGCCCAGGAAGCCGGTCCGCCGCGCTCTGCGGACAAAGAGAAGCCTGCGGCCAGCGAGCCCGTGGAACCTGCGGCCCCGCCTCCGCCGCGCGGGTCGAAGAGGCCCAGCCCCCGCTATACTATCTAAAGGACAACAAGGGCAATCTCCAAGCGGTCCCGAACTTCACTCTGGAGGATTTCGAAGCCCTATACAAGCTCAAGCACCAACTGGTCCAAGGCGATCAGCGGCCGCGATTCAGTCTCCAGCAGATGATTGCCAACGGCGCGGTTAACGCGGCCGGACAAGCCGAGTTGACCATCCAGTTCCGCATTCTGGTCCGCGATGATCAGTGGACGCGGATCCCTCTGCGGCTGGATCATGCCGTGCTTTGCGAAACGCCTCAGTACCAGGGACCGGGCGAGCACCTGGTGAGCTTCGAGGGCGATGGCGAAGGTTACGTGGCATGGATTCGCGGCCCGGCCGGACAACAGCATCAGCTCACGCTCAAGATGCTCGTGCCTACCACGGCGGCGGGCCAGGAGACGCACTTGCGGCTTTCCGCCCCGCGAGCAACCGTCGCGGAATTGAAACTCAAGGTGCCTTTTGCCCGAGCGGTAGCCCGGGTTTCCGAAGGGGCGACCCTGCAATCGCCAGGCGGAAACAACCAAGAGACCGAGCTCGCCGTGGTCGGGCTCAGCGGCGACTTTGAACTGAGTTGGCGTCCCCCGGACGCGGCGGCCACCCGGTCCGCGGCGCTGGAGGTCTACGGTACCATCGCGTCCCAGTTGAACGGCCACGGTGTGGAGACAGACGCCACATTCTCGATCCGCAGCTATGGCGAGGCCTTCGATCGATTCCTCGTGCGTTTGCCGCCCGACACCGAACTTGCGCCTAGCAGTCCCAACGGCTACACCCTGACGGCCGTCGACGACCCAGCGGCTGCTGCGCAGGGGCGACGCCCCTGCGTTGAGGTGAAATTTGCCAAGCGGACGGTGGGGCCGGTGGAGGTGCGGCTATCGACGAAGCGCACCGATCGCGGAGGCGCTGGAACCGCGGCCCGCGGCGTCAACTGGCTTGAGCTTGGCGGATTCGAGGTTCTGGAAGCGGCCCGCCAATGGGGAATTATCACGGTCAACGTCGCCGGCGATCATCAGATCTTGTGGGGCGAGTGCCGGGGCGTTCGCCAGATCGATCCGTCGCCCGACGCGCAAGGCCGCAGCGACGTTACGGCGGAATTCGAGTACTTTGCACAGCCCGCCTCGCTGCTGGCCCGCGTCGTGCCCCGTAAGACGCGGATCGGCGTCGAGCCGGAATACGTCGTCCTGGTTGACGCGAATCGAGTCCGCCTCGAGGCGCGGCTGCGTTACACGGTCCGCGGCGCCAAGGTCTCTCGCGTTGATATCGACATGCCGGACTGGCAGATCGACGAGGTCGGACCGGATAGCATCGTAGCGGTCGACGGTGTGCCGGCCGGCCCGACGGGGGCATCGCTCTCGCTGCCGCTAGTGATGCCGACGATCGGGCAGTTCGAAATCCGCCTGAAGGCCCACCGGCCCTTGCCCGCCGCCGCCAAGTCGTTGTTGTCGTTGCCCTTGCCGCAACCCCAAGTCGGCGCACCCGTCGCCGCGGTGGTGGCGGTGGTTCCGGCCGACAACGTCGAAATCATCCCCGACAGCCAGGCCACGACGGGCCTTTTGCGGCAGCAGGCCGTCGTACCGATGGAGCTTCCGGCGCGGCAGCAGGAACCGCTGTTCTACCGCAGCGATTCCCCCGTGGCCCTGTTTGTGGCCGAGTTGCGGCACCATAAGCAGAAGATCACTGTCGCCGTCAACAGCCGTGTGACGATCGATCCTGCCGCCGTCCGCGTCGAACAGAAATTCGCCTACTCTATCGCCTATGAATCGACCGACTCCTTCTTCCTTGAGGTCCCGCGGGAACTGGGCGGAAAGGGACGTCTTTCTATCACGTACGAGGGTCAGCCACTATCCTCTGTTTTGCCGGACGATGAAGCCGGCGACGGAGCGAAGCCGCTGCGCATGCGAGTGGCCTTGCCCAAAGCCTGCATCGGTCCTTGCGAGATAGCCGCTCGCTACGCGCTTACCGCCCCGACGGCGGCCAGCGACGGCAACATCCATGTGCCATTGGTCATGCCGCTGGAGGCAGGGTTGACTGGCAACGATGCCACGGTGGCCGCCGGCGCTGAGCAACAGGTTGAGGTTGTCCCAGGCCCTTGGACGGCGGTTGAGCATGAGCTGAGTCCATCGGCAGCGCCGCGGACGCGCGAACTCGTCGCTGGGCAAAGGACGGCGGAAGTCGCCGTCAGGCTTCGCGGCGAGACCGGCGCCGAAGCGGCCGTCGCAGTCGATAGGGCGTGGATCCAGACCTGCCTGACAAAGTCGCCCAACGGATCGCGCAGGAGCGTGCCGTGCTGCAGTTCACCACGCGGCGGCGAGAACTCTCGATCACGCTGCCGGAAGGCGCCGAGCGCGACCAAACCTCGATCCTCGTCAATGATTCGCCCGTCGCCGTCCGTCCGCGGGGCGAGCGCACTCTCGTCGTGTCCCTGCCCACCGCTGCCGAATCCTCGCCTTGCGTGCTGAGCCTGCAATACCGTTTCGTTGGTCCGCGGCCGGCGAGGGGATCGATGAAGTTCGAGTTCCCCAGCCTGGGCGACGACACTTGGGTCCAGCGCGCGTATTGGCAACTGCTCTTGCCGCCCGACGAACACCTGGTCGTGTCGCCCGCAAACCTGACTGGCGAATATGTCTGGGGTTGGAACCACTTTTACTTCGGCCGGCAGCCGCTGCTGGATCAGGCGGATCTGGAGGGTTGGGTGGGGCTGCGTCCCGGACCACCCGCTCCCACCGGCATGAACTACTACTTGTTCAGCGCCTTGGGCCAGATGGGCCCCTGCGAGATCGTCACGGCGGGACGTTCGACCATCGTCTTCATTGCTTCCGCGCTGGCGTTGGTGGCGGCATTGCTGCTGATGTATCTGCCAGTCCTCCGCCATCCGTTGGTGTTGCTCGTCGCGGCAACCGTGTTGGCCTGCTTGACGGGCATTTATCCAGAGCTGGCCTTGATGGCCGTCCAGGCCTCGGCCGTCGGGCTGGCCTTGGCGCTGTTGGCCCTGTTCCTCCGGCAACTGACGTCCGCCGCCTGGCAGCCGCCACTGCCGGAATTGTCCAGCGGTCTCGCGCCGATCTTGCCTATGCCTCGGGCCGTCGAGCCACAGCCGGCAGTTATTGCGGCAACCGTTTCTTCCGGTACGTCCGGTTCTTCTCCGGCCGCAACGATCCCCATGCCTCCGGAATCCGCGCCATGAAGGCGATTGCGAGCGACTCTCGATTTCGCACGGCGACTCCGGCGCTGCTGCTGGTATTGATCGTGCTCGGCTCGTGGTCGCAGGCGGCAACGCCGGCCAGCGCGGCGAAGCCAACGGCGCCGGGCGAACTGCGTTTTCGGCGCGTCTATTTTCCCGAAGGAAGCAAGGCCTGGGCGAAAGGCAACGAAAAATACCTGCCCATGGACGCCGAGGAATTCCATCGCCTCGTGGAAGCCGCGCAGCGCTCAACGCCCGGCATTCCCTCGCAGGCCGCCGTCGGCTTTGTGGATGCCGAGTACGAGGCGCAGTTGAAAGGCTCGTCGTTGCAGGGCACAGCCACGCTGGCCGTCTCTCCCTCGATCCCCAGTTCGCTGCTCCTCAGCATGGAGCCCTGCAACCTGGCTATCGCCCGGCCCCAATGGATCACCTCCGACGGCGCACCTGCCATGTTGGGCGTCGCCGCCGACGGCAAACTGCAGATCCTCGCCGAACGCTCGGGACAATTGAAGTTCGACTGGTCATTTGCGGGGCAGCGCGACGGGTCGGCCGCACTGACCTTCGACATCGCCCTGCCGCCGAGCCCCGTGAATCGGCTGCGGGTCGAGTTGCCAGCCGATCTGGCGCCGACCGTCGATAATGGCGTCGTTCGCGACGACGGACCCACGACCGCGGGCGTCCGCCGCTGGAGGCTCGAGTTGGGAGGCCGCTCCACCTTCGGCCTCCGTTTGGCCAAGCCGGGAAGCGAGGATGTCCGACCGCAGCGGTTCCTTGCCCGGCAGGCGGCGGCTTACGACTTTTCGCTCCATGGCGTTGACCTTTCCGTCAAGCTGAACGTGGAGGACCACCGCGAGCCATTGCGGAGGATACGCCTCGATCTCGACCCGGAACTTGAGCTTGTGCAGGTCTTAGCGGGCGACGCTCCGCTTGCCTTCGCCGCGTCGCGGCCCGCCGACCACCGCCGGCAGGCAACCGTCGAATTGCCGCCGCCGCTGCAAACGGGCCCGGTGGAATTGCTGCTTCGCGCTATCGCTCCGCTGCCGTCAGGCGGATCGTCGAAACTGCCGCGGCTTGTCGCCGCCGACGCCGTTTGCCGCACGAGCACGATCCGCCTGTCGGTGCCGTCGCCCCTGTGCATCGAGCATCTAGAAACTCGCGGATGCCAGCAAACCGCCGCGGCGGCCCTTTCGCCTTCCATGGGCGAGCAGTTCGATTTCGAGATCTTCGCCGCGGACGCCGAAATAAGTCTCGCCCTCGCGCAACGCCCCACGGAAGTCCGCGCGGTCAGCGGAACCCAAACCGTGCTGGGCCAAGGCAAGATGACGAGCCGTGTAGTGGCCGATTTCCGCACGGCCGCCGGTCCGGCATTCTCGCTGGAGGCCGAGATGCTGCCCACCTGGACGATTGATTCGGTCCGTTCGCAGCCGGTTGACGTCCTGGACGACTGGTCGCAGGAGAATCGCGGCGGCAAGAGCATCGTATCCTTTCGATTGGCCCGGCCGCTGACGTCTTCCCGGTCGTTGCGGCTGATCGTCTTGGCCCGGCGGATTTACGCTTATCCGGGCCGTAACCTGGGCATCGAAGACGTCGTGCCCTTGCGATTCCAGGGCCTGGCGGAGTGCAAGCGTTGGGTTGATCTGCGGGCGACGGGCGGCAACGAGTTGCATATCACTGCAGCCAGGCAGCCGCGGCGGGCGGACGTAAAAGAGCTGACGGCGGCGGAACTCGACCTTTTCGCCGATCCGCCCGATGACCTGCTCTTTCGGGACGATCGTGGTGCGGCCGAGTTGCGGCTTTCCTTGCAGAATCGCCGGCCGACCTACTCCGCAACGGTCCGCGTCGAAGCAGTTGTGGCGGACGGTGCTCTGGCGGAAAACTACACCTTTGCCTGCGTGCCGGCCAAAGGCACGTCCATCGATCGCCTTGTCGTGCGTTTCGCTGCTCGCCGCGAAGATCCGTTGACGTGGTCGGTGACCGGCATGGACGAAAGCCATTTTTCCACCCGCCGTTGGACGGCGAGGAGACCGCGGCCGGACTGACCGCCGACGAGGAAGCCTGGGAGGTCGCCTTTCGCAGCCCGCGTTCCACGCCCGTGGAAATTCGCGCCGCGCGGAAGAGTCCGCTTGCCGGGCCGACCGCGGTTGGACTGGCCGCACTGCCTGAAGCGGCGCAGCAGGACGCCACGGCAACCGTTCGCAGCCTCGGTCCCCGGACGGTGGAAATCAAGACGCACCGCATCAAGCCGCTGCCCATCGACGCCGCCCCGCCCGGCCAGGTGCAGACCTTGCGGGCCGTGTACCAATACGACCCACGGACTGAAGCCATGCCGCAGTCGGAGCCGGCGCTCGTCCTCACGGCCCTGCAGAACCAGTCGGTTCCAGCATGGGTATGGGATTGCCAGGTCCAGTCCCAGTTCGAAAGCAGCGGCGCCGGCGAGCACATTGTGTCTTATGACATCCAAAACGCGGGCAGCCGGCAAATCCGCCTTGCGTTTCCCGAGCGGCTGGCGCAGTGTGTTATCCATGGAGTATGGGTGAACGATCGGCCCGCTGCGGCCTTTCGCGACACCGGCGCTGCGGATCGATTGACCGTCGATCTGCCCGCGGAGCTGAAGTTCGACACGCTGGTCTTGCGGCTCTCGACGAGCGGCCCGCCCCTGGCGACATTCAGTTCCTTGCAACCGCCGTTGCCCGACATCGATCTGCCGGTCTTTGCCCGGCATTGGCGGCTGAGCCTTCCGCCGGGCTACGCCGCCTGCACGGACGGCGCAACCCAATCGTTGGAGCTCTCCGATGCCGCCTCGAGTGTAATCGTCGTGCGTCGCGCAGCGATCGATGCCGCCGGCTGGCTGGCCTTTGTCGTCGTCATCGGTTTGGGCACCTGGCTTCTGGCCCGTCGTCCTTTGGCCTTGCTGATGGTGGGGGTCATGCTGGGGATTCCCGCCCTGTTGCTGCCGGAGGCAATTGGCGGGTTCTTTTTCCATGGTTTTCTCGGCGTCGTTTTTTGCCTCGTGCTTGCCTTGCTGCGGCGGCGGAAGGCGGCGGTTGCCCGCACGGCGCCGGCCCCGCGGGGCGAGTTGCCCAGCACGTTGACAAACGTCATCCCCTTCGGCGCTCCACTGCTTGCCGTTGCTATGCTTTGCGGTTCCAGTTCCGCCGGTGAGACGTCGAAGCCAGCGACCGTCCACTCGGTGTTCATTCCCGTCGATGAATCACAGCAGCCGACCAAGGGCAAGTACTTCCTGCCCGAGACCTTCTACGACGAGCTCTACCGCCGCGCCGCCGTACAGACTGAGAAGCCACAGGGGTGGATGCTTGTCTCGGCCGTCTATCGTGCGACCTTGAGCGACGATGCCACTCAGGCCGGCCACACCGTCGATCGCCTCGCGGTGGAGTTCACGATCCGCGTGTTCAACGAATCGGCCCGCGTCCGCATTCCCTTGCGCCGCCAAGAGGTCAGCCTCGAGCCGGGGCAGGCCCTCCTGGACGGCCGCGCCGTGCAGCCCGAGCCCGATTGGGAGCCCGACGGCAGCGCCCTGGACGTGGAAATCGCCGAGCCGGGCGAGTATCGCTTGGAACTTGCCCTGCAGCCGACCGGGCAACCCGGTGTGCGCCGTTCCGGCATCGATCTAGCCATTCCCCGCGTGCCCACCGCGCGACTGGAAATGACCGTGCCCGCCGGTGGTCCGCCGGTGGAGTTCCCGTCCGCCCTGGGTGCCGCCCGCTGGGAGGAAACGCAATCGCGCTGGACGGTCAACCTGGGGCCTGCCGGGCGTCTGACCGCCAACTGGGCGGACGTCGCCCCGCTGGCCGCTGCGGCCGTCGCCGACGTCGAGCAATTGCTCTGGCTGAAGATCGAGCCATGCTGCGTCCTCTTGGACGTGCGCATTAAGGCCAGAGCTGTGGCCGGGCAGCCGCGCCGCCTGCTCTTGCGCACGGATCCCGCCTGGAAATTGCTCCCGACTGCGGAGCCCGCGGCGCCGGTTGTGCAGGCCCTCGCCGAGCGTGGCCGTGATTCGCTCGCAACCTTCGAAATCCCATGGCCGCGAGCGGCGGCCTCTGCCGACTTCGATCTGCATTTCGTTGCCACCGGCGTCTCCAGCCTGGGCACGTTCCGCGCGCCGCAAGTTGAGGTCGCCGATTCCCGCGCCGTGCGGCGATCGTTGGCCGTCTCCATCGATCCGGCATTCGAATGCCAACTGCTCGGGGCGCGGTTGCAGGAGACGGGAGCCGTGCCCGAGTTCGTCGCCCGTTGGGGCGCTGGTAGTCCCGGCTTTAGCCCGAATCCTCGGGGATCCCCCGAAAATCCGGCTAAAGCCGGTGCTACCAGCGCCGCCCTCACGCCGCCCGACATGGCATTCCGCCTGGAAGGCAACGCCGATCCCTGGAGCCTCGTCACTCGAGCCCGGCGGCCCGAGACCGTGGGCGACCAGCAGGTTGCCTGGAGGTACCACGGCCAATCGGCCGACGTGCGGCTGTCGGCGCAACTTTCCACTTCGGCCGGCAGTTTGTTCCAGTATCGCCTGGAAGCCCCGCCGGCGTTGCATATCGAATCGATCGCGGTCCTGACCTCCGGCGCCGAGCAGCCAACCCGCTGGTCCCAGGATGCCAACGGCCGCGTGACCGTCTTTCTCACCAGTCCTGTCTCTGGGCGGCAGGAAGTGCAACTTCACGGCCAAATGCCGCTGCCGCACGACCGCACCTTTCCGTTGCCGCAAATCCGCATCGACGACGTCCGTGTGCAGAGCTTGCTGGTCAGCGTTTATCGGGGGCCGGACGTCCTCGTCGAGACTTCCGGCGTCGAAGGATGGACCGACGCCAGGGCCGTCGCCGATAACGCCGACCCGAACGATCCCGTGCGGCAGGTGTGTTCCTTCCATGCCGATCAGTCCGCCGCCTCGCCCGTGCTCGTTACCGTCAAGCCGAACCGGCCCCGCGTGCGTGCCGACGAAGTGACCCGCATCACGCGCGAAGACGGCCAGTGGCGCACCACTTGCAAATTCGCCGGGCACGTTTCCGAGGGCGTGCTGGACTCAATCGACCTGGAGATTCCGGCAAACTGGAAAGAAGGCCTGAAGACCAATCCGGCGATGACCCCGACGATCGTCGCCGGTGGCGACAAAGGCTTGAGTCTCATGCTTTCGCCCTCGGCCGCAATCAGCGGTGACTTCACCTTCACGCTCTCCGGTCCGCCGGTCGCTACGCGGCGGTTTACCGTGCCGGACATCGTGCCGCAACATCTCCGCGGCATTAAACGCTTCGTGGTTCTGCCCGCGTCGGCCGATCAACGTTCGGTTGGCTTTGTCCTGCAAAACTTGCGGCGAGGCGAATCCAAGGAAGCGGTCGCCGATACGGCCAGGTTCGAGATCTTGGGCGAGCCGTGGCGGGCCGTGCTTCTGCTCCAGCCCCGGCCGGCGGTAGGGCAGCCGGGCGCCGGCGGCGGATCGCGGGTCGTACAAGCCGATATCCGCTATGCCTGGCGGCCCGACGGCCGCTGCCTCGGCACGGCCTTCTTCGATCTTGAAACGGTTGGCCAGCTTGATTGCACGCTGCAACTTCCTGCGGGTTTCGAACTCCTGCGGTTGACGGCCGATGGGTTGCCCGTCGACGCGGTCCGCCAGCAGCAATCAACGGCGACGGGGGCTCAGCCTGAGGCCGGGCCGGAGACTTGGGTTGTGCCCTGGTCTTCCCTGGCCTCGGTTTCGCACCTGGAACTGCTCTTTTTCGCTGACTCGGCCGTTGTCCCCCGGCCGACGGCATGGTCGCAGCGGTTTGCGTTCGCCGCGCCGCGGTTGGGTGATCTGGCGGTCGAGCGGACGCTCTGGACGATCGCTTCGCCCGGCACGGTGCAGGCAAGTATCGTCGATGCCGACCAGCATGCGACCGCTTCGACCACCGCCGATGATTCCAAGCGGGGCGACATTGCCCAACAGTGGCAGCAGTTCGTTGCCGCCGGCGCGGCGACACTGTGCAGCATTGCCGCCGGTTCCGGCGAGGCGATCACCGTGGATTATCGCGTCCGCGAGGCGGAATCGTGGCTTCCGCGGCTGGCCGCCGTCGCTGAATTCCTGGTGCTGGCGGCCGTGGCGGCCGTGGTGATCCGTCGCGGACTATTTTGGAACTGGTTCGTGCGTCGGCCCTACCTTTTCGGCATCGGCTTCGGAGCGGCCTGGTGGCTGTGGATGACGCCAAGCGTGGTGGGGCCCCTGATAGCGCTGGCCGTGCTGCTGGCGCAAATCATCGCCTGGCGCAAGCGGCGCACGGCCTACTCCACCGCGTTGCCGCTTCCCTGAGATTCCTCACGCAACAAACCACTGCGGATGATCTGTTTCCCGACATGCGGAACTATCCGATTTCGTGGCATGTGACGGACAGGGTCTCGCGCCGCGAACCATAAGGGCCTGTCGCACCAGGTCCACCAGGCTCCGCGCTTTCATGGCCTGCATGAGCTTGGCGCGGCGAACTTCGATTGCGCGGACGCTCAAATCCAGCTCCTCGGCGATCTCGCGGTTCGATTTGCCTTCCAAGATCAGGTCGAGCACCTTGCGGAGGGGCGGCGGCAGTTGATTCAGGCGGCGGCGGATCGATTGCACTTGGGCGATGTGTTTCCGCTGGGCGGCGTCCCAGCGGAACGCCTCCTTCACGGCGGCCAGCAAGTGGCGCTGGCGCAACTTTCCAGGAGGAAGTCGAACGCCCCTTGTTTCATCGCCCGCACGGCCGTTTCCAGGTCGGCCTCGGCGGCGATGCCGATCACTGGCCAATGGGCCTCTCGCCGCGCTTGGGCCGCGAGCCAGGCCAGTTCGGTCTCCACGCGGCCCATTTGCAGGAGGACGCAGCCGGGATCGCGGGGCGATGCGATCTCCTGGAGGTCGGCTGGCGTCTGGCAGGCCCGCGCGCGGCAACCGAGTTGCCGCAGTCGCAGCAGCAGGCCGGAGCGGACTCTTGAATCGCCCGATATCACGAACACCACCGGTTCGCTACTCATGCCTGGTGCCTTGGATGTGTGGGACTCAAGTACCCCGGACAGGATTCGAACCTGTGACCTACGGTTTAGGAAACCGTTGCTCTATCCCCTGAGCTACCGGGGCAAAACTACGAAGCGCGTCGCGGATACCATGCCTCTAAGGTTACTCGGAAAACGGTCGCTGGCAAGCCCTTTATGGCAGCCGGACCGTCCCGGCCGAAGCGGTAGTCATTTACTGCACCGCAAATCGCAACCACGAAGGAGACAGTCCCATTTTCACTCGCACGAAAATCGCTTTGTGGCCTATTCTTGTTGCCGGCTAAATCAAAAGCCTATTTCGGGCCAATTAAGGTCCCCTTGCCGACCGTGGGTACCTGGTGCCGGGGGCTTCTTGTCCTCAAGCCCATGAGTATAATACTCGATTCAGCTATGTGCGAATCACAACGTTCTGCGCCCGGCCGACGCACAACGAAAAATCGATAACTCGCAAAGCCGCGTGAGTAAACGACTTGCGCCGATGGAAAGGAGAATTTCCCAGTGACACACGTCCACAACCAAGTGCCCCTGGCTGGCTGCAATTTATCGCCGTAAGTCGTTTTATGGTAGCATATTTCGTCGAACGTCCGGGGGCGTTTCTGGGGCCGCCGCCGTTGTGACACACCTCCTCGGCGCGGCGCCATCGCCGTCGTTGCAACCCCTGGTGTGCCAAAGACTTGCGATAACTGCCCAGCGAACCACAATGGCCTCCTGCTCGTGCGACGAATACATAACCCTTTAGGTCCGAAGGATTGCCGCAATTGAAACTGGATGTGCCTATGCCGTCCTCCGAGACCCCAGCGCGTATTGTCCCTCTTGCCCTTCGGCCGGCGGGCTAAGGGTTTCTTCAGCGGCCCATGGGCGGACCTCGGGCCTTGCGCCCCCGGCGGGCTCCCACCGGGGGCGGTAATAGAGATCTGAATTGTCATCCCTGAAAGAGTCTTCGGTGTCAAGGGTCGAACCTGGTGATTTTTTGGGTTTACGGTTTCGTAGGGTGAAACAGGTCTTATCGGTCGCCCATGAGGGCTCCGTTTTTGTTGATTCGTTGGAAGGTAACGTCGGTGCTCGAGTTGTTCCGGTCTTATTTGCGGAGTTGTCGAGCCGATCTTTTCTCGTGCGGCTGCACCCCATATCCATCCCTTCGTGAATCCGTCTGCTGGTAACAGCAGCCGATCGGGGCCATGTGGTCCCGACACCGATTATTCTGGTTCGACCGTCTCGCGGACGCAGGCCGTCTCAATCAAAGAAACGTTCGGCATGTGAGGCCGAGCGATTGACAATTTCAGACTGGCCTTGGCGTCCGCGAGCGCCTCTTCTTCCGAAGAAAAAGGGCGGACGCAACCGTATCTCCCGTTGTTATCTTCTCCTTGTGTTATAATTGGTTTGCTTGGTGAAACGGAGCCGGGCTCTGCTGGCGAGCAACTCGGCAAGGGACAACCAGGTCAAGGGCGCGTCAAAGGCGTCTGGCTGCTGGGAGCCTTAGGGTCCGAGCAGCCTTTTTCATTTCCATCCTTTGAACGCCCTTGCTTTGCCTTGAAAAACGCATTGCGGTCCGCCGGCACGACACAGCATTCTCCAACGTGGTCGCTTGCACGCGTGCTGCATAGCTTGTAGGGTTGCTGCCGTTTGATCATGTACCAGATGACGGTTGCCAGACGCCGCATCACGGCCACCCGCGCGATCTTCGAACCGCGGCGTTTTCTGATCCGCTGATACCATTGCTTCATCACCGCATCCTTTCGCAACACGTGCATCACCATCTGTCCGAGGACGCATCGCGCCAGCGGACTGCCTTCTTTGCTGATCGAGCCCAGGCGATGGTTGTTGTCGCCGGAGTTGTTCGACCGGGGCGTCAGGCCCCAATACTTGGCCAGGCTTCCTCGCTGCGGGAAACGCTCGATCGAGCCGATCCGGCAGGCCAATGCCAGGCTGCCGCGAGCTCCGGCGCCGGGGATCGAAGCAATGAGCCGCGCGTTGGCGTTCTCCACGTGGCGTTCGGTGATCTTCAGTTCCAGTTCCTCAATTTGCTTGCCCAACCGTTCCCATTCGGCCAGGAGATGGTCCAGTTCCAGGCGGTCGATCACCTCTAGCGGCAGCGTTTTCAGCCACTTCACGGCGGTCTTCGTCTTCAGCATCTTGGTTGGACACTCCTGCTGCAAGTTGTGTTTCAAGAGCAGGTGATGCACTCGATTGATCGTTCGTGTTAGCTGTTGGCTCAAGCGCTGCCGCACGGCCGTCAGTTGGCGGTCTTCGCCGTCGCGCTGACAAGGCGGAACCACTTGGCGGACGTTCTGGATATTTTTGCCGGCCAGCAGACGGTGACGGCTGGTCCACAGGAGTTCGCCCAGGGTATTCGCATCGCGGCGGTCCGTCTTGTGTCTATTGCGTTTCTCCGGCTGAACGAGGACCGTCTGCTGGCAGCCGTATTCAGTCAAGAGCTTCAAGAGCCAGCTGTTAAAGCCGCAGACTTCCACAATCGTTATAAACCCGCCGTCCGGCGCGCTCCGATTTTGCATGTCTTCAAGAAATTCCCGCACAAGCTTCCATTCCGTGCTAACCTGACGCTTGAGGGTCACGTCTCCGGCCTCGTTACGAAGATTTACGGTCAACTGCTTGCGGTGTTGGTCGATGGCAAGGTACAACATGAGGGGGTTCTCCTGTCTTGCTATTGGTGAGTTTTAAGACACTACACCGTGTATAGCACCAGGAGAACCCTTTCTCTTTCACGGAATCAAAACAGCGAGTTTCTACCCTAACATTACGCCTGGCGAGCGGAGATTTTCTAAGTCGCTGTCGTAAGTCATTGCAACGTGCGGCTGGAAGTGCCCACCGAGCTGGTCGAAGAGACGCGGCAGATCGTGGTCGCGGCGATGGGCGGCCAATGAACCGGCCTGATGGTTTGCGCAGGCGAGGCGGTAGAATGAATCGTAGTCTACGGGGGGGCCCCGCCGTCCCGGAAGTTAGCTTTTCGGTTGTGATCCTGATATCCCCGCGACGTCGCCGGCGCGGCGGCAATTTGGAATGGCTATACGGCTTCCAAAGGACTTTGAACGAAGCGAGGGGAAACCCGTTCGATGGTTGTCTCTCCGACTTTGCATGCGGGCCTGGAGATCGCGTCGGGCGTCTGCTGGACGTTGGCCTACCTCCTGATCATTAAGCGGAGCTTCCAAGACCGGGCCTGCGGAATGCCGATGTGGGCGTTGTGCGCCAACATCTCCTGGGAGTTCCTCTTTACGTTCGTCTGGATTGCCAACCCGCCCCAGAACTACGTCAACGTCGTCTGGTTCGCCTTCGACCTGGCGATCGCGGCTTCATTCTTGCGCTTTGGCCGGAAAGACTTCAAGGGAACCGCACTGGATCGCCTGTTTGTTCCCATGTTCGGTTTGTGCCTGGCGGCCAGTTTCGGGGCGGTCTACACCATGACCTACCAATTCGAGGTCTTGGCAACGCCCGAACAAGTGGACGGCCGATACGCGGCATTCGCCCAGAACCTGGTGATGTCCGTTCTGTTCATCGCCATGCTCGTTCGCCGCGGCAGTTTGCAGGGACAGTCGCTTTACGTCGCCGCGCTCAAGATGATCGGCACGTTGTTCGCGTCGCTCTTGTTCTTCATGCTCGACCCGTCCAACGCCTTCCTGGATTTCTTATACGTGGCCATCTTCGTGTTCGACGCCGTCTATTTGGCGATGATTTATTTCAAGCATCGGGAATTGAAACTCATTCCCTGGATCCGGTATTAATCGGCTGGCGGCAAAACCGCTGCACGGCTGCCGCGTCTCCGCGTGGCAGGTAGTATTTTGCGGCCGTGGCACGATCGTTAAGAATCGAATTGGCCGGGGGACTTTACCCTGCGATGCGTCGCGGCGGCGAGCGACGCCCGATTTTCCGCAACGACGACGATCGCCGGCGCGGCGACGCTAGGGATACGCGTTGGCGGAGGTCGCGCGGGTGCTTGGATACCGTGGCCCGAGCAGCGTTGGGGCGGACGTGGCTCGCATTGAAGCGGCCGGGAAGATGTTGACGCGACCCTTGCCAAGCTACAGAAACAACTTGCTAATGGCTAAAGTAGGTTTGACCCCATGCCTTTGGTAGGTGAATCCGGCACGGGCACTTTTACACAGTCCGGCGGGACGAATCAGGCCAATGTCTTGGTCCTCGCCGCCTCGGCCGGCTCTTGGGGCGCCTATTTCTTGGAGGGCGGGCTGCTACGTCTGTCGACGCTCAGCACCGGGAATGGCGCCGCGTCGTTCAACTTCAACGGTGGTACCCTGCAAGCCGGTGACGCGCTTGCCACGAACCTGCCGATGACATTGGGCACAAGCGGCGGAGGGGCCACCTTTGACACTAACGGCTACGCTGTAACGCTCTCCGGTTCGTTTTCGGGTCCCGGCAGCCTCACGAAAGTCGATAGCGGCTCGCTGATTCTGGGCGCCGCCAACACGTACTCAGGCAACACGCTGATCACCGGTGGCACGCTTGTGTTGGGTAGTCCTCTCGCCTTGCAGGACAGCACGCTCGACACCAGCGGCAGCGGGGTGCTGAGCTTCGGTACGCTGACCTCCGCCACACTTGGCGGACTGACTGGCCCAGGCGCGCTCACCTTGAGCAATACCTCCTCCGCTGCCCTGTCCCTCATCGTGGGCAACAACAACGCCAGCACGACATTCTCTGGCACGCTCGGCGGACTGGGCAGTTTGACGAAGATCGGCGGCGGAACTCTGATTCTGGCGGGCAGCGACAGCTATGCGGGCGGCACAATCATCGAGTTGGGCACGCTGGAAATCAGCATGCCGGAGGCATTGCCCGCAGGCGGCAGCTTGGCGATTGGGGCGGGCGGCACGTTCGTCTTCGATCCCACGGCCTCTGCCTCGCCAATGACGGCTCCAAGCGAAATTTCGGCGATGCCTGTGCCGGAGTCGGGGACGCTGGTGCTGCTGGGCGTTGCCCTCGGCCTTGTCGGCTACATCCGGCGGCGGCGACGGAAAGCCAGACCCATGAGGTCAGCGGCCTCCGACCAACAAGACGCCCCAGCCATCCTTTCCTTCCCCTCGCATTCGTCCTCGACGCGCGGCACGAAGGGCAGCTTGATCGGGCGTCGAGCGGACAGCGTGCCGTCGGCCAGCTTGCCTGGCGCGGCATGGGCTGACGGTTGGCACTAAGTCGGTTATGCGCCGCGTCGAAGTGCGGTCTTGGGATGGAAATGCTGCGGAAGTCGGTGCTGCGGCCGAACAAGCCAGCGGTTCTTCTTACCGAAACGGCTACCGAAAACGGCAGAAAACTGCATTGTCACATTTTTGCTTGTGAGAACTGTCGTCCTCAAAAGTCGCGATCGTGTTGCTTTGTCTAACCGGGTGAATGATAATGGCGTCGTTCCGTCCAGACGCAACAGGCGGATTCGCTGATCGGCCTGGACGCTGCTGCCATCAAAGGTTTATGAAAACAAACAGGAGTGGCTAATGAGCGTTCGTAATTCGATGCGGTCAGCATGCACGTTGGTGACATGCTTGTTCATGCTCGCGGCAGTGAGCCGAAACGGTTGGTCTGCTGCACCGCAGTACTCGATCCTGCACAACTTCCGGTTTGGCACCAGCGACGGCTCCGATCCGAATGGGGGCGTAGCAATTCTCGGCTCGAAAATCTACGGCACTACATTGCTGTGGGGCAGCGGTCAAGATGGCGTGTTGTATTCGATGAACCTGGACGGAACTGGTTACCAGGTGCTCCATAATTTTTCTGGCGCCGACGGTAATCAGCCGGAATCGGATTTGACTTTCGCGGGAACGACGCTCTTTGGCACAGCCGAATTTGGCGGAGGCGCTGACAACGGCACGATTTTCAGCTACAACACCGCCAATGCAAGTTTTCAAACTGTGTATCAGTTCGCCGGCGCGTTTACGGATGCGGCAACTCCCATGGCCGGCTTCACAGCCGTTGGAAACACATTATACGCCGAAACGTGGGAAGGGGGCAGCGCCAACGGCGGAGCCATTATCAAGCTGAATTCCAACGGCACAGGTTACAGCATGGTAAAGAGCCTGGGTGGGTTTGGGACGCCGCAGCCTGGCTCCCAACCCGAAGCAGATCTTATTCAAGTGGGTTCGAAATTATACGGAACAACCAATGCGGGAGGAGCTTACGGCAACGGAACGATCTTCAGCCTCGATCTAAACACCTTCGCGCTGAATTATTTGTACAGTTTCGGCTCGGTTGCCAACGACGGTTCGAAGCCGCATGGAAATCTCTTGCTGGATGGCAGCGAGTTATATGGAATCACAACTGACGGCGGAAGCGCGAACGACGGCGTGTTGTTCAGTTTCAATACCACTTCGTCCACGTACAATGTGCTCCACGACTTTGGAGGCAAGGCTGACGGCGCCAACCCAATGGGCGGGTTAGTGCTGGTTGATTCGCTACTGTACGGAACTGCGTCGGCGGGCGGGAGTGCAGGGGATGGCACTGTCTATAGCTTTGATCCGGCCACCGACAATTTGGCGATCGTTCACAATTTCATGGGGACGCCAAACGATGGCCAGAACCCGCACTCCGATCTCACGTCCCTCGGCAATACGATTTACGGAACGACGTATGGCGGTGGAACTAATGGGGCAGGCATTTTGTTTTCCATCGCCGTTCCTGAGCCAAGTACCCTCGTCCTTCTCGCCCTCGGCGCCGTCGTGTTGCTGGGCTATGCCTGGCGGCGAAGGCGGCTTGCAAAGTGGGCCACGCGCGATGAGGAAGATGATGTTCCGGTCACTCTATCGCTCTCGTCCTTCACATCCGGCACCCAAATCTCTCAAGCCCTGCGCCGCGCCGCGTGATGTTGCATGCTGGCCAACGGCTAAGAAGAAGTTCGCCAGGCTGCCGCCCGCAGGCGGCAGGCATCCGACATAATGCGTCATCGGAAGCCTCCGGTGCCGTTGGTCTCGGCCTTCAGGCTGTCGATCAGTTCGGACGCTTGGCTAATAGCTAAGTCTTCCGGATGAAGAACAACGTGGTCCTCCGTGGGGCGGGAATCGAAGCGAACCCAGCCCTGGCACGCTCGGAGGAAGGAAGCTGCCGGGGCTGGACCGCGGGGCGCCGCGTGAATGCCAGCCAATATTCTTTCTCGATTCAGTAGACGGATCGCCCCACCTTCCGGATCATTCTTGCAGGAGGCGCAAATTGAACCATGGCGGGTGATCCGGCGACAAGTGATGCGGCGAGTTTTGCGGCGTTTGTGCAGGAGCACCGGGCCGAGCTTGTCCGCGTGGCGCTGCGGATCGCCGTGGATTCTGCGGAGGCCGAAGACGTGGTGCAGGATACGCTCACGGCCCTTTGGCGCCACTGGCAGGGTCGCCAGCCGAGGGACCCGCCTGCTTATGCTTTTGCGCGGTCACGCTCAACGCCATCAAGCGCCGCATCCGCCGGCGGCGGACGGCGGCGCTGGAAGCCGCGGGCGACGTGCCCGGCCCAGCGCCGCCCGAGACTGAACCGCTCGATCCGCTGGAGTTGGAACGGGCCATCGCCGAGCTTCCGACAGCGCAGCAGGTGGTCATACGGATGCGGTATTACCTCGGTTTATCCTTGGCACAAATCAGTCGAAACTTGTCTATTTCGTCGAATACGGCCGCTAGTCGCTGTCGGTACGCGCTGGCGGCCCTTCGCAAGGCATTAAGTGGCCCGCGGCATTCCGTCGGGGCCGGAAAGGAAGAAGATCATGGAAACGGATAAAGAACCGCAGGTAGAGTTCGGACAGGGACGCGCGTTGCCCATCGCCGCGGTGATCGCCGGCGCGGCAATTGCAATCGGCGTCCCGGCGGACGTGCTCGGGCTGGGACACGATCTGACGCCGCAGATGCAGTTGTGGCTTACGGTGCTGGCCGTCTGCATCGGCGGCCTGACGGCTATCATTGCCGCGTTCTTCGGCACCGTCATCCCGTCATCCGTAAGCGGAGGCTGGCATGGGCACGGCAATCGCCACGGTCGCAACGAAACGAAGACGAAAGCGGCGGCGTCTGATCAGCCTAGTCCTACGGCATCCAGCGCCGCAGCAGGTGATGCATGATCGCCACGTTGTCGCAATGCAGGGAACACATGCGGTAGTCTGGTTATAATGCCTTGAAACAGGCTGAAATTGATGCCCGCGGCAGCGTACAATCAGTTCGATGTCACTTTCCGGTTCGTTAACAATTCCACCTAGCTTCGGCAGCTTGACAACGCGATGCTCGGCTGCGAAAATCCGGTAATGTTCTACGCAAGCCAGCGGTCGAATACCTGCTCGGCGTGCTATTTGAGAGGCACCCATGTGCCTCTTAGCAAGATCAGGGCCGGCAAGGACGGCATCAGGTCGAGCCCCCCGACGAAACGGAAATACGATTGGGCGGATCTCCTGGAGCGACAGTGAATGGCAGCCGGCACATGGTGTTCCGATGCATCGGAGTGACTGCAGGGTCCCATCATGGCAACAAATTCCACTCGAATCGTTGATCCCGTATTTGATCACGACATGTTCCTTTTTCGCGAAAAACACCTGGCAATCGCCAAGAAGTATGTCATCTTGAACGAAGATGGCCAGTCCATTCTTTTCGTCGAGCGACCTGCGCGTATGGCCCGACGTATTCTGGCAGTTCTCGCCGGGATCGTCGCCGCTCCGGTTTTCGGCGTCTTGATTTGGTGCTTGTTGTCGGTCATCCCCAACAACAAGATTCAGATCGTGCTGGCATTCGTTGCTCTTGTCGGTTCGATCGTGATTCTCTTTGCCACGCCGATCTGGCTCTCTCCGCGACGACATGTCACCGTGTATCGAGACGAGAGCAAACAGGAAGCCCTGTTGTGCGTGCTTCAGGCTTGGAAATGGGGATTTATCGCCCGGCAGACCGTGACCGATGCCACTGGCGAGGTCCTTGCGAAGGTCCGCCAGAACCGCGTGTACAACTTTCTCTTTCGCAAGCAGTGGCAGTGTTACGGGCCGGACGGCTCGATCCTGTGCCTCGTCAAGGAAGACTCCGCCCTTCTCTCGCTGTTGCGACAGTTCGGCTCCCGGATGTTCGGGGCGTTGAAAACCAATTTCATCCTCCTCCAAGGCGAGACGGAGAACGTGATCGGCGAATTCAACCGGAAAATCAACATCCTGAACCGGTACGCGCTCGATCTGAAGGCCGACCCCACGCAAAGCCTGGATCGCCGCGTCGCTGTGGCCATTGGCGTGATCCTCGACATGGACGAAAAACCTTGGGTTACCTGACGCCGAGGCTGCTGCGTTACGGGAGGGCGAGCACAAACTGACTTCTCACCAAACGCGGCCAGTCAATTCGCCCGGCGCACTGCCAGTTGGATGAGGATTTTCGGGCCGTCGAGCGCGGGCATGGTGGTCTCCTGGTTCCGTGGGGCGTTGATGCGGCGGAAGAAAGATGAATTGCCATAATGTAGATGTCGGGACCGCCGGCGTTTAGCCCAGTGGAGCCTCCGAATCGCCCCCCGCATTTTGTGTGCGACTGCCTATTGACTTGAATTACCGATAGCGATAATACGGCCGCTGAGCACTGACGAGGGTGCTTGGCGGCCATTCGCTTTTCTGGGCCACGCAGCGGCCCGCGAACCCCGCCCGCTGGAAGATTCCGGCCTTGGAGCGCGGGATGCGTTTTCTACGGACTGTTTCCGACATAACCCCTAACGGGGTGCTAATATTGCGCAGCACCTGGTTTGGGCATCGTGGGCCAGTCTCTCTCGCAATTCCTCGACGAGTCGTATTTGCCGGATCGCATTGGTCTGGCGGCGTTCTACGTGGCGGACCTGCGGCGGGTGGTGCGGCAGCCGAGGCTGAGGTACTGGGCAAGCCGGCGATGGCGACGCGGGAGCGATTGCATCCAGGCGGAGAAGTCGATGCGGCTGGCGGCCAGGTCCGCGGGCGTTGTATTCCGGCTCTCGGCGAGAAGGTCGTGGCAGCAGTCTTCCGGGTCGTACCAGCACTCGTTCACGCGGTCGTACTTGTCTAGCCGTTCGACGGTGATGCCTTTGTTGACTTGGCAGTATTTGCTCAAGATGTCCTTGATCGAAAGATGGCCGCCGACGATCCTGTGGTCGCGGGTTTGCTTTTCGGCGAAAGTCGCCAGGACGGTCAGGAATGCCTGATCGAGCTTGCCGCGACGGGCCAATCGGACCAGGGCCTCCCAGGTGTTGCAGAGCACGTCCTGCACGGCCTCTTGCTTGGCCTCGGGATCGAGATGCCGGAAGGCGATGCGGGCATGCCGTTTTATCGAAGGGAGCATTTTCGCAAAGACGGCTTTGACCTTGGCGAGCGAGAAGCCGGAATCGTGATCTCCTGCGGATGCGGAAACCATTGGGGTGACCTCCAAGAACTTCGGGGGTGAGAGGCCGTCGATAGAGGCAGCTCAAAGCCGTTGCGAGCGGTCGTGAGTTGCAAAACGCGACCGCTGACGGCTAAGACGGGCATTTCGGGTTATAATGCCGGAAATCGGCCAGATCTTCACTTTGGACGCCTAGTGGCTTGCAGCATTGCCGGCGGATCCCAGCGCGCCGCAGGGTTTGCCTTGGCGACAAGGCCAAACGCAACTTGACAGACGGCGGCAAGTTGCGATCCTCGGTCGCTTGCAAGCCCCGCCCCAGAGGGGTAAACTGGCACCTGGCCCCAAGAAGGCAGCAGGCGTTCCAGTTTCGGAACTACGCCAGGATGGGGAGGACAATCCATGAGTTTCCGTGAAAGACCTGAATACCAAAATTGGCGGGATGCGGTTTTCAAACTGTTCGGGCGGCGGTGCATTTTGTGCGGCCACAACGGAAATATCACCGCGCATCACGTCTTGGCCGTGAACACTTATCCTGAACTAGCCTTCGATCCAGCAAACGGAGTTCCAGTTTGTGGGAACTGCCACACGCAGGTCAACGGCAACGAAGATGCCTACGTCGATGGACTGAAAAGGCGGCAGCGGGAGCTATTGAATGGCGGCACGACTGTACCGGAAACCCAGGAGGAGAGTGAGAAGGAACTGCGACAACGAGCCGAACTCGATCCTTTCAATACCGAGGCCCTGGTACGATGGTTTAGCAAGGCAAGTGATCCGCAAGTTGTCGTTGACTTCTATAATACCCATCATTTGCATATCCCAAAAAGTGCGTTGCTCTATGCCGCACTCTCTGCACACTTCGAGGCTCTGGGTAGATGGAACGATGTTGTACAAATCGTTGACGCCGCTACGCTATGCGCAGTAACGGAAGAAGAGCCTCACAACTGGGGCGCGGAACTTGGGGTGCAACTAGCGCAACGCAAGTACAATGCAATGTGTGAATTGTCCCAGTGGGAGAATGCACTCGACGAACTTCGGAAACTCTCGGCTGCCTTTTCCGAGTGGGCCGAACTCCATGCTTTCCTCTCTTCCCAATTGTACGACGGTTTTGTCAATCGCGTACGGGACAAAAACCTACTTGAAGAATCGTTGCGGCATGCCTTGCAGGCAGCTCAGCTTGCTCCTGATAAATACTCTATAGTATCTTCGGCTGTGTTCCTAATGGTAGAATCGCTCGCCGCCGCCAACACCTGGTTTGGCGTCAAGCGTGATTATTCGTCCGCCTTTCGCTACGGCAAGCGGGCGTTGGCGTTGGCCTCGACAGATGAGGAAAAGATTGGCGCGTTGCAAAACATAGCGGTCATATACGGGACGAATGATCTCTATGCCGACGCGCGAAGTTGTCTTCGCGAGGCGATGCAAATTGACGATTGCAACGTGGGCATTATTGCCGATCTGGCACATTGTTGCTATATGGATGGGGATTTTGGGGAAGCCCTTCGGTTTGCGAAGCGGGCGTTGATGCTCGATCCGAATAACAAATCGTGCAGGCAAATTCGTGACCGGTGTCTAAGACGATCCTGACGCGCGTGGGACTAACCGAAGAATCGTGGTAAATTTGAACATCGGGACGGCCGGCGGCAATAGCTATGCCCCGGCTAAGCGGCCCGGCGGGTGTTGCGGTTCTTCATCCTGTACAATGCCTACCTGGCCAGCCCGCCATTGAAAAGGATGAGATCTTGAGTGGCTTGACTAACTCCGTTTGTGTGGCTGTGCGGACGGCAGACACGCTTGTGAGGCGATACGGCATCCTTTTGATGGAAGTGACCCAAGCGGACAGGACCGCTATGGGGCTTTCGCAGGATGAATTAAACTTCCTGTGCAACACCCTGGGCCACGCCATTCACGCGAGCAGGGGTCTTGCCTTGTATCGCGATCGGTTCCCGGCACACTGCGAAGGGCAGACCCTGGCTTGTCAGGTGTGGGAGAGAATTCGCTATTGGAAGGAACGTCCTTTTAGCGGTTCCGCGATGGCGCTGCTGAAGTATCTTCGCGAGGAAGCCCCGCGGTTTGATGCGGATTCGCTGATTGCCAAAATCATAGACGAGGCAGAAAGAGCCGAGCGGACGTACGGAGAGGCGCCGGCACCACTTCCGGCGAGGGCAAGCCAGGTTGCCTCAACGCCTGCCCCGGCGACGCCCCCAGGCGAGCGCCATGGGGTGGCGGAACCCGAAACGTGCGAAAAGCAAAAAGCGTTGGTAACCTTAACGGAAGCTGTTTGCTGGGCTGTGGCGACGGCTGCAAGCCTTGTGAACGAGTCTGACAACTGGCCCGATACTTGCTCCGATTTGGCCACTGAGTCGTTACGAGCCTACCTGGAAGCCATTAACCGTGGCATTATGGAAAGCAACGAGCTTGTTGAGCGTGCTGCGGAGTTTCGAGGCCACTACGCAACGGCCCCCGAAGCAATAGCCGGGCGCTCCGACGCTAGTTATCATGAACTAGGCCGTCACCTGGCTATGGACGTGTTCCGGGGCGTGTTCTGGGCCGCGGATCATCGCGGCTTTCTGGACAAGCCAGATATCGGCCGGGTTCTCGCCAACTTGCCGCGTGTGAAGCGGTATCTGCAAAGCGAGGCCCCGCGTTTCGATTCGGAACGGGTAATTGCCATGATTCACGACGAAGGGACGCGGGCGATGCGCACGGCCCTGGTGGTCGAGGGTCAGGACATCCGTGACTTAGATCGCAGGTTTATGGAGAGAGCGGTTGAGGAGGCTAGGAAAAGCCGAACCGAAGCCGGTCACATTCCCCTCAGGGTCGGTGCCGTCGTTGTCAAGGATGGCAAAGAGCTAGGCGTCGCATATCGAGGTGAAATGAGTGAAGGCGATCACGCGGAATTTACGGCGCTCGAAAAGAAATTGGCAGATGTCGAACTTGCCGGCGCGACGGTCTATACGACGCTGGAGCCATGCACTACACGCAACCATCCCAAGGTGCCGTGTGCAATCCGACTGATTGAGAGGAAGGTTAAGCGGGTCGTGATCGGGATGCTTGACCCCAACCCGAAAATCTCAGGAAAAGGCGTTCTGAAGCTACGGGAGGCGAACATCGCCGTTGACCTGTTCCCGCATGACCTGATGGCAAAGATCGAGGAAATGAACCGGGAGTTTATTAGGCATCACAAGAATGTGGCCGAGCCGACACCACCGGAATCAACCGCTGCGGCGCCGACGCAGTAGTGGTGGCTGACAGCCCGCTTCAGTTTGCCATCCAGGTCGCAGAGGGCGTACCGCAGATCCAGGGTCTCGACTAGCAGTTCGCCGTTGCCGTCGTCCTCTGCGCCCGCTTCGTAGCCGGAGTCGAAGGCCATGCGCAGCACGAAAGCAGCCGTCATTCCACGTCCGCCCACTCCTGGTCCAGGACGATCTCGTGGGCAGTCAGCGCCGTCCGTAGATCCCCGTCCACCGTCGGATCGTCGAAGGCCATCGTCAGCATGTGGGCAACCGAAGTGCCGTAGCCATCGAGCACCTTCAGGCTCGTCTTGGGACAGATGACCGAGCAGAATGCGCGGTAGCCTGGGTCAGTGGCCCGCTCAATCCGATCCTGCGTCTCGACCTGGAGGATCTTTGTGGGCTGGTCGCAGTAGATGCCGGCGATCCGGCCCTTCCGGGTGTGGATCAGGGTCTTCGGGCTGCCGGCCGGCGTGGTCAGAGCGCCGGCCGGGGTGGGAGATGTAGTCGTAGGACATGGGGGTCTCCTGGTGTTGGGAAAAGAGCGGCGCGAAGCAGAATCGCCGCCCCAATCCCATGACGTGAGCAATCGGGGAATTTAGGAACCGCCGCGGGCTTGAGAGATTTCCGGCGTCCTCGGCGCCCGCTTGCTTTGCGGCCTGCGCTCTTGGATAATGGCACAGGCATCCGCACACCCAAGAGCATACCGGCGTGGCTTGCACGCTGGTCCGCCGGAATGGACTGCGTCATCCGGTCTTGGTTAATCCCCTCACGCTACGCCTCTTGCCGCTAAGCACCACATCCATGAGCATCCGCTTTCTATCTCGCCGAACATTTCTTAAGAATTCAGCCGCGCTAGGGACGGCCGCCGTAGCGCCGTATATTCTTCCCCGGCACGTCCTGGGAGGAACCGGCCACAAGGCGCCGTCGGAGCGGCTGAACATCGCCGGAATCGGCGTGGGGCAGCAGGGCTTCAACGACCTGAGAAACCTGGCAAACGACAATAACATCGTTGCCCTGTGTGACGTGGACGATCGGCGGGCGGAACCGGCCTTCCGGGAGTGGCCGCGTGCCAGGCGGCACCGTGATTTCCGCAAGATGTTCGACTCACAAACGGATATCGATGCCGTAAGCATCGCGACGCCGGACCACCTGCACTTCGCAGCGGCGATGACTGCAATCAAGCATGGCAAGCACGTCTACTTGCAAAAGCCGCTAGCGCACACCATTGCCGAGGTCCGTGCGCTCGCCGCCGCGGCAGGAAAATCGCCGGTAGCCACCCAGATGGGTAACCAGGGCAACTCGGGCGAAGGCGTGCGGCTGATCCAGGAATGGCTAGAGGACGGCTGCATCGGCGACGTGCGTGAAGTCTACTGTTGGACCAACAAGCCGGAGGCGCCCGCGGGCCTAGACCGCCCCAAGGAGACGCCACCCGTACCGGCCGGCCTAGACTGGGACCTCTGGCTCGGCCCTGCCCCTTGGCGGCCTTATAATCCCGCGTACCTGCCGTTCGTCTGGCGGAGTTGGTGGGACTTCGGCTCCTGCGTGCTGGGCGACATGGGCTGCCACGTGCTGAACACGCCTTGGCGGGCGTTGAATCTGGGCATGCCCATCAGTGTCGAGGCCCACAGTCACGGCTGCACCGACGAATCGGGGCCGCTCAGCGCGATGGTTTACTACGAGTTCCCGGCCCGCGGAAGCCGCCCACCCGTGCGGCTCACGTGGTACGAGGGTGGCATGATGCCTCCGCGGCCCGCCGAACTGGGCCCGACCCGGCGCATGGGCGACAACGAAGGCTGCATTTTTGTTGGCCAACGGGGCAAGATCATCTGCAATTGCTACGGGCAGGACCCGCGGATTCTTCCGGAATCGCTGATGCAGGCCGTGGGCAAGACAAAACCGCGGATTCCCCGCTCTCCCGGGCAGTACGGCGAGTGGATCGCAGCTTGCAAAGGCGGACCGCAGCCCGGCTCGCACTTCGAGCACGCGGCGCGGCTCACGGAAGTCGTGCTGCTGGGCAACGTGGGCATTCGCACGGCTCGCCTCGTCGACCAGCGCCACGAGGGTTGGAACGGCTATAACGTCACGCTACTATGGGATCACAAGGCTGGTCGGGTAACCAATCTGTCGGACGCCAATAGCTTCCTGCAGACAGAGTACAGAAAAGGCTGGCAAGTTGAATAAGCGGAACTCAATCGATAAGTCGACGCAGCAGGCAGGTTCCATCCGTCATTGAATCCACGGAAGGAAAGCAGCCGCCCCCAGCCCGCGGGACCGACGCATCCCGGACTTCGCGGCCAAGGATCAGGGTGCGAGGCGGGATGTCGAAGGGCTGACGCCCAAACGGGTGCTGTACCGAAAAAGCCGGCCAGGCCGGATTGGCCGAGGCGGTGGCCGGCGCCAAGGCCATCAAATAGAAATGGCCGCGAAGGTAAGCATTTAGCCTTCGGGGCTGCGGTGGCCCCGCACTTCACGGCCACGGGTAGCACGGTGATGCTGCCCACGCACCCGCCCATAGCGCGGCGAAACCCCAGACCCCATGCGGCCGATGATCGCCGGCACGGCCGAGAGTGGGGGCAGGCGCAAAGGCCAAAAAAGATGGCGACCGCAAAAATGGCCTTCGGGGACGGCGGGGACGCACTTCACGTCCGAAGACAGGGGCATCAACCCAGCACGCTCTCCAACGCCCCACGCCCCGCCGCAGTCCCACGTGGCCGGCGGCATGCCGCCCTAGCGAACCCTACTGCGTAATTCGGGCTTGCGCTGCCCCTGCTGGCAGGCAACAAGAGATAGTCTTGCAAACGGCGCGAAACCGTCTTTGATTTTCGAGGCTCGATTTCAGCGTAAAGAAAGGGACAATTTCAACCGATACACCGAGGCGCCGAGCCCTGAGGCATATAGGATGTTATGTTTCGAATCCCAGCCGAAATAGCAGTACCACTCTGAGTTGTGAAAGATGTCTGGGGCCTTGTAGAATTTCGCGATAGGCTTCCAGGTCTTGCCTCCATCCACCGTCTTTAGGAAATATTTGTCGGTGACCACCACAAACTCCTGCTTACTGGCTCCGAAGTAGGGTCCATAAATGGCCCCTTGCGCCCCTTCGCCCGTCAAGGTCCAGTCTTTGCCATTGGCGGTCGTGATCACACCCTTGGAAGTGGTCCAGTACACGTTGCGACCATAATGCACCGGCCGCCGTCCCACGACTTGGTAGTTCGCCACCTGGGTCCAAGTCTGTCCTGCGTCCTTCGACAGTTCGATAATGCCGTTGTTGGGAACCGACGCCGGTGTCGAGTATGTAAATGACGACCTCGTGCCTCGCGCCAACGTCTTTCCGTCGATAATACCCAAACAGAAGTTGACTTCGGGGCCGCTGCCGGTCTCATTCTTGTAGAGCTGCCGCCAACTTTTTCCGCCATCATCGCTTAGGACGGTGAAGTACGGCTCATGCGTCAACCCGATTATCGTTTGCGGATCGCGCGAGTTCCAGTCGACATCCGCGAGTTCCACTCCGCGCTGCAATTGGGAAAAAGGCTTCCAGGTCTTGCCGCCGTCGAGAGACATCCCCCCCGACGTCCCGTGTGAGCCGTCGTGGCAAAAAGAGGCTCCGCCGTGGCAAAAGAAGGCCATTCGTCCATCATAGGGGTATGCGATCGAGAAACCGAACCCCTCCTCGCATATGCCCGCGATTTTATTGTCCGCAACCACCGACCAAGTGGCACCCTGGTCTGTCGAGACGCAGATGCCTTTTTTGCCGCTCTGCATGACAATGTCGCCGTTGGGTGTGACGATCAATCCTGAGCAGCGGCGGATGTAGGCGTATTCCGGCTCGATATCATGCACTCCGATCTGCTTGGTAAAGGCATCGGAGACATTGACCCAATTTTCATGAAAACTGGCTGCCGGTTCTTCGGCATTCGCCGCGTTGACAAAACCTGTTTGAACGGCTAATGCCATCATCAGCGCCAGTGTCGGAGCGCCCGAATAAACCGCGAGAGCCATGGCCGATGCAAGGATTGCTTTACGAATCATAAATCAGACCTCCGCAGGACAAGCTAATGAGTTTTTTGATGCACACGCACGGTCCTGCGATGCATGGCATGGCATCTGTCGCCTCATCACCCGATGAAGCTTATCGAACTTGGAGTCTCATGCAAAAGCCCTCGAAGTTCGGCGGGACCATCCGCCGCTGAAATCTCAAAAAGGTATTCTTGGGACTGCTTAGGTTCAGATGATAGAGCTTTGGCTCTGTCTGTCAATGAAAATCCCCCGGTAAGTTCAGTAAGTCATCAAATTACGGTGGTTATGTTGAACATCCAATAAGTCCAAGCCCAGCGATACGTGTTTGGAAGGCCCCTGCAACTCAAGCTTCGCATTGACCTTCGCGGTGCCGTACTCGCGCCGCTCAATGCGCTTGTAGACCAAGGCTCATCCGCTGCCTTTCAAATGCGGGATGACTTTGTCACTCCGCTGCCGGTCCAATAGCCTCAAGCGCCCTGCAAAGCCCACGCCTGCAATCCTCCTCGTGCTCCAGCGTCTCCACGCTCACGGCCATCGCCAGGTCGTCAAGCGCAACAGCCCGCCGTGTCTTGCCGTCGAGGTCGCAGAACGCGTATTGCAGGGCCTGGGCTTCGGGCAGGAGTTCGCGGCTAGCGCCCAGGAGTTACCGAGTCGGGACGGAAGTCCCGTACTTCTGGGGCGGTAATTCTGTCCCACTCCAAACGCGAGTTGCTATCCCGCGGACGCGCGCCGCCTCCTGGCGCAAGGCTCTGTTCGACACCGCAGAGAAACCCCCATCAATTAGTGGGGGGAAAGACCGGCCACGGAGCGATTCCGATAACGCATTTTCTGCTTCCTCAAGCCGCGGTACTCACCGTTCCACTCAGTGAAACTCTAAAGCACCGTTCTTTGAGGCAAGCTCAAGAGCTTTCTCCCAGTCGGCATAGGATTCTCGAAAGTCTTTTGACGGATGCGCCATTGCGGCCTTATGATATGCCACGAAGTCCGAATATAGCTTCTTGCATGCAACGGGCCCAATGACGCCCTCGGCGTCTGAAAAGTTGATCAATTCCCAGAATGGTCCCGATTTCGCTTTCCACGCAGCGGCGTCGTACCGGGACTCCATCTTTCCTTCGACAGTCTTTGCATCTGTCGGGCGATAGCCTGCCAATTTGGCCAGCTCGTTCCGCCACCAACCGTAGCCGCTGTATGAGCCGGCTCTGAATTCAAACTGCTTCTCAAACCGGTAAATTGCCCGTGGCTTGAGATCCTTAAAACGGTCAGGAAAGTCAACTGGGGATAGGCGAACCATATCCTTCGCTTTTGGGAGCCCATCCTCGTCCACCGCGGCGTTAGGAACTTCCACAAGCCCGGAGTAGGCTGTGACATCAAGGCCAGCCAAAGCCGCGGCCGGACACAGCGCAATCAAGAAGACAATCACCAATCGACGCATTTCTAGTGGCTCCGTCGAAGGCCCCTCTTTCGCCCAATAAGTAATTATCATGCCGCGCCGCGACACTGCCGTCAAGCCCTGGCCAAGCCGGGGCCGCGTCGGCCCTTTGGCCAGCCCAGCCCCAGAACCCCACGCGGCCGATGATCGACGGCACGGCCGAGAGTGGGGCCGGGCGTCGTGCTTCGGACTGGCAGCGTGGCCGTTCTCGATCCGTTCTCGATCCTGGCTAACGCAGGACGTTTTTTAAGTTGTTCACGTCGCGAGTGGCGTTGTTCAAGAGGTTATTTCCATCCTTTGCCGCGTCGTTGGTCAGGGCGGCCGCATCGTAACTCGCTTGTTGGACATCGCGCTGAATCGTCGCTGCGGTTCGATTCACCCCATTCGCGGCCGCGTTTGCCGTCGTGGTGGCCGTGCCGATGGCCTTGTCGGCAGTCGCGGTGGCCGCGTTGATCACGCCTTTAGCCTGGTTGGCAACCTGGTTAACAGCCTTGGTATTGACGACTGGAGCCAATCCCGCGTTGCCGAGAGCGGTGTTCGCAGCGGCTCGACTCGCGGCAGGCTTGTTACTATCGGTGACCTGCTTCGGGTCGTGTGAATTGCATCCTGCAATGCCGATTACAAGCCCCATCAACACACCCTTGATCATGAATCTCATTCCATGTACTCCATTATCGCGCTGGACGGTAAAGATCATCGAGAGACAAGCCCGTGGCGATCGCGGCGTACGCCAACGCCCGTCTCCGGGTGCCACCACGGGCCGCGTATTGTCGCCATGAGTGGCGTCTGCGGCAAGGTCAATGTTGGACCGCCAGGCTGGCGCCACTGCCAAAAGAAGGGGGCCGCGAGGGCAAGTAAAGGCACGCGAATCTTTCCATGCACCCGGTCGCGGCCGAGCATGGGCCCGACAAGATAATCAGGTTAGGTCAGTAAAAGGATTGAAAGCGACTTCCCACAGGAAACCATCTGGATCGGCAAAGTAACCGGAATAGCCGCCCCAAAAAACGTCTTGCGGCGTCTTTATTGGCGTAGCCCCAGCGGCCACCGCCTGGGCGAAAACCTCATCGGCTTCGTCCTTGGTTTTCACGTTGTGCGCCAACGCAAAGCCTGCGAAGCCGACGCCCTCCGAAGCCACCTGGGCATCCTCGGCAAGCCTTTCGCGAGGGTAAATCGCGAGCCACGCCCCGTCCAGCCGGAACATGGCGCATGTGTCGCCTTCCTTGTAGTTGTGCAGATCGAATCCCAATCCGTCTCGATAAAACGAGAGTGATCGAGCCAGGTCTCGAACGCCTAAGAACCTATCCGAGAACCCCAGATCGGGTTACGGCGCTAGCAGCCTTGATCCGGTTCTCGGATAGGTTCTAAGGTAATCATGCTGATCTTCGATTTCATGATTGGATTATCTCACACAGGGGGAGCTAAGGCCACAACGCGGAAGATGATTGCGACGGCACGGCAGAGACCAAGGCCGGGCGGAGGGGCCAACAAAGATGGCCGCGAAAATCCAAGGTCTCGACCAGGAGTTCGCCGCCGCCGGCGTCTTCTACCCCGCTTCGTAGCCGGCGTTGAAAGCGAGGCGAGGTTTCGGCAGGTCCCCGCTTGCGGAGAAGATATTTTGACAGTCTCCCCACCGTCATATAGACTGGTCCGGGTTGCTGTCAGTTGTCGCTGCCGGCCGTGAAACGTCCTGCTCTGCCGATCTTCCCAAATAGGAGCACCCATGAATTGCCGATCGTTTGTTTCTATTATCGTTATTGCCGTTACGGGACTGTTCGCCCTTGGCGTGCGTGGCGAAACTCCGAAGGCGCAACCGTCCGCGCGACCTGTCCGCGTGGTGATTTGGGACGAGCAGCAGCCCGAGCAGAAGCCGGCTTACGACAACTTCCTGGGCAATTCAATTGCGGATTACCTGAAACACCGCCCCGGGTTTGCGGTCCGGTCCGTGAAGTTCTCCGACCCGGAGCAAGGGCTATCGGACGACGTGCTGAACGACTGTGACGTGCTAGTCTGGTGGAGCCATTTCCGCACCAACCCCGCGGTGACGTCAGCCAGGGCTCGGAAGGTGGTCGATTGCATCAAGGCCGGCAGGCTGTCGCTGATTTCGCTCCACTCGGCACACTGGTCGGCCCCGTTCGTCGAGGCCATGCGCGACCGGGCGACCGAGGATGCCCTCAAGGGCCTCAGCGCGGAACAACGGGCGGCGGCGGCGATAACCGTTGTCACTCCCCAGCGGTTTACGGCTCCCGGGCGGACCGCCCCACTGACACCCTCAGTGAAGCGTGAGACCGATGCCGATGGCAGGCTGCACATCGAGATTACGCTGCCCAACTGCTGCTTCCCCGCGTACCGCGCCGATGGCAGGCCGAGCCACGTCACGACGCTGCTGCCGGAGCACCCCATCGCCCGGGGACTGCCGAAGCAATGGGAGATCCCGCAGACGGAGATGTATGACGAGCCATTCCACGTCCCGGTGCCGGACGCGGTGGTCTTCGAGGAGAAGTGGGACAAAGGCGAGCACTTCCGCAGCGGCTGCGTGTGGAACGTCGGCAAGGGCAAGGTCTTCTACTTCCGCCCCGGCCACGAGACCTACCCGATCTACAAGCAGGAACTGCCGCTACGGGTGATCGAGAATGCTTGCCGCTGGCTGGGTTCCGGCAACCATGGGAAGTGAGTGGGCAACGGGCAGAACGCGGTCGGCGAACCGGACGTGCATCCGTCGCTTTGCTTGCAGGAACGACGCTACTGCTCTTCCAACAGGGACCGAATCGTACGGCACGTCTGCCGGATGCGTTTCCATTCGGCCAGCTCTTGGCGAAGATCGACGTTGGACTGCTCGATCCAGCCTTGCCGGATCTTGCCGATGCCACTACCACTGGAACCGGGGCTGCCGGTCGTAGCACAACCGGAACCCTCGGTTTCCTCATAGAGATGCTCGCCGATCTTCAAGAGGCCTTGCGGATTGATGAAGTTGGCCATCTGAATCGTGCCCGCCTGAGTCAGCGTTTGCTGGTCCGGAACACGATAGGATACGACTCCCCCCGAGCTGATCACGATGGCAACGGCGTCGGCGGGAAGCGTGATTGCCGGTTCCAGCGACCGGGCAGTCTTGGCCGACTCGACGACGATTTGACCACAGGCATTTTGCGCAAAGTGCCCAGCACGGCAGTAAACGATCTTTCCGGAAGGGTCCTTGACCTGAAAGAAGCCGCGGCCTTCAATGGCAAGGTCCAGTTCGCGACCGCTCCACTTCAATCTGCCCTGTCGGAAGTCGATTTCCGTGCCCGCGATCTGGCTGCCCGATCCGATGGAAAACCCGTCGGGCGAATAGTTGCCGGAGGAATCCTGGACACCGGGCAGGCCCTCCTGACGATAGCCGAGGTCTTCGACGATCGCCAGCGATCGCTTGAAACCGGGCGTATCCGCGTTGGCGATATTGTTCGCAATCACGGCCAGCATGGTCTCGTAGTTCTCCAAAGCCGACTCCAGCGTGTCGCGGGCCTCGCTGCCGTCGAGATCCGCGGCTGGCGGCCTGGGACGATTCGTATCGGCAGGATTCTTTTTCCGGGCTTTGGGTAGCTTGCTTTTGGACGATTGAGCGTGAGCTGCCGATGGCCTGGCCGCCGCCGCAAAAGAACCGTGAAACACCAGCAGAAGCCCAACGGTCACGGCCAAAGCTGATCGGATCAACGTCGTACTGGGAGATTTCATCGGGGATTCCTCCGTGTAACGTAGCTGCTTCTTCATTTCCTGTTGCGGCTCGACGCTGCCGGGGGCAGGCACAATAATCCACGGATTTTAGCCGGGCACGCCAGAGACGTCGATAGAAGGTCGTCGGGGGGAGGGGCCAAGAGAAGGGGCCGCGAAGGTAAGCATGTAGCCTTCGGGGCTGCGGTGGCCCTGCACTTCGCGGCCGATAGGCATTGTAGCACGGAGGGGTGTCGAGAGGACGATCAGCAGCTTTCGGCCCACTTCTTTTCTACTCTATCCAGGCATCAATAAGCACTACCGCTTCTACCACTTTTCGCCCTGGCTACCCCCCAGCAAATCGAGCGGGAATGGCGATCATTGTAGAGGTGATAGCAACGATTGCTGCGACTCTTGCGGGGCAAGCATGGGATTGGTCGGACGGCCCCCATGGAATCAACGGCACAAAAGACGACATCGGCAATTGGAAATAGAGGGCACTTGCCATACTTGACTTGAAAGCGAACAATTAAAGTGAAGGGAGAATTGCCATGCTCCAAGCCGCCTTCCTCTGTCGCGCTTATTGGACAAGTCCCGCCGCCGCCCGCGCCTGGACGGCTTGAGACTGCCCCAATTGAGGAGTCCCCGCGTCAGTGGCTCCTCGACCACCTGACTGCGGACTTGCAGGCACAGGGCAAGCTCACCGAGCAAAAACGCCAAGAGGTCGAGCGGCTGGTGAGCGAGGCGACCGACGCCCAAATCGACCATGCGGTTCAGCGTTATCAGCAGCAGCTTGCCCAGGCCCAAGCCAATCTCCAGCGGTTGAAAGCCTACCGTGATCGACTGAAATTGGAGGTCGAGCGGCGTAGGCAAGTCTATGAGCAAGAAACAAGCGATCACTGCCTACGGTTCAGCTTTAGCCGCCCAGCAGGCGGAGTGGGCAATGGGCAATTTCTATGCTCCATACTACGCCTATCCACCCTACGTCTACGTGCCATATCCTCACCACCATCGGCATTGGTGACGTGGCCGCCAACCGACGCCGCTTAAAGAGGAAATCTCGCAGTCGACGTGGACGGCAGCTTTGTTGGCCTCGAAGGCGGGCATGCCTTGGTCGGTGGTGGAGACGGGGGCGGGTGGCAGGGGGCAAGCAGCTACTCTTTCCACCCCGCAGCAGCAATCGGCCAGTCCATCGACGGATAAATGGTCCAATGGTATTTGAGAGACTTGTCCAAGTCGGCAAGTTTCGCGGCGGGAAGCTGCCGTAGTTGTTCTGCCAGCTTCCGCAACTTGGGCCAAGCCTCGGCGTAGGGCTTGTCGTACTGGATCTTGGGGACGGCAAAGCCATTGTCGCTCAAGGTCGCAAGGGCAAGGAAGGTGTCGGTGCGGCGGCCCGATTCCAGGCTCCAAAGAGTCTTTGCTTCACAGTCCCGCTTCCAAGCCCGCACATATTCCACGCTAAACGTGGAGGGCAAGTCCTTGTCGTCGGGCATCCCAAACCAGTCGGGCATGGTCTCGCTGTCGAAGGTCAAGTGAAGCGGCTGGTGCCAATGCGCGTTTTCCACGGACCGCACCAAGACCCCATCGACATACCACTTGATCTCGTCCTTGCCCCAGTCGAACCCGTAGACGTGGTAATCGTCGGCTAATCGCCACGGAGCAACCCACTCGCCATGCCTCTCCGCATGCTCGTTGCTCTTGGGGCCGGGATCGACGTATGCCACCGTTCGCGGACCATCCTTCCATGCGTGCAGGTTCATATTGTACTTTCGCTCAAAGCCCTTCGCCTTGCCACCGATCTCGAAGACGTCGATCTCGGTCAAGTTGCCGACTGTCCCATCGTAGTCGTATACGAACCAGAACGAGCTTGAACCTGTCGAGTTCATGGGCTTGGCCTTGACCTCGAAATAGCCGTAGGCGGTGCGGGCCTTGGAGTGCAGGGCGGCGGAAGTGTAGTCGTGATAGCCTTGCTTTTTCAAGGCGGCGGGCAGTTTCGCCTTCCGCATGGTCAGATGCAGCTTGCCATCCGACACGGTGACGTTCTTGTCGCTGAACAAGGCAGGCTGACGGCCCTTCCAGCCGACGATGCCCAGCGCCCACTTTTCCAGGTCCAGTTCCTTGCCTTCGAATTCGTCGCTCATCGGCTCGAACTTCACCCATTGCCCCTTATTCTGCTGATCGGAAAGCGGGAAGGCATCGGTGACGTGCTTGGGAGTTTCGCCAAGGGGACCAGTATGGTTCCAAATCTTGACGGGGCGGTTGTTGGCGGCGGCAGCAGAAGCACCGATGGCCAGCAGGATGGAAAGCAAGAGTTGTTTCATGGCAGGATACCTCTCTATCCAATTGAAAGCGGCACTTGACTCACCAGTTCCTCCTGTCCTAGAGTTGGTATCTTGCGCACGCAAGGAAAATTATCGCCGAGGTCGAGTCCGCAGAGCCGGATTGTGAAGCCCGCTTACGGATGATTGCGAAACGCGGCGGAACGAGCCTCGCCTCGTCATTTGGGTTTTTTGTCTTGTTCGTCCTCCTCCTGGGCGGCGTGTTCTTTGCTCTGGACATCATGCTTCACGGCAAGTGAACGGTCAAGTGGAGGCAGAGCGTCGCCGACACGGCAGCCGGGACGAGAAAGCCGAGGCCCTACGCCGAGCAAGAAACCGATTGACTGGAAAGCAATAGCATGACCAAGACCGCTGCCGACCTGGGAATAGTCCTGCCCATCATCCACACGAACGGGGATACGCGAGAAACGCTCCTGGGCAACCTGTCAAACTTCTATTACGCGTTACGTGAGGGCGACCGAGCCTTGTGCCAATGCGGCCCAAACGGCAGGAACTTCTATCCGCTGCCGGGGCTGATGGAAAAAGCGGTCGAGCAACATCGCCGCCGACAAGCGACCCTCGCCGCTCTCATTGCTGAAATCGAGGCCGAGGCCATTGCCCGGGACCGTGGCGAATAATTTGGGTCCAAGGGCCAGACTTGGGCCGCGTTCCCTACCACACGCCGGGGATCAGCCTGTAGCGAACTCGACCGGCGTATTGCTTGTACCCCGGCAACTCGTCGTGAAGCACTCGATCTTCCAAGGCCGTCCGCACGACCAGGGCGATCCCGGCCACGGCCGCTGGAATCAATGCCCAGTACGATCCCAAGGCCAGCGGCATTCCGGCGAGTAGCGGAAATGTGGCAACGTAGAATGGATGCCGCACGAAGGCGTAGGGGCCGGTTTCGACGACATGGTGCCCACGCTCCGTCTGAATGCGGACGCTCATTTCGGCAAACTTGTTGACTCTCATCACCCAGGCGGTCCCGGCCATCCCAACGGTCAGCAGGACGTAGCCGAGGGCGCTGACCCAAAGTGGGGCGACTGACTCATGATCCAGCCCGGCCACTGGGAAGATCGCCAGGATGAGGGATTGCAGGAGATAGAAGAACACCCGATCCCAGCCCTTCGTTCCCTTCTGCATTTTGCTCCGGGCAAGGAAGACCTCCGGATTTGTCCGCCAGATATAAAGAGCGATCAATCCCATTTCAATGGTGAACACCACCAGGAAAAGCCACCCCCGCCGCCATCCGAACCCGGCAGGCAGGAACATGCCCAGGATCAGCACGAGAAGAAAAGTAGTCGGCAAAAGAATCGCCTTGGTCAGTTGTCGGACATCGTTCATGGCATGGCCCCTTGCCCGAATCTTATCCTCGGCACTAGCCGCCGCAAAGCCCAAAGCCTGCTGACGCCACTTCCGAGACCGTGGATCGGCTGCAAGCATGTGGACATTCCCTGGCATCGCAAGCAGCGGGCCAACTATGGAAGACAAAGAGTTCATTCAAGTTGTGGGCGACATGGATGGGGCCTTTCATATAATTACGGGCATCCCCCGAGGGTTCAAAGTGACTTGAGTTGGGCCAACAATTAGGTCAAGCCCCGATTCTTCTTCAACTCTTCATACGCAAGAGTGCCAACAAGTTGGGTCAGTTGCCAGTTGCCAAATTGGGGCAGCAAAACCTCACCACTACGGCACAAGATGTTTTCGCCTTCCAAATTGCGGATTGCAGCTCGAAGGGTTGCTTCGGCCAGGAGTGCGCCGCTGGGGGCGTAGTCTGCGCTCGACTTGTAACCGGCAAGCATTTACGCCGGCGTTATAATGACAGACGCATCTCGCCCTATCGGTTGTATCGGTCACCCCGCACTGCGACCATTTTCGTGGAGCCAGAGAAATGTCCCAGGAACCCAGCCAAAGCCCGCCTGTTCCTCCCCGCCCTGAAAGCGATGCCCCTCTCGTTGCTTCGCCGCAACGATCGCCCTGGTATCAGACCCGTGCCGCGCTCGTTCTTGGGGCGTGGGTCATGGCACAGCTTGTGGCGGGCATCAGGGTTTTGGCATTGGGGCCCATGGCGATCATGTGTTGCTTTTTCTTTCCTTTCGGGCTGGTGAGAATCCTCGGGTTGCAGCCGCCGGACCTCGCACCAAATGGTTGGAGTTCGTCCAAGCCGGGCGATGGCTTGAGCGAACCCGTTTTTTGGGCCGCATCGGTCGTCTATATCTTGCTGACCGTTTCGCTGTTTTTGGTCCCGCGGGGCCGTGCTTTTCGCACCTTGTATGCTGTTCTCTTGGTCGTGCTCGCGCTGAACGTGGTGGGATGCCAAATGATGACGGCGGGCTTCAAATAAATGAGCAACAAGCAAGGTCGAGCGGTTGGCGGAAGTTGTTTCGGGGGCGTGCTTGATCCTGGCCCGGCCTCCAGCGCAGCCCAGCCCCACACCCCACGCGGCCGATGATCGACGGCACGGCCGAGAGCTGGGCCGGGCGGAGGGGCCAAGAGAACGGCCGCGATCCGAAGTTGGAGACCACCCCATCGAAGGGTGACATCTTGGCCATGGGGATCGCGGAGCCAGAGCTACTTGCCGCGGATCACGATTACCGGACCCCGAGCCTCTTGTCGAACTTGCGGCGGCCGCTCCCGCTGGCAGCGGGCGGCCAGATCGGCAAGCTCGCGTTGCAGAGACGGTAGATTGGCCCGTTTCTCGGCCGGGGATGCTGGCGTGCTGGTCATGGGTGGGGTTCCACGGGGCTGGCAGTCGGGTAAATCGGCCAGAAGGGGCGGCGGGTTTGGCCTGCGTGCGGTGGCCGTCGAGGTTTCGCAAGCTTGCCCTATCGGGGCGCGGTCGAGCCACCTGCTCCACGAGCTACTTTATTGAAGCTAGTTGGCGGACATTCTTTCCGCCACCAGCGTTTCGCAGTTTCTGGGCGGCCTCCCGCAGGAAGGCGGCCCGCTGAGCGACTTGTTGGTTCTGGTTTTTGGCAAAAAACTCGGCGAAGTCGTCCAGGGCCTTGACCGCGCCTTTCTTGTCGCCGGCCCTGAGCAGCGCCTGGGCGGCTTCGTTGGCCACGAAAGAGGCCGTGATGTCGGCGCCGTTTTCTTCCAGGCAGAGGCGGACCACCGCCAGATGTTCCTGTGCCGCTTTCAGGCCCAAAGTTCCGGCACGACGCAGCTTTTGGCCAAGCAGCACACAGCGGATGGTTCGGATCAGGTCGGCGTGGCCGGCCCTTTCCAGCTCCGAAGGCAGATTATCCAAGCGGTCCTCAACGAGCGGGTCGCCGACGCGATAGAGCATTTTGATCGCACTGATTTTGTCGACGAAGGCTTTCCTCGCTTGAATTGCGCTGGCCTTGGCGGCGAGAATGCGGTCGGCCGCCTCAACAATCGCACGCTCTTTCCGTTTTTCGAAGCTTGCTTTTTCCGCGCTGGAGGGCGAGTTCTTTTTATTTAGGTCGTCGATGAACTTCAGCAGCTTGTCCGGGCCTTCCTGGGGCACGGCGAAAAGCAGCTTGTCGGCTGACAGGCCGCCGGCAAGCAAGTTCTGGCCGGCGGCGGCCGAATTTGTGCCGGGAACCAGCGGCAGGGCGTCGGGCACCTGGGCAACGAATTCGGCCCCTAGGCGGTAATAGAGGCTCATGGCGCGGACCCAGACCGCCACGCGTCCCACCTGGTTGCTGCCACGCGAAATCCACATGAAGCCTTGCTCGCCCCATTGGGGACCCCCGGAATTCTTGATCTTCCAGGCGCCGTGCGTTCCGCGACTGTCGTCCCAGCCGACCAGCAGTACGGAGTGCGCAAAGCCGTTCACTTTGGTCTCCGCAGGAATGCTTTCCTCGAACAATCCGCCACGATAGCCGTGGAACCTGGCTGTCGCCAGCACGCTGACAACCAGCGGACCGTGGCAAAGCAGCGCCTCCTTGATCTGTACCGCTGTCGGAAGCTGCTCGTCAGACCGCACGTAGCCCCAGGCCACAGCGCGATAAGGCAGGGTCGTGCCACGGGGATTGCAGGGCACGCCCGTATAGGGGTAGTTCTGGATCGTGGCCGTGCCGATTTTCAGAAAGAATTCGAGGGCCGTGGCGGGTGCTCCGCCCATGCTCTTGTCGTCGGCGCTGAGCTTCAAGTGATCCAGCAGCGGCTGCGAGGAAAGCGTCACGCGACGGTTGTTGCGGATCAGGTAATTGCACTCCAGGGCTTCCGTCGCCGCATTGGCCCAGCAATCGCCGGTCAATTGCCTGCGCGGCTCGCAGACCTTGTTGAGATTGCACCAATCGAATTGTGCCGCGTTGGCTTTCGGCAGGCGGATCTTCAATTCCGGCAGGATGCCCGGGTGCCGACGATCGAATTCCGCCATGGCCGCCTTGTCCAGCCGGACGAGCCGATCGGCCAAAGCGTTGGCCTGGGCGATGGTTCCCACGGACAGGTTGGGCGCCAGCGGATGTTTTGCCTGGGGCGGCGAAACTACTGCGGACCAGCCTGCGGACGGATTGACCAATATGAGAAACAGGGCGACTGCTGGGAGAACGATGCGAAGTGCGGCGAAAATGGCAATCGCCACGCTATCACTGCGAGGAGTCGACCGGTCGTTTGGCCCGAGGAACGAGAACCGAGGCCCCCGGCGGCAGCGAAGGCAACCGAGAAAAAACACTTGCGGTTGGTCCAGGTACTGACTTGAGAAAGGATGCACGATACGCCCTCCGGCTTGATGCTGTACGTCACGAGCCATCGGTCCAATATTCGTCGGTCCAATATTCGTCCGAGCGCTCGTCTGCGTCTTATACGGGAGGGTGCGGCGAGTGTTACAAGGTTCGTGCGGACGTGCCTGCCGTACGTGACGAGCCATAAATCAGCGACCGGAATTCGGGCGTCTGCCGCACCGAAGCAAAATCATTCTCCGTCTTTGCCCAGTTCTTTGCGAAGTCAGCGTAAGGGGACTTCAGAGCGATTCGGAGCCATTTGAAGCAGGCATCTTTGTCGCCCTTGAGGGCGCAACAACACGCTATGTCATGGGCAACCATGAACGCTTTTGGATTCTTTTCGTAAGCTATTTTGTAGAAAAAGAGGGCATTGTCCACATCCAGGTGCTGGACTACGCCGCCTATTAACGCATGGCAGTAGCCTTTTTGATACGCCATGGCAATGGTACCGCTGATTACGGCAACAATTCCGAAAACAAGGATCCGAATGTTATTCTTGGAACTTCTCATAACGATTGCCCTTTTGTCTTTAGAACTGCGGACTCTGCCACTTGGATAAGAAACCAACGTGAGGCAGTCGCATGACGATTCCCGCCGACAGGGCGGAATTTCCTCAAGAACCCGGCACGTTCGTCGGTTTCGAATTTTGATCTGCATCATGTACGGGTACTGTTTGTCGGTGTTACACGGCTTTTCTCGTAGGTTCAGTTGGATGCTTTTGGGGCCGAAATCGGCAAAGCGGCAGTCTTCCAGCCTGACTTTGCAAGCGAATGATCCCCGCGGCGATTTCTACTCGTGAGCGGAAGCAGCCCGTGCAAAGGTCGTCGCCATCCAATCGGGAATTACGGCTTGCCTTCGGTCGGCGGCGTCTCGGCCCACGAGAGCCCCTTGGAGATGATCTGCACGTTCGTCGTGCCGTCGCCTGGGCGGACGAAAATCGAGAGCGTCGCGTCGCCCTTAGTCCGTTTCATGATCGCCGATTTCGGCCGGATCAAATCCTTGCCCGCAGTCCAACCTTGGGCGTTGAACTGCTGTGCAAGGTAGTTGGCCGTCGTCACAACGTCGGATGGGCATTGACAACGAATTTGCCCGGTGAGTTTTTGATACTCGACATTCGTCGCCCCTTGGGGAAGCGGCAACGATCGGGCCTTCGGGCCGTTGAGTTCGGCGGCGGCGGCCTTGGCCGCGTCCAGCTCGTCTTGGGCCTTGCGATCCTTCTCGGCCTTCGCCTTCTTCTCCAGCTGCATCGCCTTCTCGGCCTCGATCTTGACAAAATACGCTTGCCGACTCGAAGGAGATACAAAGCGATTTGTCCGAGGGCGTTTCCCGCGGCAGGGCCGAAAAGCCGATTTCCCGCATCGCCGTGCGGTAGTAGTCTGCCGTGGCCTGCAGGTCGCGCGGAACCTCGCACATGAGGATCCACCGCGAGTCGTCGATCTCGACGGAAAGTATGGGGTCGCACCTACGTTAGCCATTAGAGAGTTGTTTCTGCAGCTTGGCAAGGGTCGCGTCAACATCCTTCCCGGCCGCTTCGATGCGGGCCACGGCCGCCCCAACGCTGCTAGGGCCACGGTATCCTAGCACCCGCGCGATTTCCGTCGACGAGTATCCATAGCGTCGCCGCGCCAGATACGCGGCGGCCGCGCGGCCGATCGCATCGCTTCGCCGCCCGGACGTCCACTCGTCCGCCTTGCAGCCCAATCGCTCCGCCACTACCGCCACGATCCGCTCCAGCGCAGGCCTGGCTCGCAAGGGCTGCAACTGGGGAAGCTCTCGATCGCTTCCCCGCTTGCCCAGCAGCCGGCGGACCCGCATCGCAAACGACTCCGAGCCGACCAGCAAACCGCCGAAGGCGTTCTTCCAGGGCGCGGCGGGCGGGTCGGTGATCCCCGCCTCAACGAACCGACAATAGCGTCGCCGCGCCTCCGCCCCCTGGCCGCCAAACTCGCCCAGGACACGTTCGTAGGTTACCCATTCCAACGCCGCACGCGGTCCGCGATATCCCGGGTAACTGCTCCACTTCCAGTCTTGCGGCCTCCTCGCCAGCTTGGCGCGCACGGGGTTCAGATGGAGGTAACGGCTAAGTTCGGTGAAGTACCCCTCCTCCTCGATAAGATGGGCCTTGAAACGCCCTTGGAACAAGTGCCCAACGCGCCTGTGGCGGAGATTGAAGTAGCCGGTGTAGCTGCCGTTCAGCAGCTGCATTCCTGCGGAGAGGTTGGGCTCCGGGGTTTCCAGGAAGAAGTGGTCGTGGTTCCCTAAGAGCACAAATGCATGCAGCCGCCAGCCGTACGTTTCCACGGTGCGCTGCAGCCAATCCAGTCGCCGCTGGCGATCGTCGTCGTCGCGGAAAATCGCGCGTCGCTCGTTGCCGCGGCACATCACATGATAAAGTCCCCCGGCCAATTCGATTCTTAACGATCGTGCCATAGCCGCAAAATACCAACTTCCACGCGGCAAGTCAATCCATAAGTGTCTAACGTAGGTATGACCGTGCGCCATGAATCTATGGGCGTTTCAGCGGGTGAAAGTCCCGCCTGGGAAGGGTCGCTTGCCCAGTAGTAATCGAAGCGCTGCTCTTGGAACCGATCTTCGAGGCCGAACTACTTCTGTTTTGGAACCTACACCTCGGCGTTCAGGATCGTGAGCATTCACGCCAACCGTCGGGTCCGTCACTGGTTATGCCGAAAGTTCGAAACCAAGGGGTTGGGATACGGCCAATATCCCCACAGCTATCTCGAGCGTAAGCTGGGATTGCCGAACCTCAGTCGTTCCCGGCGTCGCTACTCGTGGGCGAAACCATGAACCTTGTCCGAGAGCCGGATGCGGGAAATCCGCCCGTCCGATTCGATGAGCGGGAGGTGGAAACGGAGCACGGCATGCGGCTATTTAGACACGCAAGGGGAAACCCTGACACGGAATTATGCCGAAGCCTAACCCACCGCGCCACCTCTCGACTCTACCCATGCCCCTCCTAACGAGGCGAAAGGGACCACGTTATACAGACCCGTAGCGGCGCACCGTTCCCACTCGAGCCTGTTGTTCGCAAAGATGCCCTCGCGGTATCCCGTCCAAGCAGGGACGCAAGCCTTAACGTGTGCCTGACTCGTCATTGTCCGCGCGGAACGGTTTCCCTTGCTCGTAAAGTTCCATGCGATGGCGAAGGGCCTTCTTGCCTTCCTCCGTGATCGACTTGTCGGTCAGCGACAAGGCGATGGCCTTCGCCTGCCACGATCTGGCGGCCTTGAAGTCGCCGCTCTCCGCGTAAGCCGCCCCAAGCGCGTCGGCGTATCGCGGCGACTTGCTGTCGCTCAGCCGAAACGCCTTAGTTGCGTTCTCGACCGCCTTGGCACCGTTGCGGATTTTGCCGTCGCCGCAGGTGGCCAGCAGCCAGGCGAGGCTTTCGTAAGCGGTGGGCGAACTGTGTCTTAGGGCCGCAGCTTGCATGAAATCGGCCAGGGCTTTGTCGTACTCGCCGTTTCCCTGGTAGGCCCGCCCTCGGCCTGTGTAGGGTGTGCTCCATGCCGGATTCATGAGTATCGCCTTCGAGAAGGCCGCGACCGCGCGGTCGTAGTCGCGAGCTTTGCGATAGCATTCGCCTATGCTGATGTAGGCTGCGGCGAATCCTGGATCGAGTCGCGTCACCTGCGTAAAATCTTCAATTGCGGCATCGTACTCGCCGCGGCCCCTGCGGACGGCGCCGCGCCGATAATATGCGGTTGTCAGACTGGGGTCCAACTGGATGGCCTGGTCGAAGTCGAGGATCGCCTTGCCGGAGTCACCCTTTGCTTGATAGGCCAGTCCGCGGAAACTATAAGCGACCGAGAGCGTGGGCTCCAGTGCGATGGCGGCGCTCTGATCGGCGATCGCGTTGTCATACTGCCGTATCTCTTCGCGGGCCAAGCCCCGCCGGCTATAAGCCATGGCGAGTTTGCCATCCAGTTGGATCGCGCGATCGAAGTCGGCGATCGCCTTAACCGGCTGGTGGTTTGATTGATAGGCGACACCCCGCTGATAATAGGCGGCGGTAAAGTTCGGATCGAGACGGACAGCATCGCTAAAGTCGGCTATGGCCTTGACCTGTTCCTGCCGTAGCCTCCATAGCATTGCTCGGCCATAATACGCCTGCGAGAACTTCGGGTCGAGGCCGATAGCCTGGTCGTAGTCGGCCATCGCGTTGCTTTCGTCGTTCTTCGCCTGATAGGCGCGAGCACGACCGCAGTACGCCTGAGAAAACTTCGGGTTGAGGCGGATAGCTTGGTGGTAGTCAGCAATTGCGTGGTCGTTGTCGCCCATTGCTTGGTAGGCGACAGCGCGGCCGTAGTACGCTCGGGAATCCGTCGGATCGAGGCGAATGGCCGCACCGTAGTCGGCAACCGCGCGATCGTAGCGGCCGGTGCGCTGGAATGCCGCACCGCGTCCAGAATAGGCGGGGCTGTCGTTCGCGTTAAGACGCAGCGCCGCGCTAAACAACTTAATTGCGGCGGCACAATCACCTTTATCGAGTGCCAGCTTCCCTCCCGATGCCTTCAAACAGGACTCGGTTGCGGGCGTGCCTCCCGAGTAGCCGAGTTGCTTGGCGCGTACCAGGTCCGCCTCTGCCTTCACGTTCTCGCCGACGGCCGCGTAGGCAACACTGCGCGAATAGTACGCCGCTCCGAGTTTCGGGTCGATTCGGATCGCCTCCGAATAGTCCGCAATCGCCTTCTCCGCGTCGCCGCGATCGGAATGTATAGAGCCGCGGCCGACGTACGAAGCCGCCGCCCCAGGGTCCAGCTTTATTGCCTGAGTAAAATCCTCGTAGGCCCTTGCAAGATCACCGCTTTCCTGGAATTGCACCCCGCGAACGTGATACAACGTGGCGTTTTTTGGGTCGAGCCGCACGGCCTCGGTGCAATCCACAATGGACCTCTTGTAATCACGCTTGCCGCCCAAGGCAATCGCACGATTGGCGTACGCCTCAATCAGCTTGGGGTCCAACCGAAGGGCTTCGGTGTACTCGGCAATCGCCCGATCGGCCTCTCCTTTCTTGGCACACGTAACGCCCAGGCCGAGGTGCGAATCGGCGCTTGCCGGGTTCAGCCGGACGCACTCCACGAAATCGGCAATCGCTTTTTCCGTATCGCCTTGTCGGACGTACGTGCAGCCACGGTTGTAACGTGTGCGCCAGTCGTTCTTATCGAGACGGATGGCTTGATCTAAATCGGCAAGCGACTTGTCGATCATACCTTTGAGGCCATAGGCGATGCCACGTTCGCGGTATGCCTCGCCGTTTCTTGGATTCCTGGTAATCTCCGCTGAATATTTGTCGATGGCTGCCGCCGAATCATTGTTGGCAGCAACCGCCTCGCCCAAGCGGGCCGGATTGTTTGCAGTCACCTGCTCCGCTCCGACGGCCAGAGGGATTACCAATAAAGAGGATGCGACTATGCGAACACAGCGTTGAATCAACATATTGTCAACCTCAAATCAGGTCAGTACGTTGGGCTGCTCGGGTGGTAATTCGGAGCAAGGAAGGGAGTCACCCCAGCACCAACGGCAACCACCGCCACCGCTCCGACAGGAACAGCAAGCCGGTTACTGCCAGTGAGCCCAGCACGAGCCACCCTGGCGTAGGGCAATACCAGCGACGTTTCTCGGGAGCGTCCATGCCGGTAAGTATACCGCGCCGGCTGGGGCCCTGCGATAATGGGGCCCGAGCGATGCCCCTGCAGGCCCGCGTTCCGAGCCCCTTGCCCGCCGCACGAAGGGTGCCGCGGAGGTGGGATTGCAGGCGGTGGCCCTTTGTGGTGCCAGTCGGAGCGGCGCAGTAGAATGAGAGGCGAGACGCTGGGCGCTCCGCGGTGGGGCGGCGTTTGGAAGTCCGCATGGCGTCAAGCGGAGGAAACTGATGAACAGGTTTAGGCAGACACTTATACTACTTTTGGCTATCGGTGCCGCGCAGTGCATAATTCCTGCCATCGCCCAGGAGCCGCGGCAGCCGGTGCCCCAGTTGTTCCCATTTAAGGAATATGGCAAAGGCGGAAAATGGGGAGACCGGAAAAGCGGACATCACTGATTGTTTTCTTTCGAGGCGCGTCAATATCAGTGATGTCCCCTTTTCCGGTCCCCATTTCGATCCGACAGGAAGCCGCAAACACCACCCTGTGGAAGCCCAATTCTTGAAACAATAGTGGGAGGCAGCCAAGTGGCGACTATAATAGAATCGGGCGAGCCCTTGCCATCCGTAAGTGGAACGCCTAGCCACGCTGGCACGTATGCGCCCTCGACTTCGCAAACAGACAGACAGATAGCATCAAGACTCTCAAACGGGCCCAGTGTGTGTTCCATAGCCTAGTCTGCGCCCTCGTAGTACGCTTCAAAACCGGTCCACAAGAATTCGTGGATTTTGTCTCGTAGCTCGTCCGCCATTCTTGAGACAATTGCCCCAAGCCGCGGAGATCGCTTTGAATAATGATCCACAGTGTTTTCAATCTCCCAGGGTAGCTCGAACAAGCAAGCAATAGTTAATCGGTCAATTAAGTTCTGAGATCTCGCCACGCGGCCGAACTCATCCACAGCTTCCAGCAGCCGAGCAAATGCCTCTTCGTCGACCTGATTCTCACGAATTCTACTGGCGAATCCTTTGGGATTCAAGCACTCTTCCACAATCCTACTTTTCGCTTCGTCGTGCGTCATTTTTTTGCGCACTGGATGATTCTAATTGCTTTGGCCGGAATCGGAGGATTAGGCCCCCCGTCATCAACGATCAGTACTTCTTGGTGCGATTTACTTCGTGCGAGAACTCGGCCGCGGCCAACACCATTCGAGACGTCAATTACTTCGGCAGGTACCTGATCAAGATCTATCGCAACGACTCCGTTTCCACTGTTAAACAATCCCTCCGCTTTCGACTGAAGCTTGGTGGTCGAGATCAGGTTACTTTTTGCCTTTCCCATTATACGGAAAGTATGGGGTCGCACCTACGTTAGCGATTAGAGAGTTGTTTCTGCAGCTTGGCAAGGGTCGCGTCAACATCCTTCCCGGCCGCTTCGATGCGGGCCACGGCCGCCCCAACGCTGCTAGGGCCACGGTATCCTAGCACCCGCGCAATTTCCGTCGACGAGTATCCATAGCGTCGCCGCGCCAGATACGCGGCGGCCGCGCGGCCGATCGCATCGCTTCGCCGCCCGGACGTCCACTCGTCCGCCTTGCAGCCCAATCGCTCCGCCACTACCGCCACGATCCGCTCCAGCGCAGGCCTGGCTCGCAAGGGCTGCAACCGGGGAAGCTCTCGATCGCTTTCCCGCTTGCCCAGCAGCCGCCGGACCCGCATCGCAAACGACTCCGAGCCGACCAACAAACCGCCGAAGGCGTTCTTCCAGGGCGCGGCGGGCGGGTCGGTGATCCCCGCCTCAACGAACCGACAATAGCGTCGCCGCGCCTCCGCCCCCTGGCCGCCAAACTCGCCCAGGACACGTTCGTAGGTTACCCATTCCAACGCCGCACGCGGTCCGCGATATCCCGGGTAACTGCTCCACTTCCAGTCTTGCGGCCTCCTCGCCAGCTTGGCGCGCACGGGGTTCAGATGGAGGTAACGGCTAAGTTCGGTGAAGTACCCCTCCTCCTCGATAAGATGGGCCTTGAAACGCCCTTGGAACAAGTGCCCGACGCGCCTGTGGCGGAGATTGAAGTAGCCGGTGTAGCTGCCGTTCAGCAGCTGCATTCCTGCGGAGAGGTTGGGCTCCGGGGTTTCCAGGAAGAAGTGGTCGTGGTTCCCTAAGAGCACAAATGCATGCAGCCGCCAGCCGTACGTTTCCACGGTGCGCTGCAGCCAATCCAGTCGCCGCTGGCGATCGTCGTCGTCGCGGAAAATCGCGCGTCGCTCGTTGCCGCGGCACATCACATGATAAAGTCCCCCGGCCAATTCGATTCTTAACGATCGTGCCATAGCCGCAAAATACCAACTTCCACGCGGCAAGTCAATCCATAAGTGTCTAACGTAGGTATGACCGTGCGCCATGAATCTATGGGCGTTTCAGCGGGTGAAAGTCCCGCCTGGGAAGGGTCGCTTGCCCAGTAGTAATCGAAGCGCTGCTCTTGGAACCGATCTTCGAGGCCGAACTACTTCTGTTTTGGAACCTACACCTCGGCGTTCAGGATCGTGAGCATTCACGCCAACCGTCGGGTCCGTCACTGGTTATGCCGAAAGTTCGAAACCAAGGGGTTGGGATACGGCCAATATCCCCACAGCTATCTCGAGCGTAAGCTGGGATTGCCGAACCTCAGTCGTTCCCGGCGTCGCTACTCGTGGGCGAAACCATGAACCTTGTCCGAGAGCCGGATGCGGGAAATCCGCCCGTCCGATTCGATGAGCGGGAGGTGGAAACGGAGCACGGCTATTTAGACACGCAAGGGGAAACCCTGACACGGAATTATGCCGAAGCCTAACCCACCGCGCCACCTCTCGACTCTACCCATGCCCCCGTCGGGCCATCTTGGGTGCTGACCCTGCGGCACGGGTGGGAATTCGACGCCTTGGTGATTATGATAGGAGACCATGAATACATCCCTTTTCGCAAAACCTCTCATCGTTACCGCCCCCTTTCTGGCGCTGCCCATCACCGCTGCCGCCGCTGAGGTCGAGTTCTGCCTGCGACGGAGCAAGTAAACCAAGGCTTTGACAACGATGAGCGCATGCATTCTCATGAACCACCTCGGCCTGGGTATGACCGCCGCCCTAGTGACATTGTGCGTTTCTCGTTGCACCGCGGAAACGATCACTGCGCCCGATATCCGCTTCGCGGCCGACGGTGCGGTGGCCGGTTTCTATAAGACGGCCGGCGGCCCCAACCTCGTCGACACGGCCCAGCCGGGGCGCGGTTTCGTGGTCCACACCTTCACGGGTGCGGCCATCGACGCGGCACGGTTGGACAGGGTCGAGTTCCACGGCGACTCGCTGCTGGCCACACGCGACGGCCAACCGCCGCGGCTTACGTTCCAGGTTACCCGGGGCGGCCGTTACCTGGCTCTCAAGTTGAAGCGCGTCGAGGGGCTTCCCGCGGCCAGTCTGGCATCGCTCGAATTCGAGTTGAACTGTGCGGGAACCGATGTCAAAGGGCTATCGTTGGACTACATGACGCGAGTGCAACAACAGGGCGGCGCCATCCGCGTCCAGTTCAATTACCTCTGGCATCGCAGAGCGGGTGATCCGCTCGGTGGCTTTGCGATTTATGCCGCGGCCGATGATGCGGAAGAAGATGACGCTCTGGCAGACATCTGGAGCCACGAGGACTTACCCCACCCGCTGCTATCCGAGCCGTGGACCAAACAGCGCGTCCGCCGCTGGATTGACGACTATTACGAGCAGTTCAAGGACATGACGACGATGATCCTTGCCGCCGGGAACGAGGCCGAACTGTATGAACTGACTGCCATCGCCGAGAAACGGGGAATCAAGATGATCTATCTCCATACCGACACGTGGCGGGGCGAGTATTGGCCGCTGGAACACTCCCATATCTACGTCAACCGCAAGGTCTTCCCGCGCGGCCGGGCAGATCTCGCCCGCTATTCGCAGCATCTGGCCCAACACGGGATGCACCTGGCGCTGCATTATGTCTGCGCCGGGATTGGCCCGAAGGACCCCCGCCGGATCGCAGGCCATGTCGATCGCAACCTCGCAGCGTGGGGCCGCGGCGAGCTGGCCCAGCCAATCGACCAAAGCGCGGAGGAAATCCGTTTCCACCCCGCTGCCGGCAGCGAGTTTCCCCTCGCTTCCGGAGTGGGCAACAACTCACCCAACACCTATGAGAACATCTTTGAGCCTCGGTTTTTGCGGCTTGGCGAGGAGATCGTGCGTGTGGGTGAGTTCGCCGATCTGGATCGGCCAATCTGGATCTTGCGCCACTGCCAACGCGGCTATGGCGCCACCGTGGCCGCCGCACACGCCGCCGGCGCAGAAACCGTGGGCTTGCTGGCGGCCTATGGTCAGAACTTCGTCCCGGACATCGACTCTCCGCTCTTGGGGGAAATGGCCCGGGAGTATGCCGAGTTTGCCAACGAGGTCGGCGTGGGGCAACTCGAGTACGACGGCTACGAAATCCACGGCCAGTACGCCTGGGGACCGCGCAAGTTCAGCGACCTGGTAAGCCGGCATCTCGACCACGCCGTGGTGAGCAACACTTCCAACGGCTCCCCCGTCGCCTCGAACCTGGAAATGCGGTTCAGCAAGATTCGCAAGATCAATCAGTTTGGCTACCACACCGTCAACCTCTCGTTCCAACTGGACGACCACCGGCCGGCTACCTCGATGCTCGACGCCTGGTTTGAGCTCTCCTCGCTTATCGCCAAGGGCGTTCGCCGCTTCCAAGTCTTGAAGCCCGAACCGATGTTCGGTGTCTCGACCGAGATCCTCGCGAAGCATGGCCAAAGCGAAGAGCTTTTCGCGGCATTCGCGCTGTGGCGGCAAGCGTTGCCGCTGATGAGCCGGGAACAACTGGCCACGATGCGTCAGGCGTTTACGCCCTTCGGGAACCACATGCAAGGCAAAGATCTCTTTCAAGTCCGCCGGGCCGCGGATCACTACGAGGTGATCCCGACCCGGGTGATGGTCCGCAAAGAGGGCGATGTGCCCTGGCTCGTCGGCCAGGAGTTTGGCCCCGTCGGCCCGCGGCAGGTGGCCCGGCCCGGCCGACAATTTCAACTGGAAAATCCCTTCCCTGCGCAGCCGGCCGCTTTTGTGATTCGCGTGCTGGCGGAACTGGGTGAAAGTTACGGCGGCCAAGGCGTGACCGCTGCCGCACGCGCGGGCGATGCCACGGTCGACAGCTACCGCACCGGCGCCGACGGCCAAGCCGTGGTCAAGGGCGCAACTGCGCCGGCAATCCTGCGCAACCTGCAGAAACTGCAACCCAAGGCGGCGGAAATCGACAACCAGCGGCTCGCGCAATTCTCGCAGGACGGCGATGCGATCTGGATGTCCGCCGAGAATCCGCGGGCCGAGGCATTCAGGACGGAAAAGGATCTGCCCACCTGGTCGAAGCAGTTTTCGATGAATGCCGGCCGCGGCCTGGCCATGGATCTCACGGGCGATGGCAGCGGGGCGGTTCTGCTGTTGCAGCTCAGCGGCCGCGGGGTCCGCGATTACGTGGTGAAACTTGATTTCACGGGCTCGCGCAGCGTGACGATTCCGGCGGGAGAGACGTCCTGGGCCGACGGCAATTGGGGCTGGCGGTTTGGCGCAAAATACTTCGATTATAGCCATGTCAACTCCGTCAGCCTCGGCTTCGGCTCGATTCCACCGCGGACGAGTCCCAAAGTCCGCATCGCTAATCTTCGTATCCTGGCCGACGTGCCGTCGAAACTCATCAACCCAGTCATCCATACCGGCAGCGGCCGCCTTCGAGTTCACGGGGAAATCGCCAGTGGCTGTTATCTCCGCTACGACGGCGGCGAGATCGCGGGCGTTTACAACCGGAACTGGAGCAAGTTGAAAGAATTGAGGATCACACTGGAGGATTATCGTATGCCGGCTGGCTACGCCCCGGTATGGGTCGAAGTGGCCGACGACGCACCGCGTCCCTGGCTGGAACTTCAGGCGATCGTAACAGGCGCGCCAATGATCGTGCCGATCATTCCCGCCAAGTAACCCGGAACGAAGTGATGATCGCACCCGCGCTCGTCGAATAACGCGGCGACCGGTTGGTTGCGGATCGCGTCGGGATGCGACGCGCCGAGCGACGCCCCGTGAAAGACGATCTTGGCCAGCCGCAGGTTGCCGTTGATCGCTCCGTTTGGAAGGGCGGCTAGCCCTCCGTTGGCGACGGGCAGGTACCAGAACTTTAGCGCGGAAGTAAATGATGCGTTTCGCCCTGCTCGTGGCCGAACATCGGACTGAGCAGCCAGGCATTGCACGTCCGATCGCGATTGGTGCAGGGTGACGGATGGTAAGTGGGGCAATCAACTAGGTCATTAACGACAAAGGATCGATCATGAAAATGTCGGAATTCGCTACCAATGGACTGCTTGAATGCACGGGCGCTTCGGCGCATCTCACTGACCGCGAAAAACACCTGATTGGCATCGCGGTCACCGCCACTCGTGGTTGTGTTGCCTGTACGGGCGGTCGCCTGAAGAAGGCGATCGACGCAGGCGTGCCCTACGCTGCGCTCGTGGCGGCGGTTGATCTAGCCGCGTCGGTGAATGCCGGCGTCACGGTCGCCATCGCCCTCCAGGGCGCCGACCTCAACGGCATTGCCTGTAAGGACGGTGTTTGTACCGCAGGGCTTCCTAATTGCTGATATGAGCCGGTGCGCGGAAATCGCCTCCGCGGCTCCACTCTGGCAGACCCCAATGCAACGCATTAGAACCGGCCGCAGCCACCATCACGCGATCCGCTTGCCCGCTTCCGGGCCTGCGGACTGATCGTAAACCGCCTCCACGCGGATTTTCACCGCGTAGCGCAGCGGCATCGCGATGCCTTTGTCCTTGATCTGAGCCGCCAGTTTGTCAAACAGCGGCCCCGAGGTGAGCAACTCCGCCGTTCCCTTGACTTGGTAGCCCTTCGCGGTGCCGGGTTCGATCACCGTGACGGCCACTTTAGGATTCCGCTCCAGGTTCTGCCGCGTCTTCAGCGAGAACAGGTCGCCGAATACGACGTGCTGGTCGTCAAGAACCTGCACCGTCCCCTTGGGTGTGACGTTCGGTTCGCCATCAGTAGTGGAAGTCGCCACCCAGCCCATCTTGCCCGCGAAGAACTCCTGCACCTCTTGTGGAATGCTTACCATGCTCGTTTCCTTCGTCTAAGTGTTTACAAGACCAGCATCCGGCCCGTCCGGACTACAATGAGCCTGAAACCGATCCAGCCTCACGCAACCAACCATTTTACCAAGGTTCATCTCCCTGCCTAGCGTCTGGGCAGTGATGCAGTTTTTCCGGTGCCACGGCGTTCACGCATGGTGCGCATGGTCAGCGCCCGATTCTGAAGTGTGGGCGTGCACGCCCGCCCCGCCTCCATTACCGTGCTTGTAACGACGACACTTTGTTCGTCGCGGCAGATCCCGCGGTAAATCCGGGCCGACTGCGAATCCTCATAACTACCGGCAGCCCGGCAGCACCGCGCTGCCAGCCACGTAATCCAGCCCCCAGGGGCGAACTCTAATGAACACGATCCAACAACAATTCCTTCGCAAAATCGAAGACCTATCCAACCTACTACGATAACCACAACCGGTCACCGGCATGCTTATCAAGAGCATCTGGACTGCAAGCCTACGCTGGACCGGGGGCGAGCTTTTTGAAGACGCTGAGGACTTTGCCTACCAGCGTTTCTCTTGGCGGGTGACGGACAACCTGGCCCAGATGCACTTCTCGACGGGGCACTGCAACTTCTGGCCAGCAGCGTCCCGTTGGGCATGCTCGTCTTTCGCGACATCAACGTCCAACTCGACGATCCGGCCGAACAAGTCGCTGCGGACAGCTTCCTGGATTACCTTGCCTTGCTTGACTTCGACCTGCGGCTTTACATGCCGCAGCTAATGGTCGGTAGAGCACGGTGCCATTTGTTGCCCGTGGCAAGAAGCCTACCGCAGAACTCGATCGGCCTGTTCGGCTCAGTTCCTGTTCGCTGGCCGGAATCGCGGTTTGGAGGTTGTGTGTAGCGTGGTGTCGTGCCCGGACTTTGAGCGGCGTTTTCACCGACCGGCAGAAATACAGGCCTAAGGATGATTATGCCTGCGGATCCGGACGGGCGGCGCGGCTGATCAGCGCGATCGCCGCCCCATTATTACCGTGCCCGCAGTGAACGAAACCAAGTTGGTGCCGCGTGCGCCTGACCTCGCTGGCAGTCAAGTACCTGCCGATGGAAACGTCCTGCGTCTTGAAGTCTGCCTTCCTCGCGGAGGCGAACTGCGTGATCGAGTGAGTCTTCCCACGACATCGGGGTCACCGATTGCTACTTGTTCCTGGTATGACCTCGCGCGCAGCGCGGACTGTGAGCGGCGCGGCCGCGAGGACGGCATCCACGTCACCAATGAGCGGCAAGGCGGCAAGAACTGTGTATTCTCCTACGGGATCCGCGCCGAGTAGGTCCGACAATCGAAAGTGCGCCTTCATTGACTCGCCCGGCTTAAGCACATGCCTTTCAAATCCAAGAAACTGTTTCAAAGTATTCTTCGCCTCCTTCGATATCGCAACGTTCCTACCCGCGGAATTGCGAATGCAAAGTAAGAGGCCACCAGCGCCTTTCAGCCGTTTCAACGTCAGCAAGCGTGTGCTTTGATTCTTAACCGAGATCTCAAATTCATTTGCTTTGGAGGCGGACGCATTGCAGATTAGCCCGTGGAATGAGATACCTGCGAAACGAGTCAGTTGTTTCCAGTCCTCTTCAGACAGCGCCCCCGCTAACTGTACGCGCGGCGCCGCAGGTACTCCCTTGCATTCTGAAGGTGCCTCTGAGGGTGGTACTGAGTCATCCTCGCTGTCCGGAATCATGAGGCGCACAGGGGGCGCGACTGCCGCCAGGCCGCGGTCGCCCCCCAAAGTTACGGCTGCAAGGAAAGTGTAATCACGCCCTGGCACGAGCCACGCCGAGGGCCACAGGGAAAAAAATACCCGCTCTGGAAGACGATCGCCAGTCGGTCCTTGATATTCGGCCAACTCTCCTTGGTTCCCTTCAACCATTGGAGGCGAATCTATTGATACGGGGTCGCCGTTACTGTCTTGAGCCAGCAACGTGCAGTCACTCAAGAATGGTTGCCTCTCGACACGTCGTCCCGGTCCATTGAGCTTTATTTCGAGCGATCCGGCAACGGCGCCAATATTCGAGTGGGTGCTTTGAATCCTCAACTCATCGCTCGGACCGGTGACATGCTCCGTCAGCCTACGCCAAATAGTAGTTGAGCCGTAAAGCGGCCGTGTCAATCCGACGGTTTCCTGCGCGGGAACGTGAATGTTCAATGGCGACGCCACCAAGGGTGCATTATTCGATCTATTCGTCAAAAGCGCGACAATGACCGTGTAATGGCGAGCGGCCTTTAGGTCGAACATTCTATCGAGAGGGAACCATGTACCCACGGCGCAACCGAGATTCAGTTCAACGGGCGATTGTTGCCGCTTGCCCGAAAAGACAGCCGCGCCGCGCCTTGTCACGGGAACGATTTGTCGCGCGGAATCACACACAATAATCCGATAGTCGGCTCGCGCAAGACCCGAATCAGCAACCCAGGTCCTCTTAGCTGATGATGCACTTTCCCGCTGAGGAGACACGCTGCTGTCGCCGTCCTCACTTGAGTCCTCGAGGCATTGATGAGAGGCAATTAGATTGATCGCGTTGTCTGGAGAAGGGGACTGAATTGCACGCAATACATGACCGTGCATCTGCATTCCGGAGATTCGCAACAACTCAGCGAGATCATTTTCGTCGGTCCGAGGCGGCGTGGCGGGCGCGCCCGTTCGCGAGTCCTCGAATCGGCTCTTGCGAGGCTGAGTCGAGCTTGTCCTCATTCTAACAGTGAGAGGCCGCGCAACCAACACCTGCTTTCCGCCCAGAAGGTAACTTGCCGCAAGTATCGTGTAATTTCCCGAGCGATTAAGGCAAAAATAACTTCCCAGCGGATAAGTCTCCGCAATTGCGTGTCCTGGCATGATAAAACCGCCCGTCCCGGAAAAAGAAAAATCGATCAGGCGCGGAGTTTGTCGCCTCTTGCCCTCGGCCGTAAGCCCCACTGGCTGTCCATCCTCCGTACGAACCCAGACCTTGGGTGCGATGGACGCCTCGGAGCAAAGAGCAACTGGCCACACGCTTGCATTGTGAACGGCGGCAAGCAAAGTCTCTGGTTTGCCGTCGCGAGCCCGTTCCATGCTCTCATAAGCAACCAGCACCAAGCCCCGCTTCACTTGACCTGCGTCGGGTAGAAGTTGCTCCCATGCAGGCTCGTCTGGATGGTTAAGCTTGGTCGGCCATGCGGTACGTGAGGCGTGAGCCGGATTCTGGGCAATTGCTGCTGTTGAAACCCCCACGCAAGAGTTGAAACCATCGTCCCAGCCTGTACGTCCGCATCCAGAATTAATGGGCCGCTGGGCGCAGGATAAAAGCAAAGCCGCGCATGCCGTATAAACGAGCATTTTTCGGGTCGAGGCGAATAGCTCTGCCATAATCAGAAATCTCCTGGTCGCGGTCGCCGTTGGCCCCGTAAGCTTCAGCGCGCCCGAGGTACGCGTCGGCGTTTTTCGGTTCGAGGCTAATCGCTCTGCTGAACAAGGTTATCGCCGACGTAGTGTTCCCCTTGCCGAGCGCAGCCCTGTCTTCGGCGCAAACCCTCTGTGCTTCGTTGCTGGACTCTTCGCTATGCAACTTTCTAGTTGATTCGCCAATGGCCTTCCCTTGCTCAGCCTTCGGTTCCGCCGCCCGGCAGAGAAGAGGGACAAGTGACAAGCCCAGCGTCAGGATCGCGGTGCGGTTCATGAATTTGACCTTTCTCGAAAGTGGCCTCTGCAGATGCAGCCACCCCTTGGGCAGCCTCAACTCTGCCTCTGCGATCATCATCGCCGCCAGCTTGGCCGCCGTCAACCGGCCATGCCGCTATCGGGTTATCGGATATGCATCGCGTGCCTTCTTTCAGGCGCAGTTTTGCAATGAGTCGCCCGCCCCCGAAGACGACTGCCCACCGCTTGCAGTGGAAGCCGCCCGCCAATTGTTGCCCGTGGCAAGATTCTCACCAGGTCCTGACCGCTACGCTTGCCACGCCCGCACGGCTGTTAACAATTGTTAACAACCGCCCGCGAGGCCTCCCGGCATCTTGCCCTGCCCCAGCCCCTACGGCCACCCCAGCCCTCGATCGGAGAGCCAGAAGGGCCTGGGCGATCGGCGGGAGGATGCAGAGGTCGGGCGTGAGGCGGAGGTGGCGGATTGAGGCGATGGTTATGGATAATCGACCTTGCAGTTCGGCAGAGCCTGCTGGAGTTTCTTCACGCCTTCCTCAGTAACCTTGGTGAGGCGGAGATTTAGCTTTTGGAGCGAGCTCAGTCCTTGAAGATTCTGCAGTCCGGCGTCCGTGATTCTGCTTGGAACGGTAGGAATTGAATTTGTGAAACCCATCGATTCAAAAAATGCGCCTGGCTCGTCGCTGAGGTCCAATTCCTGAAGTCGCGTCAAGCCTTCAAGGTGTTTTAGTGCCGCATCGGTGATTCTCGTACCCTTGAGAGTCAGCCGTTGCAATCGGCTGAGGCCAGCTAGGTATTGCAGCCCTGTATCGCTGACGTTCGTGTCGGTAAGTCGCAAATCTCGCAGCTCGACCAGAGTTGAAATATGTGCCATCGCGGCGTCGTCGAGTCGCGCTCCGTTCGCCGACAATTCTTGCAACCGAGATAATCGTTTTACTTGTTCTATTTCGCCATCATTTGAAACTTTCACCCAAAAAGCATCTTGAAAGAAGTCATTCCCTAGGAGTTGTCGAAGCCAATGTGGTCCTGGCTGCGTAGCGTTTGGGCGGAGAACGCCAGGAGCGGAGATCTGCCACTCATAGACGACTTGAAGTCCACGCAACACCTTATACTGCTCCTTCGCCCTCTTCGCCTCGACCGCCAACCAACTGCACGGCAGCGCCACGGCAATCGTCAGCACCAGCAGCGACCGAATCCCAAACTGAAACCGCCATCGAAAGACCAACGCCGCCAACCACCAGAGCAGCATCACCGCCAGCACCAATCCCACGCCAGCGACGGCGACCAGGACGGCGTAGCCCTTGTGCCATGCAGGCCAGCCCAGCCAATTCGACAGCCAGATCAACCCAGTCACGGCCATCGAGCCATAGACCAGCCACGAAGGCGTGGGGCAAAACCAGCGACGTTTCTCAACAGTGTCCATGCCCGCCAGTATACTCCGCCACCAGAGGCCCTGCCAGAATGGGGCCCGAGTAGCCCCTGCGGCCGCGTTCCGGCAGGTTGCCAGCCGCCCGAGGGTTGCCGCCGGGGCGAGGTTGGTCGTTGCCGGTGGGCTCTTGTGGTGCAGGGTGTCGCGGGGCAGTAGAATAGAGGCGGCTGGACGCTGGGCGTTTCAGTGCAGGGGCATCGGGCGATCAGTGCGGAGTGGGGAAAGTCTTTGATGATCACGTTGCCATCCTATCGCGGGCGAGTCCAATTCAGCCTCCGAAGCTTGCTCGTCTTCACAGCGGTCGTGGCTGCGTACTTCTCTATGGGCTGTTCCGTTGGCTTCATTGAGGCTTCGGGCACGCTGATTGCGTCGCTGCTGATGATGGCGGCTTGGCGATGGCGTCGAAGGGGAGCCTGGGGTGTCGTTCGCCTTCTGCTCGGGATTGCAGCGGTCGCTGTATTGTGGATGGTGGCCGTAGATTGGTCCTGGTTCGTCGAGCGCTGCGACGATTGCTGGCTTGACCGAGATATTCTCCAGATCCGCGTGTACCGCGTGCCGGTGGCCGAGACGACTCGCGAATACGGCGTGCTTCACCTCGTTGCGAGGGACTTGGGGGTGCCGTGTTCGCACAACCATGTTGTTCGCTGGCACAAGTACCGGTTCTGGGGGCTCATCTATCCGGCGTGGCCCTGCATTTCGGGGACGTTGCGGCTGTCGGGCGAAGATTGGTACGATGACGCTATCACCGAAATCGTGCGAGCAAAAGCGAAGGAATCGCCGGGCCTTGCCGAAGAATTTCGCCGACGGGTTTTGGTGGACCACGACCGGCAGTACCTTTTTGCGTTCCTCGCAGAATTGAGGAAATCCCGGATGAAAGAAACAAGTCATCCTTCCAAGCCGGCTTCAAACTGATCTTGAGCAAAACCTGGGCTACGCAACGACGACTGAGCGACATGACCGATACCATACCTCAACCCATCCCATCACCACCGCTCCCTCGCCCCTTCCAATTCACGCTGCGGACGCTGGTGCTCTTGTTCGTGGTGCTGGGGTCGTCGATGGCGGTGTTCGGAGGTTGGGGCGTCGTGGTGTTCGGGCTGGTCGTCGCGCTGGCCTTGTACCTGTATCACATGAAGTCCCTGTCTTTGCTTTCATTCCATGTCTTGCTCGTTTGTAATCTGATGCTGGTGATCGTAGTGCCCATGACCGTCATCAATAATTCGCGAAGCGGCAAACCGAACTGGTCTGCCATCGCTGCGTTGGCCGTCTGGCTGCTTTCGAATGGCGCGATGCTCGTCAGCGCTGCGAGAAGCCGTGTTCGGGAGCGGAGCCCTATCATCCGCACGAGGCCAAGCAACAGCGCCGTGGGGGCGGCTTACGCGTGTGAGTTGTTGCTAATCGTTGCCACGTTCTGCTTGCCATGCGCGTGTGGGTACTTGGCTTGTTGGGCACTGTGGGCAACGGTGCCGTGCGTACTGTGCGGCTGGTATGCCGTCCTCCACGTGGAAAGAAGCATGCGGTCTTGGCGCGACTTTGCAGGAGTGCTCGCGATTCTGGCATCTCTCATATTGGCCAAGAATATTGCTGACGCACTCTGGTTTGGTCACGACGCTGCTTTTTCAGCACGCCCCATCCCGGGCCATTCGGTGAAGGAAGGCAGAGAGAACGCTACCGTGAGGGAGTTCTGAGATGTTGACGAAAGAAGAAGCGTTGCTGATGGTCCAAAAGGCACTTGAAGAATTGGGCAAAGGGAGACCGCCCGACAATCCGCTTGTCGTATGCGCTGGAGGAAAATATGGGGTCATACCTACGTTAGCCATTAGTGAGTTGTTTCTGCAGCTTGGCAAGGGTCGCCTCAACCTCCTTCCCGGCCGCTTCGATGCGGGCCACGGCCGTCCCAACGCTGCTAGGGCCACGGTATCCTAGCACCCGCGCGATCTCCGTCGACGAGTATCCATAGCGTCGCCGCGCCAGGTACGCGGCGGCCGCGCGGCCGATCGCATCGCTTCGCCGCCCGGACGTCCACTCGTCCGCCTTGCAGCCAAATCGCTCCGCCACTACCGCCACGATCCGCTCCAGCGCAGGCCTGGCTCGCAAGGGCTGCAACTGGGGAAGCTCTTGATCGCTTTCCCGCTTGCCCAGCAGCCGGCGGACCCGCATCGCAAACGACTCCGAGCCGACCAGCAAACCGCCGAAGGCGTTCTTCCAGGGCGCGGCGGGCGGGTCGGCGATCCCCGCCTCAACGAACCGACAATAGCGTCGCCGCGCCTCCGAAACGTCCCCGCCACCTATGCCGTGGAATTGAAGAAGTACTTGACCCAGGTCGAGCAGTCTAGCGAGGAGAACTTGCTCCTCAGATTCAAGAAGGGCGAGCTGGCCCAGTCACAAAAGGTCCTCGAGCGGATCATGGAGCGGCAGTTCGCCCCGGAGACGGAGCGCGGGCGCCGCGGCAGGTGGTCTGGCTCGATCCGGCCAAAGTACCCGTGACGCCAGGCGAGTTGCCCTACAAAGCTATGGCACTCGCGTGCTCGCTGGCACTGTGCTTGCCGTATGTCGCAAGTCTGGTTGCCTTGGTGCTGTGGAACCTCGGAAAACTTATCCACAAGCTGGAACCGCAGTAAATAGACACGGTAGTGAAACCCGGAGTGTTGCGCTCCGCTCATGGAACCCCGGACCTTGTCGGCATCGCGACACGTGAACGCCGTACCGCGCTGCCCATAAATGGCCGTTTGTGCATGCCTAGATTTGCCGGTAGCCGGCCGTATGCTTGTCACTTCCGGAATAGGTCGTAAATCTGCTGCATGGCACAAAGGCGATATTCGCGATACCTGTGGCCCTCGCCTGACGACTTTCAGTTGTTCCGCTAGCTTCCTTTGAATGGACCGTATCGACTGTGACGAAGTTGGGAATGGTCCGCTTGCTCTAACCAGCAATTTGACGACACCCCCGCTTGTTACTTGATTGTCATAAGCCCATTGCCAAAAGGCCTCTCTTGATCGTCACAAGCACCACCCCGAAGCGTCAAGGGCCGGAAATTCAACCGCGAAGGTGGCGCTGCGGACCCGGCTTGGAACTCGCCGGCGTGTGGTTGCCGCCCGCAGCGGTCGCGGCGTTACTGCTGTTGGGGCAGACGGCCTGCTGCCTTGGCGGCAGTATCGACTTCTCCAATCTGGGGTATCCCTTTCAATCGCCGCATAGCATCCTGCACCTTCATCACGAGGTCAACGTAGCGCCTGCGCACCGTGTTACGGCTACCATCCGACGTGCTGGCAGGCATGGCCCGGCTGTTGCGTCGGCTGCCCGCCGCCGGCCGGGATCATCCTCTCCAATCCGGTCGGCAATTCCAGCATGCCATTGCCGGCGCCAGCCGCCGATCAGCCGATCCTGATTCCCACACCGGCCCCTTCGCCGACATTGCCGCCCAGCGAGCCCGGCGGCGCAACGTCGCCAGCGCCCACTCCGCAGAATTCGCTTCCAGTCGATACCGGTTCAGGCCCTCGGGCTGCGCCGACTCCGCCAAAAACGCAGCCGGCCACGTCCTTGTGGCCGACCGCGCCGTCTCTGCCGGCGTTCCCTGCCATGCCCGCACCTCCGCTCATTCACGGGGAGGTGTCCCGATTGCCGAAGCCGGCCCCAAAGATATTGCCAGATCTGGACGCGGCGCCCCTGCCGCCGGCCAACTGAGCTGGTGGTCTATCGCTTGGACGCCCTGCCGCCGCATGGCGTACTGCTTCTCTCAGGCGGCTCGACGCCGCGCCACGAAGAACGGTCCGCAGTTGGCCATTTTCTCCAGGGGGTTGATGCCCGGCCTTATCCAAGTTTGCGCGACGGCGGAACTTGAGCGGGATAATCCTTAGCTCTTCATCTTTCTGCCGGTGACAAAAGTGTCAACCGTCAGCCTGACCAGGTAGTACAGCGACGCAACGCAAAAAGCCAGACGTCTGCCGGGCGCAGCCGAATTGATGGCACCCCACGGTGGCACAGAGCATTTTTGTCAATTTATGCCGACAAAATGCTTGACATCGACAGCAAATCGATTACAATCGTTTTTAACATGTTTGGTTGACTTATTTACCATGCTTATGGGGCCCTTGCGCGGCCCCGATCGGGAATCGGAAGTCAGGATTTATGGCGATTGCGGCGAACCGGACCTCGCTTCCGCGCGAGGCCCAAACGGCGTATGCCCAGGGTGATTACTGCCGCGCCGAGGAGTTGTTCCGTGCTCTTTGCCGTGCCGACGAATATAAACCTGGCTGGCGGCTGGAATTGGCCGGCGTTTTAATTGCCAAGATCGAGTTTGCCGCAGCGGAACGAGCCCTGGAAGAGGCCGCCGCATTGGCCGGCGGCAATACGGCCGTCACCCGCCGGGTGGCCCTTGCCTACTTCCGCATGTTGCGCTACGAGGCTGCCAAGGGACTGTTGGAACCGGCCGCTGCGGCCGGCAACGAAGAAAGCCTGTTGGGGTTGGTCCAGGTCCTGGAACGGCAGGGTTCCTATGCTGAGGCTGCCCAATGGGTCGCCCAAGCGCTCCAGGGCCGTTCGCCCGACCCAGAGTTCCGCTATCTTGAGGCCCTGTTGTTGAGCCGCCAGGAGAAGATCGAAGAGGCCGAGTTGCGGTTGCGTGCCATGGTCGATCCGTCCTCGGGGACGCCGGTCGACGTCCGTTACAAAGCAGCCTATCTACTGGCCGGAATTCTCGATCGTAGCGGGCGCTACGCCGAGGCGGCCGATGTGCTGGGCAAGGCCAAGCGGGAAGTCGCCGCATTACCGCCGATCAAGGACTTTTTCAAGCAACAGCGCGGCCGGATGGCAAAATTTCGGGAATTGGCGGCGAGAGTGCGTCCCGAAGAAGTCCATCGCTGGCGGGATGAAATGCATGGAGACTCGCCCGGTTTCCGTCCGGCGGCGCTGATGGGCCATCCGCGCAGCGGAACGACCTTGCTGGAGCACCGTTTGGAGCGGCACGCGGGTGTCGTCGCCCTGGAGGAGACTAACGCCTTCGACGGCGGTGGGCTGGCCGCCGCCGGCTTCAGACGCGACGAGCTCATCGCTGCCTTGAACTCGCAGGCCACCGAGCGGGTGAAAGCAGCCCGACGTTGCTACGCCCGGGCGGCCGCTACGCTGCACGGGTCGTCCTTGTCGCCGGAGGACTTGGTGATCGACAAGAACCCCTCGCAACTCATGCAACTTGCCCTCTGGTTGCGGGTTTTTCCGGAGCTGCGCCTTCTGGTGGCCCTGCGGGACCCTCGAGACGTTGTGGTCAGCAGTTATTTCCTTTTTCTTCCTCCCAATCCGGCCAGCGCGCAGTTCCTCGACTGGGAATCGACGGCTCGTCATTACGCAGATTTCATGGGATTGTGGTTGAAGATGCGAGACGTCCTGCCGGCGGACAGTTGGTTGGAATGCCGCTACGAAGATATGGTGGCCGGTCCCGAGATTGAGACCGAGCGGGTCGCCGCTTTCCTCGGCATCGCCGGCAAAGAGACGGTGCCTGGCAAACCTTCGGCCACCGTCCACTCACCCAACTATGCCAGCGCCACGCGGCCGGTGCACTCAAAGTCCGTAGCCCGCTGGCGGCATTACCTGGAATATCTCAAATCGGGTGCAAAGTTTTTAGAACCGTTCATCACTGAGTTTGGCTACCAAGCCGGTTAATTTCCGTTTTTAGGGAGCGTTGTTATGAGAGTCGACTTGAAGCGTGTGTTCCGTGTTTTCCGCAAGCTCCTTGCCGCCGGCGGGATTGCCGCCATGGCATTGGCAGCAGGTACGGGCACGACGCGGGCCGCGCTGATGATCTCCAACGGCAGTTTCGAATCGCCGAGCGTAGGCAACGGTTACGGCTCCTACTTCAACACGGGCAGCGGCAGCGGCGTCACTAGCTGGACTGCACACAACATGCTGCCCTTCGGCGGATACAACAACGGCGACCTGAATCTGATGTCAAACGCCCTGCTGTCAACCGGCGGGAAGGTGACGGGGAGCCAATATGTCTTGGCCATGCGGCAGGGCGATCCGTTTCCCGTCTTCTCCGGAGGAGTCGGAAACTCGCCCAGCGGGCTATATATTGACCAGCAGGTCGGCACGCTGGATGCAACGGACCTCACCCAAAGCTTCTCGCTGTCTGCGGATTTGATCCGGGCCATGGGATCGTGGTGGGGGCCTGTTCCCACCTGGGCCGGGGCGGGTGTCACGATTGGCTTCGTCGATGCCGCCACGGGCACTATCCTGCGCAGAAAACGATAAGCTATACGCAAAGTTACGCATCGTCCAATACGACCACACCCTTCATAGCCACCGACTCGGTGACGTGGAACGCCGCGGGGAGCGGTCTTTCCGCGGGCACTCCCATCAACGTCTTTGTCGGGTTCCGGGTCAACCCAGGACTTAATAACGGCGTCGATTACAACGCCGTGGCAGTCGACAATCTGGTGCTTGCCAATTCGGCGGCGACCAGTTATGCGAACCTTACCTGGACCGGTTCGGATCCGGCCCAACCGACGCAATGGAGCACCGCCGCCAACGTGCACAACTGGTCGAACGGCGGCACCGCCGCCGGCTACACCGAAGGGCGCTGGTGACTTTTGATGATTCGGTCGGCACCGGTTCGACCACCGTGAATATCTCGTCGGCCGATGTGAATCCTGCCGGCGTCATCTTCGGCAACAACGCGAGCAGCTATACGCTGCAAGGATCGCACGCCGTGGCGGGCGGGGCCTACGTGACCGTGTCGGGCGGGGGACTCGTCACCATTCTCAACAACAACACCTACACCGGCGGCACGAACATCGCCAACGGCACGTTGCAGGTCGGCAATGGCGGCAACAGCGGCAGCCTCGGCCCCGGCGATATTGTCACCAATGGCTCGCTGGTCTACGCCCGTTCCGACAGCGTGACCACTTTCAGCACCATCACTGGAGATGGCAGCGTCACCCAGCAGGGTCCTGGACTGCTAGTCCTTGCCGGCATCAATGCCTATACGGGCGCGACAAATGTCACGGGCGGCACCCTGCAGATCGGCAACGGAGATGCGGTGACGCTGGCGAGCGCCAGCATCAACCTGAGCAATTCCGGCGTGATTGCTTTCGATCACTCTACGACGGCAACCTACGGCGGGTCAATCACGGGCAACGGCGCGGTGGCCAAGTCGGGGGCCGGCATACTGACGCTCAACGGCTTCAATTCCTATACGGGCGGCACGATCATCAACGGGGGCGGCCTGGTATTTCAGTCCTCCGCGATTCCCGCCAGCGGCGCCATCGTTGTCAACAACGGCGCAACGCTCTTGTGCGCCGCGGGTGCGTATCCGCAGGCCGGGCAGATCCTGGTCAACGCGGGCGGCGCGGTCAACGCCAGCGCCCTAGGCGCATACGACCCGGCGAGTTGGTTGAGCAGCAACGCGATCAACCCGGCCTCTGCGGTGCGCTGGCCCTGGCAGGGAGCAACGCCGAGACGCTCGACTTCACCCAAAACGGCGGCTACAACAGTTTGTCGCTCGGATCGATAGGCAACAATACCTTTAGCGGAACCATCGTCCCAGGCACCGGCGGATATCGTTTTGGCGGGGGCGGCGGAATTCTCACCGTGGCGGTAAATCTGGATGGCGCGACTACCGGCGCCGTCATCAGCGGTCCGGGCACGGTGGTCTTCAACGGCGTCAATACGTACGGAGGCGGCACGGTAGTCAGCAGTGGGATCCTGGACGCAAAGGCTACGGCATCTCTCCCCGGCTATAACGTATCGGGCAGTCTTTCCGTGGGCAGCGGGGCCACGTTGTCAGTTAGCGCCGGTGGCACGAACGAGTTCGGCGGGAACGACATCGTCGCGCTGCTCGGCGCCAACGGTGGTAATTTCAGCGCCGGCTCGAGCTTCGGCATCGACACCAGCGACGCCTCTGCCCCAGTCACCATTGCCGCGAATATTGTCGCCCCCGTGACTTTGAGCAAACTGGGCACGGGTGTTTTGGTCTTGAGCGGCACGAATGGCTATACGGGTGGCACGACGGTCAGTGCGGGTGCTCTGACGTTCTTGACCCGATCTGCCCAACCCAGTTCCGGGACAATTAGCGTGGCGGCAGGTGCCGCGCTCGGTCTGGGCGTTGGCAGCAGCGCAGGTTTTTACGGCTCCGCCGACCTGGATGCTCTTTTTGCCGGGACCATGCCCCATGTCGTGAACGACCCCAACTCCGCCGTTGGCATCGACACTACGGCGGGCAACTTTACCTATGCGTCCGGCATCCCCGCCACGACCTTGGGATTGATCAAGTTGGGCGCCAATACCTTGATCCTGACCGGCAGCAACGCCTATACCGGCGGCACGACCATCGCCGCCGGCACGCTGCAGATCGGCAATGGCGGCGCCAGCGGAAGCGTGGCGGGCAATATCGTCAATAATGGCACGTTGGCCGTTGACCGCGCCGACACGGTAATGCTCGCTGGCGTTGTCAGCGGCAGCGGAAACCTGGTTCAAGCGGGGAACGGTGCGCTTGCGCTCTTGAGCCAGAACACCTACACCGGCAGCACGATCGTCAGCGGAGGCACGCTCCAGGTGGGCAACGGTGGGACGACGGGCTCGCTCGGCGCAGGACCCGTAATCACCAATGCGACCCTTGCTTTCGACCGCTCCGATAGCAATTTGATTCCCTTGGCCGTCGCTATCAGCGGATCGGGTGGTGTCGTCCAGCAGGGCACGGGCATCATCAGCATTGGTCTACCTGCCGTCAGCCTGAATCCGTGCAACAATACATCGCAAAGTGTCTACGTGGCAGGTAGCACGGGCGTATACACGTCCGATGGGAACTGGAATTCGCCGATCATACTTCCCGCGGCCGGAACACAGCCGGCCGGCGCGGTCTTCATGGTTAGGGCCGACTCAGGTTATGCAACAAGCGTTGCGACGGCAAACACGGACTTGGGCTCGGCGTTGGGTCTGGCCGGCGGTTACAGCAATCAGGCAGCCCTCTTTCGCTGGAACGGCACGACATGGAATTTCCTGGGCACCGAGACTCTGACAACCAACAGCCAGGCCGCGGTCGCCAACAGCTACAGTGGTCCGACGACCGTCAACGCCGGGACGCTTGTGCTGCTCACGCCGAATTCACTGTCGCCCACCGCTATTGCCACGGTTGCGCAGGGGGCAACGCTCGACCTGGGCGTCGGCGACCAGGCCGTCGGCTCGCTCAGCGGCGGCGGCAACGTAAGCACACTCGCGTTTACGCTGACCGTCGGCGGCGACAACAGCAACCAGACCTTCTCCGGGGTCATCGCCGGTTCGGGCGGAATCGTCAAGACGGGTGGCGGCACGGAGACCCTGGCAGGCGCCAATACCTACACGGGAACGACGGCCGTGGATGCCGGTGTTCTGGACATCCAAGGTTCTCTCAACGGTGGACCGGTGACCGTCAATGGCGGGACGCTCCTGTTGGACTATAGCGTGAGCAATACGAGCAAAATCGGCGGCGCCGCGCTGACTTTGGCCGGCGGCACGGTCGCCCTCAGCGGCGGTTCGACTACGGAAGTCGTCGGTTCGACCCTGCTCACGGCGCCGACCGCGGTAACTCGGCCCTCAGGAAGCAGCGTGCTGCAACTTGGAACGATTTCGCCGGCCGGCGGCACGATCAATTTCACCGCGGGAGGCATCGCCGGCGCCGATTCCAAGAACACCGACGGCATCCTGGGCGCCTGGGCCACCGTGGGCGGCACGGATTGGGCAACGAATTCGACGAATACCTCGAACGGTCTGATCAGCGCTTATACGGGCTACACCAACGTACCGTTGGGCGGCGTTATTGCCAACAGCGGAACGGCCAACATCCGTCTGACGGGCGGCGCTAGCGGCAATATCACGCTCGGTGCGACGAGGACCACGGTAAACACGATCCTGCAGAACCAGACCAGCCCGACGACGATCGCCCTGGCGTCGGAAACGCTCTGCCTGGGCGCCGCGGGGGGCGTCCTGCTGCCGGCGGGCGATGGATCGCTGACGATCGGCGCCGCGGCCGGCGGCGGCACGTTGACGGCTGGCGGAGCGGCCAACACGGCTGGCCAATTGTATTTCACCAACAACGACCCCAGCGCGGTTCTTACTGTGAACTCGGTCATCGCCAACAACAGCACGGGCGCCGTTTCGTTGACCAAGGCCGGGCCAGGCATCCTGGTGCTCAATGGCGCCAACAGCTATTCCGGCGCGACGACGGTTTTTGGCGGCACATTGCAAGGCAGCGTGTCGGCAATCCCCGGCGCAGTATCGTTGCAAAACGGCGCCAACGTCGCCTATAACCAGGTCTCGGCCGGAACGCTGAACAGCGTAGTCAGCGGCAGCGGCTCGTTGATCAAGAGCGGGCCTGGCCTATTGACGGTTACGCAGGGGCTGGCCTACTCGGCGCGACCTACATTACGGGCGGCACGCTGCAGGTTGCTCCCACCGCAGTATCGACCGGAATGTACGAAGGCCTGGTTTCGGGCAGCAACGGTTTCGATACGGCCGATCCCATTCCGCAGACCAGCATTCAGCCGTTGGCCCGCTGGGGCGCCTCGACGACCTCCGGCGGCAACAACGTCTATCCCGCCTGGGGCGACAACACGACCTGGGGCTACAGCGGCTTCCTCGTCAACAGCAGCGGAGGCACCGTCACCTATAATTTCGGCAAGAATTTCGACGACGGCGGCTACCTGAAAATCGATAACACGGTAGTCGTCGACGATAATACGTGGAGCGACAATACGGTTGCATCGATCACCCTGGGACCCGGGGTACACAGCTTCGATTTGCGCTTTGGCCAGGGCGGCGGTCTCGTCGGCCCTAACGGAACGGGCGGAAACAATGGCGGTCCCGCCTACAACGCGTATGGCATCGCCTTTAACACGACGGGCAACACGGCCGAAACCGGCACCTGGTTCCAGATGGGCGACAGCACGGACAGTCCCAACACGGCGTTCCTGCTTCCAACGACCGGGCTTTCCACCACCGGTTCCGTCGTGATGTCGAGCAACACGACGTTGGATCTGAGCGGCACGTCGGTCATCGCATCGACGATCGGTTCGCTGGCGGACGCCGTTGCCGGCGCAAGCAGCGGTCAGCAAGTGCTGCTGGGCGGAAACATTCTGTTCACCGGCGGCGACAACACCAGCACGACGTTTTCCGGCAACATTTCCGGCGTCGGCGGCTCGTTGACGAAAGTCGGCAGTGGAGCCTTCACCTTGGCCGGCTCCAACAGCTATACCGGCGTGACGACGGTCCAAGGCGGCGTCTTGCGGGCCGGATCCAGCACGGCACTGCCGCCGAGCACTTCGTTGACGGTTGACGCGGGCGCCGCGATCGATCTCCAAGGCTTTACCGTCAGCGCTTCTGGCCTGGCCGTTTCCGGTGGTACGGTTCTGGCGAACGGCGGCGTGTTGAACGTGAGCGGCGACGTGAACTTGACGAGCGCGGTTCTCTTCGGCGGCAGCGGCACGCTCAACGCCACCGGCGTGATGAACCTGAATGGTGGCACTAGCACGATTTCCAACGGCGCCGTCCATATCGCCAGCGATGCCTGGTTCCAGCAAACTGGCGCGCTGATTATTCCCACTGGCGCCTCGGTGACCGTCGGCGGGAACTTCTATCTGACCCCGCCCGACGGCAACACCCTGGGCGCGACCTACATCACCGGCGGAACATTGACCGTGGCCGGCAATGCCCAGGACTGCGCGTGACTCGTATTACCAGGTCTACCAGTCGGGCGGCGTGGTGACCTTGGGGGCGTTGTTGGCCAATCAGACCTACGGCGGCAACAATACGGGGGGCAGCGCCTACACCAGTTGGTACAATTTGACCGGCGGCCTGCTCACGGTTGGGAACATCGCCGGTGGAAACGCCACGGCGTGGAGCCGCGCCATCAGCCTTAACCTGGGCGGCGGCACCTTGGCGGCCAGCCAGAGCTTCGTCATGAACGCCAATGTCATTAACCTGACGGGCATCAACGGCAACACCACCATCGATCCCAACGGCTACGTGATTTCCGTTCCCAATGCCATGACGGGCGACGGCGGACTGGTGGTGGCGGGCGGCGGCACTTTGGCCCTCGCCGGCACCAGCAGTTACTCCGGCGGCACCACGTTGCTTGCCGGCACTCTCCAATTGGGCAACAGCAGTGCCCTGGGCAGCGGTGGCCTGACGCTGAATGGCGGCGAGCTGGACATGAACGGCAATTCCATCAGCGTCTATTCGCTCTCCGGCGCCGGCGGCACGATTAGCGACGAGAGCAGCCCGCCGACGGCGGCTCCCACCATGTTGACGGTCTTCCAGAATACGACGACGAGTTTCGGCGGTGCGATCCGCGACGGGCTGAACGGCCAGTCCGTGGCGTTGACCATGAGCGGGCCGGGGACGTTGATCCTCAGCGGCAGCAACAGTTACAGTGGCGGAACATTTGCCGACAACGGCATCCTTGGAGTCACAACGGCCAGCGCGTTGCCGGCAGGCGGAAGCCTGGCCATCGGCGCGGGGGGGACCTTCGTCTTCGATCCGACGTTGGCCGGTGGCGCGGTCGCAGGCCAATCGCAGGCGGCTGCCGGCGTGGCCGCCGTTCCCGAGCCTTCGACCTTGTTGTTGCTTGGCGTGGCCGGCATCCTCGCTGCGGCGGCAGCTTGGCGGAAGAAACTGAACTGGTAAATTGTCCAAGGCGTCCGCTCGGAGTTTGTCAACCCGGTCTTTTCGCCGCCGCGCCCGGAAAAGATGGAGTTATCGCAAGAGAGTTGCCGACAGATAATGCAGTCAGTCTGCCTTCAAGGGCCCTGCACTGGTCTTTCCGGTGCGGGGCTTTTTCTTTGGAGAGTTGCGCCATGCGGCGAAACAGCGCGGGGGCTTCTGGGCCAAGTCGCTTGCCGCTGAAGGCTTCACTTGTTATCCGCGGCACGGCGTCTTTGCTTTGCCACTCCGTGAATTGCGCTGTGGCAATGCCCGCGCCGGCTCGAACCGCTGGATATGCGTGTCTCTGGTGTCCCCTTCCCAATTTGATATGGTGAAAATGACAGGAATTGCGAACTAAAATGACCCAAAATGCGAACTCGTTCGTGCTGCTCTGATTAGACTTAATAGGGTGATGGCTCTGAAGGCATCTCGTGGAGAAGGGAAAACCGATGGTTTTGAAAACGAACGTGCGAAACTACTTTTGGATAACGGCGATTGCCGCCGGATCGTGCTTGATGGCCCTTGCGTCGGCCATGGCGCAGACCACCGTCAACATCAACGGCCTGAACGGCTGGAGCGACGCCAGCGGAAATAACGTTCCCACCTTGGTCACCAACGCCATGAATTTCCCTTCTGGTCCGCCGGCGCCGGGCTATCAGTCCGGGTGCCTCGTCATGGATGCGGTTGCCGGCGATCCGTTGCGTGAACCCAATGTTTCCGTACCCTCGAATACCAATACCACGGATGTCACCACGTTGACCATGTGGCAGTACGTCCCCTCGTCAACCGTCACGACTGCCTATGGTTTCTGGGATCCGGGAATTGTCTGGGAGACGGGATATATCGCTTCAGGGGACCCGAGTTGGGCGCAGCAAAATTACTTTAGCGGTTCGTTCAGTATCATCCCGAACAAATGGGAGGAAATCAGTTACACGTGGGATCCGAACAACGGGTTCTCTGAGTATTACGGTACCCCTGGCGCCATGACACTGGCTGCTTCACTCGACGTCGCCGACGCTCAGACGCTAATGGCGTCATTTGGCGGAAGCTGGCCGTATGCTATAAACAACTTTGGTTGGTACAATCAAAGTTCCTTTCTCGATCCCGGGTCCCATCCGATAGCCGGCCCGATCTATTGGGACGACATGCAGCTTACCGTGGGCAACAAGGTCGTATGGTCCGACAACTTCGACGACTACATTCCTGCCGTTTCCACGGGCCCGACTAGTTTCGTCTGGAAGGGCGCTGCGGCGCCAGCGGCAACGACTGGGGCACGGCCGGCAATTGGGACGTCAACGCGGTGCCCAACGCGACCGGCGCCAGCGTGACGTTCGGCCTGCCCGGTGCGGAGGCCAACGTGGACCTCGGCTCCGCAAGCCGCACGGTCAGCGCAATGACTTTCGCCGCCGACGTGGGCACGACGATCGCGTCGGTCAGCGGCAATTCGCTGATCCTTGACGACGGCAGCAGTCCGGCCACGATAAAGGCCGCCGGCAGCCATTGGATCAGTGCGGCCGTCACGCTCAATAGCGATGCGGCGGTCAACGTCACCGAAAGCAGCGGGACGCTCTCCCTGACCGGTATCGTCAGCGGCAACGGGGGCATCATCAAGACGGGCCTCGGCGTCTTAAGCCTCACGCAGGCCGACGGCTACAACGGCGCCACCACCCTGAATGCCGGCACGCTCTTGCTCTCCGGTCCCAACGGCGCGCTGACGGCCACCAACGCCATCAATCTCAACGGCGGTACGTTGCTCTTGCAAAACGCCGCGGGCGAGGGAACGGTAAACCGCATCGATTCTGTCGCCATCACCAGCAACGGCGGCGGGATTACCTACAGCAATGCCGTTTCCGCCGGAAACAGCTACGCGCAGAATTTCATTGCGCTCTCGCTGGCCGCCGGTCAGACGATCCTCACTTCGACCAATGAGCAGGGCCCGGGCGACACTTCGGTCCTCACGCTCGGCGGCCTTTCGTCCAGCGGCAATTCGACGATTGCCTTCATGGGCCAGAACCTGGGCGTCAACGGTACGCAGAACTCGATCCAAATCACCGGCCTTTCGGCGACGCCGAACGGCCAGATCATCGGCCCCTGGGCCACGACCGGCGCTTCCAACCCCTCCGACTACGCAGTCTACGGCGCCAACGGCATCACCGCGGCGAACATCGCCGCCAGTCCGGAGACGACCTGGACCGACGGCTCGGCGACAGGCAACTATACGATGGGCGCCACGACGGCTCTCTCCGCCGACCGCACCATCAACACCCTGCGGGCGAGCGCCACCGGCGGGTCGGGGCTGGAACTGGGCAATTACGTGCTCAACACGCAGGGCATCCTCAACGCCGGACCCCTTTCGATCACCGCCACGGGCAGCGGTTACGTCACCGCTGGATCGACGTCCGGTGCAACGCTGTATCTCACCTCCGGCGGCGGCGACTTGAGCATCAGCGCCCCGATCGAAGACAATGCCGGCGGCCCCCTGAACGTGGTCGTCTCGGGTGCCGCCCGCGTGGTCCTTTCGGGCGTCAATACCTTCACCGGCCAGATAGTCGTCAACGGAGGCATGCTGAGCGTGACGAACAACAACCAGCTTGGCGCATCCTACGACGCGGGCACCGTCTTTAGCCCGCTCGATCTGGAAGGCGGCACGCTGCAAGCTCTTGCCACCTTCAGCCTGGACGACGGCGGCACTCCGCCGACGTACCGCAACGTGCTGCTGGGGCTTAGCGGCGGCGGGCTGGCGGCAGCCTCCGGCAGCACGCTCACCGTGGACGGCTTGGTCAGCGGCAGCGGCGGCCTGACGGCGAGCGGGCCCGGCACGATCGTGCTCGCGAACACGAGCAACACCTATGCAGGCGGCACCACGATCGCCGGCGGCGTATTGAATGTAGGCGCCGACGGCAGCCTTGGCGCCACGCCGAGCGACATCGTCTTCACCGCCAACAGCGTGCTGCAGGCTGGTGCAGCGCTGAACCTTTCCGTCAACCGTACGATCGACCTCAACACTGGCGTGACCGCAACCTTGGACACGAATGGAAACAACGTGACGATAAACGGCCAGATCGCCGGCCGCGGCAACCTCACGATAATCAACTCCGGCACCGTAAGCTTGACCAATACCAATACCTTCACCGGCGTGACATTGGTTGCCGGAGGAACGCTGCAATTGGGCAGCGACATGGCCCTGCAGGAGAGCACGCTCGATACCAGCGGATCCGGTTCGGTCTCCTTTGGCACGCTAACCGACGCAACCCTTGGCGGTCTACAGGGCAGCGGCAGCCTTGTCCTGCAAAACGCCGCCTCGCAGTCGGTGGCCCTGGCCGTGGGCAACAACCAGGCCGACACCACTTTTAGCGGCATGCTCAGCGGCAGCGGCAGCCTTACGAAGATTGGCGGCGGCTGGTTGGTGCTGGCCGCCGCCGACACCTACACCGGCGGCACGGTGGTGGCCGACGGCACGCTGGACGTCGTAACATCGTCGGCACTGCCCGACGGCACGAGCCTTGCGATCGGCGCCGACGCCACGCTGGTTTTCGATCCTACCGGAGCCGGAGTGCCGGTGGCCAGCGCCGCCGTGGACCAAGCCGTGCCGGAGCCGAGCACGCTGGCGTTGTTGGCCGCCGGCGTAGTCGTAACTTTGCTGGCAAGGAAACGGCGGAGTCGCAAAAGAGTAGATTGATAGTCGGGGTGTCCGCCGGTTACCGCACGATCAGGTGGCGAAAACTGCGACATTTTTTGCCGTCGCTGCGAAACGCCCGGCGTATACTCGTATAGACTCAAGAAGTTGCTCCCTGGCCCATTGCCGCCGATCCCAACCCAGTAGGAAGCTCCGTGCGAACTCCAGTATCCTTCATTATCGCTCTGACCCTAGCAGCTTTCGCCGTGCCCTCGCTGGGCCAAACCGCTGCCATTCATCTGGTTCCGACACCCAAGGTGATCCAGACCGCCGCTGGCGCGTTGGTGTTAGAACCGGGATCGCGGATCGTGGCCACAACGGCGGAATTACAGCCGCTGGCCGATGTGCTGAACGGCGAAATACTGCGGCTGACCGGCCTCGACTTGCGGCCCGCCACCGGCGCCGGCGGACCGGGCGACGTCGTGCTGACCATCGACCGATCGCTGTCGGCCGATCGGGCACGGCATTGGCCCTGCACCGTGGCAATCGACGATCGCGTCAAGATCACCGGCGCGGACTATAACTCGGTGGCGATGGGCACTGCTACACTCTTGCAACTGGTCAAAGCCGACGGCGCGAAGGTCGAGGTCCCCCGGCTTTCGCTCTGCGACTATTCGGCGGCCGAGTATCCGGGCCTGATGCTCGATGTGGCCCGCCAGAACAACACGCTGCAAGACGTCCGCGATTGCATCGAGCTCTGCCGGCTGTACAAGATCCGCTATCTCCAACTGCATCTGAACGATATGGAGAGCTTCATGTTTCCCTCGCAGCGCTTTCCCAAGCTGGGCACGCACAATGGCGCGGCCCACGGCGGGCCCAAGTGCCAGCCGTGGGAACGCGATGAATTGGCGGCCACGATCGAGTACGCCGATCACCGCGGCGTGGCCATCGTTCCCGAGCTTGAGACCGTCTTCCACACCGGCGCCATGATGCAGGACATGCCAGCCGAGTTCGGCGGTCCGGGCGTGCTCAACATGGGCAGTGAGAAGATGTACCAATCCCTCGAGCCGCTGATCGAGGAGATGTGCGACGTCTTCAAGTCGTCGCCCTACTTCCACATCGGCTGCGACGAGGCCAGCATCGGCGGCGTGCTTGAGCAACCCGGCACCCGCGAGTACATGCGGGAGCACCGCATCGCCAACGGCGAGGACCTCTATCGCTTTCATATCGATCGGCTGGCCAAGGTCATCGCCCGCAAAGGCAAGCGAACGATCGTCTGGCAGGACTGTCCCTTGCCGCCGGACAACAAGGACATCATCTGTATGGTGTGGCATATCGACTTCAACCATGGCGACACGGCCAGGCTCATCCAGCAGGGCTATCCCACGATCCAGGTGACCTGGACGCCGTCCTGCGGCTCGCCCGTCCGCGAGCAGTTCGGTTGGCGGCCTTTTGACGACCAGGTCAAGCCCGGTCCCTTGGCCATGGGTTCACAGCTCGTCCTCTGGGAGCAGAACGGCTCCGTGGCCATTCCCTTTCTCAGGCAAAAAATGCCGGCTCGGCAACAGGTCACCTACAGCCCGGGTGATCGTCTCGGCTACGCCCAGTTCGCGTCCAATCTCGCGCACACCGATGCCTTGCTCGATCCGCTAACCAGCGGCATTGTGGCGACGGAGACGGGCGTGAAGGAGAGCGTCGGCCAGTGGCTCCTGGCCGGCGGCGTCGGCAATACGCCCGACTATAAGTTCTCCAAGGAGGTGCGGGTCTCTCTGAAAAGCAACGTCCCCGGCGCAAAAGTCCATTACACGGTGACCGACGTCCCGCACTTCGAGGCCACGCGGCTTTTTGGCACGGAGCCGACAGCCGACGGTCCGTTGGCCGGCGATCCGATTGTGGTTTCGCCCCCCGAAGGCGAGGCGGTGTGCGTGCAGGCGCGGATGTTTGACGCGGGGGGCAAGCCACTTGGCGGCCTATGGTCGCGAACGTACCGCTGGGAGCCGTACGATTTGCGGGTCACGGGAACGATTTCCGCAGGCGACAATCGCTTCGGCAAGGCAGTGACGGTGGATCCAGTTGGCACGCTCGCCGGCGGCACGCTCCGTTATGCCGTCGCCGCGCCGGTCACCGCCACCAGCTCGATCTTGGACAAGCCGGTCGTGCTGGACCGGTCGGCGGAGCTCTCGGTTCGCTTCTTCGACCGTCAAGGCAAGGCGCGGGGGCTGGCCTGGACGCAGAGTTTCCGCAAGGTCGATTTTGATCCGACCAACGTCACATACAAGAAGCCCGTGATTGCCTGGGGTTCGTCGACGCGGCAAGCGGCCGAGACGGCCGTCGACGGCGTGGTCGATCGCGAGCAGTTCCTCGACATCCAGCCGGCCCCGCAGCAGTTTGCCATCGACCTGGAGGGTGAAAAAACCTTGGATAAAGTCGTTCTGTACACCTACTGGGATGGCGGCCGTTTCTATCGATACAAGATCGATACTTCGACGGACAACCAACGCTGGACCAACGTGGTCGATGCCTCGAAGAACCGCCAGGTGGCGACCGAACACGGTTACGCCCACACCTTCCCCGCGGCCAAGGCTCGCTATCTTCGCGTGACAATGCTCTACAACAGCGCCAATCCCGGGCTGCACATCGTAGAGTTGCGAGCCTATGAAGCTAAGTGAGTTGGCGCCATAGTGCAACAATCTTGATTTGACGCGCTGACGATTTTCGGCTTTCCCGAGCTTGGGCGAGTTGCGGCAGCCGTTTTTTTCTTCATTCGGGCGGCATATGTTGGATACGATACTCCAACTCGGCGTTGCGGTCCTGCCGCGGGGTCACTTTGAAGCGGCGGCGATAGTCGCGAGACAATTCCTGAACCCGCTGATAGCCCACGTCCAAGGCGATCTCCGTCATCGATTTCTGGGAGTATTGGACCAGCCCTCGGGCAAAGCTCAGGCGAAGCTCCTTGATCCGCTGCATAGGCGGCATGCCGGTGGCCAGCTTGCAGGCGCGGCCGATCGACCGCTCGGCGTAGCCGGCGATCTCCCGCAGCCGCGCCATGTCGATCGGCTGGCTCAGATTCTCGCGGACCTTCGCCTCGATCTCCCACCAAAGTTGCGATTGCCGGTCGCTGCGATGGCGATGCACGTCCTGGGGCACCACTTGCAAGAGCAACTCTTGAAGCAAGGTAAATGAGCGCAGATGCCGGGTCAGGGGCGGATGCAAGCTCCGCCATGCCTCAAGCAGGAGTTCAAAGGAGTGGAAGGCGCGGGGGCTGGCCGGTCGAAGGCGTTCCTCGTAGGGCGGCGGTGGGAGTCTGGGGGCGAGAAAGTTCACGGTGTAGAACGTCCACGGGGCTCGGAGAATTCGCCCGTCCACGGCCTCATTTTCATGGTACCATACCGCCGTACGCGGTCCGAATCGCTGGCGGCGACCGCCTACCACCTGCTCGACCTCGCCTTCCAGCACCAGGTGCAGCAGGTGGCCGGGCGTGCTCATCGACCGGAAACGGCTGGGCGATGGTCGCGTAACACGATCCACGAGAATGATCGATTGGACAACACTGCCCTCGATCGGCGTGTAGTCAAAATGGACTGGCATGGTTCGAGGCGGGCTCTCGCACCCCCTGGGTGGACATTACCGCATTATACAAGGAATGGCAGCGTCAAGACGGATCTTGGCCGAAAATGCGACAATTCTGGAATGAATATGCTACCAAAAACGCCCGGCGCGCGATTATAATCGATACCTGCTCCCTGTGGCGCTACTCGTCCTACTCGCGGTAACAGAAAATGACGCACAAGGCATACTACATCGGCGATTGGGCCGTGCAGATCGGACCGATCTACGCGGAAACCTCGTTCAATCACGCCGCCAAGGGGCTCGACTTCATCAACTACGGCCACTGGCTGATGGAGGCCATCCAGTCCACCGGCAACTTCCAGGTAACGAGCGTTCCCACCTGGGACTTTTACAACATGAAGCCGGGCGAGTATGAAAAGGTCCTCGCCAGCCACGACATCGTCATCTTCTCCGATGTCGAGGCCAAGAACTTCCAGTTGCATCCACAGTTCTTCAACCGCCACCTATTCGGCACCAAGGTGTTGACGTTCCCCGACCGCGTCAGGTTGACGGTCGAGGCGGTGCGGTCGGGCGTCCATTTCATGTTTCTGGGCGGTTGGCTGAGTTTCAACGGCGAATTGGGCAAGGGCGGTTGGGGTCGCACGCCCCTGCGAGAGATCCTTCCAGTGGAATGCCTCGAGGTGGAAGACCTGCGGGAGAGCACGGAGGGATTCTGCGCCGAGGCCGTGAAAAAAGGCCATCCACTGCTCAAGGGAGTGAACCTGGCGACGATGCCGCCTATCCTGGGTTTCAATCGCGTCAAGGCCCGCGAAGGCTGCCCGGTCATCGCCCGCTGGAAAAACGAGGGCGATCCGGCGGTCGCGGTCGGGCAATTCGGCAAGGGCCGCGTGTTGGCCTACACCTCCGACCCGGCGCCGCACTGGGGCTGCAATTTCGTCTTCTGGAAACAGTACGCCCGGTTCTGGTCGAACGCCGCGCAATGGCTGATTGACGGGGATTAGCCGCTACCAGCGCCAGGCCCGCCCCAGGGTCTTGCGCTGTAACGCAGCCAGATCCCCAATGCCGCCGCGGGCCAAGGCGAGCATGGCCGAGAGGTCATCCTCGCTGAAGGTGGCCTCCTCGCCGGTCCCCTGTACCTCGACGTAGCGGCCCGACCCGGTCATCACCACGTTCATGTCCACCTCCGCCGCGAAGTCCTCCTCGTAGCAGAGATCCAGCAAGGGTTGCCCACCGACCATCCCCACGCTTACGGCCGCTACGCTGTCGCGCAAGGGGCAGGCGCCGGGAGGCAGGTCTTTGGCGACCGCCTGCAGGGCGTCAGCCAGAGCCAGAAAGCCGCCGGTGATACTGAGTGTGCGGGTGCCGCCGTCAGCCTCCAGCACGTCGCAATCGACGGTCACCGTCCGCTCGCCGATGGCTGCCAGGTCAATAATCGCGCGGAGGCTGCGGCCGATGAGCCGCTGGATCTCCGTCGTCCGCCCGTCGAGGTTCGCGCCCGCTCGCGCCGCTTTCGCGGGCTGGTGCTGCCGGGCAACATACTGTACTCGGCGGTCAGCCAGCCGCGGCCTTGACCTTTGAGCCATGGCGGCACCTCGGCCTCGACTGCTGCGCAGCAGAGCACCGTGGTGCGGCCGGCCTGGATCAAGACGCTGCCCGGCGCGGCACGCGTATAGCGGCGTTTGATTTTCAAGGGACGAAGTTCTTGGGCCGAGCGGCCGTCGTGTCGCATGGCCGTTACTCCGAAATCCCCAACGTCATGCCTCGGCCGATGGGCTCGCGGAGCCCGACGCCTTGCGTGTTCAGGAGCCAGGCTAGAATGCCCTTCTGCACGTGCATGCGATTGGCCGCCTGCTGAACGACCACGCTTTGAGGTCCGTCAATCACGTCGTCGGTCACCTCTTCACCCCGGCGGGCGGGCAGGCAGTGCATGAAGAACGCCCCTTTCTGAGCGTGCGACATCAAGCGGCCGTTCACCTGGAATGCCGCGAAATCGCGGCGGCGGGTTTCGCGCTCAGCCTCCTGGCCCATGCTCGCCCAGACGTCCGTGTAGATCGCTACGGCGTCGCAGACTGCCTCGATCGGATCGGTCGTCACTGTCAGGTCCAGCCCAGGCACCTGCTGGCGAATCCAGGCCAAGGACTTGGCATTGTATTGATACTTTTCGGGCACGGCCATGATCAGCTTTATGCCCAGCTTGCCGCAGCCCAGCGCAACGCTGCGGGCGACGTTGTTCGCATCGCCCACCCAGGCAATCGTCCGCCCTTCCAGCCGGCCGCCTACCAACTCGCGGATCGTATACAGATCGGCCATCGCCTGGCAAGGATGGCCGAAATCGGTAAGCCCGTTGATCACCGAGCAGTTGCTGTGCTCGGCCAGGTCGACGGCGGTCATGTGGGCGTTGGCCCGCAGCACGATGACGTCGACGTACTCGCTCAGCACGCGGCCGAAATCGGCGATGCTCTCGCGGCTGCCGAAACCGACGTCCTGGCCAAGGAAGAGCGAGCTGCCGCCGAGATGGATCATCGCCGCCTCAAAACTCACGCGCGTCCGCAACGACTGTTTTTCGAAGAGCAGGGCCATCACGCGGCCGGGCAGGAGCGGCTCGCGCAGCCCCCGCTGGAACTTGCTTTTCAGGTCCTCCGTGATTGAGAATATCCGCTCGATCTCGGCAGTCGTCAGGTCGGCCAACGTCAACAGGTGTCGCATAATGAGCTACCTCGGACTGCCTGCCTGGGCCTGGATGGCCTCAGCGAGGATGTCGCAACCCTGGTGAGCTTGCTCTTCACTGAGGGTCAGGGCCGGCAAGAGCCGGATCACGGTACCATGGGTGCAATTGATCAACAGCTTCCGCTCCAGGCAAGCATTGACGGTCGCGGTCCCATCGATGGCCAGCTCCATGCCGATCATCGCCCCGCGGACGCGGACCTCCCGGACCAGATCGCAGCGCTGCCGCAGGTCGTCAAGCCGCTGTTGGAAGATCTCTCCCAAGCGGCGGCCGGCGGCCAACAGATTTTGCTGCTCGATCATTTCAATGGCGGCAATCCCCGCCCGGGCGGCAATCGGATTGCCTCCGAACGTGGCCGCGTGCATGCCCGGCCGCAGGCTGGGCGCAACGGCGGTCGAAGCCAGCATGGCCGCTCCCGCAATGCTGCCACACACGGCCTTGGAAAGCGTCATGATGTCGGGCGTGGCCCCGGCAGCCTGGTAGGCGAACCACTGGCCCGTGCGGCCGAAGCCGCTTTGCACCTCGTCGAAGACCAGGAGCAAGTCGTGCTGGTCGGCCAGCTTCCGCAGGCCCGCCAAGAAACCATCGGGCGGAATTCGCACCCCGCCTTCGCCCTGGATGGGCTCGATCATGATGGCAGCCGTCTCGTTGTCGATCAGGCGAGAGACGGCGTCCAGGTCGCCGAAGGGGGCGTAAACGAAGCCCGCCACCAGCGGCCCCAAGCCTTCGTGATACTTGGGCTGGGCCGTAGCGGTGAGCGAGCCCAGCGTGCGGCCGTGGAAGCTGCCTTCGAAAGTAATGATCTTGTAGCGTCGCTTGGGCGTGCCGTGCAGCCGCACGAGCTTGATGGCCGCCTCGTTGGCCTCGGTTCCCGAATTGCAGAAGAACGCCTGGCCACCGAAACTGCGCTCCGAGAGGGCTTTGGCCCATTGTCCCTGAAGCTCTGTGTGCCAGGTATTGGGCACGTGGATCAGCAGGCCCAACTGCTCGCGGACTGCCTCGATGACCGGGCCGGGGCAGTGACCCAGCAGCCCGCAACCCCAGCCGGGGAACAGGTCGAGGTAGCGGTTGCCCTCGGCGTCCCAGATATACGAGCCTTCGCCGTGGGTGAGGGCCAGCGGGTAACGGCGATAGTTGGGAATTACGTACTGTTGGAAGAGGTTCAAGACTTCGGCGGAACTCAACGACGATGTAGGCACTGCGGTTTTCCGTTCTTCTAGGGCTGACGCACTGGGGTGGGCTTTAGTCCGTCGGCGGGGTCGGATGGGCTGGAGCCCATCCAATCGTCACGATCAGGGTTTTCCGTTCTTGATGATTTCCGTACCAACGCCCATGCTGGTGAACACTTCCAACAGGAGGGCGTGCCGCACGCGGCCGTCGATAATGTGAACCTTGCGGACGCCGGATTCGAGGATCTCCAGGCATGCCTGCACCTTGGGGATCATGCCCGAATCGATCACGCCACTGCAGATCAAATCCTGGGCCTGTTCCACAGTGAGCGAATCGATCAGCGAGTTGGGGTCGTTCTTGTCGCGGCGAACGCCGTTGACGTCGCTGAGGTAGACCATCTTCTCGGCGTGGACGGCCGCAGCGACGGCCATGGCGGCCGTGTCGGCATTGACGTTGAGCTTTTGGCCTTGGGCGTCGACGCACATGGAGGGAATTACCGGCACGAGTCCGACCTCGCAGAGGCGGCGAATGATTTCGCCGTCGGCGGAAGTCACTTTGCCGACATGTCCCAGGTCGATCGATTCGCCATTGGGGCCGTCGAGGGCCAGCCGCTCGCCGAAGAGGACATTCGTGGTGCGGAAGTTCAGCGATTGGGCTTTTCCGCCATACCCCTGGATTTGCCGCGCCAGACCTTCGTTGATTTCACCGGCCAGCACGCGTTCGACGATCGCCAGGGTGGCGTCGTCGGTATAACGGCGTCCCTGGACGAAGCGGGGTTCCAGGCCGGCCTCGGTCATCGCCCGGCTAATGGCCGCCCCGCCGCCGTGGACCAGGATGGGCCGCATACCGACGGTTTCCATGAAGATGATGTCGAGGAGGAGGTGGGTCATTGACCGCGGCTCCTCCATCACGCTGCCGCCGAGCTTGATGACGGTGACCGTACCGCGGAACTTACGAATCCAACTCAGGGCTTCGATAAGGACGTCGGCTTTTTGACTGATTTCTTCCAACTGCGGATGCTCCGGCTCCCCATCAGAGGGGCAGGCAAAGCGGGCTTGGGGTATGGTTGCCCCGGCAACTCGTGGCCGTTTGGGGGAAAACCCAATATTTTAGTCTACGGTGGGGGCCTGTCAATGGCGGGCGCGGCGACTTGCTCGCAAAGTCTCGCGAGAACCGACGGGCCCGCTCAGCGTGGCCCGGCAAGCAGCACGATGAAATATCCTTGGCAATGCCGGTGATTCTCCCAGTCGTGGACAAGAGAGAAGGGGGGGCAGAGGTTCAGTGCTCTCTTGGACCCCTCTTCTGCTATTGCTATAATCGCGCGATCGACTTCACTGCCGGCTATAGCACGTGGCCAGAGAACAGGGCTGACAAATTATGAAATTTAATTTCTATCTTCTTGGCAGCGTGCTCATCGCGGCCCTGGGCGGCCTACTCTTCGGCTTCGACACGATCGTCATCCAAGGCACGACCGACCAGCTCAAGAAGGTCTTCGAGCTCAATGATTTCTGGCTCGGGTTCACCGTGGCCTCGGCGTTGATAGGCACCGTGGTCGGTTCGATGGCGGCCGGTCGCCCTTCCGACGCCTGGGGCAGGCGAGGCGTGCTCATGGCTATCGCCGTGATCTATTTCGTTACCGCAATTGGCTGCGCGTTGCCACTGAATTGGTATTGGCTGTTGTTCTTCCGCTTCATGGGCGGCATTGCCATCGGCGGAGCGTCAGTGGTATCGCCCATGTACATCGCCGAGATTTCACCCGCCGCATCGCGGGGGCGCCTCGTCGCTTTGCAGCAGTTCAACGTGGTCTTCGGCGTCTTATTGGCCGTCCTCTCGAACTATGTCATCCATCAGGCGAACCTGGGCGAGAGCGACTGGCGCTGGATGCTCGGCGTGGTGGCCGTTCCCTCGGCGATCTTTCTGTGCCTCCTGTTTCTGACACCACAGTCGCCACGGTGGTTGATCGGAAAAGGACGGGTCGACGAGGCCCGACAGATACTCCGCCGCTTGGGCACCGACACCGGCATTCTTGAAAAGGAAGTGCGAGCCATCCAGGACTCGTTCGCTTTGGAACACCATACACTTGAAGAGCCGTTCTTCCGCCGCCAGTATTTAAAGCCAATTCTCCTGGCAGTGGCAATCGCCGCCTTCAACCAGCTTTCGGGGGTCAATGCGCGTATGGTACTACGCGCCAGCCATTTTCCGCATGGCTGGGGCCAGCGCCAACGCCGCCATGTTCCAGCCGGTGATCCTCGGCGTGATCAACCTCGTCTTCACGATGCTGGCCCTGGTGGTCATCGACCATTTCGGCCGCCGCAAGCTAATGCTGGTCGGTTCGGTCGGCTACATCTTGAGTCTGGGCAGCGTGGCCTGGGCCTTTTATACGTTCGCCGGTCCTTTCAAGGCCGCTGCCGAGGCAATCGCGGCCAACAAAGAAGTTCCGTCCGACGTGGTCGCGGCAACCGGCGTCGGCGGCACCGTCGTTCTGGCCGGCCTCTTGCTGTTCGTGGCCTCGCATGCCTTTGGGCAGGGTGCCGTGATCTGGGTCTTCATCAGCGAGATCTTTCCCAACCGCGTCCGCGCCCGCGGCCAGGCCCTGGGCAGCTTCACCCACTGGTTCATGGATGCCGGCATTTCCTGGACTTTTCCCATAATTGCCGCCCGGTCCGGGGGCCACACCTTCGCCTTCTACGGCGCAATGATGGTTCTGCAACTGCTATGGGTGCTGTGGATCATGCCTGAAACCAAGGGCGTGCCGTTAGAAGAGATCCAGAAGAAACTCGGCATTGAGTGATAACCCATGCGGGAATCTGCCCCGGCTCAACTAGTGGCGCTGCTGGAGAGCATCGGACTGGCAACAGCCCGCGATTTCGAGAACGTCGAGGCCGCTGTCCATCGCATGGCCGGCGACCTGCCGCGTTTCGACTCGGTCTGGATCGATGCCCTTCGCCAAGCGCGTGTCCTCACGCAGTTTCAGGCGGCTTCCCTGCACGCGGGCCGAGGTGAGACGCTTAGGGTTGCACACTTCGTTCTGGGCCAAATAGTTCATGAATGCGGCTACGCGAGCATTTATCGAGCGGAAGACCTGCAAACGCACGAATGGGTTCGATTGGCTGTATTTTCGGCGCCAGACCAGGATTCGCAGGCCCTGCTTACGGAGATCGAGAAACTGGCGTCATTGGGGAAAACGCTTTCCCAGTTCGCCGGGATCATTGACGCAAGCGGACGACACGGCTCGCGCTGCTGGGCGGCCTCCGCCTGGGTCGACGGTACCTCGCTGGCAGATCTCCTCCTGCGCCATAGCCGTTTTCCGCCCGAAGTAGTGCTGGAGGCAGCCCGGGCAATGCTCGGACAACTCTGCATTCTCGATACCGCCGGCGTGATCCACGGCGATATCCGTGCAGAAAACGTCCTCGTCGCGCGAGACGGAGAGATCCATATTCCTCACGCGGGACTTCGAGGCCTGATTCATCCTTACGAAGGGGTCTCGCACCTTGACGTCGTGCCCGAAGCCTGTAGCACCCTTGCCCCGGAGCGGGTGACGGACGGAACCCCGCCCAACGTGGCCAGCGACCTTTTCGCTTGCGGATGCGTGTGGTGGCAAATGCTCTGCGGACGCCCGCCGCTAGGAGGCGGCGACAATTTGGCACGGTTGCAAGCGGCCCAAGCGGTCGCCATCGACGACCTGCACCAATGGGCGAGCGATGTTCCCGGGCCGCTTGTCGAACTGATCAACGAATGCCTGCACAAGTTGCCAGAGCGGCGTCCCGCGTCGATGGCCGAGGCGGCCCAACGTCTAGGCCCGCCCACAAGTCGCGGCAGCCAGGCAATCGCCCGGTACATCGCCAGCGCTGCGCGACCTCGTGCCCCCTGGCTGCGATCCAAACGGGCTCAAGGCAAGCGGCGGGCAAATCCCCATCGGTTCACGATTGCCACTGTTGTTCTGCTGGCGGTCGTCGCCGTGGCCTGGCCACTCTGGGTTGCGCGGAACCAACCGCAAGCCAAGCTCGCCGACCCGCATAACCACGGCAGGCCCGAAGGCCAGGCGAAGGACATGTTTCGCGGTGCAGATCGTTTTCCGCGGGCGTCGGAGCCGAGCCAATCTCACTCATCGCGGGAACCGATCGCGCACCCGATGGTAGATGCCGCCGTTGCTCCGGCGGGATATGTCGGAGCAGTTCCCGCGGGACCGATAAGCGACCCGTCCTTCAACCATGAGGAAGACCTCCGTCTGCCCACCGATCGGCCGATTCGGGGGGAAGTCCTTGCTTTGAAGGCCGGAATGCGGGTCCACGCCCAAGGAGGTCGCGCCCGAGTTATTGTTCCTCGCGACGGTCTTACGGTTGAAGCCGATCGCGTTTCGTTCGAGAACGTGGATTTTGTGACGGACGAGCGGCCGAACACGGCGTCCGGCCGCGATGTCGCAACTTCGGCCCTTGTCCATTTGTTGGCCGCCGAGTGCGCGTTCACGGGCTGCTCCTTTCAATCGGCGGATGGTCGGCCGGATCTTCGGCCGGCCATTTTCTGGGATTATGCCTCGAGTCCCCGGTCGGCTGCCGTCGCCTTGCCGTCGGGTCGCGTACGCATGTCCAATTGTGTCTTACGCCGCGTGGGCGCGGGTCTCGAATCGCGAGTCCGGGGGGCAGTAGCCGTTGAAATGGCCAACGTGCTGTATTTGGGGCCAGGCCCTATGATTTGCCTCGCCCGGGCGCCGGCGGCCGACGAACCGGTGCGGATCAATCTCGCGCAGGTCACAGTGCGCGAGGCCGAGGCCCTGCTCGCCTGCCGCTGCCTTGATCCCGGCGAACCGGCGGGTGAAATCCATATCGAGGCCGCAGGCTGTGTCCTTGCGCCCCGCGAAGCGGCATCTCTCTTAGTGATCACCTCCGACGTCTTCCCGGGGCGGCTCTGGCGTGAAGTGAAATGGACGGGCCAGGGGTCCGTGCTTGCCGGCCCGACCGTATTTGGCCGTTGGCGTCGTCGCGACGGCAGCGAGCAGACCGTCGATGACTCCACGGTCTCCATTTCCGGCCTTGTCCGCGGCACTGTGGACTTTGCAGCGAAATGTACGGGCGAACCGGCCAGCAGCCAGATTGTCAATTGCACGGCGCCGCTTCAGGATTCCGAATCCGCGGGAGCCGCCACGCGCGGTTTGCCGCCGGAGCCCAGGTAGGTCGTTTCTGCCAGGTCTGCCGGAGGGGATTCAGTTCTTCAGGTAGGGCCGGCTGGGTGAGTCAAAAACTCCACAGACCCCTCTGATGTGGGTTTCCCCGCAGCTTTCCTACCATGCTGAAATAACCGCAAATCCTTACCGGAACCACGCGAGCTTCTTCCGGCCGCGCTGCATTACTATATTGTCGTCCTGAAAAACGCCAGCCACCTTGGTCCCTACGGAAAGGATGGGGATGCTGCGCTATGTGATGATGATGCATAGGATGGCTAGTTTACATCTACATTGCCGATAACGAAGAACCTCACAAGTTTAGCGATTGGGTTGTCGATAACAACTTTGCCGGTTAGTTGGTTTCGGCAGCGTGCATGTATTGCGCACGCTGGCGACCGCTGCCCGGTGCAGGGGGCAATTATACTAGTCGTGCTGTCAGAGGAAGCCCCGGCTTCCTGTGCGGCATCCCGCATTCGAGGAACGCGACCCGTGCGTTGCAACCCCCCGAAAGTCGCAGTGGTCTTACTGTGCGTTGTCGCATCCCTGCCCGGTTGCGCCCCGCAACAGCCGCTGTACCTTCGAGAAAGCGATGACTTCTCGCACTACCTGGGGATGTCGCAGCAGATCGAAAACCCGGATGTACCCGAGCCGCCGTTCAGCGAAATCGAGGGAACGATTCGGCCGTTTTCGGTGGGTGGGCCAAATCCCAAGGACTATTGGCCGCTGAAGCTGGAAGATGCCGTCCGCTTTGCCTTGCAGAATGCCAAGGTGATGCGGCAGATCGGCGGGCAGGTCCAGGGGCCGCCGACCTTCATCACATCGAACCCGGCGGCCGCGCCCACGATCTACGATCCGGCGATCACCGAGACCGACGCCCGCTTTGGCGTCAATGCGGGTCTCTCGCTGTTCGATCCGCAGTGGACCACGGACGTCTTCTGGGAGCGCAACCACGAGCCCCGCAACGTGAACGCGACCGACGTCGCTGAAGGCGTGATTCCCGGCGAATTGAACCAGGACCTGTTCGGATTCGACAGCACTCTAAGCAAGACCACGGCAACGGGCATGGTCCTCTCCGTGGGCAACACCACCAACTACGACCTGGAGCGCAACAATCCCACGGTAGAGTTCCTCCACGACTGGACGACCTCGTTCCAGATGGAGATCCGTCAACCCCTGCTTCAAGGCTACGGCGTCGAGTACAACCGCATTGCCGGCCCGGGCGGCATACCGGGATTCAACCAGGGCGTGCTCATCGCTCGGGTCAACACCGACATTGCCCTCGCCACCTTCGAAGCCAACGTGCGGAACCTGGTTTCCGACGTGGAAACGGCCTACTGGGAGCTGTATTACGCCTACCGGAACTTCGACTCGGCGAAGACGGGCCGCGACAACGCCCTGGAAACATGGCAGAAGGTCTACGCCAACTACGTTCATGGTCTCCAGCAAGGCGGCGCGGCCTCGGAGGCGCAGGCCCGCGAGCAATACTTCCTCTTCCGCAGCACGGCCGAACAAGCGCAGGCCCAACTCTACCAGATCGAAAGCAAGCTCCGCTACATGATGGGCATCGCCGCCACCGACGGCCGGTTCATCCGCCCGGCCGACGATCCGACGACGGCCAAGATCACCTTCGATTGGACGGAGGTGCAAACCGAGGCCATGTGTCGTTCGGTGGAAATCCGCGAGGCCCGTTGGCGGGTCAAGCAACGGGAACTGGAACTCATCGCAGCCAAGAACTACCTCCTCCCCCGCGTCGATCTCGACGCCCGCTACCGCTGGCTCGGCCAGGGCCACGAGTTGATCGACGAGGGCAACAGCAGCATTAGCGGCGGGGCTATTGACAACCTTGGCAGCGGGGAATTTGCCAGTTGGCATATTGGCGTCACCGCCAACATACCACTTGGGTTCCGCAAGCAAAAGGACGGTGTGAACAACGCCGAGTTGGCGCTGGCCCGCGATCGAGCCAAACTCCGCGAGACCGAGTTGGAAGTTTCCCACCAGGTGGCCTATGCCCTCCGCGACATGGAAGCCAACCTGGCGATCAGTGAGAGCAATTTCAATCGCCGTTTGGCGGCTCAACGCCAGGTGGCGGCCGTCGGGGTCGCCTACCGGAACAACCAGGTGCTAATCGACGTCCTCTTGAACGCGCAACGAGAGTTGGCCCAGGCAGACAGCGACTACTTCCGCGCCGTGACGAACTACGCAAAGTCGATTTCGCAACTCCACAAGACCAAGGGGTCGCTGCTGGAGTACAACGGCGTCTATCTCACAGAGGGTCCATGGCCGGCCAAGGCCTATTTCGATGCGCGACGCCGGGCCCGCGCCCGCTCGGCCGCCCTTTACATGGACTACGGTTACACTTATCCGAAGGTCTTCAGCCGGGGGCAGACGCAGCAGTTCTGCGGACAAACGATGGGTGCCGAAGAGCTGCCGGCCAGGCCGCCCACTCCGGCCGAAATTCAGCCGCCGGCGACGACTCCCGAGACTTCGCCACCGCTGCCGCCGATCGACAAGCCCGTGCCGCCCGCCGCGCCGCAAGGACCAATAACTCAGACGGGCGGCGCGGCTCGCGACATCGGATCGCTGCTCGATGGTCTGGGCGCCAAGCCGGACAGCCCCGGCTACCGACGGGATCCGGCCGTCCGCCAAGCCGGGACGTGGTAGGGAAAAATTCCAAATCCGATTGTCGAAATTCGAAACAAACTACGAATCGGTGAAACTGAAAAAAGCCCAGGGAAACACGAAGTCACAAAGAACACGAAGAAATAGTTCGCGTCCTTCGTACCTGCGTGTTTGATCCAGGCATTTGGGATTTCGAGTGCCACCCTACGTGCGAGTTCGGCCCGGTTTGAGTAGAATGGTCGGCTATCTCTATACTCGAGCACTCTTGGCTTTCATGTTTTTCTCCATCGACGGCGGCGACGGCACGGGAAAATCGACGCAAATCAACCTCTTTTGCCAGTGGCTTACGGAACAAGGACACCACGTGGTCACGTGCCGCGATCCTGGCACAACACCCTTGGGCGAGGCGATCCGCGACATCCTCCTCCACCGCTCGGACCTGGCCATCGATCGCCGCAGCGAGATGCTCCTGTATATGGCCGCCCGGGCACAACTTGTGGCGGAAGTCATTCGCCCGGCGCTGGAGGCAGACAAGATCGTCGTCACCGATCGCTTTCTTCTGGCCAACGTCGTCTACCAGGGCTACGGGGGTGGGCTGGACGTGGCGACCCTCTGGGAGGTGGGCCGCATTGCTACTGGCGGGCTAATGCCGGACCTGACCATCGTCCTGGATCTGCCAGCCGATGTGGCCGCAGCACGAATTTGCCGCGAACCGGACCGCATGGAGCGGGAAGGCCTGGAATTTCACGTCCGAGTGCGGGATGGATATCTGGTCGAGGCGCGGCGGCAGACGGGCCAGGTCGTGGTAGTTGATGCCTCCCGCCCCGTCGAGGTGGTGCAAGAGGACCTGCGGCTTGCAGCCCAACGTGTATTGCATAAAATAGCCTATGATGAGGTGGACGCGGCAGAGGAGAATTGGTATTAACGGAAAACGCTCGTGAGCTGGCACGGCATTGAAGGACACGACGACGTAGTCGAGAAGCTTCGTCGGGCCATGGCAAGGAATCGGCTGGCGAGCAGCTTCTTGTTTTGCGGTCCGGCGGGAGTGGGCAAGCGAATGTTCGCACTGCGTTTCGCCCAGGCCCTGCTATGCGAGTCAAGGCCGGAGGCGGCCCTCGACCCGTGCAATACCTGCCCAAGTTGCGCAATGGCCCTGGCCGGCACGCATCCTGATATTGAGGTCGTCGCCAAGCCCGAGGACAAGGCGACCTTGCCGGTGCGGCTTTTCATCGGCGAGGACGAAACTCGCGGGCACGAAGGGCTCTGTCATTGGATTTCGCTGAGGCCCTTCATGGGTGGGCGGCGGATCGCGATCATCGACGACGCGGACCTGTTGGCGGCGGGGCAGGGCGAGTCGGCGAATTGCCTCTTGAAGACGCTCGAGGAGCCACCACCGCGATCCGTGCTCATTCTCATCGGCACCAGTCCCGCGCGGCAATTACCGACGATCCGCTCCCGCTGCCAGTTAATTCGTTTCAATCCTCTCGCCGCGGATACTGTCGCCCGACTGTTGCTCGCGACAGGACTGGCGAGTGACCAGGCGGCCGCCGCGCGGCTGGCGCTTTATAGCGAAGGCAGCCTCCAGCAGGCGGCCGATTTGGCCGACGCCGAACTCTGGACCTGCCGCCGTACGCTTGTGGAAAAACTGTCGGCCGAGGTGATAGACAGCGTGGGCTTGGCCCAAACTGTGGCCAAGTTTGTCGACGAGGCAGGTAAAGAAGCCCCCGCCCGGCGGGCTCGGCTCCGCCAGGTGGTGGGCTTTGCCATTGAGTTTTACCGTCGCCTAGTCCGCGTCCGCAGCGATGCGCCACTGCCGGTCGACGCCGAATTGCGTGAGCCGATGGAAGCCGCCGAGCGGCACTTTCGTGGTGATGCGGTTGCGGCGGCCGCCTGTTTGGATCGCTGCCTGGACACGCTGACCCATATCGATCGCAATGCCAATCAGACCACTTTGATCGAGGCTTGGTTGGACGACCTGGCGACCCTCGCGTAAGGCGGAACAAGCTCGCACCAGAGTTTTTTCGCCGGATAATTGCGCACGACGGCAATTTGTGGTACAATGCCGCAACGGAGTACCAAGCCATGCCATGCCGCCATCTACGCGCGCTATACGAAATCTGTTCGCAGCATCATCTCAAACTCAGTAGTTCGGATCTGATCCGCATTGTCTGCCCGGCCTGCGGCGTGACCGACGAATGCCCGTCGGTGCTGTGCGAGGAGTACGAAACCCAACATCCGGCGGATAGCGAGGGGACGATCCGTCCGGCAGATCAGAGCGCCCGGCCTCGTAGCGAGAGTGCGAGTGGGCGATTCGCATGCCGGCACGGTTGCGGAGAATCCACTCCTAACAGCTCAAAAATTGATTCCTAACGCTTGACAAACATTTTGATATGTGCATAATAGATAGTTTACCGATTGCGGCCCTAAGTCACTCTAAAGTGTTGAGCCCTCGCAAGAATGCGGCTCGAGGCGCCGTGAGATCGTTTCCGGCCTCCGCTGGGAGTAGCGATGGCGACCACCATCCAAGGCTGGAATATCCAGACGATTTAGATATTGGAGTTTTGTTAATGCGGAATGTATTTGAAGCGATTTTGGAGTGTGGCCACGACGAGGATTTCAACCCCGCTGAGAGCAGCGCGGAGTTTCGTCGGACCAACGCGCCTGCCGGCTCGAAGGCCAAAATCGACATGCTGGCCGATCGCGTGATGCGCGGCCTCCCCCTGTGGCACCCGGAAGATCGCAGCGATTATAGCGGTCTGACCGGCGGATCGCGCCCGCGGGTGTAGGTGGCATTTGCCCCTCGGATCGGAATTTACCTTCAGCTCACACTCGAAGGCCCATTTGGCCTTCGAGTTGTTTTTTGCGCGGAGGCTTTTTCGCGGCAGAATCTATGATGGCGCCAGAAGCTACTAAAGCCGGGTGCTGTAGAAGACGGCGTCGCCGCCACCCCCGGCGGCGCGCGGGTTCGGATTGTGGACCCTCGCAGCCGCAGCCTGCCTTCCGGCTGCCGCTGCTTTCCTTTCTGCGTATGGAGCCTTAGCGTGGGCCCTTGCTGCAGTGTTCGTCGCGTGCATCCTCTGGCACTACCTGCGGCTGGCGACTGCGCGGAAGCGGTTGACGCGCACGGTCGTCACTGGGGCCGGCCTGTTGACTTTGACGTTCTGGATTTACATTTTCGCCACCGAACGCCCTCGTCTGATGAATCTGGGCGAGCAGTTTCCCGTCGTGGTTGGGCTATCCGCGTTCACGGCGTTTCTGGGCGCCTGGGTGGGCTTCTTGACTGCGGTTTTGATCGAAGCCGGCGCATTGGCTGCGACCGGGACGCGGTTATGGCAGCGGAAGTTGCGCCGCCCGCGTCGTCAGGCGGTGGCACCCAAACCGGCACTTCACACTGACGATGGCATTCTCCCCATACCCGCGCCGCGGCCCTACTTCCTGGCGCGGCGTTTCGGAGTTCGCGGGATGCTGGTGCTCATGACGCTGGCCGCAATGCTTATGGCCTTCTTGCGAGCCTTGGAAGTTGCGGCCGGGCCTTTTCTCAGCATCCTCGCATTTGTGGCCGCCGTTCTTTGGGGCCAGGTCGTGCTCTTCCGCGGGCGCAAGCCGTTGACCGCCTCGGCCTGGGTCGGCGCACTGCTGCTGCCCGGCGAGGTAATGGTGGCCGACGCGATACATTATCCTTTTGTACATCACGACGTGTCAGCGATCCTGCCGCTTGTTGTCGAAGATTTGGTGGGTTGCATTTGCTGGGTGCCCTCAGGAATGGGACTTGGCGCGGTAGCGGGAATGCTGGCTGGGGGTGCCTATGCCGTCAGTGATGACCTCGCGCGGCGATTGTTTGACGGCTCGACCCAAGTCAGTTTGCAGGACATGACTTTCGAAGATATCGATGTTCTCCTGGCCTGGGTTCCCGGCCGAGAACTTCTCGATCACTGGTCGGGGGGCCAATTGGCCTTTCCCCTGGATCGAGACCAGCTTGCCCAGCGACTAGCGGCGAGAGTAGACGAACTTCCCATCCGATTGGCGTTCAAGGCTGTTGATGTCCGATCGGGCAATATGGTAGGCTACGCGGAACTTGGCGGTATCGACCGTAATCGCCGGCGCCGACATCGAGTTGCCTTTGGTTGCCCCCGAGGCCGCCGATCGCGAACTACTTGGAGTCCTCCTGCTCAGGGCGTTGGCAGACCATGCCTTCCGCAAGCTCGGTTTCCTGCGGCTGCAGATCCGCCTTCACAGCCGCAGCGAAGTACTCGAAAAGTGCTGCCACCGGGCGTGGAACGGCAGATACAGCTACCGCATCTACGGCGACTACAACTATCGGGTCGATGCCGACAAACAAGGACCCCGCGTCGGCTGCATCGGATGGGTGACGCCCTGGCGCTGATTACCGCTCTTTCGCGGCGATCAGGGCGTCCAACTCTTCCGTCAGCCGCGGCAGGATCTCGTCGTAGGTGAAAGACCCCAGCGTCGCCTCACCGCGTTTCAGATTGACGAACTTCGGCCCACACCACAGGCCCAGATCGGTCATGTCCGTCTCTCCCGGCCCATTCACGCGACAGCCCATCACGGCGATGGAAATCTGGTGTTCGGCGGCGTAACGCGTCGCCTCACGAACCTTCACCGCCAACTCTACGAAGGCTGAGTTCTCCACCCGCGAGCAACTCGGGCAAGAAATAATGTTCAGACCCCGTGGGCCATCCTCCGGCATGCCCACGAACCGCCCGGCCGCAATGTCGTTGAGGATCTTGCGGCCGGCCATGATCTCTTGTTCTTTCTCGAAAGCCGGCACAGTGAGTGATACGCGAATCGTATCGCCAATTCCGGCCGCTATAAGTTGCTCGAATGCCTGCTGGGTCTTGAGCACGCCTTCGGGCGGCATGCCCGCCTCGGTAACTCCCAGGTGGAGTGGCACGTCGGGCCGCCGGGCGGCAAAGGTCCGATTGGCCTCGACCACCGCCGCCGGATCAGAGTTCTTCAGGGAGACCACGTAGCGGGTGAAGCCCAGATTGTCCAACAGCTCGCAGTGCTCCAGGGCGCTATCGATCATGGGGGTGATGCGGTCCTCCTTGGGGTATTTCTCTCGCTGGGCCGGATCGATCGAGCCGCAGTTCACGCCCACGCGGAGGGCGCAGTCGTTCTCGCCCGCCACGTCTACGAGGAATTTCACCTTGTCCTGCCAAGGTTTGGTCCGCTCGTGGTGATACAGGTGCCCGGGGTTGTAGCGAATCTTGTCGACCGCCGGGGCAATGTCTGCCGCCAGGCGATAGTTTTCCTGCAGGTCGCAGGAAAGATTGGCCTTGGTCCGCTGTCGGATCTCGGCAAGGGCCTGGGCGTCGGCTTTGGTATCGACCGCCACGCGGATGATGTCGGCACCGGCCTGCACGAGATGCTCGATTTGGGCGACCGTCGTCGCCACGTCAGCCGTCTTCGTGGCGCACATGCTTTGCACGGCTATCGGATGGCCGTCGCCGACCGTAAGGGAACCAATTTCGACGGGACGGGTAGGATTGCGTGCGGGCTGAGGCATGGATGTGCTGCGGATATAGAGACGTAAGTATCGACTCCCTATTCTACGCGATTGCGGACGAAAGCGAATCCCAAAGTCTGCACGTCCCCGCGTACAACGGAATTTATTCCGTTCGCCTAAAACGGAATAGATTTCCGTTCCACGAAGGGGAAATTCAAGCTAGAGAAGACGCGACGACTTTGCCGATAAAACAGACATTAACGACAGTCTGCTGCCGTCGTTGATTGGGCGGTCGCCAGACTCATCGTCGTAAGTCTTTTAATATTAGTATGTTGCGCTGGTTTGCCACGTTCGGTTGTTTGCTCACCTCCGGCTGCATGGCCCTGCCGGAAATCGTGCATCAGCCGACCTTGCACAACCCGTTTCCCCAGATTTCCAAGGTGGCCGTCGCCACGTTCTTCAATGCCAGCACCGAACCGACGCTCGACGGCCGCAAGGTCGCCGAGGCCTATGCCGCCGAGTTGGCCGAAGTGCCCGGCTATGTCGTAATCCCCGTGTCCCAAGTCGATGTAGTAATGCACGCCGCCGGACTACGGCTGGAAAAGGAGCAAGACGCTCGGCGACTGGCCCAGCTTATGGACGTGGACGCGGTAGTGGTGGGCGTAGTCACGGAGTATACGCCCTACTATCCGCCGCGCTTGACCATGCAGGTCATGTGGTTCGCGGCCAATCCCAACTTCCATCCCATACCGGCTGGTTATGGCCTGCCGTGGGGGACGGCGGGGGAGAAAGACATTCCCGGACCGCTGGTGTTCCAGGCAGAACTGGCCTTAGCGAAAGAGCAACTGAAGACGCAAACCCCGCCCTACGACAAGCTGCCGCCGGCAACGTCTGCGGCGCCCGGTGCGACCAGCGCGCCCAATGCCCCCGCGGCCACCCCCGGGCAACCGCTCAAGGGTGACGCGGTCGGCGGCAATCGCGACGTCCGCACGGTTTCGCACGATGCCTCGGCGGCGCCGGGGTCCGCCCATGCTAGTACCGCCGCCACGGCGCCGGCGACCTTAACGGCTGGCGAAAACAAAACGGATATTCCCGCCGTTTGGCCCGACCCGCATGGATTCATTCCTCGCCCGCCCGTGGCCCATCCGGCCCCCGGCATGCCCACCGACGAACCAGTGATGCAGCACATGAAGAGTTATCGCGGCAACGACGTCGAGTTCACCACGGCGCTGGAAAACTACTACTATTCTCGCGACGACGCCCGGCTGGGCGGCTGGCAAGACTACATGCGGCGGAGCGACGATTTCATCCGTTTTTGTTGCCGCATGCACATTTGGGAGATGCTTGGTGCGCGTGGAGGGGCGGGAGAAACGCGAGTGGTCTGGCGCTGGCCTACTGTCCGATAAGAGTACTGGAACAGGCCAGAAGGGCTTCGCTCGGCATGGAAAGCTATACCGTCAACAACGACGGTTTCTCAGGGGAGGATTGAAACGGCTATGAGTCAGGACATTAACGTGTTGGCCCTGGTCAAGGGCGAAGAACGGTACGTTTTTCTTTACGACGACGCGAGCCGGGCAGAGACCTTGCGGACCTTAGGACGCTACGCCTCGAATCCGGAATTGAGCTTCACCTGGTATGACGCGGCCGTGCTCAGCCAGAAGATTCGCCAGGAGAGCCAGCGCTGCCGGCCGGTCAGTCGTTTCAGCATGCCGCTGCCCACCGACTCGGAAGAGGTGTGAGGCGGAATGCCCTTCGTAGGACGGATTATATTCCGTTCGTTCAATACGGAATGAATTCCGTTGCACGCAGGGCCGGTCCTGGGCAGATTTCGCATGCGTACAGCAATTGTCCGTTTCCTGCAATACTTGAACGTGGAGCGCAATTCCTCCGCCCACACGATCAAGAGTTATCGCGAGGACCTGACGTCGCTGGCCGACTATCTTGCCGAGGCACACGGAGGCGCGTGCCCGACGCCGGAGGCGATCAACGTGTTGGAGCTTCGCGGCTACGTGGCGGCTCTGCATGAGGCCGGCTATGCCAAGGCCTCGATTGCCCGCCGGCTTGCCTCGCTGCGGAGCTTCTTCAAGTTCGGCCAGCGCGAGGGCTGGGCCAAAGCCAATCCGGCCAAGCCGCTCCGCAACCCGCGGAAAGGCCGTTCGCTGCCGCACTTCCTTTCCGCCGACGACATTGGCCGCCTGCTTGCGGCGCCTTCGGCCAAGACCGTGGCGGGCTTGCGCGACCGCGCCATCCTCGAGACGATGTACTCCGCTGGTCTGCGGGTGAGCGAGGCGGTGGGGCTGAACCGCGGCGACATCGATTTCGAGGAGGGCATCCTGCGGGTCCGCGGCAAGGGCCGCAAGGAGCGGCTGGCCCCCATCGGCTCGTATGCCGCGGCGGCCCTGACGAAATGGCTGGCCAAGGCCCGTTTGAATCCCCGCGAGCCGGCTGGCGGCGCCGCGCCGGTGTTCCTCAACAAGTTCGGCCGTCGATTGACGACGCGGAGCGTGGCGCGGATGCTGGAGAAGTATCTGCAGCTCACTTCCTTGGACGCGAGAACGACACCGCACTCCTTGCGGCATAGTTTTGCCACGCATTTGCTGGATCGTGGGGCCGACATCCGCAGTGTGCAGGAACTGCTGGGCCACAAGAGCCTGGTGACTACGCAGATCTACACCCACGTCAGCACCGCGGCGCTCCGCGAAGTCTACGAAAAGGCCCACCCCAGGGCGAAATGAAAGCCTCAGGATGCGGCCAGATCGCCGCGGGATCCGGTCCCATCATTCGACTGGAGGCGCCGCGCTCTACGGCCCTTCCTCCGACCCGGTTTTCAGCAGGTCGTCGTCGTACTCCACCTCGAGTTGATGGACCTTCTCGGCCAGGTCGCTGTCGTTCTCGATCACGCTGGAGATCTGCAGTTCCCACTCAGTGCTGGCCGTGCGGAGCGAATCGAGCTTCAAATGCAGCTTGAAGATCTGGGCCAGCCGCCGAGTGACTGCCTCGATGCAGGCCGGATTGGCCCCTTGCAGGTAGCCGGGCACCTCGGCCGTCAACGAGGCCATCCGCAGACCAGCGGCAGGCGATTCGGCCATCAGGTAGCTGGTGAATGAACCGGGCCCTTCGTAACCGCTCCGCCGCAGACCGTAGGGCGTCATTTCCTCCAGCGTGGCGGCGTCGCTGCAGGAAATGAACAGCCGCGGCTGGCGGGTGTGCGGCACCGCCCCGCCGAACGAGCCGATGAACAGGATCCGCTTCACCCCGACGCGCCTGGCCAGCCGGAAGACACAATCGGCGTACGCCCGCCAGCGGAGGTTCGGCTCCTTGCCGACGAAGAGCACCAGCCGGGCGGGCTCATGGCAATAGAACGTGCTGGCGGGCATAGTGATCTGTTTCATTATGCCGTCTTCGACCTCGATGTAAGGACGGAAGAGGGCCGCCACCTCCATGGGGCCGGGAAAGTTGTAGATATAGAATGGCTCCGGGTCGATGCGAGCGATCTGCGGAGCGCTCAGGAGATCGACGAGCCGCTCGACGGTGCCGGTCGATACGTTCCCGCCGTCCATCCAGCCGGTAAAGGCCAGCACGAGCGTGGCATTGTCCAAGGTAGGGCAATTGTCCCATAGTAAAAAGTCGTTGTCTCGATCCGACATGAGTGGCAACCGCGGAAGGCTTTAAGTTCGATTCCAGGGGTATTGTAGCGGACCATAACCCAGTGTCTAGCGGGAGTTGCTGCGGCATGCTTGCATCCGTTGCGCCGGCGGACTACGATATATCGCACGTCGTTTGTAGTCCCGGCTTTAGCCGGAGTCCTTTTCCCGGTCCGGCCGAAGCGGCAACTCCAACACTTTACCCAGGTCAGCGCGAGCTGTGAGGCACGTCATGCTGGAACTTATCGATCTCGAACAGGCGATTTCCAAGGAGCAGTACGATCAGGAATTTCCGCCGCTGGAGCGGGAGTTGGGTGAGTGCCAGCGGGCGACGCGCGCGGCGAAGCGGCCGGTAATCGTGGTCTTCGAAGGCTGGGACGCCGCTGGAAAGGGAACCATTATCAATCGCCTCACCCAGGCGATCGATCCCCGCGGGTTCAAGGTCTTTCCCATTCTTCCGCCCAATGAAGCGGAGCGGCTCCGCCCTTGGTTGTGGCAGTTCTGGAACTGCCTGCCGGTAGCCGGCGACTGGGCGATCTTCGATCGCTCATGGTACCGCCGTGTTCTCGACGATTTTTTCGACGGGTCGATCGCCCGTGATGAGGAAAGGCAAGCCCGCGACGACATCCGCCAGTTCGAGCAGGAATTGGCTGACGCCGGCGCGGTGATCGTCAAGTTCTGGCTGCACATCAGCAAGCCCGAGCAGAAAAAACGCTTTCGGCATCTGGCCGAAAGCCGGGCGACAGCCTGGAGGGTCGGCAAGGCCGAACACCGCCAGCATCGGCATTACGATCAGTGGCTGACGCTCGTCGACGAGACCATTGCGCAGACCGGCACCGCGGCGGCGCCGTGGACGGTCGTCGAGGCCACGCAGCGACGCTACGCCCGCCTCACGGTCTTTCGCACTTTGGTAACGGCCGTCCGCGCCGCGCTGGCTTCCTCTCCCGCTACAGGAAATGGGCAGGGGAAAAAAGCCGATGTTCCAGCCGATTCGACCACCGCTGCAGCGACATCCGCCGCCACCGCTTTGGCATCGGCTTCGGGCAACGGCCAGGCGGCTGCATCCGACTCGATCCTCAGCCGCGTTGATCTTAGCCTTTCGCTCGACCGCGAGACGTACGATGCCCAGCGCAAGGAACTGACCCAGCGGCTGCTTAAGGCCGAGTTCGAGTTGTACACCGCCCGGGTGCCGGTGGTGATCTGCTACGAAGGCTGGGACGCCGGCGGCAAGGGCGGCAATATCAAGCGGCTCACGATGGGTCTCGACCCGCGGGGCTACGAGGTTGTGCCCATCGCTGCTCCCACGGCCGAGGAGAAGGCCCACCACTATCTCTGGCGGTTCTGGCGGCATGTCCCCAAGGGCGGGCACATCACGATTTTCGACCGCACCTGGTATGGTCGCGTGCTGGTAGAGCGGGTGGAAGGTTTTTGCAGCGAGGCCGAATGGAAACGGGCCTACGACGAGATCAATCAATTCGAGCGGCAACTCACCGACTTCGGTGCGGTCATGGTCAAGTTCTGGCTGCAGATCGACGCCGACGAGCAGCTTCGCCGCTTCAAGGAGCGGCAAGAGACGCCCTATAAGCAGTGGAAAATAACCGAAGAGGATTGGCGAAATCGTGAAAAGCGGCCCCGCTACGAGCCGGCGGTCGAGGAGATGCTCCGCCGCACCAGCACGCCGCACGCTCCCTGGACCATTCTTGAAGCCAATTGCAAGTATTACGCCCGCATCAAGGCCCTCCGCACCGTGGCCGAGGCGTTGGAAAAGGTTGTCGGCCGCAAGAACGCTTGACCGCTGAGAATAAGCGGTTTTTTCGGCTTGACGGAACGATGGCCTCGAAGCCGCGCTTTTGCTGGTCTGAAATAACGATCCTCAAGCGATGGAATCCTCATGGCAAGTTATCCGCGATTTTTTCGGGTCTTGACGGTCTCCGCGATTGCCGTGGCCGTCCTGACTGCCCAGGCCGCGGCCCAGTTGGTGGTCAGCGTGTCGGGAAACAACATCCAGTTGGACACCGTCGTGGGCGCAGGCAACAGCGGCATTCTGGTTGCCGACACCTCCGAAAACTGGAGCCCCTCGACCATCAATTCGTCGCTGGATTTTAACGGCTTCTCGCTCACGGACGCGGCGGGCAGTAACCCGCATACCTGGAATGGCGCGTTTAGCGGGGGCGGCTTGTTTCTCGGGCAAAATGCGCCCACGGAGACCCTGGGCGGCACGCTCTCCAACACCTTTTCGGGGACCTACGAACCAAGCGGCACGCTGATCCTCAACAAGGGCGGATTGTCCAATGCCATCAACGGCACGGTGGCCCTGATGTACGCGCCGAACTGCAGCGACGGCCAGGCCCAAGTGCAATGGAACTACAGCGGTGAGGCCAATCCCGCCACCACTATCGACTTCGGCAGCGACGGCGCTGGCACGACCAATGCCGACGCCTCCAGCACCGGCCGACTGCTCTTCAACGGTTCCAACGACTCGCTCGGCGTGCTGAACCTCTTCGCCTACGGCATCATTGATATGGGCGCCAGCAGCACCAATAGCGTTTCCTTCGGCGATTGCACCGGCTCTGCGTGGAACGCCAACGGCTTCATCAAGATCGATAACTGGAGCTCCGGCGACACGCTCAACTTCACCAACCTGACGTCGACGCAGTTGTCGCAAATCTATTTCCGCAATCCCGCCGGCCAGGCCTCGGGCACATACGCAGCGATGTGGCTATCGGGCAGCGGCGGCGCGATTGTGCCCAATGTCAGCGCCGGCACGGTTGCCACGCCCACCGTTCCCATCAGCGGCAGCTACGTCAATCCGGCGGCCCAGATCGGCAATTATCAAGATACGATATTGACCGGTGACGCTTACTTTCAAAACGCCACCACGACCATCAACGTCAACATCAACGGCTACCAACTCACGAACGATACGGGCGGGGGCAACCTCCAAAGTATCAATGGCCAGCTTTCCGGCAGCAGCGGCACCTTGAATCTGCCGCAGCGGAACCAGTGTATCGGCGGTTCCGTTGCCAACACCTTCACCGGCTTGACCAACATCGGTCCCGACAACCTCTCCTATACGACGGTCGCCGTCTTTCTGAACAAGTCCGCGGGGCTGGATGCCGTCGCCGGGCCCATGGCGGTCAACTGCACCAGCAGCGGCAGCTATACGATAGTGCAGTGGGAACAGAACGACCAGATCGATGCAACCTCGGTCGTGACGTTGAACTCTACCGTGGCAGGGGCCAGCGCGGTGCTTCGCCTCGCCGGGTGCAGCAATACGATTGGCGGCCTGCTTTCCACCGGCGCGGGCACCGGCATCGTGGAGAACGCCTCCGGAACAGCCAACGTCGGTACACTCGTTGTCAGCCCGGCTGCCGGCGCGTCGTATACCTATTCGGGCGTGATCCAGAACGGCAATCTGCCCGGTGTCAATGGCAGTATGGCCTTCGGCGTGAGTGGCTCGGGCCAGCAAGTGCTCAACGGCCCCAACGGCTCGCTGACCTACAGCGGCCAAACGACCGTCAATGGCGGCACTCTGACGTTGAACACTTCGCTGTCGCAGGCAAATATCGCCGTCAACAACGGCACGCTGAACGGCGACGGCACGATCAATTTCCTCAGCGGCAACGAGATCATCGTGGGCGCGGGAGGCACGATTGACGCCTCCGGTGGGATGCACTGGAGCCTGAGTTCCTTAGTCGCCTCAGGCGGCAGCCCCATCGACCTCTTGGACTACTCCAGCGGTGGCAACTTCCTCACGCCCGCCACGCTCAACGACCTGCTCACGCCCGCCTCCGCCGGCAACTGGTCATTGAGCATCATCAATGGCGATGAGGTGGCCGCCACGCCGGTGATCACCTACGCATGGAATGTCGACGCCAAAGGCAACTGGAGCAACGCGGCCAACTGGGTGACGGGCATCCCCAACGCGGCCGGTGGCGTGGCGAACTTTCTCGACACGATCACCGCTCCGCGCACCGTGACGGTGGACGAACCCGTCACCGTGGGCACCATCACCTTCAACAACAGCAACTCCTATACCCTGATGGACCCCACCGGCACGAACTCCATCACCATGGACAATGCCGGCGACAGCGCGGCGATCATCGTTGCCTTGGGTAGCCACACGATTGCGGCCCCCCTGGTGCTGCAAAGCCCGTTGAGCGTCAATATCACGCCGGCAAACGGCAAATTGACAATCTCCGGCGCGATTGGCGAATCGCCCGCCGGCAGTGGCATGTCGTTGGCTGTGAACGCGGCGGGAGGCGCGGGCACGCTCGTACTGAGCGGATCGAACAGTTTCACCGGCCCGGTGACGGTCGATGGCGGCATGCTGCGGCTTGCGGGCGGCAGCGCATTGTCCAGCGCCGTGGTCTTGACGGTCAATGGAGGCGCGGCATTGTCGCTGGCCCCGGGAGACAACGAGACCATCGGCGCGCTCGTCGTCAACGTCTCCACCGGCACCGTCGCGCTGAACGGCGGATCGCTGACGTTGGCCGCCGCCGCCAACAATACCGTCGCCGGCCTAACGGGCGCTGGCACGCTCATCGTGAGCAACGCCAGCGGCTATACCACGACGTTAGCGAACAACGGGGCGTTCAGGGGCAATCTGATCGTCAACAACGGCACAATCGCCCCCGACTTGTCCCACGGTGGTTTGGGCAATGGAACTGGGACCGTCACCCTCAATGGCGTTTACTGGGGTGGCATTAATTCAACGAACGCCAACTTCGCGGTCACGAGCGGGACCACGGAGTTCTCTAGCTACGGCGGCTATCCCACATTCACTGGGAACCTCGTCCTTGGCGCCAGCGGCGGGTTTGAGGCCGATACCGGCGGTGGAAACGGCTTTATCTTCAATGGCGTAATCAGCGGCCAAGGCGCGTTCCTCGTCAATGCCGCCCAGGGTGGAAATGAGTTCAGCCCCATGACCATCGGCGGTACCGCGGCCAATGCGCTCAGCGGTCCCACGATCGTCCAGCAAGGCACGCTGGCCCTGGCTAAGCCGGATGGCGTGGACGCCATTGCCGGACCGCTGTTCATCGGCACCGGCGCGGCCAATAGCCACGTGATCCTGGAGGCCAACAACCAGATCGACCCGGCCGTGGTAGTGACGATCGCCGCCAACAGCGACCTGCGGTTGAACGGTTACCACAACACGATCGCCGGGCTGGTCAGCGCTGCCGGCCAGGGCGGCGTGATGAATGGAAGCAGCAGCAGCGGCGCGTCGGTCTTGACGATTGGCGGAGCGGGCAACTATAGCTTTGGCGGGTCGCTCGTCGATGGTGGTACCGGTACCCTGGCATTGGTCAAGAGCGGCAACGGCACCCAGGTGCTGGGTGGGGCCAGCAGCTATAGCGGCGGCACGAGCATCGAGGCCGGGTTGCTGCAACTAGGCAGCCCCACGGCTTTGGGCGTTGGCGGCCTGACGGTGAACGCCGGCACCTTGGACCTCGCCGGAAACAGCATCGTCGTTGCCAGCCTTGGTGGGGCAGCGGGCAAGGTTACTAACAGCGCGGCCGCCGCGGTGTCGCTTGCCATCAACGGGGCTGCGACGACCACGTTCGGCGGCACGCTGCAAAATGGCGCCGGCACGCTTGCCTTGGTGCAAGACGGCGCCGGAGTAACGGACCTCACTGGCAGCAATGCCTACAGCGGCGCCACGATCATCGACAATGGCACGCTGCAGGCCGTCAACGGCATCGGTCTGCCATTGAGCTCGAACCTTGTCCTCAACGGCAATCTTGCACAAAATGGCAACGGTGCCGTATTCCAGGGCAGCGGTACGCTCAGTCGCGCCTTCGGAAGCGGCAATGGCCAGATACAATGGATCGGTGACGGCGGCTTCGCCGCTAATGGCGGCAAGCTGACCGTAACCATCAGCAACGGCGGCAATCCGTTGGTATGGAGCAATGGCACGACGGGCACGGTGGGTTTTCTGTCCAACGGCAGCGCACTGACTTTCGGGTCCCCCACGGCCAACAACCAGGTCAACTTCACCAATAGCATCGACCTGAACGGCGTGACGCGGCGAATCTATGTGGCAGCGGGCGCGGGCGGCGACAGCGACCTGATTTCCGGCGCCGTAATCGACAGCGCCGGCGGAGCCGGCCTGGTCAAGACGGGAGCGGGGACACTGATCTTCGGCGGCTCAAATTCGTATCGCGGCGCGACGACCATCGACGACGGCGCGCTGCAGGCCGTCAATGGTGTCGGGTTACCGACAGCTTCCAGCCTGGTATTGGCGGGCAGTATTGCCCAAAACGGCATCGGCGCGGTTTTGCAAGGCAGCGGCACGTTCAGCCGTGTTGTGGGCACCGGCAACGGACAGGTGGCGTGGACCGGCGATGGCGGTTTTGCTGCCAGCGGCGGCACGCTGGTCGTCTCCCTCAGTAATAACGGCCACCCGCTGCTGTGGAGCAATGGCACGACGGGCACGGCAGGTTTCGTGCCCAACGGCAGGGCACTGACCTTCGGGTCGCCCACGGCCAACAGCCAGGTCACCTTTACCTCGAGTATCGATTTGAATGGCATCACCCGCCAGGTTTTCGTCGCGCCGGGGGCCGGCGGCGATAGCGCCCTGATCTCCGGCGCCATCATCGACAGCGTTGGCGGGGCTGGCCTGATCAAGACGGGTGGGGGCGTCCTGGCCCTCTCGGGCTCGAACACCTTTAGCGGCCCGACGACCATCGACGACGGCGCCCTGAAAAGCGTTGGCGCCGGTTTGTTGCCGATTTCGAATGTCGTCTTGAACGGCAATCTGGCCCAGAATGGCTATGGCGGTGTAATCGAGGGCAACGGTACCTTCAGCAGCACCATCGGCACCGGCGGCGGCCAATTGCAGTGGACCGCTGACGGCGGCTTCGCCGCCTACGGCGGCCCGCTGACGGTGAGCATGAGTCCCGGGACCGCGCTGCTGTGGAGCAACAGCACTAACGGCAACAATACACCCGGATTTGTGCCCGAAGGTAGCGCACTGACGTTTGGCTCGCCCTCCGCCAACAACCAGGTGAATTTCACCGACAGCATCGACCTGAACGGCGAGACCCGCCAAATCGAAGTGGCCGCCAGTGCCAACGGCGCCAGTGCGTTGATCTCCGGGAATATCGTCGACAGCTCTGGCGGGGGCGGCCTGCTCAAGACCGGGGGAGGCATTTTGACCGTTTCCGGAAACAACGATTACACCGGCGTCACCACCGTCAGCAGCGGCACCCTGGTGATGCCGGGAAACAACTCCATTGGACAGGTCAATGGTAATAACCAGGCCTACCTCAACGTCTACGGCACCGGATCAGTCCTGCAAATCAGTGGCAGCACGACCCTTGCCAACCAGTCCAGCACTCACGTGTCGGCGGGCGGGACCCTGCTGCTCACCGGCGCTTACGCCACCAGCAACGCCGACCAGTTGATTGGAACCAGCGACTACGGCAGTGGGACCGGCACTGTCATCCTCAGCGGTTCCGGGTCGTGGACCGCGACGAGCGGACCGAACGACTACAAGGTCTTTCAAGTTGGCAACGAGTCGATGTCGAACCCCGGCACGCTCATCATCAACAAGAATGCCACTCTGGATCTTTCGGGCATGTATTTTGGAATTCTCTTCGTCGGGTACGACAATAACACCGGCAATGCCTGCTCCGGATTAGTGGTCCAGAATGGCGGCACGGTAAAGACCTTCGCCACGGCCAGCGGCTGGCTCGGCGACGCCACCGGCCCGGGCGTGGTCTTGGGCGGCGGTGCCGGCGGCAGCGCGGAATATGATCTGAATGGCGGCACGCTGAGCACGCCCAACGTTGTCAATACAACCAACAACGGGACCGTCTTCACCGCTCCCACCGGGTCCGCGGTATTCATTTTCAACGGCGGCGTGCTCCAGGCAACGCAGGGCGATGCCACGTACACTCCGATCATGATCTCCGAAGGCTCAGACCACCTCATGGCCAACCTGACCGATGCCTACGTCGCAGCGGGCGGGGCTAAAATCGACACCAACGCCTTCGACACTTCCGTCAATCAATCGTTGGAGCACGATCCAAGTCTGGGCACGACCCGCGACGGCGGCCTGATGAAGCTCGGTGAGGGGACACTAACGCTCCTGCAGCCAAACAGCTACACGGGCCCCACCGTGGTTGAGGAAGGGACGCTGACCATCCCCATGGCCGCCGCGTTGCCCAGTGGAACTGGCTTGACGGTGGGCGCGGGCGGGACGTTCATTTTTGATCCTACGGCGTCCGGCGGGCCGGTAGCTGCTTCGCCCGCCGGTAGCGTGGCGGCGGTCCCGGAACCGGGAACGCTGCTGCTGTTGGCCGTCGGGGCGTTGCTGCTGGCCGTCCGTCGCCGGCGCTAAGGACTTGGCCATGGCGCTCAAAAGCTTGTTCGTTGCGCTGTTCATCGCGGCAGCACCGGCTTGCCTTTTTTCCGCTCCCACGATCCTGCCGCTGCCCAAGTCGCTTGTCCTGGGCAACGGCAGTCTTTCCCTCGCTCGCGACTCTCGCGTCGTAGCTCTAGACCACGAGTTGGCGCCGCTGGCCGAAGTGCTGGCCGCCGACATCCGCCGCTCGCACGGTGTGCGCCTACTCGTCGGACAGGATATGGCCGCAGCCCGGATTGTGCTGCAACTCGCCACCGACGACCCGAAACTCAGAGGGCCGGATGCCTACCGCGTGCGCGTCGATGAAAGGGTAACGGTCACCGGCGGAACGTATCAGGCCGTCGCCTTCGGCATGATGACCGTCCTGCAAGCATTGGAGCAAGGCGGTAGTGGGCTGAAGATCGCGCGGATGACCGTCGAGGACGACGCCGACCGCGCCTTCCGCGCCCTGCAGGTTTCTATCCGGGGAGGCTACCATTCGCCGCAATGGGTCAAGAAAGTGATCGATTGCATGCGGCTTTACAAGGTCCGTGTACTCCAATTGCATACCAGCGAGGCGCTATGGGTGGGGGCCGTGATGGACTCGAGCAACGGCGCCGATCCCAGGCTCATGCAGGGGCACGCCGCCTGGAGCAAGCAGGAGATGGACGACGTGATTGCCTATGCCAAGGCGCGGGGCGTCTGTCTGCTGCCGCACAACGAGATGAGGCCCAACGACCCATTCTGGACCGATGTCCTGACCCGCCGATTCAATTCACGGGCCCCTTTCACCTGCTACGTGGATGAAATCGACCACCGCGGCAAGTACGAAATTCACGCCAACCTGGCGGACGACCCGCGCTTCTGGAACTTTCTCAAGGTAGTGACGCAGCGGTCCTACGATCAGTTCGCCAAGGGGTGGCCGGGCGGTCGGTTGCCGTATTACCACATCGGCCCCGTTTACGGCGAAGGGGGCTGCAACGGCAAGGAAGCGGTGAAAATGCTCGGTTTCCTCAGGGAGAAGAATCCTGAGATCAAAATGATGTATTGGAATGGTCCCGGCGAGGCCGATCCCGATCTATCACCGCACAAGCAGAACGTCGTCGTCGATTTCTACAGTGCCACCTGGGGCGGCACGCCCGAGGGCCTGCTGGCAGCGGGCTACAAACTCTGCAATGTGTCCTGGCGGCCGCTGTACGTACTGCCCGGCAGTCGCCTGAAGGCCCTGAAGCAGGGCCGATGGATCTTCGACGAGTTCCAACTCAGCCGCTTCGGTGGCGAGGGCCCCTTCGGGGAACCCATCAATGCCCGCGACTGCTCGAAGTTCCAAGGCCGCATCCTAGGCGCGATGCTGGCGACTTGGGATTTCGGCAGTCCCGCTCAGGGCGAAGGGCATTTGGAGATGCTCTTGCCTTGCCTGCCGTTTTTCGCCGAGCGGATATGGAACGTGCGGCCTTGGCCTTATTCTCAGCCAGGCTGGCGTGATGTTTCGGCCGCGGCGGCACGACTATTTCCGTTGCTTTCGGCCTTCGCTCGCGACGAGCGGCCTTCCAGCCCTCCCGGCGACACGACCGCGACCCAAGGCGTGCGGCCGTGCGGCGTCGACGTGCTGTGGGCCGAGAGCGACAACTACCCCGAGTATTATCGAGTATATCGCAGCGAGGCGGACGATCCGGCCAAGGCCCAGCCGATTTCGGGAAGGATTCCTGCCGCGTTCCTTACCCAGCTCAACCGTTTTCGCGATAACGAAGTGCCTTCGGGCAAGATTTATCATTATTGGGTCCGCAGCGTCAATCCGTTTGGCGAGTCGCCACTAGGCCAGGGAGTCAAGGGGTGGAAGGGAACGGTGATGAAGATCCCTGTGGCGGCCGAATCTTTCGATTATGCGGCCGGCACGGCGCTGGACGGCCTCCACGGCGGTAGCGGCTTCAAGACGCCTTGGAAGGTCGTGGAATTCAACGCCCCGCTGACGATTGCGGCCCAGGGTCTGACGTACTCGGGGCTGAAGACCAGCGGTCGTGCCTTGCACGTGGAATCCACCGATGCCGACGAAACCAATCGCCGCAGGCCGCCCCATGTCAGGATCGAGCGAAGCCTGGCGTGCCCCTATGCGCGGGAAGGGACGCAGGTCTGGACGAGTTGCCTCATCCGCGCGGAGCGAGCGGCCATCGGCGAGATGGTGGTGAATATTGGCCGCACCAACATCGGCAAGGGCTGGGGCGACGAGATCACGGTATACACCGCGTCGAGTGGGTGTCGAATGGCAGCGGGAAAAACGTACTTGATCGTCGTTCGCTACACATTTCAGAAGGGCAACGACTTGATCCACATGTGGATTAACCCGAGCCTTGGCACGCAGCCGCGCAACGCCGAGGCAGATGTTGTGACCCGCAGTTACCATTATCCCGAGTCCGATACGCTGTCTATCGGCATGCAGCCGTACGGTCGGGGCAGCTACGATATCGACGAAATCCGCGTCGGGGCGAGCTATACGGAGGTCGTTCCGGCGGAGAAGCCGTAGGCAGGCAATACGCCTGCACCGCGGTCATTCGCCAATTCCGCGTAGCGGTTGCTTGAGGAACGCCGCCGCTAACTCGTTTTGCGATAGCGGCGGGAGCGGCCCTTTCGCGAGCTCGGGGTTCTTCACATCCAACATTTTCGGCCGGGGCACAACTTGCTCGGCCGGCTCGTCAAGGTATTCCAGCGGCACGGCGTCCAGTTCGATGCCGGCGTATTCCGGATGGCGGCGCCGCGGCACGCGAGGCAGCAGCCGCGCAATGCCTTTCAGGTAGCCGTCGAGATGGTGATCGGCCAACCAGTCGAATTCGCCCAGTTTCAAGGGCGGATCCTCGTCCTTGCGGTGGGCCCGCTGCACGTGCTTGGCGTGCTTGACGAGCTGCCGCTTTTTGTGCTTCCAGTGGGTATATTCCTCCAGCATTCGGCCGTCGGGAGTAAGCAGCTTCAATTCCCCGACGTGGCGATAGCACCAGTGCATCGGCAAATGCGGCACCAGGTCGTTGTCGTTCACGAAGCGATAGTTGCGCAGCCGATAGGCGTCGTGGAAAATGCGGTTGCCGGGACGGGGCGAACCGTAGGTATAGACCCCGCGAACGGGAAATCCCTCGATAGCCAGACGGTGCGAGACCAGTGTCGCCATCGCCCCACCCAGACTGTGGCCGGTGACCAGGATCGGCATGTGCCGGTCCAGCGCGGTCAGCAGCACGCGGACCGTGGGATACACGGTCTCCGACGCTCGCGCGAATCCGCAATGGATCAGGCCCGGAAAAATATCGTGGCGGATCAGCGCAGCCTCGATGTCGGTAAGGGCATTGCCTATCGAGGCCGTGCCGCGAAAGGCGACAATAGCCACGTTTCGCTGGGCGGCCACGAACCCATAGAAGTTCTCGCACTGGAAAGGCCGGATTGAGTCGCCCAGCCCAAGCGTTTGCGGCCAATTTCCCGACCCGCCATAGGCTGCCAGGCTGCAATGGCAAAGATAGTACGCCGTCTTCAAACTGAACTTGACCGATCGGTAGTCACTATCGATGACCACGGCGACTGCTCCTTCCAGAACCAAATTCGTTGGGAATGGCCGCGGAGTGTAACAACTTTTGCTGGGCGGTCCAAGACCAACTGCCCTTGTCGGCCGTGGCAATATTGGCTACCCTCCCCGTCGGAAGGACAAGATCGCGATTGCCCATGGAAGACCGGCCAGCCAATGCCCGCACGGTGTCGCCACGCGGAGGAAGCTGGTGGCGCTCGTAGTTCCACCTTCAGGCCGCTTGGCGCCACGCCGTTATGCGACCGATCGACCGTGCATGGAGAGAGCCGGGCGATGCTTTTCCGGGTCGGCACCGCGGTCGCACGCCCTGGGGGAGCCGACTGGCAGGCCCGCTGGATCGCAATTTTCTTGATGGCCGGCCTGGCGGCCCGGCTGATCCGTTACCTCTTGCGTTTTCCGCTTTGGGGCGACGAGGCCATGCTGGCCATGAACTTCATCGATCGCGGCTACGCCGAGCTGCTGCGGCCGCTGGACTTCCACCAGGTTGCGCCACCGCTGTTCCTCTGGGCCGAGTTGACGGACGTCAAGCTGCTGGGCTTTCAAGAGTGGGCGTTGCGGCTCTTCCCCCTGCTTTGCGGCATTGCCAGTCTGTTCCTCTTCTATCGCCTAGCCTGCTTGCTCCTTCGCGGCCCAGCGCGGGTCTTGGCTGTGGGAGTTTTCGCCGTCTCCTATTCGGGGCTCCGCTACGCTACGGAGATGAAGCCTTACGCGGTCGATCAGATGGCCTCGGTGCTACTGCTCCTTCTGGCGGTGCGTTGGTGGCGGCAGCCCAACCAAACGCGTTGGCTTTGGGCCCTGGCGGCCGTGGTGCCGCTAGTATTGGGCCTGTCCTATCCGGCGGTGTTCGTTGCCGGGGGTGTGAGCCTGTTCATGGCGGCCGTGCTATGGAACTGCCGAGTAAGTGGGGCCTGGCGGGCATGGATCGCCTACAACGTGGCTCTGACCGGCAGCTTTCTTGCCTGGTACCGGTTGGCCGCCGGTGCCCAGGCGGGGGCCGAACTCGACCTGATGGCCCGCATGTGGGGTGGAGCGTTCCCTCCCCGTGATTCTCTATCCGGTCTGTTCAACTGGCTCGTCCGGACGCATACTGGACCGCTGCTGGCCATGCCCGTCGGCGGCGATCACTATGGCAGTGTCGTCACCACGGCGCTCTGCCTGCTGGCCTTGGGTGTGATGGTTCGCGGGGGCCGCTACTACCTGCTGTTGCTTTGCACGGCGCCATTCGCCTTGAACCTTCTTGCCGCCGCAATTCACCGCTTCCCCTACGGCGGCCACATGCGGCTGGCCATGCACTTGGCGCCGTTGGTGTGCATTCTCGCCGGCATGGGGGCCGCCGCGCTGCTGCAATGGATTGGCCGGCTGCTTTTATCACGGCTTGCGGACGGAAGGGCGTCCGAAGGCGGGGCCACGCCGGGCATGTCTGTGCGCAGGAACACCGCCGGTCATTCTGGCGGTGAATCTCGGCCTGTTGATTCTGCTAGCATTGGCCGTCGCCCGCGACTTTCGCTTGCCGGGCAAGGAACAACAGGAGATCCGCAAGCGGGATTTTGCTCAATGGTTCTGGGGCAGCATGGAGCGGGACCATGAGGTGCTGTCAGTCTCCGGCGATCTGAGGCGGAATTTTCCGCCGCCGGGCGCCTCGTGGCAGAATTGCGTTTCCCCGCAGTTCCTCTGCAACCAGCGGATCTATTCGCCACGCTTGTCGCATGGCCGGCCGTGGAACCCCGAACGGGTATCACGGCGACGGCCGCTGGCCTGCGTGCAGTATTGGTCGCATATGACCCCCTATGATGAAGCAGCCTTCGATCACTGGCTGGGCGAGATGCAACAGAAATACGAACTGGTCGCCACGCAGTACTTGCCGATGCTTCAGGACAATGATTACGACCGCGTGCCCGAACCTCCGGATCGCGTCGAGGTCTACGAGTTCGTGCCGCGGTAGGCCGTCACGAGCTTCGGGGAGTCCGCGCTCGGGTCGGTTTTGGCAAGGGTTTGGTCGTATTCTAGTCGGAACTCCGCGAGCTTGTTCCGGCCTACGCATATTTTACGGCCGCATTTTCCTGCGGATAAGCTTGACAACCACCGGCAAAGCGGCGAAACTCAGGGTAGATGGTTCCCGGGCTCAGTGTAGGGATTCCGGGGGGTATAGACGTTCTTGACCTCGGACCGAGGGAGTTATCTTATGGGCTCGTCAACAGCCTTTTCCCGGCGCGGCTTTACGCTGGTGGAACTATTGGTAGTTATCGCGATCATCGGCATTCTTATTGCCATGCTCCTGCCGGCCGTGCAGTCGGCGCGAGAATCCGGCCGTGGCGCCACCTGCTTGAACAATCTCAGGCAGATCGGTGTGGCGATGAACCACCACGTTACCGACCACTCTACTTATCCCCATGGTGGCTGGGGTTGGGGATGGGTGGGCGATCCCGATCGGGGCTTCAGTTACGCTCAGCCCGGCGGTTGGATCTACAATATCCTGGTCTACATGGACCAGCCCACGCTGCACGATCTGGGAATGGGGCTCGATCCCACACAGACGAATCCATCATTGGCAGCCAAGAAGGTGGCTAATGGGCAGCGTGCCGCCATTCCGTTAAGCGGCTTTCTCTGCCCCACGCGCCGGCCATTCGCTCTGTACCCCTTTACCAGTTTGTCGGCGGCGAACTACAACCCGCCGTCGATGGTGGCCAAGACCGACTACGCGGCCAATGGCGGCGACGTCTATGCTTCGCCCGGAACGATTGGCCTCTGGTCGAACTACAACGGCAACGGCGACGGCGGTCCTTCGTCCGGCGCAGTTTCCCACGCTTTCCACGAATCCCTCGCTACGGCAACTGATGATGACGGTGCAGCAATGGGGCGCCCACGGCATTATTACAGCGATGATGCTCACCTCGCCGGCCGACATTACCGATGGTCTGGCCAACACTTACCTGGCGGGGGAAAAGTACCTCCAACCGGAACTGTACCTCATTGGCACGGACCTCGGCGATAACGAATGTGCCTACATCGGCGACAACGAGGACATCACCCGCTATACAGGCCCGGGAGATGTTCCCCTGCGAGACCGCCACGGCTACAACGATTGCATCAACTTCGGCAGCGCCCACATCAATGGCTTCAACATGTGCTTTTGCGATGGGTCGACGCGGCCGATCAGCTATACGATCAATACTCTGGTGCATCAATACCTGGGCAATCGGTCCGATGGCATCGCCCAGGTCACGGTCAACGGACTTTCCATACCAGTTGCCCCGCCGCCGATGAATTAGGCCCCGGTCCAACGAATGGCGTTGGAGATCAGGCGAAGAAAGGCCGGCTCGCGGAAGTCGTCGTCCAACCCCAACGTGCTGGAGACGACGCGTCCGCCTTCATGCCGCCGGGCCCAGGCGACCGGCTGCGCACGGTGGCCGCTCTGAGCAGTGAGGAGCACCGTCGTGTCGGGCGCCAGCCGAGGCCCATCATAGACTTGGCCCTCGGCGAGCATCGGCTCCACGCCTTCCAGTACGGGATGATGCCAGGCTGTCTCCGACCGCTGGACCTCTAGCAGACGGCGTTGCCGCTCGAGTCGCTGCCGTCCGCCCAGCACATCTTCGGCAAAACTCGACCAACCGGGGACTTCCGCGTGCATCGCCCGCAGCGCGACCAATGCTCCGCCTCCACGGCAGTATAGCTCGATCCGTTTGATCCGCTGGCGGTTGCAGGCGGCCGGCCAGCCCAGCAACACCAGGCAATCGTATTCGACCGAGTCGTCGATGCCCAGATTCACGCAGTCCCAGGCGAAATAGACGGCCATCCTCGGATCGCTGCCAAGGTGCTCGACCAATCGAGTCGCTGCCCAGTCCCACCGGGCCTCTATTCCGGCGATAATGCCGACGCGCAGTGCGCGGGCTTCCGGCCGAAGCAGTGCCGGAGCGTCGGGCAACGAATCGCTGCCTGATCGCAATTTCGCGGCCACTCCCAGGCCGACGACCGAGTGTGGCGTATGCATGAACCAATGACGTGGCAGTGGATTGTCGATCATACGGTTCATTGTCCGAAGCCACGAACTGTCTGTCGATGCTTCTTGAACGTTTCTTGGATAGAATGCCGCGAATTCCTGGTCCGGACTTGCGGGAAGAACCAAAGGGGAAAGAGAATCGGGCATATGCTGGCCCCGAATTTCAACCGGCCGACCGCCGGACGGCGGCTTGCTTCCCCTCCGCACACGGCGATACTATGCTAAGACCCAAGACCTAAGACCCCCAACGCCACAGTTTTGCAAGCGCGTTCCATGGCGGCAATCGTCCGATGGTTGAGCAACGTGCGGATTTGGCCCGGCCCGATTTTGGCCGTGGACCTGGTGGCGACGGCGCGGCGGAAGCGGTTCTTCATCCTGCGGGCGCTTTATGCTGCCGCGCTTTTCCTTGCGCTTTGTTTCACATACCTGGTCACCGTCGGTTGGGGCGTTGGCGATCTGAACGCGGTGGCCGCGTTCACCTCGACCTTCTTGGCGACCTTCGGCGTCATGCAACTCTCGGCCGTTCTCATGATCGGCCCCGCCCTGGCCGCCGGGGCCATCGCCCAGGAGCGGCAACGCCGCACGATGGAGTACCTGTTCACGACGCCGCTGAGCAGCCTGGAGATCGTCGTCGGCAAGCTCGGCGGCCGTGTCTTGGAGGTCTTAGGGCTGGTGCTGGCCGGCCTGCCGGTCATGGCTCTGGCCATGCTCTTGGGCGGCATCGCCCCTCAATCACTCGTGGCGCTAACGGCCATCACGCTGAGCACCGTCGTCTTCGTGACGGAGATTTCGCTGGCCATATCAGCCTGGACGGCCAAGGCCCGCGATGCGGTCATCCGCGCGTACCTGGTGTTCTTCGGCCTGTGGGTGTTGCCGCTGCCGCTGACTGCAGCCCCATGGATGCAGCAGGTCGCCGTGTTGAACCCGGTGCTGACGTTCGTCGAGTCTCACTTTGGCTGGGCCCTAGGAAAGTCGGCCGAACCGTGGGAGGTCGTTCTCATGCTGGTTCGCAACCAGATGCTTGCCGGCGGTATGGTCTTGGCAGTGGCGACGCTTTTCATGCGTCGCATCCATCTTCGCGAGGCGGCTAGGGCGGTTACACGCAGGTCACGCCTCGTCCGACGGCGACGGAGGGAAATCGGCGACAATCCCATGTACTGGAAGGAGATATACATCGAAGGCGGCTCTTCGCGGCTGGGACTGCTGGGCTGTGGCATCCTGGTCCTGGTCTTCATCGTGATCTGCGGATTGACGTCGTACATGCTTTTCGCTTCGTTGCAGAGCCCGACCGCACCGGAACGGGGGACGGTTTCTACGTACGCGTTGGGCGTCTCGACCTTCTTGTGCTGTTGCGGCCTGTTGACCGTGATCACCCGCGCTTCCGGCTCGATCACTGGGGAAAGGGAGCGCGATTGTTGGGACGTGCTGATCGGCACGCCGCTGGAGCCCGGCGAGATCATCAAGGGGAAGGTTCTAGGCAGCATATGGCCGTTGCGTATGCTGGCGCCGCTGCTAGCGGTGGTGTGGCTGCCGGCATTGTTGCTTCAGCCTTCATTCTTGCTTGGCGTTGTTTTTTTCCTCTTGGGCATGGCGATCGTGACCACCTTTGCGGCCGCGCTAGGCGTCTTCTGCTCGCAGCGCGCCCAAACCACGCTCCGGGCCACGGTCACTGCGCTGTCGATTGCCGTTGTCCTCGGCGGTGGCGCCCAACTCTGCTGTTGCCCGGTGAACATAGTGGCCGCGCCGTTCTGCGTGCCGTTTCTCTTGGCGGGACCGGGCATGGCCATTCTCATGCTCGATTCGACGGGCATTCGCTGGGACCCGTTTGCGATTCTGGCTGTTGGGGCGTACTTGGTTGGCCTGGTGAGCTACACAATTGCCGCATGGCTTCTCATGCGAAGTGCGATCCGGAACTTCGACAAGAAGAGCGGCCGGACGCAAAGACCGCCCGTAGTCGGCGGGAAGGTGGCAACGCCGATACGGCCCGTAGCGAACCGCTCATCGATCTGAACGACGAGCTATTCCGGCGGAGCGGGGCCGTTCGGGACCCGGCGGCGGGGCGCGACTTGTCTTTTTGCCACCGACTGGTAGACTCACAAGTAGTGGTCGACGCCAGTCGCTAGTGGCAAGACTTCGAGGTACGCCATGCCGGCCGTCTTGAGCCAATTCATCGAGCAGCTTTTTGACGACGGTCGCGTCGGCGTGCCTGCACCCGCGCCGCTGGATGCGGCGGAAATCGCCGCGGCGGAGACCACGCTCGCCCGGCTTGAGGCCGTCTACCGGCTCGACCTGCCCGGCGAACCGCCACCCCTGCTGCCGGCGGCCGCGTCCTGGGCGGCCGTGTCGTTGTTCCATGCCTGCCAGTTTGTCGTTTTTCGCGATGCAGGCGAGGAAATGCTCGCCGCGGCGCTGGGCGTCCCGCCGCCCGCCGGCACTGGCCGCGATCAAGATGGGGCCTCGGTACACTATAGCGTCGATCTCAGTTTCCGCTTTCTTCCCGACGTGCTGCGGATGGCCCGGCGTGAGGCCCAGAGCGATCCATTGCTGGAATATCTGCAGAAATGGGCCGCCGATTGGCCGCTGTCGTCGGTGGGCGTGGCCGGCGTCGAGTCGCCGTCGATTGAGGCGATCGCGAACCATCCTTGTCTCTTGGGCGTCTATCGCGATAGGATAATAGCTCATCGCGATCGCACCCGGTTGGGCGACCCGCGGGTCCGCGCCGCCGTGCAAGAAGCGCTGGGAGAGAATGTAAGCAACGAATGGATGCCAAAATTGGCTGAGTCAGACCCGAACACGAAGATCAGCAATCTCAAACCTAAGACTTAAGACCCAGGTCCCGAGACCTCCCTGCTCCATGCCCCCTGCCTCTCTCTCCCATGTCGAACTCGGCCAACGTCTTACCGCCGAGGTCCTTGCGCCGATGAAGTCGGCCTTCGTCGGCAAGGACGAGATCATCGACCTGCTGGGCGTTTCGCTCGTCGCGGGCGAGCACCTGTTCCTGCTTGGGCCGCCCGGCACCGCCAAGAGCGCCTTGGTCCAGGACCTCGCGCGGCGCATTCATGGCCGTGTCTTCGATTATCTCTTGACCCGCTTTACCGAGCCCAGCGAACTGTTCGGGCCGTTCGACATTCGCCGCCTCCGTGAGGGCGACCTGGTGACGAACACCGAGGGCATGCTGCCGGAGGCGTCGCTGGTTTTCCTTGACGAGTTGCTTAACGCCAACAGCGCGATCCTCAATAGCCTTCTGATGGTGCTCAACGAGCGAGTCTTCCGCCGCGGCCGCGAGACCCGCGCGCTGCCGCTGTTGATGGTCGTCTCGGCCAGCAACCGACTGCCGGAAGACGACGCCCTGGGGGCCCTCTTCGACCGCTTCCTGCTTCGCGTGCCCTGCGACAACGTGGCCCCCGAGCGGCTGAGCGAAGTGCTCGAAGCCGGCTGGAAGCTCGACCTGCCGCGCAGTGAAAACGCGGCGCCGCTGGATATTGAAGACATCCGCCGCCTAAACCGCATGCTTGCCGACGTTGATCTGGCCGGCGTGCGGCAACCGTACGTCGAACTAGTCCACCGCCTGCGCCACGCCGGCATTCCCATCTCCGACCGCCGTGCCGTTCGCCTCCAGCGATTGATGGCCGCCAGCGCCCTGCTCTGCGGACGACTGTGCGTCAATGCGACCGACTTGTGGGTCCTTCGCTACATCTGGGACACGGAGGAGCAGCAGGAGGTGCTGGCTTCGCTCGTCGACGACGCTATCAACCGCAGCGGGGCCGGCCGCGACCAGAGCCATCCCCGTGCCCAAGGGGCCGACGCCCCCAACCCGGAATCTCTGGCCCGCGACTTGCAGCGGATCGCCGAGCGGGCAGCGGCGGCCGATCTGGCGGCTACGGAAAAATCCTATCTCAAGGACCGCCTGGGACTGTTGGCCGCCCGCTGCCAGTGGGTCAAGGACGCCCAACAGCGGGAGTTTTTGCAGAAACAGGTCGATGCTCTTTGGAAACCGTTGGGAGCCGCCACGTGAACGCGCACGCCTGGGCCATGCGACTCGATCGCGCCGACGCGGAGGCTGCCGCACGCTTGCGCCAGGTTTCGGACATCGAGGTCTGCGAAGGACCGGATGCCGTCTGGCTCCGCGGGCCGGATGCCGATGAGGTCTTGCAGCGACGACTGGCTGCGGTGCCGCGCGCCGTGCGGTTTACCGTCCTTCCGGACGGGCAATTGTTGCCCTTCGCCGCGCGGGTGCCCCGGGGATGGCTGCCGGAAGGGCCTTGGTTGGCTCTGTCGCGCTGGATGGCACTTGCTATGCCGCCCGGCCGGTTCGCCGGTCGTTGCCAGGCGCGGGTGCCGTTGGTGCTGGTGCGGTCCGCCCATGAAGAAGAGACTTCGCTCCTATTAACGAGCTGGCGGGCGTGGAGCAGCTATGCGGTCGAGGCCCCGCAAGTCCGGCTGGACCGCTGGCGTTTTGCCGTCTCGGCCGACGGCCGCGCGGCGATTCACGGACGCCCTTTGCCGCCGCTGCCGGGGCAGCATTGGGTGGAGCGCGACGGTGTTGCCGTGCCGGCCGGTTGGAATTGGAGGCCAGCGGTCGAGCCGGCCATTGTACGGAACCTCTTGGGTCTCGCTGCGGGCGACATCGCATTATGGCATGAGGACGGCAGATGGGAGCAGATCGAGGGCGATGCGTTTGTGCGGGCGACAAGGGCGGCGGTGAGGGAGACGGAGAAGAACTTCAGGCTGTAGGGTGAGACAAGCTCGCCGGGCCACCCGCCTGCGGGTCGACGAGTGCAGGTAAACCGTACAGTCCACTGTTATGGTAGAAATCGACGACTACGTGCCGGCGCGGCGCTACCTTGCCCCCCGCACCACCTCGCTTTGGCGATGGGATACGGCGGCCGAAGCCGTCGTCTGGACCGACGGCGGCACTATCGTCTTCCGCCAGGAGCTGCTGCCGGTGCTCTCGCGGCTGGCATCGCGGGGGCTGCCGACGATGAACGCCTTGGTCTGGCTGCTGGCAGCCTGCCGTGAGTCCTGGCCGGAAATGGCCAACAGCCTCGTCTCCCAGGCGGGTATGCTGGCCAGCGTCGATCGTTGTGACCTGCCTGACTGGTTGCCGCAACTCATAGTCCAGCTCGACGCCGTGCATTATCTTCCAGCCGATCTGCGAACGCTGCCGGCGGGCAAGGCCGAATTGGCGGCGATGGTTTTCGAGGAATCTCGACCCGAAGTCCGGGCGGAAAATGCCCGGCGAATCGTCCGCGTGCTGAGCGAGTATCCCGAGCCGGGGTTGGTGGCGTCGCAGCCCGGCCGCCAGAACCGCTTCCGCGAGGTCCTGGCCGAGTTGCGGCTATTGCATGAAGGTCTGGCGAAGTTCGACGCTGAGTCCTTCGTTTTGCGGTTTCGGACGGGCTTAGAGCAAGCGGTCGAGCCGGCCGACGTCGATCTGGAACCGGCCGAGCGGGCGAGGCAATTGATCGACCGCCTGCAGGACGACGATGAGCTCGGCGGGTTGGCTCGCATCGCCCGGCACATGCTGGCAGCGATCCATCTGCCGCGGGCGATTTCCGACCGCGAGGATCTTCCCGTGGGCGGGGTATCCGACATCAGCAACCGCGGGCCGCTGGATCGCCTCTTGGCAAGCGAGTTGGCCCACGACGATCTCACTTTGGCAGTGCGGATCGCCATGAACGAGGCCCTGTACCTCCGCCGCGAGACGCCGCCTAGCAATCCGCCCAAGCATCGCGCCGTGTTGTTGGATTCGGGCGTGCGGCTGTGGGGTGTGCCAAGGGTCTTTGCCACCGCCGTAGGCATGGCCTTGGCGGCAGGCGCCCCGCGGAACGTGCGGACTGACGTCTTCCGCGCGTCGGGCGAGAAAGCAGTCCCCGTATCATTGGCGGACCGAGTGGGCGTGGTTGCCCACATGGAAACGCTCGAGCCCGACGCCCACCCGGGCCTGAGCCTGGCTCCCTTTGCCGCGGCGGCCGCGGCGGAGACGGGCCTCTTGGATGCGGTGATCGTGACGGGCGAAGACACGGCCGCCGATCATGAGTTCCAGCGGTCGCTTGCTACTTTGGACCTGCCGTCGGTGTTGTTGGCGACGGTCAGCCGCCAGGGCCGTTTCCGCCTCGTGCAGCAAGGCCGGCGGGGAAGCAAGCTCTTGCGAGAGGCAATGCTCGATCTCGAAAAACTGCTCTCGCGGCCCGCCCGTCGCCGTGCCCCGTTGATCGATGCGTCGCTGGCCGCGGGGCTGCCCGCCATTCTTGCCGTCCGGCCGTTTCCCCTCCTGCTCTCGCACCAGCCGTTCAGCTTTGCCCAGGCCTGGAAAGCCCCGCCGGGCGGAGTGCTTTCCATCTCCAAGGACCGTTGCCTGTACCATTGGCAGGCCTCCAACCGCGGAGCCCGGCTCGTGAGCGACCGGGTGCCTGCCGGGGCGCTTCACTGGACCCACCGCGCGACGGAAAATGGTGTCGAGCCTGGCCGTGGTGGGCATGTTGCAACAGGGAGCCCTCTGGCAGCTCCGCGTCAATTCCACGACGGACCGCTGCGAGATCATTGCCCTCGATCTCCAGGACGGCAAGCCGCGTGGAGTTTTCGGGCACGGCTCGGTGATCTTTGTCGTCTATCCAGATCGAGTCGATGGGTTCGAGACTACCGGCGGCGCGAGGATCACCTCGGTTCCGTTGCCGCCGGCCATTTCCTGGAGACAAGACCGCTTCTTTTACCAATCCTTCCCGGCGAGATGGTTCGCCATTGAACATGATGGAATCGCCACGGTCTTCCAACCCTTGGCGTGTTCCCAGCCCGAAAGCGTCCTGTCGTTTGTCGACGTATCCGGCGTGGAAGGACCGATCGGCATCCTCAGCGACGGCAGTCTCTTTCACTTGGGCGACGACCGGCAGCGCATCCCAGTGAACCACGGGCTCGGTGATCGGGTGCAGTTGGCGGCCGTCTCACCGTGGGACGACAAGATCGTGCTCTCCGACGTCACTGGCAAGAATCTCCGGGAAGTTTGGCTGCGTGATCGCCGCGTCGTGCGGGTCTACGACTTGAAACATTGGCGTGAGTATACTCACACCGATACGGGCAAGGTTGTTCCGCAGGCGGTGCGAAACCGTTTCTCCAAGATATTCGTCGATGCGCAGGGGCGGTTGGGGCTGATTTCTCGCAGGTCGGAGTCGATAATCTCCCTGGCCGCCAATCACCAGGTTATCATGCAAAGCCGCCGGGCCGAATCGCCCGACAAGCGCGTCGTTATCGCGTTTCATCCTACGCCCGCGCCGCAAGGCGCCGGTTATTCACTGCAAGTTGCCCGCTGGAAAGATGGCAGCCTGGCCTGGCTCGATTCCCGCGGCATGCTGCACCTGAAAAGCTCCGATCAATCGCTGCCGGAAATGACGCTCGTGCTACGCGACGGGGCCTTGGCGGGCTGGACCTCCGAGGGCTGGACTTTCGGCATGGATTACTTCACGGGCGAAACGGAAGCCGGCGGCGAAGAATATGCGTACCACAACATTCTCGAAGGCTTCGTGGCGGCCCTGCAATGATTACGCTTCCCCTGCAAATTCGCTATGACGAAAAGGTTCTACGGCAGCCCGCTGCCTGGTTGATTCCCGGTAGCGAGCCGCAAATCTGGCTTGACGAGATCGTGGCCTGGGGAGTGCCGTTGGAAGCCGCCGCATTGCATCCAATTCCTCGCTCGGCGGCCGATTTAACCCCTCAGGGCGTGCTCGTGGTGTTGCCGGAAGGGCTTAAGCCGCGGACGACGCACCGCAGCCAGGCCTATGCGGCGCTCGTAGTTCCACCCTCAGGCGGTAACGGACCCACAAGGCCGCCTAAAGGCGGAGGTACGAGCGTATACCTGCCTGTGGAAGCCTGCTTTGACCCTGCGGCGACCGACGCTGAAGTGGCCGCACTGGCCGCCGCCGAGGTCGACTGTATTCTCCACCCAACCGTGGGCATGATTCGCCTGGAAGCCGCCGATCGGCGGCGCGTCGTCGATTTCCTGTCCCGGCCGCCCGAGCGCGCCGCGGCCTGGGACACCGCTGACGCGGGCCAGCGTATCTGTTCGCGACTGACGGCCATCATGCCCGCGGAACCGCTTTCCCTGGATGAAGTGCTCGACGAGGGCCGCGACGACATCGGCCGCGAGGAGCCAACGCTGGACGAGCTGCCGCCTGAGCCGGGCGAGCCGACGCCGGGCATGTTGCACCAATTGGGTCGCGGGCTTCAACGGCGGCTGGCGCGGATGATCCAGAAACTCACTGAGGCTGGCGGTAAAGGCAAGCCGCCCGGCGAAACCGCGCGGGGCCGCCCCGCTGGCAAAGGTGCCGGCAAGCCCGGCATGTTCTCGAAGCTGGCCAATTGGGCGCGGCAGAAGGCGTCTGGCATCGATGAATCGCTTCGCAAGGACCGCCATCGCGAACTGCACCGGCTGATGCACTTGTTGCAGAACGACCCTGACCGCGGCCTCCGTTTCGCGCTGCCCTGCGGCGAGGGCAAGCATCGAGGCATCGCCCGGCCGGCCAGCTCGCTGCCCAAACACAACGTGAACTTTGATCTCCGCCGTCTCGGCGGTGGCGGCGCCGGCGATCCGTGGTTGCTGCCCGGCGACCTCTATACCCAATTGCGGACCAAATACATGGAACTGGCCGGACGGGAAATGCGGCTAGGCCGCTACCGCCGCGCGGCCTATATCTACGCGCACCTGCTGGGGGATTTCAACAGCGCTGCCGGGGCGCTTGTGGCCGGCAAACATTGGCGCGAGGCGGCCGTGCTCTATCGCGATCGGCTGAATCGGCTCGACGCGGCCGCCGGCTGCCTGGAGAAGGGCGGCCTGTGGGCCGAGGCCATCGAGTTGTACGAACGAATGGCGAACTTCGAAAAGATGGGCGATCTCTACGCCCAAATCGATCAGCCGGAAGAAGCCGCAAGAGCCTGGCGGCGAGCGGTCGATAAGCGCCTGGGCACAAACGACAGCGTCGCGGCAGCCGAACTGCTGGAGACCAAGCTCAAGGCCCCCGATGAGGCGTTGGAAGTGCTTGCGGCCGCTTGGCCCGACTCTTCGCAAGCCGGCCGCTGCCTGGCCGCGGAGTTCGCCCTGCTGGGCCGGCTGGGCCGGCACGAAGCGGCTCAGCGCCGCGTGGCCCAGATTCGCCGCCAGCAGTTGAGCGAAGCGGTCCGCGCGCGGGCGATCGACGTGCTGGTGCTGAACTCCGCTCAGTATCCGCACGAGGCGGTTCGCCACGCGGCTGCCGATGTTACCCGCGAGATTGCCGCGCGGCATCTCCGCGACGCGAGCGGACCGGAGTTGGACCACCTGCTGGAGGCCCTGCGGCGGCTCGTGCCTGCCGATCGTCTGCTGGAGCGGGATACGTCGCGATATTTTCGCGTTCGCACGCAGCCGCCACGGCCGACGGCGGGTTCAGCTCGGAAGACAGTGCCGCAGCCCCAAAACACGGCGGAATTGACGCGGCTAAATTCGTTCGAGTTGCCTGGCAACTTGACATGGCAATGCGCCATTTCCTGCGGCGATCGCTTTTACGCCGTTACACGCGGAGGACACCGTCTTCGCATCGCCTGCGGTTCGTGGGACGGTTCGTCATCGTGGAACAGTTGGCGAGGCATCGAAGAAACAGTACCGATTCTCTTGGCCTGCGATCCACGTGGACAGACCGTAATCCTGCACGCCTGCGGCCGTCCGCCACTGGCGATGATCACATTTTCGGCATCGCAAAATATTCCCACCGAATTCCAGGTCGGCACGCCCGAGTGGATGCCGGACGGCGCCGTGGGAATCCAGTTGCCCGGCAACGGGTTCAAGCACGTGCTGGTGAAAACGGAAGACGGCATGGCTTTGCAGACCCGCGATGCGGAGGGACGCCCGCTCAGGTCCCAACTGTTAGCCTTCCAATCGCTTTGGCCGGACCGAGACATTTCTCACCTGCCCGTTGTGCCGGTTCCCATGTGCCGCCGCGGCAAGGGCATATACGTGGGGATCGGCAATCGACTAGTACTGGTTGCCGGAGGAAAGACACCACAGATTCTCAACGTGCCGGGCATCGTCAGAGGATTGTGCGGCTCGACGCCGAATTCTGTCGAGCGGATCGTGGCGACATTGGAGGAAGGGGCTCTCCTTATCTGGGAAGGCGGCCAGACGATGGCTCGTTTTGCTGGACTGAATCATCCAGTTGCCACGTTTACGGCCAGCGGGTGGATCGTGCTGGCCTCGGGCGAGGAAGTGCAAGTTTTCAAAACGGAAGGCCGCAAGATCGAACTTGTTGCTCGGCAAGCGCGAAGCGTACAACCCGTTGCCGTGCTGCCCACCGCGCATCCGGACCGATTTGCCGTCGTTGGCCAGGACGGCACTGTCGAGATATATCAGATGTCGCGGCGCTGAGCGTTCGAAGACGACCCCACCTCGCTTACGGTTTGTCGATTTACTAGCCGCGGAACGTTGATATGCAATAGCCGGCGTGAGCCCCTGGAGCGGATTGAAATTGGCACCGTAGTCGCGAATCGCCGCCACCTGTTCCCGCTTCAGGGTGTCGCTGCTCCGCGGCTAATTAAATCGACAGGCCGCACGCGATGTGGGGCCCGTCAACCTCATTCTCTTGCTGAACTTTCCAAAAATCGCTCTGTTCCCTTTGTCGCAAAGTTTCGTAGGATCTCAACCCTTGATACCCAAGGGGACCACGGAGAACTGCGAAGATGCCCAGCCAACCATTCAAGACCGTCGTATTCGTCTGTAGCGGCAATTTCTACCGCTCACGTTTTTCCGAATATCTGTTCAATGCACTGGCCAAGAAGAGGGGCCTCGCGTGGCGGGCGATCTCCCGAGGCCTGAAAACCTGGACCGTGGCCGACCACGAGGGACCCATCTCCGACCTGGCCGTCTATCGCCTGATCGCCCTGGGCGTTCCCTTCGACAAGGAGCGGTTTCCCATCCAGCTTGCCGAGGCCGACCTGCAAGCGGCCGAACTCGTCGTGGCCCTGAAGAAAGCCGAACACCACGCGATGATGGTCGATCAGTTTCCCGCATGGGCGGAACGCGTCGAGTATTGGCACATCGACGACCTCGACTGCGCCAGCGCCGACGTTTCGCTGCCGCTGTGCGAGACGTGCGTCGAATTTCTCGTCGATACGCTCCTGGCCGAGCAAGAGCGGCAGCACTCGCCGGAGTTGCTCCGCGCGGGGTGATCTCCGCCTGCCTGATCACGCCATCTTCCAGCCCTGGCGATATTCGCGGGTTACGAAGCGATTGAGTTCCGGAAGGTTCGTCACCTTCATTTCCGCGCCGTCCCAGACGACCTTGTTTCCCTTGCCTGCATGCTGGGCCAGGTTGCCTAAGATGGCGAACTCCGTCAGCCGGGCGCCATACTCGAAGCCCGCAGCCGTCTCGGTGTGGCCTTCGCGGACGGCATTGAGGAAATCGGCAAAGGAATTTTTCGGCCGCGGCAGCGTCTTGGGCGGCTGCTCGATCTCCCGCATTTTCTGCTTGGGCACCACGTGCATGTCGCCGCCATAGCAGCCCGTGTAAAGCACGCCCTTCTCGCCGACGTATAGCGTGCCGTTGCTCTCGAACTTTTCGTCCGGGTACTTGGCCCGCAACTCGGCCAACAGCGGCGGCAAGTAGTGGCTCCCATTGCCTTTCCTCGTCTTGTCGTTCTGCTGGTATCCGTCGTACCAGTAGACCTTAACGGGCGGCATGTCGCCTCGGGCCGGGCAGTCCCAGCGGATCCGCGAGCCCACCGGGCAACGCTCGTCGGTCCCGCCGGTCACCGCTTCCAACTCCACGCTTGAGGGATGATCGATCTTCAATGACCAGTAGGTTCCGTCCATAACGTGGCAGCACATGTTGCCCAGTGCCCCGTTGCCGAAATCGTACCAGCCGTGCCATTCATGCGGATGCAGATCAGCGTGATAATCGCGATAAGGGGCCGGGCCGATCCACGTATCCCAGTGCATGCCCGCGGGGACAGCCCGGGTAGGCGGGCGAGGGCCCACGCCGCCGTTCAAGCGGTCGCACCAGCAGTGTGTCTCGGTGATCTTGCCGATGACGCCCGCCCAGACGAACTCGCACAGCCGCCGATAGCCATCGCTGCAATGGCCTTGGTTGCCCATCTGCGTGGCCACCTTGTGCCTTTCGGCCATTGCGCGGAGCTTGCGGGCCTCGGCCACGTCGTGGCAGAGCGGCTTCTCGCAATAGACGCCCTTGCCCAATTGCATGGCGATCATCGACGGCAGGGCATGGTGGTGGTTGGGCGTGGCCACGAACACGGCGTCGATCTGCTTGTGCAGCTTGTCGAACATGCGGCGGTAATCTGTGAAGGTCTCGATCTTGCCGGCGTCGCCGTTCTTCTCGGCGATCTTTTTCTTGAAACCGCCGCATTGCTTTTCCATTGGATCGACCAGGGCGACGACTTGCTCGTGGATCGTGGCGTCGAGGTGCGAGCCGCCGCGGCCGCCGCAGCCGACGAGCACGCAACGCACCTTTTCGCCGCGGCTGGCGGCATGGAGAATGTTCGGGCTGGAAAAGAGCTGGGGAAGCGACAGGGCCCCGGCGGCCAGTGCGCTGCCCTTCAAGAAACGGCGACGATCGAAACGATTTTTCATGGATGATCTGCCAGAAATGGACACGAGGCGGGGTTGGTGAGGCGCGAAGGGGGGACAGCGAGCGGCTGCCCTGGGATTGTTATAATCCGACCGTGTTTCAGCGTCAAGGATTAATCGTTAACGCTAACGTTGCCGCTCCGCGGTCCGCCGCGCCTTCAGATAAAAACCTACGCCGGCAAATCCCATGATAAAGCCGATGCCGCCCACGATGTCGCGGAAGCGAAACCGCTGCTCGTCTTCATCAATCTGTTGGCGGAGCATTTCGACCTGCGTGAGAAGTTGCTTCATTTGTGCGCTGACCGCAGCAACTTCTTCTCCTTTTCCTGGCGCGCCGCCGCTCGCCGCGGCGGCCGATCCGCTCGCGGATGATTCAACCGGGGGTGCGCCGCTGGCCGAATCGGCACCGGGCAGCCCGTCGGGCAGGGCTGAGGCGGGAACGATGGCAGGGCGACTGGCATGTCCGTCGGCGGTTTCCGCCACCAGGCGATGCTCGACCCGCCGCTGGGCCGTGAGCGTGAAATTGCCTTTCTCGTCGGTCGTCGTACGGCCGAGTTCATGGCCCGCGGCGTCACGGGCGATGATGTCGGCGTTTTGCGCCGGCACGTCGCCGGGGAAATAGGCGCGGCCATGGATCGCGGCGCCGTCCACGTTCTGCACGAAAAGGTACAACGTGTGGGCATGCGCCGCGGCGGGGATAAGAAGAGCAATCGACAGCGCCGCGAGCGTGTTCATCGCGCGCCATTGCCGTTGTCGCCGGGTGGAGTCATGCCTATCCATCGCCCGCCTCACGCATGATCGCCAGCGGCCTGGCCTGAAGGAGTTCCGGTCGTACCTGGCGCAACAAGACGACAACGCTTCCCGTCACCAGGCCCTCGACGGCGGCCACGGGGACATGCAGTGCGAAGAATCCCTTCGCCAGAAGGGCGAACGATTGGCCGGCCATGATCATTGCCACGGCAGACAACCCCGCGCCTAGGATGACACCAAGCGCACCGGCCAGGAATCCGCCGAAGAAGACGGCCTGCTTGTGCTTGCTGCAAACTGCGCCGTGAAAAAGGTAATAGCAAACCACACCCGGCAGGGCCATTACCAGGGTATTGACCCCCAGCACGGTCGGGCCGGCGATGCCAAAGAAGACTGCTTGCAATGTCAATCCAACGAGCACGGTGGGAAAGACGGCCCAGCCGAGCACCAGCCCCATCAGGCCGCTGAGAATGAGGTGGACCGACGAGGGCCCCATGGGCACTTGAATGGCCGAAGCGACGAAGAAGGCCGAGCCCAACACGGCCGCCTTGGGAATCTGGTCTTCGTCCAATCGCCGCAGGCCGAACATCGTGCCCGCGGCGGCGGCGACCGTTCCGACTAGCAACACGCCTTGTCCGGCCCGCGTGGCTGCGAGCACGCCCTCTCCAATGTGCATGGCGATCTCACTTCCCCGCCATATCGACGGTCTTGACCCACATCAGCCCGCCCAGTTCCACTTCCACCAGCTTTCCGGCGGGGCTCTTCATCTTCTCGTCCGCGGTCACCAGGGCTGCGAATCCCCACCAGCCCGCCCGCGGCATCGTGTAGGAAAAAACGCCGTTGGCATCGGTCTTAACCACTTGTGTGATGAAAGCGTCGTTGGGCGGCTTCACGCGGCGGCCCTCGTTGAGATACTCGACTTCGACGCGGGCAAACGGCAGCGGCTTGCCATGATAGCGGACGATGCCGCGAAAGCTGTTGCCCGTCCAAAGTCCGTAGGGCCGCACCAGCGGCTCGATTTCCACGGGCAGGCCGACCAGGGCATCCCAGCCCTTTTCGGCGCCGAGCACGCCGACCACTGCTTTGGCATAGTGGACGATCATCCTTTGCTCGGCGGCTTCCCAATACGGCTCCGGCTCGACAAAGACGACATAATCGCCGGGCGTGGTCGTGGGCATTGTTGCGGTGAAAGCCGACTTGCCGTCAACCGTCCGCGGCGCCAAACGGCCGGCTAGGTCAATTCGCTGCGTGCCGCCGACAAGGACGCCAAATCGCCGGGGCCGCGCCATGTTCATTGAGGGTCCCTGCTCCATGGGATGGGTGAAGCGGAGGTCGAGATCGATCGAGCGGGTCTCCTGGTCCTCGACGACGTCCGTGGAGGGCAGAAGGACCTGGAAATGGGCCGCGGCGCGATAGGCGGAGAAGGCGACGATTCCAGCGAGCAGCGGGATGACGGCAAGACGCGTTGGCATGGCAGGATACTCCGGATATTACGCCTGCCATAATTGTAATACTGGCCGTCGAGGATGTCGAGGGGGGAGAAACAGCAGCTGGTTGTACAGACCTTGAGACAGCGGCAACCGCGAGACGTATAGCCGCGTCCCCTTCCCTTATTTCGTGGCCGCCATCACCAGTTCGCCCTTCAAGATTCCCTTCAACCCCTGAAGCTGCGAGGCGATCTTCTGTAGCCGGGCAGCCGGCCCGCGCAAGATGATCACCTCCAGGCAGAGGTCATGGGTCAAATGGGCGTGGAGCGTGGAAATGACCAGTTCGGTGTTGTCGTGCTGCAAGGCCGTGAGTTGGTCGCGAAGTTGCTGGCGATGGTGGTCGTAGACCAGAGTGAGCGTGCCCGCCACGTCCTGGGCGTCGGACTCCCAGGCGTGGGCCGTGAGCTTGTCGCGGATCAACTGCCGCACCGCTTCACTACGGGTGGCGAAATGCTGCTCCGCGCAATAGCGGTCGAACTGCTCCAGCAGGTCGTCTTCCAGAGATACCGAGAATCGCACGATTTCAGCCATATCATTCACTATACGGCAGGAGGAAAGTGCGAGGAAGAGGTCTAACGCACGAGAAACCGGGCAGATGCTGGCGGCTTGACACTCGCGTCAAGGGGCTCCAGTCGCAGCAACTCCCCCGGCTGTAAATCGGCCATTCCCGCGGACACCTCCAAGACGGCATGGCTGCCACGCGGTCCCCAAGCGGCCCGCCAAGGCCGTAGGCCGCGGCGGACATCCAAGACCATTCCGTTGCCGTCCAGGAAAACCACGTCGAGGGCAAACCGCACAAAGCACGTGTGGACGGAGTCGCAGGGTACTAGCAATATTCCGAGGCCGTTGGGCAGCGGACGACGAAATTGTAGCCCGACTAGTCGGGACCAGAAACCGTCGGCAATTTTTAACTGTGCGACGACCGTCTTGCCGCCGGATTCGCTCAATAAACGCCACGTGAGATTTCGCATTTCACCCATGGTATTCCGCAAGGGGTGGTACACCTGCCCCCTCACTTGAATGAAAGCTTCATGGATGTTTGTCGAGATAGGCCAAAAATGCCTTGGGTTGTGGCAGCGTGGCGTCCATGGCCAGGGCCTGACGGAATTCTTCTCGGGCCTGGTCGTTGCGTCCCTGCTTGGCCATGAGCACGCCTACGTTGGAATGCGCCGCGGCGGGACCGACCACCTTGGCAAAGGCCGCGAAACTCTCGTTGAAACGCACCTCTCCGGCCAACACCAGCCCCAGATTCGTCAATGCTTTTTGATGGTTCGGTTCAATCGCCAGTGCCTTGCGCAGCGATTGTTCGGCCTCGGCAAGATCGCCCCGCTCGTAGTAATAATACCCTAAATCGCTGAGCAATCCAGGGTTCTTGGGATCGGATTGCAATGCCTTGTTATACTCGGCCAACGAGCGGACACTGTCGCCCTGGATGTCGTACAACACTGCCAGGCGATGGGCGATCGATTTCATCTCCGGATCGTTGCGGCGGCCTTTTTCGTAAAGCGCAATGGCTTGCTCGATGTGCCCACCCTTTTGCAGCTCCTCTGCGGCGACGAAACAGGCCCGCGCAGCCTCTTTGGGAGGAAGCTCCTGGCGATCGGTATCGAGTCCGTCAGCGTCCTCGCTCGAGGACCTTCCCATACCCAGCAGTCCGCCGGAAAAGAGGTTTGGCGTGGTGCAGCCCGAAACCATGGCCAGACAGGCCAGGGCGGCGTACGTCAACAAGTGTGAGCGAATCTTGGGCATGAGCAACGAATTATCAAACCTCAAACCACAGATCTCCGATATCTCAGATCTCGAATCTCAAATCAGTAAGCTCCCATTCCGCCGCTCGATCCCATAGATGAGCCGCCGAGGCTGCTTCCTCCTCCGCCCAGCGATGAGCCGCCGATTCCGCCTCCCGATGCCCCTTGTCCACCCTGTGTCGAAATCATGCTGCGGGCAATGCCTGCTGCCTCCAGCCCGTACAGCCCTTCTGCCTCCGGGCGTCCGATCACGACCCGCTCGGGAACGATCGGCGCGTGGTAATTCGCCAGGGCTTGAAGGACCGCCATGCGGCGTGGCTCGTTCAAGCTCGGGTCCGAGGCTGGCTCGATTATGATCGGCAGGCAGACCTGCGGCAATCGTTGCGCGATCTGCGCCAGGTGCTCCTGCCCGCCGGGCGTCAATTGTGTGGGCTCCGCCGACCATTCGTATTGATAGATCACCAAATGATCCTGGTCGGCACGGGACATCTCGGCATGGTTCCACTGGCACATATGTGCCGTTGGGCGCGGGAATCGCGCCGGGCGGAATATTCTCGCACGACTTGTGACCGTCCTGGGCGCAGCCGGCGGCCAAGGCCAACAGGACCAGGCCACCTGAGGCGAACCATCGATTTACGCAGACGCGGCGCATGTTTCGTGCTTTGCAGAGTCGGGATTTGAGATTTGAGATCTCAGATCTGAAATCTGAGATGTGATTTTGCTTCCTCGTAATTGTTTTATTGCGGCCCCGGCGTCGGCACCGGCTCCGCCGGCGGCATGGGCGCACTGGCGGGAGGGCCGGGATCGGGTGCCGGCCTTGGGGTCGGCTGGCCGCACGGGCAGCCCAGGTTGCAACATCCGTAGGTTGTGCCGTGCGGACCGATGATGAAAATATCATTACCGTCGCAGTAGCGCGTTTGTTTGGCGAAATCGGTGCGAACGGAGGCGCGGTAATCGTAGGTCCGCCGGCTCTCCAACTGGCCGCCCAGATAGAACTCCACGTCGCCCGGCTCGAAGATGTTGTTGCCCGGCAGCGATGGCGTCTGGCACATGTCCAGTGGATGGACGAGCACCGGAGTGACCAGCACGACGAGCTCCTGCTCGCCGGAGCTTATACTGTCGATGCCTCCGGTGCGGCCGATGATCGGCAGGTCTCCCCAAAAGGGGACGCGGTTCGACTGGCCGCTGAAATTATTCTGGATCAGGCCGGCCACGGTGAGCGTCTGGCCTTCACGGAGTTCGACAGTAGTCTGAAACTGCCGCTGGGTGATCTGGCTGGGCACCGCGGCCCCACTGACCTGGGTGGTAGCCGTGCTGGGCGTCGATACGCTGGCGTTCAGCACCAGGCGGATACGATTGCGGTCGGTAATGAAAGGGGTGAATTGCAGGGCTACGCCAAAGTTCTGGTAGGTTACGCTCTGCGCAGCGCCGCCCGGCAAGACGATGCTGTTGGGGATGGGGAAGGATCCGCCGGCCTGGAAGTTCGCCGGCTTGCCGTTGAGGGTGGTGAGGTTGGGTTCCGCAAGGCTCCGCGCGAAGTTCAAGGTCCGCAGGGCCTGGATGGCCATGAGCACATTGCCGTTGTCGATGGAGGTGGGCAAGTTGCCACCAACGTCGCGGAGAGCCTGGGCTGCGGGCGAGATTCCGGTGGCCCCGGTAACGGTGCCCGCCGCCGCCGTGCCGACGTTGAGGCCCTGGCCGATGTTCTGCGCGAAGGCCATGGCACCCTGGGTGATGCTGAAGTCCATGCCGATCGTGCGCGCGGCCGTGCGGTCAACCTCGGCCACGGTGACCATGAGCATGACCTGCTGCTCGCCCGGAACTCGCAACAGGTTGACGATGTTCGGGGCGCCGGCCAGTATTTGCTGGATGGCATTGATGGCGGCTTGTTCCTGGCCGGGACCGGCGGTAAGCGAGAGGTTACCCGGCGAACCGGCTCCTTGCAGGGCATTTTCCAGCCCGTTCAAGGCCGCCTGCTGGTAAGTTGAGCCGAGCGAGAGATTGAGGTTGACGTTACCCGCGCCGGCGCCTCGCGTGGAAACGCCCCTGCGTCGGTTCGAGACGGGAGCATGCTCGGCGATGATGGCAAGGATCTGGGCGGCTTCGACCACGTCTTTCGCTTCACCGCGGACCACCACCTGCTCGCCCACCAAGGATAGTTGGACGGCGCTGTCCGGAAACGCTTCCTTGATTTGCCCTTCGAGTACTTTGAGCCCTTTCTTGTAGGCGTCCAACTCCGCCTCCAGTCGCTTCCTGTCTTGCCACCGCTGGAGTTCCGCTGCACCGGTGTCGGGGAGCACGACGACCATGTAACTCAGCACACGGTCCTTGCTCGGATCGTTGGGATTCTGCGGATCGGGAAACCAGAAATCGACATTGGTCCGGCCGGTCCGCTTGCCGACGATGGCGATCTGTCGATCGGTGACCACCTGGCAAGTTACAAAGTCCTCGCTGGGAACATAAATGCGGCGTGGCTTTTCCCACAGGACCTTTATAACGGCGCGGCCGACGACGACTTCGATCGTCTCCTGTGGCGAGATTCGCCCGTCGGCGAACTGGGCATATTCTTTTTGGACCTCCGCTGTCGGCGTCGGCCCCAAGGCGGGCGGAGGCCCGGCGGTCGGCAGGAGCCCCTCGAAGCGACTTTCCGTCTGCGGCGGCACTTGTGGAACAGAGGGTTGCTCGACTGGCACGGCCGCTCCCGGCCGCAGGATTTCGGGGCCAGGCGGATTCTGCGCCAAGCGATAGGCATTCTCGGCAATGGGCGAAGGAGATTCGCCCGTCGCTGTCGGACTGGCGTGGACGATCTGCGTCTGATAATCGTAAGGAGCTTGCGGGAGAACGGGGTTGTCGGCCGCCTGTGCCGTGTAGGTGGCGAGTTGATTGGGATACTGCGGACTGTTCCGAGCGGCATCAGAGCCGACAGCCCCTTGGTAATAGGGAACGGTCACAACCTGGCCCGAATATTGCCTAGCAGCCTGCGGCGGACTGGTTGCGTGCGGCAGCGGATAGTATCCTTCGGGCTGCTGTGCCAGAGAGCGGGCGGCGAGAACCGCCGACACCAGTCCACACGCCGAAGCAAGTACCCTGGGACCAAAGCGGATTCCGCCGCTGTATTGCCGCGACCGAAGGAACCGGGAGTTCCTTCGGGTGTCGTTAGCGCGAGCGCTGGATTGCAGAGGCTGATTCGACACGGTTCTCCTCCGAGGCGAGCGGCAATTCAATACACTCGTGCGACGGATTGGCAACCCGTCTTACCATTTGCGCAGCACCAACGACCTCCGCCCGCACACCCCGCAAGGGCCTTGATGCACGCAGAGGCCGTATTGTAATATGTGCCGCGCACAATGGCGGTGACGGCTGCATCGACTCTAACGGTTGTATCGGTTGTAGCGATGGCGGACTTTATTGGACTTCCCGGCCACGCGATTATTGGTCTCGAGCTAGCACGTCCCTGCCTGCACCATGGCCGGCAAAGGGCACGACGAAATGCGAAAAAGCTGCCCTTCGTAAGCTCAGGGCGCGGCACCCCGCGAGAGAACTCACCTTGGAGAACGCCTGTCTAATAGCGCCTAATGCACGATCTTGGTTCGCATGAAGGTGTCGGCCACCTGGAAGAGCTGGGTGAAGGCCGGTCCCAAGGCCCAAACGAAGATGCCCGGCAGAAAGCAGATTACCAGCGGAATCATCCGTTTCACCGGCAGCGACATGGCAAAGGCGTTCGCACGCTCGCGGCGGCGGTCCCGCAGGTCGTCGGCCTGCCGCCGCAGGGCCTGGGCGATGCCGCTGCCCAACTGCTCCGCCTGGACCAGGGCCGCAACTAGGATCGTCATCGACGAAACGTCCAATCGCCGGGATAGCCGCCGCAGGGCCTCGACCCGCGACCGGCCCGCCAGCAGGTCCGATTGATAGCTGCGGAACTCGCGGGCCAACGGACGATCTTGCATCACCGAGTCGAGCACCCGCGACAGGGCCGCGTCGAAGCCCAGTCCCGCTTCGCCCAGCGTGGCCAGGAGTTCCAGGGTTAGGGGCAAGTCCAGTTCTATCTGCTCGACCCGCTTCCGTCTCGCGCTGCGAACGAGCATCCAGGGAAAGAGCACCAAGATCAAAAACACCGTCCAGGGCGCCAGGTAGACGATCGGCAGCGTAAGGTCGCCGATGACCGGTGGAAGGCGATGGATGGTCGCAAATAATTGGCCCGTCAGGCCGGAACTGTACATGGCCAGGGCCGTGGCAAGCCCGACGCCTATCGCCGTGAGCGTCGCGGTGACGAACAGGACGGGGGCGGATTGTTGACGATAGCCCGCCAGGTAGAGCCAGCGGCGGAGGAATCCCGTGAGGGCGGAATCGGCGTCGGCGCGTTCGGCCAGGTCGACCGACTCGCTGAACACGCGATCGAGGCTTCGCCGCTTCGCGCCCAGGCGGCTGAGCAGAATCCAGGCCAGGCAGACGAATCCGCCGGCAACGAGGAAAAGCAGTATCTCCGCGAGGGGATTCATGGGTCAAAACCTCATCCGGCTGATCAGCGACATCCAGACCATGCCGAAGGCCTGGAGGAGGATGGTGCCGGCCACTGTCCACTGGCCAATCGTCGTTTTGAGAAACTGGTGCATCTGGTCGGGATTGGACCGCCACACGATCAGGGCGATGAAATACGTCAGCACCAACACAGCCAGCGTGGAGGCTTCGGACTGGGCCGAGTTGGAGCGGATGCGGCGGGCGATCTCGATGCGGTCGCGGATAGTGCGGCCGACGCTGGCAAGGGTGGGGGCCAAGCTGCCGCCGGTTTCTGCCTGGACGGAAAGGGCCGAGGCGAAAAGCAGGAAGGTCTCTACGGGAACTCGCTGCGTCAGGCCGTGGTAGACGGTGTGGGGGTCCTCGCCAAAGCGAATGCGGCCTACGACCTCCTCCAGTTGCGGCCGCAGGGGGCTGCGAGATTCGATCGTGGCGTTCTCGAGCGATTCCGCCACGCCGGCCCCGGCTTGCAAGGCGGCCACCATCAAGTCGATGGCCGCGGCCAACTGGGTCTCGATCAGCGCCGTCCGCCCCACTGCCACGAAGGCCTCCAGCCGACCTCCCAGGAGGATCACGATCAACGAGATGGAAATCACGTAAGGCAGGGCCCAGCCGAGGACAAAGTGCAAGACGCAGGCTATCACGAAACCGACCATCCACGGCAAGTAGCGGTGGCGGACAAGGAACGATCGGGCCAGGGGCACGGACGCCACTTCGGGCGTGCCTTCAGCCTGCGCCTCGCGCTCAAACCGCTGATGGGCCAAATCGCGGATCCGCGCGTTCCGCCAGTACCAGGCGACGAAGCCTAGAGCTGCGATCAGGCCGGCCAGTAATAGGAATTCAATCATGGGGATATAGGTCGTGATAAAGCGTAGGCCGGAACAAGCTTGCGCAGTTCCGGCAGACCGCGAGCAATCCTTGCCGGAACTGCGCAAACTTGTTCCGGCCTGCAGTACTAAGATCTATCCTCTCGCGTCGTCCCGCTGGTACTCGCTTGTCCGGCCGGTTTCCCTTTCTGGAAAATGCCCATCGATAGCTCGATTCCCCGCTCCTGCAGCTCCTGGGCGACCCGGGGGACGATGCCCGTGGCAACGAACTCGCCGGCGATCTGCCGCCCTTTCAGGCCGCGCCGCTCGAAGCGGAAGATGTCCTGCAACTGGGGCGTCGTGCCCTCCATGCCCACCACCTCCGCCACGCTCTCCAGTCGCCGCACGCCGTCCTCAAACCGCCGCACGTGGACGATCAGGTGCAGGGCCGAGACGATCTGCTCGCGGATCGCCCGCGAAGGCAACTCAAGCCCTGCCATCAAGACCATGGTTTCCAACCTGGCAAAGGCATCACGGGGGCTGTTGGCGTGCACCGTAGTCAGACCGCCGTCGTGTCCAGTGTTCATGGCCTGCAACATGTCCAGGGCCTCGCCGCCGCGGACCTCGCCCACAATGATCCGGTCGGGCCGCATCCGCAGCGGCGTTGATCACCAGGTCGCGGGCAGTGATCAGGCCGCGGCCCTCGATATTCTCCGGCCGGGTCTCCATCCGCACGACGTGCTCCTGGTCGAGGATCAACTCCGCCGAGTCCTCGATAGTGACCACCCGCTCGCGATCGGGGATGGCCTCGGCCAGCGCCTCCAACAGGGTCGACTTGCCCGATCCGGTGCCGCCGGAAATGACCACGTTCTTGCGGCCGCGGACCACAGCGTCGAGGAAATCGTGAATATCGTGTGAGAACATGCCCAGTTGCATCAGATCGCTCCGCCGCAGGCGCTGGCGGCCGAAACGGCGGATCGAGAGTGTGGGCGCGTCGATCGTCACCGGCGGCAGCGTGGCGTTCACGCGGCTGCCGTCGGGCAGCCGGGCGTTGACCATGGGCGAGCTCTCGTCGATCCGACGACCCACGCGGGCGGCGATCCGTTGGATAATCCGCACCAGGTGGTCGGTGTCGCGGAAGCGGACATCGGTCTTCTCCAATCGCCCGAAACGTTCCACATAGATCTGCTCCGGGCGGTTGACCAGAATGTCGGTCACTGCCGGATCGGCCATCAGCGGGGCCAGCGGGCCCACGCCCAGCGTCTCTTCTAACAGGTCACTCACCAGGCGACGGCGTTCGTCCTCATTCAGCGGCAAGTCTTCGTTCTGCAATGCCTCGTCGACGAACGTCTGCACGAACTCCGCAAGGATGTCCTCGCTCGCCGTGAGCAGGTTCCGCCGGTCGAGTTCATCCAACAGGCGCTGGTGCAAAGTTCCCTTGACGGAGAGGTATTCCGCGCCGCCGGAGCGAACCGGCGTGGAAGCGACGGGCGCGGCCGTGACCGTCCGCGCCGGGACCGCCTTCTTGGTCGGCCGCACACGGCCGCTAGGCAGGGAGAGGTTCGACTTCAGCAGTCGCTGCCGCCAGTCCTGCCCGGGCACGGAAGGTTGATCGAGATTGTCTTCGCTCATCGGACCTGGGGGTTTTCATCATCGTCAGCGTGCGGCTGACCGTCGTGCGAGGGCACCACAGCCTCGCCCATGCCATCGATTTCTTCCACTAAGATCCGCAACTGCCGGCCGCAGCCAAAAAAACGGCTGGGCCGCAAGACGTACGGCTGACCTATGTTCGCGGCAATCACGACGCCCTTGTCGAAGGGAATAACGTGATCGACTGAATGTCCAAGTCGATTGGCGACGTCGGCGGGACTCACGCTGCCGGGCAGGTTCGTGTGGCGGTTCAGCACAACCCGCTGCCGCTCGCCCGAGACGCCCAGTCCGCGGAGTACCTCCAGGAACTTCACCCCGCCAAGCACCGTAGGGACGACGTTTTCCAACACCACGTAGGCCCGGTCGCTCAAGTCCAGCACTGCCACGATCGCGCGGTCGAGCATGGGGAACGTGTCGACGATCACGAAGTCGTAGGTCCGTCGGGCGAGGGTGAGGATCCGTGACATGACCTCGTCATCGATGTCGGCGGCATCAACCGCCTCGGCCGGCGCGGCCAACAGATGCAGACCGCAGGGGTGCGAGACGGCCAGTTGGCGAATGAGGGTTTCGTCGAGGCGGTCCTTTTCGCGGACGACGTCGCTGAGAGAAGTAGCGGGAGTCAGGTCCAATAGCGAGGCGCAGACGCCCATCTGCAGCGAGGCATCGATGAGCAGCACGCGTTGCGGATGGCGGACGGCCAGCCCGCAGGCCGCGTTGACCGCCGTTGTCGATTTCCCCACGCCGCCCTTATTGCTGACGAAGGCGACGATGCGGCCCATGCAGCTTGCCTGCCGCACTGCTGATCGCTGGATGCGGCGGAGCAACTCAGACAGCTCGTTGCTCGAGACCGGCCGCCGCAGGAAGTCTTTCACTCCCCCGCGGAGGGCCTGGATGAGGATCGTGCTCTCGGGCACGTCGGGGGCGAAGACGTCCGGACGGAAGACGGCCGCTACGGTGGTTTCGGGTGAGACCAACGATGCCTCCTGGGCGAATGTCTGCAAGGGGCGGACATCGCTTCCCATTTCCACGAGGGCAAGTTTTGGCCGGCGGCTCCGCGCCGCTTCGACCGCCTGGCGAATATCGCCCGCGTGGTGGACCACGGGGTGCAAATCGTCGAGCGAGGCCAGCGCGCTATCCAACTCTTCGCGGAACCGCGGATCGGGGCTGACGGTCAGGATGTTGAGTGTGACGGGCAAGGGGAAAATGAGGGGTAAGGGATAAAAATCAGGCCGACCTCACCCGGTTCATCCGGTTGGTGGAGGAGATTGGCGGCTACGAGCGGTAAACTCTTCGTTACGCAATCAATCAAGGTTGGCTCGGCCCTTGGTAGTGGTTCACCAGCACGGGGGCGAGCACCAGGTTGTTCGTATTAGCTGGATATCCGTCAAATAATTGCGTTGTGAGCGCGGGACCGGAGGTCGGCTGAGCAAATATCTTCGGCAGTTGTACGCCGAGCGTGGCCGAGACGTTTTGGGCTGCGATAGCGCCGACGCTGCCTACCGTGAACGCGATCCCATTGCCGCTAGCCTGGACGCCGGTCACCAAGCCGAAGCCAATCACGCGATCGAAAAGCGGACTCGACGGATTGTCGTCGACAATGGGTATATAAGCGATACCACTGGGCGCAAGCTCTTGCAGCAATTCGTTTGTCAAGACAGAGGGGGTGGGCACGGAAATCTGGTTCGCCTGGTCGCCTACCATGGCGGTTGGGCCAATATACGGCCGTCCGCCGGGGAAAGCGGGCGATATGTCCGTGGTGTCAACGGCCGTGCCGTCCGCTACGTAACCATAGGTTGCTGTTCCACCGCTCGACAGAATGCTGCCCGAGCTCGATATGGTGAACACAGATGTCGAAGCAGCGGACAACGACTGCCACTGCGACAGGTTGAACACCACATAATAAAGTTGGCTGCCGGTTGTGCTCCCCGACAGAGAGCCGGTTGCTGACAAGGAACCGGGCAGGGAATTAGCCGCGTCGGGCCGTCCTACGGTTCTCGTCGGGGCGCCGCTGGCGATGGCCGTGGCGCGGACCGTCACGCCCGACAAGACGCTGAATTGACCCGGCTCGCCGCTGCGGGCCATCATGCTGCCGCGGCCAAAAGGTATCGGCAGGGTCGGACCGCTGGAACTGATGCCCGGTTCCTGGTCCAGGCCGTTGAGATTATTCGTCCGCCGCATGCGGACCAGAAAAGCCGGGGCCGCCGAAGCGGCCGTGCCCTGCGATGAACTAAAATCGCGGCGATTGTAAGAGTCGTCCTCGTCGGCCAACTGAGTCGCACCATAGTTCGGGTTGGCGCCATACGTGCCGGACGACACGTCGCCATTTTGCGCGTTGGCGGCATTCAATTCCAGACCGGGCAAACCGTCCGCTCGTACGGGTTGGTAAATGGGTGGACCGCCCGCGGGCAAGGTCATGGTTTGTGCGGCGGCGAAGTTTGACGGGCCGATGCCCCCGCTGAAATTCACGATTGGCCCGGCGCCGAAGTGCACCGTTCCGCCGCTGCCCTCATAGTAGTCGGCGAACATACTCGGTTGCGCTGCGCCGCTGGCCGTGCCGCCGCCGACCGGTCCGTCGGCGACGGCTTGGCTGGCCGCCCAACGGCGGATCTGATCGGCGGTCCCGTTCGCGCCCACTTCGCTCACGAAGTTCGGATCGGAGTTCCATGCGGTCGGGTACGGTTTTCCTTGCAGTTGCGCGTCGCGCAGCGCAGCCCTTCCAGCGCGGCGGAATCGGCAGCAGATTGCATCTGCCGTTGGGTGAGCCGTGCGAAGCCCAGGTCGATCACTAGCGCGGCCAATCCCAGCAGGGCAAAGAACATCAGCACGAACAGCACGAGCACATAGCCCCCGCGGTGGGGCGGTCTTCGTCGCCGATACCGTAAGCCGGCACTGGTACCCGAATCCTTGCCCCGGAGGGGCGTCACACGTGTTCCAGGTTTGGTCCCGAAACGTGCAGCAACGAGAGTCGCTCTGCGGCTATTCAAATCGACAAGCCGCATAGTGGTTGGCGTCGTACGCGGTGGTATGCTTCGCCACGATCTCATGACCACTTTACTCTTTCCTCGCGCCCGCCGACCCGGACCCAGCGTCGAAGACGTATACCTTTTGCTCTAGCTGGCCACTCTTGTTCCCGGTCAGCATCTCGATCGTCCCTGCACCGCCTGTGCCGTCGTAACCGGCCAGGGCCGGCTCTTTCTCTGGGTCGGGAGTCTGCCCCGAATACAGAACGGCAGACAGCGCGGCCCCACTGGCCAGCGCCTCTTGCAACGGGCTCACCTCCGCCGGCTCGACGGCCAGAACGAAGTCGACGAGCGTGTGATACACGACAATCCCGTCGCGAACGATCGGCGTGACGCGCATGCGGTTGGCCAGCGTGTGCCCCACCGACCGCACAACGAAGTTCGATCCGTACTGGACCGGTCGGCTGACCAGGATGTCGACGTGCGTGCCGTCCACCGCCTGCGCCAAATTCTCGATCTTGACGCGCTCGCGATCCGTCTTCGTTTTTGTCTCCGAGTACTGGCTGCGCTCGACTTTCTGCTCCGACTGCTGCTCGGAGATGCGAATCACGAACGCCCGTTTTCCCGCGGGCACGCGGGCCGCCAGCCCTGGCTTGACCCATGCGGGCAGGAAATCGCCCTCAGTGAAGTATTCGCCCTGCCGCTTCTCCTGGTTCAGGATTCGTCCCAGCAGTTGCGCGGGTTCGGTGACGACGTGCTCCTTGGCGACGGTCTCCGCATCCAGCACACTCCACGCCTCACGGCGGGTCTCGAGGTTCCGCAGCGATTCCTGCGTGAGGGGTTCAAAGGCCGGCAGCCCCTTGGGCGCGGCGGGCACAACCAATTTGCCTGGCGGAGCGACGGGCTTGTCGGCCGGCGCCCCGCCCCTTCCCGCCGGCCGCGCAAGGGCGGTTAACACGATATTCTTGGCCGCCAGGGCCTGTGCCAGCGCCGGCACGTCGCGGGAATTGACGGCGACCACCACTTGTGATTTCTCTTTATCCGTGGGGACTGTGCCCAGCGGCGGGTTCACGATAGTGCCCACCGGGACGACCAGTTCCGCGTCGATGGCGATATACCAATGCTCCGCACGACCGCCGAGGCTCGCCTCCGTACTCAACCGCGTAGCGCGGGTTGCGGACATTCGGCTTTCGATTACCCGCACAGTTCCGTCGGCCAATCTCTCCGTCTCCTTCCTCTCCTGTTCCTGCGAAAGGTCGAAACTCGCCAGGAGATCGAGCCGGTCGCCGGCGCGGAGGTTCTCGACGCCCATGATTTTGGCCGCGTCGATCCCCATGGCCTCGCGATCCGGACCGATGGCCCCGGTGATTCCCGGCGGTGCGCCGCGGGGGAGCAGGTCGGCCTCGACAATCATGCGTCCCACCGGCATCGCCCGCTTCACCACGCGGCCGATCAGGTCCGACAGGTTGGGCACGATGCCGCGGCGATTGACCTCCGCCAGCGATGCCGAGCCATAGCGGATGTGCTGGGAAACGGAATCGCGGAAATCGGCCTCGGAAAGCTCCGAGAAGGCCGGCACCTCGCGGACCAGGACCGGCACCGTGACAGGGCCCGACGGGGCCGGCTCCGCGTCGTTGACGTCCTTGGGCTCGGGACGCCCGGAACGGGCTGCGCAGAGTATGCCCAGGTCCCAATCGAGGGCTTTGGTAACGCTGCCGATATCGTCCTCACCCACCGCTAGCACGACTTCCTGAACGGGCAAGTTGCGTGTCGCGGTCCCCTGGGTCAGCGAACTGGTGACGACCGGCTTCATGCGTGTGGTGACGGGCGTGACGATCAAGACGTCGCGGGCCAGCACACGGGTCTCCGTCCGCGTCTTGCCGGCGTTCTCCGCATGCCCTGCCGGTTGGACGACGAGCATCGGCCGCACGGCTTCGGGTCCGCCGAAGAGGCTGAGTTTATCCAGGGGAACATCGGCCAAAAGGTCCACCTTGTCCCCTTCTTTCAGTCCAAATACGCCCTTGAGCTTGGCCGCCTCCAAGGTAAGCGCCCGCTTGCCCTCGGGCGTACCAGCCGCGACGCCAGGGCGGGTGCCCGGAGGGAGGAATTCGCTTTCCATGAAACAAGTAAAAGGCAACTTTTCGTGAGCCACCACGCGACCGCGAATTTTCGCGACGTCAAGAATTGCGTTCTTAGGAACGAGTTTGGGCGGCGACCAGACCGTTTCCCAACTGCCGATCTTGGGATTGATCAGATAGTCTTTCGTGATCATCGTGTAGGCCGGAATTGTACGAACGGCCACGGGTACGGCGATCCAGTCCCGAGGAACCGGCTCCAGTTTGGGACGCCAGAATTCCAGCTTTGCCAGTGGAACGACGTTCGTTGCGGCCAGCAGGCCGATAGTCGCCGCGCCGCCGATAACGATTGCGCCGACGGCCAGCAGCAGGGTCCGCCAGAGCGGCCGGCGATGCGCGTTGGGTTTGACGGGTCGCATGGTCTTATCTCTCCATTGCTGGGCTAACGCAAGCATACATTTTTATTGAAATACCTCGCGGCGGTAGATCGCCTGGGCCGAAATCAGGCTGCGGTAGGGCCGCACGCCCGAAGGCTGCTGTGTCGGTTGAGACTGGGGGACGGGATCTTTTTGCGTCCATCCGTCCCATGCCTCCTGCGTTCCCAGGCCATAGGGACCGCTGTATGTGCCCACGGCCGATGGCGACGCGGAACTGATCGGCGTGTAGTTCGAGGGATTGACGGTGACTTCGGTATCGTTGGCCACCCACGGCGGGCCGTTAGGCGAGGGCGGATAGGTTGACGACGGCGGAAAGGCGGTCATCGAGGCCGATTGGTAGCCGTAGTTGATCCGCAGGGCGACGATCCCTCGCTCCGGCGCGGCAACCGAAAAGGGGCTCACGTTGGCCGCCTGGTCCGCTGCGGACGTGATCTCCTGAATAACCGGCACCCAGGTAATCGACTCCGCACCGTCACCGGCGCGGCTGTCGATCCGCGCCACGCAATAGACCGTCCGGTTCGCGCCGGTACTGTCGGTGCAGGGCACGACTCCCGGGTAACAGAGGTACTGGTCGGCAGCATTGCCGCCGTAGACCTGATCGCCCGATTGCACAATCATCGCCGGATAGAGCATCTGGTTGATGATGGGCCAAGTCTGGATGACGTCGAGCATCGACTGGCCCGAGGGGACGTTTGCCGTCATGTCGAATTGCAGAAGCTGCGGATTGAACAGCGCTGTCCGCACCGTGCTGCTGCCGCTGCTGGTGCTATAGTCGCTAGGATTATTGCTGTAGAGGACGTCCATGAGTTGGGCGGTGGCCAGCAATGGCGTGCGGCTGATTTCCCGGGCGGCGGCGTCGGCTGCCTGTTGGACGGTCTGGCCGCTATAGAACCACTGGCCGAATGTGAGGATCGCCCCCAGTAGCAGATAGACCACCAGGGCGACGATGGCGAATTCGACAACGGCCTGGCCGCGGCGGCCGCAAGCTTTGGAGTACGAGCAATTATCACCGCTTGTCATTTTGCTTTTACGTTCGCTCGATTGTATGGCGGCGCAGAAAAAGACGCAAAACGGCGACAAAGCGGCGACGACCATGAGTACATGGTGCACTCGCCGCAATCCAAAGGGCTACTCCGCAAACCAGGGCGACCGTCAGTGGCGCTAAAATCACCAGCGACCAGAGATTCATGCGACGATCCTGAGACTGAGAGAAATGAACAACTCTTTTGTTGAAGGATAAGCTAAAGCCCTAATCCCGACCTGGCAAACGGCACCTCTCGCCCGTCGCAACGGGCGAGAGGGGTAAGGTAGCATTAGTCCACCACCAACTGCCACTATTGACCAGGCGTGGAGGTCTCCTGCACCAGCGGTGAATCGGTCCCTCCGCCGCTGCCGATCAGATTGTTGTTGAGCCGGTTTGTGCCGTCGGCCGCCACAATCGACGTGGTGCTGAGTTCGATCGAGCCATTGGGGCCGTTGTTGTCGGTCTCGATCAAGTGGCCGGCGACGATCGGGGCATTGTCGTCGGTGTGAGCGCCGGGCAGGATCGCGGCCACAGTGCCGATAAGGTCCGCCACCTTGTGGCCGAACATGGTGATCCCCACCGTGGCAATCAGTGCCACGCCGGCGATCATTAAAGCGTACTCGACCATCCCCTGGCCCTTGCGCTTACGGATTAACTTTCTCATTGTAATTCTTCTCCTTGTTATAAAATGAACAAAAACGTTGACGGCAAACTAAACACGCTGCGGCAAAATGGACCGCCAAACCACCTCGCCTGGGCTGGGGCGGGACAACCCGTCCCACAAGTTACCCGGTATGGAATTGGCGATCCCTCCGGGATAAAACGACTTCTTGGCCCGATTTTGATACCGCGCAATTATGCGGGCACCTCAGGCCGAATCCGGGTAATTCCGCGGGCTGCCGCGTCCGAAGCGCGTTTGGCGAAGGCTATTCCCGGCGCAACTCGCCTGTAACCGCGTAGCAAGTGCACCGGGCAAAGCATCCAACCTGGGCCGCAGGAACGGGTCGCCGCAGTCGCGGATGCCGCACCAGATAACACGGCCAAAGAGATCAGGCAGACGGAGGGGCCCGCGCCTGAAATGGCTGAAGAAGGGGCGCCGGCACGATGAGCGTCGTCGCCTGTCTTTCCCAGGGCAAACTGAGCGCGATCGACAGACCGTGGAACCGCTCTCCAACAAATCGCCCCTGCGCGAGGAAATTACAAATGGGGCAGTTTGCCCCGTCGTCGCACCTGTCGTCGCCAGCGACGCTAATCGCGGACCGGTGCATGGACAACCAATCGCCTTGGCAGCCCCTGCTGAACTCCCCGGCATGGTGGATGCCCGCGATGGTGTGCAATTGGCTTCCGAATAGAGAGGCGGCGCCGAGAACGACCGCCAGGGCCCATCGCAAAACCGAACTCGTCCGAGGACGCAACACGGGTATTCCCTAGGGGGAAAAGCACAAAGCCTAAACTTCAGCGTCTATTATCTAGCGGCAGCGGGTAGATGTCAAGCGATTTTCGAAAAGATCGAGGTACCCCTCGACCGTCTTTGCCAGATCGAAGTCTGCTTGTGCCCGCTGCCAGCCGGCGCTGCCTAGTCGTGCGGCCAGTCCGGGATCGTCCAGCAACCGCAAAATCCCCTCCGCTAGTGACTCACTATCCTCCACTGGCACGAGCAGCCCAGCCGCCTCGTCGCCCAGGAACCAGCGATTGACCGGCACGTCGATGGCCACGCTGGGAGTGCCGGCAGCCATTGCCTCCAAGAGGGCTTGTGGCGAGCCATCGACGGCAGGGGCTATGTGCACGTCGGCCGCCGCCAAGAGGGCCTGAACGTCGTCGAACATGCCGAGCATGCTTACATGCTTGCCGAGTCCCAGGGCCGTGACTTGCCGGGCGACCGAGTCCGCCGCCGGAGCCTCGCCGGGCAACCATAGTTGCGCTGCTGATTTTTGCCGCGTAACCATCGACCATGCCGTCAAAAGGTCCTCCCAGCCGCGATCCGCAGCCAATCGCGTCGTAGCGACTGCCAAAGGGGCATTGCCGGGCAGTTGCAGCACTGGGTTAGAATCGGCCAGCAGGTCACGCGCCGCGGTCTGGGTCTGTGGCGTACGGGGCGGCGACAAGGGTACGCCCATGGGAACGTCGAAGATTCGTTCCCGCCGGTAGCCCGCCGCCTCCAATTCGCGCCGCGCGGCGGGCGTGCAGGCCACTACGGCACGTGCCCGCTGGCATGCGCCGCCTGATCTCTTCCGAGGCCTGGGCCTGTCGAAAACAGTCGCCGTGCAGTCCGGTGCGGTCCGGCGTGAGGACCACCGGCCCGCGGACACCCACGACATCCACCACTGCGCGGGCCTCGTGCATCAGCCCCCACACCAGGACGCCATCGAAACGATCGATGTTCCGCCGCATCCAGTGGGCCAGGGCGCGGCTCCAGCGCCAGGCGGTCCAGCGCCCGTAGGCGGCGGCCGGAGTCGCACTACGGGAACTTCGTGAAAGTAGATTTCCGCCGGCCAGTGGAGATGCCAGCGGGCTGTGACGATCGTGACCTCCACCCCCGCATCGGCCAAGCCACAGGCCAGTTGCCCGACGCGAGTCTCCAGCGACCCGACGCGGGGCCAGAACCGCTGGGCGACGATCGCCAGCCGGAAAGGACGTCGGCGGGACTTGCAGCCGGAAGCAGACATGAAAGCCCGATTAGGTGGGTTTCGCGGACTCCGACACCTCCGACGGTTCCAACTCGGCCACGTACGGCAGGTTGCGGTACATGTCCTGGTAATCGAGGCCGTAGCCGACGACAAAAACATTGGGGATATCAAAGGCCACGTAGTTCGGTTGCAGCGGCACTTCGCAGCGTCCCTGTTTCCGTAGAAGCACGGCCGTGCGGACACTGGTTGGGCCGAGGTCGTCGATCTGCGGCAGCAATTCCCAAAGCGTATTGCCCGTGTCGAAAATGTCATCAACCAGCAGCACATCGCGGCCGCGGACATCCGACGACAAGAGATCGAGGTTCAGCACCAACGGGCCCGGCCGCGTGTTGTTGCCACGGTAGCTGCGGGCCTGCACCAGTTCCAGCCGCAACGGCAGATCGATCCTCCGGATCAGATCGGAAAGGAATACGACGCTGCCGATGAGTACGCCTACGATCGTTAGCGGGCGGCCTTGGTAGTGGTCACGAAGTTCTTTCGCAAGGCGGTCGATGCCGTCGCGAAGCTGTTCCTGGCTGATCAGCGTTTTCATGTATCGGAGCCCCCAGGGGAAAAAGGGCATTGTAACCGTGCGCCCGCCCGAATAGCAAGTACGTCAGGCTGCCAACCGCCAACCTGCCAACGGGTACGGCACGGCCGTTTGTCGGCCTCGGGCACGATGCACCCATGGTCGGGCTGACGTACGTCGCGCCGATCATCGCCGTCCCGGACCTGCCGCCCTGGGGGCTTGCGGCATATCCAACGAATGAACACCATTGACAATCGCCTGATTTGTCCGCGGGAAGTATTGGATCTGCTGCGCCGAGACATGCGATTCCGCCGTTCCCTCGCCGCCTTCCTGCTTGAAGAGTTCTGCGTCGCTGCGGCCGTCGCCGTCGAGGATCATCATGTCCTTCTGCTGGCTGTACGTTAGCCGATAGCAACGGGCGGTGTAAATCGTGCTTTCCGCCTTCACGTTGCCCGAGCCGGTCAGTTCCACGTTGCGGCTGCCACTGCCCGACATGGGGCTCATGTCGTCCACCGCCAGGTCGTTGCAATGCAGCACGAAGGATTGCGGCCCGAGGACATTCGGGTTGTCGCTCTCCAAGGTGGCGGTCCACGAGTCCACCGGGGCATAGGCCGCGCGGACCTGCCCATGGAACTCGCACGTCTTGCGGAACTTGTTTCCGGTCAGCGATTTTACGAATTTGAGATGGATGCAGGTTTTCTGGTTGGGGTCGGGCGTCTGCGACCGCGGTCCAAGACCGACCGGTTGGACGGCCGCGCCGCCGGGACCCGCCAAGGGGCCGCCAGGCACCATGAATCCCTGACCGCTGCCGCGCTGTACGCGGACCAGCCAGCCCGGTCCGTCGCCGTGGAAGTCGCCGCTGAGGTTGTTCAGCTCGAAGTTCTGCAGGTACATACGATCGTAAGAATCTGGTTGGCCGTGGTCCATGCCGCGGTTCTCGATCGCGACGCCGTCGCCGCAAATCAGCTTTTCAACCGTCGGCTGCTGCTGCGGCTGGGCCTCCGAGAAGCTGATCGGCCGCTGGAAACATACGTCCAACCAACCGGTCCGCAGCAGTTGTGTCTCGCCGGTGACCTTGACCGAGTCCTGAAAGTGGGCCTTCCGACCGTCGAAAACCATACCCTTTTGCCAATCGATCTTCATCGTGCCGGGTTGGCTCAGGGGCCGGTTTTCCAGGTCACGATCGAGGAATTTCTCCATCCATCCCGGGCCTTCCATGGTGAGTCGGTTGGCGCCGCGGTCGATGTGGATATTGGGGCCCGTCAGGCTCATGCCGCGGCCTTGCATATGGGCCGGGGCGCCGGTAACGGTGACTTTGGCCTGGGGCGAACCGGCCTCCGTGGCGTGCAGCCATTGCCCGGTGACCAACAGCGGCAAGTCGTCCGGCTTGGCCGTCTGCGTCTCTTCCACGCGGACGTTGTCGACGACCGTGGCCTCGGTCAATTCGCCCTGTTGCTGATCGTGCAGGAGCACTCGGGCCTGCAGCAGTCGACCGCTGATCGCCATGTGAGCTTGCCGCCCGCCGGGGATCGCGGGTTGTCCACTCAAGGGCGAAACTGACGCCTGACCGGGAGCGGCCGGAGTTGCCGCAGTCGGTGCGGCGGCCGCGCCATGCGGTCCGATCGACGGATTTATGAACCAGGTCTCCAGGCACTGGACGTTGCAAGCGAATTGCGGCGAATTACCCACGACTTTTCCCTCGGCCAGCAGTCGATCGGGCTGATAGCCGACCCGGCCCGCCGGGTCTTGCGGTAACTCGCGAAGCCAAAAATGGATGTCCCGGGCCTCCAAACGGCCCATGGCCTGGAATTTCAGCATGGCGCCGCCGAGCAGCGAAATGACCTCGTTATCGTCCTGGGGCTGGCCCACAAGTTTCTGCTGCCAGTGGGCCTCAAGCTGTTGGCCCGGATGGTCGGCCATTTCCCCCCGCAGCCATCCTGGGCCTGCCGCAAGCAACTGGAAGCGGCCCGTGTGATTGGGCGGTCCCGGCGTGTAACGAAGGTTGGGCGCATGGATCTCGTTGGTGTCTTTGTGCAGTGTCACCTCCTGCGAATCCTCCAGGTAGATCTGGCCGTTGACCAGGTCGTATTCCAGCCGCTCCGCGCGCGCCTGGAGACGGTCCGTCGGTGCGTCCAGCGTAGTGGGCGTACCCTGGGCCACAATGCGGGCGGGCTGCAAATCGAACCCGGGCGCAGCGTGCTTTGCCGGCGCTCCGGCGTGCGGGGCTGGCCGCGTGAAATAGATCGAGAGCAGCTCGCACCCCATGTGGTCAGCCGGTCCGTCGGGGTGGACCCGCTCAACGTCAACCTGGTCGCGAAAGGTGGCTAATTGCTCGATCAGGTTGAAGCGGAACGGTCCGCGACAGGTGATCTCCAGCGGCGCCGGACTGGAAGAAAGCGCACCCGGCAGCGGGCTGACGGCGGTCGGCCGGGAAGCGACGCGGCCACCCGCCGGCTGCGCCATTTCTACGTGCATTCGCTCCACATGCTCGACTTGAAACTGCTCGATACCGCCAATATTCGGACCTTCCTGATTGCCGTTGCTAGGGCCGAGGTGGGGCATGAGCTTGATGGTCATCTGCCGGCCTTTTCCCCAGTTCAGTCCCCGGTGGAACTCGACGTCAGCGGCCGTGGTAATCTGTGCCTCGCTGAGATCGACGTCGCGGGTCTCCACGTAGAGGTCGTCCTGATGGTCGGGCTGCTTGCCCTGACTGTGAATTATGACCTGCCCGCGCAAGCGGCCCTCGATCAGCCGTCCGGGGGTGCCCTTGTTCAGATCCAGTGGTCGATCAAAGTGCAGGTTCGCGCCCGCCGGGGCATCCATAACCACCGCATGCCGGATCTGATCCTCCGAGGGGGCCTCGCCGTCGGTCACATCCGGCATGTACACGACCGTCAGCGGGATAAGTTCCACCCAGCCGTCGCCATGGTTTTGATAATCATTCCAGAGCAGCCTCGACTGGCCGTTGTTGCTACGTATGATCTTGGCGTGCCGCTGCCAGGAATTGGGCGGGAAGAGGATCGCAAGCTCGTCGGGCGGCGGCGGTGGCGGCTCGTTTCCCCTGCCGCCGGCGATTGGCTTGGACGGCGGTGGTTCGATCCACGGCACGGCCAGCAGTGCGTAGGTCCAATAGGCCATGAGCACGATGGCGAAGCTGCCGCCGATATGGATTGTCCGAGGCGTCACCGCTTGATAATCACGCTCGATCCTACCGAGAGCATGCCGTACAGGTCGTCCATGTCGCGCTCGCTCAACCAAATCGTGCTGCGATTGTGACCGCCAGCGACACCCGAGTCGTTGGTCCCCTCGATGCTGATGCTTCCGGCAGCATTGCCGCCCAACTCAATCCACTGCTTGCCCGTTCCATTGCCGGCGCCGGGCACGGCGGGCCGCTTGTCGCGCACGGTGAGCAGGCTGGTGGCTTGGGTCAGGTCGTTGCTCAGCCTGACGGAAAAGCGGACGGCGTAGCGGTCGGCCAGCCGCAAAGTCATCTCCGAGTGATCGGTGCTGATTTCCGCGCTGAAGGGCCCGTTGATCACCTTGATCCTCGTGCCCGGCCGAAGGTTTTGCGGATCGCGAATGCCGTTGATCCGCGCCAGGACCAAGGCTGGCACGTGATAGCGTTCGGCGACGGCGTCGAGGGTATCGCCGGCCTGGACAAAGTAGGGGGGGCCCATCCAGTCCTCACGCGAGTAAATCACCTTGGCCGACAACTGGTCCAGCAGGCGAGTGACCACCTTGGCCTGGGCATCGGTCAGATCGGGATTGCCGTACAGCAAGCTGAGGAACGAGAGGGCATCGCCGAATCGCTTCTCGCTGACCTTGAGCTTGACCTCTTGCATTATGTGATCGATCTTGGCCGAGGCCGGCGGTTCGGCCGGGGGCGGCGGTGGCAATCCGGTGATCGCTTGGGAGGCGGCAGCGGCGAGATCCGTTTTGCTTTGCGGTCCTTGGGTGGGCGGCGCGGGCAAGGCCGCGGTGGAAAGATCGGAGGATGGCGGCGCGGCACTGGCTTTGCCGTTGAAGGGATCGCGGACTCCTGAGGGGTAGGAAACTTGTGACGCGGAGTGTACTTCGAGCGGCGGAGGCCACGCGGATTGTGGCGGCGCAAGGTTTGCCTGGCCGCCGTCAGTCGGATGGAACGTTGGCGCAATGTCGCTTGCTGGCGGAGTGGGCGGGCCTGGCGGTTGTGCGGGAAGTGCCGGGATGGAGCTGGAATCGAGGCCCGCGGGAGGATTCGACGCCGCGGAGGCGGGCGAGCCCATCTCGATCTTCACCTTCGGCGTGTCGTCAAGACCCAGGCCCTCCGGCAAGCTGCTTTGAGGTCGCCGGCTCAATGAAAGATATACCCCGCAGAGAACCGCGAGCAGCAGGCCGAAAAACAGGATATTCTTGACCGTATTCATGACCGTCCTCCTTGACGAATCATGTCGAACTGATTTGAGACAAGCGTGCCGCCGGGGGCGACATCCTGTCGCCCGGCACCAGACCCATCCAGCCAAAGGCTACCGACTCTTGCGCGGTGATCTTACGCGAATTGGTCCGGCGATGCTATGGCAATTTGCGTAATTTTTCCTCAAGCTCTGCGTCTCCGGCGAGGAAATCGATCCCCACGCGGATCGCCCACAGCGGCCGATCCCCAAGCCGGTCAACGCCGATCTTGACCAGGTCCTTCTGGGTGCAAACCAGTGCTTCAGCGTCAGTCTGCCGCGCGGCCTCTGCCAGGACGTGCAAATCGCCCGGCCCGTAGGCATAATGATCAGGAAACTCGTAGAACTCGGCCACGTCATATCCGCACACGCGCAGCGTGTGCCGGAAGCCGGCCGGATTGCCCAATCCACAAAACGCCAGTACCCGCCGCCCGTGCAGGGTTTCCAACGGCTGCGGTGCGGGCCCCGTCTCGTCTGAATGACCTATGCCCGGCTCGGCTTTTACTAAGCCCACCGGCGCATGGACGACCTCTGCCCACAAGGCCCGCGGCGACAGCTTTTCTACGCGCTGGCGAATAGCTGCTCGCTCGTCGACTGTTAGCAAGTCGGCCCGCGACAACGCGACGACATCTGCCCGGGCCAGCCCTGCTGACGGTTCGCGGAGCGTGCCGCGGGGAAAGACATGATCGAATCCAAACGGTTCAAGGGCGTCCAAAAGTACGATATCCAGATCGCGGGCGATGCGGCGGTGCTGGAAGGCGTCGTCCAGCACGAGGGCCTGGCAGGCGAACTCGCCGATCGCCCGCCGGGCAGCGGCCACACGATCTGCGGCCTGGACGTGCGGCACGCCGGGCAGTTTCCAGGCAAGTTCCCGGGCCTCGTCGTTCAGGCCGCCGCGGCCCCCATAACCGCGGCTGATGATTCCCACGGTCTTACCCTGATGCATGAGCTGGCGGACGACCCATTCGACCAACGGCGTCTTGCCGGTGCCGCCGAGGGTGAGGTTGCCGATGCTGATCACGGGCACTTCGACGCGGTGAATGGTCCTTGCGCCAAGATCATAACACCGATTTCGCCAACGGACGGCCCACGTGTAGGGCACTTCTGCGGCCGCAAGAACGCTTCGCAGCGCAGTCGCCAGGAGTTCCTTTCGTCGGCCGCTTACCAGGTCGCGAAAGGCGGACGGAGAAAAAAGAGAGGCCGGTTGGATAGCGCGGGAATCGTTCATCCGTGTTCACGGAATATACTGGCGGCCAACGCCAAGGGCAAGGCCGAGAGCCGTTGGCCGGCACGTACCAGCCTACGGCCTGCCGGCGCGTACGGTGTGTCGCGGCCGACTTCGGGGTTCTCGGGCAGGTTTTCAGTGATGCAGTCCGCGGCGGACCCAGTTGCGGGCCAACCAGAGCCCGATTGGCGACGTCATGGCGACAGCCCCATAAATCAACCACAATGTGCCCGTGTGGAGCTGCACCGGCGGCGTATCGACAGGACAATAGGTGGCAAGGAGATAGCCGGAATATAAACCGGTGGTTCCCTTCGCCAGTAGCCAGGGTACTTGGGCCAGCCCCATATACTGGGCGACGCGACCGGGCGGCGCCAACTCGCTGGCGTACTCCAGGAACCGCGCGGACCAGAGGGCCTCGCCGATCGAGAACAACACGAAGTACGTGATCAGCAGGCGCAAGTTCGGGCCAAAACAAAGCAGGAACGTCGGTGCGGCGGAGACTAGCGAGCCGACGATCATCATCGTGTAGACGTGGAACCGCTTGGTCAGCACCGCAACCATCGGCACGCCGAAAAAGATGATCAGCGGGTTAATCCAGTTCACCAGCCACTCCATTTTGTCGCCCACCGCCTGCGGGTACGAACGCAAGATGTATTCGGGCATTGTCAGCCACTGGTGGGCAAACAGTGTGCGGACGGGCAGCAACATAAAAATGAAGAAGAGGAATCGCAGGTTGCCGAAAGGCCCTTCGGAGAAATAGCTCCAGACCCGCGCGGTCAGCGGTGGTTTCGGTCCGTGGGGCGCCGCTTCGGCAACGTCCGGCCGCACCCGCTCGGACTCGGCCTTGCGGGTCATCAGCAGCAGAAAGGCCAAAAGCGTAAGCCCGGTGATGCCGAAGCAGGCCCAGTTCACCGCCTGCACGCCACTTTGGCAAAATGAGGCGAACCAGCCCAGCACGGGGTTCACCGCCGCGGCGCTGTCGGATCGATCCAAAATGGCCTGCACGCCGGGGCGAACCCAGGCCGACAGTGCGCCGATGAAAACCAGGCCCAGGTTCATCCAGGCATAGATCATAGCGTAGCCCATCGAATTCGTGCGTTCGTTGGTGTATTGCTTGACGCCGGAATAGCAAGTGGGCTGGAGGATGCCGGAACCAGCCGCCACGAGGAGCAGCGCGACAACGGCGTTGACCGTAACCAGGTGCGCGGGGAAGCCGGGCAGCAAGCAGTACACGAGCCTTCCCACCACGCTCAGCAACAGGCCGGCGGTGATGGCATGGCGGAGCCCGAACGACTCGGCAAAGCTACCCACTCCCAGCATGAAGAGGGTCACGAACATCGTGAAGACGCTGACGGTGATGCTGGCGTAGTAATCGGGCCAGTGGAGGTCTTTGCTGAAATAGATCGTCATCAGCGTAAGGATGCCGAAATAGGCGGTCGATTCGACAACGAACGCGCCCATCACGTACCACAGGCCGCGGGGCGAACCGGCCAACTCGACAAAGGGTGCCACAAGGCGACCAAAGAGGGACCGCTCAGCGGGCATTATTTTCCTGATTTCTGGTTGCGATGGCGGCTGGACATGAACAGAGAGAAAACAAAATAGGCTGGCCAGGAAGAGCGATTCTAGGGCATTCCCTCGTTCGGAACAACTCCACGAAGTATGACACTATTTCAGCCTTTCCGGGCTGACGACCGGCCGGGCGTGCAAGTTGCAGCATTCGTTTGCCGGATGTCAGACTGGAAAGTCTGGCGAATTTGGCGCGGCTTACTTTGGCCATCCTTAAACTGACCTTTCCATGGCGGCCAATTTTTGGTAGTTACCCGCGTCTCATCAGGGCGAAAAAGGGGACGGTCCCCATTTTCCGGAACGGCCCTCCGGGTGCGATGCACAAATGGGGTCCGTCCCCTTTTCCGCCCCAGTCACGCTCCCCCTTCCGGTGGGTCATGCAATGAAACGCTTCGCTTTTCGCTCGCTTGTGGTTGGATTGATCGTCGCCCTGGGACTCTTGGCCATCGCCCGCGCCCAGCATACCGGGGCCGATGCGCCGCCGGACGATGGTTCGTACAATCCCCTCCGCGGCGGATCCCCACAGCCCGCGGCCAATGATCCCCCGGCGAACTATCCGGCGATTACTGTCGATCCCGCGAACTTGCCGCAAGGCGACAACCCATTGCGTCCCCGCTCGTTTCGCCGCGATGCCAGTGTGCAACCGGTCTCCAATCAAGAACCGCAAGACCAGCCGCCGACCCGAATTCAATTCATAGCTGGCGGCACTGCGACCGGCCCCAACGCAGCCGGCCCCAACGCAACCGGCCCGTCGCGGCCGGCCGCGGGCCAGCCCTCACCGGTGCCAAACAACGACCGTTACACCGCTACTGCCCAGCCGACCCCTGTTGGGAACATCGACTTTGGACTGCGACCGGTATCCGATCCCCGCTATACCTACCTTCCGGGCTCCACGCGCGCGGCTGCTCCCGACGATATGGGGAGAACCCCGCCGATCGCCGATGGCACCGGGCAACCGGGCAACAAGCAGCTTGAAGGTCCCCAAAGTCCGCAGATCGTCCTCGAGAAAGTTGCGCCGCCGGAAATCCAGGTTGGCCGACCAGCCGTCCTGCGGGTGGTGGTCCGCAATCGCGGCACATTCGCAGCCCGGGAAGTTGAGATTCATGACCGTGTCCCCCGCGGCACCCGCCTATTGGGCACGGCCCCGCCGGTCAATCAAGGCGCAGGGGGAGAACTCGTATGGTCGTTGGGTGAGATCAAGCCCGGCGGCGAAACCTCGGTCGAAATGCAGATCATGCCCACCGACGAGGGCGAAGTGGGCAGCGTCGCCACAGTTCGCTTCGAGGCCGATGCCACCGCCCGATCCATGGTAACCCGGCCGAAACTGGCCATCGAGACCCACGGCACCGCGCGGGTCCTGCTCGGAGAGGATGCCACGCTCACTTTCACCGTGTCGAACCCTGGCAGCGGCGTGGCCAACGGCGTTGTACTGTCCGAGCAAATCCCGGCCGGGTTGACCCATCCTGGCGGCAGCGAATTATCCTATACGATCGGCAAGCTGAAACCGGGCGAAAGCCGCCAATTGCAACTTCGCCTCAAAGCGGTAAAGCCCGGGGCCGTAGCCAATGTAATCACCGTCCGAGCCGACGCCAATCTCCGCGCGGAGCACCGCTTTGAGTTGGAGGTGATTGCGCCGCAGTTGGCCGTAGCCCTTGCCGGCCCCCATCGCCGCTACCTGGAGCGCGAGGCCGTTTACCAAGTGTCGGTCTCCAATCCGGGCACGGCGCCGGCCCACCAGGTTGACCTGGCGGCCTATCTGCCGACGGGCTTGAAATTTCTCAAAACAAACCATGCAGGCCGCTATGACGAGGCCACGCGGACCGTTTATTGGCGGTTGGATGAACTGCCGGTCAATCAACCCGGCACGGTTGAGTTGGTGACCTTGCCGGTGGAGCAGGGCCCGTTCACCATCAAGGTCCGTGCGGCGGCCCAGCGGGGGTTAGTCGCAGAAAAAGAGCAACCGGTGCTCGTCGAAGGCTTGGCGGCCGTCAGTTTCCAGTTGTCGCACACGGTCGAACCGATCGCCGTGGGCGGCGATACGAGCTACGAAATCACCGTGCTCAACCAGGGCTCGAAGGCATCGAGCAATCTGCAACTGGCGGTTTCTCTGCCGGCCGAGTTACGGCCACTGGCGGCGGAGGGGCCGACACGTTTTAATATAGAGAGCAACCGCGTGGTTTTCCAAGCCATTCCGCGGCTTGATCCCAAGACCGTCGCCACATTCCGGGTGCGGGCTCGAGGGATTCGGCCTGGTGACTTGCGGGTCCGATGCCAGTTGATGACCGACGAGATGCAACAACCTGTTGTCAAGGAAGAGCGCACGCAGGTCTATGCCGACGAATAAATGATTCTCCGCCTCATCTGCCCTTCCGGCCACGTGCTCGACGTCGACGCACGGCTTGCAGGCCGGAAGATCCGCTGCGGGGGATGCGGCAAGATCATGGTCGTACCGGCAATGTCCGCGGGACCGGCGCGAGGTATTTCCAAGAGACCGCCCGAGCGCACGCCGGCCAAACCGATTCCTAAGCGGCAAACGGCGTCCCCGGCAACGCCAGCGATCCCGCCGGTTGCGAAATTCCCGGGCAGTCTACCCGCAAAACCGCCAGCGGCGCCTCCCGGTCCTGCATCACTGCCGCCTGCCGCTCCCCCACCACGGCCAACGGCGGAGCCACCGGCGGCAGTTCCACCGAGTCTGCCGCGGGACGAGGGAATGGTGGCCGTGCCGCTGCCACCGAAGCCTGCCCCGGTGGAAGCAGCCGCAGTTAACGAAACTTCGGTCGATCGCCGCGCAATGGCGATGGCCGCTTTTGCCGCCTGGCGCCGCAAACTATGGCCGGCCGCAGAAACGCACCTCCCAGCCGATGCGACAGTGCCGGGCACTGCTGACCGGCGAGCGGCATTGCGGCTGGCAGCGGCGCCGGCCGCCTGTGCGGCGTTAGGCCTCTTGCCGGTGCTCGTCACGGGGCACGTCAATCCATTCACCGCGCCCCCCTGGGCATTGGCGGCCGTTTTCCTGGCAGTCCTCCAATGGATCTACGGGGCCTGGATGATCAACGTGCCCGACTGGGCCTCGGCGCGGGTGCAGATGGTGGTTTGCGCCATCATCACGACGATCTATGGCATGGTCATGACCTTGACGATGATCGCACCGGCACGTCGCACGCTGATCCTCGGCCTGGACGAGGTTCGCCGCGGCGCTCCGGCGTGGTGCGCAATAATGCTCGCAGTTATGGGCATGGCCACCTGGTTCTGCGGCCGCGCAAGCATGCAATGGAAGCGGCGATTGGAGCCGGGGAGCGACGAGTAATGGAGGCGATAGCGTTTATCGCAGTGGCTGTCGCGTTCGTGCTGGCGGTATTCTCCTCGGCGCGATGGGCCTTGGGTGAATTGGACCGCGCCGCGGCGAACTCCTCGGTGCCCGTACAGTTCACAATTTCCGACGTCCTCTGCCTCTTTGTCTATGCTCAAGCGGCTTTTGGCTCCTGTCGCTGGAGCGGCGGGCCGAGCAGGTTCAACTCAGAATTGAACTTGACCGCTGCCGTTGGTTTTATTGCATTGGCTCTGGTGATCTGGTACTTCGGCGTCGCGGTCCTCTCCCGAGCACGCATCCGCAATTCCTGGCATCGCGTCTTTGTTCTTATCCTCGGCATCCCGCTTAGCTTGCTTGGCTCAACGGCCCTGCCCATCATTCCGCTGGTTGTGCTGGGCAACGCCCGCGAGGGCAACAGAGTACTACTCTGGTCGTTGGTGCTTATCCCCGTCATTTTCTGCCTGTTGACGGCCATCAGGCTGATCGTGCGGCGGATCGTCGCCAGGGCCAAAGCCGGCACTGCGTGATAATCTTAGACCGCGCACGCTTATATAGGCTAGCAGACAGAAACACGGCGTTCGTAGTCTCGGCGTTAGCCGGGACTATGAACGCCCTAACGCCACGCGAGGTGAAAAATGCCGTCAATCGTCACTGCTCTCGGCCGCGGCCGCATCCCTCTATGGGTCAAGATCCTCTATACGGGATTTGTGGGAGTGATGGTGCCCTACTACTTGTTTTGCTACGGTCCGACGAACTTTCTGTATTACTGCGACGTGGCCGTATTGATGACGTTGGTGGCCGTTTGGCGGGAGGACTCTCTTTGGGCCTCCATGCCAGCCGTCGGCATCCTGCTGCCCCAAACCTTTTGGATCATCGATTTCCTCGGAGAACTAGCCGGACTGCACATGACGGGAATGACCGGATACATGTTCAAATCGAGCATCCCTTTGTTCACCCGCGGCATATCCCTGTTTCATTTATGGTTGCCGCTATTCCTGCTCTGGATCTTGTGGCGACTAGGCTATGACCGGCGGGCCTTCTGGGCATGGACCGCGATGGCCTGGGTGCTGATGCTGATCTGCTATCTGCTCATGCCCGCTCCACCGGCACCACTGGATAATCTAAACCTGCCGGTCAACATCGATTACGTCTATGGCCTCAGCGACAACGGGCCGCAAACCTGGATGCCCGGCTGGGCGTGGTTCGCCCTATTGATGGGTGGCCTGCCGCTATGCGTTTTCCTGCCCACGCACCTGATTCTACGGCGCCTTTTTTCTCGAAATTCCTGACATCCCCCTCCCTTGTCGCCGGGCCAAGGCCCCACTATTATCGATTCTTCCGCAGAAGGGATCCGCACAAGGGAATTGCCAATGCGTCACGTGCTTTCCGCGCTTGTTCAGAACGTGCCCGGCGTGCTTTCGCACATTTCGGGCATGCTGGCCTCGCGCGGCTACAATATCGACAGCCTCGCCGTGGGAGAGACAGAAGACCCGCAACTCTCGCGGATGACCTTCGTCGTCGTCGGCGACGACCGCGTGCTCGACCAGGTTCGTAAGCAATTGGAGAAGATTGTGACCGTGGTCCGCGTCGATGACATCGGTTCCGAGGATCACGTGGAACGCGACTTGATGTTGATCAAGGTTTCCGCCCCGCCGAGCCGCCGGGCCGAGATCTCGCAACTGACTGAGATCTTTCGCGGCCGGATCGTCGATGTGGCCCCCGAATCGATGATCATCGAAATCGCCGGCCAGGAAGGCAAGGTCGAGGCATTTATTGAAATGATGCGGCCCATTGGCATCGTCGAAATGGCCCGCACCGGGCGAATTGCCTTGATCCGCGGCAAGAGCGATGGAAAATCCTCGCCGCTCATGGAGAATCCCTAGCGAGCCCGAGCAACTTCACGCATACACGGGACTGCGGGTCCGTCGTCGAGAAAAACGGACGGGCGCGGAGGCCCAACCTACCAATCAATTCCACACAGGAGCATCCACTATGCCGGCCAAGATTTATTACGACAAAGACGCCGATCTCGCGCTGCTGAAGAACAAGACGATCGCCATCCTCGGTTACGGTTCGCAGGGCCACGCCCATGCCCAGAATCTTCGTGACAGCGGTTGCACGGTGATCGTGGCCGAGTTGCCGGGCACGCCCAATGGTGACCTGGCCGTCAAGGACGGCTTCACGCCCATCACTATCACCGAGGCCACGAAGAAGGCGGACGTGATCACGATTCTCCTGCCCGACGAACTGCAGGGCGAGATCTTCCGCACGCAGATTCGCGAGTACCTGACGCCCGGCAAGGTCATCGTCTGCTCGCACGGGTTCAATGTGCATTACGGGCAGTTCGACGTGCCCAAGGGCGTTTCGCTGGTGCTGGTGGCACCCAAGGGGCCGGGCCACCTGCTGCGGGCGGAATTCACCCGCGGGGCCGGCGTGCCCTGCCTGATCGCCGTGGGCGAAGGGTCGAGCAAGGAAGCCTTCAACATCGGCATGGCCTATGCCAAGGGCATCGGCGGCACGCGGGCCGGCGTAATTGAGACGACATTCGCGGAAGAGACCGAGACCGACCTCTTCGGCGAGCAGGCCGTGCTCTGCGGCGGCGTCAGCGCCTTGATGAAGGCCGGTTTCGAGACGCTCGTCGAGGCTGGGTACCAGCCCGAAATGGCCTATTTCGAATGCATCCACGAGATGAAGTTGATCGTGGACCTAATATATCAGGGCGGACTGAACTACATGCGTTACAGCATTTCCAACACGGCCGAATACGGCGATTACACCCGCGGCCAGCGGTTGATCACGCCGGAGACTAAAGCCGAGATGAAGCGGATCCTGGCCGAGATCCAAGATGGACGGTTCGCGCGGGAGTGGCTGCTGGAGAACCGCGTCAACGCCCCGTCGTTCAAGGCGATGCGGAAGAGCGAACGGAACCACCTCGTCGAACAGGTGGGCCGCGGCCTGCGACGCCTGATGTCCTGGATCAACGCCAAGGAAGTTTAAGAACGAAGCGGTAGGGTGGGACCAGATCGCGTAGCGAGCGCAGGCCCAGCCCACGAAACTGGACAAATCCCGAGGAGCCGGAAATATGGCCGCCACTCAGACCAGCCCGCAGCAGCAACTTGAAACAAGCCAGATGTACCGATCGCTCACGTCGGGCGATCGGATCGAGGTGGTGCACGTGGTCACGATTGGGCCGCGGACGTGGACGACCAAGACCGAAGGCACGGTCGTCGGCACGGAACGGAAGCGGCACGGGTTGCATTTTCGCCGTAACTTCGACGACAAGGTCTACAGCGACACTATCCGCTTGCGGCGGGACGACGGCGAACTGACCACCGTCGCCCTGGATGAGTTCACCACGTTGCGGAAACTGTGAGCACAGTAGGTCCTTTCTGCCGGAAAGGACCATTCGGCGATGACATGGCGAGAACGCCAAGACTTTGTCGGCGACCGAATCCACAATAGTCCTTTTCGGCAGAAGGGACCTACTTCCTTCCGTGGATGGCCGGCGCATATAATTGGCTTTGCCCACTAGGACCGCCCACCGCAGCATGCCCCTCACTCCGCTGGCTTCCTTGTTTCAGACGCATCCGCGCAGTTTCGACGACAATCGCTTCGTCTACCCCGTGGTAAGCCGGCGATCCGGCGGGGTCTCGATCGGCGTGAACCTCAACCCTGAGAAATATTGCAACTTCGACTGCGTCTACTGCCAGGTCGATCGCACCGTCCGCGGCGGGTCGGTGTTGCGAAAGGTCGATTTGCCGCAGTTGGCCGGTGAGCTGGATGAAATGGTCGATCTGGCTGTCAGCGGGCGGTTGTTCGCCGGCACGCGATTCGCGACCACGCCGGCCGAGTACCGCCGCCTCAACGACATCGCTTTCAGCGGTGACGGCGAGCCGACCGCTTCGCCGATCTTCGACGAGGTGGTGGAACTCTGCGCGGACGTTCGCCGCCGCCGTGGTCTGGACGACGTGAAGCTCGTGCTGATCACCAACGCCACGCTCTTGCAGCGGGAGCGGGTCCGTCGAGCGTTGGAAGTGCTGGACGCCAACAACGGCGAGATCTGGGGTAAACTTGACGCGGGCACGGAAGACTATTACCAGGCGGTCGATCGAACGAAGGTCAAGCTGGCTGAGGTGCTGGAGAACCTCGTGGTTGCTGCCCGGGCGCGGCCGATCGTGATCCAGTCGCTGTTCATGCGGCTCAACGATGAGCCGCCGCCGCGAGGCGAGCAGGAAGCCTATTGCGATCGGCTGCGGGAGATTGTTGCCGGGGGCGGCCGGATCAAACTGGTGCAGATCCACACGATCGCTCGGCGGCCAACCGAAAGTTTCGCTTCGCCGCTGGAGAATGCCGAGGTTGACGCGTTGACGGAACTGGTCAGGAAACGCACGGGTCTGGTGGCGGCAGGGTATTACGGGTGCGGGTAGTGAATCCGGCACAACGGTGGGACGGGTGGGAGCAGTACGGGACAACCCAGTGCGATCCGCGACCGCAGGCCCATCTCCGGCGACCCCTTCGGCCCCTCGTAAAACGGAGTTCATTCCGCTTATAGTCTGAGCTGCGATATCTGCAATGGAATAGATTCCGTTCTATGAAATGAACTTCCCCGGCCCCCCGGTTGCCGGACCCTCAACTGCGCCACTAAAATAAAGGATTCTCCATATTCCGGCCCGCCCACCAGTACTCCATGAGCGATCCCTATTTCCAGCAACTCTTCGCCGACCGCATCGGCGGCGGCAACTACGGCAAGGGCAGCGAGATCTATAAGTTCGAAAAGATCAAGCGGGCGAAACGCAAGGCCCTGGCCGAACATCCCGAGCGGAAGTTGATCGATTTCGGCATCGGCGAGAACGACGACATGGCCGCCCAGAGCGTCCGCCGCATAATGGCCGCCGAGATCGACAAGGTCGAGAACCGCGGCTATGCCGACAACGGCATCCCGGCGTTCAAGGAGGCGGCCGCACGCTTCATGCAGCGCGAGTTCCAGGTGGAGCTCGATCCGGTCACGGAAATCAATCACTGCATCGGCACTAAGACGGCGTTGGCGATGTTACCTGCCGCGTTCATCAACCCGGGCGACGTGACGCTCATGACTGTGCCCGGCTATCCGGTCGCCGGCACGCATACGAAGTACTACGGCGGTGACGTACATCGCTTGCCGCTGTGTCCGCAAAACTACTTCCTGCCCGATCTTGATGCGATCCCGGCCGACATCCGCCGCCGGGCGAAACTCCTGGTGATCAATTATCCCAACAGCCCGACGGGAAAGGTTGCCACACTCGAGTTCTACGCGCGGGTCATCGAATTCGCATTGCAAAACCAGATTGTCGTCATCCAGGACGCAGCCCACCTCATGCTCAGCTATGAGGATCGGCCCCTGAGTTTCCTGCAAGTGCCGGGGGCCCGCGAGGTAGGTGTCGAAGTTCACTCGCTCTCCAAAGGCTGGAACATGATCGGCTGGCGAATGGGCTGGGTCTGCGGCCACGAGCGGATAGTGCGGGCGCTGGCCGACGTGAAAGACAATTCCGATTCGGGCCAGTTCATCGCTATCCAGAAGGCGGCGGCTGCCGCCTTGGACGATCCTTCCATTCCCCGCAACGCCCGCGAAAAGTATGGCCGCCGCCTTCGCAAACTGGTGGCCGCACTGCGGGAGTGCGGGTTTGCCTGCGACATGCCAGGAGGAACCTACTTCCTTTACACGCCTAGCCCGAAAGGAGGGGCTGGTCGTAGCTTTAGTACGGCGGAAGCAGCCTCACAGTTCTTCATCGCGGAGCATTCGATCTGCACTGTGCCCTGGGACGACGCCGGGAGCTTCCTGCGGTTTTCGGTCACGTATGAAGCCGCCGATGAGGCGGCCGAAGACTCTTTGATGGCGGAGACGCGTACGCGGCTCAAGTCGCTCGGCCTGGAGTTCTGAGGCGGCGCTCGCAAGTCCCGGCTTTGTTGCCGTAAGGTGGTACAAGCTCGCTCCCGGCGAGCTTGTACCACCCTACGGCCAGCGTTGCCATATGGTACAATAGCAGATGGGCAACCAATCTCCCTTGAGAACTTGATTCATGGAACCGAAACGACCGCGGCCGCGGACGGAACGTTCGTCGAAATCGCCGGACGACCGCAAGGCCCCGGTGAATAACAACTACAGTCTGCTGATCATTGTTGCAGTCGTGTGCCTGGTGCTCTCCGCGATCTTCTTTACCAGCGGCGCCCAGGTGGTTCTCAAGTACGGCCGGCTGAAGGAGCTCATCGCCCAGGGCAGCCCGGAACGGAACAAGGATGCCCGCATCGACGTCAAGGAAACGCACGGCGGGCGGGAGGCGACGGTCCGCTACTCGAACCTGAACAGCGTTCAGGTGGGCCCCAACGAAATAACCGGCAAGGTCAACCAGGAAATTCTCTCCCCGGAGGACCTGCGAGCGGTCAAAACCGATGTGGCGTTCAGTTGCTCGCGCTACGGGCTGGATCAAGACACCAAGCCGCTGCTTGATCTGTTGGACGCCAACGGCTTTCGCAACTACGAGGGTGGGACGCCGCCCAGTGCCTGGAAAAGTTCGCTCTTGCTCATCGCCCTGATTGGAGGCGCTTTGCTGATCGCCTTCCTGCTGCTGCGCAAACTGGGCGGGACCAGCTCGGCGATGGCCTTCGGCCGCAGCCGCGGGAAGCTGCTGGCCCAGGAAGACATCGAGGTCACATTCGACGACGTGGCCGGCATCGACGAGGCCGTGGATGAACTCCGCGAGGTCGTCGATTTCCTCAAACAGCCCGAAAAGTACCAGGTCCTTGGCGGCCGCATCCCCAAGGGAGTGCTGCTGGTTGGACCGCCAGGCACGGGCAAGACGCTGCTGGGCAAGGCCATTGCCGGCGAGGCGGGAGTGCCCTTCTTCAGCCTTTCCGGCTCGGACTTTGTGGAGATGTTTGTCGGCGTCGGCGCCGCACGAGTCCGCGATATGTTCCAGCAGGCGGTGGCTAAGGCTCCCTGTATCGTATTCATCGATGAGCTGGACGCCCTGGGCAAGACTCGTGGCACGAGCGTGGTGGGCGGCCACGACGAGCGCGAGCAGACGCTCAACGCCCTGCTTGTGGAAATGGACGGCGTGAACTCGAACAGCGGCGTGATTGTCATGGCCGCGACGAATCGGCCGGAGACGCTGGATCCGGCCCTGCTTCGCCCCGGCCGCTTCGATCGGCACGTGCTTGTCGACCGCCCGGACGTTCGCGGCCGCGAGGAAATCCTCGACGTGCATATTCAGAAAATCCGCGTCGATAGCTCAGTCGACTTGAAGGAGATTGCTCGAATAACTTCCGGATTTGTCGGGGCCGATCTGGCGAATCTGGTCAACGAGGCGGCATTGCTGGCAGCCCGCGCCGGCAAGCAGGCGGTGACCATGGAGGAGTTCACGGAGGGTGTGGAGCGCGTCACCGCCGGTCTGGAAAAACGGCAACGGGTGATGCATGCCGACGAAAAGCAGCGTGTCGCCTACCATGAGAGCGCCCATGCCCTGGTGGCGTCTAGCCTGCCAAACACCGATCCCGTGCACAAGGTGTCCATTATTCCGCGCGGCCTGGCGGCCCTGGGCTACACGATGCAGCGGCCCGAGGGCGACCGCTACCTGCTCACGCAGAGTGAACTGGAGAGCCGAATCCAGGTCCTCCTGGCGGGAACTCTGGCCGAGGAGATGATTTTCGGCGACATTTCCACGGGGGCGCAGAACGATCTGGAACGTGCCACCGAAATCGCCCGCAGCATGGTCATGGACTATGGTATGAGCCGCCTGGGCCGGGCTAGCTACCGCGAGAGCCGACGGTCCATATTTTTGGCCGCCCAGAACGAGCTCGCTGGCGAACGTACCCATAGCGAGCATACGGCGCGGGAGATCGACGAGGAGATCAAGCATATCCTGGCGGAGTCTCAGGCCAAGGCGGGGCATATTCTCGAGACTCGGCGACCAGCCCTGGAGGCATTGGCGCAGCGGCTGATGGTCCTGGAAACGATCGACAACATCGAACTGAAGGCGATTCTCGAGAAAAATTCGCCCAGCCCGATGATTGTTCCAGGCACTTACGATGCGGCTAAGGCTCGCTGCCAACCGGACGCGCCCCCGCAGGGCGGCGCGACCGCGGAAGGCGCTGGGTAATTGCGAATTGGCAGTGCACGTCGCGATTACCGTTGGCGGAGCGGTTGCGATTACCTAATCTTTTTCTTTTTCGCAGAAATTGCCTAACATTGACATTGACCCGCCTGCCCTGGACGTTATAATCCGCCCGAACTTCCGGTTTCCGTCCGATTAAGCGATACAAACCCAAAATTCCGAAAAAAAGGAATCAACCGTACAATCGCTAAAGTCGATGAAGAAATTAGGCAGTATCTCATTAGGGGTAGTGCCCATCCTCGGGGGACGAGGATTTCGATGCGAACCTAGACAAGGAAGTCGAGGCCCGCGGGGACTGGCTTCCTCCCTTCTAAAGGACACCTGAAACATGCGTAGCTCGATCGCCCGGGGTGCATTGGCGCTATTGTCGGTGGTGGCGATCACCGGTTGCCAAGGCAGCACATGGTCGCCTACATGGACCAATCCCTTTCACACTACTCCAAGCACCACCGCGACCACGTCGGCGCCGCCGGCCACGCCGTCGCAGCTTGCCACGTCGTCTTCGAACAGCAGCTACGGCACTGGCACTGCCAACAGCAGTTATGGCACAGGCACTGCCAACAACCCCTACGCCCCTTATAGCACCGGCGGCACTTCGACGGCCTATGGCAATGCGTCGAACCCTTACGGAACCGGCAGCTATAGCAGCTACAATACCGCGACGGCTAATTCCTATCCGGGCACCGCGGGCGGAAGCACGCCCAACCCGTACCAAGGCAGCGGACCCTACGGCAATTATGCGGGGTCCGCGACGACGCCTGCCACGACTGGCGGCTATAACAATGCGGGCACGCCAGCGACGGCTAACGGCTCAGCGGGCGGATATACGGCAGTGGCGAATAGTGCTTACGGAACTCCGTCGTCGCCGGCAAGTCCTTATCCGATGACCAATACGCCCTACGGTGGATCGTCGCCTGGAACTTCTACCGCCGCGGGTGCGAATTCGGCCTGTAGCGGCGGCAGTTGCCCGGTGCCGGGAAGCAGCACGACGCCGAATTACTCGACTCCGTCCGGCGGATACTCGCCGGCAGGCGCTCCCAGCACGCCAGCATCGCCGTATGGAGCGACGCCCAATTATGGCGGGACCACAACGCCCAATTACGGAGCAACCGCGACGCCCAACTATGGAGCGAGCGCTGCTCCCAATTACGGCGCTTCGACGGCACCGAATTATGGTGCCACGACGACGCCGAGCTATGGTGCCACAACGACGCCTAGCTATGGTGCCACAACGACGCCTAGCTATGGTGCCACAACGACGCCGAGCTATGGTACCACAACGACGCCGAGCTATGGTACCACAACGACGCCTAGCTACGGTGCAAGCACAACGCCCAATTACGGGTCTGGCGCAACCCCCGGCGCAGGCGCAACCACGACGCCCGCCTATGGCGCCCCGGCCACCGGCAGCGCTCCACTTGCCGCCCCTCCTTCGGGCTCGAACAGTTCCCTGAGCAGTCCTGCACGGCCCGCTTCCAGCAGCGCAGTCGACGACCGCTATGGAGACATTTATGGCTCGTCCACAGCCGCGCGGGCCACTTCAATCGCCGATAGTCGAAGCACGTCGGCCGCTACCGCCGCCAGCGGCCTGCCGGCCCGGACCAATTCCTATACGCCCGCCAGTGGCTCGGCTTATAGCATGCCGGCCAGCCCGGTGACGAATCCGGCCAGTTCCTATCCGTCCGGAGCGACTCCGGCCAGTTCCGATTCTGGTGAACCGGCCTATCGGCCAGGCAGCTTGAACGCCTCCGGGTCGTTCACGCCGCAGAGCATGAACGCCCTGTCGCCCTCGACGCTGGGCAGCAATTCCGGCGGATCGCCCGTCGTTCCCGCGGCCTACGCCCAACCCTACAGCGGCGGCAACTGATTCTCAAGCCGGTTGAACAGATTCTATTCCGCTCGTCCGCGGATGCGAATCCACAAGACTTCCATCGCCGCCGCGACAATAATCGCGGCGGCGTTTGCTTCGGTACTAAGCGCGCGGGGCAAGCGAGGCAACGGTTCACAGCTCCGCAGCCCTCGATTGAGCTTCGCGATTAGTGTCATTTTCAGCCGCGCGATGATATAATTGGCCCCATGCGTCTAAAACTCATCGCTTGCGAAATCATGTATCGCGAATTGTGCACGGCCATTGCCCAGAGCGTGAACCTGGTCGACGTCGAGTTCATGCCCAAGGGCTTGCACGACATTGGCCAAGCCGGCATGTCCGGGCGGCTGGCGGAAACGCTTTCTCGCATCGATCATGTCCGCTACGAGGCGGTCCTGCTGGGCTACGGCCTGTGCAGCAACGGCCTGGTCGGGCTGAAGGCGCCGTCGATTCCCCTGGTCGTGCCACGAGCCCACGATTGCATCACGCTTTTTCTGGGCAGCAAGGAACGGTATCTGCAGTACTTCCAGGAGAATCCGGGCGTGTATTACAAGACCAGCGGATGGATTGAGCGCGGCGTCGGTCTTCATCAAGGAGACGAACCAACGCAGTCGCAATCGGCCCTGGCCCAGTCGTACGACGACCTGGTTGCCCGCTATGGAGAAGATAACGCGCGTTTCCTCTACGAGGAACTGTGCAACATGCGGCACTACGCCGGCTTGACTTTCATTGAAATGGGCATCGAACCCGACGATCGCTTCCAGCGGCAAAGTGAATCCGAGGCGGAGGCGCGGGGCTGGCGTTATGAGAAAGTCTGCGGCGACATGCGGCTCTTGCAATGCCTGTTGGACGGTCCTTGGGATGACGATCGTTTTCTTGTCGTGCCGCCGGGCAAAGAGATTGCTGCCAGCCACGATGAGCGGGTGATCAAGGCAATCGGGTAAACGCTCAGTACGTCAGCCTTTCCAGGCCGACAAGACGCAAGTCAGGCTGGCGAGTCTGGCACGCAACCACGAATACGCATGATCAGTCAAATCATCATCCCCGCCCGACTGGCCTCGACGCGATTGCCGCGGAAGCTTCTTCTGAACGAGACGGGCAAGCCGCTGATCCAGCACACCTACGAATCGGCGCGACGGGCCCGGCGACCGGCCGGGATCTGCGTGGCGACCGATCACGAAGAAATCTTTAAGGCCGTTGAGGACTTTGGTGGCCGGCCGCTTTTGACCGATCCCGCCGCGGTCAGCGGCACGGACCGCGTGGCCGAAGTTGCGCGGCGGATGCCGGACGCCGACATCATCGTCAACGTTCAAGGCGACGAGCCCGAGATCGCCGGCAGTTCAATCGATCTGGCCGTCGAACTTCTCGAATCGCACCCCGCGGCCCCGATGTCGACGCTGGCCACGCCGATCCGCAACCGATGGCAGTTGGAAGATCCGGCGTGCGTGAAGGTGGTCTTCGATGACCGGCGGAAGGCCCTCTATTTCAGCCGCAGCCCGATCCCGCACGCCCGCGATTGGGACGACGCCCTGCTGGCCGCGGATCCGCCGCACTTTCATCAGCACGTGGGATTGTACGCCTATCGCCGCGACTTTCTCTTGCAGCTTGCCGCGATGCCGCCTTCTCGCCTGGAAAGTGTGGAAAAGCTCGAGCAGCTTCGCGTCCTGCAATCGGGCTACTCGATTCTCGTGGGCGTGGTCGACGAGCCGACCTTCGGGATCGACACGCCGGAGGATTATCGGGCGTTTGTCGAGAAAATGAAGCAGCGGCAGGCGTGACACGTCGCGTTGCCGATGCGCGAAGGGATTCTTCATTCTCTTCCATGCCGCGCTATCCTCGATCGGTTTTTGAATGGCGGCGCGGAAGAAGCGTGCCTTCCCTGTTCCGAATTTCGCATTTCTGCCGACCAGCCCGATCTACCACAAGTGAGTATGCCTGTGGAATAGTCCTGAAAGTTCCCTCGCCCAGTGCTTTTCCTTGTTTCCAATTCGCATTAGAATAGCTAGTTTGTTAGCACGACGCTCCCCGTCACCAGGACCAGCGTAGAACGGCATTTATTCCGTTGTTTGAATCCCACCGGGCAACGGAACAAATTCCGATCTGCAAAGGGCTCCCCCTCACCAGGATGGAACTTTCATGAGCAAGCATATTTTCGTCACCGGCGGCGTGGTCAGCTCGCTGGGCAAAGGATTGACCAGCGCCTCGATCGGCATGCTGCTTGAGCAGCGCGGGCTCCGCGTCCGCATGCAGAAGCTCGACCCCTATATCAACGTCGATCCCGGCACCATGAGCCCCTACCAGCACGGCGAGGTGTACGTTCTCGACGACGGCAGCGAGACCGACCTCGACTTGGGCCACTACGAACGCTTCACCAATTCACCGCTGAATCGCCATTCAAACTACACCACGGGGCAGATCTATCTTTCCGTGATCAATAAGGAGCGGCGGGGCGAGTTCCTGGGCCAGACCGTGCAGGTCATCCCCCACATCACCAACGAGATCAAGGCCGCCTTGGCCAAGCCCGATGGTCCCGACGTCGATGTCGTCATCACCGAGATCGGCGGCACTGTGGGCGATATCGAGAGCCAGCCGTTCCTGGAGGCCATCCGCCAGTTCGCCCTGGACGTGGGCAAGGAGAACTGCCTGTACATCCATCTCACTCTAGTGCCCTACCTCAAGGCGGCCGACGAACAGAAGACCAAGCCCACGCAACACTCCGTCGGGCAACTGCGGCAGATTGGCATCCAGCCCGACATTCTCGTATGCCGCACCTCGCGGACCTTGGCCCACGACGACCGCAAGAAGATCGCGCTATTTTGCAACGTGCCCATCGAGGCCGTGATCGAAGAAAAAGACAAGGACTTTTCCGTCTACGAAGTGCCCATTAGCCTCGTCGAGCACGGCCTGGATACCCTGATTGTGCGGAAGCTGGGCCTGCCTGCCGGCCACTTGAATCTGGAGAAGTGGCACGACCTGCTCGATCGCTTGCGGAACCCGCACCACGAGGTCTCGATCGCTGTGGTGGGCAAGTACACCGAACATCGCGACGCCTACAAGTCGATCTATGAGGCTCTGGACCATGCAGGTGTGGCCAATCGGGCGCAGATCCGCATCCAGCGGCTGCATAGCGAGCTTATCGAGCGCGATGGCGCCGAGCGGTTGTTAGCCGCCGTTGACGGCGTGCTCGTGCCGGGCGGGTTCGGCGAGCGCGGCATCGAAGGCAAGGTCGATGCCATTCGGTTCGTCCGCGAGCGGGGCATTCCTTTCTTCGGCATCTGCCTGGGTATGCAATGCGCCGTCGTGGAATTCGCCCGCAACGTGCTTGGCCTAGAAACGGCCCATTCCACGGAGTTCGACAAGAACAATTTGCATCCGGTGATTTGCCTGCTGGAGGAGCAAAAGGACGTGACCGAGAAGGGCGGCACCATGCGCCTGGGGGCCCACCCGGCCTGTCTCCGCCCGGAAAGCAAGGCCGCCAAGTGCTACGGAACCGAGAAAATCTCCGAGCGGCACCGCCACCGCTACGAATTTAACAACGCCTACCGCGGCCAGTTCGAGGCCCACGGCATGTGCACGGTGGGACTCAGCCCCGATGGCACGCTGGTCGAGGTGGTTGAAATCCCCGCGCACCCTTGGTTTGTGGCCGTGCAATACCACCCGGAATTCAAGTCGCAGCCCACCAGGCCCCACCCGTTGTTTGCGGGCTTCGTGGGAGCGGCCGTTCGTCATCGTTTGTCAGTTCAACAGGCAACACCATGAGCGAAAACCCTGAGAAAAAGATCATCGTCGACGAAGACTGGAAGAGCCAGGTCCAACGCGAGCGCGAGGAGGCCGCCGGCAAGGCGGCCGGCGCTGAGACGGAACCATCCGGTAAGGGCGTGCCCGATAAGCCGATGCCCCCGGCAACCCTTTCCGCCCTCGCCACGTCGCTTTCAATCCAGGCATCCGTGTGCCTGGGGTTCGTGGCCGACCCCGCCAGCGGCAAAGCAGAGCGAAATCTACCCATGGCCAAGCACCTGATCGACTTGCTGGAGGTGCTGCAAGAGAAGACCGAAGGCAATCGCACGCCCGAGGAGACCGAGGACCTCGAGGCCATGCTGTACCAACTACGGATGGCCTACGTGCAGGTCGTTGGTTAGAGATCGTTAATTCGAATGCTGAGATAAAATCTCAAATCTGAAGTTCAAAAACGCCCACGTCCGGTCCGGGGAAGAAAATGGGTGGCGCGTCGTGCACCGTATAAGCCCATCCCTCATGACTTGCAATCCCTACCGAGTGACACGCCGGGATTAAGGGAAACCTCCACCGGACCGGACATGGTTGCGTCTGCGCAGCAAATTCCGTTTGGCCGCAGAGGTGGGTTGGTCTCCGTCCCAACATGCGGCTGCGCGATTGGTTTCTATTGCGATAAACGATGAAATACGCGGCGGAACTTGGGCATTCGCCGCTCCAGGTAGGCCAGCCAGGCGGCCGGCTTCCAGATCTCGATACAAACCGCCGCCCCCACCACGAGCACCTCGTTTTCGGGCGGGTCGCGATCCACGCCGAGGAACTTGCGGAAGCCCTCCGGTATGAGCAACCGGCTGCGGCCGCGGAGTTCCACCGGCCGATGCCGCGTGGAAAGTAAACGGCCAAGCAACTGCACTTGGGCAATGCGATCGTCGCCGAAAGTTTCCGCTTGCAGTTTCTGTTCCAGCAGCTTGATCCGGGCGTTTAGCTTGCCTTCCCAGGCGTCGGCGCTCCAGAGGCTCAGGCAGCCGGCCCGTTCCTTGGCCAGAATGCAACGGGGATTGTCCCCCGCCAGAAGTTCCGTCATTGGCTGGGGAATGGAAAGCCGAAACCGCTCGTCCACAGTGCAGGGAAACTCGCCCAGAATCAGTTGCCGGGGATTGGGCATCGGTGGGGCTCGACGGCCAAGGGGAAAGCGGCAGTACGGTTGCGCGACTCACGCGGTTCCTCTTAGTATACGATTTGGGTTTGATTCCCACAAGTAACGCGACGATTTAATCGATCTGGGTTCAAAACCCACAAATGAGTTTACTGGATTTAACGATTCCGACAACCCCCACGTTAGGCGGTCAGTTAACCGAGCGGTATCGAATCTTGGCGAAACCTCGGCGACAAGGTATACTCGGCCATGAATCGCGTCCCCTGCGGCCGACTGGGCTTACCGCGCCCATGTCGGACTCTTGTCCCTAGATCGGGCCACAAAGAATGAGTTGGAATACGTACATTGCCCTGAGCCTCGTGATGTTCTTCGAGTATGCTGTCTGGGGCGCATGGGCTCCGGTTTTGGCCGCTCGCTTGTTGGGGCCGCTGCAGATGAGCGGCAAGCAGACGGGTTGGATCTACACCACGCTGCCGATCGCCTGCATTGTCTCGCCGCTGGTGGGTGGTCAGTTGGCCGACCGTTACGTGAACCTCGAGTGGATTCTGGCCGTGGCCCATCTGATTGCAGCCGTGCTGATGTTCATTGCGGTTCGCCAGAAGACATTTGGCGGGCTGTTCCTTACGATGCTCGGCTGGTCGCTCTGCTTTGCGGCCACCATGCCCCTGGTCAATAGCGTTCTGTTCCGCTACGACGTCACCGGAAAGGTCGCGCCCAGCGTCTTCATCTGGGCCCCCGTTGCCTGGGCTCTGGTCGGCTACAGTCTCAGCGGTTGGCGCGTGCTTCGCAAGGCCGAAAGCGACGGTAGCGACGCCTTGATTTTTTCGGGCGTGCTGGGGCTGATCATGGTTGGCTGTTGCTTCCTGCTGCCGGCAACAACGCCGAAGAGCGAGAAGTCGCTTTTCGATGCACTGAGCATGCTTCGCCAGGGCGACTTCTTGCTGTTTATCGTGACTTCGCTGTGCGTGGCGGGTACAATGCAGTTCTATTTCCTCGGTTCCGGTCAATACATGATCGACCGCGGAATTTCGGGCAAGGCTGTGCCGGCCACCATGGCAATGGCCCAGGCGACGCAGGCACTTGCCACGCTGTTTGTTTTAGGGTGGGCCGAGAAGTGGTTGGGATACCAATGGGCGCTGACCTTGGGCGCGGCCAGTTGGTTGTCGCTCTATGTGATTTATGCGGCATCAGTTCCGCGCGGATCCTTGTCGTGGCCCAGGCCCTTCACGGCTTGGCCTACGTAATGTTCATCATCATGGGCCAGGTCTATGCAGGAAAGATCGCGCCTGAGGGACTCGGTGGTTCCGTGCAAGGCCTGATCTTCGCCGCCACGACCGGCGTGGGACTGTTCCTCGGGACGCAATTGGCCGGTTTCGCCATGGACCGCTTCAAGCGGGAGGGCAAGTTTCAATGGCCGAGGATTTGGGCGTTTCCCTTGGTAATCACATTGGCCGGTACGTTAGTTTTCGCCGCGTTCTTCCAGGGCAAAGTGCCCAAGAAACCGGGCGAAACAGCGGCCAAAACGATTTCTGCCGATCGCTGACCACCACCCGCGGGCGCTAGGGTTTGGCAGTGCCCGCCGGTCAGCTTTTCAGCCCGGCGAAGTTGTACTCCAGCTTCTCGCCGGTCTTCATTAGCTCGTCCCAACTGACTTCGGCCCTCTTATATGCCGCGGTGCGGCCCAGGATCGTGGTGAGATTGCTCCGCACGCTCGGCGGCACAGTGGTGTTCGCAACGTCGCCCGTATGGACCGCGTCGTGGAAGGCTGCGATGTTGCTCACGGCGCCATCGGTGTAGAGGTTGCCGTGCTTGCCACCCTTGTACGATTTCTGGCCGACAACGTGGGCGATGCCGAAATAGTGCACTTCGATCATTCCCTGAGGGCCGAACATGCGGTTGCCGATGTCGTCGTAGCCGGTGCCGTACTGTTTCCCCGTAAAGTCCACGAGCACGTCCTTGGGGAACGTGAAGATCACGCCGAAATGGTCGTTGCACGTGCCAGCGTCGTCGCGACCGTTCTTGCCGCAGACGCCATACGCCTTCAGAGGGGCCGCGTCGGCGATCCAGGTGGCCACGTCCAGGGAGTGGATGAACTGCTCCGTGATCGTGTCGCCAGAAAGAACGCGGTCGAGCACCCAGGCGCGGATCTTGCTCTCCGGATCGTTGGCGTCGTAGCCGCTTGCGCCGAGCTGTCCGCCGTAGTAGACGGCCTCGCCGGAGACCACCTTGCCGATGTCGCCCGCATGCACGCGGCGGACCGCTTCCTTGTAGAATTCGCTGGTGCGGGTCTGGAAATCGATGAGCACGACGCGGTTCTTTTCGGTTCCTTTGCGGCCCGTTTCGGCGATCGTCTGACAGCCCGGCACGTCGACGGCGATCGGCTTGGCACAGTAAACGTGGCAGCCGGCGTCGACACCGGCCATCGCCTGCTCGGGATGGAAGTAGGGCGGACTGATGATCGCAATCGCGTCCGGGCGGGCGTCCAACAGCCGCTTGTAGCAGGATAGGCCGCTGTAGGCGCGATTCTCCGCTACCCCTAGCCGCCGGGCGGCGTCCTTGGCACGATCGGGAAAATAGTCGGCCGTGGCGATGAACTGATAGCCGCCATGTTGCTGGAACAGGTTGGCGATCCAATTGCCCCGCCCGCCGCAGCCAATCAGGCCGAGCGTAATCTTGGAATTGGCGTCCGCGGCGGCCACCTGCCGGGGTTCGGCGATCAGCAGCCCTGCGGCGGCGGCTGTGGTTCCGGCGAGAAAATCGCGGCGAGTGACGTTTTGGCGAGCGAGGTCGTCTTGGCAGGATTTGGCGGTCATGGTTCTTGGTCCTTCATGGCAGGGAAAGGGGACGGGAGAAATCGCTGGAAACATCCACCAGAATAGTCCGAAGCGGCGCGGGATGCAACGAAAGGCACGCGAGGAGCGAAGTCAACTCCCGCGGTCCTCGCGGTCGAGACGCTCGGCCATTTCGCGATCGGCCTGCGCTTTACTTACTGCGCCGAGCGCATCGTGGGCGACTGCTCGGGCCTGGTAAGCCATGGCCAATTTCGGATGGCACCGCAAGGCCCGCGAGAAATCGGCCACGGCCGAGGTGAAGTCGTTCATTTGGGCCTGCGCCAGGCCGCGGTAGTAATAGGCATAGCCGATGCGGCCCGGATTCGTGCCCTCGTTATCTTCCGCTGCAAGATAGTGCGTAAAATCGGCGATCGCGTTATCGTGCTGATGCGATTCCAAGTAAGCCCTGCCGCGAACGTAGTACGATTCCGAATCGTCGGGCGCATACTCGACGCCCTTCTCGGCGTCGGCCAGACTCCCATGCACATCGCCCAATGCCAGGAGCGCCACGGCCCTTTGTTGGTACACTTCTCCGTCCTCGGGGTCTTGGCAAAGCAGTTCGGCGAGCAACTCGATCGCCTTGGTCCATTCTCTTTGCTGCATGAGGAAAACGGCCTGCGTGAAGAGTTCGTCAGCGGTCGAATGGGCAGCGTCATGGGCGGCGTGCGCTTCAGCGGACTTTTCCTCCACGCCGCTCTTGTTCTTCCAGAAAAGCTTGTCGATGAGCTCCTGTGAATAGGGACCAACGTCCGTGGGCCCGGGCGCCGGTGGATGAACCACCTCCTCATCCCTGTCTTCCAAGTACAAAAGCGACTGCCGGAGCAGCGCGCGGATATCCGCCCGCACGTGGCGTTCCCACTCGGGGCGACGTTCGTCGCGGGCCCAGGCATACAGGGCCAGGGCGTAACCGAGGACCGGATCGGTCAGGTATCCCAGCCTCGAAATCTGCCACGACTCCCAATTGCCGTAGCGCGTTGTACGGTCACGAAGGCTGGCGTTGGCGGTGAAGACGCCCATGCCGAAGCAAATAGTCGCCAGGTCCGTCACCGCCTCATGGTCGGGCTCGTCGGGCGAGAGGCGCTTGCCTCCCAGCAGATGCGCGTGGCAAAGTTCGTGGGCGCACGTCGCCACGACGCGGGTCGGGTCGGTAAGATTCGACGTTTCCAGCCAAATGGTAGTCCGTCCCTCGTGCTGATTGTAAAGGCCAGCGGTTCCGCCCGCCTTCTCGCCGACAAGTTGCACTCGCGTAAATGGCGTGCGGCCCTCGGAATAGAACTTCAGCTCGACGGTCTGCGGATCGATCTCCATATAGACGCAGACCTGTTCGAACAAGCCGCGGACCGCTTCCTTTGTGCCGTCAAAAGGGGCTGGAAAATGCGCCTCCAGCGGGAGAATGACTTCCATTTGGGCGAAGTGTTCCCAGCCGAACTGTGCGACAAGCCAGTTCATCCGTTCTTCGATCCAGATGCCGACGTCGGTATCGACAGGACATTTCGGTTTCCGCCAGCCGAACATGGAGTGCCTCGCACAAGAAACCAACTCGCTTGCTCCACGCATTCTACCAAGGGCGGTGAACACTGGGCAAGCGAGTGGGGTTTCGCGGTTTCGCGGCGGCCGCAGGCAGACAGTCTGCCGCCCGCTCTAGACGCTCTCCAGCGAGGCGTCGGCGCTCTCGTGGATCACGCCGGTCAGCGGGGCCGGACGACGCACCTCGTCTAGGAAGCCAGAAAGCTGCCTGGCACGGACGGGATGCTGCAGGGCTTGTACGGCCTTGGTCTCGATCTGCCGCACCCGCTCGCGCGTCACGGAGAAGATCTTGCCGACCTCTTCCAAGGTGTAGGCGTAGCCGTCGACCAGGCCGTAGCGAAGGCGGAGGATCTCTCGCTCGCGATAGTCCAGGCTTTGCAGCACCGTGGCGATTTTGGCCTTGAGCATGTCCTGGTTCATCTCCAGCAAGGGATCGTCCTCGCGATAGTCCTCGAGGAACTCGCCGAAGTAGGTGTCGTCGTGCTCGCCCACGGGCTGGTCCAGCGAGAGCGGCTGGCGGGTCATCCGCAGGATGCAGGTCGTCTCATCGATCGAGATGCCGGCGGCCGAGGCGGTGTCCTCGACGCTCGGTTCCGCGCCATTCTCCTGAAGCAACTGGCGATGCACGCCCCGCACGCGGCTCATCGTCTCGATCATGTGCACCGGCACGCGGATCGTACGGCTCTGATCGGCAATCGCGCGGGTGATCGCCTGGCGGATCCACCATGTCGCATAGGTCGAGAACTTGTAGCCGCGGGCCGACTCGAATTTATCGACCGCCCGCATCAGCCCCGTGTTGCCTTCCTGGATGAGATCGAGGAAACTCATGCCGCGGTTGCGGTAGCGTTTGGCGATCGAGACCACCAGCCGCAGGTTGCCCGCCGAGAGCCGCCGCTTGGCCGCTTCGTACTCGGTCGAGAGGGCGCTGATGCGAGCGATGCGGCGGCGGAGCGTACCGGGGCTCTCCAGCGTGACCTTCATGAGGTGGGCGAGTTCTTTCTTGACGGCTGCACGTTGCGAGAGGGGCGCCGATCGGCCTTTGAGACGGCCCAATTGCGCGTGCAGGTCCTCCATTTGCCGCGAGACCTGCTTGAGCTTCTCCAGGATTGGTTGCAGGCGCTGCGTGCGGAGGCCGAGTTCTTCGATCAGTCGCACCGCCCGGCCGCGGCGGCCGATCAACCGCCGCCAGGCCGCTCGCCGCTGCTTGGCGCTGCCGCGTTTGCAGATCGCCCGGGCAAAATCCTTGCGGTTGTCCGCCATGATGTGTTCCAGCGTGACAAGGTTCGGGGTCAGCACCTTGGTCAACCGCTTCTTCTCGCGGATGTTGATCACCGAGACCTCAATCGTGCGGTCCAATCGCGAGCGGCCGTCGCGGATGTTCTTCAGCATATCGATGGCCGCGTGCAGCACGTAGTCGGTGGCCAACATGATGTGGCGGAAACGGCGGCGGGCACTCTTGATTTGCCGGGCCGCCACGATCTCTTCCGCCCGGCTGAGCAGGGGAATCTCACCCATCTGCATCAAGTAGATGCGGATGGGATCGTCGATCTGGTCATCGTCGCCGGTCGAGCGGTCGCCGAGCTCTTCCAGGTCGGGGTCGAACTCGGCGTCCAGGTCGACTTCGGGGTCCTCCTCCACACGGTCCGATTCCTCCACAACTCGGGAATCTCCGCTTTCAAATTCGTCGTCGGTGAGGATTTCTTCTACAAAGGGGCGCTTCGTGGGGCGAGTGACCGTAGACATTTTCGGTTCGGACCTGGTGGGCAAATTCTTGGTGCGGGCGAACTTCGAGGCGGCTTTTGTCACGTGACACTCCTTTTCGAGAAGCAGGATGATCAGGGGCGCTGAGTCGGTGGCTTCTCAGAAAGCATGTCTAGTGCCGAAACATCGGCACGGCCCGACGGCTTGTCGCAAGCACTGGCTAGCTAACAGGTTACGACTGACGAACGGACCCGGTGGCGTGGCAAAATCCGGTGCAGACGTTCCATTGCGGCAACAACCAGCCGCAACACGTTGACTTACGGAATCATGGTAGGCGGGGAAATAACACGCGAGGATGGGCAAATACTGGCACGGAGAGGGTCCGCGGTACGTGCCGTCAGCTCGCGACTAGTCTCCAGTATACCACGTTGTCAATGGGAGAAGAAAAGGGGGTAGGGTGATTTTTCCGCAAAAGCGGCACTACCGGAAGATACATCCAATGGGTGGTTGTGCCCTCCGAGTGAAAGGACGGGTCACGCAGGAAGCCGTTTAAAAGCTGCCCCTGCTCGACGACAAACTCGAGCGAGACGAGAATCCATCGCGATATGTTACAGTTTGCGATTCGCCGACTCGAACAGCTTGACCGGGGTCCCTAGCCTGGTGTCTTACAATTAGGCGTTAGCTGCCTCTTGCCGAGACCAATTATGAAAGCCATGCTATTGGATCACACGGCGCCCATCGAGTCGGCCCCGCTGCGATTAGTCGAGTTGCCGGTACCCACGCCAGGGCCTGGCGAGCTCCGCCTGCGCGTAAGCTGTTGCGCTATCTGCCGCACGGACTTGCATGTCGTCGAGGGAGACTTGCCCCAGGAAAAAATGCCGGTAGTTCCCGGCCACCAGATCGTCGGCAGGGTCGATGCCCTTGGGCCCGGATGCCAGGCGGCGCGCATTGGCCAGCGAATTGGCATTGCCTGGTTGCGGCGGACATGCGGCCATTGTCCGTTCTGCACGACCGGGCGGGAGAACCTCTGTGAGCGGGCTCAGTTCACCGGCTATCATGCGGACGGCGGCTATGCCGAGTACGCGCTGGTTCCCGAGGCGTATGCCTATGAAATTCCCGAGGTCTTCGGCGATGTAGAAGGGTCGCCCCTGCTGTGTGCCGGGATCATCGGCTACCGGGCGCTGAAGCGCTGCCAGTTGCCTGTGGGCGGAAGGTTGGCGCTGTATGGATTTGGCTCGTCGGCGCACGTGGTGATCCAGATCGCCCGGCATCGTGGCTGCCAGGTCTACGTGGCTACGCGAGATGCGCAGCACCAGGAGTTGGCCCGCCGCATGGGAGCGGTTTGGGCGGGTAGCCGGCCGGAGGAAATGCCGCTGAAGGTCCACAGCGCCATACTATTTGCGCCAGTGGGTGAGTTGGTTCCGCCCGCGCTGGAGAAATTGGAAAAGGGAGGGGCGTTGGCGCTGGCCGGCATCTACATGACGCCGATTCCCGCCATGGATTACGAACGTTGCATCTTCTACGAGCGCGACATCCACTCGGTGACCTGCAACACTCGTGACGACGGCCGCGAGTTGCTGGCCGAGGCGGCGTCGATTCCCCTCCGCCCGCACACCACCGTTTATCCCCTGGCCGAGGCGAACCATGCCCTGGCCGACCTGAAGACCGATCGTATCAACGGCACGGGAGTGCTGCTGATCAGTTGAAACAAATCAGGGATTTATTCGCGGCAAAGTTGTCACGGGGCGGTCGTATTTCTTCAGTCCCGCCACGATCGCTGCCTGCGACTGCGCCTCTGCCTGCTGAAGCCTGTCGAACTTGCGTTGTTGCGCGATCTCAATCTGGCTGTCGAGCCTGAAGGCGGGCATGTCCGGGCGGGGATGCTTCGCCAGGGCCTCCTTGCCGGCCTGCAGGATGGCCAGCGCTTCCATGTAGCGCGGACCGTTGGTATCGGCAATCCGTGCCAGGCAGGGGCTGATTTCCGGACGTGTGAAGCTCGCTTGCAGCATCTCGCGGGTGACGTCGATGCCGGTCAATCTTGTGAGCCGTTGCACCTGCTCGGGCTTGAGCGGACAGCGGCCGTAGGCGTTATCGCGATACGCGCCGCCGGCGTAGTCAGGGTAATACGGGGCATTGAGGTCGATCCAAGTGACGATGCGGTCGAAGTCCTCGCGGCTCGGCTTCACCTCGCGGTCGATCGCCGGCTTGCCGTGACCTTCCAGAAGGATCTTGCTCAGGCGGCTGACGTTGGATCCCCAGGTCATGGGCATCATGACGCGAGCGGGCCCCGCCCCAACCACTTGAACATAGCCCTTGCTGCGGAGTTCCGCATACGACGTATTGAAGCAGGCGTTGAGGTCCCCGGCCAGGTTGAGCTTCTTGCCCGCGTCCTTGCCATAGTCGTGGCACGAGACGCACTGGCGATCGAAGACTGGCTGGACTTCGACGAGGTAGCTGAAGTTCCGCTTCCGGCCGTACCAGGGCGCCAGCTTGCTCGGTCCCCGTCGCATGGCCAGCGACGTGGTCTTGAGAGCGGGAGTGCCGAGTCGATAGTCGTGGCAGCCGACGCAACTGGCCTGCTCGCCTGGCCGAACGGTTGTGCCGCTTCGCATCGATTGCACCAGCATGCCTTTCTCGTCGAGAAGCTGGAAGTAGACGAACTTGTCGGCCGGCACGGCGAAATAGGCGCTGCCATCGGCCTCGACGGGCGCCGTGCCGACGATCGCCTTGTTGTTGAAGTCGTTCCAGGCCATGCCCGGCGCCTGCTGTCCGGTGCCGCCATCCCAGGCTGGTCCCGTCCAGAAACGTTTTTCCGGCGACTCCACTACGCGAAGTTGCTTGATCGTACCCCGCTTGATCTTCTCCATGCCCGTGCCTTCATACACGTCCGATACGTAGAAGTTTCCTTCGGTCTGGCGCAGGTCAACGCGCGAGGGAATGATCGGGGGCCTGGCCCGCGGAGCCAGTGGCCTGGGGTTGTAGCACCCGGGGCTTTCGACGTGCAACAAGATCTCATTGCCGAAGATGTCCAGCAGATAGATCCCCATTCGCTCGTTGCCGTCGGTCATTCGCGAGCAAAGGAAATACCTGGCCGAAAGCGGATATGGGTCTTGGTATTTGGGACGAACGCCCGAAAAGGTGTCAAAGCCTCCGTGGTCAACCAACTCGATGGCGGTGGCGGGCCAGGTCCGCAGCACCGGCGCCCTGCCGTCCACGCCCAGTCGCCGGTCGAGAATCGCCAATGCCCCCCAAGGACGGTCATGACATGAGGAGAAAGTGCAGATCACTTGCTCGCTATCGGGAATAGCGCGGGCTTCGATCTTCGCTCCAGGCGACTCGGTGCTGTTGCCGTAATATACGACGTGGCTGGTACCATCGGGATTGGTCGTCCACAGGCCCTGCGCGTTACCAAAATTGCGATCGACGTATTCCCAGCGGTCGTAGAGGATGCGGCCGTCGGGCAAAAGCGAGGCGTGCCCTTCGTGCAACGTGCTGTGGCCAATCTGCCGGATGTTGGCCCCGTCGGCCTCCATGGTGAAGAGGTTGCCCATGATGTGCCGGTTGCACATGCAGTACTTGGGTTCGCGGGTCGACGTGAAGAGGATCTGGCCGTTGGGCAGGTAAATCGGGTCAATGTCGGCAATGCCCGAACCGAAGGTCAGTTGCTTCAAGTCCGTTCCGTCGGCGTTGACTTCGTAAAGGTGATAATCGTCGCTGGCGTCCAACCGCATCGAGAAGAGAATTCTCTTGCCATCGAAGCGGACGTCGGGATCACGCACGATGCCCTTGGGTACATCGTACAGCACGGTCGATGCGGCGGCCGGTGCCGCGGCGCCTTGCCATCAGATTCAGGCCGTGGAGCGGATCGAGCGAGATCGAGCGTTTTCAGTGCTCCTCCACCGCGGAAACTGCCGGCGTTGATCTCGCCTGTCTGAAACATCGTCGCCGTGTTGTGATGATCGGGAGCGTATTGTGCACGCACGACAAAGAGCAGCGGCTGGCCGCTCACCAGCGGATTGGCAAGCAAGGCCTCGCGTCGCAAGGTCTCGAACTGCTGTTGAAGCTGCTGGGCCATGGGACCCGTCGCCGCGTTCATCTCCCTTTCAATCCGATCCAATCTCGCCAGGTACTGCCGGCCTCGGGGATAGCGCGTGCCGGAAGTGGCGATAATGTCTCTTACAGCCAGGCGAACGGCCTGAACTTCGCGAAATCCAGCCGCCCGGGCTTGTGCCGACATGACTGCCGTCGCATGGCACCAGGCGACAACCACCATCAGCAGAATCGCTGGCATGATACGAGGGAAAGGGCTTCTGGGCATAGCGGCAACTTCCGGCAGGCATTCTGAATTCGCTCGGATACGCATCGAGCCGTAACGGTCTCCCCATATTAGCAAAGGCGCGCAGGGCATTCAATAATGCTCCAAGACATCACTTCGCCCATTCCTGATCTGCGTCAATCTCAAATCTGAGATTTTGAATTCTGCTCAAGGCGGTTTGACTTCTCACAGTCCCCGGGTCAAAATCATGGCAATGCCGTTGGGTTGGCGGTACGCCACGGACCGTGCCTTTAACGGCTGCACGGGAACCTAGGCCGGAGATTCCGATCATGACACCCGCCGTACTCTACTGGCGAACCGCTTACGGCGCTGCTTTTGCCATCCTGTTTTCTTGCGCATATGCCTGCAGCCGAAGTCTGCAACCTCAAGGTGGTGACCGACGCCTCCCCCGACTACACCGACATGGCAAGCATGATTCACAGTATCACGTCCAAATGGCCCAGCACGCAGGAGAAGTGCTGGGCCATGTGGTACTGGAACCATTTTGCCCGGCGGCAGACCATGCCGATGATGCTGCATGGACTGGCCTGCAGCGATCCGATCCGCCAATTCAACGACTATGGCTACATGATGTGCAGCACGATTGCCGGGGCGAACTGCGCGACGTGGCACAATATGGGCCTGAACGTAAAGTATTGGGATATCGTGAACCACACCGTGCCGGAGGTGCAGTACGACGGCCGTTGGCACATGTACGACAACTCGATGTCCGCCCTCTATACCCTTTGCGATGGCAAGACGATTGCCGGCGTGGAGGACATCGGCAAGGAAGGGGCCTGCCAGGCCTCCGGCGGCAAACGCGAGCCGGGCCACATTGCCAAGTATCACTGCCTGACTGCCACCAGCCCCAACGGCTGGCTCACCGGAGCCGACTGTGGCCGATCGCTCCAGGAGGAAGCAGGTTGCTTCAATCCCAAGAAATGTCTCTACCGCTACTATTACAACGAGTGGGATTGGGGGCACCGCTACGTGCTTGATCTCCGCGACGGCGCGGTCTACACCCGGCATTACAAGCGGTTGGACGGCTACGACGCGAACGTCATCAACGACGCGAAGCTCTACAGGTCCGACCCGAAATTCTATGTCCCTAATCCAGGTATTGAGGGCGCGGTCAAAGACCCGGAAATCATCAATACGCGCTACTTCATTCGCGGCAACGGCGAGTGGACATACCGGCCGGCGTTAACGGAGGCCGGATTGCGCGAGGCATACAGTGTCCAGGACGTGACGGCCGCTGCTGGCGGCGTGAGGCCGTCCCGAGCCGGAAGGTCCGCTGCCGTAATCTACAAGATCCAGTCGGCCAACGTGACCACCGGCCAGATCATCACCGCCGCATTCGCGCGCAAGTCCGCCGATGCCGCCGCGCGGCTTGCGGTGAGCACTTCCAACGGCTTGCATTGGAAACAAGTATGGCAGGCCGAAGGAACGGGCGAGGTCTCGGCCCGCGTCGAGCTCGGAGGCGAGGTCAACGGGGCCTACGAGGTCCTGGTCAAGATCGAGATGCAGGCCTCGGCGGTGGAAAACATCGTGTTCAAAGACCTGCGGATCCAGACTATCACGCAGATCAACAGCAAGACCCAGCCGAAGCTGGCCCTTGGCCGCAATACCGTCTATGTCGGGGCCGGCGAGTCCACGGAAAGCCTCGTGTTCTGGCCTGATCTGCAGGGCGACCGCTACAAAGAACTGATCGTTGACGAACAGAACATCAAGACCAAAAAGGCCCACGAGGGCTGGAACGCCGTGCTTGAGCCGCGGGACCCCTCCCGCGCGGCGTATCTGGTATACAAGATGGAAACGCCCGGCGACATCGTCCGCCTCGTGATCGGCGGCCGTTATTACAACCGCGACCCCAAGGGAGAGGCTCAGCTCCTCTACTCGACCGACGCCGGCAAGTCCTGGCATTCGGCCTGGGAGGCGACGAACCCCACGGGCAAATCGCCCTGGGACCTGATCCATTACGAGACAGTAGCCATGCCCAAGGGCACCCGCTCGGTCTTGGTCAAGTACGCGCTGGTGAAATGGGGTCTATATGCCTTGCGGGCCGAGGCGGACTACCTGCCCGCCAACGCAGGCTTCAAGCCAATCGAAGTGACCTTCACCTGGACCGAACGACACGGCGACGATTGGGGCAAGGGCCTCGTGACCCGCAGCCACACGCAGTTAGTGGACCGCCTACCGGCGCGGTACACGATAGATGTCGGCGGCGACGACCGACCGGATGTCGAGTCGCTGCGAATCAAATTCCAGGGAACCGGCGAGCCCGTCGCTAAGTACGGCTACGCGGACGGCAAGGACGTCGGCGGCGAGAAATTCGCCGGCAAGTGGGTTACCTACGGGCGAAACCTGGCGATGGGCAAGAGGTATACGGCGAGCGTGCCCTCGGTCACCGATTACAATGCCGCCGCATGGAACGGCAAAACACTGACCGACGGGATCGTCGGCCCTTGCGCCCTCTGGAGTTGGGGGGCCGGAAACCTCTGGAAGCCGGACAGCAACCCCGTGATCACGCTGGACTTGGGCAGCGACGTGCGTGTGGCCGCCTTTGGCCTGAACTTCCTCGACATGGGGGACCTCTTGCGCAACAACCTGGCCCTGAGAACCAAGATCGAGGTCGAGGTTTCTTCCGACGCCAAGAAGTACCGGCCGCTAGGTCTGGTGAACACGAAACTGCGAATGAAGGACATCCCCGTCAACTGGATGGCCCCTGACGACGAGTCGTTCGGGGCCTACAGTTTCTTCCTGATTCTCCAGGAGCCGGTAGCTGCCCGCTACGTCCGCTACCGCGTGACCAGCCCGGGTTTCTTCTGCCCGACTGAGCTGTTCGCCCTGGACGAAATGCGTTCGGAGCCATTCGACTTGCGGATTGCCTTGCCGGATGAGAAATGAACCCTCAGTAGGTACGATTGCCCATGCAGAATTTCATTCCCTTGTTGCCCTGGCTCGGCCCGCTCCTGGCCTTCGTCTGCCTGCTGGCCGCCTTTCGTTCGGGCCGGCTCCGCCGACTGGTGGAAAACCTGCCGATTTCCAAGACAACCGGGGTATTCATTGGCCTGGTCGATCTGAAGGGCACTGCGGAAACTGGTCAACCGCTGATCAGCTATCTGGCCGGCGAGCCCTGCGTCCATTACTCCTGGAGCGTGGACGAGTCGTGGTCGCGGACGGTCACCGAGACGTACACTGACTCGGACGGCAAGACGCAAACCCGTACCCGCCACGAAAGCGGCTGGACCACCGTCGCCAGCGGCGGCGAAATGATCGCGTTTTATCTCCGCGACGATTGCGGCGTCATTCTCGTTCGGCCCGAAGGGGCGAAGATTGAGCCCAAAACCCTGTTTACGGAGACCTGCGGCCGCGGCAGCCCGCTCTATTACGGCAAGGGGCCCGCCCGATCGATTCCTGACTCCGACCACCGCCGCCGCTTCACCGAACACGGCATTCCCCAGCATGCTGTGATCTGCGTCATCGGCCAGGCGCGTGAGCGGCCGGACGTGGTCGCCCCCGAGATTGCCCGCGACCCGCACGCCCCGCTGTTCTTGGTCTCCACCCGCAGCCGGGAGCAGGTCGGCTCGGGCATGAAGTGGGGGCAGTGGCTCTGGACGTTCTTTGGCCTGATTCTCGCGCTGGGCGGAGTAGTGGGGCACGACGCGGCCTTGCACATTCCTGCCAATGTACGGCTGCCGCTTTATGCCCTGGTCGCGGCGGGATACGTGGGCGTCGCCGTCCTTGCATGGATCTGGATGGTCTATAACAGCCTCGTCGATTTGCGGCAGCGGGTACGGCAGGCCTGGTCGCTGGTCGATGTGCAGCTCCAACGTCGCCACGACTTGATTCCCAATCTCGTGGCAATGGTCAAGGGCTACGGCGATTACGAGCAGCACTTGCAAACCGAGTTGGCCGCGCTGCGCAACGAGCTTGGGGCTACGCCGCCGGGCGTGGCGGGGCCCGATTATCGCGCGGTCAACGGTGCGATAGTAGCGATCGCCGAGCGATATCCGCAAATCAAGGCCAACGCCAACTTCATGGCGTTGCAGAAGAATCTCGTCGACACCGAGCAGCGCATCGCCTTGGCCCGCGGCTATTTCAACGACATCGCCACGCATTACAACACGCGGCTGGAGATCGTGCCGGAACGTTTCGTGGCGCACATAGCGGGCATGCAGCCGCAGGCGCTGATGGACGCCAACGATTTCGAGCGCGCGGAAGTGAAGGTGGACTTGGCGGAGTCGGCAGCAGCAAGCTAGTAAGTTGCGGGCCGGAACAAGCTTGCGCAGTTCCGGCGGGATGCGAGCAAATCCTTGCCGGCACCGAACCGCGATTAGGTGCTCCGTAGCTTGTTCCCGCCTGCCCTGCTCCGGGACAAATTCTTCTACCGCGGCTTCCACTCATAGAACCAACCGCGGGGCGAAATCGTCAGGGATCGGCCATCCAACCTCACGGCGACCACGTCGTCGCTGAAATTCTCGATTACCCAACTGCCGTCGGCGAAGGGGTAGAAGCCGACCCGACTCGGCGCTTCAAGGCTGTGCCCGAGGGCCCGCAACAATGACGCGCGGAGGCCATCGGCCTCCTTCTGCGGCACGTTCAGCAATCGCTTCGGATCACCGCCGACGGCAAGCACGTGGACATTGGCGGCTGTCAGGTCGACCCGGCCCGCCAACTTCTCCTTCAAGCCGTCGGTCACCAGCACGGAACGGCCTGAGGCGATGAACGCCGCCAGTTTCTGCGGCAGGTCTGCGTCTTTCAAGGCGTGAATCGAAAAGAAGGCGGCCTTGGCATTTTCGGGAAACTCGTGGCACGGCGCCAGCGGCACGCCCAGCATGCCGAGAAAATCAAATACCCGCTGCTCGTTCTGAGGATGGCTGTTGGCCGGCTTATAGGCCGCCACACCGACAATTTCGCGGCGGCGGACTTCGCCGGCGACCGTCAACAACTCGGGAAGGCACCGTCGCAGCGCGGCGATGTTCTTGGGGCCCGTGTCGGTCAGTAGCGCGCCGTAACAGAAGAGCATCGATTCTCGGGCCCCGCCCAGGATCGTCTGCCGGGCCTGCTCCACGTAGGTGTGTTCGGTCGTGCCGTAGGGGTCGTACCATCCGCCGCCGCACTTGGCCGCGCCGATGCCGCCCAGCCAGCGCATGATGAAAAAGCTCTCGTATTGCGGCGTGCCGCCCCAGTTGCGGTCGCGGTAGTCGCGGGTCTCGGTGCCGACCCAGGTGCGGTCGAAATCGGTCGTCTCTCGCAGGACTTCGTAGCCCCGCTCGTGGAACTGGTCGTACCACTGCGGAAACTTGACGATCAGTCGAACCTTCGGATTAACCCGTTTGGCGGCCCGCAGCAGGCGGTCCTGTGAAAGCCGCACCATGAGCTCGCAGCGGTAATCTTCCCAGCGATCGCCGCCGACGGAATAGGTGTGCTTGCCCACGGTCACGATCTTGGCCTTGCGGGCCGCATCGCACTGGGGGCATTGGCAATCCGTGAACCAGAAGTCGTCAATCATAATCTCGTCGAAGAGGCTGGCGGCGTACTCGAAAATCGCCTGAAGCCGCTCTTGGGTCGGCTGGTCGGTATAGCAAGAGATGCCGTTCCAGCCGGTGGTGCGTTTGCCGACTTCGGTGGTGGTGACACAACCCGAAACGTCCAGGCCCGCCGCCTCGAACCGCCGCCGGGCGTGCCGCAGGGCATCGTGTTTTGCCTGGTATCCGTCGCGAAAGGCCTCCACGTAGACCTTGGTGACGCCCGTCTTGCGGCACCAGTCGATGGCCCGGTCGATGCCGGCGTCGGTGGAGATCATATCGCGGACCTGGTTGGCGCAGATCAGCGTCGAAAATTGGTGGATGTCCCGCTTGGCCTTGGCAAGCTCCCAGAGACTGACTGGGGAAGCATCATCGGCCACCGCCGGGCTGCGACCGGTCAGAATCAACGCCGCAATGAGCACGGCTGGCAGGGAAAGCACGAGATCACGCATTGAAACTACCTCCAGGAGAGAAATGCAAGCGTAACTGAATTTTCACAGCTTGGCAACGGTTCTGGTTGCCCCGCACCCATTGGGTGGTCGACGGATCTGGAGTCCCGTCGATCAACCGCGTATAATGACTCCGTCCCGATAAACGTCATTTGCGTAGCCGTTCTCATGGTTTTGCTGTTTTTTTTCGCGGCACTTGTGAGCCTGGTGTTTCCGCCCTTCGCGCTGGTGGTATTGGCCGCAACGGTTTTGGGCGTATTCGCTAGGGGCATTGCCGCGGAAACGCCCGAACCGATTTCCGCCGGCCAACAAAAATCCCGTCCGCGCCGCGGTCAGAAATACCGAAACGACCAGACGCGTTCTCCCACCCATTCACTGCGGCCAGAGACGATTATCGACGCCCGTTCGTATCCGGTGTTTCCCCCCGCGCCTGCCCCACCCATCCGATCAGGTTTAATCGGCGGTGATCGGCGATCCCTCCTTTCCCATTGGTGAGTTTTCCTGTCATGCAAAGAACGATCGTCGGCTTTCTCTCAGCCCTAATAATGCTCTTCCTCTGGTCCGAATCACTGCGTGCCGATGAGTGGCCCCAATGGCGCGGCCCGACCCGCGACGACGTTTGGAGCGAATCGGGCGTCGCCGAGAAGTTCTCGCACGCACAGATCCCGCTCCTTTGGCGAGTGCCGATCGGCAGCGGCTATAGCGGCCCGACCGTCGCTGGCGGCCGAGTCTACGTGAGCGATCGCCAGACCGAGCCCGCCGAAGGCGAACGCGTGCTTTGCTTCGACGCCAAGACGGGCCAAAAGGTGTGGATCTTCGCCTACGACTGCCCCTACCGGAACGTCGGCTACATGGCCGGGCCGCGGGCCTGCGTGTCGATCAACGACGGCTTGGCCTATTGCCTGGGTACGATGGGCCATTTGCACTGCCTGGACGCCGCCAGCGGCAAGCTTGTTTGGAAGAAGACGCCGGACGTCGACTACAAGATTCGCCTGCCGATTTGGGGCATCGCCTCCGCGCCGCTGGTTGTCGGCGAATTGCTCATCGTTCAGATCGGCGCGGCTGACGGGGCATGCGTGGTCGCCTTGGACAAGAAGACCGGCGTCGAGCGTTGGCGGGCCCTCGATGATCGGGCCTCCTATTCCGCGCCAATTATCATCCGCCAGGCGGGACGCCGGGTCCTGGTTTGCTGGACCGGCGAAAACGTCGCAGGCCTCGATCCGGCCTCGGGGAAGGTCTATTGGAAGTATCCTTTCCACCAGTCCCGCATGATCATCAACGTGCCCACACCGGTCGTGGAGAGAGACCGACTTTTCCTCACCTGTTTCTTCGACGGCTCCTTGATGCTCAAGCTCGACGAGGACGCACTGCGCGTGGAGAAGCTCTGGCGGCGGCAGGGTCCCAGCGAACAAAAAACCGACGCCCTGCACGCCATGATCAGCACGCCGCGCATGAAAGGCGACTATGTCTACGGCGTCGATAGCTACGGCGAGTTGCGCTGCCTGGACGCCAAGACCGGTGACCGCGTTTGGGAGGACTTGACGGCGGTCCCCAAGGCTCGCTGGGCGACGATCCACATGGTCCGCAATGGCGACCGGATATGGATGTTCAACGAGCGGGGCGAGTTGGTCATCGGCACACTTTCGCCTCAGGGCTTTCGCGAAATCAGCCGCGCCAAGCTCATCGCGCCGACGACCGAGCAGTTGGACAGCCGCAACGGTGTCTGCTGGTCGCACCCAGCCTATGCCTATAAGCACGTTTTCGCCCGTAACGATCGGGAGTTGGTCTGTGCGAGTTTGGCGGCGGAAGACAAGCCGTAAGGATCGAACGCCCTCGCCACCGCAGGTCCTAGGCCGGGGCAGGCGCCTTGACTGGCGTATATAATGGAGACGAGCCGTTCGTTTTATTGTCACCCCATTTGGGAGGTTCTAGCATGAAGGCGTTTCTACTCGCAGGTCTTGGACTCACTGTGGTGCTGGCGACTAGCGTTTCCTTTTCGGAGGAGAAGGCCGGGAAGGCCGATTCCCCAGCAAAGTTGATGTGCCCGGTGGCTGGTACGCCAATCGACAAGTCGAAGTCATCCGATTACGGCGGTGGCATAGTTTACTTCTGCTGCGCTAAGTGCAAGGCGAAGTTCGACGCCGATAATGCCAAGTTTTCCACCAAGGCCAATCTCCAATTGGCCGCCAGCGGTCAGGCCAAGCAGACCAAGTGCCCACTTACCGGCGATGACCTGGACGTAGCGACGAAGGTGGACGTGGGCGGCGTCGAGGTGCAGTTCTGCTGCAACGATTGCAAGGCCAAGGTCACCGCCGCCAAGCCGGATAAGCAGATTCAAATGGTCTTCGCTAACAAGGCTTTCAGCAAGGCGTTCAAGATCGTCAAGGACAAGGACAAGTAGCCCATCTGCGGCCGACCTAGCCAGTCCGCCCATTGCCGTCTGGTTCACCGGCCGGTACCACGAGGCGGCCTGGCCCGGTGGGGTCAAAACCGGTATTCACCTTTCGAATCGCGTCCTTGGTCGTGGGGATGAGCGAAGGCGCTACACTCAGCCCGCGAAAGCCCATTTGCAAGAGGTGCGGCACGGTATTTTCCTTGCCCGCAAGTTCGCCGCAGAGCGTCACCGGCCGCTCGTGGGCGTCGGCAAGAAGATGCGCAAGAGCCGCAGGATCGACTCGTGGCCGTCCAGGAAGTAGGCGTTGACCGAGGCGTCGTCGCGGGCTGCCGCCAGGGTGTATTGAGTCAAGTCGTTCGTGCCCACGCAGAAAAAGTCGACGTGTTTCGCCAGGGCGGGAATCGCCAGGGCCGCGGCCGGCGTCTCCACCATCGCGCCAAACTCGGGAGGGCTGGCGATCTTCCGCTCTCGGCCGATGGCATCGAAGGCATCGCGCATCCGCCGGATGTCGTCCTCGATGGTGACCATCGGGACCAGCACCCGCGCACGATGCTGCTGCGAAAGCCGAAGGATCGCGCCGATTTGCGTGCGGACCAGGTGCGCGTGGTTTAGGAGTAAGCGCACGCCGCGGAGACCCAGGACCGGATTGGAGGTCAACGGCAACCCCAAATAGGGAAGCGGTTTGTCGCCGCCGATGTCCAACAGGCGAACTGTCACCGGGCGATTGCCCAGCGGCGCTACCATCTCTTGCAATTCGCGGAACAGTTCGTCTTCTGTTGGCGGGATCTTGCGGGCGAGATAGATCTGCTCGATCCGCAATAGCCCGACACCGTCGGCCCCGTTGTCCAGCGCCGCCTCGACATCGTCGCGGATACCGATATTGGCCTCGACACGGATCAATTGGCCGTCGAGTGTGCGGGCGGGCTCGTGGCAGGCGGCCTTGCAGCGGACGAGCGACGCCCGCCACTTTTTCCGCCGCTCCTCGAAGACCGCGCGCGTTGCCGTTTGGGGAGCGATCACCAAAGCGCCGCGCGTGGCGTCGACGAGCAGTTCGACGCCGCTGGCGATCTGGCCCAGGATGCCTGGAATCTCCGCGATCGTAGGAATGCTTTTTTCACGGACCAGCAGCGCCGCATGCGACGCTTGCCCCATGCCTTCCACGACCACCGCGGCCAGCTTGGCCCGTGACAGCACGACCACATCGGAAGGCAAGAGCCGCTCGGCGACGAGCACGCTGTGCGGTGGAATCGACTCAAATCCCGAATCTTGTTCGCCGCGAAGGCGGCGAACGATGTTGCGGCCCGCGTCGAGCACGTCATCGGCGCGCTGGCGAAGTAGTGGATTGTCCAGCGACTTGAATCTCTGGTACCACCGCTGCAGGACGAGCTGTACTGCCGTTTCGGCCGTAACCAGCGAAATCCGCAATTCGCGATCGAACTCGCCCGAGGCAAAAAGGCTTCGCAGTATCTCGCCGTGCGCACGAAAGACGCCCGCCAGAGTCGAATCGAACTCGGACTCGATGCGGCGGGCGTATTCGTCGATCTCCACAAGCGCTTCACCAAAGGCATGCTTCAGCCGCAGCAACTCGCTATCGATCTGCTCCTGGCCGATTTTTGGCGGTGCGTCGCTGGGCTGGAGCACGTCGGCCACTACCCATGCCGGCCCCATGGCCACACCCGGGGCAATACCCCGTCCCGTCAGGCGAACTTCCATTGTGTCGCGGGCACTGATCGACTCGGGCTTCAATTCCATGCGGTTCTCCATCCAAAGCGTAGTGGTTCCCTCACAAATGATGTCAGGGTTCGGTCGTAACATCGGACCTGGCTGACCGTGACATCATTTGTGAAACGGAACACTTAGCCTCCGGTCGCCAACAACTGATGCGCGCAGGTAACCGCCAATGAGCCGTCGCCAACGGCGAATCCAACGCGCTTGGTCGATCCCGAGCGGATGTCCCCAGCCGCCAGCACGCCGGGCACGCTCGTTTCCAGGGGACACGGGTCGCGATCGGCCTTACGCCAGACGCCCGATCGGACGACGTCGGAACCGGTCAGGAGATAACCCTTGGCGTCACGGGCAAGATCTGCCGGCAGCCAATCGGCGGCCGGTACGGCGCCGATAAAAACGAACACGGCAGCACAGGGCAAGCGGCTTTGCAGCCCCGTGGCGTTATTGCGGAGCACGAGCTCGTCGATACGATAGTCTCCGCCGCAGATTGCATCGATTTCGGTCTGCTCATGGATGACCACGTTGGCCGCCGCCCGGACCCGACTTGCCAGGTATTCCGACATGCCGGCCCCCAGCGTGCGGCGGATGAGCAAATGTACGGTGCGAGTCGGGCAGCACTCCGCCAGAAACATGGCCGCTTGTCCGGCCGAGTTGCCCGCGCCGACGACGGCGACATCGGCGCCGTCATAGATGTCGGCTTCAACGGTGGTGCAGGCATAATAGACGCCCGCACCCGTGTAGCGTTCGGCGTCCGTCGCTTCCAGCCTTCGCCAGCGAACGCCCAAGGCCAGGAGGATCACGCGGCAATGAATCTCCGCGCCGCAGTCGAGTTGCAACACGTGCAGGTCGGCTGCCGACTTTGCCGGTATCAGGTTTTCGACTTCCACGGGGGCGACTATCCGTGCGCCGAATTTGAGCGTTTGCAAGACGCCGCGGGTGGCAAGTTCCGCGCCGCTCAAGCCGGCGGGAAAGCCGATGAAGTTTTCGATCCGCGACGAGCTCCCCGCCTGTCCGCCTGGCCCCAAGCGGTCGAGCATCAATGTGGAGAGACCTTCGGACGCCGCATACACGGCCGCGGCGATACCCGCCGGACCAGCCCCTACAACCGCGAAATCGATCTGCTGGGAAGGGCAGTGCTGCCAAATCCCGGCGGCGTCGGCCAACGCCCGCAAGCTAGGATTGACCAGCACCTGTCCGTCGCTGCATTCAATGATGGGCATGGTTCGGCCGCTGCCAAGCGCCGCCAGGACCGCCCGACCGCCTTCACTTTCCGGGTCGAACCATGTAAAGGGGACGAAGTTTTTGTAAAGAAACTCGCGAACGGTGTTTGTATCGCGGCACCGCGCTGGCCCGACGACTCGCAATCCCACGACTCCTAACTGGGCCAGCAGTTCCCGACGGCGGGTTAAGGCTACAATCAGCTTTTCGCCAAGACCCGGCACCCGGTTCAGCAAGCTCCTGAGCTGGTTGCCGGGAACGCAGAGGACGCGCGTCTTGCCCCGGGCCACGGCAGTGACAATCACGGGACGGCCCGTCAAAAGGTCGATGTCTCCCGCGAACCCGCCCGGCTGGTGAACGGTGATGACCTGCTGACCGTCCATCGGGTTGCGGATCTCGACCTGGCCCGCTTCCACGATGACCAAATCGATATTCGCTTGACCTGCCCGAAAGATAACCTCGCCGTCCGCGTAGTCGCGGGCGACCGCCAGGGGCTTGACGCGGGCGATTTCCGCGCTGGTCAACGGGGTGAATGCCACTTCTTGAATCGGAGCCATGACGGCCTTTCAAATTGGCGGCCCGCGGCAGAGCGGCTGGTTCAATCCACCAAGGTCGCGTCCAGGGTGATCTGGGCCTTTAACAACTTTGAAACCGGGCAGCCGGCCTTGGCCATGGAAGTTAATTTTTCAAAGGTCGCCTGGTCGGCACCGGGGATCTTGGCCTTCAACGTCAGATGCACGGCGGTGATGGCGAAGCCTCCCTCGACCTGCTCCAGGGAAACTTCCGCCGACGTTTCCATCAGGTCGGCCGTGAGCTTGGCATCCCCCAGGATCAGCGAGAGCGCCATGGTGAAACAGCTGGCGTGGGCGGCGGCGATCAACTCCTCTGGGTTGCTGCCGCGCTGACCCTCGAAACGCGCGGAGAAACCGTAGGGATAGGCATTCAGCGCGCCGCTCTCGGTGGAGATGGCGCCTCGTCCGTCTTTGAGCCCGCCTTGCCAGGTTGCCGATCCCTTTCTCTTGATCTTCATCTTCGCTCCTTCGTGGTTTAGAGTCCCGATTACCCCGGCGCGAGAGCATCCTTATAGTAACCCAACGCGCAAGCAAGGTCTCCTCGCTTGCACGTCGGGTTTCGACTGAGGAACTTCCCTGCCGGGGTGACATTCGCGGCCGATTGGAAGAATTTTTCGCGCGGCAGCGCAGAAGTCAAGCAATTGGCACTTCAAGAAACGACCGTCGCCGGCTCGGGGGGGAGTGAGCCGGCGACGGATCCGGGAGGGGGGGACCACACCGGAAAGCTTCGATCGTGTGCGCCGCGGCGCTACGGCACCACTACGCCCAGTTTTTCCTCTTCTTCCTCCTGGATGATGATTCGCGGCGTGACCATCATCATCAGGCTGGAAGTGTCGCGGCCGATGCCCACGTTCTTGAACAATCGGTCCAGGTAGGGGATCTTGTCGAGGATTGGCACACCATACTCGGTGCGGCCCTCGCTCAACCGCTTGATGCCGCCCAGCAAGACCGTGCCGCCGTCGGGCACGCTGACCGTAGTGGTCACCGTGGTGAACGAGAAGGTCGGCAACTGCACCGTCACGCCGGAGTGCGAAGTCGTCGACTGGTCGGTATTGTTGTTGAAGAGGTTCTGCGCCTGGTTGACGATGCCGTTGCGTGTGGTATTGGTCGTCGTCGTGTCCGTGCCCTGGAAGGTAAAGGTCTGCACGTCGCCGATCTTGCTGAAGAAAGGCACGATCGTGAGGCGGACGTAGCGGCGGTCGTTGGAGACCACGGCCTGCACGGTCATGAACGTGCCCTCCGAGAGCACGACAATCACGGGCTGCTGGGCCGCCGCGAAATCACCGACTACGGGGATCACGCTGATCACGAAGGGCGTCTGCGAGGTGTCGGAGACGAATGCCTGCTGGCCGTTGAACAAGGTGACCTTCGGGGCCTGAAGGACGTTGGTCCGCTTGTCGCCTTGGGCGGCCTGGATGAAGAAGTAGGCCTCGATGTTGCTCATGATGGCAAAGCCCAGAGTGGCGCCGGCGTTGGCCGAGGCGTCGTAGCCGCCGAACTGCGGCACCGCCAGGGCATAGCTGCCCTGCTGGAAAGGAATCGTCAAGTCCGTGGTGAAGATCCCATTCATCGCCGGGTTGCTGGGGATGTTCTGCAGACCGGCGATCGAGACGCCCTGGTTGTTCTGGCCCGCTATGTACGCCGGCGAGAGCGTGCCCTGGGAGTTTGTGACGAGGGGCGTGAATCCAGCCTGCGTCGGATTCGAGATGTTGTTCGCGACACTGAAGTCGAAGTCAACCCCGATCCGCTCGAAGAAACTGTCGCTGAGCGTAATGAAGCGGACCTCGATCGTAACCTGCAGGTCCTGCATCCGCCGCAACTGCTCCAGCAGGTCGACGATCTCCTCGTGAACCTCCTGGGTCTGGCTGACCACCAGGCTCAAGTTTGTGGGCGAGGCGGCGATCGAGCCCTTGCCGCCGTTGTGGTCCCACGTCGTGGGCGACACGGTCTGCGTGATCAAGTCGATGAGCGAGTCAAAGTCGGCGGCGCTGCCGCCACCCGCTCCGCCCGGTCCGCCCGAGCCGGCGCCGGTGCCGCCCGCGCCGGGCAGGTGGGGAGCCATGTCGGCCAGTAGCACGGGTTGATCGCCGCGGTGCTTTGCTGGCCGCTCTTATTAGCCACAACGGCCATGGGGGTCGTGAGCGTGCCCGCCCCGCCGCCCATGCCTACGGCATTGTTCATGGCGTCGCGGAGGGCGCCCGCCAGGCCCATGCGGGGATTGGCCACAAAATTGGGGATCGGCATCACCAGATCGCCCACGGGATAGACCTGCTGATAGACCCGATCCATCTTCTTGGTCTCGCTCGTGATATTCAACACCTCGTTCTTGATGATATAGCAGAGGTGGTATCGTTCCAGGATGATGTTCAGATAGCTCTTCAACTGGATGTCGCTGGCCAATTCCATGGTGACGGGCGTGTCGGGCGACTGCCCTTCTTCCCGCAGGCCCTCTTCGTCCAGATAGATGTTGACGTTGACGAGCTTGGCCAACTGGTTGAGCACCTCGCTCAACGGCCGGTTGCGGCAGGAATAATTCACCGGCGTCAGGAGCTTCTTCTCGATATCCAGCTCCTTCTCGCTGCGATGGCGGCGGTTCATTTCCGCGGACTGCCGGCGGCGGTTGCTGAGCGATCGCCAGTTCCTGGCTTCGGGCAGCGTGTAAGGCTCTCCGGAACTGGGAACGGCAGCCTCGTCAACGTCGATCAGGGCGTTGGCAAAGCCGTTTTCCTTGCGTTCCTTAATCTGTCTCTCGCGGTCCAACTTGGTCATTATCGACGACTTCTGCACCATGACCTGAGTGACCATTTCGTGCGGCGCTAGCTCCTGGGCCCGTTTTGCGATAACCTCCGCCTCGGCAAATCGCTGCTCGTCGTTCAGCCGGTTGTACTGGTCCACTAACTCGGCCAGCTTCTGCTGAACCTGGAGTTTCATGGCCGCGTCACGGTTCATTCCCGTTCGGATGGCATTGTTCTTGGCGTCCAGGTCAAGCCGCGCACGGTTTTGCTCAATATACTGCTGCGTGTCGGCGATCGAACGGTCGATTCGCCGCAGCAATTGGTCGCGGGCTCCCGGTTCCAGTCCGGCGTTCTCCACCACCTTGCGGGCCTCCTGATACATGGAGAGGGCCATCCTGGGGTCTTTCTCCAACATCCGCCTGGCATCGGCTTCACGGTGGCCGACTTCGGTAGTGACCTGCCGGAGCATCGCCATTTGTGCGGCGGCGGCTTCATCAGCCGGCGAGGACGACTGGCCCTGCTGACCCGCGTGCGGCCCGCCTCGCGGCACGGACAACAGCGAGAGATAATCCTGCAGTCGGGCGGCCGTGGCCGCGTCCAAATCGTTGCGATACGCGGCGGCCTGCTGGAAGAATTGCAAGGCCTGATCGCGCTGGTGAGCCTTCAACGCGGCAATTCCCTGTTGGAAGAGGCCATAGCCCGGCGACTGCTGCCCGCTGCCGCTGGCTTCCGAGGGCGGGGCCGGCAAATTGGAGGGTGAAGCTACGGATTCCGTGCCAGCAACTTGTACGTTGCGGGTCGGATCGCTGGCAGGATCATAGACGGCCTGCTGGACTCCGCCGTTGGGACCGGCGACAGCCGAGGCCAACACGACTCCCGACGACCCGGAGTACTGGTTGCCCGTGCGAGCCATGGCATCGTGAACGTCGCGGAAGACCATTCCAGGCCGATCTTCGCCGGGGCCAAAAGAACTTTCCGGGATTCGCAAGGCGTCGAGCTGGCGGCAAAGGAATTCGGCTTGTGCAACCTGGTTAGCGGCCAGGGCCACGCGGATCTGCCGCATGAGGTCGATGGCCTGCTGCCGGCCCATCTGCGACGGCCCAACCCCGTTGGCCATGCCGTTGCGGTAGTCGACCAGCGGCCCCGCCGGACTTCTCTGCTGCCGCAGGGCGGTGATCCGCTTGAGCAGGTCGTCCGGCTTGGCCTCGAAGGGGCCGTAGGCCGCTTGTTGTTCGACGGCCAGCGCGGCCAGCTTGTCGGCCTGATCCAACTCGCCCCATAGCAACAAGGTCTCGGACTGGTCCATGAGCATGCGGGCATACGCCTTGCGGTTCTCCGCGGTGGAGCGGTCGAGACGGCTGATCTCGACGAAGCGAGCGATGGCCGCCTCGATCCGATCGGGACTATCTTCATTGGCGGCATAGTGGGCCTGCTCCAGCCGGGCCTGGGCCACCAGAGTCGCCGGCCCGCCGAACATCGGTGACCGCCAGGGCCAGGCGAGCGGCCTTCAACAAGGCGTCGCTGCGGACTCGGTTGGCGGCGACCGGCATGGACGGGATATTCGCCAGACCGTCTTGACCCGGTTGGCGCGGGATATAGCCCGGCGCCAGCGTGCCTTGCGGGTTCATGGGCTGAGCCCCGTCGGTCGGCGGCAGCCGGGTGGCGGCGTTGGCGTCCGTGCTTTGGCCGGGCGTCGTCGTCCGCCCGGCGAAAGGGTCGCTGGGTGTCGCCGCCGGGCTGGAGCTGAAGCCCGAGAAGATCGAACCCGAGCCTCCCTGCTGTCCTACGGCGGCGCTGCCCCACAAGGCAAGTGCCAAACCGTCAGGCAGGCCAGCGTGAGCGAAGCCCGCTGAAATACTCATCGCGACTGCAATCCAGCCGACAAGAATTCGTTGGGTCGTCTTCAAAACGATTCTCCTTATTACTTGGTGATCCATGTGGCAAGTCCGAATGCCGGCGAGCGAATGCACTCTCCAACGTTCAACTACAACGGCCTCTCGGGCGGTCCCGGCCGCGTGCATGTTCCTGGGATTCAGAGGTCCAAAGCGACGAGCTTTCTGAAAAGTCTGCGCGAACGTCAATGAAGAGGGCGGTTAAATACCTCAAAACCGCAGCAGCAGTCAAGGGCAATTAGTCAAATTCTGGAAAGAAAATTCCCGTGCGGCAATTTTTCCGGGGACGATGGACCCCAGACGCTGGACGTTCGGTCTTGCTGAGACCAGCTTATTGGCTATACTCGCAGCGAAAATTCCAGCACGAGTCGCTACTCCGTGGCGAATACGGCTGCGCCATTCTTTAGGGGCACGCACGATTTGCCGCTTTCTGCGGGAATTCGCGCGGTATCGCCCATCAGGCCGGTCAGCATCAGCGCCTTGCTTGCCGGAATCGCCACGATTTTGTCGCCGGAAGTGCTCCACAGCGCCGTAACGAATGGCTTGCCTGGGCGCCGAAGCGGAATGCGACCACACCTTCGCCGAGGTCCAGTTCCCCCAGCGGTTTGAGGCCGCGCAACATGTCGAGTCATCGTGGCATACGCGCGGTACGCCGGCTTGGGGCGGAAATCGCGTGTGACGATTCCCATGTTGTGTTCAAAGTTGAATGGATCGTTCCCGTCGTTGCGGAAGTCGTACCAGGAGATGTTCGCCGCCACGTTCGAGGCGATGGAGTCGATGTACGCGCGGGCAATCAACTCCGCTTGCCGCCGCTGCGTCGTCACCTGGAAGTCCATCGCCATGCTGTTGTGTGGTGTGTGCGTGGCCCAACCCATCTCGGTGATCCATACCGGCCGCCGTCTGCCATCCGGTCGTTTGGCCAGATCCGCGACTTCCTGCAGGTCGCGGATGAACTCCTTGTCGTCCAGGTGCCCTCGGTAGGGGTGAATCGTTAGGACGTCAAACTGGCCGCCCATTTTCATCGTCTGCTTGATGAAGTCGCGGTCAATACCCGCTGTCGAACAGCCCAGCACTTGGGCGTCCGGATTACCTTTCTTAACTGCGGCGTAGGCCTGTCTGAGCAGTTCGGCGTACATTTCGCGCGGCCCTTGCCAGAAGAAGATATTCGGCTCATTCCAGATTTCCCAATGGTGGATGTCGTTACGGTAGTGCTGGACGACCGCGGTGACGAAGCGGCAGTAGTCCTCGATACCCATTCTGTGTATAGGGCTTTGTCCAGCCTGCTCCAATAGCCGAGTTCTCCGTAGATGGTGATTCCGTTGCGTTTGGCGGCCGCCACGACCTTGTCGTAAAAGGTCCAGTCGAAATTTCCCCGGGTCGGCTCGATGCGGTCCCAGCCGAATTCCTCGCGGGTCCACTTGACGCCCGCCTCGGAGCCCATCTTGGCCACGCATTCCATCTCTCGGAGGCTGGGACTCCAGTTCCCGTAGCGATACAGGTACAGGCCCATGCCGAAGGGTGACGAAGGATCCGGGTCCGCGGCTTTCTCGGCCGGTTCGATCGGCGCCACGAAATACGCTTGAACCGGCAAGACGTCCTGGCCTGGCGTGACAAAGGAGAATTCCGCCTCCAGGAATTTGTGCATCGCCGGGAGGCAGCGGCACGACGATCTCCATGGATTCGGCACAGGCCGGCACTGTCACTTTACGGGTATTCTCTTCGATCGTCTTGCCGGCCCAGTTGCGGATCGTGCACTTCAAATCGCCGACCAACGGCCGGTCGCACAGATTGCCAAGCGTCGCGACGAACTGGTCTTTGCCCTCGCTGTTCGCGCAGATCGGCAACCAAGGTCACCAGTCGCCGTGGGGAACACGCGGTGTCAATCCGCAGATCGATCAACTCCAGATCGCCCGCATTACGTTTGTTATTGCCGTCGATGGCGAAGCCGGTGATCCGCAGCGGTCCGTGCAGTTTGCCGTCGTTCTCGCCGCCGAACCAGCGCCAACCTTCGCCCGGGGGCGCGGGTGAGGCGAACTCAAAGACACCCTTCTCGCCCGGCACCGGGCTGGGCTCCGCCGAGGTTCCGTTCGAAGGTCATGAAGTGTGTGGCGAAGCTCAACCGTGCGGTGTGCCCCGACGCGTTGCCTTTGAATCGCAGGCGGATCTGCCTGGGCGTGCCCGGCAGCGAACGATCCGGCATCCCGATCCCGGCCCACTCGCCCTTGGCAGAAGTCGAAATGCCAGACCTTGCCCTTCAACTCGGATTTCGCTTCACCGCGGCTGAACCAGCCTTCGCCGGCGTCGAAGCGTCGCCGCGACGTAGCTCCACACGGGTATGGCCGGTTTGCCTTCGAACGAGTCGCACGTCATCGATCAGCAACGTGCCTTGCTTGGGCCCGCTGTTCTCAACCAGCAACGCAATCTGCGCGGGTGGACCGTGGACGATGCCGTCGTTGGCGCCACCCCAGTGGCCACTCCACTCCCAGCACTCGAAGCTCGATCTCAGCTCCACCCATCGTGGGGCTCAGCGCACTGGTTTTCTGTAGCGTCTGGCCGGTCGCGTCGGTGTAGCGGAATGTAATGTGATTGCCAGTGGCGTTGTTTATCCAGAGCCGCACTTCCTTGATGTCCGCCGCATCTTTCAGATTCAGGATGGCGGCGACGTAATTTCCACCACCGGTGAAATCGAAGGTTAACTTGCCGCCGAAGATGCCGGAGTGTGCGGCCACTTTGGATCGCTCGAACGAGCCCTTGGCGCCGGGGAATTCCGGACCGTTGGAGAACTGCCACCTACCCTCCCGCCATGTCGCGTCAAAGTCTTCGATGAGCTTTGCTTGCGTGCTTGTCGCACCCTGCGAATCAGCCGCGTTTATCGGTGCGCAGATCCACCAACAAATGCCGGCCGCCAATACCAACACAATCTTCCAAGGGCTCAAAAACATGCCTTGTGATCACTCCCTGTTTCAACAAGACGCCACAACGGCGACCTGACAAACATGAGTTTCTTGTCAGGCCAGCGAGTTGTCAAGGAACTTCGGCAACAAAATGCGAAAAGGGAAATGGGATAAAGATAAACAGCTTTCGCTGCAAGCCTGGCCTTTACGCTGGCTTCATTCAGACCGGAGACCCGCTCCTCTGCATGATCGGATTTGCACCGCTTGGCACGAGCAATGCTAGTAACAAGCTTCACCCGTGTCGGGAATCGGACTACAACAACGAAAGGTCAATCGACAAATGACTCATTCATCAACATGTCAAACCGTGAAGGATGTTAGCAACCAATTGAGCGCGACCGCCTGTGGGGCTGCGCGAACCGCGGAGGAAGCCGTAGGCCAGTGGACGGAGAAAGCCCAAAACAATTTAGAAACGATGACAAAGGCTGCCTCGAGCTACGCCGAGCAGGGCCAACAAAAGGCCCAGGAGCTGGGCCGCGCCGTTACCGGCAAAGTGAAAGAGAGACCGCTGGCTACCTTACTCGCCGCGGCCGGATTAGGCTTCCTGCTCGGAGTCATGCTTAGGCGGCGGTAGGAGCCTCGCCCGCAATTGCCATGAGTGGGAGAATGGCCTGCGCGATCTTCTTAGCTGGCGCCGTTGTTGGCGCTTTGCTCGGTCGTCCGTTGTCAAGGCGAATTATCAAGTCTGCCCGAGGCAATGCCGGCGGGTCTCGGGCTGGTGAACCAGTGGGCACAGATCCTGCCTTCGCAGGCAAAGGCTTGGGTCATAGCGAAGACACTGGAACCTTGGGGCAGCGCGACAAAGGCGATACGTCCGCCAGGCGGGTTCGCAGCTTGCCTAAAGCCGCCTGCGGATGCCGCTCAGCCGGCTGCTGCTGTTGCAAGTGCCGCCTGGCGGTTCGTCGTCGGCTGCGTAGATGCCAGATCGTTGCGCGACGCTTTTGGCGCCGCCTCCGAAACAGGCATACGGAACGATAACCCACGCCCACGCTGGGTCATCCCTGGCGTGTTTCGCCAGTTCGGTAGAGCTGGTCGCGAGGCTTCCGATCTGGCCGTTGCGGAGTCACGCTTTACGTAGTAGGGTGCGAGGGCGTTCCCTGCAGGTTCGCCGTCCGATAATCGGCGAGGGCTAATTTGAGCGACGCCACCTGCCGCTGGAGTTCATGGACTATGTTCCGCGCCTCGTCTTTGCTGCTGCTTTCGCAGCGTTCCAAGGAGACAGCGGCTTGGGTCGCCGGCTGCGCGCCGAGGTAAATCAGGGTCCCTTTGAAGCGGTGCCCCAAACGGCCCAACTCTCGGAAGTCGCCGCGTTGCAGAGCAGCATGGATTTGCGGAAACAGCAAATCGGCCTCCTGGAAAAGAAAATCGATCATCTCCTGCAACGTCTCTCGGCTGCCGTAACAACGTTCCATCGCCATGTTCGCATCGAAGACGTCCGAAAGTCCCCCCGCCGTGGCGACCTGGTCGGACAGAAGGGGGAAACATCGGTCTGCGCTACGGACGCGCCGGCGCCCAGGCTTTCGATCGCGGCGAACATCTCACCGGCGTCGATCGGTTTGGCGAGGTAACCGTCCATACCGGCCGCCAGGCATCGCTCGCGATCGCTGCTCATGGCGTGGGCAGTCATGGCAATGATCGGTACGCGACTTTCCTTTGGGCTCCCAGCGCGAATAGCGGCGGTCGTGGCCAGACCGTCCATACCAGGCAATTGCACGTCCATCAAGATGGCGTCGTAGCGATTGCCCCGGGTCATTTCTAGCGCTTGTCGACCGTCGCCGGCAATTTCCACCACATGGCCGCGGTCCCTCAGCAGGTAGGCGGCAAATTTCTGGTTGGCCGGGTTGTCCTCAACCAGCAGAATCCGCAACGCGGTGGAGGCCGCGGCTGAGGCAGCGGAGGCCGCTTCCGCTTCGGTAGGCAGTTCCGTGGCCAAGGGCAAACTCACGGTGAAGTGAAAAGTGCTGCCTTGTCCCGTCTCGCTTTCCGCCCAGATGCGGCCGTCCATCAACGCCGCCAGATTGGCGGAAATCGATAATCCCAAGCCCGTGCCTCCGAATCGCCGCGCCGTCGAAGCGTCGGCCTGCGTGAAGGGCTTAAAGACACGTTCCAGATCGCTGGGCGACATGCCGATGCCCGTATCTCGGACGGAAAACTCCAGGCGGACCTCCTTGTTGGTCAGCGAACTCGCGCGAACGCTCAGTTCCACCTCGCCCCGCTCGGTGAACTTGATGGCATTGCCAGCGAGGTTCACGAGCACCTGTCGCAACCGCACCTCGTCGCCGACCACAGCCTCCGGCAGATCGTCAGGCATCCGGCAAATAAACTGCAAGCCCTTTTCGCTCGCCCGCACGAAAAGACCCCGGGTGATCTGTTCCAGGATGCGGCGGAGTCGGAAGGGGGCGGCCTCCAACTCCAACTTGCCCGACTCAATCTTCGCCGAGTCCAAAAGGTCGTTGAGCAGGGCCAGCAGCGTATCGGCCGATTCGCGGGCCGTGTCGAGGTAGTCCTTCGTGGTTGAATTCAGTCCTTGACGCAGGGCCAATTTGATCATTCCCAGAATTACATTCATGGGTGTTCGAAGTTCGTGGCTGACGTTTGCCAGAAACTGGGTCTTGGCGGTACTGGCGGCCTGAGCCTCCGCCGCGCGGCGTTCGGCCAGATCGCGCAACTGGCGGAGCGACTCCTCCAAGCGCTTCCGCTCAATAGCGTGACGCACGATGCGGACCAGCATTCGCGAGCTTATCTGGCCCTTGACCAGGTAGTCCTGCGCCCCCTTGCGGACCGCTTCCACGCCCAGGGCCTCGTCTTCCAAGCCGGTCAGAACAATGATCGGCTGATGTGAAGCGACGCAGGCGACGCGCTCCAGCGACGCGAGCCCGGCGCCGTCCGGCAACCCCAGATCGAGCAGGATGACGTCCACTGCCGGCTGTTGATTGAGGTACGACTCAGCCTGCGCCAAGCACTCGACCCGTTCGACGTGGAAAGAGTTGCCGTCGGTGGCCAGCATCTCAGCAAGTAGATCGCCGTCCGGAGGGTTGTCTTCGATCACGAGTACACGAAGATCGCTTTCAGCCATGGTTGGTTTCCTTGCGATTTAGTCGAACGACTTCTTGGGCAATTTCACCACCGTCAGCCAAAAGCTCTCAATGGCTTGGATGACCGTAAGAAAATTCTTGAAGCTCACGGGCTTGGGAATGTAGCAATTGGCATGCAGTCGGTAAGCCCTGGCAACGTCCTCGTCGGCTTGGGAAGTCGTGAGAATCACGACGGGAATTCCCGTCAAATCGTCGTCGGCCCTGATCTCTTCCAAGACCTCTCTGCCATCCTTTTTCGGCAGGTTCAGATCGAGGAGGATCAAGTCGGGCCGTGGAGCGTCCGCGTATGCGCCTCTACGGAAGAGAAAGTCGAGGGCTTGCTCGCCGTCCTCGACGACGTGCAGGCGGTTGGCGACCTTGGCGCCTTCCATGGCTTCTTTCGTAAGGCCGACATCGCCCGGATCGTCTTCAACCAGGAGGATATCAATCGGCCGCCAGTCGGGCAAAATGAAATTCACTAGATGTCCTTGGACCCCCTGACGCAAGCGGAATTGTCCAGGCTCTATCAGGGGCAAAATAAGGGTTGTGTCAGGCGTCCTTAATGGGAATGGTAAAATGAAAGGTGGATCCTTGCCCGGGCTGGCTATTGGCCCAAATCGTGCCGCCGTGCCGCTCGACGATGCGCTTGCAAATTGCCAGGCCGATGCCGGTGCCGGGGTACTTTGCCCGGCCTTGCAGCCGCTGAAAGACCAGGAACATCTTGTCGCGGTAGCGCTCGTCAAAACCGATGCCGTTGTCCTGCACCGTAAAGTGCCAGTAGTCCGCATCTTGCCGCGCGGCAACGTGAATTTCTGCGGGCCGGTCGGGAGAGCGGAATTTGACGGCGTTGCCGACGAGGTTCTGGAAGAGTTGGCCGAGTTGCGTGGGATCGGCCCGGACCATGGGCAAGGGCTGGCAGTGAATCGCTGCGCCGCTATCCCGGATGGCGGACCCGAGGTTCTTCAGCGCGCAGCCCAATGCCTCGTCGGCGCTCGTCGTTCGTAATTGGGCGCCGCCGCTATTGAGGCGGGAGTAGGCCAACAGGTCGCGGATCAATCCTGCCATGCGCTCGGCTCCGTCCACGGCGTAGGCGATGTACTTATCGGCTTTTTCATCCAGCTTTCCCTGATAGCGTTCGCTCAATAATTGCAGGTAGCCGGCGACCATCCGCAATGGCTCCTGCAGGTCGTGCGAGGCCACGTATGCGAACTGCTCCAGATCCTGATTGGAGCGCGCCAGGGCTTCGGTCGTTCGCCTCAGGGTCTCCTCGGCCCGCTTGGCCTGGGTAATCTCCTCGATTACGGCAATCCACCAGGACGTTTGCTGGCCGTTGCCGGCGGGCAGGGAACTGGTCGAGCGGACCCAGATCACGCTGCCGTCCTTGCGCAGGCAGCGTTTCTCGATGCTGTAGTAAGGAATTTCCTTCGCCAGCAGTCGCCCTTCTTCGACCTGTTCGCGCCAGCGATCTTCAGGGTGCGTAATCTCCGCCAGCGATAACTGCAGGAGCTCGTCGCGGCTGTAGCCCAGGATCTCGCATTCCCTGTCGTTGACCTCGAGGATTTTTCCCTCGGCATCGAGCCGTTTGATACCCACGGCCGCTTGTTGGAATAGGAGACGGAAACGTTCTTCGCTGGCCTGCAAAGCTTCTTCCGCCCGGTGACGTTGCGTGATGTCGCGAAATACCAGGATTACGCCACGCGTCTGGCCGTCGCCACGGTGAATGGGCGCCCCGCTGTCATCGATGTTCAGTTCGCTGCCATCCTTACGGATCAGTAACGTATGGTTCGCCAGTCCGGCCACGATTCCCGTTCGCAACACGAGGTTGACGGGGTTCTCGACCGTGGCCCGAGTCTCCTCGTTGACGATCCTGAAAACTTCGGTAATATCAACTCCCTGCGCATCTTCCGCCGACCAGCCGGTCAATGAGGCCGCCACCTGGTTCAAAAAGGTAACGCGGGCCTCGGTGTCGGTCACGATTACACCATCTCCGATGCTAGCTAGCGTCGTCGCCAGCAAGTCCTTCTGCCGGCTCGTCTCCGCGATGGCGTTCTCCCGCCTGCGAATCTCCTTGTTGATTTGCCGGTAGGCCCACACCAGGAAGGCAAGGTTCAGCCCCACCGTGGCGGCGAAGACCACTGTGCGGAGCGCGTTCGCCGATTCGCCGGCCACGACAGCTTGCTGGTACTCGGCCTCTTTCTCCGACCGCATATTGCCCACCACAGAGCGGAGATCTTCCATCAGCCGCCTGCCCCGGCCCGAAAGCACTGTCGGCAGGGCCGCCTCGAGACCGTGTTCGCGGCGGTCCTTGACAGTCTTCTCCAACTCCGCAAGCTTTTGGTCGGCCACTTCGTGGACCTGCGCGACGGCCTCTGGAGAAAGCTCCCCGCTCGACGCCAACCCGGCCAGCATCGCGAGCTCGGCCCCGATCTCGCCGACTGCCGCGTGGTAAGGCTGCAGATAGGCCTCCTTGCCAGTCAAGAGATATCCGCGCTGCCCGGTCTCGGCATCTTTCATAGTAGACAGGAACTGATCCAAGCGGCTAATGACGGTTTTCAGGGCAGTCAATTGCCTGCTGCTTTTGAGGGCGTTGAGGCCGGCCCAATATGTGACCCCTACGCTGCTGAGCAGCAAGACGGCAACCACGAGAAAAACCAGCGCCACACCAGGCTTGCCAGCGGAGAGTTTATCGTTATTCATTTGCTTCCCCGCTAGTCGTCAGGCTTTCGATCACCGCCAACACCTTCTTCACCAATCGCTCCGTGCTCCCCTTGAGACAGTTCCTACTATTATATTGGGAGGAAAGCGCGGAAAGTCGCCTTCGGGGGTTGATGATAGCATGCGCTGGCCCCTAGAGTCCTATCAGGAAATCGAGTAAGGGAATTCCCTACCCATCGAGGCCGGCCTCAAGAAACGCCGCCGGTCCGTCCCGAAAACCGGGACGGACCGGCGTAATGCCTCGCGATTGGATCGCCGTGCGGCCTAGACCTGCGAAGCCTTCTGCAAGAGGGTGAGGACGTTCGCGGGATTCGAGTTGGCGATTCCCAAGACCGTCGTGCCCGATTGCACGAGGATTTGCTGCTGTGTCAGGGAAGCGCTTTCCGAGGCGAAGTTGGCGTCCTGGATATCGCTCTGGGCCGCGGTGAGGTTGGTCACCCCGGCGGTGAGCGTGGAGATGTTGCTGTCCAACGTTGCCGTTTGGAAGGCCCCGAGTTGGCCGCGAAGCGACGTGATCTGGTTCAATGCCGCCTGCACGATCTGCCCGGCCAGCGAGGGATTGGTAGCTAGCGCGGCACTCTGGCCGGAACCGATCTCATACAACTGGCCGACTGAACTACCCAGCGAACCGGTTGTGACGCTTTGGATGCCCAGGTTGACCTGTTGGGCGGAAGTTACCGTCGGGCCGAGTTGGAACAGTGCGCCGCCGCCGGTAACCGTGAAGCTGTAGTCGGTGTTGGCAGCAACTGTGGCAGGATTCAACGCGGCCGTGAAGGCCAGGCTCGGCGTGTTGAGCGAGACGGTGTCGCCGTTTCCGGTAGCTGCAACGCCATTCACCGTGGCCGAAATATCGGTGCCATTGGCACTCGGCGCGCTGAGTGACCCACCGAATGTACCGCCCGCGCCTTCGCTAACGACCTGCACTGACACGGTGGCCGCCGATCCATATTGCTGTGAGTTGAAAGTTATTCCGCCGCCGGCAGTGGCCGTGGCCGTAACACCCGTTTGTGCCGTCTCGTTGTTGATGGCCGTCGCCATTGCTTGGGCCGTCGTCGTTACTCCCGCAGCGAAGGTTAAAGTCACGCTCCCAAGGTTGCCGCTCACATCCAAGGTCAGCGCCGCAGCCAAACCGGATGTGCCAGTACCGCCCGCCAGTGTCTCATCCGCCGCGAGGCTAGTATTCGAGTCCGCGCCTTGCACGTACCCTTCTAAACTCGAGCCTGTGGAAGTGGCCGTGAAACTGGTATCCTTGTTGATGGCGGCCGCAATCACCGAACCGTTGGTTAACTGGCCCGCAGTGCCGTTCACATTAATCGTCAGCGTGTTGGTCGTAGCATTGAAAGACGCACTAGCAGTGCCTTGGGCCTGGTTGGAAGTCTCATTAAACGAAACTTTCACGCCATTGTCGGCGGTGCCCGATACGGGGGCGTTAATCGTCAGGGTACTCGTGTCGTTGAAGGCGATAGTCGTAGTGGGTGTGGCAGTGGCGGTGTCCACCGACCCGGTAAGAGTGGCCTGCGTGGCCGCGGTCTTCACGTGGATGTCGGCCAGCACCGAGGAGGCGCCGCCAAAATCGACCTGGTTCACATGGAGACTCTGAATGCCGCTACTGACACTACCAGTCTTGAACGCCAGGCTGCCGTCCAAGAGGTTTTGGCCCTCGAACGTCGTCGTGTTGGCGATGCTGTTAATGGCGCTGAGCGACGAATCGATCTGCTGCTGGTTGGCCTCGATCTGGCTGCTGCTCTCCGACGAAGTATTGGCCGACTCGGTCACCAAACCGTTGATCGTCGTCAACAGCGAACTGATCTGGCTCAACGCGCTGTCGGCCGTGGAGATCAGTTGCGTCGCAACCTGACTGTTGGAAATGGCCTGGTTAGTCGCGGTGATGGTGCTTCCCAGATCCGTCGCCGCGATCATGCCCGACGGGTTGTCGGCCGCCGAGTTGATCTGCAAACCGGTGCTCAAGCGAGTCAGGGTGGTTTGCAATTCGTTGTTGGAATTCGTCAAGTTCTGTTGGGCGATCAACGCGGCAACGTTGGTATTGATACGAGTCATGTCAGTCCTCTAGCTAAAAGGTTGTGTCACCGGGGTAGGGAATTCACCTTCCCGGAACGATTTGTGGTTGTTGCTTGCGGCAAGCCGGGCAAGGTCGCCGTCGCAATGCCTCCGCTGATTTACTTGTCCTTTTCCAAACGGGCTCGCTGGCTTGAACGCCGACTCACCGGTCAGTCTTCCTGACACAGCCCTCGCCACGTCAAACACTTCGGACCCGCTCGCCGACGGATTCCGGAATCCGCCATTGAATACGCCCCCAGCGCTTACGCGGTAAAAGCCCATGCGAAACTATTCATCTCCATCGGCCAGCTAAAGTGCGTGCTTTAGAGAATCTGTAGGGACGCAGGGGAATTGGCCGCTAGTTGCTATGATTTGTTGTCGGCCGTGGCGAGAGAGAAGTGTAACAAAAGCCAGATCCCGCAGACGACGAACAATCAGCCCGCTTGGCAAATCCCGCACATCCGTAATTCCCGCCCAGGAAGCGTCGTGGCTCTCCTGTCTCTGTGGAGACCCGCGGCTATGCGGGAAGGCAGTTTCTTATTGTGCGCCCGACTTGTTACGGGCCTCGCCTTGAGCGTCAGAATGGCCTGGGCCTGAGTGGCGACCTTCGCGTTTGATGGCCTCGTAGATTTCCTGGCGATGGACGGGGATTTCCGCCGGGGCCTCGATGCCCAGCCGCACCTTATCTCCGCGAATGTCGACGATGGTGACGACGACCTTCTCGCCGATCATAATGCTCTCATCACGCTGCCTCGATAAGACGAGCATCGCTGGCTCCTTGTTGCTTCACGGTGATCGCGGCATTTACCGGCGATCCGCCTGATTCCGACACCTTGCTCATGTGACGGAAGTCTGCCTTGCGGCAAATAGGGAGTATCACGAAGAATGTATCGACTGCCGACGAACGGGCAGCATAACAAAATCACAAAGATTGGGTCGTATAGATAGTTCCGTTAGAATGTAGGGCGGAAGCCACTCCGCATCCGTGCGCGGAAATGATTGTCGCCAGATCTCACGGCGTAATTTGCGCGGCGAATCGCCCGAGATACTTCGCATGGCCATCACATCTCTCAAACACGAACTGGCAGATTCGCGTCTCCGGGTAAAGTGCCAGCGGTGCATGTCCGAGGTTCACGATCTCCAGGACCTGGTGGTTCGAGATGCCCGGATGCATGAAGCCCGCGGTGACATGGACGGCAAGGCCAAACCGCGCGAATCTGCTTCTTCCTTCCAGGCGACCGGAGATGTTGTCGGCGAGTGTGATCTTTTCCCGCGTAATCCCCAGGATCATCTCGCCCGGCTTGATCACCATGAACGTGCCGTCCTCCACATGGACGCTCGTGGTTATGTCCTCGAACCGGGAGTCATTTCTGACGTGGTAGACCTTGGACCTCCTTTTGAACACTCGGAAGTCGTTCCCGAGCGTGAGATCGACGGATCCGGGCCCGACCTGCGATCTGTCGAGCGGTTCAATCTTGATCGATCCGTCCACCAACGCTTTCTCGATCTCTGTTCCGATCAAAATGCTCATGTCAGCGAAACTCTTTTTTCAACTTTCAGGCATCCGGCTCCGTCGGGCCTGGATTGGGAACGGCATAGCGATTATATAGTGCCAGAGCGACTGCGGTGACGAAGGCCATGCTGCCGAAGACCAGCCACATGAGGTCGGGTCGGCCGAGATCGCGGGCCAGTTTTCCATACACGATGCCGCCGAGCACGTTCCCGAACAGGTTGCCCAGAGCCACGGCAATGAAATAATAGCCCATATAAAGCGCCACCTTGTCCTTTGGCGCGATGCTGCTGATGTACTCCTGGCTGGTGGGACTGGCCATCATCTCGCCGATGGAGAAGACCAGCACCGCCAGAACCATCAGCCAGCCCGATGCCTGGAGCACTCCCACCGCCCCGCCGCCGTTGAGGGCCGGGATCGAGATGCCGATGCCGGCGACAACGATGCCCGTTATCATGCCGGGAAATCGTCCCATCCGTGCCACGGTCAAGGAGACCGCGATCTGGAAAATGACGATGAACAAGGGATCGAGGTTCGAGATCCACTCGGGGTTGAACTGGCCGCCGGCCGCCACGTAGTTAGTGATCTCCTGAGCCCAACCCGAAAGCCCCAGTGCGGCCAGTACCTTTGCCAGGAACTCCAGCAGAGGACTGGTTTGCACAAAGTCCCGGATGTAGCCCACCAATGGCACGCCGCCGAGGATCTGATTGAATGCCGTCCAAAATCCCGACAGGATCAACAGGTAAACAGCGAACCGCCAATTGCTGAGCTGCATGGGCTTAAGCCACCACGGGCGAGCATCTACCTGGCCCCGCGGCGGATTGCCGCGGTGAAAGATCACGTCGAGAATTGCGTTCAGAAGCAGCCAAACTGCGGCCGAAATACCTGCCCACTGCCAGTTCATCCAACCCTTGCCCGCCGCGAAGAACACGATCAGCATTCCGAAGACGCAAACGAAGAAGCGGACGTTGCCAAGCACTTCGACCGCGTCGCGCAGCACCCTGCCGACGGAGCGTTTCGTGGCTGACGCGGATTCGGTCGTCGGCTCCGTGTAGAAGAAGATCACCCAGATAAAGTTCACCGCAATGAAGATCGAGGAGCAGATAAATAGCCGGTTCCAGTGAGAAACTCCCGTCGCCGGATCGGGGCTGCGTAGATAACCCGAGATGGCCGGACCCAAGAACCCGCCCACGTTGACCATCATGTAGAAGATGCCAAAGCCAAGCTGCGAGGTCTGTTCATTGGTGACGCGGGCTACGGTTCCCACCACCACCGGCTTGAAAATCGCCGCGCCGATAGCGACAAACATGAAGCCGAGCAGGAAACCGCCATAGGTGGTAAAGGTGCCGAGCAGGTAGTAGCAGGGCGTGAGAATGGCGTAGGCGAGCAGGAACATCTTCTTATAGCCAAAACGGTCGCCCAGCGCGCCGGTAATCACCGGCAGGAGATACAGGACGAAGGTGACGATGCCAATAATGGTCCCGGCATCCTCCTCCTTCAATCCCAGGCCGCCTCGCGTCCGCGGATCGGTCAGGTACAGCGCCAGTGGCGTGAACATGCCGTACCACGCCATGCGCTCGAAGATCTCCATGGTGTTCGCGACGTAAAACGTCCGCGGAAGCGCCCTGACCTGTTGGGCAAAGCCCGCCTTGGTTGGATCCACTGCACAACTCCTATTGGTTGTCTGCTTGCATACGTCCAGTCTAGAGAATTCATGGTTGGAAGGAAAGGGTCGGCCCGTGACGGTCGATAGTACGTCTCGCATCCGCGTCGGGTTTAGATCGGCCTTTCAAGGGTGCGGCATAGTGCACAATCGAATTGAGACACTGCACCAGGCGACCGGCGCACTGCGTTCGAGTCCACCTTACCGGCTTTCGAAGAGATGAAGTTGCTCAGCAAACTTCACCAGTTCGGCCACGGAAACTGCCCCCAGCTTCCGCATGACTTGTGCGCGGTGGGCCTTGACGGTCCGCACGGTCGTCCCCAGAGCGGCCGCGATTTGCTTGTTGAGCTTTCCCGTAGTGACGAGGCGAAACACCTCCAACTCACGGGGAGTTAGACGATCGAGCCGAGCGGTCAGGTCACACTCTCGCGCCCGCGCCTGCCGGGCCTGTGCGTCCTTGGCTACGGCCCTTTGGACGGCCACCAGCAGTTCGCTGCGTTGGACCGGCTTAGTGAGAAAATCGGCCGCGCCCGCCTTCATGGCGCGGACACAACTGTGGAGGTCGCCGTGCCCCGTCAGGAAGAGAATGGGGAGCGGATCAGGATCGCCCGCGACGGCCTCCTGGAGTTCCAGGCCGCTCATGCCCGGCATGCGAAGATCGAGGATCACACAACCGCCGCGGCCATCCAGTTCGCGGTTGCGAAATTCGTTCCCCGAGGCATGAGTTTTCACGGCATACCCCAGAGCGCAAAGGAGCCTGGCCAGCGAGGTCCGAATCGATTCGTCGTCGTCAACGATGTGGACGACAGGCTCTAGAATGTTCATAGTTCGGCCCCTTCCACCGGCAGCAGGAAGGCAAAAGCGGCCCCTTGGCCGGCCTGGTTTTCCGCCCAGATCTTTCCGCCGTGGGCCTCGACGACCGTCCGTGCAATCGAAAGTCCCATGCCCATGCCGTTGGGCTTGGTAGTGCGAAAAGGCCGAAAGAGATACGGCAACTGATGTTCGGGAATTCCCGGGCCGTTGTCGCGTACCAGAATCTGGATCTTTCCGTTTCCTGCGCGGATCGCCGAGATCCACAGCGAACGTCGGTCCTCGGGGCAGCCCTGCATGGCCTCGATGGCATTGATTGCCAGGTTGAGCAGCACTTGCTGGAGATGGACGGGATCGCCGCGGACCGTGGGCAGTCCGTCGTCGCACCGCACCTGCATCGTCACGAATTTCTGCCGGGCAAGGACGTTGACAAGTTTCACGGCGTCGCCAATCAACTCTGCCACGTCCAAGGACTGGCTCTGCAAGGGTTGCTTCGGCAGCATCGCCCTCATTCGCCGGATTACGTCGCCGGCGCGGGCGTCGTCGAGGCAGATATCTTCGAGGATCGCGCCGATTTCCTCAAGCGGCGGGCTGTCTTTTTTGAGCAGCAGCCGGGCGGCTTCGGCATTGGATAAAATGGCGGCCAGCGGTTGGTTCAGTTCGTGAGCAAGCGAGGCCGACAATTCGCCGATGGTGGCCACGCGGCCCAGGTGCGCGATCTCGGCATGGTGGCTGGCGAGTTCGGCATCCATTTGCCTTCTGTTGGTGACGTCGATATTGACGCCCGTGGCGCGGGTCGGCGTGCCGAGCTCGTCGTTGAAAACTTGCCAGCGGCCGGCGAGAGTGTGTACACTTCCGTCCGGCCAGACGATGCGCCATTCGCCCTCGGCGGATTTTCCCGTCGTAATGGCACGTTGCGACAACTCCCGGATTCGAGCACGATCGTCGGGATGGACCATGCCGTGCCAGGCAGCCTCCGTGCCGGCGAAACTGCCGGGTGTCAGGCCGTAAAGGGCTTCTAATTCGGGCGTCCACTCGATCTTGCCGGTGGCGAGGTCCTGGTCGAAAACACCAATGTGGGCTACCTGCTGAGCCAATCGCAGGCGGTCCTCACTGACCTGCAATTGCTCTTCCCGACGATGCATCTGGCTCAGGCTTCGCGTCAGCAGTTCGATGAGAATGATGGCGACCGTGCCGACGATGCAGTATTGCGCTAGCCCAATCTGCTGCGCGGTGGTCGGGCCGCTCCCGACCCTCTCATGGACAAAGGAGGTGCCCAGGAAGCCTCCCAAAACCAGCATCAACGAGGCCACCGGCCAGCCGATATACCATGCGGCGAACATCACGGCCAGATAATAGGTGGCGAATGGGGCATGCGTTCCCAGCAGCGGAGAAAGCGCCGCCCGCAGGCCGGTGGCCAGGGCGGCGGCCAGGAGGAATGCCAGCGTGTCAGCCAGCCAACCTCGATGCGGCCGAACCGCCAGATCGGCGGGTCGTTTCCACTGGTGATAATTTGCCATTTCCACTGCGATTTAGGGTCGGAGGAGGTTGTAGGACGGACGCTATCGGTCCCGAAAGCCGACGGCTCAGCAAAACCCGTCCTACGAAAGCTGTGCTTCGCCAAATCCTGGGCGCCGCCTAGTTTTTACTTTACATCCTCTCTCCGGGCACGTCTAGGAGAATCGGGTGGTCCTGGCTGCCGACCAGCGGAACGCGTTCCCTGTTTTGCCGGCTTGAATGGCATTTACGGCAGTATCGGTGTAAACTGGGCTCTTTCCCAGCTACTTAATCTAAAATATGAGATTTGCGATTTGAGAATTGCATTATCATGCCACAAGGAGGATCTGCTTGAGTTGGTTCCAGCACGAGATTCAATTGCCAGTTTTTCCGCAAGGAATTCACAAGATAACTGACCGCGTGGTGGCCGCGCTGCCCGAATTGAATCAAGTGGCGATCGGCCTGCTAAACGTCTTCATGCAACACACCTCGGCGAGCCTGACTATCAGCGAGAACGCCGATCCGGACGTGCTCGCCGATTTGAACCAGTCATTGGACTCGTTGGCCCCCGAAGACGCACCGTATCGGCACACCGAAGAGGGACCCGACGACATGCCGGCCCACGTGAAGGCGTCACTTATGGGCTGTTCAGTGTCCGTCCCCGTCCGCGGTGGCCGACTCTGTTTGGGCATTTGGCAGGGCATCTGCCTGTGCGAGCATCGACGAGACGGCGGGCGACGGCGATTAGTGCTGACTCTGCAAGGGGAAACGGTCGGGCAGTGAGTCATTTGCCGCGCTTTCGCTCGGGCCGCAACATAGCGAAATTGCCGAAGATGAGGGTGATGTTGTACACTAGATAGTGGCCGACGTCACGATACGCCTTAAGTCTTCTCTCCCAAATCAAACCATTTGCTCGGCTGACTCGTATCAAAAGCTTCCGCCCCTGGTGAATTCCTCTCCTCTTGGCAGTCACAATAGGTTACCCTTACTGTATTCTCGTACCTACCAGGTGGCCGCATGAGCTATGAACAACCGGGCGGCGACGACATCGAGCGCACCCGCCGGCAAATCCAAAACCTGATCGGCGAAATATCCCAGTTGGCGCGGCAACACGTCGCCCCGGGCCAGTTCTACGGTGAATTCCTCAATCGGGTGGTTACCGCCCTCGCCGCCATCGGTGGGGTGGTCTGGGCAAAGGGCGAAAACGGCCAGCTCGCCCTGCAGTATCAGCTCAATCTCCAGCAGACGGGCCTGGTGGGCGATGAAGAAAAGCAGAATTACCACAACCGGCTGCTCACCAAGCTACTGAACGACGAAAGTGTGACTGGCGGCAAGGGCGCCCTAGTGCAACCTCGCTGCGGCTATGGAGACGACGGCGCCGCCAACCCCACCGACTTTCTCCTGGTATTCGCGCCATTGCGGACCGATCTGGAAATGGTGGGCATGGTCGAAATCTTCCAGCGGCCGGAAAAGCCGACCGAGGTTCAGCAAGGCTACCTCCGTTTCTTGCTGGAAATGTGCGTGCTGGCGGGCGACTTCCTCAAGAGTCACCAATTGCGGCATTTCTCCGATCGCCAGGTCCTTTGGGCCCGGCTGGAAGACTTTACCCGCAACGTGCATGCCTCGCTGGACCCGATCGAATCGGCCTACACTATCGCCAACGAAGCCCGGCGGCTGATCGAATGCGATCGGGTGAGCGTGGCCATCCGCCGCGGAACCCGCTGCACGATCGAAGCCGTAAGCGGGCAGGATGTTTTCGATAAGCGCTCCAATACGGTGCGGTTACTGGGCCGGTTGGCCTCGGCGGTGGTGGCCACAGGCGAGCCCGTGTGGTATGCCGGCGACACCCGCGACCTGGCTCCGCAGGTCGAAGAGGCAGTGCAGGAATACGTCGATGACGCCCATTCGAAAATGATCGCCGTGCTGCCCTTACAGCGACCGCGGCCCGAGCAGGATGCCGACGAGGAAGAAAAGGAGAATGAGGAAGAGCCGGTGGGGGCCTTGATCGTCGAACAGATCGAAGACAACCGCGTAGCGCCCGCCATGACCCAGCGGATCGAGGTCGTTTGTCGTCACAGCTCGCTGGCGATGGCCAACGCCATGGAGCACCAGAGCTTGTTCCTCATGCCCGTGTGGCGGGCGATCGGCAAGAGCAAGTTCATAGTGCAGGCCCGCACCTTGCCCAAGACGATCCTTATCGCCATCGCCCTGCTCGTGGTGATCTTGGCCTTGTTTATCTGGCCGGCCGACTTCGACCTGCACGCCAAAGGAACACTGGAGCCGGTCCAGCGCCGCGACGTATACGCCCGGTCAGAAGGCCAGGTTTACTATTGGGGAAAGGACATCAAGGGCAACCCGATCGAGCACGGCTCACGGGTTCGCAAGGGTGACCTGTTGTTGCAGCTTCGCAACCCCACGCTAAACGCGCAGAAGGAAGAGATCGACGGGCAAGTGGCCATGGAGAATCAGCACTTAACCGATCTCAGGCACGAGTTGAGCAGCCGCGGCACAACGCTGAGGCCCGAGGACCATGCCCGGCTGATGGGCCAGGAAGCCGAATCCGCGAGCAAGGTAATCAGCCTGAGGGCACAGGCCAAGATCATCGATGCCAAGGTGGCCGATCTGGACGTCATCAGTCCAATCGACGGCGTGATCGAGACTTTGGACCTCAAGGAGCGGCTGGAGAACCGGCCCGTCCAGAAGGGTCAGGCCCTGCTGCGAGTGGCCAATCCGGACGGCGACTGGGAACTTGATCTGAAAATGCCGGACGACCGCATGGGATTTGTCGAGCGGGCGAACAGGGCTGCCAAGGATCGCAATGAGCCGCTGTCGGTCGCCTATTATCTGGCCACGGAGCCGGGGACGACGGAAAAAGGCACAGTGAAAGAAATCGGCTGGATGATCGACGTCGATCCCACGGACAAGGACGAGGGCAACGTGGACGTGATCAAGGTTGCCATCAACAAGCAGGACATCGATCCGGCCAACCTTCGTCAGGGCGCCACGGTGGCTGGCAAGGTGCATTGCGGGCGCCGCTCGCTGGGCTATGTCTGGTTCCACGACCTCCTGGCGTTCATCCAGGCGAAGGTATTTTTCAGGTTCTTTTGAGAACTACAAGCGACAGAGGACCAACGATGCAATATCCTGTCCCATTTTCGATTGACGTCTCACACGCGCACTCCGTCCAGGGGAAACGATTCCTGCGTTGCGGCTGCGTGGTTGCCGGCTGCCTCGCCTTGGCCGCCGGTCTTGCCCGGCACGCCACGGCGCAAGAGATCGGCGGGCCGACCTTTGCCGACGTGCCGAATTGCTATACCGTCGTAGCCGCCCAGGCCGACATGCCGGCGTTGGAGGCGGGCGTGATCCGCGATATTCCCGTCCACGAGGGCCAACAGGTGGCCCAGAACGATCTGCTGCTGCAGCTTGACGATCGAAAGGCCGTGGCCGACGAGCAGGTGGCCGAGGCCAAGTACAACGCGGCCAAAGCCAAGGCCGACGACGACATCAACATCCGCTATTCCGTCGCCGCCGCCGACGTGGCCAAGGCCGAGTACGAGAGTGCCGTAAAGGGCAACCAAGATGTCCCCAATTCGACTCCCCGCGTGAAGATGAACGAATTGCTGCTCAAGTGCACCGAGACCAAGCTGGCCATTGAAAAGGCCAGGCTCGACCGCAACGTGGCCGAGAAAGAGGCTGCCGCTGCCCAGGCGGAAGTGGAGGCGGCCAAGGTCACCATCGATCGACACAAGTTGCTATCGCCGATCTCCGGCGTGGTCCAAGCGATCCGTTCCCACAAGGGTGAGTCGGTGCAGCCCAACCAGCCCGTCATCCGCGTCATGCAACTCGATACCTTGTGGGTGGAAGGGCACGTTTCACCGGAAAAGTACGCACGGTCCGATCTCGATGGACGCGAGTGCACGGTTGACGCGACGATCATCCACCATGGGCCGCAATCGTTCCGCGGCAAAGTGATATTTGTCGACCCCATGACCGAGAACGACGGCAGCTACATAGTCCGCGCCAAGATCGAAAACGTCAAGGACAAGGAAAGCGGCGCCTGGCTGCTCTACCCGCTCATGACGGCCGAGATGCACATCAAGCTCCGCTGACCCCATTCCGTGCTCACCCTTCAGGACAGTCTGCTTTCCAGTTCAGCACGCGCGCTGTCGATCCGCCGACGGCCGGACCTGGTTGCGCCCGCCACCATTACCTGGGCCGCAGCTACTGGATCGTCAAGGACCCGGTCGGATTGACCTATTTCCGCTTCCAGGAAGAGGAATACGCCCTGTTGAATTGGCTGAATGGCGAGATCAGCCTCGACGAACTGAAGGACCGCTTTGAGGCCGAGTTCCCGCCGCAAAAGATCACCCTGGAGGAGCTCCAGCAGTTCCTCGGCATGCTGCACCGCAGCGGGTTGGTGATCGCCGCGGTGGGCGGCCAGGGCAAGCAGCTGTTCAAACGCCGCGGCGAACGCCGCCGCCAGGAATGGCTGACCGCGCTCTCCAACGTCCTCTGCATCCGCTTCAAGGGCTTCGACCCCGAGCGGATCCTCACTTGGCTTTATCCGTGGTTGAGCTGGTTTTACACCGTCCCGGCGGTGACCGCCTGCATCCTCTTCGGCCTCTCCGCCTTGATCCTGGTGACGGTGCAGTTCCACGTCTTCACCTCGCGGCTACCGGCCTTTCACGAGTTTTTCAGCTTCGAGAACGCCCTGCTGCTTTCGGTTACGCTGGGCGTCACCAAGGTCCTGCACGAATTCGGCCACGGCCTGACTTGCAAGCACTTCGGCGGCGAGTGCCACGAGATGGGAGTGATGGTGCTGGTGCTCACGCCCTGCCTCTATTGCAACGTCTCCGACTCCTGGCTGTTGCCGAGTAAGTGGGCCCGCGCAGCCATCGGCGCCGGCGGCATGTACGTGGAACTGGTACTGGCTTCCGCGGCCACCTGGATGTGGTGGTACAGCGAACCAGGCCTCTGGAACCACCTCTGTCTGAACTGCATGTTCGTCTGCTCGGTCAGCACCGTGGTCTTCAATGCCAACCCGCTGCTCCGCTACGACGGCTACTACATCCTCGCGGACCTCACCGAAATTCCCAACCTGCGGCAGAAGGCTACGTCCGTGCTCACTCGCAAAATGGGCGAGTGGTTCCTCGGCCTGGAGCAGCCCGACGATCCCTTCCTCCCCGAACGGAATCAGATTTTCTTCGCCTTGTACTCGGTGGCGGCCTCGATCTACCAATGGGTGATCGTCTACTCGATCTTGTTCTTCCTGTACCATGTCTTTAAGCCCTACCGGCTGGAGAAGATCGGGCAACTAATCGCCCTGGCGTCGTTGTGGGGCCTGATCGTCATGCCCCTTTACCAGGTTGGCAAGTTTTTCTATGTGCCCGGGAGGCTCGAAGAAGTGAAAAAAGGCCGCATGTTCGCCAGTCTGGCCGGGGTGATCGTCATCGTCCTGGCCGTGTTCTTCATCCCCCTGCCGCACTCGGTGATCGCGATCATGGAGGTTCAGCCGCACGGGGCCGATCCCGTCTACGTCGACGCCACGGAAGGGGGCCAACTGGTGCGGCTCAACGTCAAGCCGGGGCAGGTGGTCGTCAAGGGCCAGCCGCTGGCGGTGCTGGAAAACCGGGACCTCGACATGGAAATCGCCAAGCTTGCCGAGAAGGAAGAGACCTACAAAGTCCGCCTGGAAAACGTCCGCCGCATGAGTCGTTTCGATAACCAGTCGGACGAGACCGTTCCTCAACTGGAGAAGGCCCTGAACTCGGTCCGCCATCAACGGAAAGAGAAAGAGATCGATCGCGCCCGCCTGACGCTGCTAGCCCCTCGCGACGGCGCCGTGTTGCCACCACCCCCCACGCCCGCCCAGCACCAGAATGACATCGAGGAGGCGCAGTTGCCATACTGGTCGGGCACGCCGTTGGACGAGGAGCATGCCCAGCCGTATCTCAAGGAGGGAACACTCTTCTGCCAGGTGGGCGATCCGCGGAGCCTGGAGGCTGTGCTGGTGATCGACCAGGGCGACATCGACTTCGTCAAGGACGGCCAGGCCGTCGATTTGAAGTTGGACGCCCTGCCCCACGACACCTTGGAGGGCAAGATCGAGCGGATCTCGAAATCGAACCTGAAGATCGCGCCGCGACGGATCGCCACCGGCGCCGGCGGCGAGTTGCCCACCAAGAAGGACCCGGAAACCGGCGCGGAGAGGCCGCAGAGCGCGTCCTACCAGGCCATCGTACCTTTGACTGACGACGAAGGTACGATGCTCGTGGGTCTGCGCGGCCGGGCGAAGATCCACACGCCCTGGCTCTCCCTTGGCGCCCGGCTCTGGCGATTTATCATGAACACGTTCAACTTCAGGCTATAACGTGCCATGTCCAAAATCCGCGTGGGCGGCGTCACCTACCTCAACGCTCGGCCCTTGATCTTTACGCTGCCGCAACGGCTGCCAGAGGCGGAGATCGTCGTCGATTTTCCCAGCCGTCTGGCCGATGGACTGGCCACGGGACGGTTCCAGGTGGCGTTGGTTCCGTCGATCGAGTACTTACGGCAACCCGGGCTGCGAATTGCCTCCGACGCGGCGATCGCCTGCGACGGACCGGTCCGCAGCGTCAAGCTGTACGGCCGCGTGCCAATCGAGCGGGTGCGAACGCTTGCCTTGGACGAGGGCTCGCGGACCAGCGCCGCTCTAGCCCAGATAATTCTCCGCGAGCGCTTCGATCTACGGCCCCGCCTGCTCCCCCTTCCGCTGGGACGCCGGCCCGGCGATTGCCGTGCCGACGCCCTGGTGATCATCGGCGATCGGGGCATGCTTCCGCCGGAAGAAGACCTGTCCTTCACCTGGGACCTGGGTGAAGAGTGGTCGCGGTGGATGGGCTTGCCATTCGTGTTCGCTCTCTGGGCCGCTCGGGCGGAGGTCGACGCGGCGCAGTTGGACTGCGCGTTGGCTGCCGCCCGCGACGAGGGGCTCGCGCGGCTGCCCGAAATCGCCCATAGGGCGGCGTCGGAAATCGGCGTTCCGGAGACGGAATGCCTCAGCTACCTGCGCGACAACCTGGAGTTCCGTCTCGGGGCCCGGCAGCGGGAAGGCATGGAGCGGTTTTATGACCTCGCCAGGCGACATGGGCTGGCATAAGATCAGAAGCTATGCAAAGCGCTTGCAAAGTTCCGGACGGGGCAAAGAAACATTGCACCACCATGTCTGGCCCCGGCCTCCACGTCCTGCTTATCGGCGACACCTCGCGGGCCGAATTTTGCGACGCCGGCGCCGCCCTGGAGGAAGTTGCCCGCGTGACTTGTTTCGCCGAAGTTGCGGCCGCGATTGCCGCGATATCTTCCTCGCACGATATGATTCCCCATGCCGTCGTGCTGGCCCAGGCTCGGCCTGGCCAGTTTACTGACTCCGCAATCGACCGCCTCCGCGGCCTGGCGCCTCTGGCCCGATGGATCGCAATCCTCGGTAGTTGGTGCGAAGGAGAGTCACGGAGCGGCCACCCTTTGCCCGGCATGACGCGCAGTTGCCTGGCATCAGTCGGCCGCTGCGATCCGCCGCGAGTTCGCCCGCTGGTTCGAGTCTCCCGCTTCCGCGTGGCAACTACCGCCTACCGCGACGGAGGAGGATCGCCTGCTGAGTTCCTCCGGCGAACCCCTTCCGCAAGGCAACGGGTTGATTGCGGTTTGGACGCGGCTGCCGGAAATGGCGGCCCTTTATTCCGACGCTTGCCGTGTGGCCGGCTATGTTACGGCCTGGTTGCATCCGCGTCGTCCGGCGCGGCTGCAAGGCGCAGTGGCAGCGATCTTTGACGGCAGTTCGTTGGATGCCAGCGGCATCGCCGAGTTGCGGCAATTGGCTGCTCACGTATTGCCCGCTCCCGTGGTGGCCATGTTGGACGCACCACGGACCCAGGATGTCCGAGCCGCTAAGGCCCTTGGTGTGTTCGTGATGGCCAGGCCGTTCCGAATCGATGAACTACACGCCCTTATACATGGTGTTTCATCATGTTGATGTTTTGTATTCGCCATGGCGAGAGCACATGTAACGCCCAGGGGCGCGTCCAAGGGCACCTGAACATTCCCCTCTCGGAACTGGGCCGACATCAGGCAGCGGCGGTAGCCGAGGTCTGCCGAACTTCCGCGGCCGAGGCCATTTTCTGCAGCCCGTTGCAGCGGGCCCGCGAGACGGCCGAGCCGATTGCCGCGGCCTTGGGGCTTCCGATCCAAGTCGAGCCGGCCCTGATCGAAATCAAAGTCGGCGTCTTTCAAGGGCACTGCCGCGACGAGTTGGACCGACTCTGTCCGGAGGAGTATGCCCGCTGGCGGAGCGGCGATCCGGATTACGTCGTGCCCGGCGGCGAATCGCGCCGGGCGTTAATGGCCCGCGGCCGCGCGGTTTTAGAATCGATCGCCCAGGGCGATTATGCCCGCGTGGTCATCGTCAGCCACGGCGCGATCCTGGCTGCCGCCTTCAAGGCGCTCCTGGAGATTCCCGCTCGGCTGCATCCCTTCCTGTTGGAGAACGCCTCGATCTCGCGGCTGGAAATCGACGGATCTCTCGTGCGGCTGCACACGCTCAACGAAGTGGGGCATTTGAAGGGTGTGGGCCTGGCGGGCGGAGGCGACTTGTAGCGGTCACGCTTCCAATTCGAAAATGGCCTCGATTTCCACGGCCACGCCGAAGGGCAAGGCAGGGGCCGCGATTGCCGAGCGGGCGCCCACGCCGGCGTCGGCCCCGAAGATCTGCGCAAACAACTCGCTGCAACCATTGATGACGGCCGGCTGATGTGTGAATTCCGGCGTGCTGTTGACCACGCCCAGAACCTTGACCACGCGGCGAATCCGGTCGAGCGTGCCGAACTGCTTCCGCAGTGAAGCCAGAATGCCCAGCCCGACCAGGCGGGCCGCCTCGCAACCCGCGTTCACGTCCAGATCGGCGCCCAGGCGGCCGATGACCAGATCGCCGCTGGGTCGAACCGGCAGGTGGCCGGAGGTGTAAACCAGCTTGTCGACGATCACTATTGGCCGATAGACGCCCTTCGGATCGGGAGCCGGCGGCAAGAGTATTCTCAGTTCAGAGAGCTTGGCGGCCAGACGTTCTTCCGCGCTCATGTTCGACTCCTCAATCGATGATCTTGCTGAGCGGATATTCCACGACTCCCTTCGCCCCAGCCGACTTCAGGCGAGGAATAATCTTGCGAACCACCGATTCGTCGACGATGGTGTTCACGGCCACCCACTGTTCGTCGGCCAGATTGGAGACGGTCGGTTGTTGCAGCGCCGGCAACAGGGTAATCACTTGCTTGAGCTTTTCCCGCGGCACGTTCATCATCAGCCCAACTTTGCCTTCGGCCGCCATGGCGCCGCGGAGCATTAAGACGATGTCGTCGATCTTCTGCTTTTTCCAAGGATCGGCGTAGGAGACGTGGTTGGCGATGAAGCGGGTCGTGCTCTGGCAGATCTCCTCGAGAATCCGCAAGTTGTTCGCCCGCAGCGAGCTGCCCGTTTCTGTTACCTCGACGATAGCGTCGGCCAGTTTCGGCGGCTTGACCTCGGTGGCGCCCCAACTGAACTCGACCTTGGCCGTCACCCCGCGATCGTGGAGGTAGCGTGTCGTCAAGCCAACCACCTCGGTGGCGATCCGCTTGCCTTCCAGCTCCTGCACGCTGCGGATCGGCGAGGTCTCAGGCACGCAGAGCACCCAGCGGACTGGACGGCGGCTGACTTTCGAGAAGATCAACTCGGCGACCTCGCAGACGTCGGAGTTGTTTTCCACGATCCAGTCGTAGCCGGTCAAGCCGGCGTCGAGCACGCCATCCTGCACGTAGCGCGACATCTCTTGGGCGCGGATCAGGAGGCATTCTACCTCCTCGTCGTCGATCGTCGGGTAGTAGCTGCGCGAGCTGAAAGTGATCTTGTAGCCCGCACGGCGAAAGAGTTCCCCGGTGGCCTCCTGCAGACTGCCGGCCGGGATTCCAAGTTTTAGGACGTTGGGCATCTATTTCTTTCCATATACTTCAGCGGGGTCAAAGATCCGTTGTCCTTCAACCTCCAGGCCGTGGGGAGTGACGCGACGGAAGAAGCAACTTGCGTAACCTTCGTGGCAGGCGGCGCCGCCGACCTGTTCGACCTTCAAGAGGATGGTGTCCTGGTCGCAATCGACATGGATCGACTTGACGAGTTGCACGTTGCCGCTCTCTTCGCCTTTTCGCCAAAGCTTCTTGCGGCTGCGGCTAAAGTAGACGGCCCGGCCGGTCGCCAGGGTTTCGGCGTAGCTCTCGGCGTTCATGTAGGCCATCATGAGGACCATGCCGGTCTGGAAATCCTGAGCGATGGCCGGCACAAGACCGTCGCCGCGACTGAAGTCGGGCCCGCTGGTGGAGGCGAGAGATTCGGACATGGGATAGGCTTTCCAAAGTTCGCGAAACAAGCACGGCCGCACGGCCGGTCGAAAGGTCATTTCTAGTCCCTACCAGCATACAAAGCGGCTGGCCGGCTTTCCAGGGGGTGCCCGAAGCGATGTGCCATCGTTCATGTTTTTAATAAAGATTCGCCTGGCGGCTGTCGCAGCCAGCAATTTCGCTGAATTCCCTAGTCGCCGACTATGTGTCAAATTTCGAGCCAACTTGAATTTTTCGCGTCGAAAGGCCGAAGTTTACTGACGGCGCAAAGAATAACACCACCGAGCCGTCCGGCGATCACCTTTGCGACGCTTGCTAAGAGCGCCAGTAGTGGTTACCGGATTAGAATTCTCAGCGGAAAGGTATGACCTTGACTCGTTCGCTGACTGTACTTTTGCCCGTCCGCGATGCCCAATCCACTTTGGCGGCGACCGTTGCTGAAGTCCTGGAAATGGCGTCGGACCTGAATGAGCGTTTTGAGGTTGTGATTATCGACGACGGTTCTACGGATGCCACCAGCGAGGTGGCATGGGAACTCACGCGACACTATCCACAAGTCCGCACTCTACGTTCCAAGCGGCCGATGGGCCAGGAATCGGCCCTCCGGGCCGGCCTGGCCCAAAGCCGAGGGGACGTGGTCTTTGTCCGCGACGGGCGACACCCCACCTTTGAACGGCTCTCCTACTCCAGCCAGCCCGTTCGACCCAATTACCTCAATCGCGCGGAACTTCGCGCGCGAAGGGTTGTAGTACTTCTGGCCAGAAACCGCTTGGAACGATTTTTCCGTTTTTGCTTGCCGACGCTTGGCCTTGAGGGTATCATGGAGGTGGAAGGGGAGCATTCTTAAGGAACGCTCTTCATAACGTTTCCTTTGCAGCCCCTGGTGTAACGGCTGATCTCCGGAGCTTCGTCACCGGAAAGGGCGTCAGTCCAGTGCGCCAGGGATCGCTGAAGTCCGTCGGAAGTTCCTTCGAGTCCGATTCGGGTGAACGGGCGAGGAGAATTCCCGGCACGCAACGTGGCCTCGAATTTGGCGTTCGCCAAAGGGCCGTAATCACGCGACGCAGGTTGCTGCGCCGGCCTCGTCGCTGATCGGAAGTTGGCATCGTGATTGATGGAAGAGCAACTGTGTCGCAACTTCGTCACGCTTCGGACAAAAACTGACGGCTGTTCTCCATCATGACCGGATGAGGAACGGGTCGTGAGCATCGCTGATTTTACTGCAACTACGGACGTTTCGATGGAGGCCGCTTTGCCACTCACGCAGCGGGTTCTCCACCGCCTCGGCAAAGTTCGTCGTTTACAGGGCGTATCGCGCCGTCTGCTGGCAAAACGCATGCAGCTGCAAGTGGCCGATATTCGCCGGCAAGAAGAAGCCTCGGACCTGCCGTTGGCTGTGCTCTACGAGTGGCAGAAGGTTCTGGAGGTGCCGGTCGCCGAGTTGCTCGTCGACTCGGAAGAAACGCTTTCCCGGCCGCTGCAGCAACGGGCCCAGTTGGTCCGCCTGATGAAGACGGCTTTGGCAATTCTGGAACAGGCCGACAACGAGGCCACTCGGGCTATGGCGCAGACCCTTGTCGACCAGCTCGTCAAGATCATGCCGGAACTGAGCGGCATCAGCCCTTGGCACCTTGTCGGCCAGCGGCGGCGGCTTGATGAACTGGGTATTGCGGCAACGCGGACGCTCTCCGCAGACGCCATGGCCGAAATTCGCGACTGAGGATGGAAAAAAATCGCTGGTTGCCCTACGTTCTCCCCTTGGCGGTCTACATGATCGTCGGCACACTGGAGCCATCGCCCCAAGAGTCCGGCGGCAAGATGCTCGGCTTGGCGATACCTTACTCCGCCTTTACCTGGATCTACACGGCCAAAATCCTTTTGACTCTGTTGGCGATGGGGCTGGCCCTGCCCGGCTACCGGCAGTTCCGCCGGCCGCCGGGGTTGTTGGCCCTGTTGATCGGTGCCGCAGGGATCGTCGTCTGGGTGAGCCTCTGGATGCTCTCGGCCGAGGTGCGATTGACAGAGCTTTTGGAAAAGCTGCCCGGCTATGGGCATCGCTCGGAGTACGATCCCGTTTCGCAACTGGATGGCCCCTTCGCATGGACCTTCCTCGCGATCCGCTTCTTCGGACTGGTGCTGGTCGTGCCAGTCATCGAGGAGTTCTTTCTGCGCGGGTTCCTCATGCGCTTGGTCATGGAGCCGGATTGGTGGAAAGTGCCGTTCGGGCAGGTCAACACAGCGGCGGTAGTCATCAGCATCGTCCTGCCAATGCTCTGGCACCAGCCGAGCGAGTTCCTGGCGGCGGCTGCCTGGTTTGGCATGGTCACGTGGTTGATGGTTCGCACCCGCAATCCATGGGACTGCGTTGCAGCCCACGCGGTCACGAACCTCTTGCTGGGCGTTTATGTGATCGTGTGGCACGAGTGGGCGCTTTGGTAGGCGTTGCTTCTTGCCGAAGCAATCGAACTCGGGATTACTAGACCTCGACTGCGATTCGCATTCGCTCGAGCAACTCGTGCACTACGGCTTGCCGGCTGCGGAGGGCATCGCGATATGCGGCCACGCGGCTATGATGGATTTCAACAGGCAGTTCGTCGTACTCGTGCTGGAGCAACTCGACGATCAATTCCCGTTCGGGCGGGGAGAAATAAAAGGGTTCATTCATAACGTGTCTCCTATTGAGAAAAGAAGAGACTGAGAAGCAGCTTTGGAGCGGCCGTAAGGCAACTTCCGGATTTGGGCGATAAGTGTGGCAAGTCCCCGTAGAACGGAACTCATTCCGCGGGCTCAAAACGCAATGAATCCCGTTCTACGACGGGGCGTGCTCATCCTGGTACATTCTATGCTATGGCCGGTTCAGCGGCATGCTACCGTTGGGTGAGCCGGAGGTCCTGCGCCGTCGCCGCAAGGTTGCTGCGGCAATCAGCCCGGCCGCCAGCAACGCCAGGCTCGCCGGTTCGGGAACCGGCGACACTGAGCCGGCCGAAGAGGCGCCGGCAAATTCGCCGGCCACGAGCCCTGCGGAAACCGTCGGATCGAAAACAAACGCGCCGCCGGCACCGATTGCTAAACTGCCGTCGGCCAAGGACTGGGAGCTCGTCACGAACATCGTGCCCGCTTCGACGGTCGTACCGCCCGTGTATGTGTTGCTGCCGCTGAGGATCAACTGCCCGCTTCCCGCGTCGACCAACTGGCCCGCTCCAGTCACGTTCTCGGCGATAGTCAAGCTGGACTTGGGGCTGGGCTCGATGGTCGCCGTGGCGCCGGAAGCGATCAGAGTGGGGGCGGCAAAGACGCCGCTGCCGGTGATCGCGCCGACCTCGATGGTCACGCTTGTCGATTGCAAAGTGGCCGCGGGCACGGCAATCGTGCCGCCGGAAGTCAGGTTCGCGGTGGACGACAGGATGATGGGTCCGAAACTCCCCGAGCCCGTGACCGTGGCCAGGTAACCGGCATCAATCGTGCCGGCCACCACGCCATTGTTGACCAGCAGACTTTGGTTCAGGTTCAGCGTCTGGCCTTGATTGTCGCTGTCGACGTTGAGCGTGCCGCCCGAATTGACAGTGATTTGCCCTCCGCCGTTGCTCGTCAGGGAGCTATTGAAGTTGTTGAGCACGCCTCCGCTGGCAACGGTGATCGAGCCGCCCTGATTGGTCCAGCCCGTGATGTTGTCGACGCCGCTGACGGCGATAGGACCGGAGTTCTGGCCGCCGTCCAAGGTCAGCCCGCCAGCGGAATTGAGCGTGCCGGAGATGTTCACGTCGCGGAACAAAGCGGGTCCGTTTTGCTGGACGACTGCCCCGGCGTAGACCGTCACGCTGCTGAAGGTGTTGGAACTGGCTGCCGTGAGCAGATATTCGCCCGGTCCGTGGAGATACGCGTTGGTAAGGGACGCGTTGACGTACTGTACGGTTCCGCCGGAAGCGGCGTACAGGGCGCCGGAATTCATGGAGAAGGCGGCGTTTTGGAAAGTCAGCGTCGCGCCGCTGGCCGCCGTATAGGACGATAAGGCGGTGGGCGCGGCGGGCGACGTCAGCACGAGTTGGCCTGCGGCGGCCGTAATTGACCCCGTAAAGCTCAGGTTGCCGGCGAGCGTCAGCGTGTCGCTGCTCAACTTCAGCAACTCGCCCGAGCCGCCGATGGCGTTACTCAGGGTCAAGTTGTCCGCCCGGTCGAAGAGGAGCGTGCCGCCGTTGGCGACGGCGATCGCGCCCGCGACCGAGCCGCTGGTCGAACCGTTGCCCAGTTGCAGCGTACCGCCGGAGACCGTCGTGCTGCCGCTGTAGGTATTAGAGGCCGTAAGGATCAAGTCACCCGGCCCCGTCGCGGTCAGGCTGCCCGAACCGCTCACGACGCCCGCGAGAATGGAGTTGCCGGACGGCCCGAAGACGAGCGCGGCATTGTCGAGCACGGGCCCTCCGCCCAGTGTACCGCTGCCGTTCACCGACAACGTGCCGCCCGAGATCGTCGTTCCGCCCGTGAAGCTGTTGCTGCCGGCAAGCGTCAATGCGCCCGGTCCGAGTTGCACGAGACTGCCGCTACCACTGATCGAGCCCGCCAGAGTCCAGTTCAGCGGAGAATTCGACGCCAGCACGGCGTTGTCGATGACGTTGCCGACGATGCTGCCGGAGGCAAGATCGTTGCCCAATTCGAGCGTGCCGGCGGATATCGTTGTGCCGCCGCTGTAAGAACTGCTTCCCAGCAAGGTCAGCAGGCCCTCGCCCGTCTGCGTCAGTCCGCCGCCGCCGCTGATCTGGCCACTATAGGTCAAGGCATCCAGGTGATTGAAAACCAGCGAAGCGCCGCTGCTGAGAATGACACTGGGGCTGGCCAGGTACTCGCCGCCGCCGCCGTTGCCCACCTGGAGTGTGCCGCCGAGGACAAACGTGGGGCCCGTATAGGTGTTACTGGCCGCGAGAATCAAAATGCCCGTGCCGGCCTGGGTCATACTGCCGCTGCCGCCGATCTGCGCCGAGAGCGTGGTCGCGTCGCTGTGGTAGAAGACGAGGCTGCCGTTGTCGGTCACGCTGCCGCCGCCCAGCGCGGCGCCGGCGCCGCCAATGCCGATCTGCAGCGTGCCGGCGGAAATCGTTACCGGGCCGCTGAGGGTGCTGGATGCCGTCAAGATCAGGTTCCCCGGGCCCAACTGCGTCAGGCTGCCGGTCCCACTGAGGACGCCGGAAATCGTGGAGCTGCCCGCGGTACCGAAAATCAGCGCGGCGTTGTCCAATACGGGCCCCGTGCCTAAGGCCCCCGCGCCGTCCACAAGCAGCGTTCCGCCGGAAATCGTTGTGCCCCCGCTATATGTGTTCGCCGCGGTCACTAGTAGAGTACCGCGCCGACCGCGCTTAAGCCACCCGTGCCGCCGATAGGGCTGGCCAGGGTGAATGTGTTGTTCGCACTGGCAATGTCGAATCCGCCATTGAACGACGTCCAGTTGACGTTGCCATAGGCCGATAAGCTAGTCAGCGAGGTTCCCGTGACCTGCAAGACACCTCCGTTGAAGACGATCAGACTGGCGACAGGCAGATTGCTGGTGGTCGAGATGCTCAACTCGCCCGCGGAAAGCGTCGTGGCGCCACTATAGGTGTTGGTCCCGGTCAGGGTGAGGATGCCCGGGCCCAACTTGGCCACGCTACCGGTGCCGCCGATCGCGCCGCTGTAGGTCAAAGCATCGGCGTGATTGAAAACCAGCGAAGCACCGTTGCTGAGGCCGACGCTGGGGCTGGTCAGGTACTCGCCGCTGCCGCCGTTGCCCACTTGGAGCGTGCCGCCGAGGACGAACGTGGGACCCGTGCCGGTATTGCTGGCTGTCAAAACCAGAACGCCCGGGCCGGCTTGGGTCAGGTTGCCGCTGCCGCTGATTTGCGCGGCCAGCGTCAACACATCGCCATCGTTGAAGACGAGGCTGCCGTTGTCGACAATACCGCTGGTGCCGTCGATCGAGGCCCCGCTTCGACCGTTGCCCACCTGGAGCGTGCCGCCGGAAATCGTCGTCAATCCAGTATAGAGGCTGGATCCCGTCAGCACCAAGGTTCCGGGGCCGGCCTGTGTCAGGCTGCCCGGTCCACTAATAATTCCGGAGACAATCGTGCTGCCCGCAGGGCTGAAGAGCAGCGCGGAATCGTCGGTCACCGGGCCGCTGCCTAGCGCGCCGGAGCCGCTGACCTGCAGCGTGCCGGCCAAGATCGTCGTGGCGCCGGTGTAGGTGTTGGAGGCAGTCAAGACGAGCGTGCCCGGCCCCAACTCGGTCAGGCCGCCGCTACCGCTGAGGGCGCTGCCCACGGTGAAGGCGTTGGCCGCGTTGGCGATGTCGAAGCCGCCGCTGAAACTGGACCACTTGACGTTGCTGAATCCCGCCATGCTGTTCAGCGCCGTCCCGGTGATCTGCAACACTCCGCCGCTGAAGGTCAGCGGCCCAGCGGCGGGCAGGTTCGCGCTGCTGGAAATGCTCAACTCGCCCGCAAGCAGGATCGTGCCGCCGCTGTAGATGTTGCTTCCCGAGAGGATGGTGATACCCGTACCCAACTGGGTCACGGTTCCGGAGCCGCTAATGGCGCCGCCGTAGGTCAGGACGTCCGCATTGTTGAAGACCATTGCGGCACCGCTGGCAAGACTAACGCTCGCGCTAGCGAGGTATTCGCCGCTGCTGCCGTTGCCCACCTGGAGCGTGCCGCCTGCAACGGTCGTGGGGCCCGTATAGGTGTTGCTGCCCGACAACGTGAGAAGGCTTGCACCCGTCTGCACCAGGCCGCCATTGCCGTTGACGGCGCCTCCGTAAGTCAGGGCGTCGGAATGGCTGAAGACCAGGGCGGCGCCGCTGCCGCTCAGAGTCACCCCAGAGCTGGCGAGGAATTCACCACTGGCGCCGTTGCCCACCTGGAGCGTGCCGCCGGAGATGCCCGTGGGACCGGTAAAGGTGTTGCTGGCGGTGAGCACCACGGTCCCGGGACCCGAGAGGTTCAGGCCGCCGGACCCGCTGATGGAATTGGCGATGGTCGGGCTGCCAGAAAGGCTGTAGAGGAACAGGGTGCCGTTGTCGGCCACTGGGCCGGTGCCCAGCGTGGCCGTGCCGCTGATCTCCAGCGTGCCGGCCTGGATCGTCGTGTTGGCGTAGTTGTTGGTGGCAGTCAGCAGCAGCGTGCCCGGCCCGAGTTTGCTCAGGTTGCCCGAACCGCCGATGGAACTGTTTACCAGGAAAATATTGGCCGGATTTGCGATGTCAAAGCCGCCGTTGAACGTGGACCAATTGACGTTGCCGCCATAGGGCGACATGCTGTTCAAGCCAAGCCCCGTAACCTGTAGAGTGCCGCCGTTGAAGACAATCGAATTATTGGGGAGGGCGGTGCTGGCGGAAATGCTCAGTTCGCCGGCGGTAAGCGTCGTGCCTCCCTTGTAGGTGTTGGTGCCAGTCAATGTGAGAATGCCCGAGCCGATAACGTTCAGACCGCCCGAACCGCTCAATACGCCGCTGAAGGTCGAGTTTGTGCTGTTGCCTACGTCAAGCGTGACCGCGCCGGTGTTGCCGAGCACCACGCCGCCGATGCCGCTCAGCCCGCCTATAGTGAACAGTGTGCCGCCGCTCGCGTTGAAGAGCAGGCTGTTGCTGCTAGAGGTAGTCAGGACCACGGTGCTGTTTTGCAAGGCGTTGGGGTTGACCAATGAGAGCGATCCGCCTGCGATCACCGTGTTGCCGCTGAAGGCATTGGAATTGGTGAGAAACAACGTCCCGGGTCCCAATTGCGTCATGCCGCCGCTGCCGCTGATTGCGCCGCCGAATGTGGTGCTGCCGGAGACATTGAAGGCCAGCGTGCCGTAGTCGGCGACGGGGCCCGGGAGCACGCCCGCCGTGCCGCCGCTGCCCACCTGGATCGTGCCGCCGAAGATGGTCGAGTTGCCGGTGAACGTACTGCTGCCGGTGAGCACGAGAATTCCTGGGCCGGCCTGGCTCAGGCCGCCCGTGCCGCTGATGACGCCGCTGAGCCACTGGTTGCTGCTGGTGGCGAAGGCTAAGACACCGCTGTTGGACAGCGCGATCGCGCCGCCGTAGGTGCTGTTGGCGCCCAGGGAGCCCGTGCCGCCGATCAGGAGCGTGCCGCCGGCGACCGAGGTAACGCCAGTGTAGATGTTGCTGCCTAGCAGGGTCAGGACGCCTGTGCCAGCGTTGAGCAGGCCGCCGCTGCCGGCGATCGCGCCGCTGTAGGAGAGGGCGTCGGCATGATTGAAGGCAAGCCAGGCGTTGCTGCCGACGGTAACGATCGAACTGGCGAGGAATTCCCCGCTAGTGCCGTTGCCCACCTGGAGCGTACCGCCGGCAATATTCGTCGAACCGGAATAGGTGTTGCTCCCCGGCAGGATCAGCAGGCCCGAGCCCGAGAGCGAGAGACCGCCGCCGCCGCTAATCGCGATCGGGCCGGTCGCAGTCCCCGTGGGCGTCCAAGCCAGCCAGGCATTATCGACTGCCGGGCCGCTGCCCAATGAACCGCTGCCGGTGATGCTTACGCTGCCGCTGGAAATGGTCGCCCCGCCGCTGAACGTGTTCGACGCTGTGAGAAACAGGGATCCCTGACTCATCTGCGCCAGGCTGCCCGAACCGCTGATGACGCCGTTGAAGGTGGCGTTGGCGAGGAGGTCATAGACCAGCGCGGCGTTGTCCGTTACGGGCTCCGGGCCGAGCAGGCCGATGCCGCCGTAGCCCACTTGGAGCGTGCCGCCGGATATCGTCGTGCCTCCGGAGTAGGTGTTATTGATGCCGGTCAAGACGGTGATGCCTGGGCCACCCTGGATCAGTTGGCCGTTGCCGGTGAGCGCGCCGCTGAGAAACTGTGTGCCGCTGATGTTTAGCGCCAGGGCGCCGCTGTTGGCGATCGCGCCGCTATATGAACCGCCGGCGCCCAGCGAGGCCAGGCTGCCCAGGGCGAGCGTGCCGGAGGCGATGACCGTGCTGCCCGTGTAGGTGCTGGCGCCCAGCAAAGTCAGCGTGCTGCCCGTGCCCGTCTGCGTCAACGTGCCCGAGCCGCTGATGGCGGGCAAGAAGCTCGAGCTATCGCTGTGGCTGAAGACAAGGCTGCCGTTATCGACCACGTTGCTCGCACTGCCGATAGGAAGGCCGTCGCCGGCCTGCAACGTGCTGCCGGCGGAAATCGTGGCGACGCCGGCGAAGGTGTTTGAGGTGTTGGTGAGCGTCACAGCCCCTGCCCCCGACACCGCGATGTTGCCTCCACCAGTGACCATGCCGCCATAGGTCAGCGGCGCGGAAGAATTGAAAGCCAGCGTGCCGTAGTCGTTAATGGATGTGGAATTGCCCAAGGCGGCAGTGTTGCTGATCTGAAGCACTCCGGCGGCCACGGTGGTGGCGCCGCTATAGGTGTTAATGCCGCTGAGGATGAGCGTGGCGGGCCCCGTCTTGGTCAGGGCCGTGGCGCCGCCGTTGTTGGCGATGACGCTGCTGATCGTCAGGTTTTGCGGCGTGATCACGACCAACTCGCCGCTAGGCGAGCCTTCCAACGTGCCGCCCGAAGTTATGCCATTGCTGCCATTCGAAGTGTTACCGATGAGGCCGCCGCCCAGCAGGGTAATTGTCGGGTTGCCCGAGCCTATGGAAACATCTGCGCCGCCCGTCAGGTTCAGGGTGTAGAGCGTCACCGAGTTAGTCAAGGAGTTGGCGGCGCTAATCGATACGTTCAAAGCGCCGGCCGACGTGAGCGTGCCCAGGCTGCTGGTAAAGGTGTAGGCGCTGTAAGGCACGATATTGTAGGCCGCACCGTTGTTCAGGGCGCCGCGCGGAAGAAGCCGCCCAATTGCTGCCGCTGACCGTCAGGTACGCGCCCAGGATGCCGTTGGTGTTGGGCGCGGTCGTGGTGATGCCGCTGGTGGCGACTTTGAGCGGTGGGCAGCGTGAAATCGAGCGTGCCACCCACGGCATTGCGCGTAATATTTCCCAGGCTCACCAGCAGCGAGTTCGTGCCACCGGTGGCCGCAGCGACGATCGACGAAGCTCCCGGGTTGATCGTCAGGCCGTTGAAGGACTGGGTATTGAGCGTACCGGGAAGGCTTTGCACGACTAAGGTTCCGCCGCCCATAACCAGCGACGACGCATTGACCGCGTTGTTGATGATGTTGGTTGTCGGCGCCCCGGATTGGCCGAAGGCCAGTACGAGCGAACCGCCGTTAATGGTGGTGTTGCCGGTGTAGGTGTTGGCCCCCAAGAGGGTTAAGACGCCATTGCCGATCTTGTACAGCCCGCCCGCGCCCGACAAGGGACCGGACAGGGTGATCGCGTCGGTTCCGCTGGCATTGATCGCGCCGCTGCCGGTCAAGCTCATTGCCTGGCTAGTGGCGAAGGCGGCGGTCGCTACGAGGGTTCCGCCGCCAAGCGTGAACGCGCCGCCGTTGGCCTGGATGCCAGGCGTGAGCAAGGCCCCGCCGGTGAGCGTGTAGGTCCCGCTCGTGCCCAGTGAAAGTTGGCCTGTCGCCGTCAGCCCCTGCACGAAGTTAACGCCGCCGGACTGGTTGAACGCGGCCGTGCCGCCGTTGCCGCCCACGTACTCGTCGCTGGCATACAATAATCCCGACCCGCTGAGGTTGTAGCATCCGGTACCCCCGCTGAAGCCCAAGTACAGGTCAGAGGGGCCCAGCAAGGACGCGATCAGATAGTTCGTGCCGTTGGACTGGCTAAAAGTGCCGACGCCGCCCGCGCCGATGTACTCATTGCTCGTCGAGAGCAGCAAAACCGGGGCGTTCAAGACGTAGCTGCCCACTGAGGCCGAGTTGGCGACGACGAGGCCGCCCGGGCCGAGGATCGCTACTCCGCCCGACTGCGTGAAGGCGCCGGTCCCCGAATTGCCGACGACCAGGCCCGAGGTCACCAGCGACCCGCCGCTGAGAAGGTAGCTGCCGAATCCGGGCGTGGAATTCTGGGCCGTGCCGAGATACAGGGTATTGCTGCCGATGATGTGAAGTCCGCCGGACTGGGCAAATGCCCCGCTGCCGGAATAGCCCACGTACTCGTTCGCTGCTGAGAGCAACGCCCCCGAGCTAAGGAGGTAGCTGCCGGCGGCGCCGGGGGCATTGCCCAGAAAGAGGCCTGACGTGCCGACGTTGTTCGTTCCGCCCGTCTGGGAAAGCGTGCCGCCGCCGGCGTAGCCCACATATTCGAAGGTGGCCTGGAGCTGGCCGGTGCCGCTGAGGCTATACGTGCCCGCGGCCCCCGCGTTGTACCCGAGATACAGCCCGCTGTTGCCGTAGCCGCCGCTTAGATTGTTCACGCCGCCCTGCTGCGTGAAGACACCGCTGCCAGAGTAGCCTACGGTGAGGAAGTTGGTTGAGATCTGGCCATTGCCGTTGAGCAGGTAGGTGCCGTTGGCGCCTTGGTTGTTGCCGAGTGTAATGCCGCTGTTGCCGGTGCTGCTGCTGACGTTGTTCGTTCCACCGGTCTGAATGAACGTGCCGGCGCCTGAGTTGCCGACGGTCAGCGAAGCGGCCGCAAGCAGGCCCGTGGCGTTGAGGGTGTAGGAGCCGCTGGAGCCCGCGTTGTAGCCGAGGAAAAGGCCGTTGGCGTTGGCATTGTTCGTTCCACTGGCCTGAGTGAAGCTGCCGCTGCCCGAATACCCGACGTATTCGGCGTTGGCGGAGAGGAGCGCCGAGCCGCCGAGGGTCAGAACGCCGTTGCCGCCCGCGTTGCCGCCCAACATGAGTCCGCCGTTGCCGTTGGTGTCGCCCAGGTTGCTCGTACCACCGGTCTGAGTAAAAAAGCCGGCCCCCGAGTTGCCTGCGGTCAAAGTGAAGACCGCGAGCAGGCCGGACCCGAGGGTGTACGTGCCGCTGCCGCCGGCGTTGTTGCCTAGCACGATCCCGCCCGCGCTATTGACACCCGAAGTGTTCGTTCCGCCGGTCTGGTTGAAAACACCCATGCCGGAATTGCCGACATAGGCGGTGTTCGTCACGGTGAGGGCACCAGCGGCGAGGGTGTAACTGCCGCTCGAACTGAGGTTGTTGCCCAGGTACATGCTGCCCGCGGTGTTCGCCCCGCCCAACTGGTTGAACGTGCCGCTGCCGGAGTTGCCCAGGGTCTCGTTGTTGGCGGAGAGAAACCCCGTGCCGCGGAGGTTGTACGTGCCCGTGTCGGCCGAATTGAAGCCCAGCGTGAGGCCGCCGTTGCCGTTATTATCGCCCAGGTTGCTCGTGCCGCCCGTCTGAGTGAATGTGCCGTTCCCGGCGTAGCCGACGTAGCTGTTCAAGGCGTTGAAGATCCCGCCGGTGATGCCCGAGGCCGTGCCGTTGGCCGTGAGGCTGCCGGCGCCGAGGTTCACGGTGCCGGCGGAAAGTGCGAGACCGCCATTGAGATTGATTGCGCCGCTGGCCACGGCGGTGATCGATCCCTGGCAATTCACGAAATCGGCGATCGATCCTCCACCACCGAAACCCTGGGTTGCCGAAAGGGTGAGGGTCGTGCCCGCGGTGTGGACCAGACCCGAGCCGTTAACGCTGCCGAAGGCCGTCGCTGCCGAGCCCGCCGGCAGGAGCAAGAGCGAACCGGGCCCGAGATTCAGCGTCAAGCTCGCAGTGTTCTGCAAGGTTCCGGCGGAAAAGTCGAGGATGGAGTTGACGGCCGCGAGCGTACCGGTTCCGGCGGCGTTGAAGAGCCCTTGGTTGACTAGACCTCCGGTGGAGACCTGAAGTGTGCCTCCGCTGAGGTTGTACGCGCCGCTGCCACCCGATCCGCCGGTCTGCAAGTAAGTCACCACGTTGGATCCACCTGCCTGATTCAGCGTACCGGTCCCACCGCTACCCACGAACTCGGCAGCCGCCCACAGAGCACCGGAGCCGCTGAGGGTATAGCTGCCGTTGGCTCCCGGATTGGCCCCGAGATACAGGGTTCCCTGCGCGAGATTGTTCGTCCCGCCGGATTGGGTGAAAGTGCCGCTGCCCAGGCTGCCCACGTATTCGCTGCCGGAAAGGGTGAGCAGGCCCGAACCACCCAAGCTATAGCTGCCGCTGATCGCCGCGTTGGCCCCGAGATAGAGGTTATTCGCGCCGAAGTTGTTCGTCCCGCCCGATTGGCTGAAAGTGCCTGGGCCGAGGTTGCCAACGTATTCTGTGCCTGCCAACAGGCTCCCCCGGCCGCCCAGTGCGTACGTTCCCACCTGGCCGGGCAGGCCGCCGAGATACAGTGCGCCGCTGCTGAAGTTGTTAGTTCCGCACGTCTGGGTAAAAGTGCCCGACCCGAAAACGCCCACGTACTCGGAATTCGCCGAGACGAGTCCTGAGCCGCTGAGCGCGTAGCTGCCGTTCGAGCCGGCGTTGTTGCCAAGGTAAAGATCCGCAATGGAATTGACGCCACCGGTTTGGGTGAATCCGCCGACGCCCGAGTTGCCCACCGTCTCGGTGGTGGCAGCGAGTCGGCCTGAGCCGCCGAGCATATAGCTGCCGTTTGAGCCGGCGTTAATGCCCAAGTAAAGGTCCAGGGTGTAGTTGCTGCCGCCCGACTGGATCATGGTGCCGATGCCCGAGCTGCCCACGTACTCGTTGTTCGTGGCGAGCATGCCCGACCCGGAAAGCGAATAACTGCCGTTGGAACCGGCGTTGGCCGCGATGATCAGGCCGCCGCCGCCGAGATTATTGGCGCCACCATACTGGAGAAAAGTGCCTGTGCCGGAATTGCCTACGGATAGGGAGTAGGCATTGATTACGCCCGAGCCGGTGAGGGTATAGCTGCCGCTGGAACCGGCGTTGTTGCCCAGAAAGAGGTTGCCGTTGTAGCCGTTGTTGCCCGTGCCGTTGCCGTAGATGCTATTCGATCCGCTGCTTTGCACGAACGTGCCGCTGCCGGTATTTCCCACGTATTCGTTGGCCAGCGCGGAGAGATTTCCGCCGGACATCAACACGGTGCCGCTATTGGGATCGCCTAGGAAGAGGTTATTGCAGACCTCGCTGGAGACCGTGATGTCTGCCGTTCCGCCATTGGCGATGTAGGCGTCATCGGTCGAGGTGGGTACGACCCCGCTCCAGTTGCTCGCCACCGACCAGGGGCCCGACGTGACCGACCAGTAATAAACAGCAGCCTTGGCCCGGGGAGCAACGATCAGCGAAATAGTGGCGATTGCGATCGCTACCCCACCAACGACGATTCTGCGAAACGACGTGGAAGGGGTTTGAACACCGCCAATGGGGTGGAACGTGGACATGCGCGGACCTCAAAGCAGGAGAAGAAAACGGCATGAAGTCCATTCTAAATAGGCCGGTGGTGGTAAGCAAACGTTTTCCACTTGATAATAACCCCCAAGCGGCAGGGCAGAGTAAGAAGGGGAATTGGGATGAGTTTACTCCCAAGCAGCCACTTCGCCGACGATGATCACCGCTGGCGGCCGCAGATGGTATCGCTCGATCAGTTCGACAATACGATCCAGCCGGCAATGAAAGGTCTCTTGATCGGGCCAGGTCACTCGCCGTACGATAGCCACCGGCGTTTGCGGCGGTTTTCCCGCGCGAACCAAGGCCGAACTCCATTGGGCGGCCGTGGAGATGCCCATGTAAAAAACCAGCGTGCCGGGAAAACGAGCCAACGCATCGTAGTCCAGATCGGGCGGTTGTCCGTCGCTGCGCTGGTGGCCGGTGACCAGGGCCACGGCCGACGCACACTCGCGGTTCGTTAACGAGATTCCGGCATGGCAGGCCGCTGCTACGGCCGCCGTCACACCCGGCACCACTTCAAAGGGAATTCCGGCGGCGGAAAGTTCCCGCATTTCCTCGGCCCCGCGGCCGAAGAGGTTGGGGTCTCCGCTCTTTAGCCGCACTACCGTTTTTCCTTCACGGGCCGCCGCGATCATCCGCCCAATCACTTCTTCCTGCGTCATTCCGCGACGGCCGCGGCTATGGCCCAGGCTGACCAACTCTGACTCGCCCCCGGCATGCTGTAGCAACTCGGGGTTAACCAGGTAATCGTAGAGCACCAGGTCGGCCAGGGCCAGCGCCCGCTTACCGCGGACCGTGATCAAGTCGGGATCGCCAGGTCCGGCGCCGACCAGATAGACCTTGCCAAGACTATTTTGCCGCGGTGGGGACATATCCAAAGAGGCAATAAAGGGCGATGAAGATAAGAAAGACGACCGCCGACAAAACGCGGTAGTCGCCCAATCCGCGACCGACGGAGGTCCGCCGCAGCGGCTCTCGCCAATTTTCCCATACCAGGAGCCTGGCTTCCGGCTTGAGTTCCTGGGGGAAGAGACAGGAAACAACCACCAGCGTGCCCATGCAAATTACACAGACGTAAAACGACATCAGCATCGACGTAATCTCGATCCCAATCAGCGACTGGTGCCAATCGTTGAGCGTCTTGTACCATTGGATGGGTGGCTCGTACCAATGCAGGCGTCCAGCATACCAGTCTATGCTTCGCAAGCCCTTGTCGAACTGGTTGTGGGCGAACTTCTTGAAGAGGTCGATGCCGAACATGAACAATCCCAAGGCGGTGCCGCCGATCATGGTGATGAAGGCCGCCGCCCCGGTCGCGCGCTTCCAGAATACGCCCAGCAGGAAAACGGCCGTGATCGGACCGGATATGGAACAGATCAAGTCGGTGAGCACTTGGAAGACAGTGTCGTTCTGCCCGAATATCGGCGAGGAAACGATCGCCAAGATCGTGCAGGCCACCGTAGTGATCTTGCCCACCAGCACCAGTTGATGATCGTTGGTCTTGGGCCGGTAGCGTGCGACGATGTCGTAGGCAAAGAGCGTGGCCGCCGAATTCAGCGCGGCCGAGCATGTCTGCATAGCGGCCGCGAGCATGGCCGCCGTCACCAGTCCCTTCATACCTACAGGTAGCAAGCGGGTGACCATGAACGTATAGGCGTCCTTGGCCGTGGCCGGGGCAGCGCCCTGGAGGATCTCGTTGTGTTGCTGAACCAGGGCCACGCAAATTACGCCCGGCAGCACGAAGAGGAAGACCGGCAGGATCTTGAGGAAGGCGCAAAACAGCGGACCGAGCCGCGCGTTCTTTTCATCCTTGGCCGCCAATACCCGCTGCACGATCGTCTGGTCGCAGCACCAGTACCAGATGCCGATCACCGGGTATCCGAGGAGAATACCCAGCCAGGGCTGTTTGCTGGGATCGGACGGATCTCGCAGTATGGAAAGAAAGTTCGCCGTGGACCAGTTGCAAGCGATATCTTTATCGGCCGCGCCGGCCAGCGGATGCGGAGAGCTGGCGAGCGTGGCCTTCATGGCCTCCCAACCTCCCACGTAGTGATAACCAACGGCCGTGATGCAGACCGCGCCGATCAGGAGCAAGACGGTCTGAATGCTTTCCGTCCAGACGACGGCCAACAGGCCGCCGATCATCGTATAGACGCCGGTGAGCACGCCCAGCACGATAATGAAGAACATCATCGCGTCGATGCCGCAGATCGTCGCCCCCAGCTTGACGCCCAGAACGCCTCGAAGCACCAGGGCCGCGGTATACAAGGCCACGCCAATGTGGATCACGATCGCCGAGAAGAGCGACACAACCGTCAAGCAATCGCGGCAATGGCGGTTGTAACGGCGTTCGAGGAAATCGGGCAGCGTGGCCACCTTCGAGCGGAGGTACAGCGGCGCAAAGAAAAGCGAGAGCAGGATGAGCGTAAAACCGGCCATCCACTCGAAATTGCCGAAGACCATTCCGTGCTTGTAGGCCGTTTCGGCAAAACTCACGAGGTGTAAAGTCGAGATGTTGGCGGCGAACATGGCCAGGCCGATCACTGGCCAGCCCAGGGTATTGCCGGCGAGGAAGTAGTGGCTTCCTTCCCCGCTTGTCCGCTTGCGATGCCTGCCCGCCAGGCACCCCAGCCCGACGACGCCCACAAGGTAGGCCAACACGATCGCCATATCGAACACCGAGATCTGCAGAGACATATTTGTTGCCCCGGGGGAAATGACGCGGCCACCTGCTGGAATCGCTACTCTAGATTAATGAATGGTCGTTCCATCGTCTACGGCAGGCGCGGTACGAAAAATGCGTCGCCGCGTTTCGGGGAACTGAACGGCTTGCGGAAACGTAATTAATTGTCAACTGCACGTCCCACGGTTGGCGAAAATACCTATAGCTCCAGGTTGTCGATTTCGGGTAGATTTTGGCTGAAGTCGCTGAGGCAGGCCAACTATTTTCCGGGTGCGCGGAGAAAGCAGGGAATTGTGGATACCAAATCCGAAGATACCCCACAGACAGATATTGAGGATTTAATTTGGGCCCTGTTCGATGAACAGATTTCCGAGGTGGATTTCCAGCGGCTGGAAGCGGCCCTTCGCAGCGATGGCGACGTGCGGCGACTGTACGTGCGATGCGTGCAGATTCACGTCGGCTTGCAATGCGTCTTTGGCGACCGAGCTGAGGCTGCGACGTCCCCTTCTTTTGGCGCTCCCCTGGACGTACCGTTGGCCAACGGCGATGCACCCATGACCGATCCCGCGGTTTGAAGCCTCTTAGGCTTCATGCCAAAGCTCTGCGCTGCGCAAAGGCAAATATGTGCGCTCCGGATTTCCGGGTAGCCGCTCGATCCCTGGAGCGCATCCGAATTCCGAGCCCTATCTTCCCATTACGGAAAAATAGTCCGCGGCAGCAACGTCGAGCGCGGCCCGGGTCATTGCCAGTGGCAGCCTGTGGAAACGACAATAAACGCCGACCTGGTGCAGCAGGTCGCGGGCCTGACAAAACCGCATTGGCCGCTTGACCGACTCGTAGTGCGTGGTGATCAGGTGATCCAGTGCGGCCGAATCGTAGGCAATTTTCTGTTTCTGGCAGATCTGCTGGAACAAGCCACGGAACTCCTCGACGGTGGGGCCTTGCACCTCAATTTTATACGGCAGGCGGCGCAAGAATGCTTCGTCCACGAGTTCCCTCGGTTCCAAATTCGTGGAAAAAACGATGAACTGGTCGAAAGGAACGCAAATCTTTCTCCCGCTGGCAAGCCCCAAATAGTCTCGCCGCGTCTCCAGCGGCACGATCCAACGGTTCAACAGCTTCTGCGGCGAAATGCGCTGGCGGCCGAAATCGTCGATCACCAGCGTCCCGCCGTTGCTCTTCATCTGTAAGGGGGCTTCGCCGATGCCCGTGTCCTTGTGCATGGTGACTTCCAGGCTCTCCATCGTCAGCTCGCCGCCCACGACGATCGTCGGCCGGCGAATTCGCACCCAGCGATGATCAATTTTCTCGGCCGCCACAATCTGCTCGCCGGCGGCCAGAGGCAGTTCCTCATGGCAACTGGGATCAAAGACGCGGACAATCTCTCCCCAAACACTGATTGCGCGGGGAATCCAGATACACGTGCCATAGGCAGCCGTAATGCGCTCGGCGATGCTGGTCTTGCCGTTGCCGGGCGGACCGTGCAGGAAAAGTCCGTACCCCGACGAGATCGCTCGTCCCAGCCGGGCGAACATTTGCGGACTGATCACGAGGTCGGCGAATGCGCGGCGGAGGCTTTCTATCCGCGGCTTCGTCCGGCCGAGCGATTGGGCCGCAACACTAGCGCAGTAATCGTTCAGGGAAACCGGCACTGTCCCGCAGTAGCTACAGTCGACAGCTGACTGCCGAGCGTACTGCAAACCCAGGTCGGTGATCTCGTAGACATAGTCGCTCAAGGCGGCCGCACACTTGAAAACTAGCAACCGCTGGGCCTTCAGGGCGTAGAGCAATTTTTCTGTCACGGCGAACGGCAGTCCGATATGCTGGGATATCTCCATGCCCGCCATGGTGCCGCGGTGCATCAGCAGGCGGAGGACGATATCCTCGATCTCCGCATTGACCACGTTCGTGTCCGTCAGGGACCGCGGTGCGGCGGGGAAGAACGCCTCTTCGAGCGTGGCTCCGGCAGCCGTCTCCGGCGCCGCCGACAGTTCATCTTCCCGTGTCGGTGCCAGGCGGAGCGACTCATCGTCGGCCTGAGTGCGACACGGTTTGGCTTCGAGAGGCCGCGAATCTTCTGCCAGCAAAGCCAGTTGCGCAAAAAGGCCGTCCAGGTCGCTGTTGCAATCTGCGGATGTAACGGGCATGGCTTCAATTCTCCGTCGCCGCCGATTCGCCGCCGACGTAGCGAGCACCGACGGCATAGCAATTCTTGCCCAACCGCCGGCACCAGGAAACCTCAACGGATCGCTGCACGCCGGACAGCAGTATCACTTGGAGTCGTTCTCCGGGGTAAAGGGCCTCAGCGTGCAAGAAGCTGCAACCCTCTTTGGAGAAATCGTGGGTATAGACACACTGCCAGGCGGTTTCCCGCGGCAAGCCGGGCAGAGTCTGCCTGATTTCCAAGGCCGCCCGGTGCTTTTCGCCCCGGCAAAGAACGCGGCGATGCCGCCGGTCGTCGTCGCCGGGCACGGGCGCCGCGCCGGTCTTTTCCAATTCGTCGCGGAGCTTTTGCGGAAGCTGTACGAGGCAAGGCAGGGAATAGATCCAGCGGGCTAGGTCTGCTTGGCGATTATTGCTATCCAGCATCGCATCATCTCCTCGTCAAAGCCCCGCCCCGCCTGGCGGTCAAGGTATTCCAGGGTGTCGCGTCGCCGTGGCGAGCGGCGGTGCGGCCGATCATGGCAAAGTGCATCGTACACGTCGGCGATTGCGCAGAGACGGGCGTAGGGGTGAATTTCCGCATGAACCAGTCCGACGGGGTACCCGCGGCCATCGCACCGTTCGTGATGGCTGTAAACCATCATTAACTGCCCCCACGTAAGGTCCTCGCGGTGGCAAAGTTCCCTGAAGCCATGGATGGTGTGCCCCTGCACGATCCGCCGCTCGCGATCGTCCAATTTGCCCGCCTTCTGGGTAATGTGCCGCGGTACTGCCTGCACGCCGATGTCGTGCAGCAGCGCACCCTGTCCGATTGCGAACAGCTCCTGCTTGTCTGCAATCCCCAAGTGCCTGGCCAACAGCAAGCAGTTCGTGGCCACGTTCACGGCGTGGCTGAAGACGCCATAGTCGTGCGACATGACGCGGAGAATGTCGTTCAAGGCGACCTGCGAATCACATACGGCCGCGACCATGCCCTCGCTGAGATCGGTGGTAAACGTGACCGCCGAATCATGATCACCCTTGCTAAAGGCCTCGGCAAGCACGGCCCGGGTGGCCTCGCGGAGGACCTGGTAGCGCTGAACCGGAGAAAGATCGTTATTCGCCAGGATCGTGTCGCGAAGATATTCGCGATAGGCGGCCGAATCGGTCTGGCCGATATATAACGTCCGGACTCCGCGACCGACCAGCCGCTGGAAATCGGACTGGTCGAGCGGATGGTTCCGCTGTCCGTAGAGCACGGGGCGGCGCTTGGCCTGGCCCAGCACATAAAGATCAAACGGCAGGGCGGTCGAGGTGCGGAGTGTCTCCACGCTGATCGGCATCAGCATGCCTTCGTCAACAACGATATCCGCCGCGATCATTGGCTCTTCCGCATTGAGTACTCCTGCGCGGACGCCAGTCGATGCCATTTGTCGGAAAACACGCTAGAGGCATCCACGCGGATTATTGAAATCGTAGGATACTTTTTCGGCCGCGTCGGCTGGAAGCACCCGTGCAAGCAGGCATCCCCGTTGGACTTGAGCGATTCTGCCGGCCCGGCCAGAAAGACCGGTTGTGCCGACAAGCTATAAGCCGAGATCGTGAATCCGCGCAGCCAGCGATTCGGCCGAAAACCCGCGAACCAGGAACCTTTTTTGTGCGGCCGATTCACCGGAAAGCAATTCCACTTGCGATTTTCGTACCTGCAGCCATTTGGCGAGGATTTCGGCGAGGGCCTTGTTCGCCTTGCCTTTTTCAGGCGCCTGGGTGACGCAAATCTTCAGAGCACCGTCTTGAATGCCGCGAACCTCGTTCCGCCGTGCGCCGGGCTGAGCGCGAATGGGCAGGATTGCGCCTCTTGATGAGGTTGAATGTCGAGCATCGAATATCAGTCCAGCCCTTCGAACAGCGCCGAGCCGACGCGGACAATCGTCGCACCCTCTTCGACGGCAATTTCATAGTCGCCGCTCATCCCCATCGACAGTTCGTCCCAATGGACAGCCCCTGGACAGATTGCTCGCAGGCGGTCGCGGAGAGTTCGCAACCCGGCAAAACTGTGACGGGCCTCGTCCTCACCGCCTGCCAGGCCGGCCATGCACATCAGGCCGCGAATCTCGAGATGCCCCAGCGCGAGCAGCCCGGGCAAGAGCGGTTCAATCTCCTCGGGAGCAAGACCCTGCTTGGCCGGCTCGCGGGATATGTTCACTTCCAAGAGGACCGTCGCCTCGTGATTGTCCCGCGCGGCCGCCGCGTCGATGGTCTCGGCCAAGCGGAGGCTGTCCACCGAATGAACCATCGCCACCAGCGGCAGCGTGCGATCGACCTTGTTCCGCTGCAGGTGCCCGATCATGTGCCAACGGACCGGTAGATCGTGCAAGGCGGCGGCCCGATCCCAAAGCTGCTGAGGGCGGCTCTCTCCCAGATCGGTGCAACCGGCAGCAACCAATGCCCGAATTTCCTCCAGCCCGACATACTTGGTGACCGCCACCAGCCGCACGTCCTCAGGGCGGCGACCAGCCCGACCGGCGGCAGCCGCCATGCGACCGCGGATCTCCGCGACGTTTTGACGTATTTGCTCCAATAGACCGTTCATTCGCTTCCCACACGGACCATCGCATGGGCGGCATTGGCCAGGACCAGGCACGAGTTGCTGCGTTGGGTTAGCCGCACTAGTTCGTCCGGCCCCTCCAGCGGAACCATTTCCAGGTCCTCGATCAGTCCGACGTCGAGGCGGCTGAGCAGGTAAACTCGGCTCGTTTCCAATGTACGGGCGAGTTGCAAGGCTGGCAAGGCATCGCGGAGATTGTCGCGACGGATCTGCCGCATGGCCTGCTGGCGGGAGGCGGCGCCGACGAGTTGCTGCAAAGCCGGGCCGGGCGCGGCCGCCAGGTCGCAACAAACCGCGATGGCCCCATCCTCCTCCACCAGCCGCGACGCGCTTTCCAGCGCGCGGCCCAGGTTTTCCCAGGTCTGCTGCCGCGGAGCGCCTTCGATCGCCGCCACGACCAGGGCCGCTCGACTGCGCCACAAAACCGCCCCAGGCAGATCGATAAAGCTCGCGAGATTGTCGCTTGACGGCGTCGCTTTGACCGGCGAGCGCGTGCAGGACGCCATCGCCGGCGCCGGGCACGATCTGCAGCGTGAAGTTCACCCCCAGCAGCCACCCAACGTGGTTTGCCTCGTGCACCAACTCGCGATGGTGCCCATTGCCGGTGAACCGATCATGCTTGCGGAAGCGGGCCTGCGTTTGCCGATCTGAGTATTCCGGATAGATGGCCGAATGGATGCCAAAATAACCGGTCGAATGCTCGGGCCGCACACAGCCTACCGGTAAGACCACGTCAGCATCGATCAAGAGGCGGTTCAAGAGGATCGGCCGGCCGGTTTCCGAGGCCGCCAGATAGGCCAGGTCGCGCCGCTTGGCGGCATCGTGGGTGAGGAGGCGAATGCGGCTGACTACGGCCTGCGGCAGCAAGCGGAGGGGATTCTCGGTGGACGCGACAAAGTCGGTCTCGCTCTGCAGGATCGTTATACCGTCAGGATCAATTCCCGCGTCCATTAGGGTCTGGACGACTGCCGCCGTAACCTGGGCAACCTGCGGCAAGGCGGCATCAAGCACCACAACGACCCGATCGCCGGGTGTGGTCGTCTGCACCAGTGGAGGATAATCCAACGGTTGCTCCAGCGCGGCAATGACGGCACCCAGAGGATCGGCTAGCGGCTGGCCCTCAGGTGTGCCACATTGCTCCCACGGCACTCCAGCGGCGAATTGCAAGGCGACCGACGAATCGGTCCCATAGCGCAGTACGGTCATTGGGGAAGGTTGCGTAAACAGGGTAGTGAGTCGTGCGGCTCTCGTGACTTGTGTATTATCGTTACTTTCTTCAGGTGGTCAAGAAGTCGAGCTTTACCCATCGGGCGAGTTGGAGAATAATGAAGTTTGACCTTTTTATCATGCAGGATGCCCTACCCATGCGTTGCCGCCTTGGATTTTCGGTGCTTGGATTGACGTGTGCTTTGCTGCAAACGGCCGGCTGCGGCAAGCCGTCTGCGTCGCCGGGCAGTTCGGCCGCGGAAGCCAAGCCGGCCGATTCGACAGAGGCAAAGTCGCCCGGACCGCTGACAGCACAGGCCGTGCTTGAGAAGATGGTGGCTGCGTACCACAGTGCACGTACGTATGAAGACTTTGCCACCGCCGAACTCTGGGAGGAAGGCACTTCGGAGCCGCGACGGGCCGACTTCAAGGTGGCGTTCCAGCGTCCCGACAAACTGCGCATGGAGTTCTACCAGGGCAGGATCGTCTGTGATGGCAAGAAGTGGCTTGCCTTTTGCAAAGACATACCCGGCCAGGCTGCCCTCCGCGAGGCGCCAAAGAAACTAACCTTGCCGATGCTGCAAGCCGACACGGTGGTTAACCAGGCAGTCAACAAGGGGTTTGCCGGCGCCTCGCCGCAATTGCTGCTGTTGCTCGAGGATAAGCCCCTGACGATTCTGCTGGACGGAGTCCAGGGTCTCTCCTTGGGGGAACCGGCGCGAATCGGTGAATACGATTGTTATCTCGTGCGATTCCGGCGCAGCGACGGCGAGGGCGAATACTGGATCGACCAAAAATCCTTCGTATTGCGGCGGATGCGCTTTCGGCCAACCGGCCGCACAGGCGAGCGGTGGCGAGCCGGCCAAGGAAGGCGCCAACATGGTGGCGAATTTCGAGCGGGCCCGGTTGGGCGGCGCCATCGATGATCCGGCGGTCTTCAAGGTTGAAGTGCCCGAAGGCGTACAATGCCATCGCGTGCTCGTCGATCCCGGACCCTACGACCTTGTCGGCAAGAAAATCTCCGAATTCAAGCTTGTCGATATGCAAGGCAAACCGTGGAACAGCGAGGCATTGAAGGGAAAGGTGGCCATGATCCACCTCTGGCGCAGCAACGCCGACGCCTGCCTGCCCGTAGTTCCTTCTCTCGAGCAGGCCTATGACAAGTTCAAGGACAATGCCAAGGTGGCCCTTTGGGCAATCAATCTCGACGACGCGCAGACCGAAGCCAAGTCGATTGAAGCAACGGCCCGGCAGTGGAAGCTCTCACTGCCAATCCTCCGCGACCCGGAATTGACAACTCCCAAGCTGTTCAGCGTCTCGGCGTTGCCGGCCACTTTCTTCCTCGATGCCAACGGTGTTCTTCAGGATTGCGTCATCGGCGACAGCCCCTTGGCGGCCGCCGCGACGACCCGCAAGCTGGAAAGGCTGCTGGCCGGCGGAGATCTGGCTACGGATGCTTTGGAGAAGTTTCAGGAACGAATCAAAGAGGATGAAAAGGAGGTCGACCTGCTGTTTTCCGGCGAGGTGCAGACTGCCACTCTGCAGCAGGCAACTCCCACTCCCGCCGCGGCCAAAAGCCAGCCCGTCAAGATCCATCTCAAGCCGCTGTGGAAGTGCGACGCGGTACATCCCGCCGGGAACATCCTCGTCGTGGAACCACCTGCCGGACAGGGAGCGGCCCGAGTTCCACGGATCATGGTCATCGACGACTTCCAATCGGTCAGCGAAATCGGGCTGGACGGCAAACTCCTTGCCAATCACAAGGCAAAGCTGGCCGACAAAGAGTTCTTTATCAATCTCCGCACGGCCGCGGCCCGCGACGGCAAGCGATACTTCGCGACCTTTGCGCCCGCCCAGCAGCGGGTTCACCTCTTCGACGAAAAGCTCCAGTACCTGCTGAGCTATCCTGCCGACGCCTTGGAGAACCCCCATGCCGGTCTTGGCGACGTAGTGTTAGGCGATCTGGAGGGCGATGGCACGCTGAAGGCCTACATCGGCTTTGCCGGCACGGTCGGCGTGCAATGTGTTTCGTTGCAGGGCGAGCGCATCTGGTCCTGCCGCAGTCTGTTCAATGTCAGCCGCGTGCTGCCCGGTCCGCCCGACGAAAAATCGCAGCGCCCCTTATTTTGTGTGAGCGACGGTTATTGGTTGGCTCAACTCGACGCCAAGGGCCAATTGCGCGAGTCGGCCAGGCTTCCCGGCGGCGGTTACTTACGGGCGTTGGCCCACGCTGATCTGACGCACAGCGGCCAGGAAAGCTGGTGCGGTGTCGTTTTTCAGGCTAATCCCCAGCAGATTAACAGCGGCCAATTCACCGCCGTGGGATTGACGCCGCGCGGCGAGGTGACATGGAAATATCCGCTTCCGGCGGGCACGGAGCAAGCCGTTGAATCGATCGTCGCTGGGCGGCTCCTGCCCGGCCCCGATTTACAGTGGATTCTGCCCGGCAGCGACGGCTCGATCCACGTTATTGCGGCCGATGGCACAGTCATCGACCACTTCAACTACGGCCAACCAATCACTGGCCTGGCCACGGCGCCAATCGACGGGAAGCCGGCGCTGTTGATCAGCACGCCCAGCGGGGTGGAAGCGTTGCGCGGAATAGATATCTCCCGGTTTCTGCGAGAACCAACCCCGGGTGGCAGGCCTTAAGCCCGGCGTTGCTGGCCTGGGCATGTCTTCCAGTCCCGCATGAGATGCCTATCCTGGCATCGTTCGGGTTAACGCATGCCATCACCCGGAAGGTCATTATCGTCCGCGTATCAATAGTACCGTTTGATCAGCGTCCGGCAGGTGCAAGCGGCGGCGAGGATGACGATAGAGATCGCAACTGTGGGCACAACGGTCCGCGCGAACCGGCTGCCCGCCAACTTGCTGCTGCCACGCGGCAGCAAGAGCAGCAAGGGAATGATCGGCAGGAGGTAACGCGGCTGCACCCCATCGATGTTCTTTGCCCCCACCGCCTCCCAAGAGAGATAGACGAACGTCGACATGACGGCGAAGGTGAACACATACACCCCTGCGGCCACGGCCTTGGCACGATAGCCCAAGTGGAGCGATTTGCCGCCATCCAGCACGGCCGTCAAGAGCAACGCGATCCAATACGTGTCGCGAATCCAGCGCGGCAGGTGCGCTCCCAGCCAGCCGAATGCCCCAATCATAAAGGTGTAGTCGTCCCATCGATAAATAGCCTTGGCCAATGCCGCGGCGTAGCTCCAGGGATGTCCGAGTATCCAGTAGACCTGGGCAGGCGGATCGACGAATGGTCGCATCGGCACATAGAGTTCGCGAAGCGAACCGCTCCACGCCGCGTCGATAGCCACCGGCAGGCTGATGGTGAGCGCTGCCGCAAGCCACCGCCGCCGCGGGCTGCTAAACTTCTCGCCAGGGATCAGGAAGAAGAGCATGACCATTCCAAGATAGGCCTGCTTGGAGAGGGCCAGCAGCACCAGCAAGAATCCGAGTATCAACTCAGGGGGTACGTTCCCGAGCTTTGCGAAGGCGGAAGTACGAGCGGGTACGCTTTTGGCGGGTCTCAGCGACGTGCCGCCCACGGCCAGGTTGAGGGCCAAGGCGATGATCAAGAGTGATAGCCCGATCGTGACAGCGTCGGCCGAGAGCGAGGCCGCCAGGTAGACCGACATTGGAACCAAAGCCACCATCGCCAAAGTCCACTTCTGGATGGGAGCGATGCGAACGGCCGCTGCGGCCATGAGCAGATAGGTTGCCAGGTTGGCGAATCGGGTCAAGTAGAACATTGTCAACGGCGTTGCCCCCCAGATCCTTGCCGCGCCGATCGTCGCGGCCTGGGACAGGTAGGGCAGGGGCGAGTAAAGTGCCGTATTGGAAAAGACCGTGAACTGCTGCCGCCGCGGATCGAGGGCGATCTGCGACGCCGCGGAAATCCTCGCCCAGGTGATCTCGTACTCTTCGTCCTTCCGGGCGTGGCCGACGATCGTTGCGTAGGTTTCGGTCAGGGACGACGGCAGCTCATCGCCGGTAGCGCCGTCGCGTTTGCAGGCGTAGAGTTTTCCTTGTGAGCAGTGATAGGCGCGGTAAAAATGCGTTGCTTCGTCCGGTGCGCTGAAGGGCGGCGAGAGGAATACCAGCACGCCGCCCCACAGCAATCCGAAGACGAACACGAACCGATAGGGAAGACGGTCTCCCATATAATCCGAAATCGATCCCCGCAAGCGCGTGCCGCGAAAATCCGATCCAAATTGCAATTTCCTCGGCAAGAAGCCCAACAGAGTCTTGAACTTGGAATTTCCTACGAAGCCAATCAGGGTGTCGCCATTCTGGATGGCCCTGAATGTGCGAGTTCAAAATGTCCGCAGACCGCTCCGCGAATATCGGGTTTTCTCTTACTTCTGTGCTGCCAACTTCAAAGCCACCAGATACGGCACTGGCTCGCTGCCCAAGGCATTCAGGACCGTGCCGCCGGCAGTGAAGACATAGGTTACCCAATCAGACTGGCCGTATCTCTCCAGCGATGCGCCGCCCTCGCCCCCGCCGATGTAGACCTTCAGTCCGGCGTCCTTCATCCGCTTCAATTGCGGCACGAAATTCTTCGTGCCGCTTTCGAACCGCGGATCTTCGAACATGCCGAACACGCCGTTGTGGAAGACCACCGCGGGCGGCTTATCGTACTTGTGGGCCTCGATGAAGCGGGTGACCGTATCGGCGAAGAGCTTGCTGCTGGCCGGGCCGACGTCAAACTGCTGGTTACCCGGCCCAATCTCGGTCGAAACTTGCCCGTCTTGCAGTACGAAATCGACGGGCAGGACGAACTCGATGCCCTTGGTCCGGCCTTCCGTCAGCATCTTCTTGGCCTGCTCGATGCGGTTGCGGGGAATGAAGTAGGGTTTGTCGCTGTGGGCCGGGTCTTCGGAAACGCCCAAGTTGAAGTCCTTGCCTTCCAGTTCCGCAGCGGCCTTTTTCAGCGAGGCCGAGAGCGACCCGGCAGAGATCACCAGGCGGATTTTGCCGCGGTGGATCATGGCTTCCATGTCGTCCAGCTTGTCGGCCTTCAGGCCGCTGAAGATCACCATCTGGGCCGCCAGGCAATCGCGGAGGTGGACGTCGAATTGCTCGGCCTCGTATTCACCGAGAGCCACGCGGTCCATGCCCGCCGGCACAACCACGCTGGAAGCATCGAGACTTCCGGCGGAAAATGCCTCGTGGACGTAGACTTTGGCCACTTTCTGGACGAACTCGTTAGCCAGTTTGGCCAGGCGGTCGGCCAGCTTGGGCAGGTCGGCCGGCTTGGCTTTCCATAGCACGCGCTCGACGTCGTATTTGCGGGTGTTTTCCAGCACGGTCACGCTTCCTGGCGAAGCGGCGGCGATCGCCTGGGCCGCTTCATCCTTGATCGTGGTCGTGGCCGGGTCGAGCCAGTCGGCAACGAATCCAGTGGGGCAACCGAGTATTTCGCCCAAACGGGTGCGGACCTTCGAAAGCGACTTTTCTGGTTCGCGGCCCACGTGCCCGAAAACGACCACTTTCCATCCCTTGGATCGGGCAAAGTCGAGCGTACCTTTCATCGATCGCAGGCGGATATCGCCTTCGCCGACCGTGGCCCCCGGTTTGGCGTCTACGTCGCCACGGATGAGTACGGGCGTGCCGCTGGGCAGGTCGGCCAGGGCGTGCAGGCGGGGGATTGCGTCCAAGTATTTCTCCACCGGCAATTTCGGCACATTGGAATCGTCGCCCAAGACGCCGCGGACAAATTGTGTGATCTTTTCAGCGGTGACAGCCATGAATTTTCCTCCCTCTTCCTCGGTGGATGATGTAAAATAGGACTCGCTAGCGAAGCAAGTCTTTTGGACAGCCATGATACCAGACGGAAGCGATGGCGGGGAGAGGGCCGTCAAAAGCGCTTGTAGTCAGGGCTCTCGCCGGCTTTCCCCGGGGGGACTCTAGCTAAAGCCGGCGCTACGATCGCCGCACCCCCTCGTTCGTAGTAAACATAGGCCCGAAGACCGGTCGTGGATTGGCCGGCGAGCTTGTATCGCGGTATCTCCAATAAAGGCCGATTTGAGCCTTCGACGCGGATCCGCAACACGCAGTGGGCGCCGGGCGCGGGCACAAAGGGGGTGAAGGCGAGCGACGCATAAGTTGGATCTCGCCAGTTTCCCAAGGGCAATTCACCAGTGGCTTGCGTTTGGCGTCGGCCGTCCGGATGGATTTCCTCCACGGACCAAAGCAATTGGCCCGATGCGTGGCGGAGGGGATGCGTTTCGACATCGATGCGGAACGGCAGTCCCCTACCTGCCGGCAGGAACGATTGGACGAGCTCTTCTCCGTTTTGCAGCGATTTCAGCTCCTGCCCGGTGCGGGGCGACTCCAGTCCGAGCATGGAGCAGACAACCACGTCGCGCGGAATCGGCGGAGCGAGGCCGGGGCGATAGGGGCCGACCCGTCTAGCTCGCAGTAGATCCAGGTGCATCCGTAGCGATGCGGCGGAAAAGTCTTGCATGTCTTCCCAGTGCCGCGCCGCTACCGCGTCGGCAGGCAGACCTTCGCGGACCGAGTCTTCCATGCGGAGCACGTTCCAGCGCAAGTCGTCTTGCGCAAGTCGCATGCCCTTAACTTGGTACAGCACGGCAAGAACCAGCAGCCCCACAACACACCCTCGGCGGAGCCAGGCTGGCCGGATCGGCGGACCATAAAATGTTCCGACGTAATAGAGACCTAGGACCAAAGGCGCTCCGAGCAGGCTGTAACGCGTTCGCAAGCAGCCGATCCAGCCGCGTGACAGGCCGATTCCCAAAGCCATGGCCAATCCGCCTGCAAGGAACATGCCAAGGCCGGCGGCTCGCAGGCGTTCCTGAGGATTTTTCCGCCAAACCTGCACGAGCCGTGCAGCGGCGACGCCCGCCAGGAGTGCAACGATTTCGCCGGACAGCGGGTACGATTCGCCGCCGAACTTCCCGATGCTCATGCTCAAAAATTGCAGCGCGCCGCGGAGTACCGTGCCCGCGGCAAGATGTTCGCTCTCGCCGGCATTGCGGGCGATTGGCATGGCGCCGAGATACCATTTCAGGGGCAGGAGCGTGGTCGCAGCCAGGGCAACGATGGCAAGGCTACCGGCGCGGCTCTCGCGCCATCGCCGCACTCCGGCGTAGAGCAACCACATGGCCATGACCGGCGGGAAGAAAACTCCCGGGCCTCCGCACAGCGCCGCCGCGATCGCACACGCGCTCACCGCCAGCGATCGGAGCATGGTCGGATCTGCTCCGCGCTGGGAAACCAACAATAAGATCGCGCAGATCAGCACGACGGGCATCACGTAACACAATTGGAATCCCCAAAGGAGATTCATGTAGTGGCCCCAATTCAAGAGCAGCACGGGGATGAGCAAATCCAGAGCGCTACTCCTGCCCCGCGTTCGCGCCGCGACCAAGGTCATAGTCACGGCGGTCGCCACCAGCAGCCCGGCACTTAGGAGGGCCATCAGGCGGAAATCGGTTCCCGACATCCACGCCGCGCTGAGATATGCCAGCTTTTCCAGTGGCAGGCAATGTCCGGATTCGCTTGCCCAAAGCCATTTCGCGGTGACTGGCTCACTGCCCACTGCCTGCGGCAGCCAGCGCCACTCGTCGGCCCAGGGCGAAGTGAGGGCACTAGTGTAGACGTAGATCAGGGTGGCGAGCCCAAGCGCAATCGTTGTGGCGGCCGTCAACCATTTCGCTTGCTGGTCAGGCAGTGTTTCGAGGAATACTTCTTCTTCCCTGGGCAGGGATTGCCGGTCAGCGCTGATCGCAATGGTCATGGGCAGAGTTTGTCGTCCTGGCTAGCCGTTGGGGAAAGGCCGGGGCGAGGCAGTATAGCAAAATTGCAAAGAATGCGTCAATGCCGTCAGCAGAAGTCCCGCGATTGCGACTGCATGTCGTCGAGATGATCGGAAAAATCCTCCAGCTTGGCGACGAGGACGTGGATGTTCTCTCCCTGCCGCTGCAAGGGACCGGCGGCAATGAGGATCGTGGCGCCCAGGGCCGCGGCGCGGAATCGCTTCCATACCGCAGGACGAATGATCAAATTGGCCGTCGCCGTCTCGTCTTCCAGGGTGACGAACGTGATGCCTTTGGCCGTCGAGGGCCGCTGCCGCACCAGCACCAGTCCAGCCACACGGACCCACTTGCCGTCGGGCCATGTCTTCAGTCCGGCGGCCGGAGTGACGCGGAGCTTATCCAGTTCGCCGCGGAGGAACTGCAGCGGATGGGCCAGTAGCGAAAGTCCCGTCGTACGGTAGTCGGCCAGGACCTCCTCGGCCGCCGTCATGGCTGGCAGAAAGTTGTCAGTTGTCGGTTGTCGATTGTCGGTTACTGGAGAGTTATCGGCATCGTTAAGCCCTGCTGCTTGCGGCGGCATCATTTCAATCGTGCTCTCCACCGCGTCAAACAGCGGCAAGGGCGTTTGATCCTGGGCCAACGCATCCCAAAGTGAATTGCGGCGGTTGGTACCCAAGGAGCCGAAGACACTGGCCTTGGCCAGCCGCGTGATCGCTGCGCGGCTCAGTCTGGTGCGCCGCGCGAAATCGTCAATCGATTGATAGGGCCGCTCGCCGCGCTTTTGCACGATCGCTTCCGCCTGTACCCGCGGCAGTCCCCAGAGCATGCGAAAGCCAAGGCGCAGAGAGGGGGAAGAAGCAGGGGAGCAGGGGAGCGGGGGAGAAAGGGAGAAAGGCGGGGAAGCCTCTTTCTCCCTTTCTTCTTCCAGCGTGCAGTCCCACTGGCTATAGTTCACATCGACCGGCAGTACCCGCACGCCGTGCTCGCGGGCGTTGCGAACGAGCTGTGCGGGAGCGTAGAACCCCAGCGGCTGGCTGTTGAGCAAGGCGGCGGTGAAGGCGGCCATGTAGTGATGTTTCAACCAGCACGAGACGTAAACCAGCAGGGCGAAACTGGCGGCATGCGACTCGGGAAAGCCGTACTCGCCAAAGCCGCGAATCTGGCGAAAAACGGCCTCGGCCCACTCCGGCGTGAAGCCGCGGGCAAGCATTCCCTCGGTGAGCCGGCGATGGAATTGATCGATCACGCCTGGCCGCCGCCACGCCCCCATGGCGCGGCGGAGCTGATCGGCCTCGCCGGGCGTGAAACCGGCCGCCTCGACCGCCAGCCGCATCGCTTGCTCCTGGAACAGCGGCACGCCGAGAGTCTTCTCCAGCACGCGGCGAACCGCCTCGTTGGGGTACTCGACCGGCTCCTCGCCGTTGCGGCGGCGGAGATAGGGATGGACCATGTTCCCCTGGATCGGACCGGGGCGGACGATGGCCACCTCGATCACCAGGTCGTAGAAGCACCGCGGCAACAAGCGGGGAAGCATGCTCATCTGGGCCCGGCTTTCGATCTGGAAAACGCCCATCGTGTCGGCCCGGCGGATCATCGCGTAGACGCCTTCGTCGCCCTCGGGAATATTGGCCAGCGTCAGATCGGCGACAGAAAAGGGGACATCACTGATTGGTCCGCTAAAGGCAACCGCGGAAGCCGACTGGACGGCGGACCAATCAGTGATGTCCCCTTTTCTGCCGCCGTAATGCTGCTTGACCAGGGCAAAACATTTACGGATCGCCGTCAGCATGCCCAGGGCCAGGCAATCGACCTTGAGAATTCCCAACTCGTCGAGATCGTCCTTGTTCCACTGGATGACCGTCCGCTCCGGCATGGCTGCGTTTTCGATCGGAACCAGCTCGCACAACGGCCCCCGGGTCATGACCATGCCGCCGGTGTGCTGCGAGAGATGGCGGGGGAAGCCTGCCAACTGCTCGACGAGATCGATCAACTGCCGCCCGAGCGTGGACTGCACGTCAATGCCCGCCTCGCGGCAATACAACAGCATGTCGGGCGAGGCCGCAGAAAAGGTGCCCGTCCCCTTTTCTGCCTCTTCCGTCTTGCCCTCGTGGTAATGCTCCAGCCGCTTGGCCAGACGGTCGATCTGCCCGGCGGGCAGTCCCAGGGCGCGGCCGACGTCGCGAACGGCGGAACGGCGGCGGTAGGTGATCACTTCAGCCGTCATGCCCGCTCGCTCACGGCCGTATTTCTCATAGAGGTATTGCAGGACCTCCTCACGGCGTTCGTGCTCGAAATCGACGTCGATGTCGGGGGCCTCGTTCCGCTCGCGGCTGATGAAACGTTCGAATAAGAGATCCATCCGCTCGGGATCGACGGACGTCACGCCCAGGCAGAAGCAGACGGCCGAATTGGCCGCCGAGCCGCGGCCCTGGCAGAGGATGCCGCGGCTGCGGGCGAAGACCACGAGGTCCCAGACGGTGAGGAAGTAGGCTTCGTAGCGCAGTTCCGCGATCAACCGCAACTCGTGCTCGATCAGCCCCCGCACCCGTTCGGGCACGCCGGCCGGATAGCGGCTCGCCGCGCCCTCCCAGGTCCGGCGGGCCAGGTATTCCATCGGCGTCTGGCCTGTCGGGGCGAGCTCCTCGGGATACTCGTAGCGCAATTCATCGAGCGAGAAGGCGGCCTGCCGGGCGATTTCCAACGTATGTTCCAGGGCCTCGGGATAGCGGGCGAAGAGCAGGGCCATTTCCCGCGGTGACCGCAGGTATCGCTGGGCGTTGGGAAAGAGCAACTCGCCCGCCGCAGCCACCGTGCAGCCATGCCTCACGGCGCAAAGCACGTCGCTCAAGGCTTGCCGCTGGGGTAGGTGAAAATGGACGTCGCCCGCTGCGATCAGCGGCACGTCCGCGTCACGCGCCAGGTCCGCCAGGTGGTCGAGCCGCTCTCGATCGTCGCCGCGATAGTGCAACTCGGCGAGAAGATGGCAGCGGCCGGGGAAGATCTCGCGGTATATCCGAAGAAAGGAAGAAAGAGACTCCCAATGCCCCTTCTCCCCCGACTCACTGCGCGAGTACCCAGCCTTTCTCCTTTTCTCCCTTTCTTCCCCACCACACACCCCCGCGAGCAATCCCTCGCTATGCGCGGCAATATCCTCGAGCGTCAGGTGACATTGCCCCTTTTCCGCCCGGCGACGACCGCGGGTGATGAGCCGGGCCAGGCGTCCGTAGGCGGCGCGATCGGTCGGCCAGAGGATCGCCGGCGCAGCGTCTTGCGGTGCAATCTCGGCGCCGATGACAAGTTTCAGGCCATGCTCCTTGGCCGCCACATGGGCGCGGACCACGCCGGCAAGGCTGTTGCGATCGGTCACCGCCAGGGCCGCGTAGCGAAGTTCCGCGGCTTGCTGAACCAGTTCTTCCGGGTGCGAAGCCCCTTCCAGGAAGGAGAAATTCGATTTGGCGTGAAGCTCGGCGTAGGGCATGGTTTATAGTTTCGCGGGTAGATACGACCCCGCGGCTTTTTAATCAAACGTTCCGTGCAGGAACCAGGGACCAGCGGCGAGGCGGCGGAAAACCCAATAGCAGCGGCCGGCGGCGGTCTCGACGTAGTAATAATCGCGGGCCACGCCCCGGCCACGCCACCAGCCGGTTTCGATCCGTTCGGGCCCGATGCGGCGCACGATCTGCCTCTGGATCGCTGCCGGCAGCGGGATGGGCTGCGCGAGCAACCGCAATGGCCGAGGCTGGGAGAAAGGGAGAAAGGGAGAAGGGGACTTCCTATCCTGCTTTTCCACAGACCCACTGCGCGAGCACCCCGCCTTTCTCCCCTGCTCCCCTGCTTTCTTTGTGTCGACCAGCGGCGTATAGTGGCAGGCCAGTTCGGGCTGAGCCTCGGGAACCAACCGCACACGCATCACGCAGGCGTGCCCCAACCGATTGCTGAGCCGATCGATCAGGGCCGACAGGTGCTGTGGCCCCGCCCGTCGCCCTTGGCAAAACATCTCTTGCTGCCGCAATTCCAACGGCGCGGTGGAAATGGCGGCAAGGTGGATCGCATCGACCGGACCAGGCAGTTGCAGCGATTCCAACTGCGCTTGGAGCAATTCGACGAGGTGGTTTGCCCAGGCCGAAGGCCGGAAGAGGCCGACGGTTGCTTGCCGCGATTCGCCCTCAGCGCACTTCCAGCGGCATTCCAGCCGCATGGCCCCACGGCCTGCTCGGCCGAGTTGGGTTGCCAGGCGGCGGACGAGACGCTCCAGGACCGCGTCGAGCATCTCTCGCCGGGCGGTGGGGAACTCGGCCGACCAGCGGACCTCGAATCGTAGCGGCGGGTCCCATGCCGGCAACGGTTCAGGAAGCCTGCCCGTCACACGGTCGAGGCAATCCAGCAATTCCGGTCCGAATCGCGACAAGAGTTCCCGCCGCGGCAGGGCCTCCAAGGCTTCGATCCGCCACACGCCCAGGCTGTGCAGCAGGGTCACGATCGATTCGGGCAGGCGCAGTGCCTCGAGGGGAAGAGGGGAGAGGAGAGAGGGGAGAGGGGGGAAGGGAGACGCGGGGATCTTCCCATCTCCATGTCTTTCCTCTCCTTTCTTCCCTCTTCCCTCCCCGCCATACGCGGCCAAGGCCCATGCCGCGCCAGGCGTGCCAGCCACAGCGTCTTGAACCTGCCGGCCCTCGCTGCGCAACTCGTCAAGGATGCGCTCGACCAGCGCCGCCTCGCCGCCGAATAAATGAGCGACGTGGGTAATATCCAACAAGACGCTTTGGGGAAAAACGTCCGGATCAATTCCCACCAGGGGCGTAAACTGCTTGCAGTGCGCCGCCAGGCTATGCAAGGCCTCGATTGGCTGTGCAACGAGATTGGCAATTCTCAGGCAGAGGATGCGGGTCATGCGATCTCCACTTCTACGCTTTGTTCGCCACGACCGCCACGACAGCGCAAGACGACAACGCGCATCCGCCGCGACCGGCCATACGGCCCGTGGCTGGGCAGCGATTCAATCAGCAGTCGCACGTGGGCCCACGAGGGTTGGGGCCGCACGGATTCTGGTCGGACCAACAGCCCCAGTCCGCCACCTTGTTCCGCCGCCAGTTGCAACCGCCGGAAGGTGCGGCCATCGAGTTTTCCGTCCAGCGCATCCGGCCAGGCGACCGCTGCCGCCACAGCCGGGCAGCGCAACACCTGGTCCAAGGCCCAGGCATGGTCGGCCTTGTTGCCCGGATGGACGACGATCAGCCGGCCAGGCTCGATCCCTTGGGCAACTGCCGCGAGGGGATAGAACTCGCCCGTCCGATCGAGCACGACCACGGCACCGCCGTCGCGGCACGCCGCGGCAGCGGCCCGGAAGGCCAGCATGGCTGTTCCATCCCCCTCGCCGCGAAAGAGCCACTCGACGAGCGTGCCAGGGCGAAACCCTTTCTCCGGCAAGGCCCGATCTAATGGCGGGCAACCACTCGAGAGGATGGGCACCGGCTCCGCGGAAAGGGGGTCTTCCGGCGACTGAGGCAGGAAAGCAATGCCCTCCCACAGGGCAAGCTGTTGCCGCAGGGCCTCGATGCGCAGATGTCGGCAAGGGATGTCGGGCATGCATGTGAACCTCTGCAATAAGTATACATGTGTACACTTTCCCGTCAAGAGGAATTATCGGCAGCCCGGGGAAAAAAAGATTAGAGAAGTGGGTGGCCTATCGTAAAAGCGCTTCCAGCAGGCGAAAAGCCTCTGCCGCATCGTCGCGGCTCTCGAAGCGGACGGCGTCGCTATGCACGAGATTCCCTCGTCTTCCGAACATCATCCTCGTGCCGTAGCCACCGCGCCTGCCACCTTAGGCCCGGCATCAGGAAACCGCCTCGCTCTCTAATGCTGATAGATCAGTCCCACGCCGTTCATCTCCGGCGTGCACAGCGGCGTAATGGCAATCGAACGCTTGCCCGCTTCGGTCTTGTTGACGGCGTCGCACGACAGCCAAGCCATCCACCAACCCAGCCAGACCTCCGAGAGATAGTGCAGATTGTCATTGATCCGCGAAATACCCGTCCAGGGCGAGCAAGCGTAGAAGAGGCACTTGGCCAAAGGGTCGTCGGTCATGCCGGCCAGGGTGAGAAAGGGCACGGCTCCCATGAAGGCATGACCGCTGGCGCCGTTGGATGCCTTGAACGGATGCCAGTAGGAAAGGTCCCGAATGTCGGACGGCCGTCCGGCCCCGGTCAGATATTGCACGGCGAGCAGGGGCGGAGCGCCGACCATGAGGGCCCGCGAGGCACGATCGCCGAAATCGCCTAGCAGCGTCATGCCCGGCAGGTCGTCGAAGTATTCGCCCAGGAATTTGGCGGAAACATAGACGGGTATGGTGTACCAGCCGTTCCCCAAAGGCCGCCAGAAGGCGGCGGCGCGGTTGGTGGAGTTCGAACGAACGTGCTCCTGGTACCACGTGCCCACGTCGGCGTCCCAGTCGGAATTAGCAAACACGGCGGCCGGGGCGAGGATCACGACGAACTCCACCAGCGTGTCGCGGCTGTAATAGTTCATGTAGTCCTGGAAGACGTTGTCGCGCGTAGTCGCCAGGATCTCGCCACACCGCGACGTAAAACTGCGGTCGTCGCCCGCCAACGGGTGACTTGACGCCTCGCCCGCCTGCGAGGCAAGACGGTCCAGGCCTTCGGCGCTATTGCCGAAGTTCGATGGAAGGTCTTGGCAGTCGGCACAAGCGATAGACTGCTCGACGTTCCCCAGACCGGCGATCTTGCCGTCAGCGGGTGGGAGGGGAGCCGAGGGCGGGGAGCAGCAAGCGGTCCAATCCTCGTCCGTGGACTCCGTGGAAATGCGGCATGTCTGAACAACTCGGGGAGAACTGGCAACCTCGGACGCAGACGCGCCTTGGCCTCCTGCCTGTTGGCCCTTGGCTTTACCAAGAGAAATAGCGCCGTCAGGAGTACCTAACGGGTCCACCTGGCGACAGCCGGCCACGCAAACTATCGCCACGATCGCTATGGCGAGCCAGAGGCGCACAATCCTCGAGGCGTTGTCGCTTGCCCGCACACGGATTCCCCGCGAACGAATGATTTCACCACTAATTCGCCGGGGATTCTACGAAGACCAGGCAAACGACACAAGATCAACCGTTATTTCTCGAAGACATCTTTTTCGTCGTCGTCGGTTGGTTTCTTTTCGGGCTTCTTGGCGGGCTTTTCGCCGGCTGGTTTTTTGTCCGCTGGCTTGGTTTCCACCTTCTCTCCAGGTTTCGGCGCCGGCTTGGTTTCCTCTGCGGGAGGCGCCAATTCGAGGGGCGCGGCAGGCTCGGGCTTGGACTTGGCTTGTGATTCCACGGGTTCCTTGGCCGCGGCATCGCTGGGGGCTGAATCGGCCGGGGAGGTGTGCTTCGCCGCCGCGCCGGCGGCCGCTTTGGGCTTTGTCGTAGAGCGGTGCGAGGCCTCGACGTTGGTCCCGGGACGACCGCGATGGGCGCGGCCGGACTGCGCTTCGGAAAGCACGATCTCCACTTCTTCCACCAAGGCACAGACTCCGGATTTCACATAATATCCCTTTGCAGAAAGCTTGTCGCCCGGCTTGGCCGCGGACAAGTCACCCAGGTCGAGATCGACCTTGGCATCTGCGGCCAGATCGACGGTGATTTTGGGCTTAAAGAAACGGTTTTCCACCGAGACAACCAATCGCGTGCCGCGATGGTTCAAGACCTGGGCGCAGACTTCGTAGTCGGCCACTTGGGGAGCCGACTTGTCCAGTCCCCTGGCCCCGCCACGGCGCTTCGGGCGCGGAACCTGCCGAATCGTTGCCAAAATTCGGATCGAGCTTTGGCTGGTCATCGGCCTGCTTGCCTGCCGCGGGAGGCATGGGCTGTCCCGGTGGTCCGAAACCCGGTCCAGGGGGCTGGGCTCCGTTATTATCTTGCGGATGGCCGCTGGCCCGTTCCACGCCCAGCGTACGTTCCGGCACGCCCGGCGTCTGCGTGAAGATGGTGATCTTATCGAGCTTGTCCTGGGCCTTGCAGGTCCGCTTGTCGATGGATGCCGTGAAGCGGACAAAAACTCCTTGCTTCAGCATGTCAGTGTCGGCGACACCGGTGATGCGGATCTTGGACCTGGGTTGCAGATTGAGGACCCAATTCTGGCCGTTGGCAGCCTTCATGGCGATGTTACGCGGGCCGACCTGGACGATCGAGCCGCTTAGTTCCACGGGATTGAGCGTGATGACTTGTCCGCAGGCGGTCCCAGCCCAGGCCAATACGATAGCCAGCAACGGCTTGTTGCGGATGGTCATTTTTCCGATTCCTGGGGCTGTCCCGTGCGGTCATTGATTTCTTGGACGTTCTCCACGTAGACCACCGAATGCTGGAAGATATCCGCCTGATCGGCCAAGCGGAGGCCCGCTGCGGCAGGCGGGGCAATACCTTTCCGAGCGTCGGCCGGAAGCTTCTCCAGAACGAATTTCCGCAAGCGGTCGACGGGAATCGCCAACCCGTAGGCCGTCGCTGAATCGGAGGTTCCGGCCGTGATCATGCCGACCACGCCGGCCGCGCTGCAAAGCGGCCCTCCGCTATCGCCATGGGTAGCCTTGCAGTCGGTGGCAATCATGCGGTCTTCGTCGTTGGGACCAACCATCGTGCTGACGACGCCCCTGGTGAACGTGAGGCCGGCGTTTTCGCTGAGATCGCCGGGCCAACCCATCACGCAGACCTCCTCGCCGATCTTGGGCGACTTGGGGGCCAATGGAATGGGAGCAAGATTCTTGGCGGCAGGCAATTCGACCTTCAATAGCGCCATGTCGTGCGCCTCATCGTCACCGACGATCTTGGCCGGATACCTTTCCTCTTCGTCGTTGAGATGGATCCGGATCACCTTCGCGCCGCGGATCACGTGGTGGTTGGTCAGCACGTAATTCCCTTGGGCGATGCAATAACCCGAACCGGAAGCGACCGGCATCAGGAAGGGCTTGCCGGGCTCGTGATTGAGGTATTGGCTTAGGCGGTCGAGGGCGCTCTTCGTATGGGCGTCGTGCGGGTGGAAGTCCAGCCCCTCCTTACATTTCTGCAGGGCGGCCTTGATCAGTTCGGAATCCGCCTTTTCGGTGCCGGGTCGATATCCGAGACGCCAGAGAACAACAGCGGCAACCAAATGAAGTTTAGCGCCGACGTCCGGATCCTTGAAGCTTCGCGTTTTTTTCCAACGGTCGAATTCGTCAACGATCTGGCGGGCCTGATCCGGATTCAACGCAGCCATTTGAAATCGCTGCATCCACAGTTCCGCGGCTTGCTTCGTTACCGGGCGGCCGTTCTCGCCGCCAGCGACGGAATTCGCCTTCTTGATCGTCTTGGCATAGAAACGGCTCAGCTTGCTCATTTCCAGGAAATCGAGCAACTCGCCCGCGAGTTCCGGATCCGCAGTTTGCGCCGCGGCAAACCGGTCGAACAAATCGAAGAAGTGCTTGGAGTCGCTCTTCCAATGGTCCATAAGCCCCAAGAATGCGTTGACGCCGTTGACCTTGTAGTCTTCCAAGACTCCGTAGGGCCGGCCCTTGGGATCGGTGACCACGATCGTAGGAAAGATCGTGATGTGGAATTTCTTCGTCAGGGCGTCGTTGCGGTCAGAATCCTTCACGCGGCCCTGCGCTTCGGCCTTCTGCGGATTGTCGATATAAACGCAAACGTACTCCTTAGCGGCTCGGTCGCGAAAGTCCTTGCTCATGGCGATCGACTCGCGGAAGCGGCTGGAAGCGAAAGCGCTTTCCTTGGCGTCCGAGGCGTCGAAGAGGATGAATACGTTTTTGTGCTCGCTTGCCGCCGCTTGCTTGGCCGCATCGAAATCCTGCTGTGGCCAATCAACGTAATCGACCTGCTTGGGCACCCACGCGCGGACCGTGTGATGGTCGTCTTCCAACACGGCAAGGTTGAATGTCTGCGCCTCGAAGCCGTTCCGCTGCAGACTGAAATGGTACTGGCCAGTCTTGGGCGGAAGCTTCAACTCAATAGGTCCGGTGGCGGGAACCTCGTGCTTCTCGTCGTCTACAAAGATCAACCCGCCGGCCCGATCGCTCTCGGGCCAATCGATGGTCAGCACGGGGCACTTCGGCCCCTTGTCAGCCTTGTTCGCGGCCTTGCCGTCAGCCGGCGCGGAAGGGCCGGCGGTGATGCTGCCGGCGCCCTTATTTTGCGACATGTAGATTATCGCGGCGACTCCCACCAAGACCGCCACGCCCACACCTGCTATGGTGGGAATCAACCATCCGGGAAAACTCTTCTTTTTCTTCTTGGCGTGGTGGAGATGGCCGGCCTTGGCGGAAACGGCCGAATGCGACGAGGCCTTGGCCTTCGCCGCCAGACGCGAGATTGTTGCCAGACCGTCCTCCCCGTCGTCTGCTTCGTCATCGGCCTCGGCCGGCGCGGGTTCGGCTACTGCTGCGGCACGTCTTGGGCCGTTGCGGCCCTGTGACTTGGACGACTCGTTCAGGAAGCCAAGACCGTCAGCCGAGGTTTCTTCGGCTGGCGGCTCCAAGTCGATCGCTTCGTCTGCAACCGGCGCCGCGATCGGCGCGGATAGGCTTCGTCGGCGTATCCTCGACGCGCCCCACCGGGCGGGCCTTGGGCAGCGACGCTGCGGGTTTGGCCGCGGGAGCGGCTGATTTTGCTATCGGTGAGGCAGCCGAACCTGCCGGGCTCGCGGCCGGCGAAACTGCCGGCACGGGAACGGCCGCCGAGCATTTCGGGCATTTGACGGTACGCCCGGCGTATTGGTCACCTACTTGGTACTTTGCCTTGCATGACGGGCATTGGCAGGATACGGACATCGGTCGCACCTCCTGGAGCAGGAAAAGGACGGTGGCTGGATGCAGACGTACAACTCATTATCACGAGTGGCCACCGCTATTGCAAGTCTCGTGTGCGGGATTTTGACATACCTGCAGAGGGGATGCTCGTAGTACCACCCGGGCACCATTTAGACGGATACCGGCTGAAGCTGGTGCTACGAGCGCCGCGAAGCACATTCACCACGGGCGGTCCGTGCCGTCGAGTTTGCAGCGATAGGGTTTACCCTGCTGGTAATTCGCCAGGCGGTTGGCAATGGCGTTAGCCAGCGCTTGGTTCCCCTGCGCCTTGGGCGATGGCGATGGCTGTCTGGGCAGCCTGCACCGCCTGCGGGTATTGGTTGTTCAGCGCCAAGGCCGCCGACACGGCATCCAAGGCCGCGGCCCGTAATGGCTTTACCGCCTCGATTTGGTTGGTCATCTTTTCGATTCGCTGGGCCAAGACCAGCGCCGCTTGGGGATCGAGCAGGCTGGGTTCGGGGCTGGTAGCGAAGGCCCAGGCCATGAAACTCCAGGCCTGCACCGCTTCTTTGTGCATGCCGCCGGCCTCGAACTGTCCTCCGAATTGCTCGGCCACACCACGCCGCGGCAGCTTTGGCAGAATCGCCAACAAATGCCAGAGGATCTTTTCCCCCTCGCGACATTCACCCCGCTCGAAGCGCACATGGGCCAGCAATTGCAGCGAAAGCGCGTTGCCAGGATTCAGGCGCAGCGAATGTTCCAAGCACCTGACCTCCTCTTCGGGATTCTTGCGGAGCAGGGCGACCCGCGCCAGGCCATACCATCCTTGGCTGAAGTTGTTGATCGTCTCCCGATCTTGCTCGTTCGGGGATTCAATATTCACGATGGCCCTGTAGTTCAGATCCGCTTTGTCGAGATCGTTGAGCGAGAGATAGACCTCGCCCAAGTTCAAGCGGGCCTCCAGCAACGAGGGGTCAAGTTTCACGGCCTCTTCAAATTGCGCGATGGCGGCGTTGCGTTTCGTCGTCGCCGCGTCTTTCAGCCCGCGGACCTCCGCCGCGGAGGCGCCCTTGGCCTCCGCTTCGCGGGCCTGCTCGTCGAACTTCTGGGCCCGCCGTAGCAATACCCGGCCGAGATTGTTGTGAGGCCGGGGAGAAATCTCCTTCAACTCGACCGCCTTGTCCAAATGCTTCTCCGCCTCGTCAAGATCGCCTATCTCCGAATAGTAATAGCCTAGGTTGCTATGGATATCGGTGGCGGTAGGTCGCGAGTTGATGCCGTGGGTCCACTGCGCGACGGCGTCATCTTTCAGAACCTTCGATTCGGCGCCGCTCGCGTTTTGCGGTTTCCGAGTCGCCGTCGGCCTCCGCCGTCCCAGCCACGACGTCGTGCTTCTGCGCCTCTTTCCAAAGATAAACGCCCAGGTTGTTGAGCATGTTCCAGTTGTCGGGCGTGATCGTCAGGGCGTGCCGCAGGTGGACCTCGACGCCGGTCCAGAACTGCAACTGGTGCTCCGTCCAACCGACGCACACGGCCAGCACCAACGCAAACACGGCACTGGCGACCACGCGCAAAGCATGGCGGAATTCCGGCAGCCGGTTGATCAAATCGTCCAGTCCCCAGACCAGCATGATAAGCAGGCCGACATACGGGACGTACGTGTAGCGATCCGCGTAAGTTTGCTCGCCGACCTGGACGATGCCGATCACGGGCACGAGGATTCCCACATACCAGAACCAACCCACCGCCAGGTAACGCCGTCCGCAGATAGCCGCCCAGATCACCAGACCGGTAATCGTCAGCAGGACGACAACCGCCACCGCCGTGTAGGTGTGGTCGACGTGATCCACGTCCAACAAGTAGAGCACGGACATTCTGCCCGGCCAGAACATTCGCGTGATGTATGTCAAATACGACTGCAACGAATTCTCGATGCGGAAGCCCAGCGATAATTCCGCGGTGGAGGCCATCGATCCGCCGTGCGCCTGAGCGTAAGGCGTAATGACGGCGGATGCGGCGGAAAGGGCCAGCAGGGGAATCTTTTCCAGCACCAGCAACAAGATCCGCTGTCCCAGCGACTGCCTTCCGGTCATTTGTGCGGCAACCGCGGCCTTCCTGGCGGGTAACCGCTGGTTTCGCTTGGCCCTCCGCCGCGGCGCCTCGGTTCTTTCGACTCTATCGACCACGCGTCGCGGCAACATCGCGGCAGTGAATCGGTTCAATGGCCAAAAATCCAGCAAGAGAAACACGCAAGGCAGCGTCACCAGCATCGGCTTGGCAAGCAGGCCGAGGGCATAAAGCACGAAGACGCCGCAATACCATATAAGGTTGTAGCGGCCGCAAACTGCGGCGTACACCACGACGCCCGCGAGAATCGGAATGTAGAGCCAGAGCAACAGGAAGGGAAATTCCTCCGGTTGACCCGCACGAAAGCTGCTGAGACACAACAAGGTCAATATCCAGGTGAACCCGGCAAGCACGCCAAGAACGATCAGGGAGTCCTTGGCGAGATCGGCTCTTCGCGCGTAACGCACATAGGCCAACAGAGTCAGCAGTCCGAGAAATGTGCTCAGAACGTCCTTGCGCTCGGCGACCCAGACCACTGACTCCACATGCATTGGATGCACGGCGAAGATCGCCGCCACCACCGCGCTGAGCCAACTCCGGCCGGTCAGCCAGCGAAGCAGCCAGAAGAGCAAGACCGTATTGCCAATGTGCAGAATGATGTTGGTGACGTGGTGCCCGGCGGGGTTCATGCCGTAGAGTTGCACGTCCAGCATGTGCGAGAGCCAGGTGAGCGGATGCCAGTTGCTCTGCTCGAAGGCGGTGAAGGCCCAGTAGATGCTCTCACCACAGACCTTGGGGTCGGTGAACAGGGGCAAGCCGCGCTTCACGTTAAGATTGTCGGTGACGTAGCCAGGGTCGTCGAAATAGACGAAATCGTACCGCCAGACATCGAAGTACGTGACGAAAAGCAGCCCTACGAGCATCAGCGAGATCGGCAACTCGCGATAAATCCGAAGCGGAGGGGCTTTGGGGGCGTCGATCGCGGCCACCGGGCGGGGGGGTTTTCCGACCGCGACAGGCGCTCGAAACGGGTTAAGGGTCTGGTCCTCCATACCTTTTCAATTACTGCCTATCGCCCAGGGGACAAAGTGCTGCCCGGTAGTGATGCTTGAAAGGTCGCGGATGCCAGCGTTCTCAATTTGGTGGGAGTTCCCCGCCGCGCAGGCCTATGCCCGGCGCACTGGATAAGGCCGTCCGCAATGCCCACATACTACTATAAGCCGTCCTGGCCAGTATGTAAACGTATTCGCGATCAGTGCTTTTCGGGAACAATATTCTTCTCGACATAGCCGGCCGGACGCTGACGGTCACGGCGATTGGCGGGCTTGGCAACCACTAGCATGCCCAACACTATGCCCAGGACTACGACCATGTAGGAAAGCATGTAGTCGGAAAAGCCCCCCTCCGCGGGTTTTGTCGCCGGATCTGCGGCCAGCCCTGGGACCGCAAATGCGAGCCAGAAGGCGAGCACATTGAGAAAGGACAGTATAGAAGGTACGATTCGCGGTCTACGGTTCATGGCAAAACCTTCAGGTCGGAAGTTCTCTTCTATTTTAATCGCATTTACGAATTTAGGGAACCAGTTCCAGCGTTGCCCATAGGCTGGGGTCCTCGTCATAAGGCAGCGGGCGGGCGGCGCTGAAAGTTTGCTCGCCGAGCTCGCGGTCGACGACAGCATAATTGAATCCCAACCGGGGATGCTCGGCCGGCTCAAATCCGAGCATGGCCGCGGCCGGAATATAGCATTCCAGCCGATAGCCATCGGGCCGCACTTGGCTGCGGGCCTGCAAGACGCCCGCCGCCACGGGCCGGGCCGGCTCGCGGGCGCGATTGATCGGCAGCGCCTGGCCGAAGGCCTCGTCGAGTTTCCGTCCGCCGCCGCTGGGAAGAAAGATGAAGCGGTGGCAGAAGCGGCTGGCACGGTGTACGTTGTGTACGTCGCGGGTGTCGATCCAGACTTGCAGCCCGTCGCTATCCTCGGGTCGCGAAGCCCGGCACCAAACCGGCTGCTTCTTGCGGCTCACGGTGACGGCGAAAGCGATTCCCGTCTCGCTCCATGCCGCTGAAACTTCGGCCATCGCCGCTTGATCCTCCAACTCGGCCAGGTTGAGTAAGCGGTGCACTTCCTCGAGGCGGGCCCCGCCAGATTTCCAAAGCGGATCGCGATAGTGGCAGGGGGCCGAGAAACGGAAGAGAAAGCGTTGGGGAAGTAGGGTTTCGGACATGTGACGCGGTGCCGACTATGCCATCGAGCTTGGAAATTCAATTATAACAGCATTTAACCTCCGAGAAAGCAGGGCAGCACGAAAGGTCCCGTTGGGTGCCAAAATGAAAGCGATATGCGTTCGCCCAGCAGGCAACCTTCCATGAACGTCGGCTCCGACTGCGAGCAGTATATCGACCATGCAGTAGCAACTGGCCTGTTGCCAGACGGAACCAGGCGGAGGAACTACTTGGACTCCTCCGCCACATTCTCCTTAGCTTTTTGCCCATCCATCAGTTTCTTGGATCGCTGCATGAGGGCCTTAATGGCGTCGGCGTTATCACCCTTGGGTGCGGCCTCCAGGGCCTTCCGTAGGCAGTCGAGACTGGCCTGGTAATCCTTGCGGGCGAGGCAGCATGGACTCTTTACCAATGCGGCCCGCTGAATCTGCTGAGGACCCAGGTGGGGCAGCGCCAAGGCCTTGTCGATGATCGCCTCGGCTGCGGCCGGCCGGCCCGAGTTCAACGCTACGCGGGCGTCGTCAAGACGGACGCGGAATTCATACTTCCGCTTCAACCCGGCACTGTTCTCGGGGTCGAGAGCCACGACCTCTCTTCGCCAGGCACTGAGAATATCGTTCTCGTTGCCCAGGGCGACGTAGCCCTGGATCAGTCGATCGAGAAGTTTCGCGCGATCGAGACCGTTGGTCGCCGCGAGATGTCCCCGCATGACGACGACCGAGTCGTAGGTCTTCATCAGGCCGTTGAGTTGCTTGAGGTACTTTTCCGGTCCGTCGGAGCTGTAGCCGGTGCGGGCCATCAACTCGCCGTCGGGCTTAATCAGCGTGACGCTTGGAAAACTGTTGATCTTGTAGGCTCGAGCAAGCTTCTCGTTCTGCTGCTTGAGTTCGTCGGAGAGTTTTTTCTTGTGCGGGAAATCGATGTTGACGAGGATGAAACGCTTGTGCGCAGCGGTCAGAAAGGCCTCTTTTTCGAAGATCTCGGCATTGATCTTTTTGCACCAGGGACACCAGTCGGAGCCCGTGAAGGCTACGAGGAGGACTTTGTTTTGTGCCTTGGCCGTGGCCTGGGAGGCACGAAAATCGGTTTGCCAGGCGGCGACCGCCGCCGTGGCGTCATTGATGGTAACTACGGCAAGCCAGACCGGTAGAAGGCCGAACGGATATCGGCGGATGAGTGTGAACATTGAATCGTCTCCAATGAACGGGCGGAAGAAGGGGATGACGAGCGGCGCGTCTGAAATATATCAAGAAAAGCTGAAAAAACAAGCTTTTGGGGAGATTCAAGATGCAAAGATCCTTGTAACCGTACTGCGCGGCGCTGGGTAGAACATTGCGGCGGAGGACGTAGCAGATATATAATGTCGAGATGACACTGATTTCCCTCCGCGAGATTTGCAAAACGTATACGCTGGGCGAGGTCCAAGTCCATGCGCTGCAAGGGATTTCGTTGGGTATCGGCTTCGGCGAGTTCGTGGCCCTCATGGGCCCTTCGGGCTCCGGCAAGACCACGCTCATGAACACGCTCGGCTGCCTTGACCACCCCACAAGTGGCAGCTACCAACTCGACGGGGACGAGGTTATGGCGATGTCCGGCGACCAACGGGCCAGGCTGCGGAATCGCAAGATCGGCTTTATCTTCCAGAATTTCAACCTCCTGGCCCGCACCACGGCCGCGGAAAACGTGGAGTTGCCCATGCTCTACGCCGCTCGGCTCCACGGCGGACAGCGGCGCCAGCGGGTCAAGACCCTGCTGGAAAAAGTGGGCCTGGAGTCGCGGGCCAACCATCAGCCGTCGCAGCTCTCCGGCGGACAGCAGCAACGCGTGGCCATCGCCCGAGCCCTGGCCAACGAACCGCCAATCCTCCTGGCCGACGAGCCGACGGGCAACCTCGACTCGCGGACGGGCCGCGAGGTCATGGAACTGTTCGGGCAACTTAACCGGGAAGACGGGATCACGGTAATCGTCGTCACGCACGATTATGAAATCGCCCGTCACGCTCGCCGCATCGTCGTGCTGCACGATGGCATGATTCTTTGCGACACTCCTGAAGTCGATATCGCCGCCAGTCTCCTGCGCCATCACGAAGAGGCCCACGCATGAAACGACTCTTGTTTTGGATCATTGTCCTTGCCTGCCTGGCCGTCGCTGGCGCGGGGCCCACCAATACTATGGGAGCCTTTTCGGCGGCGCCGTGCGGTTCCGCACCAAGCCGGTGCATCGCGGCGAAGTGGCACAACTGGTCAATTCCACGGGCACCGTGCAGCCGGTGTTGAGCGTGCAGGTGGGGGCCTTCGTTTCCGGCCCCATCCAGAACGTATGCGTTGATTTCAATGATAGAGTGAAAAAGGACGCCGTACTGGCCGTGATCGATCCGACGATCTACGAAGCGACGGTCGCTCAGACTCAGGCCGCGGTGAACAGCGCCAAGGCGAGCCTCTTGCAGGCCAAAGCCAATCTGCATCTGGCGGAGGCCAATTTGAAGCGGGATGCCGAGATGGTCAGGAAGGGCGCCATCGCCCCCAGCCAATGGGACGCCGACACCGCTACCGTACAAGTGGACAAGGCCATCGTCGCCGTCGACGAGGCAGCCATCAAGCAGGCCGAGGCCACGCTGAAGCAGGCCCAGATCAATCTGGGCTATTGCGCCATCAAATCGCCGGTCGACGGCGTGGTGATCGACCGCAAGGTCGATCCGGGGCAGACGCTGGCGGCCCAGTTCCAGACGCCGGTGATGTTCCTCGTGGCCCCTGATCTGGAGAAAAAGGTCTATGTCTGGGCATCGGTTGACGAAGCCGACATCGGCCTGATCCGCGAGGCGCAAAAACGCAAGCAACCGGTCAACTTCACCGTGGATGCTTATCCCGCGGACAGCTTCATCGGCCACATCTTCCAAGTGCGGCTGAATCCCGCCACGGTCTCCAACGTGGTTACTTACACGGTGCTGGTGGAGGCCGCCAACGCGGGACTCAAGCTCTTGCCCGGCATGACGGCGAACCTGGCCTTCCAGATCGAAAATCGAGCCAATGTGCTGGTCGTGCCCAACGCGGCCTTGCGGTTCCGCCCCAAGCCGGATTGGGTCCGCAAGAGCGACCAGGCGATCCTCGAAGGGCTGTCTGAAGGCGACGCCCCTGCAGGCGAGCGGAAAGATTCCGCCGCCCCTCGCTCGCAACGGACCGCTTGCGTCTGGGTGATGGACGGCGATCAACTAGCCGCGGTGGAGATTGTCACCGGGCTGGCTGGCAAGCATGGCACCGAGGTCGTTTCCGGCGGGTTGGCGGAAGGACAGGATGTGGTTGTCGGCAAATAGAGCGTCCCCATGAACACCCTGATGATCATGCGCGTCGCCCTGCGGGCGCTGATGAAGAACAAGATGCGCGCCGGCCTCACCGTGCTGGGCATCGTCATCGGCGTGGCGGCGGTGATCCTGCTGGTCTCGATCTGCATGTCGGCTGGCCAGTTGATGCAAGACCAGTTCCTCGGGCTGGGCACGAACGTTATCATCATCACGCCCGGAAGCCAGAACGACAACGGCGTGCGGACGGCCACCGGTGGAATTCCCACGCTTTCTGCCGCCGACGCCGACGCCATCGCCGCCGAGTGCCCCTCCGTGCTCGCGGCCACGCCGATGGTCAATGCCCGCGGGCAGGTCGTAGCCGGCAACTTGAACTGGTCGCCCGACCAGATCGTGGGCGTCAACCCTTCGTATTTGACGATCCGCAACTGGCAGATCGACCGGGGCGATTTCTTCACCGAGAGCGACATCCATGGCGCGGCCAAGGTCTGCGTGGTGGGGGCGACTGTGGCCGACAACCTGTTCCAGACCCGCCATTGCGTCGGCCGCACGCTCCGCATCAAGAACATCCCTTTCGAGGTCGTGGGCGTCCTGGAGGCGAAGGGGGCAAACCTCTTCGGCATGGACCAGGACAACGTCGTGCTGGCCCCCTATACAACCATCGCCAAGCGGGTTTCCGGCTCGACGTTCAACAACGTCGACCTGGTTTTTCTTTCTGCCCGATCGATCCTGCGGATGGGCGGGGCCGAGGCGGAGGTGGCCGAACTGCTGCGGCAGCGGCACCGCGTCCGCATCGGCGCGCGTGACGACTTCGACATCCACAACACGGCTGAGATTGTCGACACGCTCAAGGTGATCACCACGGTCATGTCGCTCTTGGTGGGCTCGATCGGCGGCGTGTCGTTGATCGTGGGCGGGGTGGGCATCATGAACATCATGCTCGTCTCGGTGACGGAGCGGACCCGCGAGATCGGCATCCGCCTGGCCGTGGGGGCCCGCGCACGAGACATCCTGCGGCAGTTTCTCCTGGAGGCGACGGTACTGTCGCTCATGGGTGGGGCGTTGGGCATCGCGCTGGGCACCGGGGCGGCTGTGGGTGTGACGTACCTGGTCAACGCGTGGCTCACGCGGACCCACTGGCCGCTGACGATTTCCTTCGAGGCGATTGCCGTGGCCCTGGTCTTCTCCGCATCGGTGGGAGTATTCTTCGGCTATTACCCCGCGCGGAAGGCCAGCCGACTCGACCCGATCGAATCGCTCCGGTACGAGTAGCTTTTCGCCCGCCGCCATGCCAGGACCGGTCGGCCGCTGAGTGACGAGTCCTTGCTCTCTCGCCCGGAAACAATGATGAACAACCAATCCTGGTTGAGTCATCTATTGAGATACTCTTTCATGCTATGCGATAATCACAACGTTCTGTCACCGGGCTGTCTCACCACGAAAAATTGATAACTAGGAACCCTTTGTGAGAAAACGACTTGCGACGGCGGGACCGTAAATCTGCTTGTGACACAGGTTCACAACCAAAGGCCTCCGGCGGGCCGCAAACTGTCGTCGCAAGTCATTATGGTTAGGCATCTTACGTCTTAAGACCAGAGTCACTTTTGGGCCCGCTGCCGTTGTGACACAGATCCTCGACGCGGCCCCCAGGGGAGTCGTCGCAACCAATTGTGTACAAATGACTTGCGCGCGACAAGCCAGCGGCTCACAACGGCCTCCCGCTCGGACGACGAATACATAACCCTTTAGAGCCGAATCGCCGCACTTGAAATGGGAAGAGTGTACGCCGTCCGGCGGAGTCTCCCAGCGCATATTCTCTCCCTTGCACCGCGGCCGGCGGGCCAGGGGTTTCCCCAAGCGGCCCCGGGGGGCGCACCGCGGGTCTTGCGCCCCCGGCGGGTTCTCGCCAGTGGCGCTTGCATAGATCCAAATTGTCATCCCTGAAAGAGTCTTCGGTGTCAAGGGTCGAACCTGGTGATTTTTTGGGTTTACGGTTTCGTAGGGTGAAACAGGTCTTATCGGTCGCCCATGAGGGCTCCGTTTTTGTTGATTCGTTGGAAGGTAACGTCGGTGCTTGAGTTGTTCCGGTCTTATTTGCGGAGTTGTCGAGCCGATCTTTTCTCGTGCGGCTGCACCCCATATCCATCCCTTCGTGAATCCGTCTGCTGGTAACAGCAGCCGATCGGGGCCATGTGGTCCCGACACCGATTATTCTGGTTCGACCGTCTCGCGGACGCAGGCCGTCTCAATCAAAGAAACGTTCGGCATGTGAGGCCGAGCGATTGACAATTTCAGACTGGCCTTGGCGTCCGCGAGCGCCTCTTCTTCCGAAGAAAAAGGGCGGACGCAACCGTATCTCCCGTTGTTATCTTCTCCTTGTGTTATAATTGGTTTGCTTGGTGAAACGGAGCCGGGCTCTGCTGGCGAGCAACTCGGCAAGGGACAACCAGGTCAAGGGCGCGTCAAAGGCGTCTGGCTGCTGGGAGCCTTAGGGTCCGAGCAGCCTTTTTCATTTCCATCCTTTGAACGCCCTTGCTTTGCCTTGAAAAACGCATTGCGGTCCGCCGGCACGACACAGCATTCTCCAACGTGGTCGCTTGCACGCGTGCTGCATAGCTTGTAGGGTTGCTGCCGTTTGATCATGTACCAGATGACGGTTGCCAGACGCCGCATCACGGCCACCCGCGCGATCTTCGAACCGCGGCGTTTTCTGATCCGCTGATACCATTGCTTCATCACCGCATCCTTTCGCAACACGTGCATCACCATCTGTCCGAGGACGCATCGCGCCAGCGGACTGCCTTCTTTGCTGATCGAGCCCAGGCGATGGTTGTTGTCGCCGGAGTTGTTCGACCGGGGCGTCAGGCCCCAATACTTGGCCAGGCTTCCTCGCTGCGGGAAACGCTCGATCGAGCCGATCCGGCAGGCCAATGCCAGGCTGCCGCGAGCTCCGGCGCCGGGGATCGAAGCAATGAGCCGCGCGTTGGCGTTCTCCACGTGGCGTTCGGTGATCTTCAGTTCCAGTTCCTCAATTTGCTTGCCCAACCGTTCCCATTCGGCCAGGAGATGGTCCAGTTCCAGGCGGTCGATCACCTCTAGCGGCAGCGTTTTCAGCCACTTCACGGCGGTCTTCGTCTTCAGCATCTTGGTTGGACACTCCTGCTGCAAGTTGTGTTTCAAGAGCAGGTGATGCACTCGATTGATCGTTCGTGTTAGCTGTTGGCTCAAGCGCTGCCGCACGGCCGTCAGTTGGCGGTCTTCGCCGTCGCGCTGACAAGGCGGAACCACTTGGCGGACGTTCTGGATATTTTTGCCGGCCAGCAGACGGTGACGGCTGGTCCACAGGAGTTCGCCCAGGGTATTCGCATCGCGGCGGTCCGTCTTGTGTCTATTGCGTTTCTCCGGCTGAACGAGGACCGTCTGCTGGCAGCCGTATTCAGTCAAGAGCTTCAAGAGCCAGCTGTTAAAGCCGCAGACTTCCACAATCGTTATAAACCCGCCGTCCGGCGCACTCCGATTTTGCATGTCTTCAAGAAATTCCCGCACAAGCTTCCATTCCGTGCTAACCTGACGCTTGAGGGTCACGTCTCCGGCCTCGTTACGAAGATTTACGGTCAACTGCTTGCGGTGTTGGTCGATGGCAAGGTACAACATGAGGGGGTTCTCCTGTCTTGCTATTGGTGAGTTTTAAGACACTACACCGTGTATAGCACCAGGAGAACCCTTTCTCTTTCACGGAATCAAAGAACGACCGACCGTGCCGCTGCATGGTTCGTGGCGACGGCCCCGGTTATTCGATAATAACCATAACTATCTATATCAACATTACGTTTCCGCGAGGGAGGAATTCAAAGCCATCGTCGCAAGGCCAAAGGGGATAGGAAGTTCCGGCTCGGCCGCCGGCGTGCGACGGGAACATCCAAGAGAACTGAACACTCCGGTGCGTTTGATGCTGTGCATGATCCACTCCCGCGGCGAACGCTCGCGCCCGCCGCGCGTAGGATAGGTTTTCAACCTGTCATCCTCGTCCTCCGCAAAGTACGCCTCCCATCGGCCGTCCGCTTCCGTGACGTTCCTCCGCTGTTCGTCGACAGGTTGCAAACCTATCCTACAAAGCGGCGAGGTCCATAGGCCGACCGGGGCGCTCGATTACCGCCCCTGGACCCCGGCTAGCCTTTCTCTGTTCCGGTTCGTTTGGCCTATCACAAAATCGGGGCCTCGACAAGCGGGCGGTTATGGGTGACCCTGGTCCTCCCCCGATGGACTTGACGGAGCCACCAAAGCCGTGAGGCAGTTCGTCGCCAAGGCGATAGAGAGCCTGCGGGCTCACCGAGATGGCCAAGGGCAACGGGGGGATCGAGAAGATCGAAGATGTCAGCCTGCGGATCTACGGGCCGGAAGATTACCATGTGCGGCTGCAGCGCTATTTCGAAGAGAAGGGGAGTCTACGACTACCGGCACCGGGCGCGATCGAGGATGCGGGGGTCGGTGAAGATCGTGGCGGCGAGGGCCGGATCGGCGAACGGATGAGCCGCAACGGGGTTACGCAGGCGGAGTTGGCCGGGCATTTGGGCTGCACCCAGCAGTTCTTGAGCAAGGTCGCGACCGGGAAGCGGAAGTGGCCAGTGGGGATGCGCGAAAGGGCGGAGGCGTACCTGAGGGAGAAGGAAGGGCAAGGGTAGGCTGATCGCCGGGTCTTAGGTAGCGATTGGTGAGCCCGGCGCCGCGAAGGATGGCCGGCAGGGAACAGCCATCCCCCACAGAAAGTGTCTCTGAGTGCGCGTCGGTGTGTCGACCGGTGCGAGCAAGGATCTTCGCAGCAGGGATACGTTCGCCGCCTATTGTTAGTTTCTGTTCATCTCCGGGTGTGCCTCATTCGCGCCCATTTTCACGGCTTTCCGGCTCTTTGATTTCCGAGATGGCATTCTGAGAGTGCGGGAACGTGGAAGTCGCCACTGCGGGACGTCGGAATTCGATATTTGACACAACTATCCGTTGGCACGACAATCTATCTGTAGGGCAAATTCCGCGGGCATTACCGCAAGGAGATCGTCCCAATGCCTCGCATTGTGTTTGTTATCGGTACTATGCTCTTGGTCCTAATGGTCCAAACGGCACTGCCTCCGATGGTTCTTGGCCAAGGGACACGGGATTCGACAGAAAGTGCCGCGGCCCCCTTTCCCCCGCAGCAGTCGGCCGAATGGAAGCCGCTACCGTCGAAGCTGCCCAAGACCCTGGTATCCGCGGCGGCGCATCTCTTTCAACTCGGCTTGGCCGACCCCCGCGGTTGCGAATACCGGGAAATTGAGGTGCTCGTTGGAGGCTTCCCGCCGGAGTGGAAGGACGAAGTCGTCAAGACCCATGGTTGGGTAATCCCTGCCGGGCAGAAGCAACCGCAGCGTTTCGGCGTCTGTTGGAACGGGCTCGTCTACCCCCTCTCGTCGGTTGGCAAAGCCGTTGATTTGCGGGCCGATGTCCGCGAAGCCGCCACGACGGAGCCTTTTGACTACGCGGGCATTACCGGTTGGTATTGGAGTGGGACGTGGGAATCGCCGTGCCTCTGCAATCCCAACGAGGCCCGCGCGGTTCACTACGCCTCGCCCCTGCTGATCAAGGCCTGTTTTCTCTTACGCTTAGGCGAGACCGAACCGGCTGAGCTGCTCTGGAACCACTGGCGCCATCGCAAGGGTTTGTCGGGTAAGGAAGTGGAATCGGATCCGCAGCACCTGAAAGACCCATACGCCATGTTGGCCAACTGCTGGGCACTGGCCTTGTATGACCGCGCTCGGGCGCCCATCTGAGGGGAGACGACCGTTTCGCGCTGGCCGCGGCCGAGACGTTGGCAAGGGTTGCCCCAGCCCTCAAGGGCGAGGCGGCGCGACGCGGATTTTCGGAGACGGCACTCGGGCATTCGATGCTTGCTGGCCCCTTAGACTGTTTCGGCATCCTTGCTGACCAGCGGCGGCGGGCCAAAAAGCGCAAAGAGAACACGGCGCCGTTGGTTCGCGCCGACGAGTATCCCGAACCGGCGAAATTCTGGGACAAGTTCGGACAGGAGTACGATCGATGCCCGGGCAAAGCGCAGCGGATCGCCTTCTTGATCAGGGAGCTTGAGGATGCCTCGTCGCTGAATGACGGAGGGCTCGCCTTCTTCGGCTGGGGCAGCTCATCGCAACATCCGCTCGCGTCGCTCTTCGGCGCGGAAGGAGACGACGCCGTCGAGCCGCTTTTGGCATGCCTGGAGAAGGACGACCGACTGACCCGCTGGCGTCCGCATGTCGCGTCGTTCCCCGTCGGCGTTTGCGTTCTCGCCAGAGCCGCGCTCGATCAGGCGCTTGACTTGCCACTGCGGGAAATTGCGGGCCAAGAAACACAATGTGGCGACCCGAAGCAAATCTCGGAGGCCCGGGGGGCCATTGCCGCACGCGTTCGGGCCTATTGGCAACGGTACAGGAATGTGCCGCGACTGGAACGCTGGTACGGCATCCTGGCCGACGACGCGGCGTGCGATCGATGGTTGGACGCGGCACGCGCCATCGTCGAGTCGGCCAGAAAGCACGACGAACGGGCCTTCCCGAGTGGCTTCCAAGCCCCATATCGTGACGATCTTCCGCCAGTAGCCGAGAGAATGTACGGCGAGCCCCTGCGGACAAAGACCAACCCCACCCTGACTAAATTGATGATCAGGCGAACCAAAACGCTGGCTGCGCCCGGGAGCAGTTGCTGGCCACGCGCAAGAATGCGGAAAAACGCAAGAAGGACATCGAGGAGCGCAACGACAAACTTGCCGAGCAAGCCCAAAAGCTGACCGAGCGGGACGAGAAGCTGTCGAACGAGCGAAGCGAACTACTAGAGCAACTGCAACGCAAAGCCGGCTCATTGGCCGGACGTACTGGCACCGCGAAGAATAAGGAAGAGGACAAGCGTGGAGATGGCACACTCGCCAAGCGATGGGAAGCACTGCGAAAACAGGAAGACGCCCAGAGCAAGCTGAACGACGACTTAGGTCAGCGACAAAGCGAACTACAACAGCAGCAAGAAGAAGTGGACCGACAGCTTGACGAATTAGACAAGAAGGAGAGGCAACTGGAATCGAAGCACCCGTTCTCAGAGGGCGGCGAAATGGCGTTATGCCTGGCCCAGTGGGACCCAAAGGAGGCGATACCGGTTCTGCGCGAGCTTACGGTGCTCGACAGCCAGCCGCAGACGGAAGATAAGGTGGACGCCCTTTCTGCACGACTGCTGCTCGCGAGGATAATCCTCGGCGACCCCGTGGCGCTGGATCAATACGCCCAGTGGATCCGCGGCGTGGGACCAAAGTCTCTTTTGAACTCCGAGGGATTGGCATCTTTCTATAGAGATTCTCTCTTGCGCGTGCTCTCCCCGCTGTGGCAGCACTCGGACCATCCCGCAATTGCGGCGACGACGGATTGGCTCTTCGACGACAAGGATTCGCCGTGGAACACGATTGTCGCTCTAGGACAATCTTCCGACGCGCAGTTGTCGGGTCGGATCCTTTTCTATCCGAGTGAGGCTCCCAAGGCCAAAGTGTTCCTGGATGATCTCAACAGCCCGCTAATAACACTGCCAGCGTTTCGCAGACGGGTTGCGCGGTTGTTGCAAGACCGACATGTGATCGGCCAGGTCGAGATAGTCAACAACGAGGAGATCTTCACGGGTGTGATCGATAATGATTATGGACTGAGGTCGACTCTGCCCAATGATCCCCTCTGTCCTCCGAAGGGAACCAAGGCGTCCTATCGTGTCTGCGACGCTTGCGCCTATGGCCTTTCAGCTCTCGATGGCGCCCCGCCGTGCAGATTGTTCTGGCCGGAAAAGGAACGGGACCGAGCGGTAACTGCGTGCGCCGCTTTTCTTCACCAGTACGGGCATCGTTTTCAATTGGCACCCCGATACGATTTGTACGGTGATCCCTATCACGTGCGGTTGTCCCTTCCCATCCTCGATCGTCCCGCGGCACTAGAAGACATGCACCGCGGTGAGGCGGTGTTTTCCTTGGAAGGTCAGGGGTCAGTTCGTATCTGCGAGATTCCCGGCCTACCCTTGACCGCACGGTGGAAGTCGCGAAAGGACTACCCGATCCTTAACGATAAATGGGACGCGGCAGGCAAGGGAAAGAAGGTCGTGGGCGGTTACAAACAGGACGGCACAGTGTGGCAGGCGGAAGAAGTCCAGGCCGGCGGTCGTTGGCATCGCTACTACGGCTTTGTCGGCTGCTATGGCCTGGCCAGAGTTCCGGCCGAGGAAATCGAGTTTCCATGGTTTTCGCCCTTCGATGTCGGCTCGCCAGCGAACAGCATGGTGTCGTTCCCAGTCGTACTCGACGAAGCGTTTGAGATTTGCTGGATGTCGTCCGGCCCGAGTTGGATTTGGAAGATTAGCGACCCATTGGTGTTCAGACTCGTGGTGCGCAACCGCTCGGCCATGGAACGGACGCTGCCCCCGCTCCTGGCTGGCGGCGACGTCAAGCCGCCTGGCGATGCGGTCGCCATCAACACTCGCCTCTGCTGGATGCATCCCTTGGCCTACCGCAATCCACCTGCCGATCCCTGGACGGCGTTAATCTCAAAGACGCCGACCCCGATTACATTCAAGAGGCCGATGCGGCCCTTGGCGCCTGGCGAGCAGTTCGAGATTCTTCGCTGGGACATCCCCGAGCGGTTCCGGCCCCTTCGTCCGGGACTGTACGGGTTCACGATGAAGATTGGAAACCGCAACCAAACGAAGGCAGAAGACGTACCAGGAATCTTCTATGTGATCGTAGAAGATGAGTCGAAGTCGCCGCTGGGACATGCTCCGCGGTAGTTCAAGGGAATGCCGCCAGGAAATCAGTACGGCAATCAACTCTGGATTGGAACAGGCCAGGGTTACGCTGTCTTTGTACTTTCAAGGTACAAGGCGTAAGCGAGTCGCTCGGCACCCACGCAGGAAACCCTGGCCGAAACGCGTGGGCAAACCAGGTGCCACGGCCACGCTTCCAGAACATGCCCACCAAATCAGCGGCTTTCATGGCCGACTTGGTTTGGCGGTAGAGTCGATTTTCTGGCGGCCGTTCGCGGGCGTCGACGGAGATCGCCAGGAATGCGATGGTGGCCCCGCCAGACCAGCCGATTGTTTACAATTGTAAACAACGCTCCGCGCCTCGCGGCCCAGCAGATCGTCAGCGCCACGAAGGCCGGGAAGCCGGACAAATTGTCCGTAATTGAGGTCGGCCGCGAGTAGCTCAGCTTGGTAGGGCGGCCGAGCGCCAAAAGCATGGCAATTGCGGCAAAGGACTGCAAGCTTTTGGCAGTGGATGGGCGGCAGAACGGTGCATTGCCCTATACGCCCCAGGTCCTCGGCCCCGCATCTGCGTCCAGGTCGGCCCTGTCGATCATGGCGGGCGAAGCGCGGGCAGACGGTACTCGGGCGCGGTGGGAGAGGCTCCCTACGCGCGCCCAGAGGCACTCTCGCCGACAGAGGCTTCTACCTCACCCAGACCCGCCTACGCGCGGCAGGGAGCATTCTCAGGTATTATGGAATCATCCGACTCCCTGGAAACGTGCATGTCCACAGTACGGCAATGGCACGAGCGCTTTCAATTGAGGCAGTTGTCACCGGGGCTAGTCAGCATAGTACCATCGCTTGGTTTCAAAGTCGTAAGTCGCCCAGTAAAAGCCGTACATCCTCCACGACAGCCCGCAGGAGCTTTGATGGGGGCTGAAGCTGTAGTACAAGAATATGCCACCCATCGAGTACTTGGCGCGTGGAACAGACAGCAGATATTGGGGGACGAGCTCGTCAAGGGCCTCGGGATATCGTCCGTTCTCGACCTGAAACTTCTCGCACGCCGCGACGATTCGCTCAGCGTTTGCATAGGCTATCGCCCATTGAATAGCGGTGTTGCCAAATGAGATTCCAAGCGTCACGAGCGGGATAGCAATCCTAAAACGGGCAACTCTCCAATCTGGACGCACGATGAGGTTCTTTACCACACTCGCTAGAAACCAGAACGGACAGGCGAGAAGCGAGAACATGAAGCTCCCGTCCACCCCAACATCAAGGCCCAAGACTACAATCGCCCCCAACAGGCTCGGCTTGCTGGCGCCGACGAGTTGCAGCCAACTTCGTTCGGGGGTATTGGCGACCATGTCGCCATTGTATCACGCCCCCAAAACCCGACAAGTGCCGTGTGCCGCCTGACCTCTGGGTGAAACTCAGTTAGCCGTGCTCGACGAGAGCACAGCTGATTGCCACACGGTCTATTTGTGCCTGGGCCATGTGGGCTAGCGCCGTGTCCTTGGGATAGCCGAGTTTCAAGCGCTCGGCGGTTAGCTGGCTCTCGACACTGAGGCCGACGGCCGCACGTGTGTCCAGCGCCATTGGCGGCGCGGAATGGAACCGCTCCAGCCGCTTCGGACCAAGCGGACCTTCGGGATAGCTGAATTCGTTGGCCATGCGTCGCGCGGCCTCCAAGTCGTCGGCGGTCCAGTGGCCTGTTCGTGGGTGTGGGGCTCCAAGGCCCTGCTGCTCGCCTCGATAGTTCCATTGTGCTCCGGTGTCCGCGGCGGTCCTCGCCAGTTTCTGATCGTTCCTACCTATTAGAGTACGTTCGGGGGCACTTTATTCCCCCAGAACTGGGTCTTCAGCAGAATTCGCGGATGAAATTTGGCCGGATGGCATCCCAGATAGGCCAAGAGGGAGCCATTCCCGCTGCCTGCTTCCATTATCCCACTCAATAAGCCGCCCCGCAAGCGAGGGAGAGACGGGCTACGGCCACGCCCTGCATCTATGCCTGTCCTGAGAAAGCCCCTTTCGTGGCAAAGAATTCAGCGGACTTGGTCGCCACCTACCGCGCTCCCATAGCCACTCCCATGACCATGGTCGTTCGTGCGCTACAAGCCCGCCCATCCTGCCGGGCGGTTGAGGCTGCGGGGTACTTGGCCGCGCGTACCGCAGTTCGGGGCACACGGTACATGGGCTTGGGTAGGACTGGGCTACGGTAACGAGGGTGGCCGAGGCGCATCGGGGTGTGGCTGCGGTACCCGACGACTTCTGATCGCCACCGGCGCCGGAGTCGAACCCCATGTCGTGAGTGACATGATCCGGCACTACGAACGTGTTGGCAACTTGATGAAGCTGGGCTTCTTCGAACGGCTGCGAGCACGACTGAAGAAACAGGGGCGCGATGACGGTGAAGGTCCCCAGTCAGGATCGACCGTCGCATGACCGACCAACCTCGCTGCCTCCGCCTCACGCCCGACCTCTGCGTCCGCTCGTGGATCGCCCAGGCCCTTCTGGCTCTCCGATCGGCTCGGCTGGGCGGCATGGGGCTAGGGCTACGGTGCTAACTGGGATGGCCGTCGAGGGACTGGCGCAGTCTCAAGTTGACAGCATTTCCGCCTCCGCCTTAGAATTGGAAACGGATGGTCCAATGGCTGCCCAGGGTTGTTTCCGATGACCGCCAGTTCAACCGCACCCACCTTGTACCAGGACTGGCAGGCCCGCAAGGATCGCCTGACGGGTTTGCCGCGGATGCCCGGTGACTTCCGCGAGGCCGAATTGCGGTTGCTGACTTTCCTCCTACGCTATTACCGCGGCGCTGCCGAAGCGGAGAAGCTGGCACGTTTTCCCGCACAGAGCCAGGTCTTTATCGATCGCCGCGCGATCATCGTCCACGCCCACCTTGGCCGGGGCTACCTGCCCGAAATCCGTTCCCCGGATCAGGCCGCGCAGCATGTCCGAAAACTTGTCGAGCGGATGTCATTCCGTGGGTCGAGCTACGATGCGGGCGCTGACCGGGCCGCTATTCGATCCGGCCCTCCCGCCGCCATTTTCCGCCGGTCTGGAGGCCATTCGTGGTTCGCTTTGCGATGCCAGCGCCGACGTGCGACTCGTGGCAATCGTCGACCTCGGCAAGTTCGGCACCCTCGACGACATCAGCTTGATCTCCGAGCTTCTCGCCTTGCCGCAACAAGCGGACGAAGATCCGTTTGAGCGCCACGTGTTGATCACCGCGATGAAGAAGATCGTTGCCAGGCACACGGGCAAGCCACAGCCCTTGCCGATCGAGTAACACGTTGCGAGGACGGGACTACACGGTCGGCACTACCGGCACTCGCCGCACCGAATTTGCTGGGGCCCTGAATTCGGCAAGCCGGATGGCGGAGAGTGCGGGGCGTTCTAGGGGCTGGGCCGACCGTCGGGGCTCAGCACCCGTGCAGATCCATGCAAAAGATGCAAACAGCGTCAACGAGGATCGCGGCCAAAGGCAGCAAAACGCCAGCATAGAGATACAGCGCCACCGACGCCCCACCGGCAAGCCATCGGAGCAGAAAGCTGGATGCGAACGTCACCAGGGCGATGACGCCATTGGTGACGGGCCCGATCATGATCAGAACGCTCAACGCGCCCCAACTACGGTCCAGCGCCGCCTCGTGAACCAGCCAGGCATTTGTGCCAATCACCACGACGGCGGCAGCCAAGGCAGCCAGAGTTACAAGCGTCGGGTTGCCACGTCGCCGCGGTCGATCATCGAAGTCGTATTGCAACATGGCCCGTTTTATACGCTGGCAATGTCCGCGCAGCCAATCGGGCAGCCGGCGGCCGAAAGTACCCATTCTAGGCGTTGGCCGTGCATTCTCGACTGCAAGCGGTTGGCAGCGATCTTCGGGGCGGGTGGCCAACTCGTTGCAATTTGCTGCCTGAGCGAGCTAACGCGTGAAGGTCAGCGTCGGTGATATCCGTGTACAGCAGGTAAAGCTTCTCAAGATCCTTGGCTCCACTCAGGTGCGCGAGTGCCGCAGACGTAATTCCCGTGCGGGCCAGATCAAGGACCTTTATTCGCGGCACCTTGGCAAGCTGCTTGACGGCGCTGTCGCCAAGGCGGGAGTGGGAAGCGTCAACGCATAAGTCGGTCACGTTGGGGATCTTCTCCAGCAACTCGATGTCGGCGGAGGTGCCTCGCCAATTCCTGAGCTTCACGAAAACGACCGCACGCGCATTCCTCTCCATCCGGGTCGCGGTATTCCTCAATCTCGGCACCAAGGGATCTAAGCCGCTCCACAACAGGTTCGCTCGCTGTCATAACTCAAACCCTCGTAATTACGAGACCTGTGACAAACGCATAAGCCATCATCATGGGCCAAAGCAGTAGCGCAAGCATAAATACGCGCATCGGTCTCGCCGTTTGCCTGGCGAACGTGCCCTGTGGGCACAAGTGTCCCAAATAGTAGGGAGAACGTCATAAATTGTATCACGAAAGCACGCTGGCAACATCCCTGCCCTCCCGTCTACCGCAGCCGCCCAGCACCAGCCCACCAGGCTTCCTCCGAAGCGCAATCTCCCACGTCGTCGCGGCCATCAGGCAGCCCTGCCAGCACCGTCACGCGTCCGCGGTTGAGGTCGCGAAAGACGAGCATTCCCAACGGGACGCCCCAGGCTATTCTCGTCCGCCGCTTCGCGGCTAAATCAAATCGACAAGCCGCAAACGAGGCGGAGTCCGGAGTCGTCTCCGCCCGAGTCGTCTGCGCCCGTTGCCCGCCCCCAAAAAATTGATTACCATGAAACCATGACACGCACCAATGTCCCAGCCGAACCTCATCCCACTCTGCACCGCGTGGCACTGGCGCAGATCGCGCCGGTGCTGGCCGATCGGCAGCGGAACGTCGGCCTCCACCTGGAGCAAATCAAGGCCGCCCGCGCCCAAGAGGCCGACCTGATCGTCTTTCCGGAACTGTCGCTGACGGGCTACTTTGTTCGCGACATGGTTCCCGACGTGGCCATCGCCCCCGACGCGCCTGAAATACGCGAGTTGCTCGACGCCGCCGGCCCCATGGCGGTGATCCTTGGCTTCGTTGAGGAATCGCGACAACATAGGTTCTATAACACCGCCCTGTACGCCGAGGGGGGACGGATCGTCCACCTGCACCGCAAGGTCTATCTGCCGACCTACGGGCTGTTCGACGAGCGACGCTACTTCGCCGCTGGCGAGCGGTTCCTGGCCTTCGACACCGCAAGATTCGGCCGGATGGGCATGCTTATTTGTGAAGATTTCTGGCATCTTTCGGCGGCCGCCATCATGCAGGCCGAGGAGATCGACGTGCTGGTCTGCCCGTCGAACTCGCCCGCCCGCGGCGTCGAAGGCCCGCGAATCCGCACGTTGGAGACCTACGAACACCTGGCCAAGGCGTACGCCCAGTTGATGGGGGCCGTGGTGATCGTGGTCAATCGCGTGGGGTTCGAGGACGGGCTGTGCTTCTGGGGCGGCAGTTCCATCACGGCGCCGGACGGACGCACGCTCGCCGAGGCCCCGCAGCTCGATGAATCGCTGACGCTGGCCACGTTCGATGCGGCCGACTTGCGCCGCCAGCGGTTGATTACTCCCCTGGCCCGCGACGAACGGCTGCTAATGACCATCGAGGAACTCCATCGCATCAAGCGGAATCGTTATGGCAATTGAATCCAACGGCGATTTGGCCGACAGCCTGGCGATCAACGCCGAACTAGTCACGGCCATCCTCACGCGCTTTATCAGGGCCGAAATTCGCCGCGCCGGCTTCGAGCGGGCGGTAATGGGCCTATCGGGCGGCATCGATTCCAGCGTGGTCACGTTTCTCGCCGCCCGGGCGCTGGGGCCGGAGAACGTTCTGGCCGTGACCATGCCCTACAAGACCTCCAGCGAGGCGACGCGACGCGACGCCCAAGCGGTGATCGACCATTTGGGAGTGCAAACGGTCGAAGTGCCCATCACCGGCCAGATCGACGCCTACTTCGCCCAGTTTCCCGACGCTGCGCGGATGCGGCTGGCGAATAAATGCGCCCGCGAACGGATGACCGTGCTCTACGATCAGAGCGCGGCCTTCAACGCCCTGGTGCTGGGCACCAGCAACAAGAGCGAGTTGCTGCTGGGTTACGGCACGCAATTTGGCGACATGGCCTCGGCCATTAATCCCATCGGCGATCTTTACAAGACGCAGCTTTATCCCCTGGCCGCCTATCTCGGCGTACCGGGCGATATTCTCAAGAAGATTCCCACCGGCGACCTGTGGGTCGGCCAGACCGACGAAGGCGAGCTTGGCTTTACCTACGCCGAGGTCGACCGCTTGTTGGTCCTCCTGGTCGATCGTCGCTGGCGGCGGGCCGAGTTGCTCCAAGCCGGCTTCGCCGAGTTCTTTGTCGATCGCGTGGCCACATTGATCCGCCGCAACCATTACAAACGCCGCATGCCGGTGATTGCCAAGCTCTCGCTGCGGACTATGGATCGCGATTTCCGCTACGCGCGGGACTGGGGAACGTAAGAGAAGAAAGGGAGAAGGCGAGCCGCGAGAGGAAAGGAGCAGGGGAGCGTTTTCAGTCGAGACTTCACCCTTTCTCTCCGGCTCCCCCGCTCCGGCTGCGAACCAGCTCCTCCAGCCGATCGACGACCTGCTCCTGCGTCAGGCCGTCAGTGAGCACTTGGACGGCATCTTCCGCGCGGCGCAAGGGGCCGACCTCGCGCGCCGCGTCTTCGGAGTCACGGCGCTGCTGGGCAGCCAGGATTTCTTGGAGCGTGGCCGACTCGCCGCGTTCTTGCAGGTCGCGCAGTCGGCGGCGGGCGCGTTCTTCCGGACTGGCTGTGAGAAAGACCTTGCACTCTGCCTGGGGGAAGACGACCGTTCCCTGATCGCGGCCCTCGGTGACGATATCGCGTGAGGCGGCGGCCGCTTCACGCTGCAAGAGTACCAGGCGGGCGCGGACCTGCGGATGATTGGCCGCATGCCGGGTGACCGCGGTGACCGCCTGGGTCCGCACGGCGTCGGTCACGTCGGCTCCTTGCAGGTAGATGCGCCCCCCGGCCGCACGAAGATCCAAGGTTGGCGTCAATACGGCCAACTGCTGGGGCTGGTTCCAATCGACACCGGCCCGCAATCCGGCCAGGGCGACGGCGCGATACATGGCGCCTGTGTCCAGATAGCAGTAGCCCAATCGCCGCGCCAATTCCCGGGCGACGCTGCTTTTTCCCGCCCCCGCGGGGCCGTCGATGGTTACGATCATGGCCTTTATTCTGGCAGAAGCCGCCGTTTTCGACAATCGGCTGATGCGGCAAAATCCGCGGTACGGGTCTCGGCTTACGGACTGGTTCTGGCGTATAATGTAACGCCATGAAGCGTTTCATTTTCAAATTCTGCGGGGGTCCGCTGGACGGCACGACCGTGGCGGGCGAGTTGGCCAGGCAGCCCGAAGTCCGACGCTACTATGCCCTCACGCATCACGGCCGCCTCGGTCAGCGATTTCGTACCGCCTCGGAGTACGCCGTCAATGTCCTGGTGGACGAAAAGCTGCAGGAGGAGGCGCCGCACAAGTTCCAGCAGCACGTTTACGAGGTCGTGCAGCGTATCAACAATGGCGACGTCGTCATTATCGAGGTCGCGTACGTGCAACCGGCGACGCCTTGACGCATTCGTGCAGCGTCCAGTCGTGCAAACTGCCGCCGGATGCATCATCCGCTCGCACGATTGCCCTTCGCGCTTGCTCTTCGAATGGGAATGATGCGGCAGTCCATCCTCCCATCGCTATAGCTCAACCTGCTGAGTCTCCGTTCGATGTGTATTGGACTCCAACTGTCTCGCAAGGTTTTCTGGCAAGTGGATCGCTTTCGCGCGGAAAAAATTTTTGCGGATCGAATTCTCCGCTTCTCCTCCTTTCAGTGATCGGTTCCAGGGCTTGCGCGACGATCATCCCACGTCGATTCGCGCGGCTCGACGAAGCGCAGTGAAAGGACATTCGCCCGATGCCGCCGAGACCATCACGCCGCCAACGGCGCGATGCGATTGCATCGCTCAAACGCTGCCGTCAACGATCGTCAGCAGGCTGCCGCGCAAGGATGAGCATCGACAAGTCGACGACGTGCGCGCAGATCTCACAGAGGATCGATCGCACCTCGTGCCTGTCGCGAAGGCGGTTCGCGCTGCGCACGGGATCGCGTCTGCGCTCGTTGCGCAACTATTTGAGCAAAAAGAGTTTACGGCAACGTCACATCGCCTGTCGTCGCTTCGATCAAAGGGCGGCGGCAGGCATATTCGCGCGTTGCGCGATCGATCGTGCGCGGCATGCACCGCGCGACGGCAAACGCGCAGCGTGAGGCTTCGTGAACTGACGGCGCGAACCCGTTGGTGATGCCGCGATGATCGAAGCATTGCCATGCAGTGCAGAGCGCTACGAAGATGCCGTCGCGTGTTCGCGCGGCGCGCGAAGAGTTCCAGAACACATCGCGAAGAGCGCGCAATGCGCGGGCTTCTCCGCGCATCATCGCCTGCGGCGCATCGCATCGCCGCGCGCTCGAGATCGAAGAAAAATGCGCGGTCGAGCAAGAATTGAGCTTGAAAAGATTTTATAAGCCGATAACATCTAGATAGTTAGGGCCTTGGAGGCCCTCTCCCTTCGAGCCATCTTGTGAAGGAAGACATGCTCGAAGAACGTTTGTGAGGAAGTCCATTGCGGCATGCGTCGCCTCGGCTTCGTGCCGACGAGATGCCAAAGTCAAGATGCGGCTTCCTTGTTTCGGAGCGATTCGCCTCGAGTCGCCGGCCTTGTGCCGAGAGTGAGATCGAGGCGCTCGTTCCCAGTTTTGTTTCTTAGGAGGTTTGACTGTGGCCAAGAAGAAGGCAGCGAAGAAGAAGGTCGCGAAGAAAGTCGCGAAGAAGTCCGCCAAGAAGACCGTGAAGAAAGCGGCTAAGAAGTAGGCGGAGGCGGCTGGAGGTTCGCGTCGAGCAGTTTTTCGCCGCTGGCAGGTGCCTTTGGTCCGAGAGGGCTTCGGTACCACCGCGGCGATGAAATCGCTCGCCAGACGTGCCCCGCCGCGGCTTTCCGCGGTGGAATCAGGCCGTCTTGATTCGCGGCTCGCAGACCGCTTCGGTGAACTTTGCCTTGTCACGACGAGAAAGGAGCGCCCGGCACGGCTGACCGGGCGTTTCTACTTTCTTGGGGAAGCAGGGAGAGTGGACGGTGGACGGTGGACGGTGGACGGTGGACAGTGGACGGTGGACAGTGGACAGTGGACGGTGGACAGTGGACGGTGGACAGTGGACGGTGGACGGTGGACGGTGGACAGTGGACAGTGGACAGTGGACAGTGGACGGTGGATAGTGGACGGTAAGCCCGCCACGTCTGTTGCCTCGGCACTGTCAGCACCCCATTCTAGCGGCTCCCCTCGCGTCTCCGTGCCCCTTCCTCTCTCCTCGCTCCCCGCTCACTATCCACCGTCCACTATCCACCGTCCACCGTCCACTATCCACTATCCCTGCCCTAGTCCGCCGGATAGGGCGCCGCTTTCCCGTGGATCTCGCTCAAGGCGTTTCGGGCTGCCCGCTGCTCGGCTTCCTTCTTGTTGCGGCCCCAGGCCGCCTCGAAGCGATTGCTGCCCACCTGCGCGGCAATCTTGAAGCACTTGCTGTGATCGGGCCCCTTTTCGTCCAGCAACTGATACGTTGGCGTAGTGCCATGCTCGCGCTGGGCGAGTTGTTGGAGCATTGACTTATAGTTGCTGCCCATCTCACCGCCGGCAGCCAACTCGATTTCAGGGGCCATGTGGCGGTGAAGGAAGACGCGGACTGCCTCGTTCCCGCCATCGAGATACATGGCTGCCACGAGCGATTCGAGGACGTCGGCCAGCAGCGACGGCGGGACGGAGGGAAAAGTCGTCATGCCCTTTCCCAAAATGAGGAATTCCTGCATTCCCAGACCCTCGCTGATCTTGGCGCACGTCTGGCGGCTGACCACGATCGACTTGATCCGCGTCAGGTCCCCTTCCAGGTATTGGGGAAACTGCCGAAATAGCATTTCGCAGACGACCGCCCCGAGAATGGCATCGCCGAGGAATTCCAAGCGTTCGTTCGATGCCAAGCGGTGTTCGGCACCCGAGGCATGCGTCAGCGCCGCCTGGAGCATTTGCTTGTCGGAAAACGTATAGCCAAGCCGCTCTTCACAAGCCTGCAATAGAGACTGCAAAGGCGGCACCAAATCGGACTCATCCGTGTGCATGCAGCAACCAGTTCATTAGATAGGCAGTTCTTCGCAGAACCGCCAACACAACCCGGCTCACGAGTCCGCGAGCCCCGGTTGTGTTGGGGGTCCTCACAACAATTCGCTATATATTGTTACCTCTCAGTCCGAAGTTTGTCAACATCCTTTGGGGCACCAACCAAATTGCCCTGCTGAGCCTTGCGCCGACAGGTGAATCTTCCCTCGCAAAGGCACGGTAAAGCAAAGCGCAGGCCGGAACAAGCGTGCGAAGTTCCGTCAAGAATGCGGGCAAACCCCTGCGGAAACCTCGCACGCTTGTTCCGGCCTGCCGTGCCTGGCATTGCTCTGGGCTGAACGCCGCGCCAAGTGGTAGAATATGCCGTCAATCGCGCTCTTTTACGGAGGAAAGGTGCCATGTTCCCGCTCGTAGCTTTGTTCTCTCGCCGCCGCTTCCACGCGTTGGCGGCGATTAGTCTGCTCGTTTTTTGCGCCTCGTTAAGCAGGGCCGACGAAGCCGCGGATATCGCTTCGGCTAAGTCGCTTTCCCGGGCCTTCCGCGCCGTCGCCAAACGGGTCATTCCCTGCGTGGTCAAAATCAAAACCACCGTCCGACCGCGAGCCCTTTCGATGATCCCGGCTCCCTCCAGCGCCAATCGCTCGTCCGACGCAACGAGTCCGGCGCCTTTCAGCGATCGAGCACCGGGCTTCGTGCCAGCGGAAATGCCTGCTCGGGCGGGCCTTGGCTCCGGCGTCGTCATCGATTCCCAGGGAATAATCCTCACCAATTATCACGTGGTCGAGGGGGCCGACGAAGTCACGGTCGAGTTGGCCGACGGCAGGCAGTATCGTGCGGAAGACGTCAGAAGCGATGAGTCGTCCGATCTGGCCGTCCTCCGCATCAAGGTCGATCACCGTCTGCAGGCTGCGACCTTGGGCGACAGCGACAAGTTGGAAATCGGCGACTGGGTTCTGGCGTTGGGGCATCCTTTCGACCTGGACTTGACGGTCAGCGCGGGCATCATCAGCGGCAAGGCCCGCGTGTTGCCCTCTGGCGGCCGAGCATCATTCCTGCAAACCGATGCGGCGATCAATCCGGGCAACTCGGGCGGCCCCTTAGTGAACCTCGACGGGGAGGTCGTGGGAATCGATACGGCGATCGCTTCCCATAGCGGGACCAACCAGGGCGTCGGCTTTGCCATTCCTGCCAACCTGGCAAAATGGGTCGCCAGGCAGCTTATCGACAGAGGGTCGGTCCAACGCGCCTATCTCGGCGTGCGAATCGAACAAATCGACGGCAGGCAAGCTGACGAGTTGGGGATCGAACCGGACAAGGGCGTGCTCATCGCCGATGTCATCGCCGAAAGCCCCGCCGCCAAGGCGGGACTTCATCCCAAGGACCGCATACTCCAGTTTGACGGCCACGACGTCCAAAACCCGCGCCAATTGCAGGAAATCGTCGAACGGGCCCCGCTGGAAACGCCGCAGTCGATTAAGATCATTCGCGACGGCAAGCCGCGGACGTTCGCCATCGCCGTCTGCCCGTTGCCGAAGTCTCTGGGGCTTGCCGGCGCGATCATGCAGGCCCCCAATGCCGCGACCGGCCTGGCGATAGATTCGCTGGGCGTCAAGATCGCCGATTTGGCCAAGGCCGATATCGATCGCTTCAACTACCAGGGATTCCGCGGTGCGTTGGTAAAAGAGGTTCGGTCCGGCGGCGTGGCTGAGCAGGCTGGCCTCCGTGGCGGGATGTTGGTGATGCAGGTCGACACGACCGCGGTACATTCCGTCGTCGAGCTCCGACGGGCGATCAAGCAGCAGTCGCTTTCCAAGGGCGTGATGCTCCTCGTCCGCACGCCCGAAGGCGGGAATCGATTGGTAACCGTCAAGTCAGAGATAGCCAGATCCGGTGTCGCGACACCGGCTCGTGCCGACAGTAAATGAAATTGACGGTTACGTGATGCGGATGCTATAGAAGTTTGCCGCCTTCCTTGCTCTGAGGCGCGGTAGGCTTTGGCAGCTCGGGCGGCGTGACAGGACTATTAGACTCCAATTGCTTGAGTATATGCTGGGCCAGTTTGTCGTTGGGGGTCAGCTTGGCCGCCTCGGCGAAATGCCGCTTGGCCTGGTCTTTAGCGCCGGTCATCAGGTACTGATAGCCTAAGAGGAACTGCTCCGGAGCCTTCTTGGGCGAGTCGGCCACGCTCTTTTCCAGCTTGCGAAGTTGTTGGGTGTAGCGATCGGCGTCATTGTAATAGCTGTAAAGTTCGTTCCAATCGCTAGGCGGACCCAAGACCAGGGCCGCGTGAGCCTCGGTTGCCGCGGCGAGGTAGTTGCTCGACGCGAAAGCGGCCAAAGACAACAATTCGTGGACCTTGGGGTTTTGCGGCGATTCCACGGCCGAGTGGCCAGCCAGCCGCATCGCGTTGCGATAATCGCCCTGGCCGAAAGCCGCGCGGGCATCGTTGTAGTACTGGAGCCCTTCGTTACCCGAGTCCTCCGGGGTTTCGCTCGCCAGCGGCGGCGTGGGCGTGGGCGTTGGCGTGGGCGTGGGCGTGGGCGTGGGCGTGGGCGCGTAGTTTGCCGTGGACTGGCCATCGTCAGCGTACGGATACATATAGTCGCTTTGCGGATAACCGGTCACACAGACCGGGCCGTACGGAGCGAAGTAATCGGCCCCATAGCCGTACCAGCCGTACGGATAGCCGCCCCAATACGAAAACCAGAAGGGGAAACCCCAGCCCCATCCCCATCCCCAGCCGCCCCAGCCGCCCCAGCCCGCGCCCCAATAAGGATACCGCCCCCCATAGCCGCCATAGCCGCCATTGTGATAGTAGGAGGAATAGTGCGGGGAAGACGAGTAAGTCGACGCATGCACGCCGCTGCCGGCATAGGACGAACTGAAGTGCGCGCCCCCGTAGCCGCTGCCCCCAAAGCTGCCCCCAAAACTGCCACGGCTGCCCCCGCCGCCGCCGCCATGGCCACCACCGCCACCGCCACCACCATGGCCGCCGCCGCCGCCACCGCCACCGCCGCCGTGTGCAAAGACCAGCGAAGAGGGAACCAAGAGTGAAGCCGCTACTACGACGACTCGCAGGAATGCTCGGAAACTCATAATATGCCCCTTATCGAAATCAGAACCGCGCTGTGGAAGACTCTGCCAAGTCAATTCTACCCGGTTTGTGCTCATGGGGTAAGGATAAATCCGACAGAATTGCCCGGCCCGGAAGTCGCAGGCCGGCTATCCGGCGCAAGCGGAAGACTTTCCGCCAATGGTGATCACCATCTCGACTTGCGGTCTGTTGATTTAATTAGCCGCGGAGCGGTGGAAGGAACTAGCCTGGGGCGTGAGCCCCAGGGAAGAAGCCGAAATTGGTCTTCAGCCGCGGAGCGGCGACACGATGGGACGCCGAAGTGTCGCCCCTCCGAGGCTGGAGCGTTGTTGAACCTCAACCCGAGGCTTACGCCCCGGGCTATTCTCTTCCGCCGCTCCGCGGCTGATTAATTAAATCGACAGCCCGCTTGTCCGGTTGTAATTTCCCCCGGCCAATTTACAATTTCCAACCAGTCTTTCCCGTGCTTCCTCCATTCACCTTACCCATGTCTGAACGCCCCCTCTCCAGCCGCCTGTGGTACGAGCTGCTCCGCGGCCTCATTGTTCTGACGGGCAGCCACATTTGGGGATTACGGTATAGCGGGCAGGAGAATATACCCAAGCGGGGGGCGGTGCTTGTCGTTTCCAATCACCAGAGCCATTTTGACCCGCCGTTTATTGGGGCGGGTTGCACCCGGCGCATGAACTATCTGGCCCGTCAGACTTTATTCCACTTTCCCCCGCTGCGCTGGTTGATTAGCACGCTGGACGCCATTCCCATCGACCGCGACGGGCTGGGGCTGACGGGCATCAAGGAGTCGCTCCGCCGCTTGAAACGTGGCGAGATGGTGCTAATTTTTCCGGAAGGGCGCCGATCGTCGGACGGCGAGATTGCCACATTTCGGCCGGGCTTCACGGTGTTGGCCGCGCGCTCCAATGCGTCGATCCTCCCCGTGGCCATCGAGGGCGCCTTCCACGCCTGGCCGCGATCGAGAAAATTCCCCCGCGGGGGAACAATCCACGTGCACTACGGGGAAGCCATAAGTTCGGAGGAAGTGGCCGCATGCGAGGAACGCGAATTGGTCGCGGAGGTCGAGCGCCGCGTGCGAGCTTGCCAAATGAACTTGCGGCGACATGCCAGGCCGAGCGGCAAAGTCGAGACGTAGCGCCGTGCATCCCGCTTTCAGTTGGCCTCGGCAATCTTCCGTTCGTACTCGGTCCGCGCCTCTTGGGCCCGCTGGGCATCAAACCCTTCCCAGCCGTCTGGAGCCGGTAGCCAGGGCACGACTACCTCCTCGTACGCGGCCTTCTTGGTCTCCTTTCGCCGGGCGATCTCTTTCTTCAGGGCTGCGACATAGCGGGCCTTTTCATCCGCCGTGTAGACGTGCGACTGCCCGTCGCTGCCAGGCAAAGTGCCCGCAACCGCGTCCCATTGCTCAATCGCCCGCTGGCACAAGGCCGCCTGCATCGCATAGAGGGGAGCGCGGCGGGCGGCCCATTCGGCCTCGTGTCGCCAGTATTCCTCTTCCGGCTGAAAGCTCGCCGGCAATCGTCCGGGCACTGAAGGCAAGTGCGAAACGAACGCCAGGCAGAGTCTCGAATCGAGGATGTCGCTGCAAATCGCTCCCAGGGTGAAGTTCCTGGTAACGCCACCGCGGGCCGCGGTCAGCACGTAGCGGCCATCGTGAATGCGCTCGCGAAGCTGCCACCACGCTTCGTCGCTGCGAATTCGCGCCACGGCGTCCATCGCCCTGCGCACCCGCTGCTGTTCCGACCAATCGTACGCTTTTTCGAAGAGCGGGACTGTAGCGTCACCGAGCGGGACCAGCCGCGGCGGCCGGTTGCGACTGGCCATGGCGTCGATCATCGACGCCAAAGATTGGCTCGGGGCGGAGCCGGCGTAGAGCCTCAGAAGGACCCCCGGATCCATCGGAGCGCGGACTCGCTCAATCTTGAAGTCTTTCGGCTGCACGCCCCCCGGGTTTGCCCGCAAACAGGCCTGGGCCGAGTAGTTATCGTCGACCATGTGCTCTTGAAAGCGGCTGAAGGTGAAGATCTTGGGAGTGAGCACCTGTTCGTGGATTGCCGCCTTTTCCTTTTCGTGGCGTTGAAAGGAATCGCGGCAGAGCCGCGACAGCGAACTGGCGCAGCGGATGAACTTGTCGTCGCCCAGGCAAAAAACGTTGCTTCCCTCTTCGCCGGCGATCAATGCCTTGGTATAGGCGGCTGCCAAAGCGGCCGCTGCTTCCGGCGACTTGCCTTCCCGAATGGCCGCCTGGCACGATTCCTGATAAATCAGTTCCTGGCCGCGACCGAAAAAAGGGTTGTCGAACCATACCTGATCGCCCGGCAGCAGATCGTTGCCACCCAACCGCCGCTTCCAAAGCAAACCGTCACCATAGTTGGGCAACCCGTTGGGGATCTTCCGGCTGCCGATCAACCGGTTCAATGCAGCCAGTCCCGCGGCATTGCCTGTGTGCCGGAAGTATTGGATGTATCCCTCAATCAGGATCAAGGTCGAGTATTTGTAGCAGCGGATCCGTGGAACGGGAACGCCGTCGTTCTCGTGCACGATCCATAGATCGGCAATGGCGTCGACGGGCATGCTGCCCGGGGCCACGATGAACACGTCGTCTAGCAGCGTCCAATACTTGGGGTTGCGAATTTCGGGATAATCGTCATCCGGCCGGATGGCGGTTCCCGTTAGCGTGGCGCGGACGACCTGCAGCCGCACTTCCCGCTCGGCCTCGCTGATGGCGGCCTGGTTGAGGATTTCGCGTGCACGAGTGAGTATCTGCGTTTGATCGGGCGCTAGCGGCGCCAAATGGCCCTCTTGCTGGGGAAAACCGGACGCGTGCCCGGCAACCGACAATGGGCAAAGCATGATCAAACAGGGCAACAGCGCTGTCAAGGTGCGGCAAATGGCCGCCCGCAGGTAGAAGTGTTCGGAAAACATGAAGTTCATGCAATATCCTCCTGGTTCATAAAATAATGGTATTTAAGGGAATGCGTCAAGAGGGCCGCGCGGCAACCAAACCCCCCCGGGCGTGCGACTGAAGCTGGCACTTTGAACGCCGCCGGGCAATTCCTTCCATGGGCGACGTATAAGCGAAAGTAATTAGGGGTGAAGGGCGTACTTATGTCCGTTTCGCCAGTTTCTTGCGAAACATCCACGAGGCGCCCCTCTCGCCGGTCCGATCGAACCCCAGCTTCTCATAGAAGCGAATGGCGGCGGCGTTGTCTTTTAATACATGGAGACCGTATGCGTTGCACGTCGACCGGATCGATTCCTCGAAGCCGCTGATCAGCGCTGTGCCGACGCCTCGCCGCAGCGCACGGCGGCTACCGCAATCGACAAAAGGCGGAAGTCCTCTTCGAGCCCGTCTCCGGCGACCGTCCCCATCCAGTTTTCCAGCAAATGGAAAATGGAGCGGAGGGAACGCAACCATAGTCGAGGCCGACAGGCAACTTCCGCGCCCCAGAGCAGACCACGACGGCGAAGAAAAGCGAGTCGGCAATGGAGCATCGCAGGAGACGGTCCGCCCAGGACAAAACCGTCGATCTCACCGCAGGAGTCGGTATGCAGCAAAAAAATCGACCGATCGATGAACTCTTCATAAAGAGCGGCGATCAAGGCCGAAGAAAGTCGTCCCAACAGACGCACCGACGTATCGAACTGCGATTTATGGATCGCGGCAATCCAATCGAGGTCTTCCCGGCGACATGAACGAACCATCGGCCCCGGGGCTTCTGCAACGCCCACGACCGTCCTGCTGGGGAGGCCGGCTGAACTTCCACGCACGCCTAGCGCAAAGACGTCAGGCATTCGACGAGAACCTGGAAGGATGCGCATACCTCCAATAGTTGCTTTAGAACGCATCGCAGTCAAAGCGAAAAAATCAGCGCACCTTGGTTCCGTGTGGCGACCAGCATGGTCGTCCCTTGCTCATGCTTGCTGTTGGCGTTCCACCTCAATTCAGCATGCGGAAAATGAAGATTCAGGCCTGCCTTCGTAGTCACCAATGGCGGGCCGGCCGAGGCCCGACTTGGAGCCCCCCCAAAATAAGTGAGCTTTAGCCCGTCACGATTTGCCGTGGCGGGCTAAAGCCTTATTCCTTGGTGCGTCCTTACATCGTCTGGCTTCCCGGTCTTGCCGCGGTTTGCGGCGGTGTCGGGGGAGTCAGCGGTGCGTTGGATTGGAGTTGCTTGAGATAGTGAGCGGCGATCTGATCCTTGGGTGTCAATTTCACCGCCGCGGCAAATTCAGATTGCGCCGCGCTCCGGGCTCCAGTCATGAGATACTGATAACCCAGCAGGAAGTGGTCGGCGGCCGACTTAGGATTCTGGCCTTCCGTCTTCTCCAGGGCCCGCAACTGATCAGTGTACGTGTTGACGTTGTTGTAGTACCCGTACAGATCGTCCCAATTAGCGATCGGCCCCATGGCCATTGCCGCGTGTGCCTCACTGGCCGCCGCGGGATAGTTGCCCAGGGCGAACAGTGCCAAGGAAGTCAATTCATGTACTTTGGCGTTGCCTGGGGCCTCAATGCCGGCGTGGCCCGCCATTCTCAGTGCATTGCGATAATCCCCCTGTTCGAAAGCCGTCCGGGCGTCGGTGTAGTATTGCAACGCCTCTTGCGCAGCTTGTTGCTGATCTTCCGACGCAGGAGCCGTATCGCTCGTCGTCGCGGTGGGAACCTGTGGTGGAGCACTTGGATAGGTCGCCGTCGTATCCGTGGGCGAGTAAGTGTAGTAATAGCTGTCGTTAGGGTAAGAGTAGCCGTAATCATACGGATTGCCCCACCCATAACCATAGCTACCATACCACGGCCAGCCCCATCCGAGCCCGAGGCCCCAACCGCCCCATCCCCAACCCCAACCCCCATATCCGCGGCCGTAACCGTAGCCTCCTCGCCCGTAACCATAGCCTCCGCCAAAATAGTTGCCGTAGTTGGAGTGGGCATAGTTGCCCGCATAGCCCCTGTTGAAGCCGCTGCCGCTGAAGGAGCGTGCGCCTGAGCTAAAAGTTCCAACATGGGCTCCGCCGTAGCTGCTGTGGTACCCGCCCGCTCCACCGAAGCTGTGGTACCCGCCCGCTCCACCGAAGCTGTGGGATGCGCCCCCACCAAAGCCGTGGCCGCCCCCACCACCACCTCGCGCGAAGCACTCATTTGCGCATAACCCGCTAAGGGCGATCGCAACCAACGTAACACATCCCCGAAATATCTTTGACATGGCTTTTGCCTTTCTTGCCTCTAATTCTCTGATTAGCCCGGAGATAGCAAACCCAGTCCGCCGCCAGAAAATTGCATGCCGCGAAGATAAGACGCCGCGGACTCACTTTGCAAGACGGCAAGAACTGTGGTCCTGCCTCTCTGAGTTGGTTTAACTAGGAGAGAAAGCGAGCAAATGCTATGCCGTGTCGCCGGGGTTCAGCCCGCGCGCCGTGGCAGGTTGCGGGCATTCATAATCGGCGTTGATCGCGGGAAAAAGTCGGCTAAAGCCCGAGCTCCAGCGACTTGATTTTGGCCGTCTGAGGAAACAGGCAGTTTGCTTCCGGAGTTGTTCTTATTTATTGGCAAAGCTCTCTTGGCCTGCGATTTGCATTTTAAGCTTTTTGCCTGTAATGATTTCAGGTGATGCCGGCTGAGCTGGTAATAGTTCACACTGCTGGTATTATTGTCGCAAGTCATAATACAGCAGTATGTTAAGAATCGTTATCGTAATTCGCCCAGCAAACGTAGCGGCGCTCATAAAGGTCCATTTGGCCAGATAACCGTTAAATATGATGGAAGCAACTGTGTTGGCGGATAGGATTCCCATGAAATACGATGGCTTCCCGCCTATTGGAGTCGATCGCTCGGTCCTCGTCGATGTCTGGCGGGAGGCATGCCGTCATATCGAAATCGAGGAGTCGGCGCATACGATTGGTCGAATTCTTGCGAAACTTGGGCCCATTGGGCAGTTGCTCGTTCGCAAGATCGATCGAAAGCGATCGTGCTTGGAAACGGTTGCGGTAGGTTTTTCGGTACCCGATTACCTCTTGCCTGAGGCTCGAACGTCGTGCGATGAAGGCCAGTTCAGAGACTTACTGGCGTGGTGCCGCAAGCGCCATGTGCTACACCAGGACACAGTTCGCCCCGGCAATGAACTTCTGACGATGATCGTTCCGCCGGGAGTTACGGCCGACATCGTGGCAGGGCCACTCGGCGACACGCAAAACCCATCCGGCGTCGTTGTATTCGTGGCTCAGCCCGGCACGACCTTCGATGATTCGCACGCTTGCCTGCTCGAGGCCCTCATCGAGCCATTCTCGGTGGCCCTGGAAAACGATCGGCGGCTCCGCGAGATGGCGGCCATGCAAGCGGCAGCCGAGGCGGATAAGGAATCGTTGCTGAATCGCTTGGGGCGGAAAAAGATCGATGCCGACTTCATCGTGGGCGAGAACTCGGGGCTGCAACTCGTCATCGAACGGGTCGCCTTGGTGGCGCGGAACGACGCCCCCGTACTCATCCTCGGCGAAACGGGCACCGGCAAGGAACTCATCGCCCGGATGATCCACACGCAGTCGCCGCGGGCCAATGGACCGTTCCTCCGCGTGAATTGCGGTGCGATCCCGGCGGAGTTGATCGACTCGCAGCTTTTCGGTCATGAGAAAGGGGCCTTCACCGGCGCGGTGGAGGCGCGGCAGGGATGGTTCGAGCGGGCCAATGGCGGCACCCTCTTGCTGGACGAGGCTGGCGAGTTGCCTTTGGCCGTACAAGTTCGCCTGCTGCGAATCCTCCAGGACGGCTGGATGGAGCGCGTGGGCGGGCACGAACCGGTGCACGTCGACGTTCGCATCGTGGCCGCCACCCATCGCGACCTGGCGGCGATGGTGACCGAAGGGCGATTCCGCGAAGATCTCTGGTATCGCATCGCAGTCTTTCCCATCCGCTTGCCGCCGCTGCGCGAGCGGCCGGAGGATATTCCCGCGCTGGCACGGCACTTTGCCGAACGGGCGGCGGTGAGGTTCGTGTTGCCCGAGGCCCCTTTGACGGTCGAAGACATCCGCTTGCTGACCTCGTATGCCTGGCCGGGCAACGTCCGAGAGCTAGGGGCGGTGATCGATCGCGCGGCGATTTTGGGCAATGGAAAGCGACTGGACGTGGCCGGCGCCCTGGGGGCCAGCGAGCGGCCGGCCGCCGCGGGGCGGAGCCAGTCGTCGCCGGCCGCTCTCGCCTCGTCAGAGGTGCTGTCGCTGGACGCCGCGATGAAAAAACACATCGAAAGCGTGTTGGTCGTCACACGCGGCCGCATCGAGGGCCGCCGCGGAACCGCCGCGTTGCTAAAGATCAACCCGCACACTCTGCGGGCGAGAATGCGCAAGCTAGGAATCGATTGGGCCAAGTACCGCAGGGAAGAGGAGACTTGACAGATGATCGAGCGCATTACGACAACATCGGTGTCAACCGAAGAATTGTCCGTTGTCACCCCACCACCGAAACCGCAGACGCAGGAAGGCCGGATACTGGCCGCACTGGGGCTTCCGCGCGGGCCACTGCCCCGCACGGTAGCCAAATGGCTGGTTCGCTACTTCGACTTCCTTTCCGCGGAGCTTTACATTCCGTTCGATGCGCGTTGCCCCGAGGACTCCGGAGTACTCCGACCGTGGACGTCCTATGTGAATGTCGTTGCCTTGCTGCCTCCCTCCGATCAAACCGCACAAGATGGAACGGGGCTTAAGTGCAAGACGCTGCGAGACGGCAACCTAAGCGTGATACCGCTGATCGACCTCGAGGTCGAGAACGACCATCCAAATGCACAACTTATCGAGGACTATTGGTACTGGTTTTGGAATTGGCAGTTCGATCCCAAAATCTAACGTGGCTGCCTGCCTGCGTTGTCGATTCGGTCAAGGAAGACCCACGCGTAGTGCAACAACGGGGACCCTTGAAAGCGATGCTTTCGGCCGCTTTCCCAGCGTTGGCCGGGCTTGTCGAGATTTTCTCACCCGTCTCCACGCCGGCCGGTGAAGCAGTAACAGTTTACGGCCGTGTGTGGTCGCCGCGGCGGATGTCCTGTAAATCGCCAGTCAACTCTTTTACGATGTCCGGATGCGTCGCGGCGACGTCGGTTGTCTCAGCTAAGTCGTCTGCCAAATTGAAGAGTTGCCCGCTGCTGGCCTTGCGTTTGTCCCCGTTGCCGGCGGACGTGCCAGCGGGAATGAGTTTCCAAGGGCCTTTACGCAGCGCCAACCGCTGTGTGCCATTGGCCTGCACGACAAGACTTTCTCGCGGCGATGTTTTGCCTAAGATGGCAGGCAGGACGTTAAAACTGTCGGGACCGGCGTCAACCGGTAGCTCGCGGCCGGCAATGGCGGCGAACGTGGCAAGCATGTCGACCAGGCCGATGAGTTCCGTGGATTGCCCGCCAGGCTTGATCTTGCCGGGCCAGCGGGCGAGGAAAGGCTCGCGGTGGCCGCCTTCCCAGAGGCTGCCTTTATAGCCGCGCAGCGTGCCGTTGCACTGGTGCCCATGCCCATTTTCGGCATCGTGACTGGCATAACCGTCATCGAGCACGCCGCCGTTGTCGCTTGTGACTATCACGAGCGTGTTGTCCTCAAACTTCAATCTCCGCAGCGTGGCCAGGATTGCCCCCACGCAACTGTCGAATTGCTGAATCGCGTCGCCCCGCGTACCGCAACCGCTCGTACCGCGAAATCGGGCGTGCGGCCATCGGGGCACATGGATGTCGTGCGTGGCAAAGTACAGAAAGAAGGGCTTGTCCTTGCTGTGCTCGATGAAAGCGACTGCCTTCTGCGTCAGCGTATCCGCCATGTCTTCGTCCTTCCAGCGGGCTGCCCGGCCGCCGCTCATCCAACCGATGCGGCTGATGCCGTTGACGATCGTCCCGTCGTGCCCTTGGGCAAACATCAGCTTGAGCATCTCCGGATTCTCGCGGCCCGTCGGATCGTCGCCGACCTTTCTCTTGTAGCTGACGCGGATGGGATCTTTCGGGTCCAGCCCGACAACCCGGTGGTTCTCGATGAAAACGCAGGGAACCCGATCTCCGGTGGCAGGGAAGAAGAAGGCGTAGTCGAAACCGACCTCCAGTGGGCCGGGCTTGATCTCGCGGTTGAAATCCAGTTCGCCGTTGCCGAGACCAATGTGCCACTTGCCCACGATGCCGGTCCTATAACCGGCCTTCCGCAAGAGCGATGCCGTGCTTGGCTTGGAGGTATCGATCGCCAAGGGAGCTTCACCGTTTAGAATGCTGGAGCCCGCTGGGTTGCGCCAGGCGTATTGGCCGGTGATGAAAGCGTAGCGGGTGGGCGTGCAAACCGAGCCTGTGGCGTGCGCATCGGTAAAACGGATGCCTTCGCGCGCCAGGCGGTCCACGTTCGGTGTTTTCACGCGCGTTGCGCCGTAACAACCGAAGTCGCCGTAACCGATATCGTCGGCGAGGATGAAGACGATGTTGGGTTTGGCCGATGCCGCGGCCCGGAGTTCGCTGCCGAGGAGCAGCAGGGCGGCGAGCAGCCAGCAGCAGTGATAGCGGGTTCTCATTGAGGGCATCCCTTAAGTACGTTCGAAAGAAATGAGCGAGTCTGCTGGGAACCCAGCGGGCCCAAGTTGATTTCTTCCGATCGCACTTGTGCTTTATTCACGATTCCAGCGGTTCTTTTTCAAAACCCGATTTATTCGCCCAGCCGGCATTGAGTTTCTCGCCGCGCCCGTAGCGCTCGTGGAAACCGCGTTCCTTCTGGTTGGCGTAACGATATTCTTCGAAGAGATGCCCCTTGCCGAACATCCGCGGATCGTCGGGGTCCTGCCTCCCACTGACAATGTGCAGCCCGCGCTTCAGCATGTCACGGCTTGATGTCTTGTCCCCAATTCGTATGATCCGGGCCGGTCCACGGGTCGGCATAGGCCCGTTGCTCCCATGCCTTCCAGGCGGCCTGCAGCCTGGCTGCCACGTCCGAGTATTCGCCGATAACATCGTGCAACTCCGTACGGTCGGCCTCCATGTCGTAGAGCTCCCAAGGGCCGCGCCACTTCTGCACCAGTTTCCATTTGCCGTCGCGCACGGCCTTGTTCCCTTCGTGCTCCCAGAAAATCGGTTGCTTGCGGTTTAACGGTTTGCCTTGGAAGGCGGGCGCAGGCTCACTCCTTCCATGGGCAGAATGGCGTTGCCGCGGAACTCGGCGGGATACTTTGCCCCGCTCAGGTCGACGGCAGTGGCCATGAGGTCGATCACATGCCCCGGCTGTTTCTCCAGGCTGCCGTTGCGCTCGGCAGGAATGCCGTGAGGCCAATGGGCGATCAGCGGCGTGCTGATTCCGCCTTCGTGCGTGAAGTGCTTGTAGCGGCGGAATGGCGTGTTGGCCAGCGTCGCCCAATTCATACCCAGCATGACATACGACTGCGGGCCGCCGATGGGCCCCGTGCCGCGGGTCTGGCCTGCTGGACCGCCCTCGGCATTGCCGCCGTTGTCGCTCAGAAAGAGGATCAGCGTGTCGTCGAGCAGCCCGCGCAATTTCAGTCCCGCCACCAATCGGCCGGTGCTGCGGTCGAGACATTCGATCATGGCCGCATACGTCGCCATCATTTCATCGAATCGCCTTTTGCGCTGGCGCGCGGGTGTCCCAGGCGGGTGAATCGTCGGGGCGCGGAGAAAGCGGCCAGCGCGGATCGACAATTCCCATTTGGATCTGTCGCGCGTGGCGCTCTACACGCAGTTTGTCCCACCCCTGCATATACTTCCCACGATAATGAGCGATTGCGTCGGCGGGCGCCCGTAGCGGGAAATGCACGGTGCCCTGTGCAATGTACAGGAAGAACGGTTTCTGCTCCGCCCGCGCATCATCGATGAACTTCAAGCCCCAATCCACAAACAGATCGGTGGAATACCAGTCCTTGCCCAGTTCGGGCGAGTCTTTGCGGATCTCGCGGCCGTTGAGGTAGAGCACGCCGGTGCCGGGCCGATCGGCTTCCTTCGGAAAGTAGACCTCGCCGAAGCGGGAGTTCAGTGAGCGCATGAACCCTCGATCCCAGGGCGGCGTGCCGTTCTGTTGTCCGAGGTGCCACTTGCCCGTCATCGCGGTGAAATAGCCCGCGTCGCGAAGCACTTCGGCGATGGTGACGCAGCGGGGAAGCAAACGACCGTGGAACCCTCGCGATTTCGGCTCGACCTTGTTGTCCAGCCAGCCCATGCCTGCCTGCTGGGAATAAAGCCCCGTGAGCAAGGCGGCGCGAGTGGGACTGCAACGCGGCGTGTTGTAGAACTGGGTGAACCGCACTCCTTCGACTGCCAGCTTATCGAGGTTGGGTGTGGGAACCTCACTGCCATAGCATCCGATGTCGGAAAACCCCAGATCATCCGCCAGGATGACAATGATGTTGGGTCTCGGGGATGCGGCAACCGCCGGCCCACACAAGGGCGACGTCGCCAGCGTCAGGAATACGAGAGGACGAATAGCAAAAATACGTGTCATAACGAAATCGCTCTAACTTGATCTCCAAAGTCGCGATCTCAATAGTACCGCGGGAAGGAAGTTCATTAATTGAGACCCGACGGGTAAGCAAAGTTTCCTCGCGTACGCGTCGGGATGTTTCGCACCGGGGCAATGATTCCGGCAAAACAACATAGAGTAGCATACCCTGAACTGACCGGAGAACCAAGATCGGCGCCGATATCAAGAGATTCACCGCCGGCGAATACGGCAGCAACCCCGGTTTCGCCCGTCGCAAGGCCATTGATGGTGAGAATGACGGCAAACCATAGTTACCAGTCGATCGATACCGTTTCGCCGCCGTTGCGACTGCCGAGCGCCTGCCAGACCGTGATATCCACGGTATCGCTGGCAAAGTGCACGCTGGCGTCGGCCATCGCCAGGTTGACCCCGCCGGGATGCCGGCTGGAGGCCGTCGTCGCGCCGCCGTTGTCGTTGATCGAGCCGGCATCCACGTTGCCCGAGTGCATCGAACGCAACTCCAGGTGTTGGGCGGCATAATGTGATTGTAGCGCGTGGTGACGAAGTTTCCCCGTACCCAGTTCCTGCCCGATCGGGAGAATTGCGATCCGCTCCCCGCCGCGGGGGTCACCGCATTGCAGGCGGTATAGACTTGCTTGGCGGTCTGGTTGGACTTGTCCACGCGGAACCAGTCGCCGGGCCTCTCGATGTGGTTGTCGTCGCCGTCGCCCAGTACGGCTTCCGAGAAGAGCGCCGTATGGCTGGCTCCGTCGGTGACCTGGTTGAGCCGAACGGCAATGGCGGTGAGGAAGATGCCGTTGTTCTGCTCGTGGTTGGCCGAGGCGTCCCACTGGCCCGTGTCATTGCCAGCGTTTCCCCGATAGTTGTTCTTTCCCCATGGATACTGGTTATCGTTCGCCGGATCCTGGTAATTCATGCGATTGAAGTCCGAGGGGCAGAGGAAGGTCTTGATGACGAGCTCGCAGACCTGCACATTCGCCGCGTTACCGGGCGTTAGGATGTAGTTGATCTGCTTGTAGGCGCCCGTCTCCTCGATATAGGGCAGTAGTCGGGCGTGTGCGCTCCAGACGTCCTCGCCGGTCTGGTTGCGCCCCAAGGGAAAAGTGTCGAAGGTACTGACATAGTTCGCGGCGGCAAGGCCCATTTGCCGCAGGTTATTGCCGCACTGGGTCCGCCTGGCAGTCTCTCGGGCAGATTGCACCGCGGGCACGATCAGGCCAATGAGAATGCCGATGATGGCGACCACCACCAACAGTTCCACGAGGGTAAAGCCGTGTTGGGGCCGGCAAAAGTCGCGCTGCATCTTTGTTCTTCTCACATCAGAAGGAGCAGTGTTGGGCGTCATGCTCATGTCTCCTTGTCGCAGTAATGCTCCCGACGAGGTTTTCATATCGGTCTCGATATCGACCCGCCACGCTACTTGCAAGTCGCATTCCATACGGTAAGGAAGCCGTGAACGCCGCTCGCGCGGCCGACGCTCGCCGAAAAAAGGGCAAAAAACCATGCCCAAGGTGCGAACTGACGAACTGACGGAGTCCAGCCGAGTCCGTCAATATTGCTGGTCCAGCAGATATTCCCAGAACCTTTGAGGGGTTGCGGCGAGAAGAACCGACTGCGGCGCATTTTTGTCCTGGGCCGCGTGGCTCGGCGATTCTGCATTGATCTTCGCCGTTTGACGATTCTGTGGGGCGTTTCGCGTGTTTGGGCACGTATTGCGCTCGTCAGATCGTGCACGCGGCACGTGAGTTGCAGAGGGCCGTGCGGGCTTGCGACGGCGACGTTCTCGCCGATCCCCTTGCTTGTTCCCCCAATGTCAGAGTCTTCTGGAGTCGCACGATGAAATTTGCAGTTCCCTTCGCCCTCATGTTCGTTTGCGCCGCCTCGACCTCGGCCATAGCCGGCCCGCAGTCCAAGCCCAACATCATCTTCGTCCTCGCCGACGACTTGGGCATCGATGGTGTCAGTGTCTATGGCGCCGACAATCACCAAACGCCGCACATTGACGCCTTGGCAGCGTCCGGCCTGCGCTTCCGCACCGCCTACGCATCGCCCCTGTGCGGACCGACGCGATGCCTGCTGCAAACCGGACGCTATGCCTTTCGTACCGGCGGATTGACCAACCAGTCGTGGCGCAGCGGCGGGCCGGGAGCCAAATCGGCCGATGAATACCCCATCGCCAGGCTCTTAAAGGAGGCCGGCTATGCCACCGGACAGGCTGGCAAATGGCGGCAGGTCGGCGAATTGCCCGGTGATTGGGGCTATGACGAATTTCTTACCGACAACACTGCCGGCGGCTGGTACTGGGAAACGAAGTACAACAAGAATGGCCAGATCCTCGACTTGCCGAAAGGGACCTACGGCCCTGATGTCATCCAGGACTTTACCTTCGATTTCCTGCGGCGCCACAAGGACAAGCCGTTTTTCTTCTACTACGCCATGCATTTGGTGCATAAGCCCACGTTGCGAACGCCGGACACCGTACAGGGCACGAAAGACATAAACAAGCTCTACGACGACAACATCCGCTATATGGACAAGCAGCTCGGGGCCCTGGTTGCGGAGTTAGACAGACTGGGGCTGCGGCAGAACACTCTTTTGATTTTCTCCGGCGACAACGGCACGGCCGCCGGTTACCCGGCGCCGGTCCAAGGCCGCATGATCAACGGCTGGAAAGGCAGCATGCTTGAGGGCGGCTCACGGGTCCCGTTTATTGCAAGCTGGCCTGCCGTGACTCCCAAGGGAAAGGTGCTTGAGGACATCGTGAGTTTTGCCGACCCGTATGCTACCTTTGCCGAAATTGCCGGCGTCAAGCTGCCCGACGGTGTCAAGACCGACAGCCAGAGTTTTGCTCCGCAGCTTCGCGGCGAGCCGGGCAAGCCCCGCGCTTGGGCCTATGTCGCAACTCGCGCCCACTGGTATGTCCGCGAGGCGGGGTATAAGCTCAACGAGGCGGGCAAGCTCTTCGACATGGGCGATGCGCCGTTCGTGGAAAAGCCCATTGATGCCGCCGACGACACCGAACAGAGCAAGGCCGCAAGGCAGCGGCTCGCGGCGGTCCTGGCGGAACTTGATCCCGCCAACGGCAAGACGGACCGCAACACCGACGGCCCCGGGCGAAATCCCGTTGCCGTATCGGCCGGTTCGACCACCGCGGTTGGCCCGTGGAAGTCGGGCGACAGCCTGCGTCCCCCGGAAGCCCCCGCCATTGCCGGTAAGACGCTCGATATCTCGGCGGAGATCGAACCGCAGGGAACGGAAGGCGTAGTGGTTACCCAGGGTGGCGGCGCCCGCGGCTATGCCGTCTATCTCGTCAAGGGTAAGTTGGCCTTTGCCATCCGCCAAGGCGGGCAATTGACGACGATCGTCGCCAAAGAGCCCTTAGGCAGCGGTCATTTCCAGGTACAGGCGAAGCTCCTTGAGGACGGCGCCCTGGCGCTCCGCGTCAACGGCAAGCAAGTCGCCGAAGGCAAGGCCAACGGGCTGATCCAGCAGCAGCCGAGGGCCGGGCTTACTGTCGGCTCAACCGGTCGTGCAACTGTCGGTGATTATACGGCGCCCAACCCGTTTAAGGGGAGCGTGACCAACGTCCGCGTCAAGGCTGTGGCCGCCGATGCGGGCAAACAGTAGTACTATTCGGTCACTAACCCGGCGTGAAAGCACAACCGGTTCACGAGGAGCAAGGCGTCAGCTAGGCACCGCTAGTTGCCCAATTGTGACCGTTGCAACAAGCTCGCTTTTTTCGCGAGTGCCCAGGGGGAAACCCGAGTTGTGAATTCGTGCGAATGCCGATCCGCTGCCCGATCCAACAGGAGGAATCGATGTCATTACCCAGTAGTTTGCCGACGGCGCCAAATCGCAACGTTGGCGCTGTTCGTTCATCAAGTCGTTTTCCAGGTTTCATCCGGCAGGGCCGCCCGGGCCCCGGCGGTTTTCCACGTTGGTCCTTCGTGTCGTGCCTGGCGATCGTTACTGCGGTCTCGTTCTCTACGGGCGAGGTCCGAGCCGCGACGACGACCTGGCTGGGATCGATCAGCACCTCCTGGTCGAACTCGGCAAACTGGTCGGAATCGACGGTTCCCGGTCCAACCGACGACGTAATTCTTCCCGACCAGGCGAACAATCTGTCAAGTCTCGGCGGATCGGCGACGGCGCAAAGCCTGACGTTCTCCGACACTTCGGCGTCGATCGTCCTGGGCACGCTCAACGACTACGTTCTCAGCCTTGGCAGCGGCGGCATCGCCACGGTCGCGGGGGCTTCCGCAAACGCGATCAATTCGGCCGTGCAGTTGACGGCGCCGCAAACCTGGACCAACAGCTCGACCAGTGCCTTCACGCTTGCGGGCAGTCTCAACAACGGCGGCTACGACCTCACGACTGCCGGAAGCGAGTTGTTTAGCGGTGTGGTGACTGGTTCGGGCGGACTTGTCGTCAGCGGGCCCGGCGCAACCACGCTGAGCGGCTCAAATACATTCAGCGGCGGCCTCACGGTCAACGGCGGTCTTGCCGTCCTGAACTACTCGGTCAATAACAACAACAAATTTGATCCGGCAAGTCCGCTGTCGCTCACCAACGGAACCTTGCAGATCAGCGGAAACGCCGCCCCATTTACACAAAGCGCCGGCACGCTGTCATTGCCCTCACCGGGGTACAGCATCGTCGCCAGCAACTCAGGCGGCAACACGACGCTGGCTCTGGCGGGCATCAACCGCATCCAGGGAACTAACGTCAACTTCAACGTTGCGTCCGGTACCGTCACCGTGGCAAATACGCCTCTCAATAACGGCATCATCGGCGGTTGGGCAACGTACACGAATTCAGCGGGCGCGACGGACTTCGCCACCCTGGCGGGCCCCGGCGGCAATGTCGTCGGGCCGCTCGGCGCCACCACCGTGCTATCGACCAGCGCCGTGCAGAACAATCCCAATGGTAACTTCATCTACACCGTGACGGGCGGGGCCACGGCGACACCGCTGGCCGGATTCGGCGGGGCGAATGTAAATATCAACACGCTCAAGATCGGCTATACCGGCAGCGGAACGGCGAAGCTGGATGTATCCTATTTGACGCTCGTCGTCAGTGGCGGCGTGCTTTACTCGGGCCCGGCAAAAGGCGCAGTGCAGATCACCGATGCCACCGCCACGGGCGATATCGAACCGGCCAACGGCGAATTGTTCCTGACGGACTACACCACAGGGAACCTGGCGACCTTCGCGTCGGTTATCGATAACGGGGCTACGCCGACCAACCTCGTGGTCAGCGGTTCGAATACCACAACCAACGGTTCCGTGGTTCTTGTCGGAGGAAACAACACATATAGCGGGACCACGTATATTAACAACGTCGAACTCAACGTCGGCAACGGCAAGAACAACTCCACGCTCGGCAATAGTTTGAGCGTGGTAAATAACGGGCTCTTGGACTTCGACAACACCTCGGGGACGTACACCTACCCTGGCGTGATCAACGGGGCGGGGAGCGTGAAGCTTGACAATCAGGTCCAGACCATCGTCCTGACGGGTTCCAATACCTATACCGGCGCTACCACGATCACGGCCGATGCTACGCTATCCATCGACAGCGGCGGCACTACTGGCAGCATTTCCAGCAGCCCGAGCATCGCCAACGCCGGTTCGCTCATATTCAATCGCAGCGACAACTACTCCTACGGCGGGCTGATTTCGGGGGCCGGCACGCTTACCCAAGCCGGTCCCGGCCAGCTAGTGCTGACCGCGGCAAACACGTATTCGGGAGGAACCGTCGTCAGCGCAGGCACCTTACAAATCGGCAATGGCGGTGCAACCGGTTCGTTCGGCACGGGTCCCGTCACGAACAACGGAACCCTCGTCTTCGACCTCGCCAACAGCTACGCGACGGGCACGGTCATCAGCGGGCCCGGGAACGTGGTGCAGATTGGGCAAGGCACGCTGATACTGAACAAAGCAGAGACGTATACAGGCACGACAATCATCGATTCCGGCACGTTGCAGGTCGGTACGGGCGGGACTGTAGCTACGATAGCTTCCAGTCCCAATGTCGTCGACAACGGCGTATTAGCCTTCGGCCGATCGGACGGGGCAGCCGGCTATCCCAACCCCATCAGCGGTAGCGGGTCCGTTGCCCAGATTGGCGGCGGAACGCTGACGCTCGGCGGCAGCAACAGCTATGGTGGCGGCACAAACATCGTCTCGGGCGTTTTGGCCCTGGGCGCCAACAACGCACTGCCGCCGACTACGACCGTCTCGTTTGGCGCTGCAGGTTCCAGCGGCACACTCGACCTGGCCGGCTTCAGTCCGCAGGTTGCCGGCCTGTCGGTTGCGGCGGGAGCCGTTGCGTCAGCCGAAGTGATTGGCAACAGCGGCACGAACGATGCCACGCTTACGGTCAGCGGCGTCGCTACCTTCGGCGGGACGATCCAAGGGTCGTTGGGCGGCGGAACGAACCAGGTCAACCTGACGGTCGCCGGTGGGACACTGACGCTTTCCGGATCGAACACCTACGGCGGCGTCACCGCGATCAACCAGGGAGTGCTCGCCTTGGGCACGAACAACGCCCTTCCCACGGGAACTGCCTTGGTTCTGGGGGCAGCCGGCAGCGGCGGTACGCTCGATCTGGGCGGTTTCAGCCAGCAGGTCGGCTCCCTGACCGTGGCGGCGGGCGCAACGGGGGCCAATCAGGTCATCGGCAGCAGCAGCACTTCAGCAAATTCCTTGCTCATCGTGAACGGCACATCGACCTTCAGCGGCACGATTCAGGATGTTATCGGTTCCGGCAATCAGAAAGTCGGACTGAGCGTTACGGGTGGATCACTCACCCTCACCGGTTCGAACACCTACAGCGGCCCAACCCAAATTGCCGGCGGATCGATCGTGCTTGGAGCCAATAACGCCTTGCCTGCGGGAACCGCGCTACGGCTCGGAGGCGCCAACGGCAATGGGACATTGGACCTGGCCGGCTACAATCAACAATTGGCCGGGCTATCCGTCGGCTCGTCCACGTCGTCCGCTGCCCAGGTCGTCGGCAACAGCAGCACGACGGCAGACTCTACGCTGGCAATCAACGGCACTTCGATCTTCGCCGGCACGCTGCAAGACACGCTTGGCGGGGGAAACCACAAGCTTGGCCTCACCCTGGCCGGAGGAACATTGACGCTGACCGGCAGCAACACCTATACGGGTCCGACGAACGTCAACGGCGGCGCGCTACTTGTCGATGGACGACAGAGCGGCGGGGGCGCTTATGCCATTGCCCCCGGGGCCACGCTTGGCGGATCGGGAACGATCGGTTCGGCAGTCGCGTTGGGCGGCGGCGAGACGCTCTCGCCAGGCAACGGCGGCAACGGTGTCGGCACGTTGACGCTGGCAGCCCTGACTCTCGGCGGCGGCACGGTGCAATTCGGTCTCACCAGCAGTACGACCTCTGGCAACGATGAACTGGCAGTCACCGGTCCGCTTTCGCTCGCGGGCACGACGGTGCTGGCGATCAACGACCTCAGCCCCGCGCTGTCCAACGGAAGTTATACGCTGGCCACTTTCGGCAGCCTGTCCCAGGGTTCCGTGTCCAACCTGATGCTTGCCTCGACCGCTTTCCTCAGTTCGCGGCAGAAGGCTACCTTATCGACAACGTCGGACAGCCTGGTCCTTACCATCAACGGCAGTCCACAGAAACTGGTGTGGAACGGCACGGGCACGGCTTCCTGGAACCTCAATCAAAACAATACTCCGTGGATTGATAGCCAGAACAATGCCAACTACTTTGCCGATGCCGATAGCGTGACCTTCAATGACGCCAATAACGCCAGTCTCAATGTGGCCATCTCTGCCGCCGTGGCCCCCGGCTCCTTGAACGTCAGCACGTCGAACACCTATACGTTCACGGGTTCGGGTAGTATCACCGGTCTCACCGGTCTGACCAAAGCCGGCTCAGGAAAGCTCGTCCTGGCCAATAGCGGCGGCAATAGCTACGAGGGCGGCACGACCGTGCAGAATGGCACGCTCGTCCTGGGAGGGAACAACGTCCTGCCCATCGCCGGAACCGTGACCTTAGGGGCCGCGGGCAGCGCCGCCGCTTTGGATCTGGGCGGCTATAACCAGCAGTTGGCCAGTCTGGCGGTTGCTTCCGGGGCTGCGGCTGCCGATCAGGTCGTGGGCAACAGCAGTACCACGGCCGATTCCCTGCTGACCGTCAACGGCAACTCTACATTCGGCGGTACGATTCAAGACTCGCTCGCCGGTGGAACTCACAAAGTCGGTCTGGACTTGGCCGGCGGGCTGTTCCTGCTTTCAGGCTCGAACACCTACAGCGACGGCACGACCGTCACTGGCGGGACCTTGCAACTCGGCAACGCGGCAGCCCTGCCCAACGGCTGGGGAAAGGGCGGCCTGGCACTTAATGGCGTGTTCGACCTGAACGGCGTCGGCGGCGCCGTCGATGGACTAAGCGGATCGGGCACAATTACCACGAGTGTCTCCGGCAATGCGATCTTGACCGTCGGTCTGGCCAATGCGAGCGGCACGTTCGCAGGCACTATCCAGAACGGCAACGGCATCGTTTCGCTTACGAAGGCGGGCAGCGGAACGCTGACCCTTCTTGGCAACAACCTTGTCAGTGGCGCAACGTCGATCCAGGGCGGTGTTCTGTCGGTCGGATCGTCTGCCGCATTGTCTCCAACAAGTCCTATCGTGCTGGGCTCGGCCGCCAGCAGCGGCAAGCTTGATCTGGGCGGCTTCAGCCCATTGGTTGCTGGCCTGTCGGTCGCTCCCGGGGCGACTGCCTCCAGCCAGATCGTCGGCAATAGCAGCACGAGCGTTTCCTCAACCCTTACGGTCAACGGTTTCTCGACCTTTGGCGGCACCATCCAGGATACGGTCGGCGGCGGCGACCAAACGACGGCTCTCGCCGTCGCTGGCGGACAGTTGACCCTGAGCGGCTCGAATACTTTTAGCGGAGGCACGACGGTCAACGGCGGAACCTTGCAAGTCGGCGGCATCGCCGCCATTCCCTCTGGGACGGGCAAGGGGAATGTGAACGTCAGTGCCGGTGGCCTCTTCGACTTAAACGGCATCGGTATTACCGTCAACGGACTCACCGGCGCGGGCGTCGTAACCACGACTTTGTCCAGCCAGACGCCGACGACACTGACCGTCGGCGCCGCGAATGCTTCCAGTACATTCCAAGGTGCAATCTTGGATAGTCAGGGTCCGATAGCCTTGACAAAAGTCGGCTCCGGCATCGTTGTCCTCGTGGGCACGAACGGATACAGCGGACTGACGACAATCGACGCGGGAACCTTGCAGTTAGGCAGCGGCAGTACGGGAGGCATCATAGCCGGCAGCGTGTTGAACAACGGCGTGTTGGCGTTCGATCTCTCCAACGCAACCTACGGCGGCACGATCAGCGGCAGCGGGTCGTTGACGACCCCCGGCGGAAGCGTGGTGTTGACCGGTTCCAACAGTTATACAGGTCCCACGTTGATCAACGCCGGAACGCTGCAAATCGGCAACGGCGGAACGACCGGCAGCATCGCCGCGGCCAGTGTGATCACGGCCAACGGCACGCTCTCGTTCGACCGGGCGGACAATGTCACCTATGGCGGTTCAATACTAGGCGCCGGCGCGATTGCCCAGAACGGCTCCGGAAACCTCGTCGTTACCGGCGTCAATTCGCAGTTCGCCGGTGGTAGCTTCGACGTCAATTCCGGTACTCTCACCGTGACGGCCAACGGAGAACTGGGCAACGGCACCACGGCAACGACCTTGGAAACCGCGCAGACGGGAGGAACGATTTACCTGACGGGCAGTTCCGTTGTCAATTTGAACCGCATTGCTGTGCGCGGGACAAACTCCTTGCTGATTGACGATAACGCCTCTGTTACCACGACAGGCAATTTTATCGTGGGCGTTGTTTCGGGCAATAATATACCGACGGCCGTAAACTGCTCCGCGACGCAGAACGGTGGAACCGTGCTTGTGCAAGGGGATTTCTACGACGGCGGAAACTTCGCCGACGGCGCCGGTTCGGCTGGCTCCACAGGCACCTACACTCAAAACGGTGGCACGGTGACTGTCGTCGGCACCAAGTTGGAACTCGCGGAGAACAGCGGTACTGCCGCCTACCAACTCAACGGCGGGCTTCTTGCAGTACCGGAAATCACCTTGGGAAATAGCGGAAGTTTCACGTTCAACGGGGGAACGCTGGCTGCCAACACCTCGGCTGCCCCCTTCATGCCGGCCGCGCTCGTAACTGCCATCCAAGCCGGCGGCGCAATTATTGACACGGGGACCAACAGCATCACGCTGCAACCTGGACTGGTCGAGGATCCTAATTCCACTGGCGGCGGACTGACGCTGTACGGCGGCGGCACGCTGATTCTCAAGGGCCTCAATACCTACAGTGGACCCACGACGATTTCCGCCGGGACGCTACAGATTGGCAAGGCCAGCACGGCTGGCCTCAACGATGCCAGCCCCGTGATCGACAACGGGATCTTGGCCTTTGACATCGAGGGCAACTATACCTATGCGGGGTCAATCAGCGGCTCAGGAGGCTTGGTCCAGTTCGGCAGCGGCGCGTTGATCCTTAGCGGCAGTGACAGCTACGGTGGGGGCACGCTCGTCGAGACTGGCACGCTGGAAGTGACCTCGGCCGCCGCTTTGCCCGTCGGGACGAGCCTGGTGGTGGGCGCGGGCGGCATTTTCGACTTCGATCCCACAGCAGCGGCTGCGCCGCTGACGGGGACGGCCTCCGCCACCCCCGCCACCTCAGAGATCGCCGCCGTTCCCGAGCCGAACGCTGCGGCGCTATTGTTGGTGGCGTTGGCACTTTGGACCCTTCGTAGAACAGAATTTATTCCGTTCGCTCGAAGCAGAATAAATTCGGCCTTACGAAGCGGCGTGCCACTCTCGGTTGGCCGTGTATGCTCACGTCGCGGCCAGTAAATAAGACGGACAGCCGTTGTATTTGCTGGAATGTGCTGGTCGATCGCGCTCTAGGCGGCCCGTTTTGCCCGCAAAATCGAATGGTACGCCAATTGCAAAACACACTGCTCCTCCACCATGAAATCCTCTTGCACGCTCGCCGCTGTCGTTGTCCTCATTGCCGGTGCGGCGATTTTGCCAGGCTGCGGTCCCGCAGGCGGGTCGGACGGTGGCAAGGAATTGTTGAACGTTTCCTACGATCCGACCCGGGAACTCTTCAAGGAGTATGATGCGGCGTTTGCCAAGCACTGGAAAGAGACGACGGGCGAGACCGTGACAGTCCATTCGGCCCACGGGGGCTCCGGAAAGCAGGCCCGCAGCGTTATTGACGGATCGGAAGCCTCGTTGGTCACGCTCGCGTTGGCCTATGATGTCGATAATATCGCCGCCGCCGGCTTGCTGGCCGCCGACTGGCAAACCGGTCCCCATAAGTTGCCCAACAACAACTGCCCGTACACCTCGACGATCCTTTTTCTGGTTCGCAAGGGCAATCCCAAGGGCATTCGCGATTGGCAGGACCTGGTCAACCCGGGCGTTGAGGTAATCTCGCCGCATCCCAAGACCTCCGGCGGAGCCCGTTGGAATTACCTGGCGGCATGGGGTTACTCGTTGCATCGCGAGTTGGGTGACCTCGCCAGGCTCCGCGATCCGCAGCAAGCTGCCGCCGTCGCGGCGGCCCAGCAAAAGGCCAGGCAATTCGTCCAGGACCTTTATCAACACGTAAAGATTCTCGATTCCGGCGCCCGCGACGCTACGATCACTTTCGTTCGGAAGAACCGTGGCGACGTGTTGATCGCATGGGAAAACGAGGCCCTGCAGGAAACCGTCGGCAGCGGCGGCGAAAAATTCGAGGTCATCACGCCGAGCATCAGCATTCTCGCCGAACCGCCCGTGGCAATCGTCGACAAGAATGCCGATCGCCTGGGGACCCGCAAAGTGGCCGAGGAGTACTTGCGCTATCTCTATTCCGCGGAAGGGCAAACCATCGCCGCCAAGAACTTCTACCGGCCGAGCGATCGCCGGGCCGTCGATCCGAAATTGCTCAAGCCGTTCGCCGAGTTGAAGCTGTTCACCGTGGCGGAGGTCTTCGGTGGTTGGCAAAACGCCCAAAAAACCCATTTCAGCGATCGAGGCGTCTTCGACGAAATCTATCAGGCACGGCAATAAACCATGGCCCTGCAACTCAAAAAACCGAGTGTGCTGCCGGGCTTCGGCCTGACGATGGGTTTCACTGTCTTTTACCTTTCGGCGTTGGTGCTCATTCCGTTGGGGGGATTGGTGCTTAAGAGCAGCACCATGGGCTGGGCGCGGTTTGTCGACACGGTCACGCGTCCAGAGATCGTGGCCGCCTATCGCCTCAGTCTTGGCGCTTCCTTAACCGGCGGTCTGGTGAATGCCGTCTTCGGTTTCCTCGTTGCCTGGGTCTTGGTCCGTTATTCGTTCCCCGGCAAGAGGCTGATCGACGCCCTGGTGGATCTGCCCTTTGCCTTGCCCACGGCCGTCTCGGGGATTGCGCCGAGCTGCGCTTTATGCCCGCGATGGCTGGATTGGAAGGCTGCTCCCGCGAGGCGTCGAAATCTCGTACACGTCCTGGGGCGTGGTCGTGGTGCTGACCTTTATCGGCCTGCCGTTCGTCGTGCGGACATTGCAGCCGGCCTTGGAAGATCTCGATCCCCAATTCGAAGAGGCGGCCGCGAGCCTCGGTGCCGGGCGGGTACAAACGTTCTTCCGCGTAGTACTGCCGACCGTCTTGCCGGCGCTTCTGACCGGCTTTTCCCTCTCCGTAGCCCGTGCCTTGGGCGAGTACGGGTCCGTGGTATTCATTGCCGGGACATCGGCCGGCCAGGCCCAGATCGTGCCGATGCACATTGTCACCAAGCTTGAGGAATACGATTACGCCGCGGCCACGGCACTGGGTGTGATGATGTTGCTGGCTTCGTTCGTGCTTCTGCTGACCATTAACCTGCTCCAGTGGTGGGCCCGAAGATATACGGCCTGAGATGTCTGCGAGGATTTGACTATGCCTGCTGCCGCCGGATCGCTGCTCTCGACCGCCGCCCACGGCCGCGCGGAGGCCTGCCGAGCCGCCCCGTTGTGGCTGCGGGCCGCGCTGATCGGAGTGGCCCTTGCATTTCTGTTTCTGTTTCTCCTGCTGCCGCTGGCGTTGGTCTTCACGGCCGCCATGGAGAATGGTGTGCGTGCCTACGTTGCCGCACTAGTATCGCCGGATTGCCTTCACGCCATCTACTTGACGCTTCTGGCGGCCGCCGTCGCCTTGCCGGTCGGAACGCTCTTTGGCCTGGCCGCCGCCTGGGGGACCGCCAAGTTCCAGTTCGCCGGCAAGAACCTCCTAATCACGCTTATCGATCTGCCGTTTTCCGTGTCGCCGGTAATTGCCGGGCTGCTGTTCGTGTTGCTCTTCAGTCCGACGCACGGTTACTTCGGGCCGTGGTTGGCCGCCCATGGTATTCGCATCATCTTTGCGGTGCCCGGCATCATCATCGCTACGATGTTCGTGACGTTTCCCTTCGTCGCCCGAGAGTTGATTCCGCTAATGGAAGCCCAAGGGACCGAGGAGGAGCAGGCCGCCCTGCGCTGGGGGCCGGCGGCTGGCAGATCTTCCGCCGCATCACGCTGCCCAATGCCAAGTGGGGTTTGCTCTACGGCGTGCTGTTGTGCAACGCGCGGGCAATGGGCGAGTTTGGGGCGGTCTCCGTGGTCACGGCGCGGGTAAGCGGAGTGACCAACACCCTGCCCCTGGAAGTGGCCACGCTATACAACGATTCCGGCTGCTACACGGCGGCCTTCGCCGTTGCTTCGCTGCTGGCCATGCTCGGCCTTGTGACGCTGGCGGCAAAGACCTTGGTGGAGTGGCGCGTGGCGAGGCAGTTGGCTCAACGCGCCGAATAATAACTGGACAGGAGTGATCGCCATGAGCATCGAAGCACGGAACATCAGCAAGACCTTCGGCGTCTTCGCCGCCCTCAATGACGTCAGCCTGACGGTGCGGGACGGCGAGTTGGTGGCCCTCTTGGGCCCCTCGGGGTCGGGCAAGACCACGTTGCTGCGAATCATCGCCGGATTGGAGCAGGCCGACGCGGGCAGCGGCCCGATCCTGTTCCACAACGAAGATGTCGCCCGCCGCGACGTAGGCAGCCGCCAGGTCGGCTTTGTCTTCCAGCATTACGCCCTCTTCCGCCACATGTCGGTCTTCGAGAACGTGGCTTTCGGGCTGCGGGTGCGGCCCCGCTCGCGGCGGCCGTCGCGGGAGCAGATCCGCGTCAAGGTGATGGAGCTGCTCAAGCTCGTGCAGTTGGACGTGCAGGCCAATCGCTATCCGCACCAACTCTCTGGAGGCCAGCGGCAGCGGGTGGCGCTGGCCCGGGCCCTGGCGATTGAGCCGAAGGTGCTGCTGTTGGACGAGCCCTTCGGCGCGCTGGATGCCCGAGTGCGGCAGGAGCTGCGGCAGTGGCTCCGCCGCCTGCACGACGAAATCCACCTTACCAGCGTCTTTGTGACCCACGACCAGGACGAAGCCATGGAGTTGGCCGACCGGGTTTTGGTGATGAATGGCGGCCGCGTCGAGCAGATTGGCACGCCGGACGAGGTCTTCCACAATCCGGCCACGGAGTTTGTGATGAAATTCCTCGGCCAGGTCAATTCCTTCCAGGGACGGGTCGAGGGCGGCAAGATTCATTTCGCGGCGCTGGCCCTGGAGTCCCCGCATGCGACGCCTGCGGCGCCACGCGGCGTGCGGGTCTTCGTGCGGCCGCACGAGTTGGAAATCGACACCCACCGCAACGGCCATCCGGCCTTTGCCGCCGTGATCACGCGGGTCCGTTCGGCGGGTCCCAACGTGCGGCTGGAACTGCTAGCCCGGACAGGTGAAGCCCTTCAGGCCGATCTGCCACAAGACCGTTATCGAGCCTTGAACGTCAGCGTGCAAAGCGAGGTCTTCGTGTCGCCGCGGAGTGTGAAAGTCTTTGGACCTGGGAACGAGGTCTTTGCCCAGGGCGAAGGTATCTGATGGCACTTGTCTCGATCTTCGTGGTCTTGCCCCGCAAGAAATAAAACCGGCTGCCAAGGCAGATCCAAGCCCGGGAGACGCAAAAGCCGAAGCTCGGCCTGGTGCTGGGCCCTGGGTTAGCCCGCACGCGTGAGAAGAGTGCGATTCCCTGCGATCTGACTGCCACGGCAGCCGGTAGTGCCCGGGTATAATGCAAGTCGCATGCCAACGCCGAAAACCGAATATCTGTCCCGAATCGCGATCACCCCCGCAAATCGTCTGGTGAAATATGATAGACCGTAATTTCTGATGGACTTGATCTATGCTTGCCGCTGCAACCCCGTCAAACGCGATCAGACCGTGGGCGATCCGTTGAACCCGTTGCATGCGGGGAATGTCGCAGCAGGGCCCGACGGATCGCTTACCGCCCTGGACGTCGAAACGCGGCGTTTGATCCGGCATCGCGACCTGAATACGCCACGAATCGACGCGTGGCGGTACACTTGGACGCGGATTGTGGCCCTGTTTCCCACGGTCGTTTGGCGTCTACAACCACTCGCGAACGGCTTGCGCAATGTGCTCCGCATCGATTCCGGCCGCGGCCAGCAACTCGGCCGGGGTGCCGGAGGTCGGCACGGAACGCACCGCTAGTTTGACCACCGACGGCGGTTTCTCCGCGTTTTCCCCGCGGCCGGCGAAGGCATTCAACACCGCATCGCCCAGGCCGCCGTCGTACCAATGGTCTTCCACCACGATGAGCCGGCCACCGGTAGTCCGAGCGGCCTCGCGCAGAGCCTCGGTGTCGATCGGTTTGACCGAATAGGCATCGATGACGCGGATGTTGATGCCTTCCGACCTGAGTTGCTCATAGGCTTTGAGGCTCTCGTGCAGCGTAATTCCCGCGGCGACGATCACCGCCTGGTCCGCGTCGGACTTCCGCACGGTTTTGCTGCCGCCCACGGGGAACGTCTCCTCCGGCGGGTAGATGACGGGCGTCTTCTCGCGGGTCGTGCGCAAGTAGGAGATACCGGGCAGATCGGCCATGGCGTTTACCAGTTGCGCCGTCTGGTTGGCGTCACAGGGATACAACACGGTGCTGCCGTGGACTGCCCGCATCATCGCCATGTCTTCCAGGGCCATTTGCGAAGGGCCGTCCTGGCCGATGCTAACGCCCACGTGCGAGCCGCAGAGACGGAGGGCCGCGCCGGAGACGGCGGCCATGCGGATCTGGTCGAAGGCGCGGCTGAAAAACGCCCCGAACGTCACGGCGAAGGCCACCTTGTGCAGCACGGCCATGCCCTGGGCGGCGGAGACAAGCTGCTGCTCTGCGATAAACATCTCGAAGAACCGCTCGGGATGGGCCTTCTGGAATTCGTTGGTGAAGGTCGAATTGGCAACCTCGCCGTCGAGCGCCACAACCTCCGGCCGGTGGCTGCCCACCGCTGCCAGCGCGTCTCCGAAGGCCTTCCGCGTGGCCTCCTTGGTTCCGAGTTCATAGCGAGGCAGTTGCAGCGGCTGGGCGGCGGGCGGGGCCGCCGGCGGCAGCGATGGTGGTTTGGGCACTTGGATCGTGATGCGCCGCTCGCCACCCAGTTCCGCGATCGCCTCTTTGGCCTGCTCCGGCTTGAGGGCCACCCCGTGCCACCCTTCCTTGTCCGCCAACAATGAGACGCCGGAGCCTTTTACGGTCCTGGCCACGATGCACACGGGTTGCTCGCTTTCCGCCAACGCTTCTCCGTAGGCTGCGTCGATGGCCGCGATATCATGGCCGTCGATCTCGATCGCCTGCCAACCAAAGCCGCGGGCCCGGGCGGCGTAGGCCGCCGCGTCCCAACCGAGTTCCGTCGGTCCCCGCTGCCCGAGCCGGTTCATGTCCAAAATGGCGATCACGTTGTTGAGCTTGTAGTGGCCGGCCTTGTCGAATGCCTCCCAGATCGATCCTTCGGCCATTTCGCTGTCGCCCAGCAGCACCCAAACATGGAAGGTCAGCTTGTCGAGGTATTTGCCACAGAGCGCCATCCCGATCCCGGCCGGCAGCCCTTGCCCCAGGGAACCGGTGGCGAGGTCTACCCATGGAAGACCGTGAGACGCCCCATCGGCGCCGCGTTGCAGCGGCTTCGGGTGACCCTCCAGGCGGCTGCCGAACCGTCGCAAGGTCATCAGTTCTTCGTCCTGGATCGCCCCCGCCGCCTTGTACATGGAATACAGCAACGGGCTGGCGTGACCTTTGGAAAAGATCAGGCGATCGTTGTTGGGATTTTCCGGATGCTCCCAATCATAGCGGAGATATTTGGCCAGGAGCACGGCCATCAGATCGGCGGCCGACATGGAGGAAGTGGGGTGGCCCGATCCGGCCGCCGTAGTGCAGCGAATGCTGTCGATGCGGAGTTGGTTGCCCAGTTCCGCGAGTGGATCCGGGTCAATGGCGTTCGGCCGAGCGGCTTTTTTTTCGGTTGTTTTGGCGATCATGGCGGTTCTCGGATAAGGGATAATATCTTCTGCTGAAATGATATGCGCGTGCATGGGCCGTGCCAATGAAAAAGTCGCGATGGCTTTGCATTTCCATCCGACCAGTGGGGGATGACAAGAGCCATGGCCAATCACCCGGATTACTTGTGAACCAACTTGCGACAAAAAAGGGGTCAAAACGTTCTGACCCCTCGACGGCAATCGTTCTTCGCCGCCGCATATTATCGTAGCCAAAGTCCGAAAAATGCCATGCCGAGGAGCGTCAGAGTAGCGGGTTCGAGGACAACCTCGATTGGTGAGGAAAGACCATAGAGTGAGGCCGTGCTGTCTGGCAAGGTAGTAAGATCACGTCCTCCGGAAGACGCAGAATCGATCAGTACATGGCGCTGTGAATCGGCACCACGTCGCGTACCACGACCATAAATACATGGTGCCCAAAGAAGAAAAGCGGGAATGAATTCCCGCCCTCCAAATCAGAATTGTTGCGATTGCCCGGCATGCGTTTAACGCCGCGATGCGCCTGGGGGCGATGCGTCGGCGGCGCCACCGCCGCCCTTGGGCACGAACTTGAAGACCTCGACGTAATCGTCGCTGAGCTGCCGACGGTCCGACTTGTCGTAGGCCGCGAAGGGATAGCTATCGTGCGCTACCAGGTCGTAGGAGGTCTGCATCCGCTCCAGCCAGCGCTGGCGAATCTGCGGATCGGGCGGCGGCGATTCCCGTTCTTCCTTGGGCGATCGATACATCACGCAACGCAGCGGGCGATCGACGGAAACCTGGTCCCAATGCGGCTGCTCGCCCCGGGCAAGCCGCGGCGAATAGATCCGCTGGTTGCAAAAATAGAGCGACGACCAGCCGCAGTTTCGCTTTTCGGGCGAGAGGTCCGTCCGCAAATCGGTCTCACAGGACACCAACTCAGACTGGTGCGCCAACTCGAACCAGAACCATTGGGCAAACTCGCGGGCCCGCAGCGTCGTCGTCGATTTGTAGGGCTGCGTCATGTCGCGGAGCCATGAGCCAGCTGCCAGCAACACCAGCAGGCCTAGGGCGATCGTGCAGCCGTTCACTGGGCTTGCCGCACCGTCGCCGCCGGAAGGCGACGCTGCGAGTAGCTTAGCCCGGCGTCGGGCGTCGAGCCCGGTCACCGCGGCCGTCAGTCCAAAGGCGATGAGGATGCACAGGGTGGGAGCGAGGAAGAGCGTCATCCGCGCGTGTCCGCCGTAGGGAAAGCGGTGCAAGGCCGCGGCGAAGAAGTTCAATCCCAGCGGCGCCAGCAGCAGCGCGAGAAATAGCCCCTGGCGGCGCGCGCCAGGGCAACCACGCCCGCCACAACGCACAGCAGCGAGAACGTGCTGCCCCAATTCGGGCCGCCCACAGGATAGCCGAGCATCGCGCCGGCGTGGGTTTCCAGGAGCCAGAGCGGCAGCTTCAGCGGTTGGCCCAGCGGCGGGAAAGTGGCGGCCCAGTGCGTATCTTCCATCGTCTGCTGGTTCATCTCGCCCACCGCGAACTTGCTGACGACTAGTACGGCGGCGAAACTCGCCACAAGGATGCTGTTGTAAACGATCCATGGCAGCCAACCAGACCTTTTCCCTTTTTCAATTGCCAACCGCCAGGCGATGACCAGGCTTGCGCCGCCGGCCACGAAGATGGCGGGAAATGAGTAGCCCACCGCCGGTCCGACCAGTGCGGCCAGCCACCAGAGCCAGCGGGCCTGGTCGGGGCGGCGAAGCCACTCGATAGTCAGGGCGAGGATCGCCATTGCCAGCAGCAGGTCGCAGCCGTAGGGCTTGGCCTCGGCAGCGTAGCGGGTCATGGGATAGGCGACGGCGAACAGCCCCACGGCCAGCACCAGCGCCGTTCCCTGCAATAACCGCCCGGCCACGTGGCGGAATAGCACCAGGCTTCCGATGCCGCAGAGGAAGGGGATGAGCCGCAGCGTGTATTCGTTGAAGCCCAGCAGCTTGACAAGGGTCAATTGCCCCCAAAGGAAGAGCGTGGGCGCGACCTGGCAGTAGTGCAGGGGCTGGAGCAATTCCCGGTAGCCGCGGTCGATGAGGTTTGCCGAGAGCATGGCCTCGTCTTCCCAGAGCGGAAAGCGCAGCAGATAGCGGGTTAGGCGGAGGGCCAGGCCAATGAGCATTAGGGCCAGCAGCCACTGCCGCTCGGCCCGGGCGGAGAGCAGGTTTTCCTCGCCGGCAAACCGATCGACGGGGGCAAAACTCGTGCATGCGTTGTCTTGAGACACGGCGTCATCCTTGAGCGGCATGGGCAACGACGCATGATAGCCCTTCTGGGGAATTCGCGGCAAGACCAACCCGCGCGGTTGAATACTCTAAGTTTTCTGCCGCGGATCATCGAAACCCGAAGCGTAAGCGAGGGAAAAATTCGGGAACCTTGCTGACGCATCGGGTTTCGATCATTCTCACGCGCGGCAGATTATGTCCCGACGAAGGACAGGCAAATGATCGCAGCCTGTGTGAAAAGTCAAACCTTTTCCCGTTTTTCGCCTAACTTGACAGCGCCATGGGTGGCAACTATCTTGTAGCGTAACTGGAATGCCCTTGCAGCGCCGCCCCTCAGGCGCTGGCCCGCCAGCGGCATTCAGCCCACCCCCAACTTGGTTTAATCGGCCTTCCGGTGCGCCTGGCGCCCTGGTGGGGCCTGTTCTGCCGTGCTTCAAGAAGAAAGGAAGTGCACTGCCATGAAACAACGTGCCAACCGGCGAGACTTTCTCAAGGCCGCGGCCGCAACCGCGGTCGCCTGTCCCTACCTGATCCCTGAGTCGGCCCTCGGGGCCGGCGACCGCGCTTCGCCCAGCAACCGCATCGTCATGGGCGGTATCGGCATCGGCAACCAGGGTTCCGGCGATCAGGGAGCGTACCTGGGCCGCGGCGACGTGCAATACGTAGCCGTCTGCGACGTCGAGGCGAACCACCGCAACGCGGCCCGCGATCGCGTCTACGGCCGCTACCAGAATCGCGATTGCAAGACCTACACCGACTTCCGCGATTTGCTGGCCCGCACTGATATCGATGCCATCCACTGCGCCACGCCCGACCACTGGCATTCCCTGGTGGTGATTGAGGCCTGCCGCCATGGCAAGGACGTCTATTGTCAGAAGCCCGAGACGCGGACGCTCGCCGAGGGTCCCAAGATGGTGGCGGCGGCCCGCCGTTACGGCCGTGTCGTTTCCGGCGGCAGCCAGCGCGTGCTGGAGGATTACCGGGGCACGGTCAACCAGTGTTGGAGCGGCGAACTTGGCCCCATCAAGTCGATCAACGTCAATGTCGGGCCGCTTTCGCAACCGTGCTACCTGGGCGGCGAGCCGATTCCCTCGAGCATGGACTGGAACATGTGGTTGGGCCCGGCCCCCTGGGCGCCGTATCATCCCTATCGGTGCAGCGGAAGTTTCAACATCAACGGCACTTCGTGGCGGTCGTTCTCGGATTATTCCGGCGGCGGCATGACGGATTGGGGCGCGCACCATTTCGGCGGCGCGGTCTTCGCCATCGATTGTCGCGAGTTGGAGCCAGAGGAAGTCACCTACCACAACGAAAAGGGCCAGGAGTACCTGACCTACCGCTATCCCAACGGCATCCTCATGTATCACAACCATCCTGGCATGGGCAATCTCCAGGTCGTGGGCACGCCGGGCGAAAAGAAGGCCCCCAAGACCGTGCCCGAGTACAAAGGATCGGGCGGAATCTATGGCGACTTCATCGAGTGCGTCAAGACGCGCCAGCGGCCGTTCCGCGACATCGAGTTGGCCACGCATACGATCGCCGTGGCGCACCTCGGCGGCATCGCCTACCAATTGAAGCGTTCGCTGAAATGGGACTCCGCCAAGCAGGAGTTCCCCGGTGACGAGGAAGCCAACCGGTTGATCGATCGCGCCCGCCGCGAACCGTGGACGCTGTAGTTTCCCCATCCAATAACCAGGCAATACAAGAGAAAGAAAGACCATAACGATGCAGAATCAAACACTTACACGATCCGCTCTGGCGACCGCCGCTACCGTCGTCGGCGCGGCTGTGGCCGCGGCGGAGGATAAGCCGGCTGTGGACACGGCGGCGCTTGACAAGGCATTCGACAACCTGAAGACCTTTGACTGGGGCGTCGACTACGGCAAGTATCGCCAATTGCTCGGCGCGATTGAGGACGCGGTGCCCGCCACACACGGTGATACCGCCGCGCGGAAGGAATTGGAGACGCGGCTGGCCGCCGTGCTTTCCACTGGCGCGTCCCGTGCGGCCAAGGATTTTGTCTGCCGCAAGCTGACGATCATCGGCACGAGCGAATCGGTGCCGGCGTTGGCCGCCTTGCTGACGGACAAGCACCTTTCGCACATGGCCCGCACGGCGCTGGAGCGGATTCCCGCTCCCGAGGCGGCGGCCGCGCTCCGCGACGCCCTCGCCAAGACCAACGGGACGGAAAAGGCGGGCGTGATTGGCTCGTTGGGCGCTCGCCGCGATGCCCAGAGCATCGAAGCCCTGGCGGTTCTGGTGGGTGACAACGATACCGCGGTCGCGCTGGCTGCCGCTGCGGCCCTGGGCGACATCGGCACCACGGAATCCGCCAAAGCCTTGCAAAGTGCCAAGCCGGCCTCCGCGGACGTCAAACTCCACGTGGCCGACGCTCGGTTGAGTGCTGCCGAGCGCCTGCTGGCTACGGGTGACAAGGCCGCCGCCAAAGAGGTCTACCAGTCGCTCCTGGGCAGCAAGTCAAAGAACGTCAAGCTGGCTGCAACCCGCGGGCTGCTCACAGCCAGCGGAAAATAGCCGGAAACGAAGAAACCCGGGTGGGCCGAGTCATTGACTCGGCCCACCCTGCCATTGAGTAAAGCGTAGGCCGGAACCGCGCAAGCTTTTCCGGCCTACCGTGTTCATTCCCTCCCTCCGCCACTGCCCGCCATGAACCTTCCCCGCACGACATTTCTTGCCTCCACGGTTTTCACGTTCGTCTTATGCTTTGGTTCGTCGGTCCCGCAGCCAGCCCGGGCGGAAGATGACCTGGTGCAGACGGTGAGCAATCTCGTTTGCGATCAAGACAAAGATGTCCGCGCCGTGGGCCTGGAGCAGGTCCGTAACGAGGTCAAAGGCGCCGAGGCGACCCACCGTTTCGCGGCCCTCTTGCCTAAGCTGCCGCCCGAGGCCCAGGTGGGACTGTTGGGTGCGCTGGCCGAGCGGGGCGACACTGCAGCCCGACCCGCGGTTCTTGACCTCTTGAGACAATCCAAGGGCCAGGTCCGCGCGGCGGCCATTCGCGCCTTGGGACTCCTGGGCGGCAAGGCTGATGTAAAGCAACTAACCACCTTGTTGGCAGATTCCGGCAGCGAGAAAGACGCCTTCGCCGCCATAATCCAATTGCCGGGCGAGGGCGTCAATGCAGCCTTGTGCGAAGAAATGAAAGCGGCGTCTCCTTCTCAGCGTGTCGATCTGCTGCGCCTGCTCGTTGTCCGGCATGCCATCGATAGCGTGCCGGCCTTGTTAGCGTCAGCCAAGGATCCTGACGCCAACGTCCGCATTGCGGCCCTGGAGGCGCTGGGCCAATTGTCGGGCCCCGAAGGGGTCGCCAAGCTGGCCCGCCTGATCCTCGACGCCAAGGACGCGGCCGCCCGCGAAGAGGCCGAAAAGGCCCTCATGCTGGTTTCGCAAAAAGACTCCAAGGTCAGGATCGATCAGCGTGCCCAGCCGCTGCTGAAAGTCATGTCGAAGTTGAGCGAAGAAGAGAAAACGACGTTGCTCTCGGCCCTGGGCCGCATCGGCGGCAAGCCCGCCCTGAAGGTCATCGAGGCGGCGCTGGTCGATAAGGACCCGGCTCGTCGCGCCGCCGCCTTGCGCGCTATCTGCAATTGGCCCGATGGCAGCATCGCCCAGCGCTTGATCGAACTGGCCACGGTTGCCAAGGATCCGGCCGATCACAAGATGCTCGTCGAGGCCTTGATTCGCGTGGCCCCGCTGCGGGACAAACGGCCGGACAAGGTCCGCCTGGCGATGCTCACGAAGGCCATGGAACTGGCCTCCGACGACCAGGAAAAGTCCTTGGTGTTGAAGCGGGCGGCAGCCATCTATTCGCTGGATACGCTCCGCTTCGTGGCACCCTACATGGACGAGCCCCAGTTCACGCAGACGGCATGCAAAACGGTCGTCGAGTTGGCCCATCACAAGGAGTTGCGGCAGCCCAACAAGGCGGAGTTCAACAAGGCTCTCGATAAAGTGCTCACGCTGAGCAACGACCCAGAAGTGATTCTGCGGGCGAACCACTACCTCAAGGACGAAACCTGGGTGGAGAAGCAGATCAAGGGGAAGTGAAGTCGGGCGAGGAAATAACTTCTGCGCAGGGACGGTTCGCAGCAACTACCCCGTCGCTAGCTCGCGGGCGATTTCACAGGCCCGACGAAACTGGTCGCAATCGAGCCGCTCGGCGGGCGTATGGGGGTTCTCCTGACCGCAGCCGAGGGTCACCGTTGGAATGCCGCGGGCGGTCATCCAGTTAGCGTCCAGGCCGCCGTTGGAAATCGACCGCAGGGGCGAGCCACCCAGCGCACGGATCGCCTCTTCGGCGGCAAGGACCGACGGGCAGTCTTCCGGCAGGCGGAACGACTCGTAGTCCAAGCGGCCGTCGATTTCCACTTCGCCGCACTTGCCCTCGGTATTCTTCACGGCCCGCGCAGCCTTGGTGAATGCCCCTTCCATGCTCTTGATGATCTTGCCGCGGAAGGCTGGATTGTGGCTGCGGGCCTCGGCGCGGAGTTGCACCTCGGGGGTGATGACGTTCGTGGCCTCACCGCCGTGGATTACGCCGACGTTGGCCGTGCCGCTGCCCGACGATTTTTCGATCTTGCCCAGCCAGCCTTCGCGATGCAGGTCGGCGATCGCCAGGGAAGCGATGGTGATCGCGCTGACGCCCCGCTCGGGTGCAGCGCCCGCGTGGCTGGCCGTGCCTAAAATGCGGATCTCCATGCGATAGCCGCCGGTGGCTCCGACTGTGACCTTGTCGGTGGCTCCGCCATCGAAATTGAAGGCCAGCTTGGGACGCCCCAACATGCCGATAGTGGCGAAACGGGCCCCAAAAAGGCCGACTTCCTCCTGCACGGTCCAAAGGAAGGTCAGGGGGCCGTGCGGAGGCTTTGCTGTCAAGATATGCAGCGCGGCAGCCAGGATCGCCGTCGTGCCGGCGCGGTCGTCGGCGCCCAACGCCGTCTGCTTGTCGGCGGGCACGATATATCGGCCCTTCTTGACGGGCCGTGCGCCGCGGCAGATGGGTACTGTATCGACGTGAGCCATCAGCAAACGTCGGGGCCCGGGGCGGGTGCCAGGCAGCTTGAGGACGAGGTTGCCCACGTCGCCGCCGTGGGGGATCTTACGGTGGGCCTGGTCGAAACCAAGGATTTCGTCGGTCGCCCCCGCCTGGCGGAGCCGATCGACAAGTAGCGCCATGATCTGCCCCTCCTCGCCGCTGAGACCGGGAACGGAGAGGGCTTGGAGCAACAGTTCGTCGGCGTGTTTCAAGTATGTGGAAGGCATGGAAGACCAGAAAATCGGCGGTTGTGGGAGCTTGCCGCTTGTGCGATCGGCAAACAAGCGGTTAAGATCTGAGATTTGAGATCTTCCTGTCCATTATCAATTGTTGCCGCTCGCTTTACAATATTCCCCCACATGCATTTCTTTATTGCCGGCATCATGCAAGGTTCGCACACCGTGAACCACATGCACAACCAGGACTACCGGGAGCGTATCGCACAACTCCTGGAGGAGCACTTTCCCGGCGCGGAGATCTACGATCCCCTTGCCAAGCACAAGACCTCACTGGGATACGACAAGCTGACCGGCCGGGAAGTGTTTTTCCGCCACAACCGCATGTGCCGGGAGGTTGACGTCCTGCTGGCTTTCGTTCCCGAGGCCTCCATGGGCACCGCCATCGAAATGTGGGAGGCCCATCAGCACGGAGCCACGATCCTCACGATCAGCCCCATGAAGCACAATTGGACCGTGAAGTTCCTTAGCCATGGCCTGTATGCCGACGAGGCGGAGTTCGTGGCGGCCCTCCGGGCGGGCGAGGTAGCCCGCACGATTGAGTCGGCGCGGGCTTCGGGCAGCGGCCCTCACCCTAGCCTTCTCCCGGAGGGCGAGGGGACCACTGCACCCTAAGGATTAGCCACCAGCCACCCACTAGCTTGCCTCGACCAAGTTCCGAAAGTCATTCTTCAACGGGTTCCTGGCCCTCTCCCGGAAGGCAGGGATTATGAGTCGGCCGAATCTGCCGTTTGCATCGGCAGATGTTGCAGGCCACCGGCAAAGTCGTGGAGGCTGTCGCCGTGTGGATGGAGTGGCCGGTCTAGCGTCGTAACTCATTGCCATTGGCCGCTCTTGGAAGCAATTCGTCCCGCGAGACGATAGACTTCGCTGTTCGGCACACCGATTGCTTCGTCGGGGCGGCAGCGAAGTTCTTCGCTTCTCGACACTTCACTGCCAAGTTTGGACTTTTCCACTTATTGCCAGACCATGCCGTACGGACTCTACATTTCGGCCGAAGGGGCACAGGCCCAAAGCAGGCGGCTGGAGGTCATCGCCAACAACATCGCCAACGTCGATACCGTCGGCTTCAAACGCGACCTGGCCGTCATGCAATCCCGATATGCCGAGGCCGATCAGCGGGGCATCGCGTCGCCGGGCGACGGCTCGCTCAACGATATTGGTGGCGGCGTGCAGTTCCACCAGACCGTGACCGATTTTTCGCCCGGTCCGCTGCGCAAGACGGGAAACCCCACCGACGTGGCCCTGCAAGGCGACGGTTTCTTCGTCGTCGAGAAGGGACAAGACCGGATGCTCACGCGGGCGGGCAATTTCCGCCTCACCGCCGACGGCAAGTTGGTCACACAGCAGGGCTACTCCGTGCTCGGCGCCGGCAACGTGCCGATCAACGTCAGCCCCTCGGAGGGCACCTGGCAAATCGACGCCTCCGGCAGCGTGGTCCAAGGCACGACGCGGCAGGAACTGGAGATAGTCAGGCCCGCCGCGCTAGGCAACCTGGTCAAGAGCGGCGAGAACCTCTTCCAGACAACAGCCGACGTGCAACCGGTGGCGGCTGGCGAGCGCAACGTATCGGAGGGCTACCTGGAGATGTCAACCGTGCAACCGACCACCGAGATGACCACGCTGATCGAGACCTCGCGGCTCGTCGAGGCCAACATCAACGTGATGAAGACGCACAACGAAATGATCCAAGGGCTGATCGAGCGGGTGCTCACGGCCTGATGCCTTTTTATAGCCTTCAAGAGCTTCAATCATGAGCGTTCAAGCACTTTACACTGCCGCGACGGGCATGGACTCGATGCAGTCGCAGCTCCAAGTGATCGCCAACAACCTGGCAAACTCCCAGACTACGGCCTTCAAGGAGTCGCGGGCCAATTTTGAGGACCTCTTCTACCGCCAGGAGAAGTTTCCCGGCATCCAGGACAGTGGCGGGAACTACACGCCGACGGGCATCGCCACCGGCACCGGCAGCCGCGTGCAGAGCACCCAGGTCGACTTCACCCAGGGCTCGCTGCAGCAGACGGGCGGCAGCCTCGACGTGGCAATCCAGGGCAACGGATTCTTCCAGGTCAAGGACCCTTCGGGCTCAATCTATTACACACGGGCGGGCAATTTCTCGCGAAACGCCCAAGGGGCGATCGTAGTTGGCTCGGCCAACATCGGCCGGCTGCTGGAGCCGAGCATCACCATTCCGGCCGACGCCACGGCCATCACCATCAGCACGGCGGGCGTAGTCTCCTATCAGGTCCCTGGCAACCAGCAGCTTACCCAGGCAGGGACATTCCAGTTGGCCAGTTTCATCAACCCCCAGGGTCTGCTGCAGATCGGTGAAAACTTGTACCAGGAGACCGAGGCCTCCGGTGCCGCGACCACCGCCGCGCCGGGCGCAGCGGCAGCGGACTAGGGACCTTGCAACAGGGCTCGCTGGAACAGTCCAACGTCGATCCAGTTACGTCGTTGATCGGCCTGATCACTACGCAGCGGTCCTTTGAAATGAACTCCCAGACCATTCAGGCCGGCAACGAAATATGGCAGACTATCAATAACTTGATCAAGTAACTCATCGAGGATATGGTGAAACATCGTTCGAGATTCTTGCCGCGGTCTGCGGTCGCATCAGCCTTGGGCCTCCTGACAATCATCCTGTCGAGCTTTGCCGCATTGAGTACGGCGGCCGAACTGCGCGTGAGGGCCCAAAGTCATACCGCCGGCCCGGTGGTCACTCTGGGAGACGTGGCCGACATCGAGTTTGCCGATCCGCAACAGACTGCGGCGTTGGCGGCCATTGAGCTCTTTCCCGCGCCAGCCCCGGGAGAGCAACGGGTCGTTCCGGTCCGCGAGATCCAGGACCTCTTGCTGCTCCGTGGCGTGAACCTGACGGAGCACCGCTTTCTAGGCGCCAGCGAAGTCGCCATCCAAACGGTCGTCGCCCGGCCGGCGGCTGCCGTTTCCGGACCGATCTCGGTTTCGGAGTCTCAGCGGATCAAGCGTCGTGTGAGCGAGGCCTTGGTCAAGTACCTCTCGGAGCATGCCGCTTCGGCGCAGACATGGGCGGTCGAGTTCACTCTCAGCGACACTCAGGCTCGATCGTTAGCCGATCCCGTCCGCCCGATCGAAGTCAGCGGGGGCATTGAACCTTGGACGGGCTCGCAGCGATTCGCTTTAACGGTCGCGGGACCCAAGGGGCCCCTTCGCGCGACGATCGAGGCCGATGTTCGCATTGTCGCGCCGGTGGTCGTGGCCGTTCGCTCGTTGTCGCGCGGCGACGTGATCCGCCCCGGCGATGTGGACTTAAGACAGGTCGTGGAAAACGAGAAGACCGGCGGTGCCTTACTTAGCGTTGAAGAAGCCGTAGGGCACGAGTTGGTCCGGCCCGTTTCAGCTGGGCGGGTGGTCTCGGCCGAAAGCCTTCGCCAGCCGCTGGCCGTGCGCCGCGGCGACGTCGTCACGGTCTACGCCCAAAGCGACGGCATTCGAATCCGCACCAACGCCCGCGCCCGCGACGAAGGCAGCGTGGGTGAACTAGTGGCGGTCGAGTCGCTGTTGAACCGCAGCGTGTATTACGCCCGCGTCAGCGGCGTGCGCGAAGTCGAGGTCTTCGCCCGTTCGCAAAAAGTGGAGGATGAGCCGACTGAGGCCTCGGCAGCCGGCATTGCAGTCAGACATTAAGTCACCCTTTACCCTAATGGAATTAGCCATGAAACCTACGCTTTGGATCTTGACCGTCTGCGTTGCCGCCGCGCTGGCCGCTGCCCGCCCCGCGGTCGCGCAGGACAATAGTCTCTATCACGCCGAACTGCAGCATAACGCCATGCTGCCGCCCGAAACCGCGCCGATCAGCGCGTAGGGGTGCCGCCTCTCCCCAGGCGGGAATGGGCCTGGCCGATTGCTCGTGGACTTACCAGGCGCCGCTTGATGCCAGGAAGACAGCGCAGATCAATGACATCGTCAAAGTCACCGTCTCGGTGAAGTCGCAAGTGACCAGCCAGGGCTCGATCGATCGCAAAAAGCTGGGCCACGCCGACTTTAAATTGACGGATTGGATCAAGTTCTACGGCGGAAACCTGGGTGAAAACGGCGGCACCAACGGGCAGCCTCCCTACGGCACTCCCGAAATCCGCGGAGACATCGACAACCAGCTCCAGGCCAACGGCACCCTGCAGACGGCCGACAAGCTGAACTTCGTCATCAGTTGCCGCATCGTCGATAAGCGGCCCAATGGCAATTGCATCCTCGAGGGCACCTGGAGTGTGCAAAACAACGAAGAGAACTGGGAATACTCGCTGTCAGGAGAAGTCCGGCCAGAAGACATCAAGCCCGATAACTCGGTGGTCAGCGACACGATCGCCGACTTGAAGATCATTAAGCGCGAGGCGGGCAATGTCCGCGACGCCTATCGCCGCGGCTGGGGCCTGGAATGGCTCGATCGGTGGATGCCTTTCTAAGCGGGAACGACCATGAGCTACATGGCGCCCGTGCCCTCACTCCAAATCGAAAGTTCCGACCATGACTCGAAAACCTCGAAAAGTTGGTTCCTGGGCTTTGGCCTTGTCCCTCATACTCATGCTAGCGGAGGATGTCCAGGCCGCCCGGCTGACGTTGAAAAGCATTTGCCGCATCAAGGGCCAGGAAGAGAACACGATTCAAGGCTTGGGCGTGATCGTCGGGCTGAAGGGCACCGGCGATAGCTCCAGCTATCTGCCCACGATCCGCAGCGTGGCCAAGATCATGACGATCATGGGCAACTCGCCCGGTGCCAATTCGTTGATCGAGTTGAAGGACACCAAGAACGTGGCCCTGGTGATCGTCACGGCCACCATTCCGGCGGCCGGCGCCCGCGAGGGCGACAAGATCGATTGCGTCGTCAGCTCGATCGGGTCGTGCAAGACCCTAAGCGGCGGCCGCCTGTTCCTGACGCCGTTAATCGGTCCCGATCCCAAGCATCCCCGCGTCTACGCCTTCGCCGAGGGCGCGGTCACGGTGGAGAATGTAGAAATGCCCAACACCGGGCGGATCCACGAAGGCTGCCGGTTGGAGGAGGAGTTTTTCCACGCCTTCACCAAGGACAACCGCATCACCTTGGTGCTCGATCAGAACCATGCCGATTTCCAAGTCGCCCAGGACATCGCCGAGTCGATCAACAGCCAGATGGGCAAGCAGGTGAGCAATTATGCCCCCTTGGCCCATGCCGTCAACCAGGGCAATATCGTGGTGGAAATCCCCGCCCAGTATCGCGAAGAGCCGGTGGCATTCGTCTCGCAAGTGCTCTCGCTGCCGATCATGGAGCCGCGCACCGTGCCGCGTGTGGTGATCAACGAGCGGACGGGCACGATCGTCATCAGCGGAGACGTGGAAATCGGCTCCGTGGCCATCACGCATAAGAACCTGACGATCGAGGCGGGCGGCACCAGCGCCCCGAAGACGTTCGTGGGCCTCGATCCGGTCGATCCGACCGCGCCGAAGCTGCAGGGTCTGGTCAACGCCCTGAACGCCGTTCACGCCCCCAACGCCGACATCATCGAGATCATCAAGAGCCTCGATCGCGACGGCAAACTCCACGCCCCATTGGTGATAGAGTGAGAAAACCATGAATTCGATCAATCTTCTCTCCACTGCCGGAACGAAGACTCCCCAAGCGCCGAGCAAGTCGGAGGACAACCCGGCCTTGCACAAGGCGTTCGACCAGTTCGTGGGCGAGACTTTCTATGGCCAGATGATCCAGGCGATGCGCAAGACCCAGACCAAGCCGGCTTATTTCAACGGCGGCCGAGCCGAGGAGATCTTCACGCAGCAACTCGACCAGGCCTTCACCAAGAAGCTCGCCGAGACCAGTTCCGAAAAGCTCAGCGCGCCGATGTATAAACTTTTCACGCAGTCGCGGAAGTAAACCAATCATGCCGAGCACGACCCAAGTGACCGCCGCACCATCCTCGTTGGAAGCCGACGTGGCATCCCTCCTCAATGACCTCCTAGCCGGGCAGGACGAGCTGATGGCGGTCTTGAATCGCAAGCGAGAAATGCTTGGGGCCAGGGACCATGAAGGCCTCACCGCGATCGCCGTCGATGAACAGCGGCTGCTAGGGGCCCTTCAGGATTGTCTCAAGCGGCGCCAGGTCCTCTTGGCTCGAGCCAAGAGCGACGGACTTCCTTCTACCAGTATCCAGGCCTTGGCAAAGGCCCTGCCTCCTCCCCAACGGGAACCGCTGGTCCGGCAGGTAGCGGTGGCCGGGGCCAGAGCAAAACTCTTGCAAACGCAAAACCTCACGAACTGGATCGTCATTCAGCGCACGCTTCATTCATCTGTCACAACTGTTAGAGATTATCGCGACTGGCGGTCGAATTCAGCCGACATATGGGAGAGCAGCGTCGTCGCGCTCTCACGGCGTGCTGATTAACCAGGAAGCATAGGTAAACAGGGCAGGCTCCCGAGCCGTTGGAGTTCCAGCTTCAGCCGGCTACGTGGGGAAAAACTGGCCAAAACCGGTACTCCTACGGCTCGTTTCTGCCCGTTGGCGGCATAAATGTGGCTGGCACGCGTAGTGTGCCGGATACCTTGAAGTTCCATGTCTCTCTCCAGTTCCATCCAGATAGCCGGCGCGGCCTTGAAGGCGAATGACATCGCCTTGCAAGTGGTGGGGCAGAATATTGCCAACGCCAATACGCCGGGCTACCTGACGGAAACGACCAACTTCATTCCCGGCCCAACCGTGCAAGATGGGGCGGTGGTTCAGGGCACCGGCGTAGAAGTCCAGTCGATCACGCAACAGGTCAATACCCTCCTCCAGAGCCAACTCAACAACGCTACCGCCAGTCAATCCAGCGCCGACACGCTCAAGCAGACCTACACACAACTGGAGAGTATTCTCGGCGGCCTGAACAGCACTTCCAATATCAGCAGCGCCATGAACTCGTTCTTCAGCGCGATCTCCGACGTGCTGAACCAACCGGCTGATGAATCGGTCATGCAGTCGGCCGTATTGCAAGGCCAGTCGCTGACGCAAATGATCAGCAGCATGTCTACCCAGACGCAGCAGCTTCAATCGACCATTGATAGTCAGATCGCCGGGTTGGCGCCGCAGATCAACAGCCTTACCACCCAGATCGCCCAGTTGAATACCCAAATCGCCCAAGTAACCGACGGCGGAAGTTCACCCAGCACCGGCAACGGGTTGACCGACCAGCGCGACGAGGCAATTTCCGAACTGTCGCAACTAGTGGGAATTCAGACCTTCACGCAACCGGACGGAACCGTCTCTGTGTATAATGGAGGGAACTACCTGGTCGATGAAGGCACGGCGTCGCAGGTCGACGTGGCCCAATCCTCCCGGCAAGGAACGCTGGTCTCTTCGCTCCAAATTGTGGGCATCAACGCACCCTTGCAGGCGACCTCCGGCCAATTGCAGGGACTTGTCGAATCCCGCGACGATGCGGTCGGCGGCTTCGAGGACCAGTTGAATTCCTTTGCCGGCACATTGATCAACGAGTTCAACAAGATCTACTCAGGCGGCCAGGGAACCTCGGGCTACACGCAGACGACGAGCCTCAACTCGGTGAGCGATCCCAACGCATCGATCAACCAGTCCGGTCTGCTTCCCTTCACGCCCACCAACGGCTCGTTCAATATTATTGTCACGAACACGAACTCGGGAACTAGCACGACAACGAACATACCGGTTTCCCTGCTGGGAGCCGGCCACGACACGTCGCTCAACAGCCTGGCCGCAGAAATCAACAAAGTCAGCGGCCTGAAGGCCACCGTCGCCAACGGCAAGTTGAACATTTCCGCCGTCGGCGCCAACACGCAATTCGCCTTCAGCGACGACACCAGCGGCACGCTGGCCGCCCTGGGAATCAACACCTTTTTCACCGGCTCGCAGGCCAGCGACATTGGTGTGAACGACACGGTCCTGCAAGACCCGACCAAGTTTGCCGCCAGCTCCGAGGGGATCGGCACCGACACCTCCAACGCCCAAACCCTGGCGGGTTTTCTGACCTACTCGTTCACGCCGCCGAGTGGCTCCGCCACCACGATTCAAAACGTCTACAACACCATGACGGCGAATGTGACCCAGGCCTCGGCGAACGCCACGGCTGCGTCCACGGCCGCAGACACTCTGCAGTCGTCGCTTTCCGGCCAGAATGCGTCTGTCAGCGGCGTAAATATCGACGATCAGGTGATCGACATGATGAACTACCAGGAGGCATACCAGGCCTCGGCGAAGTTCATCTCCACCCTGAGCGACCTCTTGAACATGCTGGTCCAATTATAGGATCGCAAACATGAGCATCAGCAGCATCAGCGGTCTCGGCGCCAACATCGGCATCTCCACCTCTGCCGTAAGCAACCTCTCCGAGCAGGACATGTTGGTCAGTCAGCTTAATAACGAGCAGACCCAGATGAACGAGTTGGAGACGGAGATCAGCACGGGCGAGCAGTTCCAGTTGCCCAGCCAGGACCCCGAGGCGGCCCTGCAGGTGATGAGCATCCAGAGCTTGCTGCAAAATAAGTCGCAGGCGCAGTCAAACATCAGCACCATCCAGTCGTCCTTGAGTCAGTCCGACTCGACCCTCACCAATGTCTCCAACCTGCTGACATCGATCCAATCGACGGCGCTGAGCGTCGTCGGCTCGACGTCCAGCACGTCGCAGCGGCAGGTGGTCATCCAGCAAATCGATCAGGCCGTGCAGCAGTTGGTGACGCTGGGCAACTCCCAATTCAATGGACAGAACCTCTTCGGCGGCACCGACACGACTACTGCCCCGTTCTCCGTGGATGCGGCCGGAAATGTCGTGTATTCGGGCAACGCCACACCAACCGAGACCTATGGCGACGTGGGCCAACTTGTCGCCAGCAGCGTTACCGGCGTACAGGCCTTTGGGGCGATTTCGCAACCTGTCGAGGGAACGGCTCTGGCCGTTGCCCTTTCGCCCGGTACTCCGCTGGCCGACCTCAACGGCGGCCAGGGCGTATCCCTGGGAAGCGTCGCGGTCTCTAATGGCCAAAGCACCAGCATCGTCAATCTCACCGGCGCCCAGACACTAGGCGACGTGGCCAACCTGATCGAGGAAAATCCGCCCACCGGAAGTACCGTCAATGTCGACATCACTCCCACTGGCTTGACCCTGCAACTGCAGCCTGCATCAGGAGCGTCCGCCGGCAGCGACAACCTCTCGGTCTCCGAAGTCAACAATGGCAGCACCGCCTCTGACCTGGGAATCCTCGACACGGCGGGCGTCGGCGGGGGGCAGTTGGTGGGCCAGCCGCTGAACGCCGATATTACGGCGACCACGTCGCTGGACGACCTGTTTGGCAGCAAGGCCCAAGCGAATATCCACTTTGGCCAGACCAACAGCGACATCGTGCTCCAGGCCAATACGCCCGGCGCGTCGCTCAACGGCGTCGAGGTCCAGTTCAATTCCGGCGCGCCCGCCGCCGGGCAGGAGTCGGCCACCTACACCCCGGCGACAGGTAGTTCGCCGGGCGCGTTGACCGTCAGCATTTCCACATCCTCTACGTCGGCCAGCATCGCCAGCCAAGTCGTCGCGGCCATCAACGCGGTTCCCAACTTGCCCTTTACGGCCAGCTTGGATCAATCGAATCAGAATGGCAGCGGCGAGCCGCCGATCACGGCGCTGCCGCCTATGACCACAACGTCCGGCGGCAGCGGTACCACCTTCGATACGTCCGGCCTGCAAGTCACCAGCGAGGGCAAAACCTATACCATCGACGTCAGCGGTGACAAGACGGTCCAGGACCTCTTGAACAGCATCAACAACTCGGGCGCCGGGCTGGATGCACAAATCAACTCGGCGAAAGATGGCATAAACGTTTCTTCGCGGATCAGCGGCAGTGACTTCGCCATCGGCGAAAACGGCGGGAGCACGGCCACGCAACTCGGGCTGAGGACCTTTGTCCTAAATACACAGCTCAGCCAACTCAACGGGGGACTGGGAGTCGGCGTCAACACGCTTACGGCCGGCGGCACCGATTTCACGATCAGCGAGACGAGCAGTACGGGCTCGTCCGTCGAAGTACCGGTAAGTATCGCGGGCGATAAAACGGTGGGCGATGTGATCGATAGCATCAACACGGCGGCCGCACAGGCGGGGGCCACGTTTACGGCACAACTGGCGCCCACCGGTAACGGCATCGAGATTACCGACACCAGCACCGCGGTCGGTCCGATCGTAGTCACGGCCGACCCGGCCAGCACGGCGGCGGTGGACCTGGGCCTGGTTCCCACGGGTCAAACGACGTCCACGTCGGCAGCCAGCGGCGCTGCGGCCACTGGCACGGAGGCGTCTCCCACCGACAACGAGTTGGAGATTCAGGTCGCCAATCCGGCCGTCGCGGGCACCACACAGGTGGCCTTCGTGACCGACCCGACCGTGAGCGAGGGCCAGGAGACGGTCCAATATGCGAACAACACCTTAACTTTCACTATCTCTCCGCAAAGTACCGCCAACGACGTGATTGCGGCCCTGGAAAACTCGGCCTACACCGGCGACTTCACCGCGTCGCTCGACACGACCAGCGATCCGGCGAACACGGGTACGGGCATCGTCCAGCAGCAAACGATCCCGATGAGCAACGGAACGGCCTCACTGGGAGCCAACAGCGAATTGAGTTTTCAGGCCGTCATTCCCGGCATCGCCGGCAACGTGCAGGTGATCTTCCAGCAGAATTCCAACGTTACCGCCGGTAACGAGACCGTGAGCTACGATGCGACTGCCGGCACGCTGACCTTCCAGGTCTCGTCACAAACCACTGCCAACGATATTATCGCCGCCCTGCAAAACTCCGCTTACAGCAGCGACTTCACCGCCTCGTTGGACACCAGCACCGATCTGAACAACAATGGCAGCGGCGTCGTTCAGCCCCAGACCATCCAGATGAGCGGCGGCCAGGAAGTCCTGACGGGCAGCGACACTAACCCGCAGCAGACCGACAGTGTATTCAACGCCCTGATCAAGCTCAGCGCGGCCCTGCAGAGCAACAACGACACGGCCATCCAGCAATCGATGACCTTGTTGAGCAACAGTATGCAGACCGTGAACAACGCGCATGACGTACTGGGCGTGCAGGAGCAATCGTTGACCACGCTCAACAGCCAGATCAGCAACGAGGTACTCAATCTGCAGACCGCGATGTCGAACGCCTACGACACCAACATGGCCGAGGCGGTCTCCGATTACACCACCGCGCAGATCGCCTATCAGGCTACGCTGGAGACGACCGCCAGCTTGCTGAAAACGACGCTGCTGAACTATCTCTGAGACCCTACGTGAACGGACTACGAGCCACGGTTATGGGCCTGGGCCACTTTGGCGGCGGTGTGGCCGCCGCCCGTTGGCTGGCCGCCCGCGGGGCAAGAGTTATCGTCACCGACCTGGCCGATGAAAAGGCCCTGCAAAAAGCCGTCGCCAGCCTCGGCGGCGCGCCTATCGCCGCCTTCCATCTCGGTGGGCACCGCGAGGATGATTTCCGCCAGGCCGAGATGGTGGTTGTCAACCCGGCGGTTCGGCCGGATAGCCCTTGGCTCGAACTAGCGCGGCAAAGCGGCGCCGCCCTGACCACCGAGATCGATCTCTTCTTGCAACACTGCCCGGCCCCGACGGTCGGCGTCACCGGCTCCAATGGCAAATCGACCACCGCTGCCATGATCGTCGCAATACTCCGGGCCGATGGCCGCAGGACATGGCTGGGCGGAAATATCGGCGGCAGCCTGCTTGACCGCCTGGAGGAGATCCGGGCCGATGATGTCGTAGTACTGGAACTCAGCAGCTTCCAGCTTTCGTACCTTCGACCGGAAACCCGCGTGCCGCATGTCGGCGTGGTCACGAGTTTCTCTCCCAATCACCTCGACTGGCACGCCAACCTCGATGAATACGCCGCGGCAAAGCAGATATTGCTCACGCGGCAACAGCCCGACGATTGGGCCGTGCTCAACTCGCGCGACGGCCGGCTTGCCGCTTGGGAGCGATTCGCCGCGGGCCGGCTGGCGGCACTCGTGCCCGACGACGAGATTCCCCCGCTTCGCGTGCCCGGCTGGCACAATCGCATGAACGCGGCCTGTGCGGCCACCGCCGCCCTTGCCGCCGGATGTCGCCGCACGGCAATCGCCAGCGGGCTGGAGTCGTTCGGCGGACTGCCGCAAAGGATGGAACGGATCGCGCGGATCGAGAGCCGCGAGTTCTACAACGATTCGACCTCCACGACGCCCGAATCGACAATCGCCGCCCTGGAATCGCTCAGTCAGCCCGCGTTCATTCTCGCCGGTGGACGCGACAAGGGATTCGACTTTACGGAAATGGTGGAAACCATCGGCCGCTTGGCCGTCGGGGCGGCTTTTTTCGGCGAGATCGCCGCGAAGCTCAACGATCGGCTCCAGGCATCCAGTGCCGACTGCCTGGCGGTCGCCGTGGAGACAATGGTCGAGGCATTGGAATTCTGCTGGCGGAATTCGCGGCCGGGCGATGCGATCGTGCTCTCGCCCGGCTGCTCCAGCCACGACCAGTTCCGCCATTTTCAGCAGCGCGGCGAGCGGTTCAACGAGTTACTGCGCAGAATTAGGCGGACGAAACGATGAGTAGGCAAGAGAGAGGAAAGGAATATGGCGGGAAAAATAAATGCAAGAGCGGCAAAGAGATGCCCCCTATTGACACCTTTTCTTTACTTCGAATTATAATTGCTGCTAGGTCTTTTTTTCAACCTGCGAGGCGTTTACACTCATGAAAGTTGCCCATTTCGAGCAGATTCCCAACGACGAGGTGAAGATGGAAGGGGCCACTGGCTGCCGCATTCGCTGTCTGATCGGACCCGACGACGGGGCTCCCAGCTTCACCATGCGGCAGTTCGACGTGGCCCCCGGCGGCAACACGCCCAAGCACTCCCACGCCTTCGAGCACGAGGTCTTCGTGCTGGAGGGCGAAGGTATTGTGCTGGACAGCCGCGGCGAGCATCGCCTCGCGGCCGGCGTTGCCGTATTCATCGCCCCCAACGAAATCCACCAGTTCCGCAATACGGGCAGCGTCCCACTGCGGTTCCTTTGCCTCATTCCGCACCCGCTGCGGGGCATGAACCAACCCTGTGCCGCGGCCTGCGGCTGTGGCTAAAGGACGCCCATCATGCCTCAAGACCCCGCTGCCGAAATTGCCGCCCTCCGCGAGCAGATTCGCGAGCACGACTACAAATACTATGTCGAGGCGGCTCCCGAAATCAGCGACCGCGACTACGACAAGCTCCTCCAGCGGCTCAAGCAGCTCGAGGCGGCGCATCCCGGGTTGATCACGCCCGACAGCCCCACGCAACGCGTCGGCGACAAGCCGGTGAGCGAGTTGAAACAGGTCGAGCATCGCGTGCCGATGCTCTCGATCGAAAACACCTACAGCCTCGATGAGCTGAAGGCGTTCGGCGCCGGACCGCCAGGCTGCTGGCTGGCGAGCCGATCGAATGGGTCGTCGAGCTGAAGGTGGACGGCGTGGCCATGTCGCTGGTCTACGAAGACGGTCTGCTCACCCGCGGCATCACCCGCGGCAACGGCCGCGCAGGCGACGACGTGACGCACAACATCCGCACGATCCACGACATCCCCAAACGTCTCCGCGGCAAGAAATACCCCCGCCTGCTGGAGCCACGGGGCGAGGTTTACATGGCCAACAGCGACCTGGTGCTGCTCAACGAACGGCAGAAGACCGAGGGCAAGCCGCTGTTTGCCAACACGCGGAACGTGGTTGCCGGCAGCATCCGCCAATTGGACCCGCGGATCTGCGCCCAGCGGCGACTGCGGTTCTTTTGTCACTCCGTCGGCGACCGGGAGGGACTCACCGCGCAAACGCACATGGAGTTCCTCAAGGAAATGGCCGACTACGGCATCCCCGCCACGCCCGGCGCGGCATGCTTCGCCGGCTTCGAGGCGGCCACCGACCATTGCGAGCGGCTCATCGAGCGGCTGCACGAGCTGGATTTCGAGATCGACGGGCTGGTGCTCAAGGTGAACCGTTACGACCAGCGCGACCGCCTCGGGGCCACATCGAAGGCCCCGCGGTGGGTGATCGCCTACAAGTTCGAGAAGTACGAGGCCACAACCCGCGTGGCGGGCATCCGTGTGCAGGTCGGCAAGACCGGGGCGATCACGCCTGTGGCCGACCTGGAGCCCGTCGAGTTGGCCGGCACGGTCGTCAGCCGGGCGAGCCTGCACAACGCCGAGGAGATCCAGGCGCAAGGACGTCCGCGTGGGCGACGTGGTGGTGGTCGAGAAGGCAGGCAAAGTCATCCCGCACGTGGTTCGCGTCGAAGTGGCCGAGCGAAAGGGCGAGTTGCCGGTGTTTCGCTTCCCCAAGAAGTGCCCCGAGTGCGGCACGCCGGCCGTGAAGGACGAGGGCGGCGTCTACATCCGTTGCCCGAACCCGGAATGCCCGGCGCAGATCAAGGAACGAATCCGCTACTACGCCAGCCGCAACGCCATGGACATCGAGGGGCTGGGCGACAAGCTGGTCGAGCAACTGGTCAACCAGAAGCTGGTGCGGAGCTATGGCGATCTTTACCGCCTTACGGCCGACAAGCTCCTGGAGCTTGAGCGGATGGGCCGCAAGTCGGCCGACAACCTTCTGGAGGGCGTCGAGGCCAGCAAGGGTCGCGGCCTGGCCCGACTGCTCAATGCCCTTTCGATGCGGCACGTCGGCATCCGCGTGGCCAGCGTATTGGCCGAGCGGTTCCGCACGATGGAGGCCTTGCGGGCGGCGAACGGCGAGGAACTGAGCCAAACCATGGAGATCGGGCCGGTGATCGCCAAGAGCGTTTATGATTTCCTCCATTCCGAGTTCGGCAGCCATGCCATCGACGACTTGCAGTCGCTGGGCGTCGAGATGGGTTCGGCCGCGCCGCTGGCAGTCGCAGGCGAGCGGAAGCTGGAGGGCAAGACGCTAGTGGTCACCGGCACGCTGGTGAAGTACAGCCGCGATGAGATCAACGAACTGATCACGCGGCACGGCGGGCACGCGGCGTCAAGCGTCTCCAAGAAGACCGACTACCTGGTCGCTGGCGAAAAGGCGGGCAGCAAGCTCGACAAGGCGCGGGAGTTAGGGGTGAAGGTGCTCAGCGAGGAGGAGTTTGGGAAGCTGATTGAGTGATTCACTCGAACGCCGCAGCGTGCGTACGCGTGCAGCGGACGAAGGTGCAGCACTTGGAAAGGTCCTTGAGCCGCTCTGCGCCGACGTAGGCGCAGGCCGAACGCAGGCCGCCGGCAATCTCCCGCAGGACCTCGCGGACCGGCCCCTTGTAGGCGCCTCCACGCACTTGCCCTCGGCGGCGATGTAGTCCTTCAGTCCTTCGTGGTGCTTCTCCTGGGCCTCGCGACTCGACATGCCGTAGAACCTCAGCGCCCGACGCTCGTCGCCCTCGGTCACCCACTCGCCGTCGCACTCGTCCGATCCGGCCAGCATGCCGCCGAGCATCACAAAATCGGCCCCGGCGCCGAATGCCTTAACGACGTCGCCGGGCGAGCGGCAGCCGCCGTCGGCGCAGATTTGCCCCTTGTTGCCGTGCGCGGCATCGGCGCATTCGACGATCGCGGAGAGTTGCGGATACCCCACGCCGGTGATCTTCCGCGTGGTGCAGACACTGCCCGGGCCGATGCCGACCTTGACGATGTCCGCCCGGCCTTCGATCAGCAGTTCCTGCACCATTTCCGGGGTAGCGACGTTGCCCGCCATGATCGCCGCCGCCGGGCAGAGCTCACGGACGTGCTTCACCCGATCGACAAAGAACTTGGTGTAGCCGTTGGCGGCGTCGATACAGATCAAGGGAAGCGGCCGGTCCGCCTTGCTGACGAACGCCTTGAGCTTGTCGAAGTCCTCTTCGCGAATCCCCAGCGTATAGAAAGTGGATGCGGCGGCAGGGTGGCGAGTGAAGAACGCCAGCAGATCCTCCAGCGGATAGTATTTGTGCAGGCAAGTGAGCATGTCGAACTCGTGCAGGGCCGCCGCCATGGCCATCGTGCCCGTCGTGTCCAAATTCGCGGCGATGACTGGGATTCCGGTCCATGCGGCCGGCGGTTGCGCGGCCCGAAAGCGGTAGGCCCGGCTGAGTTCGATGCTCCCACGGCTGGGGGCGACGGAACGCTTGGGTCTGATGAGCACGTCGTCGAAATCGAGCTTTAGTTCGGATTCAACTCGCATGGGAATGCATCCTGCGAGCGCCCGGGCGATTGCCGATCGGCGAAGCGGCCGGATGAACGCAGCCCCTCAATTCAATCGCGCGGAATCGCCCGCAGGCATCCCGAGATTATAGCGATTGTCGTCGCGCATGCGAGGGGAGATGGTTGCCTTTACGAGTCCCACGCCAGGGCCGAATCAGAAAGCAAGCCTAATCGCCGTTCTTCGAAGTACTGGGCTAGCCCGGCCGAGAAATAGTGCCGTGGCACGTGCCGCTCGCGAGGCTCAGCGGCTGGTGGTATCTCGATCTCGTCAACGATTCGCCGCACGCCGGGAACTTGCCGCGCCAGTGCCAGGATAGACCGCCGCGTCGCCTGGCTGTCGACCAGTCCACGAAGGGCGACCGTGCCTTCGCATGCCGCAATTTGCAAAGGAGGCAAAACCATCGCGTCGTGCGCGGACAAGTATTCGGCCACGCGGGTTTCCAAGACCCGGCCGGAAGATTCAACGTTTTGGCGATACGGATGGAACATGAGCCTCTCCTTGGGACCTGCCTCACCTTTCCTTTAATTACCTGGTGATGACGGGCGTTTAATGCCGCGGACGCCGCGACTTTTGCGCCGATGCGAGTGCGGGAACGAGCCGCACCAGCAACGAGATAAAACGCCTCTTCGCTTGCCGCAGGAGATACCTGCCGTAGAGCTTCCCTGCTTGTAATTTGGTCATGACTTCTCTCCTGAAAATGGTGGCAACTAAGGTATCACGACAGACGGCGGCGGTAACCCACCCTGCGGACCGTCTCGATCATATTGCCACGGGCGCCGAGCTTCTTGCGGAGCGAGAGGATATGGTTGTCAACGGCCCGCGCCGTGACCGGGTAGTCGGCACCTTGCACGACGGCGATAATCTCCTCTCGGGTGAATACCCGTCCGTCGCTTTCGATCAAGAGTCGCAGGACTCCGAATTCCGTTTTCGTCAAGTCCAGCCGCCGCCCGTCCAGCGAGGCGCTGCCCGTTGATGTGTCGAGAACCATACCTGCAAACTCCGTTTTGCTTTTCTCTTGTTCGTTCATGATTTTGCGCAATCCAAGCGAATAGGCGCGGTGGTCCGTTCACCCTTTCGGAGAAGCGTCAAATGGAGTAGTTGGACCAACCCGCGGTTGGTCGTCCCGTGGAAGCAACGACGGCGCCACTCACCGGACGAGAAGCTCGGTTCTCACCACCTTGCGATTCCGGCCGCAATGGCGAATCGGCTCGGTGCTTCGGACCGGTGCCAATAGTCCTTGCGACGGCTGTAACCGGCAGTGCTGGCGCGGTGAATCGATCCGACCTCGCCAGGTGCCTACAAATACGATTCTCTCCCATCTTTTCCCCTTTCATAATTCATCCCCTGACGACATTTGTTTGGTAGCTTTCTTCGCAGAAGCAAGAACTATGCCAATTGCGATCACGACAACGGAACCGGCGGAATGTCGCCTGAAATCGCAGTCGGATCGACCGAGGCCATAGGATAGGATCGCATGCCCGTGATAAGTGCTGGAAAAGCCATCGAGAGTGATGGGGTCGCGAGCCATAATCCCAACAACGGCACGCTCAGCCCGGACGCAAGTCGGGCCCGCACAGTCACGGTCAATTCCACCAATCTGGGTGTTTGGCCAACCTCTTCGTTCTGTCCAGTTTCCCGCCAGGCAGAGGCAAAGCGACGCACGGCCTGGCGGCGGGAGGACTTGACGTGGTTCCTTCTGACAACAAAACTAAGACTTCCCGGGCTTCAGGCATGCGGCAAAGCAGCCAAGACAGAAGCCTCTGGTCTGCGGCGCGGGAAGTTCCGCGCTGTTAAGGTTCCGGCTTTAACCGGCGTTTTCCGCATTGGCCGCCCAAAGCCAAAACATGGGGAAGGTATCACATGTCGAATCCTAGCGATATGCAGGACCGCGTCGCCCGGCCGTCGAGACTCGTCGAATTGTCTCATCCGTTAGTGAAACATCACGTCACGCAGTTGCGCGACGCGGCTACTCCCTCGCCTGAGTTTCGCATGCTGACGCAACGTCTGGCGGCGTTGTTGGCCTACGAGGCCACGAGCGATCTGGCGGTCCAGGCAAGACCGGTGCGGACTCCGTTGAGCGAAACGACCGGCCATGCCATTTCCGAAAAGATCGCCCTAATCCCAATTTTGCGGGCTGGTCTGGGCATGGTCGATCCGATCTTGAACCTGATCCCGGAAGCCCAGGTTTGGCATTTGGGAATCTACCGAGACGAAAAGACCCTGCAACCGGTGGAGTATTACAGCAAGCTGCCCACAGACGGGCCCGCAGACATCGCCTTGATCTTGGATCCGATGCTGGCCACGGGTGGATCGATTATGGCAGCCCTGGCCGCCATGCAAAACTGGGGGGTTTCGAGGGTAAAAGTGCTGTCGATCATCGCCGCGCGGCAGGGCATTCGGGAAGTCCAGACTCGATACCCATCGACGCAGATCTACGTGGCCGCCATCGATCCAGAACTGAACGAGTTCAAGTTCATTGTGCCCGGGTTGGGCGACGCCGGGGACCGGTCGTTCAATACGCGGGCCTAAGACTCTCCAAGGACGTAATATGGACATCGCACGTAGCATGTTAGGCGTGGCAGTGTTGCTGCTGCTGGCCTACGCAATTTCCAACAACCGCAAAGCCATCCGGGCGCGCGTGGTAATTGCCGCCTTGGCAGCGCAATTTGCCATTGGTGCATTGGTCCTTTTCGTGCCCTTTGGCAGGCGTGTCCTGACAGGCGCTGCCAACGCCGTCAATCACGGATTGGAATACGGTAACCAGGGCATTTCCTTCATGTTCGGCGGCCTGGTCGACAAGAAAATGTTCGGCGTCTTCGGTGATCAAGGCTTTGTGTTCGGCCTGCGGGTGCTGCCGATGATCATCTTCGTGACCGCGCTGATCTCGGTGCTTTATCACCTGGGAGTGATGCGCTGGATCGTGACCGGCTTGGGCATTCTCTTTCAGAAACTGCTGGGTGTGAGCCGCATTGAATCGTTCTCTGCGGTGACCACTATCTTCCTCGGCCAAAGTGAGATGCCGGCAGTCGTAAAGCCGTTTATCAGGCAGATGACCGGCCCGGAGCTGTTTGCGGTGATGTCCAGCGGAATGGCGAGCGTGGCCGGATCGGTGCTGGCCGGTTATGCCGGTCTGGGCGTGAAGATGGAGTACTTGATCGCGGCCTCGTTCATGGCCGTGCCGGGCGGCCTGTTGTTCGCCAAGATCATCTGTCCGACCGTGGAACCCAGCCGCGTGGTGATTGACCGGGTCGGTTTTGATGAAACCAAGCCGGCAAACGTCATCGAGGCGGCGGCGTCCGGCGCAGCCGTAGGCCTGAAGATCGCCGTGAATGTGGGCGCGATGCTGATCGCCTTCATCGGCTTGATCGCCTTGCTGAATGGCATCGTCGGGAGTGTTGCCGGTTGCTTCGGACACCCCAAGCTGAATCTCGAAGTCTTGTTGGGCCGCGCATTCTCGCCGCTGGCATGGATTATTGGCGTGTCGTGGGATCAGGCGACTATCGCCGGCAATTTCCTCGGTCAGAAGATGATTCTCAATGAGTTTGTCGCCTATGTCAGGTTGTCACCCTACTTGAAGGATGCCGCCACCGTCTCTGCCGCCGGGTTGACCGTGCTGGACCCGCGGACCCAAGCGATCCTCTCTTTTGCCTTGTGCGGCTTTGCCAACTTCTCGTCGATAGCCATTCTGACGGGCGGTTTCGGCGTGGTGGTGCCCGAGCGGCGGTCGGAAGTGGCGCGGTACGGTCTGCGAGTAGTAGCGGCGGGGACGATGTCGAATCTGATGAGTGCGACCATCGCCGGCTTGTTCTTGACTTTGCACTAATGGACCCGCCCCTCGCCTGCGAATGAAGTGGGGAGCAAAGAAGGATAGACCATGTTTTTGCCGCAGGAAATCATCCGCAAGAAACGCGATGGCATCGAGTTGAGCCAGGCCGACATTGTGGCCTTCATACAAGGCGTGACGGCGGGCAAAGTGACCGATGCCCAGATTGCTGCGCTGGCGATGGCCGTATTCTTCAACGACATGAGCGTTTCTGAACGCATTGCCCTAACCCTCGCCATGCGCGATTCCGGCCAGGTGATTGCGTGGCATTCGTTGAACCTGCCTGGCCCGGTTGTGGACAAGCACTCGACCGGCGGTGTGGGGGACTTGACCTCGCTTTTGTTGGGGCCAATGGTCGCTGCCTGCGGTGGCTTTGTGCCAATGATCTCCGGTCGTGGTCTGGGCCATACGGGCGGCACGCTAGATAAGTTAGAGGCCATCCCCGGCTACCGCATCGCGCCGGAGATCGACACCTTCCGCCGCCTGGTGTGCGCGGCCGGTGTGGCCATCATTGGCCCGACCGCGCAACTGGCGCCGGCCGACAAGCGCATCTACGCAGTTCGCGATGTGACGGCGACGGTTGAATCAGTCGCGATGATTACCGCCTCGATCCTCTCCAAGAAGCTGTCAGCCGGGCTGGATGCCCTGGTGATGGACGTGAAGTTCGGTTCTGGAGCAGTAATGCCGACTTTCGATAAATCGGTTGAGTTGGCCGAGAGCATCGTCAACGTCGGAAACGGCGCGGGCGTGAAAACCGCGGCCTTACTGACGGCAATGAACCAGTCGCTGGCGCCGTGCGCCGGCAATGCTGTCGAAATCCGCTGTGCCATCGATTACCTGACCGGCAAGCAACGCCCGGGTCGCCTGCATGAAGTCACCATGGCGCTTTCCGCCCGGATGCTGTTGCTGGCGGGGTTGGCGCGTGACGAGGCGGAGGCCCGCGTTAGGCTGCAACATGCCTTGGATTCCGGTCAGGCCGCGGAGCGTTTCGCGCGAATGGTCGCCGGCCTGGGCGGCCCGGCCGATCTGCTGGAAGCCCCGGACCGTTACCTGGCCCGCGCGCCGGTGGTGGTCGCCGTCGCGGCACCGGCCAGCGGCTATCTCTATTCCGTCGATTGCCGTGGTCTGGGCTTGACGGTGGTTGGTCTGGGAGGCGGCCGCCATCGCGCTGAAGACGGCATCGACCACGCCGTCGGCCTGACTGGCCTGGCCGAGTTGGGCCAGCCGCTGAAATCAGGCCAGCCTATAGCGATGGTGCATGCCCGTAGCGATGCGGCTGCGGAGCAGGCGGTGGCATGCGTTCTGGCGGCCTGTCGTCTGGCGCACGAGCCGCCGGCTTTGCCTCCCGGAGTGTATCGGGAGATCGACAAAGCGGCCCCTCCACAATAAGTAGGGCGGGCGTTTCGCTCTCGCTTTTGACGGCAGGCGGGACGCCTGCACCGCGGTTACGAGGACCCATTATGGACCACCGACAACTGATTCAAGAGGCTGCTGCTGCCCGCCAAAAGGCCTATGCGCCCTATTCGCATTTTCTCGTCGGCGCTGCCGTGGTGCCTCGTGACGGCCGGGTATTCCATGGCTGCAATGTCGAAAACGCGTCATACGGTCTGTGCAGCTGTGCCGAGCGGACGGCACTATTCAGTGCAATTGCGGCGGGCTGCAAGCCCGGCGATTTCGCGGCACTGGCAGTGATCGGCGACACCGATGGCCCCATCGCGCCGTGTGGCGCATGCCGGCAGGTGATGATCGAGTTGGGGACGCCCGCACTGCCGGTCGTGCTGAGCAATCTGAAGCACGAAGTGGACGTGACGACCGCTGGTGCGCTGCTGCCGGGCGCTTTCTATCTGGACCCTAACGCCACTAGTCCGCAATTGCCGGCCTCGAATGCGGCAAACCAGGGTCGAGAACCTCATCCCTGACGCGGCCTTATGGGCGTTGAGCGGATGGTAAAATCGGGCCGTAGAACCGCTCGCCATCGACCACGATGGCAACATGCCCGGCATCGAAGCTCGGCAGTAGCTCTGTCAGCGGCACAGAGGGCGAAACCGTCTGCAGGACTTTGTCGTCCTGAAGCACTGGAAGCTGCGAGTTTCAGATTCGCAGAATTCGTTTAACGGCCTCGACCAGGCGGTCAATCTCGTCGCGGGTGTTGTAGACCGAAAACGAAGGCCGGACCGTCGATTCCACGCCAAAGCGGCGGAGCGAGGGCTGGGCGCAGTGATGGCCCGCCCGCACGGCAATCCCTTCCTGATCCAAGAGGCGGCCGACCTCTTCCGTCTTTCGCTCGCGGAGCACGAAGGAGATAACGCCGACCTTCTCCGGGGCGGTGCCGATGATCCGCAGCCCGGGGATGGCCGCGAGCCGCTCCGTGGCGTAGCGGAGCAGATCCTGCTCGTGCCGGGCGATGCTCGGCAGTCCGAGTCGGCTGACGTAGTCCAGCGCCGCGCCCAACCCCACCGCGTCGGCGATGGTGGGCGTGCCGGCCTCGAACTTGGCCGGCGGCTCGGCGTAGGTCGTCTCCTCGAAAGTCACGTTGCGGATCATGTTGCCGCCGCCCTGCCAGGGCGGCATGACCTCCAGCAGCTCCTCTTTGGCATAGACCACGCCGATGCCCGTGGGAGCAAAGATCTTGTGCCCCGAGAAGGTGAAGAAGTCGCAATTGAGCTGTTGCACGTTGACCGGCATGTGCGCCACTGACTGGGCCCCGTCGATGAGCACGCGGGCGTTATAACGCTTGGCCATCTGCGTCATCTCGGCCACCGGCAGGATCGTGCCCAAGGTGTTCGATGCCTGCGAGAGGGCGACCAGGCGGGTCCGCGGCCCCAGCAGCGATTCATACTGCTCGAGCACGACCTCGCCGCGATCGTTGATGGGCACAACGCGGATCGCGGCCCCTTTTTCCTTGGCGATCATCTGCCAGGGCACGATGTTGGCGTGGTGTTCCAGCGTGGTGAGAATGATCTCGTCGCCCGGCTGCAGGAACTTCCGCCCATAGGTCTGGGCGACGAGATTGATCCCTTCCGTCGTGCCGCGGACAAAGAGAATTTCCCTGGCGGACGATGCGCCAAGGAACAATTGCACTTTTTGCCGGGCCTGCTCGTAGGCCTCGGTTGCCCGCGCGGCCAGGGTATGGGCGCCGCGGTGGATGTTCGAGTTGTCGTGGGCGTAGAAGTTCGAGAGCGCGTCGATCACGCTTTGCGGCTTCTGCGTCGTTGCGGCGTTGTCGAACCAGACCAGCGGCCGCCCATGGACCTGCTGATGGAGAATGGGAAAATCACGGCGGATGGCCGGCACGTCCAGCGGGCGGGCGGCGCTGTCCATGGATGCCACTTTGCCTGCAAACAAGCGGCGGTGGAGATCTTCCTCCAGCCCATGACCGCGGTATGCACCCGCGGAAGCCGAGGGCGCGCGGATCCGCTCGATGAACGCGCTTAGCCCGCTGGCGCCCGGCGCGGCAGCAAGCGGCTCAACTGCGGTGAGATCGGCCGCCGGCGCGGGATGCGACAATGGGGTTGGCGCGGGAGGCTTGCCGCCAAAGGGCTCGCCAAGCGCGGTCGGCCAGTCCGCCGCCTCCTGCGCGGTGTCCAAGGCCGCGGTCTCCGCCTTAGGGACGCGCTCGGCGCCGGGGAGCTTGTTGTAAAGCCGCGTGGCGATCTGGGCAATCAGGTCGGGCGTAACATCGTGCATGGCTGTGGCCTCTTGGACTGCGGCGCGGGCACCATGTACTCATGGTCGTCGCCGCTTTTTCACGTTTCCAGCGGTGCAGCGGTTCAAAACGGCTACAGGTCGCCGCACCCCTAAAGCCTCCACTACTTCAATGGTATTGCTCTAAATCCCTAACCCATCGTCAAAACCGCGAGTCCCGCGGTGTTCGTAGTCGTGGTAGTATCCTACCTCGACGTTCTCTAGGACTCCTAGGGCGTCGTCGGTGAGTACGGCGCAGGAGAAGTAAAGCGTCAAGAGATAGGTGGCCACGCCCAGGCTGTCAATGCCCATCAGCCGCGCCGAGAGGCTAGGCATGACCTCACCCGGGATGCCCGCCTGGTGCAGACCGACCACGCCTTGCTCCGCCTCGCCGACGCGCATGAGCAGGATGCTCGTTGTACCCGCCTGGCGACCGCCCATCTCCAACTTGTCGCAAGGGATCAAGGGCACGCCGCGCCAAGTGAGCACGGGAATGCCGGCCACCACCGTTGTCGGAGGGGGCACGCCCCGCCAGGTGCATTCGCGTCCGAAGGCGGCAATCGCCCGCGGATGCGCCAGGAAGAAGGCCGGCTTCTTCCAGACCCGCGAGAGCAGTTCGTCGAAGTCGTCGGGCGTGGGGGTTCCGTAGCGAGCACTGACCCGCATTGTGGGATCGACGGAATGCAGCAGTCCGAAGCGGGGGCTGTTGATCAGCTCCCATTCCTGCCGCTCCTTGATGCCCTCGATCGTCAGCCGCACCTGCTCTTCGAGTTGGTCGTAAGGCCCGTTGTACAGGTCGGAGACCCGCGTGTGCACGCGGACGATTGTCTGCACCGTGGAAAGGGGGTACTCGCGGGGCCGCGCGGAGTAATCGACGAAGGTCTCCGGAATTTCGATGTTCTCGGCGAAGCCCGACACCAGATCGATGTTCTTCTCGCCGTAGCGGTTGACCATGGTGCGCCGTTCCATGTACTCGGCCACCGCTTTCTTGAACTCTTCGTTGCCGTTGGGCACCTCGCCCAGGGCCGCTTCGAGGTCCTTCTTGGAGAGGCCCAGCAATGTGCAGGGCGTGAGCGTGCGAACGGTCACGTCGGCTGCCTGGTCGGAGGCGAATTCCGTCTCGCCAAAGTACTCGCCGTCGGTGAGCAGGGCGATGCGGATATCGCTGCCGTGTGCACCCTTGTAGAGCACCTCCACCTGGCCCTGGGCGATGATGAAGAACCGGCTCTCCGTCTCGCCTTCCACGATCACCTTGTTGCCCAGGGGAACCTCTTCGGTCTTGAAGCTGGCGGCCATGCGGGCGACGATGGTCTCCGGAAGGCTTGAGAAAAGCGGCACGTTCCGCAGGGCCTCGGGTGGAAAGGCCGCGCCGGCGTCGATCTCGATCCGCTCGGCTTTGGGCAGTTCCACCTTCGTGCGGTTGACGCGGTAAATGCCGCCATTGACCTGCACCCACGGCAACTGGCTCAACAGCAGCCGCGGGGTAATCGACGTCATCATCGGCCGGGTCTTCGTCGTGCTCGCCAGGTTCCTGGCGACCGACGTGGTCACGCTTCTCTGCAGTACGGCGCTGGACATGTTTTCATCCTGTGGTTTACTGAATCAAGACAATAACGTTAGCACGAAGGCGATCAGGCTACTCAAAAAGATAGAACACTCATGGGGTTCTGTGGCACGCTCGGAATAACGCCGAAATTATAAAATAGCCCCAAGAGTCGTCAATAGCCTGGCCGGCAAAGGCAACGCGATTTACCCTATTTTCCAGCCGCGTTCCCCCCGGGCAGGCATTCGATAATAGTTTGTACCCAGTACCGTTCCCTAACACGACAATCCATCATCCGTACTGAGTAAAAACTGCCATGGAGTGATGGCTAACTGTGATAGGTAACGGAAATGTTACTTGCAGTTGAAGGTTTTGCCAAACGGAGTGTTGGCGTCATAGGTTTGCTGCGGCAGGGCTTGCCGCAGGCGGCGCCGGGGCCGGTTCATTCGTCAATCCGGCGAACAACGGCGTGGAGAGGTAACGCTCACCAAAACTCGGGGCAAAGGTCACGACGACCTTACCGCGATTTTCCGGCTTGGTCGCCACTCGCACAGCGGCTGCTACGTTAGCGCCAGAACTGATGCCGACGAGAATTCCCTCTTCGTTGGCCAGCCTTCTTGCCCACGCGAAGGCGTCGTCATTGCTGACCGTCTCCACGCCCGACAATAAGCTCGTGTCAAGATTCGCGGGCACGAAACCCGCGCCGATGCCCTGAATCTTGTGCGGTCCGGACTTCCCTCCGGAAATGACAGGCGAGTCGGCGGGCTCGACGGCGATCGCGCGGAAGTGCGGATTCTTGGAGCGAATATAACGTGTGACGCCCGTGATCGTGCCGCCAGTGCCCACGCCCGCCACAACGACGTCAATGCGACCGCCCGTGTCTTCCCAAATCTCGCGTCCCGTGGTCCGCTCGTGGACCTCGGGGTTCGCCGGGTTGTCGAATTGCTGGGGAATCCAGCTATTAGGGGTTGCCGCCGCCAACTCTTCGGCCTTGGCGATCGCGCCGCGCATGCCCTCTTTGGCCGGCGTGAGAACCAGGTTGGCTCCCAGCGAGCGGAGCAGGGCGCGGCGCTCGAGGCTCATGGACTCGGGCATGGTGAGCGTCAGCTTGTATCCTTTTGCCGCGGCGACAAAAGCCAGGGCAATGCCGGTATTACCGCTGGTGGGCTCGACGATATGCGTGTGCGGCTGAAGTATGCCCGCCTTCTCGGCGGTCTCGATCATTGCCCGGCCGATGCGGTCCTTGACGCTGCTGAACGGGTTGAAGAACTCAAGCTTCAACAGAACCGTGGCGGCATCGGGGGGAACTACTCGGTTCAGCTTGACCAAAGGCGTGTCGAAAGTCGTTTCGACAATCGTGGCATAGGTTTTTTGGCGAGACATATGATCCTCCTGTTTTTGCTCGCAATGATGTGTAAGGGGCTAACGCAACATTCATGCCACGCGAATACTTTTCGAAAAATGCTGAATTGCCGGATAATCTGATGGTTCCCCGCCATTGCGTCTGCGGAAACACGCAAATATCACGGACCATAGATGATATATGATTGTGTACCGTTAAATATGCTCCAGATAATTATCTGTATGCTTATCTTTGATCTTGCGTCTGCACCTTTAAGTATGCGTGCTCGGCACCACCGGCTTGGACGCGGCAAACGTGATAGAATAGTCGTCGCAAAACGATACTCGTCTCGAAATTTCATTGATGCCCAGTATTGTTCCTGAATGAGTCTTGCTATGTTGCCCACAACCCGTATTTCGCAATTCTCCACACGCTTCCGGTTAGTCCCAGCTCTCTTGCTTCCCGTCTTAGGTGGTTGTTGGACGTCCAGTGGGCCAGAAGTTGTTTGCTACTCGGCCCAGGACGAGGAATTCGCCAGGCCGGTTTTCGACGATTTCCATAAAACCACAGGAATTGCCGTAGAGCCCAAATGGGATGCCGAATCGAGCAAGACGGTCGGCTTGGCCAGCGACATCGTCGCCGAGTCCAAACGCCCGCGGTGTGATGTCTTTTGGAACAATGAAATCCTTCTCACCATGCGCCTGGCCCGCAGTGGGCTGCTGGAAGCCTATCGCCCCAAGATCGCCGATCGCTTTCCGCCCATGTACCGTTCCAAAGACGGTCTCTGGTACGGCATGGGCGCCCGGGCGAGGATCTTGCTGGTCAACAAGAAACGGCTGCCCAAGGAGCAGTGGCCGCAGTCGATCGTCGATCTGACCGACGCCAAGTGGAAAGGACGCATCGGCATGGCCAAGCCGCTGTTCGGCACCACGGCCACCCACGCGGCCTGTCTGTTCGCGGCCTGGGGCAATGAAAAGGCCAAGGACTTCTACAACCGGCTCAAGGCCAACGGGGTGCAGATCCTCTCCGGCAACAAACAGGTGGCCGAGGCGGTTTCGCAGGGGCAGATCGATTTCGGCGTTACCGACACCGACGACGCCTACGGCGAGGTCACCGGCGGCCAACCCGTCGAGATCATCTATCCGGACCAGGGAGCGGGACAGATCGGCACGCTGTACATCCCCAATACCTTGTCGGTAATCAAGGGCGCGCCGCACCCGGAAGCAGCCCGGCAGTTGGTCGATTATCTTCTCTCGCCGAAGGTGGAAACGCAACTGGCCGAGGGCCCCAGCGCCCAGGCCCCACTGGATGAGGACGTCAAGGTCCAACCGCCGATCAAGACGCCGCGACAAGTCCGTGCGATGGAGGTCGATTTCGAGAAGGCCGCCGAGAAGTGGGATGAGGCGGCCAAGTTTCTGAAAGAGCGGTTCTCGCTCTGATTGACATTGACCCAAGTGGCCATTCCACTACAATCCCGCCAGCCCCTATACTCTCCGCGGATAGAAACGCGGCGCTCGTAGTCCCGGCTTCACGAATCGGTTAAAGCGGTAATGAATTACCGCACTCCAAATCGACAGTACCATGAGCGAAACAGAACCCAGCGAATCGCAGGACGGCGAAGGCCGATTGGAAGCCGCTCGCCGCGCGAAGCTGCGCAAAATACAAGACATGGGCATCGACCCGTGGGGCCACCGCTTCGATAACCACCTGGCCATCGGCGCCATCCGCAGCCGCGAGAACGAGATCGTCGCCGCGCCGGCGACCGAGCCCGACAAACCGCCGAAACTCCAGGGGCCGAAGGTGCGGGCTGCCGGCCGGATCGTGCTGCTCCGCCGGGCCGGCAAGCTGATCTTCCTCGATCTGCACGACTGGACCGGGCGGATCCAGGTGGCGATCGGCATGAAACAGGTGGGCGAGCAGGCATGGGAACTGACCCAGCAGTTCGACCTGGGCGACTTGATCGGCGTCGACGGCGACCTCAGTCGCACCAAGGTCGGCGAGTTGACCATTTTCGCCTCCGAGGTCCACTTCCTCACGAAGTGCCTGGAGACCCCGCCGGAAAAGCACAAGGGCCTGACCGATCCCGAGTTGCGGCAGCGGATGCGCTATCTCGACCTGATCCATACCGAGGGCCAATGGGAGCGATTCCTGCGGCGGACGAAGATCGTGCAGTCGATTCGCAACACGCTCGCCGGGGAAGGGTTCGTCGAAGTCGAGGGCCCGACGCTGCACGCCATTGCCGGCGGCGCGGCGGCACGACCCTTCGTCACGCACCACAACGCCCTGGATATCGATCTGTTCCTCCGCATCGCCCTGGAACTGCACCTCAAGCGGTTGATGGTCGGCGGTGTGGAGCGGGTCTACGAGTTGGGGCGAGTCTACCGCAACGAAGGCATCGATGCCCGGCACAACCCCGAATTCACGATGTTGGAGCTCTACCAGGCCTACGGCGACTACCGCGCCATGATGGACCTGACCGAGAGGCTCATCGTCGAGGCCATTCGAGCCACCGGCCAGCCCTTGAAACTGCAATGGGGCGACAAGCAAATCGACTTCACGCCGCCCTTCGCCCGCAAGACCTACGACGAGTTGTTCCTTGAGCACACCGGCATATCCGGTGACGACGCGGAAGGCATTGCGGTCCTGGCTCGGCAGATCGGCTTCGAGACGGCCAACCGCCACCCGGACGTGATCAAGAGCGAGGTCTTCGAGGCCAAGGTGGAGGACGCCCTCAGCGGGCCGATCTTTGTGATCGACTACCCGGCGAGCATCTGCCCTCTGACGAAGCGGAAGGCCGCAAATCCGGCCATTGCGGAGCGATTCGAGCTGTTCATCCACGGCATGGAATTGGCCAATGCCTACACGGAGCTAAACGACCCCGACTTGCAGGAGCAGCTTTTCACGCAGCAACTAGCCGGAATGCCGGAAGAGGAATCGATGGCCAAGATGGACCGCGATTTCATCCGCGCCATGCGGCACGGCATGCCGCCCGCGGGCGGACTGGGCATCGGCATCGATCGACTGGTGATGCTGCTGACGAACACGCAGACTATAAGGGACGTGATACTGTTTCCGCTCTTGAGACCGGAAACGTAGCAAATGACAAATCACGAAATCCGAATGGCGAAAAACTCCCAGACGCTTCGTCATTCGTCATTTCCTGAACCCTGACCCCTGAAACTCGCTCCTTCCCATGTATAAGCTTCTCCTCTGCTGGCGTTACCTCCGCACGCGCTACATCGCTTTTGCTTCGATCATCAGCGTCATGCTCGGCGTGGCGACGATGATTATCGTCAACAGCGTCATGGCCGGCTTCAGCGACAAGATGCAGGCCCAGATCCGCGGCATCATCTGCGACGTGGTGCTGGAAAGCGGCGCGATGGAGGGTATGCGCGACCCCGACTGGCACATGGCGCAGATCCGCCGCGTCGCCGGCGACGACGTCGAGGCCATGACGCCCATTTGCGTGGTGACCGGACTACTGACCTACCAGTGGCACGGCACCTGGGTAGCCAACCAGGTGCAGGTCATTGGCATCGACGAGAAGACACAGGGGGGCGTGAGCGACTTCGCCAAGTACCTGCAGCACCCGGACAATCGCAAGGCAATGAGTTTCCTGCTGCACAAGGGCGGCTACGACCGGCACGACCACCTGGCCGAGGGCCCGACGCCCGAACGCCGCGAGATGGCTCTGGCCGGTTGGGAGAATCGCCGCCGCATGGCACTCGAGCAGGCCGAGCAGGAGCGGTTGTTGAAGAGTTCGACCCCGCCCGCGCTGCCGACCGGCGCGACCGTTCCTCCGCCCGATCCCTTTACCCGCGTTCCTCCGGCCGATCCCTTTCAGGCGCAAGCGGCCGAGCGAGGCAAGACCTTTGACCCGGCCAAGGAGCAGAACCCGGGCGTCGTGCTGGGCATAGCCATGTCGAGTTTCCGCCGGGCCGACGGCGAGGAGCACTTCCGCGTCTTGCCCGGCGAGGACATCCAGCTGAGCTTCTACACTGCCGGCGCACCGCCGAAGATCGTCAGCGACAAGTTCACGATCGTCGACTTCTACGAGAGCAAGATGTTTGAATACGACAACCAGTTCGTGTTCATGCCGATCAAGGAGCTGCAGAGGCTGCGAGGACTGGTCGATCCCACGACCGGGGTGGGCTTTGTTAACGCCATCGAGATCAAGATTCGGCCCGGGGCCGACGGCAACGCCGTCCGCGACAAGCTCAAGGCCTCCTTCTCCGCCGGTTGGTACCACGTGGAGACCTGGCGCGACAAGCAAGGCGCCCTGCTGGCCGCCGTGCAAATGGAAACGACGATCCTCAACATCCTTCTCTTCCTGATCATCGCTGTGGCGGGCTTCGGCATCCTGGCAATTTTCTACATGATCGTCGTGGAAAAGACTCGCGACATCGGCATCCTCAAATCGCTGGGGGCTTCCGGCCGCGGGGTGATGGGCATCTTCCTCGCTTACGGACTCTCGCTGGGCCTGGTCGGCTCCGGCGTGGGGCTGGTCTTGGGCCTGCTGTTTGTGCATTACATCAACGCCATCGCCGACGGACTGGGTTGGGTGATGGGCCGCCCCCTGTTCAATCCGGAGATCTACTACCTGTACCGGATCCCGACCATTATCTTCCCGGAGACGGTGGCATGGATCGTCGCCGGGGCGCTGGGTATCGCGGTGTTGGCGAGCGTGTTGCCCGCCTTGCGAGCGGCCCGATTGCATCCCGTGGAGGCATTGCGTTATGAGTGAAGTGGCAACCCGAGTCAGCGGCGCCGCGCCGGCGGGGCACATTCCGTCGGCCAGCATCGTAGCGGCGATGCGGCAGTCCGGCAGCGGGCAGCAGTTGACGGCCAAGGGTCTGAAGAAGAACTACCGCAAGGGCCCCGTGGAAGTGCCGGTGCTGCGCGGCGTGAGCCTGTCGGTGCGACAGGGCGAGTTCCTGGCGATAGTCGGCCAGAGCGGCTGCGGCAAGACGACGCTCCTGCACCTGCTGGGCACGCTCGACGTGCCCGACGAGGGCGAGATCCACTTCGAGGGCCGGCGGATCGACAACATTTCCTCGGCCGAGCGCGACGGGCTGCGCAACCGCCGTTTCGGCATGATCTTCCAGTTCTACCATCTCTTGCCAGAACTGACGACCCTGGAGAATGTGCTGGCCCCGCTGATGATCACCCATGGGATTTGGAGCTACTGGCGCCAACGGCGGCAATTCCGGGACCTGGCTGCTGGAGTCTTGGACATGGTGGGGTTGGGGCATCGCCTCAAGCACCGGCCCCGCGAGTTGTCTGGAGGTGAAATGCAGCGGGTGGCCATTGCCCGTTCTCTGATCGCCCAGCCCAGCCTTTTATTGGCCGACGAGCCGACGGGCAATTTGGACCAGGAGAGCGGGCGGGAGATCATCAAGATCCTCCGCGGCTTGAACGAGCGGCAACTGCTGACTATAGTAATGGTTACGCACGACCCGGCCATCGCCGCGGCGGCCGACCGTACGGTGCGTCTGGTGGACGGACGTGTGGCGTGAGGCATCGGGAAAGAAGCCGCATTTCACCTCGCGAGGGCGTGCGCCTTTAGCGGCATGGTGGACGCGAACCAACAAGAAACAGGGAAAAAGCGGCGATCGATTGCCGCAGTCCAAAGAATGTTCCAAGTCTATATCGACGGCAACCTCTACGCCAAAGAGGACGCCAAGATCAGCGTCTACGACCACGGTCTGCTTTATGGAGACGGCGTGTTCGAGGGTATCCGCAGCTACGGCGGCAAGGTCTTCCGCATGCAGGCCCATCTCGATCGCCTTTGGTGCTCCGCCAAGGCCATCCTGCTGGACATCCCGATGACCAAGGACGCGCTGGCCGGCGCTATCGAGCAGACGTTGGCGGTCAACGGCATTCAGGACGGCTACATCCGGGTCATCGTCACCCGAGGCGCCGGCTCGCTAGGCCTCGATCCCAATCACTGCCGCAATCCCCAGGTGATCATCATCACCGACTATATCTCCCTCTATCCGGAGGAATACTACCGCAATGGGCTGGAAATCGTTACGGTGAGCGTCGCCCGCAACCATCCCGCCGTGCTCAGCCCGCGGATCAAATCGCTCAACTACCTCAACAACATCCTGGCCAAGATCGAGGGCCAGCAGGCGGGCTGCGTCGAGGCCCTCATGCTCAACCACAAGGGCGAGGTGGCCGAGTGCACCGGCGACAACATCTTCCTCGTTCGCGGCGGCGTCCTGCTCACGCCCTCGCTGGAATCGGGCATTCTCGAGGGCATCACCCGCGACGCGGTGATCGAAATTGCGTGCGCGTCGGGCATCCCCGTCCGCGAGGTTCCCTTGACCAAGCACGACGTCTACGTGGCCGACGAGTGCTTTCTTACCGGAACCGCCGCCGAGGTGGTTCCCGTCGTCAAGGTTGACCGCCGCACGATCGGCACCGGTGTGCCCGGGCCGATCACGAGCAATCTCCGCGAGCGGTTCCACCAGCTGACGCGGGAGTAGACCACTTGCTGAATCAACTCTTCGATCGGCTGATCGCCTGGTACTCAGCTACCCTGCAGACGGGTGGCTACTGGTTGATCGGCCTATTCATGGCGATCGAGAGCTCGGTCCTCCCCCTGCCGAGCGAAGTAGTGATTCCGCCCGCCGCGCACCTTTGCCTATACTGGGCAAATTCCGCTGAGTCTGGCAGGCATTGTCATTGCCGGTACCCTCGGTTCGTGGTTAGGTGCGAGCCTGATGTACTGGGCTGCGCGGCTTGCCGGGCGGCCGCTCTTTCTGCGCTATGGAAAATGGTTCCTGGTGACCCGCGACAAGATAGAGGGTGCCGAGCGCTGGGCTGCGCACTACGGTTCGGTGGGGATCTTCATCTCGCGACTACTGCCGGTCGTGCGGCACCTCATCGGTATCCCGGCGGGAATTGTCCGCATGGATTACTTGCTGTTTTCGCTCTTCACGCTGCTGGGTTCGGGTCTCTGGTGCGCGGTGCTGTGTTACGTCGGCATCAAAATGGGGCAGGACGAGCACCTCATGAAAGGCGAACTGCATAGCATTTCTCTCTGGCTGGGCGGCGCAATGCTCGTGTTGGGTGGGCTCTACTTCTTTCTCGTGCATCGCCAAGTGCGGAATCGCCCGGCTTGAATTCTTGGGCAGATTTTTGCCTTCGCCGGAGATTTTGCTTATAATGTCACCACCCTCGCCGGGCGCGATCGACGCGCCAGGATCTTCGGCGCTAAATAGTGATCTGCTTGGATTTGTTTTTGAACCCCCCGAAATTGGATTGACGTATCGTGTTGTTCATCGTAGAATGCGGGCAGTCAAGTGTGCGCTTGGGTGATGATTCCAGGCAATCCTCAGACGTGCTCGCCCGAATCGAGCGACCAGTCGCACGGTGCTAGCATGCATATCTGCCCAGATGCCGAGGGAATTGTCGTTCAAACGCCCGCAAAGCTCAACTTGTTCTTCGAGATTCTAGGCAAGCGCGGCGACGGGTATCATGAGGTTGAAACGCTGATGTGCCCGATCAGTTGGTGCGACACCTTGTGCTTTCGAGAAGAGACGTCGAGCGAAGATTTGGAATTAGAGTGCCAATGGGGTTCTGTGGCCGGGCACCCGCTAGCGGGTGACGGTAGTGGTTTTTCCGATGTGCCGCGCGATGGCAGGAATCTCGTCGTGCGGGCGGTGGGCTTGATCCGGCGGCGGACGGGAACGAACCGCGGGGCTCGGCTTCGGCTGATAAAGCGGATACCCACCGCGGCAGGTCTCGGCGGCGGATCCAGTGATGCCGCCGCCGCGTTGGTGGCTGCGAACCTCGGTTGGAAACTTGGCTTGTCGGTGCCCGAGTTGGCCGCCTTGGCGGCGGAGCTAGGCAGCGATGTGCCCTTTTTCCTCACTCGCGGTCCGGCCGTTTGTCGCGGCCGGGGCGAGCGGATTGAACCGGTGTCCGGCCTGGGGCAGTTGCACTTCGTCGTCGTGCGACCACCCGAAGGTTTGGCGACGGCCGCCGTGTACGGCGTCTGTCGCCCGGCCCAGGCGCCGCGACCGTTACAGCCCTTGGTGGATGCCCTCCGCCAGGGAAACGCTCGTAGGGCCGGGGGCCTGCTTTTCAACCGATTGCAGGCCGCAGCGGAAAGGTTGTCGCCGTGGATTGGCAGGCTCAACCGGCTGTTCGCCGGCGAGAATTGCTTGGGCCACGGCATGAGCGGGAGCGGAACCGCCTATTTCGGACTGTTTCGCAGCGCCTTGGAGGCGCGGCGGGTGGCCCGGCGGTTGCTGGCCCGCGGTGTCGGATGTGTATTGGCGGTACGAAGTTGTTGTTAGCGCCTGTGGAGAGAGTGCAGAAATTGCTGAGAGCTTAGTTCAAGAATCGTGCGAGTCAATCGTCGGCGGTGCGGGGAGGTTCTTGGAATAGGTTGTTGGAAGTCTGGCGTCCGAACAGGCCATTACTGCGGAGGTGCGCCATGGAAATCACCGAGGTGCGCGTGAAGCTTATGGATGAAGGCGGCGAGCGTCTTCAGGCATTCTGTTCGATCACTTTGGACGACGCCTTCGTCGTCCGCGATTTGAAAATCATTGAAGGAGCTACCGGGCCGTTCGTGGCGATGCCCAGCCGCAAGCTCACGGCCCACTGCCCGCAATGCGGCTGCAAGAACCACCTGCGGGCTGCATTCTGCAACCAGTGCGGTGGACGATTGAAAGAGCAATATGCTCTGAAAGACGATGACGGCCGCGCCAAGCTCTATGCCGATATCGCCCATCCGATCAACTCGGCCTGCCGCGAGATGATCCAGCAGCGGGTGATCCAGGCATACCAGGAGGAGTTGGCTCGGTCGCAGCAGCCGGGCTATGTGCCGACCTACGACGACTTTGACGACGACACCCCCTGGGCGTCGCCGCAGATTTCGCCAGCGGTCACGGACGGGCATCCGGCGCCCGGGGCCGAGAGGCCTCGCGGTCCGCACCGTCCGCCCTCCGCCCCGCCGCAGCGCGGTCAACGCCTGGGAGAGACGCGCGTGAGCGACAGCTTCGGGGCGGGTATCTTCGAGTAGGCGAAAGCTACACTGCCGGCCTTCCGATGCTGTAGTACGTGAACCCCGCTTGCTTCATCCGCTCGCTGCGGTAGAGGTTGCGGCCGTCGAAGATCACCGGCTGCCGCATCAGCTTCTGCAGCTTTTCGAAATCGGGGTTGATGAAGTGCTTCCACTCCGTCACGATCGCCAGCGCATCGATCCCCTCAAGCACCTCATCGCGATGCTCGCAATACACGAGTTTCGAACCGTAGTGTGCGCGGACGTTGTCCATCGCCTCAGGGTCGTAGACCCGCACCTTCGCACCCTGGGCCAACAGGCTATCGATGAGCACGAGCGCTGGGGCCTCGCGGATGTCGTCGGTGCCGGGCTTGAATGCCAGTCCCCACACTCCCAGTGAGAGACCGCTTAATTTGCCATGGAAGTGCCGGGCAATTTTATCGAAAAGCACCGACTTCTGACAGACATTCACCTCGTGCACCGCGTCGAGGATCCGCGGCTGCACGCCGTGGTCGCGGGCGACTGCTGCTAGGGCCCGCACGTCCTTGGGAAAGCAACTGCCGCCGTAGCCAACTCCCGGAAAGAGGAAGGCGAAGCCAATTCGGCTGTCGTGGCCGATGCCGCGGCGGACGTCGTTGATATCGGCCCCGGCTCGCTCGCAGACGTTGGCCATCTCGTTGATGAAGCTGATTTTCGTCGCCAGCAGGGCGTTGGCCACGTATTTCGTCATCTCCGCGCTCTCCGGCGACATGCACAGCAACGGCTTGTCAGTCCGCAAATAGGGCAGATAGAGGTCCGAGAGCAGGTCGCGAACTTCGACGTCGGTGGTGCCGATAACTACGCGGTCGGGCCTCATGAAGTCCTCGATGGCCGCGCCTTCCTTGAGGAACTCGGGGTTGTTGGCCACGCGAGGGGCACCAGGTGCCCCGGGTCCGTGGCCGGTGAGCTCGCGGAGTCGGGCGGAGACGGCGGCATTGGTGCCCACCGGGACAGTACTCTTCAAAACTACAATCGAATCGGCCGCCAAGTGCGGGGCCAGGTCGCCAACGACCGTCCAGAGGGCGGAAAGATCGACCGAGCCGTCATCGGCCGGAGGCGTGCCCACGGCGAGAAAGACGATCTTGGCCGACGCTACAGCAGCAGCCAGGTCGGTGGTGAAGTGCAGCAGTCCGGCGGCGGCGTTGCGGGAAATCAGTTCGGCCAGCCCCGGCTCGTAAATCGGCACTTCGCCCCGGAGAAGTCGTTCGATTTTCCGCGCATCGCAATCGACGCAGGTGACATCGTTGCCCGTCTCCGCCAGGCAGGTGCCCGTGACCAGTCCCACGTAACCGGTTCCGACAATAGCAAGTTTCATAGCGATCCTTTCCGCAGCGAGGCCTACAACCGGGTTTTATACTATAAAAGAATAGAACATTATTGGCGGCGAACGTTTGGACAAGAAGCAACGAGTGAACCGCCGTGCGGCACCGCAAATCAATCTTCCTTCGCCGCTTCCCCTTCCGACTTTTCCGCTCCTTCTTCCTGGGAGACGCGCTTCACGGCCACCAGGGTGTCGCCGTCGTCGAGGCTCATGAAGCGCACTCCTTGCGTGTTTCGGCCGATGATGTTGATGTCGCCGGCGGGAATCCGCTGGATCTTGCCGCGGGCGGTTATCATCAGCAATTCGTCACCCTCGCGGATGCGGGCGATACCGATCACCGGGCCGTTACGCTCGGTGGTCTTGATATCGCGGATGCCCTTGCCACCGCGGCGCTGCGTGCGGTAGGAACGCGACGACGTGGGCTCGCCTTCGCCTTCGTCCTCGGCTTCGCTCGGGTCATCCGGCTCGTCCGACTCGGCCCCTTCTGGCTGATTGAGGGATTCTTCGTCGTCCCCGTCTCCCTCCGCTGCATCGCCTTCGGGCAACTCACCTTCAGCTAGATCCGCTTCCAGGTTCGGGCCAAATGGGGTCCGCTTGCCGTACCCATTGGCGCAGGCGGTCAAAAGCGTGGCCTCGGGATCGGCCACCACCATGCCCACTACCTGGTCGTCATTGCTGAGGCGGATGCCTTTGACGCCGCTGGCTCCGCGGCCCATCGGCCGCACGTCCGACTCCTTAAAGCGAATGGCCATGCCTTTGGCCGTTGCCATGACTAATTCCTCGCCCTTGCAGGTCACGACAACCTCGACCAACTGATCGCCTTCGCGAAGCTTGACGGCGATAATTCCGCTGGGCCGCGGGTGGCAGTAGGCCTCCAGCGCCGTCTTCTTTACCAGTCCCTTGGCTGTGGCCATCACCAGGTAGTGGTCGGGCAGGTCAAAGTCGCGAACGGCCCGGCAATCGGTGATCCGCTCGCCTTCTTGCAGGTTGAGCAAATTGACGACGGCGCGGCCGCGGCTGTCGCGGGCCGATTGCGGCAGGTCGTATACCTTCCGCCAATAGACCTTGCCCTGGTTCGTGAAGAACATCAGGTAGGAGTGCGTGCTGGCCACAAAGAGGTGCTCGATGGGGTCTTCCTCCTCGGTCTTGGCCCCCGTGAGCCCCTTGCCGCCACGGTGTTGCGCCGATAGGCCGAGACGGGCGTCCGCTTGATGTAGCCGTTGCTGCTGATGGAGACGACCATCGTCTCCTCGGGGATCAAATCCTCTAGATCGACCTCGCCGATTTCCTCGCCGCTGATCTCCGTCCGCCGCGACTCGGGATACTTCTTCTTCAGCTCCTTGAGGTCATCGCGGATGATATCGAGGATGTTGTTGCGATCGGAGAGAATGCGGTTATATTCGCGGATCTTGCCCAGCAGGTCCCGGTGCTCATTACCGAGCTTCTCCTGCTCCATGTTGACCAATTGGCCAAGGGTCATACGGAGAATGGCGTCGGCCTGCACGGGCGTGAGCGCATAGGTCTCGCGCGCGCCCCGCTCGGCCTGGAAGATCTCGTAGCCGTCGTCGCCTAGGGCCCGGCGGAGCATGGCGGCGGGAGTCTGGATGAGCATCAATCGCTGCTTGGCTTCTTCTTGGTTGGTCGAGGTCCGGATCGTGCGAATCACTTCGTCCAGATCCGCCAGGGCCAGCAACAGTCCCTCAACGGTGTGCTTCCGCTGCCGAGCCTTGCTCAGGAGAAACTGCGTGCGGCGGCGAATGACGATTTCGCGATGGCGGATGAATTCCTCCAGCAGCTCCTTGAAACCCATCACCCGCGGCTTGCCATCGACCAGCGCCAGGAATATCAGCGAGAATGTGTCTTGTAACGGCGAGAACTGGTAGAGTTGGTTGAGCACGACCTCCGGATCGGCGTCCCTCTTCAACTCCAGCACCAGACGGACGGGCTCCTTGAGATCACTCTCGTTTCGCGAGGCCGAGATCCCGGCGATGCGGCCCTCGTTGACGAGCTCCGCGATCCGCTCCTCAACTCGGTCACGGGCGGCCTGATAGGGCACTTCATGGATGACGATGCGAAAGCGGCCTTTGCCGTGCTCTTCGATGCTAGCCCGGGCGCGGAGCGTGATCGTGCCGCGACCGGTGTAATAGCCTCGCCGCAACCCTGCCCGGCCGCAAACGATGTTGCCTGTGGGAAAGTCCGGCCCGGGAACGATCTCCATCAACTCGTCGATCGAAACGTCGGGGTCGTCGATCAGGCGAATCAGGGCGTCGCAAATCTCCACCAGATTGTGCGGTGGAATGGAGGTCGCCATGCCGACGGCGATGCCTTGGCAACCGTTGACTAGCAGGTTGGGGAACTTTGACGGTAGGACCGAGGGCTCGGTGCTCCGCTCGTCGTAAGTGGGCACGAAGTCGACCGTGTCCGACTTGAGGTCTTCCAGCATTAACGCCGCGGCGGCCGACATGCGGGCTTCCGTATACCGCATGGCCGCTGGCGGAAGACCAGCGATCGATCCGAAGTTGCCTTGCTTGTCGACCAACTCGTAGCGCATGTTCCATTCCTGGGCCATGCGAACGAGGGTCGGGTAGATCACGCTCTCGCCGTGCGGATGGTAATTGCCGCTGGTATCGCCAGCGATCTTGGCGCACTTGACCCGCGATGCACCGGGCGTAAGTCCCAAGTCGTTCATTGCCACCAGAATTCGCCGCTGCGAAGGCTTTAGGCCGTCGCGGACGTCGGGCAAAGCCCGGCTGACGATCACACTCATCGAATAGATGAGGTAGCTGTCCTTGAGTTCTTCATCAATGGCGCGAGGGATGAGCTTCCCCAGGTGGATATCGCCGCCCGAAGAGTGGGTTGCCTCAGGTGACGGGCCTTCGCTTTCGGGCGGTTCGGGCAAGTTGGAATCGGTTGACAAGAGGCATCCTTTCGTCGCTTCAATCCGTTCCCGCTAGTCAGTCGGCGGGAGAAAACAGTTTCTCTTTGGCGGCCGGATTTTTGGCCGCTGGAAACGTCTCAAGACAAACGCCGCATCTTCTTTGCTGATGAAAACTTACGTCTTTCGCACCGGATTGCGGCAAAGAGAGAAATTATACCAATTTCGTCCGCCACCTTCAACGCCTTTGTTGCCGCAAAAAGGCGGATAAATCACATGAACGAAATGGGCCTCGAGGCACAGCGCGAAAAACTGCCCTTGCAATTAAAACGCCTGTTTGATACAGATGCTTAAATCGATCGTTCGAGGCAAGTATCCGAAGGGAACCTATGTGCAGGGATCAAGCGCGGGCAGAAACCTACGACCGGCTCCTGGTAGCCGCCGTGGAGGTATTTGCCGACGTTGGCTACCGTGCTGCCACGCTGCGAGAAATCTGTCGTCGGGCCAATGCCAACATTGCCGCTGTGAATTACCATTTCCGCGACAAGGGGCAGTTGTACACGGCCGTACTCGAACAGACCGTGGCAGCCGCCGGTGATGGCCTGACGCAGCTTGTTCCCCAGGAAGATTCTCCGCCGGAGGAGAAGTTGCGCCATTTCATTCAGCACCTTTTCCGCAGCTTGCTCGGCGCCGATCGCCCCATGCAGTTGTTGCGGTTGATCGCCCACGAGATGGTCGAGCCGACGCCCGCCTTAGACCTCGCGGTTGAGAAGGCGGCTCGACCGGTGACCGACGTCCTTGCGGTCATCGTCAAGGAGTTGTTGGGCCCGGCAGCCGATTCAGCCGCGGTCCGCGACTGTGTGGGCAGCATCATGGCGCAATGCTCATCCTACCATCACAGCGAAGCCATCATCCAGCGACTCGACCAACTGAACGTCCACGATCCGGCCACAATCGAAAAACTGGCCGAACACGTTTACCGCTTTTCGCTAGGCGGCGTTCGGGCAATCGCCGATGGATCAACGCATTCCATCGATCGCATGGCGACTCGCGCCGGAAACTTGCAGCAGGGTTAAGAACTAAGAAGGGAAACCAGCAATGTTGTCTTTTCGGATATCGAGAAGGCCGTTACTTCTGCTCGGTGGTTCGTGCTTCGTGGTTGCCGTATCGGCAGCGATTATCTGGCAGGCTCGCCGCAGTGCCGAGGCGGCGCCGACGGCCTGCTTCAAGAGCATCGTGCCGAAGGACGAATCAACCAGGGCCACAGCCGCCAAAATCGGCAAAGAGGCCGTCGCCGCCGTCGAGCAAAACCTGACCATTCGACTCACTGGCAGCCTGGCCGCCGACGATAAATCGGAGGTTGGCAGCAACGCAGCGGGCAACGTGTCCGAAACTTACGTCGAGCGGGGTAGCTTCGTGAAGAAGGGTGACGTGCTGGTGCAAATCGACCCTCGCGATGCCAAGAACGCCCTGGACGAAGGCATCAATGCCGCCGAGGAACTTCGCGAGCGGCTGGGGCTAGACGAAGCGAAGGAGTTTTGCGTGGACGAAGTGCCCGAGGTCGAAGCGGCAAAGGTCGCCAGGGACCTGGCTGATCGCACCCTGCGCCGTGCGGATGCCCTGCGGAAGCAAAACGCCGTGGCCCTGGAAAGCTACGACCAGTCGCTGACCGAGTACCATGCGGCGGTGCAGAGGTACTATCTTGCCCGGCGGCAGGCCAAACAGTTATATCGCAGCTACCAGTCGGCAGTGACGCATCTGGTAACGCTCCGCAAGGCGGTGGACGACTGCACGATTCGCGCACCGATGGACGGCTGGGTGGCCGAGAGGGATATCTCTGTCGGCGAGCGGATCATCGCCCTCTTTCCCGGCGCCAAATTGGTGACCTTGCTGCGGATCAACCCCTTGCGGCTCACGCTCACCGTTCCGCAGCAGGATATGGCGCGGATCAAGATTGGCCAGACGGTCACCTTCCAGACCGACGCCTTCCCCGGCCGGCGGTTCAGCGGCACGGTGCGCTACATCAGTCCGACGGTAACTGCCGACAATCGCTCGCTCTGCGTGGAGGCCGTGGTCCCCAATGCGAAGGCCGAACTGTTGCCCGGTCTGTTCGTCACGGCCGAGTTGCAGTTGGACCAGAAACAGACCGATCTGTACGTGCCTGTTTCCGCTATAGGGGCCCGTGGGGAGGCCGCGACGGTATACGTGATTCGCAACGGCACGCTCCGCGAGCAGATCGTTTCCCTTGGTGACCGGGAGGGATTGCGGGTGCGCGTCCTCTCCGGCCTGGCGCCGGGCGACGTTGTGGCCACCGCTCACGAGGGCCTGCACGACGGCGATACCGTCCAATGAGATCGGGCTTTGGCCCTGAACGGCGCAACTTTTTGAAGCCTCAAAATGAATTTCCTTGCCTCGATCTGCATTCGCCGGCCCGTCTTCGCAACGGTCTTGACGCTCGTCCTCCTGGTCTTCGGCGTCGTGGGCTACATGAATCTCGGTCTGGACCGCTTTCCCAAGATCGATTTTCCCATCATCACGGTGACAACGCGTTTGCCGGGATCGGCGTCCGAAGAGGTGGAGACTGAAATCACCGACAAGATCGAAGAGGCCGTGAACACCACCAGCGGCATTGACGAACTGCGGTCAGTTTCTTCCGAAGGAATTTCCCAGGTTTTCATCACCTTCGTCCTGGAAAAAGACGCCGACATTGCCGCTCAGGAAGTCCGCGACAAGGTCAATCGCATCCTCTCCGATCTGCCCAAGAACATCGAGCAGCCGTTCGTAGAGAAGTTCGACCCCGACTCGACGCCCGTCATGACCATCGCCGTCTCTTCGCCCTCCTCGATCCGCGATCTCACGGAGTATTGCGACAAAGTCCTGCGGCGACAACTGGAATCGCTTTCGGGCGTAGGCCAGGTCTTGGTCGTCGGCGGCCAGAAGCGGCAGATTAACGTTCATCTCGACGGGCTGAAACTGCGCTCGCACCGTCTTACTGTGGCAGACGTAGCCCAGGCCCTGCAATCGCAGAACTTGCAAGTGCCCGGCGGAACCGTCAAGGCGGGCCAGCGCGAATTCACGCTGCGTACGTTGGGCCGAGTCGTGAGCGTGACCGAGATCGAGCAAATCAGCGTCGCCAATCGCGGCGGCCACACAATCACCATCGGCGATCTTGGGCACGTCGAGGACGGGGCCGAGGAACTCAAGAGCCTGGCCCGCTACAACGACACGCCGGCGGTGCTCTTGAACATCCGCAAGCAGTCGGGAACGAACACGATCGAGGTAGCCCGCCTGCTCAAGGAGCGGCTGGCGGAGTTGCAGAGTACGGCCCCCAAGGACCATCGCATCACGGTGGTCCGCGATCAGTCGCCCTTTATCCAGGCGGCGGTCGATACGGTCAAGGAACACCTGACGCTGGGCGGGCTGTTGGCGGCCGTCGTGATTTTTTTCTTTCTGGCCAACCTCCGCACCACGGTGATCTCGGCCCTGGCGATTCCCACGTCGATCATTTCCGCCTTTGCCGTGGTCTATTTCATGAATTTCACGCTTAATAGCATCACGCTCCTGGCCCTGGCCCTCTCGGTGGGCATCGTGATCGACGACGCTATCGTGGTCCTGGAGAACATCTACCGATACATCGAGGAAAAGGGATGCACGCCCGGCGAGGCGGCGTTCGCGGCCACCAAGGAAATCGGCTTGGCTGTGCTCTCAATCACGCTGTCGCTGGTGGCCGTGTTCCTGCCAATTGCCTTCATGGGCGGAATCGTGGGACGCTTCCTCAAGTCGTTCGGTGTCACCATGTCGGCCACGATACTTGTGAGCATGATCATCAGCTTCTCGCTGACCCCCATGCTGGCCGCTCGTTGGCTGAGGCCGAAACGAGGCGCAAGGCCCAAGAATGAGGGCGACGGAATGAGTGAGAAAACGGTCAGTGACGAGGCCGTTCCGCCACTGGCGATGCTCCATGGGGCGGGTGCCGGCGAGACGCCCCCGTACGCCGATCCACTCCCTGTGGGGGAGAGTATGGCTGCTTCCCGTAGCGGTGTCTATGCCTGGATTGAGGGCGGGTACCTCTTTCTCCTGCGCTGGGCCTTGCGGCATCGCTGGGCGGTTGTTCTGGCTGTCGTTGGCCTGCTGGCCTTGTTGCCTGCGCTGATGAGCCACGTCCGCAAGAACTTCCTGCCCGACGACGACCAGTCGGAGTTCGAGATCAAGGTCCGCGCCCCGGAAGGCACGTCGTTGGAGGCCACTTTTGTGATCCTCGATCGTATTGCCCGCGAGGTCCGCGATCTAAGCGGCGTCGATTATACGTTGACCTCCGTGGCCGACGATGATCAGCGGATTGCCAACCAAGGAACGGTCTACGTGCGGATGTCGCCGTTGGAACGGCGGGAATTCGACCAGTTCGAGATGATGAACTACGTCCGCGAGCGGATCCTGCCTCCCTTCCGCAAGCAGGACCTGCGGATCAGCGTGTCGCCGGCGGCCGTCTTTTCCGGCGGCGGCATGTCGCAGGCCGACGTGCAGTTCATGATCGGCGGCCCCGACATGCAGACCCTGGACCATTATGCGCAAAAGGTGCTGCAGGACCTCCGCCAGACGCCGGGCGCTGTGGACGTCGATTCGTCGCTGGTGGTGGGCAAGCCGCAATACGGCGTGACGGTCGACCGCGCCAAGGCGGCCGATTTGGGAGTGTCGGTCGCTGATGTGGCCAACACACTGCGACTGCTGGTTGCCGGCGACAAGGCCAGTGATTACAACGAGAAAGGCGAGCAGTACGAGATTCACGTGCGGGCGACAGCTGAATTCCGCAACCGGCTTGCCGAGCTCTCAACGGTTTCCATCCCGTCGTCCAAGTACGGCATCGTGGCCCTGGGCGACGTAGTTACGTTCGCCGAAGGCTCGGGCCCCGCAGAATCAACCGCTTGAACCGCAATCGCCAGGTCACGATAAGCTGCAACATGACGCCAGGGACGTCGCAGCAGACGATCCTCGACGCAATCGATCACAGCGTGCGCCAGCTCGATCTGGGGCCCGACTATTCGACCGGTCTATTGGGCAAGTCCAAGGAGATGGCCCGCACCTTCCAGAGCTTCGTCATGGTCCTCGTCAGCGCCCTGGTTTTCGCCTACCTGGTCATCGCCGCCCAGTTCGAGTCGTGGCTGCACCCGATCACGATCCTGCTGTCGCTGCCGCTGACGCTGCCCTTCGCCTTGATTTCGCTGATTCTCTTCGGGCAATCGCTGAACATCTTTTCGCTGCTAGGCATCCTCGTGCTCTTCGCCGTAGTAAAGAAGAACGCGATCCTGCAGATCGACCATACGAACCAACTCCGCGCCGCGGGCCTGCCCCGCAATGAGGCCATCCTGGAAGCCAACCGTGATCGGCTGCGGCCGATCCTCATGACCACGGTGGCCTTCGTGGCCGGCATGATCCCCCTGCTGGTTTCCAACCGCGAAGGCGCCTCCACCAACAAGGCCATTAGCGGAGTGGTGATCGGCGGCCAAACGCTCTCCCTGCTGCTGACACTGATCGCCATTCCAGTGGCCTACTCACTCTTCGACGACCTCACGGCGCTCTTCCGCCGAGCAATGTCTCGCTTCCGCCCGGAATAGGGCCTCGGCCCGACCAATCGTACTTTCCGGCAAAAATCGGAGGCAAAAACCGAAAAATCGGTGTAATCGTCACACGCGCCCTGCCGATGACTCGTATGAGAGCTCGCGCAGCGGATAGAGCGCCGCGACCTTGATTCCCGCAAACGGGGGGACGACAGCCAATTTTTGCAGGAGACCCACCATGCAAGTTAAAGTCTACATTCCCAAAATCATCGAGATTCCCAGTGAATTCCTCCCCGCTTTGGCGAAGCGGGCGGCCGATAGCCTCGGCGAAAAGGCCAGCGAAGTTTCGGCCACTCGCGGTCACCTCGTCCGCCAGGCAGTTCAAGACGGGCTGCTGCGGGATTTGGACGAGTTGATCGGGCAGGACGGCACCGTGGATCTCGTCTGCGATCCCGGCATGGAGATTCCGCTGGAATTGGAAAACCGCACGCTGACCCTGTCCGAGCTGCTTGAGGCCCTGCAATACAAGCGCAATTGGTCCGAGATGAAGAATAAGTCGGACGCCGCCTGATGAGACGGGGATAGCCCATAAACGTCTTATGGGACGAAACAGCAAGTCTGGATTGTATGATCAGAACGGACGCGAAAGTCCGTTCTGCGGCACCTTGCGCCACACATCCTCATAAACGACCATGAACAGCTCTGGCACTCGTTCGCGGGACAAAAAGCCGGCCGGCACGACGGGCAGGAAAGCCGCCAAGCAATCCTTGCGCGTGATGTCGGAGGACGGTACCGTGCGGGCTGCGCCGAGCATCGCCATGCCGCGGGCGAAGACGGAACTCGCAGAATTGTTGGCTGGCGACAAAATGCTTTGCGTAAGGCGGCCATCGCCCGGGCCTGTGCGGCCGGAGGTGCATCCCGGCGTATGCGGCATAAACCTCGCACCCGGTTCCGACGCATCGCCGGGTCCGACCATGGATGAAGACTTGTCCCTGGTGATCGACGCCTGGCCCGATTTGCCGCGCAGCGTCCGTGCCGCGGTCTTGGCCATGATTCACGAGACGGCCAGGACGGTGCCGTAATTCTCTGCGGAGCGGGAATTCTTGTTGCCGCTTTCGCTCGCAACGTGCACCAATAGTCGGCCACGTTGCTGAATACGGTTGTTTCCATAAATCATGTATGCCACGCTCGAAGTTGCGGGGAAGCGACCTCCATTCATTCCTTCGGACTCTTCAGCGGCCTGAACTGCAGCGCAGTCTGCTCCGCCATCTGCACCGCTTCGACGGCATCTTTGTGAAACTTGGCCTGCGCCCGGACAGGTGGACCGCCGTCGTCGACCGGCACGTACGTGCCGTCGGGCAGGAGCCGCCGGGCCTTCACATTGTCGGCGAAAAAAGTGTTCAAGACATCGATCAGCCGCTTCTTGAAATTTGCGTCGAGAATGGGGAACAGTATTTCCAGCCGCTTCAGCAGGTTCCGCCGCATCCAGTCGGCGCTGGCCAGGTAGACCTCTTCGTGACCGCCGTTGCGGAAATAGAAGACCCGCGAGTGCTCCAGGTAGCGGTCGACGATGGAACGTACCTCGATACTCTCAGAAATGCCGGCCACGCCCGGCCTCAGCACGCAGAGGCCACGGACGTTCAGCAGGATCTTCACGCCGGCGTGTGCGGCGCGATACAAGGCCCGGCAAATCTCCGGGTCCTCCAGGGAATTGACCTTGGCCATGATCAGCCCAGGCCGGTCGGGCGTCGAGACCTGGATCTCCCGCTCGATGAGATCGATGAATTTGCGTTGCAGCCCGGTGGGGGCGATGGACAGCTTCGACCAGCCCACCGTCTCGGAAACGCCAGTAAGCAGGTTGAAGAAGGCGGCCACGTCATTGGCGATTTCGCGGTCGGTGGTCATCAGGCCGAAGTCGCTGTAGAGCTTCGCCGTGCGATCGTTGTAGTTGCCCGTGGCGAGGTGCACGTAGCGCTGAATCCGCTGGCCTTCGCGGCGGACGATCAACAGGGCCTTGGCGTGCGTCTTGAGGCCGGCAATGCCGTAAATCACATGGGCGCCGAGGTCCTCCAGACGGCGGGCCCACTGGATGTTGCGGGCCTCATCGAAACGCGCCCGCAATTCCACGAGCACGGTCACCTCCTTGCCGCTTTGGGCCGCACGCCCCAGGCGCGGACGATGGGCGAATTGCCGCTGGTCCGATAAAGCGTCTGCTTGACGGCCAGCACGTTGGGGTCGTCGGCCGCCTGCTCCACCAGGCGGACTACCGGATCGAAGCTCTCGTAGGGGTGGAACAGCAGCACGTCGTGGTCAACGAGGGTCTCGAACAGATCGTCACTGCCCAGCAGGTCCCTGGGGGGCTGCGGCGGCCACTCGACGTTCTTCAATTGCTCGAAGCCCGGCCAGTTGGCAAGCTCCATCAAGGGGGCCGCGTCGAGCAGGGAGTCCATTTCGTAGACTTCCTCTGCCTGGAGCTTGACGAGGTCGTCGAGCCAGGCCCGAATGCGCGGATCGGCGCCGGGCGAGACCTGCAGGCGGACCGCCGGCCGCCGCTGCCGCGTGAGCACTGCCTGCTCGACCGCCTCCAGCAAGTCGTCGGTCTCGTCGCGCTCGATGGCGACGTCGGCGTCGCGGGTGATGCGGAACAGGCAGGTGGCTTCGATCCGCGCTCCTGGAAATAGTTGGCCCACATGGGCAGAGATCGCCTCATCCAGCCGGGCGATGCGGATTTCGTCGCCCGGCAGGCGAACCCAGCGCGAAATTTGCTGCGGGACGGGCGTCACCGTGATCTTGGGCTCACCGTCCGCCCGGGTGAGGACCGCTGCCACGTGCCATTGCAGTCCCGGCAGCCTGGGAGTAGGATGCAACTCTTGAACTGCCAGCGGCGTGAGCACGGGCAGGATTTCCTTGCTGAAATAGCCATGCAGGAAGCTGCGGTCCGTATCGCTCCACGCAGCGGCTGGCACGACGCAAATGCCGGCGGCGGCGAGCTGCTCCAGGGCAGCTGAGACCCCCGCCTGCTGCTGCTCCATCATGAGGTGCACGCGCTGGCCGATGACCTGCAGTTGCGCCGCGGGGGTCATGCCGGCCGGATCGCGGCGGCGAACACCCTCTGCGCGGGCGCTCATCAGCCCGGCCACGCGGACGAGAAAGAACTCGTCCAGGTTGGAGCTGACGATGGCCAGAAACTTGATGCGCTCCAGCAACGGCAAATCATCGGCCGTACCCTGGCGGAGCACACGATCGTTGAACTCCAGCCAACTCAGTTCGCGGTTGAAGTACATATCGGGCGAACGAAAAGGATCATTGCTCATGGCGTCGATTTCTTTGATTTGGTATTCAGGCCAGTTCCAGGCGGACTTTCATTCCGAAAATCTCTTCGAACATATCGGCCTTTGCCCGCACCGCCCGCTGCTCCAGGAGCAAATCGGTCGTGTTGGGAACAAAGACGATCAAGTCGTCGCTCTGCCGCTCGAGGTGTAAGTTACTGGGGACGTGGACGTGGCCGCGGGAGAGGGCGTCGGCAACGCGGAGGATGGCAGCCAACTTGCTCACCGTCACTCGGCTTTCGCGCGGCAGTGACATGTACTCCGGGTGCGAAGGCTTCGGGCCGCTGCGGCGATGGTATCGGGCCGCCAGCGCCGTCAGCACGGTTTCCTCGGGATTGAGCCCAAATATCTCGGCGTTGGCGATCAGGTAATAGCTGTGCTTGTGATGGCTGCGATTGCTGACATAACCGCCCACTTCGTGCAGCAGGCCGGCTACGTGCAGCAGGAGCCGATGCCGCGGCCCAAGGCCGTGGTCGGGGCGCAGTTCGTCGAAGAGCCGCAGGGCCACGTCCGCCACGGTCTGCGCATGCACTAGATTCACGTGATATTTCTGCGCGATCGCCATAGCCGAGTGGATCACGCCGGCTACCAACGCGCGGTCTTCCTTGCCCGTCACGCGGTGGGCCAGCTCAAGCAGCAGGCCGTCGCGCATCGTTGCACTGGAAACGATGATTTCCTGCGCCTTCGTCAAGCGGAACAAGCTCTGGTAGATCATCAGTGCCGGATTGATAGTCTCCGCCTCGGCAAAAGGAACGCCGAAGCGGCGGACCAGTTCTTCGGTAGTGCGTCGCTCGCACTGCGCAACCAGCTTGTCGAATTCCTGGGGATCAACGCGGTGAAGGTCGGGCGAGTCGGTCGGTTGGCCGATCTGGCGGACAGCGAAGCGGGCATCGCCACCCACGGCGATAAAGGAGCGGACGTTGCCCAGCGGCATGGCGTTCTGCAGGGACGTCAACATGGTCGAAACCTGGTACCGAAAGACTTCGGCCATCTGTTCGGGCGAGTCTTCTGTGGCGGCCACGACCTCGTGCAATCGCACGGCGCCCAACCGCAACCCCTGGGAGGTGACGATCTCGCCGTCGTCCAGCAACGTCAGCAGGGTGCTACCGCCGCCGACGTCGGCGATCAGGGCCTCGCCTTGGACGGTGCTGGAGGTCTCGCCCAAGGCCTGGCGGACCGCTGAGACCGTCAGCCGACTCTCTTCTGGCGTGCCGATGACCTCGACCTTCAATCCCGTGGTCAAGTGGATGCGATCGAGGAAAATGTCAGAATTGCTGGCCTCGCGGGCGGCGCTGGTGGCCACCGCGCGAACCTCTTCGACTTTATAGAGCTTAAGAACTTCGTGGAAATCCCGAAGAATAGCTAGGGCCACGCGCATGCTAGCGGCCCCGAGGCGGCCCCGGCGGAAGGCGTCCTGGCCAAGGCGGGTCGCCCTTTGCAGCCGTTCGATAACGTCGATGTGGCCGTCAAGCTGGACCTCCGCAATGACCATCCGCACGGCGTTCGCGCCAACATCAATGGCCGCGACGGTACGAGTCTCTCTTGCTTCGTCTTTTTTTTCCTGGAGGTCCACGGGCGACATACTTATTGGAAGTTGATAGGAGGATGGAGTTGCGGTGCAAACACGTGCCTGGCTCCGTCACGGCAAAGCCGGGACGACGAGACGAGGGCATTTCTCTCTCGATCTTCGAGCTTCCTATTCTATCGGGGAATGTTCGAAAGCTATAGTGACCCGTCACGGTGGCGGAATTGGACTATTTGACTACACTTGTTGTGCGATTATGACACGCGCTTGTAAGCCGGAGAAGGTCTTTGCAAGCGAAGTCACACCTTCGGCCGCCATGCGGCAAATTCGCACCAATCGGCAAAATCATACAAGCCTATAGTCAGATACGACTTGCGTCGATCAAGCGTGGCGGTGACAAAGATCGGCTTGGAAGGGAAAAACTAGGGCACGGGGTTTGCTACCTATCTCTCGCGTCGGGAAAACCGGTGATTGCCAGTTGCTAGGCGGCAGAATGGATTGCAGCTGATTGACACGGCAAAATCGGGTATAATGCAGCGGAGAAAGAGGTTTCGGCATCCGTTGCATCCGACCCGAGGGCAGATTTTTTGTTCCCGGCCTGAACACACCCGCATATGGATGCGTAGCAAAAATGGACGGCATAATTGAACAAGTTGCTCCGCGATTGAACGAGCGATTAGCGCCCGTCTTGAGCGACGAGGAACTGCTGCTAAAATACCGCGATCAGGGAAACCGGCCGGCCTTTGAGGAGCTGGTTCACCGGTACGAGAAGGAGTTGTACGGGTATTTGCGGAATTATCTCGGCGATCCGGAGATGGCCGAGGACGTTTTTCAGCAGACTTTCCTGCAGGTCTACTTAAAATGCGACCAGTTTGAGCCTGAGCGTAAACTTCGTCCCTGGCTCTATGCAGTCGCCACGAATCAGGCCATCGATCACCAACGGCATTATGGCCGTCATCGGATGGCGAGTCTTGACCGGCGGGTAGGAAAAGGCGACGAAGACTCCGAAATGGGTGCCTTTGTTGATCTTTTCGACAGCGCCCAGCGGGGTCCGGTCGAAGAAAATGAGAACATGGAGCAGGCAGGCGAGGTTCGCCGTGCCGTGGATGGATTGCCTGAGCAGATGAGGCAAGTAGTGTTGCTTGTGTATTTTCAGGGTCTGAAGTATCGTGAGGCCGCACAGGCCTTGGGCGTTCCGGTGGGGACGGTAAAGAGCCGCCTCCATGGCGCCGTGCAAAAACTCGGGGAGACCTTGACCTTCGCCTACGAATTATAGGCAGTGGTTTCATATTGCTAACCGATCGGGCGTTATGACGGATCAGGTTCGACAACAAGTCTTAGATTACTTGCTCGCCGCGTTGGACGAATCCGAAATGGAGGCCGTCGCGGCCCGTTTAATTTCAGAGCCCAGCTACCGACAAGCTCTGGCCTGGGCTCGGGGCGAGATGTTGCGGCTGCAAGTCGCCCGGAGGGAGGTGTCGACACCGCCCGGTCTCGCCCAGCGGACCTGCCGTTTGGTCTTCGACCCGGCTTGGCGATTGCGTTCTTCCTGGCGACCGTGGAGAATGACACCCGTCGCGGCAACGCCGCATGGCCGACGCCGTTGGAGCCTGGCCGACGCGGGCGTGGCCGCCGCAATTCTCCTGCTTGCCGGGCTGTTGGTCCTTCCCGCTGTCAACGGCACCCGCTTTCAGGCCCGGCGGATAGGCTGCGAGAATAACCTTCGGCAAGTCGGACAGGCCATGACGGAATATAGCGACAAGAACAACGATCTTTTTCCCGTTGTTCCCATGGAGGGCAACTTGGCAGCGGCGGGAATCTACGCTCCCATATTGACCCAAGATGGGTTTCTCACCGAGCCGGAGACGGTGCTTTGCCCCGAATCGATCCAGGCCCAGGAGAGGGACTTCCGCGTGCCATCGCTGGCAGAATTGCGTTCGGCTGCCGGGAGGAAGCTTACCGCTATCCAGCAGAGGATGGGCGGCAGCTACGGCTACTCGTTGGGCTATTTCGACCACGGCAAATACCGGCCCACCCGGAATCTAGGCCGCGATTATTTTGCCATCCTCGCCGACGCCCCTTCGAATCATCCCGATCATCAGAGCGACAATCACGGCGGGCGGGGGCAAAACGTTTTGTTCGAGGACTCGCACGTCGAGTTCTGCACGACGACCCGACCCGGCGATGGCGGTGACGACATCTACACCAACAATGCCAATGTGGTCGGCGCTGGACTGAGCCGCGACGACGCCGTGATTGCCCCGAGCGGCACTGGGCCAGTGGTGTTCGTCAGTTGTTTCCCGTGATCTGGCTATTCCGTAAGGTGGTTCCGATATCGACCCAGAGGGAAAGCGATCTTTCGCCCTAGGGACCGCCTGTAAACTTGGTTTCCATTGCTCTACAGCACGTATTGGAAACACTCATTTCGCCTCTTGCGGCAGGGGCGGAGCTCCCGGGTTCGAACCGGCGGCCGCGGCGGCCGCCCGGGCCTGCTGCAGGTTGTTGTGGGCCAGGGGATAGTCGGACTTCAATTGTACGGCCCGATCGAAATGTCCGACGGCCTCGGCATAGCGACGCAGCGAAAACAGGACGCTTCCCAGGTTGTTCTCGGCCTCCGCCCAGTCCGGCTTCTCGGCTAGCGCCGCTCGATATTCCGTGATGGCCTGGTCGAACTGTCCCTGGCGTCCCAAGGCACGGCCCAGATTGTAATGCGCCAATGCCCCGCCGCCCAACTCGACCGCCTTTCGGTAATGTTGCATCGCCTCCTCTCGCTGGCCCCGCTTCTCCAGGGCGAGGCCAAGGTTCCCTTGGTAGCCCGGGTGCGGCGGGCTCGCTTTCGAGGGCCGCGCGGTAATGGGCGATCGCCTCGTCGATCTGCCCTCGGGCGATGCAAATAGCGCCGAGGTTGTTGTGGCTCGGCGCGTCCTGCGGGTGGGTTTTCAAGACCGCCTGGTAGTGTTCGGCGGCCTCGGTCGCCCGCCCAAGCTTGGCCAGGACCACGCCGAGCTCATAGTGGGCCTTGTCGTATTGCGGATCGATGGCCAGGGCCTTGTCCAATGCCTCGATGGCCCCCTGGTTGTCGCCTTTCTCCGCCAATTCCTTGCCGACATCCAGCAGCCGGTACATCTCGGCCGCCGGCACGTCGATCTTCAACAATCCATCCGGCGGAATGTTGACGAACTCGGGAATGTTTACAGCGCGATTGGCCGCCGTGGCATTTGGGATCAGGATTGCCGGGCTGTCGCGGCCGTCTTCATCGAGGTGCGTCAAGAACATCTGCGTGTAGGGCGAGCGGCTCTTGGAGGAAAAGACCATCCAGCGGCCGTTGGGCGAAAAGCTGTGCCAGGAATTCATCCGCGACGTGTTGCACCGCATCCGCCGCGGCGTGCCGCCCTCGATAGGCAGTATGAACAGCTCGCTGTCGGGCCGCATCAACAGGCCGTTCTTGCATTGCACGAAGACGATCCAGCGGCCGTCGGGCGAGACCTTGGGAAAGGTATTGCTGCGGCCGTTGCCGGACGCGCCGGGGATCGGCGCCGGCTGGCCACCCCGACCGCCGTTAAAAGCCATGCGGTAAAGGTCGTACTGCATCGGCACCTCGTTGGGATCGCCGGCGTAGGTGGCCAGCTTGCGATCCTTGGGATAAGGATCCTTGGCTACTGCCCGCATGAAAACCAGGTCCTTGCCGTCGGGCGTCCACACGGGACCGGTGTGCACGTAGCGGGCGTCGTCGGCCCCCGGCAGGGCCTTGATTTGGCGTGTCTCCCGGTTGTAATAGGCGATGATTCCCCGGGTGGGATAGAACACCTGGAGAAAGCGGTAATCGGTGAAGTTGACCACGTAAATCGCTTCGTTCAGCGTGCTCACGACGAAGCGGCCGTCGGGCGAAATCTGTGACATGAAACCGGTCGTCTTGTGACCGGGCGGCTTGTCCGGGTAAGAGGTCCAGGTCATCACGTCCTCGTCGCGGATCGACATTTGCCGTTGGATGGGCGCGATCACGTAGGCCCCCTTGTCGTTCAGGGGGCCGTCGAGGTCCATGGCCAGCGTCTTGCCGTCGTGGGAAAAGGAGTGGCAGTTGGCGCAGGTGGCCAGGTTCTCCAAGAGCAACCGGCTGCGCGGCTGGGCCACGTCGCGAAGTCGCCAGCCAATCAACGGTTGCGCATTCTTGGCGATCGGTTGGATGATGCCTTTTTCCAGCTTGGCGGGCATCAGTGGCACGTCGCGATAGAAGATCGGCGCTCCCACGGGGTCGCGGGAGGTGCGAAAGGCGACTCGCCCGCGTGAAACGCCATGCGCCGCGGGCACCATGTACTTATGGTCGGCCGCGGAAAGCCCGGTGAAGGTGGCCGTTGCCGGCCCGGCCACGGAATGTTTCTCGATGAGCCCCCAAGTCCCGTCGTCGGGGGTCCAACTGTGTGCCGATGCCTGTTCGGGCGTGAGCGTCGGCAAGGCATTGGTTTCCGCGATGCAGCGGGAGTCGATTTCGCCCACCTGGGGCGGCTCGCCGCGGACGGACAAGTGCAGGGCAGGCGAGCCGTCGGAGAACTCCACTTCAACCTGCCAACTCGATGCAGCCGTGCTGGCGTCGTGCCAGAGAAACGTGGGCGGCACGATCTCACGTGGGAAGATTGATCCTTCCTCAGGGTAATCGACGGTAATTGTCGCCGCGCCTCCGGCCACCAGCGGCGCAGCGGCGTTCGCCACTGGGCAATCGCCTGACGACGGGCCGCCCGCTGTCGCCGCGTTTGTCAACTCTCGCCGCAATGCCAGCCGGCCGGCCACAACCGCCAAGCCGATTGCGGTCACCGCAAGGAGGCCGGCGAGCAATCGTTTCAAGTTCATGTTCGCGCCGTTCGTGTATAGTAATTTAGTGCGCCAATCCGCCAGCCCTGAGCTGCCGCAGATCCGCAGTCCCAGCACGGCGAAGCTAACCACTTCACTATTATACTTGTCGAAGACGCGGTGGACGATATTCGGCCCTTGAATCGGCTGGCCGAGCGGAGGCGACGGGAAGGAAAAACGCGGCTAACGTTGCCTGTGCGAGAAACGAAAAAGCCAGTAGGGTATGTGGCCTGGCAAGACGCTTCATCGACGATTCTTCACGCGGATCATGAAAAACGCCCTCAACTCCTGTCCATCTCCCGGAAGCAGAGGGGAGAATTTTATTTCTTTTCCAGCGCCGCCAGGTGCTCCTTGAGAAAGGCCGAAAGCTCACCGCGGCGAAGGTCTTCGATCGAACGGAACTTGATCCGTAGGACGTCCATGCCGAGCTTCTCGCCGTTGACCTGGGCATCGAATCCAAGCCCGGTGATCCGACCCTGGGGGAATCGGCCTTTGGGACCGGTAAGGTGCAAGTGCACGGCGTCGAGCTTCTTGGTCTGCACGGCGGCCCATGGCTCGCGCTGCTGCGGCACGTAGAGCGGTACCACCTGTTTATTGTTCCAGAGGAGCTGGCCGTAGGGCGCAGTTTCGTTGAGCAGCTCAACCAACTCCTCCAGTACCTCCATCTCCCACAGAACCTTGCCGCCCAAGGGAAAGCCGCGACGAGCGAAATGCCACTTGCGACCCAGTTGCTTCCAGGGCTGCAGAATATCGGTCTTCGTCTCCGCTTCCTTGGCGTATTTGCCGAAGCCGCCCACCGCCCGATCGACAAAGTCCCAGAACTCCGGCCGATCGATCTCGCTGTAACTGTGGACGCGCAACTCGATCTCCTGCCAGGGGCCTCGCAGGCCGCGGACCCTGGCTCGCGGCTCGGTGCCGTAGAGCGGCAGTTCGGGCATGTCGTTTAGCGGCTTGAGGTCCAACCGCCGCACGAGATCGTCGCGGGAAAAGGTGTTGCGCGCCGTGCGGAACTTCATCTTCAAGAGCCATTCCTCGCCGGTGATGGCGTGCAGGAACCAGCCGTCGGCCTTCTTGGCCGCGCAAATCTCGACGACGGACCGTGAGTTCCAGTCGGTCTCACTGAACAACTCGGACTGGTTCTGAACGCGGTCGATCACTTCGGCAAGGATACGTCCCTCCCAACGGCAGGGCTTGCCGTTACGGCCTACGCGGGCGACCGTGTGCCAGTGGCGTCCGTCGATCTCCCAAGGCATGCGGGCGTCGTGGCCGACCTCGGTGATATCGCGATCTCCGTCGCGCTGCGCCTCGGCCGCCGCGAAGTCGAATACCTTGCGGGGCATGTGAGGACCAGCGGCAAGCACGGGGATGAGCGCCGCACCGGTGTGAGAGGGGGAGAGCGGAGACGCGGAGACGGGTGAGGGAGAGACCAAGATGTCTCCGCGTCTCCGTGTCACCGTGTCTTCCCTCTCGCCTCTCCCCTTCTCCGCTCTCCCCTCTTCATACGCGGCCACGTCCTCCGGCGTTCCCGTCACGACCACGTACCCGCCCTCGTCACCGGCCTCCGGCCCCATATCGATCACCCAGTCCGCCGTCTTGATCACGTCCAGATTGTGCTCGATAACCACCACCGTGTTACCCAGCTCAACGAGCCGATTGAGCACGTCCAACAGCTTGGCAAGGTCGTCAAAGTGCAGGCCGGTGGTCGGCTCGTCGAGGATATAGAGCGTATTGCCCGTGTCGGGGCGGGAGAGTTCGGCCGCCAGCTTCACTCGCTGGGCCTCGCCGCCGGAGAGCGTGGGGGCGGGCTGGCCGAGGGTCAGGTAATCGAGCCCAACGTCGCAGAGCGTCTGCAGGATGCGGCGAATCTTGGGTATGCTGCGGAAAAGCTGCACGGCCTCGCCGCAGGGCATTTCCAACACCTCGGCGATCGACTTGCCATGGTAGCGGACGGCCAGCGTCTCTTCGTTATAGCGGCGGCCGTGGCAGGTGTCGCATTCCACCCAAACGTCCGGCAGGAAGTGCATTTCGATGCGGAGCTGGCCGTTGCCTTCGCACTTCTCACAACGCCCGCCGGGCACGTTGAAACTGAAACGCCGCGGCTGGTAGCCGCGGAGCTTTGCTTCAGGCAGTTGGGCGTAAAGGCCGCGAATCAAGTCCAAGGCGCCGGTGAATGTGGCCGGGTTGGAACTGGGCGTCTGGCCCAAGGGCTGCTGGTCGACGCGGATAACCTTGTTGATCGCCTCGAGGCCCACGATGGCGTCGTGAGCGCCAGCAAAGGCATTCGCGCGGTGCAGCGTACGGGCAAGCGAGGCATAGAGCACGTCCTCGACGAGAGAACTCTTGCCGCTGCCGCTGGGTCCAGTCACGACGGTAAACGCACCGAGTGGGATTCTCACATCGATGTTCTTCAAGTTGTTATGACGGGCGCCTCGGATCTCGAGCCAAGGGTGCGAAGACAGGGGGGAGGGGAGACGCGGAGCTGCCTTTTCTCCCTTTCTGCCTTTCTCCCTTTCTTTCCCCACCCGCCGGTTCGTCGGCACTGGAATAGCCTTCTTGCCGGTAAGATATGGGCCCGTGACGGAGCCTCGCCGCTTGCCGACCTGCTGGGGCGAGCCTTCGGCGACGATTTGGCCACCCTGGCGACCGGCGCCGGGCCCGAAATCCAAGAGCTTGTCGGCATTGGCGATCACTTCGCGATCGTGCTCGACCAGCAGCAAAGTGTTGCCCAGGTCCCGCAGCCGCTTCAGCGCGTTGAGCAGCCGGACATTGTCGCGAGGGTGCAGCCCGACCGTCGGTTCGTCCAGCACATAGAGCACGCCGCAAAGCCCACTGCCCACTTGCGCGGCCAGGCGGATCCGTTGCATCTCACCCCCGGAGAGCGTGGGAGCGGGCCGGGCGAGCGTGAGGTAATCGAGTCCCACGTCGACGAGGAACTGCGTGCGATTGCAGATCTCGCGGTATACCTCACCGGCGACCTTCCGCTCGGCCGCTGTCGGCTTCCAGTCGCGGAACTCGGCGAGCATCTTACCCAGCGGCAGGCGGCAGATTTCATCGATCATGCGACCATTGAAGCGGACGGCGGCCGCGTCGTCGCGCAGGCGGCTACCGCCGCAGACAGTGCAATCAACCTCGTCAACCAGGTGCTCCAGGCGGCCGCGGAAGCCCGGAGAAACGCGGCTCGCTTCCTCCAGGGCCGGGTAGAGACCTTTGAACTGGAAACGGAATGAGGGGAACGTATCCGGCACACTCCGTGTGCCGCTGTCCGATGGCACGCGACCCGCAAGCGGGTGGCTCGTGCCGGATACGTTGACGTCAAACCACTGCTCCCCGACGCCGTGCATGATCAGGCGACGGTGCTTGCCGCCCAGTTGCTCGTAGGGAACGTCGATCGGTATGCCGGCGCCACGAGAAAGACTCTCCAGCATCAGTGCGAAGAGCCGGTTCGAGGCGCCCGGCCACAACGCCACGGCGCCCTGGGCCAAGGAGAGTTTTGGATCGCGGAGCAAAGCTGCCGGATTCGTGCCCGTTTGCATGCCGAGCCCTTCGCAGGCCGGACACCATCCCAGCGGACTGTTGAAGGAAAAATTGTGCGGCGAGAGCAGTTCGAAGCTCCGCCCGCACTTTTGGCAGGCGAAGTGCTGGCTGTGGACTTCTACGGGCCAGGCGACTTCCGGCGATTCGTCGCGGGGCTCGGTTACGTGCAGCACACCGCGGCCCTTGGCCAGGGCATTCTCCACACTGCCTGCGATTCGGCTACGGCCTTCCGGCCGGATCGTAACGCGATCGATGACGACTTCCACGGCGTGCTTCCGCCGACGGTCGATCTGCGGCGGTTGGTCGAGGGAATGGGTTTGCCCGTCGATCCGCACTCGCACGTACCCCTGGCCCCGCATTTGCTCCCAAAGGGCTTCGTATCTCTCGCCGACCTCGATTTCCAGGGGCGCCATGAGATAGAGCCGCGTGCCGGCAGGCCGCTGCATGAGCTTGTCGATGATCTCGTCGGCCGTCTGCGTGCCCACGGGCAGATCGCAGACCGGGCAGTAGGGCTGGCCGAGTCGCGCGACGAGGATCCGCAAGTAGTCGTAGATCTCGGTGACCGTGCCGACCGTGCTTCTGGGCGAGTGGCCCGCGTGCTTCTGCTCGATGGCAATGGCAGGCGAGAGGCCCTCGATATGGTCCAGCCGTGGCTTCTGCATCTTGTCGACGAATTGCCGGGCGTAGGAGCTCAGGCTTTCCACATAACGCCGCTGGCCTTCGGCGTAAATCGTATCCATGGCCAGCGAAGTCTTGCCGCTGCCACTGGGACCGCAACAGACGGTCATCCGATCGCGGGGAATCTCAACGTCGATGTCTTTGAGGTTGTGCTGGCGGGCGCCGCGGACCTTGATGGCCGTGGCGAATACCGCCTTCCTGCCCTCTCGCTTTCTCTCCTTTCTCTTTCTCCCCTCTCCCCTCTCCCCTTCTGGCGTCCCTCTTGCGAGCCACCTTCGCAGCACCTGCCCGGTGAACGAGTCTTCCCGCTCCGCCACCTGCTCCGGCGTGCCGGTGGCGATGATTCGGCCGCCGCCGTTGCCGCCTTCCGAGCCCATATCGATGATCCAGTCAGCAGTCTTAATTACCTCGGTATTGTGCTCGACAACAAGAACCGTATTGCCCGCCTCGACGAAACCGTGCAGCACCTTCAAGAGCAACTGGATATCGGCAAAGTGAAGGCCGGTGGTCGGTTCGTCGAGCAAGTAGAGCGTGCGGCCGGTGCTTTTCTTGACGAGCTCGCGGGCGAGCTTGATCCGCTGGGCCTCGCCGCCGGAGAGCGTTGGCGAGGGCTGGCCGAGCTTCACATAGTCCAGGCCCACTTCATGCAACGTACGGAGCTTGTCGGCAACGGGCGGGATATTCTCGAAGTGTACCAAGGCCTCCTGCACGTCCATCTCCAGGACCTCGGCGATCGACTTTCCCTTGTAGCGAATCTCCAGCGTCTCGCGATTGAAACGATGCCCTTCACAAACCGGGCAGGTGACCCAGATGTCGGCGAGGAAATCCATTTCCAGTTTCGTCGAGCCGTTGCCTTCGCAGGCTTCGCAGCGACCGCCAGCAACGTTGAAACTGAATCGGCCCGGTTCGAAACCTTTGGCCTTGGCCTCGGGCAATTGCGTATAGAGGCGGCGGATCTCGTCGAAGACCTTGATGTACGTGGCAGGATTCGAACGGGGCGTGCGGCCGATGGGCGACTGATCAATGGCGATCATCTTGTCGAGATGCTCCAGACCTTCGATCTTGCTGAACTCGCCGGGATTGCCTAAGCCCGCGTTGAGGTCGCGGCGGAGGGCCTCGACCAGGATGTCATTGACCAGCGAGCTCTTGCCCGAGCCCGAAACGCCGGTGACGCATACGAACACGCCCAGCGGAATCTCGACGTCGATGTCCTTCAGATTGTTGTGGCGGGCGCCGCGGACAATTAGTCGGGGACCGCCACGACCCGGAGTACCGGGTGCCCCGGTGCTACGGCGGATGGCGGGAATCTCTATCCGGCGGCGGCCGGAAAGGTAGGCCCCAGTGAGGCTCTCCTCGGCGGCGATCACGTCCGCCAAGGTCCCCGCGGCGATCACACGGCCGCCGCGAACACCCGGCCCCGGACCGAAATCGACGATGTGATCGGCGGCCCGCATTGTGTCCTCGTCGTGCTCGACGACGACTACCGTATTGCCCTGGTCGCGAAGCTGGGCCAGTGTTTCCAGCAGCTTGTCGTTGTCGCGAGGATGGAGACCGATCGACGGCTCGTCGAGAATGTAAAGCACGCCCACCAGGCCGCAGCCGATCTGGCCGGCCAAGCGGATGCGCTGCATTTCGCCGCCGGACAGTGTTGGTGCGGTGCGGTCCAGCGTGAGATATTCCAGCCCCACATTTTTCAGGAACTGCAGCCTGCTGCGGATTTCCTTGAGGGCCTCGGCGGCAATAACGGTTCCCGCGGTGTCCAGAGCCAACGCAGAAAAGAACTCCGCCGCGTCGCTGACGGCCAGTCCGCAAACCTCCGGCAACGACTGTTCCGCGCGGTCGCCGAAGGCGGGGGCGGCTGTGGACACCGTCACCGCGCAGGCCTGCGCATTGAGCCGCTGGCCCTGGCATCGCCCGCAGCCGAGTATCCGCATGTACTTTTCCAATTGCCTGCGCTGCGGGCGACTGCGAGTGCTGCGGTATTGCGCCAGGAACTTGGGGATGATGCCTTCGAAGGTTCCGCCCCACTTGTAGCCCGAGGCCCCTCCCCGCCAGGTGAACGTGACGTGTTCGTCGCCGGTACCCCAGAGCAGGGCCTGGCGGACCCGTTCGTCAAGTTCCTCCCAGGCCGTTTCCAGCACGCTACCGGGCGGGAGGCCGAGGTTTCGCTCGAGCGTTTCCGCCACCCCGTGGAAGATGTGCCGCTTCCAGCGGCCCAACTCCCGCCACTTCCCCAGCAACTCGATGCAGCCCTGCTGGAACGACCGGCTTGGATCGGGAATCAAACGCTCCGGATCGAACGAGTAAATCTGCCCCAGCCCACTGCACTCGGGACACATACCCTGGGGGCTGTTGAAGCTGAACAATTGCGGGCTTGGCGGTTCGAAGCTCTTTTGGCAATGGGTGCAGGCGTAATGGGCGGAGAGGGAGAGGTCAGAGGTCAAAGGTCGGACCTCAGAAGTCAGAGATCGGAGTTCATCGACCGATACTTGACCTCTGACCTCCGACCTTTGACCTACGGCCTCTGACCTCTGGCTTTCGCCGTCTGGCGCTACGATCAGGTTCCCCTCGCCCAACCGCAAGGCCAGCTCAACAGCTTCCGCCAGTCGCGATCGAATCTTCGGTCCGGCCGTCAGACGGTCAACGACAACCTCGATATTATGGCGCATCTGCCGATCCAGCCGCAGGTCGTCGCTCAATCGCACAACGCTGCCGTCTACGCGGGCGCGTACAAGTCCCTGCTTCAACAAATCCTCGAACAGATCGCGATACTCGCCCTTCTGGCCGCGGATGAGCGGCGCGAGGACCAGGTAGCGCGTGCCGGCCGCCAACTGCTCGACGCGCTCAATGATCTGAGCCGACGTCTGCGCCGTGATTGGCCGGCGGCACTCCGGACAGTGACCTTTGCCGACGCGGGCAAAAAGCACTCGGAGATAATCGTAGATCTCGGTGATCGTGCCTACCGTCGATCGCGGATTCGTGCCGCTGGACTTTTGCGAAATAGAGATTGAGGGGCTGAGACCGGAGATCAGGTCGACGTCCGGCTTCGGCATTTGCCCAAGAAACTGCCGTGCGAAACTCGAAAGGCTTTCGACGTATCTGCGCTGTCCCTCCGCATAGAGCGTATCGAAGGCCAGCGAACTCTTGCCCGAACCGCTTACGCCTGTAAAGCAGATCAAGCGATTGCGTGGCAAAACAAGACTCACGTCCCGAAGATTGTGCTCTCGGGCCCCCTGGATTAGGATGTCGGAATCAACCATCGCTAGCAAACCTTGCCGAAACCCTACATTTTAGAGGGTGATGGGGTCAACGGGCAAGGCTACGAATCGAGCCGGAGCATGGGTAAAACCGCGTAGGCGGATTTTGTGCCTTGTGGTTCTCCGCTCGCTATCGCGAACTTCTCTCCCTAGCGGCGTAATTTTGGGCAAACTGCGGGCAGTGCAACGCGCAAGTGCTGCCGCAAAGGTGACTTGATCCGAAAATAGGCTCTGGCCTTCCCAAAATCGCCCTGTGGAAAAGTTTTCCCTATATCCCCAGAATTACCTCTTTTAAACCTATTCTAATGCTAACCGCTACAACCGGCCGATTCGTTACCCATGGAAAAGTCCTAACTTCCCGTATAACCGGTAGGACGCATAAAGCACTCACCATCACCTCAAGGGGGAAAAAATGAAGATTGCCTGGACCCACATGAAAGGAGCATGTCTGTTGTTGCTGGGCATGGCAACGACGGCCGGCGGACGTAGTTTCGCTGCGGACATCAACATGCTGAGCTTTGCCACACCTTCCGACACTTCAGCGACGGCTACGGTGGGCGTTGCCGAGACCAGTCCCTTCAAGGACGAATCGGCTGCGGCCCCGGCTAAGGCCGTTCCGGTCGAACCGGCGACGGTCGCGACCGCGCCGCAGAGTACCACCGAAGTCGCCTGCTGCAGCGACGCCTTTTCTGGCGCCCCAGGCCGCTACTGGTTCAGCGGGCAGTACATCTTCTGGCAAACGCCCGGCCAGCACCTGCCTCCGCTGGTCTCCACCCTTGGTGGCCCCACCGGCACTACCCCCCTCACCCTGTACGGCGATCGCGACGTGCAAGACGGCGATCACGACGGCTACCGCTTGAACGTTGGCATGTGGCTCGATTGCAAACATTGCTGGGGCCTGGAGGCCGATTACTTCGACATTGCCAGCCGCAACGACAACTACGACAGCGGCTTTGTCGACGGCTATAACAACGGCGTCGCGTTTCCCATCGTGCGTCTCGTCTATGATCCGGCAACCTATAACACCAGCGGCCTGGGCGTGGACGCCGTGGGCTACCCGGGTTATTCCAACGGCCGCATCACGGTCGATACGAGCTCCTATTTCCAGTCGGCCGGCGTGATTCTGCGACATGAGTTGCGGGCCACCGAGTGGACGACTAACGGCCACGACGTCGATTGGATGGATTCGTCCGCCAGGACATTCCGCCTGGACGCTATCGGCGGCTACCGCTTCGCGCGGTTGATCGATAACGTGAACGAGCAATCCGATAGTTTCGTGTTCGCGACGGGGACGACCTACTCCGACTACGCCTTCAACTACACTAACGACTATCGGACCGTCAACAGCTTCAACGGCGGCGAACTCGGCTTGAATGCCGTTTACACCTTCGGCCGCTGGTCGCTCGATATCGTCGGCAAAGCCGCGCTGGGCAACACGCACGAGTACATCAGCATTTACAACCAGCAGACCGAGGAAGTCAGCAACGCCCGGACGTTGCCGACGCCGCCTTACACAGCGAATTCTTCGCCATTGCAGACGTTCTCGCAAAACCGCTTTGCCGCCATACCGGAACTGGTGGTGACCGGCGGATACCAGGTCACAGAGCATTTCAAGGTGACTGTGGGTTACGACCTGTTCTACTGGTCGGCCGTGGCTCGTGCGGGGAACCAGATCGCCGTCGAGCCCACCACCGGCTATCCCTACGGCACAGTGGATCGGCAATTATCCGCTGCCGCAGTTGTCCTCAGCTGTCGGGACGCAATCACACTACCTGGCCAATGGTCTGCGTCTTGGAGCCGAGGTGCGGTTCTAACGGGCACGCCAAAGGGCGTTTGCCGCCAAACGAGTAAGAAAAAGGGCAGGGAACCGCGGGGTCCCTGCCCTTTTTTGTAACTTTGCTTGCGAAGGGAATAAACTCCGTTCCAAGCGCCGCGCGGGGTTCGTGCCCGCTAAGCGACCGCCTCGACCCGACAGTTGCGCCGCCGGGCTCGCCGTACGCAAACCGCGATCAGGCCGGCGCAGCCGCACCCAGCAAGGCGAGCATCGAAGGTTCCGGCACGACGGCGAAATTGCCGCCGCCACCGTTGAGTATCACCCACGAATAGCTCTGTCCGCCGGCGCTGACCTGCGCGCCCAACTCCCCACCAGGCTCGCGAGGATCTGGTCCTGGGTGAGATTGTAGGGTGCCGATTCATAGGTCGCATACTCGGTGGCGAGGAAGTTGGTCAAGTTGTCGGCCACGGCGGTTTGGGCCAGGCTTCCGGCCGAGACTGTGAGGGCTGCATTCTCCCACATCGAGGCGGTGCCGCTCGTTACGAGCTTGGCCACATAGGCGCCTGTGAGGGTTGTGGTCCTGTTGCCGTCCAGGAAGGTGTTGATGCCGTCGTCGAACGACATTTCCATGGCGTAGGCCGCGCCCGTCGGCACACCTTCGATATCAACGACGTCGCTGGACAAGTTCCAAATACCCTGCGGGAAAATCGACTGATGGACGCCGGTCGCTCCATTTTCGTAGTTATTGCGGTTGCGCCAGGCCATGGTCACCGTGGCGCTGCTGCTGAGCGGAGTGCTTGCCAGAATGTCGCACTCGCTGCCGACCGTTCCGTAGACGTTTGAAGAGTTGATGGTTCCGCCGCTGCCGGTGATCGCGAGGATCGTGTTAGCCACTGGCGAATTCGCATAGGTGGAAGCCGTGCCGCTGCTGCCGGAGTATTCGACCAATGAAGTCAGCTCAGTGCCGGTGAAATTGTTGTTGGAGTCGACGGCAAAGGTCGCCAACCGCGCTCCCGTCGCGACCGGCGCCGAAAGCTGCGCACCGAAAGCCTGGAGCGGGTTGCTGGGATCGGTGGGATTGACGATGGTTCCGCCGGTGGCCGCATACCCCACGTTGGCAGCATTGAACACCATGTTGATCGAGGGATACGGATTTGTGTCCTTGACCGACGCGGCCTCGGCCGTGGTCACATTCACGCTGGCGATTCCCAGGTACGATCCGAGCCCCCCCAACGCCCCCGCACCTCCCACTTGGACCGACACGGGGACCGTGGTGGTGCCGGCACTGTTGACGATCGTTTGCTGGTTCACGGTCACTTGCCCGACCGGATAATAGGTCGGGGGAGGATCGGGATTGGGATACGGATTCACGCCGTCGGCCGAGTAATTCAAAGCCGCGCTGCCGCTGACGTAAACGCTGGTGGTGTGGTTCGAGTCGGTGCTCGACAGCACCGAATAGGTAGTGGGCACGTCCGCGCCGTAGAGCAGGCCGCCCAAGGCCGAGGGAAGGGTAACGGTTGATCCAGCGGTGAGTTGCCGCTGCTGCAGCACAGTGGCCGTGTAGGGAACAGCCAAGGTGGACGGCACGGTGGACGTGCCCGATGCCAGGGTCTGATCGCCCGTGAATAGCCCGGTGTTACCGGGAATCGAGGCGGTACCGTTGACCGGCCCTGACCCGCTGCTGGAGAACGTGGCCGTGAAGGCCGTCCCATTGCCGTTGTTGATTGTCGTTCCGTTGTAGGTCACGGCCGCGCTGTTGGAAACGCCGAAAACATTGCCGTTGGCGTCGGCCGGCGCGGTGACGGTGCCGGAGTTCAAGGTGAGATTGCTATAGTTCGTATACGCGCCCGCTGAGGTGATCGTCACATTCGCGCTGGTTGAAGCACCCGCCATGATGCGACCCAAGTTGGCTGTGGTCACCGAATCGATGCTGCGGCTGTAGACCGGATCGATCAACACAGTGGCGGTGTTCGTCGCCAGTTGGCCGTTGCCGATGCGGCCGGCAAGCGTCACGCTTGCATCCTGTGTTCCATTGCTCAGGTTCAGGCCGTTGACGGATCCGGTGAACGTCTGCGCCGAGCCAGCGGCGAGATTGTTCCCCGCAGTAGGCGAAATGCTCACACCGGTCGAGGCGGTGGAGAGATCCCAATTGAGTGGATTCGAGCCGCTGCCGCCAGTGTTCAAAATAGTGCCGGTGATACTCAGGGAACCGGCCCCTGGGCCGGCAAGAAAGCGATCGTTCGTGCCGACAACCGCCAATGCTGTGCTGAAACTGGCGCTGGCACCCGGCTTGCTTCCTCCCGGAATGGTGATCGGCTTCGGCAGACCGACGACGGTAAAGGGCAGCGGCGACTCTCCGAAGTTGAAATTCTCACCAGAATACGAATAGCCCGCGTTGGAAAATACGATGCCGTTGAATCCGTCGGAACCCAACGAACCGAGAGACGAACCCGCGGGAGACACCGCGCTGCCGCCGGAATTCATGAACGTCCCGAGCGTGTCCGTGGTGTTGGTGAAATTGCTGGGCTGATTCTCCACGAGGTCATAGGTATCACCAGGCACCAAGCTTCCGAAGTAATAGTAGCCGACGGAATTGGTGGCCCCGTTGATGGTCTGGGTGCCTGATGACGAGATCTGGTAGAGCGTCATCGAAACGCCAGGCAGTCCAACGGCGCCCGTGGGCCTGCTGCCTACGTCGCTGGAGTCGTCCCAGACATAACCCGAGAGGGCATAAGTGATCGGCGCCCCACCTGGAATTACCGGCTTGATCGGCGGCAGACCAACAAGCGGAGCGCCGATTGCCGCGGGCGACAGGAGTAACAGAAGGAACAAGAAGGCGACGAACCGTCGCCACGCCAAGCCATAGTGGTTGCGCAACATGAGCCGAGATCCCTTTAGCGTGCTTGCGAATACGAACGCTGCCTCAATTTGACACTTGTTCAGATCAGCAGCGCGCGCAGCGGCACCCGTAAGCACTCCGGGACTCGACTACGACGAAAACGCTGCCTCACGTTTGGATGATTGATTCGATTGCGCAGAATTCACTTGCGATGAACTCTACCCAAACCTTATCATACTCAAAGTCGCCATCTTTGCAAGCAATTTGCGCGAGACTTCCCCGGATTTTCCAAATTTTCTCAGGAGGCTGGTTTTCCCTGCTAGGCCGCTCGGGTGGTACCTGGCATCGCAAGCCAATAAAAACAAAAGACTTACGAAAGAAATAGAGCACGCCAGCGTCGTTTGCGGCAAAACCGTGAAACTCGGAAATGGTTTCGCTTTTCGTCCCTCGGCACGTTCGAGGCGAGCGAAAAGCAGGCATTCACGCCCAGCCTTAAGTATACGAAAATATACTATTTCTGGATGCCCGCGGCGCTGTCACGACAATGCGCCTCTTTTCCGTCTCGATGGCCAGGCATTAGATGGCCAGGCAATAGCGGCCTTACCAGTCCATCTCCAGTCCAAAGCTCACTCCGTTGTAGAAAATCGAGCCCTTCGTGTTGATGTTGTTCAGCTCGCTTTCCGGAACGGAATTGAAGACCAACTGCTCTGGGGCACGGGCAAGATCGCCTACCCACAGCAGGTCGTAAGACACGTGCCCGACGAGGTTAGGGAGGATTTTGTAGCTTCCTCCGACGCCGAAACCGCCGGCAAACGCGACGTTCGCACTGGTGGCGCTGGCCGGCGTGCTGGTGTTTGTCGGGGTAATATAGGGCGACGCCGGGTCGGGCGTGCCGGTGAACGTGGTCGTGATGAGCGTGTTCTGGTCGGCAAGATTCAAGAACATCCCGGCATTGCCGTGCGCATCGAAGCTCCAGCGGCAAAAACGCCACTCGAGTTTCCCGCCCGACTGAAATCCCAGCAGGGCATTGGAAGTGTGGACCGAGTAATTTCCCGCATGCGTAAATTCGGGTGCCTGGCCCGGCGTGTACGGCGCCGTATACTGCGCCCCCGAGCTGGCGAAATCGAACGATTCGTCGATAAACATGCCTTTCATACCGAAGAAATACGAGTAGTAATAACCGGACTGGCACTCGCGATACCAACGGCCGTTGGGGTTCAGCACCATTTGATCGACGTGGTTGTGCCCATCGATGCGATAGTTGATTTCAAAGTCGTTGAAGGTGCTGGTGTAACGCGTCGACATAGTGTCGGAGCGGTTAAATGCCTCGTCGAAGATGCGGCCCAGCGTGGAAAATGACGGCTGGATGAGCTGTTGCTGATTGCCGTTGACGGGCAAAAAAATCGGGAACGGACTGACGAGGCTTCCCTGGTAATAGAGGGCCGTCGGCGCCGGGGCGGGAATGGCTTCAACAAACGGCGTAGTGTTGTAAAAAGGGATGATTGAGCCGTGGACTACCTCGTTCATCTGCGTGTAGTTCTCCAACCCTTGGAAGCCGAACTCCAAAAAGTGGTCGCGCTCTTCGCCGTCCCTGCCGAGGAACCGGTCAATGGTGAAACTCCATGCGGGACTCACGGTCAAGGCCGGCGTGTGCGTTTCCAACACGGTTTCCTTGACCGCATCATTCAAATACTGCTGATAGACCGTGGAGAAAGTGGCGCCGGTCGCGGTGTTCGTGTAACTGGTGGTGCCGGCCGCCAACGGTCCGGCGGGCAGTGAGTTTACGCCTAGCGTGCGGTCCTGCGGACGCGACATGGTAATCACCGCGATGTTGTTAGTGACAGCCCACTTCGGCGGCAGGCAATTTCCATTGCCGCAAAACTCGCAGGCGGACGGGGTTTGATCGCCAAACAGCCCGCCAATGGCAGGCTCGTTTTCCCCGACAACAGGGGGATTTCCGCTGGGAACCACGCTTTCGGGGCCAACTGCCGGGTTGGCATTAGGGGCCGCTGCACCGTTGGCCGGCTCATTCATGGCCGGGGTTGAGGTTGTCCCGCCCGTCGGCGGAGTTGGGCTTGGTGTCGGCATCGGACCGGTAGGAAGAATCTGCGGCCCCGTTGGCAGCACCTGGGTATTGTGTTCCGGTATCGGCGTCGCTAGGGGATCCCAGTCGGCAGCGAACGCTCGATGGCCCAGAAGCAATCCGCCCCACGCCATAGCCGCCATAATATGCCGAATCGCGATTTTCACCGGACGGTCCTCCATGATATCTCGTGCCAGCCTTTAACACTCCGCCACCAAGAACTCGTGGCCGTGGTGTGCCATAAGTCCCTGCGCTACGATCCGTGGCTGTCAACAACAGCCTAATCGGCCAGTTTCAGCCCGCAGAATACAAATAATCGTTAAAATCAACCTGAAGCCTACAAGCTATGTTATCGGCAAAACTTACTTGACGGTAAAATCTATTGCAAATTATCTAACTTAACAGACCGTGAAATCGGCCACCTGCCCCCTGACTCCAGAACCTGCTAGAATCTTGTTTTTGCGGCCTCACCAGGTCCGTTATTTCAGACGCCCTTCCTTGGTCGCCAATCACCTCGCTGCCGCGGCCTAATACTGAAGGAAGTCGCAACCTACCCCTATCGAGCGATAAACGCCACTATGGCCCTTGACGCATACAGCATTTGTCCGGGCGGAACCGGCAAGAAAGTGAAATTCTGCTGCCCCGATTTCGTCTCCGAACTGGAGAAAATCGAACGCATGCTCGATGGCGAGCAGTTTGTGGCCTGCCTGCAGCATATTGACCAACTTGAGCAGAAGGGCCAGACTCGAGCCTGTCTCATGGCAATCAAGTCTGAGCTGCTAAGGGGCACCAATCAGGTTGATCGTTCGCCAGGCTACGTAGCCGATTTCGTCGCGCGGTTTCCGAATAACCCGGTTGCGTGGTCCGAGGCTGCCATAGTGGGCTCGTCCAGCGAAGGCGGCCAGGTCGCTATGAGCAAACTACAGCGGGCGATTGCACTTTGCGACGGTCACATTCAAGGCCGAGTCTACGATGCGGCCTTGTTTGTCGCCAGTATTCTGCTCCACGACGGTCGGTGGGTCGCGGCCCGTGCGCTGCTGCAATTCCTGGTCACTCTAGTTCCAGATGATCGGGAGACAATGGAACGGCTGGTATACCTTCATGGCTCCGACGAGATTCCCTTGCTGCTCAAGAGCGGGCCGCCGCTGCTCTCTTGTCCGGCTGACGTTCCCTGGCGGGACAAGTACGAAACGGCTCTTGAGCCGTTGAAAAAGGGCCAATGGCAGGCGGCGGCGGATCGCCTGACAGCCCTTTCCGCCGAGTTGCCCGACGCTCCGGCCGTTTGGGACAATCTGGCCGTGGTGCGAAGTTGGCTGGCCGACGACGCCACGGCAAGCGAGGCCTATTTCAAGTTCGCTTCGCTCGATGTGCCTTTGGATGACGCCGTGGAGGCAACCGCCATGGGCATGCTCCTCCACGAGTCTCCCTTGGGCGACGATATTGACGTCGTTCGCTGGAACTGGCCGGTTACCGATCACCAGCGGCTGCAAGAAGCCCTGCTCTCCGATGGCCGCGTGGTCGTCTTGCCGGTTGATGCGGCCCAGTGGCCTGACGCCGAAGGTCCGCCGCCGCGAATGGCCGGAATGCTGCTTGATCGCTCTTTGCCGTCCCGCGGCGAGGCCCCCTCATTGGAAACTCTTCCCCATGTTCTCGGACAGTTGCTGCTGTTCGGCCGCGAGACCGATCGGGCGGCCCGCCTGGTAATCTTCCGCTTGAATCGCACCGATGCCGATCTCGCGGCGGTTGAGATTCGGCAGATCGGCGGCGATACGCTGGAGCCCGCCCCGGAAGAAACGGTCATGGGCAAGGTCTCCGCCAGCCGCCAATTGATTTCCCCCGGCTGGGTCCAGCCACGCGGCGCATCGCGAAGTCAGATGGCCCCCTTGATGTTGGAGAACCTTCGCAAGCTGCTGCTGAATGACTGGCCCGATCTGCCTTTGGGCGCTTTGGGCGGCCGCTCCCTGCGGCAAGCGGCCGGTGATCCGTCGGCCCGTGTCAAAGTTCTGGCTGTCATTCTAGTCGCGCAACAATGGGTAGAGCAGGACCATGCGAGCTTCGACTTCAACGAGTTGCGGTCGCAACTCGGCTTGCCGACCTTGGGGCCGATCGAGCCGCAGGCCGGCGAGCTTGCCGCGCTGCCGCTGGTCCGCTTCGACCGCATTCGGCCGGAATCGCTCTCCGACGACGATCTGGTGACAGCGCTGCAGCGGACCGCCCATTTTCACTACTGGGAGGCGGCCCGCAAGTTCGCCCGCGCCGTCCTCGGTCGTCCGTCGCTGCCGCGTGGTCCCGAGCGGATGGAAGCCTTTCATGTCCTGGTGCAATCGGCGACGGCGCTGGAGGAAGGCATTGCGGTGATTGACGAGGCCCGCCGCGACGCCCTGTCCCAAGGCCAATCGTGCGCCGCTTGGGACTTGCAGGAACTTGCCTTCCGCTTCTCGCACGCCGCCGATATCAGCCAGACGATGGAACTGATGCAGCATATCGAGTCGCGGCATATAAACGAAAAGGGCGTGGCCCAGGCCTTAACCCAGATGCTGATCAACGTCGGCCTGCTGAACGCTGACGGGACGCCCGTCGCCGCGACTGCCCATTCCGAGGCCGCTGCGCCCGCCGCCGAGCCCTCGAAGCTCTGGACTCCCGGCAGCGAGTCCGCCGGCTCGGGGGGAAAGCTGTGGACGCCCGGCAGCTAAACTTGTAATCCGGAAACCGCGACAAGCAGGCGAGTTGACGAAATCTCGATGACGGAAACCACGAAACACACAAATTATGCGAATGCGATCGAAGTAATCTCTTCCAATTCGTGCCATTCGCGTGTTTCGCGGTATTGAGCATTTGCCGTTTGAGTTTTAGTATTAATTCGGATTTCGACATTCGTATTTCGGATTTTGATTTTTGGACCAAGCTTCCCTCGATCTCTGGCACATGCGGCGTGCCCTGGACCTGGCAGCCCAGGGGGAGGGCCTCGTCGAGCCCAATCCCATGGTCGGCTGCGTCATCGCCAGCGGCGCGGAGATCATCGGCGAGGGTTGGCATCGCCGTTTCGGCCAGGCCCACGCCGAAGTCGAGGCATTGCGGATTGCGGGCCCGCGGGCCCGCGGGGCGACCCTCTATGTGACGTTGGAGCCGTGTTGCCATCAGGGGAAAACACCCCCCTGCACCCTCGCCGTCCTGGCGGCGGGAATCGGTCGCGTGGTGGCGGCCATGGCCGATCCCTTTCCCCAAGTCGCGGGCGGCGGGCTGGCCGAACTCCGCGCGGCCGGCTTGGAGGTGCAAACGGGCGTCCTGGAAAGCGATGCCCGGCGGCTCAACGCCCCCTATTTGAAATTGCTGGCGACGGGCCGGCCCTGGATCATTGCCAAGTGGGCCATGACGTTGGACGGCAAGATTGCCACGCGTGGAGGTGACAGCCGGTGGATTTCCACTAAGGCGTCGCGGCAAGTAGTCCACCAGCTCCGCGGCCGAGTGGACGCGATCATCATTGGCCGGCAAACTGCGGCCGCCGACGATCCCCTCTTAACCGCCCGGCCGCCGGGCCCGCGCACAGCCTTGAGGGTGGTGGCCGACTCGCGGGCCTCGCTTGCGCTCGCAAGCCGGCTGGTCCGTACGGCGGGGGAGACGCCGCTAATGCTCGCCGTCGGTCCCGAGGCGGCAAGCGGCGATTGCGCCGCCCTCCAGGCGGCGGGCTGCGAGATCATGCGTTTTGACGATCCAAACCCGCAGTCCCGGCTGGAGCAACTCTTCATCGAATTGGGGCGGCGACGGATGACTAACGTCTTAATCGAGGGTGGCGGCCAGCTTTTCGGCAGCCTTTTCGACGCCGGAATGATCGACGAGGTGCACGTTTTCATTGCTCCCAAGCTGGCGGGGGGAAACGGGGCCCCCGGCCCGATCGCCGGCCGGGGTGTTGAGGCAATTGCGGAGGCCATGATGATAGAAGAAATGGTCGTCCGCGAGATTGCTGGCGACATCTACATAAAGGGGCGGCTTGTTGACTCCAAGAAACCAAGGTAGAATTCGTTGTTTCGAGGTTTGTTTTTTTGCGGGAGTAGCTCAGTTGGTAGAGCGCTAGCTTCCCAAGCTGGATGTCGCGGGTTCGAGTCCCGTTTCCCGCTCTTTTTGAAGCCCGTTGACAGCCGTTGTCAGCGGGCTTTTTGATGTGTCTACGAATGACGTGGCCGCCGTCCCGCCGGCTGTCGCAATCGTGACTTGCACAGTGCCCGCGCCAGGCGGTGCAATGGGAGTAATGGCGATGATCGTCGTGCCATTATCGCGCACGATTTTCCCTGGCTTCACGCCGAAATACACCTTGGCGTTGCTCAGGCCTGTGCCGGTGATCGTTACCGTCGTGTCGCCGCCAGCATCGCCCATGGAAGGGCTGAATTCCGTCACGGTCGGGTGGGACGAGCCGTCAGAGAGCTGCTCGGACGCCGTTCAGAATCCGCAGCCCGTCAGAGGAAGCGATAATGCGGCTGCAAAGGTATGCGGCGTGGTTGCGATTCTCGCCAGTGGTGCTGGCGTTTCAAGTCCTGCCGACCACGGAGACGGATACCCGCATCGTGATCGAGTAAGCACCGTTTGGCCGAAGGTGTCGATGAAGTAGCCTTATGAAACGCCTCCACCAAGTTCTGCTGATCGGCACGTTCCTGCCACTGTGCTGGCTGGCAATGATGGCCGTCCACGAATTTGGGCATGTTGCGGGGGCTGTCGCCACGGGCGGGAGGGTAGAGTGCGTTGTCCTTCACCCGCTGACGATCTCCCGAACCGACGTATCGCCCAATCCTTCCCCGTTGTTCGTGGTCTGGGCGGGACCAATTGTCGGCATCCTTTTGCCGCTTGCACTTTTCGTGGCAGCAAGAGTTGGCAGATTCAAGTGGGCCTACTTGCTCCAATTCTTCGCGGGCTTCTGCTTGATCGCCAACGGGGCCTACATCGGCATCGGATCGTTCGGCAAGGTTGGCGATGCGGGGGATATGCTACGGCGCGGAAGCCCGATGTGGTCCTTGTGGTTGTTTGGCGTGGCCTGTTTTCCCCTCGGCCTGTATTTGTGGAACGGCCTTGGCCCGCACTTTGGACTTGGAGCAGCGTCAGGCAAAGTCGATCAAGGTGCCGCCTACGCTTCCTGCGGTCTGCTGTTGCTGACCGTGATTGCGGAATTGGCCTTGAGTTCCAAGTGAGCAGCAAGCCATTTCAATACTCGCTGGCGAGCCTCTTGCTGCTGATCACGGCCTGTGCCGTGCTGCTGAGTTTCGTGAAGACCTTTCCAGAGGCATCGCTCCGCATTACGGAACTCGGGCTGATGGCGATAGGGCCTTTGTTGTTCTTCGTGGGCGGCCTCCTCGTCTTCCACGGCGAAATCTTCTTTCGCCGCAGCAGGCGATTCGCCCGCGTTTACTCGCCCTTGATAGGTCTCGCTTGCATTATCGCGGGCTTGCTCTGGTTCGTGTTTCTGAGCTGACTTCTACGCAAGGCCCCCTTCGATGACAGGGCTGGCCTGCAACAGTCAGTATGCCTATGCGGGAGGCGTCACTTTTTCACAAACAGCCAAATTGCCGCCACAGCGGAAAATACGCCAACTACTGGATAGGCGATTTGCCAAACGAGATCGACACCAGGCTCGGAACTCGCCATGAATCCAAAAACGCAGAACGCAGCGAGAAGAAGTAAAGCTATCGCCAAACCGATTCTGAGCATGCGCATCTCAAGGCTCCAAGTCCAGCAAAAACTCCATCAACGTCCTGAGGATAATGGATTTACGCCCCCGTCGAGGCCCTACACGATCTTCTTGATCTCATCTGCGGCAGCCAGGGCTTGTTTTGCCGCCGCAACACCCCCAATCTCTTTGATGAACTTCAAAGCGGCCTTGATTTCGGGGACGCCAATTCCAGTCGGGGCAGCGGCCACAACCGCCTTCACCGCCTTCCGACGCGTCTTGCTCTTGGCCTTGATGGTGCGGACGTAGCCGACCGTGGTGGTGATGCCCTGTTGTGCCAAGGCATCGACCACTTCCTGGGCCTTGGCCTTCTTGTTCGCCTTGAGATAATCGCGAGCGGCTTGCATCTTGTTGACCTCGGGTTTCATGTCCGTGGCTTTGAGATTGCCATTGGTCTTCGCCTTGGCTGTGGCTTCCGCCGCCTTCTTCGCCGTCTTCCTAGCAGCGACCCGCTGGTTGTGCCTGCCCTTGACTGCATAGACAAGGCCAGCGTTGACCGTGATGCCCTGTTTTGCCAGGGAATCGATAACTTCCTGAGTCGTGGCCTTGTGATTGGACTTGTAATAGTCGCGGATGGCTTGCGACCTGTTGACAGCTTCTTCTTTGGCCACGGTTATTAAATCTTTGGCTTGAAATCGTTTTGACGATGGCAAGTACACACGGCGCAACGGGCCATCGGATGGGCTTCCGATTCGAAGCGTTCAATCAAGTCTCCGAGAACGTCCAGGTAGTCCTCTCCCTCCGATCGAAGGTCGCGCAGGTCCTATTTGCTTTGCCGTTCTTGTGCTGATGGCTACCTTCTCGGTTCATACCGCATTGCCACCGCCCCCGAAGCGAACTCCAGCCGGCTCAAGAGCTTCAAGTCGATACGCTTCGATAGGCCCGCGAACAACGTCGGCCCGTGGCGCGTCAGCACGGGATGCACGATGAACTCGTACTCATCGATCAATCCCAGCTCCGCCAACGCCTGCGGAAGCTTCACGCCTCCCACCAACAGTCCCTTGCCCGACTCACGCTTCAGGTGCTGAACGGCGTTCTCCAGATCCCCTCGCAAGAGCTCGGCGTTCCAGTCGACCCGATCCAAGGTGCGCGACACAACGTACTTCTTTGCCGCGTCGATCGTCCGGGCGAAGGGTTCCATCCAATCAGGCCTCGCTGCCTTCCGCGCCGGCGGCCGAAACGCCGCCTCCATCATTTCGTAAGTCACCCGGCCAAAGAGGAGGGCATCAGCCTGGCCGAGGTTCTCGATCGCGTGACGATGCAAGTCTTCGTCCGCAAGAATAACTCGATGATCGCAGCACCCGTCCAACGTCACGTTGATAGAATACCGAAGGGCTCGCATTACGTGCTCCTGCAGCAGGCCAACTATTATAGCAAAACATGAAATGGTACGACTTCGTCGCAGCCAATTGCGTCAGTCTATGCCATCGCCGGCCCAGCGCACCCAGGATCCCCGCAGTGAGCGTGGCAAGCATCCCGGGCTCCGGCACGACCTCGGCCGCTACGTCGAGCTTCAACGTCTGCTGTCCAGCCCAGCCGCTGGGATCCTTTTCACCAGGTGCCAAGTCGGTGAAAGTCGTGGCGGCGGTGCTCAAGGCACTTAGCGGATCCGGGAGTGGCGTAATGGATAGCAGGTATAGGGCGGCGCGCTTAGCGGCGACCCCTAATCCCGCGGCCGGGCAGCTCTCTGACGGCTCGTCCCAGCCGACCGTGACGGAATTCAGCCCTTTCATGGGTGATGCTGCGGCGACACGACGGTTACGATCACCGGCACAGGCCTGAGCAACGCCAAGGTGTATTTCGGCGTGAAGTCAGGGAAAATCGTGCGCGATAATGGCACGACGATCGTCGCCATTACTCCCATTGCACCGCCTGGCGCGGGCACTGCGCAAGTCACGATTGCGACAGCCGGCGGGACGGCGGCCACGTCATTCGTAGACACATCAAAAAGCCCGCTGACAACGGCTGTCAACGGGCTTCAAAAAGAGCGGGAAACGGGACTCGAACCCGCGACATCCAGCTTGGGAATTTGCGTGTAGACTGGCGCCTCCGCTTGTTGATTCATCGGGCTTGGCGACTGTGGCGATTGTATCGATTCGCCTCGCTCGCCTTATGCCGGGATACCAACACTTCGCACGTGCACAATACGTATGACGAGCTATGATTGCAAAAGTAATCCGCGCAAGGGAGCAGCACGTGAAACGCCGGCGATTTCGTGCAAACAGTCGCTTCCGATAACTGAGGCTGTCGTGGGTGCGCGGCCGACTGCTTGACGGCACCGACTCTGTAAGTCGCGTTCGTATCCATAAGTACTGCCGAGGAAAATGCCAATGTACGACGACACAACCGCCAAGGTCGGGGAGGTCCTCCCGGGCGACGAAACAGGTCGACAAGAGGAAAGACGATGCGAGGTACGCAGATTGTATCCGGTGATCCAACTCGTGGCGTTTCATGATGATTTCCAGACGCCTACGAAGAAGATGTTCCAGTCCGTGCTTTGCCGAGACATCTCGACGCGCGGCATTTCGTTCTACTATCCGGGCCCTGCTCCGGCGGGGCATTGCACCATCGCATTGGGTCGGAAGCCTGACATCGTCTTGGTGAAGGCCAGGGTGGTCCAAAACAGTCCCCATTCTGGGCCAAACCGGGAATGGGTCATCCGATGTGCCTTCGTGAGCAAGGAACAGCCCTCCTGAATGCTCACTGCCTTCGATAGCCCGCCGCTCAAAACGGGTGCGACTTCGCGTTTGGAATTACCTTCACTTATCATGGTCAACCTGGGCGAAGAGTGTCGCAAGTTTTCACGCGCCGGCGGGCAAACATGTCCTCGGCGGGTCAACATGCCTGCCTGCTGTCGCGTGACAGCATGCCACCCATAAATCCACTACCTGCGCGAGACATTAGACGACTAGTGGTGCCAGCCACCGCCATGCCAGCCGCCGCCCCACCCGCCGCCTATGAAGACCCCGCCGCCGACATAGGGGTAGCCGTACCCGTAGGAATACGGGTAGTAGTAGGGCGCTGGAGCCGCGGCGTAGGACGGGTAGGCATAGACGGCTTGAGCGGGCGGCCCGACCCACTGTCCGTTCATGTAATACAGCCAACGTCCGTCCGGCATGCGATACCACCAGTAGCCATTGTAGAACTGGGGGTTCGGCGCTGGAGCCACCGTGCCCATGGCGACTGGCGCCGAGGTGACGACTGCCTGGGGAGGGTCTGCCTTGACTGCGCCGACCGTCAAAGCGATCGCGATCAAGCCTGCCACGAACACAATAGTTAACTGTCTCATAATTCCTTCTCCTCTTGACTTCGACTGCTGCTGGAGTCGCAGAATTTCGCCTTTCTTTTGCTAGGGTAGCAAACCGGCTTCCCGGATTCTATGGCAGTTCGCCGCCCCCTTCTGCCGTTCGGCCGAAATTCTGACTTGGCGGGGCAATCCATACTATTGACGTGTCAAGTAATTTTCCCTAGACTTCCCGCGCACCGGGCGCCCTACGAGCTTGTTCGGCTCGTTCAACTCACCGAGCATTCGCACACGGAGGTCCGAATGAGATTCGACGTGAGCAGACACTTTCTGCCCATCCTGCCGGCATTGATTATGGCCGGCTGCCAATTGCTCCCCTATGGTGGGCCGAAGCAAGTGCCGGTCAACCAAGCTGCCCCGCCGGTCAGTCAACTCGACGCGCCGGATGAAACGTACGCCAACCAGTGGGAAGCCGGCCGGGCCATTTACGTCGGCGACCAACAATGTGCCCGTTGCCACCAGCCGAAGCCCATCCAAGAGTTCGCCATCGACGAATGGAAAGACAAGATTATTGTCCGCATGTCGGTGAAGGCCAGGTTGACGTCCGAACAAACGCAATCGCTCGCGGAATACATCATGGCGGTCAAGCGTTCCCAGTTGGTCGGCACGGGGCGTTCTACGGCAAAGCCCAGGACAACACCCGTATCGGCAGCCGACAATAGCTAAGCATACCTGTGCTCCGATTGAGCACAGTTGTCGTCCAATTGAAATGTCCCGTTCGTCTCGTTCATGTCGCGATTATGTGACGAATGCCCCATAACTGCGAGGAATCTCGACAAAATGACCCGATTGCTGTAGGGATCCGCGCATCGGCACAGCCTTCGCTAAGAGAGGAAATCCAGTGAGCCAGTGTTGGCTCTATGTTTTTTCCCCACCTTGGAGAACGTGCTATGAGAACCCTCGTGTCAACCCTCGGTCTACTGCTGCTAGCGGTCCCAGCCCTCGCCGACCAGCCAGCACCGCCAACGGCCGCCGTACTCGCCCCGCAACCGGCAGCGAGCCCGCAGCCCGCGGCGACAACGGATTGCCAGCCCTGCTACTCCTGTCAGCCCTGTTATCAGGCGTGTCAGCCCTGCCTGCCAAGTTGCGTCGTTTACCGCACTTGCAATCGGCCGTGCTACAGCACTTGCTACCGCGGTTGGTACCACTCCTGCCATCGCGCCTGCTACCATTCGTGTCACCATCGTTGTCGGTGAGCGGGAAGAGGCTTCAAGACCCGGCCAACTGGCCGGGTCTTGTCCTTGGACCATCATTCCCCTTTGTTGAGACGGCCGAGCTGAAGACCTTTGTCTTAGCGTGTCTTAGCGCGAACGTGCACTGTCAATCGCGGTTGAGTTCTTCCAATGTCGGCTCGATCGCTTCGGCCCAAATGGCGTATCCTTTTTCGTTTGGGTGCAATGCATCGGGCATGATTGAACGGGGCAGCGTGCCGTTGGCTTCCAGGAACTTTGGGCCAATGTCGAGATACTTCACGTTGTCTTTGCCGTCGAGCTTTGAGAGGACTTCGTTGACCTGATTGATCTTGATGCGGGCACCGTCGTGCGGACTGGTCGCCCGCGGGAAAATTCCGAGCAACAAGATCTTGGTGCGGGGAAGCTTGGCGTGGACCGCCGCCACGTCGGCCGTTACACCGGCAATCATGTCGATGGCCGGCGAGCCGCAGTTGTTCGTACCGATCATCATTACCACGGCCTTGGGAGCGATGCCGTCGAGCTCGCCGTGGGCGATCCGCCACAACACATGCTCAGTGCGGTCGCCGCCGATGCCGAGGTTGAGGGCGTTGTATTTTTCGCCGTACGCTTTCTGCCAGGTTCCGCGGCCACCCCCGCGCCAGCCGTCGGTAATCGAATCGCCGATGAACACGACTTGGATCGGGCCCTTCTTTAACAGCGCCGCCTTGTCTTTAAGAAACTGCTCATGGCGGCCGCGGTCCTTTTCCTGCGGAATGACGGATCCTGGCCCATCGGCGCGAACGCTGCTGCCAAACAGTGTCGCGGCGAGGCTTGCCCAAAGAACGGATTTTGCATGGAATCGGCTCATCTCTTGACCCTTCAAAGTGGAATAACTTGTGTTTTGCCTCAGGGAACTGCGCCGCGCAATTCCGAACTGTGAAAGTTATAAGGTATTTTTGGTCCGCAGGCCACGGCTCCCGCCCCGATGCGGCGTTTATTGCCAAATGGACCGGAAAGGCACGACCTGCCGGCAGGTAGCCTACCACAGACTAAGCCGCTGGGGGGCGTCAAGCGTCAGAATCGCCGGAGGGACTTCAGCCTGAAGGGAGAAGCGGCGGAATCGGAGTGCCGGCTGGCAGAGCACGTGGCGAATTGTTAATATGGTGATACTGTTGCGGCTCGGAGCGTATCCGAGCGGAGCCTGTTTGGGTAATTTCGGGTAGAACAAGGCCCTTCGATCGAGGGGATTCTCGGCAGTAACAGGAGAGCCGAGGCGCGTAATATCCTTCCTGTGTAATCGAAACGTAGGTGTGTCAGCCCGTAACTTGAGGAACGAATCGATGACTCAGCGATTTCTTGATGTCCACCTGTACCGGTCAAATCTCAACATTCTCGCGGAGCGTGCGGCGGGGGCTGTGCAGGCCGCCGTGGAAGCCGGCGGCGGCGTGCTGCGCTGCTTCCCAAGCTTCGTTGGAAGGAAGTTCTGCCTCCCCGGCAAGAACCTCGAGTTGATCGACGAAGACTACTTCCCGGAAGGTCGGGGAGGCTGGGCGATCGACGAACGGTGGAACGGCAGTGCCATCCTGGCCGACACCGGCAACGGCATTCACGGTGAGGGGCTATGCCATTTCCATCACCCTGACGGCTTCCTTATCCCAATGGACGCCGCCGTTCACGGGGCGCCCGATTTTATGGTGGGGCCGATGTACCGCACCCTGGGCGGCACGGGGTTCTACAACAAGGAGTTCGACAACCTGTACCCCCTCGGCCACCACAGCCATCCGTGGAAGCCCGAGGCGTACAACTTCAATGCGTGGCGGAACAAGCGCTATCGCAATGACTGCCACACGTCGATCGGGTTGCTGAGCACGTTTACCGAGGAAATGCTGCTCCAGGCGATCCGGGATTTCATTGCGGGCAAGGACAACCACATCCGCGCCCACGCCCGGCATTTCCTGGTCGAGATGGGCACCGGCTTCTATACTCGAGTCCGGACCCTTCACGGGCCGGCCGCAGTGAACACTGAGGAGCCGCAACGGGATCGGGACGATTTCCGATTCTACCAGAGCCACGTTCTCAGCCCGGACGGAGAGGTATTCCTGGGCCAGGAGTTGCTTTACCGCCATCTGCCCGAAGGCCTTGACTGCGAGGCGCGGGTTCGGCGTCTGGCGTCTGACATCGACCTGCGGCGCAACTTGGACCCGTTCATCGTCGAGAAGCACTTGCTGCGGCCGATCGTGGACAAATCGGTAAGCGAGGGCGGCTTCCACGACGAATGGAGAGTCTACGGCAAGCCCGAGGGTGACGAGTTGTTCAGCCTGAAGCAATTCGAACTGGCACCCCGCGCGGAGACGGTTCTGACGGGTCCGGCGGCCCTGTGCATCATCCACTTCTGCAACGGACAGGGGACGATCGGTAAGCACAAGGTCGCGGTCAAGTCGGGAATCCGCTTGGGAGAGCCGTTGGACGACGAGTTCGTCATACCGTACGATGCGGCGAAAAATGGCGGCGGCGTGCGGTTGGTCAACACCAGCAACAGCGAGCCGCTGGTCGGTACGCGCTGCTGGGGGCCCGAGGCATGGGGCGACCGCCTGCCCAAGGCCCCCTTCGAGACCTGGCCCAGCTAGTATAGCGTCTCGCGCAGACGGTGGTTAACGGGTGGCACGATCCTGAGTCCTGCAAAGGGTATGAAACGTGGAAAACATGCCGTTTGCAGGATTCCAGGTCGTGCCGCGTTGCCTGTCGTGCCCATGATAAGCACCGATATATCCAGCCATCCGAACCGCTACTGAGCATTCGACAAATGGCTGTCAAAGACTTCCGCGTTCGCTTGTTTTGAGACGACGAACGCACCTACCAGATCGCGGAGAGCGGTGGCCTGGCCGCCGAGTTCCTCGCTGCTGGCGGCGATTTCATCGCTACCGGCGGCGACCTGCTGGGTGACCTCGGTCACGCCGCGGATCGCTGCGGTGACCTTCTCGGCGTGGGTCTCCTCTTGAAGCGTTTCGCCGGCAATCTCGGCGATTTTCGCAGCCGTACCTTCCGCCGCCTGAATAATCCGGATCAGCGATTGGCTGGCCTCGGTGCTGAGCTGCGCGCCTTCCTGGACTCGCTTCGTCGATTCTTGAATGAGCTGCGATATCTGCCCGGCAGCCTGGTTGCTGCGTTCCGCCAACTTGCGGACCTCGTCCGCCACGACGGCGAAACCCCGGCCGTGCTCACCCGCCCGAGCCGCCTCGATGGCCGCATTGAGGGCCAAGAGATTGGTCTGCCGGGCAATTTCGGAAATGACCTGAGTGATCTCGGCGATTTTCACTGCGCTGTCGCGGATTTGGCTCATGGACTCGAAGGACTTCCGAACCGCGCTGCCGCCTTGTACGGCCAGTTGGTTCGCTTCACGGGCGATGCAAGTCGTCTCGTTGGCACCCTGCTTGACGATCTTGATCGACCGGATCAGCTCCTCGACTGCCGCATGCATCTGCTCGACGCTGGCCGCCTGAGTCTGGGCCCCACCGGCGAGAGTCTGCGAACTCTTGCTGAAAAGTTGGGCCCGCTCGTAGAACTGGCCGCCGCGCATGGCAACCTGTCCGATAACGTGCGACAGATCCCGAAGCATTTTTCGAATGCCGGCAGCCAGTTCATCGACGGCCTCGTTGCCGTCGACAACGACCGGCTGTGTCAGGTCGCCGCGTGCGGCTGCAGTCACCACGCCCAGGAGATGGTCAACCTTCTGCCGCAGCCGGTCGGCCTTGCGGCGGTCTTCTTCAGCGCGCTGGCGTTCACGGGCGGCTTCGACCTCGCGGCGCTGTTGTTCGTCTTCGGCGAGGTGGCGTTCGCGGGCGGCCTCGGCATCGAGGCGCTGCCGTTCGCGGGCGGCTTCGGCCTCGCGGCGCTGTTGTTCCTCTTGGGCGAGTTGACGTTCGCGGGCGGCCTCCGCGTCACGGCGCAGCCGTTCTTTTTCGGCGAGCTGGCGTTCGCGGGCGGCTTCGGCCTCGCGGCGTTGTTGTTCCTCTTGGGCGAGTTGGCGATCGCGGGCAGCCTCGGCGTCGCGGCGCAGCTGTTCTTTTTCGGCAAGCTGCCGTTCGCGGGCGGCTTCGGCCTCGCGGCGCTGTTGCTCTTCTTCAGCCAGTTGGCGTTCGCGCGCGGCTTCGGCGTCGCGGCGCCGCAGTTCTTCTTGAGCGAGCTGCCGTTCGCGGACCGCTTCGGCCTCCCGTCGCTGTTGTTCCTCTTCGGCGCGTTGGCGTTCGCGTGCGGCCTCGGCGTCGCGGCGCTGCTGCTCTTCTGCGGCGTGCCGCCGTTCCTCTTCCATTCGCTGGACCTGGACATCCTGTTCGCGCTGGGCGGCCTCCCGAATGTTGTTGAACGCTTGTTGTGTGGCGGTGATCGACCGGTTGATCGCCGTCGCCATCTGGCCGATCTCGTCTTGGCGATCGACCGTCGCTAGCAGGTCGAATCGCTGGTTGGCCAGGGCCGTGATCGCCTCGCGACAACGGTGAATGGCTCGTACCAAAGGCCTTGCGGTCTGCACTGCCAAGACGACCGCCAGGAGGATTCCACCCAACGAGAAAACAACCATGTAGAACGACGCTTGGCGGCGGGCCGACGCCATTTCGCCGCGCTGGGTTGACTGCAAGTGGCCGGCCTGCTCCTGAAGCATCGTTGCGGTGGCGGCCATTTGTTGCTGGATCTGGCGCTGCTCGTTGGTCAGCTTAACATATCTCTGGAAGGCGGCCCGGTAACTCCCCACGGCCGACATCGCTCCTGCCACCTGGGCGACGGTTTCTTTCTCCTGTAAGCGAGCCTTGAGCCGGGCCGCTTCGTCCAACAGGGTCTGGCACTTTCCCTCGTGGGCGGGAAGGAACTTGTCGTCGCGGCGGGCGATGTAATTCTTCTCGTCGGCACGGGCTTCCATGACCAAGAGGATCAGCTTATCGGAGGACTCCGCGTTCGCCAAATGCGCGGCCACCAGCTCGCGGCCGACTTGCACGGTCTTGGCAAGCTGTTCTTGCAAGTCCTGCTGAATCGTTTCGCACTGCGCGGCGAAAGCCGAACTGCGGACGATCATCGTGGCCGCGTCCTCGCGTTGCGACTTGAAATCGGTGACGTAATGGACCATCGAGTCGTCATAGCGGTCCAAGGCGGCCAACACAGCGTTCATGCGGGCGATCTCGGCCTTGTCGCTCATGCGGGCCTTGAGGGCCTTCGTCAAAGCGGTGATCTTCTCGAATCGCTCTTGCTGCTCCATGAGGTGCGCGGGGTCGGTCGAGAGCAGGTAATTCAATTCGCCCACGCGGGATTCATGCATAAGAACCACCAGGCGACCGGCCTCGTCAGCACGGGCCATCTCCTGGGCCAGGTCCTTGCCGTCCGCCCGCTCGATTGGTTTCTGCAGCCGGCCGGCCAGTTTCTGCTTGCGGTCCTGGGCCACGGCCTCGCATTCATGCAAACCCGTGGCGGCGGCCTCGGAGATGACCTTCCTGGCCGCGTCGACATCGGCCTGGATGTGGACCCAGTGATCAAATGCCTGCTGGTACTGCTTGCCCGCCTCGATGAGCTTGTCGATTTGCCGCTTGAGATCCGCCCGCTCGAAACGGTCCTTCAATTGCGGGCCGAGCTGAGAGATTTCTCGCATGGCGGCGTGGTTCTCATCGATGGCCGCCGGGTCCTTGCTGTGCATGTAATGCTGTTCGGCAAGCCGGGCCATCAGAGAAAGCTGCCGCAAGCGGTTGGCCGTATTCGACTTCCATTGCATGTCGGCTCTCTGTTGGGAATCGCGTTTTTGCGCTGCTTTCAACCGCTCGGTTTGGTCGTCATGCAACTTACCGCAGGCATCCAGGGCAAGGTGTTCCGCGGCGGCCATATCCACGTCGGCCTGCCGCTTCTGGTCTTCGCGCTGTGCATAGTCGTGAAAACTGCCAAGCCAGGACTGAAAACATCGCTGAACAGCCGTGGCTGCCGCGAGATCGTCCTGCCGATTCAATGCCGTTTTCAAGCCGGCGACGATCGTGGCCGTTTCGGCCGCCAGGCTGTCCGCTGTCCCCAAGTGCGCCGTATCGGGGCGGAGCATGTAATCCTTCTCCGTCAACTGTCCTGTGGCCGAGAGATCGATGAGTCGTTCGGCCTTCTCGGCATTCTCGACCTTCTGGCCAATATAGGTCAGGTTCGACCAGCCGACGAGGCCGAGGATCGCGAGGATCATCACCAGGCTTCCAAACGAGCCGGCCAATTTGGCCGCCAGCGGCGTCTTGCTCATCAGGCTGTGCAGATGGTTCCAGGCGGCTCGGAATTTACCGCTGAGAAAACTCGTGCGCGCGGGTTTGGCGACGCAAGCAGGCGATATCGGGTTCTCAGTCACAGTATTTCTCCTTGACGCGGAATGCGACCATAATTGAGAGTCTGTCGGCGCTGGGGGAAATCTCGGACCAAACGGAGCGCCAAGTGGTCAAGGCGCTCGATTTGCCGCGTATTGTCTAAACATACGTCGAAAAAGCGAGATTAGGCGCAAAATCTCCCTTGACCGCAATCGCTGGCGTCCCGGAAATCGTGACCACAGGGCATATTTTGGCGGCAGAACCGTTATTCAATCTCTCGCCTGGCCGAAGATCGGCTGTTCGATTTTTCCTCCCGTCAATTCCACCGCGCTGGTCGTCACACGCTCCCAAAATGCACGGTCGTGCGAGACGACGATCAGTGCCTGCGGAAGCCCCGCAAGAATCCCGATCAGCCGCTCCGTCGACGCGTCGTCCAGGCCGCCGCTGGGCTCGTCGAGAAGCAACACGTCGGGCTGCATCGCCAAGACTGTGGCCAGTGCCGCCAGACGCTTCTCGCCGCCGGACAGGTGATTGGTCACGCGATCCTCATAGCCCGCCAGGCCCAGCGTGTTGAGAGTGGCGGCCACGATGCGGCGGACGTCGTCGCGGGACTTGCCGAGATTGAGCGGGCCAAAAGCGACGTCCTCGGCCACGGTGGGGCAAAACAACTGGTCGTCGGAATCCTGAAAAAGTAGACCCACACGGCGGCGAACCTCGTGGAAATCGGTCTCCGCGACGCGGCGGCGGCCGAAGGCCACTACCTGCCCGGCAGCGGGCCGCAAGAGGCCGACGATCAGGTGCAAGAGCGTGGTCTTGCCGCAGCCGTTGGTGCCGCGGAGGGCCAGTCGCTGGCCGGCCCGCAGGCAAAAATTGCATCCGGCCAAGACCTGCCGCCCGGAACCGTAGGAGAAATCGACGTTGCAAAGCTCGATCAGCGGTTCGCTCATATCCACTCCAGGCCCACGAGTATCGTCGCCAGCGCGATTGCCGCAGCATAAAAGGGCAGGTCGCGACGGGGTACGAAGGCAAAGTGGTCCAGCAGGTAGTAGCGGCCGCGGAATCCCCGGCATTTCATCGCTGCCAGGACACGCTCGCTGCGGTCGAAACTTCGTACCAGGAGCATCCCCACAAGGTAGCCAAAGGCACGGTAGGTGTGCCGGCTCATCGTCGGTCGAAAGCAGCGAACACGCATTGCCGCCCGAAGCCGGCTATATTCCCGCCCGAGGACGTCGAAATAGCGGACCATGAACAGCAAGAGTTGCGTGAGCTTCGCCGGAACCCGGAAATGCGCCAGGGCATGGCCAAGCGTCACGGCGTCCATGGTGCCAATCAAAGCGGCGACGACCAGCACAACCACGTTGGCCTTCAGGGCAATTACGACCGCCAGCCGGATGCCTTCGCGATCGTAGCTCGGCCAGGGAACCACGACCACCACCACTACGAGAAGCATCTCCAGCGGCAGCAAGCGGCGGATGAAGTCACCGGGAGAAGCCCGCGCCAGGGCAACCACGCCTATAGCCGCCGTCAAGGCCACGGCCATCGCCGGCACGCTCCTGGCAATCGCCATGAGCAAGGCCAAGGCCACGGCGGCCGCGATGCGGGCCCGCGGGTCCACTTGGGCCAGGTAGGACGGACTGCTAGATAGGCGATGAAGGGCGTGAGAGAACATTGAAGTTGCACCAAGGTATTGCCGGCGTCCGTCGCGTAGCGACGATACGATCGGTAGCCGTGGGGTGAAACCCGCGACTACCGTCAATCGGCCGCTATGCAACGGGAATACCGTGCCGCCTGCCTCACTTTCCCAATCCGCCGAAACGGCGATCCCGGGAGGCAAACTCGCGAATGGCGGCATGCAACAGGGCCTCGTCGAAATCCGGCCAGCATAGTTCTGTTACCCAGATCTCGGCGTAACTGATTTGCCAAAGGAGGAAGTTGCTCACCCGCATCTCCTGGGCCGTGCGGATGAGGAGGTCCGGTTCGGGCATGCCCGCCGTATAAAGGTGTGCGGCAATTGTCTCTTCGTCGATGGCCTCGGGCTGAAGCCTGCCACACTGGACCTCTGCCGCAATGCGGCGACAGGCGTCTACCAGTTCCCCTCGGCTGCCGTAGTTGATTGCCAGGCAGAGCTGCATGCCCGAGTTCGCGGCGCTCATGGCGATGGTCTCGTCCATTTCCCGCAGGGCGTTCTCGGCAATGCCCTCGCGGCGGCCGATGACGCTGACGCGGATGTTCTGCTCCATGATCAGACGCCGCTCGCCGATCATGTAGTGCTCCAGCAATTGCATGAGGAAAGAGATTTCCTCGGCGGGCCGCTTCCAATTCTCGCTGGAAAGACAATACAGCGTGAGCTGCTGGATGCCCAGCCGGGCGCACTCCTCCGTGACGCGGCGGACAACGCTTGCCCCGCGGCGATGGCCTTCGATCCGCGGCAGGCCCTGGCGGCGGGCCCAGCGGCCGTTGCCGTCCATGATCACGGCGATGTGCCGCGGCATCCGCTCGGCCGGCACATCGGTCAATTGCGGCCGCTGGGGCTCCGGCGGCGCGCCGGTCGCCCTGGTAGTCTCACTGGCAGTCGAGCGGGAAATGGTCGGGGCGTCAGGCATTGTCGACATGGCTGGCGAAGATGGTTTGCTGGCGATCGGGCCCCACGGAGACGACCTCCACAGGCTGGCCCACCAGGGCGCTAAGCCGATCGAGATAATCGCGGGCCCGCCGGGGCAAGTCGGCAATGCGGCGGACGTGGCTGATCTCCGCCTGCCAGCCCGGCATCGTTTCGTAGACCGGGACCACGCGCCGCAGGTCCTCCACGTGGTCCGGAAAATTCACGATCCGCTGCCCGTCGAGCTCGTAGGCCGTGCAGATCCGCAACTCGGGCAACTCGCTGAGTACGTCCAGAAGCATGACCGCCAGGCTGTCGACGCCGCTGAGCCGCGCGGTGTAGCGGGCGGCGACGACGTCGAACCAGCCGCAACGCCGCGGCCGCCGCGTGACGGTGCCGTATTCATTGCCCCGGTCGCGAATGTGCTGGCCGACCGCGTTGTCCTGCTCGGTGGGAAACGGACCGCCTCCCACCCGCGTGCAATACGCCTTGACGATGCCCAGGACCTTTGTCACGTGGCGGCCGGGCACACCGGATCCACTGGATACGCCCACTCCGGAGCTGTTGCTGCTGGTGACGAACGGGAATGTGCCGTGATCGATGTCCAGCAGGGCCCCCTGGGCCCCTTCAAAGAGGATCTTCTTGCCGCCCTCGATGGCGTCCAGCAGATAGGCGGTTGTGTCGCCCACGTAGGGACGCAGCCGCTCCGCATAACCGCGGTACTGCTGGAAGATCTCCTGCGCATCCAAACGGAAACTGTTCTCCGGGCAGCCGAGGCCGGTTAGGACCCGCCGCTTCGCCGCGACGATCTGCTCGATGCGGCCGGCGAAGCTCTCGCGATACATGTCGCCAAGACGGATAGCGTGCGAACGGCCCACCTTGTCGCGGTAACAGGGCCCGATGCCGCGCATCGTGGTGCCGATGGCCTCGCCGCTGGTCGATTCGTTCAGCAGGCGATCCTCCTCGAAGTGCCAGGGAAAAATCACGTGGGCCCGTGTGCTGACCATGAGGTTCTTGGCGACCTTGACGCCGCGCGTGACCAGGCTATCGATTTCTTGCAGCAAGCTGAGCGGGTTGATGACCACGCCGGCCGCCACGACGCATTGCACGTCCGGCCGGAAAATGCCGCTGGGAACCAGCGAGAGCTTGAACGTTTGCCCGTCCATCACCACAGTATGCCCGGCGTTGGCCCCGCCCTGGTAGCGGACCACGATATCGTGGCGGTCGGTAAGGAGATCGACGATCTTCCCCTTGGCTTCATCACCCCACTGCAATCCAACGACACACGTAGCCGGCATGACCTGCTCTCGATCTAGCAAATAATCTCTCGGAAACAAACACTTCAGTTTAACCAGGAAGAGGAGGACGGGTCAAGTGAGCGACCCCTACGAAAGGGGAGGGAAGAAAGGCTTGGGGACAAGGGGGAGACGAGAAAGGGAGGCCAAGAAACACCGACGGCCCGTTCGATTTTCGAACGGGCCGCTGGGTTCATCATAAAGGGGATGATTCTGTTCCTGGGCGAGAGGGGCCAGAAGGGCCCCCGCGCCGGAAAACTATTTGCAGCAGGCCGGGGCGCAGCAGGCCGGAGCTGGCACACAGCAGGCGGGCGCCGGAGCGCACGGGCCACAAGCTGCCGGGCGCACGCGGCACAAGCCGGAGCGCAGCAGGTGTGGCAGCAAGCCCTCAGTTCCGCCAGAATGTGGCGATGGCAATGCTCCTTGCAGCAGCCGCAGGTCGACTCGCAGCACGAGGGGGCTGCACAGCAAGCCGGAGCGGCACAGCAAGCCGGGGCGCAGCAGCTCTTCTCGCAGCAAGGACGGCAGCATGCCAGACGAGCCTTCAGCTCAGACAGCAGGCAGCAATGGCACTTCGGGGCGCACTCGCAACCACAGCCGCAAGCGGCCGGGCGCAAGCCGCCGGGCGCAGGGCGCCGCGGCCGGAGCACAAGGCGCCGGAGCACAAGCTGACGGGGCCGCACAGCAAGCCGGGGCGCAGCAGCTCTTCTCACAGCAAGGACGGCAGCAGCAGGCCAAGCGAGCATGCAGCCGCTCCAAGAGGCAAGGACGGCAGCTCTTCGGTGCACAGCCGCAGCCAGCCGACTCGCAGCACTTGGGAGCCTCGCAGCAAGCCGGAGCCGGAGCGCCACGGGCGCAAGCCGCCGGGCGCAGCAGCTCTTTTCGCAGCAGGAATGGCAGCAGCAGCGAGCCTTCAGCCGCTCAAAAAGGCACGGACGGCAGCTCTTCGGGCGCAGCAACCGCATGCCGGTTCGCAGCACGCGGGGGCCGCGCAGCAGGCGGGTGCCGGAGCACACGGGGCACAAGCCGCCGGGGCCGTACAACAGCCTGGGCCACAGTCACCGGCCAGGGAAACCGAGGTGGTGGCCATTACGCTCAAAGCGACTAGGGCCACCGCCAACAAAAGGAAACGACGCTTCATGGGAGACACTCCTTGTGACAAAAGACCCAATGGGAAATTCACGCAAACTAGCGTAAATAGGGGTTTGGGGTCCGATCTAGCGATGCTATCGACGAAGAAGCGTGCCGCAACTTAGCCAGATCACCTAGTTGCGCGTGAAAATCCCTTTCCAGCGCCAGCCTGTGTCGCGTACGTTGATTTTAGCGTTTGACCGGGGCTTATCGGACTTGTTTTTAACGCTCGTTTGGGTGTAAAAGGCGGTTTGGCTGGACAATTCCGGCGTGTGACGCCCCTACCGTGGCCGGCATCCAACTATCGGGTCGCTTACGGCGAAACAAAATTCGTCGCGTCCATGGCCATCGAACTGACTCATTGCACCGACGAACAGCTTGCCGCGGCGGCTGCCCGAGAGAGTTCCGACGGACCGGCCTTCGTTGAGCTTGTGGAGAGGTTCCAGGATCGGGTGTGGCGAATCTGCTGCCGGTTGCTGGACGACGAGCAGGACGCCGCCGATGCCGCCCAGGAGGTTTTTCTGCGGTTGTTTTTGCACCGGGCCCGCTATGCCGGCCGATCGAAGTACGCCACTTGGGTCCACGCGATCGCCGTAAAGACTTGTCTCTCAATGCGGCGAAGCCGCGGACGGCGGCGACGGCACGAAAACCTCGGAACGGAAGATCAGTGGGAGGCCAGACAGACCGCCCGATCCGCGGTCCCGGAGGGCCTGAGCATGGACCTCCTGAAAATGCTGGAAACGCTCGATGAAGAAGATCGAGCCCTCTTGCTGCTGAAGTACGCTGAAGGCTATGAATACGAGGAGCTAGCGGCAATTTTCGAGATTTCAGTATCGGCGTGCAAGATGCGGATCTCCCGCGCGCGGGAGAAACTCCAATCACGTTTTCCTAGTACCTAGGCGGGAATAGGTGACAGTCGCCATTTTCCCACGCGAATCATCATGAAAGATCCCTTGGAACAACTGGCCGATTATAGCCTCGCCGGCCGCCGCCGGATTTCAAGCGACGTCTGCATGACCGCCTGAATCGAACGATACTCGTTCAGCACATTGTCGATTTCTTCGCTGGCGCTGTGACCTTCAGCGTGGTGCATTTCTTTCCCGCCGTGCTGGGCTGGATCATCTTCAGCTTGACGGGTAGATTTCCCGGTCGCGACCGCCGCTAAACCGCGGTATGTGTATAATGGGAAAAGCCGCCGCGCTTGGAATTTTTCCTGCTTTCACGACGCATGATCGCCAGCCTCCCACCATCTCGGTTTTTCCCGCCGGCCGACCACGCCGACCCGGACGGCGTGGTGGGATTTGGCGGAGAGCTGACCGTAGACTGGATTCTGGACGCCTATCAGCATGGAATTTTCCCCTGGCCGACGGGGAATCCAATGCTTCCGGTACCGTGGTGTTCTCCCGATCCCAGGGCGATCTTCGAACTCCACCGTTTCCACGTTCCCCGCAGGCTGCGGCAGACTTGCCGCAGTGGGAAGTTCCGCGTGACATTCGATCGCGATTTTTCCGGCGTTATCCACGGTTGCTCCGCCTCGGGCAATCGCCGCCGACAGACATGGCTGACGGCGCCTATGATTCGCGCCTATACCCAGTTGTTCGAGCTTGGCCACTGTCATAGCGTCGAGGTGTGGCAGGGTGAGCGATTGGCGGGCGGGACCTACGGCTTGGCAATCGGGGGACTGTTTGCGGCGGAATCGATGTTTCATGAGGTTCGCGACGCTTCCAAGGTGGCCCTGGTATGGCTGGTAGAACGACTACGAAATCGGGGTTATACGCTTTTGGATATCCAGCAACTGACCCCGCACACAGCACAATTTGGAGCGATCGAACTCCCGCGTGCGGAGTATTTGCGGCGTTTGGCGGCGGCGCTCTGCGTTTCGGCAACCTTCGGCGATTCGCCAAACCTGAGTGCCGACGCGTAGTGATCGGTTTCACGTCTCGCCCGCACCCCTGAAGCACGAAACGCCGCTTTCCACCACGCTCGATACCATATGCCTGCTGCAGGAGTGTTCTCATGACCTTAACGACCAAGGCTGGAGTGATTTGCACCGGAACGCCTACGAGGACCGAGAGGGGGAAACCGCCCAGGTAACCCGAATTATCCGATTTTTTCTAGCTGATGCTCAAAACTCCGTTTTAGCCGATCGTTCATGTAATTCGACTCAATTCCCTAGCGGTTCTTAGAAGACCTTGCAAACTGCCGTGGTATGCGTTAACACTAAGGGTTTGGAAAAAGGTAGTCACCGATGAGTAATGACGTCAGCAGCGTGGAGTCGCGCCAACCGGCGACCCGCAAGAAAATTCTCTTGGTGGACGACGATCGGGAGATTGTCGAATCCATGCGGATCGCCCTCGATGCCACCGGCTATGAGGTCATCGTCGCCCGGGACGGCAACCAGGGGCTGGCAATGGTTGAGCGTGAGGACCCCGACCTGGTGATTCTGGACATGATGATGCCCAAGCGAAGCGGGTTCCTGGTGCTGGAAAAGCTGCGGCGGACCCGCCCGGTGCCCATGCGGGTGATCATGATTACGGCCAATGAGGGCAGCCGGCACAAGGCGTACGCCGAAATGCTGGGGGTCGACGACTACATCCGCAAGCCGTTCGCCATGGACCGCTTGCTGGACAGCGTGGGCCGCTTGCTGAAGTAATGCCGTTTCATAAGGGCTCACGACCCCACCCGGCTTATCCGGGCTGGCGAAGGAGATTGGCGGCTGTGAGCTGGTTGGTCGTTTGTCGGAGACAGGCCGCGCAGTCACACGTATCGAGACATTCGGCCATTTGGCGCCGAGACTCACCGCGCTCCGCTTCCGCGCGCTAGTCATGCGGTTCCAGGCACTCAGTTCCGGCAAAACTTGTAGTAGAGCCTAGACCTGCCGCTACGTGCGCATTCAAGAACAGCTTGAACTAAGGATGGTACTCCTGGTCCAGGCTTTTGCCGGTCGTCCGAGCCCCGATTCCATCTAAAGCGGGGCCTACCAGGGGCGATTTTCGATCGTTTTTCGCAGTAAATTGTTGCAAAAACGTATTGAATTTTTTCTGTCTTTTTCGAAATCTCGCTTTGTGGCATGGCCTATATTACAGCAGCGCTGACAAGAACAGCACGCGTTGACGATCATTTTTGCCGGTACTGGGCGGCAATCCCTCGCCGCCTGACGAGAGGCCGGCTGGCGCCCTCGAAACGCGTAGAGGACAGAGGACAGCAAGTATGTTCGAAGATCGAGAATTGGTCGCGGAATTCGTCAACGAGTCGCGGGAACACCTGGCGGGCATTGAGAGCCAGTTACTGAGCATCGAAGAGGCCGGCGCCGGCGCCGAGCCGGGACTGGTCAACGAGGTTTTTCGCGCCGTACACTCCATCAAAGGCGCCGCCGGTTTCATGGGTTTTGCGACCCTCGGCAAGCTGGCCCACGAGCTGGAGAATGTACTCAACCTGATGCGCAACGGGCAACTCGTGGCTGATTCACCGGCTATCGACACCATGCTCAAGGCGGCCGACAAGCTGCGCTGGATGATCGAGCATATCGACCGTTCCAACGAGGTTGACATCAGCGAGCACCTCTCCGCCCTGGAGCAAGTCATTCAGGGATTGATCGAATCAGAATCGCCGGCGCCCCTGGCGCCCTGGCGCCCCCGGCAATCACCGCGGAGAACCCGGCGCAGCCCGTCGTCGCGGAATCCGTGGCGGCAACCGCAGGGATTGCAGCAACTTTCGAACCCGCCCCGATCGTGGAAAGCGCAACGTCGGAACCTCTCGCGAAGCCGCCGGCGGCGACCGTCGCGGTCAAGACACAGCCGAAGCCTGCTGCCCCGGCGGACGTGCATGCCATAGCTTCCATGGCCGACACCAGCATCCGCGTCGGCGTTGGCGTGCTCGACAAGCTGATGACACTTGCCGGCGAGCTGGTCCTATCCCGCAATCAGTTGCTGCAAACCGTCGGTTCCAAAGACCAGACCAAGTTCGAAGCGGTCTCGGCCCGAGTCGACCAGGTGACCACTGACTTGCACGAGACCGTCATGCAGGCTCGTATGCAGGTCGTCGGCACGGTTTTCAACCGTTTTCCCCGCGTCGTCCGCGATCTCAGCGGCCATTTGGGCAAACAGTGCGAATTGAAGATCGAGGGGGCCGACGTTGAACTCGATAAATCGATCATCGAGGCCATCGGCGATCCGCTCACGCACCTGGTCCGCAACGCCGTGGATCACGGCGTGGAGATGCCGCAGCAGCGGCAGGCCGCTGGCAAGCCGGCCAAGGCGACCGTCGTGTTACGGGCCTTCCACCAGGCGGGCAAAGTCAATATCTCCATCAGCGACGACGGCGCCGGCATCGACGCTGCCCGGCTCAAGCAAAAAGCGGTTGCTAACGGCCAGCTTTCACCCGAGCAGGCCCGTACGATGAGTGACCGAGAGGCCTTAGGGCTGATCTTCCGGCCCGGCTTCTCCACGGCGGAGAAAGTGACCGACGTCAGCGGCCGCGGCGTCGGCATGGACGTGGTGAAGACGAACATCGAGCGGATTGGCGGCAACGTCACCGTGGAGACGGAAATCGGCACGGGAACGACGGTGAATGTCAATCTGCCGCTGACGCTGGCCATTATTCCCAGCCTGATCGTGCACAGCGCCGGCAACCGCTATGCGATACCGCAATCGAGCATCTGCGAGCTCGTGCGGGTAAAGCGCAAGGACGCGGCGACGCGGATCCAGCGGATGAAGAATGCCGAGGTCCTGCGACTGCGCGGAACGCTCCTGCCGCTAGTGCGGTTGGCGAGCGTCCTGGGGCTCGGCGCCGACGACCGCGACAAGCCGATAAACACCGCGCAGAACATCGTCGTCGCCGAGGCCGGACACATGCGGTTCGGACTGATCGTCGACGGGCTGCACGATTCCGAGGAAATCGTCGTCAAGCCCTTGGGACGCCACATGCGTCATTGCCCCTACCTGGCCGGCGCCACGATCCTTGGGGACGGTACGGCGGCGTTGATCCTTGATCCGGCGGGAATTGCGGCCCATAGCTGCTTGCGCGTGCCCGAAGAAGAAGCCCTCGCTGCGGCCGCCGACGGCGCCACGGCGGCCCGTTCCGACCTGCAAGTCCTGTTGTTGTTCAGCAACGATCCAGCCGAGCGGTTTGCCATCCCCATGCACCAGGTCGCGCGGCTGGAACGGATCCGCGCCATGCAGATCGACAGCGTGGGCGGCAACAAGGTATTGCAGTACCGCGGCGGCTCGTTGCCGTTGATGGCGCTGGAGGAAATGATCTCCGCGCGGCCCATGCCCGACACGACCTGGCTGTACGTCGTTGTCTTTGCCCTGGGCGGCCGCGAGGTCGGCTTGCTGATCCACGAGGTGATCGACATCCACACTAGCGAGACGACGATCGACGGCTCGCTCTTCCGTCAGCCGGGGGTCATCGGCTCGATGGTCATCGAGAACAAGACGACGCGTCTGCTCGATCTGTTCGAGTTAGCGGCGGCAGCCCATCCCGAGTGGAACATCCAGAAGGAGTCCGTCGTGGCGGATGGACCCGGCGGAGAGGCGATTCTCCTGGCCGAGGACTCGGATTTCTTCCGCCAGCGGATGACCGAGATGCTCGAAGGGGCCGGTTATCGGGTCGTCGCCTGCGCCGACGGCGAAATCGCCTGGCAGACCCTGCAAGACCCGAGCCAGTCGTTCGCGATGGTCGTGACGGACTTGGAAATGCCGCACGTCGACGGATTCGAACTGGTGCGACGCATCCGCCAGCATCCGTCCGTCGCCCATCTGCCGGTTTTTGCCGTAAGTTCTCTGGCCAGCGACGAAGACCAGCAACGGGCGCGAGCGGCGGGAGTGAATGAATATCACATTAAGCTCGACCGCGAGGCCCTCGTCGCCGCCGTCAAGGCCCAATTGGCCAAAGTGGCGGCGGCGTCGCGATCGTAGGGAGACACGCAGGACGGGCATCCGAGTCGTCCAGGAAAACAAGGACTTGAAGAACCCATAGGTCTAGCGCATTGCGCAGGATAGTTTTCATGACCAGCACCAGCCGACCGACACTTGAATCGCAAGCCGCCGCGAATCTCGAACTGGCGACGTTTTACGTGGGCGAACTCCTCCTGGGAATCCCTATACACCAGGTAGAAGAAATCAGCCGCTACGGCACCCTTACGCCGGTACCCGGCGCTCCGCCATCGGTCAGCGGCGTGATGAGCCTTCGCGGCGAAGTCGTGACGGTGCTCGACTTCCGCATGGTCCTCGGTCTCGGCAAGACCGAGTGCACGAAGCGGACCCGCAACGTCATCGTACATGCCGGCAGCGAGCGGATTGGCCTGCTGGTCGATCGTGTGGCCGACGTTGTACAGCTTTCCGCGGCGGACCTGCTGCCACCGCCAGCGAACCTCAGCAGTGCGGAGAGCGCCGTGTTCCATTCCGTCTATCGCATGGAGAGTGAATTGCTCTTGCTGGTCGACATTGCCACCGTCACCGCGGTGGCCGAAGCCCGGTCGGCGTGAGGTCAGAAGTCAGAAGCCAAAAGCCAGAAAACAAGACACCGCCTACCAGGCGACTTTCCCTTACTCATTCCCTTTTGGAGGAAGTTACTACGATGTTTCGCAAAATGACTCTTCGGCAGAAAATTGTCGCCCTCGGCGTGTTGCAGCTTTTGCTGGTGACGGGCGTATTGTTTTATTTCAGCTATCGCCAGACGCGGCAAACGGCCGAAAACGAGTACGTTTGCCGCGCCCGCAGCATCGCGCTGACCGCAGAATCGATCCGCGAAGAAATGGGCCGCAAATGGCGACTGGGCCTGTTCGACAAGAAGATGCTCTCGGCGTGGGCCAAGGAAGGGCGACTTGACCGTGTCCTCGCCGCCGTGCCCGTGGTCACCGCCTGGCAATCGGCACAGGCCAAAGCCAAAGAGGGCGGCTATGAATTCCGTGTGCCGAAGATCCAGCCCCGCAATTCCAAGAACGAGCCCGACGCCGTGGAGACGCGGGCCTTGAAAGCCTTGGCGGCGGGTAACCTCGACGAGTACCACGAGCTCGATCCCCAGCGCAATGCCATTCGCTATTTTCGTCCTATCCGCCTCACGCAGGAGTGCCTGCTGTGTCACGGCTCCCCCTCGCAGTCGCAGGAGCTCTGGGGTAACGCCGACGGCAAAGACCCCACGGGCACGAAGATGGAAGATTGGCACGACGGTGAGGTCCACGGGGCCTTCGAGATCGTGAAGTCACTGGACGAGGCCGACGCCCAAACCGCCCACACGCTCTGGATCGGCATCGCCTTGGTGGCGGGGTTTGTGGCCGTGGGCGGCACGGTCTTCTTCTTCGTGGTGACGCGGTCGATCACCAATCCGCTGCGTTCCACCGTGGCAGCTTTCCGCAAGATCGCCGAGGGGGACCTGACTCAGCGGCTGACGCTGGAATCGCAGGATGAAATCGGCGAGTTGCGGCAGTCGGCCAACCTCATGACCGACCGCCTCGGGACGATGATGAACGACATCACCTCCTGTTCGAAGAACCTGGGGCAAGCGGCCGAGCAATTGTCGCAAACGGCTGGCAAGCTGACCAGCGGGGCCGAGCAGACAACCCAGCAATCGACAACGGTGGCGGCCGCAGCCGAAGAGATGTCGGCGAGCATGGCAACCATGACCGAAACCTCGACGCAGATGTCGCAGAACGTGAACCTGGTGGCCACCAGCGTAGAGGAGATGACGGCCGCTATCGGCGAAGTCGCCCGCAGTGCCGAACAGGCGGCGGGAGTGGCCGACGAGGCGGCCCAACTCGTGCAAAACACCAATCAGGAGATCAGCCAACTGGGCCAGACGGCCGACGGCATCGGCCAGGTGATCGAGGTGATCCAGGACATAGCCGAACAAACCAAGCTTCTGGCCTTGAACGCCACGATCGAGGCGGCCCGCGCCGGCGACGCCGGCAAGGGTTTCGCCGTGGTCGCCACCGAGGTCAAGGAGCTCGCCCGGCAAACGGCCGAGGCTACCAACGACATCCGCCAGCGGGTGGAGGGCATCCAAAACTCTTCAGGGCACGCTATCAGCGCCATCAACCGCATCGCTGGAGTAATGACGCGAGTGAACGAGGCCTCGCGAACGATCGCCTCCGCGGTGGAGGAGCAGAGCATCACCACCAAGGAGATTTCCAAAAACCTCGTGCAGGCAGCCACCGGCGCCCAGACAGTCTGCTCGAACGTCTCGCAAACGGCAGCCGCCACCCGCGAGGTGAGCGAGAGTATTGCCCGCGTCGATCAGAACGCCCGGCACACCGCCGAGGACGCCGCGCGAACTCAGGACGCGGGATCGCTGTTGACACAACTCTCCGGACGGCTGGAATCGATGGTCGATCAGTTCACGGTCTCCAACAACTGAAAAACTACCCGCGAACCTTTTGACTGGAAAGTAGATGCACGCATGCTCGCTTTATCGAATCTCAGCCTCAAGAAGAAACTCATCGCCGCGTTCGTAACGGTGGCCTCGTTCTCGCTCGTCGTCACCGCCATCGCCTGGTGGAGCCTGGCCGCCTTGCGCGAAAAACTCTCCGATGTGGCCAATGTACACCTGCCGGGCGTCCGCAGCCTCGGCGAAATCCGCCTCGATGCCGAAACCTGCAAGACAGGACGGCGGGCAATGCTCAATCCCAACATCGACCTGAACGACTATCGTGGGATGCTCGACCGCATTGCCCATGCCAAGGAATCGTTCGGCGCGCAATGAAAACGTTTGCGGCCCTGGAAATGACGCCCGAGGGCGCTGCCCTCTGGAATGACTTTCAAGGCACCTGGACCGATTGGCGGCAGTCGAATGACGAGTTCTTCCGCATGGCGGGCGCTTATGCCAAAATCCTCGAACCGTGCGTTTCCGCCACTGTACCGAACCCCGGTCATTACTTCGACCATGCACTGGACGCTCTCACCGCTGCACGTTCCGCCGAGGTTGATTTCAAGAGGCAGGTCCAGGCGTGGAAAGACACCCTCCTCCGCGGCGACAACGCCGACGACTTTGCCAAGTACTCCGCCGAATTGGAGTCCTACGATCAACGGATACACGCAGACTTCAAATCGCTGAAAACGATTGCCGCGGAGATTGGCATGAAACAAGCCGCCGTCGCAGAAGCGGAGTCAAACTATGTGGTTGTGGTGGACAAGTATCGTGCAGCACTGCGGGGACTCAAGACGTGTAGCGCGGGAGACTTGCGCAGACTCGACAAGCAATTGCGCGGCGCCGACCGTCCAGCAACGGCCGCCTTGGATGTCCTTACGGCGGCTGTCGAGGCCAAAGCACGAGGAATCCAGGAGATTGCTCCGGCGCTCATGCAATTCTCCCAAAAAACCTGCATACCACAGGAACAGAAAGCCATGGCCACGCTGGAAAAGCTCATCGAGCACGTGGCCGCTCAGTCGGATCAGGGGCTGACGGCCGCGCAACAGTTGTACCAGTCGGGACTCTCGCTGTTGGCCATCGGGACGCTCGTGGCGTTCGTCTTAGCGATCGTCTTTGGCGTGGCGATCGCGCTGTCCATCAGCCGTCCGATTTCCCGCTGCGTCGAGTTTGCTGCGACAATGGCCGCTGGCGACCTGACACGCACGCTGGAAGCGACCCGCAAAGATGAAATCGGGCAACTGATTGTGGCGCTGAACACCATGGGCGGCAATCTGCGGCAAATGTTCGCCAATATCGTTGAGAACGCCCAAACCCTGGCCTCTTCGGCCGGCGAACTTTCCGCAACAGCGGGCCAACTGGCTAGCGGGGCGGAAGAAACGACCAATCAGTCGAACGCCGTAGCGGCGGCCGCCGAGGAAATGTCGGCCAATATGAACGGCATGGCTGCCTCCACCGAGCAAATGTCGGCCAATGTCCGCGTCGTGGCATCGGCGGTGGAAGAACTTACCGCCAGCATCAGCGAGATCGCCCGCAGCGCCGAGCAAGCCGCCAGTGTGGCCGGCAATGCCGCCGGTCTGGCTGGCGACGGCAATGCCAAGATTGCCGAATTGGGCACGGCTGCCAATGAGATCGGCAAGGTCGTCGAGGTCATCCAAGACATCGCCGAGCAGACCAGCTTGCTGGCGCTGAACGCCACGATTGAAGCGGCCCGCGCCGGCGATGCCGGCAAGGGTTTCGCCGTCGTGGCCACCGAGGTCAAGGAGCTGGCCAAGCAAACGGCCGCCGCCACCGAGGATATCCGCCGCCGCATCGAGGGCATTCAGGCTTCGACCGGCCTGGCGGTGAACTCCATCGGAGAAATCACCGAGGTCATCAAGAAGGTCAACGAGGTATCGCGGACGATTGCCTCCGCTGTCGAGGAACAGAGCATCACCACCAAGGAAATTGCCAAGAACGTGGCGGAGACCTCCACCGCCGCGCAGACGGTGGCTCGTGGCGTGGCCGAGTCGGCCTCCGTCACCCGGGAAATCGCCAGGAACATCACCGACGTCGACGCCGCGGCCAAGCAGACCGCTCAGGGCGCTGCCGTCGCCCAGACGGCCAGCGGCAAGGTCAGTGACGTGACCGAGCAACTGAATACGCTTGTCGGGCAGTTCAAGACCAGCGCTTGAAAGGCCCTGTGGGGCCGGTGGCTTGCCATTGAGATGCCCGGCCGCCAAACGCGAAGATGAAGGTGGAAGCCATGACGGAGCAACCGTTGCGCGTACTGATCGTCGATGACACTGTGACGTATCGCAAGATCGTCACCGACGTGCTCGTCGGCATGCCTGGCGTGGAGGTGGTTGGGGCCGCGGCCAACGGCAAGATCGCCCTGCAGCGACTCGACCAGCAAGCGGTCGACCTGCTCGTGCTCGACCTGGAGATGCCGGAGATGAACGGCCATGCCGTGCTCGAGGAATTGCGGCGGCGAAAGTCGCGCACCGGTGCGATCATGCTCAGCGCCTTCACGGCCCAAGGGGCCAAGGCCACCCTGACCGCCCTGGAGAGCGGGGCATTCGACTTCGTCCTCAAGCCCAGCGGTGGGAACATGGCGGCCAACATCGAACAGTTGCGCCGTGAGTTGGGCCTCAAGCTGGCGGCCTTCGCCCGTTGCCGCAACGTCAAGGAGATCCTCGGCAACGGCCAAGCTGCGCGGAGCAATGGCAATGGTTCCACCGCCGCGGTTTCTCTGCCGCCGCGCGCCGCGGCGCCGGTCTCGGGCCCGCCGCAGGTGGTCGCCCTGGGAATCTCCACCGGCGGCCCCAAGGCCCTGGTCGAGATGGTGCCGCAATTGCCGGCCAATCTGCCGGTGCCGCTGTTGATCGTGCAGCATATGCCGCCGGTCTTCACCAAATCGCTGGCCGACGACCTGAACAACCGCACGCGGCTGACGGTCCGCGAGGCCGTCGACGGCCAGACAATCCGCGGCGGCGAGGTGTGGATAGCCCCGGGCGGGTGGCACATGAAGGTCCAGCGACAAGGCGATCAGGTCGTGTTGCGGATCACCGACGATCCGCCCGAGAATAGCTGCCGGCCATCCGTTGATTACCTCTTTCGCAGCGTGGCGGAGGTCTACGGCGGCCGAGCGGTGGGCGTGATCATGACGGGTATGGGCAACGACGGCTCGCTGGGCTGCCGTCGGCTGAAACACGGTGGGGCCAGCATTATCGCCCAGGACGCGGCCACTTGCGTCGTCTACGGCATGCCCCGCGAGCCGATCGAGAAAGGCATTGCCGACGTCATCGCTCCCTTGGACCGCATCGCCGCGGAAATCGCGCGGTTGGCAAGACAAGGGGCGGTGCTGCCCAGGCAGAACTGAACGTCAGGCGGATCATGCAGGTAACTCGCGAGGACATCCAGTTCGTGGCCCAGCTCGTCGATCAGCTTTGCGGGGTCATGCTCGACGAGAGCAAAGGCTACCTGGTGGAAAGTCGCTTGGGACAACTCGCCCGCGACCACGGCTGCGCGTCGTATCGCGAGCTGTGCCAGCGGGCCAGGGCGAACGGCGACCGAGCCTTGCAGCAGAAGATCATCGACGCCATTACCACGCAAGAAACGCTCTTCTTCCGCGACAACAGCCCCTTCGACGCCCTGCAGAATAGAGTTCTTCCGGACCTGATCGACGCCTGCGGGCGCAGCGGGTCGAAGCGACTGCGTTTCTGGTCAGCGGCCTGCAGCACGGGCCAGGAGCCGTACAGCCTGGCAATTATCCTCCGCGAGACGCTCCCCAACTTCACCGCCTGGAACGTCTCCATCCTGGCAACCGACATTTCCGATGCGGCGATCGCCCAGGCCAGCCGCGGCTGGTACGCCGCCCACGAAATCGATCGCGGCATGCGGGCGACGTTGTTGCCCAAGTACTTCCGGTCGCAGCAGGGCGGCTGGCAGGTCAAGGACGAGTTGCGGGCGATGATCTCGTTCCAACGCCGCAATCTCTTGCAACCGTTCATAGACGTGGGAACGTTCGACGTGATTTTCTGCCGCAACGTGGCGATTTACTTCGACGCCGCCCGGAGGCGAGACCTCTTCCTCCGCCTGGCCGATCGGCTTTCGCCGGGGGGGGCGATCTTCGTCGGCAGTTCCGAATCGCTTCTGGATCTAGGACCGCGTTTCGCCCCGCGGAACCACTGCCGGGCCAGCTACTACCAGCCAAACACGCGCTAATACTTCAGGTCGAATGGATACCCGCCTTCTCGGCCTGGGGAATCGCTGGCCACTTCGGCGCCAAGCGTGGTTTGCGTGTTGTACTTGGCAGGAATCTTCTCGCCGCTCTTGGTGATTTCCACGCGATAAAAGCCGGGCGACATGCCGCGGATGGCCGGATCGGCCGCATAGGGGCTGACGATATTCGCCACGCCCGCCGAGGAAGTCGTTCCCGTGCCCTTCTGCATTCCGCCGCCAAGGAACGGTTCCGGCACGAAGGTCACGGTTACCCCGGCCAACGCCTTGCCGTTGTGCGTCACTTTGCAGTGCACCGGCATCCGCGCGATCTGTGCCTCGGCCCAGCTCTTGATCCGGCTGGCGATCTCCTGTTGAGATACCTTGCCATCGTGATCGGTATCGACCTGTTTGAGCGCGGCCTTCAACCCCGGCACTTGCTCCAGTTCCTTCTCGTCTAGAAAGCCGTCCTTATTCGTGTCGTACATCTCCATGGCCTTGCTAGGCGCGGAGGCATCGGGCTGGTCGGCGACCACGGCGGGTGACTCGGGCTTTCCGCAGCCGCTCAGGCAGACCAGTGCCAACAATCCCCCAAAAACATGAAGTCGTAAGCAGAAACGCATGTCGAAAAAACTCCTTGGTATGGCCCGTTCCAATAATACTGCAACCTCGAACAGGTCGCCTTCGTTTCCTCGCCCTTTGGAGGAAGGCTGAGGGGGCAGATCGGCAATCCGCCGCACGGCAACATCGGCTATTTGCTTATTCCCGCTAAGCTTGTTGGCTCGCCATCGCTACGGTGACCAAGCTGCATGTGAAGCACGGGGTCGATGTTGAAATTTATCAGCCGCACCACGCCGTCACAAAAGCACATGTTGAAACCGGCCTCGTGCGCAGCGCCAAAGTTCGTCGAGCAGCCGCCGTTGGTCGACCAGCCGGGCCGGTCCTGCGATGCCGGGTTGGGCGTTGCGGACGAGAGGCTGGCGAAGTTGGGGTAATTATAGCCTGTGCCCCGCACTGTGTCGTAGTCATAACCTTCGTCCCAACCCTGGTCATTGTCGCAGCAGGTGCCGGTCGAGTAGCAATCGGGACACAGGTAGCGTTCGCCGATCATATATACATTCGACATCCCATCCTTGATCATGGCCGAGGTGCACTGGCTGGCCCGATACATCACTCCCGTGGCGATTTCCGACGTGGAGTTGACGGTTCCCGGAATGCTTGACCAGTCAAAAGAAGTCGAATAGCTTGTGTTCGGATTCCCAGGTTGCACCGTATCGCTGCTATACATGCTGCCGGCGTTGCAGGCGTAATCGGCACGGCCGATGAGCGGGTAGGGATCCGGAATATTTACGTAGGCAGCCCCGTGGACATACGGAAAAACCTGGAGTTTGTGCCGCGTCGGGCAAGTAAATATGGCAACCGGCACTTGTGACTGCGCCATGCCCGCCGAACGGCGAGCGCTATTGCTGGAAATCGTATCACTGGGGCTCGTCAGCCCCTTGCCCATATTGTGCAAGTCAGCGAGGTCGGTGAAAGGGAGGATGTTGAAAAGCCAGCCACCGGGCTGTGTGGAACCGTATCCCCGATCGGCTTCGCCGGCCCACTGCCAACCCCAGCCGGCGCTGGGCAGGTATTGGTACTTCGATTCCACCGCCAGGCAACCCAGCGACATCTGGTGCAGGTTGTTGGCGCATTGGGCCCGCCGCCCTGATTCCTGGGCCGATTGGACCGCCGGCATGAGCATAGCGATGAGGATCCCGATGATGGAAATCACGATCAGCAGTTCCACCAAGGTGAAACCGCGGCAGGAATTTACGCAGACTCGACGGGGTCGTGTAAGAATGGCATACATCACAGCGCCTCCTCAATACTTAAGGTCAAAACTCAAAGGGTTTTCTTTAGCTTCCCAGCCACCGGCGACCTCCGCGCCGAGCGTGGTGGCCGCGTTGTACTTGGCTGGTATGTTCTCGCCATCCTTGGTAATTTCCACTCGGTAGAAACCAGGCGAGAGTCCCTGGACGGACGAATCGCGGGCGTAAGGCGGCGCTGAATCTGGGCAAAACCCATCGTTGCACTTGTTCCTGAGCCCGGTTGCAACGTGCCGCCAAGGAATTTTTCGGGCACAAAGACCACCTTGGCACCCACCAGCGGCTTGCCATTATGCAGCACGCGGCATTTGACCGACATCCGGCCCATCCGCGAATCGGTCCAGAACTTGATTCGATCCGCGATCTCCTGCTCGGTAATCTTGCCGTCGTGATTGGCATCGATCTGTTTGATCGCTGCTTTCAGCCCCGGAACCTGCTCCAGCTCCTTGGCATCCAGAAACCCGTCATGGTTGGCGTCGTAGAGTTCCATGGCCTTGCTCGCGGCGGCGGCGTCGGGCGCATCGGGCACAACTCGCGGCGGAAGGTGATTTCCGCAGCCTGCCACGCCCGACAACGCTAGAAGTCCGCCGAGAATACTAATAATGGCGCGCGGTGAATACCCCATGAAGCGACCTCGTCTATCCCAGTGCCTAGGGGGAGTGTGCTGCCGTTGCCGAGTCATCCTCGCTCTCCCCTCCGTATCATAACCGTTTTTTTGCGGCAACGCAACGTAGTTGACAACTGCTCTTGTAAGTTGTACCGTTTTTTGGCAACATTCCCTCCCGCCAGAAGACTTACCCCCCGACAATAGGGAGTGCGCAATGTTCAGCATGCTGCGAATGGCGATGACGCTGTTGATCTGTGTTCTCGCGATAGGATTCTATTTGGGCTGGTTCACCTTCAGCCGGTCGGCCCCCGACCCTCGATCGGACAAAGTCAATATCAACGTGTCGGTCGATCAGAAAAAGGTCCGCGCCGACATCCAATCCGCGGAGCAGACCCTGAGCAGACGGATGCAGGAGATCAAGACCTCGCCGCCGGGCAACGGCGACACACCTGGCGCCAACCAGCAATCCATGGCGCCCCGGCTCAGCTTCGGACCAGCATCATACCAACCGGCTGGCCCAATAGGGGGGGTCAGCAATGGGCCGACGGGTTACCAACCGCCATCGCCCAGACAGACGCCTGATTATCAATACACCGCGCCGCTGGCGCTGCCACCGCCAGGCGAAGGGCGATAAAAAGCGGCACGATCAATCGTCTCTGCCCCTTCGCAGTTCCCCGGCGCTGGACTGGAAATATCTCTTCCGGCGATCGTCTGCGCTCGCTCGCCCTTCCGACTGCTGGTTTTTCAGATCTGCCAAATTGGCCTGGCAATAGCGGCAGCCCACGACATCGACGTGAAAGGTCACGTAGCGGGCGGTCTCGTCGGACAGGACTCCCAAAAGAAAGCTGCCCAATTCCTGCCGCGTGGGGCAACTCAACCGGTGCCGCCGCCAGACCTCGCCGAGGGAACTCACGCCCGCATCGCGCCTCGCTATCACTTCCGCCAATCGTCCGGACAGTACAGGATCGGCGCGAAGGGCTTGTTCGATGCGGGCCATCTCCTCAACGGGCAGGGCCTCGTCGAGGTAGGCTTCAAGGTCGGTGGGGCGAAAAGGGGACGTCATAGGCGGCCGAATTTCATATCTCGATTACCTCAAATCCCAACTATTGATACAATTCCGGGAAGACCTCTTCGGGTAGTCCTTGTCCGACAACCGCCGAACGGAGGCGGACGATCGTTTCGAACTTGTAGTTGGCCACAGTCTGCTCCGAAATGCCCATTCCCGCGGCGACCTCCTTGTTCGACCACCCGCGGACCCAGAGCAATTCGAGACATTCCAGCCGCTCCCACTGTCCGCGACGCCGCCAATGGGCGATCATCTCGCGGAGGGCGTTGACCAGCGCCGTTTCCTCCAGGTCGTGCCGCTCGCGGCTCCGGGCGATACTGCTGGCGCGGCGCCCGCGGCCGATCGGTTCCCAACCCTGGCTGCTCTCTTCGCCGGGCAGCGAAATGGTGGGCCGCCGGCCCTCGCGCCGCAAGAGATCCGTCAGTTTATGGGCCGCGATGGAAAACAGGTAGCTTTCCAGCGACTGGTCCTCGTCAAAGTTCGGCAGGCTGTTGAGGAAGCCGACAAAGGTCTCCTGCACCACGTCCTCGGCGGCCACGCGATTGGGCGCCCGTCGGACGACGAAGCCCAGCAATCGGCCTTCATAGCGCGCGATCAACTCGCCCCAGGCGTCGGCCTCGCCGGCGCGGATGCGGGCGATCAACAAGGTTTCCAAAGTGCTGGTGGACGTGCCCATTCCATCAGCTTAGCATCAACTCCGCCGCACTGCCAGCCAGTCAACAACCGCAGTTTGGTTGCCCCGACGAATTCCGTTTTCCGGCTGCAATTGCCTCCGGATTCAGCTAAACTGATGGTTGAATCCGGATCGGGAAATAGGCGAAAATGAGACGACGGCCAGAATCTGCGAAGCGCGGGCTAAGCTGTGCAGTACTCACTACCCAATACTCAGTACTCAGCACTGCGTCCTCTATGGCTGCCCGTTGGCTCCTCCCCCTGGCCCTGCTGCTGCCCGGCTGCATCCAGAACAATTCCGACAGCGGTCGCGTCGAGGCGGTCTGGGGACGGTCGGGCATCACCGACGGCCGATTCGAAATTCCCCGGGCCATCACCATCGATCGCGACCAGCGGCTCTATATCGTCGACAAGACCGCCCGCATCCAGGTCTTCAAGACCGACGGCACCTTCCTGCGCAGTTGGTCCACCCCCGATCACGCCAACGGCAAGCCGACGGGCTTGTCCATTGATGGCGACGGCAATCTCATGGTTGCCGACACGCATTACTTCCACGTGCTCGTCTATTCGCCCGAGGGCAAGTTACTTAAGACACTGGGCGGCAAGAAGGGCGAGAAGCCAGGCGAGTTCGGCTTCGTCACGGGAACCGCTCAGGATTCCCGAGGCAATCTCTATGTATCGGAATACGGTGAGTACGATCGCATTCAGAAGTTCACGCCGGAAGGCCAGTTTCTGCTTCAGTGGGGCGGTCACGGTTCCGAGCCAGGCCAGTTCGTCCGCCCACAGAAAATCGTCTTCGACGAAGCCGAACACCTCTGGGTCACCGATGCGGGCAACCATCGCATCCAGGTCTTCGACACCCAGGGCAAGCTCCTCAGGTCGTGGGGAAAGGAAGGCAAGGATCCCGGTGAGCTCTACTATCCCTACGACATTGTGCTGGCCCCGCACGACACCCTGTATATCTGCGAGTACGGCAACCACCGCGTCCAGAAGTTCACCCGCGATGGCCATTCGCTCGGTTGCTGGGGTCACGAAGGCCGCGGTCGAGAGCCCGGCGAGCTTTACAATCCGTGGGGATTGGCGAGGGACAATGAGGGAAAGCTGTACGTGTTGGACACCAATAATAATAGGGTACAATGTGTCCGCTTCGAATGACGAGCGTCAAATGATGAATGACGAATGATGAAAGGCGAAAGGCGAATGAAACATGGAAAATGAGAGCGTGAATGCGAAGAGCAGGATGGATGCCGCGCCTGTAGGAAAGAAGTCTTACGATCTTGACGAACGTACGGCACAATTTGGGGAGGTCGTCACCCGATTCGCTCGAACCGTGCTGCAAGATGTAACCACCATTCCGCGTACCAGCCAATTCGTGCGCGACGGCACGAGCATAAGGGCGAACTATTGCAAGGTGGACGATGCCATTTCGGCGGAGGATTTTCGCCACCGCAACAGCATTTGCAAGAAAGAAGCGCGCGAAACCAGATTCTGGCCTAGAACGATCGCTGCGGCGGCTCCGGAATCGAAGCCCCCAAGTCGGATCCAATGGCGTGAGGCCAAGGAGCTGCACTTGATTTTCAGTTCCACCTGGCGTCGGCGGAAGTCATGATTCACTGCGTCATTCGTCATTCGCCATTCGTCATTTCCTGACCGATGTTCTCCTACCACCCCACCTTTGCCGCGCCCGCCTACCTGGCAATACTCCTGCTCTTGCCGGCGCTCTGGTGGTACAGCTACCGCCGCCTCGCCGGTCTGGGACGCGTGCGGCGCTGGCTGGCCTTGCTGTTGCGTACGCTCGTGGTCGCACTCCTTGCCATGGCGGCAGCCGATATGCAAATCGTACGGAGCAACGATCACCTCACCGTCCTCTACCTGCTCGATCATTCGCTGAGTATCCCGCAAGAGAAGCGCGAGGCCATGATCGAGTACGTCAAGAAAGAGGTGCATGCCCATCGTCGCAATCACGACCGGGCGGGCGTGATCGTGTTTGGCCGCGAGGCGGCCATCGAGTTGCCGCCCTTCGACGACGACCTGCAGATCGGCAAGACGATCGAGAGTCTCTTCGATCCGCAGGCCACGAACATCGCCGCCGCCATACGATTGGCGCAAGCAACGTTCCCCGAAGACTCCGCCCGGCGGATTGTCGTGGTCACCGACGGCTGCCAAAACCAGGGCAACGCCCTGGAGCAGGCACGGGCCGCGGCCACGGCGGGCATCGGCATCGATGTCGTGCCTGTCCGCTACCGCGTGCGGAGCGACGTTGCCGTCGAGCGTGTTATCCTTCCCGGCGAGGTCCGTCTCAACCAACCGTTCGACCTCCGCGTTGTGCTGGCCAACAACAGCGATGCAAATCCGGGGGAAAAGGCCGACGTGCCTGGCCGGCTGGTCATTACCAAGATCGTCGACGATCAGCCGGTGGGCGAGCCGTGGGAGCAAAAGGTCGTCCTGCCGCCGGGCAAGAAGGTTTTCAACTTGCGGCAGTCGATTGACACGGCCAACTTCTATACCTACGAGGCCAAATTCATTCCCGACCGGCCTGAAGACAATGCCATGCCGCAGAACAAGCGGGCGACCGGATTCACCCACGTGGCCGGCAAGGGACAGGTGCTGATGATCGTCAGCCAGGAAAGGCCCACCGAGTATAACACGCTGGCCGAACGGCTCCGGGAACACGGCCTGGAGGTGGTCATCCGTGGCACCGACCGGCTCTTCTCCAGCCTCGCCGAATTGCAAATCTATGACACGGTGGTGCTGGCCGACGTGCCCCGCGCCACCAGCGACGAGGTGAGTTTCAGCGACGAACAGATCGACATGCTCGTTCGCAATACCCAACAGATGGGCGCGGGCCTGGTCATGCTGGGCGGAACGGAGTCGTTCGGAGCGGGTGGATGGACCGGCACCGACCTGGAAAAGGCCATGCCCGTCGATTTTCAGATCCGCAACGCCGAAGTGGCCCCTCGCGGCGCCCTGGTGCTAGTCATGCACGCCAGCGAGATTGCGCAGGGCAACGGCATCCAGAAGCAGATCGCCAAGGAAGCGATCAAGACCCTCAGCGCCCAGGACTACTGCGGCGTGATGCAGTGGAACGGCAACGAGGTGTGGATCTACGGAAAAGGTCCGGTAGAAATCGGCCAATTTCGCAACCGTTTGCTGGGGGCCGTCGATCGCATGATCCCCGGCGACATGCCCGACTTCGAGCCCGCCATGAGCCTGGCCGAGCAGGGATTCAAAGAGTTGCAAAGCAAGTCCGTGGCGGTGAAACACATGATCGTGCTCAGCGACGGCGATCCCAGTGCGCCGAACCCGAATACCATCTCCCGCCTGCGGGCCATGGGTGTGACGATTTCCACCGTGGCCGTCAACGCCCACGGAATGATCGAGAGCGGCAGGCTGGCCAGTATGGCCTCCGCTGGCAATGGCAAGTTCTACGCCGTGAACAATCCCAACAAGGCCCTGCCGCGAATATTCCAGAAGGAGGCCCGCCGCGTCTCCAGGCCGCTGGTTTACGATCCGCACAATTCCTTTCCTGTGAAGCAAGTGACCGAGCATCCCATGATGTCGGGGGTCAGCGATCTGCCGCCCATTCGCGGCTACGTGCTTACGAGCAAGAAGGAAAACCCGCTGGTGGAGACCGTGTTGCTGGCAACCAAGCCCGGCGGCGAGGACAACACCACGATCCTGGCCGGCTGGAACTATGGACTGGGCCGTGCCGTGGCCTTCACCACAGACGCCGGCCTGCAATGGACGCCCGGTTGGGCCGGCAGTCCTGCCGCCGACAAGCTCTTCGCCCAGATCATTCGCTGGTCGATGCGGCCCTCCGGTGGAGCGGGCCACATGACCGCCACCTTCGAGCCGGCCGACGGCAAGATGCGGGTCGTCGTCACCGCGCTGGACGACAAGAATGAGTTCCTCAATTTCCTCACCATGACCGGCACGGCTGTTGGGCCTGATCTGAAAAAGCCGTTGGACATCCAGATCGAGCAGACCGGGCCGGGCCATTACGTGGGCACCTTCCCCGTTAGCGACGCGGGAAGCTACTTCGTGACGATCAATCCCGGTCGCGGCCTGGCGCCATTGCGGACGGGCGTGAACGTGCCCTATTCAGACGAGTTCCGCGATCTCGGGCCCAACGACGCCCTCTTGTCCGAGCTTGCCGCCGTGCCGCCCAAAGACGGCCCCAAAGGAGAACTGATCGAGAACGCCGCAAAGCCCGATGCCTTCGACACGCTGCCGGCGAGCTTCAACACGTTTCGCCACGATATGCCCAAGGCCGCCAGCAGCCAGGAGGCCTGGCATTGGCTGGTGCTCTTGGCCAGTTGTGTCTTTCTGGCCGATGTGTTCATTCGCCGCGTGAGCGTGAATTTTGCCTGGGTGCCGCCGTTGTTCAGGCGGGCCCGTGATTTCGTCCTCCGCCGCCAACCGGCGCCGGCCCAACCGCAGTACATTGAACGGTTGAAGAGCCGCAAGGCGGAAGTTGCCGACCATCTGGATCAGCTCCGCGCCGCGACCCGTTTTGAGTTGCCTGCCCAAGGCCCGCTGGAAGTGAAGCCGCTCGACGAGTTAGCGCCGCCCGCCCCTCCGACGCCTCCTCCCGCCGGACCGTCGCTCACGCCCGAGAAGAAAGAAGAGACCTACACCGAGCGGTTGCTGAAGGCGAAGAAAAAGGCGTGGGAGGAGCGGAAGGAATGAGCAAACTTGTTCGGGCCTGCCGATCTGCTATCATTTTTCTTGAACTACGAATGACGAAGGATCCATTGCATGAGCATTGCTGAAACCATGGAACGCCGGGCCCAGGAGTTCCAGGCCCGTTACCAGGCTGTCCGCGAACAGATCGGGCGGGTCATCGTGGGGCACGACGAGATCGTCCACGGCGTTTTGACTTGCCTTTTCGTCGGCGGCCATTGCCTTCTGGAAGGCGTGCCCGGGCTGGGAAAGACGCTACTCGTCCGCACGTTGGCCAAGACGCTCAATCTGGAGTTTTCGCGGATCCAGTTCACGCCCGATCTGATGCCGGCCGATATCCTGGGCACGAACATGGTCATGGAAACGCCGGATGGCCGGCGGCAGTTCGAATTCCAGCGGGGCCCGATTTTCACGCAGATCTGCCTGGCCGACGAAATCAACCGTGCCACGCCCAAGACCCAATCGGCCATGCTGGAGACGATGCAGGAGGGCTCGATCACGGCGGGCGGGCATCACTTCAAGCTCAAGCAGCCGTTCTTTGTCATGGCCACGCAGAACCCGATCGAGCAGGAGGGCACGTACCCGTTACCCGAGGCCCAACTCGACCGATTCTTCTTCAAGCTCGTCGTGGGTTACTCGAACCGCGAGCAATTGGCTTCGATCGTTGACCGCACCACGCGGGGCGAGGCGATCGAGCCTGTCCAGGTGATGGACGGCGGGGAGATTATTCGCTGGCAATGCCTGACGCGGGAGGTGATCCTGGCCGACCACGTTCGCGACTATATCGTGCGGCTGGTGTTGGCGACGCATCCGCAGGGTCCTTTTGCGCCACCATGCACGAATCAGTATCTCCGTTGGGGCGCCAGCCCGCGTGCTGCCCAGGCGCTGGCCCTGGCGGCCAAGGTGCGAGCGCTTTTGGATGGCCGCTATAACGTGAGTTTCGAGGACGTGCGACGGGTCTGCCTGCCCGCCCTGCGGCATCGCGTGATCGTGAACTTCGAGGCCCAGGCCGAAGGCATCGAGTCCGACAAGGTGCTGCTGGAACTGCTGGAAAAGGTGCCGGAGAAGGAATCGTAAAGGAGGCGAGTCGCCCGTACATCACCAGCTGTTTGAGACGCCAGGCTTCAACGGCAGCGCCGTCGCTAGGGACGTCGAAACCGGCGGATTACTCTTTTCCAACGACGATTTCACGGGCGGCCTGGAATTGGGCAAGGGAGACAATCCGCTTTTTCAAGTGCTCGGCGAAAAACTCCCAGGAGGCAGTTTCGTCGAGCAACCCCTGCGGCGTGAGAATATGGCTGAAGACCTTGCTCCTCACATGCCGGGATCCGAAGAGGCGCAGCGAGACGACGTGGTGTACCCGGGGGTCCGGATAAAAATTGAATTTGATCTGGTGGTGGTCGTGTCCCTGGTGATGAAGCGCTGCCGCCGTCGCCGCCGCCATGCGGAGCATGAAGTCGTAGAGGCAATCGTTGGCGACCGTGGCGTCCAGTCGGTTCCAGACGTGATAGCCGCGGCCGCTGGCTACGATCAGCGGTTCGCACCCGAGGCTCCGCAGATGCCCTCCCAGTTCGCGGACCGCGACCTCCATCTCTGGAGTGATCTCGCTGCTGTTGACCGTGTGGTTGTTGTCGAGGTTTAGACAGAACGTGTCGTTTGCCCGAATGTCGAAATAGAGACAGACGTTGCAGGCTTTCTCCACATGGGCGAGAAGAAATTCGTCCATCCGCCGCTCCGAGATGCCAGCCAGCTTGTACTTGTGCACCAGCCCGGAATTCGTCAGCTCGCCGTATTCCAGGGTTAATTCGTCGGTCAGCAGCGACTCCAGGAAGGCAAAGCCGTGCTCCTCGGACTCCAGTTTCGCCCGGTCTTTCGGCAACCCCCGGTAAAACTCTTTGAGCAGGCTTAGTCTTGAATCCATGCTTTGATTTCGCCGAACGTTTCGAAAGGCAGGGCCACGCCGGGCGTTCGGTTGTGACCTCGAGCCAGCCGACTGGGGGCCGGGCCGAATGCCCCGGTCGGTTGGGCTGAGGGCCGTATCGACCGTGAGTACCTGGCGCCTGCCGGGTAATACACGTGTACTCCAAACCGCTCGCCGAGGGCGATGTTGATCGCGTCGTCGTCGATAAGGTGTTCGATCCTCCAGGCTTTGCAAAAGGCGATCTTATTGCCGGTCATGAACAGGTAGTCGAACGGAATCTCGTTATCGGCCAGCCATTTTCTCGTGCAGTCCTGCGCTACCCGCAGATCTCGACGGGTACAGATCACAATGCGCCACCCGCTTTGCCTGAGCCACTGCATGAAACTGACGCCGTCGCTCCGGGCCTGGGCCCGCTCGTAGCACTGCTGGTGGATCCGAGCGCGGAAAAAGGAGTATTCGGTGCAGAGCAGATCACTGCTCTCGGTCCGGCCGCAGCGCACTTTCGCCAGATAGTCCTGGAAAACTTCCTCGGAAAGGACGTGCGTTTCGTCGCGGACAAACTGCGACTGCTGCAAGGTCTCCGTGAAATTGTTCAGCGTGTCGTCCAGATCGACGGCAATGGTTTTCATGCGGTTGTCGCCGGCAATCAAGAGAATAAGCTGTCTGGCCCGTGAAAAAGCCGCAACTCGGCCCGCATGCTGGGCGAGATGCTCTGGAGTGTATCCGAATCGCGGCCATTGAGCAAGCCGCAACGATGGCATCAAGTTTCCGCTCGGAGGGCCGCTTGGCATTGAGCGTCGGTCGTACAACCAGGGTAGCGGCAAGATCCGTGCTGCGGGCAGGGATTCTCTTCGCGGGGAACGCGATGATGTCAACCTTGGCAACCTGTGGTCAGCAATCCCCTGCGGCGGATGCCACGATCCACATCTTCGCCGGCAATAAGGCGGATTCGCGGCGAAGCTCTCTGGAAGGCAGGATAAACCAGATGCGCCAAAAAACACGAAACCGGGCATCCGTTCGGGCTGGACGATCAGAATCGTCGAGCTCTCCACGGGCAATTGCCTCACGATGGGCTCCGAGCGGCTGATCGGCACGTGCTATATCGCGGCGATTGATTGCGGCCATCGGATAATGGTCGTGATCGCCGTCCTTGGCCAAACGGCCGGCTGGCGATGCGCGGTTATCTCGGCACTGGTAGTGGCCAACCCCTGGAAGCCGATCCCGATTACGCCGATGCTCACAACAACCTGAGGGTCGCACTGGCCGGTCGCGGCAACGTTGAGGAGGCGACGACCCACTACGCGCAAGGCCCTGTAAAAATATCCCCGACGGGGTTCGAACCTGTAACCTTCGGCTTCGGAGGCCGACGCTCTATCCAATTGAGCTACGGGGACGTGATGGTAACTACTTTCAGATTAAAACTTTACGTCCGGTCCAAATCGTCCTTGGCGGTAAAGAACGGCAGAAATCCACGGCGAGAAAGTCCATTCCACGTATAGTTACACTACGTAAATCACCCCAATTGTAGCGTCTTTTTGGGATGGCGAATAGCCGTCCCTTTCTGTGGCTGGCGGAACGGCGGAACTTGAAAAGTTCCTCAGCGACTTGGCCTGTCGAAAGACGAAATCGATAAGGTCCTGCGCCATCCGGCGGATACGGGGTTCCTGGCCGACGCATTGGACGGCACCTCAAGTAGTGTAACTCCGCCGCAGTTGCCCGCTCCGCCCTATGGGTATTTTTTCTCAAGCGGTCCAATTTTCGCATACATTGAAGCGATAATTTGACACCCATCCAAAGAAGTGACACGAGCCACTTGACATTTTCCCTCCTCGGAATCATATTCAAGGACGTTTTTCGGGTTTGCCTTCCTCGGTGACGCAGCTGACCAGGCAGACCATCACCCCACGCATAGGCAGCGCTGTCGCGGGCCTTGGGCTGCCAGGTAGTTCCTGGCGTCGGACCCGACGACTTTCTCAACGCGACGGTCTCTTGATCGGCGGGCATCGTGCCCGCGCGATCGGGCTATCTTGTCATCGCGCTTCCATTTGTCGCCCCCATGGGTGGTCGTGTGTTCATTGGCGTGCGCGGCGTTCGTCGAATTGAATCGGGAGAAGTGAATCGTGTCGAAGCGAAGCATTCAGAGTTTGAACTGGGTCGTTGGGACTTTCGATCGTGGCCGCGTACTGACTCGTCGTGCACCGGTGGTGACGGCCGCCTGCCTATTGGGCGCTGTCGCCGCTGGGATTTTGCTCTTGATCTCGCCGGTCGCGCGCGGCACGCAAACCTGTTTTGCGGCAACGAGACGCCGTGCGAGGTCACTCGCTGCGCGACTCGTTTGCGCCGCCCTGCTGCTTTCCGCCCTGTCTTGCATGGCTGTGGCCCAGGCTCAGACCTACTCCACCCTGTTTAGCTTCGCTAACGGGTCCGGTTCCCGCTCGACTGGCTGTGTGCCGACGTGCGGGCTGGCGCAAATTGGTTCAACGCTGTACGGGACTACGAGTGCGGGCGGATCCAACGCATACGGTACCATCTTCCGTGTCAGTACCAGTCGGCGGCAATTACACCGTCCTGCACAACTTCGATCTACTTACTGGTGACGGCGCTGTGGGCGAGAGCACGTTGACGGCTGTCAACTCGACGCTTTATGGCACCACCTTATTCGGCGGAGCGTACGGCACCGAACTGAATGGAATCATTTTCAAAATCAACGCCGACGGCTCGGGCTACACGATCATGCATTCGTTCGGCGGAGCAGGCGATGGTTCGATATCGTCCGGCGATCTTGTCGACAGCGGTTCGATTCTCTACGGCGCGTGCCAGGCCGGCGGCACTGGCGCCGGCACGATTTTCAAGATCAATACCGACGGCAGCGGGTATGCTACGCTCTATTCATTTAGCGGCGGTACGAAGAGCACTGGCCCGGCTGGCGGCCTGACCCTGGTTGGTTCGACACTTTACGGCACGACCTTCCACGGCGGGAGCCACGGCGATGGCAATATCTTCAGCATCGACACGAACGGAAGCGGGTATAAGGACTTGTACGACTTCACCGGCGGCACCGATGGAGAACAGCCCTTTGGCACCATGGCGACGGACGGATCGTTTCTCTATGGCGTGGACGACTATGGCGGGACCGATTACTCGGGAGTGCTCTTTCGAGTCGGCCTGAATGGGAGACGGCTTTACCGTATTGCACGATACCTACGGCGGCAGCTTCACCGGACAGGCTCCGACGCTGGTTGGATCCACGCTGTACTGCCCCGGCGGAGGAATCGCAGTCGATGGTGGCCAGGACATATTCCAGATCAACACGAACGGCACGGGCTATAAGGAACTGTACGATTTCAATTCCGATACAATTTCCTCCAATGATGACCTGCTTGTTTCAGGTTCAACGCTCTATGATATGACACAGTACGGCGGTGCCAACGAGTGTGGCAGCGTCTTTGGCTTGACGCTTCCAGCCAATACCACGCCCGAACCCGGCACGTTTCCGCTTCTAGCCACCTGTGCTATCGCTTTTGTAGGTTATCGTTGGGGGCAAAGAACGAGGCGATGGTCGGAGCCCGTGGCGGTGCAACCAATCGCATCTAGCCCTGCTGCGCCGGCCATTTTGTCCTTCCCATCTCAGCCCGAAGCCCTGCGGCGGCGAGGTGATCGGTGTGCTCTTCCTGGCAAACCGGCATGAATGCCACCTGCTTGCGAGCTCGATCTGTCCCTTGGTCGCCTTGCGTTTACAGGCGGTAGCCCATCCCCGCCGTTTTGTTTTCCGCCATGACGGATCCTGCCAATTGGACTTCGGCGATCTGACTAGGAGGCGTCTATTGGCAGCGCTAGGTTTGGCGTTTTCACTTGGAGGTTTCGCTTGCCGGTCGGCTGCCGTTGCGCAAACGGCAATTCGCGGACGACTGATGGAAACTACTTCCGGTGCAACCTACGCCCCCTTCTTTATGGGACTGACGGCCTTCACCGACAACTTCATCTTTTTCTTGCCGCGGCGGATTTCGAAAACCCGCTTCTGGCCGTTGCTGCCGACACTGTATTCGTAGAATTTCGAACCGTCGGCCGGTGCACCGTCGACCTTGAGAATTACGTCGCCGTTCTCCAAGATATCGGCGGACGGCCCGTCATTGGCTACGGTCTTCACTTTTACATCCTTGTCGGCCATCTCAAAGGTCAGCCCGTAAATACCTTGAATGTATTTCGTCGGATCTTTTGTCAGGCGATAGGCTGAACCGAAGCCATTCTTGTTCGGCGCCGGTTTGAGCTTGGGGTCCTTGATGATGAAGTCGTCCTTGGTGCCCTTGCCGACGAGGTCCGTCACGATCCACGTGAACTCATCGGCCTTGGCCGCCTTCACCGCGGCGCCCCTGGTTCCCAGCACCGGATCGAAGTCCACGCCGTCGATCCGCAGCCAGGTGTGCGACTGCGTGCCGCCGACGCCGGTGAACATAGCCTGGCCGGTAAGTTTATCATTTTCGTCGTACACATTGCCGCCAAAGGTGTTGGGGAGCAGACCGCCGGGCATTCCCGAAATGGGCTTGGTGAGCAACATGCCGGCGATGTGGTCTTCCTCGATTTTCACTTTGTCGCCGAGCGCCTGTATGACCATTTGCTTGACGACTCCCTTGAGATTATGGCACTGCGTGGCCGGCTTATCGGGCACGTCGTAGCCTTGTTTCTTCAAGTTCGCGACTTGCTCCTCGCGGGCCTTAATGTCCTTTTCGCCAGGGCCGCCGAGCAGGGCGTGGTCGGAATCGATGGGATTGGTGAAGTAGGTCAATTCGATGCCGTCGTTCTCCAACACGCAATCGAAGATCGCCTCGGTCAACTCCTTGGGCGTGGCATCGTCCTTGCCGACCCGCTTCTTGGCCGCTTCGCCCACGGACAAGACAGGCATCGTGTCCGCCAACTTCTTCCAGGCCACGGGGTCCTTTTGCAGAATATCGCGCCACTTCGGGTTCTTGAGCATGGCCAGCGAGTTGTCGGTGGAGTCGTGGGAGGGAAGGAATATATTGGCAATGAAGAACGCCGGATCGGCATCGGCGAACTCCATCTGCTCTTTCGGGGACAAGAATGCAAACGCGCCGCCGCACGCCCGAACCGTGTTGACATCCTTGCTCTTGAGACCTTCCACGAGCAACTCCTGTTTGGTGTCGAACGGCAGCAACCCGCCGTACTCCTCGAGTTCCTTCCCCTTCAGTTCTTTGAACTTCTTCTTCGCGGCTGATTTTGTCACGTCGGGATACTTCTTGCCCAGATAGCTCGTTACCACTGCCGACGAGGAGGTCTTTAACTCCGTGTTGATGGCGTCTTCATCCATCGTCTTGCTGCCATAGAGCTTGTCGAGCACCTTGTCCTGCGCCAGGCGGGGACTTTTCCAGCCAGAATTTCCGCTCTTTGCCGTCCCAGTGCTTGGCCATCTTATAAGTCAGCAGGTCGACGTAATAGTCCGGGTGATCCTTGTAGATTTCGGCGGCCGTCTTCTTGAAATCGTCAGCGTGGCGGTCGTCGCCCTTGGCCACTTCCTTGGCCACATCCTCAAGGCCGTCCTTCTTCTTGCCGTCCAGTTCCTTGGGCTGCGAGGGTTTCTTGAACGTCAGCTTGAATTCGTCGATAGTAAACTTCTTGCCCATGCTTGTAACCTTGCTTGCTATGTGTGATCTGGAACGGATTTGCCAAGAACTCGGTGATAACCCGAAGCGGGCTGAGCGACCGGCCAGCCTTGATTCGGCTCCCCGGTTGGGTCCTAAACTAATGCCTCATCCAAGGCGTGCCCCAACTTGTCCAACCCGCGATGTAATTCGGACCGCAAGGTCACCTGAACGCCGAAAGGGTTGTTGTCGCAGGCTTCCACGCGCTCGTCGCGATCGATGTGCTCGCGGAAAGCGATGACCGCGTCCTGGGCCTTGTCGATGGCCTTGATCTTGGCGGGGCCGGCGGTGCTATCGACGTCCACAATCGCTCGTTGCAGCGGCACCTTATGATTGGCCGTGATGGCGTTCAGGCCGAACTCGCCGATAGCCTTGAGATCGGAATCGCCCGCCTGTGCCAGGCTGCCGCGGAGTTTTTCCAACTGCTTGTTGACGTTATCGACGGCCGTTTGCCACGCCGATTTGGCTTCTTTCCAAAGCGCGTCGAATTTGGGTGAAAGCGCCCACGGTTCCACTCCCTGGGGAGTGGCCGGAGCGTCGCTGCCCGACGTGGCCGAAGCTTCACTGGCCATCTTCGCCAGAATCTTGGCGATCAAGTCGAGTTTCTCGGTGGCCGCCTGAAAATGGCCTGTTTTTGCTTCCGCAGCCATCTCACCCATTTGCGTCTTGACGTGTACCGCCAACGGCGACTTGCTCTGGACGGCCTCGTCGATTTTCGGTTTGAGCGCCTTCAAACGGGCCGCGAAGGCAGCCGCGCCGCCGGTGGCAGGGCCCGTTTGCTTTTCCTCGGACGAACCTCCTTCTTCGCCTTCATGCTCGGCCGTCACTTCGGTGGAGATTTCGAAATGCGGTTTAACGGATAACTTCGTTGCCGTGGCAATGAATGCTTTGAGCTTTGCGTCCTCGATTCCCGGTTCCGCGGCGACGCGAAAGACTAGTTCGCCATCTTGGCCCACGCACTTGCCGCGAACGACCCCCGTGCCACCGTACTCTTTCTTGGCTTTCAGCGTCTCCGCTTCCTTGATCGGCGACTTGCTCACCACCAGGTGAACGACGGATGCTCCCTTAACAACGATCGCAAAGTTGTGCGATTTACTCTTGGCCGCATTGAGTGCGGCAACCAGTTCCTTATCAATTTCGACAGTCGGCACGGGCAAAGCTCCAAATTCCAAGAAGTTGACTTCACCAAATAATCGCCATCGGGGCGGTAAAGTCAAGTGCAGATAAACGGGCCGTAGGGCGAGAAATACCCGACGGCTCCTCGCCATGCGGAAAAATATCTCGCCGAAAGCATGCACTCAAGCCTTATTTAAGTTATTATGTCCCAGTAGTACGTATGCTCTTTCCGGGAAACGAAATGGCCGCTCACCTATCCTGCCTTTTTATCACCCTGGCCTTCACCGCGCAAGCCACGGAAAACCAGAAGAACATCCTGGTGAACGGCAATTTCGAGCAAGGACTGGCCGGTTGGAGCGAATTATGGACGCGGACTCCCGGCGGAAAGTTCGCCCTCGATGCTCGCGAGCGGCACGGCGGAACCCAGGCCGCCCGCATCGAGTACACAGGCCAGCAAGACTGGTGCCTCGCCCAGCAGCGGGCGATTGCCGTCGAGCCAGGCGAGATCTATGAGCTTAGCGGCTGGATTCGGCTGCAAGGCCGAGGCGATGCCACGCTCTGCGTAACCCTGCGAGCTGCCGATGACCGCGTCGTCGACTGGTCATTCGCCGGCAAGACGACCCGGGCAACCGCGGACTGGCAGCAATTGCGGGCGCGGTTCGTGGTGCCGCCGGGCGCCAAGACCATGCTTCCACGATTGATTGGCAATGGCCCCTCCACCGTCTGGTTCGACGATGCCGAGTTGGTCCCGGCAGGCAATGTCAACCGTCTGCGGCGTCAGAACCTGCCGGCAACGCTCAAGGCCGACAATCGCTTCCTGATTGCCTCGCTGCATACGGCCGACGGCACGCTCTCGGTTACCGACCTCCGCTGCGGCCGGCAGTGGCGGCAGTGGCCTCGCGGACCATCCGTCGTGCTCGATGCCAAACGCGTGGAGTCCGGCTTCACGCTGGCATTGCTCGATCCGGCCACCATGGTCCGGGTGAATGTGGACATCCGCCTGGACACGAATCGGCCCGAAATGGTCGTTGATCTTTCTGCCACAGGGGTAATGTCCGGCGCCCTGGACTATCCTCATCCGTTCGCCACCGATGGGAAGACGTTCCTTATCCTGCCCATCAACGAAGGGATCAGCTATCCGGCGGACGACCAGGGAATCGAGCCGACCTACCATTACTTCTACGGGGGCCACGGATTGTGCATGGGATGGTTCGGGCAGACCGACTTACGCCAAGCGGTCATGACCATCGTGGAGACGCCCGACGATGCGGGAGTGCGGATGGCGCGTCGTGACGCACTCCTCTCGCTTGCACCCGAGTGGGAACCGCAAGAGGGCAAGTTCGGCTACGCCCGGCGGATCCGCTGGGTGTTTTTCGATGACGGCGGTTACGTAGCCATGTGCAAGCGCTATCGCCAGCACGCCCGGCAAACGGGGCTCTTGAAGACGCTCGTCGAAAAGCGGGCCTTCAATCCCAACGTGGACCTCTTGATCGGCGCGGTCAACGTCTGGTGTTGGGAACGAGGCGCAGTGGATATCTGCCGGCAGTTGCAAGCCGCGGGGATCGATCGCATCCTTTGGAGCGCCGCCGCTGAGCCCGAAACGCTTCGCCGCCTCAATGCCATGGGCGTGCTCACGAGTCGCTACGATATTTACCAGGATGTCATGTACCCGGCAAATTTCTCCAAGCTCCGCGCCGTCAATTCTGACTGGACCACCGGCGGGTGGCCCAACGATCTGACGCTCGATGCACGGGGCGATTGGGTCCGCGGTTGGGAAGTGCAGGGCAAGGACGGCCGTTGGTATCCATGCGGCGTGCTCTGCGACCGGCAGGCCGTCGCCTACGCCCGGAAGCGGATTCCCGACGAATTGAAAACGCATCCCTATCGCTGCCGCTTCATCGATACGACAACGGCCACGCCCTGGCGGGAATGCTACAACAAGGATCATCCCATGAACCGCAGCGAGAGCCGCCAGTCGAAGATGGACCTGCTGAAGGTCGCGAGCCAAGATTGCCGACTGGTGACCGGCAGTGAGACCGGGCATGAGGCAGCGGTTCCGTGGGTGCATTATTTCGAAGGGATGCTTAGCCTGGGGCCCTATCGGCTGCCCGACGCCGGGCGCAACATGTCGCGGATCTGGAACGACGTGCCGGAGCGCCTGGCCAAGTTTCAGACCGGGCACTACTATCGTCTGCCGTTGTGGGAATTGGTCTACCACGACTGCGTAGTGGCACAATGGTACTGGGGCGACTACAACAACAAGCTCCCCAAGCTCTGGGACCGGCGGGACCTTTTCAATACCCTGTACGGCACCCCCCCGATGTTTATGTTCAATCGGCGGTTATGGGAGGCGGATCGCGAGCGATTTGTACGGAGCTACCGCAGCGTAGCGCCCGTCGCGCGAGCTGCGGGCTACGCGGAAATGCTTTCCCACCAATGGCTTACGACCGATCATCGCGTGCAGGAAACGCGGTTTGCCAACGGTACGGTCGTGACGGTGAACTTCGGCGATCGGCCCTTTCCTATGGCCAACGGGACCTTATTGCCACCACTTGGGCAGCGGGTCATCGGACTTGGCTCGCCGTAAGGACGACTGCCTGGCAAACGATTGAGATTTCTGCCCGCCCTCCCTTGCCAGGGGCCCTTGCCGCAACATACTGTACATGGTATGTCTAGGTTTTCTCGAACACTTGGCCGATCCCTGAAAAGCGTTGCCTTGCGGTATCGACAGCCGGCTTGCTGGCTCGAGCGATGTCCCAGCCACGCCACACTCGGCCCTGCCAAGGTTCAAGAGGAATCCCGGCCTAACAGGGGGGAAGACAGAGTTCGGACCGCTCGTCTTTCGCGTTTGGAAGCGATTTTGTTCCTCAGCCGAGAGCCGCTCGGAAGCCGAAAATTGGCTCAACTGGCTGGCTTGGCGGACGGCACGAAAGCGCGTACACTGGTTCGAGCCTTGAATCGGCGTTATGATGGCGAGGGAAGTGCGTTCCGAATTGAGGAAGTTGCCGGCGGATTCCAACTACTGACACGCTCGAAATATTCTCCGTGGCTCCGACGGTTGCATTCTATACCCTCAGAAGTGCGGCTTTCGGCTCCGGCCATGGAGACCTTGGCGGTCGTCGCCTATCGTCAGCCCGTTCTCCGGGCTGAAATCGAGGCGATTCGTGGCGTGCAGTGCGGGGAGGTCCTGCGGCAGCTTATCGAACGCGACTTGGTGCGAATCGTAGGTCGGTCTGAGGAATTGGGGCGTCCCCTATTGTATGGGACGGCCCGGCAGTTTTTGCAAGTTTTCGGATTAAGGCACTTGGAGGATTTACCTCGCCCCGAGTTTTTGCCGATTACGAAGCTTGTCACCGAGGATTCGGGCGAAGCGGTCGCCCATCCTCCCCCAGAGGGTTTGCAACAACTTCATCAGTCTCGCGAGAGGCAGGAGGAAACGGACATGAGTATCACACTTGACAGGAAAAACGTGCTGGAAGGCTTCGAAACCTCGGTGACTGGAGCGGAGGCGCCGTTCACCCGGACTTCCACAATTTACGCCGCCAAGTCGTCGAAGGATGACGATGAGGACGAAGAGGATGAGGACGAGGAGGAGGAAGACGAGGAAGATGACGACGAGCCCTGGGAAGAAGTCGACGACGATGAGGACGAAGACGACTGGGACGAAGACGAGGACGAGGACTGGGAAGACGAAGAAGACCTTGACGAAGATGACGACTGGGACGACGATGACGACTGGGACGACGACGACGAGGAAGAGGACGAAGACGCAGGCGACGAGGAGTAGTGTTTAGTCCCGCAGTCGGAACAGCCGCGCCAGGGCGTCCAGCAAGACATGCGGGACGCCTTCGCGCGATTCGTCGCGCAACGATTCTAGCGGCGGGTGCAGCAGCTTGTTGACCAACCGGTCGAACGACTGGCGGATTTCTTCTTGCGCGCGCTGGTCCAAGTCGGGCAACCGGTTCATCAGCCGCCGCAACTCCTCTTCTTTCGGCTTGTGCCAACCATCGCGAAGCTGCTGGATTACAGGTCCCGTTGCGCGATGGTAGATGTCCGCCATGAAACGGCGGGTCTCTTGCTCCACGATTCGCATGGCGGCGGGCAATTCCTTGTCGCGGAGCTGGCGATTGCTTTGGCAGGCTGCCTGAAGATCGTCTACCGAATAGAGATAGACATCGGCGCAGTCGCCGATATCCGGCTCGAAATCGCGAGGCACGGCCAGATCGAGCACGAACAGCGGGCGCTGGTCCCGCGCCGCGTGGATGGGACGGAAGTTTTCCAAGGTGACAATCGGCCGGTCCGCACCCGTCGTGCTGATGACTAGGTCGGCCGTTACCAGCGCACTGGAAAGTTCCTCCCAAGGTCTTGCCCGGCCCTGCCACTGAACGGCCCGTTCGCAGGCTCGCTCGTAACTGCGGTTGACCACGGTAATTCGCTGGGCCCCTTCATCGCAGAGGTAGCGAAGCGTCTCCTCCGCCATTTCGCCCGCCCCGATGACGAGGGTCTCCTTGTCATCGAAACGTTCGAAGATCTGCCGAGCGAAATCGGCCACGGCCACGCTGGGAATGCTCACGCGGCGCTGGTGGATGGCGGTTTCGGTCGTCACCCGCCGGGCGACGCGGATGGCAGCCTGGAACGCCATGTTCAACAGCGGGCCGGTTGATTGACGCTCGCTTGCCGCCTGGTAGGCCTGTTTCACTTGCGCCAGGATCTGCGGTTCGCCGATCACCATGCTGTCGATGCTCGCAGCCACGCTGAACAGATGCCGCACGGCCGCCTCATCGGTATTCACGAACAGGTGCGGCACGATTTCGGCGGCGTCGATACGATGGAAGCGGGCGAGAAAACCGCCAATTTCCTCCACACCGGGGATTGCTGCCGACTGGCTGGCGGCATAGATCTCCACACGATTGCAGGTCGATAGCAGCACGCCTTCGACATCGCGGAACGAAACTCGCCATTGCAGCAGCGCCTCATCCGCTTGCTGGCGGCCAAAGGCCAGCCGCTCGCGTATGCCGATCGAAGTGCCGTGATGGCTGCAGCCGACGACCTGGACCGTCATAAAAGCCCTCCTGGCAGCATGCGCGTGGGCGAGGAAGAATTGCAAATTGAAAACTGCGAATTGCTTATTGAAAATTGGAGAGGCTCATCGTGCGCCATCGACGGAGCCCCATTCTCAAGTTGAGATTTGAGATTTAGTATTTGAGATTTGAAATTCTCAACCCGCACCTGCTTTCTCTCGCCCGCCGACCCGCCGTGCCTGGTGGTCACGAACATCCCCACCAGGGCGATGACCAGGAATAGGAAACTGGCCAGCGTCAAGAAAGCTACTTTGCGGCCACGACGAATTGGACGGTAAAACGCCCCGATAGCGATGTGCAGCAGAAGCCAGCCGAACATTGTCAGCGTGCCCAGCACCACGGGGTCGGTCCAGGGAAGGCTTGGGCTTTTTTGGCGGGCGTTGAGCAGGTTGAGCACGATGCCCGAGGCCACGGCCACACCCACCAGCAGCATCGACGCCAGCATCGCCCGGGCGTTGACGGTCTGCAGCCATTCGAGAGTAGGGAGCCGCAATCTCAAATCGCGCATCCGCTTGCGCTTCAAGCGATTGGCCTGCTCCAGGTACATCAACCCGGCGGCGAAGCCGAAGAGCATCGTGACCGTCGCCAGCAGGATCGAAACACCGTGAATGGCGCCCCAGATCTTAGACGGTTCGTGGGCGACGCGGTTCGGATCGGCGAAACGCGCCGCCACGATCAGGCCTAGCACCAGCGGCAGGAAGAAGATGCCGAAATGGGTAGTGGGATGGTAACACGCCAGGTAGAAGTACAGCATGACCAGCACCCATGCCGCCAGGAGTAGCCAATCGCGATTGCTCGATAGTGGAGAACCGCTGGCATGGATTGCCGCGTTATAAAGGAACGCCGTGTGGGCGCCCCAGCCGGCTATCACGAAACCCAGCATTGCAATGCCGCGGACGCCGCTACGGAACCAGAGCCGAGTAAGCTCCAGCGCCAGGGCCACGGCGTAAGAGGCGAGGAAACAAAAGATCTGAATACGGTCAAGCATCTCTCAGCGTGGCTCCCATCTCGGCTGCCAGGAAGAACGATCCCGTGATACAAACCAAATCATCCGCGGTGGCCCAGCGCTTCGCCGCATCCCAGGCCGCCGCCGGCCGATCGAACGCCTTCCAATGCCGGCCAGTCAACTCCTCAGCCATCTGCCGCAAGTCGTCGGGCGGCGCCGCCCGCGCACTATTCTCATAGCGGGTGAAATAGACGTCGTCAAAACGACCGTCCAGGCACTGAAGCATTCCGCGGATGTCTTTGTCCTGACTGGTCGCGAAGATCAGCAGTCGCCGGGCGACCGTGAAACTTTCATCAAGTGTTTCCAGGAGGGCCTGGATCGACGCCACATTGTGGGAAGCGTCCAATACGATCGCCGGCCGTCGTGCGACAACCTGTACCCTAGCCGGCCACGACAGGCCGTCGAAGGCCTGTCGGACGGCTGCTTGGGGGATATGCCAGTTTGCTCGCCGCAAGACGTCCAGCGTTGCCATCGCTACGGCCGCGTTGGCCGCTTGATGTCTACCGGGAAGAGAAAGGCTGAAGACCTCGCCCTCACCGCCTGCCCATCTCCCGGCAGGATAGGGGAGATACTTCACCTGCCCGTTTGCCGCTTCCCGTTCCAAGTGCCGCGGCGGTTGGTATTCATAACTAAAGTCGGATTCTCGCTCGATCAGCCGGCAGCCTCGGTCGCGGCAGACCTGCCGGATCACCTCCCGCGGCTCCGGATCGACGACTCCACTAACGACCGGCACGCCGGGCTTGATAATGCCTGCCTTCTCTGCCGCGATGGCCGCCAAGGTGTTTCCCAATTGCTGCGTATGATCGTAGCTGATACTCGTGATAGCTGAGACCGCGGGCAGGCAAATATTCGTCGAATCGAGCCGGCCGCCCAGTCCGACTTCCAGCACGGCTGCCTGCACCGACCGCCGTTGGAAGTGCAAGAGGGCCATGGCCGTGATAATTTCAAAAAAGGTGGGCTCGGCCGCGCGACGGTCGAGGGCCTCCACGGCGGGTCGGACCCGATTAATCAGATTGATGAATTCCTCCGGATCACACGCTTGGCCGTCAATGCAAATTCGTTCCTCGATCCGTTCGATGTGGGGCGAAGTAAACAAGCCCGTCCGATATCCGGCAGCCGTCAAGGCGGCGGCAAGCATAGCCGACGTCGAGCCCTTTCCTTTGGTGCCGGCCAAGTGAATGACTTGCAGGTTCTGTTGTGGCGAACCGAGCTCCTCGATTAGTTGACGCATGCGGTCCAGCCCCATTCTGGCCGCGTCATAGGGCATCGTCCGCCAGCGCTCATAATTCACCCGTCCGAGCAGGAATTGCAGGGATTCTTTGCGTCGCAACGATGAGTCAACGTCTACTGTCGGCGAAACCATCCAGGCCCAACCCCTAAACTGGGCGAAATGCGGCGTTTTTACCGCATATTCCATCAGTATATCCGAACCACCGCGGTGTGTCTGGAGCGATTTTCGCGGAGAAAAGAAGCTGGCAGTGAGGAAGGCAAACCAGTTAAGGGAAAAAAACGATCAAGTCGTTGACCGGTTACCGGGGTTTCTCCCCCGTTTTATTTCTTACCTTGCCTTCCACTTTCCCATTTTCTCTATTACCCTCGGTTACCGTTGGTCGGTGGGTTTGAATCCCCGCACCTGGATTGGTTTTTTGCCCTCCGGCTTGGGGAGGAACATGTCGCTGGGCCGGAGATCGCACTCGCGGATCATCTGCAAGGCGTATTCTTCGCGGCCGAGCTTGGAATCGACGTTGTTTGTGCCGAGCGTGAATTTGATGCCGGCCTTCTTCGCCTGGCGGATGAAATCGGCCTTGGGCAGCTTTAGCCGGTTGCTGATCTCGATCGCCACACCGTTGCGGGCCGCCGCGTCGATCACCCGCGTCACCCGCTCGGGCGTCCAGAGCGCGTCGTATTCCTTATTGATAACGTCGGGCAGGTAGGTCGGGTTGGCGTAGATGTCGATCGGCTCGTTATTGAGAATCCGCTCGATGGTCCGCACGAGCAATTCCATGAAGGCCTGCTTGTCGGGAATATCGACCTCCTCGGGAATCCACAGCCGGGCTCGCTTGCCGCGGTGGTCCACAATGGTCATGGCATCGGAAAAGATGTAGTCGAACTTTGCGATGGCTTCCTTGGAGAACAAGGTTGGCCACTCGCGGCCCTCGGCCTGCATGCCGATGAAGCAGGGCTGGCCACTCATCTTGGCGATATAGTCATTGATGCCGTGGTCGTTGGTGATGGGGAAGTTCAGCCCGCAATTGGCCGCGATGCCGTAAAAAACGCCCGTCTCGCGGCTGTGGGCGAGGGCCTTTTCCAGGGTGAGATCGCCCTTGAGGTGGATGTGGTAGTTGATAAGGGGGAAACCTCTGTTGATCAGGTGGTCAAGTTCTGTATCGTCCTCGACTTTTCCGCCGCGCACCGCAAGACCGTTCGCTTTGGCCGGTAGCTCCTGAAGGCGAATATTCTTGAACGAGATCCCTGGTCCCTGCGCAAGGGCAATGGTAGGTGCCCCTTTCATTATGCCACTTTCTTCAGCTAGCAGAACATCGTTCGCCCAAACTCGACAGAGGCCGTTTTGTCGCCAAATCCTGAGATTGAACCAATGCCCATCCTGGGCGACAGACTTAAATTGGGGGCGCATTCTGTGGCTTCCCAAGAAGGTGCCTGTCTTCTCGATGCTCTTCATAAAGAGTCTCGTCTTCTTGACACCAGGCCATTCGCGCGAATTATCCACCCTGACTTCGAGAATACCGCGAGGGACAACAATTTGCGAGCCATTTAAAGCCACTACATCATCGGCGGTTTCTTCAACGCCAAACGAAATGCGGCCTATCGCGCCAGGTTCCGTTCGTACGTCCATTACAAGGTCGAAATCCTGAAACTCGCGCGAGTACCGCAATACCGATCCTCCTGCCACCACCAGTTTTCCGTCATCGGCCTTGGCAGAGCCATCGAGCAATGCCCATCCCTTGAGCGTCTTACCGTCGAAAATGGAAACCCACGGTTGCTCTTTGGCATGAGCGGCGGCAGTTAGGAGGCTGAAAAGAAGAAAGACGCTCGTAACGAGAGGCCGAGTTCGCATGGCAGGGACCTGTGGCGGAGTGGGATGAACGGAATTCCGCCATTGTAAACGACGGAGGGAAGAAAGGAAAATAGATACAGGGAATGGAAACCCGGAACTGGTTCTTGCCCCATCAGTCTTCTTGCTCCTTTCCGACTGTGCTTTTCAGACTTAACTCATTTTCTGTTCTCCAATCTTCCTGTCGCCCATATTCCTTCCTTCTTTCTTCCTCTTTTCCAAAAACAACCTATCTAAGCGATTGCCCAGCTATCGGCTGCACACTATATTCGATGGCGTTGGTGCGAGTCCTGTCAGCCCAAGCCCCCTTCTGCCATGCCCGACCACGACGCCGAGTTGATTGATACGGTCCGCCTTTCCCTTGTAGACGGCGTGGGGCCGCGGATTCGCCGCCGCCTGCTGGACCGTTTCGGCGATCCACGGGCGGCGCTGGCCGCCGCGCCCAGCGAGTTGCGCGAGGTAGAGGGCGTGGGCGCCAAGTTGACGGAGCGAATCATTCGCGCCGCCAATGAAATCGACGCGGAAGGCGAAATCGCCTATTGCTGCGACCGTGGCATCGCCATCCTCACCGAAGCCCACGCCGAATATCCCCGCACCTTACGTGAGATTCCCGATCCGCCGGGACTGCTCTTCGTCCGCGGCAGTCTGAAGCCGGCCGACGCCCTGGCCATCGGTATTGTCGGTACGCGCCATGGCACGGCTTACGGACTGCGCCAGGCCGAAAGGCTGGCCGCTAGCCTTGCCCGCGCGGGGCTGACGATCATCAGCGGCCTGGCACGCGGCATTGACGCGGCCGCGCACCGCGGCGCATTGGGGGCTGGCGGTCGCACGTTGGGCATCCTGGCCAGCGGCGTTTTGAACATCTATCCACCCGAACACGACAAGCTGGCCGACCAGGTGGCCGAGCATGGCGCCGTAATCAGCGAGCAGCCACCGCGGTCCGCACCGTTGGCCGGTACTTTCCCGCAGCGGAACCGCATCATCAGCGGCATGTCGTTGGGAGTGATCGTGGTCGAGGCGGCCGAACGTTCCGGCGCCCTGATCACCGCGCGACATGCCGTGGAGCAAGGCCGCGACGTCTTCGCCGTGCCGGGCAACGTGGACAGCCGGGCGTCGCGGGGCTGCCATCGCCTCTTGCGCGACGGGGCGATCCTCGTCGAATCGGCTGACGACGTGCTGGAGGCGCTGGGGCCCCTGGTTGAAGCGGCCCCTCGTGACGACGGCCGCACGGTGCATCATCCGGCGGAGCTCTTGCTCAATGACATCGAGCAGAAAGTGCTTGACTCGATCCGCGGCGAAGCCACCTCGATCGATGAGATTGTCGTGCAATGCGGCCTGCCCGTCCCGCAGGTTCTGGCAGCGCTAAGCGTGCTGGAGATGCGGCATCTAACGCGGCGGTTAAGCGGCACGACGGTGATCCGGCCTTAACTGCGGCGATTCAACGTGCATGCGTGGGTGGATCACGACGGCGAATTTGCCGTCGCGCCCGAACCGTCGACAGTGGCGCTGCTGGGCGTCGGCGTCATCGGGCAGTTGGATCACCGGCGTGGTCGGCGCGTCGCTTGACCCGAACTTGCCGGCTTCGCGTCACCGGGTCTTCGCGTTCTTCACCGGCAGGCGTGCGATGGTCTTCAGTTTTTCGGCGGCCGCCCGCCGCGGATCGCTTATATAGATTTCATGGGGCGGGCACTGGGCGATGAGTCCGTTCTCGACGGCGTAGGTCCCCAACCGGCCGAAGGCCTCGCCAATCCGATCGTACGGCCCGACATGGAGGACCTGCACTGCTCGTCCTTCCTTCCAGCGGATCCGCCGCACCGTTCCCGCATCAATCCCTTTCTTCTCTTTCAGGGCCTTCTTGGCGTGTGCGAGGTGTTTGGCCGTGACCGTGTCCGGCACGCGGAGAATCAATCGCCATTGCCATTGGTCCTTCGGCGTCTGGGAACAATCCGAGAGGTAGATGCATTCCAGGCGGCCCACCTTGAAGTCCACGACACCTTCGTGCTTGAGCATGAACTTGGCGGTGTATGTCGTCCCATAAAGGCGCTCGATCGCGTTCTGGAACGCTTCGCCGCCCGGCGGGCCTTGGCCGTCGACGGCGAAGAAAGTGCCCATCACGGCGTTGACCTCCCGGATGCGGCCCGTTGCGGTGTAAACGTCCTTAAAGGTCTTGGCGAAATCGATGGTTTCCATTGTGGTTTGCCTCTCCTGATGATGACAGGTTTAGACCAATTTACGCCATTCCGATTGGGACAGCAATGGCGCAGGCGGCAAACGCGGCGGCACAGATGTCGGCGAACGCGACAGACTGGCCCGCGATCATCCGCCTTGGCTGCTTGCCGCGTGGCCTCTGTAGAAATGCGTTGCTTTTCAGGTGGCAGACGCGGAAAAACCAGGTGTGCGCGGACCGCGTCGTTAGCGTTTCGCTGCACCGACGTGATCGGCGGGGGCGTTTGCGCCGCTTATGCCGAAAAAACCGGCCGTCGAGAATCCATTGGCGGTTTCTCGAACGCTCGTCGCGCGAGCGAGACCTATGTTTGTGTGATAAGCACGTCGTGCTTGCGCGAGAGGGCGCATCGCGGCATTCAAAACCACCCCAGGCAATCAGTTCGGGAGATCTTCCGTCATGTCTCAAGGCAAACGTATCGGCATTCTCACGGGAGGCGGTGACTGCCCTGGCTTGAATGCCGTGATCCGTGGCGTCGTAAAAAGCGCCGACCGCTTGGGCTACGACACGGTCGGGTTCCTCAATGGTTATGAAGGGTTGGTTGACCCGGTGGCCTACAAGCCGCTAAACCGCGTGAACACCAGCGGGATCCTGAATCAAGGCGGTACGATCCTGGGTAGCACAAACAAGGGCCGCTTTACCGCCAAGGCCGGAATCTCCCGGCGGGTGGTGATCGCCCCGGAACTACTGGCCGCCGCCAAAACCACCGTCGAGCAACTGGGCCTTTGCGGGCTGATCTGCGTGGGGGGCGACGGCTCGCTGGCCATCGCGCAGCAGTTCCACGAATACGGCATTCCGGTGGTGGGCGTGCCCAAGACGATCGACAACGATCTTTCCGCAACGGCGTTCACATTCGGGTTCGACAGCGCGGTGGCCTGCGCTACCGATGCACTGGACCGCTTGCACACCACGGCGGCCAGCCACGGCCGGACGATGGTGCTGGAGGTGATGGGCCGGCACGCCGGCTGGATCGCGCTGCACGCGGGCATCGCCGGCGGCGGAGACGTAATCCTGATTCCCGAAATCCGTTGGAACTTCGAAAGCGTCTGCCAGAAGATCATCGAGCGCGAACGACAGGGAAAGAACTTCACGCTCGTAGTCGTCGCCGAGGGCGCCCGAAGCCCCCGACGGCGGGCTGGTCACGCGCGAAGCGGATCAGGAAGACCGGCAGACGCGTTTAGGCGGCATCGGCAATCTGATCGGCGCGGAAATTGAGAAGCGCCTGCTGCGGGAAACGCGGGTGGTAGTGCTGGGCCATTTGCAGCGCGGCGGTCCGCCCACGACCTTCGATCGGGTGTTGGCCACGCAATTCGGCGCGCACGCGGTGCGACTGGTGGTGCAGCGGCATTTCGGCAAGATGGTCTGCTATCATCCACCCATGATCCACGAGGTGCCGATCAGCGACGCCGTTCACGAGCTGTCAAGTGTCGATCCCCAAAGCGCCGCCGTGCAGGCCGCCCGGGCCCTTGGTATCAGCTTTGGAGACTGCCCGACGGAGCAGGATCCATTCCATGTCACCGGGCAGGCGGGGATCGTTGTGGAAACCGCTGCTGCGATGGACACTGGGACGCCAGCGCTCGCGTGATTGACCGCACTGAAGTAGGGCGGCAAGCGCGAAATCGGAAATTGTGACGGCACCAATTAAGGTGGCCGAAATGCTGGATCGCCGCGATTTCGCGCTACGGACAGTGCGCCGCTTCTTGTGGCAATTCACACTTCTCCACTTGCTGCCGCAGGAGCTCGTCACCCCTCCGCGTCCTCCCTTACGCTGAACTCCAGTTTCCAGCGGCTGTTGCTCTTCGTGCTCACACACCACAACTCCAGCACGCCAAGCTCCGTGATCCGCGAATGGAAGCGCACGGGAACGTAATCCTCCTCGATGCCCTCGACGGCCGGTAACGTAGTCTCTAGCGAATCGGTCTCCTCGATATCGTCGGGCGACCATGCTGCTAGCAACTCGCCGGGCCGGTCTTGCTTGCGAGTGGACGAACTAAAGAAGCGGAATTGGGCTGGCTCGCCCACGATCAGGCCGATCTCGTCGGAGGGCACGGCGCTCTCCGTGCCTTCCTCCATGCCGATAGGCACCACGCACAACGCCCGCAACGGCCGCGGGGCGCCGGGCACGGCCAGCCCGGCCGTTTCAATCCCCACGTAATAGGCCCGGGCCGTGCCGCCGCGAATACGCAGGCCGCCGCGGTTCTTGGCCCAGCCGTAGTAAGCGGCCCCACGAGCGACGGCATGATCCAGATCGTGGCGGCCTTCAAGCATCTGCGGCGGTTGGGCCGCCTGCGGGCCGCCGGAAAACCACTCGCCCAAGACTTCCAGCAGCCGCTGCCGCAAGACGTCGGCCTTGAAAACGCCGCCGTTGAAGAGCACATGCGTCGGCCGCACCGGCTGCCCGGGCGCCGGACCGTGAGCCTGCAGGAAGGCGGCCAGGTGGCGGGTAACCGCCGTGTCAGTTTCGTAGGGCAGCCCCAACTCACGGAAGCCGGAGGCCGAGCGCCGCGCCGGGCGATCGCTCAGCTTGCAGTGCGGGAAGAATCCGTCGACGAGGAGCTGCCCGACGCTGCTTCGATCGATTTCCGTACTGACCGTGCGGCCGATAAGGCGGCTGCCGCGGCCCAGGATCGAGATCGAATACTTTTCCTCGCTGGGCCCGGCGGAGGCCAGTAACGACTCTTTGGCGTTGCGGCAGGAATGCCAAAGCGCAACCGACTGCCAGGGGTCGAGCTGCGTTCCTTTTTCGGCGAAGCGGCCGGCGACATAATGGGCCAAAGTCAGGTCCATATTGTCGCCGCCCACCAGCAGGTGGTTCCCCACGGCCATGCGGCGGAGTACGAGGTCGCCGCCCTCTTCAGCCACGGTGACAAGCGTCAGGTCCGTGGTGCCGCCGCCTACGTCGCAGACCAATAAGGTATCGCCCAATTTCAATGCACGGCGCCAGCGGTCGCCGCGATCGGCCAACCAGGCGTAGACGGCCGCTTGAGGTTCCTCGAGGAGAACCAGGTCCTGGGGCAGTCGGGCGGCCAGGGCCGCCTCGCGGGTAAGCTCGCGGGCGCTGGCGTCGAACGAGGCCGGCACCGTGAGTACCACAAGCTGCTCGGCGACGGGGGCCTCGGGATGCAGGTCCTCCCAGGCTGCGACCATGTGCTCGAGATAGCGCTGCGAGGCGGTCACCGGCGAGATTTTGGCCACGCTTGCTGCGCGCGCCCAGGGTAGAATCGGCTGATGGCGATCGACGCGGCTATAGGCCAGCCACGACTTGGCTGCGCCTACGGTGCGATCGGGCACTTCGGCGCCTTGCCGCCGGGCGTATTCGCCCACGGCAAAATCGCGCTGCTTGGCCCAGGGCAAATCTAGCGCGCCGCCGGCCGCCTCTGCCGCAGCCGCAAGATAGGTGAACGAGGGCAGCATAGTTCGCGACTCGACCGTGCCGCTGCTGACCAATTGCGGCAGCGGCAGGAGTTCCACCTGCGGGTTGTCGGCATCCAGGGGGGCGTAGGCCAGCACGCTATTGGTCGTGCCCAAATCGAATCCCAGGATGAACTTCGCTGGTCTCCGTTCGGCGCCTTGGGCCTTTTCCGTGCTGGCGCTCATGACAACTCCACCTCCACGGGTGCGACGACCCGGGCCGACTGCGGAGTGCCCGACCAGGCAGGCAACTGCAATTCGACTGCTTCCCAGCCATGATGCACCAGTCGGCCGCGGAAGGGCGGATCGCCGGCCACGTTGCCCGTCAAGCGGAAGCGTCCGGCGTCGAAGCCCGGCGGGACCTCGATCGGGCTGCCTTCCTCTTGCTGGACCATGGCGCGAAGGGAGAAGAAACGGGCGATGGTCTTAGCGCAATCGCGATGGACGTCGCGAACGGCGGCCCCGATCTGCGCGTCCGTGTACGAGTCCAGCGGCTCCATGATAAAGTCGACGAAGCGGGCCTCACGCTGCAGTGCGGCCAGCAGGGTGATCGCTTCACTGCGGACCGGTTTGGGGGGCTGCCTGGCGGGCGCCGGCTTAGGGACCGGTTTCTCTTGGGCCTCGACGAGCGAGTTTTGCGCCAGGCCAGGAACTTTCGTAGTTTTTCGATTCTTTGCCGCCCTGGCTCCCTCTCTGGCAAGCAGCACCAGAAGCACGATCCCAAGGATGATTTCCAGGGCAAGCCGTATTTGGTCAGCGGGCATCGATAGGTTGTCCTTTGTTGCTGGGAACGGGAGTGCGGCAACGCCACCGCCCCCGCCAGGCCGGGCGCCACGTACTTATGGTGCCCGGCCTGGCGGGGGCGTTTACAGATTGCGCATTATATCGGGCGGCTGGACTTCTGCAATTGCCCGGCCTCAACGTGAAGGCGTCGGCGCGGTGGACTTGGCGGGAGTGCCACTCGCGGGATTGGGGGCATCACCGCTCCTGGTGCCCTGGCCTGGACTCGTCTCGATCCGCGCCCGCAGGGATTCGCGGGCCTTGGCTTGGCTTTCGGGCGGCGCCTTGGGATCGACGCCGATCGGCGCGTCCAGCAGAACCGCCAACTGCTGGGCTGCAGCCTGGCGGGTCGATTCCTCGGGCCGCGAAAGCAGGGCCAGCCAGACCAACGGGTCTTCCAGCAGCATCGAAGCCACATGCTCCGACGTGTCCTCGCCGGTCTGCGCGGCGAGATCGTGCGTGATGCGGCGGAGCCGTGCGGTCTGCTCGGCGTCAAGGCGGCTCATGTCAAGCCGATTCAAATAGCCCAGCACGGCCGGTCCAGCGTCGCGGAGACGCTCGTCGGCGCGAATCCGCCGCATGATGACCGGATCGCCCAGTTGATCGACCCAGGCCTCCCATTGCCTGCGGTCCGGCTTGCGCGATACGGCCGCCAGTTTCACCAACTCGTCCTCGGCCAATCGCGCCGTGCGGGCGACACGGAGACTCGAATGCAATGACTCCAGCATCGGCACAAATCCTTTGCCGCACTCCTCCCCGTGGATGATCAGCAATTGCCAGAGCGACGTGGCCCGCAGCACCCGTGGCTTGCCGTTGCCGGGCAGCGAAAGCGTCATGGGCTTGCCGGGCATCTGTGTGAACTCGAAGCACTTCTCGGGCTGGTCCTTGTCCCTGGAGCGCAAGGCGAATCGGCCTTCCGAGGTGATGTCGAGCACGAGATCCAGCCGCGGCTCGCTGTTCGCGGCCGTCTCGTCCGCACGGCGCTGGTAGGTATAAACGAGCGATCCGCTCGTGCCGGTGCCGTGGATATCGATTTGCTCGCGGACCGGGCCTTCGGTCATCATCTGCCTGGGAAGATTGAACATCCAGAGGTTGTTGATGGCGTTGGTCGTAATCCGTCCGCCGACCATGGAGAATGCGATCCGTTGCGCAATCCAGTTTCGATACAAAGGCCCTTCCGTAAGCCCTTGAGCGCCTGCAAACACCGACCATGTGCAAACGGTCGCCAGGACGCAATGTGTCAGACATTTTCCACGCATAGGTCGCTCCCAATACTGGCACGAAACAACCCTATTTTACCCTGACGGCTAGGGAACAGGCAACGCCGCGCCACGTGCAGTGGCCGTGAACGCCCGCGCCGACCTCGTGTACCACGCGTCAGGTGGGAGCGTTTGAGCGTCCAGCACGATGTAAGATCGGTCAACTTTTCCCTCCTTCGCGAATTTGCCGCAGCAGATCGGCCGATTCTGCGGCCAGTCCGCAGCGGTGCAGCTCCCAGCCGTTGTCTGTCGCGGAAAAGAGCATGGCCGCGATTTCGGGCCGGTGTCGGCAGTAATCGAGCGCCGCCTCGACGCCCATGACGTAAAAGGCGGTTGAAAGGGCGTCGGCCGCTGCGGCTTCGGGAGCCAGGACTGAAACCGAAAGCAGTCCCTCCGACGGCAACCCGCTGCGTGGATCGAGGATGTGGCCGAAGCGCCGCCCCCGATGGCGAAACGACTGGAACTGCGACCCGGACGTGCCCAAGGCCCGATCGTGCAATTCAATTTGCCCCAGCCGCTGCTGATCGCGAAGCGGATCCTTGACGCCGATCGTCCAGGGTACGTCCGGCTGACGTACACTTGCCAACCCCCGGGCCGCTATGCTGCTAAAGCCGCCATGGACGAGAAAGTCGCTCACGCCGGCGGCCAGCAGATGTTCCACCGCGCGGTCGACCGCGTACCCCTTGCCGATGCTGCCAAGGTTCAGCCGGACGCCGCGGCGAAGAAAGCGGATCGTCTTTCGCTCTTCGTCCAACTCCACCCACTGCCCGCCCACCAGGTCGCGGGCCTGGGCCAGTTGTTCCGGCGAGGGGATCGAGCCCTCGCGACGGGCGAAGCCCCATGCCTCCCAGAGCGGTGTCGCCGTGAGGTCGTAGGCCCCGCGGCTTTCGCGCCAGAGCTGCATCGCCGTTTTCAGGAGGGAGAACAATCGCGGCTCGACGTCGACAGGTGTGTCGGCTGCCTCGCGATTGATTTGGGAAATGTCGCTGTCGGGTCGAAAGTACGATAATTGCCCCTCCAGCGATTGCACGAGGTCCAGGGCTTCCAACGCGACCGCCGTCGCCTCGCCGGCAATCGCGGCCGGCAGGCAGATTTCGAATTCGCCTGCCATCGCCTTGCGGGAAAGATGGACCAGGCAGGGTTCGTCAGCAGGAGTCTTGGCACCTTGCCGGACATCGGACCGGCAATCCGCGGCAGCGCGGCCGAGGAGGAAGTCGCGACGTGGCGTGCCGTGGGTCATGGCTTGCGGCGGCGTTTGGAAAGGTCCAAGGGCTTCAGTTCCACCAGTTCGGCCAAGCCAGCTTCGGCCAGTTCGGGGCCGCTGACGTAGCGGCCCGAGCTCGTCCATTCCGTGATTTTGTCCGCGGCAGCGCCAAACAAGCGGACAAGCAGGGCATCCATGTCCTTCTCCAACTGACCGAAGTGGCGAGACCATTCCGCCGCCTCCCGCAGGCCCACGTTCTCCTCGCTCTGCCACTTCATGTCGTGGAACAGAAGCACGCTCAGCGGCGTGACTAGCCGCCGCTGGCAGGCGGCAAACGGCCAAAGCGCGGCCGAAGAGCACTCCCCCGCCACCACGCCTGTTGCCCGCACGCCGCGCAACAGGATCAGCGACACCAGGGCGATGCCGCAGTAGGGGCTACCGCCCAGGGAATCGAAATACAGGATGCACTCGCCACCCGGCTCGACGGAAAGCAACTTGTCGCAGAGATCGGCCTGGTTGTCGGTGAGATCGCCGGCCACAGCGATTTCCAGCGGCCCTTCGGGGTCGCGGTCGGAGTTTCGCATGAATACCTCGAAACGAAAAAGCGGACTGCGCCGAAAGCAGCGCAATCCGCTGATATTGTAACATTTCCGCTGGTCGAAGTTGGCGGTTGGAGTTTCGGCGTTAGCCACTAACCCTTCGCTAAAGCCGGAACTCCAACTGACGCGATTTTCGCCGCGCCGCTCGACGCCTATTCCATTTCGATGGCGTGCGTGGGGCAGGTATCGACACAGGCCCCGCAATCGGCGCACACGTCGGAGTCGATCACGGCCTTGTTGTCTTTCAACTCGATCGCGCCACAAGGGCACGCCTCGACACAATCGCCACACCCTTCGCACTTCTCAAACTTGACAACCGTTGACATTTAAAAGGATTCTCCTCGGACTGAAAGTATTTGCAAGTCGGCGCCGTGAGGCCCGGCTATCTATCTATTCTGACGCGCTAATCGCCTACGTCAACAGAACTACTGCCCGGTTCTTGGCGATTTCCGGTTGTCGGAAAGCTTTTCGATTTAATCGCAAGTTTTTCGCACGTTCGCGGCTCAAGCGATCGGCCCAATAGAGGGGCGATGGCAATCGCCGGCCCGTGAGGACCGCCCGCACGATCCCCTCCGCGCTGGGCAAAACAATGCCGCTTCCCGGCGAGACGAACCACGGGCGGAGACTGCTGGCGGTGGGGAGGATGGCCGCGCAGTCAATGGTTTCCTCGAATCCGACGGGCCGCGACTCCGTGGGCTGCATACTGGACATGTCCATCTGCCCACAATGGGAAGCGGACCGTGCGGCGAATGGTGGTCGATCAGAGCAGTCGGTCGAGCAACTGTTGCAGGGCAAGGTCCCGGTCGGGGATGCGAGGAAGGGGCGAGGGCATCTGCACTTGACAATCGTCGGCCGCGAAGTCACCATAAGCGTGATCGAAAGATTCCCGCCGGAGACTATCCACATTATGTGCCCCACCCAACGTTTCCGCAATCTTGCCCTCCTGACCGCCGCTGCCATCCTTTTGCTTGGCATCGCGCCACCCGCCCGCGGTGACTCTGCGGGCGACCTGCGAACCAAATTACTCTCCGGCCCGATGCGCAACATCGACGAGATCGTCTTTGCCGCACGGAGCATCCTCTATGAGCATTGGTACGCCAACATCGGCTACTGGGCCACCGATCGCTGCCGGCCGATGTATGGCAAATTCGGTAAGCTCTGCAAGCTCAACTTGCGGACCGGCAAGCTCACATTGCTGATCGACGATCCGCAGGGCAGTGTTCGCGATCCGGCCGTGCATTACGATGGCAAGCGGATCCTCTTCTCCTACCGCAAGGGCGGCACCGTGAACTACTTGCTCTATACGATCAATGCCGATGGCAGCGGGCTTTGCCGCATCACCGACGGCACGTACGACGACTTCGAGCCTTGCTGGCTGCCCGACGGCGGCATTGCCTTCGTCACGACGCGGGCACGGCGATGGGTCGGTTGCTGGTCCACGCAGGTCGGCAACATCTGGCGGTGCGAGGCGGATGGCAGCGGCATGCGGCCTTTGTCGGCCAATATCGAGCAGGACAACACGCCCTGGGTCCTGCCCGACGGCCGCCTTCTGTATACCCGTTGGGAATACATCGATCGTTCCCAGGTCAACTACCACCATCTCTGGACGATGTACCCCGACGGTACCGAGCAGAGCGTTTTCTTCGGCAACCTGCATCCCGGTGGGGTTTTCATCGATGCCCGGCCGATCCCCGGCAGCCGCGACGCGGTGCTCATCAACTCGCCAGGTCACGGGCAGACCGAGCACGCCGGCTTTCTCGCCCGGGTCAGTCCGCGGCAGGGGCCGGATGAGTTGGGCAACCTCGTCAACATCAGCCGGCAGGCCGATTTCCGCGATCCCTGGGCGTTCTGTGACGATGCTTTTATGGCGGCCGAGAATGCCCAGCTGGTGCTCATGAACGGTCGCGGCGAAACGGCCACGCTTTTTACACGCCCCCGGGGTTCGGGCCCGTTTGGCTGCATGAACCACGGCCGATCGTAGCCCGGCCAGTCGAATTCGCTGTACCGCCGCGGGTGGACCTCGCCCAGCCGACCGGTACGTACCTCTTGGAAGACGTCTACCATGGCCGCAACATGTCGAGCGTGCGGCCCGGCGAGATCAAGCGGCTGATGGTCATCGAGAGCCTGCCCAAGCCGATCAATTTCACCGGCGGCATGGACCCCTTGAGCTATGCGGGTACGTTCACGCTGGAGCGGGTGCTAGGCACGGTGCCGGTCGAGACCGACGGTTCGGCCTTTTTCCAGGCGCCGGCCTGGCGGAGCCTGTTGTTCGTGGCGTTGGACGACAAGGGGCTGGCCGTCAAGCGGATGCAGAGCTTCAGCACGGTTCAGCCGGGCGAGACGGCGGGCTGCGTCGGCTGTCACGAGCATCGCACGAGTGCGCCGCAGCGGCCGCACCGGGCGACTCTGGCGGCCATGGGGCGGCGTGCCAGCGCGATCGAGCCGCTGGAGGGCGTTCCCGATCTGCCCGACTTCCCCCGGGACGTGCAGCCGATCCTCGACCGCCATTGCGTCCGTTGCCACGGCTACGACCGCCGCGAGGGCGGCGTGATTCTCTCGGGCGATCACGGGCCGATGTTTTCCCACAGCTACTACACGCTCACGGTCTGGGGGCAACTGGCCGACGGCCGCAACTTGGCGCAGAGCAACTATCCACCACGGACGTTAGGCAGTGGCGGGGCGCCGCTGATGCGATTGCTTGCCGGCGGGCATTACGACTCGCGGCCGACGGAGCGGGAACGCTTTCTCGTGCGGACGTGGCTCGATATCGGCGCGCCCTATCCGGGCACCTACGCCGCATTGGGAACCGGCAGCATCGGCGGCTACATCAACAACGAGGAGACGCTGAACAACGACCGCGATTGGCCCGAAACGCAGGCGGCCCAGGCGGTCTTCGCCCGGAGGTGCGCGTCGTGCCACGATCCGCGGACGAACCCTATTGCTCGCTCGCTCTCCGACGAGGCCGGCCTGAGTTTTTGGGAGCCGTCGATGGGCGACCATCGCCTGGAGTTCTCGCGGCACATCATTTTTAACCTGTCACGACCGGAGAAATCGCTGGTGCTCTTGGCGCCGTTGGCTCGCGAGGCCGGCGGCTACGGGCTCTGCGTGCCGCGGAAAAACAAGGGGGGGACCGCGATCTCCCGTCTCCCGCCCGGAGAGGGGCAGGGGGTGAGAGCTGAGAAAGCCGTCTTCCACTCCACCACCGATCCCGACTACCGGCTGCTTCTGGCCATGTGTCAGGCTGGTAAGCGGCGGCTGGAGGAACTCAAACGGTTCGACATGCCCGGTTTCCACCCCCGCGACGAATACGTTCGCGAGATGAAGCGGTTCGGGTTGCTTCCCGAGGCCTTCGATGCGGCGAAGCAGCCTTTGGACGTTTACGAGTTGGACCGGCGATACTGGGATTCGTTCGCCTACCGGCCAAAGAAGTAACTTTGCCTGCATGACCCCTCGGCCGGCCGTGGGAACATGGCGCGTATCGGTCACGGTTCCAACCTAACCTGATTACCAAAGACAACAATGATCCGTTTCACATCCCGTGACGCTACGGGGCCTTGACTTCCACCATCCGCGCCGCCAATATTCTGGGCAGCGCTCAATCCAACAACCCCTATTCTCTGAGGTGTATCATGCTTGTCCGACGTGCTCAGCCCGGTTTCAGCCTCATCGAGTTGCTCGTGGTGATTGCGATCATCGCCATCCTGATCGCCCTGCTCCTGCCGGCGGTTCAGGCCGCCAGGGAAGCGGCGCGGAGGGCCCAGTGCATGAACAACGAAAAGCAGCTCGGCCTGGCGATGCAGAACTATGCCTCGACATTCAGTAATTCCTTTCCAGCGTCGGCCAGTTTGAACAATGGCCCCGTTGGCAAATCGACCGTCGGTGGATATAGCTTCCTGGTCAAACTCCTGCCGTTCATGGAGTATGACACGCTTTACCGCAGCCTGCCCCAGAAAACCCTCGATCTAGATGATACAACGAATCCGGCGATTGCCACTGCTATGAAGACGCAGCTCAAGGAGTTCATTTGTCCCAGTGTGCCGCTGAACGCGGAAGGGCAAGGTCCGGCGGCCTCGCCCCCCTTCGCGATCACCAGCTACAAGGCCCTTGGCGCGTCGAGCCGCGACAGCCTCAAGATGGTGCTCCATCCGCACGATGAGCCGCCCTACGGCCCGAAGGCGGTGCAAACGGCCAGGACGTACCTCCATCCCGACGGTGCGATCTATCCCAGCGCCAGGAACCTCCCTATGGCCGACATCCTCGACGGCACCTCGCATACGATTTTGATTGTGGAAAGCATGGACTCGACCGCCAGCCGCTGGATGGTGGGCAAAGAGGCAACCCTGGTGGGCCTGCCGCAGAAGAGTTCACCCACCGGCGCCGCGCCACAGGCCCCTTACAATTACTTCGCACCACGGGGTTACGACGTCACCTTCGGCGAGAACTCGGGCGTTGCCCGGGCGGGACTACGGACGTTCTTCGCCTACGATTTCAGTCCCCGGGGGGCCGATGCGGGCACCTATGAAGACGCCGGCTTCTCCAAGACGGCGCCGGCCTATGGACCGTCGTCGATGCATGCGGCCGTGGTCATCTGCGCCATGGGCGACGGCTCGGTGCAGGCGCTGTCCAAGAAGGTCGACGCGGCGAACCTGTTCTTCCTGACGACCAAGAACAACAGCGACCCATTCTTTATTCCGCAGTGATCCGTTCGCAAACGGTGTCAGCGATCCAACCCCACCCGGTTCATCCGGGTTGGTGAATCAGATTGGTGGCTACGCCAGTCCGCTCACAGCCGCCAATCTCCTTCACTACCCGGATGAACCGGTCAGGGTAGCAAAAGATGGCGCGTTGGCCGCTCGTAGCCGCCAATCTACTTCACCGACCGGGACAAGCCCGCTGGGGTCGGGCCACCGGACCTACTTAACGTTATAAATACCCGCTTGCCCAAATCTCCCATGACACAACACCCGCGTTCCCTTCGCCGCACACCTGTCCTTACCCTTCTCGCCGTTATGCTGTGCGGCCCGGCGATGGCGGGCAATCCCGGCGTTCCCTGGCCGGCGACCGATGCCCTGGGCCGGCGGCTGCCCATGGCCGCCGACGTCGGCCCGCCACGAGCCGATCGCTTCGTGGCCATTTTCTATTTCCTTTGGCACGAAGGCTGGGGGGAAGGCGCTGCGCGGCAGGGCCCCTACGATATCAGCAAGATTTTTGCCGCCGATCCCGATGCCCTCAAGAAGCCCAACTCGCCGCTCTGGGGGCCGTATGGCTTTCCCCATTACTGGGGTGAGCCGCTTTTCGGATACTACCGCTCCGACGACCCCTGGGTTCTCCGCCGCCATGCCCAGATGCTGGCCGACGCCGGCGTCGATACGCTGATCTTCGACACGACCAACGCCGTCACCTACCGCTCCGTTTATATGAAGCTCTGCGAGGTATTTGCACAGGTCCGCAAAGAAGGCGGCCGCACGCCGCAAATCGCCTTCATGCTCAACACCAAGGCTGGCGAAACGGCGCGGCAAATTTACGACGACCTCTATAAACCGGGCCTTTACTCCGAGCTCTGGTTCCGCTGGCAAGGCAGGCCGCTGATGATCTGCGATCCCAAGGAAGCCAGTCCGGAATTGCAGAAGTTTTTCACGCTCCGCCGGGCCCATTGGCCGTTTGAGATGATCAACACACCCTACGCCTGGCACTGGGAGGCCGCCTATCCGCAGCCCTATGGCTACACCGACGATCCCCATGAGCCGGAGCAGGTCAATGTCTCGGTCGCCCAGAACCTGCGGGCGACCGACGGGCGGGTGACGAATATGAGTAACGGCGACGCCCGCGGTCGCGGCTTCCACGACGGCCGGCTCGATCCGTCGCGGGCGGCGCTGGATCGCGGGGCCAACTTCCAAGAGCAGTGGCAGCGGGCGTACAAGCTCGATCCGCCCATCGTCATGGTCACCGGCTGGAACGAATGGTTCGCGGGCCGTTTTCCCGGCGCCGGCGTTTCCACCTTCGTAGACCAGTTCGACGAGCAGTTCAGCCGCGACATCGAGCCGATGCGCGGCGGCCACGGCGACAACTTCTACTACCAGCTCGTGGCCGGCATCCGCCGCTTCAAGGGCGTGCCGCCAGTTCCGGCTGTCACCGCTCGGCCGATTCATATCGACGGCCGCATCGACGACTGGAACGCCGTCGGGCCGGAGTTTCTCGACAGTGTGGGCGACACGGCCCCGCGGAACCATGCCGGCGTGGGCAAGGCGGGACCTTATGTCAACCGGAGCGGCCGTAACGACCTCTTGGCGGCCAAGGTGAGCTGGGACGAGGCGAATCTTTACTTCTACATCCGCACGCGGGAGGCGATCACGCCGCACACGGATCCCAACTGGATGCTGCTGTTCATAGATGTTGACGCCAACCCAGCCACCGGCTGGCTAGGCTACGATTTCGTCGTCAACCGCACGAACGTCCGTTCCCAGGTCACCTCGCTGGAGCGTTGCCTGGGCGGCTATCGCTGGGGGGCGCCGATCGACGTACCCTACCGTGTTGCCGGCAAGGAGATGGAGTTAGCCGTGCCCCGCAGGGCGCTGGGCCTGACCAGGCTGCCGGCGACGATCGATTTCAAGTGGGCCGATAATATCCAACAGACCGGCGAGGCCAGCGACTTCAGCCTGAACGGCGACGTGGCCCCGAACGAGCGATTCAATTTCCGCGCGCGGCTGGTTGTGCGAAGCGGTTCAAAGCCATAGACCGAGGATCCTGAGCTCTCAGTTTGAGATCTGGGATTTGAGATTTCACGCGGCCTATTCCCCCGCCAGGATCAAGTCCAGACGGCGGTTGCCCTCAGGGGGAGCAAGGTTGCCGCCTTCGATCGATACCCAGCCGCGATAATCGATTTCATCCAACGCTGCCCGCACCGCGGGCCAGTTCACGCTCCCCTCGCGAATGTCGCAGAACTCGCCACCGTGTCCGCCGGGGCCGAGCTTGAAGTCCTTCACGTGGCACTTGGCGATGAGCTTGCCTAGCGTGCGAATCCATTTTTGTGGCGGATTGATCGCCGGACAGTACGTAACGTGGTTGCCGATATCGAAGTACGCGCGGACCCAGGGCGATTGGAACGATTCGACGAGCTGCTTGTGCATCTCCGGGATGACCCACATGTTATTCCAGACATTCTCCAGCGCGATTATCACGCCCTGCTTTTCCGCCGCGGGAATCAGCCGCTTCACGGCGTCGCGGGCGGCGTCGGCCGAACGATTATGGGCCGCGATGTAGTCTGCATAAGGGGCGTTGTCGCCGGCCACGACCTGCTGGATATGGCCGGCCTCGTCAAAGCGGATGTCGAATGCCCATGGATCGGGCATCTTTGCGGAAATGCGGCAGGGGACCAGCAAGACCGTGTCCGCGCCGTAGGCTCGGGCGGCCGCCAGTGCGGTCTCGACGGCGGCCAGGTCGTGCGCCACGGCCTGCGGTTGGTTGAAGTTGGCCCAGCCGAACATCACGCTGTGGATTCGCATGCCGTGCTTTTCCGCCAACTTTCGGGCTGCCTCGGCCGCACGCGGCGAGGCGGCGCGGTCTTGCGATTCGTAACCTTCGAATCCGGCAGCCTTCCACTCGGCCAACACCTTTTCGCTCGGTGTGCCGATGAGGGCCTTGTGGATCTGGTGCTTCCAGGTTGCCGCGGGGAGTCGGCTCGTGGCCAGCGCGGCCGCCGCGCCAAGACTCGCCGATAGGAATGAGCGTCGATCGAAGGAATTCATGGCTTTCGTTCCTGGTTCCTGGTTACAAGACATAGCAAAATGGTTGGCAGGCAAGACGCCACCCGTCACAAACCATAACCATAGAAGCACGTTTTCCGGCCGACTGCAAGCAACGCCACGAAAAAATCGTGGCGAATACTTCAGTAATTTGGCGATCTTTATTTGCCCGGCTTCAACGTTTCCAAGCCGAGTAATACCCGATTGTCAGGCTAAAAAACCTGACGTACGAATCAGGAAGTAGACTTTTCTTTGGAGGATGGCCTTGTCCATGCTTGAAGTCTACGAAATCGACCAGATAGCCACTGCGGGCCAGTGGCGTGCACCTTGGCAGAACCTTCTGACCCAGACTCCTGGCGCCAGTTTCTTCCAATCGTTCGAATGGCTGGTTTGCTATTGGAAGCACTTTGGGTCTGGGCAGAGGTTGCGGATCCTTGTCGTGACTGAAGGCGGGAATGCCGTCGGCATCGTGCCCTTAGTGGTACGCATGGAGCCGACGCGCGTGGGCCGCCTTCGCATGCTCACCTATCCGCTCCACGACTGGGCGACATTTTACGGCCCAATCGGGCCCAATCCGCGCTCCACGCTCGTCGCGGCCCTGCGACATGTGCGGCAAACGCCCCGCGATTGGGACGTGCTCGACCTCCGCTGGGTCGATGCCGACGGCGCGGACCAGGGCCGAACGGGGCAGGCCATGGCTCAGGCCGGTTTCCGAAGTTGTGGGCAGAAGTGGGACCAGGCCTCGCTCGTGGAACTTCCTGACGCCTGGAACGCCTATTGGCAAGACCGCGAGGCGAAGTTCCGCAAGAACATCGATCGTCTTGAGCGGCGGATGGCGGAGCAAGGGAAGATGGAATTGGTTCGCTTTCGGCCCGAACCGGCTTGTGGCGGGGAAGTCGATCCGCGGTGGGACATTTACGACGCCTGCGTCGCGATAGCCCGACGAAGTTGGCAGGGCGAAAGCGGCGACCGCACGAATCTTTGCCACGATGAGGTAAGTGCGTTCTTCCGCGATGCCCATGCCGCCGCGGTCGGCCTCGGAGCGGTGGATTGTAACCTGCTTTGCTTCAACGGCGAGCCGACCGCCTTCGCCTACAACTATCACTGGCAAGGCACCGTCCATGGCCTGCGCCGCGGCTTTGATCCCCGCTTCAAGCATCTTCGTTCCGGCCTGGTGCTGCAAAAATTGATGCTGGAAGACGGTCATCGGCGCGGCGACCGTTGCTATGATCTGGGGACGGGCAGCCACGATACGAAGCAGGCTTGGCGGACCAGCGTCAAGAGCAGCTACCGCTTCACTTTTTTTCCGACGCTGGCCTGGCGTGCCCAATTGTTGCGTTGCAATCGCTGGCTCCGCCGCCAACTGCGCGGCGCTCAGGACATTGCCTGCTCTTCGTAAGGCGGAATTCATTCCGCCGCCGCGCGCACAGCGTCAGCAGAATAAATTGCTTGCTGCGCCTTGTTCCGGATAGATGGATTCGAACGAGTGTTGCGCCTATGCCGGTCACGGATCAACTTGAGAGAAAAGCGCGCTTGCCGGCGATCGAGTCTGGGCGGCAGTCCTATCTCCTTGGCTTGCAATCATTAGGGAGAGCCGGAAAATCGGCATGTCGCCGCAGAGCATGCGGTGACGACTCGTCTCTTCCGCGAATTCCGTTTCGAAAACTGCCGATAGGTTAGACTGGCGTCATTCATTCCATCTTGCCTTTTCTACGCAGACATCCGCAGCCGTAAGATGCTCTGTGTTTTGCGAGGAGTACGTATTCAGCAATGTTGACTTGTTTTCAACAGATCAGCAGTGTGGAGGATCTTCGCGACTACGTCAACACGACGATTTGCAATCAGTACCAACTACAGACCGGTGCCTTTCCCATGACGGAACGGATCCTGCGGCGGCGCGACAAGCCCTGCGGGATCCACTTTTGTCTGCACGGGCCCCGTGCCACGCAATTCTCAGCCATCTGGGAAACTGACCGCAACAAGATTCTCTTCTACGGTTCGGGAGGAGAGCGGTTCCAGACGACGCAGTTGATCGACAGTCCAGAAATCCAGCCATTTGCTTCAAACTAAACGCGAGAAAGTCGCTAGGGAAAATACTGCAGGGAGTCCAATAATGCTAGTGTTGTCGAGGAAAGAAAGTCAGCGGATCCAATTGGGTGAATCGATTGTGCTGACGATCGTGCGGGTCAACGGGGACCGGGTGCGAGTGGGAATCGAAGCGCCGACGGAAGTTCAGGTCCGTCGCGGCGAGCTGCCGCCACTTGGGCCCCGGGCACCGGGGGCAGAGCCGGCGGCAGGTTAGTGCTTGTAGCTAATAACGAGCACGGTAGGTCGGAACAAACTCGCGCAGTTCCGGACTGTGCTTTACCGCACTAGAATCGCAGGTGGTGCACCCAGGCTGGCGGAACATTGGACCAGATCCAGTCGCGGCGGATCTCGTGACGGCGGAGCAAACGGCCGACAACTTGCCCAATCCCGCGAAGTCGACTCCGTTCCGTGCGGCCGCTGAGGGTCGCCTTCAGGTGTCGAATGCCCATGTATTCAAAGAAGGATACCGTCGCGCCGATCTTGGCCAACTGGTGCAGAAGGTCCAGTATGTGCTCAACCTCCGTCACGGCAAAGTTGTTCATCGGCAGCCCGGACAGAATAATGTCGTAGGTGGGCTCGGCCGAAAGGTCCTCGATAGGGCAATGCAGCACGCGACACTGTGCGGCGGCGGGCTGGAAGTCGGGGTCCGATTGGAATCGGTTGTTGAGGCAATCGACGAACGATTTGTTCAATTCGACGAGATCCAGGGCGTCGCCGGGCCGCATGCCGCGGATCACGTAGCGGGTCGCGGCGCCGGTTCCCGGCCCGACTTCGAGGATCCGCCGCGGCCGATGATCGGCCGTTTCGCGGACAAAATGCACCAAGGCCGCCGACAGCCGCCGGCTGCTCGGCAAGATGGCCCCTGTGGTGCGGAAGTTACGGCGAAACTCTGTCAAAAACAAGCGGCAATCCGCAATTTTGCTCGACATGGTGAAACCTGGCCCCAGTCAATCGGATAGTCACACTAGCCGGCCGGAATGGGATAGTTCCTCTATCAGGAAAACTCTAGGCAAATCCGCAATCCCTCTTCCGGGAACCCTGTGAATATACCAATGCCTGCCAAGTTTTTCCAGCGGGGGGGTGGCTGGCGTCCGGCCAAATTTCCTGGCATGAACGCCATCGGGTCAGTGGTGGTTCAATCGCCTAATTCCCGCACCGCCATCGAGCCATTGTTGGCCACGGGGATGAACGGCTTGAAGCAGCCACAGCCGCCGTGGCCAAAGCCGCCGGGTACAAACTCGATGCCCACGGACACGTTCCAAATCTCCCGCGTTTGGCCAACGGCGCCGCCGGCCGCATCAGGCATGATGTAGCTGACTTCGTTGGTCAAGGCGATGGATTCGGTCAAGGGCACTCGGCTGTCTACGCCGAATGTGAATTCACCGGGCCGCTCGGCCACGCCCAGCCGGCCAGTGACGCTGGCATCGTTGCACCAAGTGTGGGTCCAATACAGGTCGCCTTGGGCAATGGGCTTGAACGACACGATCTGGGTGGTGCCGAAGAAAGTGGGAATCTGGCCCGAGTCACCATGTTCCGGGATAGCGGCCTCGATGCCAATTTCGTTGCAGGGATCCATGGACCACGCCCCTTTGACCCGCCATTGGCCGAAATGGAAGTCGGAGTAGTAGTTGTCGAACAGCCAGTCATAGGCAAAACCGTAGGTGAACGCGCCCTGCTCCCGATTGATCCGCTGGAACATCCCCACGGTGACGAAGACCTGGTTACGGCTGGTGGCGTTGGGCTCGGGATAAGGCGTTCCCTTGAGATTGCTGAGGACGTCGGCGAGTCCGGCTTGTAGGCCAAATCCCAGGCGGGGGAAGACTGACACGGCGGAATTAAAGCCTGATCGCAAACCAAAGTTGCCGTTGGCGTCGCCCAGGTCGATCGGTCCTTTGAAGGCGTCGACCGAGGAGAAAACGTCGAAGTCCACCCAATGCCGGCGCAGGCGGCAGGTATCAGAGTCAGAGTCTTCCGGATCGCACTCGCAACCCTCGGGGACCTCGTTGTCCAGATGGATGGCCGGCTTGCCGATGCCAGCCGGAACCTCTTCCACACTGCCCGCGTCTTTCAGGGCCTTGGCGTTCTTAGGCGCCGGGTCGGCGATCGTCGGCAACTCGGCGGCCTCGTAGTTTGACGGTGTTATGGTCGGTGTGGCGTTGCCGGTATCCTGGGGAAGCTCGGTCTTGACCGTGGTCGCATTGGTTGTCGCCGGTCGCCGCGCGGCAGCTTGCTGTGCGCCAATTCGGCTGAGGGTTTGCTCCAGGCCGCGGAGGTCGTCGCGGTTCAACACTTCCTTGGCGTCGAGCAAAATGTGGTATTGGTCCATCCGCGTCAGATAGCCCTTTTCCAAGGCTGCTGCCAACTCGGCGCGGATCTTCTGGCGGCCCCGGATTTGAGCCTGGATTGACCGGTCGGCCGCTCTGGCAGAGGTCAAATCTCCCATCCCGATGGCCACCACCAGCGCGGCGGCAGCGACGTGCAATACGAATCGCATGGCAATCCCCCCTGAAAGTATTGATCGGCCAAATTAACCGTTGCAATCGCTATGACCGCTACAGCCAATACAGGCACTACAGGCAGAATTGTCATCGGAACCGTTACAAGCGGAACTTAACGCACAGGACCCCCAGGCGGAAAACTTTACCATGCCGCGCCGGCATAACCGGAATAAATGGCAAAGCTAATGTAGATTGCCCATATTAACGCGATGGGTCCTAGGTCGTATAGGACTCAAGGCCCCTGCCCGCGCATGAAAAAGCCGGAAGTTTTCGCTTCCGGCCTGGTTTGCGGCGAATTGGCGTCGCGGCGACTATGCGGCCCGACGGGTGACTCGATCTGGCGTTTCGATCGCAGCCGGCTTCTCGGTGCGATAGCGATATTGCATCGAGTAGGCGTCTTCGGGCGTGTCGTCGTAGAAACTGCGGAGAATGGAGATCGCCCGAAAGCCATTCTCGCGGAAGAACAACTGGGCATCTACGTTCGTCTCGCGAACCTCCAGGACGATGCGGCTGCGCCGTTGCGCCGAAAGTTTCGCGATCAGTTTGGCGATCATTTGGCTGCCGACGCCCAGCCGCTGGCAGAGCTTGGAAACCGCGAAGTTCAGCACGTGAATGCGCGTGCGGTGCAGTTCGTAAATCATAAAGCCGACAACGCGGCCTTCATGCTCGGCGACCATGCCGATGCAGTTGCGCTGCCGCAGACATCGGATAAAGTCTTCGTCGACCCAGGGAAACTCAAAGTTCTCCCGTTCGATCTCAAGCACTTCAGCCATATCGCGGCGGATCATCCACCGAATGTGGACACGGATTTCCTGTTTTTGTCCGGAATGCATGCCGGCCTCCTTCCTTGTAGGACCGTCACGACCCAATGGAAACGTGAGATATCGCATCCGTCCCCCTTATGCTGAGCCACACGGGCTTAGCTGCGACGACTTGCCGCTTCGATCCTGAAGCGTCGTCGTCGTTAGGGGCAAGCGTAACAAAAACCTTTTACCACGCCAAGATGAAGTTCCGCGGATTCTATACCGAAGCGCAAGCGAGGGGCGGCAGCCTCCCCTCGCCGACCATGGGTGCGCGGTGCCCGCTGTGGGTCGGTGTTGAAAACTCGACTGGGATAACTGGCTACGACTGGGTAGAATAGTCAGGCTTGCAGCCAAAATGGAGCCAGTGAATAAATGCGTTTACCTGAGAATAGGCGGATCGCGGTGATCGGCGGGGGAATTTCCGGATTGGCGGCTGCCCACCGCTTTCGGGAATTGGACGCCGGACTCCAGGTGACGCTTTTCGAGGCCGGTTCGCGGCTGGGCGGCGTTGTCTCCACCGTGCATCGCGACGGCTTCCAAGTCGAGCAGAGCGCCGATAATTTTATCACCACGGTGCCTTGGGGCCTCGATCTCTGTCGCCGCCTGGGGCTGACGGACCAGCTCGTGCAGACCAATTCGGCCTGTCGCCGCACATTCGTGGTTCGCCACAATCGCCTGCACCGCCTGCCAGACGGCTTTCTCATGATGGCCCCCACGCAGCTCTGGCCAATGGCCGTCACGCCAATCCTCAGCCCCTTGGGTAAACTGCGGGCGGCGATGGAATACTTCATCCCGCCACGGCGGGACGACGACGACGAGAGCATGGCCCAATTCGTCCGCCGCCGCCTCGGCCGTGAGACGTTCGACCGCCTTGTGGAACCGCTAGTCAGCGCCGTATATGCGGCCGACATGGAAAAATTGAGCGTCAAGGCCACGCTTTCCCGGTTCCGCGAAATGGAGAAGCAGCATGGCAGCCTGATCCGGGCCATGCGACGCCAAATGAGGCAGCGGCCCAATGGGCATTCGGAAAGTGGCGCCCGCTACAGTATGTTCGTCACGCTGTCCCAAGGACTCGGCACACTGATCGAGGCAATTGTAGCCCAATTGCCTCCGGATTCGATCCGGCTGGGCACTCCCATCCAAAAAATCGAGCGCAATGGCAATGCCTGGCGTCTCTACCATGCAGGAAAAACGGTCACGCCAGCCCCCGGCTTTTCCGAGTTCGACGCGCTAGTAGTGGCCGTGCCGGCCCATCGGGCCAGCACGTTGCTTGCCGCGGTCGATGCCGAACTGGCGGCAGAACTCGCGGAAATCGAGTATTCGGGCACGGCGATCGTATCGCTGGGTTACGACTTGCGACAAGTGAAGCATCCGCTGGACGGTATGGGGGCTGTGGTGCCGTCGATCGAAAATAGCCCGATTCTGGCTTGCAGTTTCAGCAGCCAGAAGTATCCGCACCGCACCCGGCGGGCACGACGCTGCTACGGGTATTCGTCGGCGGCGCCCGGCGTCCGGACTTGGCCGAGATGCCCGATAAAGAACTACTTCCGTTGGTTGTGAGTCATTTGCGGCCCTTGTTGCGAATCGAAGGCGAGCCAATGTTTTGCGATATTGCCCACTGGCCGCGGACAATGCCCCAGTATCATGTTGGTCATCAACAGCGAATTGCCCGAATCGAGGCCCGTTTGGCGGCAATGCCCGGATTGAAGATGGCCGGCAGCGCATTTCGCGGTGTAGGCCTGCCGGACTGCATCCATAGCGGGGAACAAGCAGCGGAACAAATTCTGGCAGCATCTAGTACATCAGCCTTTCCGGGCTGACGTACTGATAAAAATTAAGGCGGAAGGGGGCCAAGGGAGCCCGCTCCTTCCGCCTTATCTCCGACGTCGAACCGAAGCGACGAGGTGGGGGGCGAGAATTGCTTCCGCCCGGCATCGGAGGGTGGCGATCAACGGCCCCAGAGGGGCAGCTATTCGCACTATATTAAACCCGTCCCATGGCAAAAGGTTTCGGGAAAAATCCCGCCGTCAAAATGCCTTTTCAGCCTGCACCCCCTTGGATGGGCTGTTGTAAATCTTCTTCAGATTCTCCATTTGCTGTCCCTGGTAGCTGCGGTTCTGCATTTCCACTCCTTCCAGCAACCCCTTCTCTGGGGAAATTGGCTGCTGGGCCGGGGCTGGCTGGGCCGCTGCGTCCGCTGGGGAGGCGTTAGACGCCGGTTTTGCGACAGCGGCCGGCGCTGGCAGGGCCAAATAGGTCACGCCGCGATAAAATGCGTAGCGCGAAGGCTCGACTCGAGCGATCACGGTCGAACGGCCCTTGATGCCGTCGGCCACGAACACCCCCCGCAGGTCGGTGTCGCCGGAGACAAAATCGTTATTGTTGCTACCGATCACCTTCACATCGACATTGCGCAGGTAACGGTCAGCCTTGACGTCCTTTACCGTCGTCCGCACCCGGCCGCTGACGGCGTCTTCCTGGACTTCCACGGCCAGCGGCGTGACCAGCACCAGCCCGCTGGCATGCATGTCGTCGCCGCGGCAAACCACCATGTAGGCCCCTTCGTCCTTCAGCGGCAAGTCCAGCTTCCGAGTTCGGTCGCGATAATCCTGGCCGTTGCCGAGCGCGACGCTCGTATCGTGCAGCGGGCGGATTCCGGCCAGGTTGATCTGCGCGATGCCGGCCAGGTTCCGCCGCAAGAGGCTGAATTTCATCAGATCGATGCGATAGACCTTGACGTCGCAGACGGCAATGTTGCGGAACTTCAATTCCACCTGGGCGGGCTCGCCCGGTTTGATCGTGGTCACCTCGGGCAGATCGATGGCCTTGCGGAGGAAGTAGGCAATCGCTTCCTTGGCGTCGGCGAAACGGTCCTCCACGCGGCGATACTCACGGATGGCATTGGCGGCTTCGCCCAGCCCGTGATAGACTTGGCCGAGAATATAGATCGCCTGCCACTTGTTGGGGCTTTCGATCTCGCGGCCAGTGGCCTTGTCGATATGTCGGGCCTCGGCCACCTTGCCGCACATTTCCAGGGCCGCCTCGCTCCGCCCCAAGGCGAACTGGCAATAGCCGATGATGTACCAGTAGCTATCGAGAAGGTCGCTTTGGGCAAAGCGTTGGGCATACCGCTGGCAAGCGGCGGCCGCCTCGTGGTATGCCTTCAAGTCCAGTAGTGTGCTGGCCGAAGCAAAGGCGGCCTGGTCTGCCGCTGGATCGTCCGGCCATGCCGTCAAGAAACCCTCCAGCATCGTCCATGCGCGGCGGAGCAAATCGACGCGATTGGTCTTTTCCTGCCGCAATTTGGGATCGGCGGCTGCTTCGGGCGCCTTGGCCGCCACCTGTTGTGCCAGGGCGTACGTGGCGGCTGCCACGTATCCCTCCGGTGGATAATCACGGACCAGCCCGCTCATGGCCTCGATGCTCCGCAGGAACTCGCCCTGCGACTGGAGAAAACCGGCCGCTTCGCTCTCGCGGGCGAAGTTGCCCTCGACCGTAGCGCGGAAGACGAGGTAGCTGCGTTCGTACTCGCCCATCTCGTGATAGGCTGCGGCCACCTTCATAATCTTGGCGAAGGGCACCTCCTCGGCAGGCCACTTCTCCTTGACGATCTCGAAGTAGTGGACGGTTTTGGCCGGCGGGCCAATCGCCAAGTGGATGTCCAGCAGCGTCTCGACAGCCTCCTTGTAAATCTCCGGCCGCAGGTTCCATTTCTCCACCAGCTCCGCCAGGCGGGGCATGGCCGCGGCGTAGTCGTGCTTGGCCGCCAGTCGCTTGCCCAACTCGTAAAGCTCCTGGGGCGTGAGGCGATAGGGATCGGCCGATGCGACCCCTTGCGGCAGCACGGTCAGCGACTTCGGCGTCGAAACCAGCAGCTCTTCGGGCCGATGGGCGTTGCGCACCACCGTCGGGCCCGCGCGGTAACTGCCCGGCAGGTAGCCGTAAAGCTCGTAATGGAGCGTGCCCAGTCCAAACTGGTTGCCGACGTAGAAAGTGATCTCGCCGGGTCCGATCTCGAAGTGCTCAAAGGGACCGCTTACTGACTTCTCGATGACCGTCGCGCCGCTAGGGATTGGTTCGGTGACGACGAGGTACTCCAATCGCTCGGCGGGCGTGTTCCATGCCACGTTTCGTCGCAGTTCGATGTTCACCATGCCGCGGCGGCCGACGGGCAGTTGGTCGAGCGGATTGCGGAAGGTCTGATAGCTGCCTACCAGCACTGCGAAGCCGCGGGGGATCTCGCGGCCGTCAAGTTCCAGCGGGGCCGGTTCGTAGTGGCGCTCGACCGACCAACTACCGGCGGTGCTGCGGAGCTTCTCGGCCGGCACGAAGCCGCCCAGGATGCACTGGAAGGCGTAACGCCCGCGGCCCCCGATCTGAAAATTGACGCGTTGCTTGCCTTTCTCGGCCAACGGCGCGAGGAATCGCCGCGGTACGTCGATGACCTGCGTGCTGCCCCAAGTTGACGCATTGATGTCGAGCGCCTTGACTCGCACGTCGTTGACGAAGACGTTCAACTGGTAGCGATCGGCCTGGAAGCGGCTATCGGCGAACCAGCGGCACAAGGCCAGCGCGGCGGGGCCCGTCGCCTTGTCCGGGCTCCAGCGGTTGCCGGTGCGATGGGCGAGAAGCCAATCGACCAGCTCCTTGGCCTTCGGCGACTTGGGCACGACCTCTTGGATTGCCAGGGCATACAGGGCCCGCAACTCGGAAGGCGAACTGCTCCAGGGCAGGATGCCCAGGGCCGCGTCGCGGCGCGTGCTCAAGCGATCGAGGTCCCGCTTTTCCAGCAGGCCGAGGAGCTCCTGGGTCGTCGCCTTGCGGTCCATGGCGGCGAACGCCAGGGACAAATGGGCCAATGCCGCTGAGGAAATGGCGTTGCGGTCGCGATAGAGGCGGTTGGCCAGGGCAAAATCGCCTTGCCCGGCCACAGCCAGCGCGTGCAGCAGGATGGCCTTGCTCTCGTAGTCGGCGTTGTCGGTCGCCGCTACCTGATTTCGCAAGTAACCGAGGGCCTTTTGATAGGCGTCGTCGGGCACAATATATCCGGCCTTGCGGGCCAGAGTCATGGCCCACACGATGCGGCAACTGGCGTAGCGATCGGCGGCCGCGCCGGGCGTGCCCGTCCAACTCCAACTGCCGCCGTCATTTTGTGCGGCAAGCAGCAGGCTGATGGATCCGCGGATGCGGCTTTCCAGGGCCATGGCCTCGGGTCCGCCCGCGTCACGGCTGCCGCCCAGCAGCTTTTGCAAAGCCAAGGAGGCCATCACGTCGCTGGCGGCCGTGTCAAGCCCGGAGGCGAGGCGACCGGTTTCCATTTGGCACCATGGGGCGGGGGCGAGAACAATATCCAAGAGGCTCCGCTCGACGGTGGGGCCGACGAGGATCTGCATCGTGGCCGATTCGGGCGACATTCCCTCGGGGGCCGTAAGCCAGACAGTTGCGTCGGCCTCACCCGAGCCGCTGGCAGCGGTGAAGACCGGCACGCCATAGGGATGCAGCGGGACAGACCTCTGGACGAGGTCTTCGTGACCGGCAGCGCGGACGACAAGCTCGAATTGAACGTCCGCCGCTGCGCTCCCCTCGTTCTCCGTGTCTCCGTGTCTCCGCGTTTCCCCACCCTTCTTTTCCGGCCGTTTCAGTTCGACCTTGAACCTAACTTCCTGGATTCCCTTGCCCGTCACCTGAATTGTCTTTGTCTCTTCCACGCGGCGATTGTCAACCGTCGTGCGCAGCACGACTTCAATCGGCCCCTTCTCGACGACGTCGTTCTGTACCGTGACGGGAATCTCGGCGGTATCGCCGTCGGTGAAGGCCAGCGGCAGCTTGATTTCGCCGAAGAGATCCTTTTTCACCACGAGGTCGTCGGTCGCTTCGCCCGCCAGGGTATCGACGGAGAGGCCCTTGGCCAGGAATTTCCAGGCGGTGGACCGCTCGGGCACAGTCAGGGTAATCGTGGCCTTGCCGTCGGCGCCGGTAGTGACGGCCGGGTTCCAGTATCCGGTCTCCTGGGGCAGCAGGGCCGAGAGCAGGATCGCACCGGAGGCGTTGAATTCGGCCGCCATGTCCGCTGCCCGCTTGTCGTCGAGCTTGCCGTTGCCGAGCTTGACGTTGCGACACATGCCCGAGTTATCGACGACGATTACCTGGCTCTGTTTTTGCGCGATCAGGCCGTTGATATCTTCGCCGCTGATGGCCTCGCCGCCGGCGAATCCGTTGCCGCTTTGGGGAACTGCCAAGGCATAGCTGCCCTGGGGGAAAGGCACGCTGAGGTCCTGGGTGAAGATACCGTTGGCGGCAAGCTCGTTGGCGCGACTGCTGCCGTCGTTGAATTCAACGGAGAGATTTAGCCCTTGGACATATACAGGCAGATCTGTCCCGGCCTGCTGCCTTTGCTGATGAGCAATACTGCTCGGACTTTGGAAACCGCGGGTCGCACCAGTCGCACCACTGCGGCTAAAAACCGAAGACTTAACCGCATCGTTCAGGTACTGCCCAGCATTCACGCTATATTCCCCGGGTATCAACCCGAGTTCCTCTTCGGCCTCCTCGGTAATATTGATTCGCGGTGCGTCAGCCCGTTCCCAATCACCGAACAGCGGTTGTTGTGCGGCCGCGAAACGGCCCACTACGGGCACGAGCCCTGCTCGCCGGCTCTCTTCCTCCTCCTTGGCAATCTCTTCGCGATCTTTCTCCGCCAGCAGCATGGGGTTGATCGGCTGCGTGGCAGGCCGATAGTTGAAAGTGATGCTCGACGTGCAGCGGACGGCCGGCTCGCGTGCGGCCCCGCGGAAGAAGTCTTCGATCGAAGGCAGCGGTGAGGCGAACCGTTCCAGCAGCGATTGCTCGACCATTGCCAGGCTCAATTCGGCCGCCACCGGCTTGCCCTGGGGATCGGTAGTCGTCACCGTCACCTCCAGTTCATCGCCGGGCCGAACTTGCCTGGTCCCCTCACCCTCCGGTACGGGGTGATGGCTCTTTGGTTTGGTCACAATCTTCACCCGCAGATCGCGTTCAACGGTAAACGGGCTCGTCGAGGTATGGAATTTCAGTTTGGAGTGCGGGATTTTATTCCCGCTTTCAATTTGGTTTTTCCCGGGACCAGCATTACTCGCCTGCGCGCCTCGCGTCTCCCCTTTTTCGTTTCTTCCTTTCCCCCTTTCTCCCCGGCTCTCTTCCGTCATCACCGCCACGGCCAGCTCGAAATTCGGGGCCAGGTTCGCCGTCATGGGAATTTGCAACTCGTTGACGCCCGTCTTCAGCTCGACGAGCCGATAGTCCAGCACCCGCGCACCCTGGTAGGTCACCAGGGCCAGGGCCGGCTCGTCGCGCCAGTGCAATTGCACGGCGGCCACGTCGCCGACCTTGTAGGTGTGCTTATCGGCCAGGATCCGCAGGCGGACCAGATCGTCCTCGCCGCTGATCTCGATTGTGGCCTGCCCTGTGATCGGGTTGCGAAAGCGGTCGGTCGCCTCGGCGCGGAGGAAATACGTGCCACCCTTGTCGATCTTGAGCGTCAGCCGCACTTTGCCGTCAGCAGCGGTCGCCGCCGGACGCCCCTCAACGAGCCGCTCTCCCTGCCGGCCTTCCACCAAAGTCCTTTCCAAGACCTTGAGTACGAATTTCTGTGCCAGCGGCTTGTTCTCGGCGTCGCGGATATTCACCGTGGCCTCCAGCGACTCACCGGTAACGTAAACGGGCCGCACCGTGCTCACGCCGATGGAAAAGCCTTGGGCGGCAAGCACGAAATTGACTTGGGCATTGACATTGCCCTCGGGCAGTTGCACCGTCAGCGGCAGGACCTGCGACTCGCTGTATTCGCGGGTGGGCAAATTGAAGTGGATCTCGCCCTTGGCGTCCGTAGTGGCCGTTTGCAGGCGGTCGCCCACCAGTTGGTAGCGGACCTCGCGGCCGACTACCGGCGCCCCGTAGTAGAACTCGGCGCGGATCGTGCCCTCTATCGGCTCGCCGCGATAGTAGACCCGCCGCGGCGTATCGACCACCAGGCGAATCGGCTCGAGCTGATACTCGTGGACGAGGAACGTACCCTGGAAGTTCTGTGCGGCGTTGTCGTGGACTAGCACCCGGTATTGGCCCTGGGGACTGTTGGGCGGAAGGATGAAGTGGACGTGGAAGCTGCCGAAGGCGTCGAGCTTCACCTTTTCCTGGCGGATGGGCCGGTTGCGGGAGTCGAAAACTTCGACCGTATACGGCTTGCCGCTGTCGACAGTATAGGCGTCATTCACGGCGCGGCGGAGGCAGCCGCGGATATTGACCAGTTGCCCGGCGCGATAGGCGGGCCGATCGCTATAGATATATCCCTTGTCGGTCAACCCCTGGGCCACGCCCACGCCCTGGAGGTCGAGCATGTTGGAGGCCACGTTGTTCCCCACGACGGCAAAGACGCGGATGTCATTGGACGCCAACGGCGACGCCCCGCCGCTCGACGGCCGCTTGCTGGGGCGCCGGCTTGCTTGGCAGTGTGGCGGGCACTCCGCCAAATGGATCGTCGGCCGGCACGGAACATGGCACAGGCGGCGGAGCGGGAGGAGCCGGCGGCGGCAACCGCTCGCTGGGCGCGGGATCCGGTTCGCTCGGTGCAGGCGTTTTGATGGGCGGTGCGACGCTATCCACCGCCGGCACGGCAACTTCGCTGGCGCTAGCGGGTAAATCGCGGTAGTTCTTCTGGAAAACTCCGTGGGCGTCGGTCGTTCCTTCGCCAATGACCGCGTGGCCATTGGAAATCAGCAATCGCACGCCCGGCCAAGGCTTGCCGCTGAGCATGTTCTCGGCAAAGACGAACACCTCGTCGCGGGAACTCTTGACGATCACGTCCAGGTCGCTCTGGATGACCATCGTCGTAGCCTCCAATGCCTTGCTGCTCACGGTCACGGCCATCACACCGCCGCTGGTAGTGCCGGCTTTAGCGGACTCCCCGCTCACCACACCGCCTAAAGGCGGAACTACGAGCTGGCTCTCTATTTCCTGGTGCTTGGCGTACTTGGGCACCTTGAACTCGAAGGTCGCGTCGGGATCGATGAGGCTGATGTCCAGTCCTTCTACGCCGCGGGCGAGGTGCATCTTGCGGAAGTAGGTCTCCAGGTCAACTTTGTAGACCCGCACGGTGACCGACTCGATGTTCCGGGTCACCAGTTTCAGCTTGGGCGTCTCGTCGCTGCGGAAGATCCGCTCCGTGGACACCGTCATGGTCTTGGCCGTCAGTCGGGCGGCAGCCATCCGCGCATCGCCGGCCGCCGAACCCCAGGTGACCTTGCGATATTCCTCCAAAGCGTCCTCAAGGCGGCCGAGCTTCTGCTCCAGCGTCGCCCCAATCAGGTACTGCGCCCGCGAGGCCTGGTCCGTGCCCGGATATTTGGAGACCAGCCGCCGCCAGGCAGAAATGGCCTCGTCCCACTTCTCTTCCGCCACGTTCTTCTGATTCATAAGCAGGAGGATCGCCGGACTGCGGGAATCCAGTGGATACTTGGCCAGGTACTCGCCGAAGAGGCGGTTGGCCTCGGCATACTTCTTGGCCCGGAACTGTTCGCAGGCCATGAGGTACTCGGTCTGGACAATCGCCCGTTGCACCTCGCTCCAGGCTTTGTGGGCCGGGTACTTGACGAGAAACTCGCGCCAGGCGGCCAGGGCTTGGGTGTAGTCCTTTTGCAATTGCCAGGCTCGGCCCAGCAGGTTCTGGGCGTCGGGCAATTCTTTGCTCTGGCGGCAGCGGGGATCGGAGAGGAACTGCTTCAGCGCTGCGGCCGCATCGGCAGGACGGCCGCGGTTGAGAAAGCTCTGGGCGATCTCCAAGTGGGCCTGCCCAGCCTTGGCAGCGGCGGGAAAACGTTCCAAAAATGCCCTGAGCGCCGCGATGCCGAGGTTCAATTGCTCCTCGTCGCCCGGGTTGGGGATATTCCAGGTCCGCGCAAGTCGAACTGTGCGTCGGAAATCCACGGCGACTGGACATCCACAAATTTCGCCAAGAGATCCTGCCAGACCCGCCGTGCCTCGCGGGCGTTGCCTTCTGCCAGGCGGCATTGGCCGAGGCGGTAGCGGGCCTCAATATTCAAGGGCCTCTGGCGATTCCATGCCTTGTGGGCCCAATCGGGAAACTGCACGGTCACTCCCGACGTCTCCGCCGCCGAACCGGGATAGTCCTTGATGAACTTCTCGAATACGGGGGCCGCCTCGCCTGGCTTGCCGAGATTTTGCAGGCACTGGCCGATGAGCAACTCGATCCTCATCTTTTGTTCGTCGCTGGCCAGTTCCCCGTCGCGCTCGCCGGACTGTCCGGTAGCGATGGTCTCCATGGCCTTTCGATAGAACTCCAGGGCTTTGGCGTAGTCGGGCTTCTGCTCTTCCTTGAGTGGCTTGAAACAGGCGTCGGCGAACTCCAAGTAAATCCCCGCCATATGTTGCTTTCGATCGGTCGAGAGCAGGTACTGGGCCTCGGCGCGATAGATTAATTCTGCGCTGCGGAAGTCGCCTTTGCGGGCCAGGGCAACCGCCTTGGCAAAACGGGCCCGGCGTGCCCATGGGCTTTTGGGAAGCTCTTGATTCAACTGATCGAAAGTGGCAATTGCCTCGTCGTACTTGCCATCGAGATGGAGGGCCCGACCCTTGAGGTAAAGCAGGTAGTCGCGCGGGGCCTCCTTGGCGCGGATCGATTCGTCGATGGCCTTGGCGGCGGCGTCGTAGTGGCGGTCTTGCATGGCCCCGCGGATTTTCTCAGCCACCAGCGGGGCATCGGCCGAGGCCCTTTTCGCAATCGCGGCCGGAGTGTCCGCGGCGGTCGCACCGCCCAGGAGCAGGAACAACAGAGGAAGCGAGCCAAAACGGCAGAATAGCGTTTTCATGGAAGAATCCTTGGGGGACGGTGTTTATTTGTTCGTTTAACCCGGTGCGGGTGCCCCGCACCGGGTTAAACGAAACATTGCCAACCGCTGGCAGTATAGCCGGTCAACATTCGAACTGCCGGCCAAAGCTGGAATTCCGACCGCTCATTGCCGCGTGTGTGCCGCAACCGGAGCAGTACGCACTTTAGACGTGCGTCCCGTGGAGAAAGTTCCACGATCTTGGTGGTCAATTTCAGAAATGATGTCAGGGTACGTTGGTCTAGGCGTAGGGTGGATCAGTTCGCGTAGCGAGCGCGGAATCACCAGATCAATCGGCTGGAAAACGCGTTATGGTGGGCCTGGGCTCGCTACGCGATCTGGTCCCACCCCACCATCCTAACCCCGACGTTATTTCCGAAATTCACCACTTAGGTCCTCATTCTGTAACAGCGCCCAGCCGGCCACGTCGCCTACCTCCGTGCCCTTGCGCTACGGATAAACGTCCTTGTCGTAGAACTCCAGCCATGCGTCCGGGATCGTGGTCTTCTCATGAATCACCGCAATAATCTCGTTCTCCTGGCCAAAACGAACCCAGGGCGTGGCATTCAGATCGACGTGATGATAGATATTGCTGAACCCGGCGAGCCAATGGCCGTTGAGAATCACGGCGTCGACGCCCGCCTCGAGGTGGATCATGACGTTGCGGACCGATTGGGAAGCGTCGATCTTGACTGTCGTGCGGACTGAGCCCGCGGCCGGCACCGTCAGCGGCAGGGATAAAGTGGGGCCGTAGACAAGGCGGTCCGCCGCATAGGACCAGCGGCCCTTGAGGGATTGCTGCGCCAGAGGATCCGGCCGGTACGAGAGAAAGATCGGCGTGGGAGTGCCTGCCGGCAGCTCCGGGCCCCAAAGCTCAATCGCCAGGCAATGCGTGCTGCCGGCTTTCAACCGTCCACCCAGATCGTCATCGGGCCCGTTTCTCGATTCCAACGGTTTGCCATCGAGGTATCGTCGCCACTTGCCCAGCACGTCGCTGTGAGTGAACAGACAGACGCGGCCATGGTTCCAATCCATTGGCACGTGGAACGTCTTGCGAAAGACAGCATGATGCACATCCGCGTTTTCCGGCACGTTGTAGATGCCGATCCGCATCCGCCTCCAAGAGGAATCGTCCAACTGCGGATCGGCCAGCGCGAGGTTTTCGGCCGGATCGCCCATAGCGCCGCCTTCGAGCGTCTTGAAGGCCCAATCGTCAGTCAAATCGACGCAAGTTCTCGACGCGAAGGCGGGAATGGGCGGACCGGCATCGGCCGCGCCGGCCCACCAGTCGCGCTGCAGAGCGAACCAATCGGCGGGCGCTTGCCCGATTTGGCGGCGGGGACTCAGGTATCCCGCGTTTCCCAAGCCGAGAACGACACGTTCGGCAGCTTGACGCCGTCGCCACGGTTTTCCAGTGCCACGGGCTTGCCGGTGAGCGCATCGCGGAGCGCGACGGGCCGAAAGCCTTCGCGGAAAGCAAACGTCGCCGTCGCCGGCTCTCCCTTGGTGTTCCACATCAGCCAGACATCATATAACCCATTGTTGCTGACAAAATGCCTGGTCGTTACGGCCCGGTCGCTGCTGGCAATCGGCGTTTTCTTGACGTGCAGCCACTCGAGGACCTGGAACGGCAGCAGCAGGGAGTTCGCGCCGAGGTGGAAGACCATTCCCTTGCCCAAGCGGCGAACACCCGCGGCCACGGCCCCGTCGTCCCACTGCAAGAGATCCTCGCAGGCAGGGTCGATTTTCCTGAGCGACAGCCCCGCGCTGCTTTCGACGTAGCGCCACTCGGGCACGTCGCTATGAAAGACCTTCTGTCCCGAGACCAGGTGCAGTCGGCGGCTGGGCATGCCGTCTCCGTTGGCGGAGAGCCGGTCGACTCCTGTTACGGCATAGCCGGTCAGCCGGGAGATCGGCCAGGCGTTGGGGACGTCCGAGGTGTGCCGCCCGGTCTGGTGAAAAGTGATGAAGACGCCGCCGCGGCGGACCCACTGCTCGATGGCAGCCACAACCGGAGGGTCCATGATCGTGGTGTCGCCGTCGAGAACGACGCGGAAGCGGTCGGCCTTGCCCCGCGCGAAATCCTGCTCCAGCACGCCGCCGCGGGGATAGTCGGCCAGCAGATTGCAGATTACTTCCCAGAAGCGGTTTCGCTGCACCAGGTCCGGCCGCACGTCGTTGCTGTTCCAAGGAAAGCCGCAAAGCCGCAGGTTGCGGTCGCTGAGCATCACGGCCAGTTCCGCCTGCGGGACGTGATACTTGCCCAGCAGATGCCAGAGAGGAAGCGTCCGCGTGAAGTAGTCCTTGATCGCCGGTTTCCAGAGGATGTCTCCGATGTGGATGAAATAGTCGACGCCTTGCGTGCCCTCCGTGAGCCAGCGGCCCATGAAACGCTTGAAGTCGTCGAGATCGACCGCGCCGCTGCCCGGCTCGCAGTCGCTGGGCAGGCCCATGCTTTGCACCATGACGGGGTGCATGTCGCCCCAAGAGCCGGCCATGCCGCCGGTGTCGTGGAAAATGCCGCCGTACTCCTCAGCGACCTCCTTGATGGGACCCATGTAGACATCGGGCGACATGAGCGTGATCGGCCGATCGGGATCGATCTGCCGGATCATTTGTGCGCCGCGGCGGACGGCCTGCCCGCGCGACCAGGCGGTCCAATCGGAGAAATCAGCCCACATGGCGTTGCGTCCCTCGCCTAGCTCTGGATAGACGCGGGCGCCTCGCCGGACAGATAGACGCGGTAGTCCAGCAGGGCCTGCGGCAGGCAGACCGCGATGAGGTTGTCGCCCTCGATCAGCGCGGAAGTCACCTCGAGCATGGCCCAGTGCGATTCGACATGGACGGGCGGCGTTTCGGGAATCGCCTTGCCATTGACGAACACACGGACGAGGCTTGCCGGCGAGTCGCCACGGGTGTCGTTCAGGTCGAAAGATAGAGCCAAACTCGTGGATGTGCCGCTCGCCAGGCCGGAGCGAGGGCCATGTGGCGGCGGAAGACGGCCGGCTTGCGCGGCAGCGCCCGCACGATTGCATGGCCCGGCGCCGGGACGCGGGCCCAAGCGGAGTCGTCCAGATCGACGGCGCAAGAACGGACATCGTCGGGCGCGTCGTAGCTTATTTTCCACGTGCCTGCCAGGTCGATCGCTGTTTCGTTCCAGCCCAGAAACGTGGCCAACTCGGGCAAGGGAACGTCATCCCACGTTTTGAAGACCCCTGTCTGTCGCCAGCGGGCGGCGACGGCCCCGGGCGTCTGGTAGCGGCCTTGAAGGAAGCGATGGAAGTTCCGCCGGGCGTTGGGGCCATGGTCGTCGAGCACATCGCATACGCCGTGGCACATTTCCTCGTGCGGTTCCAGCCAGTTGACGACCGTGTCTTCCCCTTTCAGTTGGCGAACCAGCGGCTGGAGTTGTGCCAGGGCCAGGTCCTGCACGGCGTCGGAACTCCAGGCTACCGTCGTGCCGCAGCCGAAATTGATCGCGCCGTACCATCCGCCGATGTACTGTGGGGCGTTGGGCGTCATGTCATCGGGATAGCGGTTGACCAGGCCGGGGTTATTGGCCTCGATACCGAGGTTCACGCCCATGGGAAGATGAAACTTGCGGGCGGCGCGAAAAATCCAGTCCCGGGAATTGAAATCGAGGATGCCGTCGGCCGTCGGCGCGCCGAAGGGCGAGTTCCAAACCACCAGCCCCAGGTTTCCCGACTGCCGGGCAAAGGCGAAGTCCTGCCGCGGATCGTACGAGGCGACTTCGCGATGATGGGCGTCCTGCGGCCGCATGAAGGGGGCGTAATAGAAGCGGAAACCGTGCTTATCCCAGCGGTCGAGATACATGGGAACGCGGACCTCCGGCGTCGTGGCATCGATCGGCCTGTCGGCGGGCAGGCTCTGCGCAATAAGCCTTTTCAGCGCCTCGCGGCTTGGTGCGGCCAGAATCCAGACCGTGGTTCCACAGCGGGCTGCGATGACGAATCCCTGGCCTTCGACGGCGTAAACCGTCAATCGCGTCTTGCCGTCGCGGATTTCCGCATCCTTGGCTTTGGCGACGCCCGGCAGCAATTTCAGATCGGAAAGGTATTTCGCCAGGACGAGGCGGGCTTTTTCCCGATCTTGGCAGACGATTTGCAGTGCCCCGGCGGCTCGCCCACCAAGTTGGCTGGGGGTGAACGTTCCGCTCAGGATGCCGTAGGCACGCAGCTTTGTAGGCGAAAAGACGACGGCACGCTGCGTTGCCTGGAGGGGCTCTTTGGCCAAGGCCAGGGAAGTGCTTGCTAGCGCCAAGAGCAAAGCGGCACGCCGTGATGATGTCAACGTGCCTAACTGCTCGTCTGGCTTTAGCGCTGCAAACTCCCACGGTGATCCTCCTCAATGCGGCGCTCAATGTGGCTGTCCACAGCACTTCTTGAACTTGATGCCGCTTCCACAGGGACACGGGTCATTTCGACCGATACGCACGCTGGCTACCGCGGGGGTTTTCGGCGGCAGGTCTTTCGGGGGGGATCTGACGGTCCGACTTGGGAGACTGCGCCGGGCGATCTCCTTAACCTTCTCATAGCGCCATCGTAGTTCTTCGAGATCGTACCCGCATTGCTCCTGCCAGGTCGACAGAACAGCCGTTGCCTCACTTGGCGTGCCGCGCTTGCGATCCACAATCTCCACCCGCCCGTCAAGTGAAAGTCTGGCCAAGAACTCGTGTTCGGAAGCGGCGCTGGCTCCGGGCTGGCGCGGTGCCACGCGGCGGACGAACAACAGGTGTACTTCGTCGCAATGGCATTCGGGATTCGGACAGTACATATCATCCACAAAATACCGCTCGCCTGCGTGCTCAAAACTGCCGAAGAAGGACGCGCTTTCGGCGATTCCGCCCGCACGCTCGTAAGCGATCTCGCCGAACGCGACCAGCTCCCCATCCTCAACTTGCTTTTGCTCGATGCGGTAGTTTCGCAGACGCCGGGCAATGCGGACTTTTTCCTGGACGAGTCGCCGGATGCTGTCTCTCTCGCTGAGCGGGTAATCGCGGAGGAGCTCCTGCACCAGCGCAGCAACCTCCGCTGAGCGGGGCGGTGGTTCGATCTCCTCCCACGTTTGACCTTCCACCCGCACCTGAAAGGCCATGGCTTCCGCGGCGTCTTGGCCATTCCTCGCCACTTCACGGACCGTGAAGGCCACTTCGGTGCAATCGCAATCCATGTTGGCACATTGAGTGATCTCCACGCGAAATGGGCTTGGATGTCTCGAGAATCGAACCAATTCGGGTTTCATGGCAAGTGCCTGTCCGTGGCTGTGGCTGTGGCGGGTAAAATCGATAGTGTATTTGCTTCAGCAAGTCGAAGTCAAGTGATTGGCCTCCAGGCTCCAGCGTCGACGGCGCGGTGAAAACCCAAAGAAATGACCCTTGCATGGCTTGAGTGGGCTGAGAAACATTGGCGTTCCGGGTCTTTTCGACATTGCCGCGTTCATTTGCCGGGGTCAGTCTTGGCCTTTTCGGGCAGCCGCTCAAAGCCGATGCACGAATAGCACGTCGTCCTGCATGGACTTCGCAGCCAGTTCCACCAGATGCTCATGATGGGTGAAGAAAACCACCTGCGTCTGGACCGACAACTCGGCCAGGATTTCCAGTGTGGCGGTCGCCCGGCGGTTATCGAAACTCACCAGAATGTCGTCGACGATAAAGGGCATGGGCTCGCCCTGCCGCAACCAGATCTCCAGGCTGGCCAGCCGCAGGGCCAAATACAGTTGATCACTGGTCCCCTCGCTCATCGCCTGCGGCAGGACCGAGCCGCCGTCGGGCCGAACGCCGGCCAGGACCTGCTCGCCGTCCTCGTCGAAATCGATGCGGAGGGCGGCGAATGAGCCGAGCGTCAGCCGCTGGAACAACTCGCTGGCGCGGCCGAGCACCGGTCCTTCGTTCTTCTTGCGGTAGCGCTCGATGCCCTCCCGCAGGACGGCGGAACCCAGCCGCAAGCGAAGATACTCCTGCACGTCAGGCTCCAATCGCGCGAGGATATCCTGGACTTCTTCGGCCGCCTCGGCCGCCTTGCCGCTGGTGTCCATGGCGGCCAGGACCGTTTTTTCGCCGCCGATCGCCTCCCGCAACTCGCCTCGCGTCCGCTCCATTTCGGCGATAGCGTCAGCCAGGCCGCGCAGTTCGCCCGGAATCGAGTCGGGCGAAATTGCGGCGGCCTCGGATTTTAGGGCTTCGATCGTCGCGCCGGCGGCGAGCTCCAGCAATTGGGCCTGGCATGCCTGTCTTTCCCCTTGCAACCGCAGTACCTCGGCCGAGGCCGCTTCGGCAGCGAGCAGTCCCGCGGCATCGGCACAGCCGGCCTCCTGGCAAAGCACGGCAAGCCGCGCTTGCAAAGTGTCCAGTGTGCTGCGGGCTTGCTGCCGTTTTTCCGTCTGCGTCGCCAACTGCGATTGCAAGAGATCGCGTTTCTTCTGATCGACGATCGCCCGCCGCAGTCGCACGACGACGTCCTCCAGGGTCTGCGGCAATTGGTCGCCTGTCGCCGAACAATCCGGATCGATGGCTCGGAGCAAACGCTCGACCTCCGCGCGGAACCGCAGGCCCTCTCGGCCTATGCCATCGATTCGCTCCGCGTAGCCGGTCGATTCCTTGAGTCGGGTGAACAGTTCCACGGTCTGGGCCACCACTTCATTGACCGCCGCCGGTGTGGAGGCGCCCGGCAGCCTGAGCGGTTGGATCGCCGCCGTCCATTGGGCCTGCCACTCGTTAATCTCGGCCTCGGCGTGCGCCGCCTTGGATTCGGCCTCGGTCAACGCTTTTGCCAAGCGGTTCTTTTCCCGCTCCCAGTGCCGCCGCGATTCGGTGGTCTCCTTGACCTGTTCCAGGATACTGTCGCTTCGGGCCAACAGGCCGTCGAGCGACGCCTGAGTGGCATCCCACGTTTCGCCACTGTTGAGAACGCCCTCTGTGGCGTTCCCGAACGTTTCCGATGCAACGCCATGGAGGGCGTTCGCCACAGGGGCCCCGGTGAATACATTGAGACACGCCCGCAACTGTCGGCAATGTGCGGCGATTCGTTGGTCCATTTGCTCCAACGATGCCGTCCGTTGCCGGACGGTTTGGGCCTGTTGCACCAAGGTCTGCTGCCGCTGGGTCCATGCCAGCATTTCCCGCGGCGGCAAGGGATCGATGCCGGCTGGCTGCCACGCCTGCCGCCAGTGGGTTTCAACCTGCTGGAGTTGCGTTTCGGCGGCCGCGTATTGGCCGCTGAGCTCGGCGGTTTGCTGTTGCAGCGCGAGACGCTGGGCCTGCAAATTCGCCCGTTTGGCCACGCGGTTCGCCTCGCGGCGGAGTCGATCGGAGACATCGTCGGCGCGGCGGACTGCGTCTTCATAGGCTGCTGCCAGATCACGGTTTCCGCCCGCCGCGGCCAAGAAGCTATCCAAGTCCGCCGCCTCCAGCGGCTCCTTCCGCCAGTCGTTCCGCACCAGGTGCCAGCCGGACTCGCGAAGGCGGCGGGCGTCGGCCAGTTCCACTTCCGACGGCACTTCACCCGCCAATCGAAGTCCTTCCAGCTCGCGATCGACGCCGGTGGCATCGCTCGAGGCTCTTTCCCGTTGGGCCCGTAGTCCGGCGATCGCCGATTTTGCCTCTGCGATGCAGCGATCGAAGCGAGCAATCGTTTCCACCGCGGGCAGGCCCAGTCTTTCCAGGGCTCCTAACGTCCCGCTCCAAAGCCCCAGTTTGTCCAGGTCGATCGCCGCCTGCTCCTCGAGGGCCGCAATCTCGGCCCGCAGTGCGGCCGCTTGTTGGCAGAGATTGCCTTGGCTGCGGGCGTGGCGAACCGCTTCGGCCAAGGGGGCGGCATCCGTCGGTGGCGGCAGTAGTGCCAACTGCTCCACGGCCTCGGCCAGCCGCTGGCGGCATGCGGTGATTTCTGTTCGCGCCTGAGCCAGTTGCTTCTCCGGGGCCTCCTTGCGGTTGCCCAGGCCCTGGATCTCAATCTGCTGTCGCCGGGTGAGTCTCACTTGCTCGGCGTCGGCCAGCGTCAAGTCTGGCCGCAACTCCTGGAGCAGTATTGCCGCTTCCTCCCTAAGGCGATCGCGGTTGGCCAACAACCCTGGCAGATCGGCCTGGGCTTTGCGGAAGACGCTGGCCTCCTTATAAACAGACTCGATTTCCGCAGCCCGGGAAACCAGGGCGTCCGGCACGGCCAGGGCGGCGATCAGAGCGTCGAGGCGTGCAATTTCAGCCGCAGACTCTTGCTCGACCTGCCGGGCAGTTTCCGAGTGGGACATCGTCTCCCGGCGGTTCTCCGCGAAGTCTGGAGGCAATAGTCGAACGTCCGCCATAGCCGCCAACTTATTGTCGTATTCCCGCAGCCGGCCCATCGCCGGGAGGGCCCGCTCAAGTCGCTGCAACTTCGCCCTCTGCCGGGCAAGCTCACTCAACTCGTCTTCGACTGCGGCGAGCCGCGCGGTCAGATCGTCGAGCGCCGATTTGTGTTTTTGCCATTCGCTGCTGGGAAGCAGGCTCTCGCGGAACAGCTTCTTGGCCTTCGTGAGCTCGGTCAGCGCCTGGTTCACCGCGGGTTTGAGACCGCGGGGACTGAAGAGCCCCTCGGCTTGGCTCTCCAGATTGTTGCGGATCGCCCGCAGGTCGGAGATTCCCGCACCAGCGGCGAAGAGCACGTGGCCGATATCGCCCTGGCCGCGGACGATGTCCCGGCCGCCGGCAATCAGCCCCGGATGATCGATGCCGAACATCGTCTCGAATTGGGCCTGGTCGCAGCCACCCAGGAACCCGTGCAGAACGGCCTCATCGAGAGACTCCTTCTCATCCCCGGAGAGCAGCGTGCCCTTGTAGCCCTTGCGGCGGACGAACGCCAACTGCTGGCCGTCGCGGCGAGCTAGCGTGGCTCCGATCCGAAGGCTGCGGTAGTCGTGGACGAAGTGGTCGGAGGTATTGCCCGGTATGCCATAGAGCAAGTTCCGCAACGCCCGCAGGGCGGAACTCTTGCCTGCCTCGTTGGGGCCATAGATGAGGTGAAACCCCTCGCGGCCGGCGGACAAGTCGAGGATCACGTCGGTGAATGGACCAAAGGCACGAAGCTCGAGTCGATGAATTTTCAACCTATTCCTCCCGAGCTACCATCTGTCCGACGAGCATCTGGCGGACCTGGTCCAATAATTCCGCCGTTCGACCGGGAGCCGCCAGATCGATCGCTTCCGGGCCCTCGGTCATTTCGGCAGGAAGTTTCTTCCGCAGGTCGTTCACGTCGTCGGCCAGCAGCCGCCGCACGGCTTCGGGGTCGCCTCGCAACTCTTCGATCAAACGCGCCAACTCGCCGACAGGGCCGTCGGACAGGGCGGCTTCCGCCAGATTGACGGGCAGCGATGTGCCAGTGTGGACCTTTTCGAGCCACACGCGGCCGCCGCCCACGTCCAGGGCGGAGGAACGGATGTCGTTTATCCACTGCTGCGGCCGAGCGGCGATTTCCTGATGGGCCTCGCACGGCCCGCTGGTTTCCACCCGCACGGCCAGTGAGAGGTCTTCGCTCTGGCGAATAAGATCGCCCAACCGGCCACGGAAGCGCTCGAGCAGCTCCTCTTTGGTAGCCGCGCCGGTGGCATCAACCCAGCATGTATGCCAACGGAATACGTCCAATGGCTGAAACTGGGGCAAGAGCCGCTGTTGGGCGTCGACCTCAACCAGCATACAGCCCTTGGCCCCGGGTTCGCGGACATGCCGCCCTTGGACGTTGCCGGAAAAGATGATAGCCGGATCGCGGTTGAGCACCTCGCGTGCATGGGCGTGCCCTAAAGCCCAGTAATCGTAGCGCTTGGAAACCAATCCCGGCACCGTGCAGGGGGCGTATGGTTCGTGGCCCTCTCGGCCCGTGGCGCAGGTGTGCAGCAATCCGATATTAAGCATCCCTCCGATGGCCGCCGGGTAGGCCGCGGAAAGGTCGTCCAGCACGACGCCCGTGGCGAAGCTCTGCCCATGGATGGCCACTCCCAACGATTCCAAGCGGAACGTCTCGGGTTTTTTGTGGTCGAGGAGATGAACGTTGCTCGGCAGCGGCAGCGTCCGCGTCATTTTATTGGCCGCGTCGTGGTTGCCGGCAATGACGATCACGGGGATCCCAGCCTCGCGAAGGCGGACCATCTGCGATACGAGATAGAGGCCGGTCCGGTGGTCTTTCCAATCTCCATCGTAAAGGTCGCCGGCTATTAGGAGAAAGGCGGCTGACTGCTCGATGGTCAGTTGTACGAGGTTTTCAAAGGCCCGGCGGGTGGCCTGCCGAATTTCCTCAACAGGTGCCCCTTCATAACGTTGCAACCCTCGAAGGGGGCTATCAAGGTGGATATCGGCCGCATGCACGAACTTGAACGTCATCTTCCTTGAGCTTGCCCTCCATGGAGCGTAAAGCAGTAGTAAAGGTAGTATAGTGGATAGTGGCTACTTGTTCCACGACCGATGTTCCCTGCAAGTATTGCCGAAGCCAGTAACGAGTGCCGGAGTTGCCGGGTGGGCGAAAAATGCGCAAATTGGGCGGGCTGATGCCGGAAGGACGCCGCCCCTCGCAACACCGCTAGCCTGTTGGCAACGCGTGGTCGCCACTTGCAATTTGGCACGGTTTCTGCGTATAATGAGTTGCTAGATTCGATGGATCGTTCGATCGCAAGGGAGGGACGCAATGCCCGAGCCTTGGTGGTGGATTCCGGTTGCCTGCGTATTGCTCGCAGCGCTTGTCATGGTCTTGTGGCGTCCTTTCCAGGCTGCCTCACGCGACGCTCGTTTTACGCACGCTCGGAGAGAGTTCCACAAGCAGCGTGAATGGCTGGAGGTTAAGTTTATTTCGCTCGCCTCTCGCCGAAGCAAGCCTGAGGCGCCCCGCTGGTCAAACTGCGAGTTTGACGACGCGGTCTCTTACGTGCGGCACCGTGCGACCGGCGAGCTTTCCGCTTTCGTGGGTGTGACTGTGGCTTTGGAAGGCATCGGTACGGCGATCGCGTCCGCCAGCGATTTAATGAGCAATCTTCAGGCTGGCACTGCGGTTTTTCGCTTCGACAAGAGCCATTGGGTCACCGATGGGCGAGTGATTCTCAACTTCAGCCCTAGTGAGGCAATCCGCTTCTATCAGAACGACTGGGAGATGGTCGGGCAGGAGTTGGCGGACCGGACGGTGTGAGGCTGGTCCAGGTGAACCGTTGTTCAATCCTGGCGTTCCACGACGAAGGGTTTTCGCGGGCCCACTTTTGATTTAGCTACCCTGGCCTGGAGCTTCGGATTCGAGGCAAGTAGTTCATCGGCGAGACTGTCATCCTGCCGAGGAGCATGCCTATCCGGCTGCTAACTTCTCGCCAGCTTTCTCAACACCGTCTGCAAAATCCCTCCGTTACGATAATAGTCCAACTCCACTGGAGTGTCGATGCGGACCTTGGCCCGGAATCCGTTCACAGTTCCATCAGAGGCCACCGCCCGGACCGTGATATCGCCCAGCGGTCGGAGCTGATCGTTGAGACCGGGGATCTCGAAAACCTCCTCGCCCGTCAGCCCCAGCGACTCCCAGGTCTCGCCCTTGGGGAACTCCAGGGGCAAGATGCCCATGCCGACGAGGTTGCTGCGGTGGATCCGCTCGAAGCTAACGGCCAGAACGGCGCGGACTCCCAAGAGATACGTGCCCTTGGCGGCCCAGTCACGGCTGCTGCCGGTGCCATACTCGGCGCCGGCGAGCACCAATAGCGGCACGCCCTCCGCTTTGTACTTCATTGCCGCGTCGTAGATCGGCATCAACGCGCCGTCGGGAAGGTGGCGGGTCACGCCCCCTTCTGTGCCCGGGGCCAGCAGGTTGCGTATCCGCTTGTTGGCGAAGGTGCCGCGGGTCATCACGCGATCGTTTCCGCGGCGGGCCCCGTAGCTGTTGAAATCCAGCGGCTTCACACCGTGTTCCTGGAGGTATTTTCCCGCGGGGCTGTCGGCGGCGATATTCCCGGCGGGCGAGATGTGGTCGGTGGTAATCGAATCACCCAGCGCCGCCAGGACCCTCGCCCCGCGGAGATCCTCAACAGGCCCCGGCTCGACAGCCAAATCGATCAGAAACGGCGGTTCCTGGACATACGTGCTGCCGACATCCCAAGGAAATAGCTCGCTGGGCGTGACCGGCAGGGCATTCCACGTGGGATTGGACTCGAAGACATTCTGATAGCGGGCGCGGAACATCTCCGCCCCCACCGCCTCGGCCACCACTTGGCCCACTTCCTCCCGCGACGGCCAGACATCTTTAAGATAGACCGGCCGGCCGTCGCTGCCCGTGCCCAACGGTTCGCTGGACATATCGATATCGACTGTGCCCGCCAGGGCATAGGCCACGACCAGCGGCGGGCTGGCCAGGTAGCTCGCCTTCACCAGCGGGTTGATGCGGCCCGTGAAATTGCGGTTGCCGCTCAGCACCGCCGCGGCGACGAGATTGCCTTGAGCAACCGCCTCGGCTACCGGTTCGGGCAGCGGGCCGCTGTTGCCGATGCAGGTCGTGCAGCCGTAGCCGACCAGATTGAAGCCGAGCCGATCGAGGGGCTTGTCGAGGCCGGTCTTCCGGTAGTAGTCGGTCACGACGCGGCTGCCGGGGGCCAGGCTGGTCTTCACGTAGGGCTTAACTGATAGCCCGCGCGCGACGGCCTTTTGCGCGAGCAGCCCGGCAGCGAGCATGACATCCGGGTTGCTGGTGTTCGTGCAACTGGTGATGGCGGCGATGACCACGGCACCGTGGCCGATCGCCGCGCTTTGGCCGTTTTCTGCGACGGTGGCCGTCCGTGCGAGGTCTTCCTCACCCAGGCCGTAACCGCGATCCTTAACCGGGGCCTGCAGCGACTTGTGGAACTCCCGCTTGACGCCGGTCAGCGGCACGCGATCCTGCGGCCGCGCCGGTCCTGCTAACGAGGGCTCGATCGAACCCAGTTCGAGCTTGAGCACTTTGGAATACGTCGGGTCGCTGCCGGGCTGGTGGCTGTAAAACAACTGCTGCTCTTTCGTATAGCGCTCGACAAGGGCCACGTCGGACTCGCTGCGGCCAGTGAGGCGAAGGTAGGCCAGCGTCTGCTCGTCGATGGGAAAGAAGCCCATCGTAGCCCCGTACTCCGGCGCCATGTTGGCGACCAGGGCCCTGTCGGCCACTTTCATTCCGCGGATGGCGGGTCCGAAATACTCCACGAATTTGTTGACCACGCCTTCCTTGCGAAGGATTTGGGTGACGGTGAGCACCAGGTCGGTGGCAGTTGCGCCGGGCGGCAGTTCGCCGCTGAGCTCGAAGCCGATCACCTCGGGGGCGAGCATATAGAGCGGCTGGCCGAGCATTACGGCTTCGGCCTCGATGCCGCCCACGCCCCAGCCCAGCACGCCCAGCCCGTTGATCATGGTGGTGTGGCTATCGGTGCCCACCAGCGAGTCGGGAAAGGCGACTGGGCCGACGTCGTCCTTGCCTAGAAAGACGCACTTGCCCAGGTATTCGAGGTTGACCTGGTGGACGATGCCGACGGCCGGCGGGACCACGCGGAAGTTCTCGAAAGCCTTCTGGCCCCAGCGGAGGAACTCGTAGCGCTCGCGGTTGCGTTGGAACTCGATGGCCACGTTGCGCTCCATAGCATCGGGACCGCCGAAAAAGTCGACTTGAATCGAGTGGTCAATCACAAGGTCAACGGGCACCAGCGGGTTGATTTTTTTCGGGTCGCCGCCCAGTCGCCGCATTGCGCTCGCATGGCCGCCAGGTCGACTACGCAGGGCACGCCGGTGAAATCCTGCAGGATCACTCGTGCCGGCTTGAAGGGGACCTCGCTTCCCGCCGGAGCCGCGGCATTCCAGCCGGCGAGGTTGGTCACGTCGGCTTCGGTCACGGCGTAGCCGTCGCAGTTCCGCAGCACGGCCTCCAGCAGGATTCGAATCGAATAGGGTAGTCGCGTCACGCTGGTCAGTTTGGCGTCTTCAAGGCGCGAGAGGCGGTAAATCCCTGCGGCGCCATTGCCGGTGTCGAAAGTGTCGCGTGCGTGAAATGGGTCGCCAATGGGCATGATTTTTCCTTAGCCGTATGCGGAGTCAATGCGGTTCACCGTGAGACTATAAATAGCCTCGATCATCGAGCAAACAATTATAGCAACGTCTGGGGGATAGTGGGGGCAATTGCCCCCAACAACGGCCAATAATCGTCCACCGGCGCCACTACCGTGACCGTCTGCCGCGTCTCGGGGTGACGAAACGATAAGCTCCGCGCGTGCAGGGCAATCGCTTGTAGCCGGTCATCCTCGAATTGCGGTCCAAAGGACACGGTCGAGCCATATTGTTTGTCGCCCAGCACGGGATGGCCGCGGGAGGCGGCCTGCACGCGAATTTGATGCGTGCGGCCGGTTTCCAGCTCGATCTCCAGCCAGGAGCCCCAGTCGAAGTGCTTGAGCACGCGATAGTGCAGGGCCGCATGGCGGCCCTCGGGATGGCCAACGCCGACGATCTCGGCCCGCGGTTCCCCGGCAACTTTGTAGACGGAATCTTCCCAGCGACCGGTTTCCACGTCGATGCGGCCTTCGACGCAGGCCCAATAGACCTTGTGGACGCGGCGTTTTTCGAACTGCTCGCCGAGCTTTCGTGTCGTCCGCAGATCCTTGGCGAAAACGATCGCGCCGCTTGCCGGACGATCCAGTCGATGCGGCACGCCGAGATAAACCTGCTCCACATCGCAATCTCTGCCGAGATAAGCCTTGACGCGGACCTCGAGGCTATCGATGCCCGGCGGCGCTTGCGTTAGCACGCCCGGCGGTTTACAAACGACCAGACAGCCATTCTGCTCGTGGAGAATCTGAAAGCCGATGTCAGCGGGCATGAAGAAGCTTGAGGAAGGTTGACGGATCCGAGTGTTGCACGAAGAAAAAGCCGCTCCGCGGCGAACGAAAGCGGCAATGAATTACCGCACCCCAGATTTCAGGCGTACCGCGCCATAAGTTGGTCCACAAACCAAGGCGATATGCGATTCATCAGCACCAGCACCCTACCCCACACGTACGGCGTGATCTCATGACTGCCGCGACGGATCGCCCGCACCGTCGCCCGCGCGACCATCTCGGCGGTGACGGCCTTGTGCTCCGGCCATTTTGGACCGCCCTTGCTCTCAAGCACACGGTCGAAGAACTCGGTGTCGGTCGTCCCGGGACTGACTACAAGGACGCCGATGCCGGCCGAGGCGAATTCGGCCCGGATCGATTCGCTGAACCCGTGCACGGCGAATTTGCTGGCGGCGTACTCGCTGTTGTGCGGCACGCCGCGGCGGCCGAGGATCGAACTGACGTTGACGATAATGGGACGTCGTCCTTGCTGCAACATGGGCAGGGCACTGCGGGTCATTTCCACCAGCGCGAAGAAATTGACCTCCATCAGCCGCCGCACGCGCTGGGGATCGCTCGAAGCGAACGGCCCGATCGCGCCCACGCCGGCATTGTTCACGAGGATATCCAGACCGCCGAATTTCGACTGGGCCGATTCCAAGCACTTTGCCCGCGCGGCCGCATCGGTGACATCTCCCGCGATGCAAACGACCGTCCCGCCCATCAATTCAATCTCTTTGGCCAACGACTGCAAGCGGTCTTCGCGCCGGGCCATGCAGACGACCTTGCCGCCTTGCCGGGCAAGCTCAATCGCCAGCGCCCGGCCGATACCGCTGGATGCGCCAGTCACAATCGCGCGGCTTCCCTGGATGTCGCGTCTGGCCATGAAAGACTAACTCGGAAGGCTTGTGGGGATTATACCTCCCATAGATCGTATAACCCCTAGCAGTCGTATGGAAGATGGTGGGTCCGCGATCGAGTTTGACCAACCCTACGCGTGCCCATTATCACCTTCTCGCCGCCGGACGGCAACCCCGTCGCTCTCGATGCGACTGAGGAAATGCTGCGAGATGCGACAATGGACCACCACCCGCGAATCATGGAAGGTCTTGGAGAGCACCTCGCCATGCGCGGCGAGATAGGCCAGCAGGCGGCCGTTGTCCACTCCCATTTCCACGTCGATATCGAGAAAGCTGCGACTCAGGGCCGCGCTCACCGCCATCGCCAATTCCGCCATACCCTGGCCCGAGCGGGCGCTGATCGGTATCGCGTGCGGATAGCGGTTCAGCAGCCCGTCGACGCGTACCCGGTCAGGCAAGGCGTCGATCTTGTTGAGCACCAGCAGAGTGTCCTTCTGCTCGATGCCCAGGGCCTCCAGCACCTTGTAGGCCGCCGCGATCTGTTCCAGAACGGCCGGGTTGCCGGCGTCGGCCACGTGCAACAGCAGGTCGGCCTGCCGCGCCTCTTCCAACGTCGCCCGGAAGCTGGCGATCAGGTGGTGCGGCAGGTCGCGGATGAAGCCGACCGTGTCGCTCAACAGCACGGGGCCCCAGCCCGGCAATTGCCAGCGGCGGGTCCGCGTATCGAGCGTGGCGAAGAGAAGGTCCTTGGTGAAGACGTCCGAGCCGGTGAGGGCGTTCAAGAGCGTGCTCTTGCCGGCGTTGGTGTAGCCCACCAGCGAGACGGTCATTTGCGTCCGCCGCGCGGACACTTCGCGCTGCCGGCGTTGCTCGATCGTGCGGAGCTGCTTCCGCAGATCGCTGATCCGCTTCTCGGCCAGGCGGCGGTCGACCTCCAACTGCTTTTCACCGGGCCCCCGCAGCCCCACGCCGCCTTGTCCCTGCCGCGAGAGGTGCGTCCACATCCGCTTCAACCGCGGCATTTGGTATTCCAGCTGGGCTAGCTCCACCGCCAGTCGGGCCTCGTGGGTCTGGCGCGGCTGGCGAAGATATCGAGGATCAATTCCGTGCGGTCGAGCACCTTCAGCCCGGTGGCTTTTTCCAGGTTGCGGGTCTGACCTGGGCTAAGGTCGTTGTCGAAGATGATCACGTCGGCCATCTCGGAGTGGGCCAGGGCCGCTCAGTTCATCAACCTTGCCCTTGCCCAGGTAGGTGGTGGCGTTAGGGGCCTCGCGGCGTTGGGTCAGCTTGCCCACGACCTGCGTGCCGGCGGCCTCGGCGAGGCCCTCCAATTCTTCCAGCGGGACTGCTTCGTGTTCCGCGTGGTTTTGCTCGGCGAGAAACACGCCCACTAGGACGGCCGACTCGCTTGCCACGCTCTCGGTACGGCGGATCTCGTTCACGACGCCTTGCTTCCTCCAGAGGTCGGAAAAATTGGAAACGTCTTCGATGACGGGCGTCTTTGCCGGACGGCCCCGATAATGGCCCAACCGCGCCTGCGGTCTCATAAATCACTCCTCCATTGGTGTACCAGTACGTCAGCCTTCCAGCCTTTCCAGGTTGACTCGCGAATTTGTCAGCCTGGAAACGCCGACGTACAACTATTCCTCCATCTGCCCGCTACGCATATGGCAATAGCTTTCGTAGCGGCGTTCGTCCAGGCGGCCATCGGTGACGGCGTCCTTCACCGCGCAATCGTCCTCGTGGGTGTGCGTGCAATTGGGAAACCGGCAGAGGCTCACGTAGGGCCGCAGGTCGCGAAAATACCCGGCGACTTCCTCGGGAACCACGTCCCACAGCTCGAAACTACGCAAGCCCGGCGTGTCGACGACGAACCCGCCGCAGCCCAGCGGCAGCAGCCGGGCGGTGGTCGTGGTGTGCTTGCCTTTTTCATTCTCCTCGCTCACGGCGCCGATGCGGAGGTGCAGGTTCGTGTCGATGGCGTTCAACAGCGACGACTTGCCCACTCCGCTTTGACCGGCGACCACGCTTTCGCGGCCTGCCGCCAGTCGCCGCAGGCGCTCGGTACCGAAGCCGGTCTTGGCGCTGACCAGCAGCACAGGATAGCCCATGCGGCTGTAGACACCCACAATCGGCTCCAAGTTCGCCGGCTCGACCAGATCGATCTTGTTGATGCAGATGATCGGTCGCACGTGGCCGATTTCGGCGGCCACGAGAAAGCGATCGATGAGGTTCGGTTTCAATCGCGGCTCGGCCACGCTGGCCACGATGAGCAACTGATCGACGTTGGAGACCAGTACATGGCGGCGGCCACGGACTGCCCGGGAAATAGCCCCGTGCCGGGGCTCGATCCGCAGGATCATGCCTTCGCGGGGCTGCGAGTTCTCCACAGGGCGAAAGATCACGCGGTCACCGGCGGCCACCGGATTTCGCTCCTCGGTGCTCAGCGTCTTGAGAATTCGGCGGGTGGCGCACTGGTAGGTTTCGCCGTCGTCGCCCAGCACGGTGCTGGCCAGGCCGAAGACCGAGAGCACGCGCCCACGACGGCTGACGGCCGGGTCGACCTCCAGGTGCACGTCGAAGGGCATCTCATCGTCGCCCAGTTCGGGCGGACTGTCGGAGGCGCAGACCGTGCGGTGGCGGGTCAACTCGCTACGGCCGGCGATCCGCTCTTCTGTTTCCGGTGCCTGCTCCTGGAAACCGTGCTCGTCAAACTGCCGCGTCCAATCGGTCTTGCGAGCACGCGGGGTGCGATTCTTGCGAAATTCAGCCCTGAACTTCTTCTTTTTTGCCATCAACTTCGGCCCGAAAACTCCCGTACCTTAAATCGGATCGTCGCTCACCCGGTGCTGGCGGATCTTACCCGGCTCGTCCTTGGTGATGTCATATCGGGCTGGCTGCCCGCGGCTGGGCGGTTGCGGACCCTTTGACCGGGCCGACCGCCGACCTTCCAGGCCCGCCCGCTCCAGCAGGCTCTGGCTGAAGATCACGGCATCGGGCACGTCGGGCGGCGGCGGTCCCACCGCGCCCAGATCGACGGGCGAATAGCGAACCTCGTAGCCGTGCTTGGCGATCCAGAGGACGTCGCCCGGATCGATCCGCTTCTCGGTGACGCGATTTCCGTTGACCTTTACGCCGTTGCGGCTGTTCAAATCGCGGACATACCAGAAGCCGTCGTTGACGTTCAATTCGCAATGCTGCGAAGAAACATTGGAAAACCGCAGAACGATATCGCAGGTTTCCCGTCGGCCGACCGTCAAGTTCTTCTTCAACAAGGGAATGGGGTCGCCGCCGCCAACCGGGTGCAATTCTCCAAACATATCTGCTCCTTCCCGAAAGGACCTATTCAGGAACCAAGACGGGCTATAGTCCTACTGGCCCTCGTCCGATCTCGAATAGGTTCTAAGTTGCCCTTGCCCAAAGACTTCGGTCGCCGTTGCCCGATGCGAACCGTCCAAGGGCTTCCTCATCAAGTTTAGTTGCCGTGGCGGTGGGCGTCAACACGGCCGACACGTCTCACCCCCCCTCTTCCGACCGACGCTGTGTGGATGATGCCCTTGTCCCCGCGCGGCCCGGAAAGTAAACTGCGCACCCTCCATAATGGTGGAAATCTGCATGGCGAAAGCGTCGGAAATTTTTTGATGTTCAAGTTGCCGACACTGATGCTCGCAGTCGCCCTGCTGGCCGTTGACCTTGGCTGCCAGATTCCATCGGCCTCAACACAGGCGCCGACCCCGGGCACCAGCGCAGCGGCGGGCGACTCGGCCTGCAATCCCCTGGCAAAACTCGAGAAATCCATGATCTTCGCGCCCAGCCCGTATCCACTGGGCGAGTGGCATCCGGCGGGGCTGACCTTCGAGGATGCCTGGTTCGTGGCTGCTGACGGTACGCGGCTGCACGGCTGGTACGCGCCGCACCCGCAGCCGCGGGCGGTCGTGCTCTTCTGCCATGGCAACGCGGGCAATGTCGCCCTGTGGGGCGATGAACTGCGAATCCTGCACGACCGCATGCTCGTGGCGGCGATGGGTTTCGACTACCGCGGTTACGGACGCAGCGAGGGAACGCCCAGCGAAGCTGGTGTACTGGCCGACGCCCGAGCTGCCCGCCGGTGGCTGGCCCACCGCAGCGGCGTCGCGGAAAACCAGATTGTGCTCATGGGTCGATCGCTGGGCGGGGCCGTGGCCGTCGATCTGGCCCTGGACGGCGCCCGCGGCCTGGTACTGGAAAGCACTTTTACCTCGATGCCGGAGGTGGGGCATGCCGCGCTACCCTGGCTGCCGGTGCGGGCGGTGATGCAGACCCAATTCAATTCGCTGGCCAAGATTTCCCGGTACCACGGCCCGCTCTTGCAGAGCCACGGCACGGCCGACCGGCTCATACCCTTTGAAATGGGAAGGCAACTCTTCGCGGCGGCCAACGAGCCCAAGCGGTTCGTTGCCATACCCGGTGGCGATCACAACGATCCGCAGACGGATGAGTACTACGCCGCGCTGTTTGAGTTCTTGGGCAGGCTTTGAACAAGCGTCGTCGCATAAGGCAGGTGGCAAGGCGCCAGCAAGGTCGTTGGATTTTTCCCTTGAAAACACCACCGCCGCGCCCGTAGAATAGTGCAACTGGCTAGTTTCCCGCCCGGACGCGAAATCCCCCACCTCCGCCGCGCCTACCATGCTTCCCCCCTCCGCCGATACTGGTTGCTCCGGTTCTCCTGCCTGCTGCTCCTGCTCCTCGTGCCGGCCGTACTTCCGGCCCAGGAGAAGAGCGTTAACCCGGGCATCAATGCACAGTATGAGAAAAACCCCAGTGCCAAGCAGTACGTGGCCAGCCTCGAGACGGAAAGCCGCGAGGCATTCAACCTCCGCAAGCAGATTGTCGCCGCCTGCCGGCTGAAGCCGGGTATGACGGTGGCCGACGTCGGCGCGGGCACGGGGCTTTTCACGCGGATGTTCGCCGCCGCCGTCGCGCCGGGCGGCACTGTCTATGCCAGCGACATCGCTCCCAACTTCCTCAAGCATATTGAAAAGACCTGCCGCGACGCCGGCATCAAGAACGTCAAGACGGTGCTCGCCGTTGCCGATTCCAGCGGTTTGGCCCCCGACTCGGTCGACCTGGTTTTCCTCTGCGATGTTTATCACCACTTCGAGTTCCCTAAGAAAACGATGGCCTCGCTCCATGCCGCCCTCAAACCGGGAGGACAACTGATCCTCGTCGATTACCGCCGCGAGAAAGGCAAGACTCCGGACTGGATCTTCAAGCACGTAAGGGCTGGAAAAGAAGTCTTCACTTCCGAAATCGAGGCGGCCGGCTTCAAGCTCCAGGACGAAGAGAAGTTCCTCAAAGACAACTACATGCTCCACTTTCAACGCACGGAGCCGAAGCTGAAGGAGCAAAAGCTGACCTTGCCCACGCCTTTGCCGGCGCCCTGTCAACGGCGCTGTTGGGCTATACCCGCGACATCCGCCCCATCCTGGCTCAATCCTGCTTCACCTGCCACGGGGCCGACGCCGCTCAGCGGCAAGCCGACTTGCGGTTGGACCAACGGGCAAGCGCCATCAAGGAGGTGATCGTTCCCGGCAAGTCCGCTGACAGTCCGCTCATCAAACGCATCACCAGCTCCGATCCTGACGAACAGATGCCGCCGCCCGCCTCCAAGCGGCCGCGGCTGCCTCCGGAGGCCGTGGCCAAAATTCGCCGCTGGATCGACGAGGGCGCAAAGTACGAAAGCCATTGGGCCTACGTCCCGCCCGTGCGTCCGCCGCTGCCTAAGGTCGAGAAACATGCTGCGAACTGGACCCGCAACGCCATCGACGATTTCATCGCGGTGGGCTACGTCGCCGAGGGCCTGACGCCGTCGCCCGACGCCGATCCCCGCACGCTCCTCCGCCGCCTCCGCTTCGACCTGACCGGTCTGCCGCCGACGGCGGAAGAAGCCGACGTCTTCGTCGCCGACCCTTCGCCGGCGGCCTACGCCCGCGCGGTCGATCGCCTCTTGGCCTCGCCGCAGTACGGCGAGCGGATGGCCAAGTATTGGCTGGACGTGGTCCGCTATGCGGACAGCGGCGGTTACCATAGCGACAACGAGCGGTCGGTCTGGCCCTACCGCGATTACGTGGTGCAGGCATTCAACGACAACAAGCCCTTCGATCGCTTCACGGAAGAGCAAATGGCCGGCGACCTGCTGCCCGGTGCAGGCCGCGAGCAGAAGGTCGCCTCTGGCTACAACCGCCTGCTGCAAACGACTGAGGAAGGCGGTGCCCAGGCCAAGGAATACACGGCCAAGTACGCCTCCGACCGCGTCCGCAACACGTCCGAAGCCTGGCTCGGTTCGACGATGATGTGCTGCCAGTGCCACGACCACAAGTACGATCCCTTCACCATGAAGGATTTTTATAGCTTCGGGGCGTTCTTCGCCGACGTGGATGAGGCGCCTATCAGCCGGCAGGCGCAAACACCAGTGCCCACGCCGGAGCAAGAGGCGCGGTTAAAGGACCTCAACGCGCAGATCGCCACGGCGGAAAAGGCCAAGGCCAAAAAGCGGGCCGACGACCTGAAGCGGCAGAAGGACCGGCTCGAGGCCGAGATTCCCACGACGCTCGTCACCCGGGCCGTTCCGCCCCGCACGATGCGCATCCTCCCCCGCGGCAACTGGCAGGACGACTCCGGCCCCCTGGTCGAGCCGGCCATTCCAGAATTCTTGGGCAAGCTCGATGTCCGCGGCCGGCGGGCAACGCGGCTCGACCTGGCTCGCTGGCTGGTTTCCCGCCAGAACCCGCTGGTCGCCCGGGTGCTCGTCAACCGGTTGTGGATGTTGCTCTTCGGTCAGGGGCTGGTGCGGACCGGCGGCGACATGGGCACGCAAGGCGCCTTGCCGTCGCACCCAGAGTTGCTCGATTGGCTGGCCGTCGAGCTGATGGACAGCGGCTGGAACGTCAAGCACATGGTGCGGTTGATGGTCATGTCGCGGACCTACCAGCAGACGTCGCGGAGCAACGCCGAACTGGACCGCCGCGATCCGACGAACACCTGGCTCGCCCGGCAGGGCCGCTTCCGCTTCGATGCGGAGACGGTCCGCGACAACGCTTTGGCCGTCAGCGGATTGCTTTCGCTGCGGATGGGCGGCCCGACGGTTAAGCCCTATCAGCCGGCCGGATATTGGAGTTATCTGAACTTTCCCCAACGGGAATGGCAATCCGACCATGGTGAGAACCAGTATCGCCGCGGGCTCTACACGTTCTGGCAGCGGACCTTCCTGCATCCCAGCTTGCTGGCTTTCGACGCCTCGACTCGCGAGGAGTGCACGGTCGAGCGTCCCCGATCGAACACGCCGTTGCAGGCCCTGGTATTGCTGAACGACCCGAGCTATGTCGAGGCATCGCGGGTCTTTGCCGCGCGGATTGTCCGCGAGGGCGGTCGCACCGAGGCCGAGCGGTTGCGCTATGCCTATCGCCGGGCCCTCCAGCGCGGGCCGACGTCCGACGAGGCCGAACTGCTCCACAGGCTTTACCGCGGCCACCTGAGCCAATACCAGGCCGATCGAGCGGCGGCGGCCGCGCTGTTGAAAGTAGGCGATGCCGCGCCGCCGCCCGGCGTCGAGCCCGCCGAACTGGCGGCCTGGACCTCAGTGGCACGCGTCATACTGAACCTGCACGAAACGATTACGCGAGACTAGATGCTAAGAAATCTCAGATTTGAGATTTGAAACCTGGAATCCAAGACCTAAATCCCGGCTAACAAGCGGTTTACAACGAAAAAAGCCAGCCATGACGAATATCTCCGACTCCTTGGGACAATGCTTCACGCGGCGGGCTTTCCTGGGAAAGTCTTCCGCTGGGCTTGGAGCGATGGCGCTGGCGTCGCTGTTGAATTCCGCTCAGGGAGCAACCGCCGACTCCCATTCGCTGGCCAGCCGCGGGCTGATCAATCCGCTGCATTTCCCGCCCAAGGCGAAACGCGTGATCTGGCTCTACCAGTCGGGCGGACCCTCCCACCTGGAGACCTTCGACCACAAGCCCAAGCTGGCGAAGCTCCATGGCCAGCCCATGCCGGAGTCGTTCACTAAGGGCCAGCCCATAGCCCAACTCCAAGGGGCCAAGCTCAGTTGCTTTGCCCCGCAGTTTGGATTCAAGCGGTTCGGCAAGTCGGGGCAGGAGATCTGCGAGTTGTTTCCACACATCGGCTCGATCGCCGACGAAATCTGCATCGTTCGCTCGATGAAGACCGAGGCCATCAACCACGATCCGGCCCACACGTTCATGAACACAGGCTCCACGATCTCCGGGCGGCCGGCGGCGGGCTCATGGACCATCTACGGCTTGGGCAGCGAGAACCAGGATCTGCCCGGCTTCGTCGTGCTGACCTCGACCGGTCGCGGCGGGCAAATGCAGCCGATTTCCTCGCGGATGTGGCACAGCGGCTTTTTGCCCAGCCGCTACCAGGGTGTGAAATTCCAGTCGCGGGGCGACGCGGTCTATTACCTCAGCAATCCCCCCGGAGTCACACCGCAAAGGCAACGAGAGACGATCGACACGGTCGACGCGTTGAACCGGCTGCGGCAGGAAGTGGTCGACGATCCGGAGATCGCCACGCGAATCGCCCAGTACGAACTGGCTTTCCGCATGCAGACTTCCGTGCCCGAATTGACCGATCTTTCCACGGAGCCCAAGCACGTGCTGGAAATGTACGGCACGACGGGCAACGACGGCTCGTTCGCGGCGAACTGCCTCTTGGCCCGGCGGCTGGCTGAGCGGGGTGTGCGGTTCATCCAGGTCTACCATCGCGACTGGGACATGCACAGCGACCTGAAGCGCGACATGCCGGTGAACGCCGGGGAGGTCGATCGGGCGTCGGCCGCGCTGGTGAAGGACCTCATGCAGCGGGGCTTGCTGGCCGATACGCTGGTGATCTGGGGCGGTGAGTTTGGCCGCACGCCCATGAACCAGGGCTCAGGCCGCGACCACCACATCAAGGGCTTCTCCCTCTGGATGGCTGGCGGTGGAATCCGGCCCGGCATCACCTACGGCGAGACCGACGAGTTGGGCTACTACGCCGTGAAGGATACTGTGGAGGTGCACGACCTGCATGCCACGATGTTGCGGCTGCTTGGAATCGACCACTTGCGGATGACCTTCCGATATCTGGGGCGAGATTTCCGCCTCACGGACGTGGCGGGAAAGGTCGTGGAGGGGATTTTGGCGTAGGGGATCGGTTACCACTCACTCCAGTTTGCCATTTCACGCAGGCATCCACTCTCACAAAGAGCCAATCCTGGGCACTTCCCGCAGCGGACGGACACCTTCCGCTGGCGGCTCCAAACGCGATAGGTTTCGTTGCGGGAAATTGCCTTCCAATCAGATTGAAGCAAGTTGCCCGCGGAATCCGCCGGACCGACGGGCACGATTACACGACCGTCGGGCTCGATGCGCACGGTATCGGCGGCAGAGCGTGGGCCGCGGCGAACCTGCTCGGCCAGGGTTCGCTTGGGATCGAATCGCAACGGCGGGTACCAGGTAAATTGGAAGCGACTCTGATTTGATTGCTCGATCCACTGCGCTGCGGCAACCAGTTCGCTCGCCGAAATCGCCCAACTCGATGGCTCACCGTCAGGGCAGGCAATGGGAAACCAGCGGATCTCGCCTATCCCCCGGTCATCCAACAGTTGCAGTGTTCGCTCGATCGTGTTCCACGTCGAAGGAACGAGCACAACTTGCACTTGCAGCGGCCGCTTGACCGCGCCCAGCGAGTCCATCATCTGCAGCACGCGGCGATAATCGCCTGGTCCAGCCAAGGCGTCGTGCACCTCGGCAATCGCCGAAAGGAAAGGGACCTCCACACCGCGGACGCCTGTCTCGGCAAGCTCAGAGAATAGGCCGCCGTGTGCCAGGTTGCTCGCCCGACCGCGGAGGGAGACTTGCATGCCGAACTTCGCTGCTTGCGCGCGGATTGGACCAGATCGTCGGGGTCCATCGGTCCGACGGCAATTAGGCGCACACCCCTTACGCCCCAGTCGGCCAGACAAGACATAATCGGCGTCAATTGCGTGATCTCGGCCAGCGGCATCTCCACTGCCTGCGGAGGCGACGCTGGCGGCTCGGCCAAGCCGACGCGCTCCAGCAGGTTCTGCAATAGTTGCTTCAAGGCCATGGCGCGCACGGCAGGCCGGAGTAAGCTTGCGCACATACGACAAAACCCGAGCAGACCCTTGCCGGAACTGCGCAAGCTTGTTCCGGCCTGCGAACTGGCCCAGAACGCCTCAGACCACCGCCGCGCCGTCGGTAGCGCTGCATACGTAAACGGCCGGCTTGTTGCCGGTCTTGGCCTGGTAGGCGCTCGACGTGGCAGCTACGAATTCGTCGGCCGAATCGCTCCGCACGATCGCCACGGCGCAGCCGCCGAAGCCGGCCCCGGTCATCCGCGCGCCGAAGCAGGCTGGGTGCTCCTGGGCCGCCTCGACCATCGAATTCAAGGCGTGGCTCGAGACCTCGTAGTCGTCGCGAAGGCTTACGTGGCTCTCGTTCATCAGGCGCCCCAGCATGGCGATGTCGCCGCAACGCATGGCCTCCACCGCCCGCACCGTGCGGTCGTCCTCCGTAATCACGTGCCGTGCCCGCTTGCGGGCCGTGGCGTCCAACTCCCCGTCGTGCGATTCGAACATTGCCACGGTCACGTCGCGGAGTGCCCGCACCTGAAAGAAGCGGGCCGCAGCCTCGCACTGCGTTCGCCGCTCATTGTAGGCCGAATCGACCAGCCCACGGCGAGTGGACGTGTCCAGCACCACCACGGCTACGTCCGGCGGCAAGGGGGCGGGCTCTAGCGCCAGCGAGCGGCAATCAATGAGCATGGCATGCCCCGCGCGGCCTGTGGAGGAGATCAGTTGATCCATGATGCCGCAGTTTACGCCGATCCACTTGTTTTCCGCCCGCTGTCCGAGCTTGGCCTGCGCCACGGCATCCCAAGCGATGTCGCTGACGGAGGCGAAGGCCCGGGCGGTGGCCATTTCCAGGGCAGCCGAGGATGAAAGCCCGGCCCCAAGGGGCACGTCGCCTACCAGCACACCTTCCCATGCCCTGAGCTTCATGCCTGCGTCGCGAAGGCACCATGCCACGCCCTTGAGGTACTCGATCCAGCCGGCCTTCTCGTGCTTCAAGTCGGCAAGGTCGAATTCCCGGGCCTCTTGGTAGTCGATGGAGTAGACCCGCACGCAGCTATCGCGGCGCGGCCGCAGAGCGATCCAGGCCGCCCGGTCGATGGCCAACGGCAGTACGAAGCCGTCGTTGTAATCGGTGTGCTCCCCAATCAGGTTAACCCTCCCCGGGGCACGGACGACCACCGCGGGGGCCTCGCCAAAACGCGCGGTGAAGTAGCCGATCAGGTCATTCTTGGCCAACGGCATGGCAATCGATCCTCCCTCTCAAAACGCCAGGCAAAAAACGGTCACCCACAAAGCAATCTACTATCCTGACCGCCTTTCGGGCCGGCGTCAAGAGGCGGGCCTATTGCCAGAACCGGTTGGAAGTGGGTGGGGTGGGCGCGGCCGGCTGAGTGGACGCAGCCGGCCATGCGCGGCTAAACCCGTTCGACGGTGTGGTTGCGCCGGCAGACACGGTTGCGGACGCCGACCAGGAGGCCGCTGCCTGCCCAGACACCGTCGGGCTGCGATAACCATTGTTGGGAGCCGCGGCGGCCGCATTGACCGCCCAGGGTGAGCTTGGTGACATTGAACTTTCGTTGGCCAGGTTCGTTGGGCCGCTTGCCCGTCCGGAGGCCGAAACGGGAATCGAGGTCGTGGGAACCGCGCTTCTCAAGGGTTTGACACCCGTCGTGGCAACGGCCGAGTTGAATTCGTCTTTGATGGTCTGGCCGAGGTTTTTGGCCACTTGTTCCCCCTGCCCGGCGTAAACCTGCTGCACTACGCTTGGATCGTTCATGACGACGAAGGTCAGCACGGCGAGCTTTGCGTAGCAGAATAGATTAGGAAACCACTCCGGTCCGACGAATTTCATCGCCGTACCAAAGGAACGCTTGAGGTGCGGACGGCCGTCCCATTCGACGCTGTAGATTTCGTCTAGCAGCAGGTGGCAGAAAAAGCCCAGGCAGACCGCCGACACCATGAACAGCCGCACGAACATGCTCTCGCCATAAAACAGCAAGTAGGTCAGTTCGCCAAAAATGGCCATTGAGGGAAAGCTGTGGAACATGCCGCGGTGGACGGTGTGGTGGCGGAGGAAATACGCCAGGCCGAAACGGATGGCGATGTAGATCGACCCGCCGGCCAGGATCAATGTCTCTTGATTGAAATTGTACGAGAGAAGCCGCGTGATCAGCATCGTGGGCACGACCGAGGCCAAGAAGGTCGTAATTTCACGGAGGGGAATGCCTGGACCGCTATCGATGTCGGGCAGGATTCCACCGACACTGCATAGGCCGGCACCCACCAGGCAGGTGGGAAGCGGCACTCCATAGCCGACGTAGGCGGCCGCTCCGCAGCCTATGCCAAGCATCGTACTGCACTTGATATGGGTAGGAAACATCGCCATCGGAAGTGTCTCCGGTGCTGGATGATGAGGGATTCTGGTATTCTGCCCTCTTGTAGCCCAGCACGCGGTTTTTTCCAAGGCCAGTTTTGAGCGGATGAAAGTAGATGGCTGCGCATAAAAACCGCCGGCCCTGCATTTGCACGACCGGCGGTTCGTTTATGGATAAACTGGCGTTTGGTGAGGCTTTGGAACCTATTCGGCCGCCAGTTCTTGCCGCGCGAAGTTCCCGCCTTCGATTAATACATGTCTTCGCCGCCGCCCGGGGCCGGGGAGTTCTTCTCTTCCTTGGGCTTGTCGGCCACCAGGGCATCACTCGTGAGCATGAGCGTAGCCACGCTGGCCGCGTTCTGCAAAGCGGTCCGCGTGACCTTGGTCGGATCGACCACGCCCGCCTTGACCATGTCCTCGTAGACTCCAGTCAGGGCATTGTAGCCGAAGTTGCCCTTGCCTTCGGAGACCTTCTCGGCCACGATGCCGCCGTCCTGCCCGGCGTTGTCGGCGATCTGCGTCACCGGGCGCGGCAGGCGCGGAGCACGATCTTGTAGCCGACCTCTTCCTCCTGCACCAGGCCGCTGGGCTTCACGCTTGCGGCCGCCCGCAGCAAAGCCACGCCGCCGCCTGGCAGGATGCCTTCTTCCACCGCCGCGCGGGTGGCATGCAGGGCGTCCTCGACGCGGGCCTTCTTCTCCTTCATCTCGCTCTCGGTCGCGGCCCCGACGTTGATCTTGGCCACTCCGCCGGCCAACTTCGCCAGCCGCTCTTCCAACTTCTCGCGATCGTAGTCGCTGGTGGTGTTCTCCACCTCGCGACGGATCTGCTCGATGCGGCCCTTGATGTCGACGCTCTTGCCCGCGCCCTCGATGATCGTGGTGTTGTCCTTGTCGATGATGACCTTCTTGGCCCGGCCCAGCTCGGCAAGGGTGATGTTCTCCAGCTTCTTGCCCAGGCTTTCGAAGATGGCGAAACCGCCGGTGAGAATGGCGACGTCCTCGAGCATGGCCTTGCGGCGGTCGCCGTAGCCGGGGGCCTTCACAGCGGCGACTTTGATCGTGCCGCGGAGGCGGTTGATAACCAACGTGGCCAGGGCCTCGCCGTCGACCTCCTCGGCGATGATCAACAGGGGCTTGCCAGAGTTGACCACCTTCTCCAAGATCGGCACGAGCTCCTTGATGGCCGAGATCTTCTTCTCGTGGATCAGGACGTAGGCGTCCTCGAGCACGGCCTCCATGGTCTGGGGATCGGTGACGAAGTAGGGCGAGAGGTAGCCGCGATCGAATTGCATGCCCTCCACCCATTCGACCTCGGTGGCCAGGCTCTTGCCCTCATCTACGGTGATCACGCCGTCCTTGCCGACCTTTTCCATGGCGTCGGCCAGCAGCTTGCCGATCTCGGCGTCGTTATTTGCGGCGATCGTGCCGACCTGGGCAATCTCTTCCTTCTTGTTCTTCACCGAGATCGACATGCTCTTGAGCCGCTCGGTGATATCGGTCACGGCCTTCTCCATGCCCGACTTCAGTTGCACGGGATTCACTCCTGCGACTACGGCCCGCAGGCCTTCGTTGAAGAGGGCCTCGGCGAGGATCGTGGCGGTTGTCGTGCCGTCGCCGGCCTTGTCGCTAGTCTTCGAGGCGACCTCGCGGACCATGCGGGCGCCCATGTTTTCGTAAACGTCTTCCAGGTCGATCTCCTTGGCGACGGTGACGCCGTCCTTGGTGACGGTGGGCGAGCCGAAGCTCTTCTGCAGGATGACATTGCGTCCGCGCGGGCCGAGGGTGACGCGGACGGCCTGGGCCAACTTCGATACACCCCGACGCAAGGCATCGCGGGCTTCCTGATCAAAAGCAATCAACTTGGGCATGAGAGTCTCCTTTAAGTGTCATTTCCGGACGACGGTTATCGTCATCGATTTGAATTGTGGTAGTAGGTTTCCAACCGCGTAGGGCTAGTCGATCACGGCCAGGATGTCTTCCTCTCGCATCAACAACAGCTCGCGCTCGCCGAGCTTGAACTGCTCGCCAGCGTAAGAAGTGAAGAGGATGCGATCGCCGGTCTTGACTTGCAGCGCGGTCCGCTTGCCGTCCTTGTTGAGCTTCCCTTCGCCGACACTGATAACAGTGCCGCGGGTGGGCTTGTCCTTGGCGGTGTCGGGCAGAACGATGCCGCCGGCCGTGACGCCTTCTGATTCCTCGCGTTGGACCACCACGCGGTCGCCCAGGGGTTGGAGTTGAACTTTTTCGTCACCGGAACTGGTTTCTTTCTTGTCTTTCTTCGCCATGCGTCGCCTCCGCAACTCCTCAGGAATGATTCTGTTTTTCGACCGGCCGCAACAACTTCGCGCCGGGCATAGTTAGGGTACTGCCAAACTTGCGCACTGGTGCGCGGGTTATGGAGGGGAAAGCAAGTGGCGCGCCAATAACGTCGTGTGGCGTTAACTCCTTGTGAGTTAATGCCTTAAGAATACGACCCATAAACGGCCGGCTGCCGAAACGGGCGTGGGCGCGAGATAGTCACCAAGAGAAGGGACCATTTCCTGCCGTTTTGGCAGGTCTGGGGTCTTCAAATCTGAGATTCAAAGACTTGAGATCTGAAATCCAAGACCCAAGACCTAAGAACCATTCCTTTCTTGCCTTTCGGCAAACCACTTTTTCCAGCGGGCGATCTGATCCGCGACGGGAACCGTCGCGCCGTCCTCCGATTGGGCCGCATCGCGGCCGGTAATCTTAGGCAAAGCGGCCAAAGCAGCGCAATTGACGGTTGCTGTACGATCGTCCAACAGGCGCATCAAGACGCCGGCCAGGCGAACATCGCCTAGTTCTCCTACGGCGCGAGCGACGCGGGTTCGTATCATCAGATCGCCGCTATAGCTCAGCCGCTCCATCGCCGGCAATCCGTTAAAGTCGTGAAGACGGCACAGAGCAATCGCCGTCTCGAGTTGCAACTCCTCGTTGCCAGAAGCCAAAAGGGTTCTCAGCGACGCGGCATCCTGCACTTTTCCCGCCGCGCCTATCGCGCGAATCGCGGCGACGGCCACTGCTTGGTCAGGATCGGCAAGCAAAGAGGCGAGAAACACTTCGTGGGCCGGATCGGGATGGGCCGCCAAATACTCGCATCCCCGGCGGCGAACCTCGCCGTCCGGTTGGCCTAAGGCCAGCCGGGCCATCCGTACCGCCGGTTCCTCGCCGCTATGCCCCACGGCATCCAGAGCGCTTCGCCAGACGGCCGTATCGCTCTCTCCGCACATCAGATCGCCGAGCCTGGCTATGGCGAGAGCGTCCAACGGTTGTTTGGCGACGGCGCGCGATTTCCTCGGCGGACTGTCGGCGCTGCTCGACACTTCCGCCATGTATGCGATCCAAGGCGGCAAATACTGGGCTGAAACGGGGCAGAACGTCATGATAAACGTCCTCGGGCAAGGTCACCCTGCGCTCTGCGGCAAGCCGCTCCAAAGAGGCTGTTACCGGCGCCCCGATAGCTTTGAGGGCTTTCATATTGCTGGACGCTAGTGCTTTCTCGACTTGCGCATCGATGGCACGCGTCGCTTGGCTTGAAACCTGCCAGCCATTCTCCGTGCCGGCAGCCGAACTGCTCGCATTATGCCCTGCCTCTCTGTGAGTGGCAGCGACGCCATAAAGCTCGCTCGTAGCGACTTTGGAGATCGGTCAAGACCTGGGCGCGCCGCGATGGCGAGGCCTCGTACGGGAATCGGCCGCCCTCCGGCCAGCGAGCGAACAGTTGCTCGGCTGCCAGTTTGCGGACGGTAACGGCGTTCTTGGTCAGCGCGTCCAAAAGCACAGGGGCGGCAACTTCCCATGGCCAAGCCGCCAGCGAACGGACAACCTGGCGCTCCACCTCGCCGCTGGAATCGTTGAGCAGGCGACGGGCGGCCACGGCGCCGTCGCCATCTCCGTAGGTGGCCAGGACTTCGGCCACCTTGAGCCGAACCCTCCACGAGGCATCGCTCGCCGCACCGAGCACGACGGCCCGCGATCCGCGGACGGCGATCGCCCCCACCGCTTCGGCGCGAATCAACTCGCCGCGGTCTTTGAGAAGCCCGGTCAAGATCGTGCGGGCCTGAGGTTCATCAAGCCGTCCCAGGCAGCGGATGGCCGTCAAACGGACCTGTAGATCGACATCGTGCACGGCCGACCCGAGGAAATCGCACGCCTGGGGATGGTTCCTCGCGACCAGGGCCTTTAGTGCGGCTGCCCGGACGCGCGGATCGTCGTCGCTGCGGAGATCAACGATCTGGCTCGGCATCACACCGGAAAAGGGGACGGTCCCAATTTGTGCAGAGTTCCTGGAGGGCCGTTCCGCGGGCACCATGGACGCATGGTCGTGGGCACTGTCCCCTTTTCCGTCGCCCGCCCAGGCATCCAAGGTGGCAACACGAACGGAGGCCGAAGGGACATCAACCGCCGCAAGGAATCGCGGATCGTCGGACGCATTAATATGCCGGCCGAGCGCCCGCAGGAGCTCGGCGTGCAGATCGACCTGGTAGCCGGTCGAGGCCCCGGGCGTGAATTGCCCGTAGCGATCCACCAGCTTCTGCAAGGTCGCAGTGTGGGTATCGCCCGGCAACAGGCCCAGGGCCTCCACCGCGGCGCAGCGAGCAGGCAAGGGCAGGTCCTCGTCGTTGACGGCGGCGAGGAGCCGCTCCGCGACCTCGGCATCACCTTGTCGAGCCATGGCAATGGCCGCGGTCGCCGCCACGTTCCGATCTTTATCGTCAAGCAGTCCTCGCAGTTCGGCGCGGCGGTCGGCAGGGCCGGCCATAACGTCCTCCAGACCCGCATGGCGATAGCGGAAGTTGTCAGTCTGCCGCCGGAGAGACGGCTGAATGGCCTGCGCGTAGACGCTCGCGGGCGAATCGTCGGACGCGGACCCGGCGGCGCACCAGCCACTGCGGAGCAACAGCGTGCGGACGGCCGGCGGCTTCGTGTTCGCGAGGCCAATTGCGGCGGAGGAGGAGTGTGGGCCGCGTATGATTCCTTTTGCCGGCGGATCAAGTGCCGCAGGAGGCTGTGAGATCGGCGGCACCGCGGGAGCAGGGAAACAGCCACAAAACTGCGGCGCAAGCATGCAACCGGCGGTCACGAGCAGCCATCGAATCGTGAAGATGTTGGGCACGTCTTCGGCAAATCCTTTTGCCAAACGGACCAGTTAATGTTTATTGCTCAACAGGTTTTCCAGCGTTGCATTGAGCTTGGCCAGGGCAGCTTTGAGTTGCGCCGAACTGGGGGAGCCGTCCGACTCCTTGAGGAATCCCTTCAATGCCTTCGATAGGCCATCCACAAAGGCGGGGTCGTTGGGCGATGCGGATAACTTCCGCACGCCCTCGTCAACGTCGGAGACAACTTGTCTCGCCCGCTTGCGATCGGCTGGTTGTTCGCTGGCCGACGCGTCGCGGGCAAGTTCTGCTAGCGCCGTGAGATAAGGGTCTGTCGCGGGGGGACTGTCACCGTAGTTTAGTTTAGCCAGGGCGTGCGCGGCTTTGCTGCGAAAAGGAATAGGCAGGTCCTTATCGCTGAGCATTCCCAGGAGGGCTGGTGGTACCTCACCATTGGCGCCGACATCTCCCAGATTGGAAAGCGCGTCAGCCGCCTGTCCGCGCATCCAGGTGATGCCGTCGGTTCTGGTCTTCTTGAAGCCGGCAATACCAATCATCTTGTTAATGAGCTTCGTCCCGATATCAGGATTCGTCAGGATTTTCTTGCCGTTGGGCGTAGCGGCCATGCGAACCAAGCCAGCCATCGCGGCCACGCGAAAGGCAAAGACCGGTTGCCCAGTGCCGAACGCCGCATTGTAGAGGTATTCCGCGGCCTTGGGCGAATTGACTTCGCCAATCGCCAGCATCGCGTTCACGCGGTTTGCGGGGTGGAACGGGCCACCCTCGTCCTGGACGATTTTTGACATGTAGTCGACCGTTAGTTCGGCAAGCTTGTCGTAAACTTGCGGCTGGCGGCCTTCACAACGTCTCAAATCGGCGCGGAGCTTTGCGATCACGTCGTTGGCCGAGCCGCGATTGGGCGGATCGTACGACGTGATACGTGGAAACAAATCGAGGAGGTAGTAATTGCCGAATTCCTGTTGTTGGCTGTCGTCATCGAAGCCCTTCTGCAGGACCGTCTCGTGCGCAGGGAAATTGACCCTCTTGCTGGGGAGCTGCTTGTAATCCTTTTGCTCGACGCGATCAGGCCAGCCGGCGACCGGACTCTGTCCGCGGAGCAATTGCGGCACCGCGACGAAAAAGCTCAAAGCAGCGATAGTCGCTGCGTGAAAGACCAGTTTCCGTTGGCGGTGGGTAGTGTGAATATATTGCATAACCAACTCTCCTCTGCCCGCTTCGGTCCTGGGTCTTAGGACTTGGGTCTCGGAAACATTAAACATTATTGGAACCCGACGTGCGGCGCAGGCCCCACTATCGACACTAAGACCTAAGTTCTCAGACCAAGACCTTCGCCCCTACGTCTAGGTTACTCAAGAAAACGATCACTTGTCAAGCTGGTTTGGCGGGGAAGGCGGCGTTTCTTGTGCATTCACCCCAAATTGCCGCTCAAGCCAATCGTCAAACTGGTGGGGTGTCGCCCGTCCCAGCATGGTTCGGTTCTTATCGATCGTCTTGCGAAGCATCTTGGTCATCTGACCGTCGTGCAAGAAACGTCCGATACGGCAGGAACTGGTTGAGGACGTCCGCCGACTCGGCGTATTTTTCCTGGAGCGACAGCACCCCGCATTTGCCCGCCAGGCCGAATGCCTTGAACTCGGCGTTGCTTTCCGACGAGGAGGCCAGTTCATCGAAGACTTGCAAGGCGCGATCGAACTCCAACTCGTTTAGATAGACCCAGGCCAATTGTTGTTCGGCTCGTAGTTTCACTACTTCGGTAACGTCGGGGTAATCGATCACCGACTGCCAGGCCTCGGCCGTGCCGATGCGGGTGGCCTGGAACCACTGCCGCAGCTCCGAATCTTCGACGGGAATGCCCGGTTTTTCCGAATGCTGCGAGAGCGTCAGCGGTGTCGGTCGCATGGTGAACCATGCCGCACTGCCGCCAGCCACCATGGCCACCACCATGCCCGCTGCCATGGCTGCCGCCAGCACCCAGCGGCCCCTGCCACCGCTCGACTGAGGTAGGCCGCGCATCGCTTCGGCCAATTGCCGCTGGGCCCGCAAACGCGGGTCGCTGAGCGGCTCCATGCCCACAGAATCCCATGATGCGAGCTCTTCCGGAGTGGCCAGCGGGCAGTACTCTACCTGGATGCGATACAGCTCCCGCAGCAACTCGCCGCACGAAGACCAGCGCTGCTCGGGGTCTTTGGCCAACATCTGATGGACTACGCGGCAAAGGGCCGGCGGCAGGTCGGCGGCGCTGCTCTTCCAGGGCCTTCGGCTGCTTTTTGATGTGCTGCACAGCCACAGCCAATGCGGTGTCGCCCACGAAGGGCGGTTTGCCCGTCAGCATGTGGTAACATAGCACACCAAAGGAATACAAGTCGCTGCGATGGTCCAGGGCTCGGCCTTCGACCTGCTCTGGGCTCATGTAAAGCGGCGTGCCCATGGTAATACCGATCTGCGTGAGATTGGTCATTTCCATGTCGTTGCCGCGCACGACGCGGGCGAGGCCGAAATCGGCCACTTTCACCTCGCCCGTCGCAGTGATCATGATGTTCTCTGGCTTGATGTCGCGGTGGATCACGCCCTGCTCGGCGGCCTTGCCCAGCGCGGCAGCGATCTGCCGCATGATAGAAAGGGCCGGTTGCAGCAACGGCGGGCCGTTGCGGGCGAGCCATTCGCGGAGGTTTTGACCCTGCACGTATTCCTGAACGATGTAATGCAGCCCCTCGACGTGGCCCACCTCGTGGATCTGCACGATATTGGCGTGGACCAGCGATGCTGCGGCCTGGGCCTCGCGCTCGAAACGCTTCAAGTAGATGTTGTCGTGGGCCAGTTCCTGCTTGAGAATCTTGACGGCGACCCAGCGTTTCAACGGATGTTGCTCGGCCAGATAGACCTCGGCCATCGCCCCGCGTCCCAGTCGCCGCAGGAAGCGGAAATTGCCCACTTGGCGGCCGGAAAGATCGGTCGCAGGGGAATCGTTCGTTGATGCGTTATCGCTCATGAAATAGCCAGTTGTCGTTCACGGAACCGTCCTAGGCTGATCCTACTTTTCTGGTCTCACGTCCTTGCCCATCACGGGGTCGTCGTCGCCGCCCAATTGGTCCGGAGTGACGTCATGACCGCGGGGTGGGTTTGTCTCCACGCGGCCGCCGCCGGCCGGCGAATCCATTGCCCGCGGGGCTGGGCCAAAGTCGTGGACGTGGGGCAGCGACTGACCATCATCCTCGGCCGCGTTGCTCTTGGAGTCCTTGGCAGAGGCGGTGAACGCACGCAAGGGTCCGGCCTTATCGCTCTTGGACTTTTCGCCGCTGGCTGCCGCATGGGCGGCTGCGTCCTGTTTTGCCTTCTCCTGTTTCGCTTTCTCGTCCTTTTCTTTGGCGATCTTCTTTCGCTCTTTCGCCTCGTCCGCGGCGATCTTCGTCCGCAGCGATTCAGGGGGCTTCTCGATTTCCGCCGGTATGGCCAGGTAGCCGGCCGGGCGGTTGCCGAAGGCAAGGTAGACGATCAGCAGCAGGACCCCCGTAACCCCCACTACGCTGCCAATCAGGATTTGCCTGCTGTAATCGGTTTTTTTCTTTCGGCCAATAAGGCGGCGCCTTCGTGTTGGCTGCGAGGCCAATGCCTCCAACTCATCGATCGGCCGCGGAGGGGCCGAAGGCGGTGCGGCGGGCGGCAGCGAGGGGGTGGCGACCGCGGTTCCGCTCGTAGCAACCGGTCTCGCCATTGGCGCCGGAACCGGAAACGGTGCGGCCACCGGAATTGCAGCCGGTGCCGACATGGTGGGGGCGAAACCGGGCGGTGTGGCCATCATCGTCGTCGCCGATCCCGCGACGTTGGGTCGCCTGGCGTCGGGCATCGCCGGCACCATCGGTTGCGGCGGGGACATGGGCGGCCTCGACATCGCCGCCATGCCAGGAATGGGCATTCCCGGCCCGGATGGGGCCCCGGAAAAAGGCGGTGGGGCGGCCGCGACCGTCCGCTCGCCGCGATGCGTCAGGGTCTCTTGCAACTGGGCGTCGTAGGCCGCCTTCTGTTGCGGATCCAACAGGCAGAACTGCGCCATGGCGATCTCGCTGAGCAATTGCTGGCACAACTCGTTCTGCGGGCCGGACTGGAAGGAACCCACTCGCAACGACTGGCGATCGGCCGCTTGCACGATAGCTTGCGGATTGGACTCGAATAGAACGAGGCCCAAGAGTCGGTAGTAGTTCACCGGCTGTTCATGGGGGGGAATTCCAAGCCAGTTGAGGTAGGGATCGAATGGCACCATGGGCGAATTTCCTCCGCTCGCTGCGCAGGCCGGGTGAATCTACCTATCTATTCGTTGTTCGGCCGGCCAGCTATTGCATTATGCTCCTTGCAAGCCCCGTTCGCAACGCCCGTCCATGGTTGCAGGTCGTCTGTCACTTCGAAGCACCTACCATATGCCTGGGCCAAGCACCCGTCATGAAGCCGTGGTCGGCCGTGGCGCAGCACCGCGATATGCCCCGCTCGCCACGCAAGACGTGCCGTCGTTTCTTTCCCAAGAATCCGGGCTTGCCCATTTCCCGGAAGTTTTGGATGATCCGCCCTGAATTCCGGTCTTGGGTCTTAGATGCACGGTCGAAGTCCCACGACAACCAGCCAGTAGAGGGGTGAATGGCAACGACATTTGACACACTCTCCGCCCAAGGCGAATCCATTCGGGGAAATCTCCGCTCGCCGATTCCAAGTCCTGTGGCCGAGAGCAATCGCATCGGCGTATCGCGTTGGGAGCGTCTCGGGCAAATCCTCATGGTCGCTTTGCTGATCATCGGTCTGCCCATGGCCTACCAGCGCGCCGTGGACAACGGCCCAGATTTGGCCGGCTTCTGCGAGGCAGGGCGATATATTCTGGATCACGGCGCGGCGTGAGCCGCGCTCCACCTTGGCCCGTTATTGGCCATCTGCCGACGTGCCTTGGGTCGTATTTGCCTTGCTGCCAATCTCCGTCGCCGCCGTGCTTTGGTATGCAATTGGCTGTGCCACTTGGCTGGCCCTGTTGCAAACGATCTGCTGCCGCCTCTTGCCCGGCCAGAACCTCGTGGCCAAGCGCCACGCCACTCTGACGGCCGGGCTGCTGGCCATGCCCCTGGTGATCGACGGCATGTGCCTCGGCAGTTTTCACGTGCTCATGGTCTGGCTGATGATTTTGGGGCTCGATCGAGCCTTGAGCGGGAAAGAGGGGACGGGCGGCCTTCTGCTGGGAACGGCCGCCTGGCTGAAACTCTTGCCCCTGCTGGGCGTCGGCTTCCTCCTCTACCAGCGGCGATGGAAAGGGGCTGTGATCGCCCTAGCGACCGTGATCGTGCTAGACGTGGGACTGAGCGTCGCGGCCTACGGTCCCGCGGCGCTTGGCGAGAACACGTGCTCTGGTGGGAGCAAGGGGCCACGGGCACCGCCAACCGGCAACTTGCGTTATCCCGGCCCACCGACGAGGACCGTTTGACGAATCAGTCGGTGGCCGTGACCCTCCGTCGTCTGCTGACCTCGCTGGGGAGCCTGCCGGCCGCGAGGTCGCAGGACTCGGCGTCGGCGACGCCGGGCGCCCTGGCGGAAGAGCAAATGTACGAGCGAGAATTCCACCTCAAGGCACGTCGGCAGGTCCAGTTGGCCGATCTGACGCCGGGCCAACTCCAGGCCGTGTTCCTGGCGATAATGGGCCTCCTGGCGCTGGGTGTGGCCGTCTATTGTCGCCCGCGGAAATCAGAAGGTGCGGAAGGGCGGCGGGACAAAATTGTGATGATCACGCTGGCCACGCTCTGGTTTTCGCCGGTCGTCTGGAGCTACCACTTTGTCGCCGCAACGCCCGTCCTGGCAGTCCTGTTGCTTCGTGGACGCTACCGCTGGCAGTTGGTTGTGCCGGTAGTAGGCCTTTGGCTCGGTGCCTTTTGCCTGTTGAAGTTCGAGGCGGCTCGAGCGGCCGGCGTGCTCCTTTGGATGACCCTGCTCTTGGGAGCGGCGTTTGCTGGCTTACCGGTCGCCTCGGAATCATTGCCTGGCGATGCTGCCACAGGTCAGTCTTAGGCCTTCTCCAGAAACAACTCCGCAGAACGGAATTCATTTCGTGAAGACGGACTAAAGTCCGTTCTACGAAAGGTTCGTAAGAGCCAAGGCCGATGTCCCGGTTAGTCGTCAGAGTGAACTGGCAACGCTGGAAAAAACAGCTTTAGCCTTGGTGCCGATCGTAGAAATCGCCGATAGGCAGACGACCACGATCATGGACAGCATGACGGCATATTCGACGGCAGTGGGGCCATCGTCCTCTGCAAGGAATCGGCCGATACGCTCGATGAACAAATGCATTCTCGCCTCCGGGGCATAAAATGGTTGCAAAAAGGGCAAGACTCGTTAATCGCCGTCCCAGCACCGCCTGCACGTTGGCCTGCACTTTGATGATCTGAACCGCGCCCAAAAAATCGCTTAGTCGAACGCTGAGTTCAGCATCTTGCTTTTTGCACGAATGATCCGACCTAATACAAATCTAGCTCAACACGGCTATTACGTCAAAACTCTCTGTGAGAGATTAACGCCCTTAGATAGTATTGGTAATGCACGATAAAGTGTGTCAGGAAGTTACTTAGTGATGAATGGTGGGATTATGCCAATAAAGCACGCCACATAGAGTACAGCACATCTGGTGGTTTTTTCGCATGCATGTTCTCTCTCCCAAATGCCGAGAGTTGAAGCAGGGGGTCTGTCCAACCACCGCGAACTTTCGTACAACAAAAAGTGGATTGGATGCCCATTCCCCGATTCCCGAATTTTTTCCTATGGCCGCAGACGTTGAGACCTCTTGCGCGCCGCCGGCCCCGCCACCATGGCCTGTTCGAGCGGTCGTCGTTCTCGTCGCCGGTCTCATGGCGACGTGGCTAGCGGCTGGCTCGCTGGGATGGCTGGCGCCGGCGCTCGAAAAACCCCTGTCTTGGCTCGCGCTGGCCACCATCGTTGCCGCGACTATTTCCGGCTGTCGCCCTTCTCGCCTTGAGGGTCTCGTCTTGGGCGGGGCCGTACTCATCGCCATGGCGATGATCGCTACTTCGTTGCCGGTTGTCAATATTCTTGCCGTGGCTATCGTTCTGGCTGCGAGCGCGGGCAGTCCCAGCTTCAGCCGGAATCCGGCTGTAGCCGGTACTACAAACGCCGCGGCGAACGTTTCAGCTCCTCTCGCCTTGGCGGCCACGACCTTGGCCGTTTTCCGATTCACCGCTGACAGCAGCCCCGCAGTATGGAACTTCGCCAATGCCATCGGCCGTTTCGAGGGTCTTCTTGCAGGTTGGTTGACGCAGAGGCCGCTGGTAATTGGCGCGAGCTTCGGCGGCGTGGAGTTTCTCGTCGTCATGGCCGCTCTTACAGTCGCCTGGGTCATCGCGACGCCGCGGCCGCGCATGGCGCGCGCCGCCTGGGCCGGTTTGTTCATCGTCCTCGCGCAGACCGTCTACCTGGTGCTGCTGGCCTTCAGCGACGACATCACCGCACTTTTGCCGGAAACCTTACCCCACGATACCGAGGTCTCGCACCTGGGCGTCTGGACCTGGGGCAACGCCTTGCATTCGCTTTTGCCTTGGAATCTGCCGATCCTCGCGGCCCTATTGCAATGCCTGGTGGCCATCGGCATGTTCCGTCTGACCGTCTGGCAAGTGGACGGGCCGGATCGGGAACAGGAGACCAACGAGAACGCCGGCAAAGAGAAACGCCGCGACCGCAATTTTCAGCAAGTTTCATCGTTGCCGATCGCGGGCTGGACAGCCGCCTTGGGTCCCCGCTATCTTAGCTTGGCGGGGCTGATGGCCCTCTCCGTGGCGGCGCTGGTCTTCTCGCCCGTCGCACCCGACCTGAAGGCCCGGCGGGTCGTGGCCTACGACGATGGCGCCACCGATTGGACCACCGACGACCCGGGTCTGGTTCCCGCCGGCCGAGTTCCCCGCTTCGGCCTGTTGCCGGCGCTCGTCGAAAGCCTGGGCGGCCAGTTTGTTTTTTCGCGTCAACTGTCTGACGCCGACCTCCAGAGTGCCGACGTGCTGATTGTGCTGCCGCCGGGAACGACGGCCGCGGACCCGCTGCGGAAGTTGCCCACCGGATTCGACGAGCAAGTCCGCGAACGTGTTTGGAACTATGTTTCCCATGGCGGAAGGCTGATTGTCGCGGGCGATCCGCAGACGAAGCCAGCCACGGGAGAAAGTGTTCTCAACGTTCTCTTGCGGCCCACAGCCATAAGGTTCCGCGACGACACAGCCAACTCGCTCACCGAGCGTTGGGAAGACAACATCCAAGCGGCGCCGTCGGCCGCGACGGCTACGAGTCGTCCCGGACAAAGCTGGTTCAGCGCGGTCCGCGCGGCTTCGCTCCACGTGGCATGGCCTGCCGGACCGCTGTTGGTGGGCCGCTGGGGTTGGGATGAAGTGGGCACCGATCCCGACCGGCCCAAGGCACTGACCTGCGTGCCGGGCAACCATCTCGGCGACCTGGTGCTCGCAGCCCAGCAGAACGTCGGTCGGGGAACAGTGGTGGTTCTCGGAGCGACGGCTTGCTTGTCCAACGACGGTCTGCCATTCTCCTACACTTTTACCGGGCCATTGTTGGCTGCCATGGCCGCTGGCAGCCCCACGCCGCTGGCCTGGTGGCGAGAAATTCTCGGAGTCGCCGCGGCAGCGGCCGTCGCGGTGCTGCTGTTTCGCCGCTTGGACCCTCTGGGCGTGGCCGTGGCCGGCCTTGCCCTGGCCGCGACTCTGGTGGCGGCCAACTGGCTGAACAACGTCATCGCCGACTTGCTGCCCGTGGGCGAAAAGACCGCGGCCCGGCCAATCATCTACATCGATGGCTCGCACTTAGGGGCGATGGGCAAGGACCCGTGGGGTGAAAACGGCATCGGCCGGTTCACGCGGGTGCTGGCGGGAAATCATTACTTGCCGCTGGTCGCCCCCGATCTCGCGGCGGAGCGATTGCAGCGGGCGGTCATGTTGATATCGATTGCGCCCGCGCGGAGCCTCCATCGCCATGAAATCGCCGCTGTGGAAGCATTCGTTCAGAAAGGTGGTTTCTTTCTGGATCTTGTCGGATCGCAAGAGGCCGAACCCAGCCGCCAGCTTTTGGAAAAGCTCTCGCTGGACATCAAGCCGCAGCCAGTGCCGCCCTGGCTGCAGGAGCGGGAGACGACGCCTTTGGGACGACTGCGCTACCCAAGCGCAACGAATCCGAGCGTGGAATTTTACGCGGCTTGGCCCGTTACCCGGCCGGTCGGCGGCGAGGCCTGGCCCAACGACGATCCGGGCCAGCAGCCTGTCATCGCCGGCTACCGCCTGGGAGACGGCCAGGCTTTCATCCTGGGCGACTCGTCATTCGCCTTGAACAAGTGTTTTGAAGACTTTCCCGAAAACGCCCTTTTCTGGCGTTCGCAACTTGCCAACTGGCTGGGCCGCAAGCCGTAATCATCGGGCAAGGCACAATCTTACTGAGGCGCTCCGCTAGGCAGTTGCATCCGCGGATTCGCCGCTCCGCCGGCGTATGAACTCGCGCTCGCGGGCGTTGGAGAGGGCCATGTCGTAAGTGATCTCGCCGCGCTGGTAAAGGTCCAGCAGGACGGTATCCATAGTCTGCATCTGCAGCTTGCGGCCGGTTTGCATCTCGCTATAGAGTTGATGTACGCGCTGCTCGCGAATCATGTTCCGCACGGCCGAAGTCGCAATGCACACCTCGCAGGCCAGGACGCGCCCGTTGCCGCCGGCACGCGGCAAGAGCTTCTGCGCGAGAATGGCCTGAAGACTATTGGCCAGTTGCACGATGATCGCATTCTGTTGCCCGGAAGGGAAGACGCTGTAAATCCGTTGGATGGTCTGAACCGAGTCGGGCGTGTGCAGGGTGGCCATGACGAGGTGGCCGGTCTCGGCCGCGGTCAAGGCGGTTTCGATGGTCTCCAGGTCCCGCATTTCGCCGACGACGACCACGTCGGGGTCCTGGCGGAGCACGTGAATCAAGGCCTCGCGGAACGACCGCACGTCAGTCTGCACCTCCTGCTGGATCACAATGCTGCGGAGGTTCTGGTGGACGAATTCGACGGGGTCTTCGATCGTCACGATCTTGCACCGCCGCTCGCGGTTGATGACGTCGATCATGAAATTCAGCGTGGTCGTCTTTCCCTGTCCGGTCGGCCCGGTGACGAGTATCAAACCGTTGGGCAGGCGCGTCAATTCCTCAACGATCGGCGGCAATTCCAGCTCTTGGGAGGTGCGGACTACCGTCTCGCACAGCCGCAGGGCGACCTCTGGACAACCGGCATGTTGATAGACGCTGGCGCGGAAGCGGCCGATGCCCTCCCATTGTTTCGAGAAACAGGCCTGCCATGTTTCCTCGAAGACCGCCTGCTGCTTGGGCGGGAGGATCTCAGCAACCAGCGCGCGGAGCGTCGTTTCGTCCAGCGGCCGGCCTTGGCTGACCACGATCTCGCCGTTGACGCGAAGCACCGGTGCAACGCCGCGAACGAGGTGCACATCGCTTGCCCCGTGCGCGCGGGCGCCTTCGAGAATCCCCTTCATCTTCCAACCCATAGCCGCTCCCGAAAAGTGATTATCCGATGAAGTACCACGCCGCGAAATAAGCTCACGTGCCGGATCCCGTTTATCCGAACCACCGCCGCCACCACCGCTTGCCAAACCACTCCCCCGTAATTTCCCGCAGTTTCTCCTTGGCCCCGTCATGGCGGGGAGACAATTGCAAGCAGTGGCGGAAACTCTCGCCGGCGGCCCGGGTCAGGCCCAGTGCCGACTCGCAAAGGCCCTGCACGTACCAGGCGTAGGCGTGGTCGGTCGCCGCCTCGACGGCCCGGCGGGCCCGCGCCAGGGCCTTGGCCGGCAGTCGATAGTGCATGTAGACTCGCGCGATCTCCAGCGGAACGAGCCAATCGGGGTCGGCTTGTTGGGCCTTGTCGAAACAAGGGCCCGCTGTCTCCTCGTTGCGGGCCACCATAATCTCGCCGCGAACCAGCCAGCGATAGCCCGACTGGCCGCCCTCTCGCAGGGCGGCGTCGCAAACGGCGAAGGCCGCTTTGAAGTCGGCTAACCGGCAAAGGGCCTGTGCCCTGCCGGCCAGCAGATCGGCATTGTTGGGAAATAACTCCAGCGCCTTGCGGGCCCATAACTCGGCTTCCTTGTATTCGGCCAAGAGAACGAGCATCTGCACTTGCCCCAGCCAACCGGAGACGAGCGACTTGTCCAGTTCCAGGGCCCGCGAGTAGTACTTCAGGGCGAGTTCGTAGAGGCCCGCCGACGACCGTCGTCGGCCCGCTCGATCCAATACGCCGCATCGCGATCCGCGCGGCCGGCCGGTTCGCCGCCCGGTGCGGGCTCTCTTGCAGGACCGAATTCCAGCTTGTCGAAGCGTGCCATGAGGGTTTTCCCATCAGCGGATCGAGCCGAACCGCTGCAGCGGCTGCGTGCGAAAGTAGACTTTGCCCAGAATGGCGGCGCGGGCCACGATAAACGGTCGCCGGTACACAAATTCACCATGTTCGATGCCTATTGCATAGCCATGCACATAGTAGGCGGGGTCTTGCAACACCAGCGGCGCCGGTACCATGAGATAGCACCCCTGCGCAACATAGAGTGTGAATTCTGCGGGCATCGCGTCGAGGCTCAATGGCAGCCAATCCGCCGGCTGGCCGTCGACCGAAAGCCGGCCCGCCGCCCAGTGGACCGTGGTCCCCGGACCGGCGAGCAGTCGCTCGATCCGAAGGCCGCCGACATCGATCATGGCGTTGTTGCGAGCAGCGATACCAAGCGGGACCCGAACCGTCGGAATGTCGCAGAGCACGATGTCGCCCGGTTGAGGATCGGCGCTGCGATAGGCGAACTGGCTGTAAAGAATTACATCACCTGCGGCAAACGGCGGTGAATCCTGGAGAAGCTGCATTGGCGTGGCTACCCATAAGACAAGTCGGCTAAGCGGCACGTAGACGACCAAGGTCAGAACGAGCAGGCAGGCCGCCGCGCAAAACGCCACGCCGCCAAAGGAAGACGCCGGCTCGTTGAGCACGACATCGAGCACGGAACAGGCGTGCAACGCCAAGGCCAGCCCAAGCAGCAGGCTTCCAAAGTTTGTGCCGGCGAAGAACAACCCCAAGAGGAGTGCGACGACGTAGGCCCCAAAGAATCTCCGTCCGCGCCGCAAGCGGCCCTGGTAGTACTGCGGCCAGCCGGGCACGATTATGCGGAGCAGCACGGGCATCGGGGGGGCATGGTCAAACAGGCCTGGCCGGAATGGGCGCTCGAGGCCCGGCGGCGCGGGCCGGCGGAAGCGGTACCACGACAGCAACAACCAGGGCAACCACCGCCGCCAGCGCTTGGCCCAACGGCCCGCCCGAGGCGGATGCACGTCCACCGCGGCCGCGGCCAGGCGCAGGCTTCCCCCGCACCGGCCACAAGCCTCGACGCCGGGCATGTTCTCGAAATGGCAGTTGCTGCACTGCATGTCGGTCCTAGCGGCGCTGCTTCACTTCGGCTTGCCGTTTGACGGTCACCTCGGCTTCGTAGTACTCACTGGTCAGTTCGCGGGACTCCTCGCGGCCCACGATGCGGGCTAGCAGTTCGGCCATATCAAGGCAGCGCTTCCCCTTATAACCTTTGGTCGTCGCGGTGACCTTTCCCGACGGGCTGATTTCGATCTCGATTTCTTCTTGAGCCATGGCTCACTCCTGGTCTACTGTCTCAGGCAGATGGTGATTTATGGGTGTCGCGCTAGCCTTGGCGAACGCGAATCTTTACCGTCCGGTCGGCGGTCACTTCTTCGTCCACAATGTTCATATGCCGTTGCTTCAACTCACTGACCACGCGGTGGTATACATATTGCTGTGTGACGCGGTCGATCAGTTCCTGGCCGATGCGGCGGAGCTCGCGCTTGGAATGGCCCTTGCCTTCCATGCAGACGCGGAGCGACCCGCGGGCGTCGCGGCTGAAGGTGGCGGTTACGCCTTCTCTTTGGACGACCATTTTCTCTTCCGTGCCGGCCGCGGCCGCAAGTATCTCGCTGTCCTCGACCTCGATCTCCTCTCGCGTATTGACCGCCGCCTGCTGTTTTTCCAATTCCACGCTCTTCGCCGCGGTGAAGCCCATCGTTCCCACGGCCGCGGTCACGGCCGCGGTGATCATCGGCCAATTGGCGATGATGATCGGCGTCAGGACGACAATCGTACTCATGCTCGAATCCCTCCTCGTTACTTGGTTGAGCTGCCCTTTCAAAAGCTCGATTTTCCGGCCCGAATCCTCGACGAAGCGGACCTGGCCCGCCGAGGCCGGCCGCGCCCGTCCGCTGGCCCAGTTCCGCAAGCGGTTCATCTCTTCGCTCATCGTCTTGGAGAGCGGCACGGTCTCGGCGATGGTCTTCTCGATATGCCCGCTGTGCAGGTCCTCTCGCCCGCTGAATGCCTCGAAGAGGGCGGCGATCACGGCCTCCTCGATCTCCGCTCCGCTGAATCCCTCGCAGCTCCGGGCCAGCAGGGCCAGGTCGAAGTTGCCCGGATCGCGGCCCCGCCGCTTGAGATGGATCTTGAGGATGTCGACGCGTTCTTCCTCCGTCGGCAGATCGACGAAGAAGATCTCGTCCAGGCGGCCCTTGCGCAGCAGTTCGGGCGGCAAATGCGCGATCTCGTTGGCCGTGCAGATGACGAACACGGCGCTCGTCTTTTCCGAGAGCCAGGTGAGCAAGGTGCCGAAGACGCGGGCTGCGGTGCCGCCGTCGCTGCCGGCGGAGTCGGCCGCGCCGCCCAGGGCCTTGTCGATCTCGTCGATCCAGAGGATCACCGGGGCCACGCTTTCGGCGGTTTGCACCGCCCGGCGGACATTCTCTTCGCTCGAGCCGACCAGGCTGCTGAACATCCGCCCCAGATCGAAGCGGAGCAGGGGCAGATTCCAGAGGCTGGCCAGGGCCTTGGCGCAAAGGCTCTTGCCGCACCCCTGCACGCCCAGCAGCATCACTCCGCGGGGCGAGGGCAGGCCGAACTTCGCCGCCCGGTCGGTAAAGGCGATCCGCCGCTTGACAAACCACTGCTTGAGGTTCTCCAGCCCCGCTACGCGGCCGAAGTTCTCCTCGGTTTCGTAGTATTCCAACAGCCCGCTCTTCTTGATGATCTGCTGCTTCTCGGTGAGGACCACGCTCACCGCGTCGCTGCCCAGGCGGCCGTCGAGCACGAGCGTCTTGGCGAAGACGTTCTCCGCCTCCTTGAGCGTCAGGCCCCGCGAGGCATGCAGCAGCCGCTCGCGACCATCCGCGTCCAGCGCGATGCGAACTTGCGGGTTGTCCTTCACGTCCTCGATAATCCGGTCCAGCAGGGCGCTGAAATCGCTCTGCACTGGCAGGCCGAACTCGACGACAGTCACGTCCTTGGCAAGCTCCTGCGCGATCCGCATCACGGGGGCCACGATGACGATCGATTTGTACGTGTCGCGGAGGTGGTAGGCGGCGTCGCGGAGCCGGCGAATCACCGCCAGGTTGCAGCGCTCGTCGGAAGTGAAGGGATGAAAGTCCTTGAACAGGTAGATCGCCGGTCCGACCTGCTGAATCACGGCATCCAGAGCGGACAGCGGATCGGCCGTGCTGCCGGCCCCGGCCTTGGCTCGCTGGGGGGCCGTGCCCGACTTGACGATCCCCTCGGTGATCGTCCACACGAAGAGGCTCTTTTCACGCTTTTCGGCGATCTCCCGCAGGCACCGCTCTACGCGCTCCTCTTCCCAACTGACGACGTAGATAATCGGATAGCGGGCCCGGATGAGAGTCTCCAGCTCCTCGGCCGGACCCAATTGCCGTACGGAGACCGATTCCCGCCGAGCACGCCGCGGGGTAGGCGCGGCGGGGATGCCGGCGCAGGAGCGGGCGCCACGTTGTTTACGGCCGGCTTGACTGGCCCTTCACTCATGCGACTGGACTCCTCGTGCTCGGTCCTGCCTTACTGGGTGCAGCGGATAGTGCCCTCAAACGCTGCACGCGGACTTGGAGGTCTATGTCGCCTGGCCACAGATCGGCCAGGGCCTCGAGCACGGGCTGCGAGGCCCCGAAAACATAGACCCGGCCATCGGGGAGGACGGTGATCTCGGTCAGCGTGCTTTCATCGTCGGCGTTCAAAGGGCAGCCTTCTTGCAGGGTGGGACCGGCAAGCAGTACGTCAGGCTGGAATGCCTGACCGATTGTCGGCATGGAAAGGCTGACGTACCGCTCGCCGGCGCAACCGTTGCATCTAGGTTATTATGTTCAATTCGCTCTCGTATGCCAGGGCCCGCGCCTGCCGGCCAACGCCGGCAGCCAACGGCTGAGACAATTCCTCTCGACGGCTCGCCTGCCAGGCGGGCAGGTAACCGTCGCGGATGCTGAACTTCGCCCGGGGCAAGTTCTTCCGCATCCAATCGACAACAGGCCGGTAGCAGCAATCGAAATGGCCCGGCAAGAGGAGGTGCCGGACAATCAGATCGCCTTGGCGGGCGGCCGCCAGCAGGTTGCCAGTCACGGTCTGGACGTAATCCTCGACGCCGGCGATGGCGCCGGCGCAACGATCGTTGCCGAACTTGAAATCGGCGACGTACACGTCGGCGATGCCCTTCAGCAGTTCCATGGCTTGGGTCGAGCCGTAAAAGTCGGATTTCCAGACGACGGGAGGCAGATCCGGGCACTGCGCCATGGCATCCAGAATTGCCGGCAGGTGGATGGTCGGTTCGCCGCCCACCCATTGCAGGTTCCGCGCCCGCGCTGGCGGCCCCAGGCGATTGCCCGGGCGAGAAACTCGCCGTCCAGCGGTTGGCCACGCCGGGGATCGACGGCGTTGGCCCCGGCGATGCAAAAGGCGCAGCGGAGATCGCAGCCCGAAAGGTAAAACAGGTGCGACGGCACGAGTTGCAGTTCCTCTCCACACTCTACGCGGTGGCGGAAAACTCGGGCCTCGGTGCCGGCAAGACAAGGTCCCTTCTCGCCCTGCAGACGATTGGCGCCGCAATCGCGCTGGCAAAGGTGGCAGGAGCGATCGTGCGCATGAGCCAACTCAAGCCGATCCGCAGTGATGGATTGCCCTGGCATCGCTCGATCTCGTCTGTTTGCCCCTCTTGTAGGCTAAGCGAGCGGGGCGCCGATGTCAACACCAGGCCACCCCTGACGGCGGGAGGTTTTGACGCCGTTTGCGGTAACTTGGCCTTGAACGCAAGGATACCATTTTCGACTTTCAAAACGGGTGGCATGACCTAAAGTCGCGGTGTAGAATCAAGCGGGTCCCAAAATCGTTCGCGCGTGCTGCTTCCGGATTTCACGGTCGAGGTCAAAGAGGCATTCGACGCTGGTAGGGGAACGTAGCGTCTCCAAAGTGGCTACGAACATCAAAGAAACAACGATCCGCTCGATTACCGGTTTTTTAGATTCGGCGACTTTGGTAGAGGAAATAGCCCATGCGACCATGGATCGGCATCGCCTTGCTGGGGACCTCCTGGCTCCTTGCTTCGGACTACTACGAGATGGCCAACCCATGGGCCCAGGCCGTTGTCCTGGCCATGGGCGACATGGTTTCTCGCCGCTGGCGAGCGGACCAACCCCTTCCGCGCTACGCGCGAAGCCTATCCCGAACTGACCGTGGCCATCATCGTGCTGCTGGCACCGGTAATCTGGTTGACGCCGTGGCCCTATTGCTTGTCGCCGGCGGCCATCCTGGCTGGGGTCGTGCTGGAACGCGTGCCTTACCTCCGCCGGTTGCTGAGGCCAGTCGCCGCCGCGCTGGTTGCCGCCGGCGTGATCCTGCTGGCCCAAGCGGTGACACTGAACTTATACACCGATCTCATGGCCAGAAGCCATGACCTGCCCGACGCGGCCGTGAAACTGCTCGCCTGGCTTTGTCCGGCGGCGGGAATCGACGCGGCCGCAGACGGGCCGATGCTGGTCGTGCAATCGATGCGGCAGTCGCATCGCCTGGCGATCACGTGGGATATGGTCTTCGACCCGGCGACACTGATGTTCCTCGTGGGCGGCCTGGCCTGGATCACCATCGACGCCGGCCGGCAGAATCCAATCCGCCAATGCTGGGCCGCGTGGGGCCTGGCAATGGTCCGATTCGCGGCGGTGGTGGCCGCCTGGTTGCCGGTCCGCGCGATCCTGGTGATCGCCCTTTATCTGCATCGCGCCGCGACCAGCGAAACGAGTCTGCCGCTGCATGTGATGAACCAGTTCCTCTCGCCCTGGGTATTATTGACACTCCTGGCGCCGCCAATTCTCTTGGCCTGGCGGTCGGTGAGATTGCTGGGCGATGTGCCTGTCCCCGCGCCTGTGGTCCCGGGTTCAGCCGGAAACCGGCTAAAGCCGGAGTTACAATCGCCGGAATTACATACGCCGGCCTTTTTTCGCGCGAATGGCTCCGAATCGCTCCCGGTGAAATACCTGGCCGCGGCCGCATGCTGCCTATTCGGCGCAATGCTCGTTGCCTTGGGGTTGCAGTGGGAGCCAGTCGGTGCCCGCAAGACAGGCCGCGTGATGGTTGTCGAGAAGCACTCGCCTTGGTCGCCAACCGACGTGCCCTTCAACACGGAGGTCATCGGCGGCGGCGATGACGAGCATGGCACCAGCTACAATTACGCCGGCGCTTACCAGTATCTCGGCCAGTACTTTGACATGAAGCGATTGGGCGAGCGGGACACGATCGACGACGCAACCCTTGCCGGCTGCGACGTGCTGGTGATCAAGATCCCCCGCTTCCGCTATACGCCTGAGGAAGCCGGGGCGGTGATCCGCTTCGTCGAGGGCGGCGGCGGACTCCTGCTCATCGGCGACCACACGAATCTGGAATGCTCGTCTGCCTTCATGAACGACATCACCCGGGCTTTCGGTTTCACGTTCCGCGACGACGTGCTCTATAGCGTCCAGCCCTCGCCCGACCAGGAACACTATCGCGCCCCGCTGACGCCGCACCCGGCGATCATGCACGTTCCGGAATTCGATTTCGCCGTGTCGTGTTCCATCGATCCGGGCACCAGCCAGGGCCGTCCCGTGGTGGCGGCCACCGGGCTATGGAGCATGCCCAGCGACTACCACATGGCAAACTATATGTACTACGCCCAGCACCTGCCGGAGATGCGCTTCGGCGGGTTCATCCAGGCCTGGTCCACACATGCCGGCCGCGGGCGCGTGATCGCCTGGGGCGACTCGACCATCTTCTCAAACTTCTGCCTCTACCAGCCCGGCAAGGCCCAGGTACTGCTGAACATGGTCGAGTGGCTCAATCACCAAGGGGGAGCGGGCCTGTGGTGGCTCTGGACCGTGCTGGGGCTGGCGGCGGCGGCCAACGGGCTGTGGCTGGTTCGCCGCGACGGCTCGGCCTGGTTGGTGCTGGTGGCGGCGGCGGCCTGCGGCTGGATCGTCGGTTCGGTGGTCACGGCAGCGCTTTCCGCTCGAGAAATGCCGATGCCGTCTCCGCTCGAAGGACGTCGAATGCCGCAAGTGGTCATCGATCGAACCACCTCGCAGGCGCCATTGGCCAAAGGCCCGGACAACGATGACCCGCGGGGCGGCGGTTTTGGGCTCTTGGAGCAGGCGATTCCCCGCCTGCGCTATACAACGATTCGTGCCGAGGGCGATGACATCTTTCAGGGTGATGCCGTGGCCATGATCTGCCCCAGTCGCGGCGTGAACGACGCCTTTCGCCGCCGGCTGGTGGAATATGTCGAAAGCGGCGGCCGGCTCTTGGTCATCGATGCCGGGCTGAGCGATGCGCCTTCGACCTCGAACCAACTTCTGCGGCCCTTCGGGCTGGTGCTCGATTATGCGCAACCCTGGAACGGCGAACTGGTCAGTCCGTCGGCGAAGGGTGGCAGCGGCTACGACGATCCCGCCTCGGTCGAGGAATCGCGGTTTCCGCCGGGGATTGCCGTGGACAGCGCCTGGCCGGTCTCGGGCGGCACAGCCGTTGCGGCCGTTCATGCGAAGCTGGAGAAACGCGATCCCAAAGAGCCCGACAATTACGCGGACCGGACGATCTGCGCCGTGGCCCGTTACGGCAAGGGCCTGGTGCTGGTGGCCGGTTGCGGCAACATGTTCAACGACAAGGCATTGGGCTACAACGAGCGAACGGGTGAATGCGACTGGGCGCACACGCCCGACGCCGCCGAGCGGGCCCGCTACGACTTGCTCTTTGCGCTGCTGAAACGAGTCGTGGAGCATCGAGCAGGTGGAGGGGATGAGCCGGTGGTACTTCCGAACCGCAATCTGCCCGGGGCCGTGCCGAAAATCAATACTCCGCTGAACCGTCCGCTGCACCGCCCGGTGCCGATGCCGCGGCGCGGGGGGAAGTAAGGAAGTGCCTTGCAAGCCACCCATTCGCCCCTTTACAATGCGAGTTTTCTCAAACACCCTAACGAACGTTCTGTTATGCTCTGGTCCCGCACGCTCATCCCCACGATGAAAGAAACGCCCGAAGGGGCGGAAATTCCCAGCCATATTCTCATGCTCCGCGCCGGGCTGGTGCATCAGGTCATGGCCGGCGCCTACACGTACCTGCCGCTGGGGTTGCGGGCCCTCAAGAAGGCCGAGCAGATCGTCCGCCAGGGAATGGATGCCGCCGGGGCCATCGAGTTGCTCATGCCGGCCCTGACGCCCATCGGCCTGTTCGAGCAGAGCGGGCGGATACACGCCTTTGGCGACGTGCTCATCAAATTCGAGGTCAAGCGGCAGAACCGCAAGGTGCAAATGGCCCTGGGCCCGACCCACGAAGAGACGATCACCGACCTGGTGGCGCACCAGATCGCCAGTTATCGGCAGATGCCTATCACCATGTTCCAGATCCAGACCAAGTTCCGCAACGAGGAGCGGCCGCGATTCGGAGTCCTCCGCACCAGCGAATTCCTCATGAAGGACGCTTATAGCTTCGACGCCACGCTGGACGGCCTCAACAAGAGCTACGACGCCATGTATGCCGCCTATTGCCGCATATTCGAGCACTGCGGGCTCGATTACCTGGCAGTGGAGGCCGAGAGCGGCCCGATCGGAGGCGACGCCAGCCACGAGTTCATGGTGTTGGCCGACAACGGTGAGGACACGGTGCTGCATTGCAAGGACTGCGGCTATGCCGCCAATCAGGAGAAGGCCGAGGTCGGGCCCCTTGACCTCACGCGGCCGGTTGTGCCATTGCAGTCGGTTGAGGCCGTGCCCACGCCCGGCGCAGCAACGATTGAGCAGGTGACGAAGTTCCTCAAGTGTTCGGCCCAGCAGATGATCAAGACTTTGATCTACGTGGCTGACGGCCGGCCGATCGCCGTGCTGGTCCGAGGCGACCGCGAAGCCAACGAGGGCAAGCTTCGCCGCGTGGCCGGGGCGACCAAGGTGGCGCTGGCCGACCCCAAGACCATCGAGGAGGTGACCGGCGCCCCGGTCGGGTTCGCCGGTCCCGTTGGGCTGAAGCAGCCGATCCCCATTCACGCCGACCGCGAGGTCGAAAAGATCGTCAACGGCGTGACCGGGGCCAATCGGGCCGAGACGCACCTGACGGGCGTCAACTTTGGCCGCGATTTTCAGGTGGCCGGCTTCGCCGATCTTCGCAATGCGGTCGACGGCGATCCCTGCCCGCGCTGCAGCAGCAAGCTGGCCGTGCGGCACGCTATCGAGATCGGCCACGTTTTCAAACTGGGCACGAAGTATTCCGACGCACTATCGGCCCGTTTCCTCGACCAGACCGAGCAGCTCAAGCCGATCATCATGGGCTGCTACGGCATCGGGGTGAACCGCATCATCGCGGCCTCGATCGAAACCTGCCACGACGCCAACGGCGTCGTTTGGCCGATGACGCTGGCCCCCTACGAGGTCCTGCTTTCGCCGGTCAAGGTGACCGATCCGGGCACCAAGGAGGCGATGGAGCGGCTGCACAACGATCTGACGGCCGCGGGAATCGACGTGCTCTTGGACGATCGCGACGTCCGCGCCGGCGTGAAGTTCAAGGACGCCGACCTGATCGGCATTCCGCTCCGCGTGGTAATCAGCGAGCGGGGGCTCAAGGAGGGCAAGCTGGAGATGAAGTGGCGTTGGGCGCAACAGGCCGAAATGATCGATCTGTCCGGCGCGGCGGAGAAGATCGCGGGGTTGGTGATCGAGGAGCGGAAAGGGAACAAGCGGTTTCGCGAGCGTCAGGTCTTGGGTAGTTAGCCCCGTCCGGCGCGGGGGTCGAGAAACAACGGCGGCTCGACTTTGCCGAGTCGAGCCGCCGCTTTCGCCTAGACCAGACCTCTCGCCCACTGGGGCTAGAGACCGAAGCTATCAGTTGTTGCCACAGGCCGCGCAGCCAGCCTCTCCGCAGCAACTCGGCTGGCAGCAGTGCACTGTCGGGCAGCACACCGTTACCGGCACTTGTGTGCAAACCACCACCGGCACGCACCGCGTCACCGTGTAAGGCACGCACTTGGGCACGAGCTTGGAGCACTCAATCGTCTTCGTGTAGCACACCGGCTTGCAGACCGTGTAGGGAACTTGCTTTACGCAGGTCTCCGGGACCATCTTGCAAACCTGGTAGGGGATCTCCTTGGTGTGGCACTCGCGGACGATGTGGCAGACCTGGTAGGTGCAGGTCTTCACGCGCTGCTCGGGCACCATGTGGCAGACCGTGTAGCAGCAGGTCTTCACGCACTGCTCGGGCACCATGTGGCAGACCTGGTAGGTGCAGGTCTTCACGCGCTGCTCGGGCACCATGTGGCAGACCTGGTAGGTGCAGGTCTTCACGCGCTGCTCGGGCACCATGTGGCAGACCTGGTAGGTGCAGGTCTTCACGCGCTGCTCGGGCACCATGTGGCAGACCTGGTAGGTGCAGGTCTTCACGCGCTGCTCGGGCACCATGTGGCACACGGTGTAGGGAATGTGCTTCTCGTGGCACTCCGTCACCATGTGGCAGACCTGGTAGGTGCAGGTCTTCACGCGCTGCTCGGGCACCATGTGGCAGACCTGGTAGGTGCAGGTCTTCACGCGCTGCTCAGGCACCATGTGGCAGACCTGGTAGGTGCAGGTCTTCACGCGCTGCTCGGGCACCATGTGGCACACGGTGTAGGGAATGTGCTTCTCGTGGCATTCCGTCACCATGTGGCAGACCTGGTAGGTGCAGGTCTTCACGCGCTGCTCGGGCACCATGTGGCACACGGTGTAGGGCACCTTGCGGACACAGTTCTCGCGGACGTACTGGACGCAGTCGATCTGCTTCTGGCAAACCTCCGGCACCCACACGCGGCAGCACTTCACCGGGTCGCAGCACTGGCAGCTATCGCAGCAGCCAGAGGTTGGGCAGCATGCCACGGTCCGCGTCTCCCAGTGGCCGCCGCAGCACTGCACGGTCTTCGTGCAGTGGACGGGCTTGCACACCGTGTAGCACTCCTCGCGCTCGCAGGTCTCGTAGACCGGCTTGCAGACGGTGTAGCAATAGTTCTTCGTGCAAGTCTCGTAGACCGGCTTGCAGGTCGTGTAGTGGCAGACCCGCTCGCAGGTCTCGTAGACCGGCTTGCAGACGGTGTAGCAGTAGTTCTTCGTGCAGGTCTCGTAGACCGGCTTGCACACCGTGTAGCAGTAGTTCTTGGTGCAGGTCTCGTAGACCGGCTTGCACACCGTGTAGCAATAGTTCTTCGTGCAGGTCTCCCACACCGGCTTGCAGGTCGTGTAGTGGCAGACCCGCTCGCAGGTCTCGTAGACCGGCTTGCACACCGTGTAGCAGTAGTTCTTCGTGCAGGTCTCGTAGACCGGCTTGCACACCGTGTAGCAGTAGTTCTTCGTGCAGGTCTCATAGACCGGCTTGCAGACGGTGTAGCAATAGTTCTTCGTGCACGTCTCCCACACCGGCTTGCAGACGGTGTAGCAGTAGTTCTTCGTGCAGGTCTCGTAGACCGGCTTGCACACCGTGTAGTGGATCTCGCGGGTCTTGGTCTCGTAGACCGGCTTGCAGACGGTGTAGCAGTAGTTCTTCGTGCAGGTCTCATAGACGGGCTTGCAGACCGTGTAGTTGCACGTGCGGACGTGCGTCTCCCACACCGGCTTGCAAACCGTGTATTGGACCTCGCGGTAGCACGTCTCGGGGACGTACTTCACGCAGTTAATCGTTTTCTGCTCGCAGACTCGCTCGAAGCAGGTCTTGTAGCAGGTGTACTGGCGCTGCTCGAAAACAACCTTCTTGCAGGTTTTCATCACCGTGCAGGTTTGCTGCGGGCAGCATTCTTCGCAGCAGCAGCAGCGGGCGATGCCGCAGAAGCTGGCCTGAGCCGAGCTTGCCGCAACCACCGACGTTGCAGCCGCAATCAGCAATACGGCTAACATCCTTTTCATAGCATGTCTCCTAAAAAGCACCCTGAATGGTCTGGGGAATGGTCTGGTCGACAGGTCACAGGCGTCGGCGCCTATGGTCTAATCGTCTGGTGCAGTCAACGCACATTAGCCATGCTGCGGAAAACGCGCACGCCGTGCGTTCATTGGACACGTTCCATCCCACCCAATTTGAGAGGATTCGACGTGTTACATAAGAACCTATCGTCAAGTTGCGTGGTTTGCTTTACTCGGGAAGGTCAGGAAAAACAGTAAATCTGCGGATTCCATACCGATAGCAAGCCGTGGCATGGTAGTTCTGGCTGCTCCGGTGCTGACGATAATGCAAATTCAGCCGCCCGGGGCAGGCACGCCTTTTTTGCCTCTCGAACTGTCCTAAATGTAGTCCCAACAGTTCCGAGCAGGCCGTTTTCGCCTGCGCCGCTGTTGTAGCCGATCGCGAAAGTGCATATACTACTAGGCTAGTCGCTTGAAGTTGACCTTTCGGCCCCAAATGGCCAAGTCACCCGCCCTACCCGGTGGTGTAATGGTAACACAAGGGTTTTTGGTACCCTCGTTCCTGGTTCGAGTCCAGGCCGGGTAGCTTTCACCGTGATTCGCGGTTGAGTCTAGTGATTTCTTGCACGGGCGGCCCTCCTCTCGGTTGACTACCCTTTCGATAATCACTACACTTTTAGGTTTGCCGCTTGATCGGTCCAGGCGGCCAGTCCCTTTTTTTCTGACCGCAGTGCCCCATTTAACGCCGGACGCTCCCCTCTTTTGGCGAGACATAGCCGGTGTGCCTTGAGGAGATTTGAATTTGGCTACCGTTCTCGTAAAAGATCTTATTGAAGCTGGCGTCCACTTTGGTCACCGCGCCAGCCGCTGGAATCCCAAAATGCGGCCCTATATTTTCGGCCGTCGCAACCTGATCCATATTATCGACGTGCGCGAGACTATTCGCGGGCTGTTGCGGGCCCGCAAGTACCTGCAGCGCGTGGCGGCCCAAGGTGGGTTGATCCTCTTCGTGGGGACCAAGCGCCAGGCCAGCGACACCATAGACCAGCAGGGCACGCGTTGCGGAATGCCGTTTGTAAGCGATCGCTGGCTGGGCGGCACGCTGACCAACTTCCGCACCATTCGCAGCCGTTTGGGCCGTCTCGAGGAGCTGGAGGCCATCCGCACCGGCGAGGAGCTGGCCACGTATTCCAAGAAGATGCAATCGGCCCTGGCCCGCGAATACCGCAAGATGTATCGTAACCTCAACGGCATGCGGACCATGAACCGCTTGCCGGAATGCCTGGTGGTGATCGACCCCCGCAAGGAGAAGAACGCCGTCAAGGAAGCCCGCAAGCTGGGCGTGACCACGGTAGCCCTGATCGACACCGACTGCGACCCGGACGAGATCGATTTGGCGATCCCGGGCAACGACGACAGCATCCGCTCCATCGAGTTGATCGTGCAGCTTCTGGCCGACGCAGTCATTGCGGGCAAGGCCGAGTCCAACGAGGCCAAGCAGGAACAGGCCGAGGGAGCAGAGGCTGCTCCACCACCTGTGGCCGAGGTCGCCGCGACCTGAGATGCAGTTTTTCACGGCCGGAAATTCGCGGTTGGAGTCCTCGGTTTCGCCGGAATTTTCCCGCACCCCGGCTAGTATCGCCATTCCAACCAGCGGGCATCCCGTCTAGACGCCCAAAGCACAAACAAGGACTTCAACAAGGAGATTGTTTCCATGGCAGAGATTACCGCCGCGGCCGTCAAGGAGCTGCGCGAAAAGACCGGACTACCCATGATGGACTGCAAGCAGGCCCTCACCGAGGCCGCCGGCGATGTGCAGAAGGCTATCGAGCTACTCCGCATCCGAGGCAAGAAAGTCCAGGAGAAACAAGCTGGCCGATCCACGTCCACGGGACGGATCGCCGTTTACGCCGAACTAGATCCCGGCGCGGGTGCCTTAATCGACCTCCGCTGCGAAAGCGCACCGGTGGCCAATAATGAGCATTTTATCGCACTGGCCAACGATCTGGCCCGGCAGCTTGCCAAGGGTCCGGGAGCGGCGACATCCGAGGAGTTGCTCGATCAACCGTCGCCCAGCCACCCCGACATGACTCTCCGCCAGCAGTTCGACGACCTGAACAACCGCATTCGCGAGAAGTTCGTGCTCGATCGGATCTTGCGGGTCGAAGGTCCCACGGCCGGCTATGCCCACCACAACGGCGCGGTAGCCGTGCTGCTGCAGGTGGAGAATGCCTCTGCGGCCGCTGCCGAATTGGCCCGCGACATCAGCATGCATGCCGCCGCCATGAAGCCACACGTGCTCCGCAAGGAGGACGTCGATCCGGCCCTGGTAGCTAAAGAGCGCGACGTACTGGATCAGGCCATGACGCAAGAGGCTGAGAACATCATCAAGGAAGCCGAGCGAATCCTCGCCCTGCCGGATGAGCAGATTCAAGATCCCCACAACCTGGAGCGCAAGACCAGCAGCCATGGCCGCGCCCGCGGCGACCTGAAGAAGGCCGAAGGAATGGCCAAAAACAAGTCCAAGGTGATCGAGGGCCGCCTGAACCTGTTTTATGGAGAGCGCTGCCTCCTGGAGCAGCCCCACGCAAACCAGGCCAAATACGGCGGCAAGACAATTGGCGAGTTGGTCAAGGCGGCCGGCATGAAAATCACCGGGTTCGTGCTCTGGGAACTGCCCAAGGAGTAACACCATGGCGACCGCGGACAGTGATTCTGGCGGGCAACGTATCCGCCGCGTGGTGCTGAAAATCTCCGGCGAGGGCTTCACGCATCCCGGCGAGCGAGGCATTGCCATGGACGCCGTAGTCCACATCGCCCGGCAAACCACTCAGGCGGCTAAGCACGGCATCCAGTTGGCGGTGGTTCTTGGCGGCGGCAACATCCTCCGGGGAGCTCAGTTCACTTCTGGCAATTCCAGTATCCACGAGGCCACGGCCCATTATATGGGGATGTTGGCCACGGTGATGAACGGGCTGGCCTTGCAGGACGCCCTGGAGTCGCTGGGCTGCGACACGCGGCTGATGAGCGCGATCCGCATGGACGGAGTGGCCGAACCCTATATCCGCCGCCGCGCCCGACGGCACCTGGAGAAAGGCCGGATCATCATCCTCGCCGCCGGTACCGGCAGCCCCTTCGTGACCACGGATACGGCAGCGGCACAGCGGGCTTTGGAACTCGACGCCGATATCCTCGTCAAGGCCACGCGGGTCGATGGCGTGTTCAGCGACGATCCGGAGAAGAATCCGCACGCGGTGCTGTATAGCCAATTGAGCTATGAAGACGTATTGCGACAGAACTTGCGGGTCATGGACACCGAGGCAATTGCCAAATGCCGGCAATACGAGATGCCAATCATGGTCTTCAACTTCCGCAAGGAAGGCAACATCGAGAAGGCCGTGATGGGCGACCGGGTCGGCACGTTGATTCAGGCCGCCGTAAAGTAGTGGCTTATCCGGCGCACTCCGTGAGCCGCGCCGCTTGGAATCCCAACCTATTTGCGACTTCTGCAAGGAAACCAACCCATGACTTCCGATGAGATCCTCCTGGATGTGGAAGAGCGGATGGAGAAGGCGATTAACGTGCTGAAGCACGCCCTGGCCGGCATTCGTACCGGCCGGGCGAACCCCGGCCTGGTCGATTCGCTCCGCGTCGAAGCCTACGGCTCGCAGGTGCCTATGAAGCAACTTGCCTCGGTTGGCGCCCCGGAGCCCAACCAGATCGTCATCCGTCCTTACGATCCGGGCACGATCAAGGATATCGAACGTGCGATCATGGCCAGCGACCTGGGCTTCAATCCGCAGAGCGACGGGCGGATCATCCGTCTCAACGTGCCTGCCCTCTCCACCAATGTCCGCCGCAAGATGGTCGCCCGCATCAAGGACTTGACCGAAGAGGCGAAGGTGGCAGTGCGGAACGTTCGCCGCGACGGCAACAAGATGGCCGATCAGTCCGAGAAGGACAAGGAGCTCTCTGAGGACGAGCGCGACAAGGTCAAGGAGGACATCCAGGACCTCACGAAGCAATACGAGACTCAGGCCGGCGATCTTGCCAAGGCCCGCGAGAAGGACGTTATGGAGGATTAGTCGCCTGCTGCGGACTTCTTCACGTCCTTCGCGTCATAGGCGTGGTTGCGTTTGCGAATGACTTTGGCCTCGATGATCGTGTCGGCCGGCCCGACGGTTTGATCTTCGGGGTCCCGCCGCTTGAGCTTGGCCAGCACGTCAATTCCCCCAATCACTCGGCCGAATACGGCGTGCTTCCCATTTAAGTATGTCGTCGGCTCGAAGGTCAGAAAAAATTGGGAGCCGCCGGTGTTGGGCCGCCCCGTATTGGCCATGCTCAGACTGCCGCGGAAATGCAGTCGATGGTCGGAGCGAGTTTGTTCATCCGGAATCGTGAAGCCCGGTCCCCCGCTGCCGTCACCTTTCGGATCGCCGGCCTGGGCCATGAAACCGGGCAGCACGCGGTGGAACTTCACTCCGTTGTAGAACCCCTTGTCAACCAGCGTAATGAAATTCAGCACTGTGTTGGGCGCCTCGTTCTCGAACAACTCGACGTCAATCTCGCCTGCGCTAGTCTTCAAATGAACTCGAGGCAGATCGTCTGCCTTGGCTTCGCCGTCGCGGATCTTCATCTCCTTGGCCCAGCCGGTTTTCGTCAGTTCAAGCATTTCCAGATAATCCGCATAATGCCGTTTGGGCATCATCTTGCATAGATTGGCCAGCGCACCGGAGGTCTCAGCGGCCTTTAGCCACCGCCCGGCCAAATCATACTCGTTCACGCAGTAGGCAGCCACACCGGCCAGCGCCGGCAATTCATGGGCAGTGCATTTATTGTCCATGAGTAGTTTGCCAAGTTTGAATGCCGGCTCATAGTCATCGCGCTCCACTTGCTCATAGAGCGTGATCGCCAAGAGTTTCACGATTTCGGGATCGGCATTGGGAGCTTCGGCAAAGGCGTCTTCGGCCGCCGAGATCAATTGTCCCTCCATCGACTCGGCTTTGGCGACGCCCTTTTTGTACTGCCTGGCGATCTCGGCCTTCTTGGCCGCGTCGGTCGAGGTGGTGTACTCGCTTTTCAAGGCCCCGAGGTTGGCAATCAAGTCGGTCCACTCCTTGTTGATTTTGGCGAATTCCGCTGCCTTGCTCCCAGCGGCGGGAAGCGGTGGATCGGCCGCCAAGACCAAGGCTCCGGACAGACAAAACCACGAAACGAGGGAAACGCGAATCAACATGAGTATTTTTCCTGAACCGTACGAATTATGCGAGGGCGAACATCGCTGGGAATGCGATGGGTACGTTTGCCCGTCGTCAAGCGGGCATGCGGACCACTATCCATTTTCCGCTAGATACGGTACCATATCAAGTGGAATTGGCATAGAGACGCCGCGATGGCAAAACGCAAGAAACCGGCGCGATACAAGCCCCACGCTAATATCGCGGCGAGCCGAAGCCCTGTGGGCGTGCGGATTATCGGCGGAACGTTTCGTGGCCGAAAGCTGGAGTATTCGGGCGATCTGCGAACCCGCCCTATGAAGGATCGTGTTCGCGAGGCCCTCTTCAATTTGCTTGGCAATGCCGTCAAAGGCAAAATCGCCATCGATCTTTTCGCCGGCACGGGGGCATTGGGCCTGGAGGCCGTCAGTCGAGGGGCGGGGCGGGCCGTGCTGATCGAAAGGCATCGACCAACGGCCGACGCGATTCGACGCAACGCTGCCATCCTGGGGGTCGAGGCGATTGTGGAGGTTAGCACCGCCGACACCTTCTTTTGGGGCAGAAATCTCCCCGATCTGGGCACCGAGCCGTGGCTTGTTTTTTGTTCTCCCCCATACGAGTTCTACGTGAGTCGAAAAGACGACATGCTTTGGCTCCTGAGCCAATTCTTCGAAAAGTCTCCACAAGGAAGCCTCTTTTCGGTGGAAGCCGATGATCGTTTTGATTTTCACGCGTTGCCCAAGCCCGATCAGTGGGATATCCGCACATATCCGCCGTCAATCTTGGGGATTTGGCGAAAGGGGGCGTAATAGACGGTTCCGCCCTATGGCTTCTCTACGGCGCTGCACGCCCTAGCCAAGTTTGACGTTTGCGCGCTCCGCAAGGTCAATGTCTTCGCTATGTTACGTTTGACCGGAACTTTCCGATCCGTTTTGATTCCGCACGTCAAATGACCGATCTAATTCGATGCCAGACAGTATAGCTTCTGGGATGCGATTCACGGATGGAGGCGCGGTATGTTTCGCCGACGGCTGGACCTTAGTTGGCCACTCATCATAGTATTGGTTGGCCTTTTCCTATTCAGTCTTCGTTTGCCACGCCAGTGGGAACGGATTGCCCGTCCGGCGTCGCTCGTTTTGACACCGCGGAACCTCGCCGCCCGGAACGTGCCCTTGGAAACGCCCGATGCGTGCGACCAGGCGGCTGTGGCAGGCTATCGTGTGGTTAACGTGGCGGACCACGTGGCCGCCGATGCGAATGTTGCCGATGTCCTGCGCCCTGCTTCAACATCGGATGATCAGTCGGCCGTGGTGGTACCGGTCGTGGCACCCCAACTGCCGGCGGCAGAGTTTGTGCGGACAGGGGCGCCATTCGGGAAAACGGAAAGGCCGGTCGAGGCCGTGGTTGTTTCCGACGTTTCTCCTGAGACATCGCCGCCGCTGCGGGACGATGCCGCAAGTGCAGAGTCGGCGTCTTCCGCAGGTCGAACTGCTGACGCCGCCCCAGCGAAAACCGTTCTTACCGACGAAGTGCGGGTTCTGCGGGACGTCACGACCGCTGAGACCGGTCCCAGCCTTGGACGCGAAGTCGACAGACAGCCGCGACCCGTGCCTGCTAGTGGAGATGCGGCGGCAAGCGTTCAGCGTTTGCCTCCGACTTCGGTGCCTGAGCCAGCTCTGGCGGCCGAGTCGTCAACTGCCGAGTCCGCTCCCAATCCGGCCCGTGCCGTGGTTCCCGAGCCGCAATACCCCGTCACGGATGTCATGCCGTCGGCCGGACCACAAACAGAAGCGTTGCTGTCCAAGCCGGATGTTGGGCAAGACGCTACCCAAACCGCGGGCAAATCCGCCAGTTCCGCGGCGGTGGAATCGGCGCCCCCTGCGGCACAAGTGCCCATGAAAGCAATCGGTCGGGCTTGGGAGGAGCCCGCCCGGCTGCTGGTTGATTTAGAGGAGTTGAAGCGGCATGAGATCACGCGGCCGTGGGCGACGGAAACGGCGGCCGCTGTTCGCAGTTTGGGACCGGCCATTTCCGTTGGCTCGCCACAAACGCTGGCGATTCTCCAGCACATGGAACAACTGACGAGCGAGGCCCCATCGCTGATCACAAGAATCGACGACGCAGTCCTTGCCCAGAACCTCGCACGGGCCGCACTAGCCCTGCAGCGGCGAATCCCGGTTTGGAAACAAATCGGCCAGATGGGCGGCATGGCCGCGGCCGATGCCCCCGCACCCGCCGTCGATCCACGAAGCTTCAACAAGTGCCTCAACGACGTTGATCGCCTGACGGGGAACTCGGCCGAAGGCCATGCTTGGCGGAAATACCTGTTGATTGATTCCCTTCGCGAGTGGGCCGCCCGGCGCCGCAACGGCGAGGATCGCGTGCCGCGCGACCTCTCGCAGCAGGTGCTCAAACGCTTCAACCAGATGTCGGTCACGAGTTATCAACGGCAGTTCCTCAACTCCGGACCGATGGCTTCCCTTCAACAAGAAATGCTGCGACACGCCGCCGAGCCCGTACGGTCGGACCGCTTGCTGCAACATCTGGAGAACTTCGAAATGAGCGGGCTGCCCAGCGACGCCCGGTTGCTCGCCCGCGACTGCCAATACCTGGCCGTCGGCAGGCAAGCGGCGCAACAGGAATTGGGAGAGCGGATTGAAACCCACTATCGCAACGCCAACCTGCGAATTTCGGTTACCGCTGATCTGCTCAACCTGATGATGCCCAGGCAGCAAGAGCCCGAGTATGCCCCGGTCCAGGACACGATTCAGAACGTGCCGGTCCACGGCCAGAGCCTGATGGCCAATCAGATCGCCGTGCGGATGATCCCCGACCCGCACCACATCCATCTGGCCCTGGAAGTCAACGGCGAGGTGGCCTCAGTGACCCATTCGACCTCCGGTCCGGCCACCTTCTACAACGACAGCGAAGCCAGCTACATCGCACGAAAGCCGTTCGAAATAAGCCTCCGCGGGATTCGCGTGGGGGCGACGGAGGTGAGCGTGGACAATAACTCGAAACTGCGGGGCGTCGACACCGATTTCCGCGGCGTCCCCATTTTCGGTCAAGTGGCGCGAAGGGTGGCCGAGTCCCAGTACGAGCAAAGGAAGGCGGATGCCGACTCCGAGGTCCGCGGGAAAATCGCGGCCAAGGCCAAGGAGCGGATTGATCGCGAGGCGACCGAGCAGCTCGCCGCCGCCTCGAAGCGGCTGCGCGAGGAGGTGCTTGACCCGATGGACTCGCTGCTCCTGGACCCGACGATGATCGCAGCGGAGACGACCGAGAAACGCTTCAGTATGCGGATTCGGCTGGCCGGCCTAGACCAACTGGGCGGCTATACACCACGTCCCCAGGCCCCTGCCGACAGCCTGGCAAGCGTGCAGATCCATGAGAGCATGATCAACAACGTGCTGGAGCGGCTGGAATTGGAGGGCCAGACGTTCGATCTCGCCGGGCTCGGCCAACGGCTGGCCCAACGGCTTCATCGTTTCCAGCCCCGGCCGGTCGATCCGGACCAGGAAGACGTGAAGATCGGCTTCGCCGCCAAAGATGCGCTCCGCGTGCATTGCAACGACGGCCGCTTGGAGATTACGTTGGCGATCGCCCACTTGAGCAAGGGAGCACGGAAATGGAAAGATTTCCAGGTCCGCGCCTTCTACCGGCCGGTAGTAGAGGGTCGTCGCGTCGATCTGGACCGCGAGGGAATCGTGCAATTGATCGGCCCGCGAATCAGCATTTCAGGCCAGATCGCCCTCCGCGGTGTCTTCTCAAAAGTGTTCTCGCAAAAGGAGCCGATCCACGCCACACCCGAAGCGTTTGTGAGGAATCCCAAACTCCAGGGGCTGGCGATTACCCAGTTGGTAATCGACGACGGTTGGATCGGAGCGGCAATCGGTCCGCAGCGGGTGGCAGCGCAGAGGATAGGCGCGACGCGGTAGGCGAGGGCGCTCGTAGTACCGGCTTTAACCGGAATCTGGACGGCCTATTCTTGCCCCGGTCATTGGTCCTGCAAATCACAAAAACTTGCGACTAAACTCCCGCGAACTTCCGCAAATCGGTCCCAAGCGCGTTCATCCGGTCTACCTGCGCGGCCTTGATCGCGGCCAAATCGGCCGAAACCACTGGCGGATCATAGGCAAACATATAGAACTTGACCTTCGGTTCCGTGCCCGAGGGCCGCACGGCCACGTAGTTTCCTTCGGCTTCCAGGTCGAGTATCACCATGTCTCCCGAGGGGCCGCCCAGCGGGGCCGCCTTGCCGCCGGGCGACGTCACGGTGTCGTTGAGGTAGTCGCGGACTCGAGCCAGCTTTATGCCCCCTAATTCCAGCGGCGGGCGCGAGCGGAAGCCGGCCATCACCGCCTTCATGGCCTCCATGCCCTGCTCGCCCGGCATTTGCACGTTGATCTGGCTTTCACTGTGGCAGCCGTAACGGGTGAACAACTCGTCGAGCTGTTGGTGTAGCGTCAAGCCCCGGGCCTTCAGCCGCGCCGCCAACTCGGCTACCAGCAGCGAGGCCACGGCGGCGTCTTTGTCGCGAACGTGGTCGCCCGCCAGGAATCCGTACGATTCCTCAGCGCCGAAAACGAAATCCTTCGGCCCTCGCCGGTCCATCTCCCCGCCAATGTACTTAAATCCGACGAGCAGGTTGCCCGCCGTTTGTACACCATAGTCGTCGGCAATCCGTCGCATTAACTCCGTTGTGACCAGGGTCTTGACAACGTACAAGCGGGAGTGGAGCGTACCGGCCTCCTTGCGGGCGGCCAATAGCGAATCGGTCAACAGCGCCCCGACCTGATTGCCGGTAAGAGTCCCCCAGGCAGCTTCGGCCGTTTGCGGGCGGGACGCTTGCACCATAGGAGCGGCGCAGCCCAGGCGGTCACAATCGGGGTCGGTGGCGAGAATCAGATCGGCGCCGATCTGACGGGCGCGGACGATCATCGCGTCGAAGACGACGGCGTTCTCCGGATTGGCCACGTGGCCGGGGACGTTGGTGAAATCGGGATCGGGGGCCGCGTGCGGTCCGAAGACCTCCACGTCTTTGAATCCAGCCGCCTCCAATACCGGGCATACGGCCGACGCCCCCACTCCGTGGAGCGGCGAGTAGATGATCTTCAGGTCGCGCGGTCCGGGCGTGCTCTGTCTCATGACGGCGGTCACAAAAGCCGCGTCGACCTCCTGCTGGCAATACTCGATTCGGCCGGAAGCAAGACCTTCTTCCCAAGCAATGCGCGATATTTCCTTGACGGCGTAGACACGATCGATCACATTCTTGTCGTGTGGCGGCAGCAATTGCCCGCCCGTGGACCAGTAGACCTTCAAGGCATTGTCGGTGGGGGGATTGTGACTCGCGGTGATCATGATGCCGCAATCGCAGTTCTTAAAGCGGATGGCGAACGACTCTTCCGGCGTGCTGCGGTAACCGTCGAGGAACCAAACCTTGAAGCCGGCGGCGGCCATGATGCGGGCGCAAAGTTCAGCGAACTCGCGAGAGCGATGCCGCGTGTCGTAGGCGATGGCGCAGGCCAGCGGCTTACTGCCGACGACTTCGCGAACATAATCGGCCAGGCCCTGGGCGCTTTCGCCGATCGTGCGGTCGTTAATGGCGTTCGTGCCAATCGGATAGAGCCGGCCGCGGCGTCCGCCCGTTCCGAAGGGGATGGTCGTCCAGAAGACGTCATCCAGCTCGCGCCATTTGCCGCCGGCGACGTGCTCGGCCACCACGGAGGCGTATTCCGCCAGATACGGAGCGGTGAGCCAGGTGCGGACATTCGCCACCGCTCCCGCCGAGAGTTTTCCGGCCGCTTGGGCCGGTTCAAGTTGTTGCAGTGCGTCTTTGGTATTCATGATGGAAATCATTGTACGAAACGGCTAGAGCGGTGGAAAGCGGGGAGTCGCCCGGGCGCACGTGGTTCCGGCTTTAGCCGGTCTTGAGCGCAGTTGCCATTCCGCCGGAAGGCGGCACTATGAGCGACCCGGTTCATTGCATGCTTTGCGTAGCCAAAGTACAATCACGGCATCGATAGAAAGGCTTTCCCCCGTGACCGAACCCATCATCAGCGTCTCCGGACTGCGCGGTGTCGTTGGCGACACCCTCACCCCTGAAGTCGCAATCCGCTATGCGACCGCTTTTGCCGCCGTGGCTTCGCCGGGTCCCATCGTCCTGGCCCGCGATAGCCGCCCTTCGGGCAGAATGCTTGCGGGGGCAATCAATAGCGGGCTAGAGGCCGTAGGGCGATCGACGATCAATGCCGGTGTTGCCGCTACACCCACCACCGGCGTGCTCGTGCGGCAGCTTGGCGCGGCGGGCGGCATCCAGATTACGGCCAGCCATAACCCCTCGCCCTATAACGGGCTGAAGCTCTTCTCCGCCGAGGGACGCGTCGTGCCGGCCGCCCTCGGTGAACAGGTTTTGCAGCAGTATCGCACCGGCCGTCCCGCCTGGGTCGCCCACGACCACTTGGGGACGGGCGAGCTGCTCATCGACACCCAATCGGCCCACTTGGCCTTGGTCTTGGCGACCGTTCAGTCTGAGCGGATTCGCCGCCGCGGCTTCCGCGTGCTGCTGGACTCCAATCACGGCGCCGGCGGCCCACTGGGACGCCGATTGTTGGAGGAGCTTGGCTGCACAATCACGATTCTTGGTGAAGCGACGGACGGGCAATTCGCCCACACGCCCGAGCCAACGGCGGAGAACCTGGCCGGCGTTTGTTCGGCAGTGATCGAGTCGTGCGCGGACATCGGCTTTTGCCAGGACCCCGACGCCGACCGCCTGGCGGTAATCGACGCCGCGGGCCGCTATATCGGCGAGGAGTGCACGGTGGCGCTTGCGCGGAACATGTTCTCCGCGGTGCGAAGGGCCCGATCATTACCAACTGCTCCAGCAGCCGCATGACGGAAGATCTGGCCGAGCGGGCCGGCGTGCCTTTCTTCCGCTCGCCCGTCGGCGAAGCCAACGTGGTCGATGCCATGCTTGCTCATGGCGCGATATTTGGCGGCGAGGGCAATGGCGGCCCGATCAATCCCCAAGTTGGCCTGGTTCGCGATAGCTTCGTCGGCATGGCGCTGCTCTTGGACGCGATGGCCGAGCGCGATTCGTCGATTGGCGCGATGGCCGACGACCTGCCCCGGTATGAGATCGTGAAGACGAAGATCTCCTTAACAAAAGAGAGACTTCCCGCGGCGCTTGCCGCGCTGGAGTCGCACTTTTCCGACGCCATCTCTAATCGGATGGACGGTCTGCGCCTGGATTGGCCCGGCCGCTGGCTGCTGGTCCGTGGAAGCAATACCGAACCGATCGTGCGGGCAATTGCCGAGGCGCCGACGGTGGCTGAAGCTCGCCGGCTGTGTGATGACGCAGCGCGGGTAATGGCCAGCCTTCGATAAGTTCACTTCTTCGCCTCGATCCGCTCCTTGCCCATCCAGGCCCGCAGCACTTCAGGCACGGCGATCGAGCCGTCGGCCTGCTGGTAGTTTTCCATTACGGCGATAATGCCTCGGCTGATGGCAATGGCGGTGCCGTTGAGCGTGTGCACCAGCCGAGTGCCTTTCTCGCCCTTGACGCGGTAGCGGATGTTGAGCCGCCGCGACTGGTAGTCGGTGCAGTTCGACGTGCTGGTGACTTCGCCGAAATCGCCCCGGCCGGGCATCCATGCCTCGAGGTCGAACTTGCGATAGGCGGGCCCGCCCAGGTCGCCAGTGGCCGTATCGACAACGCGGTAGGGTACGCCCAGACCGTCGAAAATGCGGCACTCCATGTCGCGGAGATAGTCGAGCATGTCGTCGCTTTCATTGGGCAACGTGTAGGCGAACATCTCGACCTTGGTAAATTGGTGGACGCGATAAAGGCCGCGCGAGGCCTTGCCCGCCGCACCGGCCTCGGTGCGGAAGCAATGGCTCACGCCGCAGAGCTTCAGCGGCAGATCTTCGGCCTCAACGGTCTGCCCGGCAAACAGCCCGCCCAACGTGATCTCGGCAGTGGCCACCAGGTTCAGGTCGCTGCCTTCAATGCTATATATTTGCGTCTCGGGCCCGCGAGGAATGAAGCCGATGCCCTGCAAGACTTCGTTGCGGGCCAGGTCGGGCGTGGTCATGGGCGTGAATCCCTCATTGAGCAGCACCTCCAGCGCATAGCGCTGCAGGGCCAACTCCAGAAGCACCATGTCGTTCTTGAGGAAGTAGAAACCATGTCCGGCGACACGGGCCCCCCCTTCGAAGTCGATCAGATCGAGTTTCTCAGCCAGTTCGACGTGGTCCAGCGGCTTGAAAGCGAAATGCGGAATCGGTGTCCTGCCGCGGGAAATCTCCAGGTTCGCCTTGTCATCAACTCCAACCGGCGCGGCAGGGTGCGACAGGTTGGGGATGGTCCGAACGATGGCGTCTGCCTCGGCAAGGACGGCATCGAGTTCTTGCTGGAGCCGCGCGGCCTGATCACGGATGCGGCGTCCTTCTTCCTTCAGGGCTTCGCGCTGCTCCGGCGGGGCCTTGCCGATCGAGCGGGCTGTCTCGTTGGCCTTACGATTGGCCTCGTCCAACTCACCTTGCAGAGTCTTGCGCTGCTGTTCCAAGGCGACGAAGCGGTCAACGTCGGCCGGGGCGTTGCGGTTCTTGCAGTTCTGCCTGACGAGTTCGAGGTTATCGACGATGAATTTGCGGTCGAGCATGGCGGCGAGGCGATTCGGGTCCTGAGGAAAAGACCGAATTATAGCGGAATGACACAGAAACAAGAAGATGACGGAAATATGGTTGACAGAAGAATGGTCGGCGAGCAAGACGACTGGCGTCCGCTAGGAGACTGTGTTCTTGCCAATCATTTTTCTGTCAAACCGCCCATCGTTCCCCGGTGGTCTTGTGCCGGACTTCGACTTGCGGCCGCTCGTCGCCCCCGGAACCAGGCGGAAATCCAGCGGCAGCCTCTCGCTCGCAAGGAAATCGGCCCGGCCGCGATACGTCAGGCTTTGCATCGCTTTCCATTCTGAACTGTATTTCAGGCAGGAAAGCCCGCTTGAGTTTTAGGGCCCACTTCTCCCGCCCTACGTCAGCTTCCCCAACTCCTCCCACAGCCGCGCGCTGGCCTTTGTGCCACGATGGAAATCGGCCAGGCAGAACTTCTCGTTGGGGCTGTGCGTGTTGTCATCGTCCTGTCCCCAACCCAAAAGCAGCACGTCGGCATGCAATTTCTCGTGGAAGGTCGTGACGATGGGAATCGAGCCGCCCTCGCGCGTATAAACCGGCGCTCGGCCAAAAGCGTGTTCTAGCGCCCTCGCGGCGGCTGCGACGTAACGGCTCTCCAAGGGCACCACCACTCCCGGCGCACCGTGGAACTCCACCAATTCCACTTTCGCGCCGAGTGGAGTGATCTCCGGCAGCCAGCGCCGCAGCGCGGCCGTAATCTTCTCCGGCGATTGATTCGGGACGAGGCGGAAGCTGAACTTTGCCGCGGCCTTGGCGGGCAGGACCGTCTTGGCTCCTTCGCCCTGGTACCCGCCCCAGATGCCACAAACATCGAAGGTCGGCCGCGCCCAACGGCGTTCCAACGCTGAATAGCCCTCTTCGCCCACCGCCCCATCCACGCCGATGTCCGAGAAGTACTCGGCTTCGCTGAACGGCAGCGCGGCAAACTCTTTCCGCTCACGATCGGTCAGCGGGGCAACGTCGTCATAGAATCCAGGAATGAGGATTTTGCCGCGGCGATCGATCATCGCCGCCAGGATCCGCGCCAGAGTCGTCGCCGGATTGGTGACCGAACCGCCGAACGAGCCCGAATGCAGATCGCGGTTGGGGCCTGTCACCCGCATCTCGTAATAGGCGATGCCCCGCAAGCCGTACGTGATGGCGGGAATATCGCGGCTGAACTTGCCGCCGTCGCTGATCACCACGCAGTCGCACGCCAACCGGGCAGCGTTTGCGGCAATGTAGGCTTCCACGCCTTGGCTGCCAACCTCCTCTTCGCCTTCAATCAAAAACTTCAACTGCACCGGCAGGCGGCCGCGGACTTCCAACCAGGCCTGTGCGCTTTGAATGTGCGTGAGCACCTGGCCCTTGTCGTCCGTCGCACCACGGGCGAAGAGATTCCCGTCGCGTCGCGTGGGCTCGAAGGGCGGACTAACCCACAAGTCGAGGGGGTCGGCGGGCTGGACATCGTAATGTCCGTAAACGAGAACCGTCGGCTGCCCTGCCACGGCGGCCGATTCGGCATATACCAGGGGATGGCCATTGGTAGGGATGATCTCTGAAGCGAGGCCCATGCGGCGGAGTTTTGACTCGACCCATTGGGCGGCCGTTTCGATATCTTTCTTGTGGTTGGGGTCCGCGCTCACACTGGGAATACGCAAAAGATCGCACAGTTCGGCCTCGAACTGCTCCGCGCGGGCGGCCAAATAATGGTCGAGATCGGGCATGGTTACACCTTTCATGCTTTCATGGAATATCTGTTCCGCAGGGTCGATTACCCATATAATGGCGTATGAGGGAGCAAGACGCTAGTGGACCGTCGTAGAACGGAATTCACTCCGGTTGCCTCGGCAGCGATGGCAATTGAACGAATTCCGTTTTTCGAAAGGGGCGATTTCCGAGGGAAAAATGAACGACGATGCCGCAGCCGCCGTGGTGGAAGGGCCTGTTGAAACGGCTCAGCCCCAGCGCCGCAAGCAGGAAAAGCGCAAGCCCAAGAAGCAGCCCCGCTACAACGTGGTTCTCTGGAATGACGACGACCACAGCTACGACTACGTCATTAACATGCTTCTGGAGCTCTTTGGCCATCCCGTGGAAAAGGGCTATCAAATGGCCCACGAGGTCGATACGCAAGGACGGGTGATCGTCCTGACCACGACGCTTGAACATGCCGAATTGAAACGAGATCAGATCCATGCCTATGGCAAAGACGCCCGGATCGCCGATTGCCAAGGGTCGATGTCGGCGTCGATCGAGGCGGTCGACGATTGACCGGCCGAATTTCGCTCTGGCCTGGCTGGGTGCGTTTTGCTAGACTCCGCCCACTAGTCATCTTTCTTTTGCGCCAAATTTTTTGGGAGTTGCCGATGATCGGAAAATGGGCATTCCGGATAGCGGCTCTGGTCTTCGTTTTGAGAATCCTGGTGGCCACGGTATCCCGCGCCGACACCCCCTGGTTCAACCTGCTGTCCACGAATCACGTGGAGGCCGATCCGAACAATCCCTACACGCTCAAGGAGGAGGATGGGCCCTGGATCATTATGGCTTGCAGCTTCGACGGCGAGAACGCCCGGAAGCACGCACACGACCTCGTCTTGGAACTCCGCAAGCGCTACCGCATGGAGGCCTTCGTCCACGTGCATAAATTCGATCTCGACGATCCCAATGGTAACATGCAGTCGCTTAACGCCTCGCCCCATCGCCGGCAATACGAGTTGGTCACGGAAAACCCGAAAGTCTATCGCGACGGAGCGATCGAGGAAATCGCCGTGGTCGTAGGCAACTTTCCGGCGGTTGACGACCCCGATGCCCGGCGGACCTTGCAGCGATTGAAGTCAGCGGATCCCGAGTGCCTTCACGTTGGCCAGGGCGATTCGGAATCGCGAAGCCTGGCCCTTTGGCGATCGCTCCAGGCCGGCGTCACCGGTTTGCCTCTGTGCGTCGAAGGCCGCAAGCAGAACGGTCCGCTGTCGCGCTCCTTCATCACCCGCAATCCGCTGCTGCCGGACGACTATTTCGCGCCCCACGGCGGCTTGGACGACTTGGTCTTGAAGATGAACCAGAACGTCAAGTACAGCCTTTTGGATTGCCCGGCAAAATACACGGTGCAGGTCGCCCACTTCACGGGCAAAGTGATCATCGACCAGAGTGAGATCCACGCCATCGAGACGGGCATGAAAGCTGGCCCCGAAAGAACCGACCAGGGCCTGGCCAAAGCGGCCGAGAAGGCCCATGAACTGACCGAAGCCCTGCGGATTAAGGGCTACGAGGCCTATGAGTTTCACGATCGCTGCGCCAGCATCGTCACGGTGGGCAGTTTCGACTCTTGCGGCACCCCGCGGGCCGACGGCAAGATTGAAATCAATCCGCAAATGTACCGCGTCATCCAGGTTTTCCGCGCCGAGCCGGTCAACGTGCCGGGCCGCGTAGGGGCAGCGGAAGTCAAGGAACTCGTGGGAATAATTTTCGACGCCCAGCCGATTCCCGTCGAAGTGCCCAAGCGCTCCATTACCCGCCAGTTGACGCAGCGCATTGCCGACCAATAAGTAATGCGGACTTTGTTTCGTCTGGACAGAGTAGAATTCCGAACGAAAGCGATGCAACGGATTAATCCGTTCTACAAATATGCTTGTTCTCCTGGTTCTCGGCACCGCCAACCGCAAGAAGGGTCTAGAGTTGGCTGGGCTGTTGGCCCGGACGGGGCTGGAACTTCGCACCTTGGCCGATTATCCCCAAGCCATCGAGGTCGTGGAAGACGGCGACACCTTCGCCGCCAACGCCGCCTTGAAGGCTACTCAGCAAGCCCGGCACTTGGGTCAATGGGTCCTGGCCGACGACAGCGGACTGGCGGTCGACGCTTTGGACGGCGCGCCGGGCGTGTTTTCGGCCCGCTACAGCGGCCCCGGCGCCACCGACGCCAGCAATAACGAGCGGTTGCTGGAAGCCCTCCGCGACGTGCCGCAGGAGCGGCGAACCGCGCAATTCGTCTGCCACATATGCCTGGCCGATCCCAGCGGCACGGTCCGTGGAGAGAGTCATGCCTCCTGCCGCGGACGAATCCTCTTCGCCCCCGTGGGCGACGGTGGCTTTGGCTACGATCCGCTCTTCGAGATCGTCGAATATCACCGTTGCTTCGGCGTCCTCAGTCCGCTGGTCAAGTCACATCTCAGTCATCGCGCTCGGGCGGCGGCGCGGATCGTTCCCCGCCTGATCCAGTTGATGGATCGCGACGAATAACTCCTTGCAAGGTCCGATGCCGCGATTTGCCTTCTTGGTCCACGACAGTCCCCGCGGCCTGCACTACGATTTTTTTCTCGAGTCCGGCGCCATATTGAAGAGCTGGGCTCTGCCGCGCTTGCCGGAAACGGGGTTGGAGATCGCATGCATGGCGCTGGCCGACCATCGCCCGATCTACCTGGACTACGAGGGACCCGTATCAGGGGATCGTGGCGTGGTAGCCCAATGGCGCCAAGGCGCATATTCGACAGAACTTTGGTCGGACGACAAGATCGTCGTCCATCTCACGGGAGAAAAGCTCGCAGGCCGCGTGGAGTTGCGACGGCAGGGAGAGCAGTGGTGGTTTACGTGGGAGGCAGCGAAATAAGCACGGGAGACGCTGGCCATCCTCGTCCATGCATCCGCTCTCGTATCACCCCTCTCCCTTTCTCCCCTCTTTCACTTCCCCGCCGCTTGCGTCGTTCCGGCGACGACCAGTTCTCCTTCTTTCAGTTGAATGGTGTCGATGTGAATTATTTGCTTCCGTTCGCTTCCGACTGATGCCATTTTGATCAACGCGACCGGATCGCTATCGGCCTGGCGCCAGCGGATGTCGACATTCGACTTTCGGGCGGCATCGCTGATCTTGTCCAGCACGGTCCGGAACGACCAGGGAATCGCGCCCAGTCGCGCCTCATGGACCCGCAAACCGAGAACGTCGTCCGCTTCGAGGAACGCGCTGACCTCGAGCGAGACGACGGCATGAAACCCGCCGCGTTCAACTTGGCAGGCAAGCGTGATCCCCTGCGGACCGATGGCGATGCGAGGATCGTGCATGCCGTGAGGCAAGAGGTTAGCTTGATTTCTCGGCAGGTCCACCGCCAGCCAACCGTTAATGGTTTCTTCCTTGAAGACCTGTCTCCAGCGGCCGATGCGGTGTAAATCGTTGTGCAGCGTCGTGGCCTGCTGAAGCATCAGGTCGCTCGCCTTTTCTTGCGACTCGGCGGGCATCGACAAGGCTTTGGCGTAGAATCGCGGCACATGCTGCGAGGCGCGATAGACCGCAAAGATCGCCACCCCAACGAGACCCAGCACGATCCCGGCGATCAACGCGAAGCAAACTCTTTTTCGCATGCGAAGCCTCGGCGCAAAGAGTGGGCCGAGTGCAACGAGCCCCACCAGGCGAAACGGCAAAAGTCGGTGGGACTCGGCGCACTCGGCCCACCGTGCATTCCATGCTTCATTCTACGAACCGCAGCAAACCATAGTTCTTTTTCCCGCGACGGAGAACGATGATCGACTCGCTTGCCAGGTGTGCGGCGGTCAATCGGGCGTCGGCACTCTCCACGCGGCGATTGTTGACGTAGCCCCCGCCCTCGCCGATGACGCGGCGTGCGTCGCCCTTGCTCTTGACCAGTCCGGCCTCGAGCAGGGCGTCGACCACGGCCAGGCCGGGCTCTTGCAGGAGTCGGCGGGGCAACTGCTTGCTGGGAACATCGGCAAAAACCTCGCTAAGTTGCCTGTCCGAGAGATTTTCGATTTCGGCGCCAAAGAGGATTTCCGACGCTTTCAGCGCACCGGCCAGACCCTCGGCGCCGTGCACAAGGAGCGTGAGGTCCGCGGCCAGGCGTTTCTGCGCTGGCCGGCGGCTCGGGTCGGCGGCGTGCTCGCGTTCCAACTGCTCGATTTCCGCTTGACTCAAGTCGGTGAAATATCGCAGGCACTTGCCGACATCGGCGTCTTGGATGTTGTACCAATATTGGTAGAACCCGTACGGACTGGTTTTTTCCGCCGAGAGCCACAGGGCACCAGATTCCGTCTTGCCCATCTTTGTGCCGTCGGACTTGGTCAGGAGAGGACAAGTGATCCCGTGGAGTTGTACGCCGCGAATTCGCGCGCAAGATCGATGCCAGCCGTGATGTTGCCCCATTGGTCGCTCCCGCCGGCTTGCAGCTCACAACCGAAATGCTCGTTAAGGTAGACGAAATCATACGCCTGCAAGAGCATGTAGCTAAATTCGGTGTAGCTCATGCCGGCATCGCTCCGCTGCAAGCGGGCCTTCACCGAATCCTTGGCGAGCATCACATTCACGGGAAAATGCTTGCCCACGTCGCGAAGGAATTCCAGGAAGCCGAAACGGCCCATCCAATCGTAGTTGTTCACCAACTGGGCCGCACAAGGTTCACCGTCGAAGTCGAGAAATCGCCGCAACTGCTTCTCCAGGGCGGCAACATTGGTGCGGAGGACCTCGACGTCCAGCAGGTTGCGTTCTTCGCTCTTGCCGCTGGGGTCGCCGATCATGCCGGTCGCCCCGCCCACGAGGGCCAGTGGCCGATGCCCCGCCTGCTGAAATCGCCGCAGCAGCATCACCGCCACGAGGTTCCCCACGTGCATGCTGTCCGACGTGGGATCAAAGCCAACATAAATCGTCCGCGGCCGCTCGTTGAGCCACGCCTGTAGATGGGCGTCGTCGGTGGTTTGGTGGATCAGTTCTCGCCAACGGAGTTCAGCGACAATGTCGGGCATGGGAAGGTAAAGGATTAAGAATTAGGGGAGACGGGGGAGGGGGGAGGGGTGACAGATCCCTCATCTCTCGACCCTATGCTTACCGCCACTGGTCGTCCGCAAAGGGGTGCCCCGCGCCGAACAACTTCGGCTTGGGCAGGGCCTTCATGGCGTGCTCGGCCAACCGCAGGTCTTCCTTGGTGGTGATCTTGATATTGATGGGCGAACCGGCGACAACCGTCACGGGATATCCGACCCGTTCGACCAACTGAGCGTCGTCGGTGGCCGGGAAGTCGTCCCGCCGGGCATGGGCGTCCATGATCAGTTGCCGGCGAAAGACCTGGGGCGTCTGCGCCTCCCAGAGACCATCGCGGGGAATGGTCTCCACGACCTGGTGGTCTCTGCCTACCCGCTTCAGGGTGTTGGCCAGCGGAATTGCCAGGATGGCCGCCCCGCTAGTTTCCGCCGCCTGGAAGACCGCATCGATCCACGCGTCCGCAAGGCAGGGACGCGCCGCGTCATGGATACAGACATAATCGGCGTCGGGCTTCACACGGGCCAGCGCGGCGGCCACCGAATCGAAACGTTCCTCGCCGCCTAGCACGACATCGATTCCGAGAATCGCCACGTTCGAGCCGAACTTGAAATGAAAATCCTCGCGGTCCTCCGGGGCAATCACCACAATCACCTGGGCGACGTCTTTTCGTTGCAGGAAACGTTCCGCCGAATACAGCCAGACCGCCCGGCCCGCCAGGGGAATGAACGGCTTCTTGTAATAGTCGTCCTTGAAGCGGCTACTGTGTCCCGCAGCGGGCAGGATTACGGCAAACTTGGCCATGCGTTTCGCAAGTGGGTGGAGTATAGGCCGGAACAAGCTTGCGCAGTTCCGGCACGGTGTGGCGAGCGGGGCGGTCAATGCCGGAACTGCGCAAGCTTGCCCCGGCCTACTACGCGAGTTCCGGACGGTATGGCTCGGTGTCCGACACTTGCCGCGTGTTGAAAGCCCGTACTACGGCCAATCGACCGTTTGTGCCGTCCCAGTCGTGCCGATCACCGTCGCTTCATTCCCGTCGATGGTCGCCATCGCCTTGTAAACGTTGAAGTCGATCGTGTTCGGGATATAGTGTCCGCTGTTGTCGCAGGCGACAAAGTTCGCGCCTCCCGGATGCCGACTGCGGTAGCCAAAGCTGAACTGCCAAGTGCTAGCTAGAGTATCCAGGTTCACGGTCGTTCCTGAGGTGGGGACGTAATTCAACGGGATGCCACAGGTAGCCGTCGTTCCGTCGAACCAATACCAGAGGGACCAACCGCAATACTCGGGAACGCACTCCCCGAGAAAGATTGTCTTGCTGGCCCCGTCGCGGATATCCATGTTGGCCGTGAGAACGGGTGCGCCGCCCGCCGTCGTCGCTCCGCCGCGGCACATGACACCGTTGCTATGATCGATCCCATCCGAATTGCCGTTGTTCCGGCCGATGGTTCCGGAACTCGCCGCAATGCCGTATGATGACGACCCCACCCAGTTGCTACCCTCGCAAGCCTTGTAGTTGGTAACGGCATACGTCAATGCAGTTGGGCTGCTTCCAGGCGACACCAGCATTTGGTTCCCGCTGTTTCCGCGTCCGTCCGACGGGCATTTGAGCGTGCCGATGGGAGTCGCCAGCACCGTGGGGTTACTGATGCCGTAACTGGCGTTCGAGTATCCAAGGGTGTAGAAATTCGTCACGCCCGACCCCAGTCCCGGTTGAGAAAGACTTGTCTGACTGAAAAGCGGGGCGAGGTCGAGATTCGGCAGGATCGCCGTGATCCAACTCAGTCCGTTGGCATTCGTGTTCGTGCCCGTTGTAGGGGTGCCTACTGTCGAAACCTGCCCCCAGTTCATCGGATACTGGCGGAGGCTCGTTTCGTATTGGGTTACGCCCAACACAACCTGCCGCATATTGTTCAAGCAAGATCCTCGCCGCGCGGACTCGCGGGCGGCGTTCACGGCTGGCAGCAGTAGCCCGATAAGGATGCCAATGATCGCGATCACCACCAACAACTCGACGAGCGTAAAGCCCGGCTTCCTCTGGACCGACTGATCGCAACCGTACGACTTATTTTGTGTGGCGCCGCGACGTTGCCAATTGCTTTGTTCTATAAACATGGGATCACTTTCCAAACATGGGCAAAATACGCGTCTCGGTTTCCGCCCCGCTTAGGATCGGCCGAAAAACAGCTTCCGGGTTCTCGTGAGCATGCTAGCCAATTAGGAAGCTTTTGCGGTCGTGTCTCAACAGCCCTTAATGGTCAGCATACTGCAATTTGGCGGAAAGGAAAAGCTCCCTTACTGGGAAATTCCTCGTGGCCACAAAAGCCCACCCCTCCAGAGGGGGAATCCAAGTCCAAATAGAACGGCCAAATCAATTTGCTCGGTGGAAGCGAGCTTTCGCTCGGCAAGCACAAGCATGGCCTGCTCGACCATCGGGCGCAGGAGAAGCTCGGCAAATAGCGTCGGTTTACTGAGCGCCTGGCCGGACCGGGTGCAGTCTCCCAAAAACTTGGCGACGACCCCTTCAATAAGGGGGTTTAGCTCCTTCTCTGCTCTTCTCTGGGAAGAGAGGCCTGTGTGGAGGGACCTGCCAGAATAGCGATAGAATCCATCGCCTGACTTCGTGCCATGTTGGCCTGCCTTGACTAGTCTCAACAAGAGTTCGCTTCCGGCCGTCCGTTGGCCGATCAATTCGTCCAGGACGATCCCACTCTGAAGGGCAGTGTCCAGCCCGATCTCGTCCAGAAGCTCCAAGGGGCCATAGGGCATGCCGTACTCCAACATTGCGTCATCAACCGCTTGAATCGGCACTCCGGAAGTCACCATTGTGAGGGCTTCGTTCAGATAGGTCATCAGGAGTCGATTTACCACGAAGCCTGGTCCGTCACCCACGACCAGCGGGAGTTTCCCCAACGACCGAATGTGGGCCACCGTGCTTGCGATGGTCTCCGCACTTGTCGATTGGCCGCCAATTATCTCGACGAGGGGGCGGGCTTGTACGGGATGGCAAAAGTGTAGACCGCAAAATCTCTCGGCGCCGGCCATCCCGGCCGCCAGTCGAGTAATCGGGATCGTACTGGTATTCGTAGCCAAGATCGCATGGTCCGCTAGTATCGGTCTGAGTTGGGCATAAAGTGCCTGCTTGGCCGGCCGCTTTTCGACGATCGACTCCAGCACGAGGTCACATTGGCCGAGCTGGGAAATATCTGGGGTAAAGGTAATCTTGGCCGGGGCCATCTGGCCGCATCGTGCGCGGCCGCCAAATCCAATCCGGCCATTTCCGCCGCTCGTCGCAAAGCCTCCGGGTTGTTGTCCACCAGCACGACAGGGATCGAGCGAGCTGCGTGTGCGACTGCGATGGCCGTGCCCATGAGTCCCGCGCCGATTACGCCCGCTTGCCCGATCGGCCGAATTGGCACAGTGCCGGTTATCTTACGGCAGTCGTGACGGCATTGCGCCACGATCCGACCCACATAGTCCAGCGCGAATGAGATTCGGCGATGATGATTCATGTTGGGGATATTACTTCGTAGATAGAAAGTCGCTACTTGTAGTCCCGGCTGCAGCCGCAATCCCCCAGGGAATTCCCGCTGAAGCCGGGACTACAAGCACCGCACCGGGGCCGCTTGACATCAGGCCGGCCGGCATGGACACTTTGAGGATTCAATATCCGTTTCCTTTCGTGAAACTGCAATGCCTGAAATTCAAGCCTTTCGCGCCATTCGCTACAACCTCGGTCGGGTCGGATCGCTTAGCGATGTCGTCGCTCCACCGTACGACGTTATCGGCCCTGAACTCCAGGACGAACTTTACCAGAAGAGCCCGTTTAATGTCGTCCGCCTGATCCTAAATAAGATCCTGCCGGGCGACGACGACGAGGCCTACAACCGCTATACCCGCGCAAAACGTCATTTTAAGGATTGGCAGTCCGAAGGAATTCTCTATTCCGACCCGGATCCCGCGATTTACGTCTATCATCAGGAGTTTACAGTCGAGGGCGTTGCGTATCATCGTCGCGGTTTCATGGCTCGTCTGCGGTTGTCGCCGTTTGGCGAAGGTCAGGTCTTTCCCCATGAGGAGACCTTGCCCGGCCCAAAAATCGACCGCCTGATGCTGATGACCACGACCAAAGCTAACCTCAGCCAGATATTCGGGCTATATCCGGATGCAGAGAATGAGGCCCAGTCGATTCTCGAGCAGGCGATCAGCCGCCTCACTCCGGTAGTCGCCACCGATCACCTGGGCGTCGTGAACAAGGTCTGGGCGGTGACCGACATCAAGACGATCGCCGCCGTGTCCACCGTGGTCGGACCCAAGCCGATCTTTGTCGCCGACGGCCACCATCGTTACGAAACGGCTTGCGAGTATCGCCGCCATATCTACGAGTCGGGCTTTCTCGGCACGGAACACGCGGCCAACTTCGTGCTCATGATGTTCGTGGGCATGGAAGACCCGGGCCTGATCGTCTTGCCCACGCATCGACTTTTTCGCGGCCTCCCCTTGTTGACGTCCCAAGAACTGGCCGCAAGGCTTTTGCCATGCTTCGTGGTACGACCGGCCGGAAATGGGCCAGACCAGGCCTCTGCCGTCTGGGAGGACATCGAAACCGGTGGAAAACAGGGCACCATCGGTCTGTTCACGGAAAAAGACCAAAGCTGGCTTCTCGCGGACCTGACCGATGCCGGCCGCGCTCGCATGGCAGAGGTGGCCAAGGAACATACGCCCGAGTGGCAGGAACTGGGCGTCGCGGTCCTACACCGTCTATTGATCGAAGACTTGCTGGGCGGCAAGGATCTGCCGAAGCCCCGCTACGTCCACTTGGTGGAGGAGGTGGTCGATGGGCTGAAAACCGGCGAGTTTCCTTTGGCGGCCTTGGTCATGCCGGCCACGGTCCATCACATCCACAGCATCAGCCTGAGCGGGGAGCGGATGCCGGCCAAGAGCACCTACTTTTATCCCAAGCTGCTCAGTGGACTGGTAATCAACCCGTTGGAATAGCAAGCCGCGTTTCACGTGAAACCGGTTTACGGCGACTTTGTCAGCTGCCAAAACTGGGCGTTCCACGTGAAACGTGCGGGCTACGGCCCACACAGTCCGCCTCCAAATTGCCATTTCCCGGCAATCCGCTCCATGATTACAATCCGCCTTGCGTAGAACGGAACACGTTCCGTTTGGACGGATTGAAGTCCGTTCTACGAAGGAGGCTTCATGGGACGGTCGTTTTGTGTGGCAAACCAGAAAGGGGGCGTCGGTAAGACGACTACCGCCTTGAACTTGGCCGGCGCCCTGGCCAAGGCGGGTTGCCACACCCTGCTAGTCGACCTCGATCCGCAGTGCAATGCCACCACCGGCCTAGGACGCACGCCTGTCGCCAGTCATCCGCTGGTATCCGGCACGCCCATCCGCCAAGGCGTCGTGCCCACGGACGTTCAGGGCCTCGACCTGCTGCCAGGCAGCCGCACTTTTCGCGACGTCGAGATATTGACCGCCGAAGACGATGCCCGGGCTGCCCAACTCCGCGAGCACCTGGCACGCGGCTACAGCGCCTACGACTACGTGATGATCGATTGCCCGCCCTCGCTGGGGCCGTTGACCAAGACGGCCCTGGCCAGCTCCGATGAGGTGCTGATGCCAATCCAATGCGAGTTTTTCGCCATGGAAGGGCTTACGCAGATGATCGCCACGATCGGGCAAATCATGCAGCAAGCTGGCCATACCCTGCGTTTCGGCGGCATCGTGCTGACGATGTACGACCACAGGTTGGAACTGACCAACGAAGTGGATCAGGAAGTAAGGGAATTTTTTGGGGAAATTGTGTTTCGCACTGTGATTCCGCGCGACGTGGCCGTCTCCGAAGCCCCCAGCCACGGCCTAACAGTAATCGACTATGCGCCCGCTCGCGCGGTGCTCGGGCGTACGTCGAACTTTGCATGGAGGTATTGGATCGTGACTAAAGAACGTCGATTGGGACGGGGCCTGGAGGCCCTCTTGGGACAACTACCCGCTTGGAGCGGCGCCGCGCCTGGTGGAGTCCCGTCCGGGCAAACGCCCGCGGTCGGCGCCGCCGTACCCGTTGAATTGGCACAGCCCGAGACAGCGGCAACGCCTGCTACAACCGACGTAAGCGATTCGGCGGGGGCAGTCGGTTCTATGGCTCATGCGTCTCCCGAAGCCGTTCGCGGCGCACCTTCCGCGCCTCTCAAACTCCCAATCGAAAGCATCCAACACAATCCCCATCAACCGCGTCAGGACTTCGACGCCGATGAGTTGAAACGCCTGGCCGAAAGCATCACGTCGCACGGCCTGTTGCAGCCGATCGTCGTGCGGCTGAAGAACGGCGGCTATCAGCTCATTGCCGGTGAGCGTCGCCTGCGGGCCGCGCGGCTGGCCGGTTGGACCGAGGTTCCGGTCTCGATTGTGGACGCGGATGAACGGCAGACGGCCGAGCTAGCCATCGTCGAGAACCTTCAACGGAAGGATCTCAACGCCCTTGAAAAGGCGGCCTGCTTCCAACGCTACTTGGATGAATACGGCGGCACCCAGGAGGACCTGGCGGGACGGCTCAAGCTCGACCGTTCGACGATTGCCAATTTGATTCGCCTGCTGGAATTGCCGGATGGTGTGCAAGAAGCCTTGCGTCGCGGCAAGATCACCCAGGGCCATGCGCGGGCCTTGTTGCCCTTGGGTGAGGAGCGGGAGCAGATGGCTTTCTGCGAGCGGATCCAAAAGGAGGGACTCAACGTGCGTCAGACCGAGGCCCTCGTTCAGGAAACGATCGCGGTGGCCGATGGTCCCATCGGGGTGGTTTCGACCGACGGTACAGTCGCCCGGCCGCCACGAGGTGGCTCTGATAACGTTGCCGCCTTGGAACATGAGTTCCACACCGCGCTAGGCGTTCGGGTAAAGATCACTCACGACTCCCGCGGCCGCGGCAAGATCGTGATTGCCTTTGGCAGCCACGAGGAATTCGACCAGGTTCGCCGCCACGTCTGCGGCGGTCCCGTCATGCGTAAGGGCCAGGCGGGCTGAGGCTGGCCTTATGCCGCAATTGTCTGCCCGAACGTCGAAACATGCCATGGCGATTATGGTGGTCCTTTACGGACTGATCGCTATCTGTTTCGGTGAGCGGATTGGCGTGAACGAAGGCCGCGGCTGGGACGGCTGCTACTACGCCGACATCGCGGCCGACTTCTACGGCCAAGTTTTCCCGCATCGACTTGACGGTTATCGCATCCAGAGAATCGTTCCGAGCGCCGTCGTCCATTACTCGCTCCGTCTGCTGCACCTGCCCACGACCAATCTGGACACAATTATTCGTGCCTTCCAAGTCTATAACCTCCTGCTCCTGGTGGTCACGGTCTATCTTTGGAACGGCATTGCGGGCAGATTGCGATTGCGGAGCCGCGGCACCTGGCTGGGGTTTGTGGGTCTGATGCTGCAGCTTTTCGGCGATGAAGATGCCCTTCTATTATCCCGCGCTCACCGACACTACGGCCTTTGCCCTGGGTGCGGCGATCGTCTATGCCTTCCTTGCCGGGAATCGCGTCATGATTTTGCTGGCCGCTGCCCTGGGTGCATTTACATGGCCGACATTATTGTATTTGGCGATTCCCCTTATCCTCTTTCCGCGTCGATTGGCCCAATGGACCAGCTTGAACCAGCCGGCGCCATTGGCGTTCTACGCCGCTCCTGCCGCGGCAATGGTTGCCATGGGGCTGTTCCGATACTATATCAAAGGCGATAGCCCTCCGCCGAGCGCGGAACTGCCCTGGCGGCAATTGGTGCCGCTGGCTGCAGCGTGCGTCGGCTTCTATTTGGCGGCCGCCACGCGGCGATTACTGGATCGCGACGTCCTCCGTCGGCTTCTCTGGCCGTTTCCGGAAACCAGCGCCCTTAGCGTAATCTTGTGCCTGACCTTGGTGATCGCCGTCAAGGTCACTGTGTGGCTCTGGCTCGTGCCATCGTCGCCTGGTATCTCGGTCAGACATTTCATCAAGACCACGTCGTTGCTGGCATTGGTCAAGCCGGGAATCTTCTTTGTTGCCCACGTCGTATATTTCGGCCCGATCGTGTGGGAGGCCGTTTGGCTCTGGTCAAAGGTCGCGCAGAACGTCCGGTCATTAGGATTGGGCGCTGTGCTCGCGGCCGCCCTGGCGATCCTCATGAGCATCACCTCGGAGAGCCGGCACCTCATACCCTTTATCCCCCTCTTGGTCGCCGCGACCGCCTGGGCCATGGACTCGGAACCGCTTTGCCGCGCAGACCTGGGCTTTTGTGGTTTGGGCCCTCGTTCTCGCCAAGTTCTGGCTGCCGATCGACGCGGGTACATTCAGTCACGCGGCCAGCGACTTCCCAGAACAGCTATATTTCATGAATCAAGGTCCGTGGATGTCCGGAGTTTCCTATCTGGTCCAGGGCACTGTGGTTATCTTGGCGGGCATGGTTCTGAAATTGTGGCAGGTTGGAAAGCCCAGTTTCAACGCAACCGGGTTGTAGGCTGACCACCTCCTTGCCCCTGCGGTGTTAATTCCTCGTGTGCATCATTTCCAAACGGCATGATCGAAAGTGTTGCGCTACATCCATTGCAATCGTCCTTGAATTATCCGGCCAGTGGGAATTCGGTGTATACGGCGCAGGTTGGAGTCTCGACTTTAGCCGGCGGAAATGTCGGCTAAAGCCGGAACTTCGAAGGCTCGTTCGGCCACGGTCACGATTATTCGCAGGTTGAGGCGAACCGGGGTTTGGGAATAAGCCTCTTTGGTATGGCTGGAAACGATACAAATCCGAAGCGCAATCGAGGAGATCTGCGGCGATTGCCTTTCCGCGACTTATCCGTTAAGATGGCCGTACGTTGATTTTGACGCGGGTCTTTCGCATCAGAGTCGTTGCGGGGCGTGGCGCAGTCTGGCTAGCGCGCCTGGTTTGGGACCAGGAAGTCGAAGGTTCAAATCCTTTCGCCCCGACTTAATTGACAACAGCTCTTTGCCGACCTTCGGTAGAGAGCTGTTTCTCGTTTGGCACCAATGCTTTGCGATTGATTCACAGCAGGGTCAATCCGGTCCAACTAGCAAGCCGAGTTCGGCTCGGCGGCGCGAAAGTTTCCTGCAACCCGTTTCATAGAAATAGGTTGCGGAGTTCAAATCCAGCTGTCACCTTCAGTGCAATCGACTGATGCCGATGAAAGGTCATCCTGAGCAGGTTTAAGAACCGTGGCACTCGCTTGCTGTCGGGTTCTCAGGATGGATCCAGCTTGTTATATTAGGGCGCTCAATTCCCTCATTAACTAATCGTGGGAGCACGTCGATGCTTCGGTGCGTTCGCATTCTTCTCGGGACGATTCTTCTCTTCGTGCCGGTTGGCTGCCAAGACAATGAGAACTCCCGAAGACCCAACCCTGGTAACGGCGCATTCGGGTATTCCGCCAGCCAAACCCGGCTTGGAACTCCAACAGGAAGACTATGCGAAGGCGCGCCGTCAGTTTCATACCAAGCTTCTCCGCCATGGGCCGGCCCCTCAGCGCCTACGACGTTGCTGTTCCCCCAAAGAGCGTTGAGCAGGTCTATTTTCCGTCCGGCGACCATCGGCTGAGAGCCTGGTTCAATCGGCACGGCGAATCGGAGAAGCGGCTGGCCGTCCTGTTCCTTCATGGAGGCTGGGCCTTTGGCGTTGATGACTGGGAAATGACCCAACCGTTTCGCGACGCTGGTTACGTCGTGCTGACGCCCATACTCCGAGGCGAGAACGGACAGCCCGGATCATTCACAATGTTCTACGACGAAGTCGACGACGTTCTTGCCGCAGCCGATTACCTGGCAAAGGTGCCGTGCGTAGACCCGAACCGCATCTACATCGCCGGCCATAGCGCGGGCGGGACGTTGACGATGCTGGCCGCGATGGCATCGAATCGCTTCCGGGCCGCAGCTTCATTCTCTGGTTCGTGCGATCGAATAGCGTTCATCCATTCAGGCTATCAAAGCGTCGTGCCTTTTGACCTCTCGAACCCGCGAGAGCTCCAGATGCGTTCAGCGGTCGCCTATGCCACCAGCTTCAAATGCCCGGCAAGACTATACTACGGCAAAGAAGAGTTCTATTTTGATGCCGAGACGCGGCGAACGGCGCTGCTCGCCAAAGGTAAGGGACTGGACGTGGATGCAGTAGTCGTCCCCGGTGACCACATGAGTTCGGTCCCACCTGCTATGGAACAGGCCATCGACTTTTTCCGCAAGCACGAGAATTAGATGTGCGAAGAGTTCGATGGCCATTCCGATGCCATAGGCTTATGAGTTACAGCGCGAGGGTTCGCGCAACGACAGCCCATGCGCGGATTCCGCTCAGAAAAAGTTCGATAGCCGTCTTGTCGCCCCGACTATATTCAGAAGAAAGCCGTTCGGCTGAAATCGAGCGGCTTTCTATATTTCCAGCAACGACTTACAATGTGTGCTGGAGTTCAAACGAACTCGGCAAAAGTCTCGATTTTGGCGGGGATGGCAACGGGATTTGAAGTTGCAGTTGCACTCGCCCCATAAAGGAGAGTCGCACATGGGCCGTACAGACCTCCGGACATTCCCAGATTTCAAATGGGACCAGTACTTCTGACACCAGGGGCATACACTTTTCTGTCTCGCTGTGGCGGCAGTCTTCTCTGGCTCTAAACAGCGAATTGTTCCACAAGTGTCTGCAACTGTTCGGCCATCTGAGACAGTTCGTGGCTTGCCACTTGCGCTTGATTGGCTGCCTGAGCGGCCTGCTTCGCCGTCTGGTCCACCCCCACGATGGTTCTCGCGATTTCTTGGCTTGCGGAGGCTGATTCCGAAACACCTCGTGCCACCGTATGGGCCGCCGTGGACGATTCCGCCATATTCTTGGCGATCTCTTTGGTGGTGCTGCTCTGCTCCTCTACGGCCGATGCAATTGTCCGCGACAATTCATCTACGTGGTGAATGATGTCGCTGATCTCACGGATCGAGGCGATCGCCTCGTCGGTGGAACAACGCATGGCGCCGATTCGCTTGCGGATGTCGTCGGTCGCCGAACCGGTTTGCTTGGCGAGTTCCTTGACTTCTGTGGCGACCACTGCAAATCCCTTTCCAGCCTCGCCGGCCCGGGCCGCCTCGATTGTGGCGTTCAAGGCCAGGAGGTTCGTCTGCGCGGCAATATCTTGAATCAGTTCTACGACTTCGCCGATCTGGCTGGCGGCATTACCCAGTTCGGCGATCTTAGAATTGCTAGTCGAAGCCAGGCGGACCGCACTATTGGCGACCGAGGCCGCGTCATCGGCGCTTTTGGCGACTGCGCCGATGCTGGCCTTCAGGCCGTCGATGGCCGAGGCCACGGCCCCGACGTTCCTTGACATCTGGTCCGTGGAGGCGGCCATTCCGCTCATGTTTGCCGTCATTTGCTCGGCAGCCGCCGCCACCTGGGCCGACTGTTGAGTGGTCTCTTGCACACCCGAAGTCAGTTGTGTGGCCGTGGCCGCAAGCTGCGTAGAGGCGGTCGAAAGTCCACGAGAGTTCTTCGTCACGCCGGTTATCATAGTGGCAGGCTGACAATCATGTTCGCCATGGCTCGGGCCATGTTGCCGATTTCGTCCTGACGCCGGGTGAACTCCGCCGGCAAACTTTGCTGGAGTCGGCCCTGGGCGACCTCCTCCAGGCTGTGCATACAGGCCCGTACTGGACGAACGATGGGCCGCGCGGTCCCGACGGCAAGGACGATTCCGACGAGGGCGCCGACCAGTGAAATCGCGATCATCCAGAACTTAGCCCGATTCTTGGCAGCGACCATCGCGTCCTTCTGCGCGGCCTGCAACTGGCCAGCTTGTTGCTGCAAGGTATCCGACGCGGTTGACATTTTCATGCCGGCCGCCTGCTGCTTCCCGATCAGATCGGCGTAGTTCTGGAATGCCTTATGATAGCCGGTGATTGCGACGATTACGTCACCGACTTTCTCCCGGTTGTCCGCCTCCTTGAAGCTTGCCTTCAAGGCATTTGCTTTGGTAAGCAGCATATCGATCAGCCCTTGATGGCTTGTCAGGTGGACCTGGTCGTGGTTGTGGAAAACGCCTTTTCCGCCACCCGCGCCTTGATCAGCAATTTTGCCAGTCCCGCGGCGCCCTCCACCTTGCCGATGTGGTCAGCGACCAGGGCTTGCCCGAGTTTAACGGTCCGATTAAGCTGTTCCCGCTGCTCCGATCGGATTGTCTCGCATAGGGCGACAAACGTGTCCGCCTTGGCGATCATGGTTTTGGCGTCGTCTCGCTGCGACTTGAAGCCAGTCACGTATTGAATCAGGGCGTCGTCGTATTTCTCTATCGCTGCCCGCAACCCGTCGATGCGGGCCAGGTTGGCTGGGTCCTTGACGCGAGTTTTGAGCTCTTTGGCCGAAGAGGCGAGCTTCTCGAACCGCTCCTGCTGCGCCATGAGGTGTTTCGTTTCGGTAGTGAGCAGGTATTGCATCTCGCCAACGGCGACTCTTACGTAAGAACGTTCGGAAGATACCTTCATGGCCTGGTGGTTCTTTTCCAGGGCCTCGGCAGCCTTCGTGTTCATGTAGTCGCGTTCGGCCACACGCGCCGTCAACGCGATCTTGATCAGACGGTTTGCCGCATCGGCCTTCCAGAGCATGTCGGCATTTCGCTGGGCGTTAGCTCGCTGCTCAGAGGTTAGTTCGGCGCTTTGGCTGTCGCGCAAACTGCCGCACTGTCGGTCGGCGCGCTCCGCGGCCGCCGACATCTGTGCTTCCGCGGCAGTTTTTTCGTCCTCGCAGCGGGCGTAGTCCTGCAGAGTCGCAAGCCATACGTCGAATTGCTGATCGGCTGCCGTCGCAGCAGCACGGTCGGCTTCCGTGGTAAGCGATTTTTCCAAGGAGATCGTAAGCTCGTGAGCCTGAGTAACGATCGCTTGCGAGTTGTCAAGTTGGCTTTTGTCCTCGCGCAGCATGTAATCGCGCTGGGACAATTGGCCCACGTCGGACTGGCGGATGAGCCGTTCGGCGACCTCGGCGCTGTCAACTCGTGCACCGATTGTGGCAAGACACGACCAGCCCACGCAGCCCAAGATGACGGAAATCGTCACCAAGGCGCCGAATGAAAGCGCGAGTTTCACGGAAAGGCTAGAATTCCCCAGGATCCGGGCCGGATTTATAGTCTGAAACATGACCTACGCCGTTAGTCGAACGGTTGGTTCGTGGAAAGGAAGGGGCAGCTCGTTCATCCTCGCACGGTCTCCGAGTTACTTGTCCTTGGTATATTGTTCGTGCGCCTTGTGGATGACGGCCATGTGGCATTTCGCGCAAACGTTGTCGGGCGGAGATCGCCAGATGGAGCCCTTTGCTTGCTGCTGTTCCTCGGATGTGAGGGTCTTCTTTCCCTCGAACTTCGCTGCGATCTTGCAGTGCTCACTGCCTGGCCCATGGCAGTTCTCACAACTATTACCGACCAGATCGGGCGTGGCGGCTGCATCCTTGAAACCACTCGCGGCGCCGTACCCGGTGGAGTGACACTTCAAGCAAGTTGTGTTGGTCTTGTAAGTCGCTGGGAGGTTTTCAAACGAGAGCGCGTGTTTGGTCTTCTTCCAGGTCATGTATTGCTCAAAATGGCACGACGCGCACTTTTTGGTGCCAACATATGCTTGATCGGCGGGAGGGGCAGCCTGGCTGGCGGCGATAGTCTGCCAGCCGCCGCTCAACACCGTTGCTACAAGGATGGTCGTCCGCGTCCGTAAGAAAGTGTCCCTGAAAGAACTTGTCATTATTGCATCTCCGGTTCTGAATGGGTTGAGGTGACCTGCGCCGTATGTCACCCTATGGTTGCTCCGGACAACTATAGGACACGCTATGTGTAAATGGGGCATGTTCGATCCGAGATAAAGCAGTCGACCAGGTCGCGGCCGCCATGCGGCGATTGCTAGACCGCGACGTCTTCCCTGGACCAGATAGGAGAATCCGGACAGTTCCGAATCCATGGCCTTAGCCGCCACGGCGACCAAGAGGGGAAAAAAGGGCATGAAGTGCCGGCTTTCCGAGGTGATGCCCATGAGGATCGCCAGGGCGGCCGCGAGCACAGGGCCCAATCCAAATGACCGCACGTTGCCGGCATTAACAAAGCTCATCGGCGAGTGGAAGTACTTCCGCGCCGGAGCAGTCGCTGCAATCAATAATTCCGGACATATACCGTCGGCAAGCTTTCGGCGGGAATGAATCGCCCGGTCATGCCGCGGAATTCTCGAACCTATGATTTACGTAGTTATATTTCCTTGGAATTGGCGTGCACAGAACCCCAGACCCTTCTCGAGTCGCGCTATATGACTATCTCTACAACCTCTGCGATGTTGGCCTTTCGCTGTACTCGCTGCTGGCAGAGCAACGTTGCCGACTGCGAGCAAAGTGGCTCGCAAATGAATTGCCCACATTGCGGCCAGGCATTAACCGTTCCCGAGGCCACGCCTGAGCGCATTGCCTTGGCGGAAGGGGTTCTGCTGAGCCAGGAGAAACATCCGCCGATTCGACAGGATTTTCAAGATACGATCCCTGGCGACCGCGAACTACGAGAACTTGCCCAGCAAGAGTTTTGCGTTCCCTTGCCGCAACGAGACTTTTCCCACCTCCCCGCAGCGTCGATCGCCTCCAGATTGATTGCCGTCATTATCGATTCGTTACTGATTGCCGTTGCCTTCGGGCTAGGACTCTTCCTGACATTTCAATTGGTCGCCCTGCGTCTAATGGAAGATCCGCGTTCGTCGAAGACATTGCGGCCGACGAGCATCATTATCCTGGTTTCGATTGTCGGATTGCTGTGCATCGGCCAATGGATCTTGCTCTCTACCCAGGGGCAAACGATCGGCAAGAAGGTAATGATGATTCGTATCGTATCCATACGCGGTCGACTGCCGGGTTTCGTGCAAGCAGTCGTGCTTCGCAATTGGCTTCGCCACCTTCTCGGGATGATTCCGTTTTTTGTTCTGATCGATCTCCTTTTTGGATTGGGAGACGGGCATCGCTGCATACACGACTGGCTGTCGGGTACTCGCGTAGTCGCAGATTGTTAGACCTGCGGAATTGCAGACCTCACTTTGCTACCACTTTCTTGGCAGTCCAGCCTGCGGTCTTACCGATCTTGCCGCTGGCCTTGGCGTCGACAGCCCACATTTGCAGCTCTTCGCCCGCACTAGCGTTCCTCACGCCCTACGATCGATGAATAATCCGGCCAGAAGCGGATTTTTTCTGCAGGAAGCATTCAATCTCTGTCGATGGCCCGAATATGCGAGACATTGCCGAGCGCTGGGACCGCGCCTGACGGGTGATCAACTGCCGATTGGATGGGCAGATTAGCCGATGAATCGTCTTCTGCCGGCGGAGCGTCGAAGGATCGTGCTGACTCACACGGACGTGACGGATCGGAAGGCATCCAGGTCGATCGGCCCGAAGGCGTCCCCGCAGGCACCAGCAGCTCGATTCGATGCCCCCGGAGTTGGTCGCGATGCGGTTTCGAGATAAACGCGATCGGTCTAAAGCCGTTCGAGCCGTCGTGCGCAGTGCCGGGCTTGCCCGTGAGTGGTGGAGTTGTGCCGACTGGCGGCAGCAATTCTCACACGTCCTGCGGCCGTCTTCCCTCACCAATCGCGCTGGCCCCACCACAATTACCGTTTGACTAAGGTTCACAATGGCTTCTTTACCATCGTTCTGGCGTAAGAAATGGTTTCTTTCCTGGTTCAATGCCCGGCGTCCGGCCCGACAGCAGAAGAAGCAACCTCGCCGCGCTTTTCGCAGCTTCCGCCTGGAGCGACTGGAAGACCGCGCCCTGCTCACCACCGTTACCCTCACTGCCACCTCGCTGGCCGCCAACGCACCGGCAATTGTCATCAGCGGCAGCGGTTTCGATCCGATTGTCGCCAACAACAGCGTGGTCTTCAATAACGGGGCGACCGGCACGATCACCTCCGCGAGCTCGAATTCGCTAACCGTGCAATTCGCCAACGCTCCCACCGCCGGGAACTTGACGGCCAATGTCACGTCCGACGGCGCGAGCAGCGGGGCGGTGCAAGTCGCCTCGGTGACGCCGGTCGTAACCAGCAGCACGGACCATCTGGCCGTCAACGCGGGCACGATAACCATCGACGGCTTCGGCTTCGATACGAGCAGTAACGGCGCCAATAATACGCTGGCTTTCAGCGATGGAGCGGCCGGCACTGTCACCGCGGCCACGGCCACCACGCTCACGGTGTCGCTCGGCACTGCGCCGACGACCGCCGGGCCCATAACCGTCGACGTCACGACAGGCGGCCAGGACAGCGGGGCAGTGACCGTCGCTACCGTCACTCCCGTCATCACCTCCAGTGCGGCGGACGTCGCCGTCAACGCGGGCACGATAACCATCAACGGGTTCGGGTTCGACGCGAGCAGTAACGGCGCCAACAACACGCTGGTTTTCAGCGACGGAGCCGCCGGCACCGTCACCGCGGCTACGGCTACCGCACTCACTGTGTCGCTAAGCACAGCGCCGACGACCGCCGGCCCGTTGACCGCCGTAGTCACCACCAATAGCGCCGGCAGCGGCTCGCCGGTACAGGTGGCCACCATCACGCCCGTGGTGACCACTATCACCAGCGATTTGGCCGCCAACGCCCACACGCTGACGATCCAAGGCTTTGGCTTCGACACAACGGTCGGCAACAATACCGTCACGCTCGACGACGGAGCCGCGGGCACCGTTACCGCGGCCACTTCAACCAGGCTTACGGTCACATTGTCAACAGATCCGACCACCGCCGGGGAATTGGACGCCAGTGTCGCTACCGACACGCTTAGCAGCGGCGCGGAGGTGCAAGTGGCTACGGTCACGCCCGTGGTAACCAGCAGCACGCTGGCCATGGCTGCCGGGGCGACGACGCTCACGATCGACGGCTACGGCTTCGATACGACCTCGGCCAACGACGCGTTGACGCTTAGCGACGGCACGGTCGGCAGCATCAGCGTCCCCAACGCGACGTCGATTGTCGTGACGTTCAGCACCGGGCCCAGCACGGTAGGGTCGCTCACGGCCCAGGTTACTGCCGACCTCGCCGCCAGCGGCCCGGCCGTCCAGGTGGCCACCGTCACGCCGGTCGTGCTCACCAATGCCGGCAATATTCTCGCTACCAACGCAGGCAGCGTCACGATCATCGGGCTGGGGTTCGATACGGGAACCTTCAGCAATAACTCGGTCACCTTCAACGACGGGGCGGTCGCCGGTTCCGTCACTGGGGCAACCGCCACTACGCTCACCGTGGCACTGGGCTCGGCCCCAACCACTGCCGGTTCGCTGACCGCCGTAGTCACCACCGACGGCGTCGCCAGCGGCAGCGCAATCCAGGTGGGCACGGTCAAGCCCGCCGTGACCAGCAGCGTTGCCGGCCTGGCCGCCAACGCCAGCACGCTCAGCATCACCGGATCAGGGTTCGACCCGACCATTGGCAACGACAGCATCACCTTCAACGACGGCGCGGTCGGCACGGTCACCGCTGCGACTCCCACGTCGCTCACCGTGGCCCTGGGCACCGATCCGACCAGTGCCGGCAACCTCACGGCGCAGGTCAGCGTCGACGGCGTCGGCAGCGGCGCGGCCGTGCAAGTGGCCACCGTCACTCCGGTCGTGACCAGCAGCACCGCGAACCTGGCGCCCAACGCGGCCACAGTCACGATCAGCGGCTATGGCTTCAATGCGACTACACCCTCCGATAACACAGTCACCTTCAGCGGCGCTGCCGTCGGCACGGTTACCGCTGCAACCGCCACCAGGCTCACCGTGACGTTCGCCACCGAGCCGACCGCAGGCAACCTCACCGCCTCTGTCGCGAGCAACGGCCAGTCGAGCGGCGCGGCAGTCCAGGTAGCCTCCGTCGGACCGGTCGTGCTTTCCAACGCCGCCTATCACCTGGCCGCCAACGCCACGACGCTGATCATCAATGGCTACGGCTTCGACACGACGCCCGGCGACAAACTCCGTCATTCTCAGCGACGGAGCGGTTGTTAGCGGCGTTACCGCCAACAGCGCGAATTTGCTTACAGTCGATCTCTCCACTTCCCCGGCCGCTGGGGGCAGCCTGACCGCCGTGGTCACCACCGACGGCGCCAGCAGCAGCGCCGGAACAGGTGGCCACCGTCACGCCCGTGGTTACGTCCAACGCCACCAGCCTGCCGGCCGGCTCAGCGACCCTCACGATCAGCGGCTCCGGTTTCGACCCGACGGCGGGCAACAACACGGTGGCCTTCACTAACGGCGCCGCGGGCACCGTTACCGCGGCGAGCACCGGTTCGCTCACCGTGACGTTTTCCACCAAGCCGACCACGGCGGGTCCGCTGACGGCCGTGGTGACCACCAACGGCGCCGCCAGCGCCAGTCGGTGCAGGTGGCCGCCATCGTCCCTGCGGTGACGCTCAACACTGCCAGCCTCGCCGCCAACGCGGCCACGCTCACGATTGCCGGCTCGGGCTTCGACACGACGTTCGCCAACAATACGGTCGCCTTCAACAAGGGGGCCGTGGGCACCGTCACTGCGGGGACCGCCACCTCGCTCACCGTGACGTTTTCCACTCAGCCGACGGGCGTGGGCAGCCTGACCGCCGTGGTCACTACCGACGGCGTCAACAGCGGGACAGCGGTTCAGGTGGCTACCGTCGCGCCGGCCGTGACCGGCAGCACCGCCAACCTGGCCGCCAACGCGGGCTCGATCGTCATCGACGGCTACGACTTCGACACGACGGCCGCCAACGACAGCGTTACGTTCAATGACGGAGCAGTCGGCACCGTACACTCGGCCACTGCGACTTCGCTCGACGTGACGATCAACACAGCTCCCGCCACGGCCGGCGCGCTGACGGCCGTGGTTGCAACCGACAACGTCAGCAGCGGGGCGGCCGTGCAGGTGGCCACCGTCGCGCCGGTCGTGACCAGCAGCAGCGCGGGTCTGGCCGCTAACACGGCCACGCTCACCATCAGCGGCTCGGGATTCGACCCGACAGCCGGAAACAACTCGGTCGCCTTCAACGACGGAGCGGTCGGCACCGTTACCACGGCGACTCCCACTTTGCTCACCGTGACGCTCGGAACCGATCCGACCACCGCCGGGAATCTGACTGCCGTAGTCACCACCGACGGCGCTGCCAGCGGCGCGGCGGTACAGGTGGCGGCGGTCACGCCGGTCGTCACCGCCAGCACCGCCCAGTTGGCCGCCAACACCGCCACGCTTACGATCCACGGCTATGGCTTCAATGCGACGACTGCCACCGACAACACCGTCACGTTCAACGGCGCGGCGGTCGGCACCGTCACCGCGGCGACCGCGACGAGCCTCACCGTGACGTTCGCCACGCCGCCAACTGCCGGCACCCTGACCGCTGTGGTCACCACCAACGGCGAGACAAGCGGCGCTGCAGTCCAGGTAGCCACCGTGCTGCCCGTCGTGCTTGCCAACGCCGGCTATAAGCTGGGCGGCAACGCGACCACGCTGACGATCAACGGCTATGGCTTCGACAGCAGCGGCGGCACGAACACGGTCGTCCTCAGCAACGGAGCGGTCGTGAGCGGGGTTACCGCCAACAGCGCGAATTTGCTCACCGTCGATCTCTCCACTTCCCCGACCGCCGGTGGCACCCTGACTGCCGTGGTCATCACCGACGGCGCCAGCAGCGGCGCCGGTGCAGGTAGCCACAGCCACTCCGGTCGTGACGACTAGCACCACCAGCCTGCCTGCCGGTTCGGCCACGCTCAGCATCAGCGGCGCCGGTTTCGACCCGACGGCGGGCAACAACACGGTCGCCTTCAATAACGGGGCCGTGGGGACCGTCACCGCGGCGAGCGCCACCGCGCTCACCGTGAAGTTCTCCACCAAGCCGACCACCGTGGGCCCGCTGACGGCCGTGGTGACCACCAACGGCACCGCCAGCGCGTCAGTGCAGGTGGCCGCCATCGTCCCTGCGGTGACGCTCAACACTGCCAGCCTCGCCGCCAACGCGGCCACGCTGACGATCGCCGGTTCGGGCTTCGACACGACGTTCGCCAACAATACGGTGGCCTTCAACAACGGGGCTGTGGGCACCGTCACTGCGGGGACCGCCACCTCGCTCACCGTGACGTTCTCCACTCAGCCGACGGGCGTGGGCAGCCTGACCGCCGTGGTCACTACCGACAACGTCAGCAGCGGGACAGCGGTTCAGGTGGCTACCGTCGCGCCGGCCGCGGCCCTCAGCACCGCCAGCCTGGCCGCCAACGCGGGCTCGATCGTCATCGACGGCTACGACTTCGACGCGACGGCCGCCAACGACAGCGTTACGTTCAATGACGGAGCGGTCGGCACCGTACACTCGGCCACTGCGACTTCGCTCGACGTGACGATCAACACAGCTCCCGCCACCGCCGGCAGCCTGACGGCCGTGGTTACAACCGACAACGTCAGCAGCGGGGCGCCCTTGCAGGTGGCCACTGTCGCGCCGGTCGTGAGCAACAGCACCGCAGGCCTGGCCGCCAATGCCGCCAAGCTCATCATCAGCGGGGCGGGATTCGACCCGATAGCCGGGCACAACACGGTCGTCTTCAACGACGGAGCGGTCGGCACGGTCACCGCGGCGACTCCCACTTCGCTCACCGTGACATTCGGAACCGATCCGACCACCGCCGGCAGCCTGACAGCGGTAGTCACCACCGACGGCGCCGCCAGCGGCGCGGCGGTGCAGGTGGCGGCGGTCACGCCCGTCGTCACCGCCAGCAGCGCCGACCTGACCGCCAACACCGCCACGCTCACCATCAACGGCTATGGCTTCAATGCGACGACCGCTACCAGTAACGTCGTCACGTTTAACGGCGCGGCGGTCGGCACCGTCACCGCGGCAACGGCGACCAGCCTCACCGTTACGTTTGCCACGCCGCCAACGGGCGGCAGCCTGACCGCCGTGGTCACCACCAACGGCGAGGCAAGCGGCGCGGCGGTCCAAGTGGCCACCGTGCTGCCCGTCGTGCTTGCCAACGCCGGCTATAAGCTGGGCGGCAACGCGACCACGCTGACGATCAACGGCTTTGGCTTCGACAGCAGCGGCGGCACGAACACGGTCGTCCTCAGCAACGGAGCGGTCGTGAGCGGGGTTACCGCCAACAGCGCGAATTTGCTCACCGTCGATCTCTCCACTTCCCCGACCGCCGGTGGCACCCTGACCGCCGTGGTCACCACCGACGGCGCCAGCAGCGCGCCGGTGCAGGTAGCCACGGCCACGCCGGTCGTGACGTCCAGTACCGCCAGCCTGCCCGCCGGTTCGGCCACGTTCACCATTGGCGGTTCCGGCTTCGATACGATCGCCTCCAACAACACGGTCGCCTTCAATAACGGGGCCGTGGGGACCGTCACCGCGGCGACGTCCACTTCGCTCACTGTGGCGTTCAGCACCGCACCGACGACTGTGGGCCCGCTGACGGCCGTGGTCACTACCGACGGCACGAGCAACGGCGCGGCGGTGCAAGTAGCTACTGTCGCCCCCGCTGTGACGGCCAGCACGGCCAGCCTGGCCGCCAACGCCGCCACGCTGACGATCGCCGGCTCGGGCTTCGACACGACCTTCGGCAATAATACGGTCGTCTTCAACGACGGGGCCGTGGGTACGGTCACCGCGGCGACCGCGACCTCGCTCACCGTGACGTTCTCCACGCAGCCGACGGGCGTGGGCAGCCTGACCGCCGTGGTCACTACCGACGGCGTCGGCAGCGGCGCAGCCGTGCAAGTTGCCACAGTCGCGCCGGCCGTGGCTTCCATTCCCGCTAGCCTGGCAGCCAGCGCGGGCTCGATCGTCATCGACGGCTACGACTTCGACACGACGGCCGCCAACGACAGCGTTACGTTCAACGACGGAGCGGTCGGCACCGTGCACTCGGCCACCGCCACCACCCTCACCGTCACGCTCACCGCTGCGCCTACGGCGGGCAACCTTACGGCGGTGGTCACTACCGATGGCGTCAGCAGCGGCACTCCCGTACAGGTTGCCACTGTGGCGCCGGTTGTGGGCAGCAGCAGCACGGGTCTGGCCGCAAACGCCGCCACGCTCACCATCAGCGGGACGGGATTCGACCCGATAGCCGGCCACAACACGATCGCCTTCAACGACGGAGCGGTCGGCACGGTCACCGCGGCGACTCCCACTTCGCTCACCGTGACGCTCGGAACCGATCCGACCGCCGCCGGCAGCCTGACCGCCATAGTTACCACCGACAGCGCCGCCAGCGGCGCGGCGGTGCAGGTGGCGGCGGTCACGCCGGTCGTCACCGCCAGCAGCGCCGACCTGGCCGCCAACATCGCCACGCTCACGATCAACGGCTATGGCTTCAATGCGGCGACCGATACCAACAACATTATCACTTTCAACGGCGCGGCGGTCGGCAACGTCACCGCGGCGACCGCGACCAGCCTCACCGTGACGTTCGCCACGGCGCCAACGGGCGGCAGCCTGACCGCCGTGGTCACCACCAACGGCGAGGCAAGCGGCGCGGCACTCCAAGTAGCCACCGTGCTGCCCGTCGTGCTTGCCAACTCCGGCTATAAGCTGGGCGGCAACGCGACTACGCTGACGATCAACGGCTACGGCTTCGACAGCAGCGGCGGCACGAACACGGTCGTCCTCAGCAACGGAGCGGTCGTCAGCGGGGTTACCGCTAACAGCGCGACGTCGCTCACCGTCGATCTCTCCACTCCCCCGACCGCCGGAAACACCCTGACCGCCGTGGTCACCACCGACGGCGCCAGCAGCGTGCCGGTGCAGGTAGCCACGGCCACGCCGGTCGTGACGTCCAGTGCCGCCATCTTGCCCGCCGCTTCGACGACGCTCACCATTGGCGGCTCCGGTTTCGATACAACCGCCTCCAACAACACGGTCGCCTTCAATAACGGGGCCGTGGGGACCGTCACCGCGGCGACCTCCACTTCGCTCAGCGTGGCGTTCAGCACCGCGCCGACGACGGTGGGCCCGCTGACGGTCGTGGTCACTACCGACGGCGCCAGCAGCGGGGCCGCGGTGAAAGTAGCTACCGTCGCCCCGGCTGTGACGACCAGCACGGCCAGCCTGGCCGCCAACGCCGCCACGCTGACGATCGCCGGCTCGGGCTTCGACACGACGTTCGCTAACGATAAGGTTGTCTTCAACAACGGGGCTGTGGGCACCGTCACCGCAGCGACCGCCACTTCGCTCACCGTGACGTTCTCCACGCAGCCGACGGGCGTGGGCAGCCTGACCGCCGTGGTCACTACCGACGGCGTCGGCAGCGGCGCAGCCGTGCAGGTGGCCGCGGTCGCGCCGGCCGTGGCTTACAGTCCCGCCAGCCTGTCCGCCAGCGCGGGCTCGATAGTCATCGACGGCTACGACTTCGACGCGACGGCCGCCAACGACAGCGTCGCGTTCAACGACGGAGCGATCGGCACCGTGCACTCGGCCACCGCGACCACGCTCACCGTCACGCTCACCACTGCGCCTTCGGCGGGCAACCTGACGGCGGTGGTCACCACCGACGGCGTCAGCAGCGGTACGCCCGTACAAGTGGCTGCCGTCGCGCCGGTAGTGACTTCCAGCGGCGGCAACCTCGTCGCCAACGCCTCCACACTCACGATCGGCGGCAGCGGTTTCGATCCGGCAGGGTCGAACTCGGTCGTCTTCAACGACGGTGCGGCCGGCAGCGTCACTGCAGCGACCGCCACTTCGCTCACCGTGATCCTCACCACCGATCCGACCACCGCCGGTCCGCTCACGGCGGTGGTCACCACCGACGGCGCTAGCAGCGGCACGCCGGTGCAGGTGGCCACGGTCGTCCCGGTCGTGACCAGCAGCACCGCCAGCCTAGCCGCCAACGCGGCCACCGTCACCATCAACGGCTTCGGCTTCAGTGCCACGGACTCTCACGACTCGGTCGTCTTCAACGACGGGGCGAGCGGCACCGTTACCGCGGCTACCGCGACTTCGCTCACGGTGACGCTGATCGTCGATCCGGCCGCCGTGGCCAACCTGACGGCCGTGGTTACCAGCGACGGAGTCAGCAGCGGCACGGCCGTTCAAGTCGCCGCGGTCACGCCCGTCGTGCTTGCCAATGCCGCGTACGTTCTTCCCGCCAATGCGTCCACCATTACGATCAACGGCTCCGGCTTCGACACAACACTTGCCAACAACACGGTCGTCTTCAACGACGGGGCCGTCGGCAATGTCACGGCGGCCACCGCAACCACGCTGACCGTGACGTTCTCCTCCAAGCCCGCCACCGCCGGCAACCTGACCGCCGTCGTCACCACCGACGGCGTGAGCAGCGGCACGGCAGTGCAGGTGGCCACCGTCACCCCGGTCGTGACCAGCAGCTCCGCCAGCCTGGCCGCCAACGCCGCCACGCTCACCATCAACGGCTATGGCTTTGGCCCCACGGCTGGCAATAACACGGTCATCTTCAGCGACGGGGCGGTCGGCACGGTCACTACGGCGACGGCAACTTCGCTCACCGTGACGTTCTCCACCAATCCGATCGCCGGCAACCTGACCGCCGTGGTACACAGCAATGGCATCACCAGCGGCGCCCCAGTGCAGGTGGCCACGGTCACGCCGGTGGTAACCAGCAGCACCGCCAACCTGGCCGCCAACGCCAACTCGGTAACCATCAACGGTTCGGGCTTCGACACCAGCGGCACCAACACGGTCGTCTTCAGCAACGGGGCGATCGCCGGCAGCATCACCGTCAATAGTGCGACGTCGCTCACCGTGACGTTCTCCACCAAGCCGACCAGCGGCAACCTGACGGCCGTGGTCACGACCGACAGCGTCAGCAGCGGCGCGGCGGTGCAGGTGGCCACGGTCGCGCCGGTCGTCACCAGCGGCTCCGCCAATCTGGCTGCCAACGCGGCCACGCTCACCATCGCCGGCTATGGCTTCGATCCGACGACCGCACAACGCGGTCGTCTTGAGCAGCGGGGCGGCAGGTATCGTCACCGCTGCCACGCCGACTTCGCTCACCGTGACGCTCACCAAGGTCCCCACCGCCGGCAATCTGACGGCCGTCGTCACCATCGACGGCGTCGCCAGCGGATCCGCGGTCGGCGTAGCCACCGTCACGCCGGTGGTGACGGCCAGCACCGCGAACCTGACGACCAGCGCGACCACGCTCACCATCAGCGGTTACGGCTTCGACACGACGCCCGGCAATAACACGGTGGCGTTCAACGACGGGACGGGCTCAGCCGTCGGCACGGTCACCGCGGCGACCGCGACGTCGCTCACCGTGACGTTCTCGACCAAGCCGACCGCGATGGGCAGCCTGAAGGCCGTGGTCACCACCGACAGTGCGACCAGCGGCAGCGCGGTCCAGGTGGCCACGGTGGCCCCGGTCGTGACCACCAGCACCGCCAGCCTGGCCGTCAACGCGACCACGCTCACCATCAGCGGCTCCGGCTTCGACACGACGGCCGCCAACAATACGGTCGCCTTCAACAACGGCGCGGTCGGCACCGTGACCGCCGCCACGGCGACTTCGCTCACGGTGACGATCTCCACCGCTCCTACCGCCGGCAACCTGACCGCCGTGGTCACGACCGACGGGGTCAGCAGCGGCGCGGCGGTGCAGGTAGCCACAGTGGCCCCCGCCGTGACCACCAGCAGCACCGACCTTTCCGCCAACGCGGCCACGATCACCATCAGCGGCTCGGGCTTCGATCCGGTCGCTGCTCACAACACGGTCGCATTCAACAATGGTGCGGTCGGCACCGTAACCGCCGCGACGGCGACTTCGCTCACCGTGACGCTCTCCAGCACGCCCACCGCCGGCAGCCTGACCGCCGTGGTCACCACGAACGGCGTGAGCAGCGGCGCGGCGGTGCAGGTGGCTACCGTCACGCCGGTCGTGACCGAAAGCACGGCCAACCAGGGCATCAACGGCGCGACGCTCGTCATCAACGGCTTCGGTTTCGATCCGACGGCCGCCCATAACACGGTCGTGTTCAACGACGGCGCCGTCGGTACCGTCACTGCGGCGACGACGACTTCGCTCACGGTGACGTTCGGCACCAAGCCAACGGCCACGGGCAGCCTGACCGCCGTGGTCACCACCGATTCGCAGTCCAGCGGCGCGGCCGTGCAAGTGGCCACGATCGTCTCTACCGTTACTGAGCCCACCGTAACGGAGAGTTCCGCCGCTCTGGCCGCCAACACGGCCACGATCACGATTTCCGGTAGGTACTTTGACACCACGTCTGCCAACAACCTCGTTGCTTTCAACGGCGGCGCGGTCGGCGCCGTGACCGCGGGCAACGCGACATCGCTCACCGTAACGTTTTCGACCGCTCCCACCGGCGGGAACCTGACCGCCATTGTGACTACCGACGGAGTCAGCAGCGGCACGGCAGTCCAGGTGGCCACGGTCACGCCCGTCGTCACCACCAATACGGCCAATCTGGCCGCTAATTCGACGAGCCTCACCATCAACGGTTTCGGCTTTGATACGACCGCGGCCAACAACACGGTCACCTTCAATAACGGGGCGGTTGGCACGGTCTCCGCGGCGACGGCGACTTCGCTCACCGTGAACCTGTCCACCAAGCCGACGGCGCCGGGCAGCCTGACCGCCGTGGTCACTACCGACAGCGCCGGCAGCGGCTCGGCGGTGCAAGTGGCCACGGTCGCACCGGTCGTGACCAGCAGCACGAGCAGCCTGGCCATTAACGCCAATACGCTCAGCATCAGCGGCGCCGGCTTCGACACAACGCTCGCCCACAACACGGTCACCTTCAACGACGGGGCGGTCGGCACCGTCACTGCGGCGACGGCGACTTCGCTCACCGTGACTTTCGGCACCAAGCCGACGGCCACAGGCAGCCTGACTGCCGTGGTCACGACCGACAGTGTGAGCAGCGGAACCGCAGTGCAGGTGGCCACGGTTGCGCCGGTTGTCACCAGCAGCACGGCCAGTCTGCCCGTCAACTGCGACCACCATGACCATCAACGGCTTCGGCTTCGACACGACGGCCGCCCACAACACGGTCAGCTTCAACGACGGGGCGACCGGGCTGGTTACCGCGGCGACCGCGACCTCGCTCACCGTGACGTTCGGCCACTCCTCCGACCGCCGGCAGTCTGACCGCCGTCGTCACCACCGACGGCGTGAGCAGCGGAACCGCCGTGCAGGTGGCGACGGTCACGCCGGTCGTGACTGCCAGCACCGCGAGCCTGGCCGCCAACGCGACCACGCTTACTATCAACGGCTTCGGCTTCGATACGACGGCCGCCCACAACACGGTCGCGTTCAGTAACGGTGCAGTTGGCACGGTGACGGCGGCCACGGCTACGTCGCTCACGGTGACACTCACCGCGAAGCCCACGGCCGGCAAATTGACCGCAGTGGTTACGACCGACGGCGCCGGCAGCGGTGCTGCGGTGCAGGTGGCAACGGTTACGCCCGTCGTGACGGCCAACATCGCCAACGTGGCTGCCAATGTCACAACGCTTACCATCAGCGGCTTCGGCTTCGACGCGACGGCCGCCCACAATACGGTCGCGCTCAACAACGGCGCCGCCGGGACGGTGACCGCGGCCACGGCGACATCGCTCACCGTGACGCTCTCCAGCCCGCCGACGAGCCTGGGCAACTTGACCGCCGTGGTCACTACCGACAGCGTCAGCAGCGGTGCTGCGGTGCAGGTCGCCACCGTCGCGCCCGTAGTTTCCAGCAGCACGGCGAACCTGGCCGATAGCGCGGCCACGGTCACCATCAACGGCTTTGGCTTCGACACGACCGCCCACAACAACACGGTTGTCTTCAGCGGCGGTGCGGCCGGCACGGTCACTACGGCGACCGCTACCACGCTCACGGTAACGTTTTCCACTGCCCCGACCGCGGGGAACCTCACGGCCGTGGTTACTGCCGACGGCGTCAGCAGCGGCACGGCAGTCCAAGTGGCCACCGTCGCGCCGGTGGTTACCCGCAGCACCGCCAACCTGGCGGCCGGCGCAGGCACGCTGACGATCGATGGCTTTGGCTTCGATGGGACCGCGGCCCATAACTCGGTCGTCCTCAGCAACGGCGCGGCCGGCACGGTAACCGCGGCCACCGCGACTACGCTCACCGTGAACGTCACCACCAAGCCGACTGCCGGAAACTTGACGGCGGTGGTCACCACTGGCGGCGTCAGCAGCGGCACGGCGGTCCAAGTGGCCACGGTCACGCCCGTCGTCACCAGCAGCACGGCCAATCTGGCCGCCAACGCGACGAGCCTCACCATCAACGGCTACGGCTTCGATACGACCGCAGGCCACAACACCGTCACGTTCAATGACGGGGCGGCAGGCACAGTAACCGCGGCCACCGCGACGTCGCTCACCGTGAGTCTATCCACCAAGCCGACCGCGCTGGGCAGCCTGACTGCCGTGGTCACTACCGACTCGCAATCCAGCGGCGCGGCGGTGCAGGTGGCCACAGTGGCGCCGGTGGTTACCAAGAGCACGGCCAGCGTGGCCATCAACGCAGCCTCGATGACGATCAGCGGCGCCGGCTTCGACACGACGTACGCCAACAATTCGGTCGTCTTCAACGACGGCGTGGTTGGCAGCGTTACCGGGGCCACCGCGACGACCCTGACCGTCTCGTTCTCGGCAGCTCTCACCGCCGGCAACCTGACCGCCGTGGTCACGACCGACGGAGTGAGCAGCGGCACGGCAGTCCAGGTGGGCACCGTCGCGCCGACCGTGACCACCAGCAGCGCCAACCTGGCCACCAGCGCCACCACGATCTCCATCGCCGGCACCGGCTTCGATGCGACCAACAACGGCCACAATAACTCGGTCGTCTTCAATGACGGAGCGGTCGGCAGCGTCACTGCGGCAACCGCGACTTCACTTACCGTGACGTTCTCGGTAAAGCCGACGAGTGCAGGCAGCCTGACCGCCGTGGTCACCACCAACGGCGCCAGCAGCGGGACGGCGGTGAAGGTGGCCACAGTGGCTTAGCCCGGGCGTGGCGGTTTTCGGCCCCAAACGACCGTGCTACGCAACACGCCTGCCGAAAAACCGGATTGCCGTCGTTTTACCGGGGCGGCATGGCGGACACGAAGATTGCCGCCGAGCCGAGCATTACGGATTCCGTGATGCTCGGCCACTATGTTGACGAGGAGTTGATGCTGAAAAGCAACCGCACGTTCGACCGCATCGTGGCGCGCCTGCCCACCATGCTTGCGGAGCGGTACGGTTACTGTCCCGGCAGCCCATCGGTGCCGCATCTTTCCCTGCCGGTCGCCGCGTGAGTTCCGGTTCGAAAACGGGCCGTTTTCTAACAATTCTTTGATACGTGGCCGGCGTCGTGGTCGTGCCCTGCGCCTTGCCGTAAGTTGCCGTTCGTCGGCAATCGGAAGATCGGTCACTTGGACCGGACGCCCGAAAATCGTCGAAATCCTCGGCTGACGTCGATGGTCCCCACGCTTGCTTGCCTGCGAGCACGCTTCGCCGTCTCGGGCGGATCAACGAGTTCTTGATGCTCGAGACACTTCTTCCGAGGGTATCGAACGGACTTGCGTTGTCAATGAATGATGCGACTCGAAAGCGGTAATCGAGGCAATATCCGAAAAATATTCCGCCCGCGTCGAGTTTGCGTGCTACGTTTGCGTACCAGAGTTTGTTCGGACTCAGTCCGTGGGCGAACGGTCCGCCAAAAAGCGGCTAGCTGCCTTAATGGGCGGGACTTGGGCCTGCCAGTTGAAGGCACAGACGATGTCTTTCTCTTCCTTGGGGAGAGAATACCTCGGCTGTGCCTTTTGTGTTTTAGGACTGACGAAGATGTCCTTCGCGCTGAAGGTAATACGATAGCGATGCTCCCAGTGGGCGGAACGAGAATCGCGGCCGTGGCCGCGTTCGGCGGAACTCGCATCCTCGCGGGAAGTGTGGCGGCTATCACGGCCCGCGGTCTGTCTTCGCCAACCCTATCTGTATTTGTTTCACACCGAAAGGGCAGAACATGTTTGCACAGACGAAGACGGGAACCAAGATCCTCGCCGGTTTTGGAATTGCGATTGTAGTGACGCTCGTGGTCGGCTTCGTAGGCTATCGAGGCGCTCTCGATGTTGGCAAAAGCATCAATGCCATCGGCAAGGACGCTTTGCCCAGCGTCAGTGGTCTGAGCGCCATGCGCCGCGGCCAACTCAACATGGCGCTTGGCGAACAACGGCTCCTCAACCGGCGCTTGTTCATGGACGCCAAGGTCCGCGCGAACGATTTTGCCATGATCGAGCGCGGCAAGGACCGTTTGGCCGAGGGTCGCAAGCAATTCGAAACGGTAACACAAACCGCAAAGGAGGCGGCCTTGTGGAAGGAACTCCTTCCCGTCGTTGATGCTTGGGAGAAGGCCCACCGGAAAGTGGTCGAGCTGGCGAAGGACAAAGAACGAATCGTTACCGGCGGTGTCAAGGACGATGATCCCAAGGTAATCTCCCTGGACGTCAGGATGTTGAAAGCGTCTCTGCAGGCGTCCGAGGCTTTGGAGGCGTCGAAGAAGTCGATAGACCAGGTTCTCGCAGTCAACCTGGAAAACGCCGCCGCCGCAGTCCAGTCGGCGGAGGCGGCGGAGGCCTTCAGTTCGATGGCGATCATGCTCGTCATCGGCGTTGGCGCGTCGATCGTATGCACGCTGGGTATCGTGCTCTCCAGGAGCGTCTCAAAAGGCCTGCGGGTCCTGATCGGCGAGGCCAAGCGACTTTCCACGGCGGCCGTCGAAGGCAAACTCCAGACCCGCGGCGACCCGCAACTGGTGAGCCTCGAATTCCGTCCGATCGTCGAAGGCGTCAATGCGACGCTGGATGCCGTGATCGGCCCTTTGAACGTGGCTGCTGAGTACGTCGATCGCATCTCCAAGGGCGATATCCCGGCCTCGATCACCGACAACTACAACGGCGACTTCAACGAGATCAAAAACAACCTCAACCAGTGCATCGCCGCCGTCAACGCCCTGGTGTCGGACGCTAACATGCTGTCCGACGCTGCCGTGGCAGGTCACCTCGACACCCGCGCCGACACGGGCAAGCACCAGGGCGACTTCCGAAAAATCGTGCAAGGCGTGAATGACACCATCGGCTCGCTGGTCGGGCATATCGACTCGATGCCTGCTCCGGCCATGATCGTTGACAAGGAACTCACGATCCGGTTCATGAACAAGGCGGGCGCGGACGTCATTGGTTTGCCGATACAGCAGATCGTCGGCACGAAGTGCTACAACCACTTCAAGTCGTCCCATTGCAACACGGTGAACTGTGCCTGCAGCCGGGCGATGCAAGAAGGCCGGCCCGCGACCGCCGAAACCGACACTCATCCGGGTGGCCACAACCTGGAGATTTCCTACACGGGCGTTCCCATCAAGAATAAGAACGGCGTTGTGATCGGAGCGTTGGAGATCGTAAGCGATCAAACTGCGATCAAGAACGCAGCACAGATCGCCGACAAGCAGGCGAGATTCCAGGGCGCGGAAGTTGCCAAGCTGATCGTTGCCTTGGACAAGGTGGCGCAAGGCGACTTGAACGCGCAGACATCGGTCGGTGCGACCGACGAGCACACGGAAGCTATCGGCGAGAACTTCACCAAGATCAATCGCAGCCTGGAGGCAAGCGTCACTGCGGTGAAAGCCTTGACCGCCGACGCCGCGATGCTGGCCAACGCGGCCGTGGATGGCAAGCTGGCCGCGCGCGCCGACGCCTCCAAGCACCAGGGCGACTTCCGTAAGATCGTGCAGGGCGTGAACGACACCTTGGACGCCGTGATCGGTCCGTTGAACGTGGCCGCCAAGTACGTCGACGACATTTCCAAGGGCAATATCCCGGCGAAGATCACCGACACTTACAACGGCGACTTCAACCTGATCAAGAACAACCTCAATCAATGCATCGACGCCGTGAACGCCATGTCGGCCGACGCCGTGATGCTGGCGAAGGCGGCCGTGGACGGCAAGCTGGCCACCCGCGCCGACGCCTCCAAGCACCAGGGCGACTTCCGTAAGATCGTGCAGGGCGTGAACGACACGCTGGACGCCGTGATCGGTCCGTTGAACGTGGCCGCCAAGTACGTCGATGACATTTCCAAGGGCAATATCCCGGCGAAGATCACCGACACTTACAACGGCGACTTCAACCTGATCAAGAACAACCTCAATCAATGCATCGACGCCGTGAACGCCATGTCGGCCGACGCCGTGATGCTGGCCAAGGCGGCCGTGGACGGCAAGCTGGCCACCCGCGCCGACGCCTCCCAGCACCAGGGCGACTTCCGTAAGATCGTGCAGGGCGTGAACGACACCCTGGACGCCGTGATCGGTCCGTTGAACGTGGCCGCCAAGTACGTCGACGACATTTCCAAGGGCAATATCCCGGCGAAGATCACCGACACTTACAACGGCGACTTCAACCTGATCAAGAACAACCTCAATCAATGCATCGACGCCGTGAACGCCATGTCGGCCGACGCCGTGATGTTGGCCAAGGCGGCCGTGGACGGCAAGCTGGCCACCCGCGCCGACGCCTCCAAGCACCAGGGCGACTTCCGTAAGATCGTGCAGGGCGTGAACGACACGCTGGACGCCGTGATCGGTCCCATGAACGACGCCGCCAAGGCGCTGAAGTTCATGGCGGCCAAGGACTTTACCCGACCCATCGAGGGCGACTACGCCGGCGATTTCAAGGCATTGAAGAACGCCGTCAACTCCGTGGTGGAGAACGTCCGTGCGGCGATCGGCCAGATCACCGAGAGTGCCGCGCAGTTCGGCGAGGGCTCGCGGGTGATTGCCGAGAGCTCGCAGTCGCTGGCCTCCGGGGCTCAGCAGCAAAGCGCCTCGGTGCAGCAGGTCACGGCCTCCATCGAGGAACTGAGCCGCTCGGTGGAGAACGTCAAGGGCGCCGCGCACGGCGCCGATACGCTGGCCAAGGCAACGAGTGTCCTGGCTGAGCAAGGCGGGGTAGCCGTGCAGAAGTCAGTCGAGGCCATGGAACGGATCCGCACCAGTTCCACCCAGATCGGCGAGATCATCCAAGTGATCTCCGAGATCGCCAGCCAGACCAACCTGCTGGCGTTGAATGCGGCCATTGAGGCCGCCCGGGCCGGCGAACACGGCCGCGGGTTCGCCGTCGTGGCCGACGAGGTCCGCAAACTGGCCGAGCGCCTCCAACAAGGCCGCCGGCGAGATCACCGGCCTCATCAAGGAATCGACGCAACAGGTCGAGCAGGGTTCGCAACTCAGCGGCGAAACCGGCGAGGCATTGAAGAAGATCGTCGAGAGTGTCAAGGCCACGGCGGCCAAGATCTCCGAGATCGCCACGGCCACCGTCCAACAGGCCGCCAATTCCGAGGAGGTATCCAAGGCCACCCAGGGAATCGCCCAGGTGACCGAACAAGCTGCAGCGGGCACCGAGCAGATGGCCTCCAGCAGCCAGGAACTCGGCGCCCAGGCCCAGGCCCTCCGCGACCTGGTCGGCACGTTCCGCACCAGGTTGTCCCACGGCGGCGCCGAATCCGAGGCGGACGCCCGGGCCATGGCCGTCTGATGGTAAGGTAGGCTTGAGGGCGGCCTCGGCCAAGTCGAGGCCGGCCCCCGACCTTTCCTTAACGCAGTTTACTTTGCATACCCAGGGAGACCTTTCATTTCCACCGCCACCCTGGAACGGCCGCGGGCTTTGTGGAAAAAAGTGTCCGCGAGCAGACTCGCACCGCACCGACCGGCTCGATGCAACTCGTGAGCTTCAAGCTCAGCGATGAAACGTACGGGATCGAGATCACCAAGATCCTCGAGATTATTTTGGTGGGCCATATCCCGCGGGTCTCAGAAACCCCTCACTACAGCAAGGGATTGATCAGCCCTCCCGAAATCGCCGTAAGTCAAGTGACTCTAGGCAATTTTGTCACTTGCGAGCAACAGCAGACGCTTGTTGCCCCGCTACTGGAGTACCCGGGCAGGATTCGAACCTGCGACCAACGGATTAGAAAGACCGGCACCGTCTTCAATCTGAGCGTTTCTTGGGGAAACTCAGGTTGACAGATTCGGTGGGAATCGGTTTTTTATATTGGTAGGAGATTTTCAAGGAAGTAACCGTGTACAAGGAGGTTCACGGAAATGGCCAGATTACCCATTGTTTCATGGATTGGGAACGCGGCAGCGGTTATGACAGGGAAATGGGGCTCGGTTTCGGAACAGGCGGAGGCGGCCGGGTGTAGTCGGCAAACCGCCTACGATCATGCGGAGAAAGTCGAAGCGGCAGTGCGCGACGCGGTCGGCGGCGGGCCGTCACGCGACCAACTCCAAGAACAAGTACGCCAGCAGGCGGAGCGACTGGCATTGCTGGAAAAGCGACTGGCTAAGGCGACGGAGTTCTCTGAACAGGAGCAGCAACGGTTTGCGGCAACGGCCACAGCCATGGGGTTGAGTTACTCGCAAACGAGGGAACTCTTGGGAATCGTCGTTAAAAAAAATCTCCCAGCCGTGCGAAGATCGGCCGGTGGGTGAAGGAATCTGCACAGGCGGCAAGCCAAGTACTGGATCGCTTGGACCAAGCCTGCCGCGGTCTGGTGATTACGGGCTGCTTCGACGAGATTTTCTTCCACGGCAAGCCGGTTTTAGTGGGCGTCGAACCGCACAGCATGGCGTGGGTCTTGGGAACGCATGCTGCGGATCGCAGTGCTTCGACGTGGACTGGGGCGTTGCAAGGTTTCAACGCCTTGGAGCAGGCGGTGGTTGACGGCGGCCGAGGCATGCAGCGTGGTCTGGCGGATTTTCAGACGCAGCGAAAAAACGCTGGAAACGCCACTCCTTTGCAGGTCAGCTTGGATGTCTTCCATACGAAGCAGGAAGCGCAGCGTGTACTGCGAAAACTGTGGAGCCGCGTGGAGTCCCAGTGGGCGAAGGCGGAAGAAGCGGACCGACAGGTCGTGTACGCGTGGCGTCACGGCGGCGACCGCCGCGGCTTTGGAGGACTGGCGGGCAAGGCGTGGAAGAAGGTGGAACGGCTCATGGAAAGGTACGACCGCATGGAGCGAGCGTGGAAACGGATCGGGACCGCCTTGGAATTGTTTCGCCCGGATGGGCGGTTGAATGATCGAGCCTGGGCCGAGGGAGAGATCGCCGCGGCGGTAAAAGAACTTGACGGGCCAGAGTGGGGCAAACTGCGTCGTGCGCTGGCGGATCGGCGAAGCCTGACGTTCCTGGATCGGATGCAGCGGCAGTTGACGGCGGCAGAGCCTTGGGCGGAGTTACGTGAGGCATTGGTCCGGCGGTGGTGGCTGCGGAAGCAGTTGGCGGCGGTTCCCGAGGACGTTCCGGGCGGAGGACGTTGGCTGGCAGCCGCTTTGGTCCAGACGGAGTATTGTCGGAAGTTGGAGGTGAACTGGCAGGAGTCGTATGGGAGGGTGGCGGCGGTCTTACGACACACCGTTCGCGCCAGTAGTGCCGTGGAATGCATGAACAGCGTGCTACGAATGCATCAGGAGCGGCATCGGACGGTCACCCAGCCGATGCTGGATCTCAAGCGGCTATACTGGAACTGCCGACCCTTCCGAAGTGGCAAGCGTCGCGGTCGTTCCCCCTATGACCTACTGGGCTTGTCGCTGCCGACCACCGATTGGTGGCAACTGCTACACACACCCTCCCCAGATTTGACGCAACAACTGTCAAGTTCCAAAGTTGCGGCTTGAGACGATGCCGCTAAGGGATTTGCTAAAACGGCCAAAGTGCGGTCGGCTGAAACGTCCGAAAAAGGTCATTTCGTGCGAATTCGCATAAGCGGGTCTTGGGAGTCAAGTACGACCATAATAGAAGGTAGGAAAGCCGTGGCATCCCACCGTTAGGTCGTGCCATGAGCGCAGGCCACCAGGGAGTCTTTCGATTTCGGGGAACTTCTTCCCACGGCAAGCGTCTACTCTTGCGGCATTTGTGGCAAGACCGCATTGTCTGTCCTCGTTTGGTCGCGGGGTTCTTGACGAATCTCATACGAAGGATTTCACTGACCCAGGAGTAGCATGCCACGACCTTACGAAGCCCTGGATCATGAAGCTCTTACGTACTGCAATGAAATCTTTTCGCATATCCATTCCCCCCCGTTTTTAGTAGGAGACGGTATGATGAAATTCAGGGTATTGAGTGCGTGCTTGATGTTGTGTTTCTCAGGAATGAACTTGACCACAAGCGGGAAAGCCGACGCCCAACAAACTGATACCAACCTCATTGCCACAGGCGATTGGTCAGAAGCGGTTAGCGATAGCCCCTGGCCCGCACTTCGCGGACGTTTACTGGTTTACGACGAGCGCGGCCCGGGCGCGGGCAACCACGCCAGAGTGTATCTTGAGCTACAGCATGTCTTTCAGGGAGTTTTGGCGAACCCGATTGAAGTCTATTTCGAATTCGGCAGCAGGAACAACCTGCACTTTGAAATGCGTAACAAGCTTGACCGACCCATTCCCCAGGAACCAGTTTTCACAAGTGCGCCGGTGCCTAATCCGTACTGGGTTACTTTGCCTTGCGAATCAACCGTGCGGTTGCGTGTGGATAAGCTTGAGGAGTTTCAATCTAAGCCCAAAGGTCTGGCAATATTGGTCCCTGGCGGGTGCTGGATCATACCGCCAAACGCGACGAACGACTTCTTTTTGTCGGCCACATTCACTCCCCCGAAGGACCATCCCAGTTCCCTCCATTATCACGTCTGGCAAGGAACGCTGAACTTGCCCAAGGTGAAGATTCCAGTTAAGAAGCCATGACCAAGGCGCTGGCAAAGAGGGCAAATCGTTTCTTTGAATGCGAACGACGCCTTCGGCAGATTATCCTGCGTAAAGCGGCGTCCTTGCCTCGGTTACAGAGAAACGTTCTGCCTAAACCCTGCTGCCAGAAGCCGCCCGGGAGTGCTAAAGAAAACAGGTCTCGCCCTGGCTCTGACGCCAAGGACTGAGTTCGGGCCGCCGAACTTGCGGCAAAGCTGGGGGCAGGAGCCACCCAAATAACAGCCCAAATCCATCACGAATTTGGAGAGAGGCAGGCTCGCCAACGGCGGACCTGCCTATCTTGATTTCTTGGTCGGATGCCGCCCCGAGGTCTTGCCTGGGCCGAGACTCATCAGGGTCGTTTATGCGAATTTTTGCGAAAAGTGATTTTGCCCCAAAAAACCACTGCCGCAGTAAACAATGAAGGCGTTGTCGGAAGTCCTTATCCGACAACGCCTTACAAAGTACCGGAGGCGGGACTTGAACCCGCACTCTCTTGCGAGAACAGACAAGACTTTTCGCATCGCGAAGCCGATGCGAAAAGTCTCTTGGACGAAGCGTTTCGCCGCGGGAGAGAGGAGCGTTGGGGGGCGGCTTATAATGGTGGATGCGGGAAGGGCGGTGGAAGCGAAGGAGATGGCCGATTGACGAGGTAATTGTTCGGCATGCGCAGCATTAAGAAAGCCGCGCCCTCGTTCGCAGAGAACGCGGCTGAAAAGGGGTTGCCAGTAACGTTTCAGGTCACGAAAGCGGAATGCCTACGGGACGCCGAGACGAGGATATTCACCCAGTAAGCGGGTCCGGTGGCTGCCGCAGTGGGGACACGGCGGAACGTCGGTGTCGTCGTGCCCCGCGTTGTCGCCGAGTTGATCCATCGCTTCTTTCTGTTGACCCAGCGTCTCCAAGAGATCTGCCAGCTTGGGGGCTGGGGCCGTGCCGGCCGGGGTTTCCAGGATCAACAGCAGCCATGCCCGGTTGGACGCCGCCCGCTGCGAGGGGTGCCAAAGGCCGTAAGACCTTGTGAAAGCCACGCGGCAGAACGTGCTGCAAGAAGCGTCGCAGGAACTCCACAGCCGGAATCCGTTCGTTTCGCCACGCCTCAGCCCGACGATCCTTCCAGCGGAACACGACGTGGGTCTGGTCCATGTCGAGAATCCGTGCATTGCTGATCGCCGTGCGAAAGACATATCGCGACAAGTAGTTCAGCACCGCCTCGTTGCCGTGGCCGTAGCGTTAGCTCGGGAGCGAAACCGCAAGCTGGGCCACCGGCAAAAACGAAGACCGATAACGATTCGCCCTCGTAGAAGGGTGGATTGGCCAACTTCGATTCTAACCGGCCTTCCCCTTCGTGGCCGCTGTCAGCAGTTGCCACGTTCGGCTTCACGGCCACTCTCTAAGGCTCCATCGTCAGGCTGCGTAAGGGGCGATTTATGCGAATTTTTGCGAAAAGTGATTCGCACCGGCAAAGTGCCTTTCCCACTAAATGACGCAACCCCTTGAAAATCAAGGGGTTGCGAGTACCCCGGGCAGGATTTGAACCTGCGACCAACGGATTAGAAATCCGTTGCTCTATCCCCTGAGCTACCGGGGCAAGTTATTATATACTAACGACTTACGTCACTTGAGTCATTTGTTGACTCGCCCACTACTCGCCTACACGGAGCCGAAACGCCTTTCTGTTCGGCACCCGGCGGATACAGATTATACACTGTGCCGGCATTCTTTCGAGCTGTGCGTGCGTAGCGTAGTGCTCCATCATCGTGTGGGTGCTGTGCCCCATCTGCTGCATCAGTTCACGGTCTGTCACCCGGCCGTAGTTGTTATGCCCTGGCCCAGCGACGATTCCCCGTGGCATCATTTTTGCCTGCGGTCGTTGCTGCTGCTGTCGGGTTCCATTATCCACCAGTACGACAGTCCAGCACTGAACAGGACAATGCCGTCGATAAACCCGCCTCCAATGCAGAGGACGGCAGGATCGAATCTAGCGCCGGGGATGCTGAATTGACCATATACCAACCGCAGGCCGACCCAAGTGATTGTTGCGATGATTGGTACAAGGACTAGCCATCGCAATCGGAGAAGAAACTGCTTTCGGTGTTGTGGATCGGTTCGCTTTCGCTGAAACTCCAGGTAGCGTTCGATCTTTTCCCAACCGACCTCAATCGTCCGATTCAATCGTTCACGCAAAAGGCTGACTATTTTGTCTTGCTGATGCGTCACGAACTCCGACATGCCAATCGTTAGCCGGTCATGGGAGGTCTCCAGCCGCAGACTGCCCGAGACTCCCCAGGTTGCCTTGACGATTTCTTTGAATCCAATTCGCTGAGTGCGGATCAAGCCACGAGGGCTACACTTCTTGCTCCGATCAGCAGGCGACCACGGTAATAACCACGAAGAAGCCAAACGGAAAGAAGGACGAACGGCAACCACATCACACCAAAGAAAAGCCCGAACAAGAGTCGTGGTCCGCCTGTCAAGTGCGGTTCGTTATCCAGATACATACCGATGCCACTGACGAGAGACACGGAAGAAAACAGGACGATCCCGAATATAAATGCACGATAATTGCGTCTTGACATACGAAATGAATGAACCATGAACGCCTCCAGCTATCGCCCGACTGCCGTAGTATACTGGCACGCCGATACTCACGGCAATCAGGGGTCAGATTCACATTTCGATATGCTCCACCGGGAAGGGGCGGATTCGTGGCATCGAATGCCGCCGTGTGGCGTTGGTGCCGCCCAAGCCGATTTGCCGCTCGATTCCCGGTCGGATCGTTGGCCGAGTTTGCGTCCGGCGAAGGCGGTCTCGCCCCGGCGATTCGGCCGGAGTAACGGATACAGAATCCGTTGCTCTGCCGTGCGTTTCGCGTGGTGTCATTCAGACACGATGCACACTGATTTCAACTCGCCATTAGCTCGCCCACGCGAGCCGATCCGAGGCTATTTTCGAGCCGGATTGCCTATTTTACCACGCCATGAGTTCATATTCAGCAACGGCTTAGTAGTCTTGAGTGAGTTTCCGGAGCTACGGCAAGATTAGAAATCCGTTGCGCCCACCCCTGAGCTACCGGGGCAAAGGCCGGCGGCCGGGGCCATTCTGGACCGCTTCCTGCATCGCGCCGAGGTCAACAACATCACCGGCGAGAGCTATCGCATCGCAATCGGGACCGCATGGAACCTCCATCATCCGACGGCAAGAACGTCGCGATCCGTCCCCGCTCGATCTGCTGCGGAGTAGCCAAGGTCATCGCCGTCCTCAGGTGCCCGGATGGTGCGGAAAGAAACCTTCGAGCAAAGCGCGAGTGATTTTTGCCAGCTTGTCCTTTCAGACTTGTGGGGGGTATGGCATAACCCGAGATATTTCCACAGAATCCGTTCCACCCCGTTGCGTTACCAGCAGCCGGGTATTATAGTACCGGCATTTGGCGCGGGCCATCCCCGCGCAATTCTGAGATTTCACGAGGCGGCGCCGTCGCCGCTCGGATGACCAGGTTGGTCCTGGGAGCCCAGCGGGCGACTCTTTAAACGCGACGGGTTGGCGATCAACGGGCTCCGTGCCCGTGCGGTCGCGGTGTGCTTGCCGTCGCTGGTACCGATTGCGACCGCTGGGGCGGTCGTGCGCGTGCAGTGGCGTATTGGTAGGTTTCGTGGACTTGAATTGCGGAGGGCAAATCATGGCGAATCGAAAGGATTTGACGCAGAGGATAGTGGCCTGGCCGTTCGGTCGACTTCTCACCTCCATCCCGAAAAAAGCGGGCCTGGCGAAGACCGGTCCCGCGGGTCTTGCTGCCATCGGACTCTTCTTTCTTCTCGTGCCCGTGGCCGCGGCGGACGTGACGTGGCA
>CAVPVK010000004.1:0-331025 GCA_963709175.1 uncultured Planctomycetia bacterium
TTCGACTCGTAACGAATGACCCAGCCGAAATCTTGCTCAACGGTTCGCGATGCAACAACGACGACGTCTATGTTGCTTCCCGGGCCTTGCTTTGCGAGTTCGCGATTCACAATTTCCAGGGCTTGCGCGTAGGTTATCATGACGGCATCATCCCTCTGCTATGTTCAGTTGTGGCCGCCCCACCGCGGACCACCCAGCGTTTGGCCTTTATTCTACCGCGCCGCGGCACCCCGCACTACAAGGGGCCACGGCCAGCAATCCCGCCTCCGCGGCAACCCTCGCGCCGCGGGCAACCTGCCAGACCGCCGACGCGGGGCATCGCCAGGGCCCTTTCTGGCAGGGCCTCTGGCGGCGCGGTATAACTTACCAGCATGGACGCCGCCGAAAAATGCCAATGGTATTGCCCCACGCCTGGGTGGCTGGTGCTGGGCTCGCTGCTGGTGACGGGCTTGATCTGGCTGTCGAACTGGCTAGAGTGGCCAACCTGGCACAAGGGCTATGCCGTGCTGGCCGCCGTCGCTGGCGTGGGATTGGTGCTGGCGGTGATGCTGCTCTGGTGGCTGGTGGCGCTGGTCTTTCGATGGCGGTTTCAGTTTTCGGTTCGCACGATGCTGGTGCTGACCTTGGCCGTGGCGCTGCCGTGCAGTTGGTTGGCGGTCGAGATGAAGGACGCGAGGGAGCAGAAGGAAGCGGTGGAGGCGGTCGTGGGGGCTGGTGGATCGGCGCTCTATGATTTTCAGATTGATCGACGTAGCAACCCGACAAAGTCAACGGTGCCCGGCCCAGCATGGATGAGAAAGGTTCTGGGCAGCTCTTTTTTCACGAGTGTTGTCGGGGTCGAAGTTGTTTGTAATGGTACGGACACCATATCGGAAAAAGTAGAGTATTTGCCGCGACTCCAAATCCTGTGGCTGGTCTGCTACAATCGGATGAATATGGACTCCAGCCTGATGCAATTGAGACGAATGACCCAACTTCAAGACTTGGACCTAACGAACTGCGAGGTAACAGATAAAGGGCTGAAACACCTCGAAGGCTTGGTCAATCTCCGGTCGCTTAACCTGTGTGGCGACACAATCACCGAACAGGCCGTGAAGAGACTCCAGCGGGCGTTGCCTAACTGCAAGATTTACTCGGATTTCCATTGATCGCAAGCCTGCAACCCCTGCTACAAATTCCGTCCCCATCACCAGGCTGGCAACCCGCCAAGGCACCAGCGGCTGCCGGAGGCGACGGGCGGCGAGAGGGATTTAAGCGGCTAAGCAATTACCGTTCCCGCCAAGCGATTTCGCCTTTACCCAGGTAGACCGCAGGGACGGATATTGCTGTTCGTCTCCCTTCGTCATCCACAAGCCACCAGTTATCCTCTGCCAGCAATTCTGGATCGAAAGGTGGATCTTGCGTTAGGGTATCCTCGTCCACCATGAAAGCGAAGAATTCGCGGAAGCCAGCAGCTTGAGGATTAGGAAGAAATGTGGCCGAGAACCAGGGAAACTCATATACAATCTGCGAAACCCGGCCAAGAGGCACATGTTTCCATACAAGCGTACGTTCGAAATTCACGCTGGACATGATTGCTCTTAACTTCCCGAACGACTCGCCTTCCTCGACGCCGCCCCTACTAAGGTCCTCAGCGTCATTCCGCCCCAATTCTACTCCACACCGCCCCCTGCACAGCCCAGGGCAGGCCCGATGGTGGTTAACGGGAGGGCGGTGTGGCGGCCGCTTGTCTCTACTACTTCGGGTTCGATGGAATGGCATTCTGCGAATTTGTGGCTGGAGGAGTGGCTTGGGATTCCTGGCCCGGAAACAGACCCTTCCTCTGGGCGGCAATGAACTCGCCAAGGAGCAAGTGATTCTCTTGTGGCATAGCCTTTTGCCAGCGGTCGAAGTAAAGCGTCACGAACGTTTCGGGATTCAGACGAATGGTCTCTGTGCCATCGGGCATTCTCTCGCCTGCCTCCTTTCGATTGCGAACAGTGATTTCGTGGACACTCCAGTGGCACGATCGAGGTCGCCATATCTCACGCTTTTCAATCGCGGCAGGGGCCCAATGACCATCGCGGCGGACCTCGGCCTTCCACTCGCTCGTCCCATCTTCGGGATTCAGGGCGAGGAGGTATACGTGGTCGTACTCCAGAGTCCAAGCGGGATGCGTGTTCGCCACGCGAAGAATAGTGGGGCTGGTATTATCCTCTTTCCGTTGCCTATATGATCCCGTGTAGAAGAGTATCTCGTCGCCAGGTTGGACTTTACCTTTCAGTGTCTGGCCGACAGTGATGGTTGCCAAGTAGAAAAATTCGGTTGGCTCCTTATCGCCCTTCGTTGAGGCGACGAGTGGGGCAAACCTGTATCGCTCGACGGCCGTAACTCGCCCGACGAGCACCAGGGTTGATTTCTTAAAATCGTCCTTGGCATGCTTGGGAGAACATTCACCTGGGTAATATGCGAAAGCCTGATGCTCCGCACGAACCAAGAGAACAGTCCCAATCGCCATCACCGCGAAACGACATACGGATCTCAAGATACGTCCTCCTTGGCGGCCGTGCACCGCGATCGCGGGGGGCAACCGGGTCGCCCAACGCCGCCCCTACCAAGGCCATCAGCGTCGAGCCACCCCAATTATCCATCGCGAGGCAGGGTTGCACAAGCGGGCGTCATGCGGAGCACACGGCGCGTCTGCAACCAGTTGACGCCGCCCTCATTTGCACTCCGCCCACGTCCTGCCCGTCCTTACTTCGACCTTCAGGGGCACCGTGAAGCCCGTGGGCAGGCTTTCCATGGCCGAGACCACGACGTGCCGCACTCCGCAACCAGCCCCTCCGACCTTCGGCGATCCGCCGTTGACAGCACCGCTATCAAGCACTTCACCAGCACTCACGCGAAAGCTCCAGTCACGGAACCGCCCCCGATCTCCCATCTTCACCGCCAGAGAACTTTGCGATGGGCGGGCTCACGGCAGTTTTCATCGGCGTTTTGATTGCGGGTGAAGATGACGGCGAAAGCGGCCGTCCGATCGAATTTCGGAAGGCAAGCGAAGCACGCGGTTGAAACCGAGCCCCAAGTTCGGGCACGCCGCCATGCCGCACAAAACCGCCAGACGGGAATTCCGAACGGCGACTAGGCACCGAGCCATACAAGACGGGCGGGGGGTCCGCGGTAGGATTCGTGCTGCGGGCAACAATTGGGACCGTGGGGACCGGAAAAGGGGACATCACTGATATTGGTGCGCCTCGAAAGAAAACAATCAGTGATGTCCTTGCTACGAGAACTTGGAAAAGGAGGCTGAGATGTAGGATACACCTCGAAACCTTTTGTTGGAACCCTGCGGGTAAACAATCCCGTCCGGAAGAGCTTGGCCAGCAGCCGGAAGCGAGTCTTGCGTGGTGTCGGGGCGACCCGGCCTGCGAAGCGTAGACAGCCAGTGCCGAAGCCGTGTGATTGAGCCTCGAAAGCTGCCATGCAGGAGCCTTCGCCGTGGACATTGCGGGGGCCGCGTCGACGCATCGTGTTGGCCTGATGCGCCGGTCCTGCCGGGGTCGGAGAGCAGGGCAAGAGCACAGGGGGTTCCCCAGGAACGTAGGAGATCCTGCCGTTTCCACTGAACTATTCCCGGCTGGAGGTACCGGGTGACCAACTCCAGGAGACCCGCCCGCGGTAGCGCTCGGCCGCGGTGCGGGCGAAACTCAAGCGCTGGAGTGGTATCGCCAAGCGAAGGAAACGAAGTGCGGCGAAAAGGGCGGCAGGAAGTCATAGCGCCCTGATAGTACCGCAGAAGCCGGGGAACTCGCACCGTCGGGGACCCGGGGGAGGGAAGCGGGGCGTCGAGTTATGGAGCGGGGTGAGCTGTATCTTGGAGGTCGACATCCGAAAATTTTTCGACACTTTGGATCATGCCCATTTGCGGAGGTTTCTCCAACAACGGATACGCGATGGCGTGGTGCTCCGACTGATCGGGAAGTGGCTCAATGCGGGCGTAATGGAAGATGGTGCGGTAACGCATCCGGAGACCGGAAGCCCGCAGGGCGGAGTGGTATCACCCGTACTAGCGAACGTCTACCTGCACTATGTGCTGGACGAGTGGTTCCGCGCGGGAGGTGCAACCTCGCCTCAAGGGCCGTGCGTATATGGTCCGCTACGCCGACGACTTCGTGGTCGGGTTTACCGACGGCGAGGACGCCAGGCGCGTGATGGCCGTGCTGCCGAAGCGATTCGGCAAGTACGGCTTGACGATCCATCCGGTCAAGACCCGGCTGGTGTCCTTTCGCAAACCGCAAGGCGAGCGCAAGGGGCCGGATGCGGACGGACCGGGCACGTTCGACTTCCTGGGATTCACGCACTTTTGGGCGCGATCCCGGAAGGGAACCTGGATCCTGAAGCGGAAGACGGCGGCCAGCCGGTTCACGCGGGCGGTCAAGACGATCTCCCCGTGGTGCCGGTTCCATCGACACGACCAGATTGGCGAGCAGCACGCGGTACTCTGCCAGAAGCTCCAAGGGCACGCGGGGTATTACGGGATCACGGGCAACAGCCCGGCGTTGGCTCGTTTTCGCCACGCGGTGCAAGAGGTCTGGCGCAAGTGGCTCATGCGGCGACGGCGAGCATGGCGCGCCTCCTGGGACTGGTTTCGCCAGCTTCAGAAGCGCTATCCCTTGCCTTACCTGCGGGCGATCCACTCGGTGTGCCGACGCGTAGCAAACGGATAACTTGAGGAACCGAATGCGTTAATTGCGCACGTTCGGGTCTGTGGGAGCCCCGGGCGGGAAACCGCCCGGGGCCACCCGGTCCTTTTCCGACCCACTGAAAAAGTCAAACGTCGCGACCGCAACGCTGTCCACGCCGCCCCAACTGGCCCAACATCGCCGCTCTGGCCGTGTGGCTGCTTTCGGTCGGCACGCTGCTGACCGGGGCGGTGCGAAGCAGGAAGCAGGCGGTTCCGCCGATAACGCCCGCGGGCTGAGGTCGCTATTGGCTGTTTGCCCTTTGGCGGCCCACGCGGCAGCTTCGAGTGCCAGGCCGCGGCGATCTTCGGGGCCATGATCGCCGTAACAAGGTGGTTGTACGACCGGCTAACCTGAACATCCATCTGGGTTGTGCGTGGTTGTTGACCCGCGCCGCGGCAATCGTCATAATGACTTGAGATTCTGTTTCCCCTTCTGTATTCAATCGCAACGCGGGGTGAGCCGTGACACTCGTTGGTGACAAGCCCTGGATTCGCTTGAAGGCCGTCGGGACAGGAGACTGGCCGTTTGAGTCATGGTTCTCGTTCCCGCGGAACACCGCGGCGCAGCACAAGGGCGATTACTACCGCTTCGACGACTTCCGTACCGACGTGCGGTACGAGTACAACGCTCACAATAAAAAGCTATTCCGGCTGACGACCTCCGACGAGAAGTCGTTCCAGTCGTTGGGTGAATTCTTTCAGGCAATTTTCCGCGGCGATAGCGAAGTTGGCGACCGCCTGGCCGAGGTCCCTATCGTCAAGCAAAGCAAGCAAACCGTTGAAGAGAACGGCAAGGAGTACGTCCTGTACGAATTGGAATTGCAGCGGGGCGACCTCGCGGATACGGCCACGGCCGTGATTCGCGTGCCGGCCGATACGCTGCTGCCAGAAAAGCTGATGATTACGCACGGGAAAGACAAAATGGAGTTTGCCATCGACTATCCCGAAGATGGGCCGCACGACATCTATTCCTTGGGAGTCAGCCGTGACGCGCCGCTCGACGATCGCACGCCACCAGCCGACGTGAGACGGATATTGCAGACTGTCGAGAGGAATCGCAGCGGTTTTGGCGACTACACGGCCGTGAGCAGCCACGGGATCATGGTGCGCGTCGTGCGGTGTAAAGGCGAGAAATGGCGGGTCGACGTTTGCGTGACTGAAGACTTGGGATCGGCCACCGCGATCAGCTCGGCCGGTGACCTGGAAAAGCTCTGGCGCAATCGGCCGAAGAACGCCGAGATGTCGGGCGTGCTTCTTTGCGATGGGCGGCAGGTTTTCCGCCAGAACATCGGCAATACCGCAGGCCCGGAGAAAAGTTCCGGGTGGAAAGCCGAGCGGCGAGCTGGCGTCGACGGCGGCCGCGGCGTAGGGGCGTCGTTCGGCGATTCGGCGAGGGCGCTGATCGAACTCGTGGCATTTCCGCCGGGTCTCTGCTCGCAGCTGACTTCGGTGCCGGTCCACACGGTCAGTTTCGACCCGCGTGGCGAAAATGGCCCGGCGGGCAGCGTGCGGCTCGACGTGCGATTCGACAAGCCGCGGGCCGCTGGGGTGTCTGATTCGGCCTACCACCGCCGACAATACTGGCTCGAGCCGAAATACGGCTATGCCGTGGTTCGTGACATGTGTTCCGACGGCCCGACGGTGAAGAAGGAAGACGGCACGGAAGAGTCTCAGTCGAACGTCTACGAGTATGGCGGCTACCAGCAATCGCCTCGCGGGGTATGGTATCCGACCAAGGTCTGCCGCAAGAACGCCGGCCATAGAGACAACAAGGACAACCCGGGCGGCGTGGAATGTTTTGACGAGACCACGTACTTCTACGTCGATTTTGGCACCGATCTGCCCGACGAGTTGTTTCAAACCGACAAGAATTGAGAGAACAACAGGAATTCTGTGGAATAGGCATCGAAATTGTCTGAACGTTCGGACAATCTGCTGGGGCGGTGATACGAGATTCCAACGACATCTGCCATCGCCCTTCTGGAGGGCCTTCTGGCCTTCTCGTGCCCGACTCGGCCCTCGAAGCCTGAACGGCCTTCAGCGCCGTCCAAGCCCACGGCCGGCATGGACAATTCTCGGAGCCGATGAAGAAAAGGTCGCATCCACCAAATCCAGGGTATCCGGGTAATTTGAGAGCATCAGCCATCTTCCTTCCGCGGTCTTCCGCGAGCGTATATGGACGGCTCTATTCTCAGTTGCTTTGCCATTTGCTGCATGCACGTGGCAAGGTCGCCGTCGCACTCCGGCCACAGGACCCAGTGCCAATGATTCGAAAGCAGGCACTAGGCGCAAATCCGCATCTGGCACGTCCGCAACGTCTCTTCAGCCGCGTACCCAGTGTCAGGGGGAACACCTCCCAGTGGCTTTTGCCCAGCACTTCTTCGCGGCGGATGCCCAGGACGTGCTCGGCCGTGGTGTTGAGGTAGACGAACCGCCACTCGCCGTCACAGGCAAAGAAGCCGTCCCCGATGCTTTCGAGCGTGATCCGGAGCTGCTCCTCGGCATTCCCTGGTCTGGGCCGCCTTGCCCCCTTGCACCGTCCGCCGCAGAACCTCCGATTCCGAGGCGGCCCGGTCCTCGCACTTGTCCTGTTCGTTCATGCTGCACCTGCTTGCCCGCGATGCATTGCCCGTTTCATCAGGGTCTTATTATAATTCGTGACTCTGCGGAAGGTAACCGTGTTAGAAGTCCATATCCCCTCGGCAGGCGGGTGTCGTCTGAGCGACCGTTTACTGGCGTAGTAATCTCGAGGGGGGGTGGTGGGGCTAATCGGCGCGGTGGCCGGGGCAGCGGGGCGTTATCGCGCGTCAACGCCCTGTCGAACCGCTGCGGACGCAGACCCCTAAAAGGGTTGTCAACGTGGCACCACGGTGAGGAGCGTTATTTATTTTATTCACACTACGCATCTAATCCATTTATGCAGTTCAGCTCTTGAATAAAAACATAGCACTATTATTTTAAAAATAATTTTGAGTGGGGTGTCAGGAATGGGGGGGTTGGCGGCGGATATTCGGTGGAAACGTCAGCTACGGGCGTTCTTGCGAGCCGTGGTTCGACTCGCCTCGATAGCTGTTTATTTCCGAGCAGCAAGGTGCGAGAGGTTCAAATGACGATGAGATTGTGCTTATGTTCACTATGGGCTTTATTGCTGGGGGGTGTCTGCTTCGCTCCGATAACAGGCCGTGCGTCACTCTATGTGTCGATTGAACAGCCTGGAGTCCAATCTACAACTGTTTCTACGTGGTTTGCTGCACACGGCCAAAATGTGACCGTCAACACCGAAACCTTCAACGAACTCAATCAAGGTCCCGACACCAGCTTTGCCTTCAATAGTAATTCGAGTATCGGCATGTACACGTCACGGGGCATGGCAATTATGTCAGCAAACCAATTTGGAGGTGCGAACGGTAGCAATTATATGGCAGTCGGAGCTGAAAGTGGAACCTATCAGGCCACTTTGACCCTCACAAACTTACAGGGGTATTTTGGTATCTACTGGTCGGCTGGGGATGCTTACAACGAGCTTAAATTCTATAATAATAATGTCCTGGTAGGCGATTACACGACAGCCAACGTTATCAGCTTTCTCCAAGCGACCGGGGAATACAATGAGTATTTGGGCAATCCCAGCCTCTCGAATCGTGGCCAAGATTCGGGGGAACCGTTTGCATATCTGAACTTCTTTGCCACGAGCAGTAGCGAGTTGTTCAACAAGGTTGTTATCGAGAACGATGTTTCATTCACTGGGTTCGAGTCGGACAATCATAGCGTTATTGCAGGTTTGCTTCAGGGTCCGTTCCCTGGCCAGGAAGTGAGTATCATCCCCGAACCCTCCGCCATCATCGCATGGTCTCTACTCGGCACTCTCGCCATTGGCCTCGGCTGGTGGCGAAAGCGGAAGGCCGCATAGTCCGATTCCAATTCCTCAAAGAACAAAACCCGTGTCGAATCTGGCACGGGTTTTTTCATGCACCGCCAGTTCGCAAGCGGCCCGTGCGTCGTCCAGGTTATAGCCATCCAGTCCGCTCCGCACCCACGCCAAGCGATCCTCGCCCCGTCCGCGTCGCAAGGGCGGGGAGCGTTTGGGCAATGACGATCCCCGCTTAACGCCCCTAACGCCCAACGCCCCCGATTGTATACGGGTACCCGACTGGCCGACGGCTGCGGTCGGGCAAAGCGGTGTTCGAAGCCGCGATCAGCGTGCCGCCTAGTTTTTCGCGGACTTGAATTCATTTTACATCAGGCGGTAGCTTTTCGGTCGACGGTAAATCGGCACCGGAACGTTGCTTTGCGCGTCACGGCGCCCCAGCAGATCGCCAAGCAACGTGCCCTGGTAATATCGCGCTAGATGCCGGAGCCACAAGATGTTGAGAAATCGATAGCCCTGAAGGGATGGCATTCCCTCCGTGATATACGCGCGGTTTACGCCGCAATGGTCAAGACGTTCCAGTATCGGATTTAGGTCCTTCAGGAGGTCAGCGTCTCGGAGGAACATTGCGTACCTATAGCTGTCATCACGATTAGGGTCCCAGTCTAAAGTTGAGTGTTCCTCTGTAACGTCCATAATTCGAGCGAGCCATAATTGGGTGTCGGCGTGATTGGCCCAGTCCACCCACAGAAACACTTCAAGCACGGGAGCGAGTTGGTTCACGTCCCACAGGTCTTTCTCTTCGGGTGCATCGCGAATAAAGGGCCCGTAGTATAACGCCTCAAGGACCTCACGATATGTGGGTCCTGGTTTGCCCGTTCTGGCGTTATTCATGAGGTCGGCGGCGGCCGTCATAAATTCGGAAATTGGGCCTAAGGCGGAGGCCATAAACTCGCTTGGTTTAATCGACGTCGGTTTCCACTTGCTATTCTCAACGAGTCTTTGATACGCAAGCCTGACCGGTCCCTTCACCGTGTCGGACACTACAGTCTTGCCGGTATCGACAGCTACACCCCACATGAATTTAAGTGACTTATCCGAGAATCCGTCGACAAGCTCCTTGCCATACCCAGAGAAAATCGCGCCCATAAATCCACCCGCGAGTGCCGGCAGTATAAATGACAGCATGAACGTGGCGAATTCAGCTTCAACGCGTTGTTGTGCTTCAATCGCGCTCAGCGTAATTTCCTGGTTGCTATATGCGGCGGCGTAGGCCTGGGCCACGCGATAAACATACGCCCTCCATTTGTCTGGCGCGTAGATCATCGCCTGATCGACATTTCCCCTAAGCTCCTCGTCCGTCATGGCCAAGTTTCCTCCAAATTGCCCATAAAAGAAACGGAAAATAAAAGAAACGGAAAATGAAACGAAACCAGCCTGATTCCTGTTGCCACTACGCTGATTGTTCGCTCGGACCCTCTGGGAGCTTCGACATGTCCTCCAGTCCGTATCTCCTGACCCAGGCATCATAGACCTGCTCCTTCTGTTCAAAAGAAGCGTCGCTGCCCAAGCGCAGAATTGCATCTCTGAGTTCGTTCACCGACCTTTCCTCGGCCAAGCGATAAAGGATAAAGCTTGTCTGCTCGAGCCTTAAGCACTGGATTCACTACCGCGGCATTGAGCACGATCTGGACGTGCTGGAGTTGCGCCGGAGTCATCCGCGGCTGGACGAATGGCAAGGATGCTCTGACCAGCTCACCGGCATCCGCGGCATGTAATTCCTTGCCGAGTTCTTGAATATCTACTGCCATGAGACGGCCTGCTAAAACTCCTGAAAGGCCTTTAATGCCCCCGAGACTAGTCGCGGGCCTAGGTTTCAAGTTGCGTGATTTTCGGAAAGAACTCTTGAGAAAATCATTCTGTTGGGCTCCTACTCGGTCTTTATTATTCTTTGGGACCTTCCCAGGGCAACCCCCAGGATACGCATTTGCGCATTACCCGATTCCGGCGCAAAAAGAAGTCCGCTTGCACGCTATCGGCCCAACTGCCAACGGACGCAACCGGTCGCCTGGCAGTACAACGACCCTGAGCACGCCGCAGGAGGCGGCGACGAGGAGTCGTATCTTCGCCTCCGCGACCTGGTGCCCGAGGCGACGTACGAGATCACCTCGCTGGAGCAGCCCGGCAACACGGCGCGTGCCACCGGCCGCGAGTTGATGACCGGGGACCTACGGGTCGTCCAGCGCGACAAGCTCGCGGCAGCCGTCGTGCTCTACCGTCGGGCAAAGTGATGGACGTACCCCGGCCGGCCGTCGCCAGTACTCCGCGTGCCGAATGCCTGGCGCGGAGGTGGGGGCATTTCGCAGGCAAGGAAAAGACAACGTCATCCCCGAGTGGCCAAAAGCCATGGGGTCAATGAAAAACCACAGGTTCCCGACTTTTATCCACGGCTGCGCCGCTGCGGTGGGGGTGACGTGGGGTGATCGCCACGCCCAAGCCGGGCTGAGTCGTTCCGATAAATCGATTCTCGGGAACACCGGAAAGCGTATTGGTACTTGCGACAAGCAGTCGTCGACCAAGAAAAGTCGCGGGTGTGACGGCATTGAGAGCTACTGTTGTGTCAAGTTATTGACACGGACGGCCCCACCATTGGGTGGGCTACGTGCAGCCGAGTCCAACATTTGTTAGCATTCTGTTAGCTGTCGGTTAGGATGGCCTGCCATCTGGATTCGTCTGGCCCTGTAGCGGGCTGAATGCCTATGTTCTCTCTCCAACGCATCTTTGGTCGAGGCGATCGGTTTTTCGAGCTTCTGGAAGCCAGCGCCGACGAGGCACGGCGTGCAGCCCAGGCCGTTGGCAAACTGATTGAGGCCCCGGACAACGACCATACCCTGGATCCCTTCATCCAGTTCCGCAAAGAAGAGAAGCGGATCCGCGAAGATATTAGCCGCATGGTCTGCAATACGTTCATTACCCCGTTCGAACGGGAGGATATCGACACTCTATCGATCGCCCTTTCGCGGATTTCGAAGGTGCTCAAGAAGTTCGCCGAGCGTCTGCTCCTGCTGCGGCCACATTTCAAAACAGAGCTTTTCACGAAGCAATCCATCTTGCTGCAACAAGCAATCGATACGCTGCACGAGATGGTTCGGCAACTGCGCCATCCGCGACTCGATATCGTTCAGGCTGCCAACGACCGCCTGCATCAATACGAAGGTGATGCCGACAAGCTCATGCTCTCGCTGCTGCGGGAGCTGTACGGCGGCCAGTACGACGCCTTGCAGATGATTGTGCTCCGCGATCTGTTCGAACTGCTCGAGAAGGTCATCGACCGCTGCCGCGACGCGGGAAACGCGATCATCCAGATTGTCCTCAAGAATTCCTGAGTAGAAAGTGTCGGCGATGACCTTGGTCTTCGGCGTGATTCTGCTTGGGCTGCTCTTCGAGTACATCAACGGCTTTCATGACAACGCCAACGCGATCGCGACGGTCGTGTCGACGCGGGTATTGCTGCCACGGCAAGCCATTCTGATGGCGGCGGTCTGCAATCTCGTCGGCGCCCTGCTGGGGACCGCGGTCGCGACGACCATCGGCCGGGGGCTCGTGGAGACGGACGGCATCACGCTGTATACGCTCCTCAGCGCGCTCGTAGCGGCGGTGATCTGGAACCTGGGCACCTGGCGACTTGGGCTACCGGCCAGTTCCAGCCATGCCCTGATTGGCGGGCTCTGCGGCGCGGCTGTGGCCTCAGCCGGCGGCAAGTTCGGCGTCGTCCGCTGGTTGGTCATCAGCCCCGACACGCATCACGCGGAGGGCCTTTGGCCCAAGGTTGTCTTGCCCATGATTCTCTCGCCGATCTTTGGCCTTGTCCTAGGCTTCGCCGTGATGGGACTACTGTTGTTGCTGTTGCGAAACTGGCGTCCCCACCAAGTCAACACCACATTCGGCCGCCTGCAACTGCTAAGTGCCGGGATGATGGGGCTCAGCCACGGCAGCAATGACGCGCAGAAGACCATGGGAGTCATTACCCTGGCCCCGTACGCAGGGACGCAGGCCAGTCTGTTCAAGAACCTTCCCGGGTGGCTCCAGTTCCTGCAGACCCCCCAGTTCGAGATCGGCACCTGGGTCAAAGTCGTTTGCTCGCTGACAATGGCGGCGGGAACGGCAGCAGGTGGCAGACGAATTATCCGCACCCTGGGCCATCGATTGGTCAAACTGCAGCCCGTCCATGGATTTGCCGCGGAAACCTCGGCGGCCCTGATCATCCAGGCGGCCAGTCATCTGGGTATCCCGCTGTCGACGACACAAGTGATCTCGGCCTCCATCATGGGCGTAGGCGCCACTCGCCGGTTGAATGCTGTAAAGTGGGCCGTGGTCGCCCGCATGGTCTGGGCCTGGATGTTGACCATCCCAGCGACGGGATTGCTTGGCTATTTGTTGCAGCGGCTTATAACGCCTTGGCTATAGGATTGTCCACCGAATCGACCGGTTTCAACCCATCATTATCATGCTCGAACGTGCCATAGAATTAGCGGTGAAATGCCATTCTGGCCAATACCGCAAACATGCAATCGGCGGGCAACACTTGCCGTATATTGCGCATCCCATAGAGGTAATGAGAACAGTTTGGGGATGGGGCGTCACGGACCCGAGCATCATGGCAGCCGCCGTGCTCCACGATGTTCTCGAGGAATCGGACGTGACCATGCAACAACTGGACAAGGAATTCGGTTCAGAAGTAGCCCGGCTGGTTAGAGAGCTGACTCACGACCCGAAAGATGGCGACAAGTACGAGTATCTCAAACGGTTCTCCACCACAAGCATTCCCGCACTTGTTGTCAAGCTGGCAGATCGCTATTGCAACATTCAACATCGTATCCTGGCTTATCCCGCTGGAGTAAAAGCCTATGTCGGGAAGTCGACCGTGCTTCTGGAGGCCATGAGGACGAGACATGCCGAGATTGCGGGCCACTTCGGCGAGAAAGTGTCCGGGGCCATCGCCAGCGCTTACCAGAGTTTGGAGGGCGCTGTCAAGCAGATTGCCGGTGACAATCAGCCGGAGCCGTGATGCAATGAGGGACTAGTGTGGTGTCTCAGCGCGCTTGACCCCATGCGCGGGACAGTTTTTGGGTTAGGTTAAGGTGTGGTGTTTTGACTACGACTGGCGGCCCGCGACACTCTTCCAAGTGTCGCGCGGCCGCTGCACCGTCAGTGCGTTGTCTCCGGCGACCGCGACTAGGTGTGAAACGCTCGGAAGCCCCCAAGTCAACTCCTTACGAGACAACCGTTTGCAAGGAGTTGGCGATCAACTTCTGAGCGAGAACGACGTTCCCAGTCTCGCAATTGGTCAATATGACCAGTTATTTCAGGCGAGGACCCGGCTGCCGGATCGCTGACTTGCCGCCCACCCAAAGCATCGGCTTGCGCAGCGGGAAGAGGAATCCCGCGAGGCCCAGGCACGTCGCCGTCGGAAACGGGTCGCGCGCCGCGTTGCCGCTGCTTTGTAGCCGACGGCCACGCGGGACGCGCCGCTCACGATTTCCCTGCTTGCGGTTCCATTCGTCGAGGCCGATAATAGCGGCTGAGAACATGAGGAAGGTAGCGAAGGAAAGAAACTCAAAAAACGAATGATTGCGCCATTGGCAAAACTTATTGATTGGTCAGCTCTTCAGTTGGCATACGTCGTTGCTCCACTGAGACACGCGCCCAAGCCAAAATGGGAATTGGAGGAAGCGATCGAACTTCTAAACGGGCCAAACTTTATCCCCGCCGCAAGCGATCCGGCGCGGATGGAATTTGATGGGCCGCGGCATTTCAAATTTGCTACGCCGCGTCCGTGCAAAGTCGAGGAGAACAACGTCGTTTATGGCCGTCTCTATCGGTGCGCGGAACACTGGCAGGTACGACCGGTGATCATTCTCTTGGATGGCTATCCTCCCGTCGGTTATCATACGGCGTTTCCATTGCTTGCCCGCCGGTTCAATCGGGCAGGATTCAATGTGGCCACTTTGGTCGCTCCCTACAATCTTCAACGCCGTCCGCGCCGACCCTTTGAAGAGAGTTGTTTGGAGTTTGCGCGGGCTATGGCACAGAACGTCGCCGAGATTCGCGCGCTGACTGGCTGGCTGCTGGATGAAGGTTGTCCATCCGTGGCGATTCTGGGTTTTTCGTTTGGGGGGTGGCTTGCGGGATTGACTGCGTGCAGCGATGCACGCATCGCCTGTGCCGTTCTGACTGTGCCCGGTGTGCGCATGAGGTGCTCCCAACCGGTCGTCTGGCGGCGGGTTCGGGAAGCGCTCCAAGCTCTAAGGCCGGCACACGAAGCGATGGATACGACCCGGTTGAATCTGATTTTGTCCACGCCAGTCATCCCGAAAGAGAATATATTATTGATTGAAGGAATCTATGATTTGTTCGCGGAGAGGCAACCTATCGAGGAGCTTTGGCAAAAGTGGCAGCAGCCGGAAATCTGGCGGCTGCCACACGGCCACGTCAGTAGGCTGTTCTCGCCGGGCTTGACGGGGCGCGTGCTTGACTGGCTGACACCGAGGTTGGAAGCCGGTCGAAAGAACAACGCATGATAGCGACTCTAGCAAAATTCATTGACTGGTACAGCGTTCAAGCCGCTACGGTGCCCTTCGCCATCGCTTAGTCCTCTGAATGTCGCTGGTTGAATCGAACCCACGCATTCAGCTTACCACGGCCCGCAAGGCTGGCGGTTCATTGACGGTTAGTGCGCCTGTTAAAACGGGCAAGGAGTCGTGAATGGAAGAGTCACACGGGAAAGACCTGGCCAGTCATCCCGACCCCGAGTCATGCCGCCGGCGGCCGTGAGGCCGCAGGTGAAGCGTTGACAGGGGCACACGCAGGCCAGCCATCGAGCCGCGAAATAAAGAAGTCCGGGATGCCGACGCCGTTAACCGAGGCGGAAGGCAACATCGTGGACGGCACCATAGGCGAGCCGTACACGAATGCCGCGCGGTCGGAGACCCTGAGCATGCGTGGAAACTCTTCGCCGGAACAGGGAGATCCCACAGGTACCCGCCGCAGATGGTGAGGCGGGTCGGCCGGAGAAGGTCAGTGACCGTACGTCCGGCATGCACGCCTGTGGGAAGTCGGACGGTTGCATAGTACCAAAGAAGCTGCCGAACAAGGGCGGGCATTGCTCGTCGGCGGAAGCGGTGGAGGGAAGGCGACCGTCTGAGGGGAACACGTTGCCGTCGGCCGCGCCCCGGACTCAGTGCGGGACCGGCGCGTCGATCGGACTGCAACGTGTGCGAGAAGCGGCAACGCTTCTACGCCAAACACCCGAAGTAAGAGCCGTATGCGGTAGTTCCGCACGTACGGATCTGCGCGGGGGCCGCCCGCAAGGGCGGTCCCTACCGCGACCCTACAATGGCATTTGCATTGCAGCTGGTGCCGGAAAAGAAAGCAGTCGTAACAGTGCCTTACAGTGCGTGCCGGACTTAACCTCCGACTATCCAGGAGACTGCCCATGCTGCGTTTCGTTCTTGCCTTGCTCGTCGCCGGAATCACGGCCACCGCCCACGCCGAACTGCCCGTCACTGCCGAAGCCAGGGCCAACGAACTGAAGCAAGCGATCAAGTCCTTCCGGCTTGAACTCGTCTACCAAGGGCAGGAGGAGAAGCCGTTCTACCGGCTAATTCTCAGCGTCCCGGCGATCAAGGACGACCGCAACAACTCCTTCTACCGCATAGTCCAAGTGAGTGAAGGGCAGGCAAGCAAGATTATCGACCGCCTTGCCGGGGATGGGTTTCTGACCTTGGCTCGCGATGTGCGACCCAAGCAAGAGCTACGCCGACCGACCGAGCCGGGCTACACGCTGCGGGTCGGTGCCTACTGCGAAGACCTCCGCTGGGGCCTGCCAATGTTGAAGCGGCTCGATGGGCTTCGCAAGGTTCTGGACGGCGATGCGGCGAATGGAATGGATTTTCTTCTCGCTAGGCTCTCGGGGCTGCGGAAACAGTGGGAGAAGGAGGCTGGCCGCGCTGCCCATGACGACAAAGCAGCGTTGCAATTTTGATGACGACCGTGAGGAACAGTGCAGTTACCAGATCGACGCCGCAAAGTCTCCAAAGCATCTCGACTTGACCCCCCGAAGGAATCGCATCAGAACAAGCCTGTTCTTGGGATTTACGATGTCAAGGGGGACGAGTTGAAACTCTGTTTGCGGCACGGTAGAAGTTCGGGCGGGCGTCCCGCCGAGTTCTCCACCAAACCGGAATCGGGCCTGATCCTGCTGGCGTTCAAGAGGTCAACGGCGGAATAGGTTAGGCAAATGAAGCAGATGTCGCCGAAGTCCGCTGGTTTCGCCGCTCTTCTCGTTGTCCTTCGCCAAGCCCGGCCGAGAGCAGCCGACCGCCGTCGCCACCATAGCAACCCGCTGGCAGCGGTGCCAAGCAAGGCGAGAGTGGAGGGCTCGGGTGTGGGCGTGGTCGTCAACCGCACATTGTCGATGTCCCAGTAGCCCCCTTCATCCGCAGTCGTTGAGGTCTGGAGCAGCGCGATGCCGATGCCCTGGCCCGCCCAGGGATCGCTGGCGGTGACGACGGGAATGGTCACACCGTGGTCTGGCAAATGGTTGATATAAGAAGAAGAACCCGAGGAGGACAAGGAATTGTCATTCAGGACCGTGGTCGTGCCCACCATGACCTGGTTTCCGCTTGCATCCAGATAGTACAGCCCGATCTCCATCGGGCACCCAATCGCCATGCCTTCACCGCCGCCCGCGATACCCACGGTGAGCTGGTACGATGTGCCGACCTGGAAAGTGTTGCCCAGCACCTGCGAGATTTCCAGGCCGGGAGTGGCGAACATGAAAGCCGCCTGCTGGTGGACTGACGTCCCCCCAGACGGAACAAGGTTGTCGATCCATTCGTAGGGCGCGTTCACAAAGACTCCGGCGCTGTCGACCCATTGCTGGGAGGTATAGCCGTCAGAGGTCCACCAGGCGGGCGGAGGCGACTGCACCCAATCCGAGAAGCCCGCCACGGCGTAAGGGGGCTCGTCGGGCACGTAAGGGCTCGCGAAGTCATAGTTGGGGACGGAAATCGAATCCGACAGTGCTGGCGAGGTGAGCAGCAAGGCGGCAAACGCGGAAACCAATGACGTACGAGCCAACATTACATTCTCCAGTACTGACGAGGGTTCACGAGCACAGCTTAAAGGGGGTGAGCGGCCGACTTGCGTTGCAGGGAGCCGATTTGTCAGAAGTGCAATCCGAAGACGCCCGCTGGTGCCAAACCGGCCGACGTGTGGGGGCTGCGGGGCGCTGCCTGCGGAAACCCAGCAGGCCGAGAGCCCCCACACCCAGCAGCGCCAGCGCCGAAGGCTCCGGCACGACGGTGAGCACCACGTCCTTGCCCGAGACGGATAGGTTAGCTTGCCACCCGTCAACTGAACCGCTGGTGCTGCCGCTCAGCAGATTGCCAGGGAGCGAAGTATTGGACTGGATCAGGTCGTAAACGCCTGGAGCGAAGTTCGACGTGTTCTCGAAGCTGAAGTTGGAGAACCCGAGCGGACTGCCGGCCGTTAAGCTGGCGCAGGCGATCATGCCGCTGGTGGAGGGCGTGTCGAGGTCGTAATCGAGCATCGCCCCCGACGAGAGGATCAGGCTGCCGCTGAGCTTGAGAGTTCCCAGCGGGCTGCCCGGTGCGATCGCGCCGCTGGGGCTTACCGTGACGCTGCTGAGGTGACCGGTGCCGCCCAGGATGGCACGGTTGACCGTGACGGGGCTGGAGAGCGAGCCGTTGACGACGAGTTCGCCTTGGTCAACCGTGGATGGGCCGGTGAAAGTGTTGCTGCCGTAGAGCGTCAAAGTCCCCGCGCCGGCCTTGACAAGGCTGCCTGCCCCGCGCGTGCCGTCGGCAATTGTGCCGGAGAAAGTCGAAGAGCAGTCATTGCCGCTGCCGACCGTCAGGGCGTTGCCATTTAACAGCACGCTGGCCCCGCTGACGACGACCGCTCCGGCGTCTCCCAGCGCGGCGATCGTCTGGCTGGCGCCGAGCGAGAACGTCGCGCCCCCAGCAACGTCGACCGTCGTCCGCGTGCCCAGCGCCGTGGCGTTGTTCGAATTGAGCGTGCCCGCGTCGACGTCCACCGTGTCGCCGGCGTTCATTCCGGTCGCCGCTGCGGCAAGCGTCAATGCGCCGACATCGCTCTTGGTAATCGTGCGGGCCGCGCCGCCGTCGTTGAGGGCGCCGAGCACCAGCGTGCCTGTCCCGCTGCCGTTGTTGGCCACGTCGAAGGTAGGGTTGCCCGAAAGCAAGATCCCGCCGCTGCCGCCGAGAGTCAGGCTGTAGGCCGTGTTCGCGCCGCTCCCGCCCCCAGTCAGCCTCAACCGGTTGCTGCCGATAGTCAACTGCCCCGTGACGGCGCCGCTGGACGGTCCCGTCACGTCAATCGCCGAATCCGCAGAGATCGTCACGGGATTGCCGTTCAACGTCAACGGTCCGGAGGTCGACGACGTATTGACGATCTCAAAACCTGCAAAGGAGCCGAACCCCGGACTTATGCCCTGGACCACCACCGTTTGCGTGCCGCCGCTCAGTCCGCTCGCCAGCACGTAGTTGCCGGCGGGATAGCTTCCCGAACTCGTGTTCGCAATCGCCAGGTAGGACGCGCTATTGGTCGGGCTGAAATAGTAACTCTTGCCGGCCAAGGTGACCTCCTCCGAGTAGCCGGCGGTGGAATCGACCATGTAGGCGTAAAGGCTATACTGAGAAAAGGGAATGCCGCTGATGGTTGCCGAGAGCGATCCGCTGACCGCGAAAATATATCCGTTGAGAAGCTGATTGCTGCTTCCCGAGGCGAACACTCCCAGCGCGTTCGTGGTGGAAAGGGCGGCCGTGGTCGCGGCGCCGTTGCTGTCGGTCAGGGGCGTGCCGCTAAAGCTCGTCCCGGAAAGGTTGTTCCAATTGTTCAAGGGGACCACGCCTGCTGTGCCGGTGACGGGATTGCCGCCTCCCACGAAATGGATGCCGATGCCGGGGCTGGTGGATCGTGGAACGAGAGTGAAGCCGAGTGTGCCTCCCGCCAACGTGATCGGGCCGGAGCCCAGCGCGAAGCTGTTGGTGATCGCCAGGGTTCCGCCCGAGATCGTCGTGCCAGCGGCATACGAGTTGATGCAGGAGAGCGTCAGCATGTTGCTGCCGAGCTTGATCAGGCTGCCGGGGCCCGTGAGCGCGCCGGAGTAGGTCGTGGCCAGGCCATTGTTGCCCACGCTCAGGGCCACGGCGGCGGAACTGGCGTTGCTCAACGCGAGCGAGCCGGAGCCGGTCAACCCGCCCAGCGTGGCCGCGGGCAACGATCCGAAGCTGACGCTGCCGCTGCCGCTGCTGTCGAGCGTACTATTCTGCAAGGCCAGCGGGCTGCCGAGGACAAGCGTGCCGCCGCTGACCAGCGTAGCGCCGTTGAAGGAATTGGCGGCGGCAAGGATCAACGTCCCGGAACCCGCCTCGGTCAGGCTGAAGTTGCCGCTGATTCCTCCGTTCGCCGCGAGGGAAACGCCGGGACCGACGTTGAAGGTCTGCGTGCTGCCCAGAGCGATCGGGCAGTTGATCGTAAGGTTCTGGGTGGCGCTGGACATATCGATGCCCGTGCCGAGGACGCCGTTCAAAGTGAGCGTGTGTCCGTCGTTGCCGATGGTCACCGCGCCGCCCGGATCGACGATGCGGATCAATCCCATGGAGAGATCGACGCCGAGCAAGACGCTGCTTGCGCCCGTCACTGTGTTGTTCCAGTCGACGGCGCTGGCGCCGCCGGGCGCTACGCCGCCGACCCAACTGGCGCCTTGGCTCAAGACGGTCGTGTTGTTGGCCTTGACGAAGTCGGGGCTTTTGACGGCAACAAAGTTCGGCCCATCCATTCCGGTGCTGGCAAAGACCGACGCGTTTCCATTGGCGGCAACTTCCACGATCGTGTTCGCATTCTGGTTGGCCACGTACAGGTTCCCAGCAGTATCGACGGCCAGCCCGTCCGGGGCGGAGAGGCCGGAGGCGAAGACCCCCAGGTCGGCGCCGGTGGGCGAGAATTTCTCGACCGTGGTGCCCCAGTAGCTTGCGGCGTAGAAGTTGCCGCTGCCATCGATGGCCAGGCCCGCCGGATGGTCCAATGCCGATGAGCTGGCGAAGGTCGAGCCGCTTCCTCCGCTGGGGCCGAATTTCTCGATCGTGCTGTTGCCCCAATTGACGGCGTAGAGATTCCCGCTGCTGTCGAAGGCCAAGCCCGCCGGCTGGTCCAGTCCCGCGCTGGCGAAGACGCCGAGGTCCTTGCCGGAGGGGGAGTACTCTTCTATCGTACTGGACGACCAATTCGCCACGTAGAGGTTGCCGCTGCTGTCAAAAGCGATCCCGCAGGGATAGTTCATGCCGGTGCTGGCGAAGACGCCCAGGTCCATGCCGGTGGGGGAGAATTTCTCAATCGAGTCGGTCCCCTCGTTCGCCGCGTAGAGATTTCCCGCGGCGTCGAACGCCAGTCCCTGGGGCATGCTCAGCCCCGTGCTGGCAAAGACGCCCAGGTCGACTCCGGTCGACGAGTACTCCGCGATGGTGTTTGAGTAGTCATTGCTGACAAAGACGGTTGCGGGCACCGTCGCGGCCCGCGCCAGGCCGCCGGCGGCGAGGAAACCGAGCACCGCGGCGGCGAACCGCGCGAGTGCCGCGGTTCGCCTCGCACGCGCCTCCGTGCCACAACGGCTTGCCGGAACTCTTTTCTCAAGCATAATTGGTCTCCTTCGATATCAAGTGCCACGAACTACCAATGCTTACGCACACGCGCACGACCGCCCCAGCGGTCATCAAACGGAAACGCGACGGCCAGAAACCGGCGACCGCACGGGCACCAAGCCCGTCGATCGCAAAACCGTCGTTTAGAGAGTCGCCCGCTGGGCTTCCAGGACCGACCTGGTCATCCGAGCGGCGACAGCGCTGCCTCGTAGAATCTCAGAAGTGCGCGGGGGAAAGGCCCCGCTGCATTCCCGTACTATAGTACCCGCCTATAAGTAACGCAAGCGGGTGGAACGGACTGCGTGAAATTATCTGGGGTTATGTTATACCCCCCAGAAGTCTGAAAGCACAAGCTGACAAAAATGCCTACGTTTCGAGCCGGGCCGGTAACAATGATGAAAACGACTTGTCATTTTTCCCTCCGTTCTTGATGAGAAAGGTGAATCCGCCTGCGTGCCGTGGTACGGCGTCGCCGCAAGACCGACAAGCTGGGTGGCAGCAATTGCTCGCCTATCTGCCGTAGATCGCCTTCTACAATGGTTCCCTTTGCCGATCCTCGCTCGCCAGCCGGATCGCATCCAAATACGGATCGCAAGACCGGCATTTCATCACGTGATCCGCTGCCTTCTCCAAGTCCCGTCCTTGAACCCAGTGAAGGTAAGCGATAACGATGGTGGGCGAACGGTTCATGCCCATATTGCAATGGATGAAGACGGTGTGGCCTTGCCGCAGCAGTTCATCCAGGACTTCGACGCACTTGGGCAATTGGCGGCGAAGGTGATCAGGGTCGAAATCCCGCACTGGAACACGACGAAGCTCGACACCTACCTCATTGTAGTGGAGTTCCAGACGACGCCAGATGATACCGTGGTGGGCCATGTCCTCATGGGTCTGGATGTTCAGCACCGCTGTGATGCCTGCCCGGTGCAGCCTGTCGATGTCCTCGAGGTTCTCGGGGAAGGAGCCGACGAATAGATTGGGAAGAATCTGGCTAACGTCCATCTACCTGCTTTCGCAATTGCCTTGCCCACAGCGTCAGCCAAATCACCGCGAATGCCATCAGCCACAGACTGAACTTGAGAAACACTACAGCCCAGAACCACTCCCGCTGGACGAAAGCCCAATCCACGTCCGGCCCCCACATGACCAGGAACCAGGCAGGCTTCTCAAGGTCAAAGACTCCCGACCCCTTTCTTCTCTCCAGCCCCGGCACTCCCCAATTCCTACATCTTCTCCTCCACGCCAATCCCCAGCAATTCCAACCCCTTCTGGATCGTTCGCGCCGTCAGGTCCGCAAGCAGCAGACGGCTGGCGCGGAGATCGGCCGTTTCGGCCTTCAGCACCGGACACTTCTCGTAAAAGGTCGAAAAGCTGTTGGCCAGGTCGAAGAGGTAGGCCGTGAGCTGGTTCGGTCGATAATCGACCATTGCCAGCGCCAAGGCGTCGCCGAAGCGGAGCAACTCGACGGCCAGGGCCCGCTCGGCGGGTTGGCCCAGCGTAATTGCCGCCCCGGAACCGCGGAGCCGCTCGATATCCACATCGCCTTTGGCGAAGATGTTCCGCACCCGCGCGTAGGCATACTGCATGTACGTGGCCGTGTTGCCGTTCATGGCGAGCATCTTCTCGTAATCGAACTCGTAGTCGCTGCTGCGGTTCTGTGAAAGGTCGGCATATTTCAAGGCCCCGATGCCCACCGTCTCGGCCACGCCGGCCCGCTGCTGGGGCGAGAGTTCCGGGCCGTCCTTCTTGGCGTCGTCGTTGGCGGAGACCACGCCCAAAGCCCGCGCGATCGCCTCATCCAAAAGCCCTTCCAGCCCCACGGTGTCGCCGGCGCGGGTCTTGAAAGGCCGCCCGTCCTTGCCCAGCACCGTGCCGAAGCTGACGTGTTCGAGCTCCACCCGATCGTAGCCCAGCAGCCGCGCGGCGGCAAAGAGCTGCTGGAAGTGCATGCTCTGTCGATGGTCCACGACGTACAGGATGGCGTCGGGCCGCCATTGTTCCATGCGGTAGCGGATCGTGGCGAGGTCGGTCGTGGCGTACAGATAGGCCCCATCCTGCTTCCGCACGATCATCGGCGCCGGCTGCCCTTCGAGGAAGACGCAAACGGCCCCCTGGCTCTCCCGGGCAATGCCGCGGCGGCAGAGCTCCTCGACCACACCAGGCAACATCTCGTGATAGAAACTCTCGCCCAGCTCGTGGTCGAAATGCACATCCAGGCGGCGATAAATCCGCTCGATGTCTTCCAGGCAATATGGCATGAACTCCTGCCAGAGGCGGTGGTTTTCCGCGTCGCCGGCGTGCAGCCGGGCCGTCTCCGCCAGGCAGGCGCGGCCGATGTCCGGGTGCGCGGCGGCAAGCCGTGAAAGGCTCGGCTCGGCATCGACGGCGGCGATCTTGGCCCGCGCTGCTTCCAGTTCCTCGCCGGCCTCCTTGGCCGAGTTTTCCGCCTTCTGCATCGCCTCGCGAAGTTTCTTATCGACCTTTTGCCCCGGCGGCGTCGCCTTCCGCACGTCCGCCGCGGCCTGCCGCTTCTTCTCCAGGTTCTGCTGGAGTTCGGGCAGGCCCTCTTTGGCGGCAAAGTAGTCGACCAATTGCCGCACCAGGCGATAGAGCCGGCTGAGCTCCTCCACCGGCCGCCGGCGATAGGCCTCGGCGTCGAGGAAATGCTTGTAGCCGTAGAGGATCATGCCGAACTGCGTGCCCCAGTCCCCAATGTGGTTATCGCTGATCACGCGGTGGCCAAGGAAGCGGAGCGTGCGGCACAAGGAGTCGCCGATGACCGTCGAGCGGATATGCCCGACGTGCATCGGCTTGGCCACGTTGGGGGCGGAAAAATCGATGGTATAGGTCCGCGGCGCCGTCACCGGCGAAATGCCCAGCCGCGGGTCGGCCAGTGCCGCCATGAGCTGCGCTACGAGCCACTGGTCTTTCAGCCGCAGGTTGATGAAGCCCGGTCCGGCCACTTCCGGCGGCTGGCAGATATCGGCGATCTCGAGCCGGGCAGCGACCTCGGCCGCCAGTTCCCGCGGGTTCTTGCTCAGCTTCGCCCCGAGACTCATGGCAAAGTTGGCCTGGTAGTCGCCGAAACGGGCGTCCTGGGCGCGGCGGATCATTTCCAGCCAGGGATCAGGCTGATCGGTCAAAGGGGCCAGGGCTTGGCGGAATCGATCGCGAAGATGCGGAAGCAGCGGCATTATTCCAATGCAAGCCGTTTGGCGCTGCCCCAGAGGTCCTCGATTGCATAATAGGCCCGCGTCTCCGGCTCGAACATATGGACCACCACGTCGCCATAGTCCAGCAGGATCCAGCGGCTCTCCTCGTAGCCCTCGATGCCCATTCGCCGATCGCCCAGCTCCTCTTGCATGACCCGGTCGATTTCCTCGCTGATGGCGTGCAACTGCCGCCGGCTGGCCCCGCTCACCAGCACGAAGAAGTCGAACATGCTGGTCAACTCCCGCAAGTCAAGGATCACGATGTCGCGGCCACGGTTCTCGGCCGCCACACGGGCGGCAATTCGGGCACGACGAAGTCCGGGATGTTGGTCCTGTGTTGCGGTCGCGGTGGAAATGGTAGGGGCCTCTGCCTCGATTGGGGAAAAGTCTTGCGGCTGCTTCTCGCCTTGAATGGGAGCTGGACAGAACCATTGTATACTGCGGAAAATGCGTTGAGGAGGCTGGCGGTGAGGAATTTGTGTCTGGGGGGCCGAGGGCCCGGGAGTTGGGTCCTGGATCGTAGCGTAACCCAGGCAATAGACAAGAATCCAAGACCCGAGACCTGAGACTAAAGCCCGAAGTCCGGGCGAACAAAGGATTTACCGCTATTCACTTGCAACAACCATTTGGGTTGATCGCCCCGCCCCGTCCTATGCTATGCATGCCGCCAGCGCGTAAATGGAGGGGGCAGCGGGAAAAAGCAACGAACCTAGACGCTGAATTGCCGAGAGATATAGGGGTGACCCTCTGTTGGGCTGCACTTTTGGGATGGTCAGGGGGAATACCGTATCGAATTCAGAGTCGTCCTGGATCGGAAGCTGGTTGCCCGACGTCCTTTTGGCTTTGCGCCAAAGTGAAGCCCGACGGGCGCGGCAACGGGCAACCACATTTGCGAAAGGCAGTAGCCATGGGTTGGGGTCTTGGTTTACTGAGGCGTTTGGCTGGATCCGATCGTCGAAGGCCGGGCAGCCGTCAACGCCGACTTCGATTTGATACGCTGGAGTCGCGGCGGCTTCTTTCCGCGATGCCGCTCAGCCCGATCATTCCCAGCGGCGTGAGTCATGTCGCCGTACTCGCGAGTACGGCCACACCCACCGCGAGCGTCAAAACTCCCACGATTCCCAGTGGGACGACGTCGCCGATGGTGTCGAGCATCAGCCCCAAGACGGGTGTTCGGGCTGGCGGCGCCGAGGTGACGATTACCGGCGCGAACCTGGCCGGCGCAACTGTGGACTTCGGCAAAAAGGCCGGCTCGATCGTCAGCGACACTGCCGACAAGATCGTCGTCACAAGTCCCGCCGGCGTGGGTGCGGTCTCCGTGACGGTTACGACCGCGGACGGAACCTCGACCGCATCTTCTGCCGACACATTCACCTACACGACGCTGACCGGGCTGCCAGCCCGACCTTCGATTCCCAGCGGGCACAAGGTGAAGGTGTAGCAGGTTCCGCTTGGGCTGGGAATCGCTTGAAAGCCTTACAAACCCATCACGGATTGGCGATCAGCGACTTCCCCACGTCGGTCCGATAGGCCGCCACGGCGGGCAGGTAGCCGACGATCGAGGCCAGAACCAGGAGGCCCGGTATCAAAACCAACTCGATGGGACGGAAATCGAGCGTGTTCAAGGGCAGGTTGACCTTCTCGGCAATCCACGGACCGGCGACGAACAAGAGTCCGTGACCCAGCCCCAGGCCCATCAGCCCGCCGCCCAGCGACAAGAGGATCGACTCCAAGAGGATCACCGTCATCACCGTGCTCCGCCGCGCGCCCAGGGCCCGCATGATGGCGATCTCGTGCCGCCGGTCGTTCATGGAGTTGTAGATGCTGACCATGATGCCGATGCCCGCCACGAGCACGATCATCACGGCGAAGGCCAACAGCACCACCTCGATGTTGCCGATGATCATTTCGAAAAGGTTGTAGATCTCCTCCGAGGGAATGGCGGCCTGAGCGTCCTTGCGGCGGTTGATCTCCGCGGCCAAGGCGCGGGTCTGCGACTCCTTCTCCGCATAGACCCGCACCAGCACGGCGCTGATCTGCTTTTGGCTGTCGGGAATCACGGCGTGCTCCTCGCGCTCCTCCTCGGCGGCCTCTTCGGCCTCGCTCTTCGGCTTCTCGTCGGGCTCGGCGGCGACCTTGCTCTGGGATCCGCCGGCCTTCGCAGCCACAGACGTACCTTTCGCCGACGTGCCTTGCGCGAGCGTGCCTTTCGCCGAAGAACCAGGGGAACTCGCCGCGCTCGCCGCTTCCAGTCCCGGGAGCTTGCCCGCATGCCCGCCCACGCGGTAAAAGCCCTCGATGTTGACGAACAGCGCGTTATCGTTGGGCGTGCCGGTAGGCTTCAAGATGCCGACGATGGTGAAGGCCCCGTGCTTGTGGTGGCTCCGCTCGCCGGCGATTTCGTGCATCGGGCGGAATTTGTCGCCCAGCTTCAGGCCGGCCTGCCTGGCCGCGGTGGCCCCGGCCACGGCGTCGAAAAAGTCATTCTCGCCGAAGTTGTGCCCTTGGGCAAATTCGTATTTGCGATCGCCGTAGTAGGTCAGCTCGTTGAACATGTCGGGCGTGGTGCCGACGACCCGCTTGTCCTGGTACATGTCGCCCAGGCAAATGGGCACGGCGATTTCTACCACGCCCAGCCCGATGCGGCTCTGGTACAGGTCCTGGTAGACGCTGTAGGGCAGCGTGGTGATCGGCTGGCCGATGTAGAAGACGTTGGTGAGGACCAGGTCGCGGCTGCTGCCCTTGGGCGGGCCGACGATGAGATTGTAGCCCTCGCCGCCGCGATGGAAGGCCTGCTGCACGACGCTATAGACCACCAGCACGGCGACCACGAGCATCACGCCCAGGGCCATCGATATGGCCGTCAGCAGCGAGGCCAGCGAACGTTGCTGAATGCTGCGCCAGGCGATTTTCCAGAGAGACATTGCGGGGAGGGGATCTTGGGTCAGGTATTAGGGTAACGCGGTCTGCCGCCAAGCCCTAAGACCTCCTTGCAACACGGTTGAATTCATCCAGTTTCTCGACACGATCGAACTGCTCTGCCACCTGCGGGGAGTGAGTGACCAGCACCAGCGACACCTGCTCCTCGCGACACGTCTCGCTCAACAGATCCAGTATCTGCTGCTGGTGGCCGGAATCGACGTTGGCCGTCGGCTCGTCGGCCAGAAGCAGTTTGGGGCGATTGGCCAGGGCCCGAGCGACGGCCACTCGCTGTTGCTCGCCGACGGAGAGCTGTGTCGGCTTGTGCGTCATGCGGTGCCCGAGGCCGACCCGCTCCAACAGATGCACGGCCCGTGGTCGGTCCACGCCCGGCGAGGCTACGTGCAGCCACTGGGCCAGTCTCTCAATCAAGGGCAGTCCCGCACCAAGGTCAATCAGCACTGCGGCCATCTGGGCCAGCGGTCCGGCGTCCTCACCGGGGAGTCGTGCAAAACGCATGGCCAGCATCACGTTCTCCAAGGCCGAGAAGCCGCGGAGAAGGTTGAAGGTCTGGAAGACATAGCCGATATGTTCCGCCCGGAAGCGATCGCACTCGGCCTCCGGCATGAGCGTAATATCCCAGTCGTTGATCCGCACTTTGCCGCAGTCGGGCCGCGTGATTCCGGCGATGACGTGCAAGAGCGTCGTCTTGCCGCACCCGCTCTTGCCCACCAGCACCATTTGCTCCCCGGCGGCAACGCGGAACTCTTCGATATCCAGGATCGGCAGGGGCGTGCCGTCCGGTTCGGCGAAGGATTTCTTGACATCGCGAAGCACTAGCATGGCCGGGCGGTAGTTGTGAGGCGGATGGCCATAGGGCAAGAAATAGATATATAGAGATATTGTCCCTTGTTGTCTACGCCCGCCGTGAAGGATTGGTTCACGCGGCACCCTGTTGACGGCCTGCGGCGACGTCCGCGAAGCGGCTCAGGGCCCCCGCTCTCTACGGATAAGAGGCACAGCGGCAGGGCCGCCTCCTTGACCGTGGCCGCCGCTTCATTCTATAATACTAAACTTACCAGGATAAATCATTATGCCAGTCGTCGTGATTGATCTTCGACACGCAGACGATTTGCGCGACGTGGTCCACGAGACGGTTCAGGCCCTCGCCGAGGGCAAGATTGTCGCTTTCCCCACCGAAACGGTTTACGGGCTGGCCGCCAGCGCGCTGGACGAACAGGCGGTCGAACGACTGGCCACCATCAAGGGACGCAAGCAGGGTCATCCCCTGACCTTGGCCATCAAGAGCGCCGAAGAGGCCCGCGACTATGCCCCCGATATGTCTCCCCTTGCTCAACGCTTGGCGCGGCGCTGCTGGCCAGGTCCTGTGACCCTGGTCGTCGACGACTCCCACGCCGACAGCCTCGCCCGGCAGTTGCCTGCCAAAGTGAGGCAGTATGTCGCTCCAACGCAGACTCTCGGGCTGCGCGTACCCGGCCACCAGGTCTTGCTCGAGGTGCTGCGGATGCTGGTCGGTCCTTTGGCCCTGACCAGCGCCAACCGGACGGGCGGGGAAGAAGCGGTCAACGCCCGCGAGGTACTCGATGTGTTGGGCAACGACCTCGACCTGGTGATCGACGACGGGCCCTGCCGCTTCGGCGAGCCTTCTTCGGTGCTCCGCATCCGCGGCAACCGTTACGAAATCTTGCGGCAGGGCGTGGTTCCGGAAAAGACCCTGCAGCGGCTTTCCAGCGCGATGATTCTCTTTGTCTGTACGGGCAACACTTGCCGCAGCCCCATGGCGGAACTGATTTGCCGGCAGATGCTGGCTCAGCGGCTGGGGTGTCCGATCGGTCAATTAGAAGACCGCGGCGTGCTGGTGATGTCGGCGGGAGTGGCGGCCATGCTTGGCGGCCGTGCGGCCCACGAAGCGGTCGAGGTGCTGGCAAAGATGGACTTGGACCTCTCCGAGCATGAGACCCAGCCGCTCACGGAGCCGCTGGTTCGCCATGCCGACGTCATCTTCGCCATGACGCGTACCCACCGCGAAGCGATCGTGGCCCAATGGCCGACGGCCGCCGAGCGAGCTTTTCTTCTCTCCGCCGACGAGTCGGACATCTGCGATCCGATCGGCGGCCCCACCGAGCGCTACCAGCGCCTGCGCGGCGCAGATCCGTGCGGAACTGGAGATGCGACTCGAACAAATCGAACGGTTGCTCGAATAATGCGTATCGTTGTTGGCGCGGATCACCGCGGTCATTCGCTTCGCGCGCGGGTCATCGATCTGTTGCAGCGCTTGGGCCACGAGGTGGACGACCTGGGGGTCTTCACCGACGAGGCCGTTGACTACCCCGACATCGCCGCCCAAGTGGCCCGCAGGGTCAGCCGCGGCGAGGTCGAGCGGGGTATCCTGATCTGCGGCACCGGCCTGGGTATGTGCATCACGGCGAACAAATTTCCCGGCGTCCGCGCGGCGCCCTGCCACGACGACCTGTCGGCCGAGATGAGCCGCCGCCACAACGACGCCAACATCCTCTGCCTCTCCGCCGACATGCTGGGCGAACATTTCGTTGACCGCATGATTGAAATCTGGGTGACGACCGGCTTTGAGGGCGGCCGTCACGCCCGGCGAGTGGCGAAGATCTGCAAGTTGGAGGAGGAGATCCGCAGGGATGCGGAGCAAAAGGGCCTTGGGACTTAGGTTTTAGGACGTTAGACAGCGGGCCGGAACAAGCGCGCGCAGTTCCGGCCCGCCGTCCAAGCCCGGCGCTGCCTTTAAACTGCGCCGGCCGTACCGGCTGTATGGGGCGAATCCCAAGAAAAGGGTGGAATTCCGCCCTTTCGCCGCGGACAATTCTTGGAGTTTCCGGGCCCCTTTGTTACAGTAGCCTCTATGCGGACTGCAATCGCCGTCCCTGCCTAGAAGTTCTCGCCGACAGCCATCAGAGTCATTGCACCATGTCCAATCCACAGCCGTCCCAATCCGATGATGTCGATGAATTAATGCGTAACGCGGAGCTCCGCGACGAATTGGAGCGCTACGTCGACGAATCGATCACGAGCGTGAACGTCCACCAGTTGACCCTGGCCGCCGAGAATGACTTCCTGGCCAGCATGCTCGCTTGGGAGCAGGCGCCCATCTTGCCGATATATCGTTGGTTCGAGCCGGAGTTGCGGGCCCCCCGGCCGGAATCGCTGAACAACGCAGCCTTGGAATCGATTCTCTGGGACCTGATCCGCAAGCTCCATCAGAAGCGGATCGTGCTGGATTTCACAGACCACCTGAGCGACCGCGAACTGTACTGCCTGATCTACCGCGACATCCTGCCGGCCCGAGAGAAAAAGCTGGAGCACATCAGCCACTACCTGCACTGGGACTGCACCGGTCCCAGCGGTGATCCGGACGTTTGGCTGAAGTACTATGCCAGCGATGAGGAGCGGGAAGAGTGGGCCGAATGTTACAATCAGCCGCTTCCGGACCGCGAAGAGCCGCCTTACCCGCGAATTCTACCGCAAGAATAAGGTCGGCCAAAAAAAGAGTGCGGGCTTGAATGCCCGCACTCCATCGTTTCATCTCACAGGATGGGTTTGCGACTATTGTCCCGTGGGGGGGGTAATGGGCGTCTGCGGCGCTGAGCCCATCGTCGCTACCCGACTGAAGAGGCGGATCAGGCCCTGCTGCACTTCCAAGTGTATTTGAACGCCGTCGGAAATCGGCAGGACCGTCAAGACCACGTGGTCCTTGTCCGGCGTCTTCTTCAGTTCCGACGCCGCCAGTTCCGCCTTGGGACGATCTTCCGGTTTGCCCACCGCAACGGCGAATGCGGCCATCGGCTCGGCGTTGAGCGACATTTCCAGCGGCGGCACGGCCACTGCGCCACCTGGTCCGATCGCTCGATCGCTTTCTTCAGCGTGGACTTGGCGTTGCGGCCAACGGCCAGATAGGCCTTTTCCTTGCCAACACCGATGATAATGTCCAGGTTCTCGCCGACCAATTGCACCACCTTTTCCCGATCATTCGCGTCGAGCGGAATGGGAATCGAGATTTCGTGGAAGTTGACCTCTCCGCTTTTCTCTGCGTCGAGTTTCACGAACTGCTGGATTTCCGGGTGGTCGTCGATAGCGGACTTGGCAATGGTGTGCAGGATTTTGTCGAGCAGAGCGCCGTCGGCGACATAGCCTCCGACCACTGCGGTAGCTGCCTTGGGATTGACCAGTACACTGGCCGCGCCGTCGACGTGTCCACCCTTGACGATCTTCTGCAGGAGTCGGCTTACATCAGCGACGACTTCCTTGGCCGCCGCGAGCTTGTCTTCGGGCGTCTTCTTGGCGATTTCTGCCAGGGCCTTGCCTTGCACCGCGTCGATCAGGCTGGCCGCGATTTCCTGCTTGGCGGCCGAAATTGTGCCGGCCCAGACCGTAGACATTGCCGCGCCTGGTAAATGGAACCCGCCGAGGCAAGATGTCGCCTTGGCTGCTAGGGCCATTTCCGCGGCAGTTTCCGTACCCGGCTTGGCCGTCACGCTTACGTCGAGGAAAGTCTTTTCCGCCGAGCGGTCGAGACCCCACCCCAAAATGACCTGGTCCAAATCGTTGACGACGCGGACCATGTAGGGTTCGATCTGCTCCAGGGCCTTCTTGCGCTGAGCGAACTCCTGCTCCGACTCGTCGTCCTTCTTGGCGATTTCTTTATTGAAGACATCCTTGACGCCGCCGATAAACTTGCTGCGGAGGCTGTCGGGCAGGTTGGAGAGGAAGATCCGCCCGCCAACGATATACTCTTTCTTGAGGTCTTTCAGGAGTGCCGTGGGATCGGCGGCGGCGTGGGCCAGGGTCTCCGGCTTATCCGCAAGCAGCGCCCAGGCGCCGTGTTCCTTGATATAGCTGACCTTCTTGCCGTCCTTGGGAGTCAACTTGTAAACCGTGCCTTCGGCTTCAACCGTGGTGTAGAGTTTCAGCAAACCCAGGACCTGCTTGAAATCGGTGACGGGCACGAAGATATAGCCGGAGACATCGGCCTCGCTACCGGCCTGGATGATAACGCCCGAAGACCGCGTCTTATCGATCCCGGCGAGCCCCTGACCCTGCGTAACCACGGTCAGGAGGGCCTCCATCGTGACGCCCAACTGGGGCTGTTGGATCAATTCGCCGACGAAATTAACATCGCTGAGCACGTCGTTGTAACTGGCTATGGCCACGGCCGCAATAGGCTTGGTTTCCGCAGCCTTTGACGGCGCGACGCCCGCGCAGAACATCGCGGTGAAGGCCACGAGGGCCAAAAAAATTCTCTTCATTGCATCTTTCCTCGAAAATGGGGTGAAAACTGCCGGTAACGGGCTATTCGCCAGCGTAATGGAAATCTTGGAGTCGATGCAATATAAGATTTACCGTTCGCGGAAGGTAATCCGCCCCTTGGTGAGATCGTAAGGGGAGAGTTCAACCCGGACCTTGTCGCCGGGCACGATGCGGATGAAGTTCTTCCTCATCCGTCCGGCAACGTGGGCAATGACCTTATGGCCACTGTCCAACTGCACGCGAAACCGCGTGTTGGCGAGGGCTTCGGTGACGACGCCCTCAACCTCAATTGCTTCTTCTTTATTCGCCATTTGCGCCACTCTAGGGGTGTTTAATAGACCAAGGGGACCTGCCCCGACGTTTATCTTACCCGTTTTTCCACCAAGCTCCAAGCGCGGCGGGCCAATACGGCGAAAAAACTTGCCCGACTCGATCCATTGGGTGTTTTCTACGGTCGGCCCGTGACTGGCCGCTCCTTCCTGAGCACGAAGCCGCAGTTCACCCAATTGGCCAGGTCTTCCTTGTTGCCGTCGCCGCCATCCATGGTCACGAGACAAATCGTCTTGCCGCCGGGCGGGACCTTCACGTCGAATCGCCAGGGCTCGAAGGAAATCCGCATCATCGGGCTGGCGGCGGCCTCCTTGCCGTCGATGAAGACCTTGAACACCATGCTCGGATACATGGCCAGGTTACTGCCGTTGGACACCGAAAGTATGTGCTCGTCGGCGCCCACCAGGGCGACAAATCGCTCATACTCCGGCCGGAGTCCAAAGGTCATCCGGTTGATCGCATGCACGCCCAGGCCCTTCGCATATCGAACGCCGCGAAGCTCCAACGACTTTCCTTCATTGCTCTTGTCGCGCTGCGGCGGATTGCTGTGAGCCGCGAATCGGACTTCGCTGCCGTACGTATGGCCGGGGCCCACGACACGCAGCGGCGTCAAGTCCGAAAGATGCACATCCGGCGGCGGCGGCATCGAGATCAGCTTGCAAAAAACGCCTTCCGACTCCAGGCAGACGGGCTTGTCGCCCGCGAAGGCGGAGACACGCAATCGCGTTGTTGCAGCGACCTTCAGCGGCCGCTCATACCTGGTCGAGCGCGGTCCCGGCGCGGTTCCGTCGGTCGTATAACGAATGGCCGCGGTGGGCTGCCAAGGCGCGCTGAGCGTGACGGCGATCTCCCTTTCGAATAGATGCGGCCGCCTCGTCGTTCCCCAGGGAGCGATGCGCACCGGGTCTACCACACAGGCCGAGTCCCATTTGCCGATCTTCGCCAGCTCCTCGGCCATGTTGATTGTGGGCGCCAAATACCGCTCAAAGTGGGCGATGACGTCGGCCGTGTGGCCGTCAGGCGTAAGACCGCGAGCCGGATCGTAATCGGGGTGCGCATCGGTGATATCGCGAGCCAGAATGCACCGCAGCCCAGCCGACTTAAGGTTCCGCAGGCCCATGGATTTGCCCAACAGGCAGATCTCCGTGTGGACGCCCATGTATATCAAGTGCGAAATATGTCGGTCCTTGCAGATCGTCCAGAGCTCCTCAAGCGTATCCGGCATGAGGTCGGTCTCGGCGATGCGCAGGTCCGGATGCATGGCATCCCAACCATAGTTGACCACGCAGCGTTCGTTGCCGCACGCACAACCGCCGCCAAAAGGCGGAGCGGGACAGTCGATCTTCGCCAGCGGCGGAAGTGGATGCTTGGGCATGGCGAGCACGACTTCCCGCTGCGGCCAGCCCGCGTAGTTTTCAACCACGTCGGAAGGGCAGAGCATCACCGTCATGCCCAGCGACCGGGCCGCGTCGAGCGCCTTGTTCATGCGGGGAATCAAGGCGCCCAAGCGCATGGTGGCCGTCTTGCACCAATGGAAATTCCAGGGATCGACGACCACGACGGCTATTGCCGCCGAATCGACGTGCTCGATCTTGTGCATCACGCCGCCGGTCTTCGCATCGCGAGTTTGCAGCGTCAGGTTCAGCGGGCGCGGCCCCGCCCGGGCGGCCTGGCCTGCCGCAAGGACAAACAGCGTTGCCAGGAGTGCGGCAAGGACCGTGTTGCATTGTCGGGCGGGCATGACGGGATTTTTCATCGCAGGCATATTAACGTCGAGACTCCACGGCTGGCTGATTCAAATCGACACCCCAGGTGCCAACGGGCTTTTCGCCCAGCCAGACGGTTCCGCGCCTGTCTACCATGAGGTTAGTGCCAAGAGGCCGCCTGTCCGCGGGCAGACGCATCGTCGCCTTCTCGAGCGATAGGCGCTCGCGGTGACCCCGTCCTGTCTCCGTCTTGTCCGGGGTGGGCGCTAGCGGTTTCTTCCGGTTCCGCAAGAGCTTGATCTTGATGTCGAGTTGATGTGACTTGGCCCGTAAGACATCGGCCTGAGTTACCGTGCCGGCGTCGAATCTCGACTGCGTGACCTTGAGGATCCCGGTTGCCCGGTCAAGCTGCTTGGCCAACAAGGCCGTCCGCTTGTCGGGATCGTCGGTCGAGTCCAGAAGGGCGTTGCACAAATCGGTTTCGGCGGCTGCAACCTGACAGAAATCGACCGTGCCGACCATGTACTGCGCCGTCAGGACGTCGACGGCCTGCGTCAATACCTTGATTCGCTCCGCCTGAACCGCTTTGAGTTCGGCGGCGTCATCCTTGCTCTCTCTCGCCTGCGATTGATCGGCGATGGCGGGAACCTGGGCTGCCATGGCAATGGCAAGCCCGGCGATGAAAAGTGCCGTGATGCGAGGGATCATTTTGTCCTCACCGGTTTGAAGAAAAGAAGTTGCTCTCGGTGCTCTCACGAATTACATGCTACTGCCACCGCGCGGACTTGGCTAGCGTGGACGAGTGAACAGTGCCCAATAACCGGCAGCGGGTTTATTCGAGTTTAAGCAGGCCTGCTCTAGTCCGTCGGCCACGGCCTTTCACATGCATGAAGACGACCCGGAAACCGTCGCGGCGATCGCGGCCGACAGCGATAATTCCGGCGATGGCAAAGCCGGGCCGTTCAAATTCTCCTTTTTGCCTGACCGCTACAACCGGACCATTCCCTTAGGAAAATCTTGCCTGACACGCATAACCGGTCTCTGGCATTGAGGTCCCGGACCGATCCAAGGCGGAAGAACCAAGGAGACTCGCAATGGCTCGCACGCTGCCCCTGTCCCAAAAGAGGGGCTTGCGCGCGAAAATCGCCGGCAATCAGTCCATGTGCCGGAAAGCGGTAGCTTGCGTCGCGACGCTTTCTCTCGTTATCTTTGCCGGGTGCGCCGAAACGCGGACCCGCGCTTACGGCACGTCCAATTTCAGCCAGCCATCCGGCACAACCCTGGCAGAAACTCCCAAGAATCCACAATCCGACTCCGCCGCGGCCGAACGTAAAACCCAAGCGGTCGATGCGGAAACGCAAGAAAGTTGGACCTCTTCGCCCGGGCAATCCGCTCAAGGTTGGCTGGCGCAACCTGCCGACGCCACGATTGCGATGGATATGGAAGAATTTCTCGGGCTGGCCAATGGGTCCTGGAAAAACTGGCCATTGATTGAACCACTGGATGGACCGGTGCCTAGAGGATTCGACAGGCTTTGCCCAAGGGACTCGCCGGATGATCCGCCAGATTTCCAGGCTTGCCTTGCCCGAGCGGAGACGGCAGGTCTACCAGGGCCGGCCGATGGGCCGTGGGACGGCGAAACAACGAATGATCCCCCGAACAGATTAGCGCCGGACGGACTCATCGCATCCGGGCCAAATCGCAGGCCGCCGGATGATGCGCCATGTTTCAAGACGCTCCTCGCCCGTGAGGGCAGCAGTATTCTCGCGGACTACAAGAACTATTATTCCTGGGAAACGCTCCGCGATATGTCGCTTGGGCTGGCCATCGCTGCGCCCGTTGCCAACACCGATCTCGATGGCGAGTTTGCGACCTGGTATCAGACTCGCGTTCGCGGGGCCAGGAGCGACCAGATTGCCCAGTTCTGGAAACCACTTGGAAATGGCATCTACACATTGCCGGTATGCATCCCACTGGCAATCGCCCACGACGTCGACTTCTTCGGCGGCCATCCCCTTTTGAATGTCGCCGGCGATTGGGGGGACCGGACTTCGCGGGCGTTCCTGGTCGGCTCGCCTCCCATGTTGGCCATGCAAGAGATTCTCGGCGCATCGCGTCCCGACTCGCCGGACGCCCATTCGAGCTGGCGGCCGTTCTCCGCGGACAATGGCGTAAGCGGCCATGCCTTTATGGGCTCGGTGCCGTTCATCACGGCCGCGCAAATGACCGATGAACCGGCTGCCAAAGGCGTTCTCTACGCCTGCTCGTTCATGACCGGATGGTCGCGCGTCAATGACAATGCCCATTACCTCTCGGAAGTTTGCCTCGGTTGGTGGATGGGCTATCTGGCCTGCCGATCGGTCAACGATACCGAATATGCCCGCCGCAACGTGCAAATTCTGCCGATAGTCTCGCCCGAAATGTCGGGCATCGGAGTGCAAGTTCAGCAATAAGACCAGAAGGGCCGGCCAGTGGCCTTGCTCGGTGATTGCTTTTTTCTTGAAAGGGATTATAAAGTAAGATACGGGCGGTCGGGCAAACGCTTTTCATCAGGCCATTTCCGGTGTTCCCCCAGGCTTGCTGGGATGCCAGGGGCAATTCCTGCGCCGGACAGCATAATCGCATATATGGACAAACGATCAAAGAAGCGTCTGCGGCCCCATCGAACGGGTGGACACCACTGGTCAACGTTGCACGGGCCGCATCGCCTGCGGTTCGAGGCCCTCGAGGATCGGCGATTGTTGTCGGTCGCACCCACCCTGCCGGCCGGTTGGCAGGCCCACCCCGACCTGAGCGTCCATCTGCTAAGTACTTTCGACGCCTCGGGGTCATCTACTCCTTACGGTTACTCGCCCAACCAGGTCCGCGGGGCTTACGGTCTGGGGACTTATAGCTCCGGTACGTTATTAAGCGGCGGGATCAATTTCAGTGGTGTCGAAGGTGACGGCAGTGGCCAGACCATTGCCATTGTCGACACCTACGATGACCCCAACGCCCTGAGCGATCTGAACGCCTTTTCGGCCTACTACGGCCTCCCGCAATTCAACGGCAGCGGGGAGCCGACCTTTGAGAAGCTCAGTCAGACCGGCACCACGAGCCTGCCGAGCACCGATCCTGGGGGCTCCTACAGCAGTACCGGCAACGACTCTTGGGAAATGGAGGAATCGCTGGACATCGAATGGGCCCATTCCATGGCGCCCATGGCCAACATCATCCTCTTCGAGGCATCCGACGATGGCGACGGATTATATACCGCCGTGCAGACAGCCGCTGACACCGCGGGCGTGGTGGCCGTTTCGATGAGTTGGAGCGGCAGCGAGTTCTCTGGTGAAACGAGCGACGACTCTTATTTCACCACCCCTTCGGGCCACCTCGGAGGGTCCGCGACGCTGGGCGGCACGGACATCACCGGCGGCATTACTTTCCTGGCAGCGGCGGGCGACTCGGGGGCCTATGCCTCGGGCACGACGACCATCAGCCCGCAATATCCGGACGCCTCGCCCAACGTCGTCTCTGTCGGCGGCACGACATTGAACATCAGCGGCGATTCGTGGTCGAGCGAGACGACCTGGGGCGATGGTACCAGCAGCGGCAGCGGTGGCGCGGGTGGCGGCGGAATTAGCGACTATGAAAGCCAGCCTTCCTACCAGATCGGCGTGGTCAATAACTATAGCACCAGCAAGCGGACCTATCCCGACATCTCGGCCGACGCCAACCCCAATACGGGAGTGCCAATCTACGACTCGTGGGACTTCGGCTCCTCGACTCCCTGGTTGCCAGGCTACCTGGGCGGAACGAGCTTGGCCACACCCCTATGGGCCGGAATGGTCACCGTGGCCGATCAAGGCCGCGCACGGTTGGGGCTCGGATCGTTAAATGGCCGCAGTCAGACGTTGTCCGATTTGTACAAGTTCGCGGCCGCCGATTTCCACGATATCACTTCGGGCTCGGCCACCGGCCCTAGCCCCACCTACAGTCCGGAGGTGGGCTACGACCTGGCCAGCGGCATCGGCAGCCCCGGTGGCGAACTTGCTGATTCCGCAATTGGTTGGGCCGGCGCAACTGGCCTTCAGCCAACAGCCAACTACGGTGGGTGCAGGGGCCACGATCAGCCCGGCCGTCACCGTTTCGGTCGAGGACTCGCTGGGCAACGTCGCGGACACCGACAGCAGCAGCGTGACCCTTTCCCTGGGCAACAATCCCGGCGGCGGCACGCTAAGCGGAACGCTCACGGTGACGGCCGTCAACGGCGTGGCCACGTTCAACAACCTCTCGATCAATGCGGCCGGCAGCGGTTACACGCTCGTCGCCACCGACACCACGGTGCCGGGCACGCTCACCGCTACCTCCGCGGCGTTCAATATTGATACTCCGCCCACGGTGGCCACCCCGGCCGCCGCAACGCCCGACCCAGTGACGGGCGCGACAACTGATCTTTCGGTGCTTGGGGCCGATAACAGCGGCGAGGCGACGCTCACGTATACATGGACGGCAACGACGCTGCCCTCCGGGGCGGCACAACCGACCTTCTCGGTTAACGGCACCAACGCCGCGCAGGACACCACGGCCACGTTCAGCGAGGCCGGCGCCTACGTCCTCAGGGCCACGATCGAGGATCCCAACGGCGGAACGGTCACCAGCAGCGTCAGCGTGACCGTGGACCAGACGGCGACGAGCCTTGCCGTTTCGCCGGCTGCGGTGGTCTTGGCATCCGGCGAAACGGAGCAATTCATAGCCACGCTGCTCGATCAGTTTGGAGCGGCCATGACTACGCAGCCGACGTTCACCTGGTCGGCGACGACCGGTTCGATAGATTCCACCGGCCTGTTCACCTCGGCCGGCGCGTCGGGCACGGTGACGGCCGTTAGTGGGTCGTTCAGCGCCACCGCGCAGGTGATCTTGGGAGAGCCGCCCACGGTGGCCACGCCCGCCGCCGCCTCGCCGAACCCGGTGACCGGCACGACGACGAACCTCTCCGTACTGGGGGCCGACGTGGGGGGCGAGTCGAGCTTGACCTACAGTTGGACGGCCACTACCTTGCCCGCCGGCGCGGCCCAACCGACCTATAGCGCCAACGGAACCAACGCCGCCAAGAACACCACGGTCACCTTCAGCGAACCTGGCACCTATGTTTTTCAGGTGGCGATCACCGATACGAGCAACCTGACGGTCACCAGCAGCGTCACGGTGGCAGTAAACTCCACGGCGACATCGATCAGCCTCTCGCCGGGGTCGTCGGCACTTCCGACCGGCGGGCAGCAACTTTTTACGGCGACGGTCGTGAACCAGTTCGGCAACGCGATCAGCCCGTCGCCGGCCTTGACCTGGACGGCAACGAGCGGCAGCATTTCTTCCAACGGCCTGTACAACGCCCCGACGGCGGCGGGCACGACAACTATCGAGGCAGACGCTGGATCGCTCATGGCATCGGTCACGATCACGCTGGTTGCCCCGGCAGCCTGGTGGAAATTCGATGACGGCAGCGGGACCGCTGCCGCCGACAGTTCGGGCAACGGCTACACGGGGACGATCAACAACGCCACGTGGACCACCGGCATCTACGGCGATGCCCTGCAGTTCAATGGCACGGACTCCAGCGTCACGGCCTCGTCGATCCTCCGCGGCACGGAGAACTTCACTCTCGGGGCCTGGGTGAATACCAGCAGCGACGTCGCTGGGAGTCATTATCCAGCAGTACGGCGGCAGCAGCGGCAGAGGCGGAAGTAACGGCATAGTCCAACTCGGCATGGATTCCAACGGCGAGGTGGAATTCTACGTCGCCTCGGTGGGAAGACGTTCGTCCAGCACCCAATTCGACATCACCAGCGCGCAGGCAATCAACAACGGCCAGTGGTACTATATCGCGGCCGTGCGCAACGGCGACACGGGATATCTGTATATTGACGGCGTGCTCGCCGGCACGGGGTCCGGCACGGCGACCTCGCTGAGCAGTGACGGCGTGAGCATCGGTGGCAACACGTATTCCGGCGATGAGTACTTCGACGGCAAGATCGACGACGTGAGCGTCTACACCTCTGCGATCAGTGCCAACGGCATCGCCAGCCTGGCCTCGGCAGCGCCGACGATCGCCACCGCCGCGGCGGCCTCGCCGAGCACGGTGACGGGCACAACCACGGCCCTCTCGGTCCAGGGCTCCGACGATGCGGGCGCTTCGGTCTTGACTTATACGTGGGCCGTCACGGGAACACCGCCGGCTCCAGTCGCCTTTTCGGCCAACGGCACGAATGCCGCCCAGGACACGACCGCCACCTTCACCGCGCCGGGCGTCTACAACTTCACGGTCACGGCGGTCGACGGCTTTGGCCTGGAAGTCGTAAGCAGCGTGAGCGTGACGGTGGTCTCCACGCTCACAAGCATCAGCGTCAGCCCGTCAACGGCGGCCCTCAGCGCCGGAGGCGAGCAGCAATTCACGGCGACGGGGCTCGACCAATTCGGTAACGCCTTGGCTACCCAGCCAAACTTCACGTGGGCGGCGACGACCGGCTCGATCAGCAGCGGCGGACTTTACTCGGCGCCGGACGTCTCCGCCAACGCAACGGTAAAGGCGTCCTCGGGCGCGGTGAGCGGCACGGCCGCCGTCACGGTCACCGACTATCCTCCGACCGTGGCCGCGCCGGCAGCGGCTGCGCCCAGCACGGTCACCGGCACGACGACCGCCCTGTCGGTCTTGGGGGCCGACGACGCGGGCGCATCGGTGCTGACCTACACCTGGGCCGCGACGAACGTTCCGGCCGGCGCCAGCGCCCCGACTTTTTCCGCCAACGGCACCAACGCCGCGCAGAACACTACCGCGACTTTCTTCGCCGCGGGGGCTTACACCTTCACGGTGACGATTACGGACGCCGGCGGACTGACCGTCGCCAGCAGCGTCGGCGTCACGGTCGATGCGACTTTCACGAGCATCGCCGTTTCTCCCTTGTTCGCCAGTCTGTCGCAGGGCGGAACGCAGCAATTCACCGCCACGGCCCTCGATCAGTTCGGCAACGCCCTGGCAACGCAGCCGACCTTCACTTGGGTGGCGACGGTCGGTTCGATCACCGACAGCGGGGTTTACACGGCCCCGGATGTTTCAACCAATGCAACGATCCAGGCGCAAGCCGGCTCGATCATGGGTGCGGCAGTGGTGCAAGTGATCAACAGCCCCCCGACCGTAGCTACGCCGGCAGCGGCTGCTCCCAGCACGGTAACCGGCACAACGGCGGTTCGATCTGTATTGGGCGCCGACAACGCGGGCGAGTCGAACCTGACCTATACCTGGACCGCCACGGTCATGCCGTCGGGCGCCATCGCCCCCACGTATTCGATCAATGGGACCAACGCCGCCAAGGACACGACGGCGACCTTCTTTAACGCGGGCGACTACACCTTCACGGTGACGATCACTAATGCCGGTGGGCTGACGACCACCAGCAGCGCGGATGTCACCGTGGCGCAAACCTTCTCCAGCATCGTTGTTTCGCCCTCCACGGCCGCGCTGAACGCCGGTGGATCGCAGCAATTCGCGGCGACCGCCTTGGATCAGTTCGGCGCCGCGATGGCAACGCAGCCCTCGATCGCCTGGACGGCGACCGCCGGTTCGATCACCGACGCTGGGCTGTTCACGGCGCCCGACGTATCGGCCGTGGCCACGGTCGATGCCGCTTCGGGCGCGATCGACGGCACGGCCTCGGTGACGGTAACGAACCAGGCGCCTACGTTGGCGACGCCGGCGGCCGCCACGCCCAGCCCAGTCACCGGCACGACGACCGCGCTTTCCGTGCTGGGGGCCGACGACGCCGGCGAGGCAAATTTGACCTACACGTGGGCAGCGACTTCGCTGCCGGCAGGGGCCGCTTCGCCTACGTTTTCGTCCAACGGCGCCAACGCCTCGAAGAACACGACGGCAACGTTCTTGGCGGCGGGCGATTACACCTTCACGGTGACGATTACCGACGCCGGCGGCTTGACCGCCGCAAGCAGCGTCGACGTTACGGTCCAGCAGACGATGACGGGCGTGGCCATCGCGCCGCTTGCAACCGACCTGGGCACCAGTGGAACCGAGCCGTTCGCGGCGACGGCTTTGGACCAATTCGGCAATGCCCTGGCGACCCAGCCCACGTTCACCTGGTCGGTCGTCGGCAGCGGCACAATCGACAGCAGCGGCAACTTTGCCCCGCCCTATATGGCCGGCTCTGCCACCGTGGTGGCCACCGCCGGCACGGTGACGGGCACTTACGAAGTGACATTCCCCGGCTCGGCGGAATGGACCTCGACCACCAGTGGATCGTGGGACTCCGGCACAGTGTGGACCGCGACTTCCCAGGCCGGCGTTGCCGATCCGGGCCTGCGGGACGTGGCGGGCGATACGGTCATTTTCGACACTTCGTCGCCGGTGACCGTGAGTCTCGACGGCGCCGATCCCAGCGTGGCCGGCATCTCCTTCGCCGGCAGCGGCGGCGACGAGGTTGCCCAAGGCAGCGGTGGAACGTTACAACTGGACAACGGCGGCAGCCCGGCGACCGTTGCCGCAAGCGCGGGGTCCAATACGATCAGCGCGCCGGTGGCGTTGCTGAGCAATGTCGTCTTGGCGCCCGCCGCGGGCAGCCAACTGAACGTTTCCGGCAATATCAGCGGCGCGGGGCAGTCGCTGTCCGTAGATGGTTCGGGGACCGTCGTTCTCAGCGGCGCGAACAGCTACAGTGGCGGCACCACGGTCTCGACCGGCACGCTCGTCGAAACCAGTGCGGCATCGATCCCGGCCAATACCGGCTTGACGATTGGGGCGGGCGGGGTATTCATCTTCGATCCAACCTCCGGTGCGAGCCCGGTGGCGGCGGCAAGCGCGGCAGCGGTTTCGTCAGCGGCCGCGACGTCGCCTGTGGAAACGGCGGTTTCTGTTGCCGCCAGCGCGAGTCCGGCCACGGCGGCGTCCAGCGTTGTGGATATTGCACTCCATGTTGCGGCGGCGACGGCAGGGAATGCGCCCGCCGCGTCGGTTGCTCACAGCCCCGGCCGGCATGTCACCGAGTTTTCGCCGACGACAGTATGGCGGTCGATCGCGGCCAGGAGCGGCGTCGCCAGCGCGCACGATGCTGTCTTGCGGTCTCTCATTGCCAAGAGTTTTGCCGCCGGCGTGCCATGGCCGAGTGCGAGCAACGCGGATAGTGCGGGTTCGAACCAGCCGCAGGTTCTCGTGGCGATTCAGGCCCTCGACGCCCTGTTTTCGCAATACGGGCAGTGAGTGCGATTGTCGGCCGCTACCTGTCAGCCGCTACCCCTGCATTTTTCCCGGCCTTCTTGATAAGATTGGGGGTGATTTCGCGCGGCTGAGATGATCGAAACCCGACGCGTCAGCGAGGTTTCTCGCTGACGCGTCGGGTTTCGATGTTTGGCCGCGGAAATGTGAAACTCCTACCGGAAGCACCTCCTGTGGCCAAATCCCCGTCCAGCGCAGACGCCGCCAGCCGCTATGTCGTCGGTTTTGACTTAGGGACGACGAATTCGGCCGTCACTTACGTTGACACCGCGGAAGACCCGTGGCAGGTTCGCGTATTTGCCGTGCCACAACTGGTAGCTGCCGGGCAGGTGGAGAGCCGGGAGACGCTTCCTTCGTTTCATTACCAGCCCGGTGCCGGCGAGTTGCCGCCGACCGCCCTGAAGTTGCCGTGGAAGGCCGCTAGTGCCGGGCCGCCGCACCTGGTCGGGTTTTTCGCCCGCGATCATGGCGCCGAGGCTCCCGGACGGCTAATTAGCTCGGCCAAGTCGTGGCTTTGTCATTCCGGCGTTGACCGCACGGCTGAGTTGCTCCCGTGGCACGCCGCGGCCGATGTCGAGCGGCTGTCTCCAGTCGAAGTCAGCGCGCGATATCTGGCTCACGTGCGATCGGCCTGGGATGCCCGATTCCCGCGCGAGCCCCTGGCCGAGCAGGATTTCGTGCTCACGCTGCCGGCCTCGTTCGACGAGGTGGCGCGGGAACTGACGATCAAGGCGGCCGCTCTGGCTGGCCTGCCGCGGGTTGTGCTCATCGAAGAGCCGCAGGCGGCCTTCTACGCCTGGATCGACGCCCATCGCGACGACTGGGACCAGCTCGTCCGACCGGGACAGAAGATACTCGTTTGCGATATCGGCGGCGGCACGTCCGACTTCACCCTGATCCGCGTTCGCCGCGGTTCGGGCGGCAAGGTGCAGTTCCACCGCGTGGCCGTCGGAGACCACCTGATCCTCGGCGGAGACAACCTGGACTTGGCGCTTGCGCATTATCTGGAGCAGCGCCTCGGGGAGGCGGGGAGAGGGGAGAGGGGAGACGTGGAGACGCGAGGACGCGGCGACGAAGCGGTCTCCCCTCTCCCCTCTCCTCTCTCCGCGTCGTCTTCTCCTCCCCTGGCGCCTCGGCAATGGGCGATGCTCGTGCAGCGGAGCCGTCAACTCAAAGAAACGTTGCTGGGTCCCGCGGCTCCCGAACGGCTCACGCTCAGCCTGCCTTGGGCCGGCTCGCGGCTCATCGGCGGGGCGCGGCAGATCGAGGTCCAGCGGAAGGAAATCCACGACCTGCTGGTTGAGGGATTCTTCCCCCTCGTGCCGCTCGACGCCAAGCCGAGCCGCCGCAGTTCGGGCTTTCAGGAGTTCGGACTGCCCTTCGCGCCGGACCCGGCGGTCACCCGTTATCTGGCATCCTTTCTCACGGCCCATCGGCACGTAGCCATGGAGGATGTCGATCTGCCAGCGGGGCAGGACCCGGCCCGACCCGATATCGTGCTGTTCAACGGCGGCCTGTTCGAATCGCCCGTCCTGCGACAGCGGATGATTGACGGCCTGCGGCACATGTTCGGCGGCAATTGGTCGCCGATCGTGCTGGACAACGACCGCCTCGATCTTGCCGTCGCCCGGGGCGCCGCCTACTACGGCATGGTCCGCCGCGGCCTGGGTGTGCGGATTGCCGCGGGACTGGCGCGGACGTATTACATTGGCGTCGGAGCAGAGGGGGAAAGCGGGGAGCAGGGAGGGAAGACGGGTATGGGGAGAGGCGAGAAGGAAGAACAGAAAAAATCGGAGTCTCTCGTTTCCCCTCCCGCCTCCCCCATCTCACCTCCTTCTTTCTCTCCCCTCCCCGCCCTCTGTCTTCTCCCCGCCGGGGTCGAGCCGGGCAGCGACGTCAACCTGAGCGAGCGGCGATTCGACCTGCTGGTCTCCGAACCGGTCGAGTTCCCGCTTTATGTCTCCAGCACGCGGCTCACCGATCGGCCGGGCGAGCTTGTGGCTTTTGATCGCGAGCAGATGACGCCGCTGCCGCCCATCCGCACGGTCTTGCGAACGCGGAAAAAAAGCGAATCGGAGACCGTGGCCGTGAACCTGCACGCCCGGCTGACGGAGATCGGCACGCTCGACTTGTGGTGCAGCGAGATCGAGGGAACGCGGAGCTGGCGCTTGCAGTTCGATGTTCGCTCCGCCACTCAGACCGACGTCGCCGCCCACGAGTCGGCGGCAGAAGGCGAAGGCTTTGTCGATGAGCCCACTTGGCAGGAGTGCCTGGCCGCCATCGAGCAGGTCTTCGGTCCCAACGGCGCAGAGAAGCCCGAGGGACTGCTGAAACGGCTTTCCGCGGCGACGGGCATGGGCCGCAACGCCTGGCCGACGTCGCTTTGCCGCCGCATTTGGGAGGCCCTCATCGACAACGAGGCTGGACGACGCAAGTCCGCCGTGCACGAAGCCCGTTGGCTCAACCTGCTCGGCTTCGGGCTGCGTCCGGGCTACGGCCTGGCGGTCGACGACTGGCGAGTGGCCGAAACCTGGCGGCTGGTGCAGGGCAAGCTGGTGCATGCCTCGGCGGCGACGCGGCTGGAAGGCTGGATTCTCTGGCGGCGAATTGGCGGCGGGCTGTTGGCCGGTCAGCAGCAGGCCATGGCCGAACCGCTCTTGGGGCCAATTCGCGGGTTGCACCGGCTGGTGGTGGGCGGCAAGGGGCGGGGCGGCGATTTCGGTTTCCAGCCCAACGAAACGGCGGAGATCTGGCGTCTGCTAGGCTCGCTGGAGTTGCTGCCCGTTTCGCTGAAGATCGAATTGGGCGAGATCCTTCTGGACCTGTTGCCCAAGCGTAAGATGGAGAGTGTGCGACCGGCGATCGTGTGGGCGATCGGGCGTTTGGGGGCGCGAACGCCGCTCTATGGTCCCTTGAACACCGTAGTGCCGGCAGAGACGGCAGGCCAATGGCTGAAGCGGTTGATCGATTCCTTCGGCGGCGATCCGGCCGGGGCGTTGGCGGTGATGCAGATGGCACGGAAGACCGACGACCGTTACCGCGATTTATCGCAGAAGCAGCGCGACGCGGCCGCCGCCTATCTGACGCGGGAGAATGCCCCCGAGCATTTCCTCGCCCTGGTGCAAAGCGGCGGCACGCTCGACCGCGAGGAGCAGGGTCTGGTCTTCGGCGAAGCGCTGCCGAAGGGGTTGCGGCTTACGTAGAAGAGGATTCCGCCCGTGCGCCGCCCCATCCAAATCCAGTTGCTCGTGCCGACGCTCTCGGTGGTGGTGCTGGCGATTGTGCTGGCCAGCGGGGCGAGCGGCTATTTCACCGCCATGCGGCAGCGGCAGACGCAGGAAGAAAGTCTTCGCCGCGTCGTCTCCTCACTCACCAGGGGCCCCTTCCCGCTTACCAATAGCCTGTTGCGGCAGGTGAGCGAACTCTCCGGGGCCGAGTTCGTCTTCCTTGATGCCAACCACAATTTGCTTGCCGGCACGTTGAAGATCGCCGCAGGTGACCAACGGCGGTTGGCCGATCTTGTCGGCGGTCCGTCGGCGGATGCACAAGGGCGAGGCATGGGCGGGCAGCCGAGCCTGGAGTTGGGCGGGCGCGCCTACTTGTGTCAGCGGTCGGCTATCCAGGGACGCGGGCCCGGCGGAGAGTCGGGCACGCTGGTGGTGCTCTACTCGCAGGAGCGTTGGTCGGCCGCTATCTGGGAGGCCGCTTATCCGGCTCTGCTAGCCGGGACGATCGCCGTGCTGGTGGTGGTCGCAGTCACCACGCTGCTGGCCCAACGGTTCGTCCGGCCCATCCGCCGCCTGGGCGACCAGACCGCCCGAATCGCCCGGGGCGACTTCACGCCCGTCGGCGTGAGCAAGGTCGACGACGAGCTTCGCGACCTGGCCGTCTCCATCAATCGCATGACCGAACGGCTGGGAGAGTACGAGCGCGAGGTCCGCCGCAGCGAGCAGCTTCGCACCCTGGCGCAGCTTGGGGCGGGCATGGCTCATCAACTCCGCAACGCGGCCACGGGCGGCCGGATGGCCATCGAGTTGCACCAGCGGCAGTGCGCGGGAGCCAGCGGCGAGGACCTGGCGGTGGCCCTGCGGCAACTGCGGCTGATGGAGTCGTACCTGCAGCGGTTCCTCACGCTCAGCCGCCCCAAGCAACAGGTCGAAGAAATCGTGTCATTGGACGCGTTGGTGGACGACGTCTGCGCCCTGGTGCGTCCCGCCTGTGTTCACGCAGGCATCGAGCTAACGGCCGTGAAGCCGCCTGAGCCACTGGCCGTGCGGGGCAATGCCGAAGAGTTGCGGCAGTTAGCGGTGAATCTGGCGCTGAACGCAGTCGACGCCGTCAGCGGGCCCGAGAGATCGCCAGCGCGGATCGTCGTGGCCCTCGAAGCGGTCGATGCAAGTCATTGCGCGCTATGCGTTCGCGACAGCGGTCCCGGCCCGTCCGACGAGGTGGCCCCGCGGCTTTTCGAGCCCTTCGTGACCGGCAAGCCGGAGGGTACGGGCTTGGGACTTTTTGTCGCCCGGCAGATCGCCGAGGATCACGGCGGCACGATCCGTTGGCAGCGGTGCGGGGAGATGACGGAGTTCCGGGTGGAACTGCCGTTGGCGGCAAAGTGACATTCCCGAAGCGCGCCGCGACGGCACGTCGATCAATGAGGGCAGTCCTATGGACTAGTGATGAGCGAACGGGGATAATGCCAGGAAAGGAGATGGCCGGCTGTAGCCAGGCTGCCTTCCGTGTATAACGATCCGAGGCTGACCATTATGCCCCATCTCCTCATCGTCGACGACGAGCAAAGCATCTGCTGGGGCCTGGCCAAGCTGGCCGAGCAACTTGGTCATACAGCGGCGACGGCCGTCTCGGCGGAGCAGGGACTGGCCGCCGCCGGCAAGAGGCGGCCCGACGTTATTATGCTCGACGTCCGCCTGCCGGGCATGGACGGCCTGGCGGCCATGCAGCACTTCCAGAAAGCCGCGCCCGGCGCGCCGATCGTCGTCATGACCGCCTACGGCGAACTGGCCACCGCCGTCGCCGCCGTCCGCAACGGGGCCTTCGACTACCTCGCCAAGCCGTTTGACCTGGCCGTCGCTCAACACGCGATCGAATCCGCGTTGAAGCATCGGGCCCGGCCCGCCGACTTGCCGACGCGGCAGGCGCCGAAAGACGAGGCGGGACTGATCGTCGGCGCCAGCCCGCCCATGCAGGAGGTCTTCAAGCGGATCGCCCTGGTGGCCCCCAGCGACGCCTGCGTGCACGTCCGCGGTGAGAGCGGCACGGGCAAGGAGCTTGTGGCACGGGCCATCCATCGCTACAGCCGCCGCTGCGATGGGCCGTTTGTGGCCGTGAACATGGCCTCGCTCAATCCCACATTGGCCGAAAGTGAACTGTTCGGCCACGTCCGCGGCGCCTTCACCGGCGCCGAGCAGTCGCGGAAGGGACTGCTGGAACTGGCTGGCGGCGGCACAATCTTTCTCGATGAGGTGGCCGACATTCCCTTGGCCCTCCAAGTCAAACTGCTGCGGGTGCTGGAGTTCGGTGAGATCGTGCCGGTGGGCGGCGAGGCGGCCGTGCGGAGTGACTTCCGCATGATCTCCGCCACGCACCAGAATCTGCAGCAGCAGGTGGCCGAGGGCAAGTTCCGCCACGATCTCTATTTCCGCCTGATCACTTTCGAGATCGAGCTGCCGCCGCTCCGTCAGCGCCGCGAGGATATTGGCCCGCTGGCGGAGCACTTTCTCGATGTGCTCGCCAGCCGCAATCCGGGGCCGCGGCCGACAATCTCGCCCGAGGCCCTCGTCGAACTCCGCGGGCGGGATTGGTACGGCAACGTTCGCGAACTCCGCAACGCCGTCGAGCACGCCATGATCCTCGCCCGCGGCGGCATTATCGCCCGCGAGCACCTGCCGCCGCCCGTGCTGCCCGCCGGGCTGGGCAGCGCTGGCCTGGGGAGCGCCGGGCAAGAGGAGACCATCGCCCTGCTCCTCCGCGCGTGGGCCCAAGGCCAATTGGATGGCCCTGCGGAGATCGAGGACTTGTACGAGCGATTGCTCCGCCTGGTCGAGCCGCCGGTCTTGAAGGCCGCATTGCAGCATGCGGGCGGGCAGTGCCTGGCAGCCTCGCGCCGCCTCGGCCTGCACCGCACCACATTGCGGAAAAAGCTCGACGAGCTGGGCATCGGCGGAGGAACGGACGATGGATAGTCCGGATCGCATCGACTCGCTCGACGATCCCCGCATAGCAGCCTATCGCAATCTCCGTGACCGCACGCTTCGTGGCGAAAGAATGTTTGTGGCCGAAGGCAGCCTGCTGGTCGAGCGTTTGCTGGCCAGCCGCTTCGAGGCGGAATCGCTGCTGGCGACCGAATCGTTGGCCGCCGAATTCCTGCCGCGTCTGCCTGGGGGCGCGCCTGTCTATGTCGCCGCGGACGCGCTTCTGCGACAGATCATCGGCTTTAATCTGCACCAGGGCGTGCTGGCCGCCGGGCGGCGCCGAGCGGAAATGACTTTGCCGGAGATGCTCGGGCCGCCGGAAGATCGGCCGCTGGGCATCGTCGTTTGTCCGCGAATCACCAAGCCGGAAAACATGGGGCTGATCTTCCGCGTCGCTGCCGGACTGGGCGCAGACGGCTTGCTCTTGGGTTCGGAATGCTGCGATCCGTTTTCGCGGCGCTGTCTGCGCGTCTCGATGGGAGCGGTCTTCAGCGCGCCTTTTCGCAAGGCCTCTGATCTCGCCGCCGATGTCGCAGAGCTGCGCGAACGATGGGGCGTAGAGCTGCTGGCGGCGGTGTTGGACGAGCAGGCCATGCCACTGGCTCGGCTACGTTGGCCCCGCCGGGCCGGCGTAATGCTGGGCAATGAATTCGACGGTCTCGATGATCGTTGGCTATCCTACTGTTCGAAACGCGTGACCATCCCGATGGCTCGGAAGACCGATTCGCTCAACCTGGGCGTCGCCGCTGGAATCTTCGTCCACGAGATGCTGCGCAAGCGCGCGTAATACATAAGGCAAGGATTCTCACGCAAAGGTGCAAAGCTGCTAAAGGGAAGATGAACTACGGTTCGTTTTCTTATCTCCTGTCTTCTTCACGTCACCTTTTCTTCTTTGCGGCTTGGCGCGAATCCGTTAGGAGGGACGATCCGGGCACTTTTGCGACGGGTTTACGCTCGTCTGCGGCCGGACTCCAGTCTTCGGGCAGTTCGTCGCACTTGAGCACTCTGGCGTATAATGGATTGGTGATTGCCTGGCCGGAGCTGACCCGGCTGGCCCTTGCCGAGCGAACCAAGACCAACGATACTCAACAGAAGGTGTTTTGACAATCTAGACGGGCCGTACGTGATCGCGCGACCGGCTGGAAAGGAGCAGCGGTCATGACAGTAGCAATGATGAGGACCTACCGCGAGAGCCGCGCGGGGTTTTCTACGAACGATCTCGCGCCCTACGATGGACAGTGGGTGGCCTTCAGCGCCGATGGACATCGCGTCGTCGCTAGCGCCAACACCGTCAAAGAAGTTGCCGAGCGCGAGCTCGGCAGGTGAGAATCTCCAAGATGTCGTCTTGGAGAAGATCGAGATTCAAAGCGGCGACACCCAACTCGGCGGGGCAGAGTTTCTGTGATTCTCCGCTTTCCGTATCCGCCGGAGCCGCTTCGTAGTCCGCCCCCGCCCGCGCTTCCTGTCGCGACGCGCTCCCTGTGGCGCCCGCTGGTCCCGTTGACGGTGCAGAGTCCCGGCGGGGGGGCGGTGATCTTTGGCAGGGCGCTCCTGGATCCTGGGGCCGACGACACTGTCCTTCCCTTGGAAACCGCTGAATTGCTTTCGGTCAAGTTCTACCCCCTGACTAACCACTTTCTGCGATGGCGAGGCCAGCATTATCCCCTGCAATACGGGCAGGTGACGCTCGAACTGGCTGACGAGGAAGGCAATGTCTTGGCGTGGCCGGCGGTGGCTGCCTTCACCATCGCTGCGATACGCTATCCGCTGTTAGAGATCAGGGCTGCCTCGAGTTCTTCGATGCATCCTTCCGCGGCGCTGAACGGCTTTTCGAACTTCAGCCTAATGCGTCCTTCCCACACTCCCTCCGGTAGGACATTCCATCCGTCAAGCCTGGAATAGGTGTGGCGAGTCGGGTTTCCCTGCCTGCAATTCGGCCACCGCCGCCTCGACTTTCCGGAACTCGGCTGATTCCGGCACAGCGGCCCCTTGCCGCAGGTCGGCTAGCAAATCGCCTAGCAATCGATTCTCTACGAAATCGGCCAGCCACTGGGCCCGCTTCTCCTTGAAACGAACGTCCAGGTGGCGGAAGAGCCGCGCGGCGGCGTGGAGGGCCCCCTCGCTTCCCAGGGCGACAGCCGCCTCGGCACCGCCCGTGGTCACGACACCATCGATAGCGGCCTGGGTCACGGCGTGACCGACGACGTGCATGCCGCCCGCCAGCACACCGCCGCTGCTGACGCAAAGCGTGACGGTAATCGCTGGCCGGGCTACGGCCATGGCCTGGTCGAGTGTCCGCAACCATCGCGCGGCGCGGGGGTAGCTGGCCTTCCAGTCATCCAGTTCCCGGTGGAGCATGGCGCGATAGTCCGCATCGACGGGCGGCAAGGCCCGATGGGCGGCTTCCACGCAGGCAAGCAATTCAGCCCGAGCCTGGCCGCCCAGAATCCGCTGTAACCGCGGCTGTAAGATCTCGTTGCCCACCTGGGCGAGTCGCTCCAATTCATCGAAGAGGCGCTGGACTGCCATGACAACGGCCGCCTGCTCTTGCCGCTGAAAGGCCGCCAGCGGGTCTTCGCCCGGCCCCCCCACGGCGGTTCGCAACGCCTGAACGGGTAGCAGGATTCCCCGGCCGATGACGCGATAGAAGCCATGGACCCGCCGCGACCAGTCGCTGCGGTCGGCGTCCCACCAGTCCTGGATTTCCCCGATGAGGACGCTGGTGGGCAGCCCTGGCCAGGCGGGGATGCGGGCCATTTCGGTGGCCGAGAGGGCGGATGCCGCCGCGGCGAATTGCCCTGCTGCGGCGCGGATCTCGCCCAGGTAGTGTGGCAGGCCGTCGGCCGGATCGAGCACGCGGGTCAATGCCCCGCGAAAGGTACGGATCTTGATCGCATCGAAGTGCAGAGCGGCAAGCTCGTCGCGGAGATCGGTGGGGGAGGAAGAAGGGGAGGGGAGAGCAGACGCGGAGAGGGGGGAGGCGAGAGGTGTCGAGACAAGGGGAGGCGAGAATTTCTCGGTCTCCGTGTCTCCGCGTCTCCCCTCCCTCCACTCCCCGCTCTTCCCTCTCTCCCAAAGGCAAAGGCGGACCCAGCCGATAGAACGGAAGGCGCAACTCGTTCGCGGCGGCGCGATCGTAGGGCACGACGTACACCAATTGCGGGTCCGCGCCCGTTTCGCTGCAAAAGCGGGCAAGCCACTGCGGCCAATACTCGCGATCCGCCTCTAAGTCGCAGAAATTGAAGATCACGATGATCGGCTTGTCGGCCTCCACTGCCGCGCGGAAGAACTGCTTCACCGCCGCGTCGTTGTATTTCTGTTGCGTGAGCAGTGCAATCAGTACGTCGGCGGTCTGGCGGATCGCCCGTGCCCGCTGCCAATTCACCGTCACGTCGGAATCGACGTCCGGTGCATCGACAAGCACGAGCCGTGCGGGCACACCGGTCCCAACGCGCCAATAGATGCGGTCCTCCGCCGCGTCGCTGAGCGGATCTTCGGCCGATTGCCAGGCCCGTAATTGAAAGTGTTCGAAAAGGCGGCCGAGCAGTTGCGGGTCGTCGCAACCCGGCGGAACGAGGCAGACGGGATGCTTGGTGCCTGCGGCCAGCGGCGTGGCGGCGGAGGCCGTTTCTCCGGCAAGGTGGTTAAAGACTACGGACTTGCCGATGTTCGTGCCGCCGACGATCGCCACAATCAACAGCGGCGGCCCCTGCAACTGTGGCAGCAGCTTCCGTTGGAGGAGGTCGAACCACTCGTGGCCCTGCGGCGGCGCCACGCCCAGCCGCTGGGCGGGGGCGGCCAGAACCTCGATCGAGGCAGCCAGTTGGGTGATGCCGGCGGCGAAAGACGCGAAGGCCATGCTACCATCCCGGCGGCCGCACGCCGCCCTCGACGTGGATCAGCTTCCAGCCCGCTCGGCCGCTTTCTGTATCGACCAGGCGCTGCATGAAGAGCGTGATGAAGAAAGTCTTCGGGCGCTGTTGCGCGTCGGCATACGTCACCGCGTAGATCTGCTGGATCAGGTCCGACGATTCCTCGCGGCGCTGCTGGATCGTCTGGTAGTAGCGGAATGTGGCGTCGATTCCCAGGGCGAAGAGGGTTCGCATCGTCGCCTCTTCGCGAAATGCCTTCAGCGTCTTGCGGAGGGCGTCGTTGCCGCGGTAGTGGCCGGTGAGCCGCTTCTCCAAGGACTGGGCTTCGGCATCGCTGGCATCGCCGGCGCCCTGGCCGCCGGGCGGCGCCGGCTCGCCGGCCAGGTTCTGCCAGGGCAGGCGCCGCTTGGGATCGAGCGTGAGTTGATGCGCCTGCAGGACCTCGCCGTGGCGAACGGCGTCGATCCAGAGACGAGCAAACTCTTGGGCCTGCCGGCGAACGAACCAGCGGTAGACCTGGTCCGCAGTGGGCGCGGCGACGAGGAAAACGGTGCCCAGCATCAGCGCCACAAGCGCAGCCGGGCGACCGGCCAGGTCCGGCGAGCGGGCCGCGATTCGCCACAGGGCGAGCGCCGCAAGGGCTACGGCCGCCAGCGGTATGAACCACAGCATCGGCGACAGCATTGCCAGGGGCGAGAGCAAGCCGGCCAGCAAGCCGGCCAGCGCCAGCGAGCTAATCGCGCGGTAGCGTGCGACTTCCTCGTCGGCGGCGTCGAAGATGCGAGGAGAACGATCGGCTGCGGACATGGATAACGATTGTGTGACCGGGTATGCGGCCGGGACTACGAGCGCCGCTCTGCCGACACACGAAGTGTGCCGCATACATTCGGCTATTTGCTTTTATTCACCATTTGCGGATTGACGCGGACGGCGTGGTCCGCGTTCGCGTTGATATAGTCTTCCACGAACATGCGTCGCTCGAGTTGCTTTTCGATGAAGCCAGGGGGGAAGCTGCAGTCCTGGTCCACCGCGCGGCAATAACCGCCCTGCGACTGGTACCTGGTGAAGCCCAGCCACTCGCGATCCGGGGCGAGGCCGAAGAACATGGCGTTCTGTGGCTGGAACGCGCCGAAGAGCGGATACTGCGCCAGCGGCGCGGCATGCAGCGACGCCAGCACAAAACCCATCATCACCCAACCGACACACGCCGAAAGGACCACGCCTCCCCAGAGGTCGACGATCTTTGGGAACCGCACGCGAACGCGGGAGACGGCCTCGGTGGCGGCGCGGAAGACGATCACGAAAACGATGAAACAGGTCCACAGCGAGAGGAAATCGAGCATGACCACGAAGGTGTGGACATCGGAATTGAAGTTGGTCAGCCAATTGGCCACCGGCTCGTAGAAGTTCATTGCCAGCAGCCCGGCAAAGAGCACGTTGACCAGGAGGACGGCGTTGGCCCACAGGCCGTCGCGGAAGAGGAAGGCTACGCAGGCCGCGAGGATGATCACGCAGAGCAGCCAGATGATCCAGGCCGAGCCTTCGGGCGGCTTATCGGGCAGGATCTCGGGCGGCGGGACGGCCGGAGCGGCCTTGGCGGCGTCCTGCGCTGCCTTGATCTCCGACAACCCCTTCACGACCGCGTTCCGGAAATCGGGCGGAATGTTTGGCACCTTGGCGAGTTGTGCCAGAGCCGCTTGCAGAGATTTGTCCGAATCTCGTTTTCTGTCCGAAAAAGTCTCGCGGAATTGATCCAGCTCTTGCTGGTTCTTGGTTTTGGAAACGGTCTCCATTTCCGTGACCAAAGGCTTCATTCGATCGACGAACTCGGCTATCTTCGGAATCGCCGCCTTGGCATCGGCGGCTTTGCTGATGTTACGGATCACGTTTTCAAAATCGCTGTTGATGCGGATCTCGTCATCGACTATCTGCTGCAGGGTCCGCGGCGTAGGCACCCTCATTCCCGTGCGGATGTTAGGCTCATAGGAGCTGCACCCGGCGACGACCGCGAGGACCAACGCGACGCAGAAGAGGGCCTCTTTCGTCCGTGCCGTGCCGTTTCGAAAATTGATCTCTTGCATTTGGTATTAGTTTCGGATTTCGATGTTCGATATTCGCGTTTTCGTGCTTCACTTATGCCTTCAGGACCCTCATCAACTCCGGCAGCGAGGTGGCCCCGCGGACGACCATCAAGATCCCTTCCTCTTGCAGCGTCTTCGTGCCGGTCTTCCGCGCGGCTGCCCGCAGAGCGTCCAGCTTGGGCGTCGTGGCCAGCGTCTTCCGCACCAGGTCCTCCACGACCATCAACTCGAAAATCGCCGTCTGTCCCAGGTAGCCCACCCCGCCGCATTCGCGGCAACTGTCCCTCTTGTCGTCGTCGGGCTTGGGCGTGGGCGGCCGATAAAAGGCCTTCACCTTCTCCGGCGGCAGGCCGAGTTGCTTGAGCACGTCCGGCGGGGGAGCGTAGGCCTCTTTGCACTTATCGCAAAGCTTGCGGACCAGCCGCTGCGAGAGAATGGCCGTTACCTGGTTGCGGAACTCGGCGATGGGAGCCTTTTCGATGGCGTAGATCCGCAAAAGGGCCTCGGCGCTGTCCTTCGCCCGCACCGTGCCGATGGCCATCCGCCCCTCCGTTTCCACCTCGTCACAGATCATCTTGAGCGACTTGGCGTTCACCAGGTCGCGGACGACAATCACGTTGGGTTGCGTTCGGAAGACCCGCGGCAGGACGTCGGCGGGCGACTGGCCATCGGTGCTGCGGTAGGTGGTCACGGGTACGTTCTCGGTCTCGTCGTAGCGGTTGGCCTCGTCCTCCACGGCGGCGAATTCCCGCACGAAGCGGTCGAGGGTTGCGAGCACGACCTTGGTTGTCGTCCGCAGGCCGCCCGCAGGAATGGATGAAAGGATGACGAACCCCTTGGGACGATTGAGGATCTCCTTGAGTTGCTCCTGCATCTTGGCCCGCATGCCCAGATCGTCCAGCGTGGAAAGGTGAATGCCCTTGACTTCGAATTCCACGACCACCCGCTCGCCCGCCTGCGTGCCTTGGCAGGTCAAGGTGGCGTTGGTTTTGACCGGCTCCAGGGAGGTCAAAGGGTGCATGCCCTCGACGCCGGGCAGCTTGGGCAGATTGTCCTTGTCGATGGGGGTCCAGGAGCCGATGGGACTGGCGAACTTCCGCCGGGCCTGCTCCTCGACGGCCTTGGCGACCTCGATCTGCAGACGCGGCGGCTGCAATTCCTCGGAGGCCATCCGCCGCGTGAGCTCCATGGTGGTCTGCTCGCGATACTCCTTCTCGGCCTCGTCCATCTTGGTGAAGTTCTCTTTCCGCAACACCTGGTATTCCACGCCGAACTTGCCCGACTGCTTGGCCCGCCGCTCTTTGGGCTCCAGGCCGCAGAGGGCCTTGATCGACTCCAGGGCAGGATCGGCCGCCTCACGCTCCAGCGGTTCCTGGGGCATCCAGACGCCGTCTACCAGGTAGCGGACCGCAACGGTAGTGGCGGAGAAGTCCATCACGACGGCCGAAGCCCGCGACTTCAGCCCCTCGTAGAGCACCTTGCGGGCCAGGGGCAGCCCGCCTGCCTGCCGGGCGGCCAGCATGTGGGCGCCATCGATGGCCGGACTGCCGCCGCCGCGGGCGTAAGTTTTCACCGGCACGCCCGACGTATTGGGATCGGCTTTCTCGGACGCCACTTTCACGCCTACGGTCTTCATCCGCTCCGAATACCAGTACCGCAGATGGCTGGGCGTGAACACACGGTGGTGGGCGGGCATCTTGCGGTTGCGAATTACGACATACGCCGCCACCGGCCCCGTTGCACCTGCCAGGAGGAGAAAGATGTTGAGCCAGAACCAGGGGATCAGGAACGTCAAGAGCAGCGCGGCCATGAAACCGCCGACGACGATGGGGTTCCACATTTGCCATTCCAGATTCATTTCGTCCAGGTCGCGGTTGACCCAGTCGGCCACGCCGACCCAGGCCAGGAAGAGCAGCCAGACGGTGGCGATTTTCATCCAACTCAGGTAATAGCCGTCGCCTCGCCAACTGGTTTTCCAGAGATAGGTGGCGTCGCCGGTAAGGTCCAAGGCGCGGAGCGTGCCGGCGCCGGCGGTCAAGATGATAACGGCCGACAGGAGAATCAAAATCGCTCGCGAAAGCTTCATTGGCAAGGCCTGAAATCTGAGATCTGAGATCTCAATGAAATCTCAAATCTGAAAACATAGAACTGCAACCTGAAAACTCAAATCATTCCCGGATCCCGCACCTCGATGCCCTTCAGCGCCATCTTCAGCGCCTCGGGGTTTGGCGCCACTTCGAACGCCGTCGGCCGGTCGATCAATTCGGCATCGATCAGTGTTTTGAGGCTCATGGTGAAGTCCTGCATGCCTTCCTCCTTGTTGATGCGGATGGCGTCGCCCAGCTTCTCCTCCTGGCCTTCCAGGACGAGCTTCCTGATGGTCGGGTTGAAGGTCATGATCTCCACGGTGGGCACGCGCTTCACGCCCGGCTTGATCGACTTCAAGAGTTTCTGGGCGAGGATGGCCTTCATGTTGAAGGCCATGGCACTGCGGACGGCGCTCCTCTGCCCCTCGGGAAAGAGGTCGAGGATGCGGCCGATGGTGCTGGGGGCGGTCGAGGCGTGGATCGTGCCGAAAACGAGGTGGCCCGTCTCCGCCGCTTGGATGGCCGTCTCGAAGGTCTCGCGATCGCGCATTTCGCCCACCAGGATCACGTCGGGGTCTTCGCGCACGGCATGCTTCATGCCGATCATGAAATCCTTCACGTCGTTGCCGATCTCGCGCTGGTTGATCAGGCACTTGTCCTCGGTGAAGGTGAACTCGATGGGGTCCTCCAGCGTGAGGATGTGCTTGCGGTAGTTGTGGTTGATCCAGTCGAGCATCGAGGCGATCGTCGTGCTCTTGCCGGAACCGGTCACGCCGGCCAGGAGGATCATGCCCTGGTCGAATTGGCAGAGCCGCTCCAGTCCGTCGGGCAGGTAGAGCGACTTGAAATCGGGGATCCAGTTGTTCACCCGGCGGGCCACCAACCCCAGGCTGCCCATTTGCTGGAGCACGTTCACACGGAATCGCCAGCGCTTGTCGTCGATCTGCAGCGAGTAGGCGAAGTCGCAGCCGCCGATGTCCTCGAAGATCTGCATGCGGTGGGCGTCGTGCTGGAACAGCGGCAGGACCAACCGGGCCATTTCGGCGTCGTCGATCGCACCGCGGTTGAGCGGGCGGAGCGTGCCGCCGACGCGGACGATGGGCGAGCTGCCCACCTTCAGGTGCAGGTCGCTGCCCTCGAATTTCACCAGGGCGCGGAAGAGCTTGTCGATTTCCAGCTCGCCGTGGGGGACGAATCGCCCCAACTCTACCGGTTCCTCGGTCGTGTTCGCATGGGTTGTCGGCATGGATGGTTGCGGTTCTTCAGATGGTCTAATCATGCTTCCTTACAAGTCCACCGGTAATAGGTCCACCGGTAATAGCTCCACCGGTTCATAGGCGCACCGGGACGCCGCGCTTGCGCATCAATTGCTTGGTCTGGCGGATGGAATATTGGCCGAAATGGAAAATGCTGGCGGCCAGGGCGGCTTCGGCCCCGCCCAGCAGAATGGCGTCGGCGAGATGCTCCGGGCAGCCGGCCCCGCCGCTGGCCACCACCGGCACTCGCACGGCGCGGGTTACGGCGCGGGTGATTTCCAGATCGTAGCCGTTCTTGGTGCCGTCGGCATCCATCGAAGTAAGCACGATCTCGCCGGCCCCCAACCGCTCGACCTCACGCGCCCAGGCGACAGCCTCCAGTCCGGTGCCGATCCGGCCCCCGTTGATATGCACCTCCCATACTTCGCGGCCATCCTTGATTACCCGCTTGGGATCGATGTTGACCACGATGCACTGGCTGCCGAAACGCCGCGCGGCCTGATAAATAAAATCGGGATTGCGGCAGGCGGTGGAGTTGATCGAGACCTTGTCGGCCCCAGCGTTCAACAGGGCGCGGATGTCGTCGATGGTGCGGATTCCGCCGCCGACCGTCAGCGGCATGAAGATTACCTCCGCTGTACGGCGGACCACGTCCAAGATGATATCGCGTCCCTCGTGGCTGGCCGTAATGTCGAGGAAAACCAGTTCATCGGCGCCCTCCTCTTCGTAACGCGCAGCAACGTCCACCGGATCGCCGGCGTCGCGGAGATTCAAGAAATTCGTCCCCTTGACGACCCGGCCCCGATTGACGTCGAGACACGGTATCACCCGTTTGGCGAACATAACGCCTTATATTGGCAAGCTCGTTACCATCTATGGTTGCAGCGTAAAACCCGTCGGACGGGCCATCCTCCACTGTAACCTGTCTGGGCGTCGCCGGTCAACTACCCGGACTGAACGAGCGGGTAGGGCGGAACCACTTCGCGGAGCGAGCGCAGGCCCATCATTAACGTGCCTGGCAGCCGATCATGGTGGGCCCGCGCTCGCTCCGCGATCTGGTCCCACCCTACGGTCAACCGGACTTTAACACAACGCTAATGGAATGGCAGCCTCGCGACGCATTGAGCCATACACATAGGAGGGGCAATGACGCGAAACTCGCATAAACACGCTTCAATAGCAATTGACGATCCGCCACAAACACCGTAGAACACAGACTTTGGCGATGTGTTATAAACTCCTCGGGCTGGGAGCCTGGGTTATTGGAAGGCGATGCAGGGAGAGTATCCATGTCGATTGGCGAATGGGCGGGCAGTCAGGTCTTTAAACTGGTCCATGGCCACAACCTGGTCTACAACACCTGCTGGGAAGATCCCCGGCTGGATCATCAAGCGTTGAAACTCGCGGCGGACGACACGGTCCTGGTCATCACGTCGGCCGGGTGCAACGCCCTGGACTACGCCTTGGCCGGTCCAAAGCAAGTCGTGGCAGTCGACATGAATCCGCGGCAAAACGCCCTTTTGGACCTGAAGCTAGCCGGCATCCGCCATCTTGAATATGAAGACTTCTTCGCCATGTTCGGCTGCGGCCGTCTGCCCGGTGCGGAGCGGATCTACCAAGACAAGCTGCGGCCCGCCCTGTCGGAGTGGCCTCGCAACTATTGGGACCGCTGGATCAAGTTCTTCGATCCGGAGAACCGCCGGCCGTTCTACTTCCGCGGCACGTGCGGCACCTTCGCCATGTTGATCAACGTGTATATCAACCGCGTCGCCAAACTGCGGCCGCAGATCAACGACCTGCTCCAGTGTGCGACCGTCGCCCAGCAGCAAGAGATTTACGAACGGCACTTCCGCGAGCGGTTCTGGTCCAAGTCGATGCGCTTCGCCATGCGCCGCGACACCATTCTCACGCTCCTTGGCGTGCCGCAGGCCCAGCGATACCAGATTGACACGCAATATCCGGGCGGAATCAACCGCTTCCTCCAGGACTGCGTGGAGGCGGTTTTCGCCCGGCTGCCGCTCTGCGACAACTATTTCTGGCGCGTATATATGACGGGCAGCTACACGCCGGAGTGTTGCCCGGAATACCTCAAACCGGAAAACTTCCAAAAGCTTCGCGGCGCACTGGCCGACCGCGTCGAGACGCACACCGACTCCGTGGAGGGTTTTTTGACGAAGGATCCGCGGCCAATCACGCGTTTCGTGCTGTTGGACCACATGGATTGGCTATCGACGCGCCGGCTGCCGCTGCTGGCCCAGGAATGGCAATGGATCGTTCGTCGCGCGGCGCCCGCGCGCGGATCCTGTGGCGGAGCGCCGGCCTGCGGACCGATTTTGTCGATCAGACGCAGATCCTGGTGAATGGCAAGCCGTCGCGCGTGGGCGAACTGTTGGCCTACGACCGCGCCTTGGCCGAGGAATTGCACTCGCAGTGCCGCGTGCACACGTACGGCAGCTTCCATATCGCCGATCTGGCCGCCTGATGTCTCTGCTTACAGACTTACGCGTCCTTTATCACATTGTTGCCAAGCCAGTCCGCGGCAAGGACCATGCCGCGCGGCTGGAATCGTTTTATTCCGGTCAGGCTGACAGCTACGACGACTTCCGCCGCCGGCTGCTGCAAGGCCGCGAGGCGATGTACCGCTCGATCCCTGTGCCCGAAGGCGGAGTGTGGGTCGATCTGGGCGGCGGCACCGGGGCCAACCTGGAGCCGATCGGCGCCGAGTTGCACAAGGCGCGGCAAGTCTTTCTGGTCGATCTCTGCGACTCGCTGCTGGCGGTGGCGCGGAAGCGGTGCGAAGGCCGCGGTTGGAGGAACGTCGAGGCCGTTACTGCCGACGCAACGACCTTCCGGCCCGCCGCCGGTGCGGCGGATGTGGTGACGCTCTCCTACTCGCTGACGATGATCCCCGATTGGTTTGCTGCGATCGACAATGCCGTGGCGATGTTGCGGCCGGGCGGCACGATCGGCGTGACGGACTTCTTCGTCGCGCGCAAATACCCTGCCGAGGGCCGGGGCCGGCAATCGTGGTTCACGCGCACCTTCTGGCCCGCCTGGTTCGGTTCGGACAACGTCTTCCTGTCAGCGGATCACATTCCCTATTTGCAGCGGAACTTCCGCACCATCCGCTTGGAAGAGCATCGGGCCAAGGTGCCCTATATTCCGCTGATTCGCGTGCCGTACTACACGTTTATTGGGCAGAAGGCGGAATAATGACAGAAGAATGATTGGCAGAAGAACGGCGACGCGGCGAGGGACGCTCAATCCCGCTGCAGCTTTTTTCTGTCAGTCATTATTCTGCAATACTCTTGGCTTTGCAGCGCGTGCCCGCCTCACGAGCACTCCACATCCCCCAACTCCGCCATCGATTCGGCCCAGCCCTGCCGCGCCGCGCGGAGCAGCCACCGCCGCCGCTCGTGCAAGGCGATCGACGCCAAGCCAAGATCGTGCATGGCGGGCACGTGACCGCGCTCGGCGGCCATCGTCAGCCAGTGGATCCGCGCGGTCCGATCTTCGCATTCCTGCGCCAATAGATACATTGCCTCGAGGTGGCCTCGATCGGCGGCGACTTTCAAGTGGCGGACTTTCAGGGGGATTTCCTCTGCGACGACGGCTGCCTCTGCGGAATCCCCGCGCTGCTCGCGGTCGCCGGCATCGGTCTCTTCATCATCGTCACACGCGGTAAGTTGCGGCAGCTCACTAGGATGAGCTTCGCCCTCGGCAAGGAACTGCCGCCACCAGGCGTCACGCCTGGCTTTGCGGCACGATCGTGAAGGTCTCAGGGACATACAGCCTCCTACTAGTTCCGCCGCGATTTTGCGCACCTGTGGAGCGCACTCGTCGCGCACGTGAGCGCACTGTCGTCGAGCGCGCACCCGTTCAGGCCACCTCCATGGCGATCACGCCCGGGGCGATGCGAGCATCAAGCGAACGGCATGCCTCTACGTCGGTTGCGGCGGTCTCACGTTTGTCGCGGCTCCAGAACTCTTCCAACACGTTCTCCCAGCGGCTCTCGGCGGCGCTCTGCAGGCCCCGCTGCCGCAGATCGCCGCGGAGATCGGCGTCCAGCAGCATCTTCTCCATGGCGTCGGCCAGGGCCTGGGGTTGCGCTACATCGACAATCATCCCCGCGTCGTGCCGCCGCACGATCTCCGCGGGGCCTCCTTGGTCGGAGACGATCACGGGCAGCCCGGAGGCATGGGCCTCCAGAACCACGTTGCCGAAAGTATCGGTGGTCGAGGGAAAGACCATGCAATCGCCGCTGGCGTAGGCGCGAGCCAACTCTTCGCCTTCCAGCATGCCGGTAAAGGCAACCGGCAGGTCCCGGCAACGTGTCGCCAACTGTTGCCGGTGTGGCCCGTCGCCCACGAAGACCAGCCCTGCCTGGTAGCCCCGCCGCACGATCTCCTCGAAAGCCGTGACCAGGGCGTCCACGTTTTTCTCCTTCGATATACGTCCTACGTACAGGTAATGGAACCGGTTCGCTTGTCCGTAGCGGTCGAAGAACGTGGGCGAGGCCTTGGAAGGATGGAAAAGCTGGGCATCGACGCCGCGGGCCATCACGCCCAGCCGCGACGGGTCGAAGCCGTTGTCGATGAGCTGCCGCCGGTAGGTCTCGGTCGGCACGAGGATCGTCGTGCACTGCTCGTAGAACCACCGCAGGTACTGCCAGGTCAGGTCGGCCAGGTCGTCGTCCTGCGTCAGGTGCCGCACATATTGCACGAAGTCGGTGTGGTAGATGCCCGTCGTCCGCAGCCCCAGCAAGCGGGCGGCGGCCAGCCCGGTAACTCCCATGGGACCGGGCGTGGAAATGATCAATTCATTGAAGCAATGCCGCTCGATGTACTCGAAGATCTCCAGAAAGGGCGGAAAGGCCAGCGTCTGCGATTCGTATTCCGGCATGGGAAAAGTGTCCACCGGCTTGAAATTCTTCAGGTCGACTCGCGTCTCAAGCGACTTTTCCATGCTCGTGAGCACGACCAACTTGCGACCGGTGCGGCGGGCCGTCTCGGCCAGGACCTGGATGGTGCGGCTCACGCCGTTGACCTCGGCGAAGGTGTCGGTGATCCATGCCTTATGATCGCTCGCCCGGCGGAGGTGCGATGCCGCGGGGAAGTGGGCGGCGATCGCCTGGTGGAACCGCTCGTCCTTGTGCTGCGTGCTGAAGGCGGCCAGGTAGGGCGCCATGCTCAGCGCCACCGGCGCCAGCGAGGCGATCGTCTGCAGGGTTTCCATCAGCTTTCCCTGCCGGGCAAACTCGATGAACCGCTGCAGGAACGTGCAGCCCAGCGTGTGGCTGATGTGGCAGGCGATCTGGAAGGTGCGGCGGTCGTCCATCAGCGGCTGGGCCGTGTGCTGCTCCGGCTTGGCGGAGAACAGGCGGCGGAAATCGGCCACTAGTTGCTGCTCCGACGTGCTGAGCTTGCTCAACTTCCGCGATACGAAAAACCGCGTGGCCAAACCCTTGAACGTCCATGCGGCGCTCTCCTCGCTCGGTCTCTTCAGCAGCCGCTCGAAGAGCTGGCCCACCAGCGTCGGCCGGCCTCCCTGGTTGCTGCGGACAAAACGGTCCTGGTAGTAACTATACGCAATGTGATAGAAGGCATGGCCCATCAACACGCTGCCGCCGCACGAACCGTCGGGCTCGTGCTCGCCGCGGCGGAGCGAGGCCAGGTATTCGTCGACGCTGGAGGCCAGCGGCGTCTTGGTGAAGGCCGTCGCCGTGTAGGCCCCGCTGTGGTCGTCGCTGCCCGCCGTCAACACCTTCCGCCAGGGCTGCGGTCCGTAGGGCTCGATGCCCTGGCGGTCGGCCATCTCGGCAATCATATCCGGCGTGAGGCTGGCGAGAATCGTGCCCAGCAGGTCCGCGGCGCGGCGGTCCCGCGTGCCGTTGATCAACTCGAACCGCGGGAACAGCAGCAATAACCGCTCGAACTGGTCGATGGTCAACCGCCCGTTGACGCGGAACAGCACGTGCGCCACCGAGCAGATAATGTCCTCGCCCATGAGGTATTCCTGCATGCGGTAAATATCGGCCCGCAGCTCCTGGATCATGCGGAATTGCTCTTCCGTGATGCCAGAAACCAACACATGCACCTTGCTGCCGTTCTCGGGGAAGTAAGTCGTCACCTCGTTGGAGATGAACGTGCCGGGCAAGTGCGCGATCTCCAGTGCCCCACGAATGCAGTTGTGGTCGGAGATGGTCACGAAGTCCATTCCCTTTTGTCGGGCGTTGCGATAAACGGCCGACGGCTCGACAAACGACTCCGGCGTACCCATACGACGAAGGAACCATTCGCTGGGCCGATCGGAGTACTTGCTGTGGACGTGGAGGTCGCACTTCGAGACACGCGCATCATGCATGGTGGAGTTCCTTCCTGGAAATGTCTGGGGTGGAAGACATCAGGTACGCAACAGGGGTAAAAAGGGGAGGTTTGGGGGCCCTGCGGCCCACGCCTTTATTATCCTGTCCGCGTGTGAGGACCGTGTGAGATTTCCGTTAAAAATCGGTTAAAATGCCCAGTAGAAGTGAAGTACGGCTAGAAAGCTGGTGTACTTCCGCCTAGGGCATGGATCGTGCTAGGGCTCGACATCGTAATGCCCCGGGCTCGTCCGGGGGCATTCCAATGCTCAGCTTGTCGAATGTAGTTAGACCCCTAAGCCTCCGCGCTGCCGTTGCCCTCGCTGCCGGCGAGCAACAGCCGCGCCAGCGTCTGCGCCAGCGAGTCCAGGGCGCTGCGATCGGGCAGCGTAACCGTCAGCCGCGGATGACCCGAGCCGTCGTCTTCCACGCATTCGCCCAGCCGATCGCGGACCTGCGTCACCAGGCCGTCGGCAGGCGGTTGAGAACCATCCTTCGCCACCAGCTCGCCGAGAAAGCTGAAGACGGCGCCGAGCATCTCGCCGCCGGCTGCCGCCACCCGCTCGCGGCGCTGGGCGAGTTGCTGCGCCTCGGCCACGACCTCCTGCTTCTGGCTCATGTCCACCGGCGCCTCCGGGTGCGCCCCAACAGGACCTCCAGCCGCCGCCGCAGTTCGTCCACGCCGCTGGTCAGATCGACCTGCGTCACGTCGGAATCGGGATCGAGCGCCGCCATCGCCAGGTCGCGCTTTGACGCCAGCGTGTTCAAGAGGCCTTCTTCGATCGTCCCCTCCGTCACCAGCACGTAGACCTGCACCGGCTGCTGCTGGCCCATGCGGTGGGCCCGCGCGATCCGCTGCTCCAGGACCGCCGGATTCCAGGGCAAATCGACGTTGATCACCGTGTTGGCCGCCTGCAGGTTCAAGCCCGTCGAACCCGCATTGGTGGTGATGAAGAGGCGGCAGGTCGGGTCCTCGCGGAAGCGGTTCACCAGAGTCTGGCGGTCCTTTTGCGGGACCTGGCCGTCCAGCCGCACGTAGTCCAGCTTGCGGGCTTTCAAGAGCGGCTCGATGAGGTTCAGCATCGTCGTCCACTCGGAGAACATGAGCACCTTGCGGTTGGCCTCGCCGAACAGGCCGTCGAGCAATTCCGCCAGGTACTCCAGCTTGCTGGAATAATGCGGCTTCTTTTTGTCCACCAGGTACGTGCTGTTGGCCGTCATGCGGCACATGAGCAGGGCCTTTTGCAGCCGCAGCAGGTCCATCTCCGAGATGAATTTCTTCCGCGTGATCATCTGCACGATCCGCATGTGGGCTGAGTGCAGGGCGCTCTGCTCCTCGGTCGCGGGGATGCGGACCAGCTCGGTCGTCCGCGGCGGCAGTTGCTGCAGGACCGAGTCGCGGGTGCGGCGGAGCAGTACGCCGCGGAGCCGTTCGCGGAGCTGATCGAGGTTTTTGTACCCCAGCACCTTGCCCTTCTCGTCGACTATGCGGTGGCGATGAAAGAAGCGGAAGGCGGGCGGCAGCCGCCGCTCGTCAACGAACTGCATCACGGAGTACAGTTCGTCCAGCCGGTTCTCCAGCGGCGTGCCGCTGAGGACCAGGGCGAACGGCGATTTCAAACCCTTGATCACCCGCGCCGTCTTGGACACCCAGTTTTTGATCCGCTGGCCCTCGTCGAGGATGATCAGGTCCCAGCGAGTTCGCTCCACGGCCAGGATGTCGCGGAGCACTTGCTCATAGTTGCAGATGGTGAAGAAGGCGTCGTTCTCGTAGATCGTTGCCCGTTGCGCGGCCGAGCCCACGACGAGCTGTACGCTCCGGTCGCAGAACCGCTGGATCTCGTTCCGCCACTGCGATTTCAGCGAGGCGGGGCAGACTACCAGCACCTTGCTGACGCCGGCCTCGCGGGCGAGGATTTCCGCCGTGCCGACGCCCTGGATCGTCTTGCCCAGGCCCATGTCGTCGGCCAGGACGGCACGCCCCGTCCCCGCGGCGAAGGCGATGCCCTCGAGCTGGTAGGGCAACAGTGGAATTTTCAGCAGCGACTTTCGCAAGGGGTGTTGGGCCGCGTTGCTGCGGATTTCGGCCATGCGCCGAGCCATGCGCTGCTGGAAGAGCCGCTGCTGGATCAACTCCTCGGCATCGGGATAAACGGTCACACTGCGACCCGTGCGCTCCATCTGACCCAGGAACTCGACCAGCTTCCGCACGTCGCCGATAGGCCTCTCGGACAGGCTGCCGGCGAGAGCGACGACTTCTGCGTCGGGCTTGTCGGGCAACCGCAGGTGCAGGGTTGTCTCTTCGCCGTAGAGCACGTGGACGAACGTCTCGGTATTGCGATAGGGCTTCTGCCGCTGGGCGGCCGGGAATCGCCGCCGTACCCGGCCCAGCAGATGCAAGAGATGCTTGCAGGTTCCCAGCGTGTTGGTGCGAAAGTCGGGGCAGGAGCAATACGACTGCCCCCGCTCTTCCCCCCGCAAGGCCACGCGGTAGGTTTTGCCTGACAGTGCGCTGGCCACCATGTAATCGGTCCAGGGCGTCTTGGGATCGGACGACGTGATGCGAAACTTTTCGGAGTCGGCTCGCTCTTGCCGTTCCTGGAGGGCCCGCTGGAGCAGTTCGCTCTCGCTGAGTAGTTCCAGGGGCAGGTTTTCGTCGGGCGGGGCGGCCAGGCCCAGCGCAGTCTTGTCCTCGAGGACCAGCGAGACGGCCGCGCCTACATGGCGGCACACGGTTTCACAAGCGGTGCAGTTGAACTTCAAGCGGCTGCCGGCAGCGGCCATCGTGGTGATCGAGGCCACGATGTTCTTGCCATCGTCCGTTTCCGAGAATTTCACCCGGAACAGGTCGCCGCGAAGGTAGACGTCGCGCTCGAGATCGATTTCGTAATTCGATCCCTCGCGGATCAACTGGGCCCCGCTGGGTCCCAGGAGCTGGCAGGCCCGTGCATAGGTCAACCGCGATAGCCGGTCCCGCAAGGTGAGGTGCTTGGTCTTCTCGACTTTCGGGCGGCGGGCGCCAGTCGCCATGACTTGATCCTCCGATGATCGAGGGCTGCGGGGCGAAAAACTCTGACAATGCGTGAATTTTCGCCTCGCAGCGGGGGGGTGTCAAGGGAGGGACGGCGACCTTCGTAGACCGTGGGCCCGGCGTCGCGAACCGAAGTTTTCAATCCAGACGAGTACGTCACCGAGGGTTCTCCTGCTTTTTCGAGGGAGGTGGCTACCATTTCTCGGAAATCGACTGAACCCCATAGCACTAATTGTCGTTGTATGGTATTATTAGAGAATAGGGGTAAACTACACTGGGAACTGTGGCCAGAACCACCCAAACGAGTGTTCGCATATGCCTAGCGAACTAGTGAGTGCAAGCGTCGTCGTCGCGGCGAACCAGTTCAATCCCACAGTCTTTTCTCAGCCATGGCTTGTTCGAAATAAGTTTCTCAGCGAACGTGATTTGCAGGCCGGTTTATTTGCCCCAATGGCCGCTAATGTGCAAACCGAGCGGTTTGTCTTGTTTGTTGCGCCGCCCCAATTGCAATTTGTTCCGACGGTCGCAAAAGAGGAGCAGGGCTCACTAATCCTTGCAATTGTCGGCGGAATTATTCGCGCCATACCGCATACCCCCTTTAGTGGGGCTGGCCTAAACTTTACCTGGCACTTGTCGTATGAACGAGAGATCGCCGCGATAGGCCGTCATTATTTTGCTGTCCCCGGCAGCCCGCTGTTTGCTGCGTTCGACACGCCCGATGCAAAGTACGGAACGTTTGTATCCAAGGACACCTTGGGATGCCGCTTGCAACTTGATATTAGGCCGATAAAGCTAAACGACCGAGAAGTGATGCAGTGCGCCTTCAACTTTCACCTCGACTTGGCATCGGCCCAAGAGGCTGAACCGCATATGCGGATTGTGCGGCACCTAGAAAACTGGGACAGCGCGATGGAGGAATCCCTCCAAATCGTCAACTTATTGATCCGCCAGTAGAACAATCATGCAAGACACCAGTCTTTTGTACCGCCCGCCTTCCCTGCAACTGAGTGCCTATACCGAAATCGTGAACGACCCCGGTGCCCAAGCACCACTGGATTTGTCAGCCTTGACGAACAATCCCTGTGGATTGGCTTGATGCCCCAGTCGCGGCGGCCCTTGCCAACGGACATTTTGCCCGTCACCAAATTAGTTAAGGCTCTCCTGCTCGGACTTGCTGTCATGACACTGCCGGTCGAAAACGAAGAAGAAACGAGACCATTGGCCACAGATGCCGTATCAAGGCTGACGCGTAGCGCGGTTAGACGAGGATCGACGCCCGTTGTGCAGAGTCCCGGGGTCTTTTCCGCCGAGGAAGACCTGGCGGATCTTCAATTGCTCCGTCAGCAACACGGCCAAGAATACGGGCGAGCGCGGTTTACTGCACAGAAGATTCCAACGATCGCGTAGTTATGAAACGGGCGTTCAATGGCCGGCATCATCAAAGTGCCGTTTAGCTCTGATCTGCGTTCGTCTGTTCAGGATTTCCATTGCGGCGAAAGTGTTTGTGCCCTGGCTGCCGCAAAATGGATTAAGGGCCATCCCGACGAGACGCTAGACTGCGCACTTGGCGCTATCGCTGGCGACAATACGCAAGTATGGCTGTACCGAACTGAGGAGGGGGACCTTATCGGCTTCGGATCGATCGGCCCAACTGAATGGCGAGTACCGACGCACAAGAGCGAATTCAAAAAAATCAGCGTGATTCCGTGGGTCGCCGTAGATTCCCGATTCCAACACAAGCCTGAAAATGCGGCTAAGAACGAACGATTCGCCGTTTTGATTCTGCGTGACCTGCAAGCTGAAGCTGAGGAACACCGAGACCGAGATCGCTATCTCGGTCTTTGTGTACACCGCGACAATGTTGGTGCGATTAAGCTTTACGAGTGGTTTGGCTTCGGCAAAATGACAAAGCCATACCGCGATAGGCAGACCGGCATCATCTACAACAAGATGATCATGGAGCTTCCAGCCCCAGCGCCACTTGACCTTAAGGGATAAAAAGGCCCCGTGGCATTTCTTGAGAAAGCATTTTCTAAGTGCCCCCCGCCGCACGGCAGAATGTGGAAAACTGCCCCGGGTTTCATCACGTCCTAGCACGGGCATAGCACCGCAAGAAAACGCCCCGTTGGGCAGCATCCTGCGAATTGACGCAAGTCCTATTGCTTGCTTGTCTTAGGCACCGTCTTGTCGGGCGTGGCTGTGGGATTAACCCAGTGGTGGAACATCAACTGCCCGGGCCCGGTATAGATGACGTATTCGGCCTTGTTGAAGATGGCCTTGTGCCAGTTCTTGGGGTCGAGCACTTGCTCGTCGGTAGCCTGACTGGTCTTGCCCCGCTCCGCCGCCACGGCCTTGCCGACCTGCTCCGCCACGTACTTGTCCAACTGGCTTTGGGTGATCGTATAAGACTTCTCGGGGGCCGCAGCGGTCTGACCCCAGACGGTATGGCCCACCCAGACGCTGCCGGCAATAGCCGCCAAGCCAAGAAACAACACAATAGAACGACGCTTCATGGGAACTCTCCTCGGGGCGAACAAAGAAATAGCCGCGGGCAGATTGCCGCGCCGTTTCCTATCATGCTCCCAAAACGAGAGAAAAGCAAGCGCCCCCGGCAGGGGCTTTCTCTTAGCGGTGGGCTGGCTCCGCCAAGCCCGCCGCAATCTTCTTCTGGAGTTCCTCGCGATGAATGGTCACTTCCGGCGGCGCTGAAAAACTGAGCCGCACTCGTTCCCCCTTGACCTCCACCACGGTCACCGTGATGTCGTTGGCAATCACTACCGATTCGCCGGACTTGCGGGTCAAAATGAGCATGATCGAATCCTTGCTGACGCTTCTCCTCCGGAACCGCGTCTTTGCCCCATGCAAAGAACCACTCGGTTGCTCCATCGAGAACCGCACCCGGAAGGTTGGAATCGCGGCGGCCAAAACCCGAGTTGACTGCAAGATTCGCAGGTGCGCTAAAGTCCAAGCGTATTAATGTCTGAACTTCCTGTATATATTATGCGATCGACCCGAGGCAGGTCAACGGCAAAAACGCATAGAAATTGTGAAAAAGCAGCGCCGCAGAAGAAGGCGGGAGGGAAGTGCGGGGAACGGAGAGGGAAAAAGTGCGCGCGGTCCCCCGCTGGAGTTCCAGCTTTAGCGGGTGAATGCGGCCGGCAAGAGCCGGAACTCCGGCAGCACTATGCGTGCGCCGTTACGGCTGCAAGTGTTTCAGCAGATCGCGAATCTCGATCAGCAGCTCCTGGTCCTTGGTCAATGGCGGTGGTGGCGGAGCCTCCCGCTTGGTCCGCAAGATCCAGCCCAGAAACTTCACGATGAAGAAGAACAAGGCCAAGGCGATAATGAGAAAATTCAAGATGTCACTCAGGAACAGGCCGTATGTCACTGGCCCGATCTGCCACTTGGTGTATCCTTCATTTGCCGGAATGGGGATGCTCACAATCGGCATAATTATGTTCTTGACCAGTGAATTGACGATTCCACTAAAAGCCGTGCCAATCACCACACCTACCGCCATATCGATGACGTTGCCCTTCAGGGCGAAATTCTTGAACTCCTCGGCCAACGAAAACAGTTTTTTAGTCGGTTGCATGTCTTGTCTCCAAGGTGCGTTCATAGCGTCGGCCGAGCACCATCTACTCATGGTCGGCGGAAGCCAGGACTACGATCGCTGAGTGCTACACATGCGAATTATCCCGCTTCGGTGATATCAGTCAAGAGAAAACTGAAATAAATCCCTGATCGACCTTTTCGCATTGCTTTCCGTCGCATGTTATAATGGGGGCCAATCGGCGGGAAACTCCGGCCTAAAGCCGTTATGGCCGAAGGAGGTCCCTCACCGGGCTACCGTCCAGTCTAACTTCCCCAACCTTCCTTGCTAGGACCTGCCATGTCAACCCGTATTGCCCCATCTCTTTGTCTTGCAACCCTTTTTTCAGCCCTACTTGTGTCGGCCGCCAAGACGGCCGAACTCGATCAAGAAGCCCTTTCCGGTGCGAAAGCCCCACAGGGCGCAATTTGGCTGGATTCGCTGGATGTTTCCAAGATCGAGCAAGGCTGGGGCCAGCCGCACGCCGGCGGGTCAGTTGAGGGGCATGCTTTAAGGATCCATGGCCAGCGGTTCGAGCATGGTGTCGGCACCCATGCTGTGAGCGAGGTACACATCGATCTCCATGGCGCCGCCGAGCAGTTCGTCTCCTTCGTCGGTGTCGATGACGAGACCGGCAACAAAGGCAGTGTGACATTCGAGGTCTGGGTGGACGGCAAGAACGTCGCCCAGAGCGGGGCGATGCGCGGGGGCGATACCCCCAAGCGTCTTGAGGCCAATTTGCACGGGGCCAAGCACCTCACGCTGGTAGTGGGCGACGCCGACGACGGCGTCGACTTCGACCACGCCGACTGGGCAGGGGCCGTGTTGGTGCTGGCGGAAGGGGCCAGCCAGAAACCGCAGACCACCGCGGTGCCGGAAGTCCCAGCCGTAGTGCCGGACATCGTCCGTGAGGATTCGCCCAAGCCGGCTATACACGGCGCGCGGGTCGTCGGCAGTACGCCCGGGCGGCCCTTCCTCTTCCTGATCCCGGCCACCGGCGAGAAGCCGCTCCATTATGCGGCTGCGCATCTGCCCGCGGGCCTTTCCCTCGATGCCGACACCGGCGTCATCACCGGCTCGCTCGCCCAACCAGGCAAGACCATCGTCCAGATCGAGGTCAGCAACGCCCGCGGCAGCGATAAACGGGAACTGACGATCGTCGGCGGTCTGCACAAGCTGGCCCTCACTCCGCCCATGGGCTGGAACTCGTGGAACTGCTGGGCCAGCGCGGTCAGCGATGCCAAGGTCCGTGCGGCGGCCGACGCCATGGCGGCCAGCGGTCTGGCGGCCCACGGTTTTCAGTTCGTCAACATCGACGATTGTTGGGAAGGCGGCCGCGACGCCAAAGGCGAAATCAAGACCAACAACAAGTTCCCGGATATGAAGGACCTGGCGGACTACGTGCACAGCAAGGGCCTGAAACTGGGCATCTACTCGTCGCCGGGGCCCAAGACGTGCGCGGGCTACGAAGCCAGTTACAAGCATGAGGCCCAGGACGCCGCGACCTACGCCCGCTGGGGAGTCGATTACCTCAAGTACGATTGGTGCTCGTACGGTGAGATCGCCCCTAACCCGGATCAAGCGGCCTTGATGAAGCCCTACCAGGTGATGCGCAAGGGATTGGACGAGTGCAGCCGTGACATCGTTTTCAGCCTCTGCCAGTACGGCATGGGCGACGTCTGGAAATGGGGTGCCAAGGTGGGCGGTAATTGCTGGCGGACGACCGGCGACATCACCGACAACTGGGGCAGCATGTCCGGGATTGGTTTCAATCAGAACGGACACGAAAAGTATGCCGCGCCGGGCCACTGGAACGACCCCGACATGCTCGTCGTCGGCAAGGTGGGCTGGGGTCCCTCGTTGCACCCCACGCACTTGAAGCCCAACGAACAGATCACGCACATCTCGCTGTGGTGCATGCTCTCGTCGCCGTTGTTGATCGGTTGCGACATGTCGGCCATGGACAAGTTCACACTTGCCGTGCTCACCAACGACGAGGTCCTGGCGATCAATCAGGATCCGTTGGGCAAGCCGGCGGGGCGGGTTCTGAAGAGCGAGCAGACGGAAGTCTGGGCCCGGCCGCTGTTCGACGGCGCGAAAGCCGTAGGGCTGTTCAATCGCGGCAACCAGCCGGCGACGGTGAAGGTGGCCTGGTCCGATCTGGGCTGCCAGGGCCCGCTGGCGGTGCGCGACCTGTGGCAGCACAAGGGTTTGGGCGAGCAGGCGGACGGCTACGAGGCGACGGTGCCGCCGCACGGTACTGTACTCATTAAGGTGTGGAAAAAATAGACCACCCCATTGATTTTATGCCCCGCTGCTGTATGATCGATGGTTATAAACCACGTGGGGGAAATTACAATGTCTGAAAAAGCGGTGCTTTGTCTTGGTGACCAGCAGATTGAGCTGCCCGTCATTGTGGGGTCGGAGGGCGAGAAGGCCGTCGACATCTCACGGCTCCGCGATGCCATGGGGTTGACAACATACGACCCCTCGTTGTCGAACACGGCGGTCTGTAAAAGTGCGGTCACGTTCATCGACGGGGACAAGGGAATCCTCCGCTATCGGGGGATTCCCATCGAGCAATTCACCGAGAATCCCAATTTTGTCGAAGCTGCCTGGTTGTTGATTTTCGGCCGGCTTCCCAAGAAAGAGGAGCTGGATCGGTTCAGCCAGCGGCTGACCCGCAACGAGCTGTTGCATGAAGGGATGAAGCATCAGTTCCAGCACATTCCGGCCGACGCGCCGCCGATGGCGTTGCTCTCGGCGACCTTGAGCAACCTGGCCTGTTATCACCCCCAGTTTCTCGCCCTGGGTGATGAAGAGTCGTTCGAGGAGCTGGCCGCCCGATTGATCAGCAAGGTGCGAACGATCGCCGCCTTCTCGTATCGCCGTTCGCTGGGATTGCCCTTCATCTATCCCGACCCGAACATGCGCTATTGTGCAAACTTTTTGCACATGATGTTCTCGATTCCCTACCAGCAGTACTACGTTGTGCCGGAAATCGAGGACGCTCTGAACCTGATCTTCATCCTCCATGCCGACCACGAGCAGAATTGCAGCACGTCGACGGCCCGCGTGGTGGGTTCAGCGCGGGCGAATCTTTTCGCCTCGTGCGCCGCGGCAGTGTGCGCCTTGTGGGGACCTTTGCACGGGGGGGCCAACGTGGAAGTGGTGGAGATGCTCGAGCGGATCCACCACGGCGGCATGTCGCCCGAAGAATGTCTCAAGGCGGCCAAGGACAAGGCCAATCCCTTCAAGCTCTTCGGTTTCGGCCACCGCGTCTACAAGAACTACGACCCGCGCGCCAAGATCCTCAAGGCCTCCTGCGACAAGGTCCTGGCGCAGATGAAGGTCAAGGACCCGCTGCTGGATATCGCCCGGAAACTGGAGGAGCTGGCCCTGGCCGATCCCTATTTCGTCGATCGCAAGCTCTATCCCAACGTCGATTTCTACAGCGGAATCATCCTCCGCTCGCTGGGCATCCCCACGAACATGTTCACGGTCTGCTTCGCTATCGGCCGCCTGCCGGGCTGGATTGCCCAATGGAAGGAGCAGCACGACGACCCGACGAGCAAGATCTTGCGTCCGCGGCAGGTTTATATCGGCAACACGGTGCGCGACTACGTGCCGATTGAGAATCGGTAGGCTGCCTTGCGACTCGCCTTCAGCTCCAACGCCTACCTGAACTATCCACTGGAAGAGACCGTTGCCCGCATTGCGGCCTTGGGCTATCGCGGCATGGAACTGCTGGCCGACGTCCCGCACGCCTGGCCCGCCGGGTTGCTGCCTCAGCGGCGGCGGGAAATCCGCGACTGCCTCGACCGGCATGGGATGGCGATCTCCAACATCAACGGCTTCATGATGAACGCCGTGGCCGACCCTCGGCAACCCTATTGGCACCCTTCCTGGATCGAGTCCGACCGAAACTATCGGGCGATCCGCCGCGAGCATACTCGGCGGGCGCTGCAGTTGGCCAAGGACCTGGGCGGCCCGTCCATCCAGACCGAGCCGGGCGGACCATTGCCGCCAGAGCAGTCGTGGCAGGCTGCCGCGGCGGTCTTCTACGAGGAAATCATGCCTTGCGTCGAGTTGGCCGAGAAGCTCGAGGTTTCTCTGCTCATCGAGCCTGAGCCAGGTTTGTTGATCGAGCGTTTCGAGCAATACCTGGAGTTTGCCGGGCGGATCGGCTCTCCGTGGGTCGGGCTGAACTTCGATATTGGTCACGCCTATTGCGTGGGTGAGGACCCGCAGGACTGGATCGCGCGGATGGCCCCGCACACCAGGCACTACCACCTCGAAGACATTCCGCCCTCGCGCGAGCACAAGCACATGATTCCCGGCCGCGGTGCGATCGATTTTCCGGCCGTCCTGCGGGAGATTGCGGCGACCGGCTACGCGGGCTGGGTGACCGTGGAGCTGTACCCCTACATCGATAATCCCGACGAGGCGGGCCGCGAGGCCAGGGGGTTTATCGAACGGTTGCGGGCGAGTGTATAATTGCAAGGGATGAACCGGGCGAGGTCCGGGTGTTCCTTCGGTTCGCACGCACAACTACCGATCTCGTGCACCAACCGGGATAAACCTGGTGGGGTCAGAACGGTCAGAACTATGACACCATCCGCCGACGAATCTGAAACCTCCTCGCCCCTCCAGAGCTACTTGGAACTGCTCCGCCTGCCGAACGTCTTCACCGCCGTCGCCGACGTGGCGATGGGCTTCTTCTTCGTCCAGGCCGCCTGGGCCTTCAGCGACGACCTGCGGCACACACTCTTGCCGATCGGCATGTGGACGCTCGGGCTGCTGGCCACAGCCTCCGCGTTGCTCTATTCGGCCGGAATGGTGCTCAACGACGTCTTCGACGTGCAGCTCGATCGCCAGGAGCAACCCTATCGACCGCTGCCTTCCGGCCGCATTCCCGTGGCTTCGGCCCGCTGGCTGGGCTGGCAATTGCTCACGTTGGGGGTCGTGCTGGGCTGTGGAACGAGCATGATGTTGGCGAAGGTCCCTTCAGCACGGACCGGCAATTTCATTCTCGCCTGGCTGCCGGCGATCGTCGCCGCCGGCCTGGCCGTACTGATCGTATTCTACAACGCCGGCCTGAAACGGACACCGCTGGGGCCGGCGGCCATGGGCGGCTGCCGCATGCTCAACGTGCTGCTGGGCATGAGCGTCTTCCGCGGCCCGTGGCGGATCGACGCCGCGGTGGCCGCGGCGGGCGTCGGCGTCTACATCGCCGGGCTGACCTGGTTCGCCCGCAACGACGCCCGCCGCAGCGATCGCCGGCAACTGGCCGCTGCCACGTTGGTCATGCTGGCCGGCGTGGGAATGATCGGCTCGCTGCCCTGGCTGGGCGAGGAGCTATGGATCATTCGCCAGTGGCGCAATTGGTCGTGGAACTGGTATGGCATCATCGCCTTGTTTGCGGTTTTCGTCTTCGTCCGCGCGGTTCCGGCGATCGTGCAGCCGTCGCCAGAACCGGTCCGCGCCACAGTCCGCCGCTCCATTACCGCGCTGATATTCCTCGACGCCATCGCTTGCTTCGCCGCCGCGGGACCGTGGCCTTATGCCGTCGCCATCGCCCTGCTCGTGGTGCCGATGACGTTTATGGAGCGGTGGGTGGACCGAGGATAGAGCACCCAGTACTCAGTACCCAGTACTCAGTACGGCGCGGGCGGCGAGGGCACTATGCCGCGGTGGCGCCAGGGTTTATCATGGTGGCAATCTTAAACCTGCCACCATCGTGCAACTGACAACTTCCCCCATGTCCTCCCTCGACACGCTCTTCCGCGATCTTCGCGCCGCCAAGCGCAAGGCCCTCATGCCGTTCATCACGGCCGGCGATCCCGATCTGGAGTTCACGGCCGACGTGCTCCGCTGCCTTGTCGCGCGGGGCGCCAGTCTGTGCGAGTTGGGCATCCCCTATAGCGACCCGATCGCCGACGGACCGGTGATTCAAAGCTCGTACACGCGGGCCCTAGGGCACAAGGTCAAGTTGGCCGAGATCTTCGCCACGCTTGGCCGGGTTTCGCCCGAGCTGAAGGCCCCGGTAGTGTCGATGGTCAGCTACGCGATCGTTTACCGACAAGGCCCGGAATCGTACGTGGCTGCCGCGCGGAAGGCGGGGCTCAGCGGGGCGATCGTGCCCGACCTGCCCGCCGAGGAATCCGCCGCCATGGCCGAAATCTGTCGCCGCCACGACTTCTCGCTCGTGCAGTTGATCGCGCCGACGACATCGCGGGAGCGGGCCCTGAAGATCGCCGAGCGGACCAGCGGCTTCATCTACTACGTCTCGGTGACGGGCATCACTGGCGAGCGGACGGAGTTGCCGGCGGAGATTCTGGAGAACGTGGCCTGGCTTCGCGGCCAGACGCCGCTGCCGATCTGCATTGGTTTTGGCATCAGTCGTCCCGAGCACGTGCGGATGCTCGCGCCGGTGGCCGATGGGCTGATCGTCGGCTCGGCGATCGTCCGCCGCCTGGCCGAGGCATCGACCCGCCCGCGGGGCGATGTATTAAATGAGATCGGCGACTACGTGGCGGAGATGGCGGCCGCGCTGCAAGAGGCGTCTCTCCAGCCCGATTCATAGGGCGAATGTCGCCCGCTCTGCCGGAGAACGCCGGAATTGGGACACGGTCAGCGAGGAGTTCATCGGCAACGATGCGGCCAACAAGTTGATCGGCCGTCCCCGCCGCAATGCCGCAATGGCTTTGAGTTGCCCGAAACGGTACGACGCGGTAACCTTAACTACTGAAACTTCGACCGATAACCGTTTGGAAAAACGCAGGCAGGGACCTTTGCAGCAACCGATCGGGCTTTACGTGCACGTGCCTTTTTGCGTACGGAAGTGTACGTACTGCGACTTTGCAACGTTCGCCAGGCGCGAGGCGGACATCCCCCGCTATGTGGATGCCGTTATCCGGGAGATAATGCGGCGCGGAGCAGAAACGGGGCATCCGAAAGCCGATACGATTTTTCTGGGCGGGGGCACGCCCTCGCTCCTGGACGGTATCCAGATAACGCGCATCCTGGACGCGCTGTTTACGGCATTCCCCATGGAAGAGGGTGCCGAAATTACTTGTGAATGCAACCCCGAATCGCTCACGGCGCCCTTTGCCCAGGCCCTGCGCAAAGCCGGTGGCAACCGGCTGTCCATGGGCGCGCAGGCAATGCAGCCGCGTCTCTTGCGTCTCTTGGGCAGGGGCCATGATTGGGAGAAAGTGATCGTTGCCGTAGAGACTGCGCGTCAAGCGGGATTTGACAATATTAATCTGGACATGATGTTCGGCCTGCCTTCGCAAACCGTTTCGGATGTCCGAGAAACGCTGGAGGCCGGGCTTGCTCTCTCCCTCCAGCACCTCTCCTGCTACGGTTTGATTGTTGAGCAAGGAACGCCGATCTGCCGCGATATCGCTGTGGGAAAGCTGGCCCTTCCCGATGAGGAAATTGAGCGCGACATGTACGAGCTTGTGCGGCAGACGATTGCCGAGCACGGCTTTCATCAATATGAAATCAGCAACTTTGCCCTCGACGGGTATGCCTGCCGGCATAACGTCGGCTGCTGGACGCGAGTGCCGTATCTTGGCTTCGGTTCCGCGGCGCACAGTTTTTTCGCGGAATGCCGCACCAGGAATCCAGCTAAGCTTGATGCGTACCTGGCGGGCGAAGAACCCGAGTCGGAGCCCATATCAGGAGAGGAATCGCGGTTTGAGAGCATGATGCTGGGCCTGCGCATGACGCGCGGCGTAAAGGATGAGGATTTTACCCGCATGCACGGGATGAGCATCCGCGAGGCATTCGGCGAAAAACTGGACAAACCGATCGGCGGCGGGCTGCTTGAATGGCACGAAAGTGCTTTAAGGCTCACTCGCCTCGGCATGGATCTGCAAAACAGCGTGCTTGTCGATCTTATGTGATACGAAAACTCAAACAACTCCCGCGAAGCGGTGCGTCGGCGTCGGCCGCGAGGGCGCAAAGCACCGCATCTCTTCCACGTTCACTTCGATCTTCGTGCCGGCGGCCTCGGCAAGGCATCGCTCGGCGATCGCCCGCAGTTGCACCGGATCGATGCGGGCGCGAACGTTAATCAAGAGCCGGGCCTGCGCAGGCTCGCCTTCCATCCGGCCACGGACATCGGCTGTCGCGTCGCTGCGGGTTAGATTGGCGGCCAGCGCGCCCGGCTCGGCGTCGAGGTGGATCTTCAGGTGTGCAATTTCGGCCTCCGCCGCTCGCAATTCGCGCTGCACAGCCCCCAGCAGGTTCGTACAGAAGGCATTGCAATCGATGCCCGACTTCGCGGCCAGCCGGTACTCCGCATTGAGCCAGCCCAAGGCCGCTTCGCCGTCGGCGTACTCGTCGTAATCGACCGCGGCGATCGTCCGCCCCGCGGCATCGCCGGCAAGGACGCGATCGAGCCAGGCCTCGATGCCGTCGCCCTGCCGGGCCGAAACTGTCAGCACCGGCGCCTGCGCGAACTCCCGCTTGAGCGTCGCTTCCACATCGGCGAGCTCCTCGGGGGAAACCAGGTCCGCCTTGTTGAGCACGATCAGGTCGGCCTCCTCGAGCTGCTTCTCGTAGATGTACATGACGTTCTCCGGAAATCGCGGCGACTCAGGGCTGGACAGCGATTTCCTCAGCCGCTCCAGGGTCCGCACCTGCTTGACGTCCACCAGTACCGAGAATGGCGCTACTTCAAAGCGGTCCCTATGGAATTGCTTCAGGGGCTGCAGCACGGTCGCCGAGAGATCGGTGCAGCTCCCGACTGGCTCGCCGATAAGCACGTCCGGGGCGCCCGCCTCGATCAACCGGTCCATGGCCGCCGTCAGCTCGTCGAAGCGGCAACAAAAGCAACCGCCGGCCACTTCCTGCACTGCGTCGCTGACCTCCCTGAGGATGGCGGTATCGACCAGGTTGGCCGCCTGGTCGTTGGTGATCAGGCCTACCCGCATGCCGCGCTGCAACAGCCGTTTGGTGGCGGCGGCCAGCATGGTCGTCTTCCCGGCGCCCAGGAACCCGCCCACGAGAATCACCTGTGTCTTGGGCATCTTGTTGTCTCCGTCGTTCATTTCCACGGGTTCTGCCAGTCGCCCCAGCACGCCAAATAATGCTTGAAGGCGGGCGACTGCTCGGCCCTCTGTTCCAGCCAGGTCTTCACCTCGGCGACGATCTCTTGCTCAGCCTCGATAGTAAGCTGGCCGATGAGCACGCGGGACCGCAGAAAGACGAAATAGGTGTCCAGCACGTCGCAGCGGCAGTAGTCGTTGATCTCCGCCAGCTTGCCCGCATCGTAAAGGTCTTGGACCATGTTGCCTTGCACGTCCATTTTGCCGGGCTTGCCGATGAGGTTGGCGGCGAGGTTCAATCCGCCGTGGAACCGCGTGCTGCCGAAATTGGTGAGCAGCTCGCAGAGGTCGATGTGGGCGGCCGTGTTGTAGCGGTTCCGCGACTGTTCGGAGGGTTTGCCGGTCGATTCGAACCAGCCCGGCAGGCTCAGCCCGTAGCGAAAGGCCGTCAACTCCAGCAGGGGCAGGTCAAAGCCGCGGCCATTGAAGCTGACCAAGGTGGGGCGGTGGTATTTTTCCCAACCTCGCCAGAAATTCTCGGCGATCACGTGCGGGCGAAACTGGGGTTCGTCGAGGACCACGCAATCGACCAGGCGGAAATCGGCGGCGACCTTGCCCACGGCCACGGAGATGGGGAATTGAAACGTGTAGGGGACAAAGTCGTTTTCGAACTTCTCCATCAACTCGGCCCGATAGCGGCGTATCGCTTCGCCTGCCGCCAGTGACTCCCCCGGGTAGCGGAGCTTCGCCACAAGTGGACCATCGGCGACACTCTCGATATCGAAGACCAGGTAACGGATCGAAGCAGACATGGAGTGAAGGGGCGGTGAGATACACTGCGCGGGTCTGGTCGCGGCGTTGCGCCATCGGATAATTCCCCCTTTATTGTAACGGACAGCGCCTTTGCGCCACTAGCCCCCGCCAGCGCCAGGGATTATGATGGGAAATTGTCAAGCCTTAAATCTGGCGATTTTAAGTATGTGTCGTTAGGAAAGGACGTTGCCCGAACTTCTGAAGGTGCCTCACCGCGGCCCTCTCGCGTAGCGGGCGGCGGTAGCATTTTCGTAGAATACTTCCGTCGCCACCCCCACCACTCCTCACCCACTCTTCTCAATGAACACCCGTCGTCTTCTTCAGCGTTTTCTTCGTTACGTGAAAATTGACACGACCGCCCGCACCGACGTGAAGGCGTATCCTAGCTCGCCAGGGCAATTGAAACTCGGCCGTTTGCTAGTGCGGGAATTGAAGGCCATGGGCATCGAGGACGCCTCGCAGGACGGGTTTGGCATCGTCCTGGCGACGGTACCGGCGACGACAGCCGAGTCCGTTCCGACCATCGCCTTTTGCTCGCACATGGACACCTCGCCGGAGACGACCGGCAAAGGCGTAAAGCCGCACGTGATCCGTCGTTATGGCGGCGGCGATATCGTGCTGCCGGCCAATCCTGAACAGGTCATCCGCGTGGCCGAAAACCCGGAACTGGAGAAGGCCATCGGTCACACCCTGATCACCACCGATGGCACGACCCTCCTGGGCGCCGACGACAAGGCGGGCCTGGCCATCATCATGGAGATGGCCGCGTGGCTCATGGAACGCCGCGAGATCACCCACGGGCCCATCCGCCTCTGTTTTAGCTGCGACGAAGAAGTGGGCCGTGGCGTGGATCACATCGACGTCGGCCGGCTCGGGTCCGTCGTCTGCTATACCGTCGATGGCGGCAACAGCGATGAAATTGATATCGAGACCTTTTCCGCCCATAGCGCCGAGGTCGTTATCCGCGGTGTGAATATCCATCCATCGATCGCCAAGGGCCGCATGACCAACGCCCTCCGCGTGGCTGCCGACTTTCTCGCTCGACTGCCGCGGGACCACCTGGCCCCCGAGGCGACCGAGGGCCGCGAGGGCTTCATCCATCCCCTGGAAATCAGCGGCGGGGTTGGCGAAGTGAAGATCCGTTTTCTGCTCCGCGACTTCGAAACCGCGCGGCTGGACGACCACGCTTGCATGCTCCGCGACGCACTCGACGCGGCCCTCAAGGACTACCCCCAGGCCAGCGCCGAAACGAAGATTGTTCCAAGTTATCTGAACTTGGCCGATGGCCTTGTCCGCGAGCCGCGGGCGGTATCTTATGCGGAAAAGGCCCTCGCCCGTCTCGGCCGCGTGGCGAAAAAAACGATCGTTCGCGGCGGCACCGACGGTTCCCGCCTGACCGAACTAGGGCTGCCTACCCCAAACCTGTCGAGTGGAGCCCATTCTATTCACTCCCCGAAGGAGTGGGCATCGCTCGAAGAGATGGCCTTATCCGTTCAGTGGTTAGTGGCACTCGCCGAAACTTGGGCGACGGAAAAATAGGTTACGGGCAAATAGTTGGACAAATTGCATAAAATAAGCAGAATAAACTTGATCTTCCCGTAGAATCAAGCATATTGAATCAACTTCCTTTGCCCATTTAACCGACATAAACCGAAAAAGGCACCTTGGAAGGTGTATTCGTGCAACGACTCTCGGTCATCGTGCCCTTGATGGGCGATCTGCAACGGTTTGAGGACACGCTCGTGTCGGTGCTGGAGAACCAGCCGGAACGAAGCGAGGTGATCGTTGTTTTGAACGCACCCTACGATGATCCCTACGATCTTCGTAGCGAGGTCAAATTCGTGGAAACGGCCGCTGGCGCCGATTTGGTGCAATGTTTCGCCTGTGGGCTGGGAGCGAGCGAGGCCCCGGTTGTGCATGTGCTTGCCTCGGGGTTTGAGGCCACTCCCGGCTGGGCCGACGCCGCCTTGGCGCGGTTTGACTCCGCCAACGTGGCAGCGGTGGCGCCTCTGGTAGTCGATCGTTTGCAGCCCACGCGGATCTTGTCGGGCGGACTGCGTTATTCGGGCGGCACGATTCGCCGCCTTGCTTGCAATCTTGACGCCGCGTCTGGCGAGCGGGATGCCAGCAAAGGCTTGTGCGGGCCGGAGTTGTCCGCCGCCTTTTATCGGCGCAGCGCCTTGGAATCGGTCGCTCTCGCGCGATATCGCGGCAGCATATTGGCGGTCTCGACCGGTTTGGCCTTGGGCTTGCGCAAGGCCGGCTTCGTCACGGTCCAGGAACCGGGGTGCCAGGCGACCGCGACGGCCGACCTGTTTACTTCCGGCGGGGCTTGGCGAGAAGGGCTCGCAGCCGAATGGCTTTTCCGTCGCTGGAAGTCGATGCCCGGCTGGAATCGTTCGTGGGCCGCGCACGCCGCGACGGTGGCGATGGAATGCGTCCAGTTGCCGTTGCGGCCCAGCATGGCTGCCCGGTTGGCCGGCCGCTTATGTGCCCGTTTGGGTTTCGGCGCCCCCGCCACGGTGCCAATCCACACTCCTGCCACGGCGAGCCAAAGAGGGACGGTAATTCGTCCGGCCCATTTCAGCGCGGCCGAGTCGCGTCCAGCCCTGCATACCCGAGTGGCGGGCTGAGCGACGAGTTGGCCGCTTATCACTGAGCCAAGAAAAGCTATGCGGCTGACTCTGTTCGATCGTCCCGGGCCCCAGCGGCAGAACTTCTATCCTCTGGCCCTTTCGCGGCCGATTTGGGAACTCCGCTGCGGTATGACGTCGCTGGGCGAAAAGCTCTTCGATCGCATCCGCCCCACAGAAATGGCGTGTTTTATGCCGCCGTACCTCGCAGGTGTCTGGCGGGCGGGCTTGCCCGTCAACGACCCGCGAAGCCTCTCCGGCGCGGACCTCCTGCTCCTTGACGCCCGCATCAAGGCCGACAGCCTGCCCAAGCTCGACGAAGGTCCGAGCCGCGTGTTCCTCGACGCGAGCGGCGAGGTGATCGCTGCCCGGATCGTGAGCGAAGACCTGGCAATTCTCGACGCGAGTTCCCTGGACACACTGCTGGCGTCGGCAAGGCAGAACCTCCCGGTGGCGTCAGAGGAGAAACTCTCCATCTGGAAGTACATCTGGGAGTTGATCCTTGCGAACCCGGCCCAACTGGCCCACGATTATCGCGCGGTTGGGCGGAGCGGCATCGATACGGAGGCCCGCGTGGAAGAGCCAGTTGCTATTCGTGGCAGCCGCGCGGACATTTTCGTCGGCCGCGGCGTCAAGATCCATCCCATGGTCGTCCTCGACGCTCAGCGCGGGCCGATCTTCATCGACGTGGGTGCGGAGATCCATCCCTTCACTCGCATCGAGGGCCCTTGCTACATTGGCCGCAATTCGATCCTCTTGGGGGCCAAGTGCCGCGAAGGCAATTCCATCGGCCCCATGTGCCGCGTCGGCGGCGAAGTGGAGGAATCGATCATTCAGGGCTATTCCAACAAGTACCATGATGGCTTCCTCGGCCACGCCTACGTCGGCCAGTGGGTCAACCTTGGAGCCCTTACGACCAACAGCGATCTGAAGAACGACTACTCCGAGGTCAAGGTCGCGCTGGATGGCCGCAACCAGCTTGCCACGGGCTCGACCAAGGTCGGTGCCCTGATCGGCGACCACGCGAAGACCTCGATAGGCACGCTGCTGAACACGGGGGCTTGCGTGGGGGCCATGACCCTGTTGGTCGCCGGCGGCAAGCTGCTGCCCAAGTTCATTCCTTCTTTCACCTGGTATCTCAACGACGCGATTACCAGCGGCATGGGCAGGGAGTCGCTTTACGCCACTGCCCGCATGGCCATGGCCCGGCGGGAATGCCAATGGAGCGAGGCCGACGAGGCGATGTGGGAGGCGGTATATGAAATCACCGCGGAGGAACGGGAGCGGTCGTTTGCCGGGAAACGCGGCTGAGCGCCGCGCCGCAAATCCTTGTTCCTTGTTCCTTGTGCGGGCATGGTTGTCACCCGCCACGGCGGCAGCGATAATCGGGTTCGGCAATCTGCGCCGCTCGGACATCGTGCTTCGGCGGCTTGCTTGATTTGCCCGGTGCCACGAGCGGTGGATCCGCCGGCGATGCGTTTCGATCCACGAACCCCAAGGTGATCTATGTACCCGGCTGCAACCAATTCTCGCGTGGGGCAAGTTGCCGACCTGCCTTTATTCCGGCCAATTGGCGCTTTCCTGCTCTGGGCCGCGTTGTCGCTGTTCCACTATAATTCACTGGGCCGCGCGGACGACGCCCTCGAAGGCCTTGCTAAGCCGCAGGAAGGGCGGTCGATGCGGGCAACCTCGACGATGCGCGTGGGCGAAGTGCGCCGCGGCGGTGCGATGAAGCTCAACCCCAAGGCCCAACCGCGAGGTGATCTCGACGAAGCCAGCAACTGGGACAATTTCACGATCCCGCCCGGCGCGACCCACGTGATGCTCGACGAGCAAGGTCCGGGGGTGATCACCCATATCTGGATCACCTTCCTAGGTCCAGAGCCGCAAGCGTGGGCGCCCAAGGGATCGGCCAATCATCAGGAAATGCTTCTCCGCATGTACTGGGACGGCAGCAAGCGGCCGGCGGTCGAGGCGCCGCTGGGCGATTTCTTTGCCAATTGCTTCGGCAAGCGCAGCGAAGTCGTCAGCGCGCCAGTCACCGTGGCCAACGGCACCGCCTACAACTGTTTTTGGCGCATGCCATTCCGCAAGTCGGCCCGTGTGGAAATTGTCAACGAGAGCGAAAAGCCGCTCAGCCTGCTGTACTACAATATCGACTGGATTAAGAAAGAGCGGATTCCTGACGACACGCCCTACTTTTACGCGCAGTACCGGCAAGAGTATCCGGTAAAAAAGGGGCAGGATTACCTATTTCTGGAGACCAAGGGCAAGGGCCACTACGTCGGCACCGTGCTTGCCGTCCGTACGCGCAGCCCAGCCTGGTTTGGTGAGGGCGACGAGAAAATCTATATCGACGGCGAGCGCAAGGCCTCGATCTGGGGGACGGGCACCGAAGACTATTTCCTCTGCGCCTGGGGCCTGAAGCGCATCAGCACTCCCTATTTTGGCGTGCCCTACTTCGATCAATGGGGCATTGTGGGCGGACACACCTCGGCCTACCGCTGGCACATCCATGATCCGATCGTTTTCAACACCGGCATCAAGGTCAGCATCGAGCACTTCGGGTGGCTGCCGCCCGACGAAAATCCGCAATTCCGGGCGATGAGCTGGAACGAGCGCGAAGACGACTATGCCAGCGTGGCCTTCTGGTATCAATCCGGCGAATCGACTTTCACGGCCCGCGCCCCCCACGCCCGTCAGCGACGCCTTCCGAGTCTGGAACGGCTCACGGTGCCCGCGGTCGAATTCGCCGCTGCCCGGCACCATGGGGTGGGTGACACAACCAATCAGCAACTCGATCTCTACGAAGGCAAACAGTTGCTCTACATGCCGCAGCAGGCCGCCGGCGCGTGGATGGAGATTCCCTTCACGGTCGAAAAGAAAGAACCGCTGCGATTGCTCCTCAACGCGACGAAGAGCTATGACTTCGGCAAGTACCGAATATCGCTGAACGGCGTGGCGCTGGCTGGCGCAGACCGATTTCTACAGTCCGCAAGTGACCAACGAAGAAGTTCACCTGCTCGACTTCTGGCCAGCTCCCGGCAAGTACTCGCTACGTCTGGAGTGCGTCGGCAAGAACGTTCAGTCGGCCGGTTATTACCTTGGATTGGAGTCGCTCCGGCTCCGACAACGCCGGCCGCGGCGTGGCGGAAATGGCGCACGAGAAGGATCGCGACTGGCGGACCAAACCTCAACTTTACGAGTGATCGACCTTTCAAATCTTGCGGCATGTGCGGCATCACCGGCGGAACTTGGACCGACGCTCGATTGGCTATCGACGCCGAAACCCTGCGCCGCATGACTGATGTCCTCCGTCACCGCGGCCCTGACGACGAGGGATTCCATGCCTCTGACCTGGCCCTGCGACCCGGCCGTCCTTGCCTGCCGGGCGTGGCCCTGGGGCATCGCCGGCTGGCGATCATCGACGTGGCCGGTTCGCGGCAGCCGATCGCCAACGAGGACCAGACGGTTTGGGTCGTATTTAACGGCGAGATCTACAATTTCCTCGCCCTGCGGCGGCGACTGGAGGGCCGCGGGCACCGCTTCCAGACCCAGGGCGATACGGAAGCCCTCGTCCACCTCTATGAGGACGAAGGCCCGGAAATGGTCGGGCTGTTGGACGGCATGTTCGCCTTCGCACTCTGGGACTCCGAGCGAGGACTGCTGCTGCTGGCCCGCGATCGGCTGGGCGAGAAGCCGCTGGTCTATCGCCAAGAGCCCGGCCGGCTGCTGTTCGCCAGCCAGTTGAAGAGTATGCGGCAGGTCCCGGGGCTGTCGTGGCACATCGATCCGCAGGCTTTGGACGAATACCTGACCTACCAGTACGTACCGCACCCGCGAACCATCTGGCAAGGCGCGAGCAAGCTGCCGCCGGGCCATTTGGCGATCTACCGCGAAGACCGGCTGGAGGTCCGGCCTTATTGGCAGCCCGACTTCCGCAGCGAAGAGCCCCTGCCGCGGGGCGAGTACGCCGCGCGGCTGCGGAGCACGCTCACCGCCGCGGTCGAGGCACGATTGCAAAGCGACGTGCCCTTGGGGGCGTTTCTTTCCGGCGGCATCGACTCGACGATCATCGTCGCGCTGATGCGGCAGTTGAATGGCGGACCGCTGCGGACGTTCTCCATCGGTTTCCCCGTGCCCGAATACGACGAGACCCGCTTCGCCCGACTAGCGGCCGAGCGGTTCCAGACGATCCACGAGGAATTCCGTGTGGTTCCCAAGGCGGTGGAAGTCGTGCCGCGGCTGGTCTGGCATTTCGATGAGCCGTTTGCCGATAGTTCGGCCCTGCCGACCTGGTATCTCGCCGAATTGACCCGCCAGCACGTTACGGTGGCCCTGACGGGCGACGGCGGCGACGAGTTGTTCGCTGGCTATCCGCGCTACAAGGCCGCCTGGCTGGCTGACGCCCTGGATCGCTGGCCGGCGGCTCTCCGCTGGTTGGCCGTCGGATCCTATTGGCGGTTCGTGCCGACATCGGCCCGGCAGAAATCGCGGCTGCGGCAGTGGAAGCGTTTTGCCGAGGGCTTCGTCTATCGGCCGGCGCGGAGGTACCTGGAATGGATCTCGATTTTCGGCGAGGCCCGCCGCGCGTGGATCTATCGCGAGGAGCATTTGGCGCAACTGCCCGACGCCGACCCGCTGGAGTTTCTCACCCGAGCCCTGCTCCGCGCGCGTGGCCGCGATGCCGTGACGGCGGTGAGCCTGGCCGATCTCTTGACCTATTTGCCCTGCGACCTGATGACCAAGGTCGACACGGCCTCGATGGCTTTTGGGCTGGAATGCCGGCAGCCGTTCCTCGATCATCGCGTCGTGGAATTGGCGGCCCGCATGCCGGTCGGCTTGAAGTTTCGCCGCGGGCGAGGCAAACGGATCTTGCTGGAGACATTTGCCGCGGAGTTGCCGCCGGCGATTCGGCGGCGGGGGAAGATGGGGTTCGGCGTGCCGCTGGACCACTGGTTCCGCGACGAGTTGCGGGAATTCGCCCGCGAGGTCTTGTTGGACGGGCAGTCACCGGCGCGAGAATTCTTCCGACCGGAAGCTGTGCGGCAGTTGTTCAATGATCACGTCGCCGGCCGGGCCGATCACAGTCAACGGTTATGGTCGTTGCTGGTGTTGGAGTTATGGCAAAGGGAGTGGGCGAAATAGGATGCTCCAAGTCAGCTACTCGCGCTACGATAACTACTCAAGGCCAATTGAAACACGTAGCGCGACGCGGCCACGCAAGCGACCGCCGCCAGAATCGCAAAACCAGCCAAATGCCAGTTCTGCGCCTCAAGCGGACGGACCAGCATACGGGCGGGAATATTGATCACCAACAACACCGGTATGATGAACGTGAACAGCCACTGCAGCGGCAACCCCAGCGGACCGGTATAAATCTCCATCGGGTAACGGGAAAACGTGATGATGTAAAACCAGAAGTCGTAGAGCGTCAGGTTGCGGCCCATCCAGACCGTTGACGCCCCCAGGGTGATCATCAGGCTGTAGTAGATGGCCACGCCGCAGGCCATGTAGACCAGGTAGAGCACGACCTGCACCAGCCCCGGCATATAGGCCAGGTGGGCCAGCGAATAAGCGAGGATCGCCAAGCCCGCCAGCAGGTTCGCCAGCGACGACCATTCGATGCGGCGGAGCGATACCAGAAACTGCGTGTCGGCCGGCTTGAGGAGGATGAAGTCCAGCCCCCCCGTGCGGATCAGGTCGGTCAGCTCGTCAATGTTGGTCATGAAGAACGCTTGTACCAGGGCGTTCACGATCAAGCCGGTGGCAAAGAAGACGTAGAACTGGTACTGCTCCCAGCCGGTGCCCTTGCCGATTGAGTCGGTGAAGCGGAAGACCTGCATATAGAGGACTACGTTGGGGACGACCCAGGCCAGCGAACTGATCGCGTCGAGGAGGAAATTGCCCCGGAAAGTCATATCGCGGACCAGGCTATTTCGCGCGAAAGTGAGAAAAACCCGCCAATACGTTGCAATACTGCCCATCGGTCCGTCAACCTCCGTAAGCGCTATAGCGCTTCACACCGTAGTGGAACATCGTGCGGGCGGCGAGATAGAAGAACCCTACCCAAAAGACCTCGATCATTAGGCCCCAGGCCAACTCGGCTCCCGCCACCTTGTGCAGGAAGATGGCGGCCGGGAAATAGGCCAGGTATTGCAAGGGAATGATCTTCATCACCGTCGGCCAGTAGGAAGGCATGATCTCCGGGGGAAACATCTGGCCGGAAAAGAAGAAGCTGACCAGCATGTAGATGAACAAGAGCGAGCTGACTTCCAGCAACCAGAAGCCGATCATGCCGAGGGCGGCCTCGAGGAAGAAGCCCAGCAGGAAGGACATCAAGAGCGCGGCCACGAAGGCCGCCATGGTCCAGGGATCGGGCCAGCCGCTGAAGTAACCGCGGCAGAGCCAGAAGACCAGCGCGAACGGCAGGACGGCCACGCCGTAATATACCAGCTTGTGGGCCAGTCGCCCCGTCACCATGAAGCCTAACATGTCTACCGGCTGGACGAGATACTTCTTGATCGTGCCGTCGCGGATGTCGCGGGCGATGCCGCTGGCCAGGCCCGGCATGCTGGAAAGGGCCCGGCCGACCATTGTCAGCAGATAGTACGCGATCATATCGTGGTAGCTGTATCCGGCAATGGAGCCGTTGCCGCTGGCCATGCCCAGGAAAATGGCCTGCCAGAGGAAGATCTGTGTGACGATGGGAAGGAACCGCATGAGCGTGCCCAGGGCAAAATCGACCCGATAGGCCAGGCGCTCGGCAATGCTGATGCGGAGGATGGTAAAGTAGAGCATGCGGGGAGGATTTTAGATTTGAGATGTGAGACTCTGCGCTCCGCCAATTATTTCTTTCCCAATAGCCGTTGCTGCTGGAAGAACTGCGTGAGGATTTGTCCGCATGGCTCGGCGAGGACGCCGGACACGATCTGGCAGCGATGGTTCAGGCGGGGATCATCGAGCAGGTTGTACAGGGTACGAACGGCGCCGGCCTTGGCGTCCGCTGCGCCGTAGACGACGATGGGGATCCGCGCCTGTACGATGGCGCCCGCACACATCGGACAGGGCTCCAGCGTGCCGTACAGCGTGCAGTCGTCCAGCCGCCAGCACTCCAGGGCGGCGGCGGCCTGCGTGATGGCGATCATCTCGGCGTGGGCCGTGGGATCGTGCAGTTGCTCGCGTTGGTTGTGGGCTGCGGCGATGATGCGGTTGTGGTGGACGATGACGGCGCCGATCGGCACTTCCTTCTCGGCCAGCGCCGCGCGGGCTTCCTCCAGGGCCAATTGCATGTACATCTCGTGCATGGCAACCGATTATTCCACGACGATGTCCAGCGGCGGGGCAAAGACGCTCGTGCGCGGCCCGCTCTCGCCGACGCCAACGACCTGCAAGCGGACTGGGCCGCTTCCCAGTCGATTGGCTGGGATATTGACCTGGCCATCGTCGCCGGCGATAGTCCCAAGCAAGTATGTGCCTCGAAGGATGTGGATGCTCGTCGATTGCGGCGACTTGACCGTAATGACCAGCGATTCGGCCAGCGGCACGATCCGGTTTTTCGGCGTGCAGGTTACTTGGATGGTACGGCCGTGATTGGCGGTGGCAAAGGGAATGATATTTTCGCCGCGGGCCGGTACCGGCCCCTTCGACTCCGCAACCACGCGGAGCTCGTGCGCGCCGTCGGCAACATTCGTCGTATCAATCGAAAGCGTACCGTCGGGGCCGCACTCGACGAATCCCCCGGCGTTGCTGTATTTCAAGCCGTCGAGGATCATCTCGAAATGATCGGCCTTCACGCCGTCGGCGAAGTGGGCCGAGGGCTTGAGCTTCATTGCGTCGTGCACAGTTTCGCCCGCCGTCAGACCTTTCACAGTAATCTCGGGGATGTTCGCCCAGGGGCGGCAAAGCGGATCGCCGACGATCAGCAGTTGGTAGGGCGAGAATACCGCCTGGTAATACGCCTCGGCCACGGTGCAGCCGCGGGCATAATGTACCTGCATCATGGGCAAGGGAAACTTGTAGGGAACGGCGTAAGGCTCGGTCACCGTACCGCTGGAGGCCGCTGCTCCACCGCGCAGCCAGACGGAAAGCGGAGTCTGACTGGCATTGGCCTTCAAGTCGCCGCCAAAGCTGGTAAAGTGTTCGCAGATGGCGCCCGGCAAGATCGTGCTCTGCGCGGCGTTCCAAACGAAGTCCGCCACGCCCATCATGGCCCCTTGAACGTCTTTCTTCTTTTCCGGCACATCGCCGTGGAGTATCTCCGCAGCCACGCCCACGGCGTTGAGCTTTTTCACGGCATCCGCGAATCCTCCCCGGCGGACACGGGTGCGAACGTCGTCGTTCTGGACGAAGTAGATAGTGCCGCGGGGATGCGTGCCGTCTGCCTTTGCGCTGCGGCCCAGATAGTTCAGCACCTCCTCGCGCGTGTTGCCGCGGCCAGTGGTCACGCCCAGCACCATCGATAATAAGTAGTGCTGTCCGGGACCTGTTCCTATCTCTCCCTGCGGACCGAAGGCCAGCGAGCTGGAAAACGCCAGCGTCGGTTCCTTGGCCTGCTGCGGCAATCCTGTGCGAGCGTACCAATTGGCTTGCGGCCGGATATAGAAGCCGTCTCCCAGCACCTGCTGCCAGAGAAAGGTCAGCCCGTTGATCGAAGCGATGGGCGTGAAAGTCGTCCAGAGCGGCGACTTGGTGACCGGCTTCGCTTCCTTCCTTTCCCGCTCCTGGATTTCCAGTTTGGCCTTGAATCTCTCGAGATCCTTGCCAATCTGAATTCCCCAGGGAAAGCCACTCGAATAGATCACGTAGTCGATCTGCCGGCCGGGAATCGGCTGACCGTGATTGGGAGACATGGCGGCCATGAGGACGGGTTTGAGGATTTTCTCGCGAAACGTGTCGATATCGGTGTTCTCCGCCTTGGGGTCCCAATTGAGGTAGAGGAAATTGTTCGGCGGGATGTGCCGCAAGGCGGCATAGTGGTTGGCGATGCACAACGAATCGGGGCTCTGGGAATTGATCACTAGCAGGACATTTTCCGGTCCGTCAAGTGCCCAGGCCGACCGCTCGGAGGGGGCAAGAATCGCCAAAACGGCAAAAAGGGCCGGCAATGAGAAGAGGGAAGGAAAAAATAAAGACCAGCAGCGGTCGCGTGATTTCATAGCGTCAAGAGGCGGGTGTCAAAAAATAGCGGGCAGCGGGCAATGCGCCGCAACTCTTGATCATACGGCCAACACGCGGAGATAGGCAAGAGGGCGCGGACACGCGGAGCAGGAGTTCCGGCTTCAGCCGGCGATTGCCGCATCCCACCGGCTGAAGCCGGAAGTACGAGCGCTGCCGCTGGTGGTCGCGCTTTGAGGCGGAATCTCTCAGCGTACAGCGGGTGGCGTCTGTCCGGCGACCGCCGGCAAGTTCTGGCCCGGTGGCGGCGGCAGCGCCAAGGGCTGATGGGCCATGGCGACCTGCAAGGCGGCGACGCGGGCGGCCACGTCGGGCTGCTGCGAATTAATTTCCAACGAATGCTGGTAGTTGACCAGGGCCTGCTGGTTGTCGCCGGTCTCTTCGCGGAGTTTTCCCAGGGCGGCAAACTGCCGGGCGTCGTTGGGGTTTCGCTGCACCGCGTCCGCGAGGGTATTGATCGCCGCGGGCTTGTTTCCGAATTCGGAATAAAGGCGCGCCAATTCAATGCGAGGCTCGGCCAGCGATGGTGAGTGCGTCGCCCAGCCCTGAACAAGGGCGAATGCCTCGGGAGTGCGGTTTTCCTCGATCAACAACACTGCCAGCCCACGATGGCAGTCGCGATGGTTCGGGTCCCGATCAAGACACTGCCGATAGTAGCTTTCAGCCCGCGCCAGACTGTCTTGCTGGTTGCTGTGGAGACGACCGAGACAGTGGTAGGTGGCGGCAAGATTGTAGTAGCCGTCGGCATTGTTCGGATCGGCGTAGGTCGCTTCCTGGAACTTCTGCAGGGCGTCCTGGTACTGGCCGCGCTGGAAGAGCGTCACGCCGTCGGCGTTGTGGCTATTGGCGACGAAGTTCGTGCAGCCGCTCGCCATTGCCAGGCACGCGCCGGCCATCAGCATGACATTGCGTAGAGAGCTGTTTGTGCACACGGTTCCGCCGGCCTCGGAATGGGGCCATCGCAGCGAGCCGGGCAACCCTTTGTGCCAGACCGCTACAATCCGCGGCTACAATAGCCACGCCGGGCTTTTCATGCAAGAGAGGTTTGCACCGTATTTGCCGTTTCCGGCGGAACCGTGGCGGGTTCCTGGGAGGCGACCACGGACAATTGAGCCCGCTTTTCGTATCCCAGCGCGAGGAAAACCTCGAGAATCTCGCTGCAAGTGGGGAACATTCGGCCGCTGCGGCGCTTGTAATCGTCCAGGGCGTTCATGAATTCGACCTCCGCGGGCGAATAATCCCGCTCGCACGTGGTCGGATCAATCTGCCGGCGGCGATTCACTTTCGCCCGCCGCTCAGTTACCCGGCGCTCGCTCGGAACGGGGACGCTCTTCTGCCGGCGTTCGTCCTGCCGCCGATCCTTGCTGGAGCGGGCGTCCATGGTTTGCGTCGCTTCCTTGGCTTCGCTGACGGGCTTGCGCTTGGCAGCGATGGCAACCGGTTTCGCAGTCTTTTCCTTGGTCTTGACGGCAGGCTTCTTGGTGGACACGGACGGCATCCTTCTGTTGTCGTTGACGTTGTGGCCTCGGTAATCTGGCGCGAATGCGACCCCGTTGAAAAATAGCATCGGAAATGGGAACAGGGAAAGTTGACGGTCTGGGAAAAAGGTACGGTCCTAGTAGATTGGTCGGGATTTACGGTTAATGCCATCTGCGCAAAGATAACGGAGGCACGGATTAACGCCACAAGTTGAGCATCCATGACTTTCAGGTCAGGTGTTTGCGTGCCGAGATACTCGGCCAAAGTCGGACGACCGGGAGCCACTCTGCTAGTACGGGCGTTCCACGCGCAATCAAACGAGTGCGCGAACGTGACCTATAGTTGCTGTAAAAGCAGCGGGTGTACCCATCGATTGTCGCGTAGCAATTGACTCAAATCCGATTCCCCCCGGAAAGCAGGCCCCTTCGAATGAAGTCCTGAGACAGCATTGTGGTGAAAATGAAGAGGCGATGGAAAACCTGCTGCAATCATAGGTGCCTCATGACCTTGTCGTCTGCTGCCCCCATGCGATCAGTCCGTCACGACGCGGCGGCGGTTGAGTTCGCACTGGTAGCACCGGTCTTTTTTACCGTGAACGTGGCGACCGATCAGCGCTTCTTAGCCCGTGGTCCGCCGCAAGGCTGGGCCTCTCATCGTGACGGAGTGCCCTCGGCGGTCAAAAAAAATCCGTTTGTGCGCTCATTCTGACCTATGATAGTACATACAATTCGCGAGCCAGCATGCCAAACGTGATGTTCTGCGCTCCATCGAATAGCATACTCCACCGGAGACTTAGCCCGGTAGATTTCGTGGTTAGTTCTGTTTTCCGTTCGAATCGCCTTTATTAAAAGAAAGATTACCATGAGGAACCAAAAGAGGAATCGTCGAGGTTTGACCCTGATCGAATTGGTCGTCGTGATGACGATCCTTATTGCCCTGGCGGGACTGCTCGTGCCGACATTCTCGTCCATGCTCACCCGCGGCCACGTTTCCACCTGTGCCACCAACATACCCGAAACCAATAAGGTGGTGCAGGAATACCAACAGCTCTATGGCCGCTATCCCAACAATCTCGACGCGCTCACCGACGGTACGAATCTCATCAACTACTTTGCCGGTGGCGTGCTGGATCCTACCAACGGAGGTACTGCCACCATGGCCGGTGGTGAAATCACCACCTATACCCTGACGGCAACCGACGTGAGTACCATGGCCAATGCCGGCATTACCTCGATCCAAAGCATGCTGGCTGTGGCGGGCTCGGCCGCGATCGCGGCTGGCTTTGACCCGACCTTCAACTATTATTCCGACTACGCCGTTCCCACATCGGGCACCGCCAACGCGATTACCGTCGCAGCGGGCAAGGTTGTCGCCCAGATTGATCCCACAACCACCGCTGGGGCTGCTATTTTGAACAAGCTGAACCAGCCGCTCACTGGCACGTATATTGTCTTGGGAATTGGGCCGCGTTGCGACATGATCGGCAAGACGATGACCACTCCTCCCGTTCACTTCGGGGACACCGTTCCTTTGAATCCGGAGCTCGGCTACGAGCGGCTGGTCTGCGTCTTCAAGATTGAGGATTCGGCCCTCGGTTCGGCTTTCACGAGCGCCGTCCTGGTCGCAGTGGGCCCGTTGCACGACACCGGGCTGAGGTCCAGCGACGAGGAGTTGCAGAACTGGTACCAGCTCGAGAACAACGCGAGCTGAGCGAGAATAGGGCCCTAGCGGGTTCAGTCATGATTCCTCCCCTTGCAACGGCGGCGGCGGTGCAGTATTGCAAAGCACGGTTTCGCAACACCGTCGCGGCCGGCGCATTGGTCTGCGGCCGGCGGGCTGTCGTGCAAGGGAGGAACCAAGCAACTTGAACAACTTGTGGACAGCTTCGCCATGCCACGCCGCGGTCTAACGCTTTTGGAATTGGTGGTCGTGTTGACGATCCTGGTTGCCCTGGCGGGCCTCCTTGTGCCGATGGTGTCGAATCTGCTGTCCGTTTCGACCAGTGCAATCGGGGCGACCAACGCCTCCGAGGTCGAGCAGATCGTGCAACTATACCTGAGCAGGCCCAACGGCAGCACCTTGGACCTCTTGGACAACGTCGTCGACAGCAGTGGCGAGTTGATGAGCTACGTGCCCACCAATGTCAGCTCTGGGACGCCGGATGTTGGCTCTTTCCCATTGACCGCTGCGGCGGTCACATCGCTCAGTTCCCTGGGACTCCAGAGCGTGTACCAGTTGGTGTCGAGCCCCGGGACTGCCACTACGACTCCAGCCTGGAACCCGACTTTTTTCCCGTACACTCCCAATGCCAACGGTCTGCCGACGCCCCACACGCTGTCCACCGGCATGTACGTCGCACAGCTCTCGGGCCTCGCTGCCGCGCAGAAGTTCGGCGTTCCGAGCACGGGGACGTACCTTGTCTTCGGGCTCGGAAAGTACAGCGCGATGTCCGGCGCGAACGGCGGCGGCAGGTATATTCAGGAGGCCCCCGTGGCGTACAACATGGCCGCCAGCGGTCCCGACCTGGTGTATTGCCGTTTCGGACTTGTCTTCCAGGTCGATTCGGTGAACGGTGCGCCGGCGACCTTCATCGGCGCCGTCGAGTTCGAACCGACCGGCGCGGTGACCCGCGACGACAATCTGATCATCAACGGCCAGACACCATAAGCAGTAGGAGCGGGAACTGTGGCTAGCACCGACGATTCGAGTGGTGCGCGATTGGCGGCGAGGGCTGGTACTCAGTGCTCAGTGCTTATTCAGTACGCCGTATTCCGTAGTCGGCACCCGATACACGGTACTCCGTGCTGCGTCCTGCGTACTGCGTACTCTGTCTGCCGTCGCGGCCTGACACTTTTGGAACTTGTCGTGGCGCTGGCTATCGTCGTCGCGACGGCGAGCGTGGCCGTGCTCAGCAGCGGTGCGCTGCTCCAGGACTCTCGAGGCGACGTCACCCGGCAAAGCCTGAGGGGGCTCCGCGACGTGATTGCACAGACCTACTGGCAGGACAATGCTTCGGCCCTGCCGCGGCCCAACATGGCTGTGACCATCACGCAGTTTCCCAATCGCCAAAACGCCGCGCAGCTCCGCTACTTGTTCGTCAATCCGGCGACCGAGGACACGACCGTCACCTATAATCCCGCCTATCGCCTTGGCTGGCGCGGACCTTACATGGTCGCCAACAACGGCGCGGTTTATTCGATCAACACGGCAGCGAATTTCACGGAACAGTACGGCGAGAACGGCGATCCTACGGTGCTGGACGGCTGGGGAAATCCGATCGTGATTCAAAACCCGGGCACGTGGGCCGACGGTGGTCAGGATGTGCGCCTGGTTTCGGCCGGTCCCAACGGAATCGTGAACATCGATCCCAGGACGCCCACCGCGACCTTGCTGGCGAACCCGAGCCTGGCGGGAGACGACGTCTACCTCTATTTCGAGGTGCGGTGAGGGCATCATGAGAAGGCGGCGTACATTACGATTCGGCCAGCGGCGCCGCGAGATCATTGACCGCGGAGCGGCTATTACATGCCGCACCTCCGGAACTGCGAAGCACGGCATGACCCTGGTGGAGTTGCTGGTCGTCTTGGCCATTCTGGCCTTGATGGCCACGGTGGCCGTCACGTCGACCGACGTATTGTTGAGCCAAGGTCGCTACGAGGCCACGACCCGCACGCTGGCGAATATCCAGGACACCGTGCTCGGCCCGCCCAACGCCCGCCAAGCGGACGGTACGCTGATTTCCACCGGCTTCGTGGCCGACTTGGGCGGCGCGCTGGTCTGCACCGGCACCGACTCGACCGGGCTTTCGGAGCTCTGGACGTTGCCAAGCGGGGTCTCACCGTTTGGCTTGCAAACGACGACCGATCCGGACGTGGTAGTTCCCTGTGGCTGGCGCGGCCCGTATCTCCGCTTGCCCCCAGGACAAAGCGGTCTCCTCGATGGCTGGGGCAACCAATTCAATCTGCTCGATTCCAGCGGCAATCCCGTGGCCCCGGGCGGAACGATCGCTACCGTTCAAAGCAACGGTTCCGGCAGCAGCGGGCCGTACAACGCGCCCCTGGCGGTCAGCATCCAACCGCCCCCGATCGTAGTCGCCGGCTACGTCTATGTGAATTCCAGCGGTACCATTTCGAACCCACCCAACGGCAGCCAGGTCTACGTGAGACTCTTCGGCCCAAACCCAGGCACAGGCGGAGTGCAGGAGATTCAGTTGACGGTGACGACCGGCACGGACGGTGTGGTCAGTTTTGCCATGCCGCCAGGATCAACGATCTGCGCCCCGGGCTTCCTGCGGGCGTATCTCGGCGGATCAACTTACACGGCCGCCACGTCGCGGAGCAATATCGTGCAATTCCTCCGTAGCGAGGCCGGCATCACCTTATATCTATCGTCATCTGGCACATGAAGAAATCCAGCCCCAACACGATCCTGCTTGTGACCCGCGACCGGCTGGTGCGGGCCGATCTCCGCGCGGGGCGGACGATCGGCGTTACGGAGATCAACGAAGAGCATCACCTGGCCGCCGACGATTTGCCGTCCCAGGTGGAGGCCGCGCTGCGCCTGGGTAAGCGTCGGCCGGGCCGGGTCTGGATCCTGGCCGGCGAGATCTGGACGCAAACGCTTGGGCTTGCGCCGGAATCCATCTCCGGCCTATCGCCAAATGAAGTTACACGGGCACTGGGGTTCGAAGCCGAGCCGTTCTCCGGCCTGGGGGCCATGGAAGCAGCCATGGACGCGGTGCCTCTTGCGGGCGAAGGCCGGGGCACCCAATACTCTGGGTCGCGGCAGTTCTGGCTCACCGAATTGCCTGCCGCGCAGCTCGAACAGATCGAGTTTCTCGTGCGGCAGGCGGGCGGGCGGCTGATGGGCGTCAGCCACCCCGGCGGCCTGCCGGCGGCCTTGGATGGAGAAGCGGACACATCCTGGCGGCGCGTCGAACTCTGGCCGGGAGCGATCATCGCGGTCCAAAGCCCCTCCGCAGGCGCGGCAAGCGTGACGGTCGTCAACACCGAACCGAAGCCGGGACGCTGGCTCAACGACGTCGCCGGGCTGGAGCCCAGCGGACCTGGAGTACCCGGTGCCCCGGCCGCGGGCGCCGCGCACTCCTGGTCGGCTACGCACTGTCTGCACGCGACCCGCTCCGTAGCGGTCGAAGAGCTTCCTCCCAAGGGCCGCCAAAGCCTGGAAGACCGCTCCACACAGGAGCAGTTCTTCATCGCCTGGGCCGGGCAACTCGCCTCATCGAAGCCCGCCGTGCCGCGGATCGTGCCATCCAAGCGGCCGATGTCCAGCGGCGCCGCTACACGATCTCGGCGGTCATCGGCGGCATCGCGCTGGCTGCCTGCATTGTCGCCCAGCTGTTTGTCAACAGTCGATTCGAACGCCTCACCGCTGAGACGAAAAAACTCCAGGCCGCCGCGGCCGAAATCACCAAGCTCAAGGGCGACAACGACAAGTTGCAAAAGCAGCGCGACGAACTGAAAAAATCGTGCGCCAGACTCAAGGGCGACCTGGGGCATTACCACCAGGTCATGCGGGCGCAGCGGCAGCGGCTGGTGACGGTGCTGACGGTCCTGGCCCAGCCCAGGCCAGATGACCTGCTGATTCGCAAGATCGAGGGTACGGAGAACGAGGTGGTGTTTCATGGCCTCTGCCTGGAGACTCAGTTCGCCGACAACCTGGCCGCCGCGCTGGCCGCCGCGCTTGGGAGCCAAGGCTGGCAGGTGCAGCCACCCACGCGTCAGTCGATGGAAATGCTCGTCGGTGGCGGGCCGTGGGAATTCGAGATCCGCATCCAAGACGCCGCGAACCAATCGTCCCCGCCTGCCAATCGCGTGACGGAGCTAGCCAAGGTGGCCGGAGGGAAGTAGGAATGAAGTTCACTGAACGGGAAAAAATCGTGATCCTGCTGTTGCCGCTGGCGATCGTGCTGGGCGGGTACGCATGGTGGTATAACATCTTCCAGCGACCCAAGAGCCTGGCGGTCGAGCAGGCCCATCAAGCCGCGGTCACCGCCCAGCCCACACCGAGCGATAAGCTGGTCCAGCAGGCCCACAAGAACCTGCTCGATCGCGAAATCGAGGAGCTGCAAAAGCAGAAGGCCGAGCTCGACGGGCAAGCTGCCGTCGCTGCCGGGCGAGAGATCGACCCACGGCGGCGGATCGAGAACGAGAAGCGGCTCGGCGGGCTGTTGCGGAAACACGGATTAGAGGTCGTGGGCGAAGGTTTCGTCCTCCATGCCAACCAGGCGAAGTTGCCCGCTTCTGTAGGCGAGGCCCTAGGGCGATTCGGCAAGCCGTCGATGCAGCCGACTGCACAGATTCGCCGCTTGCAACTGGCCGGCACGTTCATCGACGTTTTGGCCGCGGTGAGCGAATTGGCCACGATGGAGACACCGCCCGGCGTGCCGATCAGCCTGAGCATGGCCGAGGCCGACTTGCAGGACCCGCAGCGCAACTGGACGTTGTTGGTATGGATGTAACTATGAACCATGAGACGCGTGGGCCGACGGTGCTATGCGATATGACTACGAACGAGAATACCCCCGGCTCCACCCCTGACGCCCGTCGCCAATTGGACGCGCTGCTGGCTGAGTGCGTACGCCAGGACGCCTCCGACCTGCACATGGCGGCGGGGCTGCCGCCGTACTTGCGCGTCGATGGCCTGCTGGAACCGCAGCCGCAGCGGCCCGCGCTCTCGCCGGCCGATACCGAGGGCATCGCCGCGGTGCTGGCGGCCGGGCTCGATTGCAAGCGGCTGGAAACCACCGGTTCGTTGGACGGCGCCATGACCAGTGCCCAGGGCACGCGCTACCGCTTCAACATCTTCCGCCGCCAGGGAACTCTCTCCATCTCCATTCGCCGCTTGGAAGACCGCTTCCGCTCACTAGCCGAATTGGGGTTTTCCGACACCCTCTATCGGCTTTGCGACCTGCCCGACGGGCTGATCGTCGTCGCCGGTCCAACGGGGGCCGGCAAGAGTACAACGCTGGCCACGCTGCTGGACCGCATCAACTGCACCCGGGCGTGCCACATGATCACGATCGAAGACCCCATCGAATACATCCACGTCCCGCGCAAGGCCCTGGTCAATCAGCGGCAAATCGGCCGCGACGCGTCGAGCTTTAACGACGCCCTGGTGGCGTCGCTGCGGCAAGACCCGGACGTGATCCTGGTCGGCGAGATTCGCGACCTGAACACCATCCGCACGGCCATCGCGGCGGCCGAGACCGGCCACCTGGTCTTCACCACGGTCCATGCGGGCGACTGCGTGGGCACGATCGAGCGACTCGTCTCCGTATTTCCCACCGACGAGCAAGACGGCATCCGCCGCCAATTAGCCTTGGTCCTTCGGGCCATCGTGACTCAGCACCTGGTCCTGGCCGACGGTTATCTTCATCCGCAACCCGGCGCGATGGTCGCCGACAACGATGGCTATGGATCCGGCATCGTTTCCCGCCGCCGCTCGCGCATCGTCACCGCCGAAGTGCTCACTGTCACTCCCGCAGTGGGCAACCTGATCGCCACGGCGAAGAGCAATCAAATCGTCTCGGCCATGGAGGCGGGCGCGGCGGCCGGCATGCAGACACTGGAGCAGGACCTGGCCCGACTGTGGGTTTCTGGCCAGATTTCGGAAACCTCGGCCGTGGCCATGGCCCGAAACCCGGGCGTGTTTCGCGATCGAGCCGCACGGATGCGTGCCAAGCCGAGCGCGGCGCCGCCCGGGCACTATGTGCTCAAGGCCGGCGGAGGAGTGCCGTCACCATGAGACCCGTTCCAACAGTAATGCAGCGTGGAGCAAGTTGTCCGGTGTGCCAAGAACAAGGCAGATTCGTGATCTGCGCCACCGCGGGAGTACGGGCGAAGCGCCTGCGGAAGGATGGACATGAGCGATAATGTCATTGAAGCCATCGAGCCGCAAGCAGCCGATCGCGAGTTGCTCGATATGGACAAGATCTGCATCGACCCGTCCTGGGCGATGCGCGTGCCCACCTCGCTGGCCCTGCGGCGGCAGGTGCTGCCCTTTGCCTGCGAAGGCGGACGGGTCTACGTTGCCTGCGCGGACCCGGCCGATCGCTCGACCCTGGAGGCGGTCGAGCGGAGCTTGCGGCTGCCGATCTGTGCCCGGCAGGCCGAATGCGGATCGCTGCGCCGGGCGCTGGACCGCGTTTTCGACGGCATTCTGGCGGGAGTCGGTTCCCAGTCGGGCCCGCGGGTGCGGACCGATCCGGTTGCCGAGCCCGATAGCGAAGGGGCGGTAGGCATCTGCGACGAGTTGCTCCACGCGGCCATCATTCGGCAGGCGTCCGACATCCACGTCGATCCCAACGAAAAGGAAACCGTCGTGCGGCTCCGCGTCGACGGCGTACTGGAGAAATACCGCACACTGCCCGCGGCGATTCACGGCAGCGTGGTCAGCCGCCTGAAGGTGCAAAGCGGTCTGGACATCGCCGAGAAGCGCCCCGCAAGACGGGCGTTTCACCCACACCTTCGGACCAACCAAGCAAAAGATCGACATTCGCGTGGCCACCTTGCCCACGCAATTCGGCGAGCGGATGACTTTGCGGCTGCTAGCCTTGCAAACCGAGTCGCTCACCCTGGAGCGGCTGGGCATGAGGCCGCATGATCTGGAAGGTTTCTCGCAGGCCATCGCCAAGCCGCACGGATTGATCCTGCTCACCGGGCCGACGGGCAGCGGCAAGAGCACGACGCTCTATGCGGCTTTGCGGAGGATTGTTGCCCAGGAACCGCAAAACGTGATTACGATCGAGGATCCGATCGAGTACCACATCGACGGCGTGGCCCAGGTGGAGGTCGATTCGGCCGACAAGGTGAGCTTCAACAAGGCCCTGCGGAGCGTGCTGCGACACGACCCGGACGTGGTAATGATCGGCGAGATCCGCGACGCGGAAACGGCCGACGTGGCGATCAAGGCATCGCTCACCGGGCACCTGGTCTTCAGCACGCTGCACACGAATTCCGCGGCCAGCGTCATCACCCGGCTGCTGGACATGGGCACCGACCGCTTCCTCATTGCCGCCACGATGCGGCTGGCGGTGGCCCAGCGGCTGGTGCGGCGACTCTGCACGCGTTGCCGCCGTCCGCGCACCGCTGGCCGAGTCCGAGGCCCTGGCGATCGGTTTTCCCGATGCGGCGGGCACGACCGTTTACGACGCCGGCGGCTGCATGTATTGCGCCGATCGCGGCCATGTCGGCCGCCTGGGGCTGTTCGAAATGCTGCCCTTCGACGAGTCGCTCTCACGGCTGGTGGCCGAGGGCGGCGGCGAGGGCGACGTGATCCGCGCCGCGCGACAGCGGAACGTCCCACGCCTGATCGACGACGCCTTGGCCAAACTCCATGCCGGCGAGACGACGGTGAAGGAAGTCCTGGAAGCGGTAACGATATGGTAACGGAGAAATGACGAAATCCCAATGACGAATGACGAAGCACCAGGTTCTAAGCGCTAAGCTCCCAACACCATTCCCATGCCCAGTTTCGCCTTCAAAGCCCGCGACGCCTCCGGCCGGTCCCAACAAGGGGCCTTGACCGCTGCCTCCTACGCAGCGGCGGTGTATGAAATCCGCGGCCGCGGCTGGCTGCTGCTCGACGTCCGCAACGACGTGCCGGCCCCGCCGCGGGTGAGCCTGCTGTCCCTCATCCGCCCGCGGAACTGGCTGCCGCCGCGGGGCGTCCATATCGAACTCAGCCTGCGGCAAATGGCGATCATGCTCCGCAGCGGATTGACGCTCTTGAATACGCTCAACACCGTCGCCGAATTCGCTCCGCGGAGGTCGATGGGCCGTATCTGGCGCGATGTGGCCGGGCGAATCCAGGATGGCGCCAGCCTGGCCGATGCCATGAGCCACCATCCCCGCTTCTCGCAGATGGTCGTACAAATGGTCCGCGTCGGCGAGCAGACGGGTCATCTCGAGCCGGTCCTGCTCCGCGCGGCCGATCGCTTGGAACACTCGCGGCGGCTCCGCGCCGCCGTACTCATGGCCCTTGCGTACCCTTCGCTGGTATTCGTTTCGGCCGTCGGCGTCACGGCCTTCATGGTCTTCAACATCATCCCCAAGCTGCAAAAATTCCTCGCCACGATCGGCCGCAAACTGCCGGCCATGACCCAGTCCCTCCTGGACATCACGCAGTTCATGCAGACGTATCTGCCTTACGGGGCGGTTGCTTTGGCCGTGCTGTGCGTCGCGCTGATCGTGCTTTACCTCTGGCCGCCGGGACGCATGACGATCGACCGCCTGCTGCTGCGGGTCCCGCTGCTCGGCGGGCTAATGCGACTGGCTGGAACCGTTTCCTTTGCCACCTCCATGGCCGCACTGCTCCATAGCGGCATCACGCTTCTGGAAGGTCTGCGCACGGCAGAGCGATTGCAGTCGAACCGTTATCTGGCCCGGCAGGTTGCCGAGGCGCGAGACGGAGTCATGCATGGCGGCACGCTGGCGGAACCGCTGGCCCGCGAGAGGGCGTTCATGCCCATGCTCTCGCGGATGATCGCCGTGGGCGAGTCGGCGGGCACGCTCGACGAGGTTCTGGAGGAGGTTGCCAAGTTCTACGAGTCACAACTACAAGCTGCGATTCGCACCCTCACGCTGATCATCGAACCGATGATCATTGTCGTCGTGGGCGGAATCGTGGGATTCGTCTACATATCATTTTTCATGGCTCTGTTTGCCGCGGGAGGCGCAAAATGAAGTATCTTGCGATGGTTTTTGTCATGCTCGCCTGTGCCACGTGGTCGGGCGTTCACAAGCTGGCGGCTGGCGACCATGCGTGCATGGCGCCCGCGCCCGTGGGGGCGGAAGCTATTCCTCCGCTGCAGGCCCCTTCCCCCCTCGTGCGCGACGCTGAAATCCGGAACGTCGAAGACACAACGCCGAAGCGCCCGCTCGCGGGACGCGGATCAGCGGAAGGCGAAAGTCGCGACCAGGTGGTGCGCGACCCGACGCGACCCAGCCCAATCATGCGGCAACTGATCGCTCCGGCCAAGTTGCCCGGTCAGGCCAAGGCCCCGGAAATCCCGGTCGTCGAACTCAAGGCTCGCGTTATCAACGCAAAGCGGCCGGGAGTGGTAGTGCTGGACATTGACAAACAAACCTACGTGGTGTGCAAGGGCAGCGAGTTCAACCTGGCCGGCCCAAAGTACGTCGGTCAAAAAATTCGCGTGGTGGAACTTGACGCCGACGCGGTGACCTTGGAGATCCAGCCCGCGAATTTGACCGTGACATTGCGGTAATTACCCACCTGCGAGCCCGTCCAGCCGCTTTCGCACGGCTTGGGCGAGTTCGGATTTTTTGGCCTGCTCGAGATAGGCGGCCTCGTTCTCCAGCGACTGCGCCAATTCCTCGCGCTGGCCGGCCGACTCGAAAGTCTGCTGGGCCCCGTGCAGCCAGCGAAGCCCCACTACCTCGTCGCCCATCATCAGGTAGGCCAGCCCGAGGTCGGCCTCGGCCTGGGCCCGACCGGGCCAGGCTAGTGCGGAATCCTCCTCAACGGCCGAATGAAGCAGGTTGAAGCCCTGCTGCACTGCTCCCTGGCTGAGCTTAAGTGCGCCCAGCAGGGCCAACGCAGGCCGAGCGATTTGCGGATCGCTCTGTCCGGCCAGGCCGATCAACATGCCGGACGCGGCACTCGACTGGCCCAATCGAAGCAAAGCCCGAGTTTCGGCAAGCTGTAACCGACCGGCGGCCAAGGGATTGCCGGTCATCGATTCGGCGCGCTTCATGGCCACCAGCGCTGCCTGCGACTCGCCGCGGGCCAGCCGAGCGTGGCCGATGACGGTCCACAAGGGTGCCTCGTCGCTGAGATTGGCCCGCGGGGCCGTGCTGATCTGTAATACTGGGACGGGGAAAGCAACGCCCAGCCGCCCGCTTAAATCGCTAAGCCGTTGCTGAGCCAATCGCGGCCACGACGAGTTGACCGGCCGCAGGTAGGCGGCGCGTTCCAGAAGAATCGGATCGACAAGGGGCGTCGGACTCATTGCCAGCTCGGCCGCCAGGTCGGCGGCGGCAAGCCACGTCCGCTCGGCGGCGCCGCTGTCCCCCGCACGGCGTTGGGCGTCACTGAGCAAGAGCATCAGATTGACCGCCTCGTAGGGCCGACCGTCGCCGGCCGCTCGCAGGGCTTCTTGAAAGGCGACCGTCGCTTCGCGTGGGCGGTTGTCTAAAACCAGAGCGATGCCGTTGAGGTTCGACACGTCGATTGCCAGCTCGCTGCCCGGCACGCGACTTGGCGGCGCGAGACCAAGCCGTTGCGCCTCCTTTACGTGGCCGTACTGCACGTGAATCATGAACTGCCGCCGCTTGTCGTCGAAGTCGGCATACCGCGCAGGCTGAGCCGCCCGATCGCGAATCACGTCGCTCCAGCCGGGGCCCTCGCCGCGGCGGCACTGCCGGTCGTGCGCATCGGCGATTGCCGCCAGGGTGTCGAGCGAGGTGTTGACCGACTTCGGATCGCGGAGCACCGCCAGGGCCATGTCGGGAAACCGCTGGACGAGTCGCCGGGCGTTATATGCCTTGCCGCCCCGAAGGTGCGCGGCGACGCGATCGACGAAGTCCTGCGGCGCCAGCGCCGGCGCTCCACGTCACCCAAGGCGAAACCGTCGCCGCTGGCCCGCACCTGCGTGTCGGTGGCAGCCGCCTTCTTGTCTGCGGACGGGTCTTTTTCGCCGGGCAGGATGCTGGTGAAGCTGCCGCAGCCGCCGAGGGCAATGAGCAGCATCGCCGCGGCGCAATAGGGTCGCGGTGGACGACTGGCTATCGAGGTACTAGTTGAGCTTTTCATAGCGTTCGGTAAAGCGTAGGCCGGATCAAGTTCGCGCAGTTCCGGCAACGGTGCCTTATTAATAAGTCGTCGGTTCCAGGCTGTGGAAGCGGAAGATTTTCTGGCATTCATTGACCGGCGGGTTTGCCCGCAGGACCTCGTGCGGCAGGAAGCTGTTCAGTGTCCCGGACGGATCGACGGCCTTGGGATGGATGCTCAATTCCTGGACCAGCTTGCAGTTCGCGGCCGCCGACTCGCAGGGCGTGCTGAACACGTAGGGACGAATGAGAATGACCAACTCGGTCCGCGTGCGCGAGGTGGACTGCTGGCGGAAGAAGAAACCAATGACCGGCAACTTGCCCAAAATTGGCACCTCGGCACGGCTGTCGCTAAGGTTTTCCTGGATCAGGCCGCCGATCGCAACCGTCAGGCCATCCATCCCCACAACCGTGCCGCTCACGCTCTGCGCGTTGACGATGTCGATCGGCGACTCGGTGAAGCCGTTGCTGGTAGGCAGGTACACGTTGGCGCCCGCCTTGACGATGTTCGAGACCTCCTGGAGGATCCGCAGCGTAACGGTGCGATCGGCGTTGATGTTCGGAGTAATTAAGAGGTCGGTGCCCACGGGCCGGAACTGAATGTTGGTGGACCCGGCGGTAAAGGCGGTGGAGGTGCCGGCGGCATTTACGATCGGCGTGGGCCCGGTAAAGCCCAGGTTCAGGGGCACATCCTGCCCAACGAACAGGCGGCTGACCTCGTTGTTGGCCGTCAAGAGCAGCGGCGTGGCCAGCGTCGTAATGCGATTGTTGTTTTCCAGCAACTGCATCCGCATGCGGAAGTTGTTGTTGACGTATTGGAACAGCAGTGGCGGATTGGGACTGCCGGCTACGCCGGGCGACGATGCCGGGGCCAAGGGAGAATCGCGTCGCGTCAGCGGCGGTGTGATATTCGCCGGGTTGTCGGCTGCCGGCGGCAAGACGTTACCCGTGGTGAAGGCCGGCGAGGGCGGCGCGATCAAACTGCTGGGCACGAAACCGCCCGCCGTAGTTACGCCGTCGGAATACTGGTAATCGAAGACCGAATTGAAATCGTCGCCCAGGTTGACCGAGAGGATCTTGACTTCCAACAACACTAGCGGCGTGGGTACGTCGACGCGCCGCACCAGGTCGCGGATTTGTTGCATCGTCTTTTCATCGCTGGTGCGGACCAGGAGCTGATTGTGCTGGCGGATCACGGCAACGTAGATCGTGGCCCGCCGCCGCGCCATCAAGGCGGCGACCATCGCTGCGTTTACCTTGCCCTCGCCGCTGGCCGTGGCTTCCAGGGCCTCGATCTCCTCGGGACTGAGCCCCTTGAACTCCTCGACGGGCGCAATCATCTGGGTTTTCGCGGTTTCGGCCGCACGGTTAATCGCCGTTTGTTGCGCAAGGACCCGGTCAGTGCCGCCCATGCCGCCGCTGCCCATGCCGCCGCCTGCCCCGCGCCGACGCCTGCACCTCCGACGCCGGTACCGCCGGCCCTGCCGTTCTGCGAGAGTTGGCCGAACCCCTCCGTCCGCTGGTCCACGACGTCGAAACGGTTGAACCGCTGGATCAGGTCCTGGTAAACATCCTGCGATTGCGACTGGAGATTCAATATCACCCGATCGCCATAGATGCTGCGAATGGCGGTGGCCACGTCCACGGGATTGGGATAGAGCAGTGTAAAGACCTCGGTCTGTTCCTCGCGGAAGGTGCTCAGATCGCGCTGATATTCCTTGGTCGTGTAAACACTAATAACGCCGGTGGTCGAGCTCCGCTTGTGCCATAAGTCGTTCACATTGCAAATGGCGTCCAGGGCCGCCTCGGGCGTGACGTTGCGCAAATAGACCGAAATGTTGACCTTGCGGGCTTCCGGCGAGGCCACGATGTTCAAGCCCGTCTGCGCCGAGAATAGCCGAAGCGCATCGCCTAGCGGTTGATCGCGGAATTCGACCACCTCCAACGTCTTGCCGGCCATGACTGCCTCCGCGGATGGATTAGCGCCGGACTTGGCAGCGGTGGATTCGACCGGAGGGACAATCGGCCCGGTTGGGATCTGCTCGGGACCTGCCACACCTTCTCCGGGCGCATCAAGCAGTTTGATCGCAGTCACATCGCCAGACTCGGAGTGCTTTACCGAGGTCCCATCGCCGCTTGGCTGGGCCGCTGGCAATTCCACAGACGCGAGCAGGACTAAAGGCAAACCGAAAGCGATTCGCGCGAGGACTATGCAACCGCGAGGCCAAGTTGATCGAAAGCATCGACTTCTTTTGCCCATTTTGTGCATAATCTCAGTCTACGTTTGGTCTGCGGATCAAGTTTCGACATAAGTGGACTGGATTGTTTAGGTAAAGTTTGAGGATAACGTAGACTTTACGGACCGACCCAGCTAGCACGACCCGTGGTGTTGGCGAATTATCGCCGCTTACCCTACTTACCGTGCTGCTGGCGAACTTCGTGGCAGATATCGCGAAGCTCTTGCACCGAGGCGTCCTCAAGGCGCTTGCCCCGGCGGTCCAAGTGCTCGTTGATCTTTAGAGCCGTCTCCTGCATCAGGGCATGTGACTCGTGAGAGCCGCCCACGAGAATGAAGTTGTCGCCTCGAGTCAACCGCTTGTGGCCGTCGTCGTTGTCGAAGGCAACGCCCAGCAGGGCGGCGGACTTGCGTGCGGGTTGAGATGCTCTCACGGGCGACGGGCTTCTTGACGGCTCAGGGACGGCGGGGCTGGAAGAATTGCTTGAGCATGTCGGCAGCGGCGCTGCGACTGCTCTCGGCGACCACTTTCTTTGCCAGGCTGGGATCCGCCAACGGATCGATCCGCGACGGCTGACCGCTGCCACCCGCGTCGGCCGACTTGGGAATCGTGGCGGGATTAAAGGTCGTGGTCAGCTTCTCGTTATGTGTATCGTCGTCGTCTTCTTCCTCCAGCCAATCGCTGATGTCCGGCTCGGCGTCGCGGGACTTGGCAGCTTCGGCCGCGCGGGCCGCCGCTTCCTGCACGCTATGCACCTTCGGCTTCTTCTTGCCGCTGACGCTCGTGCTCAAGTGGACCTCGAAGTCCAATGGTCCGATCTTGATCTTGTCGCCCGTGCGAAGTTCATGCTCGCCGCTGATCTTTTCATTGTTGACAATCGTGCCGTTGCGGCTGCCAAGATCGCGAATCGTCGCCCGACCTTCACCGATGGTGATCAGGCAGTGGCGGCGGCTGACCATGTCGCTATTGGGGCGCAATTTGCATTCGGCGCGCGGCCGACAAGAAATTCGGGTCCCGGGACGGCAATTTCCTGCCCGGGATGCTTCCCGCCGAGAACGACCAATTTCAGGTCCATTGCAGACTCCAAGAAAAAACCACGGTTGCCCCTTCTCTACCCCTACCTTAACTCTATCAGGAGCCATCGGCGGCGTCAAAGCATTTCTTGACCGCAGTCCGGCGCCCGGCCTCGATTCTGCGTCCAAGCATCCCGCCCATAGCGAGATTGTACAATGCCTTCAGCCCGGCCAAGCTCCGTTTCGCCCAACTCGCCGGAATGCCATTCCAGCCCCAAACGTCCCCGCATGCCGCCAAGCCACAACTCAGCGGCCGTTTCCAGGTCGATCGGGCCGGCAATATCCGCCACGCCGGGCAGCTCCGGGGCCGATGGTGAAGCCCGCCAAAGCAGGCTGCCATGTTGCAGGACCGCTCCGTTCCGCCGCCGCTGGGCACTGCCGCAGACTTTCCAGCGGTCGACAACCACGTCGCCGGGCGACCGCCGCTGAAAACAGAGAAACGGCTGCCGGCCAGTCTCCGTTTTTCCTTTTTCGGCCCATATTTGTGCCCTGATACCCAGCCGCGCCAGGGCATCGATCAAACAGCCGTGCACGGCCCGATAGAGCTCGTCGCGATGCACAGCCAAAGGATGGATACTCGGAAGAGCAATGCTATAAGTTAGTTCGGTGTCGTGCAAGATCGCTCCGCCGCCGGTCAATCGCCGCACGGCCGCACAAGTCTCACTTGCCGCATGCTCTCTGCGATCGGCATAGGTCTGGAAGTAACCCAATGAGAGCGTCGGTTCGTTCCAGGCGTACAGCCGCAGGCAAGCGGTCGCCTCCGCCTCGGACCGCTCCAGCAGCATTTCGTCGACGGCCATGTTCCACGCGCCAGGGGCTGGGGCGTGGCGCAGCAGTCGGCAATGGCTCGTCGCGATCATGCCCGCGGCGTCCAAGTCAACTTTGGCTGTCGCGCCGCCTGGACCTCATCGGGACGGTTGACGGGCGCGGCGATGGGGGCGTCGTGCGCTTGCTCGGCGCCGTCGCGGATGATGCACTCCAGAGTCTCTGCAAAGGCATCCAAGGTGGCCTTGCTCTCGGTCTCGGTGGGCTCGATCATCATGGCCTCCTTCACGATCAGTGGGAAGTAGACCGTGGGAGCATGGAAGCCGAAGTCCAGCAGGCGCTTGGCGATGTCCATGGCCGCGATGTCGCGCTCCGCCTTGACCTGCGCCGCGGAGGCCACGAACTCGTGCATGCAGCGATCACCCTGCGGCACCGGCAGGAAATGCTTCACGCGGCTCAAGAGGTAATTGGCGTTGAGAACCGCGTTCTCCGCGACTTTGCGGAGGCCATCCGGGCCGTGGGTCCGCAAGTAACAATACATCCGCACCAGCACTCCCACGTTGCCGAAAAAGCTTCGCACGCGGCCGATCGACTTGGGACGTTCGTAGTCCAAGGAGTAAACGCCAGCCCGCTCCACCACCAGCGGCGAGGGCAAGAACGGGGCCAGCTTTTCGCTCACGGCGATGGGGCCCGCGCCGGGACCGCCGCCGCCGTGCGGCCCGCTGAAGGTCTTGTGAGGATTGAAGTGCATCAGGTCGGCGCCAAAATCTCCGGGTCGCGTGATTCCCAGGATGGCGTTCATGTTTGCCCCGTCCAGATAGACCAGGCCGCCGACCTCGTGGACCATGCGGACGATCTTGGCGATATGCGTCTCAAAAATCCCCAAGGTATTGGGATTAGTGATCATGAGCACGGCCACTCGGTCGTCCAGCAGGGCGCGAAGATCGTCGAGATCGATCAATCCGCCTTCGCCGCTCTTCAGCGGAACGGTATCGAATCCGGCCATCACGGCGCTAGCCGGGTTGGTGCCATGGGCGCCGTCGGGGATGAGCACGGTCGACTTGCGGACGCCCGCGTCGCGGAAATAGGCCGCTGCCACTAGCAGGGCCGTCAGTTCGCCTTGGGCCCCCGCCGCCGGTTGCAGCGAAACCGCCGGCAGCCCGGCGATCTCGGCCAGGATTTGCTGCGAGCGGAACAGCAGTTCCAGCATGCCCTGGATCGTGGCGTCGGCTCTGGTAGGGATGCAGGTTGGCGAAGCCCGGCAGGCCGGCGATACGTTCGTTCCGCTTGGGGTTGTATTTCATCGTACACGAGCCCAAGGGATAGAAGTGGGTGTCGACCGACATGTTCAGGGTTGACAGGTTGACGAAGTGGCGGACAATTTCCGGCTCCGCCAGTTCCGGCAGCGGCAAGGGTTTTCTCGCTACGGCCTCCGGCGGCAGTAAATCGCCGACGGGCCGCGTCGGTACATCGCAGGGCGGCAAGTTCGCGCCGCTGCAACCGGGCTTGGAAAGCTCGAAGATCAATTCCGTAGAACGGGTATTGCGCATAATCAACCGATTAGTTCCGCCAGTTTGTCAATCTCCGCCTTGGTCCGCTTCTCGGTGACGGCGACGAGCAGGCAGTCCTGCAACTCCGGATACCAGCGGCCCAGCGGCAGGCCGGCAAAAATACCGGCGGACTGGGCCCGCCGGAGCGACTCGCCCACTTGGCCGTCAGGGGCACGGACGACGAATTCCTTGAAGGTCGGCTGCGGGAAGGCCAGTTGCCATCGCCCGCCAGCGATCAGCCGTTGGGCCGCGTAATGTGCCTTTTGCAGGCAGAGGTTCGCCACTTCGGCCAGGCCGGTGGGGCCCATCGTCGCCAGGTAGATCGCCGCCCGGACGGCGAGCAGGGCCTGATTTGTGCAGATGTTGCTCGTGGCCCTGTCGCGGCGGATATGTTGCTCGCGGGTCTGCAGCGTCAGCACCCAGCAACGGCGGCCCTTGCGATCGACCGTCTGCCCGACCAGTCGGCCCGGCATGCGGCGAAGGAACCGCTCGCGGCAGGCGAGGATGCCCAGGTAGGGTCCGCCGAACTGCATCGGCGTGCCCAGCGACTGCCCTTCGGCAACGACGATGTCGGCTCCCGCGTCGCCGGGCCGCTTCAACAGTCCCAGGCTGATCGGGTCGACGCTGGCGACGAGGGTTGCGCCTGCCTGGTGCACGACTTCGGCTAGGGCCTCCATTTTTTCTACACAGCCGAAAAAATTGGGCTGCTGGATCAGCAGGCAGGCCGTCTCGTCGTTCATCGCGGCCCGCACGGCGTGCGGATCGAGCATGCCGCCCGGCGTGTCGAGCACCACGAGTTCCACGTCCAGGTTGGCCAGGTACGTGGCTAGGATTTGCCGGTAGTCGGGATGCACGCTGCGGGCGACCAGCACGCGCCCGGGCGACGGGTGACGCTCATGGCCATGAGCACCGCCTCGGCCGCCGCGCTGCCGCCGTCGTACAGGCTGGAATTCGAATAGTCCATGCCCGTCAATTGAGTGATCATCGTCTGGTACTCGAAGAGGGCCTGGAGATTGCCCTGGCTGACCTCCGGCTGGTAGGGCGTGTACGACGTGACGTATTCGCTCCGCGAAGCCACGTAATCGACGACGGCCGGCACGAAATGGTCGTAGCTTCCGCCACCCAAAAAGCACGGACCGTTGCCTGCCGGCGAGTTCCTGGCTGCCAGGTCGCCCAGGTACGCGGTCAGTTCCAACTCACCCATCGCGGGCGGCACGTCCAGCGGCCGGCCCAGCCGCAACTCCCGCGGCACCATGGCAAACAGTTCGTCGATCGATGCGGCCCCGATCGAGGCGAGCATCGCTTTCTGGTCTTCGGCGTTATTGAGGAAATAAGGCATTGGCTTCCTAGGCTTCCGCCTCGTCGCATTGCTTCTTGTAGGTCGCGTAGTCCAACAGATCCGAGTGGCCACCGGTGACGCGGATCTTCACCAGCCAGCCGGCGCCGTAAGGATCGTCGGTCAGCGGGTCCAGATTCACGGTTTTCGTCTTCGGGTCGGGCACGGTGAAGAGCTTGTTTACTTCCACGACCTCGCCGTCCACGGGGCTGTACAAGTCGCTTACCGCCTTGACCGATTCGACCTCGCCAAAAGTCTTACCCGCCTGCACGGCGCGGCCCACTCCCGGCAATTCGATGTGCACCAAGTCGGTCAGGGCCTGGATGGCGAAGTCGGACACGCCCACCGTCGCCGTCTTGGCGCCGCTGGGACCGTCTTCCATGTGGATCCACTCGTGCGTGCTCGCGTACTGAAGGGTCTGGGGATCGAAGGACATCTAAAGTCTCCTTTCAGCTTACTTTAATGTATTCGGCTCACTCGGTGTGCCGGTTAAACACGCGGCCCACCGAGGGTGCCGCAAACCATGATCATTGTCCGCGGCGGCGGTCTCGTTGGTAGAAGGGAAGTTCGATCATGCGGGCGGGCTCAAGGCGGCCCCGCAAATCGATTTGCAACTCCGTCCCCGTTCGCGCCGCCTGGGGAACTACGAAGCCCATGGCGACGGGCTGTTTCAAGGTGGGCGAAAATGTACCGCTGGTCACTTCGCCGACCGTTTGCCCGTTGCACACTATCGAATAGCCTTGCCGCGGCACTCGTTGCCCGGTCATTTCCAGTCCCACGCGGACTCGCCTAAGTGGCTCTTTCTGAATCCGCAGCAGGGTATCGCGGCCGGGAAAGTCGTAGCCCACCAGGTGACAGGCGAAACCGAGTCCGGCCTCGAAGGGATTGATCTGTTCGCTCAATTCATGGCCGTAGAGCGGCATGCCCGCCTCCAGGCGGAGCGTGTCCCGCGCGCCCAGTCCGGAGGGCACGATCCCCACTGACTGGCCCTGATCAATGATCGCCTGCCAGATTTCGGGAGCGATTTCCGCGCCTACGCTCAATTCAAAGCCATCCTCGCCCGTGTAGCCGGTGCGGCTGATAATTCCGCCTTGCCGTGCGCCGCCGGGTGCAGCAGTTGGACCCGCGCTCCGCGGTAATATCGCATCCATTGCAGGTCGACGTTCACCAACGGCTGCATGACCTCGACGCTCTTGGGGCCCTGGATGGCAAACATGGCCCAGAGCCGGCTGAGGTCGGTGAAAATCACCTCCTGGCCCGGGATTTCGGCCCGTTCTTTGGGCAAGTGGGCGTTGATCCAGGCGACGATCTTCTTTCGGTTGCTAGCGTTGACGACGACAACATAGAACGGCTGTCCGTAGGAGTCCTGGTAGTAGCCCACTAGCACGTCGTCGAGGATCCCACCGCTGTCGTTGGTCACCAAGGAATAGCGGATCTGGCCAAGCTCCATGTCGGCCACGCGGCGGGTGAGCAATTCGGCCAGGAAAACCGCCGCGCCCGGCCCCTCGAAGCGCAGTCGCCCCATGTGAGAAATATCCGTAACGGCCACTGCGGAACGGGTTGCCGTATGTTCCTCAATGATCGATCCATACTGGACCGGCATGGCCCAGCCCGCGAAGTCAACCATCCGTGCGCCGTGGGTCACATGCCAATCAAAGAGGGGGGTTCGCAGCAGGGTGGAGTCCATGGTCGTCTTCAGAAGTATCGCCGGGCGTTCTGTCTCCGGCACTTTGTAATTCACTCTTTGCTAGAGAGTGGATTTTAGCAAAATTGGAAGCGTCGGCCAGGGGCGGTTAATTTGACACACGGTGCCGTGCCGACGGGCGATTTGGCCATTCTGGCCTGAGACCAAGAGATTTTCGCGATTTCCGGGAATTTTTTGCCCCGATAGGCCAATCGGGAAGGCTCCCATTAACCCTTGGCAATCCGTGGACGCTTACTCTTTCACCTCTTCCAGCACCTGCGCGCCGTTGGCCGCCTTGGCGCGGTAACGGACCGCGACCGTCTTGGCCAGGTGTCCGTCCTTGCCCTTTTCCAGGAGCAGGCGGCCGTCGGGCGTGAACTCCTCGCACTGCTTGGCGCGAATCCGCGTCCAGCCCGAGAGCTTCCCATCAGCGGCGTAATGGTACTCGTCGCGCCAGTCCTTGCCGTAGTCCAAGACGGGATCGACGTAGTTGTTCCGCACCGCCGGATCGACGTAATCGATGCTCGTGATGCGGTGCTTGTCGTCGTAAACGCGTCTTTCGTTGTCCAGCGTGTAAAGACTGACGAAGGCCGGGGCAGAGTAATAGGTCCCGTTATAAACAAAGGCCCCGATGTCGACGCGGTTCGACTCACGGGCGTTGCCCGGTGCGATGGGGCGGCGCTCGTGATAGGCGACGATCAACTCGACCTTCGAGCCATCGGAGTTGAGTTTGTTGATGCGGATGCGGGCCGGGTCGCCCCGCAAGACGGCCCAGTAGTAGGTCAACCGCTTGTCGCGGAGGTCCTTGCTCTCGGCGGCGCTGAGGACCATGCGATGCTCGTATTTGCTGGACTTGATGATCCGCGCGATGGCGCAGGGCGTATCGAAGAGCCGCTCCCGCGGGGCGACGTCGAAATAGTCGCGGCCCACCACTGCCCGGTCCTCTTCCAGGACCTTGATTTGGACCATGGGCGGCAGCACCTCGGGCTGAATGCCGTGAGCCAGGGAGACCATTTTCTCGGCGTCCACCTGCGAACCTTCGAAGGCCGTGGGATGGGCCTTGCCGGTCAGGTAATCGTCGGGCTTGGCCACCTGGCGGTTGCCCATGCGAAAGATCATTTGCAGCGCGGGCATGAGCGTGCCGGAAGCGGCCAGTTCCTGCTTGACCTCCGGGCGGAGGGCCGCGAGCGTGGCCACCAGGGCTTCGAGAAATACCTGGTCGGAGCCCGACGAACCCTGGGAAAGCACCAGGTACGGGGTATTGGCCGGCACCACGTCGCCGTAGCCACTCGCGCCATTATGGCCCGGATTGTTGTCGACGTGCACGGGGTAGACATACAGGTGGCTGCCGACGTATTGCAGATAGAGCAAGAGGGGCACGTTGGGTTCCGTCAGCGCCAGACGGCCCTGGCAGCGCCAGAAGGGACCGCCCGTGAGCGCGGTCGAGGAATTGCCGATGCAGATGCCGTTGTACATGAAGAGCCGCTGCAGGCCCCAATGCAATTGCCGCTTCTGCAAGTCGGCGTCGTAGCTCACGCGGGCCAACTGCGGGAAGACGCCGCAGTTCATGAACGAATGGCCGTGGTCGCGGTTGTCGTACAGGTCGCCGCGGTTGCCCGCCGCGGTTCCCTCCTTGTACCATTGGCGGAGCAGGTCGCCGGCCTTGCCATAGCCGGCCGCGACGGGCTTGTTGGCGCTGGCTTTGTCGTCGATTTTGAATACCGAGCGGAACAGCCCCAGGCGGATGTCATAGGCCGTGCTGGCCTCGGAGATGAGATACTCCCCGTTCTTCAACTCCGCCGGGATCACGTGATATTTCCAGCCCGGCGCCTTGCCCGCGACATTTTGACGGCAGGTCTTCAGCGCCGCTTGGAAGCGGGGCAAGGGGTGCAGTGCGGTCAGGTCGTCGTCGGCCTCAATGTGGCTGGCATCGGGAAAGCCGAGTTCGACCGACTTTTCTAAGTGGGCCAGCGCGGCATCAGTGTTGCCCAGCCGCGCCAGGGCGCAGGCGAGGTTGTAATGGACGTTGCAGTCCTGGGGGATGGTCTTAGCGGCATGCTCCAAAAAGACCCGGGCTCGTTCGTATTCGCCACGGGAAAACAGGAGCGTGACGGCCTGTTGCGTCGCCGAAATCATCGGCAAATCGAACACACAGGGCGGTTTGGGCGCCGCGCCGGCCGACTTGGCCGGATCGGCGGCGATGGCATTGGGTGCGGCGAGGAACAATCCTAGAATAAGGCTGGCGAGCGGGCGAATCATCGACACGGCAATTCTCTTGGCAGGTAGTCGCGGGCAGGTTGGCAGGATGTCGATGCGTGCACGCCGCATCGTGCGGGGACTGTGCCAGGGGAAATGAATGGCACAGTCCGCTATCTTGGCATGCGGCGCAGGGGCAGTCAATGGCCCCGGAAGGAGCCTCCCGCGGAGCGGCGACTGCACGGCCTGTCGCCACAAGAAGCCCTGTATATAATAGCGCCAAGCCTGTGGCGCTTGCGACGTGGATACCGGATTGTCGGCGGCGAAATTGCAGTCTCGACTTACCCGATGGCAGCGCCATCCCGGTCGAAGGCAGGCGAAACGAAGGACCAATGCAGACATGAAACCGACAAGTCAACCGAGTGGCGAGGCCGCTTCAGCGAACATCACCAAGCGGATTCAAGAGCTGGGAGATTGGAGAGGGGAGACGCTCGCTTATGTCCGTCAGCTAATCCACGACGCCGACCCGGACATCCAGGAGGAGTGGAAGTGGAGAGGAACCCCCGTCTGGTCCCACGACGGCATCGTTTGCACGGGGGAATCGTACAAGCAAGTCGTGAAGCTCACATTTGCCCGAGGAGCTTCTCTCAAGGACCCCACGAAGCTCTTCAACTCCAGTCTGGAAGGCAACGCGCGGCGCGCTATTGACATCCGCGCAGGGGAGAAGATCAACGAGGCTGCCTTCAAGGATCTCGTCCGCTCGGCCGTCGCCGCCAACTTGGCCGTACGGACGGACCGCGCAGCCCGGAAGAAGTGAGAGTGGTTTCGGGGAGGAACGCTCATGACAATCAACGAACCGCACGCCGAGCAACACCATCCCGTCGCCCTCATTGGGCTTGCCGCCACGGGCATTCTGATGGGCGCGGGGCTGGGCGCATTGACCAACGCCGTCAACGGATGGGTCAGTCCGCTCTACTTCCGCAACATTCTCGGCTGGCGCGATGTCGATGACGTGTGGCGGGCGAGCATCGCCCAGGGGATATTCGAGGGGCTGCTCTTCGGCCTCTTTCTTGCTTTGGTCTTCACCATCGTCATCGGTTGCGTTTCCAAGGCCCGTTGCAGCTATGGATTCGGCCTCGTCACGCTGATATTCGTCGCCATCGCCGCGCTAGTCTGCTGGGCTGTCGGCGGGCTGTTGGGGATAGGGCTTGCCGCCCTCAGCCCCGCGTTCTTCCGCCATGCCTTCATGGGCGTTCCGCCGGACTTTGGCGAGATGCTGCGTTACGCCTGGGTTGGCGGATCGATCTGGGGCGTCGAGTTCGGCGGATTCGCCCTGACGATTTTGGGTTCGTTCCTCTTCTACGCACGATGGCAACGGCGGCCAGCGAAATAGGGGCCTCAACCCATGGACCCGTACGTCTCACTCCCCGGGCCGCACCGCCCTTTCGGGAAGGATTTTTTTGTTCGCTGGCCGCGCTTTTCTGTGCTCTGGCCAAAAAATCTGGCTGTGTTCCCGGCTGTCGTTTGCAACCCTGCCATAACGTGTATAATTAGCATAGCTTTAGCTCAAACACGGATGTCGCCATCATGGGAAACAAGACCAAGAAGCACGGCAAACAGTCCGCCAATGATATTTTCCAATATGCCCGACGGGCGATGGAGAAGGAGGACTTCAAGGAGGCCCTAAAGAACGCCAAAGTCTGCTTTCGCCAGGATCCCAGCCAGGAACATCGCCAACTCCTTGAGCGCTCGTGGCTGGCCCGGGGACTGCAGCTGGCCCATGCCGGTTTGCAAGCCGAGGGCCGGGCGGCAGCCCAGGAATTGTTGGCGATGGGCGTCTCGGAACCGGATGTGAAAAACGGATTCCCCGAGCTGCTTCTGGCCGTCGGATTGTACGATCTGGCGGTCGCGACGGGCAAAATCGGCGGCAATGGCCAGGCGGCCGATCCCACCATACTGGCACACGCGGCTGATCGGGCAGTGATCGACCCCGCATCGGCGCCGGCGTCGCTGCCAGGAATTCGCGAGGGGGCGACCAGGGTCCGGGCGGCCTTGGACGCCCTTTATGGGGGCGACGAGAGTGCGGCGACGGCCGCTTTGGGCGACGTGCCCAGAAACTCGCCCTTCGCCGCCTGGAAGCTCTTTATCCGCGGCCTGGCCGCGTATTACCGCCAGGACGACGAGGCGATGCGTGCCAATTGGGACCGTCTGGACGCGAACCGCTTTGCCGCTCGCCTGGCCGTCCTATTGCGCCGCCTGGCCGATCCAGCTTGCAACTCCGGCGATTCAGCGTCGGAAACCCGCGGCCAGGACGAATTCCGCCAAGCGATCCGCGTCTTGGAGAAAGACCTCGTTGGCGGGCCGGCAGTCTGGTATCTCGAATCGTTGCAACAGAGTCTGCGGGACCGCCATTGGCGCGAGGCGGTGACTGCCCTCCGCCGCTGGAGGAAGGAATTTCAGACGATTCTGCCCACCTTGACCCAGCGGCTGGAACGCTTCTTTTACGACATGGCGGTCCGCAGGGCGAACAGAAAATGGCTGACCGACTTGACGACCGCCATCGATCCACCGCGCTGGGACCCCCGTTGGAACCGGGCTAGGGCGCTGATTTCCGAGGCGGAGGAAGAGGATATTGAGACGGCCGAGAATTTCTGGCTGGTTTACCTGGACGATCTAGCCACCTTGCCCGATTTGAAGCCCGCCGAGCGACCTCTCGCACAAGCCATGATCTGGGCACGAATTGGAGGACGGTGGGCCAATGAAGCGGACCACATCGAGGACGAAGACGAGGATTACGACGATTACGAAGACGACGACTACGAAGACGACGACGAAGACGACGACGAGCCCGATCTCAATGCCATGCGCTCGGCGCGGGCGAAGGCCATCGAGTGCTTCAACAAGGCGATTGGCCTGGCGCCGGATTTCGCGGAAGCGTACCATGCGTTGGCGCAGCACTGTGCCGACTGGAAACAAGAGGATGCCGCAGCGGAAGCCCATCGACGGCTATTGGCAAACGTCCCTGACGACCTCGACGCGATCATCTCTCTGTTCCACTACCACCGCAGTCGCGACGAGGGTTTGGCGGCCCGCGACTATGCCTTGCAGGCTCTCCGCCTCAAACCGGCGAGCGAAGGAATCCACAATCTCGTGGTCGCCGGGCGCTTCTTGGCGGCTCGCTGCCTGGCCGTCGAGGGTCGATACGAAGAAGCACGCTCCGAGTTGGCTGCTGTTGATGTCGCTAGTGCCGGCTCGGTTGTTAAGGCCTACGAGCTGACGGTCCGACGAGCGATTGTTGAATTTAAGGCTGGCCAGACGGCGGCCGGCCACCGCCTGGTGGAACAGGCCCTAACCGAGAGCGAAGATCCGGCCGACGTTTATATGGCACTTTCCATTGAGGCCGTCCGTCATGAATTGCCGTTCCAACTCGAAGGCTCGCCGACTCAGTTCTGGGACCGCTGGCTGGCGAGCCTGAAGAAACGCCGCAGCCGGGCTGCGGGTTCGATGTCGCGCCGCATGTGGGCATTTATGTTGGATCGCCGGCAATTCTCCGGTAAGTTTGCCTTTATGAACGACTATCTGGAGCGGCTCGTCAAATACGTCAGCGGCTGCACGCGGATTAGCTGGCAGGCCGGCGACTTGTTGGACGCCTGCCGCTTCCTGAATGTCGTTTTTGAAGATCCCGAGTTTCGGGAAGTCCGCAAGCCCCTGGTGAAGTTTCTCGACGTGGGCCGCAAGAAGTTCCCCGAGGAGGCGGAGTTCCACCTGACGCGCGGGGAAATCGAAATGCAGCGGGGGCCGACGTATTGCAATCGCCGCCTGGCCCGCGAGTGCTTTGAGGAGGTGCTCGAGCTCACCAAGAACTCCTCAAGCGACGAGGCCAATGAAATGCAGCAGCTTGCCAACCAACGGCTGGGTCACTTAGGCGGCACCCCTGAAGCAAGCCCGCGACGGGGAAGGTCTTTCGCGGCGGACGATTTTGCCGGGATGCCGCCGGAGTCTATCGAAGGCATGTCGCAGGAGGACTTGCTCGACATCGTCATGCGAATGAGCGCGTCGATGGGTCTGGATCCAGAAGAGATGATGGATAAATTTGCGGCCGATTTTCGCTTCCCAGGCGCGACAACGAGGAGAAAATAAGTGATCGATCCGTACGAAACGTTGGGAATTCCCCCGCACGCCGACGAAAAGGAGATTCGCGATCGTTACCTGGCGTTGGTCCGCGAGTTTCCGCCCGATCGGGCCCCGGAGCGATTCGCCTCGATCCGCGCCGCGTACGATCAATTGCGCGATCCGGCCGTGCGTTTGCAGTCGCAGCTGTTTGGCATGGGCAAGGAGGATTCGCTTCCCGCAATGATTGCCGACGTTCGCAACCATCTCCGTCGCGCTCGTCTTCCAACGAAGACCTTGTTGTCGTTGGTCAAGCCATGATCGATGGAGCTTTACCTGTGACCGATTGGCCTGAAACCGATGCGCTGCTCGGACGATTTCGCACCTGGCTTGGCCAAGTCCGGGAAGAGAGCCGGACGGTGGCGGCGGAACCATCGCCCAGCGCGGCGGGCGACGCCACAGAGGGTTCCGCGAGCGAGATCGGGCTGATTGATCTCGTACGCGAGTTCACGGCGCTGCGGCACGAGATCAAGTTACAGACCAAGAGCGCGCGGGGGTTGGAGGAGCAGACCGCGGCTGCCGTTGCTGCGCTGGAGGACGCCAGCCGGCAGTTCCGCGCCGTTGAGCCCAAAGAGAGCGAAGCGGCCCGCCGGGCGGCCCTGCCCCTGATCGAATCGATGGCCGATCTCGATGAAGCCCTGGGACGAGCCCAGGCAGTGGTCGAGTCGGCCCGCAAACGTCTTGGCGAATCGGATGCCTCTTTTTTCCGGCGGCTCGCCGACCTGAACGCAGCCCAGTCCACCTGGAAACGCTGGCTCTGCCGCTCGTGGCGGGCGAGCATTCGTGACCTGTGCCAGGCCGCCGCCGAGGATCGCACGCGGATCATCGATGCCCTCGCCGAAGGCTATCTGATGGTCCGCAAACGCCTGGAGCGGGCGATGGCCAAAGAGGGCCTGTCACGCATGGCCAGCGTAGGCCTGCCGGTCGATCCCCACGCCATGACCGTCGTCGAAGTGGTCGAAGCCGACGGCCATGTGCCGGGGACGGTCGTAGAAGAAATCCGCCCCGGGTATCGTTGGAACGACAAGGTGGTTCGCTACGCGGAAGTCCGCGCGGCCCGCCATGAAGCTTAGCAATTGACCCAGAACCCGTGCAATCGAGGAGCGCAGATGATGGAACCAATCGTGGGCATCGATTTGGGAACGACCAACAGCGAGATCGCCATAATTCGCAACGGCCAGCCCGAGGTGATTCGCATCGACGGCGAGGCCATTCTGCCATCGGTCGTGGGCTTGGACCCGGAGGGTCGCTTGCTGGTCGGGACCCCGGCGCGCAATCAGTTCGTCCTTGCTCCCGAGCGGACCATACGCTCGATCAAACGCAAAATGGGCGAAGACACCAGGGTCTCGCTGGGTGATCGGCAATACGCTCCCCAGGAGGTCTCGGCCATCATTCTCGGCCGCTTGAAGGAGAGGGCGGAGCAGTTCCTCGGCCACGCGGTCCGCAAGGCGGTGATCACGGTGCCCGCCTTTTTCAACGAGGTGCAGCGCGAGGCTACCCGCGAGGCCGGCGAGTTGGCCGGGCTGGAGGTCGTGCGCATCATCAACGAGCCGACCGCCGCCGCCTTGACCTACGATCCCGACACGGAGAACCTGGAACGGCTGCTGGTCTACGACCTGGGCGGCGGCACCTTCGACGTCTCGATCGTGCAGGTTGAGCGGGGCGTGGTGGAGGTCCTGTCCAGCCACGGCGACACGCACCTCGGCGGCGATGACTTCGATCAACTGCTGCTGGACTACGTGTGCGACGCCTTCGCCAAGGAGCACAAGGTCGATTTGCGAAAGTCGCTGGTGGCCAAGTCGCGCTTGCTCGGCGCCGTCGAGGAGGCCAAGAAGGTACTTTCGGTCGAAGCCGTGGCCACGATCCAGGAGGAATTCATCGCCGAGAGCGGCGGCGCGGCCCTGCACCTCGACATGGAGATCGAGCGTTTCGAGTACGAAAAGCTCATCGAGTCGCTCTTGGCGAAAACGCTTACCTGCGTCGATCAGTCGTTGGACGACGCCCGCTTGAACGCCCAGCAAATCGACAAAGTAGTGCTTGTGGGCGGGGCCAGCCGGACACCGCTAATCCACCGCCTGCTGGAGCAGCGATTGGGACGAGAGCTGCATACCGAGGTCGATCCCGACCTGTGCGTCGCCATGGGCGCGGCCGTCCAAGGCGGCCTGATCAACGGCTTCGACGTTGGGCCGGTCCTGGTCGATATCACGCCGCACACCCTCGGCATAGCGACCCTCGGTGAGTTGCACGGCATGGTCTCGGAGAACGCTTTCTCGCCCGTCATCTATCGTAATACGCCGCTGCCCGCCACGCGCTCGGAGATGTTCAGCACGGCCGCCGATGGACAAGAGGTGGCCATGATCTCGATCTATCAGGGCGAAGGTGCCGACGTTCGCCACAACCAGTTCATCGGTGAATTCCTGCTGGAGGGCCTCGCCGACGTTTCCGCGGGCAACGAGATCCTGGTCCGCTTCGAGTTGGACCTCAACGGCATCTTGAAGGTCACGGCGGAAGAGCACGCCACCGGGTTGCAGAAGCAGTTGAAGGTCGAGAACGCGGTATCGCGGTTCCGGCAGGAGAGCCGGCAGGACGTTGCTGGTTCAGCGTTGCGGCCGCCGGTTGACGTGCATTCTTCGCCGGTAGCGGCCCAGCCCGCGGCGGTCGACGGCTCCACGGAGAATGTTCCCGCCGACGTGGCCGCTGCCATCGACAACACCAGTTCCCTGATCTCCAAGGCGCTTGGAGTGGCTGCCAAGGCCAGCGAGGAGGATCGGCAAGAAATCGACCGCCTGGTCAAGGACCTGATGGAGGCCTCGGCGGCCCGTTCGGTCCCGCGGCTCAAGCAAGTGGGGGCCGAGCTGGAAGATCTCGTGTTCTATCTCCAGGACGCCTGATGCCGCGACCATGAGCACACGATGTCCGGAAGGATTGCCGGATAACATTTTGGTTTGTCCCGTCTGCAGGGCGAGACAGGATTGGTGCGACGTCTGCCGTCGTTGCCGTTGCGATTTGCGTTTGCTTTGCCAGGCCGACCAGGCCGGTCGCGAGGCGCGGCAGCGGAGCTTGCTCTGTCTTCGCGCAGGCCGTTGGGCCGACGCGCAGCGTGCGGCACAGACCTATCATGCCATCCAGCCCGGCCCCGACGCGCGGCGTTTGTTGGCCGTATGCTGTCTCTTGAGCGGCGATTTTCGCCAGGCTGCCGACTGGTGCAGTAACTGTGCCGAAACTTCGTCGTAGAAACAGACCGCGAGGGATTAACAAATCATTCGAGCTCCGTCGTCCGTGCGACACACCGCCACGGCCGCATTCGCCGCCAATTCCGGCCGGATTACGGCGTAGCCGGCTTGGATTCGTGCCGCCGCCTGTGCCGCGCGTGATTGCTCCACCAGGGCTACGCAGCAGCCGCGAAAGCCCGCGCCGCTGAAGCGGGCGCCGTACACTCCGGGGCACTGGATCATAATCTGGTAGAGGTCGACCAGCGGCGGTGCGCCGCACTCATAAAGGCGAATCGAACTTTCGCCTGATGCCGTCATCAGCCGGCCAAACTCGTGAAGGTCGCCGTTTTTCCAGGCCACAACTCCTTTGCGCACGCGATCAACTTCGGAAAAGAAATGCTCCGCGCGGCGATCTTGCGGCGTGGGTAGACGGTCTTTGAATCGTTCGTAGTCCGCTGCCGTTACGAGGCCCAGCAGCGGATGCTTCTCCATCCGCCCCGCTGCTTCCAGCAGTGTTCGCGCCGCTTCCGCACATTCCACGACACGCCGGTTGTAGTCGGTGCCCATCAGGGATTTCTGCAAACCGGAAAAGGCCAGGAGGATGCTCCACGACGGCATGGCGTTGGACGCCGGAATCAATTGGTGCTCCGCCGTCGCGCAATCAATGAGCGTAAGATGGTTCCTGCGCGACAGCAAAACACCGGCTTGATCCAGGATTCCATTATGCAGACCCAGGAAGCCATTTTCGACGGCCTGGTCCAAGCGGATGTTTTGGTGCGCGGAAACGTCTAGCGCATTGACCGCTTCCAGGGCCAACAAGTAAGCCACTCCTACCGCCGCCGAGGAACTGAGGCCGCCTTCGCTCCATGGCCCGGCGACAATGCCAACCAATCCCCGCTTGAGCGGGTAGCCGGCCTGCGTCAGCGCCTGCACCGCGCCGCGGCGTAGTTGCCCCAGTCGCCCGGCCGAGCGTCGCCGGGCGCATCCAATTCAAAGCGCACTTCGCTGGGGAAATTCGGGCTGTTCAAACGAACTTCGCGGGTTTGCGACGGCGCATAGGCGAGAAACACGCCACGATCGATAGCCATTGCGGTCACCGGTCCCAATTGGTGGTCAATGTGCGCGCCCAGCGGGCAGATGCGATACGGGGCGAAAACCAGCCGAACCGCCGCACGAGCGACGCCATAACGCTCGATCAACGTGCTGGCCAGCCGTTGCCCCGTACCTTCGGTGTCCACAAAAGCCCCGCTCAATTGGTGTCTCCGCCGGCGGCTTCGCAGCGAAAACCCCGCCGGGCACGGTTGAAGCCGCTGTCGAAAGCTTCCAGCTCCTTGGCATCGCTGAGCTTGATGGTTTTCCCTGTATGGCTGCTCTTCCACAGTACGCTGCTCAGTTGAAAAGCCAGCCAGGCCAGGCGCGGATTGGGATAGACGCCGCGCAAGATATCCTCGCGGGGCACATTGCTGCGCCATTCATTGAACGTGGTCAAAATCGCATCGTACGAACTTGCCTTGGCATTCCACCGTTGGTCCGCGCCGTTGATGCGGAGGTACTTACTGCCTTCGAGGTAATCGGCCTCGATGACAAAGGGCCGGCCATCGCCATGCCCGCGCAAGACCCGGCGCTTCGACCAGGCGCGCCCCGCTTGAAATTGGTAATCCCTTCGGCGGTGAATGTGCCCAGCGTCATTCGATACTCGCAGCGACCATCCACTACATTGGCATAAGCCTCCGGATTCGGCGGGCAATACGGCTCGCAGTGCGCGGTCGCGGTCAACCCTCCGCTGAGGGCGGATTCAAACCCACCGCGAAACCTGGCCAAAAGGTACAAAACGTACGCCAGGCAATGCACCGACTCCTGGTATTGAATTGGCAGCATCCATTTGTAGTTCCGTGCAATCGCGGGATCTTCCCGGTCTTTCGATCGCTGCAAAACCATGCTCTCGATTTCCACGCGGCGAAAATCGGCGAGGTAATCGGCGATCCGCCGCGTCAATGGATCGAACAACTCGACGAAGTCATACAGAAATATCGCGCGGCTGTCGTCCACGGCCGCGATGATGCGACGGCATTCTTCGGGTCTTTCCGGCGAAGCCATCGGCTTTTCATTCAGCACAGCCAGCGGTTCCGATAGTGCCCGCGCAAGCAGGATGCTTTGCGCTTTGCGGCGGGGTTCGGGATGCAGTGCCAGGTGAAACAAATCGGCCGGCAGCGCGTAGAACTCCGCTTCGCTGGCGACTTGAGTGACGGACGCCGAGTTTACCTCCGCCGGGCGCGGACCGGGATCAAAAGCATAGACGCGCAGGCCGTTTCGCAACGCCGCGTCGAGCAGTTTGCGGCCAATGTAGCCCCAGGCCCCGGCAATCGCGATGGATTCAAAGGCTCGACTCATCTGCCGATCCGCATCAATCCCCAGGCCGAGAACGCCAGCAGCGCGACCACGCCCCAGGCGAGCACGAACCCGAGTACGTCCTCGCGGTAGCGACGGAAGAAGCCTCGCCACCGCCCGGCAGTGAACCAACCGGGGAGGTCCAACAGCAACAGGTCCTGGCCATGCTGAGCGGCCAACGGCTTGACTTGGCTGTCGGGCAGACCCTGGGCGTCGGTCGTTCGCCGCATATTGTCGAAGAACCGTTCGATCCGCTGCGGATCCTCCGCATGGCTGACGAGGCTGACGAGGATGAGGGCGGCAAATCCTGCCAGCGTGGCCCAGCCGTAGGGCGCGGCCATCCAGTTGTAGACAAGCAGGAGTTTGCGGGTTCCCAGGAACTGCCAAAGCTCGCCGTGGGAACAGGCGGCCTGCAGTTGGGCCAGCGCGTTGCCGATCGAGTCGGTCTCGATCTTCGCCGGCTCGCTGGACGACGAGTGCGTCATGAGGAAATTCAGCCCGTAATAAACCAGGAAGGCGGCGGCCAGGGCGGCGGCGGCCCCGAACCGATTGGCCCGCCGCCAAAGGAACCCGCCCACGACGATCACCCCGATCAGCGCCGCGTAGGTCTCGGTGAAAAGGAATGCCTGCAGAACCTGGTTGATCCGCAGGGCGAAGCCGACGGCCGCCACGGTCGAGGTCAGCCCGGCAAGCCGCCCGACCCGCAGCAGCGACCTGTCGCTGGCGGCCGGGTTGAGGTATTCCTTGTAGATGTTTCTCGCAAAAAGGGCTCCGGCATTGACCATCAAGTTCGAGCAGGCCGACATGTTGGCCGCGAACACGCAGGAGACCATCAGACCGAGCCAGCCGGCACCCAGCAGATGCAGGCAGGCATAGCCGAAGGCGTTTTCCTTGTCGTCGAGGTACGCCTTCTGCTGCACGACCAAGGCGGCTACGATCAGCCCGGTGAAGGCCCAGCCGATGGTGCAAAGCCGCTTGACCATGTTGCCATAGGTCTGGCCGACGCGCCCGGCGCGCTCGCTCCGTCCGGTGGCGTTCATGGTCACCATGTGCGGCTGGGCGGTGATGCCCACCAGCCCGTTGATCGTGAGCATGAGGACGGTGAAGGCGGTGAGGCCGCTGGCCTCGTTGTAGAGTTCGAAGAAGCCGCCAGTGCCTTTGCCGTCGCCGGGGACGACGGGCCGCTGTACTTGCTTGGTTGGCACGCCTGTGGGGGACGACGGTTCCTGGGCCGCGACCCGCCGGGCATATTCGGCGTCGACGTGCCCCTTATACTCGGCCACCGAGGCGGTGCTGAGCGTCTGGCGCATGGCGGCAAAGCCCCCGACCGATGCGAGCCCGATGGGAACCAGCATGAACGAGAGCACGATGATCAGGAACCCTTGGATGAAGTCGGTGTAGGCCGCGGCCACAAGGCCGCCAAAGTAGCTGTAGAGGAGGAATGCCGCGGCCATGACCGCCACCACGCCGTTGGGTGAAATGGCCTGATCACCGGTGGCCACGGCGATGATCTTGCCCGCCCCCTTGAGCATCACCCCTTGGCTGAAGACGAAGGAAGTAAAGGCGTACAGCGTATAGGCGAGGGCCAGGACCGGGCCGTAGCGGTCGCCGATGATCTCGGCCATGGTGGTCCGCTCGCTGCGGCGGTACCAGGGGGCCATCAGCCAATAGAAGGGTGTGGCCAGGAGGTTCTTCCACTGGTACCAGATCGTGGCGAAACCGAGGTGGAAGGTGGCCCCGGTCTGACCCACGGGGTTCTCGGCGTGGGTGCCCGTGCCGAAGGCCTGGCCGATCATGATCCACCAGGGGAGTTTTCGCTCGCCGAGGAAATAGCCCGCGCTGGTGCGCACCTTCCGCGAGACCCACAGCCCGAAGGCGGTGCAGGACACGAAATAACGACCAACACCAGCCAATCCCAGAAGCCGAAGCCCGCGCCCTTGCCATTCATATCATCTATATCTCGACTTCCAGGAAACTCACCGGGCCGAGGATCCCCGCCGAGTTGCGGACCCGCATCTCCAGGCGGTTGCGGCCCGGCATGCAAGCGCCAGCTGAAGTCCCGCTGGCATGGGTACATGGTGCCCAGGGGTTCCAGCCCTGCAGTGTCCAGCTTCACCAGGATAGCTCTCGAAGTACGGCGTGACGGTCCCCATCACGGATCGCCAGGACCCCGGGCCGATCGCTCACGGTGGCCGCAAAACAGACCTGGTTGATGCTCCAGTCCAGGTCGTTGCGGCGGGAGGTGAAGTGGCGGTAGAGCCACCGCTTGGGGGTCGCGGCGTCCTCCCAGCACCAGTATTCGGGCCAAGGCCCATATCGGCAACCTTGCGCCAGCGGCTGCGGATAGGCATGGGCGTAGAAGTTGTTCCTGGGCACGTAGCTGATCGAGCATCCACCGCGTCGGTACGCTGTAGCGGCCGCCCTCGACGCGGGCCTCGATGGCGGGCATCGCTCTCCGTCGGGCACGATCCCGGGCGTCATGCTGCTTCCGAAGCAAATCGCGATCGCATCGGAAAGCTGCCGCTCCTGCGGGCGATTGGCCAGCGTGGCCGGCCGGCGCTGGTAGTAGGTCTTCACCAGCAGGTCGTGCAGTTCCAAGCATGCTCATCGGCGCCTTGGTCTTGGGATCGATGTAGTGCAAGCTCACGGTGCCGTCCATGAAAGATCCACTTGCGGTGCTCGTTGGACCAGATCTCGCAGACCTCGTGCCCGCCTTCGTAGGAGCCGCCCGGGTTGTCGCCGAAGAAGAACCGCGCCTGGTGGCCCAGGCTGATGGCGGCTTGCATGAGCACCATGGCATATTGCACGCAGAATCCGTATTTCCGCCGCAGGATCTCGTCGGCGTCCCAGGCCGGATAGTTCACCGCGGGCGGCTGGTACTTCCATTGCCGCGAGACCCAGTCGCGGAGCTTCACAAGCTGCTCCGTCTCGCTGGCCGAGCCGGAGACAACGGCATCCAGCTCGTATTTCCGCCGCAAGCGCGACCATCCGCCGGTGCAGCGGGTCTTCGTACTCAAAGGGCATCGACGTATAGCGTATCTGCTCGTTATGGAAGGCCACCGTTTTCAGGGTGCCGCGCCCAGGCCGGCAACGGCTGGCGGCGGACCTTCGCCTCGACAGCCACGCTCCGCAGCAGGGGCGTCTGCAGCGGAACGCGGGAAGCCAACACGGCCTTCCATTGCAGGTAGCGATGCCCCGGGGACACGCCGCGGTGCCCGCCGGCTGCCAGTCGGACCACGTCGCCGCCTCGTACACCGGGCTGCGACCGGTACGGAAGGCCAACTCCACGCGCGTGCCATCCGGCGTCACGGCATCGGCCTTCAGCGCAACGGACTGGATCGAGGCTGGCGTGAGCAGAGAAAAATCTCCTGCGGCAACGAGCTGCGGATGGTTTGCTCCCAGATCGATCACGGGAGAGACGAAATGGCCCTGCGGCACATATTGCACCAGGTGCAAGCGGACCATGTACTCGCCCTCGAGCGGCTCCCAGGTCTTTCCACCGTCGCCGCTGGTGAAACTGCGGCGGGGCCGGTCCTTGCGCTCGGGCGCGTTGCGGAGGATGTCTTCCGGGGTGGCGTACTTGATTTTCTGGCGGGCGTCCCCGCGGCAATAGAGAACGACCTCGTTGTCGCCGTCTTTCAACAACGAGACGGGGACCTGGGGAAAGGCCGTGCCGGAGGATAACGTCGAGGGGCCGGCCGTTCATCTCGATGGCCACGCCGGTCGGGGCGCAGAGCCGGGCTTCCATGGCCTGGTGATGCCCGACATGGAGGACTTTCTTGACCCGCGTATTCCCGGCAATCTCGGTCGTGGGCGCGCGGTTGGTTTTCATCCATTCCGCATCGCTGCCGATGCCCGGTCCGTCGTCCTCGACCAGGACGCGGTCGTAGAGGCCGACCGCCCCGCCATCATGGAGCCGAACGTCCCAGGCGCCCTGTCCTTGTTGGAATGCCTCGCCGGCGGGCAACGATAGGCGGCAGTTTTCCGGCTCTTCCGCCAGGCAACTGGGCGGGCAGACAAGTGCCTCCGCAAGTAAGCAGAAATAGGCGATCAACCAGTGCCTTGTCCTGATCCCCATCAACAACTTCCTTTCATCACGCCATTCAGTGTCCTTGGACACTGAATCCAAGTCAAGGCGTGCAGGTCCAGCTACAGCGGCTCCCGCGAGTTCCTGAATCCGGGTGGCGATCGGGGCATGAATTCCATCGATTTATCGTTGTGATCAGCCTGGCGCGTAACGTCGCGATTCGCGCATAGCCAAATAGAGTAGTTCACTCGTGTCATTTCCGGCCCCGGCGCGGTATAATCTCGCAATGGTTGGAGCAAAGTGCCTCAGCAACGCCATGGAAACCAAACGACTCTATCTCAACGGCTCGTGGGTCGAGCCCGAAGCACCCATTGACGTTATCAACCCGGCGAACGGCCAGGTGATCGGCCGCGTGGCCACGGCTGGTCGGCAGCAAGTGGCCCAGGCATTGGCCGACGCGCAACGAGCGTGGCCCGCTTGGCGCGGCATGCCGGCCCGCGACCGCGGCGGCTGCCTGAATCGTGTAGCGGATATCCTCGAACGCCGCGGCGGGGAGATCGCTCGCACGATCACGCAGGATAACGGCAAGCCCCTGGCGCAAAGCCGCGCAGAAGTGGCCATGAGCATCGACCACCTCCGCTGGTTCGCCGGCGAGGCGGGCAGGGCCTATGGCCGCGTCGTGCCCAACCAGGTAGTCGGCAAGCGGCACCTCGTGTTGCGAGTGCCGGTAGGCGTCGTGGGCGCGATCTCTCCCTGGAATTTTCCCCTGGCCTTGTCGGTGCGGAAGATCGCTCCGGCCCTGGCGGCAGGCTGCCCGGTCGTGCACAAGCCGGCAAAGGCCACGCCGCTATGCGCGGTGCAATTTGCCGAGGCGGTGGACGAGGCCGGCCTTCCGCCGGGCGTATTCCAGATGGTGCTGGGCGACGCCGGCGAAATCGCCGCCGAGATGCTGGAGAATCGCTTTTGCCGCAAGATCTCGTTCACGGGATCGACGGAGGTCGGCCAGCGGCTGGTCGCCGGAGCAGCAAGTCAACTCACGAAGCTCTCGCTGGAACTGGGCGGCCACGCACCGCTATTGGTCTTCGACGATGCCGATCTTGAGCAGGCCGTCGAGGCGACGATCATTGCCAAGTTCCGAAACACCGGCCAATCGTGCATCGCCGCCAACCGGGCCTTTGTTCAGCGCGGCATCTACGAGCGCTTCGTCCAACGACTCGTCGCCGCGGTCAAGCGATTGAAGATCGGCGACGGTCTGGAAGAAGGCATCGACATCGGACCCTTGATCGACCGGCGGACGCTCGAACATGCCCTCGCACAGATCGGCGAGGCTGTCGCTGGGGGCGCAAAGCTGCTCTGCGGCGGGAAGCCTTGGGAGGGTGTGGCGAAGCATGGGGGCAAGCTGGCCGGTGCATTCCTGGAGCCAGCGATCCTCACTGACGTGCCGGCGACCGCCGTCTGTATGCACGAAGAAACGTTTGCGCCCGTGCTGCCCGTATCGGTCTTCGATGACGAGGGCGAGGCGATCGCCCGCGCCAATGATACCCGCTACGGCCTGGCTGCCTATGCCTTCACCCGCGACTTGTCTCGGGCCTGGCGATTGGCCGAGTCGTTGGAGGCCGGCATGGTGGCCATCAACGATTCCGTGCCCACCGCCAGCCATTGCCCGTTCGGCGGCATGAAGCACAGCGGCTGGGGCCGCGAGTTGGGCAGCGAGGGGCTCGATGCCTTCCTGGAGACAAGGCATGTCTCGTTGGGGCTGCGCGACGTTTAGCCGCCGCTACTTCAGCAGCGTTGCACGTCCCCAAACGCCGCGATCCTTCGAATTGCGTGCATTGCCGTTGAAGACGATCTGGCGGATGCGGCCCTTGCCCGTCTCGCTGTCGTCGACGGCTATGTCGAAGAGGATCTCCTGGTTCTCCCGAGGCTGGAAACCAAGGGCGGCAAAAGGCAGCGCGGCTTCCAAAGTGTAGCCTTTGCCGTCGAGATTGGGCAGCACGAGCGTCCGCGCGGGGAACTGCCGCGGGGCGTTGGCGAAATAGACATCCGTCCCGCCGGACCTGGCTGCACGGACGAGCACCTGGCGGTCGGAATACTTCAACGGGCCACCTTCGGCAAGGTCCTCGTGCCCTATGAACAATTCGACGGCATCGCCATTCCAGATCTCTTCGGGCCGCTGGGCGTTCTTCATCGGCGTGGGATCGGAGACCTCGATGAACAAGTAAAGGTTGGTGTCGTCCCAGGCGAGGCGGAACGTGGCCTCAAAACCCGTGGCGTCGCTCCCTTGGACCAGGCCGTCAGCCCCGATCCGCAAGGCCGGGACCGACGGCCAGCGTGCTCGCGAGCCGTCGAGCACAAACGGGTTGACCATCCGTGAAATCGCCACGTGCTTGGCCGCCCCCGACCGCCGAGCGGCAAACCGTGGGTCGTCCAAGGCATAAGGCGGCCGCGCGCCGCGGAGCACGTCGTAGATCTGGTAGTTCGTCTTCATCACCTCGGCGAGGAAATCCTTGTAGGGGCGGTCAGCCACGTTGACCAGGCCCGTGTTTGCCGCCTCGCCGTTGAATCCCTCGAAGAAGCGGCCCGTGCAGGCCTGGTCGAGGGCCAGGAACCACTGGATGCCGACCACGTAGCCCGTCGCGGCCGACTGCTCGACGTAGTTGCGATAGGCCAGGCCACGTTCCGCCTGGCTGTTGACCTTGCTGCCGCCCTGGAGCCCCTGGTCGGCGACGGCGTAATAGAACTCGGAGAAGATCAGCGGCTTCTTGGCCCAGCCGTGGATTCGGTCAAGAAAACCCTTGTCGATGCCGTAGGTGTAGTAGTTCACCGAAACGACGTCGAGGTACCTGGCCGCCGTGGTGACCAGGACCTCGGAATTGGCCGTGCCGGGCATCCAACGATCGCCAATCAAGAGGTGATGCGGATCGTGCTTCCGCAGGGCCGTGTTGACCAGGCTGTAGCGCCTGTCGAGAAAGAGCCGGAAGAAGGCGGCCATGTCGCCGGCGGCCGCCCGCGTGCTCACGGTCAACGGTTGCTCTGCCGCCGCCGCGAACGAGGCCGCGTTGCAGCCCCATGCGGCATTGAACGCCGCGACGGTGGCGTACTTCTCTCTCAGCATCGCCGTCAGCCGCGCCTTCGACGCACACTGCGAAGCGCGGAGCGTGGGAACCAGCTTGGGCACGTCTTCCAGCAGCGGCTCGTTGCTGATGAAGTAGCCGATCAGCAACGGGTCGTTGGCCCGCGGGGCAATCGCCTGGGCATAGGCCGCGTCGAACTTCGCGTCAAGATCAGGGGCAAATGGGTCCCAGACGGACCCCAAGCCGCCCAACGGCGGCGCCGGCACGGGCACGAAGTCCACATAGGGGAACTGCTTCTCCGCGGCGACCGGCGGAATGGCATTGAAAGCCCCCGCCGAGTTGAATCCCCAGGCCCGCAGCCGATCGATCCAACGGCCGAAATGCGTGTTGAGATCGTAGGGCCGCCCGAATTTGCGGATCGTGTTGGCCAGGTAGAACGACACGACTCCATTGTCGCCATCGTGGCGCACCGAAAGAAATTCCTGCTGGCTGGTGGGAAGCCACTCGTAGATCGATTCCCGCCCGCGAACTGTTGTGAAGTCATCGCAAGGGCTGATTCCGCACATGCCGAGTTGGAAGAAGGCATTGCCCTCGGGCGTGACCAGCACGTCGGCCGACCCGCCGCCGGCCCTGGCGATCTTTCCCACGTGGAAATAGCCGGTCTTCTTCAGGCCGAACTGCCGGCCGGAGCCCTGCAAGCCACCGTAGGGATCGGTGACGGGCGGCTTAAGCGAATCCAGCCACTGCCGTTCCGCAACGGCGTCGCGGGCAAGCTCCGCGTCGTTGTGCACCTTCGTAGGGAAATCGGTTTTCACCCATTGGCCGAAACGATCGATGATTGGTCGGGCCTGTCCGGCGCCAGCGCGATCGAGTTTGACGGTGAATTCTGGATTGCGATTGCCTTCCGGCAGCGGGGTGGCAAACCACCAGTCGTAAATGCTCCAGTGCCACTCGCGGTTGTCCTGGAGTTGCTGAAACGAGTAGGGCGGGATGGCGATCGAGAAGCCGGGGCCCGTTGGATGAACGATCTGCAGCCGTTCGGCGTTGCCCTGGTAAAGGAACGGACGGGCCGGCTTCTCTATGGGGAAGGTCTGCGCGGCCGCGCCGGCTATGGAATACGTGCCGCTGCCGGCGAAGCTGATCGGAATGAGCATCTCCATGCGGAATTGCCGAGCGCTCTTGGGCAGATCGGAGAAGGCCAGTTTCAGCTCGGTCTGGTCGAGTTGCACGCGGCACTTGCCGCCCGCGGCGTAGACCAGCGACACGCCGTTGGCATCTTTGCTGGTCCGCACGGGGGCGGAGGTCTTGTCGCTGCTGGGCCCCAAGGCCGGATAGCTGAGGGCGAACGTTCCCGCCGTGCTGGCCGAAATGGAGATTTCCTTTTCACCAAGCGCAACCGTGAATGGCCCGCTTGCAGTCGCCGGGGCATTGATCGCGGCAATGGTGACAAGACATAACAATCGCAACATTTTCATTCCCCTTACGCGCCGGCACCGAATTCGAACGGATTGACAACCGGGGGTCAAGAATTTGAAATCAGCCGCCGCGCGCGGCACCACCCTCAATCCGGTACAGATTCGTCTTCGTTCGCAAGATCAGCGCCTTACCGCAAACAGCGGGCGAGGCCATGAAACCGTCGTCGAGCCGGTTGGTCGCCAGGATCTTCAAGGATCGCTGAGCCGCGATCACCGTCGTCTTGCCGTCCTGATCGAAGAAATAAACGCGACCGGGCGAGGCCAGTGGTGAGGCGGAGAAAAAGCCGCGGATCCGCTCTTGCCAGACTGTGGCGCCCGTCTTGGCCTCCAGGCACGTGGCCATTCCACCGTCGTTGACGCAGAACAGCAAATCGCCAACCAGCACTTCCGATGGCTTCGCCGGCAAATTGCGGGCCTTGCTCTTCCAAACGACATTGCTCTGGCTGATGTCACCGCGCCCATCGGCCCGGACACCCCAGATCTCCGGCCGACCGAAGCCCGTGTTCAGGTACAGCAGACCCTGGCCATACAGCGGCCGAGCGACGTTGGAGAACCCGCCCGGATAGCATACCTTCCAGATTTCGCGGCCGGTTTCTGGCTCGTACGCTTCGGTGGCGTAGGCCCCAGAGCTAATGAGCTTGGTCCCGCCGTCGTCGATCACGATGGGAGTCGAGTAGGCCTTGCGATTGTCGCCATCAGCGCCATGGTAATCGGTCGAACGATCGGTTTTCCAGACCGTGGCCCCCGTCCGCTTGTCGAGGGCCACAAGATATTGCACGTCGATGCCGTCGAAAGTAAGAATGAGCAGGTCCTTATAGACGAAGGCCGAGGAGCCCGGGCCGCGGAAATGGGTGCAGCGCAGATCGCGCCGCGTCCATAGTATCTTGCCCGATGACGTGTCGAGGCAAGCCGTGCCGTAGGCTCCAAAGTGGACGTAGAGCCGGCCCGGCTCGATGACCGGCGTGGGCGAGGCATAGGTGTTCAACTCGGCGATCGGCTCCGGCTTCTCGACTTCGAAGACGCGGATGTCGTGCACGATCCGGCCCGAGTCGGCATCGATGCACAGGGCGAACAACTGTTTTCCGTCCTCCGTGGCGGACGTGAGCCAAATCTGCTTGCCCCAAACAACGGGCGACGAATGGCCGCGGTCGTGGATCGCCGTCTTCCAACGGACGTTCTTCGTTTCGCTCCAGGTCAGGGGCAGGTCGGCCTGCCGGCATGAGCCGTTGGCCTCCGGACCCTGAAATTGCGGCCAGGACTCCTCGGCGGCCGGCGCCGCGGAGAGAAGCAATATTGTCAAGACAAGTGCGTTCATGCTTATCAGAGTTCGATTCCGAAACCTTTCCAAAGCTCTTTCTTCTTGCCGGCCTCGATCGACTCGAGCTTCTTGAGGTCCTGGTCGGCGGCCGAGAGGGCCGTCCGAAAGCGGGAATCAAACATGGATCGTTCGTGCCGGACTTCGGCCCTCAGCCGATCGACTTCCGCCAGGAGGGTCTTCTTAGCCGACGCCTTAAGATGTTCGTCGCCGACTTGATCGATCAGCTCGGCATCGACGTGCTTCAAGAAGGCCGTCTCCAGGTTCCGCAGGGCCTTGCCAAGCTTCAAGAGATCATCGACTGTGCCCGACTTCGCCGTCGCCAAGGCCTTCTGATAGGCCTCGAACTTCTTGGAGACGGTCATATCGGCCTTCTTGAATAAGGCGGCCGAACTAACGCCGTCGTTGTTCTTCAGCCGCTGCCAGACCTTGGTGAATTTCTTTTCCAACAGAGTTGCCATATCGAATCTTTCTACCACTTCAGGCCAAAGGAAGCACCGGTCGAACGACCCAAGCCGCCCTTGAGCGGTTGGTTCGAAGGCCGGCTTTGCTTCTTCGCCTCGGCGGGCAACTCGGTCTCGGCCGCCTCTTCCTTCTCTTTCTTGGTGGGCTCAGGCTTGCTAAGCCCCTTGATGGAAAGGCTCATCCGTTGGGTCTCGGGATTGACGTTGAGCACGAGCACGTCGATCTCGTCGCCCTCCTTGACGACGTCGCTCGCCCGCCAAACCCGCTTGTGGGAAAGCTCGGAAATATGCACCAATCCTTCGATGCCTGGCTCCAGCTCGACAAAGGCCCCGAAGTCCATTAACCGCGTGACCTTGCCGCGGACGACGGAATTGGGCAAATACTTGGCCGCGGCCCCGACCCAGGGGCTCTCTACCCGATCGCGATAGGAAAGGCCGATACGACCGTTTTCGCGGTCGATTTTCTCGATGCACACGCGGACGGTCTGGCCTTCCTGCACAACCTCGCTGGGATGCTTGATGCGGCCCCACGACAACTGACTGATGTGCAGCAGGCCGTCAATGCCGCTGCCCAGCTCAACGAAGGCCCCGAAATCCATCAACTTGCGGACCGTGCCTTCGTACACCTGTCCTGGCGCCAGCGACTCGAAGAACTTCTGCCTGGCTTCCTCCTGCTCGCGCTCCAGCACCGCGCGGCGGCTGAGGACGAGATTCCTGCGGTCTCGGTTGACGTCGGTCACCAGGCAGGTGAATTGCTGGCCGACGAACTGGGCCAGGTCTTCCACGCGGTACAGCGAAATCTGGCTGACGGGTATGAAACCGCGGAGGTGATTGACTTCGCACTCCAGGCCTCCGGTGTTGTGGCCGGTGATCTGGGCGTCAACCAGCATGCCATCATGCACCGAGTCCCAATCTTCCACATCGACGGCCGCGCCGGGCAGGCTCAATTCGTAAAGGCCATCCTCGGCGTTGAATCGCTGCACGATGACCTCGATCATGTCGCCCGGCTGGGGCGGCGTCTCGAATGAACGGGCGGGAAGGATACCCTGCTCCCGGCCGCCGAACTCGATGAAAACCTCGTCGCGCCGCAGAGCGGCGACGCGGCCGCGGTGCGCGCGACTCCGGCTCCAGCCCACCCTCCTGGCCCTCGGGAACGCCGCCGGTCATCAGATCGTCCAGCGAGAGTCCGCCCATGGCGCGGTCCAACTCGGCCTCCATACTTGCCGTAGGCGCCTGACGGCGGCCAGGAATCACGGGCGGCTCGTCCTCCACGGCCAGCGGACGCACGACCGGCTGCGGAAACAGCGGCTCGACCGGTGGCAGCGGTTCGCGCGGCATATTAAGGGTATCGAGATTGCCCAGATCGGCCCCGGCCAACGCCGCGGCCCCGCTCCGCAAGGCATCGTCCTGGGAATCGCGCGTGGTACCCCCAGTTGGCGGCCTGGTCTCTGCCGCAACAGGCCGCGTGGCGGCGGCTGGCACAGGAACGACTGGTGCGATTGCCGGTGTCGGACTCGCAACGGTTGGAGGCACGCGTGCGGCTTCGCCCGCCGCGGCGCCGGTTGGCACGGCGGCGGACAGTGACTGGGGACTCGCCGGGCGTTGACTCGATTCTGCCGGCTGTGTTTGCGGCTGTACTGCCGATGGGCGCCCCGGCTGCCCACCAGACTGCGCCGCCGCCTCGTGTCGCTCGCGATGACCGCGGCCACCTCGGTGCCGGCGGCGATGCGCCCCTTGGCCGCCCTCAGGACCTTTTTCGCCCTCCTGGTTGCCGCCTTCGCCGTCGACGGGGGTCCAATCGCGCTGGCGCCGCGCGCGGAGCGCCGCCGGGTCGCGCTGCGAGCCAATGAGGATTCGTCGCGGAGCGGTCTCGCCCTCTTGGGCAGAACTGCCCTCGATCGCAGCCTGCGACGAAGCCGGTGCTGCGGTCGGTGGCCCACTCTGCGGCTGCCCTTGTGAGTCGAACGAGCACTGCTCGCTGTGCTGGGCTTCCTCTTCCCTCAGCTGGGCTTCCTGCCCCCTGCTCTCTACCCCATGCTCTTGTTCGGCCGAATGGCCCTGTTCAATACCGGTCAATGCTCGGCCCTTTACTGTTGGCCCGTTACGAATGACGAACCGCCGGCAAGCCGTGGCTCGAAGGAAAACGCCTGATTTTATTCTAGCAGACAATCGGCTGGCTTTCCAAGGGGCCATTCCATCTTCCCCCCTTGGCGAATTCCCGTTATCCTTAATATTCTCTCCCATTTTCCCCAGGCACGCGCGATGAGTACGGAAACGAAAGAAGCTATCGAACCGGTTTCCCAGGGCCGGCCCTTTTCCATTGAAGTGTCGGAACGAGTCCGCCGCCTGCCTCCCTACCTGTTCGCCCAGCTCAATCGGCTGAAATATGAAAAACGTCGGGCCGGCGACGACGTCATCGACCTGGGGATGGGCAACCCCTCTGACCCCCCGCAAGAGCTGGTTATCGATAAACTGGCCGAGGCCGCTCGCGATCCGAAAAACCACGGTTATAGCGAGGCGGCCGGAATCCTCAGCCTCCGCCGCGAGGTGGCCGCCAAGTACTTCAGGCAGCATGGCGTGCGGTTGGATCCCCAACGCGAGTTAATTGCTTGCCTGGGCTCGAAGGAGGGGTTCAGTCACCTTTGCCTCGCCCTTTTGGGACCGGGCGACACGGCAATTGTGCCGGCCCCGTCCTATCCGGCCCACCTGTATGCGGTGGCTTTGGCCTCGGCCAACGCGATCCTGCTGGAGGTCACCGATCCGCAAAAGCTGCTGGTCAATGTCGACTATACCTGCCGGCATATGGTGCCGCGGCCGAAGGTCTGGATCGTCAATTATCCCCACAACCCCTCGACGGCCGTGGTCGAGCCGGAGTTCTACGTCGAGGCCGTCAAGCTGGCCAAGCGCTACGGTGTGATGATCATCAGCGACCTGGCCTATGCCGACGTGACCTTCGACGGCTACAAGACACCCAGCGTCCTGGCCGCGCCGGGCGGCATCGACGTGGCTGTGGAACTAACCACGATGAGCAAGGGCTACAACATGGCCGGCTGGCGGGTCGGTTTCTGCGGTGGCAACGCGGAGATGGTGCGGGCTTTGGCGACGATCAAGGGGTACTACGACTACGGCATGTTCCGGCCGATCCAGATTGCCGCCATCCTGGCCTTGCGGAACACCGAGGCTGCCGTCGAGGCCCAGGCCATGATCTACCAGAACCGCCGCGACGTCCTCTGCGACGGGCTGGAGCGGCTAGGCTGGCCGATCGAGCGTCCCCGGGCCTCAATGTTCGTGTGGGCCAAGATTCCCGAGCCGTGGGCCAGCGAAATGAACTCCTTCGACTTCTCCATGAAGCTGCTGCAGAGAAGGCGACGTGGCAGTGAGTCCGGGCGGCGGCTTCGGTCCCGCCGGCGAAGGTCACCTTCGCCTGGCCTTGGTCGAGAACGAGAACCGCCTGCGACAGGCCGTGCGGCAGATTCGGGCGCTGCCTGGGGAAATGACCATGCGACACGAACTGCTCTGGGCCCCTTGGCGACTGTCCTACATCGTCGGCGCCCCCGGCGTCGAGGAAGAGAAAATCCCCGCTCCGGCAACTTTGCCTTCCGGCGCGGAGGCCGATTGCTTCCTCTGCCAGGCCGCCGCTGGTGACGACGATCGCCGCCGACTGGTGGTCGAGCACCGGGCGTGTTCCTTGACCCTGCTCAACCGCTATCCCTATAACAATGGCCACCTCCTCGTCGCCCCGAATCGACACGTCGCGCGGCTGGACGGGCTTCAGGCCGCCGAGCAACTCGAAGTGGCCCAGACCATCGCCCGCATGACCGCCCTGCTGGAACGCACCATCCGAGCGGAAGGTTTCAATGTGGGTCTGAACCTTGGGCGGATCGCCGGCGCCGGCCTGCCCGGTCACGTGCATTGGCACATTGTGCCGCGTTGGAGCGGCGATACGAACTTCATGCCCACCGTCGGCGGGACGCGGGTCATACCCCAGTCGTTGGAGGCGCTTTGGGAAATCTTGACCGAGGCCCTTGCAATGCCGTGACGTAAGATTAACCATGGCGTTTCAGTTTTGTTGTCCCCAGGGACACGTATTGCAGGGCGAAACATCTCAGGTCGGGCAGTTGTTCCAATGTCCGATGTGCGGCGTCAGTTTCTTGATTCCGCCGGAAGCAACTCCTGCCGTGGGGGGCGGTTTCTTTCAAGGCCCTGCCGCATGGCCAGCGCCCGGCGGTTTCCCTGCCCCGGGCGTCATGCCCGGCGTCATGCCGCAGCCGATGCCAATGATCCCGGGCGGACAGATGCCCAGCGGCGCCTTTCCATCACCTTTTCCCGCTACCTTGCCGGCGACGCAGCCAAATCCGGCGGCCGCGCCACCTCCTCAGGCTGCGCCGCCACCGCCGGCAGAATCGGGCAAGCCGCGTTTCGACTTGGGGTTCGATCCCCACGCCAAGGCAGAGTTGCCGTTCGATCTTCCCGGCCAAAGTGAGCCCGACGCCGGGCAGGCCACCGCCGCGCCGGAGCCAGCGCCGCCGCTTGCCCCGTCGTTCCCGCCCGCTGCATTTCCGGGTTCGTCGTTTCCCGCCCCCGCGTTTCCAGGATCGCCCCTGCCATCGGCCGGCTTTCCACCGTCGTCAACGTCTTTGCCGCCCGGCGTGCCGGCGATCGGCGATCAGTCCGAGGCGGCGAGTGCTGCGGCGGCCGAACCGGCCGAACCGGCGCCGGCGCTGCAAACGCTTCCCAAAGTCTTGCACATACGCTGTCCCTCCGGGCACCTGGTGAAGGCCACGAGCGACTTATTGGGCAAGAACGGTCGTTGTCCGGCCTGCAAGAAGACCTTCGAGCTACGTTACGAAGACAGCATTGAGTTCAAACGCCGCGCGGAGAAACTCTTGCAACGGGGCGAGGCCAAGAGCGCTCGATCCTGGGTGGCCTGGGCGTTCCTCGCCGCGTTCTTGCTCTTCGCCGCTGCCGCCGTCTTGCTGGTGGCGTTGAGCCAACACTAAGAACGTTGGCGGCCTTGACCTGGCGTCTGTTCGACCTTCCCCGTCATCTCTTTGGCGTATATGCTAGAGGAATGTTTAGCGGCGATCTGGCCCATCTGGAGCTCTTAGCGGAAATCGACGCCTTGGCAAAGCGTCTGGAGGACTCGGCGCGCTCCGCGCCGCCTGGCGGCCTGCCGAGAATTGCCGGGCGGTCATCAACCGCCTGGCGGGCCGACTGAATTCCCTCCGCATCCGCCTGGAGTCGCCCCTGATTGTCGCCACGCTGGGCGGGACTGGCACCGGCAAGAGTTCGCTGATCAACGCCCTGGCTGGCGCCGAATTGGTCCGCTGCGGCCGCGAACGTCCGACGACCACCCGCCCGGCAGTGCTCTGCCGCCCCGGCTTGACCGCGGAGGTTCTGGGGCTGGAGGTAGGCCAACTCGATTGGATCCAAGAGGACCTTCCGTCGTTGGCGAACCTGGTCCTCATCGATTGTCCCGACCCCGATACGAGCGACGCGGCAGGACTGCTGCCGGTGGAGACGACGTTGGCCCGGCTGCGACGGATCCTGCCGCATTGCGATGTCTTGATCGTGACCACCACGCAGCAGAAATATCGCAGTGCGCGCGTGGCCGAGGAGCTCGCCGCCGCCGCCCCGGGGGCGCGGCTGGTCTTCGTGCAGACACACGCCGACCAGGACGCCGATATCCGCGACGATTGGCGGCGAACGCTCGAAACGCGCTATCAGCTCGGTCATATCTTTTTCGTCGATTGCCTCTCTGCGCTGGCCGACGCCCGTGAGGGCCGCGGACCGCAAGGGGAGTTTGCCGCCCTCGTCGATCTGCTCACCCGCCAGTTTGCCGGGGCGGCGGCCGCGCGGATCCGCCGCGCCAATTTTCTCGACCTCTCGGCCCTGGCCTTGGAAAGCTGCCGCCGCCGGCTCGACGAAGCGATGGCGCCGATCCAAAGCCTGCGGACCACCATCGATCAGCAACGGGCCGAGCTCGCGGCAGCGCTGGCGGGACAAATCCGCGGCGAACTCCTCTCTGCGCGGCGGCTGTGGGAGAATCGCCTCTTGGGCCAGGTCGCTTCGCGGTGGGGTTTCAGTCCCTTCGCGCTGGTGCTGCGGCTCTACCAGGGCATCGGATCGCTGGCCTCCGCCGCGCTGCTCTACCGCGCGCGAACGCCCGTCCAGCTTGCCCTCTGGGGCGCGGTCGAAGGGGCGCGCACCTGGCAGAGACATCGCCGCGATCGGCAAAGCCAGCGGCTGCCCGATCAGGCCGCGGTCGATGGTTTCGATGCGACGCAGTTGCGCCGGGCAGCCATCGTGCTGGAGGGCTACGCCGCCGAGGCCGGCCTGCCCAAATCGTTGACCTCGCCCGCCACCCTGGAAGCCGAGGCCGAGGCGGCCAGCGTGAACTTCGCCGTCCGCCTCTCGCGGGACCTCGATGCCCTGATCGCGCGGCAGGCCCAGCGGCATACGGGCTGGTTCACCCGCGGGCGCTACGAGATCTTGCTCCTGGCTATGTTGGGCTTTCTCCTCTTCCGCCTGGGAAAGAATTTCTTCTACGACTCCTGGCGGTCGGATGTTCCTCTGCCTATGTGGGGGCTGGAATCCTACCTTGCCTCGGCGTTCTGGCTTGGGCTTTGGTGTTTCCTGCTGCTGTGGATGTTCATGCGGCGGCTCCGCGGCGGCCTGAAGCAAGCGGTCGATCGCCTGGCCGAGAACTGGATTGGATCTGCGCCCGCTTCCGGCGTTTTCGCGGAATTGGAAAACGAGTGTCAGCGGGCCGCGGAGTTCCGCCGCGACCTGGAATTGCTTCAAGGTGATGTGGAACGCTTGAACCAATGACCTTGTGCAACGATGACCTGCGGGGTTTTGTCCAGGCCCGGGGAACACCTTATGATCCGGTAGAAGCCTGCCCGGCGCCCGTCTTCCCGGGTTCGATCCGCACGACCCGGCACTCGGCCATTTATGCCATGCATTCCTACCACCAGGGCAAGAAGCCGCACGATGCCATCCGCCAGTACGTCCGCCACTTTTCCCAGCCCGGCGAGTTGGTGCTCGATCCATTCTGCGGTTCGGGCGGTACCGCCCTGGCGGCCATGCTGGAGGGCCGCACAGCGATCGCGCTGGATCGCAGTCCCGCTGCCGTCTTTATTGCGAGGAACTATTGCACGCCTTTTGATCCGGAACGGGTCCAGCAGGCGGCCGGCGAGGTGTTGGCCGGGGCGCGGGGGGAACTCGATTGGCTTTACGAGACCCGCTGCGACCGCTGCGATGGTCCGGCACGTACGGTCTATACGGTCTATAGCGAGCAATTCAATTGTCGGAATTGCCGGCAGATAGTGCCGGTCGCCGACTGTCCGCATGTCTCCGCGGGAGCGAAGCCAGCGGCCGCTTGCCCACATTGCCTTGCCGCTGGCCGCCTGGAGGCCGTTCCTCTGCGGAGACCGCGGACGGAAGCTGTGCCGGTGCTGGCCGTCTATCGTTGCCTGGGCGGCTGCACGCCGGCGGAGGATCGGCGGCGCCATGACGACGCCGACGTCAAGAAACGAGAATACTTCGCCCGCTTTGACCTGGGCAAGATCGCCGAGATTGCCCGCAGACCAATCCCGCACTGGCAGCCGGCGGTGGATTTTCCGCCGTCATTCGCGCGTTGGCAGTCCGACCTCCGCCCGGCGGGCGTCCGTGGCGTTGCCGACCTTTATACGAAGCGGAACCTTTGGGCCTTGGCCGCCTTGCGTACGGCGGCGTCGGCTAGTTGCTGTCCGCAGGCGGCACTCTTCGCCCTCACAGCCGTGTCTCTGGCCGTGAGCCGCATGCAGCGCTATAGCCCCAACTCCGGCTTTCCCAACATGCTGCTGGCAGGAACGTATTACGTTCCGCCCGTCGGCCGCGAGATCGAAGTCGGCTCCTGGTACGAGGGCAAGCTCACGGCATTGGTTAAGGGCTACGCGGCCATCGGCCGAGCCATGCCGCGCGACAGTGCTGGGCTGGTCGCTATGGCCGACGCGCGGCATCTCGATCTGCCGGACCAGTCCATCGACTACATTTTCACCGACCCGCCCTATGCCGACGCCGTGCAGTACGGCGAGTTGAACTTCGTCTGGGAATCGTGGCTGGGCGATGCCCCGAGCTGGCATGGAGACGAGATTGTCGTCAACCGCTCGCGGGGCAAGAGCGCCAGCGACTGGGCGGATGCCCTGCGGGCGGCGATGGGGGAGTGCCATCGCGTTCTCAAGCCGGGCCGCTGGCTCAGTCTTTGCTACCACGACACCCAGGCACGCCGCTGGGCCATGCTCCAGGACCTGATGCGCGACGCGGGCTTTGTGATCGATGAGCTGGGAGCGGCAGGGAGCATTGAGACGAGCCAGAAGTCTTTCAACCAATGGATGACCGGCAAGGCCACCAAACGAGACCTGGTGATCAGCTTTCGCAAGCCGCCGGCCGGCCAACCACGGCAAGCTCCGCTCAATCTGGAGTTCGAAGCGGCTGCCCGGCAGGTTCTTCGCGAGTTCCTCGCCCGGAACGGCAACGCAACCAAGGACCGGCTCTACGATGCCTTGGTCAGCCACATGGTCTGTCTGGGCCGGATGCAGTCGTTTGATTTCGATGTCCTGCTGGGGAGTATTGCGGTGCAAGTTGCATCCTCCCGAGGGGTTGTGTTCAGGGAATCGAGGTGGCGGCTGAAGGAGTAATTCATTCATCCGCCCTGTTGCAAATCCACGTGCCGCAATTCATGATAAAGGCGATTTCACTCCTGGGAGCCCCAACGCGTGTTCGAGGAAGTTCAACCCGTGATCGAGCCGTGCGGTGAATGGCCGCTGGACTGCCGGGATTTCGATCCACGTGCGGCGGAGATTGCACGGCAAGTCTCTGGGCTGATTTCGCGTCATCTACCCGCAGCACGCGCGGAACACGTGGGCAGCACGGCCGTGCCCGGTTGCAGCGGCCGAGGGATTATCGACTTGTTGATTGCCTGCGATAATGGGGACAAGGAAACGATCGACCTGTTGTTGCGGCGGCTGGGCTTCAGCCAGGGCGCCGAGCCCTTGTTTCCGCCGCACCCGCCAGCGTACAAGGGGCGGTTCGATCAAAACGGCGAGGCGTTTCTCGTGCATGTGCACGTCTTGCCGGCGGGCACGGAGGAGGCCGATTCCATGCGATTCCTGCGGAGTTGCCTTCGGGCCGACGAGGAACTCACTCGAGCCTACGTGCAGCACAAGCAGGCCATTATTTCCAGCGGCGTCAGCGAAGAGGCTGAGTACTGCCGGCAGAAGGCCGCGTTCTTGAAGATGGTTCTGGGGTGAACCTTATTCCAGAACCGCAGGGCCGGAACAAGAACCGTGTGGATCTTATTCGAGCCCTTCCAGGAAGCTGCCGAATTCGGGATCCATGTCGTCGCCTTCCTGCGGCTTCTTCGGGAGCGTTGGTTTTGCGGCCCGCGCTTTCTCTTCGGCGGGCGGCTCGGCGGCAGGCGCTTGCAGTGTTTCCGCCGCCGCCGGCGGCACTTGCGCCGCGGAGACAACGGGCAATGCCGGTGGCTTTTGCAGGTCCGGAGGATCGGACGACCAGGGTGACGACTTGCGATGCCCACCCGACTGCAACGAAGAATCGATTTCCACCGGCGCGTCCAACACGTCCATCGTCGGCGCCGCGCCTGGCCCGGCATACGCGGGCGGCGACCACGATGGCCCGGGCGGAAGCGGGGCGGGGGGCAGAAGGGCTTCGATCTCCGCATCCGGCAGGATCTCTTCCACTTCCGCGTCGGCCAGGGCCATGAGATCGGGCATGGCGACAATGACTCCGTCGATCGAATCGCCACTGCCCGCTTCCGGCAAGGGCGATTCCATGTAAGGAGGCACGCTCGGATCAGGGGCAGGAACTACGACCGGGCCGGCCTCGTCGGCTGCTGGGATCTCGTCGGCGTAAAAGGGCTGGGGAACCGCCGCCAGCGTCCCCTCGTATCGGTAGAGGACGCGAAACGTGAGTGGTCCAATCGTGAACTCGCCATCGGGCAATAAGGCAGCCCGCTCGATACGACGGCCCCCGATCATCGTGCCGTTCAGCGATGCCAGGTCCCGGAGCATCAGCACACCGCCTTCCTCGGAGAGCTCGCAATGCAGGCGGCTGACGTGCGGATGGGCCACGGTGATGTCCGCCTTGCGGCTACGTCCCAGCACGGCAGGCAATTGCAGGGTCACTTCGCGTTTGGTGGTCTGGCCGACGACAACGAGAAGCTTCGCGTTCATAATATATCATGATAATCGTGTTTTCGTGAAGTGACAATCTTTTTGCCCGTCCGTAGCTCGCAAGAGGGGCCTTGACATCGCCGGTCGAGTCGGTTTTAATGGATCGGAAAGGCCCAAATGCCCTTGAAGATCGATCTCAGGGTCGAATTGCCCTTGAATATCATTCGAGGGAACCTATAATCCCAAGTTGCTGTGGGCGGGTGTAGCTCAGTTGGTAGAGCACGACGTTGCCAACGTCGTTGTCGTGGGTTCGAATCCCATCACCCGCTCTTTCTCTTTTTCACTAAAGGGCCTATCCTCGACCGTCCTCCGCCCCCGGGCATCGGGCCTTTGCGAGATCGGTTGTGGGGTGGGCTGGAGTTTTGAGTCAACGGCATACCATCATGGCACAGATAGAACCGCACGACGACGAAGCCTTGGAAAACCAGGAAGGTTCGGGAGACACCGCCAACGACGAGGAGGTTGGCGAAGAGGGTCAGGAAGAGCGCCCTAAGCTGAACCTCGAGGTCAAGATCGACAGCCGCAGCGCCTGCGAGCGGCACATCACGGTTTCGGTCGCCCGCGAGGACATCGATCGATATTTGAACAAGGAATTCAGCAAGATGATGCCGGAGGCGCACGTCCCCGGTTTCCGGCCCGGCCACGCGCCGCGGAAGCTCGTCGAGCATCGTTTTCGCAAGGACGTGGCTGCCCGCGTCAAGGGCGAGTTGTTGATGGACAGCCTGGGCCAGATCCACGAGGATTACGATCTTGCGGCCATCGGTGAGCCGGACTTGGACCTCGACACGGTGGAGGTGCCCGAGCAAGGTCCCATGACTTTCGAGTTTGACCTGGAGGTGCGGCCGCAGTTCGATCTGCCGCAATGGAAGGGTCTGCAAATCGAGAAACCGGTACGGGAGTTTTCCGATGCCGACGTCGATCATGCCTTGAAGCGGATCTTGACCAACCGCGGCAGCCTGATTCCCGTCGATGGTCCCGCCGAGCCCGACGACTACATCACCACGAACCTCTCTTTCAAGCAGGGAGAGACGGTCCTGTCCAGTGCCGCGGAAGAAGTCATTCGCCTGCGTCCAGTGTTGAGCTTTTACGACGGCAAGATCGAAGGTTTCGACAAGGCCATGGCGGGCGTTCGCGGCGGCGAGACTCGCAGGTTGCCCATGCAAATCAGCGCCGACGCGGCCAACGCGGCCCTTCGTGACCAGCAGGTCACCGGCGTCTTTGAGGTGCTCGAGGTCAAGAAGCTGCAGTTGCCGGAATTGACCCCGGATTTGTTGGAGGAGCTGGGCGGATTCGAACTCGAGGCCGATCTCCGCGACGCCATCAAGGACCGCCTCGGCCAGCGGATGGAGTACCAGCAGCGGCAGCGGGCCCGCGAGCAAATCACCGCCGCCCTGACCGTGGCCGCCGACTGGGACCTCCCCCCCGACCTCCTGCAGCGGCAGAGCCACCGCGAGTTGCAGCGGGCGGTCATGGAGTTGCAGCGGAGCGGTTTCGGCGAGGAGGAAATCCGCGCCCACGAAAACGTCCTGCGGCAGAACAGCCGCCTCTCGACCGCCCGGGCCCTCAAGGAGCACTTCATCCTCGAGCGGATCGCCGAGGACCAGGAGATCGACGCCGACGAAGGGGATTACGAGTCGGAAATTGCCGTGATCGCTCGGCAGACCAACGACTCGCCGCGGCGAGTCCGGGCCCGCCTGGAGAAGAGCGGCTCGATGGACGTGCTGCGGAACCAGATCATCGAGCGAAAGGTGATCGACCTGATCCTCGCCAACGCCACGTTCAAGGAAGTGCCCTACGAGATCGAGGAGAGCGACGTGGCTGCCCTCAATTTGGCGGCGGCGGGCGGCGAGCACTCGGATATCCCCGAGGCCAAGCCCGGCGGTACGCCGCTGGAAGAAGAGCAATCGCGAGGCGGAAAACCCCAAAGAACCCAGACGTAAGGTGGGACCAGCCCACTGCTGGCGAGCTGCAGGCCCGCCAAACGCGACAATCGGTGGCCCAGGGCTCGCCAGCAGCGAGCTGGTCCCACCCTACGGAACATTTACCCCAACCCCAACGCTTGATCGTGGACCCATACATGTCTTCCTATCGCGATTACCAGCGGCAACGGCAGTTGACCTTGGGCGATCTGCTGCTGGAGAACCGCATCATCCTGCTCCAGGGCGAGATTCATGACGGCAACGCCAACGAGCTGGTGATGAAGCTCTTGTACCTGCAGAGCGAGAACCGCCGCAAGGACATCCATTTCTACATCAACTCGCCCGGCGGCAGCGTGAGCGCAACGCTGGCCATCTACGACACGATGCAGATCCTCAGTTGCCCGGTGGCCACCTACTGCGTCGGCCTGGCGGCCAGCGGCGGATCGGTCCTGCTGGCCGGCGGCAGCAAAGGCAAGCGATTCGCCCTGCCGCACGCCAAGATCATGATGCACCAGCCCTACGGGCAGGTGGGCGGCCAGGTGTCCGACATCGAGATCCAAGCCCAGGAGATCCTCAAGACCCGCGACGTGCTCAACCAGATCCTTGCCGCGCACAGCGGCCAGCCCATCGAGCGGATCGCCAAGGACACCGACCGCGATTTCTACATGAACGCCGAGGAAGCCAAGACCTACGGCATCGTCGACGACATTCTTACCAAGCAGATCGCGTCCAAGGAACAGGAAGAGGAGTAACCCAGCATGCCGCTCATTCCTTATGTCGTGGAGAAAAGCGGCCGCGAAGAGCGGGCGATGGACATCTACAGTCGCCTGCTCCGCGACCGCATCATTTTCCTCGGCGCTACGATCAACGATGAAGTGGCCAACAGCGTGGTGGCGCAGATGCTTTACCTGCACTCCGAGGATGCCAAGGCCGACATCCACCTGTACATCAATTCGCCGGGCGGCAGCGTCAGCTCCGGCCTGGCGATCTACGACACCATGCAGTTCATCACCTGCGACGTGGCCACCTATTGCATCGGGCAGTGCGCATCGATGGGCGCCGTGCTGCTCTGCCGGCGCGGCCGGCAAGCGGAAGGCCCTGCCCAACGCGCGGATCATGATCCACCAGCCCTTGGCGGGCATGGAGGGCACGGCTGAGGAAATCATGATCCACGCCAAGGAGTTCGGCAAGGTCAAGGAGCGGCTCAACCGCATCCTCATCAAGCACACCGGCCATCCGCTGGAGAAGATCGAGAAGGATACCGACCGCGACCGCTTTATGTCGGCCGAGGAAGCGGCGGAATACGGCCTGATTGACCAGGTCATCGAGCACATGGAAATGCCCAAGCCGTCGACTTGATTGGGAGAACGCGGGGAAAGAGACTTGATATTTGAGATATTCGAGATCTCAAATCGCGAATTTCGCAACTGGCGGCTGAAAACTTGGGGGGCCTGAGCGCTGCGGCAGGAAGCCGCGGCAAGTTACCCTTTGCGCGAGGGCCTTATGAAAATCTGGCGAATCGTCGTTCTCGGCCTACTAGGATTGGCCGGGGCAGGATGCCAAAACGACCCCACCATCGCGATGCTGGAGCGCGACAACCGCAAGAAGGAATGGGAAATCATTCAATTGCGCGGCCGCGTGCAAGACCTGGAGGAGGCTGTGGCTGCTGGCGAGCCGGCACGCCGCCCTTCCCCCCGGCGAAATGCCGCCGGAGCCGGGCACGATCGAGGGCCGCGCTTCGACCCGTCCCGGTCGCCCGGCAAGCGGCGCCTCTCCGGCCGATACTTTGCCTGAGCCGGGCGTGCTGAACCTCTCGCCCGGCATCGAGGCCGCGCCGGGTGAGATCCCCGACCGCTTGAAGGTCCCCGGCGGAAACTCTCCGCCGCGCAATGCCCTGCCCGGCGGATCGGCCCCAGCCGGACCGTCGTTGCCGCCGTCCTCGCGGTGGACGCCGGTGCACGAGCAGCCGCTGGCTCGCAACTCGGGCGCCGCCGACAACGGCGCCGTCGGCCAACTCACATTGCACCCCGCGCTGACGGGCGGGATCGGCAGCAGCGACTACGCTGGCGACGAGGGATTGCTCGTGGTGGTCGAGCCCCGCGACTTTGGCGGGAACATCGTCGCCGCGCCGGGCGATCTCAGCGTGGCCCTGATCGACCCCGCCCTGAGCGGCCAGCAGGCCCGGTTGGGGCGTTGGGATTTTTCCGCCGCACAAACCGAAGGAATGATCCACGCGGGCCCGGAACCAGGAATCCATCTCCACTTGCCTTGGACGTCCACTCCCGTCCACGATCGGCTGAAGGTAGTCGTACGCTACACGACTCGCGACGGCCGCAAGCTGCAGGCCGAACGGCTGATCGCGGTGGCACTGAACGCCCCGCGTTCGGTCCCGCAGGAGGTGATTCGCGATGCCGAGCCCGTGCAGACGGCTACTCGGCCGCAATGGTCGCCGGAGCGGTAGAAGAACTGTCTCAGCGCCAGCGGAAAGCAGGAGCCGGACAGGCCGATCGAAAGCTGCTCTTCTTGATCGACGTTCCACCCACGAGTTAGCTGAATTGATGCCAGCGACGTTTGGGCTCGGCTGCCATCGAGAAAATGCAGGCTATCGCCCAGCCCTCGGCCGTTCTGCAAGGTCACCGATACTTTCAGAACTCCCTGAGGCTCGATTCAAAGAATGCCTACGTTCACAGAATATCGAGGTGAGCAAACAGAGAATCTCGTCCTGCCGCGACCCCGTGTCAGAACGCATGACCTTCCAGGAACGTTTTGATGGCCTCCGCCAGTTCGTCGGCCGCTTCCAATGGCGTGACATGCCCGGCGCCGTCCAGTTGGATAAGCCGCGCGCCGGGGATCTGCCGGCACATGGCACCCATCTCGGCCGCCGTAGAGAGGGCGTCGTGCCGGCCCACGATCAACAACGTGGGACAATCGATCCGGGGCAACAGCCCCGTGCTGTCTGGGCGATCGGCCAGGCCCCGCAACGTAGCGGCGTAGCCAATCGGATTGCCGGCAAGAATCATCTGCCGCAGTCGATCGACGACCTGCGGACGTCCCTCCAGCGTGGCGGGCGACAGCAGGCGAGGAATCATGGTATCAGCCAGAAAACGAGGGCCTTCCAGCTCTACCCGCCGGGCCGTTTCCAGGCGCCCCGCGGCCACCTGGGCGCGTCGGGCGCAGCCCGCGTGTCGCAGAGAATCAGTCCGGCCAAGTGCGACCGATAGACCTCGAAGAACCGAAAGGCCACGTAACCGCCCATGGAAAGTCCGCCCAACACGATCGGCTCGCCGATCTTCAGGGCGTCGAGCATGGCCGCCAGATCGTCGGCCCAATCCGCCACGGTCACCTTGCCCGGCGTGGCTGAGCTCCGGCCGAAGCCGCGAAGGTCGGGCGTGATCACGCGATAGTGCGGCGCCAGCGCCTCGACTTGCCGGGCCCAGACCGAGTGGTCCATGGGAAAGCCGTGGATCAATACCAGGGGACGGCCGGTGCCTTGGTCGGCCACCGCCAATTCAACGCTCGGGAGTTGGATCGTGCGCATGATCTATTTCCGCTTGCCGGAGGATGCGATTCAGCCCGTCGCGATTTGCCGGACACAGGCCCAAGCCAAAACCACTGACAAAACCGCACTCCAAAACGCCTCTCCACGCTGCCTAGCCAAAAGGATTGTCTTCCCGGGTCTTTTCCCGTGTGGGCGGTGGAGTTTTCATCGCCGGCTTTTCCAACTTTTCGATGCTCTCCAGTTTGATGCCTTTCTCGCGGGCTTTCTTGCGAAACGACTCCAGTTGCCTTTGCACCGCACGATTGTAAGGCATCAGCTCCGCGGCCCGCGTCTGCTGCTTCACGGCGGCCGCGTAATCGCCCTTGGCAAAATAGACGCGGGCGAGCGTGTCAACGTAGGCGCCGCGCTCGTCGCCAGCCAATTCGACGGCACGTTTTGCCAAGCGCAGGGCCTCATCGAGATCACCCTCCGTGTTGGCGGTCAGCCAGGCAAACTCGTTGCAGGGCTGAGCGGCCTCGCCCGATCGCTCTCCATAAGGGCCCATATCGGCGATCTGCTCCCGCAAGGCGCAGAGCTTCTTCTCGATCAGCCCATGAATCTTCTCGCGATAGGCGGCTGGCGAATCGGGCAGTTGGTGGCAGGCAATGAGGACTTCAATATCGTAGGCGTGCGTGGCCAGGGCCTTATCGAGGTACTCCCGCTCCTTAGCCCGATCGCCGCGGGCCTTGCAGTCGCAGGCTTGGAAGAAAAGGCGGCGCGACCGCAGCGCGCCCAGCGTCACGTCGCCGCCTTCCTGGTCGATCAGCGTCCATTGGTGGGTCCGCCGTACGAAAGTGCCGGTTATTCCGGCCAGCGTTTCGGCAGCCCGGCCATCTTCATCCCGGTCGTGGTACAGCTCGGACAAGGAACGCGCGGCAATGACAGCCAACGGCGAATGCGGCTGCGCAGCGTGTATGACATGCTCCCATTCCTTCATTGCCCAATCGAAGCGGCCACGCCGCTCGAGGCTCTCTCCACATTGGAAATGCGAGGCCAGCGACTGGTCGTCGTCGCCCGGGTTGAGCCTTAGGGCCCGGACCGCCGAGAGGGCCGCGGCGGGCGCGTCGCCACGGAGGGTCTGCGCCTCGGCCAGCAGGTAGAGCAAATCGGCTGACTCGACGATGGTCGGTCGGCAGCGGGCTTCCATAAGCATTGTCGCCGCCCAGTCCTTCTGGTCGATGAACCATCGCAGCAACACTGCCAGTTCGCCAGGGTCGTCGCGGCGGAGTCGGATCAGGCGCGCCAGGCTCGCCTGGGCGTCGGCGCCGCGGCTAATCTTCCGCAAGGCGGCAATTTGCATCCGTAGCAATTGCTCCACGACGTCCAGCGAGGTTTCGCGGGGCTGCTGCAGAAGCAACTCTTCCTCGCTGGCCAGCAAATCGGTCCAAAGCGTGGCCAGGGCGGTCGAATCCTGCTTAGCCCGCAACCATGCGACGACCCATCGGGCCGGCCGGCGCGAGCAATCGCCGAGGGTCCTTTCGATCACCGCCGCGCTGGTTTTTTTCGCATCGCCACCCTTCGATATGGATTCCACCAGCCGCAGGGCGGCCAACTTGGCCAAGGGAAGCGATCGTTCAAAGCGGATGATCCGGCAGATCGCCGGAATGCCCGCGGCATGGGGAAGTTCTAATAGTTGCCCGACGCGGAATTCGCGGACGTTGTCGTCCTGCGTTTCGTAACGTGCCAGCAGGCTAACGACGTCGGATGGATCGCCCGGCGACGCCCAGTTGCTGCGGATCGAGAACAGCAACCGGGCGACCCGGATGGCGACTTCCATATCGTCGCTGTCGGCGGCCGCGGTAAGGGCGTCAACGGCGTCAAAACCCATCTTGCCGAGATCGGCCTCGGCCTTTTGACGGACGAAGTAATCGCCGTCGCCCAGGGCACGGATCAGGCGATCGATGTGCCTCGCGGTGGGCGGATCCGGCGGGGCGGCGGAGTGCTCGGCAGCGAATGCCACCGTCGCGCAAGCTGCGCATATCACGTATATCACCGCCTGCGTCTGCGTCGTTCGCGAATAATGCGCCAACCCGCCAGACACCCTGTTTCGCTCGCCATCCACCAGCTTTGCCCTCTAGACCTCACGGTTCACGACCACCCGCTGTACATCAGGCTGGAAAGGCTGACGTACTTGAATTCGGGCGGACGGTTGGTTATTCATACTGGATCTTGCAGCCGACGGGCGGAGTGGTCGTCGTTTCCGGCGTCTTGCCCGCGAGCACGGCGTCCAGTGCCGCACGGACGTACTGTTTGGTGACCTTGTCGGCTTTCATGTTGTCGTCGATCGCCCCCTTGTAGACTAGCTTGCGATCCTTGTCCAGCACGAAGGTGTCCGGCGTGCAGGCGGCCCCATAATCGCGGCCCGACTGCTGGGTCGGATCCGAGAGATATGGGAAATTGAAGCCGGCGGTTTCAGCCCGCTTCTTCATCGCTTCCAAATTGTCGGCGGCCCCCTTATTCACACAAATGGCAATGACCTGAACGCCCTTGTCCTTGTAGTCCTTCTGCAGGGCGACGAGGCGGTCCTGGTAGGCCTTGGCCACCGGGCAATGGTTGCAGGTGAAGACGACGACAAGCGCCTTGGCGTCCTTGTAGTCGACAAAACTGTGCGACTGGTCGTCGGTGCCGGTGGCGCCCGTCCACTGCGGGGCCGGATCGCCCACGTTCAGCTTATTGGCGGCAAAACACGTGCTGGCCGCCAAGGCGGCCGAAACGAGAACCAGACTTCCATAGGCAAAACGATGCATCAGAAATATCCTCTTTGGCTTGGAAACCCTCGCGAGAATGGGGCAGCCCTATGTCCCGCTCTTTGCAAGCGTTTCCTGGATTGTTTGTCGTGCAATTTTACTCCGCTGGCAGCCCAAAGGAAACCGTCCAATGGGGAGTTCCGATACCCCTGTTAGTATGGTATTCGCAGAAATCGCCCGCGTCTATTGCCGCTGTGTTAGAATACGGCCTGGTCTCGTTATTATCCGCCGCAAAAAAATTGAGCAGGAGCCAGTCATGCTTAACTTTACCTACCAAAACCCCACGAAAATAGTCTTCGGCAAAGGAACAATTGCTGAGATCAAGAACCTCGTCCCCACAGCGGGTCGGGTTATGTTGACTTTCGGTGGCGGTTCGATCCGGCGAAACGGCGTCCATCGGCAAATCGTAGAGGCCCTCTCGGGCCGCCACGTCGTCGAGTTCGGCGGCATTGAGCCCAACCCGCGCTATGAGACTTGTCTGAAGGCCGTCGCCCTAGCCAAGGCGGAAGGGATCGACTTCCTCCTGGCCGCCGGGGGCGGCTCGGTCATCGATGGCACCAAGTTCATTGCTGCCGCCGCGCGATATGCGGGGGCCGAACCGTGGGACCTGCTGGGTAATTCGTCGCTGATTCGCGATGCCCTGCCGCTGGGCACGGTGCTCACCCTGCCGGGCACCGGCTCGGAGATGAACGGCGGCGCGGTCGTTTCGCGGGAAGCCACCGCCGAGAAGCTCTTCTTCCTCTCCGAACATACTTTTCCGCGTTTTTCCATCCTCGACCCGGAGACGACCTTCACCCTGCCCGACCGCCAGTTCGCCAACGGTACGGTCGACGCGTTCGTGCAGGTACTCGAGCAGTACCTGACCTACGACGTCGATGCCCCGCTCCAGGACCGCTTTGCCGAGGGTATTCTGCTGACACTGATTGAGGAGTCGGGGAAGGTCAAGATCGACCCACGGAACTATAACGCGCGGGCGAATCTCATGTGGTGCGCGACCAACGGGCTGAACGGTTGGATTGCCTGCGGGCAGCCGCAGGACTGGGCCTCGCACATGATCGGCCACGAGCTGACGGCCCTATACGGCGTGGACCACGGGCAGTCGCTGGCGATCGTCATGCCCGGCGTCATGCGCCATCAGCGGTCCCAGAAACGGCAAAAGCTGCTGCAATACGCCGCGCGGGTATGGGGCTTGACGGAGGGCGACGCGGAGTGGCGGATTGACCGGGCGATCGCCAGCACCGAGGATTTCTTCCGTGGGCTGGGCTTGGGCACGCGGCTGGCCGACTACCAGATACCGGCGGATTCGGCCCCGCGGGTGGCGGCACGGCTGGCCGATCGCAAGATGTTCCTGGGCGAGCACCAGTCGATCGGCCGCAAGGAAGTGGAGGAGATTCTTGCGTTGCGGGCTTGAGGCGTGTTACCGCTCACAGCTGGCACTCGCTTAAGTCCGAACGAGCGCCGCTTGTGGGTCGGCTGGTCGGCGAGGTTTTTATGCGGACATCGCCTAATAGACTGCGAGCGCTGCTGGGAATACAATAGGACCGGCCAAGTTCCGTGCAGTGTCTCAATTAGATCGTGCAATACGAAACGATGAAAGACAAGATCCTTCTGCGCTATTCCAGAATCGTTAGCGTGGCGATAGGACTGGCGCTTCTGGCGGTAAGCATTGGCCAGTCAGGCACGCCCAAATCATCGGCCGCGCCGCCCACCGGGCCGTTTGGCCTCTCGTTGATCCGCACCGCCGACCAGGCCCAGGCCGATCTCGACCTGTTTCAGTCCACCGAGACGTGCGGCGTCTGTCATCCCCGGCAGCTTGAAGAGTTGAAGGGATCGATGCATCTGGCGAGCCACACCGATCCGTTTTATCGTGCGATGGCGGAGCTTACGCGCAAAGAAGCTGGGCCAAAGGTCTACGCGTTCTGCGCAGGCTGCCACTCGCCGGCTGGAGTGGTAACGGGTTTGATCCCAGCCAAGCCTGACGGGCAATTGCCGGCCGAAGCCAAAGCCGGCGTGACCTGCGACGTGTGTCACCAGATCTCTGCCCTGACTGGCGCTACGGGTCCCTGGAAAGAGCCGGGCAACGCCTCGTTCACGATCCAACAAGGAATGGTCAAATTCGGCAACTACGGCAATGTCGCCGAAAATCGCTCTCATTCCGGTGAGAAGAACGGCATCTTCGGCAGCTCGGAATTCTGTGCCAGTTGTCACACGGTCATTCAGCCGATGAACGGGTTTCACATCGAGTCTACCTACGACGAATGGAAGGCGGGCATTTATTCCCAGAAAGGGATCCAGTGCCAGGACTGCCACATGCGCACGGTCGAAGAGGCCCAGAAAGTCGCGGAAACGCTTAAGCCGCCGGTTCTCTTGGGAAAGTCCATTCCCACCGGGGCCGATCGCCCGATTTATCGACACTACTTCGTTGGCGGCAACGCGAATGCCGATATCCTGGCCGGTGGGAAGAGCCAAGCGCAAATGGCTGAGGCTCGCTTGAAAGGCGTGGCCCGACTGGAGCTCAAGACACCCGCGAAAGCGACCGCCGGCAAGGAAGTGGTCGTGGATGTGGTGGTCCACAACGTCTCTGCCGGCCATAACATTCCCACGGCCGTCACCGAATTCCGGCGTATGTGGGTCGATTTGCAGATCCGCGATGGCAAAGGCAAGGTTCTTTTCCGCAACCCTGGACTGGATGAAAAGGGCGATCCGCGGCCTGGAGCCATCGCCTTCGGCGCGATTGCGGGCGATGGCGCCGGCAAGGCAACTTTCAGGCTCTGGGAAATGACGCAGTTCCTTTGGAAACGGACCATTCCACCCAAGAGTTTCGCCCAGGATACGGTTCGCTTCACGCTGCCGGCCGACGCCACGGGGCCGATAAGCGTCGACGCAAGGCTCCTCTATCAATCCGCGCCTCCGCACGTGATTCATGAAATCATGGCGAAGGAGGCATTCACGCCCAAGCTCGTCGAAATGACGAAAGCCAAGGTGACCGTGGACTTGCAATAACTTCGGCCTTCGGCCTTCGCGGGCGTCTTGCGACACGACCACTCGCTGGTTACCATAACAATTGGCGGTGATCGGCATACCTCAATTCATGGGCGTCGAAGGAGTGAGAGTCGTGGCGACAGGCATCCCCGTCAACTATCGTGACAATACGTACTTCATGGTGTTCCGCGTCCTGGGCGCGATTGCCTTGGTCGGAGGCCTCGCCATGGCCACGCTCGGCGGCCGCAAGGAACATTCTTTGGCATTCGTCATGACCGTCGCGGGGGCCGCCGCCTTGGTCGTCAACGAGACCATCGCGGCGATGACCCGCCCGGGCAAGCGCTCCGTCATCGACACGGGCACCGGATTCCGCTGGTTGGAAGGGCCGGCGGATGAGAGCGTCGAGGACCGCCAGGTCGTGGCCCTGCGATTGAAGCGCGCTTCCCAATATTCTTCGGGGATCCTCAAGGCCGTCGTTCGCCAATTCGAGGTCTGGATCGAAGGACGCGAGAAGCCGTTTTGCATGAGCAGCCGGCTGGGCGCTGGTGCCCGCGACCCGTTGGCCGCGCTCATTGGCCGGATCATCGACGACCTGAAGCAGCGAACGGCCGCCGGTCTCGCCGCCGGGGCCGCGCTGGAGGGCGAGGGCTGGCGACTGGCCGCCATGAACCTGACGGTCCGCCAAGGAAAACTGCTCCGCGACCTTTCCTTCGCCCAGATCGACCATGCGGCGATGTTCGACGGCAAACTATGCGTCTGGATGCAAGGCGAAGACGAGCCCGCCGCCAAAATCGACCCCAACTCGAAGAACGCCCCCGTGCTCAGCAGTTTGCTGGCCGAGTGGCTCGAGCACCGCAAGGCAGAGCCCGGAGAAGCTGTCGACGCGGCCGCCTCCCAGGGCAGGCTGGGGCGATTGCTGTTCGAACGCCGCAGGAACGAGGGCCTCATGCTCGGGTTGGTCTTCGGCCCGCTCGGCCTGGCGTGCGGGACCGTGCTCATGTTCCAGCCAAAGACGCAGGTTGCGGGCCTGTTGGTGATTGCCGGGGCATGCGCCGCCCTTGCGCTGGGATTGCTCTTCGGCCGCTACCTCTTTCGCTGCTACGAGCGCGGGCTGACTCGGCGGCGCGGCAGCAGCGAAGTGCGGATGGCGTATGCCGACGTCCTCGAGTTCAACTACGGCGCCACGCGGATGTTCCATAACGGGGTCTACACGGGCACCGCCTTCACGCTCTCGTTCCGCTCGGCCGCCGCCACGATCCGCTACAACGCGCAAAGCAAGAAGCCGGATGCCGACATGGAGAATCTGCGGGACCACATCGCCAAAACGATTGCCGGGCGGATGTTTTGTGAGATACGCGCCGGCAAGTCGGTGGCGTGGGGCAACGACGTCGTTTTCCTGCCGGCCGGCGTGCAGATTCGCCGCGCGAAGATGCTCGGCTTTTCCTCTAGTCCCCCCGAAGTCCTGCCTTATGAGCAGATCATGGGCACGAACATGCAAAAGGGCGTGTTTTATCTTTTCCGAAAGAGCGAAGCGAAGCCAGTATTCAGCAAGCCAGTCGCCTCGCCCAACTTTTTCCCCGGCTACTATTTGCTGCTTACTTTGACCGACATCACGCGGAAAGCGGCACAAGCCGCAAGTTGAAGGCCGCGCCTGCCTTCAAAACCCCGAAATCCGCGAAGAGATGTTCCGGATGTCGAAACTCTCAATGACCTGATCCGTGTTCGCCGTCCAACCCACGATGCCGTCTTGCGCCCTCACCATCTGCAAGGTGGCTTGCTTGAAATCGGGAAAATAGCTCTCCGTGGCGTCCTCGACCAGCAGGCACTCATAGCCCCGATCGTTAGCCTCGCGCATCGTCGTCTGGACGCAGACTTCGGTCGTCACGCCGGTTATGAGCAGATGGCTGATGCCCAGACAGCGGAGCTTTTCCTCTAGCTCGGTGGCGTAAAACGCGCCTTTGCCTGGCTTGGCGATGACGGTCTCGCCCGGCTTCGGCGACAATGAAGGTACGAAATCGTTGCCCGGTTCGCCGGCAATCAAGATGCGACCCATTGGACCCGGTTCGCCAATCCGCAGCGCGCCGCGGCCACGCAAGCGTTTCGCTGGCGGGCAATCCGACAGGTCGGGCTGGTGGCACTCTTTGGTGTGGAATATGGCCATCCCGCGGCTGCGGAAGGCGCCGAGAAGTCTGGCCACGTTGGGAACGATCGGCGCCAGCAAACCAACGTCATTCCCCAGCGCAGCGCCAAAACCGCCGGGCTCAAGGAAGTCCCGTTGCATGTCGATCACCACCAGGGCCAAGCGGTCTGGCTCGAAGCAATAATCGTAAGGTTGCGCCGCAATGCTGGGCATGGCTGGTGTCTCTTACCCGTGCACGGCGTTATGGCCGGCCATGTGGCGACCAATCACCTGCCGGTCGGCTTCGCCGATCGGCGTCTGATAGACGATTCGGCCTTCCGATATGACCAGCACCCGGTCGGCCAACTCGAGAATCTCATCGAGGTCTTCCGACACGAGGAGCACAGCCGCACCGCGATTACGGGCCTGCATTATCTGCGAGCGGATCTCGGCTACGGCGTGGAAATCGAGCCCGAAGCAGGGATTGGCGGCGATCAGCACTTCGACATCGCCATCCAACTCCCGGGCCAATACCGCGCGCTGCACGTTGCCGCCGGAGAGGTGGGCGATCCGCGCGGCCGGTGAAGACGGCCGAATCCGATAGCGCGCGATCAGGCCTTCCGCGTGACTGCGAATGGCCCGCGAACGGACGAATCGCCGGCCCAAAGCCAGCGGTGGGCGGTCGAATTTGCGGAAGGCCAGGTTCTCGGCCACCGTCATGATGCCGACGCAGGCATTCTGCAAGGGCATTTCGGGCAGCACGTGAAAACGATGTTTGCGAATTTCCTCGCGGGTCGCCCCATAGGCATCGCCATGGACTATGATTTGCCCGCCGCTTGCCTGCCGCTGACCGGCAAGCACCTGGACCAATTCGCGCTGTCCGTTGCCCGACACGCCGGCGATACCGACAATTTCGTGAGGATGGACCTCCAACGACACGCCGGAGAGGGCCTTGACGCCCGTCTCGTCATCGGCGGTCAGATTGGCGATGCGCAGCCGCGGCTCGCCCGATGCGCGCTCGGAATTGCTGCCGCGGGCCGCCTGCTCGGGAGGCGTGGCCGTGCCCATCATCATCTGCGCCATGTCCTGAGGGCTCAGATCGCTGACGGCGCCTTCACCCATGAGCTTGCCTTGTCGCAGGACCGTGACTTCGTCGCAAAAGGCCGTCACCTCGCGGAATTTGTGGGTGATAATCAGCGCGCTCAGGCTGCCTTGCTGGCACATGTCGCGGACCATGCCCAGCACTTCATCGGCCTCGCCGGGCGTCAGCACCGAGGTAGGCTCGTCCAGGATCAGCACGCAGCGGCGAAGATAGAGCTGCTTGAGAATCTCGACCTTTTGCTTTTCGCCGGCAGCCAGGTTCCGCACGACGGCCCGGGGATCGACTTTGAACGGCATTTCCGCCATGAACGCTTTGAGCTTTTCCGCCTCGGTTTTCCACTTCAGGACGCCCGGCACGCGTTCGCGGGCCATGACCATGTTTTCCAGGACCGTCATGTTTTCGACCAGCGTGAAGTGCTGGTAGACCATGCCGATTCCCAGTGCGTGGGCCTGTCGCGGGTTCTTCAATTCCACATCGTGCTCGCCGACCCGCACCGATCCGGAGTCGGCACGGTAAGTGCCCATGATGCACTTGACCAACGTACTCTTGCCGGCGCCATTCTCGCCCAGAAGGGCGCGAAAACTCCCCGGCCGCAGGGTCATGGAGACGCCCGCGAGGGCCTGCAAGGCCCCGAAGCGCTTCGACAGATTTTGTGTCTCGATGCGAGGCGGCGCCTTGACGGGCGACTCCGTCGAAACGGCGGCAGGTCTATTTTGCTGAGCCAGACGAATCATGCGAGTACCTCCAGTAAAGCCGATGACGGCGCCACCGCGCCAAAAACGCCTCCCTGCATGGTGACCATCTTGATGGCCGCCAGGTGATTGCCGTGGTCCGTGGCGCCGCAGCAGTCTTCCAACAGCAGACACTCATAGCCGCGGTCGTTCGCCTCGCGCATCGTGGTATGCACGCAGACGTCGGTTGTGATGCCGGTCAAGATCAGGTTCTCCACCTTGCGGTGGTGCAACAAGAGATCGAGGTCGGTTGCATAGAACGATCCCTTGCCCGGTTTGTCGATAATCGGCTCTCCCGGCAGGGGGGCCAGTTCGGGAATGATCTCCCACCCTTTCTCCCCCCGAACCAGGATCCGCCCGCACGGTCCGCAGTCGCCGATGCCGGCGCCGATCCGCTGGCGAGCGCCACCGCTTGTTGGCCGGCAGGTCGGCAAGATCGGGGCGGTGTCCCTCGCGGGTATGAAGGATGGCAAAGCCGCGGCTGCGCATTGCCGCGAGCACGCGGGCGATGGGCGCGATCGGGGCGCGTGTCAGCGACAGATCGTAACCCATCGAATCGACGTAGCCCCCTTTGCCGCAAAAATCGGTCTGCATGTCGATCACGATCAAGGCCGTGTTCTCGGGCAGCAGCCGACCGTTGTAAGGCCAGGGATAAGGTCGAGAATTGACCACGGTTTCGCTCACTTTTTGCTTTGCCTCACCGCACGCGCACCAGTTCCGCCGGCGCCCCGATCATGGCGCGGGCACGAGACGACGTGAGAATCATGATCATCAACGTAAGGACGTACGGCGCCGCGTTCCAAAGATAGGCCGTGGCGGCCGAGGTAAGGTTTTGCCCCTGGAGGGCCACTCCCACCGAGCCGACGCCGCCGAAGAGCAGCGAGGCCCACAGGCAACGCACGGGGTCCCAGCGGGCGAAAATCACCAGGGCCACGGCCATCAGGCCCTGACCCGAGGAAATCTGCTCGGTCCAGGAGCCCGGGTAATAGAGCGAAAGGTAACTGCCGCCGATGCCCGCCAGGCCTCCACCCAACGCGGTGGCAATAATGCGAATGCGATTGACCGAGTAGCCCATAGCCGCGGCTGCCTCTTCGCTCTCGCCGGCCAGGCGGAGGATCATTCCCCAACGGGTGTTCTTGAGCATCCACGCCAGCAGGGGCGCCAGCACGACGCCGACAATAAAGATGACATTCACACGCAGGGCCGTGCGAACCTGCTCGATCGATGACCAGTAGCCCAGTTCCAGTGCCGGCAGGCGAGGAGCGCTGGGTTGAATTAGCGGCTTGCCCAGAAAATCGGCCAGGCCGATGCCGAACAACATCATGGCGATGCCCACGGCGACCGAATTGACCCGCGGGCGGTTGCAAATCACTGCGTGAAGCCCGCCCAGCGCCATGCCGATCACTGCCGCCGCCGCCACGCCCAGCCAGGGCGAGCCGCTCATGTAGCTGACGCCGTAACCGGCCATTGCGCCCATGACGAGTGTACCCTCCAGACCGAGATTGACCCGCCCAGCCCGCTCCGTCAGGCACTCGCCCACGCTGACGAAGAGATACGGTGTGCCGACGCGGATCGCGCCGCCGAATACGGCGACCGGCAAGGCCCAAAGGCCGAGATTGACGGTGGGGTCGCTCATTTCGCCATCGCCTCCCGGACCTCGCGCGGCATGAAGATGCGGAAACGTCCATACAGTGTCTCGCAAAGCAGGATCATGACGAAAATGGTCCCCATGAGCACCTGCACCGAGGCGTCGGGCAACTGCATGCGCCGCTGCAAGACTCCGGACGAAGCGCTGAGCCCGCCAAAGAGTATGGCGGCTGCGATGATCGACAGCGGCTGATGACGGGCGATGAACGATACGAGAATGCCGGTGAACCCATAGCCGGCGATCATCGAGGCGTTCGCCTGACGATGGACGGCCGCGACTTCCACCATGCCGGCCAACCCGGCCGCGGCGCCGCCGAGAAAGCACGTGGAGATAATCAGCCAGCCAACCGGAAGACCGGCGGCCTGCGCAGCGCGAAGATTGCCCCCGGCCATCCTCGCGGCAAAGCCGTACGTCGTATGGTCCATGAGGACGTAGGCAATAAGGCAAGCGACAATGCCATAAGCCAGGCCCCAGTGAACGTCCATGCCGAACATATTCCCTAGCATCGCCGATTCGGGGATGGGATACGTTGACGGCTTGTTCAGGCTCGCCGGATCGCGGAGCGGTCCTTCCACGAGAAAACTGAACACGCCGATGGCAATGTAGGTGAAGAGCAGGCTGGCGATTGTGGCGTTGACCCCGCGCAGTATTGCAAAGCGCCGATCGAGCCGATCGCCAACCCGCCAACCAGCATGCCGGCTCCCGCCATCCCCAACTGAGTGGTCAGCGGGGAAAGGGAGTGCAAGATCAAGCCGGTGCAAGCGGCCGCCAACCCGCCCAGCACCAAGGCCCCCTCACCACCGATGATGATCAACCCCAACCGAGCGGGCAAGGCGGTGCACAGTCCCGTGAGGATCAGCGGCGCGGCGCGCGTCAGCGTGTTTTGCCAGGCGAACTTGCTGCCGAACGCGCCCGCAAACATCCAGTAATAGAGGTTGGCAAGAAAACTCCCGCCGTAGCCCCCGCCCTTGAGCGTCTCGCCGGAGAAAGTGCGAAAGCTGACCATGAACAACCCGAACAGCGCCAGTGACGCCGCCAGCGCCGTCAAAGTGATGAACAGGCTTTCCGCAAAGCTGCGAAACTTCATCATGCCTCCGGTCTAATCAAGTCTCAAATCTCTAATCTCAGATTTCAAATTTCAGCTTTCTTACTTGGTGCCTACGACTCCATCGACGAGATAATCCATGCTTTCCAGCTCGATTGCCGTTTGGCCGAATTCCTTGCCCGCTGGAATCACTGTTTTGCCCGTGTTGTCCTTGATCGGTCCCTTAAAGATGACGAACGTGCCCGCCATCAACTGGGCCTTGACGGCGTCGGCGGCCTTGGCGGCTTCCGGGCTCACCGCGGCACCGTAGGACGAGGTCTTGACGATCCCTTCCTTCAGGCCGCCGCGCACGAGGTGCTTGTCCAGCTTCCTGCCCGCTTTCACAGCGGCCACGTAGTCCGTGTAGACTTTCTGCCAGTTCCATTCGGCGCCGGTGAGATAGCCCTTCGGCGCGAGGACGGCCTGGCTGGTGTGGTAACCGCAGGAGAAAATGCCGCGCTTTTCGGCCGTTTCGATCACGACCTTGGGGCTGTCGACGTGGCAGGTGACGACATCGACCCCTTGATCGATCAAGCTGTTGGTGGCCTCGGCCTCCTTGATGGGCATCGACCAATCGCCGGTGAAGATCACCCGGCAAGTTGCCGCCGGATTGACACTGCGGGCGCCGAGGGTGAAGGCGTTGACGTTCCGCAGGACTTGCGGAATCGGCTTGGCAGCCACGAAACCGAGCTTCTGCGTCTTGGTCGTAAGGCCGGCGACAATGCCCGACAAGTACTGGCACTCGTCGATATAGCCGAAATAGGTGCCGACATTCGGCGGCGTCTTGCCTTCCTGGTAGAGTCCGCCGCAATGCAGGAACGTGATGTCGGGATATTCCTTGGCCACCGTGATGACGTGCGGGTCGAAATAGCCGAAGGACGTCGGGAAGACTACTTTCACGCCGTCCTGCTCGATCATTCCCTTCATGCTCTTTTGCACGTCGACGGTCTCCGCGACCCGTTCCTCCTCGACGATCTTGACGCCGTCCATCTTGCTCACGGCCGCTGCGCCTTCCGCGTGGGCCTGGTTGTAACCGTAGTCGTCCTTGGGACCGACGTAGATAAAGCCCACCATGAGCGGACCGCCGTCTTTGCCGCCGCCCGACGCGTCCTTGCCGCTGGGGGACGAGCCCGCGCCGCAGCCGGCAATGCCCAGCATCGGCAGGGCCAGCAGGCTCCCGCAGAGAACGAATTGGAAAAACGCTGATTGCTTATCTCTTTGCATTGACATTCGATTTCAATTATTGATGAACGAGTTCTTTGAATTTGCCTAGTTGCAGGCGATGGTTGCGGGGCGGTCCAAACGTTCGCGAAAGGCGATCCAGCCGCCGAAATCCGTGATGTCTTCCGCGCTTGCTCCGGCCCACGATTCGCAAAGGAAACCCTTGACCGATTGTCCATCGGCCAGTTCGACCGTGCCGATAGCCAGCGGCGGGGCTACCGATGCCACCAGGCGGCCGAATCCTTCCATGGGCAAATCATAAATTTCAACGCTAATGCGCCCGGCCCGATCTTCGTCGCGCAAGAGGCCGGGACGCGGCGGGTCGAGGTCCATAAAGGCCAGGAAACGGTAGTGCGGGCCGGTGCAGCAAGCGGAGACGAAGCGGCCTCCCACGCGGAGGAGCTCGGCATGCAACGGCTGACCGCGCAGATGGGCCCCGGCAACCGCCACGCGCACGTGTCCATCGCGTACCTGGCCGGCGGCGCCGACCTTGGAGCGGACCGGCGTGGCCCACGCGTTGGAACTTCCATCCGCAGCCGCCGTGGGAAGGGAAAACTCCGTCGCACCCTGCGGCAGGTTGACGCGTCGTTGCCAGGCCATGCCCAGTTCGCACAGCCGCCGTTCGCTTCCTGCCGGCGCCAAGAGAGTCATTCCGCCGGGCAAACCGTTCGAAGTAAAGCCGGTAGGCACCGCCACAGCCGCCAACCGCAGCAGGTTGGCGAAGTTCGTATAGTACCCGAGCCGCCTGCTCCAACCGATAGAGTCGGCTTGCACGGCCGCCGCCGTAGGAATCGTGGGCATGGTCGGCACAACGAGCGCCTCCGCTTCGCTGAACGTTTGCAGGCATTTCTCGCGCAAGCTCTTCAGCCGCTCGACTGCTTGGAAATACTCCACCGCAGTGAACCTCGCTCCGCCCTCGAGGATGGTCCGCGTGACGCCGCACACATCCGACGTTTTCTTTTCGAGAAAAATGCTTATGGCCGCCAGGCGCTCCGCGAGCCACGGCCCCTCGTAAAGCAGGTTCGCCACTTCGCGAAAAGGGGCAAAATCGATTTCGATCCGCTTGCCGCCGGTCTTTTCCAGGCAGTTTACCGCTTTGGAAAAGAGGTCGGCCTGCTCGGAGTCCCCACAGAAGTTAAGATCCTTTTGCGCGGTGTCGCAAAAGTCCGCAAGGCATTCGCATCTGCGGCCTCCGAACGGGCCGTGGATTCCCTTCCGCACGCAACGTCAAATACTTCCAAGACGTCGGCCGCGTTGAGTGCCAGAAAGGAGACGCAGTCCAGCGACGGGCAAGACGGAACGACACCGGCCGTTCTCAGCGTGCCGGGAGTCGGCTTCAAGCCGACGATGTTGTTGCAACCCGCGGGAACCCTTCCGGATCCGGCCGTATCGGTCCCGAGGGCAAAGCTCACTAGTCCCGCCGCGACAGCCAAGGCCGAGCCGGAACTGGAGCCCCCGGATACGTAAGACCGATCGAAGACGTTTCGGCAATCGCCGTACGCGCTGCGGTCGCCGGCCAGCCCGCAACCGAACTGGTCCAGGTTGGTCTTGCCCACAAATATCGCCCCCGCATCGAGCATTTTCTGGACGACAGGCGACGAATGTCCGGGCACATAGGCGTAGGAGGGGCAAGCGGCCGTAGTCGGATAGCCCGCAACGTCGATGCTGTCTTTGACCGCGAACGGAATTCCAAAGAGCGGCAGACCCTCGCCGGCGTTCTTTCGTTTTTCAACTGCCTCCGCTTGGGCCAGGAGTTCTTCCGCCGATAACAAGCAGATCCAAATCGATTCGCTAACGGAGGCTGCTAGTGGCGTCAGGAGACTGCCGATGACCTCGGCAGGCGTCCGCGTACCGCTCTGGTAGGCGCGGCAAATGGTTTGCACGTCGAGGCTTGCTCGTGGGGTCGAGTCGGCAGTCAACGCATACTCTCCGGCGCTTGGGTTCGAAGCCGTTGCAGGACGTAACCCAGTCGCGTTATGCAATCGCTATGCCAAACAGCGCGCACGAGCGCTATGCGAAAATCTACGACTCTCGGCGGGAGTTCTCGTTTCGTCCGCGCTTGCTATGGGGACCTGTCCGCGAACCGCTCCATGGCCAGTGGATTCGCAGCCCAATTCAGGGTTCCCGATACTTGTAAGCGGATAAATGCCGCAAAAACACGGGTTTGTTTCGCGTCTCGTCCCCGGCCTGAGAAAAGAGTTGCCTTTGCGGCATCGCAAGGGGACTGCGGCCCGCACTGCCTTGGTTCCATGCACGCAAAGCCAAAATTGTAAGCAGTAGCGATGGCATGCGAAAAACATCTCGCACCAGCGGCTCGTCCATCAGCCTTTCCAGGCTGGCAATCGTGTCCGCACGTCGGCTTACGGCATCGATTTCCCGCAAACCGGTTCCATATCCCCTGAGCCGTTTCCACGCCAAAAGGCAATTTGGCAAAAAGCTTCAAATATTGATATATTATTCGATTGTTAATCAATATTATACAATAAATACCTGAAACGCATAGCCATTGGACGTGGATTGTACTGGACTAGAACGCGAAAACGCCGCCAAGGGTATTGGCAACAGCATGCGCCGTTCTTCGCGCCACCGTCAACCACGTTGGAATTCATTGCAGCCCGCTGAGGTGACGACCAGCGATTCGGCCATACAACGCAGGACACCTCGCGGGCGGGCTCTTGGGAGTCCATGCGATCGCTTGCCGGGACCACGTTCCGGCTGTACGATAGATTTTGGTTAATCGGGTACGGTGGCGGGCGACGATTTGGCGTGAAAGGTGCGGATGAGAGATCAGTGGTTGGTTTGGCAATTGGCGGACGCCGCGTTTCCGGCCGGCGGCTTGGCCCACTCCGGCGGCATCGAGGCGGCCAGCAAGTGGGGCGAACTGAGCGATGCCGAGCGATTGAGCCGCTTCTTGCGAGACCAGCTCACGCAGACCGCGCATGCGCTGGTTCCGCCAACGCGAGCGGCCTGGGAAAGTCCCGCCAAGGCTGTCGCTGTAGACCGGCTCTGTCATGCTTTCCTCACCAACCACGTGGCCAATCGAGCCAGCCGGGTGCAGGGAAAAGCATTCTTGATTTCCGCGGACGCCGCCTTCGATTTGCCCGTTTGCCGGCAGATGCGAGATGAAATACGCCGCCAGCGAATGCATGGGCATTTTCCGGTCGTGTTCGGGGCTGTCGCAGCGGCACTGGAAATCGATGTTGAGCAGACTACCCGCTTGTTCCTGTATATCTCGCTGCGAAGCATGGTTTCCAGCAGCGTTCGATTGAACATCATCGGCCCGCTGGAAGGACAGTCGCTGCAATATCGCCTGCGGACGTTTGCCGACGCGCTGGCGTCGGACTGCCGGCAGTCCGATCCGCAAGAGATGGTTTTGACGGCGCCGCTCGTCGAGTTGTTCCAGTCCAGCCAAGATCGGCTTTATTCGAGGCTTTTTCAGAGTTAAGGATGCGACCCCGCCCGGCCGGTTGCCTTCTGGGCGCGGGTTGGTGAACGAGGACCTTTCCGATGACTTCTCATGACGACCATGACCACCACCATGACCATGACCACGGCCATACGCACGAACACGCGAGCCATCCGGGCCGATTTCAGGAGCGCCCGAAGCCGCTGGCCCGCCGGGATGTCGCACGCCGCGCGTTCACTGTCGGCGTCGGCGGTCCCGTGGGTAGCGGCAAGACCGCGTTGGTACTGGCGTTGTGCCGGAAATTGCGGGACGAGCGATCGTTGGCCGTGATAACCAACGACATTTTCACCCGCGAAGACGCCGAGTTCCTCATTCGCAACCAGGCCTTGCCCAGCGATCGCATCAATGCCGTGGAAACGGGCGGATGTCCGCACGCCGCCATCCGCGAAGACATCTCGGCCAACCTGGTCGCACTGGAAGAACTGAACGACCGTTTTCATCCAGAAATTCTGCTCTTGGAATCGGGCGGCGACAACCTGGCCGCCGATTTCAGCCGCGAGCTGGCCGACTACACGATTTACGTGATCGACGTGGCCGGGGGCGACAAGATCCCCCGCAAAGGCGGGCCAGGCATCACGCAGTCCGATCTGCTGGTGATCAACAAGACGGACCTCGCCCCGGCTGTCGGCGCTGACCTGGTTACAATGGATCGTGACAGCCGGCGGATGCGGGCGCAGGACCGTTCCTTTTTGCGCAGGTCAAGCACGGCGAGGGAGTCGATGCCGTCGCGGAACACGTCTTGCAGGCGTGGCGCGACTTCACGCAGGACCAGACAACGGCGCCCGCGTCCGGCCGCTGATGGTAGTTCCTGTCGCGTAGCGACGATTGATCGGGGCACGCAAGATTCGTGACGGTGCGTTCGATCGTCGCAACGCGACGAAACCGATCTAGCAATCGTGACGTCGCTACGCGACATATTCTGCTCGGCAGCCTCGGGCACGCCTTCCCGCGTTCAAAACAGGAAGTAGCGCTGCGCCAAGGGGAGTTTCGTGGCCGGCGGACAGGTGAGGTGCTGGCCATCGGCGGTGACGCGGTAGGTCTCCGGATCGACGTTTATCTGCGGGCAGAGGTCGTTGAACTTCATGTCGCGCTTGCCGACGCCGCGACAGCCCCGCACCGCCTCGACGCGCTTGTTCAAACCGTAGCCCGGCAACACGCCGGCGTCCACGCAGGCCTGGCTGACGAAGGAAACGGAAATGGGGCCCGGAGCACTGCCGAAAGCGCCGAACATGGGCCGCATCAGGACGGGCTGCGGGGTCGGAATCGAGGCGTTGGGATCGCCCATCTGCGACCAGGCGATGATCCCTCCCTTGAGCACGAGCTCCGGCTTGGCGGCGAACATGGCTGGTTTCCAGAGCACGAGGTCGGCCAGCTTGCCGACTTCGACCGAGCCGATCAGGTGCGACATGCCGTGGGCGATGGCCGGGTTGATCGTGTACTTGGCGACGAAGCGCTTGATGCGAAGGTTGTCGTTGGCCCCCCGCTCTTCCGCGAGGCGGCCGCGCTGCCGCCGCATCTTGTCGGCCGTCTGCCAGGTCCGCGTGACGACCTCGCCGATGCGTCCCATCGCCTGGGCGTCGGAACCCATGATGCTGATCGCGCCCAGGTCATGCAAGATATCCTCGGCGGCAATCGTTTCCCCGCGGATGCGGCTCTCGGCGAACGCCACGTCCTCCGGCAGGTTTTTGTCGAGATGATGGCAAACCATGAGCATGTCGAGATGCTCATCGACCGTGTTGACCGTAAACGGCCGCGTGGGATTGGTCGAGCTGGGCAGGACGTTCGGCTCGCCGCAGACGCGGAGGATGTCGGGGGCGTGGCCGCCGCCGGCGCCCTCCGAATGATAGGTATGAATCGTGCGTCCCTTGAACGCGGCGATCGATGCTTCGACGAAGCCCGACTCGTTGAGCGTGTCGGTGTGGATTGCCACCTGCACGTCGAACTCCTCGGCGACGCCCAGGCAGCAGTCAATGGCGGCGGGCGTCGTGCCCCAGTCCTCGTGCAATTTGAATCCGATCGCCCCGCCCACAAGTTGTTCGGCCAATCCCTGGGGCATGGCGGAGTTCCCCTTGCCCAGGAAGCCGAAATTCAGCGGCAGGCCGTCGGTCGCCTGGAGCATCATGCGGAGATGATGGGCGCCGGGGGAACAGGTCGTGGCGCAGGTGCCCGTCGCCGGGCCGGTGCCGCCGCCGACCAGCGAGGTCAATCCGGCGGCCAGGGCGTCGAATGCCTGCTGCGGGCAGATGAAGTGCACGTGGGTATCGATTCCGCCCGCGGTCACGATCAGTCCTTCGGCGGAGATGGCTTCGGTGGTCACGCCGACGATCATCCGCGGATCGACGCCTTGCATCACGTCGGGATTCCCTGCCTTGCCGATGCCGACGATGAGGCCGTTCTTGATGCCGATGTCGGCCTTGAAGATGCCGGAGTAGTCAACGACGAGGGCGTTGGTGAGCACGCAGTCCAGGGCTTCGGCCTGGCCCACGCCGGCGGCCTGGCCCATGCCGTCGCGGAGCACTTTCCCGCCGCCGAACTTGCATTCGTCGCCATAGACGGCGAAGTCGCGCTCGACTTCCAGCCACAGCTCCGTATCACCGAGGCGAACGCGATCACCTGTCGTTGGACCGTAAATCTCCGCATAGTGCGAGCGCTTGATATTGTAGGACATGGCAGGATGGGTTCTCAGGTGTTCTCATTGGCAAAGTGCTGGTCGGCAATACGCTTCAGGGCGGCAGCTTTTGTTTTATCGTTCACCGGGCCATCGGCCAGGTTATTGCCGCCGCGAATCACGCGATTGCCCGCGATATCGACCAGCGAAACCGTCTTCGTTTCGCCCGGCTCGAAGCGGACGGCGGCGCCGGCCGGAATATCGAGCCGCTTGCCGAATGCCTTGGCCCGATCGAATTTCAACTGGCTGTTGGTTTCGATGAAATGGTAATGGCTGCCGACCTGGATCGGCCGATCGCCCAGGTTGGCGACTTCCAATTCGATTGCGGCGCGGCCCGCGTTGAGTTCCAGTTCGCCGGCGGCCGTCTCGCATTGGCCCGCCTCTACCGTCTCGTTGGCATCACCGTCGGCAAAACGGGCGAGGTCGGGAACCGGAAGGAAGCTCCCATGCAAAGCCAGCGACAAATCGCCGTCGTCGGCAGCAATCGGGTGATGCACCGTAACCAGCTTGGTGCCGTCGGGAAAGGTGCCTTCCACTTGCACCTCCGCGATCATCTCGGGCACGCCGGGCATCACCTGGCGGCGGCCGAGGAACCGGCGTCCCAAGTCCATCAGCTCCGCCACCGATCGGCCATCGCGAATGAATTCCAGCAGTTGGGCCGCAATCAGGGCCACGCTTTCCGGATAATTCAGGCGCAGCCCGCGGGCAAGGCGCTTTTGAGCCACGCAGCCGGCGCTGTGCAGCAGAAGTTTGTCGATCTCGCGCGGCGACAGGTGCATAGTCGTTCGTCTCCTCGATTACCACTTTCTGGCCCACGGGCCTTCGCCCAAAAACTCATTCAAAAACGCCAGGGCCTGGTTCAAATATCGCGCCACCAGTTCGGTCGTTTCGCCAATCACGCGCAAGACCATGCCGTAAGGCACGGGGCTGGCAACGTCCACTAGCCCCGCACCCGGTTGGATGGGCTTTGCGGCGATGCGAGCGAGTTGGTCGGCGACGGCCGCGGACAATTGATCTCCTATTAGAACGATCATCGCCAGACAATGGAACCGCCCCAGCCGAAAGGGGGCATCCAATGGGCCGTCTGCCGGGTCCAGCAGCAGGGCGTCGGCCACGATCAATTCTTCATTGCGAAAGACCTGCAATCGGCTGCGAAATCGCGAGAATGCCCAGATTTCGCCCCGCGCCCGTCGTCCGCTGGTGAGCCAATCGACCAGCACCAGGCTGCCGCTGCCCTGCAGCCGGATGCTCTGCGACTGCTCATAACGGGCCTGGGCAAAGCATGTCAACGGATCGGGGGCAACGACCAGCAGTCCGCCGTCCGCAACGCTAGCCCAAAGCGTCTGCCGGCAGGCGACCTGGCCGGGACAACGATAGATCTTTGTGGACGCCTGGGTGCCAAGGACGCCGATCGCCCGGGCGCCGACCCGCACCTGCAAGTCGATCGTGTCGCCGGCCACCAGACCGCCTCCGTAGGTGCTGACACAGACCCAGCCTGCTCGGCCGCGCCGCCGCGGCATCAGCAATTTCAAGGGGTTGGTGGCGAGTGACCGAGTGACTTCGGTTCGTCCGGCGACGAGCGTCAGATCCAGAATGCCCCGGCCGGGGCACGGTTGAGCCGGTGCTATGTCGTCCCTGTCCGCCGGTTCTATCGGCACTGGATGCAGCACGCCCCGCCTCCCGCTTTGTGGAACATTGCCACGGCGCGAAAACACATCGCGAGCGTAGGGCAGGCAGGAACATGCGCGAGCTTGTTCCGGTCTACGCCTCCGCTGCGCTTGGTCCTGGCTACATGAGACCGCCGGCAGCCAGGTCCCTACACGCTCAAGTGCTGATGAACAATATCGGTCAATTCGTCGGTGCCGCCTTCGGCGACCACGCCGGCCACGGTTCATAATGTAAAACTGGTGCCCGAACTCCTTCACGAAATCGAGGTATTGCTCGACCAGCACGACCGTCATTTTGAGCTGATCGACGAGATGGTGCAAGACCTGCCCGATTTGGGTAATGATGTTCGGTTGGATGCCTTCGGTGGGCTCGTCCAGCAGCAAGACCTTGGGCTGCGAAACCATCGCCCGAGCGATCGCCAATTGCTGCTGTTGGCCGCCGGAGAGATCGCCGCCGAGGCGTTTGGACATCGTCTTGATGATCGGGAAGAGCTCGTAGACGCTTTCCGGGACCGCCTTGATTCGGCTGCCGGCGGCGGACAATCCCACGGCCAGGTTCTCGGCCACGGTCAGCTTGGGAAAGATCTGCCGTCCCTGCGGCACGAGGGCCACTCCGGCGCAGGCGCGGAGATAGGGCGGAAGGCGCGTCAGGTCGTGGTCATCGCAGAGCACCGAGCCGCCGGTGGAGGCCAGCACGCCCATGATGTTTTTCATCAGCGTGGTCTTTCCCACGCCGTTGCGGCCCATCACGCAGGTGACCTTGCCGGTGTGCATGGTCATGTTGATCTCGCGCAGGGCCCGCACGGAACCGTAGGAGAACGAGAGGTTTCTAATGGTTAACATGTTGTGCCACGGAAGCCAGGTAGAAAAAGGCTGGCGGAAAAAGGCGCCTGCAGCCATCAATCTCCGTCACCGACCCGGATAAGCCGGGTTGGGGGTTGTAACATCGTCCGCCAAACGGGCGCGTCGCCTTTTCCTCCTAGCGTCCCAAGTAGGCCTCGATCACTTTGGGGTCTTTCTGGATCTGCTCGATCGTTCCGTCGGCCATGACCTGGCCTTCGTTGAGCACGGTCACGCGGCTGCCCAAGAGGCGCACGAATTCCATGTCGTGCTCGATGACAATGATGCTGTGCTCCTCTTGCAATTCCAGCAGCAGTTCGGCAGTGAGCACGGTCTCTTCGTCCGTCAGGCCCGCCGCCGGCTCATCGACCAGCAGCAGCATGGGCGAGGCGAGAATCAGCATGCTGATTTCCAGCCATTGCCGCTGGCCATGACTCAGATATTGCACCTCCATCTGCGCGTGCTCGGCGAGGCGGACCCTGCGCAAGATCGAAAAGATGCGTTCGCTCTCGCTAGCGGTCGCGGAATTCACAAAGCAGCGGTACAACGCCTGCCGCCCGGGCAACGCGAGCTCCATGTTCTCGTAGACCGTCAGGCTGTTGAACACGGTCGGCGTCTGGAACTTGCGACCCACGCCTCGGCGGGCAATTTCCACGTCCCGCATCCCCGTGATATTGGTGTTCGCGAAGGTCACGTTTCCTGCCGCGGGCCTGGTCTTGCCGCTGATCACGTCGCAGAGGGTCGTCTTTCCCGCGCCGTTGGGCCCGATGATCACCCGCAACTCGAACGGATTCACCTCGAAGGAATCGATGTCCAATGCCTTGAAACCGTCGAAGAGCACCTTGACGTTGTTCACCTTCAGCAGGCTGCCTTCGGGAGCGGGCGCGTGGCTGATGCGGGTCATGGCGGCGATGCGGCTGAGCCGATGCTGGAGATCGGCGGCGCCCGCGGCTGCCGATTGCGGACCCGCTGCCGACTCCTTGCCGTTTGCGGCCGCTTGACTGGTTGAAAGCTTCGCGCCCAAGGCGCGGCCCAGCCACGCCACGGGCATGTTAACGGGAAAGGGCAGGTCCTCCGTCGAGTCGAGCAGCCACTGCCCCACTGCCCTCAGGGGACGGTTGATGCGCTCTTCGACCACCAGCAGCCAACACAAATAGCCGCCCAGCGCCGCCCATAGGGTCCAATAGCCGTAGCAAACAACGGAAGAGGCAAGGCTGGCCTGGTCGGGACTTCCAAGCTTCCAGATTGGCGGGGCCGAAAGCAGCCATCCCAAGAACAGCGCCACCCGCAAGTTGATCATCCCGCGAGTGAAGAATACGGCGGCTCCAATGAATAATCCTCCCAGGACGAACGGCCAGAATTCGGGCGAAGATGTCGTGAGAAAATTGTACATGAGGTTGACCAACAGCGTGCCGATGATCGCTCCCTTGATTCGGCCGCGCCCGCCCACCGCGACCCATGCCACTACCAGATTGGACGCGTTGTTGGTCATGTATTCGGGGGTAAATATGCCGGCTTGCGGGGCATAGAGCATGCCGCCCAGGCCGCCGATCATCGCCGCCAGGACAAAGATAAAGACTTTGAAATGGTGTGGCTTGTATCCGGAAAACCGCAGGCGTGTTTCGTTGTCGCGAATGGCGATCAGCACCCGGCCCAATCGAGAGGTGGTGATCCAATAGCTCAACACATACACAACCCCTACGGCCAGAAGCGTGATGACGAACAGCCCCAGCTTTACGTTGGCATTAGTAAGGTCGAAGCCGGCCACCGTGACGAAGTTCGTTAGCCCATTGGTGCCGCACAATCGCATGTTGTTCATGCAGAACACGAGCCAGGCCGCCAGCGTCACCGCGATCGTCAAAATCGAAAAATAGACGCCGCGGACCCGGCTTGCGAAGCCGGGGTAGCCGATAATCAGGCCGAAGATTCCCGGAACCAGCAGCCCCAGCAGCAACGTAGCGGACAGATACTTGAAAGGTTGCCAGAACCAGGGGAGCGTCATGCCGTGGACCTGCGACGACACGACGTACAAGCAGCGGGGAATGGTGCCGTCCATGTCCAACGGACCATGCATCGCCAGGTACATGCCCATGGCATAGCCGCCCAAGGCGAAGAACAGCGACTGGCAGAGGCAAAGAATGCCCGTGTAGCCCCACAACAAATCGAGACTGATGGCCACGATGGCGAAGGCCAGAAAGCGGCCCAGCATAGTGACCGTCTCGATCTGAATGTTTCCGTGCCAGTAGAGGCCGGGAACGCCGAACAGCGCCAGCAGAAATACCGCCACGGTTCCGGGGCCGATGCCCGCCTTGGCCGGGCGGAGCGACGCATCGACCCTTCGCGCGGGGACCACCAAGGGCGCAGCGGCAGGCGCGGCTTCGGAAACTGGGGTGGTCTGGCTGACTTCAGACATCGGCAAGCCTCCCCTTGGGCGGGAACAATCCGGCGGGGCGGCGTTGAATGAACAAGACGATGCACACGAGGACCAGGACCTGGCCCCAAACTGCACCAAACAGCGGCTCGAAGACCTTGTTGAGCACCCCCAACCCCAAGCCGGCGTACAGCGTCCCCGCCAATTCACCAACGCCTCCGGTCACCACCACCAGAAACGACTCGACAATATAGTTCCTTCCCATGTCGGGTGACACGCCGCCGATCAACGTCAAGCCGTAACCGGCAATCCCGGCCAGGCCCGAGCCCAAGGCGAAAGTGTAACCGTCGATCCGCCGGGTATTGACGCCCAAGGCCGCGGCCATTTCGCGGTTCTGCATTGTTGCCCGGACGCGCAAACCGTAGCGGGTAAAATTCATAATGAGGTAGAACAGCACGACACAGGCAGCGCAGAGCAACATGATAAAGCAACGGTTGTACGCCAGGTCCATGTCCTGCATCACTTCCACGCTGCCGCGCAGCCAGGTGGGCGAGTTCACGCCGATGTTGTAACCGAAGATCGTCTGCACGCCCTGAATCAGGATCAGGCTCACTCCAAAAGTGGCCAGCAGCGTTTCCAGCGGGCGGCCGTACAGGTGCCGCACGACAAACATCTCGATGAGGTAACCGCAGAAAGCCGCAACCAAGAAGGCCGCCGGCAGCGAGGCCACGTAATACCAGTTGAACAGCGCGGGGGAAAAACTTCACGAACAACTGCTGCATGGTAAACGTGGTGAACGCGCCGATCATCATTAGTTCGCCGTGGGCCATGTTGATCACCCCCATCGTGCCGAACGTAATCGCCAATCCCAACGACATCAAAATGAGAATCGATCCGCGGGACAGCCCATCCTTAAGACATTCGAAGGCCGTCACGTATCTCTGGTATCGATCGATCTCGGCGATCGAATGACGATAAACGTCCGCGGCCGCCACGTCCGGCGATTTGCCGGCAGAGGCCTGTTTTTCGGTCTGCTCGAGCAGGTCGGCGAGCACGTCGCGTCCCCGCGCTGTGGATAGAGCCCAAGTCGCGAGCGGCCGCCAGGCGGTCCACCGCCACCCCCTCGGGAAAGCTGCCCTGCAGTCGAATCAAATCGATGCTTTCTCTTGCGGCGTGCCGAATCTTGTTCAAGGGATCGGCCTCGGCGATTTCCTCCAAGGCCGGGAGGTCGCCGACGATTTCGTGTTCGCCCGCGCGCTCGATCGCGGAAATGCGCTTTTCGTAATTATCTGACCACAACGCAAGGGCTTGCTGTGCATCGTCAACAGCTTTGCGTTCAGTGCGGGGAAAGTCAACTTCCTTGAGTTCGCGAAGATGGACCACCGCGGGAACACCATCTTTGAGCACAGGCTGGAGCGTGAGCGGGTCGAGCAGCAACTCCCGCTTGCCCTTGGCGTCGGACGCAGCTTGTTCGCCGAGGACGGGCTGGCCATTCCAAAGATAGAGGCTTCCCTCAAAATAAGAGCGTACGAACGCGGCCAACCGCCCGTCGCGCGTTTTCACCAGCTTGTCGAGGGCGTGCTGCCGAACCGTCGCGTCTTTGTCGGCAAGTTGCAGAATCGTTTGGCGGATTTCTCCGTCGGCGGCAGTCTCATACGCGGGAGTCGGGAGCAGCGGAACTGCCGAACGTCTGGAGTCCTCTTCGGCAGCAGCGCGGCGCGGCAACAACAAGGCAGCCGCGGCAAGGCATAAGGCGATCCATCCCCAACCGGCCGCGCGGAAACGTTTCTTACCCATCATTAATGCCCTTGTCTATCAGGGCCGGCAAAGGAAAACGGCGCCAAGGCTGGACGGGTTGTCCAGCCTTGGCTTCGTAAGTACGGAAAGCTTCCTGACGGATCGAGCGGCGGCGGCGCTCCGCCCCGCCTCCGCCCAATCCTGAAAAACCCGAAAGCGAAACGGTTAGGCTCCCTTCTTCGGGCCGCCGGTGGGCGGCGGAACCTTGCCGTCGGTATGCAGATACTTGCTGTACGAATCAGGCGCCACCAGACCATCGGAACTGTTGATGATCTTGAACTGCCCATCCTTGAGGATTTCGCCGACGAAAACGGGCTTCCAAGTATGCTGGTTCTTGGGGTCCATTTTCTTCTTCCCGCCTGGGGCGTCGAACTCGAGTCCGTACACCGCTTCGCGGACCTTGTCGACGTCGAAGCTCTTGGCCTTCTCGGCAGCCGCCTTCCAGACATAGACGCCGAAGTAGGCCGCCTCGATGGGATCGTCAGTCACGCGGTCGGATCCGCCCGGCAACTTGTGCGACGCGCAGTAGTTCTTGAAGTCCTGTACGAACTTCTGGTTTTCCGGAGTGTCGATCGATTGGAAATAGTTCCAGCAGGCCAGGTGGCCCACCAGTGGCGGAACGTCCATCGCTCGCAACTCGTCTTCGGCCACCGAGAAGGCCATGATCGGGCAGTCGGTGGAAGTCAGGCCCTGGTTGGCAAACTCCTTGTAGAACGGCACGTTGCTGTCGCCGTTGATGGTCGACATCACGCAGGCCTTGCCGCCGGCGGAAAACTTCTTGATCTTGCCGACGATGGTCTGGTAGTCCTGATGATGGAAAGGCGTGTATTCCTCGGCAATGTCCGCTTCCGGGACGCCCTTGAAAAGCAAGTAGGCTTTCAAGACCTTATTGGCGGTTCGCGGAAAGACGTAATCCGTGCCGAGTAGATAAAACTTCTTGAATCCTTGCTTCATCATGTACTCCGCGGCCGGAATCAACTGCTGGTTCGGCGCGGCGCCCGTGTAGAACACGTTCAGCGACTGCTCTTCACCCTCGTACTGGACGGGGTAAAACAGCAATTGATCGTATTCCTCGTAGACGGGCAGTACCGACTTGCGGCTGACGGAGGTCCAGCAGCCGAATGTGACGGCCACTTTATGAACGGTGATCAGCTCCTTGGCCTTCTGATTGAACAGGGGCCAGTCGCTCGCTGGATCGACGACCACGGGCTCAATCTTCTTGCCTAGCACGCCGCCGGCAGCATTGATTTCATCGACCGCCATCAGGACGGCGTCACGCAGGGAAACCTCCGAAATCGCCATGGTTCCCGTAAGCGAATGCAAAACGCCGATTTTGACAGTTCCACCCTCACCGCCTTCAGGCTTTTTCTCAGGGACTGACGTCTTATCAGCAACTGACGTCTTATCAGCATCCGAGGTTTTATCGGTGCTTGAGGTCTTATCGGTGCTCGAGGTCTTATCGGTGCTCGACGTCGCATCCGCGCCTGAGGTCACGGCCACTTTCTTCGTCGTATCGGCCGATCCTTTTTTGTCCGGCGTCGAGGCTTTTTCCGGCGTCCCGCCGCAGCCGCAAACCACCAAACAGACTCCGAGCAATCCCACCCACCCAAAAACATTTCTCATCAATGCCCTTCCTTTCACGAGAGCGGTCACCAACGACCGCCGTCGAAACAAGTGACTATAAAACGCCCGACATCACAAGAGAACGCCGCACCGGGTCACAGCACCCCCCGTCTCTCTGGGAAATAGCCACTCAGCAGTTGAGAGTTGGAGGCTGGGGGCTTGCGGGTTATCTTGAGCGTGGCCAATAAGCAAACGCCATGCCGGAGGCCGGAAGCCGCCTGCGTTTAATGCGTAAATCGTTTGCTTTTTACAATTTTGTCGCGGTCGGATGGGCCTAAAATTCGATTCTGCTGTTCGCCGTCGTGCTAAGAGTTTAGGCAAGAAGTGCCCTGATGGTAGCAGGAGCTGTGCGGAGCCTTCGCCGAGAAACTCCCCAATGAGGGAGTGCAAAAAAGTTTAGCCCGGCGCTTCAGACCGGTTCTTTCCGGTCTGGCCGCTCGGGCTAAACGAATCCATCTATCTCGGATCGAGCTAGAACTGCAATTGGAGGCCGGTCCGCACGATTTCGAACGTGTCACCGCCTTCGGCATCTCGCTGCTCCCAAGCCACGGTTAGGCGAGCGTTGTAGCCGGAGATGACATAGTTGACTCCCACGTCGACGCCCTCGTAGAGCAGCGGCCCACCCACGCTGGAAAGCGTGGCCGCCTGGGCGCGGAAATCGCGGCAGTAGTACTGGTAGCGGGCGAACGGCTGCAACCGCCCCGAAATGCTGCCCACACAAATGTCCTGCGGCAGCAAGTAGCTTACCTGCACATACTCGGAATTTCCCTGGTTGGCGACGCCAAACGCCGCGTTCGGATCCGTTGCAGTGTCGGCGGCAATCGCAGTCGTGACGCCGTAATTATAGTGGTAGAATGCCGTCTCGACGTCGATGACGCCGCAATTCCCGAACTTGTGTTCCCACAAGAGGTCGATGCTAGCGGCGCTGAAGTCTGCCGGGCTGGCCCCCGAGCCGCCGCCATCGTGCTGCAGGGCGCCCGTGACGCCGATCGCCAGGATTTCCTTCGCGCCGAAATAGCAGCTCTGGGTATAGTAACCCGGCTCAGGATCCAGCAAGTTCAGCGTGATGCGGCCGATATAGAAATAGCTGCCTGTGGCGTTGGGAGGCAACGCATTGCCCACCGCCGACGTCGGCGGCGCGGTATCGTAATTACGGCCGATCCCATTGAACATGCCGACCTGCCATTTCAGGCGGCCGCCGCCCAGTTGTCCCCAATATGCGGCACCGTCGTCGCGACCCGCCAAGAGCGAGGGATAGTTCGACACGAACGGATAATCGTACGGGGTTTGATAGAACGGGCCGTCCAGGTTCGCGCGATCGGTCGGCGGCAAGAAACGGCCGGCCCAAAAATTGATTTTGTCGTTGAACTCGAACTGAGCAATGCCGTCAAGAAGCGCAACGTTGGTGACGTTGTCGGGCGAAACAAACGAGCCGCCGCCCTGTACTTCCGTATCGAGTGTTCCCTTAAGAACGCCGTGGAAGGCGCTGCCGTTCAGGTAAATACGCGCATCGTCCGGAGCGAAGTAATTGTAAGTGTTCGAGGTGGGCCCATTCTGCTCGGCGACATAATTGTCCGAGAACCGCAGTCCCATGCCCGCCTTGAGCGTTCCATCCCAAGGATTCGTTCCGGGGCCGCAACAATCGCAGCACTTGCCAAAACCGGCGGCGGGATCGCCGTCGCAGGCGCCACATGCCGGTGGAGTGGCGCACCCGCAAGCCGTATCGCTTGTTACCGCGGGTGCGGCAGGAGCCGCTGGTGCGGCTGTGCTGGGGGCGGCCGGCGGCTGACTGCCCGTAGCGTCATCCGCGCGCGTCGCAGTCGACGTTATCGTCAACGTCGCGAAAGCAAGAATTGAAACTAGTCCTGTAATTTTCATTCGGCTCGACCTCCTTGCGCCGTATTTCCGGTATGCAAACCAACGGCATTTGTGGTTGCCATCAGTCGATCAGAAAAAACTGATACCATCTCCAACAATTGCACAATCGTCGCATACCGATTGCTCCCAATAAATTTCTTTCGGAGCGCGGCAAAACTTACCAGACCTGCACTGTCAATATCTTGTTGCGCGGCACTCGCTGCCAACTTCTTGTGCAGAGAAAACGCCGGCGACGCAAATGTCCCGTTCTTGGCGGTAAATGGAGAATTTCGGCAAAGAGTAACGACGCGTGAAGGGCCGTAGTTTAGCCAGCGCGAATTTTGACTCGGATAGGCTCTTAGTGTGTCGTCTGCATCGCGCCTGCCGCCGCATTGCCCGCGGCAGAACTGGCCGGCATGTAAGAATTGCCTGGCGTGTAAGAACTGGCCGGCGTATATGAGGGCGAACCGAAAGTCTGCGGAGGATTACCCACCGGAGGCGGATAGTTGCGCGGATCGACTGGTTGCGACCCGGCAGCGGCGGTGGGCGGGAGCGAACCGTTGCCATTCCATGTCGGGCTAACAGGTCCGTTGCCGGGCGCCATCGCTGGATAGTTTGTGGCAGGACCTCCCGCGTATGGTCCCGGCTGTACGGGAACAGCGGGCGACATTGGGCCCCCGCCCGGCATCGCCGGCGTGTTTCCAGGCATTCCGCCCGCTGGGGGGCCGTAGACCGGTATCACGGGTGCAAAACCGCTTTGGCTCACTGCGGGGTAGCCGGCGGCTGGTTGATAAACCCAATAACCGATGGGGGCCGGGCCAGCCATGCCCGGTGCCGAGACCGGCATGCCCGGAGCCGAGACTGGCGGATTCGCAAAGACCGGCCTGTTCGCAGGGTAGTTTGTGCCCTGCGGGCAATTGCCACTGCTCGGCGGAACAGGCGGGGTGCTCGGCGGCGTTGACGGCTTATCGTGCGACGTGCCGTCGTAGATCGTCAGTCCCATGTCCGACGTATTCTGGCGATTGTAGGTTGCCGCCTCAGAAAATGGCGAACCGTTCTTGCTCGACGGGGTTGAAGGTGCCTGGCAACCGCTCAGCGTCCCGACAAAGGCGATCGCCAAGCAGCACAGCGTTTTTCGACTTCTCCCAGTCAAATCGCCCATGTCCGTAGTGGCGGAATAATTGTCAGATTCCCATCTTTCCTCACTATCTCTTCGGCCGGTTACCTTGCTCCAGGTCACAAAACTTCTCTGGACGAGGTTTTTTCCAGCGGAAGGCAACGCCGAAAATGCCTCCGTTATTTCGCCTTCCCCAAGACTCTGACGTTGTAGCGTCAATCCGCGGAGCCGTACCAATACAGTTTCGTCCCGGCCAGGGGCTTCAATTTGCGCGCTTGATCCACGGACAGCTTCTCGGCCTTTTTCCACCATTGCTGATAAGCCTCATACGCTCTGGCTTGCGCGGCCTCCGTCCTGTCGATCTTGCCTTCGCTCTCCAGCAGGGCATTGAGCGATGGAAATCCACGACCCTGCCGAATCGCGTCGATGCACCAAAGGGCGACGATGCCCTCCGTTGGAGCCGCTTTTTCAGCCTGCGAAGAGGCGGGATTGACAGGGAATCGCTTGAGTTTCTCCTTACTGCCGCCAATTTTCAGCAGCGCAGGTATATCTTCCCACCGCAAGTCGGGAAACTGCCAGCCCGCCCGATCCTGTCGGTAGCTACCGTCCCGCATCGAGCGAAAGAGATTTTCGACTCGGGCATTCGGCGCGTCGGGTTTCTTTTCGTCGCCCCATGTGGTGGAAGGCAAGAAAACTACGGTGGCGATAACGAGCAAGTGCTTCAACATGGCTTTTCTCCGATTGGTGGATTCGTGGACGCTTGAATTATATCGTGAAGCGTTCGCATGCTGCGCAACAACTTTGTAACAACGGACGCCTTAGTTTCACGGCACGACAGTGCCCTGAATGTGTCGAGCAGTTCAAAGAACCGCCCATACGCAACACGGTCGTCGGGGAATTTGGACTTGATGGCCGTCTTTCCGTCAACGGCCAAGCGAAGTCCAGGGCGATCACGACGGAGGAGTTCGAGCGGATGCTTGAAGCCACCTACAAGGTCCGGCCAAGGGATTCGGCCGAGTGGAAAAAGTACCGCTCCCTGCTCTTCTTTTCCGGTCTATGGCGAGTAGAGGGATTCATTCTCACCTGGCATGAAGGGCCTTTCCACCTGGACGTATCCGGGAAGCTCCCGCAGTTCGTGATTCAAGGCGAACCCGGCAAGCAAGAGGAAGTCCCTTGCGTCCCGGACTTCATCGACTGGCTGCGGGCGACCTACCCAGATGCAGCGGAGCGAACGGGGCGAGTGATCGTTCTGACAACGGGCAAGGCCCTGGACGTCAACCGAGTGGGGAGAGTCGTAGGGAGGATCGGAGATAAGGCCAAGGTCAAGGTCGGAACCCGACTGAAGCGGGTCAAGTGAAAAAAAGGGCAAGATCACCAAGGTCGAGGTTCCCATGTTCGCCGGCTGCCATTCTCTCCGGCGTGCTTTCGGGTCGAAGTGGGCCAGGAAGGTTTCCCACTCCACCCTGAAACGGCTGATGCGGCATGCCAGCATCGCCACCACCGAATCCTATTACGTCCACCTGGACGCCGCCGATCTTGGCCAAGAGCTATGGAGGGACTTCCGACCGAAGGAAAGCAAGGTTGTTCCGGTTCCTACTCCAGAGCCGGCCGACTCCTGCCGTAAACAGGATTGACAGGGGTTGTATTCGTTTGCGGGCATGTGTGCCAACTGAAGGAAAACTTGACAAATCCATGCTCGACCGCGAAAATCATGCGATAATTGACCACATTTCGTGATCGAATCCTGTTGGCTCAGGCGAGAGCAGCTCATAGGCAACCACGCTAAAGCTTGCAAGCACTTCGTTGAGTACTACTTGGGGCGGCGCTGGACCGCGGCCGATGGTCTTCCGGAGAAGGATGTGAAAGAAGCCGAGTCGCGTCTCGGCGTTGCCCTGCCATTGGCTCTCAGGACTTTTTATCTCTCCGTTGGCGCCGTGAGCGGTCTCTGTTCCATCCACAACAAGATTTTTTCCCCGAAGGATCTTGCATTTGAAGAGGGCTACCTCTTGTTCATGGACGAGAATCAGAGTGTCGTCTCCTGGGGTATAAAGCAAGGCGATCTTGAGAGGTCTGACCCGGGAGTCTGGCAGCGCAATAACTCATCCGAGGACTGGTACTCCGAGGAGAAGAGCTTCCTTGACTTGCTGACGTCCATGTTCGATTGGTACAAGCAGATCGGCGTCTGGGCATCCTCAAATGAAAAGAGCTAACCACACCATACATGGCGAGGGCAGGCGAATATGACCTTTCTCGACCGATATCGCGCCGGTGAGCGGGCCCAGGTTTGGCACGAACTCCTGGCACTCGGCGCACAAATCCGTGAGCCTTCCCTTTTTCCCGATGCGTATGCGGTCGCAAAGGAAACGATGACCGTCGCGCGCCAGAACGTGGATACTCTGGTCGAACGGCTGGGCAAAGTGGGCTATCGATTCAACTACCCTGAGTCGGTCCATGTCCCGCCCACGGAGAACACGCCAAAGGAGATTGAAGAAATCGAGACCCGGATTGGGCCCCTACCACTTTCACTGCGAGCGTTTTACGAAGTCGTCGGGTCGGTTGATTTTGTGCAGTCGTGGAAGCAGCTTATCCATTACCACAGGAAGGAACGAGACTCTGCGACTGAGATTGAAATCCTGGGTGAGGAAGATCCTCTGGTGGTCGCCCCGCTATCCTTGATAGGCGAGGAAGCACCGAGACGTGCCGGTCGCGTGTATTTTTGCTTTGCGCCGGATGAATTCCACAAGGCGAACTACAGCGGTGGCGAGAATTACCATGTTTGGATTCCCGAGCCGCGAGCCGACTTTGAAATAGTCGGCATGTATGAGATTGAGGAGACATTCGTCGAGTTTCTGCGTGCTTCGTTCGCCTACGGTGGTTTCCGTGGACGGGTAGAAACCCTCCCTGACGATGAATCGCGGTGTCGGAAAGCCGCACCGACGCTCGACGTTGTAAAGTATCTGGCGGCCGGTTTGTCGCCGCTGTGAACGGCGGATTGATGCGGTTCCCGACTGTGCGGACACCGTAACGCTTGCCTTCGCCGCTTCCGGAGAACGGAGGGGAGGCTGCTGGAAATTGGGGGCTCCAGAATAGGTTTATTCCCAAATCTAGTCCCAAATTGGCCGATTCCCCTGATTCCCCTCCATCGGTCAATTCTGGAATCGAATCCGAACTCGTTACAGATAAAGACGTTACAAACTAGCCGAGGCGGGGTTCGAACCCGCACGGGAGGTTTACTCCCACAGGATTTTAAGTCCTGTGCGTCTGCCTATTTCGCCACTCGGCCACAATTAATCGAATCTCGAAATTCAAAGCCCCGCATCAAGGGTTTCAGTAATTGGCAACTTCGCGCTTCTCCCAGAGAGCGAGGGGAGATCAGGCCCCGGCTGCCGCGGCAATCTTGTTCACCGCGTTCAAAAATGCCCGGGCGCTGGCCTCCACACTGTCGGTGGAAATGCCCCGGCCGCGATACATCCGGCCGTCGTGCTCCACCTGCACCATCACCTCGCCCTGGGCGTCCTTGCCCACTGTCACACTGTGTACGTTGAAATCCTTGCAGACGACCGAAATGCCCGTCAGGTTCCGGCTGGTGGGCACCAGCCGTCGCGTGTTGACGTTGGTGTGCGCGTGATAGTAGTCGTGGCGGGTCCGCAAGGCCATCACGACCTCCTCCAGCGAGCAGTTCCCGGCCCGCTCGCCCAGCCCGTTGATCGTGCACTCGATCTGCCCCGCTCCCGCCTCCACCGCGGCCAGGCTGTTGGCCACGGCCATGCCCAGGTCGTTGTGGCAGTGGACGCTGATCACCGCCTTGTCGATGTTGGGCACGCGGTCGCGGAGGGTCCGGATCACGTGGTGCATGTGGCTGTCCCTTGTTCATCAAGGTTGGTGAGCGAGTGTCGGTGGAGACAGGGACGCGCGAGTACCAGCACCGGGAATCGGGGTCTTAGGTCTCTTTGCGGCACGTCTCGACGGCTCCCTCGTAGACGGCCACGGCTGCCTTCGCCATCATCTGGATGGTTTCGCGAGGCGGCATGAGCGGTAACGATTTCAGCCCCAGTCGCACGACGACCACATCGGCAATCGCTTTTTCCAGTTCCCTTTCCAGATAGAATGTCGCCTCAATCGACGCCGCGGACATTCGATTTACCACAAGAGGGGTGCTTGCGGTTTTCCGGATTTCGAGCCATGCTGCCCCCCGCATGGCTACACAAAGTTCCACGGCGCGACTTGTGCGCATATATTTATAATATCTCCACCAAGTCCATGTGATGCCAGAACCAGACAAAGCCGCCCGATTTCTTCAACACTTTGTCGCCTGCGAGCGACGGCTCTATGCCTACATTCGTTGTCAGGTGCAAAGTACCCAAGACGCCGACGATGTTTACCAGGAAGTCAGCGCCGTATTGTGGTCCCATTTCGATAAGTTTCGACCGGACAGCAACTTTTTTTCCTGGGCCTGCGCCGTCGCCAAGCGGCAGGTGCTGGCCCATCATCGTCATCGGCGTCGCATGGCAATGCTGATCGGCAGTGAACTGCTGGACCAAATCGCCGGCGAGATGTTAATGATCAGCGAGTCGGCCGATCGCAGGGCGGAGGCCCTGTCCCACTGCTTGGGAAAACTGCCACCCTATTCGCTACACCTGGTGCGCGAACGCTACCGTCAAGGCAAGAGCACGGCGCAGATCGCTGCCGAGCAGAACTGCTCGGTTTCGACGGTGCAGAAGACGCTTGCGCGAGTTTACAAGGCGCTCCACGACTGCATCGAGTCGGTCCTATTAGGCAAGGAGGCGAGGTTATGAACGACCATGATGCCGCCAGAGATGAACTTTTCGAGTTGGCAGCAGCCCTCAACGACGGGGAAGGCACGCCCGCACAGGCATCCCGATTACGCGAGCTGCTGACCGCGCGTGGCGATCTGCTGCCGGTATACGCACAAACGCTGCTGTTGCAGACGCTGCTGTTGTGGGAAGTCGGTGGTTCACTGATCGAACGGAAGTCCGGGCTATGGCGGCTGGTCGCCACGGCAAGCGATGACGGGCAAACATCGGGTGACGAGGAGGGCGAGAGCGCACCCGCGGCAGAGTCACCGCCGACTCTTTCCCCGGTCGTCAGCGAGCAGACGCCGAGCCGAAGCGAGAGCAAACCGCAGCGCCCCAGTCTCAATTTATCGGTAAACCGGCCTCGCTGGCGATTGGCTATAGTCTCGGCAATTGCAGTCGTGCTGGTGCTTTTCGCGGGATGGCAGGTAATGAAAACAAGTCATCCGGTCGTGCCGAAAGAACGGCCGAGTGTCGCCCGTTGGGTCGCAAGCGACGATTGCCGGTTGGTCACATCGATGGACGGTGCCCGCGGCGGTGGGCTGCGAGCCGGGCAGCGGATCGAATTGGCCTCGGGCAACGCGAACGTCCGCTTCGACTGCGGGGCCGACGTGAAACTGTCCGGGGCGACGGTCTTCGAGATCAAGTCGGCCAAAGAGGGTTTCTTGGAGGTCGGGCAGTTGACGGCCCGGGCGGAACCGCCGCAAGCGCGCGGCTTTACGATCGTTTTGCGGTCGGCGAAGGTCATTGATCTGGGGACGCAGTTCGACCTTATGGCCTGTGCAGACGGGCACAGCCAAGTCTACGTTTCGGAAGGGGCCGTCGAGGTCCGCACGGCAAATGCCCAGGCAGCACATCGCTTGGAAACGGGGCAAAGCATGGTAATTGAGTCGGGCAGCAACGCGGTCACCGCTTGCATCGAACCGGGCGACGGCACGCCGGCGTTCCATTTTCCAACGATCGAACCGCCTTCGGACAGGGACTATGCCGACGCCTCGAAGGGCCACGCAACGTTGCGAATCGTGCAGGGCCTGTTGGACGCCAAGAGCGGCCCGGTGACGGTTCTTAACGACGGACACGCGCAGCGCGACGCCGATTCGCCGCAGGAGTCGCTCTTTTTCGGCAAGGATACGTGCGGGCGGATCCTCATGGATCTCGGGACGGCAGTTTCCGTCTCCAAGGTCAATACCTATAGTTGGCACAAGAGCCGGCAGGAGCCAACGATTCATAGCCGCGCTCCGCAGAAATACTCTCTTTTCGCGCAACGGGACCTGCCGCTCCGCCGACTGAAGGCGACCTTCCGCGCGCGGCTGGACGCCGATCGCACGCGTGAACACGGACGGGTGTTTCGGACAGCCCCGCGAGATGGACTCTCCGGTCCAGCAAGGCGTTTCCATCACGGCAGCCAGCGGTTCGATCGGCCACTACCGTTACCTGCTTTGGGAAGTGCAACCCACGCCTTCAGGGCACAAGCCTGTCAGCGATAGTGCTTTCTACGGCGAGTTCGACGTGTACGGTACACCCGAGGCCGGCAAGCCAGGCATCGAAATCACGTCTGTCCCGACCGATCCTCCCGGCCTGAAGATGTGCGACAAACCAATCCGGGGGACGGTTGCCGGCGGAGACAACCGGGAGCAGAAGGTCGTAGTCTATGCGCTGAGCGGCGATGCCTGGTGGGTCCAACCTCTCGCGGCAACGCCGGACATCAAGTTTGCCGCGGACGGCAAATGGGAGAGTCGGACGCACGGCGGCACGGAGTTCGTCGCCTTGCTGGTGAAGTCATCCTACCAGCCGCAGGCCTGGTCGAAAGCACTTCCGCACGTCGGCGGCGACGTTCTTGCCATCGCAAAGAAGAGGCTGGAAACAAAAGGTGTCCCATGAAGTTGGTGATGGTCGTCCGAAACTTCGTTGTCGCGGCGTTGGGTCTCGCCGCGCTTGCCGCGACGGCCGAAGCCCAATTCATCAAGGGCGCCGACCTCTCATTGCTCCAGTACATCCAGGACCACGGCCTGAAGTACAAGGAAGCCGGTTGCGTCAAGGACCCGCTCTTGATCTTCAAGGACCATGGTTTCAATTATGTCCGCCTGCGGCTCTTCGTCGCGCCCGATGGCCGGGAAGGCCAGGTCAACACGCTCCCCTACACGTTGCGGCTGGCCAGGCGAGTCAAGCAGGCGGGCCTGATGCTGCACTTGGACCTGCACTATTCGGACGGTTGGGCCGATCCGGTACACCAAATTATGCCTGCCCAGTGGAAGGGCCTTTCCCACGTGCAACTCGTGGATCGCGTGTTGGTTTACACGCGCCAAACCCTGGCCTCCTTCCGCCGCGAGGGCTGCCTGCCCGACATGGTTGAGGTCGGCAACGAAATCGCCGACGGCATGTTGTGGCCAGATGCGGGCCCGCTCTCGGACCCGGCCAAGTGGAATGACTCGGCAAGTCCCAAGCCGTTCTCTGACTCCAAGTGGGACCCCCTCACCGATCTCCTCAAGGCCGGGATCCGCGGCGTTCGCGACAACGATCCCAAGGGCGCGGTCAAGATCATGATCCACATCGACAAGGGCGGCAGCAAGGACGTGGGCCGTTGGTTCTTCGACAATCTCCAGCGGCGAAACGTGGCTTTCGACGTGATCGGAATCTCCTACTATCCATTCTGGCACGGCACCCTGGACGACCTCCGCCAGAACCTCGCCTCCCTCTCCAAGGCTTATTCCAAGGACATCGTCGTGGCCGAAACCGGCTATGACGCCGCGGGCGGCGCCCAGGGCAAACTCCCGTATCCCCGCACTCCCGCGGGCCAGAAGGCATTTCTCGACGAGTTGATTCGGGTTGTGGCCGCCACGCCGGATGGACGCGGCAAGGGCGTGATCTACTGGCAGCCGGAATGGATCGCGGGCAAGAAATGGGACGGGCCCTCCTGGTCCGGCCAATGGGAGAGCCGCGCCTTGTTCGATAATTCAGGCAACATGCGCCCCGCCATGGAGGCTTTCCAAAAGTAGTATTAGTCGGGATCGGCGGTGCGGATCTTCATCGGCGGCTTGAACTTCAGTCAGTCCGGATAACCACCCGAGTCGCACTCGGCGCAGACGTAAGGGCCGGCGCGGACAAGGGCATAGAGGCCGAGTTATAGGACCTTGATCGGCAAATTGCCCGTCGCCGCGCCGCCGTGGGCGTTCCGCACATAGCAATACAGCCGGTAGATGCCCCGGCCGTCTGGCATCTTGAGCGTGACCGTGGGTTGTCCGTTGCGCTGGATGGCTTGGGGAAAGGAGGGCGTCGGATCGGTGGCGCCCAACTTGTCGACCGAAAGCCCCGGTCGATCGAGGCAGAGTTTCCACTCGATGCGCAGCGCGTCACCCCTGGGGTCGCTGGCCGCCACCCGCGCCGAGACCGTTCCACCTGGCGCCACCTGGTCCTCGCTTGTCAGCGAGAGTTTCTCGATAACCGGAGAGGGGTGCTCCAACGGCTTGCCGGACCAGAGTTCCTGCATCGTGTCGGCGGAAGCCAGTCGGCTGTTGTCGGGGAGCAACATGCCGAACCACGTCGATGTCGCCTCGACCTTCCAGCCCCAAATGAACGCGTAAGAGCCGAGGCAGAGGTCCGGGGCGCCGAGAACCGACTTCTCGTAGGTCGCGCGATAGTGTCGGGCCTTCTCCGTGCTGGTCAACTCGGGGGCCGCGCCGAAGGCGTTTCGTCCGCTCTCCCAGGTGCCGGGCGGGCCGAATTCGGTGACGACAAAGGGTCTCTTTCCCCCCGCGGCACGATATCGAGCCGCCAGCGACGGGCCGCCGCCATAGCTGTTGATCCCAATCACGTCGATGTCCGGGCAGTATTGCTGGATCTTCTGCACCTTCTTGTCGCCGATCTCCGCGATGACGGTCATGGCCGGATGCTTGGCGTCGATTTCGTGGACCATCTTCGCAAGGTCCTCGACGCTCTTCCAGAGCTGCGGCGTGTTGTTGTCGTGGAGTTCCATTTCATTGCCGAGGCCCCACATCAGCAGGGCCGGATGATCCTTGTAGCGCAAGACGGCTTGACGAACTTCCTCGCGTTGCTTCTCGACGCTGCCAGGGTCGTTATAGTTGAATCCATGTTCCTTGTGCCCCAGCCACACGCCGAGCGCAACCCTCAGGCCCAACCGCTGGGCCTCGTCGAGTTCCTTTCGCGTCGCGGGACCAATGCCCCAGGTGCGGAAGGAGTTGCCGCCGCATTGCAACAGCAGCGATTTCGGCCCTCCGCCGCCGGCGCCGCGAATGAAGAAAGGAGCGCCGTTGACCGACAACCGGCTCTTTCCGTCCGCTTGAACGATTTTGACCGACGACGCGCCCTCCGGCAGTGCCGATTGGCCCTTGGCGCTGCAAGGCAGTAAAGCGAGCGCGGCGAGTGCCGCCTGCACGGCCAATCCGAAGTTCCGCGGATGTGCTTTCACGGTTCACCTTTCCAGTGTCTGCAGAACGGAATTCAATCCGTTGCAGTGCATTTCCCAAAGAAAAGAACAAAATAAATTCCGTTCTACCAAGGTCCGGGCCGCCTGCGTTCGGCTATTTCTACAAACTCCAGCCTCGGCGATAGGGGGGCGAGTCCACCAGGGCGTTGGCCTCGGGAGAGTTGGTGAAGCGAGCCCGTGGGGCGTCCCACTGGAGTTTCGTCCCCAGCATCTTGATGGCAATCACGCCCAACAAGGCGATTTCCGTCAAGGGGCCGCCGTAGGAGAAGTCGGCGCCCGCCTTTCCTCCCTCTCGAATGGCCCGCGCCCAGTCCTGCTCGTGCCCGCCGTGTGGAACGCGCGGCAGGGTGGGGGCGGGCCGCTTGTAGGCCCGCATGGCGGACTCGGGAATGATCCGCACGTCGCCGGCGCCGTGCGAGCCGTAGGTAATAACGCCTTTGTCGCCGTAGACAACCGCCCCCGTCTGGATCGACATACGGTGCGGCTCCAGCTCTTTCGGCCGAGGAATCTCTTCGCTGCCGCTGTACCATACGAGCGTGACGGGCCCGCGTTTGCCCTTGGCGGGAAACGTGAACGTGACCCGTTCGCCGCGAGGGAAGACGTCAGCTTGCCCCTTGGGGTCGTAGTTCCTGGACTCCGCCACGATCGTGTTCGGGCGCCGAGATCCAATGCCCAGAACACCGGATCGATGACGTGACACGCCCAGTCGCCCAGCGTGCCGTCGCCAAACGGCGTCCAGCCGCGCCACTTGAAGGGATGATACGCCGGGTGATAAGCTGCGCCGGGCGGCCGGACCCAGCCACACGTCCCAATCCAGTTGAGGCGGCTGGGGCACGGGCTTTTGGATCTCTGCCAGGCTGTCGATGCCCGAGTTCACCGCGTTGGCGCCGGCATGAATGGTATGCACGTTGCCGATCGCGCCGTCCCAAATCCACTCGCAAAACGTGCGGATCGAGCTGGAGGAATGCCCCTGGTTGCCCAACTGCGTGACCACCTTGTGCTCGGCGGCGGCCTTCATCAGCGCGCGGACTTCGCCGATCGAGTGCGCCAGCGGCTTCTCGCAGTAGACGTGCTTGCCGCGCCGAATGGCCGGCATCGCGACCACGGCGTGCGTGTGGTCGGGCGTGGCCACGATCACCGCGTCGATGGACTTCTCCATCTGGTCGAACATTTTGCGGAAGTCCTGGAATTGCCGTGCGGCGGCGTATTTCTGGCGGAAACCCTTAGCCGCTGTCCCGTCAACGTCGCAGAGGGCCACGATGTTGCTGTTCTCCGCCAAGGCATCGCAGTCCTTGCAGCCCGGCCAGCCTAGGCCGACGACGGCAATATTCAGCCGGTCGCTGGGCGGAGCCTGACCGCTGCCGGCTACCGCATCGCGAGGCACGATATTTGCCGCGGCCGCTACGGCGGCGCCGGCTTTTAAGAATCTGCGACGTGTGAGAGGCGTTTTGTGCATGGTAGATTTCCTTATAGCCGCCGGACCCACACGTTGCGGAATCGCACCGGGTTGCCGTGGTCTTGGAGGTAGAGCGGGCCCTTGGCGGCCATGCCTTGCAGCGGCGCGGCCTGCGTGGGCCGGCCGTCGACGGGGATATGGTCCTGAATGAGCACGCCGTTCTGGAGCACGGTGAAAGAGCCCGGCTGGACCTTGCCGTCGGGGAGCTGCTTGGGCGTGTGGAAGATGATGTCGTAGGTTTGCCACTCGCCCGGCTTGCGGCAGACGTTGACCAGCGGCGCGTTATGCCCGTAGAAGGCCCCGCACTGGCCGTTGTAGTAGGTCGGGTTGTTGTAGCTGTCGAGGACTTGGATTTCGTAGCGGCCCATGAGGTAGACGCCGCTGTTGCCCCTTCCTTGGCCGCTGCCTTTCACGACCGACGGCGAAGCCCATTCGACGTGGACCTGGCAGTCGCCGAATTCTTCCTTCGACAGCAGACCGCCTAATGGCGTGGTCTCCATGACCCCGTTTTCCAGTTTCCACTTCGGCTCGGCGCTCCGCTCGCCGCGAAACTTCGACAAGTCCTTGCCGTCAAACAGGACGACGGCGTCCGCCGGCGGGCCGCCGACGGGGCCCGGATCAACCACCGGCGGCTCCCGGTCCTGCTTCACGCCGTTCGCGGCAGAGGCCCCGCGGGCCAGGCCCCCCAGAAGAAAACCGGCGAGGATGATCTTCCCAATCCACATTTTCCCATTAACGAGCATTTTCATGGCATTTCTCCAGCATTGCTTTATCTCGGGCTATTTCGTCTTCACTCTTCGTTATTAAGTCCTTCAATCAAACTAAAGTGTAAGGGCAAGTCTTGTATCACGGCCTTGTTTTCGCCGTTCGTGCCGCCGAAGCGGCGGCCTGGCAGGCTCCCTCGGCCGACTAGGGGAATTCCGTGATGGTATGCCGCTCGGCGGGCTTGGCCACCCGCTCGCCCAAGTTGTTGACGATGTGCGTGATCTCGCTGCCGGGCTTGCCGTTGAGCCAGACCGTCGTCAGGTGGTGGAGTTTGACGCCCGGCACGGCCGGGGCCTCGATGGCGGTGTCGGCCTTCACGGCCGCGTCGCGGAAATAACAGTAGATGCCAATGCCCCAGGCCTCGTGGCTGGTCACCGTGTCGGCCACTTTGTAGGAGGCAAAACCGTTGGTCTTGCCGCTCATCCACGACGCCTGGTCGGGCACGTCGTAGGGCATCTCCGACTGGTACATGTACACGCGGCCGCCATTGCCGTTCCAGACCGTCTGGTATTGGTTGTGGTGCTCGTTGAATAGTCCGTAGATGGTGACGCCGTTGCCGTTGACCACCAAGCCATTCTTGGTCGGATTGACGGTCCAGCCGACGGCCGCGCCGTGGTCGGCCCGCCAGATCCAGATCTGGTCCACCACGACGTGGTTGCTGTTGATCGTCACGCCGACGTTGTTCTCGCCCGGCGTCGCCCCGCCGGTGCGGACCGATAGGTCGTAGAGAAACGTGGGATTGGCCGAGTGGTCGGCCGACCCGCCACCCGCAAGCGGGTACCCGGAGTGCCCCGTGCCGGCCGGGCCGACTTCGAGCAGGCACGGGGAATTGACGGGGCCGGCGTCAATTATGAAGCCGGCGATCTTAACGCCGTCCACGTCGGCCACCGACATGACCGGCTGGCCCTTGGTCGGCACGAGCGTCGGCAGGCCCAGGCCGAAGAGGATCGTTTCCGCCTTCACGACCTTCAGCGTGTCGTCCAGCTTGTAGACGCCCGGGGTGAAAAGGATGTGCTTGCCCGCGGCCAGCGCGGCGTTCAGTTCGGCGGCGCCGGCCGTCGCGGGCTGGGCGATGTAGAACTGATCGAGGGAGATCGACGTGCCGGGCGTTGGACCCTTGGCCCACGTCACCCCGCGGGTGTTCGTCTCCAGCGCCGGAACGAAGACGCAATACTTGCCGGAGCCGTCGACATACAGGTAGGGTTTTTCGCGAATCACGGGCGTTTTGTCCACGATCGTGTAGGGCGGATTGGGGAACGTGGCCGGCGGCGTGTTCTCGCAGCCCACAAAAACCATGTTCCAGACCGCGTTGTTCCAGTTGCCCCATTTGCTGTTGCGCGACAGCCACTGCTGTTGCGAGGCGGGAACGAGCTTGCCGTCCACGATCGAGTCGGCCAGGAACCCGCCGCTGGCATATCCCACGTTGCCTTTCGAGCCCCAGTCGAAAAGCTGCAACTCGCCCTTCACGTGCAGGCGGCGCAAGGGGGATGCCTGTGAGACGGCGATCCGCGTGATGCCTTTGTTGTTTTTCCACGGCACGTCGGACGACGGAATGATGGCCAGGTTCTCCAGCGTCCGCCAAAAGTTGTCCAAGGCCATGCCGTCGGCCCATTTGGCGTTGACGGTCAATGCCCCGTCGATCGTCACGTCGTCGGGGTTTCGTCCCAGGCCGGCCACGTGGGTGTAGAAGCCCACGTTAAAGTCCACCTTATACGTGCCCGGCTTGAAGAGCAGTGCGTAGCGCTCGGGACCGAACTGGTTGGATTCCATTTTCTTGAAAATATCGTTCGCCACGCGCTGGACGTCGCCGGCCGGCATGTCCGGATCGAACACGTAGACGTTCGGGCCGAAGATGGTGGTGTTGGCCGCCGACCCGCTGCGCGAGTGCCCCGCAGGGCCCGCCAGGGCCGCCGCGGGCACAAGGGCGCAGAGGCCCGCCGCAGTGGCCAAAGCGATAAATGTCGATGCTGGTCTCTTGATCATGATTTCGACTCCTGAGGGTGGCAATTACCTTTGCCGCAATGGTTAAGGTGGTTATCGAGATGGCGAGCGTCTTCATTGGTCGGGCGCTGCTGTTGCGAGGCGGGGGATATTGCTGGATCGCGCGGCGGGTTCGTATCAAACTTGTCTTTGCAAAAGCGGGCGTAGCTATTATGCGCGTAATTGCCGCGCGGCGGAATTACTTACGGCCATTTGAGGGGTATGAATCGCGGAATCAAATTGCGATCGAGAGAAAGCGCAATTTACACCCCCCCTACGACTAAAAAATGTCCGCGTTTTCCCCCAGGCGACATTTACTAGGTGAGGTGTTTCGTCTGAGCCAATCGGGCCTGGGCCCACGGCGGCGATGTTTCTCCGAGCTTGTCATTCCCGTCGTGATGCCAGCCGAGCAAATTCGGCGATGCTTCCACCTGCCGTTTGTGGCAAGCGGAGGTATTGTATTTTATTCGAGGTTTGCCGCCGCCGCGCTGGGGCCTTCGCTAGAGGAAGTCGGCGCAGGGCGTAAAGGGCAACCTTTCACGGGAGACCTGGGACATGGGTGCAAATCTGCAGTTCCCGCAAGCGGGCCGTTCCGGCTCTCGTGCCCCTCATGGTCCTGCGGCGTTTGCCGGTTCCGCCCCGTTCCATGCCACGATTGCCTTTTCAACGCTCCGCGCCGATCGGCAGCCCCGCACCGAACCTCTTTTGACTTTTCTTGAGCCGTTCATGCTTTCCACTTCGTAACTTCGCAGGCTTAAGTATCTGCGTTTAACACTTTTCTGGAGACCATTATGCAAGCTCGATCCAAGCCCGTGACGTTTTTTCCCCGCCGCGCCATCGGCGCGGCAGTCGTCCTCGCAGTTCTGGCCGCGGTCACGGCCCACGCCGACAGCTACACCTGGGACCCCGACCAAACACCCACAACCGGGTCGGACGACAACGGCACCTGGTCCGCAGGCGGCTACGGCCCATACTACTGGTCGAATGGCACGAGCGACGTGGCCTGGTCCTCGTCGTCGAGCGTCACCGACACGGCCGTCTTCGGCGTCGGCGGCGCCGGTTCGTACACTGTGGGCGTGCAACAGACCATTGGCGTGGGCGGCATCACCTTCAACTCCGGCAACTACACGATCAACAATAACTACAACGGCGCGCTGAACCTGAACGGCCCGGCGGTCCCGATCGTCGTCAACAACGGCGCCACCCCCGCGATCAGCGTCCAGCTCACCGGCACGGGCGGGCTGAGCGTGTCCGGCGGGTTGCTCACGCTCGGCGACTCCGGAAGCAGCACTCAAAGCAACTTTACGGGCAACGTCGCCGTCAGCAACGGCACGATCTCGGTGGTCGGCTACCAGTACGGCGGCCCCAACCCCGGCCAGAGCCCGTTGGGGGATACCGCGACCGTCGGGCAGACGGTCACGATCAACAACGGCGGCGTGCTCCAATTCGGGAATCAAGCCAACAACATCATCGGCGGCCCATTTCCGGCGCTGGCCGTCACCACCATCATCAATTCTGGCGGCAGTGTTATCGGCGCCCCCGCCTACGACGCATACGGCGACGGCCGGGGCAACACGCTGGGTAATCTCGTGCTCAACGGCGGTACGCTCACCACGGGTACTGGAAGTTTTGGCGATGTGCAGCAGTCGTTTTACCTGAGCGGCGGCAGCCTGAACGTCACGGCTCCTTCGGTGATCAACACCAACGGCAGCGCCCACAACGGAATAAATCTGGCGTCCACGACGACTTTCAACGTCGGCGCCACTGGCGGCAATCCCGACCTGAGCGTGGGTGTGAGCCTTTGGGACCCCCCAGCGCAGCAGGGGGAGGTTCCGCCACGCTCGTCAAGACCGGCCCTGGCTACATGCAGCTAAACGCCGCCAGTTCGTACAGCGGCGGCACGACGGTCAGTGCCGGCACGCTCCAGATCAACAATGCCGCGGCCCTGGGCAACTCCAGTGGACCGTTGACGGCCAACGGCGGCGTGCTCGACCTGAACGGCTATAGCCCGTCGGTCGGCCCATTGTCCGGCGCGGCCGGCACGGTGTTGACGAGCTCGGGCGGGGCTACCCTGACGACCAACATCCCCTTGGGGACGAGCACCACCTTCGGCGGCACGCTGTCCGACGGCCAGGGCCAACTGTCCCTGACGGTCGGCGGGAGCGGCAAGTTGACCCTTGCCGGCAACAACACTTACACCGGCCCCACGAACATCGGGGGCGGAACGCTCTATCTTACCGGCAGCGCCGCGGGGACGACCATCGCCGTCGCCAGCGGCGCGGCACTGGGCGGCTGGGGCTCGGCGCCCGCCGCCTCCGTCTCCGTGAACGACGGTGGCATTCTCGACTTCACCCCCAATAATACGGCGGGCACTTCGCTGACGCTGTCGTCATTGACCTTCAATGGCGGCGCCACCATCAATCTCAGCGATTCCGGCGGTCAATACAACTCCCTGCCGGCCGTCAACGTCGGCGCGCTCACCACCGCCTCGACCATCAAAGTGAATGTCACCAATCTCCCCATGGGCAGCGGCACGGTGGAGATCGCACAGTACAGCGGCCCGATCGGCGGCTCGGGCTTCGGGGCCTTTAGTCTGGCCTCTCCGGTCAACAGCGGCACCGCCAACTACAGCTTGGTGAATGTCGGAGGTTACATCGATCTGACCTATTCCACGAACAGCCCGACCGCCGGCGCGCTCTACTGGACGGGCGCGGGCGACGGCAACTGGAACGTGACCAGTGCCCACGATTGGGCCACAGCGAACGGCAGCCCGACTACTTACCAGGAGGGCAGCGCCGTGCTCTTCGACAACCGCGGCAGCGCCGGGACCACGGTGAACGTCAACGCCGCCAACGTCAACCCCGCCTCGGTCACCTTCAGCAATTCCGGGGCGGTGAGTTACACCCTGACGGGTAGTAACGGCATCGCCGGCAGCGCCAGCGTCACCGTCAACGGCGGCGGGCTGGTGACGTTCCAGAACAACAATTCCTACACGGGCCCCACGACGATCACCGCGGGCACGCTGGCCATCGGCGGCGCGGGCGTGCTGGGCGGCGGCAACTACGCCGGGGCCATCAGCAACGCCGGGTTGCTGAATTACGCTAGCTCGGCGAACCAGACCTTCAGCGGCCCGATCAGCGGCGGCGGCACGCTGGCCCAGTCCGGCCCAGGCCTCCTCAGCTTTGCTGCCGTCGGAAGTACTTATACCGGCCCGACGATCATTTCCGGTGGAGTATTGCAATTGGGAACGTACAACTACACCGGCGTCCCGGGCCCGCCCATCGGCGTCAAGTTTTATACCAGTAACCAGGTCACCGGCTCCGCCGGCGCCGGGCGCGGTGATGTCGGGGTGGAACAACCTGCCTCAAAGCAGTAACGGCGGCGCATCGCTAACGAACAGCAGCGGCGCGGCCAGCGGCACGTCGATTAGCTGGACGCTGGGATCCTTCCCCGGCGTCAGGTCCGCCTTCTACAGCCCTCCGTCGAGCCAGGACGGCCTGTTGTTGGACGATTATCTGTCGTACTATAGCAGCAGCGAGGTCCTGACGGTTACTGGCATTCCTTATTCGAGCTATAGCCTCTATGCGTACTATACTAACTCAAGCGGCGCTACTAACGACTTGGACTACGCTACTGTCGGCGGTACGACGTACTACTTCAGTCCGTATGCGAACAACAACGGCAGTTTGCTCGGATACACCCAGATAAGCAATACGAGTTCCTCGAGTTTCTCCCGGCGGCAATTATGCCGTCTTCTCGGGCCTGAGCGGTAGCACCGCGACGTTGTCAGCCTTTTCTGCGAGTCAGAACGCCGGGCTTGCCGCCATCGAGATCGTGCCCAACAGTACTACCATCAGTAGTGTTGTCACGCTGCCCAGTACTACGCCCCTCGAGATCGGCGGCGGCACGTTCGACCTCAACGGCGGGAGCCAGCAGGTCGCCTCCTTGAGCGACTATGCCGGCGGCGGCGGCAGCATCATCAACAGCAACGCCTCGGCCACGGCCATCCTGACCCTCAGCCCGACCGGCACGACGACGACCTACAGCGGGACGATCCTCAGCGGCGGGACCAACGGCGCGATCGCCCTGGCGCTCAACGGCAACGGCACGCAGGTGCTCGCCGGCGCCAACACCTACAGCGGCGGCACGACCTTGTCGGCCGGCACCTTGAACTTCGGCAACACGGCGGCCCTGGGCAGCGGCGCGGTGACCTTTGCCGGAAACGCCACGCTGCAGGCGGGCGTGGGAGGAACGCTCGCCAACAACCTGGCGATCAATTCGAACTGCACCGGCACGCTGGATACGCAAGCCAACGTGGTCACGCTCAGCGGCGCGATCACCGGCTCCGGCGCCCTCGCCAAGGTCGGCAACGGTGTCCTGGCCCTCTCCAGCAGCAACGGCTATAGCGGCGGCACGACCTTGTCGGCCGGCACCTTGAGCTTCGGCAATGTGGCGGCCTTGGGCAGCGGCGCGGTGACCTTTGCCGGAAACGCCACTCTGCAAGCGGGCACTTCGGGAACGCTTGCCAACAATTTGGCGATCGGTTCGGGCTACACCGGCACGCTGGACACGCAAACCAACGCGGTCACGCTCAGCGGGGCAATCACCGGCGGCGGCGGCCTGAGCAAGGCCGGTCCCGGCGTCCTGACCTTGAGCGCCACCACAAGCAATTATGCCGGGCCGACCACCATTTCCGATGGAGTATTGCAACTCGGATCAATCACCATCGTCAACCCCCCCAGCAGCACCATCGGCGTCAAGTTCTATACCAGTAACCAAGTCACCGGCTCCGCCGGCGCCGCGGCGCGGTGATGTCGGGGTGGAATAACGTGAACAATAACAGCGGCACTCCGCTAACGTACAGCAGCGGCGCGGCCAGCGGCGCGTCGATTAGCTGGACGCTGGGATCCTTCCCCGGTATCAGGTCCGCCTTCTACAGCCCCCCGTCGAGCCAGAACGGCCTGTTGTTGGACGACTACCTGGCGTACTATAGCAGCAGCGAGGTCCTAACGGTTACTGGCATTCCCTATTCGAGCTATAGCCTCTATGCGTACTATACCAACTCAAACGGCGCTACTAACGACGCGGACAACGCTACTGTCGGCGGTACGACGTACTACTTCAGTCCGTACGCGAACAACAACGGCACTTTGCTCGGATACACCCAGATAAGCAATACGAGTTCGTCGAGTTCTCCCAGCGGCAATTATGCCGTCTTCTCGGGCCTGAGCGGTAGCACCGCGACGTTGTCAGCCTTTTCTGCGAGTCAGAACGCCGGGCTTGCCGCCATCGAGATCGTGCCCGCCGGCAGTACCACCACTAGTGTAGCCACGCTGCCCAGCACGACAGCCTTGCAGATGGGCAGCGGCGTCTTCGACCTCAACGGCGGGAGCCAGCAGGTCGCCTCCTTGAGCGACTATGCCGGCGGCGGCGGCAGCATCATCAACAGCAACACCTCGGCCACAGCGATCCTGACCCTCAGTCCCACGGGCACGACAACGACTTACAGTGGGACGATTCTCAGCGGCGGGACCAACGGCGCGATCGCCTTGGTCCTCAACGGCGACGGCACGCAGGTGCTCGCCGGCGCCAACACCTACAGCGGCGGCACGTGGGTGGAGGCCGGCACACTGATCGTGGATGACGCCGGCGCCCTGCCCGCCGGGTCGAGCTTGACCGTCGGGGCGGACGGCACGTTCATCTTCGACCCCACGGCGGCCGCTTCGCCGATGGCCGGCGGCGAGGTCGCGACGCCGCCGCCCGGCGTTGGGTCCGCCGGAGCGGTGGCGGCGGTGCCGGAACCGGGCACGATGGCGCTGTTGCTGGCGGGGCTGGCTGCCGCGACTTGCCTGTGGCGAAGAAGGACGTAGGAACTTAGAACTTAAGTACTAAACCTGCAGGCGGGTATCCGGGCTTTCCTGAGCTTTGGTCCGGATACCCGCTTGCTTCGCCTCCTCTGATCGGTACCATTGCCGTGGGTACGTCGCGAGCTTACGCGTCGGCGGTCCCTCGCTGCCGGCAATAGCGACTGTAGCACGGGATCTCGCGTCGTTCGATAACGCGGGAAGTGCATGGGGGCGCACAATACATCATATTGCAGCTGACCTTTCCTTTGCCAAGAGGGCCATCCCGGAAGGCGCGTGACCTGAATCTGGCCGGCTGACTTTCCAATACGATTCCACGGAGACCGGTGGTTTTCTTGAGGCCCGAACGCATCTGGCTGCCGCGGCAGTACGAAAGCAAGTGGAGACGCGTTCTCATCCCTCTGCCGGTTTCACCCAGGGCCTACGCCCGTCGAGCCGCCCAATGCGACTGGCCGTGTTCCATGAGCTTGCGATTGCTACGCCAGCCGCTGATAATAATAATCGCAACGCGAATGCAGGTCAGGCCGACCATGCAAGCCTGTTGCCCGAGTCTGACATGACCCGCGCATCAGGCTGGAAAGCCTGGCCTACGTAAAGACAACTGTGAACGTAGAAAGGTCGCATGACGATGCATCTTTGTTTTCGCCGGTTTGCTAGGGGATTCTGCGCGATTGCGTTACTTTGTGCCCGTGTCGTCCCCGCCCACGCCACGACCCCGGTCAGCATTACTGCGACGCAAGTCGCCCCTGGCGTCTATCGCGTTCGTGCGGGAGAGCCAGAGGCGATCGTGCCGTCGTTAGTCCGCCAGCCGGCCGCAAGGGACGCCCTGGCAGCTATGCCCCAGACTGCGGAGCCGGCGTTGCTCCGGGGAATCAAAGTCTGGCAAATGGCCCGCGGCGTGCGGATCGAATTGCCCCTCAAGAGCGCCGAGGTCATCTACGGCCTCGGCCTGCAGTGCAAGCACCTCGAGCAGAACGGCTGGCGGCGGACGCTCTTCGCCGCCTCCGGCGATGACGACGGCAAGGGCATGAGCCATGCGCCCGTGCCCTTCTACGTCAGCACGGCCGGCTATGGCGTGCTGGTGGACAGCGCCCGCTACCTGATGTTTTCCGTTGGGGAAAAACAGCGCTTGCAGAACCTCTCGGAGTTGGGAAAAGCCGACGGCCCGCAGAAGTCCGTCACGAACCTGGCGGAACTCTACGGGCCGGAGAAACGACGTAACCCCTTGTTCGCGGCGACTTCGGTCTATGTCGACGTGCCGGCGGCGCACGGCGTGGACGTCTATGTTTTTGCCGGGCCGAGCATGGGCCAGGCCGTGGCCCGCTACAACCTGTTCTCCGGCGGCGGCTGCCTGCCGCCCCTGGCAGCCCTGGGGCCGGGCTATATTTGCGGAACGATGCTCGACGCCAAGGCCATCTGCGCCATGGGGGCGCAGCTCAAGCGGGACCGTCTTCCCGTAACGTCTCTCGGCCTGGAGCCCGGCTGGCAGACGCATGCCTATTCGAGTTCCTATAAGTGGAACGAGGAGAAATTCCCCACGGATTTTGCCGACACTATTCGCCGCCAGGGCTACGACTTGAACTTGTGGTGCCAGGCGTACATCGATCCCGAGTCGCCCTTGTTGCCGCTCTTGGCCAGTCGCCACGGCGATTTCGCGGTGTGGCACGGCGTCGTGCCCGACCTGGTCGACCCGGCAGGCGCAAGACGTATGCCGAATTCCTCCGCGAGAACTTCGTCCGCAAAGGGATCGCTGGCCTCAAGCTCGACGAGGTCGACGGGTCAGGCAATCACCAGGGCTGCAACCAGGAATGGCAGTTCCCGGAATTCACCGCCTTTCCCAGCGGGGCCGACGGCGAGCAGATGCGCAACCTCCTCGGCCGGCTCGGAGCGCAGGCTATCGGCGACGCCTTCCACCAGGAGAACCGGCGGACCTTGGGGCTGGTCCGCGCCAGCCAGGCCTGGGCGGCCCCGGTGCCGATGGCAATCTACAGCGACGAATACGACTTCCCTGATTACCTCCGCTACAACCTCAGCGCCGGCCTCCAGGGCCTGCTCTGGACGCCTGAGGTGCGCGATGTCGACAACCACCGCGACTGGGCCTTGCGCGTGGCTGCCGCCGCCTTTTCCGCGCGAATGCTCTACAATGGCTGGCAATTTCCCCATTTCATTTGGCAGCAGCCGAATCTCTCGGCCAACGAGCAGAACAAACTCCTGCCGGACGATAACGCTTATCTCAAGATCGCCCGGCACTTCAACCGCCTGCGGATGATGCTCGTGCCGTATCTCTACCAGGCCTACGGCGACTATCACCGCAAGGGAATCTCTCCGCTGCGGCCGCTCGTGGCGGACTGGCCAAAGGACAGTAACAACTGGCACGTCGACGACGAGTGGATGCTGGGCCCGGACCTGCTCGTTGCCCCGCTGACCAATGCCAACTCCTTCAACACGTACCGTCGCCAGGTCGTGGACGATGCAAGACGATTCCAGCCCCTGAACGGTCCTTGCCAGATCAGGGCCAGCGGCGAGACGATCGAGCTTGCCATGGATTTTGACGGCCTGGGCATCAAGGGCGCGCGAACGCCCCTGGAACTCCAAGCCGGGCCGGGTAGCTTGCGATTTGCCTACCGGGCCGACGCCGGCTGCGCGGGAATACGCCTCTGGACACCCGACGGCAAGGAGATCAGCGAGTTCCATGTCGATGAGCTTCCGGCCGCCGCAGGCTGGCAAGCCGGCATCGTGCGGGCCGCGCTCCCCACCGCTGGAACGTACTGGCTTTACATCGGCAAGGCCCATGCATCCTCGGGGGCGCGGCATATTGCCTTCCGGAATATCGTGGTGATCCAAAGGCCGCCGCACCAAGATTCTCAGACCGCCTGGAGCCGCGAGGCCTATCTGCCCGAGGGCCAGTGGCACGATTTCTGGACGGGGAAGAATTTGCCGGGTGGTCAGCACTACGTTGTCACGGGGACGCCCGAGCGTCCTCCGCTGTTCGTCCGTGAAAACGCGTTGCTTCCGCTGGCTGAGCCGCTGTTCGCGATCGATGAAAAGACCGTCTTCACGATCCACCTGGCGGCGTACGGCAACTCTCCCCGGCCATGCCGACTGCTGGAGGATGACGGGCAGACCTTCGATTTCGAGAACGGAAAGTGGGCCACGCTGACCGTAAGACCCGACGGCACGGTCGACCGTCCTGATCACGGTCAGCCGCAGCGCTACCGGATCGCCGGCAAGGCGGAACCGCCGGAGATTCTGGTGCAAAAACTGCTTGGGACCGGCGAGCTTCGCCATCAATTCGTCAACGATCGCCCCTGGCCCGACGACAAAGGCGTACACATCAATGCCCATGGCGGCGGCATCCTTTACCATGAGGGCGTCTACTACTGGTTCGGCGAGCACAAGGTGGGCGGCTCGATCGGCAACACCGCCCAGGTCGGCGTGCATTGCTATCGCTCCACGGATCTCTATAACTGGACCGACGCCGGGATCGCGCTGGCCGTGTCGCAAGAGCCGGCGAGCGAGATCGTCAAAGGGTGCATCATCGAGCGGCCCAAGGTAATCTATAATGCCGCCACCAAGACGTTCGTGATGTGGTTCCACCTGGAACTCAAAGACCAGGGCTACTCCGCCGCTCGGGTCGGCGTGGCCGTGTCGCAAAGCCCGGAGGGCCCTTATCGGTATCTCCGCTCGATGCGTCCGCATGCGGGCGTCTGGCCGGTCAATGCCGACGCCAGCGCGAATGTCCCTGGGCTGAAGAACGACTTCACGGGAGGCCAGATGTCGCGAGACATGACGCTGTTTGTCGACGGCGACGCCACCGCCTACCAAATTACTGCATCGGAGGGCAACAGCACGTTGCACATTTCACGGCTCAGCGGCGATTACCGCGATGTGTCAAAGACCTATGCCCGCGTCTTTCCCGATGAGTTTCGGGAAGCGCCGGCGATCTGCAAATGCCAAGGCCGCTATTGGCTGATCACCTCCGGCCAAAGCAGTTGGGCGCCCAACGCCGCCAGCGTCGCGGTGGCCGATTCGATCCTGGGTCCATGGAAGGTGCAGGGCAACCCTTGCGAAGGCATCAATCCTCATAACGGATTGGGCCCAGAGAAGACTTTTGGCGGCCAAAGCACCTTCATTCTGCCGGTTCATGGCAAGCCGGGCGAATTCATTGCCATGTTCGACGTCTGGGAACCCGGCGATGCCATCAAGGGCCGATACGTCTGGCTCCCCATCACGTTTTGCCATGACCGCCTTCGCGTGATTTGGCGGGAAACCTGGGATCTGTCGGTTTTTGACGCGGCCAAGTGAGAGATACCCACAAGCGTTACTCGGTGAGCGGTTCGCCGATCAGGGCGGGCACAGCCCTTGAGGTTTCGGCCGGCGCGGTGGTCGCGTCCGTGCCGGAGCCGGGCACGCTGATGCTGCTCGCTGTAGCCCTTTGCGGTACGGCAGCATATCGCCGACTTGTACATATAGCCGAGGCGGGGCTCGAACCCGCACGGGGTATTAACCCCACAGGATTTTAAGTCCTGTGCGTCTGCCTATTTCGCCACTCGGCCACAATAAATCGAATCTCGAAAATCAAAACCCCGCATCACCGCGTTTCAGTAATTGGCAACTTCGCGCTTCTCCCGAGAGAGCGAGGGGAGATCAGGCCCCGTTGCTGCCGCCGCGATCTTGTTCACCGCGTTCAAAAACGCCCGGGCGCTGGCCTCCACACTGTCGGTGGAAATGCCCCGGCCGCGATACATCCGGCCGTCGTGCTCCACCTGCACCATCACCTCGCCCTGGGCGTCCTTGCCCACTGTCACACTGTGTACGTTGAAATCCTTGCAGACGACCGAAATGCCCGTCAGGTTCTCGATCGCCAGGAAAACGGCGTCAACCGGCCCGTCGCCGCCCTCCACGTCGGTCGAGACCTCGCTCTGCCCGCGGCAGAGCCGCAGGTGCACGCTGGGAATCTGGCCCGTTCCGCTGGTCACGTTGTAGGAAACGAAGCTCCAGAGCTCGGGGGCCTGCCGCATCTCCTGCTCCACCAGGGCGGCAATGTCGGCGTCGTAAATCTCCTTCTTCTTGTCGGCCAGGGTCTTGAACATCTCGAAGATCTGCCGCACTTGCTCGGCGCCCAGTGAATAGCCCAGGGCCTTGATGCGAGCGGCCAGCGCAGCCCGCCCGCTGTGCTTGCCCAGCACCAGCTCGGTGGTGGTAAAGCCCACGTCTTCGGGCCGCATGATTTCGTAGGTCGTCCGCTCTTTGAGCATCCCGTCCTGATGGATGCCCGCCTCGTGCGCAAAGGCGTTCTGGCCCACGATCGCCTTGTTCCGCTGAACTTGGATGCCGGTCACGCCGGAAACCAGCCGGCTGGTGGGCACCAGCCGCCGCGTGTTGACGTTGGTGTGCGCGTGATAGTAGTCGTGGCGGGTCCGCAAGGCCATCACGACCTCCTCCAGCGAGCAGTTCCCGGCCCGCTCGCCCAGCCCGTTGATCGTGCACTCGATCTGCCCCGCTCCCGCCTCCACCGCGGCCAGGCTGTTGGCCACGGCCATGCCCAGATCGTTGTGGCAATGGACGCTGATCACCGCCTTGTCGATGTTGGGCACGCGGTCGCGGAGGGTCCGGATCACGTGGTGCATGTGGCTGGGCGTGGCGCAGCCCACCGTGTCGGGGATGTTGACCGTCGTGGCCCCGGCGGCAATGGCCGCCTCGACCACCTCGCAGAGGAAATCGGCCTCGGTGCGGGCGGCATCCTCGGGCGAGAACTCGACGTTGGAGCAATAGCCCACCGCCCGTTGGACGCCGGCCACCGCATGGCGGACGATGTCGTGCTTGTCCATCTTCAGCTTGAACTCGCGGTGGATGGCGCTGGTGGCGAGAAAGACGTGGATCCGCGGTTGCTCGCCGTGGCGGACGGCCTCCCAGGCGCGGTCGATGTCCTCCTCGCGGCAACGTGCCAGCCCGCAAATCTGCACGCCGCGGACGGTGCGGGCGATCTCGCTGACGGCCTCGAAATCGCCGGGCGAGGCGATGGGGAAACCGGCCTCGATCACGTCGACGCCCAGGGCCAGCAGCCCTTGCGCGACCTCCATTTTTTCGGCCAGGTTCATGCTCGCTCCGGGCGACTGCTCGCCGTCGCGGAGCGTGGTGTCAAAGATGATAATGCGTCGTGAATCGGTAGGAATGGTATCTGTCATGGTAGTTCTTTGCTGAATTGGTGTTGGAAAAACGATGCTAGCAGTGAAGCGATGGCCGACCGGGCGTCGGCCCGGGCAACACCAATCGCGCCCTCGTGGCGATCAAGCGACGGCGGCCGACCACTTGCTGAGATACCATGGCAATTCTCGGGACCGGTCCATGTCAGGCTGGAAAGCCCCACGGACTCAATAAAAAACCCTAAGACCTTGGCGGCCTTAGGGTTGTGCTTGTTTTCGGAACTTAGTTGTCTACGCGCACACCCTAAAACCGCAAGCTGGCAAGGGCCAGCAGTAACAACGGCAATAAGGTGGAAGACGTATTCATGTTAGACGCTCTTTGCGGATTTTCGGCCATTTGGACCGCGAATCTCCCCTAAATTTACACCAAATGGAGACGGCGGTCAAGCGGATTTTGGAGTGCGGGAATTCATTCCCGCTTTCAATTTCATACATTGCGTGCGTTCCGGCTGCCTAACCTTGCGGCCAAGAAACCGCGAAAAAAGAAAAAAACGGCAATAAATTGCCGCATCCAAAATGATACCTTGAGTCAAACGGTTATTTCGGGTAGCCTTCGTCCCGCCATGGAGTATGAATTCGAGCGACCGGCGAAAAGTTGCACGGCGACGGGCCGCGAATTCGCGCCGGGCGAGGAGTTCTACTCGGTGCTTGTGCCGGAGGGCGCCGAGTGGAAACGCCATGACTACTCGATCGCTGCCTGGCAGGGGCCGCCCCCAGGCGCGATTGGCTGGTGGAAGTCGCAGATGCCCGATCAGCACGCGCGGCGGGCGTATTGGGCCCCGAACGACGTACTCTTGAATTTTTTTGACGAGTTGGCGATCCAACCCGACAAACAGGACATGCGCTACGTGCTGGCGCTTCTCCTGGTTCGCCGGCGGGTGATGCGGATGGAGGAGGAGCAGCGAGACGCCGAGGGCCATGAGCGGTTGGTGTTGTATTGTCCGCGGCGGGACGCCCAATACGAGGTGCCGGCTACGGCCCCCAATCCGCAGCGCGTGGAGGAGATCCAACAGGTCTTGGCGAAGCTGCTGGAAAGGTGAAGCACGGTAGGCCGGAACAAGCTTGCGCAGTTCCGGCAGGAATTTGCACGTACTGCTGCCGGGACTGCGCAAGCTTGTTCCGGCCTACGCTTTGCTCAGTTCCAGATGCACAGAAGCGCGTCTCGACATCTACTGTGGACCTCGGTCCTGGCGACGCTGGTCGCGCAGGGCGGCTGCGCGTGGCTGCACCTTTGGCAGGAGCCGCGGCCACAAGTCCTGCGGCCGGGCGCAGGGCTGGAAGAAGTGATCACCGCCGTCAATCAAAACAACCAGCAGATCCAGGCCCTCTTCAGCAGTTCGGCCACACTCAGCGGACGCGGTTATCCCACCCTCAAGGCCCAGTTCGCTTTCCAGCGGCCGCGGAACTTCCGCCTGCGGGCCGAGGGATTCACGCCGGAGGTCGATCTGGGCAGCAACGACCAGATCTTCTGGTTCTGGATCAAGCGGAGTCAGCCGCCGGCCCTTTATTTCTGTCGCCACGATCTGTTCCCCACCAGCCGGGCGCGGCAGATGATTCCCATCGAGCCCGACTGGCTGACCGAGGCCCTGGGCACGGTCCTCCTGGATCCGGCCCTGCCGCACCAGGGGCCCTATGCGGCTCCGGACAAGCGGATTGCCATCCGCACCGTCTATAACACGCCCGAAGGGACGAACCTGCGGGTCACGATCGTCGATCCGATCAGCGCCTGGGTGATGGAGCAGCAGATCTGGGATGCCCGCGGGAAGCTGCGGGCCCGCTCGGTGGCGGAGGGATATCGCCAGGACCCGCGGACCCGGCTCTATGTTCCCACGGCGGTGATGGTGGAATGCCCGGCGGCGCAGTTCTCGATGCGAATCGATCTGGGTGCGGTCCAGGTCAATCAGTTGCAGGGCAATCCGGCCGAGTTGTGGACCCTGCCCAATTATCCCGGGTATTCGCCGGTCGACCTGGGCAACCCGAACCTGTCTTACGGACCGCCGCCGGGAGTGGCGGCGAGGCGACCAATTCTGGCCAACGCAAGGTAGTGGCGCGATAATTCCCCTGCCAAACTCCGCGATGGTTTCACTCCACGCCAGTCATACGGTATAATCTACAACCCGCCAGCGGTACGTCAGCCCGACCACGAGTACGTGCTGCCCGAGGCTGGCAATCAACGTGTCAGCCCCGGGCACCATGCACTCATGGTCCGGCTGACGTACTGGGATTTGGTCAGCCTGGAAAGACTGACGTACAACAAGGAACAGACTATGAAGATCGCCACCATTGAAACCAACCGAGGCACGATCCGTGCCGTCCTGCATGCCGACAAGGTCCCTAATACGGTCGCCAACTTCGAGAAGCTTGCCACCAAGGGCTTTTACAACGGCCTGAAGTTCCATCGCGTCATCGAGGACTTCATGGTCCAGACCGGCTGCCCCAAGGGCACGGGCGCTGGCGGGCCGGGCTATGAATTTGCCGACGAGTTCCACAAAGACCTCAAGCACATCGGCCCGGGCGTGCTTTCCATGGCCAATTCCGGTCCGAACACTAACGGCTCGCAGTTCTTTATCACGCACGTCGCCACCCCGTGGCTGGACCGCAAGCACTCGGTTTTCGGCCAGGTGATCGATGGGCAGAACGTGGTCAACGCCATCAAACAGGGCGACACGATGATCAAGGTCACCGTGACGGAAGAAGCGGATAAGAAGTAGGCCGCCAGAATTTGGAGTGCGGCGATTTATCGCCGCTTTTTTTACGCTTGAGGTGAAAGCGGTGACGCACCGCAATCCGCATAAAGCGGCAATCGATTGCCGCGCTCCAAAGGAATCGCTGCCATGCAGTGGATACGCGCCTGTTATTGGGTTTTGATTCGCTTCCTGCTGCGGTTCCGCTACAGGGTCCGCGTTGAGGGATTGGAAAAGCTTCGCGACCTTCGCGGTCCGACCCTGGTCATGCCCAATCACCCGGGGCTGATCGATCCACCCTTAGTGCTGGCCAACATCCGCATCCCTGGTGGGCTGCGGCCGATCGTCACTTCGAGCATGTACCGCAATTGGCTGCTCTATCCGCTCATGCGGCTGGTCGATGCCATCGAGGTGCCGGAAATGGCCGAACACAGCCGCGGGGCACTCGAACAGGCCCTGACGATGATCGATGCCCTGGCCGACGGGCTGAACCGCGGCGAGAAATTTCTCATCTATCCGGCGGGCCGGGTCGAGGTCCGCGGAAGCGAGGAGATCGGGGCCACACGGGCCGTGTCCGACCTGCTCCAGCGCTGCCCGCAGGCCAATATCGTGCTGGTCCGCACTCGCGGCGTCTGGGGAAGTATTTTCACGGTGGCCTACACGGGGGAGCATGCGAACCTGGAGGGTTGCATCCTGCGGGCCCTGGGCTGGGTGATCCTGGCGCTGGGCGTCTTCCTGCCGCGGCGGAAAGTGACGATGACCGTTGAGCGGATCGACCGCCGCGACCTGCCCGGCATCACGCGCGAGAAGCTCAATCCGTTCCTCGAGGAATGGTACAACCGCGGCGGACCGGAGAAACCGACCTTCGTGCCTTTCAGTTTTCTCTTCGGTCCGCGGCGGTACGAGTTTCCCGAGCGGGCGGCGGGCGGCCAGATCGACCTGGCCAAGATCCGCCCCGCCACAATCCACGCGGTCAATGAAATGGTCGAAGAGCGGCTCAAGCGGCCTCTTTCGGCAGAAGAGAATTCCGCGGAGATGCTCTTGGAGCGGCTGGGGCTGGACAGCCTGGAGCGGATGGACCTGGCGTTGCACATCGAAGACCGTTTTGGCTTCCGTAGCGACCGCGTGGCCGACACCCTCGGTGAACTGTGGGCCTTGGCCGAAGGGCAGCTTTCCGCGGGGGCGGAAAACGTCGAGGCAGCACCAGCGGCGTGGAACGCGCCGCCCGGCAGCCAGGATCCGCCTGCCATGCTGGGCGAGACACTGGGCGAGGCCTTCGTTCGCCGCGTGTTGAAGAACCCCGACGACGTGGTCGCCGCCGATCGCCTCTCCGGCGTGCTCAGCTATCGCAAGCTGTACGTTGGCGCGGTTGATGGCAAAAAGGTTTGCCGCTTTGAAAGCGGTCCCCCTCGCCCTTCCGGAGAGTGAGGGGAGCATCCAGCCCGTTGGCGTCCTGCTTCCTGGCTCCGTGGCGGCAGATATTACGTTCTTCGGCCTGCATCTGGCAGGCAAGCTGCCGGTGCTCTTGAACTGGACTACGGGACCCGCCAACCTGGCCCACGCCGTCGAGACGCTCGGCATCCGCCACGTCATTACTTCGAAGAAGCTCGTCGATCGGTTGGGCATCAACATTGAAGGGGCCCAGTACGTTTACCTGGAAGACATCCGGGCCGGAATCGGCAAGTTCGAGGCGGCAATGACGATGCTCTCCACCTACGTGCTGCCCGGCCGCTTGCTGCACGGCGTGCCCCGCCCGAACCCCGACACCCCGGCGGTGGTCCTGTTCACGTCTGGTTCCGAGAGCGCGCCCAAGGCCGTGCCGCTCACGCACCGCAACCTGGCGACGAACCTGCGGGCCTCGCTCGATGTCCTGCAGGCCAAGCGCAACGACGTGCTGCTGGGCTTCTTGCCGCCGTTTCACAGTTTCGGCCTGCTGGCCAATGTGCTGGCCCCGGTGCTGGCCGGCATCCGCGTGGCGCACTATCCCGATCCGACCGACGCCGCCGGCCTGGTCCGCACCGTTTCCGCCTACAAGGCAACGATCATGGTCACCACGCCGACGTTCCTCAGCTACATGTTCGCTGTGGCGCATCCGGAAGAACTGGCTTCGCTGCGGATCATTGTCACGGGGGCGGAAAAATGCCCCGATACGGTCTTCGAAAAAGCCCGACAGATTGTGCCGCATGCCGTCATCCTCGAGGGCTACGGAATCACGGAATGCTCGCCAGTGGTTGCCGGAAACCTGCCGGGCAAGATCAAGCTGGGCACGGTCGGCCCGGCGGTGGCCGGCGTGGAAACGTGCCTCGTCGATCCAGACACGCGGCAGCGCCTGCCGGCGGGGGCGACGGGCATGTTGCTGGTCCGCGGGCCTTCGATCTTCGGCGGCTACTTGAACTACGATGGACCGGACCCCTTCACCGAAGTGGACGGCAAACGATGGTACGTCACTGGCGACCTGGTGCGACTGGACGAGGACGGCTACATCCATTTCTGCGGGCGATTAAAGCGGTTCCTCAAGATCGGCGGCGAGATGGTTTCGCTGCCGGCCTTGGAGGAGCCGCTGGCGCGGCTGTATCCGCCCACGGAAGAAGGCCCGCAGGTGGCCGTCGAGGGTGTCGATCTCCCGTCGCGGTGGATCGTGCTCTTCACGACGCTCGATCTATCGCTGAAGGACGCTAACGCTGTTCTGGCCGCTGCGGGCCTGCGCGGCGTGATGCGACTGGACGCCGTCCAACGGATCGAGAGGATTCCCGTGCTAGGGACGGGCAAGACCGATTACAAGGTGCTGAGGAAGAACGTGGCCGAAAACGTTGCAAAAGTGTAGGGCTGGACGATGGAACCTGGTATTGCCAATATAGGCCGCTTGCTGGGAATAGCAAGATCCTGTCATGCGAAGCCCTCGCAGCGCCTTTCAAACCGCAAATCTCAAATCTAGAATGGATTGCTCCAACCTCCCCAGGATACTCGATCGCAAGAAAACCATGAAGTCTTTCGCATTCCATCCGCTATTCGCTTTTCTCACCGTCCCCATGTTTCTTTCCGCCGCCCGTGCCGATGACGACGCCAGCGCTCGCCTCGCCTACCCCCACACCCGCCGGGTCGATCACGTCGACACTTATTTCGGCGTCAAGGTCGCCGACCCCTACCGCTGGCTGGAGGCCGACGTCCGCCACTCGCCCGAGGTGGCAGCCTGGGTCAAGGCCGAGAACCAGCTCACCGAGTCCTACCTGGCCGCCATTCCCCAGCGTCAGACGATCCGCCGCCGCTTGACCGAACTGTGGAACTTCGCCCAGTACTCGCCCTACACGAAAGAAGGCGGCCGCTATGTGTTCATGAAGAACGACGGCCTGCAGAACCAGCCGGTGCTGTACGTGGCGGATTCGCTGACAGCCGAACCGCGCGTGCTTATCGACCCCAATACCTGGTCCAAAGACGGCACCATTGCCCTGGGGCAGATGGGCTTCAGCGAAGACGGCAAGTACCTGGCTTACAGCCGCTCGGAGGCGGGCAGCGACTGGTCCACGTGGCACGTCCTGGAGGTGGCCACGGGGCGGCAACTGCCCGACGAACTGAAATGGACCAAGTTTTCCAACGCGGCCTGGACCAAGGACGACAAAGGCTTCTTCTATAGCCGCTACGAGCAGCCCAAGGCGGGCGTCGAGTTCCAGTCGTTGAACTTCAACAATAAGCTTCTCTACCACCGCCTGGGAACGCCGCAAGAGGCCGACGTGCTGGTCTACTACCGGGCCGAACATCCCGAGTGGCAGTACGACGGCGAGGTTTCCGAGGACGGCCGCTACCTGGTGATCTCGATCGTCGTGGGAACCGACGCCCGGCAGCGGATCGTCGTCCGCGATCTGACCGAGCCCTACGCCATGCCCTTCGACCTGATCGACAATTTCCAGCACGAGTTCACCTTCCTGGGCAGCGAAGGGCCGCGGCTGTTCTTCAAGACCGATCTCGATGCCCCCCGCCGCCGCGTGATTGCCATCGACCTCCGCGCGCCGCAGCGCAAGGATTCGCGCGAGATCATCCCCCAGGCGGAAAACACGCTGACCGAGGTCAGCCTCGTGGGCAACCGGCTCATCGCCCTCTATCTCCAGGACGCCTCGACCGCGGTCAAGCTCTTCTCGCTGGAGGGGAAATTCATCCAGGACGTGCAACTGCCGGGCATCGGCACGGCGGCCGGCTTCGCCGGCAAACGCCGGCAGGGCAAGCGGACCGAAACTGAGACCTTCTATAGCTTCTCCAGCCTGGCCACGCCGCCGAGCATCTACCGGCTCGACCTGGCGACGGGCGAAAGCCGCCTCATCCGCCGGTCCGAGGCCAAGTTCGATCCCGACCGCTATGAGGTCAAGCGAATCTTCTACCAAAGCAAAGACGGCACGCGGGTGCCGATGTTCATTGCCTATCGCAAGGGATTGAAGCTCGACGGGACCAATCCCACGCTGCTGTACGGCTACGGTGGCTTCAACATCGCTCTGCCGCCGATGTTTTCCATTGGCCGCGCCGCCTGGATGGAGATGGGCGGGGTCTACGCACAAGCCGATATCCGTGGCGGCAGCGAGTACGGCGAGGCCTGGCACCAGGCCGGCACGAAGCTTAAGAAGCAGAACGTTTTCGACGACTTTATCGCGGCCGCCGAGTGGCTGATTGCCAACAAGTACACCCGTTCCGACAAGCTGGCCATCCAGGGCGGCAGCAACGGCGGGCTGTTGGTGGGCGCGGTGATGACGCAGCGGCCGGACCTTTTCGGCGCAGTGCCTGCCGGCGGTGGGCGTGATGGACATGCTTCGCTTCCAGAAGTTCACCGAGGGCCGCACCTGGGTCGACGACTACGGCTCGTCCGACGACAACCCCGAAATGTTCAAGGCCTTGCTGGCCTATTCGCCCTATCACAACATCCGGCCGGGCACGTGCTATCCGGCGACGCTGGTGACTACGGCCGACACCGACGACCGCGTGGTGCCCGGCCACAGCTTCAAGTTCGCGGCCGCTTTGCAGCGGGCCCAGTCATGCGACAAGCCGGTGCTGATCGAGATTACCAGCCGCGCCGGCCACGGCGGCGGCAAGCCCACCAGCAAACGGATCGAGGAGACGGCCGATTTGTGGGCGTTTTTGGTGAAAAACCTGGGAATGACGGTCGAATAATTGTCGCCCCTCGGGGGGGTCTGATCTTGATCTGGACCACGACAGTTCTTTAATTACCGAATAAGAGCGAACCCATAAATAGAGCTCTTGGTTTCGCCGAAGGAATACCGACAAGAAGCTATTATCAAGATGGTGTGGTGCTACTCGTTGTTGGAAGTGGGCGTCTGACAACCGGCCGCGGAGCTACGGCGTTTCGTGGCGTCTTCGCTGGGGCGACCCGTCGCGGTTCCACGACCGGCTTGAATTCCTTGGTCGATGTTCGAAAACGGGCCATGCTCTGTCGCAGAGTCGCGGCCTGGGCCAACAGCTTTTCGCTGCCCGAGACCATCTCCTCGCTGCCTGCCGCCGTCTGCTCGGTCACGACAGCCATGTCGTGAATCGAGCGGGTGACTTCGTTGGCGTGCGTGGCTTGCTGTACCGTCGCTCTCGCGATCTGCGTTATTCCGGCCGACGTTTCCTTCACGCCCGCGAGAATCCGTTGCAGCGTCTCCGCGACCGCCACGTTGACCTTGGAACCCTCCTGGACGCGGAATGTCGACTCCTTGATCAAGGTGGCGATTTCGCGGGCGGCCTGCTTCGATCGCTCGGCCAGCTTACGGACCTCGTCGGCGACGACGGCGAACCCTAATCCATGTTGTCCGGCCCGGGCCGCTTCAATCGCAGCGTTGAGCGCGAGGAGATTCGTCTGCTTGGCGATATCGGAGATCACCTGTGTGATCTCGTTGATCTTTACGGAACTGCTGCGGATCATATCCATGGCCTCGATCGATTTACGAACGGCCGTCTCGCCGCGTTCGGCTTCGGTGCTTGCCTGTTGGGCGATGCCGTCGGCCGTGCCCGCGTTCTCCTTCACGTCGTTGATCGACTGGGCAAGCTGCTCGATGGAATGCATGGCTTCCTCGGCAGCGGCGCTTTGCGACTGGCCCCCCGTGGCGAGCGATCGCGAGCCTCGGGCAATCGACTCGGCGACTTCGTGAAACTCTTGGACGCTCTGGGCCACCTGTTCCATGACCGCGGCCAGGTCACGGAGCATCGCGTTGAAGCCGATGGCCAGATCATCGATGGCCTCAGTGCCTTCCACGGCAATTTGGAAGGTGAGGTTTCCGCTGGCTGCGGTGCGCACGGCAGCCAGAAGCTTATTGACCTTCTCCTGCAAACGACGCAACTGGTCGTCGCGCTCTGCGCCCAACCGACGGAGCATTTCTTCGTCCCCACGAAGCTTCTGCTCCTTGAAAGAAGCGCAATGTTCGGGCCGGTTCAGGCCATTGAACAGGGCGGTGGCCATCGCGCGGCAGGAACCGTAGCCGCAGGCCCCACAGTTGAAATCAACGCAGCCCGGCTCCCGCAGGAGTTGCTTCTGCAGGATTTCTTGGTATTCGCTTTCCGTGGGCGTCCTGGCGGTGTTGTTAGCGGAGAGATTCTCGTAGCGGCGATCGTAGAGATCCGGCTTCCAATAGCGGTCTACCAACTCGGTCAACGTCGACTGCGGCGCCGAGTTCGGGGACGGATCCTGCCGGTAGCGCTCCTGCATCTCTCGATTTCGTTTCTCAATCGACCATTCGATTTCATCCTGGGGATTATCCTTGCACGTGGTGCCCGTCCCGCCGTTGCAGCCCATTTCGCAATTCAGGCAGTCGATCAGCAAGGGCGACTTGCCGGCAGCGATCATGCCGGGGAGCCCTTCCAGGTACTGGTAAATGGAGTGCCTTCCCTCGATTTTGCGGACGCTCGATTCGATGCCAGGCACCTCGCGGGCGGCGGTTCGCGTCAGACCGCCGGGCGACGAGAAGAGTACTGCCCGTTCCGCCGGCGGATTGTCGAACTCGACCGCCGAATAGCGGGACAGTTCGATCCGTTCGTCGGCGAAGTGCTTCTGCAAGGCGGCGAACGTGACGTTGTAGTCGCCTTGCCGCGTCTCGTCGAACTCCCGCCGCTTTGCCAGGCATGGCGACAAGATCGCCACGCGGTGGTTCCGATATTGCGGGTAGTACTCGCGTATCATCCGCACCGTGTGCAGCATCGGGCTGTCGGCCGGCGCAAGGTAAGGGAGCAGTTCGGGCTGGTAAATCTGGATGTAGGTGACGATCGCGGGACACGGTTGGGCAATCACGCACTTGGGATTGGCCTTGGCCACGTGCTCAAGATACGACTTCACCGTCAGTTCCGCGCCGAAGCTGACGTCAAAGGCGGCGGCCACTCCAGCCGACTTCAGCCAGCCGTTGAGGTTCAGGTAACGATCAGGAAAATTGGCGGCCACTGCCGGCGCGACGACAGCAACCATCGGCGTGCCGTGGCGAAGATCCTCGATGAACCGCGACGTGTCGTCGATCCCCGTTCGTGCGCCGTGCGTACATGCCGTCAAACAGGCCCCGCAACCAATGCACGCCGCCGCGTTGACACGCACGAAGTCGCCGCTGCCGTCGCAGCAATATTTCACGGGACAGACGGAAATACAGGCGTGGCAATTTGTGCACTTCTGTTCATCGACATGGATCACGGGCGTTAATGGTTTCATGATTTTCCACAGGCATTGTGATTGGAAGGCAGGGCAGCGAGGACCTCGCAATTCTCAAACGGACGGCGGGTTCAACTCTGAGGCGGTGGCAGTTGCGGCGCGTTGGCGACCAATTTCGGATAAGCATCACATTCTGCGTTGGCGTAGACATCTGCTGGGCAGCGCTGGCTCCGTCCTCTTGCCTTGACGAGGTTCGAAGGCACTTCGCCGCTGGAGTGAGCCGTGGTTTTTACAGGGTACATAGAGGCCCGCCATAACAGCAGGAGGACTGGCTCTTAGAAGTGCGATTAACGCACTTTGTTGGTTACATATCCCACGGTCTTCTACGTTGCTACCAGTGAGGCGGCAAGATTAGCACGACCCGTTAAAGCATGGTTTTTCAAAGAACCTTGCCGCCGTTGACGATTGGAACGGTCCTATGGGTGCCGGCGTCAATAAGTCAGGAAACCATCGTTTGTTCTTTCTCGGCAGGCGATTTGACTCTCCCGCCGGAGTTTCGAGACAAACCCATTCCGAGGTTGCCTTCCCACCCGATACCGTCTGGCCTGGCAACTGGACTCGGTCGCCCTGGGAACACCCCAGTTGTGTTGGCTATTCAATCGTCGGACTGCGGAGTGGTCGTCGACGTCGGCCGGCCGGACTTCTGCGGCCCCGACATTGGAATGGCACGTAGAAGACGCCGAATTGCATCGGCGGCGGGGTGGCTATTGATGGCTCCCACCAGTATCTGTTCCATCGTTGTTGGAAACGTCGAGTTTTTCGGCTATCCGGTGATTTGAATTCTGTGACGGCAATCTCAGACCGATGTGCGCCGGCTAAGTGCGGGCCGGTCACGAATCGCCAGCAGATCGTCGGAAAAGGAACCATTTGTAGCACCGTGTTCGCGGCAGTAGAATGGGCGTGAAGACTCGGTTGCTGCTGGTGGGGATACGGGTATGCACTTCGTGTGAAAGAGCCCCCCGTGAACACGAATGGAAGGAACAATCATGAGATGCTCAGTCCCGCTCCTCAAACGTCCCGCCCAGGATTCCGAACAGGCCCGGGTCAGCTTTCGGGCAGCATGGACGCTGGCCGCGCTGGCGATGGGACTGGCCGGGATGTGCAACCTGGCGCTAGCGGACCAGACGGTGGTCATCGACGGCGCGCAGTCGGGCAAGCAGTTCGATGGCATCGGCGCCGTCTCCGCCGGCGGCGCTACTTCCGTGCTGCTGAAGGACTATCCGGAAACCCAGCGGCGGCAGATCCTCGACCTGCTGTTCAAGCCGAACTTCGGTGCGTCGATCTCGGTCCTCTTTGTCGAGGTCGGCGGCGACGGCAACAGCACGCAAGGCGTCGAGCTCAGCCACATGCACGCCCGCAATGACCAGAACTACAGCCGCGGTTACGAATGGTGGCTGATGCGCGAGGCCAAACAACGTAACCCCGATTTGGCCCTCGACGCCTGCGCCTGGAGCGCGCCGGCCTGGGTCGGCAACGGCCAATACTTCTCGCAGGACATGTGCGATTATTACGCCAATTGGATCGTTGGCCTGAAGGAGCATTACGGGTTGCAGCTCGATGCCATCGGCTGCCGCAACGAGCGCGGCGTGAACGTGAACTTCGCCAAGATGTTCCGCCGCACGCTCGACGCGCGACGACTCAAGCAGGTCCGCATCCACGCCTTCGACAATTGGAATCGCGACAAGTGGGACTGGTGCAGGAAACTGGAGGCCGACACGGAGCTGCGCGACTCGATCGACATCCTCTCCAATCACACGCTGAGCTGCGTGTACGAGAACAATGGTCCTACTCCGGACTGGGTCAAAGCCCTGGCCGATCGGTTCCACAAGCCGATCTGGGACACCGAGGAGCACGTGTATCTCGACGGGTACACGTGCGAGTTGATGCTGGTGAAGTCCCTCAACGGGAACTTCCTCGATGCCGGCGCCACCCGGACCGTCAACTGGTACTTGGTGGACGCCATGTACGGCGTCGAACCGTTCAAGATCAAGCCCGGCATGTTGGTGGCGGATTCGCCCTGGAGCGGACACTACGCCGTGCGCGAGGCGCTTTGGGGCTACGCACATTACGGCCAGTTCAGCAAGATCGGTTGGCAGTATCTTCCCAAGGCATGCGGACGGTTGACCGGCGGTGGCACGTACGTGACGCTCAAGTCGCCGGAGACCGACTATAGCGTGATTCTCGAAACGGGCGGCGCCAAGGCCAGCCAGACGGTAACTTTCAAGCTGGCCGGCGGCGTCTCGACCGGCAGGTTGTGCTTGTGGCGCAGCAACAGCCGCGAGCAGTTCGCGCGGCAGCCCGACCTCGAACCCGTGGATGGAATGTTCCAGTTCACCGCCGACCCCGACTCGATCTACTCGCTCTCCACGACCACCGGCCAACGGAAGGGATCGTTTGCCGATATTCCGGCCGATCGTCCGTTCCCATTACCGTATCACGAACCGTTCGACGGGTATACGCCCGCCAGCGCTTGGGGTTATCTGCCGCACTACACGGCCGACATCTCCGGCGCGTTCGAACTTGCACAACGACCCGATGGAAAGGGGCAGTGCCTTCGGCAGATTACCGAGCGGCGCGGTTCGAACTGGGGAGCGGAGTGGAACACGTTTACCATTCTCGGCGACGCCCATTGGAAGGACTACGAGATTGCCTGCGACGTGACGATTTCCGACGGCAAGGGCTGGGCGGGGTTGCTGGGCCGGGTGGCGAAGAGCGACCCGCCCCCTAAGGGCTATCTTTTCCGCCTGTCCGCCGACGGGACCGGCGGGCTTTATTCGACCGTACCACCGGCGAAGAAAGGCGGCCAGTTACGGCAACTTAGCACGTTCGCCCTGCAGCATTTCGACCCGAAGAAGTGGCATCGGCTGCGGCTGCGGTTCTCCGGATCGAGCCTTACCGGGTTTGTGGATGGGGCGCAGGTCTGCCAGGCTGACGACAAGGAATGCGCCGAGGGGCTGGCCGGGCTGATCGCCGGCGAGGAAGACAAGGCCCGAACGACGGCCTGTTTCAGCGACTTGATCATCCAGAAGCCGGATTCGACTGCGCCCGTTCCGCCATTTGCGGGAGACGGCGTGCGGCCGATGTATCCGCGGTGAGCTGGCGAGGGTTCACCGGGCTTGGACCGGTTCTAGGCGTAAGCCACGGACCCCAGTACCACCGGATTGACTGCCGTCGTCAAGATGGGCGCGGCGGGAGCACGTCGGTCTCTCGGGGCAGCGACACGAGTTTCTGCGTTGCCACGACTCAGTGATGCTATGGCATCTGGTCCTATTACGACCGGCATCGCCAGGCGAAGGCGATCAACCCCAAAGCCCCGACACCGAGGAGGGCGAGGGTGGGAAGGTTCGGGCATGGGACTAGCTTCGGCGATAACCAGCGGGAACTCTCCCGGTACGAGGGTCTGTTCCGCGATTATCTGCAAAGACGTACCCGAGCCAAGCGAGGTGTTCTCGCCATCATTTACCTGCCTTTCTGAATGGTTGCCGCCGCGCGAGCCGAACTTCGCCTTCGTCGCCATGCGAAGGCCAGCACGGCCAGGGCACCCGCGCCGAGCAGGGCGAGGGTGGAAGGTTCGGTGGTCGGCGTCAGGAGATAAGCTTTTTGTTGCCCGGCAGGGTTGATGCCCCAACCCACGATCTGCCCGTTGTCGTTGATCGCATACGCCCATTCCAGAGTCCAATCCGAGGACTGGGGTATCAGGCCGTTCAGATCCTCCATCGTCCCGCCGCTGTAGAGGAAAGCGTGAAAGACGCCGCTATTGGGCTGGCACTCGCCGACGACTTGGCCGCTGTCGTTGATGCCCACGGCCTGGCTAAATTCGTATCCGTCGAGCGCGCCGAGGTTCAACATCGTTCCCTGGCTGTAGAGAAAGGCGGTGGAGATGCCTTGTCTGTTGGCGACGGCGCTGCCTCGTTGAGTCAGAATTGCGCGGGGAAAGGCCCACGCCACATCCGGTACTATAGGACCCGACTATCGGTAACGCAATAGAGTGGCAGGGATTGCGTGGAAATATCTCGGGTTATGCCAGACCCCCCAGAAGACTGAAGTCAAGAGTTGACAAAATCATTTCATGCGCCGGTCGACGGTTTCGTTCGGCAGCATCCGAACGAGGCGGCAACCACATTCGCCAACGCGGGTGTTGATTTCTGCGTGGCCTGCGTGCCTTCGCCAGGCAAAGCCGGCCAATCCGATCGCACCGACACCCAAGAGCGCCCATGGGCCGGGCTCTGGAACTGACGTGTAGATGTCCACGACATTGCTCGGATTGCCGGTGTTGCCATAGCCGCCGGCGAAAATCGCATAGCCATCCACGGACGTTCCCACCAAGGACTTCGCGCCGCCGAAAGCGAGTCAACCGACCAGGAATCCGTATCGAGGTCAAAAACGTCCATCGCGGTGGAATACGGTGTGCCGTTTCCGCCTCCAGCGAAGAGGGCAAAGTCTCCTAGCGTTGTTGCTGCGAGCCAGCCACGTGCGGCCGAAAGGGACTCTTCGGACCATTCCCCGGTATTGGCATTGAAAACGTCCACTGAATTGTACTGCCCGCTACCGCCCGTCCCATCAAAACCGCCCGCAAAAAAGGCGTACGGTCCCACCGAAGTGGCTGCCAGGTTGTCGCGCGGCGATGATAGCTTGGCCGTCGTCCACTGGCCATTGGTCGCGTTGAAAATGTCGACAACGTTGGACACTCCTTCGGGCGAAGAATCCAGGCCGCCGGCAAAGATGGCATAGTTGCCAACCGTGGTCGCCGCCATTTCCGCCCGCGCGTCGGAAAGAGTGGCCGTTGACCACTGGTCCGTTTGGGAATCGAAGATGTCCACGCGGGCGGAATAGCTGTTGCCGAATGAGGTAAACCCGCCGGCGAATAGGGCGTACTGGTCAACACTGGTTGAAGCCAGTCCCCATCGTCCCTGGGATAGCGATGCCGTAGACCACGTTCCTGCGGTGACGTTGTAGATGTCCACGGTCGCAAGGCCGGCGAAATTGATTCCTGTGCCGCCGGCGAACATGGCATAATTCTCGACCGAGGTCGCGGTCAGATAGCTGCGGCTCGACGAAAGGGTTGCGGTAGACCATTTCCCGGTGCTGGCATTAAAGATATCGACCGCGTTACTGGGCCCAGCCGCCGTGTTGCCGCCGGCGAAGAAAGCCAGATCTCCCGCAGAGGTTGCGGCGAGGTTGGCTCGCGGTGAGCTAAGCACTGCGGTCGTGTCCACCAACGTCTGGCCAATGACGCTTCTCACAACGCCCGGCAAGAAGATGACCATAAGCAGCGCGGAGCCTATCGTTCTCGGGTCGAGGGCGCAAAAACGGTGAGTAGCCCGCTTTACAAGTCGCCTTCGACGCCAGCTGCAGCCTAGTAGACCAAAGGCCGCGACGCCCAGTAGGGCCAGGGTGGAAGGCTCGGGGACTGGCGCAAATGCCAGCCCGCCTTGCGGGTCGTGCAGGCCGACAGCCAGCGTCGAGCGAGCGCCGCTGGGCGTAAACGAGTAAAGGGTGCCGGTGCGGTCGCCGACAAACACATCGCCATGGCTGTCGACGGTCACGCTGCCAGAATTGCCCGGCACCGACCCGAAAAGCGACCCTGATCCCGTGGGCGTGAATTGGTAGACATCGGTTTGATCGTCGGTGAGATAGAGATCGCCATTAGGGCCAAACGCGAGGTCACAGGCACCGGTGCTTTCGGGGGCAAAGATCGACATGCTGCCCGAAGGCGTGAATTTGTCGATGCGGTTGAAGTCGGCCACGTAGAGGTTTCCCTTCGTGTCAAATGCCAGACCAAGCGGAAATATCAGACCGGTGGCGAAGGTGCTCCGGCTACCCGCGGGCGTTATCTCAAATATCGTGTTACCGTCGCCGGCCTTCACGTCCGACACAAAGACATCTCCATTCTTGTCGATGGCAATGCCATACGGCTGGCCGAGACCCGAGGCGAAGATGGATTTCGTTCCCTGTGGCGTAAACTTGTAGACGGTGCCAGATCCTTCATCCGCCTCGTAAAGATTGCCGCTGGAATCGAAAGCTAACCCGCTTGGCGCGGATAGGCCGCTGGCAAATGTCGACTCGGCCCCCGTAGACGTCAAGGTGTTGATTGTGCCGCTTTGCCAGTCGCTTTCATACAGGAGGCTGGCGCCTGCTGCGCCCCTGTGTGAGCCGTACGATACGGCGATCGCGAAAACGGCGAATATGGCTCCTGCGCGGACGGCAGCTGCAAGCGGAGCGCGTATTAAAACAGCAGCGAAACGGCGATATGGACGCCACGGCATCTCTCCTCATGTAAAAGCGGGTTCGAACTGATTCTTGCATGTTCTCGTGTGGGAATCCTTCGGGCGATGACCCGTCATGGCTGAATATGCGCAGCCAGGGCGGGCTACCGCCTGAAAACTCGCGAAAACGCCAACACCACGAAATGAACGACACACGCCATCTCGGGCATGTCGCTTTTTGTTCGGTGATGCCGTCAGAAGTGCAGCCAGCTGGACTACGATCCCGGAATCGTCAAGTCGTCTGGTTGCGAACGCTGCCTCAGTTTGGGCTTATAGAACTCGGCCAGCTAGCCGGTGGATAGCCCTAGCATAGCAAGAAATGGATCGTCGTCAAGCAAACGATTCGCGATCACTCGGCGACCGGCCGTCGTGACTCAATCGCCGGCCCCTGAAACTCCGCCAACCATGAATATCTTCGGGAGTTTCCCTCGCCCGCATGGCCGACGGACAACGATCCTATGCGGGAAATATTAACATACCGCCAGAGGCTTGTGGTGAACCACTCGAAGCGACGGTCCCTCCACACCCCTACGGCTGGCTCTCCGCGCAGAGCTTCTTCCCCGCCCGAATCGCCTCGTCGCGCGTGGCGTAATGCACGGATCATCGATTCGAATTTGGCCCACCCGCAATGGCCAGAGCGCTTCGAGCCAGAGGAGGGGATGGCCGTTTTTCTCGGGGATTCCGGGGATCGGCATGCGTCGCATGGGCGTCGCGATACCGGTAATCAGTGGTATATAACGGAAAGAAATCCGAGCAAAATGTCGATTTTTGGCCACTTTGGCCAATCTGTCAAACGCGGGTTGGACATCGTCCGCAATTTGGAATGCGGGGTCGGAGGTCTTGGGTCTTGGGTCTTTGCTGCGGGCTGCGTATTATTCCCCGCGAAGGCGATTCCCGCCAGGCGGTTGTATCCGGCACACGGAGTGTGATAGATTCGCAAGTATAGTTCGCGGACCAGCCCCTAAACCAATGCGGAGAAGACCCATGTCGCACCGGAACGTCAATACATTTGTCGCCGATCTCAAGATCGTTTTGCTGGTCGCAGGGTTCGGCTGGACGAGTGGTCTAGGTTGCGTCCTCGCAGCGCGAGGTAACGAGAAGATCGGCGTTGACGGGGCCGCCACCGGGCTGACTGTGACCAACGAGCCGATCTGCGATGCCGCGATCAGCCCCTATCAATGCGGCCAGTTCATCGAGTATCTCTGCGGGCTGACCCCGTCGATGTTCGCCGAGCAGGTCTTCGACGGCAGCTTTGAAGGCGTGCCGCCCTACCGAGTCGAATTCCGCAAGGCGACGGATCGGTTGGAGAGACCATGGTACCCGGACGGAGCCGTCCATCGCGGCGAGTTCACACTCGACGCGGTCGAACCGTTCAATGGCAAGGTTTCGCAACGGATTACCCAAAAACCTGGCGATCCCTGCACGCTCGGAGTCTCCCAAGAGGGCAAGCACGTCAAGACGGGGGAGCGACTGCGGTGTTCGCTTTACCTCCGTGGCCGCGGGCTCCGGTCGCCGGTTCAGGTGGCGATTTGGGGCCAAGGCAAGACCTACGCGACCGCGATATTTCGACCGTCGCAACGATGGCAGCGGTTCGAGACGGTCCTGGAGCCCAACGGCACGGATCCTGCGGCGACCCTCTCAATTTCGTTCCGTGGTCCGGGCACGCTTTGGATCGATCAGGTCTCGCTCATGCCGACCGACAATGTCTTCGGATGGCGGCGCGACGTGGCCGAGGCCCTCAAGGCCCTCCGGCCGGGCATCATTCGTTTCGGCGGCAGCACGACCGAAGGCTTTGAGTGGACCGATACCATCGGCGACCCCGCCAAACGCGTGCCGTTCACGACGTGTTGGGGCGGGCTGGAACCGGGCAACGCCGGCCTCGAGGAATTCGTCCAACTTTGCCGGTGGGTCGGCGCCGAGCCCCTGATCTGCGTCCGATTCACCGCAAAAACACCCCGGCAGGCGGCCGCTGAAGTGGAGTACTTCAACGGTCCGGCAACGACGCCTATGGGCAAACTCCGGGCCGGCAACGGGCATGCCGCCCCCTACGGCGTGCAGTACTGGCAGATCGGCAACGAGTTGGGCAACGAGGCCTATCAGAAAGGGGTTGCCGACTTCTGCAAGGCCATGAAGGCTGTCGATCCAAGCATCAAACTCCTGGCCGCCTTTCCTTCGCCCGGTTTGTTGCAGCGGGCCGGTCCGTGGCTCGACTTTATCTGCCCGCACCATTATGGATGTGAGCATCTTGCGGCCATGGAAGCGGACGTAGCAGGCTGCCGGAAGCTGATTGCCGAGAATGCACCGGGCCGGAGAATCCGCCTGGGGATTACCGAGTGGAATACCACCGCCGGCGACTGGGGGCTTGGCCGCGCTATGCTGTGGACGCTCGACAATGCCTTGTGGTGCAGCCGCTACCACAACTTCATGCATCGCCACTGCGACATGATCGAGATCGCCAATCGCAGCAACCTGACCGATAGCTTCTGTAGCGGCGTTCTCCAGACCAACGGCACGAGCCTTTTCAAGACTCCCACCTATTACGCGCAACAGCTCTACGCTACCCATGCCGGTACGCGGCCGCTCAAGGTTCTCACAGAGGGACTCCCTTCCGACTCGGGGTTGGACGCCAGCGCCACGCTCAGCCAAGACGGCCGCACGATCACGCTATTTGCCGTGAACCCCGCGACCGGATCGCAATCACGCAAGGTGAACCTCAGCCGCGCTGGCCCCGCTGGACCAAAACGTGCAGGTCTGGACGCTTGCCGACACCCAGAGCGCCGGCGAGCGCGACGCCGCCAACGACTGGCGCCATCCCGACCGCATCCGCACCGTGCCGGGCAACACCGCGCTCGACGGCGCAAAGCTAATTTACCGCTTCCCTCCGTTGTCGCTAACCGTTCTAAAGATGCAGCGAAACATCGCCGCGACCGGATCAAAATAAAGCACCAACGAAATTGCCGGGACAAGACTGGAATCGAAGAGGAGCCACACAATGCGATTTGTCTCAAAGCTACTGATTTTCGCTCTCAAGAGCAGATTCAGTCCTTATATTATCGGGGCGCGGAAGATCCGCACACTAACCCGAAGCGCAAGCGCGGGGCCCTCGCTTGCGCTTCGGGTCAGTATTGATCATCTTCCTGGCCGGGGTCGTAAGCTCGGGTAGTGCTGACGCGTGGCCCATGAACGAACCTATTCCGCGGCGACAAGCACAAGTCCCGCTCGCGCTGGTACGGCGATCTCCAAGCCGCCGACTTTCCGGGCGAATTGGCCATGGCCAAACACGGGATGCCACGAACCTGCGCCGGCATTTACTTCGGCAATCCTGGCCGAGGCGGCGGTCTTGCCGGCATTCACGGCGACCAGGAGCCGCTGGTCTCCGAGACGGCGTTCAAACACGTAAAGACTTTCGGGGGCCATAATTGTCTGGTATTGCCCACGGGCAAGCGCCGGGTGCTCGCGGCGCAAACGTATCAGGCTGCGGAAGTGCTCGCGCAGCGTGAGATCCCAGTCGCCTTTTGCGGGGAAGCCGCGCCGGCATTCAGGATCGGGTCCGCCGGTCATGCCCACTTCGTCGCCATAATACACGCAGGGAGCGCCAGGAAAAGTGAACAGCAGCAGCGATGCAAGCTCCAGGGCGCCGCGGTCACCGCCGACCACGGAGAGGAACCGCGCCGTGTCGTGGCTGCCCAGCAGATTCATCTGCGCGAGCTGGATCTCCCACGGGTAGAGGTTCAATAAGTTCTCGACACGCGCGCGGTATCCTTCGGCATCCACGGGAGCAAAGGGCTTGAAATGATAGTGCAGCAGCTTCTCGTCGATGCTTGCGCCGCCCGCGAAACGCAGTACCGCGTCGGTAAAAAGGTAGTTCATCACGGCGTCAAACTGCGTGCCGTCCAACCACTGGCGGGCATCAGTCCAGATTTCGCCGCAGATGTAGACTTCGGGGTTCAATCGCTTGACGCGCTGGCGAAACTCCTGCCAGAAGCCGGGCGCTTTCACGCAGGCGGGCACGTCGAGGCGCCAACCGTCAATGCCTTCGCGGACCCAGTGCTCTGCCACGCGCATGAGGTACTCGCGGACGTCCGGATTGTCGTGGTTGAACTCGGGCAGAGCGGGCATGTCCCACCAGCAGGCGTAGCCGCGGTCCTCGGCATTTTCGCCGTAGGCCGAAAGCGGAAGCTTGTTGATCCGCCACCAGTTGAGCCACGGCGACTTATCGCCGTTCTCGAGGACGTCGTGAAAAAAGAAGAAGCCGCGGCTGGCGTGATTGAACACGCCGTCAAGCACGATCCTGATGTTGCGGCGGTGTGCTTCTTGCAAGAACTTGTGGAACGCGTCGTTGCCGCCCAACAGCTGGTCGACCTGATAGTAGTCGTGCGTATGGTAGCGATGGCACGCGGCGGACTGGAAGATCGGCGCCAAATAGAGGGCCGTAATCCCCAGGTCTTGCAAGTCGGGCAAATGATCGATGACGCCGTAAAGGTCGCCCCCTTTGAATCCGTAAAAAGACGGCTCCGCGTCCCAGGGTTGCAGGGCCGGATGCGCCAGCGGCGGTCCTACGCGACCGCTCCGCGCGAAACGGTCGGGGAAGATTTCGTAAAAAACGGCCGTCTTCACCCATTCCGGTGTCTTAGCCTCCAGGTTGGTCTTTCCCGTTTCGAGCATCTGTCAGTGTCTGCGCCTGCTTCTCTTACTTTTCCATCTCGATCGACTTGACGTGTATCCACTCGCCCTTGCCGCCATTGCCGACCGGATCGAACCGCAGTTGCACAATCGCACCCTGCCAGGCCGGGCTGTCGCCGAGCTTGACGCGGTACGTGTGATACTGGCCGTCGCTGACAAGCCCGAAACCGAGGGAGTTCTTTTCCGAAAAGTCCGCCTCGCCCAGCTTTTTCCAGAAGATTCGGGCGTCGCTGCCGCGCGTGTGACTGGCCGCCCGGATCACTAACTTGCCGGCGTCGGCGGCCTGCCAGAACCCGACTGGCCCCTGCAACTGCGGATCGTCGCGCTCCATGAGCACGTTCAATTCACCCACGATCGGCCAGCCCTTGTCCGTTGCATTCACGTAGAACCAGCCTTGCCGGTCTTTCTCGAAATGGTACGACGGCGGGCTGGGCCGGCGGGCATGGTCGTAGACATGCTTGCGGATCGCGGCCAGGTCGCCCACGATCAGATCGTAGCGATATGTGTGTTCAATGTTCCAGTCGATGATCTCCTCGGGCTGCGGGGCGATATAGCCGGTGGGATCGTCCAGCGGGCCGCCCTTGCCCGGCTTGCCGGCAAATCCGCCGGCGAACTGGCAGCCGTTCGAACTCCAGATGCCCAGACCAAAACCGTTGTCATCCACCAGCGCGGCCCACGATTCCGTTGCCGTCCAGGCGGACCAGGGGTCGGGCGCGCCGCTACGCTTCTCGATCCGCGCCAGCTCGCCGCCGGTAAACGGCCGATCGCCGCGATAGGTCATGAGCCGATGCCAGGGCCCGTTGGTGTAAACGGCGGGCAGTTCCTGGCGGCGGGCCGGATATTGCGTGTGGTCGGGCCGGTTATTCAACAAACGACAACGGGCATGCACAGCGGGACCCTCCAGCGTGAACCAGCACTCGTAGGTGCACTCGCCCGGCACGTTGTCCAGCGGCCAGTGCAGCGGTGTGCATTTCACGTAGATTTGTTGGGAGTCGTTGCTCTCATCCAGCAATCTCGATGCGTTGCCAAAGGCATCGCCGACTTGGATCGGGTTCCAGCCGATGAATTTCCACTCCGGTTTGGGTTGCTTGCCGGCAACGGCAAAGGGGACGGGGCCCGAGTAGTACGACATTTGGATCTGCCGTCCGCAATCGAAACTGTTGACGAGGTTCTGCCCGCTGCCGCTACGCGCGAGGTACGTGATGGCCCCTCCCCGGTTCAGGTCAACCCCCAGCCGAATCACGCCATTGTCCAAGTAGCTCATCTTGGAGGGGGGCCGCCCGTCACGTTCCTGGCCAGCCACGGCAACGGAGGCCATGGCGGTGGCGAACAACAGGGCGATCACCAATGAGCGTGACATGGCATGGCTCCAGGCGGGGGTAATGGCAGGCGGGAAACGATAATGCTGCGATGATAGTCGCGGCAGACGAGAAATGCAATCGTTTGGAGAGAAGTCGGCATCTCCCGCTAATTTTTCCTTGACATCCCCGAGCGACCTTGTTAAATTGACGGCGTGGATCAGTCCCTGCCGTTTTGCCGTCATGTAGCGTGAGACCAGAATGCGTAGCAGGCACTGGCCCATCATAATCAGTAGTCATCTGGGAAGCATATTACGATGCGCCTCCGCCCGCCGTCGAAGGCGAACTGATCCAACCCTCATCCCCTTTTAGTAAAGGAAGGTCTAATGCTCGATTCCAACGTAACTCGTCGAGATTTCGTTCGCGGCGGCGCTGCCGCTGCCGTAGGAGCGGCCCTGGGGTTGGCACCCACGTACACGGTACGCGCAGGCAATCCCGACAAGGCTGACACGCGGCCAGTGCTCAATTACAATCCGCAGATGGAATATCGCCGCTGCGGCAAGACGGGACTGATGATCTCGGCCGTTTGCATGGGCGGGCATTGGAAGCGGATCGACAAGGTCGTCGGCCGCCGCGAACAAGGCAAGGGATGGATCGGCCTCGGCGCCGACAGCCCGGAATTCGAGAAGAACCGCCATGACGTGGTCAGCCGCTGCATCGAGCGCGGCATCAATTACATCGACGCCTGCGTAAGCCAGGAGGTGTTGGCCTATAGCAAGGCCCTTAAGGGCCGCCGCGACAAGATGCACCTGGGCTACTCGTGGTACGAGGCCGAAATGCGCCACCTGGGAGCGGACTGGTCGGAGGCCGTCAAGGCAGGCAAGCCCGAACCGGCCGGCTGGATCACGCGAAAGCTCAAGGAAAGCCTCGACTTCGGACTGAAAGCGGCGGGCCTGGAGTACGTCGATATCTGGCGGATCACCTGTCACGAAGGTAGCAGTGCCCACACGGACCGCGAAATCGAGGAAATGGCCGCCGCCTTGGAGTGGGCCAAGAAGTCCGGCCGGGCCCGCTTTACGGGGATGTCGTCACACGACCGCCCGCACATCAAGCGGCTGATCGAAAAATTCCCCCAGCAACTCGAAGTCATTTGCACGCCCTATACGGCGAAGACCAAGGTCGTGACCGACGAGTCGGGGCTTTGGGCGGCGATGAAGAAGCTCGACGTGGGCTGGTTCGGCATCAAGCCGTTTGCCAGCAACTCGCTCTTCAAGGGCGACAGTTCGCCCGACAGCCCGTTCGCCGAAGAAGACAACCGTATTGCCCGTCTGGCACTGCGGGCCATTCTCTGCAATCCGGCAATCACCGCGCCCATCCCGGGGTTGATCAGCCAGCAGCAGGTCGATAATGCGGCCCTTGCCGTGGCGGAACGGCGCGAGTTGGATGTCAAGGAGCGGGCCGAGTTGGACAAGGCGATGGACCGTGCTTGGGCCTGCCTGCCGAACCATTACCAGTGGCTCAAGGACTGGGAGTACGTTTGATTGCGGATTGATGTGATGAACCGTCTTGCTTGGATTGCCGTGGTGGCGCTAGTCGCGACGGCGGCGTGGATTGCCTCGGCGGCCGACAAGCCGGCGGGAACCTCTGGAAGCCCGCCGCCGCTGAAGGTCGATCGTTCTGCGCCGTTGCTTTTGGACGACGCTCCCGCGCGGCCCACCGAGCCGATCGACCCCAAGCATCCGCGGGCCGACAACAGCGCTTGCCTGGTCTGCCACGGCAACTTCCAGGACGAATCGATGGTGGCCGCCCACGCCAAGGAGAACATCGGCTGCGCAAAGTGCCATGGCTCGTCGCTCGCACACCGCAACGATGAAGACAACGTGACGGCGCCGGACAAGATGTACGCATCCGCGCGGATCGACAAAGCCTGCCGCGAATGCCACGAGGAGCACACCGCCTCGCCGCGGAAGGTGATTGCCATGTTCCAGGCCCGTTTTCCGGCGAACGCCGATCCGAAGAAAGTGAGCTGCACGGACTGCCACGGCGAGCATCGCCTGAAAAACCGCAGCGTGCGTTGGGACAAGGAGACTGGCAAGCTGCTCTCCCGAGACCTGTCCGCCGCCGAGAAGTCGGGCGTGGGCTGGAAAAAGCCCGCCGATCAAAAACGGTAAGGATCGGAGGCAGGTCGTGCCTATAAAATCATAAATACCAGCATCCGCTTGCTCGGAGACGGTAACCATCATGACCCGACAACCGCGAGTCGTGTTTCTTTACTGCGATCAATGTCGCTGGCTGCTGCGGACGGCCTGGATGGCCCAAGAGCTTCTAACGACGTTCCCGGCTGAAATTGGCGAGGTAGCCATGGTTCCCGGTAAGTTGATTCTCCAGAAGTAAGAAGCACTACGGCGAGGCGGCAGGGCTCATGGGCCGCTACGCCTTCAGCGCCCGCGCGAAAGCTGTAGCCCGCACGAGTCGCGTCGTCGTAGAACATCTTGACCGTGTCCAGGGAGTATTCGTCGAGGTCTTTGCCGACGAGCGACAGCTTTCCCAGGATGTCGTGGGTGACGGTAATGATGTGGCAGCCGATCTCGTCGGCCTGGAAGACATTCAGCAGTTCGCGAGGACTCGCCCAGATCAGCTCAAGATGGGGATGGGGTGCGAGGATTTTCACCGCTTCGGCCATGAGAGGAACAGGGTCGCGACCGGTATCGGCGATGCGGCCGGCGAAGACGGAGATGCATGCCGGCGGCCCACCGGCCAGAGCGGCGGCCGCGGAGGCGACCTGGGCGTTGGTCATCAGCGCGGTGACATTCAGCTTGATGCCGCGGCCGGCAAGTTCGCGGATCAGCCCTGTCGACGAATCCCGCCGGGTGTTCGTGATGGGAATCTTGACGTAGACGTTTTCTCCCCAGGTGGCGATACAGCGGGCCTGCCGCCCCATCTCGTCGAAATCGTCGGAACAGACTTCGAACGAGATCGGTCGATCGGGCACCATGTGCAAGATCTCGCGGGCAAAGGTTTCGTAGTCGGCGATGCCGGCCTTGCGCATCAAAGTGGGGTTGGTGGTAAACCCCTTGATGACGGGGTTGGCGTACAGTTTGAGGATGCCGGCCTTGTCGGCCCCGTCGGCGAACACTTTCACCCCCAGATCGCTCACTGCTTTCACGCGCATGATGGGCGGTTAACTCCGGTTTTCGATGGGAATCAACTTGACGGCCTCCGCCAGCGAGCACACCGTGAAGTCGGGGGCGGCGACAGGCCACGTTTCCTTGTAATTATAGTCTATCCAAATAGTGCAACAACCGGCCCGTCGTCCGGCCTCGATGTCGCGCCAGCGGTCGCCGATGATGAAACTTCTTGACAGGTCGATGCCATGCCGGGCCGCCGCACGGAGGAGCATGCCGGGCTGGGGCTTGCGGCAGTCGCACTGGTCGCGGTCGTCGTGGCAACAGACCAGGATTTCCAGCAGGGGCAGTGCCTCCATCAGGCGCCGATTGATTGCCTCGACGGCCTCACGGGTTTGGGTCCCGCGGGCCACGTCCGGCTGGTTGGTCGCGCCGATGAGGAGGTAGCCGCAGTCCCGCAGGGCCCACAGCAGTTCCGGCGCGGATTCCATGACCCGCAATTCGTCGAGACTGGCAGGCGGATAGGGCTTCCCCTCGCGGACAACGCTGTGATTCAGGACGCCGTCGCGGTCGAAGAACACGGCCCGTTTGCCCGACGCGCTCATACGACCGATTCCCACTTCGTCGCCGCGGCCTGCAGGCGAGGATGCGAGACCAGCAGGTGCCAGACGACCGCCTGGAAGGCCTCGGCGTGGGGCGTCGTGTGCTTGGGATTGACCGTGGGAATGATCACGCAGGCGTCGGCCACTTGGGCCGTGTACCCACCGTCGCGGCCCACGATGCCGATCACCTTGGCCCCCACCTTCTTGGCGTACTGCAGTGCCAAGACAAGGTTCGGGCTGACGTTTTTTTCCAGGTTGCCGCCGCCCACCGACAACACCAGCACAAGATCGTCCGGGCGAAGGCGGCTGACGCGGAGCCAACCCTCGAACACGCCCGGCCAACCCTCGTCGTTGGTTCGGGCCGTCAGCTCCGAGACATTATCGGTGGGGGCATAGGTCTCAAGCCCAACGATCTTGCGGAAATCGTTCACGGCATGGGAGGCGTTGGCAGCGCTGCCGCCTACGCCGAGGACGAAGAGCCGGCCGCCCGCGTCGCGGGTTTGCACCAGCAGATCGACCATGCGTTCCACGGCGGCCGTATCGAGGCGATTGACGATCGTCGCCGCTTCGGCCAGGTACTCTTGCGAAAAGGTGGTCATGACGTTTCCTCGTGCTGTCGTTAGGTACTGCCGAATTTCCTCCAGACCGGTGTTGGAGCCGATCTCATAAAACCTCTCAGCGACTTCGAAGGCCGCAAGCTGCCCGTCGGCCAGCAAACGGGCGTATAGCACGGCCAGATCGAACGGCTCGTCGGCCGGGACCACCTCCAGCGCAGCTGCCTCAAAGATCCCCAGCCCATAGTCGATGTGCTGCATGCGAGGGTTTTGCCGCTTCTTGTCGTAAGCGATGATTTCTCCGCCCGCGAATTCTACGTTGCTCGCATCGTACTGGCCTTGATTGCGGTAAACGGTCATTAATGCCTTGCGCCGGGCACGGAGGAATGCCTCTTGCACGGCGAGATAGTCGCATGTCAGGTAGGAGTCGCCGTAAATGACCTGGAAACGGTCTCCAAGCAGCGGCCTGGCTTTCCGCAGGGCCCCGGCCGTGCCCAGCAGCTTCGGCCCATCGAAGCAGTAGCGGACATCAAGGTCGAACGCCGCGCCATCGCCCACACAGTCGCGAATCATTTCGCCCAGGTGCCCCGCGCAGATCACCACCTGCCGCAGCCCGGCGGAACGAAGCAGGCGAAGTTGATGGGCGATGAACGGCGAGCCGTTCACGTCCAGCAACGACTTGGGCACGGTCTCCGTGAGCGGCCGCAAGCGGGTTGCAAGGCCGCCGGCCAGGATCGCGATGGGAAAGGCGGGGCGTGTCATGGGGCGCTGACGAGCTTGGTTCCCTCGAAATCGAAGCGGAAGCGGACCTCTTCGAGGCCGGCGTGGGTCATGGCGTGCCGCAGGCGCTTGCGGTCCTCGGCGTAGAACATGAGGAAGCCGCCGCCGCCGGCGCCGACTAGCTTGCCACCGATAGCGCCGTTAGCCCGGCCGAGATCGTACCATTCGTCGATCCGCGGGTTGCTCATGCCTCCCGAGCGTTTCTTCTTGTTTTCCCAGTGCTCGTGCAGGATCTCGCCGAATTCAGCGGTGCGGCCGGCCTCCAGCACGTCCTTGCTCCGCAGGCCGAGCTCCTTGACGTAGTGCAGGTTCTGGAACATCGCCGGATCGGCCTGCTGGCTCCGCTTATTCTGGTCCTCGAGGATCTTGCCGGCACTCCGCTCGAAACCGGTAAAATACAGCAGCAGGTTGTCTTCCAAGTCGAAGAGTGTGTCCGGGCTGATCTTCAACGGGCAGGCCTCGACCTGGCCGCTGGTGTGGAAGGTGAAGCAGGTAATCCCGCCGTAGGCTGCGATGTATTGATCCTGCTTGCCGATCGGTTCCCTGAGACGGTCCATCTCGATCTCGCAGGCCATAGCGGCAAGCTCGGCCGGGTGGAGGAGCCGCTTTCGGTGCGCGTGCAGAGCCTTCAAGAGCGCGGTCGTAAACGATCCCGACGATCCAAGCCCCGTGCCCGCGGGGATGTCGGCGAGGGTGGTGATCTCGATCTGCGGGGTATTCAATTGCAGCATGCGGATCGCCTCGCGGATGATCGGATGCTGTACCTCGTCAACTTCCTTGACGTTCTCCAGCCGGGAGTATTTCAGAAAAATGCCCGGCGTGAAGGGCCGGATCACGGTCACGTAGACATAGCGGTCGATGGCCGCGGCGACGAGAAAACCGCCGTAGCGCTGGTAATACGATGGCAGGTCGGTGCCGCCGCCTCCCAGGGTGATTCGCAAAGGGCTTCGGGCAATGATCATGGATTGCTTCCAACGCGGGTTAGAAAGTCTAGGGCAAACTTGGCGTCGAGGGCAGGCCGGACTGTTGATAGAGGGTTTCGATCACCCGCAAAGCGGCGATGGCGTCTTCCAGGGTTCCCGACGGCGGGCGATGCTGCGCGATAGCCTCGGTAAAATCGGCAAATTCATCGCGCCAAGACGTGTCTTCGCCCGGATACTCCCATGTGCTGGTTTCCGGCGGCCCCATTTGCGGCAGCATGCGATACGCCGTCAGCCGCTCCACACCGTAGCTCCGCCCGAGCCCGTCGATTTGCAGCTTGCCGGTGCGGCAGAAAACCTCGAAGCAAAAGAGGTTTTTCCATTCGGTACAGCTTGCATGGAGCCAGGCCACTTGTCCCGTCGCGGTTTTCAACAGGGCAAAGCCGTTGTCTTCCACCGACATGTTCCAGAAGAACGTGCCGACGTGGCCGGCGACTTCCACGAAGTCGCCGGCGAACCAACGGGCCAGATCGACGAGGTGTACGCCCTGGTCGAGCATTTCCCCGCCGCCGGAAACCGCCCGGTCGGCCCTCCACTCGCGGTCGTAACCGACGCGGCCGCCGTGTCCGTAGCGGGCACGAATATACATTAGCGGCCCGAACTCTCCGGAGGCGAAGATTTCGCGGGCTTTTTTCAAGGCGGGATGGAATCGATGGTTGAAACCGACCTTGACGGTGACGCCGGCGCGTTTTGCCGCGGCCGCGACGGGAAGCAGCTCGGCGGCGCAGCGGGCCGCCGGCTTTTCCACCAGCACGTGCTTGCCGCGGGTCACCGCCTCCAGCGCAATCGGCGGCAGCATGTCGTTGGTCGTCGAGACGATCACGGCTTGGACGTCGTCGCGGCGCACGGCCTCCTCCCAATGGGCGGTGGCAGTGCAGCCAGGATGCCGGGCGGCCAGTTCTCGGGCCCGCTCGATGTCGGAATCGGCGACGGCCGCCAACGCGGAGTCGCACAGCGCGACCGCGCGCTTGTTTCCGATCAGACCACAACCGACAATTGCCACGCCCATCACCATTGCAGCCCTCGATCTTTTGGCACGATGCGCCTCAGGGTATAGATGTCGCCGGAGGCCAGGACGCCGGCTTTCTCGGCCAGCGACGGCCAGTCGTCCCACACGGCGCTAATCAAGCGTCCGCTGATCCCGGCGGCGGCCTCGGAGGCGAGGAAGACGCACAACTCAGCGGCGCGGACGGGCGGCACACCGCCGCGCTGATCCTGTTCCACAGCCGCCGCGAATTCCCGCTTGCCGGCGCGGTCGGCACCGGCCTCGATCACCGCCTGGTGCATCGCCGTGTTCATCGCTCCCGGCGCGATCGCGTTCACCTGGATGTGGTGCTCGGCCAGTTCCACCGCGAGCGTCTCACTAAAGCGGACGAGCCCCGCCTTGGCCGTCGCATAGGCGGAAAAGTGAGGGCGAGGCGAGGTCGCGCCGCCCCCGGAGATGTTGATGATCTTGCCGGACCCGCGGGGAATCATCCAGGCGGCGGCCGCGCGGCACAACTCGACCGGAACCAGCAAGTTCACGCGAATCGTAAGTTGCCACTGCTCCCAATCATTCTCCCAGAGGCAACCGATGGGCCCGATCATGCCGGCGTTGTTCACCAGCACGTCCAGGCGGTCCCAAAGGTTGCAGGCCCGGTGCATCACGCGGGACGCCGCGCCGTCGGCGGCCAGGTCCGCTTCGAAAACGTGGACTTGCTGGCCTTCGGCCGCGGTTGCTTGCAGCTCCTCCGCCAAGCCGGCAAGGGCAGCAGCTGAACGGGCCACGAGCAGAAGATCGTCGCCGTGATGCCAGAACTCTTCCGCGATTGCTCTGCCTAACCCACGGGACGCGCCGGTGACCAAGACGTTACGCGACATGGCCGGAGCCCCCAGGCTTGCTTGCAGAACCCACTTGCGGGTTCTTCTCCAACCACGCCAGCGTACGCAGTACCGCCTCCCGGATACCCAGCCGCGGCTTCCAGCCGAGACCCCGCATTTTGTTGCAATCCAGGAAAATGAACGGGCTGTCGCCGATCCAGCCCCGTTCGCCGCCGGCATAGCACCGTCGCGGATTGACGCCCATTTGCCCGCAGATCCAGCCCAACGACTGGTCGACTGCGCAGTATTCGTCGGTGCCCAGGTTCAGGATATTGACGGGCTCCGCGGCCTTTTCGACGGCCAGGAGCATGGCGTCGATGCAATCCTGCACGTAGAGATAGCTCTTCCGCTGCTTGCCGTTTCCCAAGATGTCAATCTGGCTGGGGTTGGCCGACAGCTTATGGAAGAAATCGACGACGTGTCCGTGGGTATAGCGTTCGCCGAGAATGGAGACGAAGCGGAAGATAAATCCCTGAAAGCCAAAGCCCGCGCAGTAGGCCTGGATCAGCCCCTCGCCCGCCAGCTTGGACGCCCCGTAAAGCGACGTCTGCACGGGGAAGGGGGCAGTTTCGGGCGTGGGAAAGACTTCCGGCTCGCCGTAAATCGAGCCCGTGGAGGAGAAGGCGATCCGCCGCGCGCCGCCGGCCCGCATCGCCTCCAGCACGTGGAAGGTGGCGATCGTGTTCTGCTCGAGGTCCTTGCGGGGATGTTCGGTGCCGAAGCGGACGTCGGCGTTGGCGGCCAGGTGGAACACGAAGTCCGCGCCGCGCAGGGCCGCCGAGAGCCGATCCAGATCGAGCAGGTCACCACGAACGAGGGAAAATTGCGGGTTCCCGGCGGCCTCGGCAAGGAATTCCTCACGACCCGTGGAGAAGTTGTCGTAGCCGACGACTTCGTGACCTGCCGCCAACAGGCGATCGACGAGGTTGCTGCCAATGAAACCGGCGCATCCGGTGACAAAATAGCGACTCATGCTTTCATCTCCTCTTCGGCGACAGACATCGTGAAGTCCTCTTGTGGTGCGAAGCCAACCGCTTCCTCCACGATGAACTTGGGCCTGCGTTTGGACTCATCATAAATACGGCCAATGTAAGCCCCGAGGATCCCCATGCCGATGAACTGCACTCCCGAGAGCAGCATGAACAGCATGGCGACCGTGGCCAGCCCGGCGGCAAAGTCGTAGATGCCGCTGGCCTTCAAGAGGGCGATGATGCCCATCGCCACGATGGCCAGGCCGGCCATGCCGAAGCCGGCGAAAGTCATCAGGTTCAGCAGGTAATCGGAAAAGGCCACAATGCCGTTGAAGCCGATCCGCAGGCTCCCCGTGATGCGGTTGTACTTGCCCTTGCCAGCCAGTCGCGCGTCGCGGTCGAAGGGGAGCAGCGCGGTCTTGAAGCCGACCACAGCGGTCAGCCCGCGGAGAAAACCGTGCGATTCGTTGAGCTTCATCAACTCGCGGACGACGACCCGGTCGAGCAGGCGAAAATCGCCCGTATTGGGCGGAATGCGGACCGTGGCGATGCGATTGATGAACTGGTAGCCCGCGTAGGCTATCAGCCGTTTGAGCAGGGTTTCGCCCTTGCGGGACCGCCGCTGGGGTATTACGACTTTGTAGCCTTCGCGCCAGCGGCGGACCATTTCCGGAATCAGGGCCGGGGGATCCTGGAGATCGCAATCGATGACGATGACCGCCTGGCCGCTGGAGGCGGCAAGTCCGCCCCACGTGGCCGCCGGCTGGCCGAATCGGCGGGAGAAGACGAGCGTCTTGACGCGGGGGTCGCGCTGGTGCTCGTCGCGAAGGATCTCGACCGTGCGGTCGGTGCCGGGGTCGGCGGCGAAAACGATCTCATAGTCTTCCGTCACTTGGGAGAGGGCCCCGCGAAGTTCCTTGAGGAAGGCGGCCAGGGTCTGTTCCTCGTTATAGACGGGAACGACAACCGATAATAGCGGTTGCTCACTCTTGGCAAGTCCTTTGTTTCCCGACGGCGACATGGAACAGGTCATGCGGATCAATTCCTTCCTGCTTCCGGCGGCCTGGATTGATCGTCCGGTCGCAGCGGCGACTCGGGCGTCGGTAACCCCGTGTCAACGGCCTTGGGCTTCATGATCAGATAACCGCCACCGCTGCGGACGACATCGTAGTTTCTGGCAATGTAGCAACCTGCGGCAATGAATGGGCTGAAAGGCACGTGCTTCGCCTTGAAATCGACCGGGTAGAAGAACATTTCCCCCAGCAGGAGGCTCTGCGACTCGCTTTCCTTGCTCAGATCTTGCAACTGCTGGGCCTGCTCATCGCTCATGCCCCTTAGGCCCATGATCCATTCCGGCACGAGCACAAGGGTCACCTTGCGCAATGAGGCTATGTGGTTTTCCATTTCACCCCGGGTTTGTACGTTGATCAGGTCGGGATGATAGAGCGGCGCCAGCCGGCGGGTTTCGATCAGGTAGCTCCGCGTGAGCCGATCGATGCCCATGGGCACGGCAAGGGAATGGTCGGGAAAATCATCCAGCTTCAGCGCTGCGATGAGCGGGCTCGGCTCGTTATCGGCCGACATCCGCTTGCCCGCCAAGGCGGCCCGCACAAATCGGAGGTGCTCCGCATAGCCCTGCACGTTGGCAACCTGCTGCATGACTCCGAATACGATGAGGAAAACGACCCCATAGGCCGCCAGCAGACGGGGCCGGTACCGAGCGATGACCGCCATGGCCAGCAGGAAAGCGCCGACACCGTTGAGAATGACATGGAGACCGAAACACCGCCCCAGCGCGGCCGGAATCACCGCGAGAATCAAGAGGGCCATTGCCATCACGAGCGGAACGTTCGGACCAGGCTTCGTCGAGAAAATCGTCCGCAACAGGATCGGCAGCAGCCAGCAGAGCGTCAGCAGGTAAAGGACAATATGAGCGCCGGGGAAGAGCGGGATGTTGCTTGATCCCTTGGAAAACCCCACTAAGAGCACCAGGCAGCCGGGAAATGCCAGCAGCCAGAGGGGCAACACCACCACGGTCGCCGCGAGGGCGTAGAGCCATGCGCGGCTGGAGTAGAAGACGCGATGGATGCAGTAGGCCGCCTGTGCGACAGTGTAGGCGATGCCGGCCTCAATGGAGAGCAGAAAACCAGCGACGGCGCAGGCCGCCGCAATGCCGCAAAGCCTGGCAACTGCCCCCCGCGACGTGAAGGGCGCCATCCGCGAGGTCGTCGCGTGCATGAGCAGCAGCACGGCATAGGGAACGACGAAGCGGACCAGGTTGCCGTTCAGGCCAAGGGTAAAATTGTAGGCCGCAAGGCACAGCAGACTGAATATCAGCACGCGATGCGCAACCTTAATCCGCAACTTGTTGACGAAGAAGAAAAGTGCCCACAGCCCGGCGACCGTGAAGCAAGCGTAGCAAATCAGGTAGCCCAGATCCTCGCTTCCACCCAGCGCGAGGGATGCCTGCATGAACCATTGGGGCAGATAAAACAGGGCCGGACCATAGGGCCATTCGACCTCGCTATAAGGGCGAAGGTGGTAATGCACGCCGAGTTCCAGCCGCGGGAAGAACCCCAGCGGCTCGCCATAATCGCCCAGGTGCGGGATACATGCATATAGAAGAAACGTCAGGACGAGATATAAGCCCACGAACAACCAAAGCACCGATTTGGGCATGTTGGGAAAACGTTTCGCCCCACGAACAGAATCATCGCAAAACAGGCGATCGACCGCTTCCGGGTTCGCCTGCCGCCAAAGGAGGTTGCGGAGGCAGAGCATGCCGATCGTGGCGAGCGTGGCCAGCACCGCGACACGATTGCTGAAACCCAGCATGTACGACGGCGAGGAAAACGTGGGCTCGCTGGGCGGAAAGGCATAGGGCAGGACGAAGACGCCGTAGCCGCCCGCCAGCAGGATTCCCGCCACACTTGCCAGGTCGCCCGCCCGCATGGCGATGGCATCCGCCAAGGCGCGACTTGGCCTCTGCGGCGGCGCCGCCGACGGATCATGGGGTCTTGCGGCCGCCTTGCGGGTTGTCATGGCTGCATCACTGCCGGGTTGCCTTAAAGTATCCGGCACACTCCGTATGCCGGCGGGAAGCGGCACACGGAGTGTGCCGGATACATTTCTCCTTACTTCAGCGTCACGCTCAGGGGCGCGTAACCGTGCGCCTGCACCAGCAAATGCTGGCCCAGGGCGATCGACCAGCCATCGTTCTCGCCCACTTCGACCGTCTCGCCCGAAGGCCAAGTCTCTTTCTCGACTCGCTTGGAGGTGTTGGTGCGGACATCCTCACAAACGATCGATACGGCGGTAAGCGGATTGACCGATACGTTCTGCAATTGCAACACCACGCCCTTGCCGGTTTGCGAAGGGCGGCTCCGCAGATTGACTGGCAAGGGGTCGTAATGACCACTCAACGACTCGGGGCTGCTGATGGAAAACGTGGTTGGCTCGGCACTCCGTCCCCCCGGGCCGATTCCCAATACTGGCACTGCCAGGACGCCGATGACGGCGCCGATCAGACCGCTGCCAAAACCAACCGCAGCGCAAAGTGTCATGGCCGAACTTCCGCGCGGAGGTGAAATGCCTGCTTCATTTTCGTTCATACACGTTCTCTGGATTCCGGCACAAAAAGTTCAAAAATCCTCTTGTCGCCGCTTCGAGTTCCATTTCTTTCAAAAAGCGTTCTGACAACGGTGATCGGGTTCAACGTGCGGCGGCAAGCACGAGCTTCGCGGGCATATGGCGGCGGACATGCATGCCGCGGCGGAACGGTCGATCAACGACATGGTAAGCAACGACCGTCACGCACAGCGCGGCCGCAGCCCAGGCGATCGGCCGCGTGACTTGGAAAAAGGCGTACATGCCGAGGATCGCGGGCCAATGGAGGGCGTAGAGTGGGTAGGAGAGTTCACCCAAGTATAGCAACGTGGCCCGCATCTTCTGCGGCACGCGCATCACCGCTGCAGAGGCCAGCAGACTCCAACTGACGGTAACCGTCAGCGGCGAGAGCATGGAAAACTTGATGAGGACGAGGAGGCAACTTAACCCCAAGAGCAAGACCCGCGCCCACTCGCTGCGATACCGATACCAATAGAAACCGGCCAGCCACGCCCAGGCCATTCCCAGCATGGTTTCTCCGTGCAAGTTCCACGACAGGTTCGGAGAGAGCGTCCAGAACTTTGCCGCGGACAGCGCGATAAGCACCAGCAGCATCCAGGGCCGGAGCCGCGCGAAGACTGGCACCAGGGCGTAGTAGAAAACCTCTACGCTGAGCGACCAGAGCGGACCGTTGATCATGACCGTATAGGCGTTCCAGCCTTGCAGGAACAGCAGGTTTCTGACGAAGGTCATACGGTCGGGCAACTCGATCCGCTGACCGCCTGGCATATACACGCTGCCACCGGCCATCCAGACGACGACCAACCCCAGCAACAGCCCGGCGGTATAGATTGGCATGATACGCCAGAAACGCCGCTGGTAAAAGCCTTTGGGCTTCTGGATGCTGTGGGCCATGGAATAGCCGGAGATCATCAGGAAGGCAACGACCGCCGACATGGGAATAAGCATGTTGACAACAGCGGTCCACATCTCCCGATGGGCAATATCGCTAAAATCGGTAATATGCCCTAGTAGTACGATCATCGCCAGCACGAAGCGCACGCCGCCAAGCACGGCCCATTCATCGTAGGGCGATGCGGCACGCGCGGGCGGGAGGCGATCTTCCGCGGTCGGGGAAGGCGAGTGGCTGCCCGACGGATGCTCGCTCTTGGGTTTCCGCCGTTCGAGTTTTGTCATCTGGAGAATCGCCCGCCGGGCACGATAGCACAAGGATAGACTGCCACTTTGTGAATATAACCCACCGTTGGGCCGATGTCCAGAAGCGGACCGCCGTTACAACCCTCCCCAAGCGGGACCGCGGTGGCATGGTCCGGCGGCGCATGTTATAATATCCCGAGATGGCGGCGTAACGATTGAAAAAAGAGGTTCTTCGGAGTGCGGCGACCTGTCGCTGCTTCTTATTCGTTCGGCGTTCGGCGATCGGCGGCGGCAAGAAAGCAACGACAGGTCGCCGCACTCCCAAGGATCTCTCCCGGCGTTCGATCGAGGCGCGAAAAAAACCCGATTTCCGTGCTTAAGTGTCTACCAGTTTCTGATTGAGACCGACCACGAATGCGAATTGCCGGCCTCGCTCTAGGATGCTTCTTTGTCGCATTTCTGCTGCATTGGGTCGTATGGCGAATCAAGATTCCGCGTCGGCAAACCTTTGCGCTGTTGTTGATCCTGCTGGGAACATTGCCGCTAGGGCTGGGCTTGATGCTCTTGCCGCCCGGATCCGCCCTGGTTGGATCCTTGAGTTGGTGGGAAATCCTGCAAATCGCCATTTTTCATGTGGCCTTGTCCCTGGCCTACATCGTGGCCTACTCCGCACTGGAAGGCCGTAGCCCAAGCATGACCTTGTTAGTCTATGTTGCGGACGCTGGTTCGGGCGGCCGCACTCGCGAAGAGTTGGAATCGCTGTTGTGGGACGAGCGGCCGGTCGAATCGCGGCTGGACGCCATGCTTCGCGATGGTATGGTCTCGCAAAGCAATGATATTTGCCGGCTGACGGCCAAGGGATGGGCCTGGGCAAGGTGCTTCGCCGCGCAACGGGCCTTCCTGGGCATGGAAAAGGGGGGCTGAGACAAGCATGGCCAGCGCGATGCTCACGTTTGCTCCCGTTCTCGGGCTGGCGGCCTATTGCCTGAGCCACGTCCTCCTGGGCCGCCTCAAGCTCAAGCGAGGGTACTATTACCCGCTCTTTCTCGGATGTGGCGTCGGCGCAATGGTCACCTTGATCGCCACGATCGCCGCCTTGCTCATCACCAAGGCCGGAACCCTCGATTTTGCCGCGCTGGCGGGCATGAATCTGCTGGAGTATCTCGCCTTCTCGTTCGGTTATTTCAACTTCATCAATCTGAATATTGCGTCGTTGCGGATCCGCATGCTCCAGGAACTGGCCGAAAGGGGCGGCGCCATGCCGGCTGCCGAACTGGCGGCCTGCTATAATACCGGCGAAGTCGTTGCTCTCCGCATCGATCGACTGGTGCGGGGCGGCCACCTGGTCGTCAAGCAGGGGCGATTCTATTCGGGCAAGAAGAAGTTCCTGCTGGTCGGCCGGATTTTTGACTTCCTTCGCTGGTTCATTCTCGGCAGCAAGCTTCCGCCCGCGGCCCCGGGCGAGGCGCTCCGCAAGCACGCAGTTAATCGAGGCACTTCATGAACGGTGAAACTACCGATACGACAGATCCCTGCGACATCACCATTTTTGTCGCCTGCTACAACGAGGAGCAAGGGATCATTCCCAGCATCGAGACGGTGGTGGCGGCGCTCAGGGAAGCGGGCCGCTCGTTCGACATCGTGGTCATCGACGACGCTTCGAAGGACGGCTCCGTGCGGCTGGTCCGGGACTACATGGCGAGAAATCCCGAACTGCCGCTGACCCTGGTGGTCAATGAGGTCAACCAAGGGGTCGGCAGCAACTTCGCCGAGGGAGCCTTCTATGGCCGCGGCAAACACTACCGCATGCTTTGCGGCGATGACGTCGAAACTACGGAAACCCTGGCCAACGTCTTTCGCCGCCTGGGCGAGGCCGACATCATCCTCACCTATCACTCCGACAACCGCGCCAGGACATGGGGCCGGCGGGTCGTTTCCCGCACCTTCACCGGACTGGTCAACCTGCTCAGCGGCCATCATCTGAAGTATTACAACGGCGTCGCCGTCCACCTCAGGCAACATGTCATGCGCTGGCATTCCAATGCGCACGGTTTCGGTTTTCAGGCCGACCTCGTAACGCGGCTGCTGGACATGGGCGCCACCGCCCTGGAGATCCCCGTGGTGCCCAAGGAGCGTACGGCCGGGGCCACGAAGGCCTTCACGCTGCGGAATTTCTGCTCCGTTGCCCACACGCTGCTGGAGATCGTCATCCGCCGCTGCGCCAAACTCATGTACCCGAAAATCGCCACGAAACTCCGGCAGGGAACGATCGTCTATACCAATCCGGCGGCCTCACATGGCCGGCGGCAAGTGGAAGGTGACGCCGGGCCTGGCAAGCCGGGTGCGGATGGCCTCGGCGAGAAAGAGCGGCAGGGGCATGAAGACGTGGCTCCCCGCGGCGATCTGGCTGGGGTGCAGGATCGGCCGGCCTAGGCAGGTCTTGCCAACGCGTCCCGGATCTTCATCGACAAAGTAGTGCGCGGCTCCGTCCAACTCGCCCTGCAGCCAGGTAGCGGCAATCGAGGTTCCGAACAGGCCGATCTGGTGTTTCGCGGCCAGATCCCGTACGGATCCGGCGATTTCCTTCAGCCATAGAATCCTCTGCCCCGCGCAATCCAGCAGCGAATTTTCCAGAGGCGAACCTTCCGCCGGAAACGCATGGTCCGACGACTTAAGCCGGCTGCCGCCGCTTGCCGGCGGGTTGCGGGCCACGATGCTCAGTTCCTTAGGCACCCAATCATCGGCCAGGCAGACTAGCTCGAAGCCCGATGCCTCCAGCAGCGCGGTGGCCGTGGCAGCAGAGAAATGCGTGCAGTGATCGGCAATCAGCAATTCGAACGGGTTGGCAACGTGGTGCGGCAACTCGACCACGAGCAGGCCTCCCGGGTCGACCTTCCCCCGGAGCTTTTCAAGAAAGCCTTTGGGGAAGGGGATATGTTCCAGCACGTGAACCATCGAGACGATCGTAAACGTGCCGGAAACATCCTCCGGCGGCGTTGTGTATAGGGCCTCGACGCCCGGAATGGCCTCGATCTGGCTGCGATACTTGTCGTTCAGCTCGGTGCCGGCCAGTGACCAGCCGGGCGCGATCTGGCTGAACGCCCGAAGCGTGGCGCCATTGCCGCAGCCGACATCGAGCACGCGTCCGCTTTCAGGCAGGGGAAGCCGGGCTTGCAGCCTGGCGAGCAGGCGTTGCGAGCGCGACGCTGCTTCGCCGGAGGCCGGATCGAAGACGGCCTGCTCGGAGCCTTCCGCCTGGTGGTAAATCGCGTAACCGGCATAGAGTTCCTCGACCTCGCGGTCCCAGATTGCATCGACGATTTTCTGCACACTGCCGCAGTGCGTGCACACACACAATCGGCCGCCCGCCGGCCAGGGGCGACAATCCGACGTGATGCGGCGTAGTTGGCGGAAATCGACTAACTCCTCAAGCCCGGCCGCACCACACAAATGGCAAGCTTCGTCCGGCAAGGACGCGAGGTTCCAGTGGTCCTGTTTCATGCATTTATTCTCGGGTTCAGATCTCTAGCCGCCGTAAGGCCCGCTCGGCCGTTTCCAGTTGTTTCAGTTCTTGTTCGTCCCGGCCGGCGGCGTCCCGAGCCAAACTTCACCGCAGTCGGCGCAACACCATTTTAGTCGATCGAGACGCAGGAACAAGGCGATGCACCAAGCCACCAAGCCGTTGAAAATCGGCGCACATAGGTTCGGTACGCGTCCATTCTTCTCACCGGGCCGGCTGGGGCCGGTCGCGACGCTCACGGGGATTTAACGAAACGCCGCCTCCAAGGAAGACCTGATCTGCCGGTGCCAAACCAGTGCGTGAAAAATCCACCGATGGCGATCGATCATCATTTGGCGATCCTCGCATTGCATAGATCGAGGCAACTGAATATGTCCAACTGGTCACCATAATCAACGAGGATGACCAGTCGCCGCACGCCGGTCAGGTCTACCTCAATGGCCTTTGGCGGATCGGTTCCAGTAATGGTCGTTTCCAGCAGAGTCTTATCGTCGCCGCGGAGCACGAGGCGGGCATTACCGCGCGGGCGAAAGTCGTCGTCGATCCCTGCCACCGCCTCCAGCTTTCGGAACTTGCCGGGCAGGTAGTATTTCATCTCGGTGCAACTATGAATCGCCAGGCCCTTGGGAAATTGATTGCCGGCCAGGCGCAAGGGCCTCGATTCCATGGATTGGTCTTGGCGCGGGCGGAACAACTCGGCACGGGCCGGCAGTTCCTGGTCCATGCCAAAGTAGGGTGTATAGACGGCCGACTCTGGCTTCAGGTCGCTGAGGAACACGATTTTGCCGCGAGAAAAGTCGATGCTTGTCACTTCCTCGGGCGCGCGGCGGACCGTCAGGCCGGTGGACGTCGTCCATTCCAGCTTCTCGGCTGATCCCACCGCGCGCGCTGAGCCAACATAGTTCATGCTACGCGCCGACCAACGAGAACCACTGGCGTCGGTGACAGTGAACTGGTCTTCAGAATGCCCGCTCTTTTGCGGATGGTAGAAGACCAGCCCGTAAATCTTGGACCGCTTGACGTTCACCACGTCGCCGTTCAGGTCGAACTGGACTTGCTTCTCGGTCACGTCGTGAATGGCGCCATTGTGGCCGTCGATGCTATCGCCTTTGGCAGTGACCAGGACGTCGCTCTGGCTTTTCTTACCTACGATCCGCATCCACTCGGCGGCGGCGGACTCGGTCCCAGCCCGGAAGCGGACGGTGAGGATGTCGCGGGGCGGCATTTCGATGACTTCGCCGCCCAGAAGTGTGATACGCGAGGCCCCAGGGCGGGCTGTGTAGCCTTCGGCCAGCAGGGTCGAGCCGTCGACCAGATCGATCCAGACCGATGGGTTCTTGCCGGGCGAGGCTGGTTTCTGTTTGGGCGCCAGCGAGGCGATCTTTTCGATTTCCAGTACCACACGGCCAGATGGCGTTTCCAGAACGACCTGCCTGGCGTCAAGCGAAACCAGGCCGCCGGCCAGTTGCCGGCCTTCCAGAGTTTGAACCTGGAAGTCAGGGGCAGCAAGCGCCGTGGCTCCGCAAGTCAACATCACGATGAAAGAACTGCAAAGTGAAAATTGCATCACTTTTTCTCCGTGAAAGTGAACTTTGCCCAATGCGAGTTTGAGTGGATTTCCAAGCGGCCGGGAGGGTCGGCGTCGATCTCACACTGGTTGTCGTAGGCGGTCACCTGATTCTGATGCAGGATTCGGCCGGTCCGCGCATCGAGGCAGAGTATCTGCGAGAACATACCGTCTTGCGTGAAGCCGCCGTTGGGCTGCATGGTGACCTTCATGTATTGGCGGTAAAACGTGAGGATAGGCAGGTCGCGGGCCTGGTCGACGTTGAACGCCTGATTGGGAATTTCCGTGGCCCAGAGCCGCTTGCCCGAACTTGCGTCGAATCCGTAAATGTGGCCGCCCACGCTGACGTTTCCCGACGAGGCGAAGTTCCCTCCGAAGGGATTCACCTCGGCGGTCGGGGAAATCGCGATCAGGACGTACCGGCCGGACGAGTGCCTGACTACGATTCCCTCCATCGACTTGATCGGGTCAGTTTGGGACTTGAAGACATCTTTGCCGTCTCGCACCCCGAGCACAACGAAAGCCCCGCCAGGCTCCAGGACGGCGATCTCGTCTCCGTCGAGGAGCCAGAACTGGGCCTCACCGCTAAAAGTGCGCTGCCACAGATTCTGCTGCGTCCATGGATCGAACAGGCGCATTTGCGCCGCTTTGAGGCCGGCATCCCAGGTCAAGCAGCGCCGGCCGAAGGCGGCAATCCGCTGGCTCAGCGGCGGTATCGCCCGGCGGCCTAGTTCACGGCCGTCGAGACTGTCAAGCACTATCGCTTCGGTCGCATCTGGCGGAGTGACGAAAACCAACCCTTCATCGCCGATCAAGTCGCTCTCGCTGAGCAGGTCATCGCGGGTCCAGAGCAAGCCCCCGGTGAGCGGATCTACCGCCATAAGTTTCCTCTCCTGCTCGAAACAGACATAGTCAGACGTCACCGCCAGCGGACTGGCAACGGGCGTGGTCAGCGGCTTTATCTGCCGTTGCACGCGGAAACGGCGGCGAGGCATTTGCGGCATGCCAGGCTGCGTGGCGGCCGTGAAGCTGTCCTGGGACCAGAGAATCTTAGCCTTCTCGGCCAGCGCGTCGATGGCGCAGACGCGGTTGCCCAGCATGGTCACCAGCAGGTGGCCGGCCAGCCGGCCCTCGGAGAACTGATTCACGTAGCCAATGAAATTCGGGTGGATCTTTGCCTCGTCGAGGGGTAATTTCCAGCGTACTCGGCCGTCGGGGTTAATCTCCATAAGCGACGGAACTCCCGCGATGTAGAGGATTTGGAAGCTCCGATTCGCTTCCGGGTTCCAGACGGGGACCGCCATGTTAAAGCCCGAAGGTTGGTTCGCGTTGCCGTCTTTGGCATCTTTCTTGGGTTCGCCCGGCGGCCAAGGATCGGCGTGGTCCAGGGCCCGGCGGGCCGGGTCGCCAACCGGGATCGCCGCGGCCAGTTCTCGGCCACGTTTGCCGTCCCGCCCGACGATATCGGCCAAGGACCCGCTCAGTTCACGGTAGCACCGCGCGGCGTCCTCAGGGCGGTTGGCGTTGCGATACAGCGTCACAAGGCAACCGGCCGCCTCCCGTTGTTGCGGGGGAGTACCATAACGGAGTACACGGTCGAGCATCAACTCGCTTGCCAACAGTCCGCCCGGGCTGAGTCCGGCCTTCCGAACCAAGCGGAGGCGAGCGTCGTTGGCCGCAGGATGAAAGGCGAAGTAATTGATGAACTGGGGCAGTCGCTCGTCGTGGAGGCGCGCCTCGATCTGGCGGTCCATGGCCGCGCGCTGATCGGGCGCAGCGGCGGCGTACAGGTCGGCCAGGCCCCCGCTGATCAATCGGTCGCCGCGGATGGTCCGCGCGGCATCGGCAGCCTCAGTTTTCGGGACGTCCGGCGCATGATCGATCCATTTGAGATAGATGTCGAAAGCTTCGCCGGCCCGCCCGCCACGGCGAAGGCCTGCAGCCAGGCTCTGAAGCAACCGGCCGCGGAGTTCTGGCGTGTCAAAAACTGAGTCGAGTTCCGCGGCCAGTGGCCGGTACTTTTCAAAGTCCAACTGCAAGCCTTCGACGAGGGCGTCGCGGAGTAATTGCCGTATGCGGTCCGACGGCGCGGTCTTCAGTGCGCGGCGGAGCTGATCGATGGCCTCGGCGTAACGACCCTGGCAGAAAAGGACATCGCCCCGCTCGGCCTGCAGCGAGGCATCGTCCGGCCGGGCATGCAACTGCGCGGCGAGTTCTGCGTCCCGCGAAGGCAACAAATCAAAGCGGCTGATTGCGTCGACCGTTTGCGATAGGATCGCCCCATGGTGGTTCACCAGGTTGCCCGGGACTTGGCCGTCCGCCGCGCGGCTGCGCGAGACGATTCGTCCCGAGCCCAGGTCGATTGCCGCAACCTCGGCCGTGCTCAGGGGCAAGTAGTAGCAACTCGTAGAAAGGTAACCGCGACCGCTGGGAACGGCTGAAGGAGGCAGCCAGGCATCGCCCGGGTCCCACGCGGGCGTACCGTCGGACAGCTTCAATGCCCGTACGCTCTTGCGCCCCACCACGATCACCTTGCCGTCACACACGCCGCCCACGTATAGACCGTCTCGGCGTGGGACCGACCATTCCTGCTTGCCGTCGTTCAAACGCAGGCAAACGAGTTCCTCGGAGTTCGGCGCACAAAAGAGCGCATGGCCCGACGCGATCGTCGCGCCGGGGTCGCACCAACGGTCGGGCCGGTCCAACTGGTTGGCCTGCTGTGCCTGCATGATGAAGACGTTCATGCGATTGATGCCGCTGCTGGGTCCCTCGAAGGCCCAGATCACCGAACCTGTGGTGAGGTCGAAGGCCACATAGCGGTTGTCCGAGGGGCAGTAGGCGATCAACACGCCGTCGGCTGCCGAGGGACTAGCTCCCCGGCGGCGTTGACCCATGCCCAGCTGTCCAAAGGGAGAGAAAGCAGGTGTTGCCGGCTCTTCTTTGATCGCCAACGTCCACTGGTTGAGAACTGCTCCGTCGGACGGTTGAAGGACCATGAGCCGGGTCTGCTCGCCCATCTCCGCCACTACATAGAGTTGGTCGTCCAGCGGCAAGGGCGGCCCAAGAAAGAATGCACCGGCCAAAGGGCCGCCGCTTTCCGGCGGCCCACCCGCTTCCCACTTGATCTTCCCCGTCTTCATGTCGTAGGCCGTGAGCGTGTTGTAGGTCTTCAAAATACCGGGATCAAGTTGACGGCGGCCGTTGGGCAAGACGACCATGGGCTGGCAGTCGGAGCCGAGATTAAAGGGCGTGCATTCCAGCCCAAAAACCATGCGGCCATCGCTGCTCATGGTGCCGAAGGGAATGTCTTCCCATAGGCGATGAGCCAGGCCGCGAACGATCATCTCGGCCGCCTCTTTCTTCTTGTCCGCATCGGCGAACCGTACGAAATACCCCAGTGTGTCATCCATCGGTGCCTCCCAGCGGACTGCGCCGGTCGTCAGGTCGATTGCCCGGACGTCGATCGCCGTACGTGTCACCACGGTCTCCCCGATCACTAGCGGATGCAGGCTGGGTATTGCGGCCACGCGATTTTCCCGCTGCCGCTTCTGGACGGTTTCAATCGCCTCGCGCAAGGTGGCGTCGGACGCGGCCGGCGCCTGGTACTTGGCCTTGAGCCACGGATTGCCGTCGACCGCGAGCGTATTTCGGCCGGGGCTGCCGGCGTACATCTGCCAATCATCGGCGACCAAGGTCGACGGGCCGACGATCGCTTCCAGCCACGCCAGCGCTTGCTCCTTTGAGGCAAATACGTCTCGCTTCTGGCCACCCAGCACGATCGCTTGCCCCCGCTGCCGCGACTTCCACTCCAGCAGCACTTCCGTGGCCGCTTGCGGCATGCGCGCCTTCAAGTAACAACTGGCCAGCTCGATACTCAAAGCCGGCTCGAAGCGAGAGGCACGCTCGGGATCGCATATTAGTCGGCGGAAGTAGGAAGCTGCCCGGGAGAACTCGCCTTTGGTGCGGTAATAAGTGCCCAGCAAGTACGTTGCCTCGCCGCCGGCTTCGGTGAAGAAATAACACTGAACCACAGTGGAGACCCCAGCCGGCGGGCTCGACGCGAGCGCCTCGGAGAGGCTGCGGCGTGCCTGAGTGTCGAACAGCAACCGGTACTCCGCCAATCCTTCCCGCGGCAACCGCGACAACAGGTATTCAGCGTCGATCTTCAGCCGCCGCCACACCGGCGAGTCGCGATCGGGCCGGTAGGAATAGTCCGACGGTGCCGCAAGGATGCCACCCAAGAGGCCCACGGCCTCGGTGTACTGTTTTTGGGAAATCAACTTCCGCGCACGGGCCAGTTGCTGAACCTTGGATCGGTCCGCAAGAGGCAGCCCGCAGAGTACCGGCAGTTCGCCGCGGTCCTTTTCCTTGACCGCACTCGACTTGTTCTTGCCCGGACCCATGCCCACGGGCACGGCGCCCCCGCCCGCTTGGGGCGTGGGGTTGGGCGCGGGCGGCGAGGGCCTGGCGGGCGGCTTCTGCGGCGGCGAGGGAAGCGGATTGGACTTGACCCAGGTTTCCCATTTCTTCAACGCCGAATCACGTTGCTTGGCGTCCTTGAATCCCATGTTGAAGAAGCCGAACGATTGCTGCCGAAAGCGACGAAGGCTATCAAACCATTGCTTGGCCTCCGGCATGCCGTACTGGGCATGGTCTTGCCCCGTCAGTTCCACCAGCCAGGCCAGGGCCACGTCGCGGATTTCGACCACCCGGACCTCCGGCTTGTTGTTGATTACCATCTGCTGCCGGAACACCTCGCCCTTTTCGCCCAGCATTGGCACCAGAAGCGCAGCAAAGGGCTTGCCTCCCAGTCGGGCCGTGCCTTCGATCCCGTACGCGACAAGATTCGCGTTGGGGTTCTTGGGGTCTTTAAGCAAATCTAACGCCAAATGCAACCCTTCCTTGATCTGGTATTGCAGCGCGAGCTGGAGTTTTTGCATGACCAGCGAGGGGCCGGTCGGCTGCTGAATCCACCGCCCCAGCAGTCTTCGCAAGATGTCTTTGTATTCGCCTTCGTTGAGCGACTTTTGAAAGGACTGCTGGTAGAGCAGGTTGAGCCAAAGCGGGTTCGCTGGCGAATCCTGCAGGCGAACCTTCGAGTCTACGGCAACGAACAGCAGCGCGGCGATCGTGGCCATTTGAGGTTCCCCCTGGCCGGGTGGGTTGCCGCCGAAGAACCGTTGCACGGCCTGCTGGAAGCGGAGTTGGAATGCCTTCGCGGCCAAGTCGTCGCCGATTTCCGCCGACTCCAAGAGCGCCGGCTCGAATCGCTGCATGTCGACGAACAATTTACGGGCTACCGTCTCTTTGCCGTAGACCTCGCAAAATCGGGACCAGCAGGGAACGTCGTGTTGCTGCTTGCCTTCAGCGTCGGCCACTAGCGCCTCTAGGCGGCGGCGAAAATCGGCCTCCAGCACCTCGTTCAATAACCGGCGACAACTGCGACGGACCTCCAAATCGGGATCGCGAAGGCCGGCCAGTAGTGCCTCACGCGCGTTCAACCCGCATTTCGCGAGACGAGCCGCCGCTTCACGGCGACTTTCGTAAGAGTCGTCGCCTAGTCGCGCCACCAAGTTCGCGGGCGTCTCGGCTGGCAACTGCCTTCCGGCCGGTACCAACGCCGTCTCGCCCGGGCCGGCAACTCCCGGGTGATCCGCCGCGGCCCCAACAACGGCCGAACCCAAAACCAGCGTCGCAACGGCGTGCCGGAAAAACGTGGACAAGAGCGTTTGCGCTCGTCCAGCGACGGCCCCTGACTTTTTTCTGACTGTCAGAGTCTCAGCCATGAGTCGGTCCCTCGCAAATATATAATGTACGGTGTGCGGTACTGCATCTGCACGCAGAACGGACAAGCGATATCTCTTACGTTAGCTGATAGGGACGTGAAATGCCAGTTGCCCATGCCACAAAGTTCTCAAACCAAGGAAGGCAGTTGTCTTGCGGGAAGTGTGTGAATTCAGCCCTTGGCCGCAACTTGACGCCCGCCGCCGGGCGAGTCACAATGTTTTTTTCCGCTGAAGTTTTATCCTTCCCATGCAACGCCTGCTAACCATCTTTGCGTTTCTAAGCTTGGCTGCGCCGGGCGCGTTGCCGGCAGGACCAAAACGCGTGCATGCTGCCGAGGCCAGCGGGACAATCGCCCTGCTGACAATGGCCGACATCCGCCGCTTATGCCGCGACCACGTGCCTCCGGAGCAGATCGTCGATAAGGCGGCGGAGCAGGGCATCGATTTCGCGGTCACGCCTGCGATCGAAGGCGAACTACAGGCATTGGGTTTTCGCCCGCCGCAAATAGCGGCCGTCAAGGGGTCGCCCGACCAGCCGCTCATACCGGGCAAGGGCATGTGGACCAGCGAAGCCCAGCGCGAGAGGATGCTCCAAGAAATCAAGACGATCAATGCCCTCAGCGGCCTCGAGTTGCTCTCCGTCCATTCGCGCCACCTCACGCTTTGGACCGGCAAGGGAATTGTCGAGGAATCGTTGCCGACAGTCGAGAAGTTGGAAGCGTTCTTCCACACGAAATTCCGCGAGCCGGTCCGCTGCGGCTTGGATCGGCGCTCCGCACACTTGATTTACCTGAAGACCCGCGTGGATTACGCGCGGTGGATTAAGGCCATGCTCGACCTGATCGGGTCCCGCTACGAGGAGAAGGATAATCCCGGCGGCAACGAGGAGTTCAGGGCATCGGTCGCCAAGGGGCCGGCCTTCTACACCCCCTGGTTCAGCGCCATCTGCTTGGAAGGAAACGAGTTTGAAAGCGAGCACCGCTGCACGGGGCTGGCGGTGGGATACATGTATTACAGTCAACTTGCCCGGCCGCGGAAGGCGGGTCCGTTGGCGACCGGTTTCGCCAACCTCGCCGAAGAGGTCGCGGCCGGCTCGCCCAAGGTGATGATTGCCAATTCCGGCTATCACCAGGACCGCCGCGACCTGGGGGCCGACAGTCGGCCATGGAGCCTCTTGGTCCGCCGCCAATTCTTGAAGAAGCAACTCACGCCGTTGGACAAGTTCTTCAAGCTCGACACGTTCAAGATGGTCCAATCGAACTACGTCGAGGCATGGAGCCTGACGACGCTCCTGGCCCGGCAGCCCGACCTCTATGGAAAGATGCTCCTGGCGATCCGGGCAGGCACGCCGGAATTGAAAGCAATCGAAGATGCCTATGGCTGGGATGGAACGCGGCTTGGCGAAGAGTGGCGGAAGCATGCCCTGCGCCAGAAATGATCTGGAAAAAAGACCTTGCGCGTACTGTTGATAACGCCCGAAAACCGCTTTATAAGGGCTTTGCGCCGCGGGCAGTTCAATAACTTTGCCCAACTCACGATGCCTTACCTGGCCGGGTTCGTCCACCCGCCGCACCAGGTCGAGATTGTCGATGAATACAACCAAACGATCTGTCTCGATACGCCCGCCGATCTTATCGGAATCACCTGCAACACGCCCAACGCAGGCCACGTTTATGACCTGGCCGATTCCTTCCGCGATCGAGGGAGGATGGTCGTTCTCGGTGGCCCCCATGCCACCCTTTTGCCGGAAGAAGCTCGAAATCACGCCGACGCCGTTGTAATCGGTGAAGCTGAACGAGTCTGGCCGATGGTTATTGAGGACGCCGCCCGCGGCTTTCTCCAGCCGTTTTACCGGGACCCGGAGCCGCCAAGCATGGATGGATTGCCTCACGCGCGGCGAGACCTGATCTACCGGCGCGGCGTCTGCGGCGATACGATCATTGCCACTCGCGGATGTCCCCACAAATGCGCTTTCTGCAATCTTCGGCAGATCTACGGTCCCACGCCCCGATTTCGACCCGTGGAAGACGTGGTCCGCGAAGTCCGGACGATTCGATCACCGCTACTGGCTTTCTGGGACGACCAACTCTTCATGGAGCCCGAGTATGCACTTCGCCTGTTCGAACGACTTGCAAGTGTGGGGAAACGTTGGGCGGCGATGGTGACGCTGGCCAGCGCGCAGCAAGAACGACTCCTTGTCTCCGCAGCGCGGGCGGGGTGTGTTTGCCTGTTCCTCGGCCTGGAATCCTTCTCGCCGGAAAGCCTGCGACTGGCGAATAAAGCCTTTAATATCGTTGACCGCTACGCAGAAGGAATCGAGCGGATCCATCGTCAGGGGATTACGGTTCAGGCGGGAATTGTTTTCGGCTTTGACGGAGATGACGAAACGACCTTCGAAACGACCCTTCGCCAGACTACTCGTATGGGAATTGACGGAGCAACGGTAAGCGTCCTGACGCCGTTTCCCAAAACGCCCCTATTCGAGGAACTGCAACAGAGCGGTCGGCTTCTGACCGGCGACTGGAGTTACTACAACGGCAAAACGGCGGTTGCTTTTCGACCTGCGAAAATGAGCCCCGAGACGCTTTGGAATGGCTATATGTGGTTCCGGCGTCATTTCTTCTCCCCGTCCTGCATTCTCGAGCGCGTGCTGCGATCTGGCGTGCGACCGTTGCAAACGATGGCCTTGAACCTGGGATACTGGCGGGGCATCAACAACCGAATTCCCGGTCACCCGATTCCGGAAACGTGAGGTTTTGCGCAGCTTCAACGCCGGCACATTGAACGTGTTGCAGGCGGGCTTGGCCGGTCGATCCATCGGTTCGCCGGGCCGAATTGGGAAGCACTTGTCGGCTTTGCGGTGAGCCACCGTGTTGCAACCCCATTGTCCGCCCGTTATGATCGGGGCAAGGCGCTGACGGGCAAAGGAGTTGCTGCCTCCGCGTCGTCCACCAAGGCCAAGGCATCTTGAGGATTCCCAAGGATTCCCGTGAAACACATTATCTCGGAGCTAGTTTTTCTGACCCTGGCGGCATCGGCTGCCGCTTCCCAGCCCAACTTCGTGCCCTGGCCGGAATCCGTCAACATGGCGCGCGGGACGATGCTGCTCGCTGCCCACAGCCGAATTGTGGTTCAGGATCCGGTCCTCCTGCCGCTGGCTCGAGTCCTCGGCAAAGAGATCCGCCAAATCACCGGCCTCGATTTGGCGTCAAGCCAAGACAAACCGGGCCGGGGCGACATCGCCCTGGTCATTGACCCCAAGCTCAAGCGGGAGGCCTATCGGCTGCAGATTGCCGACCGGGCGACGGTGCAAGGCGGAAACTATGCCGCTGTCGCCTTGGGCACGGTGACCCTGCTCCAAGCCCTTGTTGTTCACGGCCAGGACGCGGCGATCCCCTGCATGTCGATTGATGATCGACCCGCGTGTGAGTACCGAGGTCTGATGGTCGACGTAGCGCGTCGTTACCATTCCATCGCCAGTCTGAAAGACCTGGTGCAACTCTGCCGGCTCTATAAAGTTCGCTATCTGCAGCTGCATCTGACGGACGACCAGGCATTCACCTTCCCTTCGCGGGCCTATCCCAAGCTCAACACCCAGAACCAGCATGGCGGTGCGAGTTACACGCTCGAAGAGCTGAAAGACCTGGTGGCCTACGCCGACGCCCGCAACGTGACGATCATCCCGGAATACGAAATGCCCGGCCATTCGGCCGCCGCCATTCGAGCCATGCGCGATTTGTTCGTCATTGCCCGTACGAAGCCCTACGAGCACCATGCGTCGATCAACTTCTGCAAGCCGGAGGTCATGCGGGTTGTGGAAACCATGGTGAGCGAGATGTGCGAGGTATTCACGTCCACGCCCTATTTTCATATTGGCGGCGACGAGGCCGACCTGGCCTTGGCCGATCAGAACGTGGACTTCAAGGCCGCCATGAAAAAATACGACTTGCCCAACCAGCACGAACTCTACCGTCGTTTCCTCTGCCAGATGGATGAGATCGTCAAGAAGCACGGCAAGCAGATGATCGTCTGGGAGGGTTTCGGCCGGTACGGGAAGGTGCCGATTCCCAAGGACGTCGTCGTGATGACCTACGAGATCCGCTTCTACTTGCCCCAAGACCTGATCGACGATGGATACAAGATCATCAACGCTTCGTGGACGCCGCTATACGTGGTCAACGCCAACTGCCGGCCGCCCGCGGAAATCTACGCCTGGAACCGCCTCCAGTTCAAACCCTTCGGCGCCAAGCCCGAGGACAAGGGCCAACTCGTCCAGCCTGGCAAGAGCGTGCTCGGAGCGCAGATGTGCGCCTGGGAGCAACCCGAGGCGCTGGAACTGCCCAGCCTGCGGAACCGTCTGCCGACCATGGTCGAGCGGATCTGGAACCCCGGGTCCGGCAGCTCTTTCATCGATTTCAGCCGCCGTCTGGCTGCCACCGACCGCTTGCTGGATCCGTTGGTGCGTCGGGGCGACCGGCCCGCCGCCGAAAAAGCGAAATAATTCAGTTTCGGGGCTGAAAAGCTCGCCCGCTTCGCGTAGCTGGGACGGCACGTGGCCTTCTCACGTGGCGTTTGACAGGGAAATGTGTCCACGGGGTACCGTATTATGCACCCTATCACCGGCTTTGATCTCCCGTTCTTCCGGAGTCCAGCCATTGCGAGACGCGTACCGAAGACTGGTCGAAGAACTGAAGATCGATGCAATCGTCCTGGTGGACGGCGGGACGGACAGTCTCATGCGCGGCGACGAAGCTGGCCTTGGCACGCCGGGTGAGGACATGGCGAGCATCGCCGCCGTCCATCAAGTCGATGTCACCGGAAGGTACCTGGTTTGTCTGGGCTTCGGCGTGGACTGGTATCATGGCATCTGCCACAGCCAGGTCCTGGAAACTGTTGCCGATCTGACACGCGAGGGGCATTTTCTCGGTGCAATCTCGCTCCTGAAGTCGATGTCGGCCGTCGCGCGCTACATGGACGCTTGCGCAGCGGTTCGCAGGACGATGTCAGAGGATCATGCGAGTATTGTGTGCAGCTCAATCCTATCCGCGTTGGAAGGCCATTTTGCCGCTCATCATTCTACTCGCTTAACGGGAGGCGACACTCTCTGGATCAACCCACTGTCGTACTGCAACGCGGCGCTGGTATTGACCACGCCCCAGGGACGGCATCCGTCGCCCCCAAAACTCGACTGCCCGCGTTCCCTGAGGTTGTGTCTGCTGCGGCAGCTGCCCATAATGGGGTTACTACCTGGAAAGCATTTCTCATAACTTGCACGAAACGAGCTGCAGAATGTTGCGACTCCGCAGGGTCACGATTCAGATTTTCAGTATGGTTTTCGCCCTCATGGCATATAGGGCATGTGCGGCTGCAGAATCGCAGATTGTCATTCCGCGGATCGAGGAAATGCCCAATCTGCCGCAGCCGTACCTCATGCGCAATTGGAAGAAGGTCGCTCGCGACTACGACACCCTGGTCTTCGACCACAACGCCAAGGGGCGATTCCTCCCGATCATCTGGATCGATAAGTCGCATATCGGCTGGGATGAGGATGGCTTTGGCCTGCCGGCCGCCCTGGGGCATCCCGACATGAACAAGGATCACCCCGGCACGCACGAGTCGCTCAATTGCATTGCTGCTGTGGTCGGCGCCAGCCTTGTGGGCATCGACAAGCGGAGCCAGGACGGGTTCGACTACGCTCGCATGTGTAAGCAGTATTTCAGTTCCGCCGAGCGTGGTGGGCCGGGTATCTTTCTCGACGTCCCGTCTCCGCCCGCCGCTGCGAACTCCCAGGGCTCTCTCTGGTATTTCTTGATGTGCAACGTGCTCGCAAGTTGGCTGGAGGACCGCTATCCGGGCCACGCCGGCCTCGACATTCTCGTCCGGCAGGCGGCCGACAACCTGGCCAAGATGACGCCGGCGCTGGCTTCGGGCGAGTGGTTCACCGGCTTCGATTTCAAGACGTGTAGGCCAATTAACGACGGCGTGCATGTCGAGGGAGAAGCGGTCGCTGGGCTGGCATACATCGAATACATGGCGTACGCACGCTTCGGAGATGGGCGTTACCTCGAATCGGCCCGGAAATGCATGGATGCGATCCAGAAGACCAGGCACAATCCATATTATGAGGTCTTGTTGCCCTTCGGCGCGACGCTCGCGGCCCGCATGAACGCCGAACAAGATACAAACTACGACGTGGAGCGGATGCTGAATTGGTGCATGGACGCCGACAGCGCATGCCGCGCACTGCCGCTCGCCGAGACGAAACAGCTTCTGGCGTCGGACGCCATCGAAAAGACGGGCGCAGAGAAAACTCGCCGCTGGGGACTGATCACCGGACGCTGGGGCAACTATGACGTTGGCGGGATTATTGGTTGCCCGACCGACGGCGGCGGGTACGGCTTCGCGATGAATACCTTCGACACCGTGGCGGCACTGGCCCCGCTTCCTCGTTACGATGCGCGGTTTGCCCGCGCAGTTGGCAAGTACATCCTTAACGCGGCCAACAGTTGTCGATGTTTTTACGCCAATGGGCTGCCGCCGGAAAACCAGACCTGCTACGACCAGCTCAGTTCGACCCGCGACGCGATTGCATATGAAGGACTGCGGAAAGTCGGCGTTCGCCCGCAGGACGAAAAGAGAAACCCCTGCGCGTGTGGCGATCCACTTTCCGGCCGTTGGGGAAAGCCGATGCCGTCGGATTTCTCGCTCTATGGTTCCAGTCATGTTGGTTTGCTCGCCGCGGCGGTGGGCCCGACCAGCGACCCGGCCATCCTGCAAATCGACTGCCTTGCCACCGATTTCCGTCATTGCAAGGCCGATCCGACTTACCTGATTCTCAACCCGTATGCGGAAGGCAAGGAGGTTCGAATCGACGTCGGGCCGAAGCGGGTCGATCTGTACGATGCAGTCTCGCAGACAGTGGTCGCCTCCAATGTTTGCGGTGCCACCGCCTTGAAATTGGCGAAGGATTCGGCTGTTGTGATCGTTCTGACTCCGGTCGGTGGAAAGGTGACGCGCCAGGGAACGAAGCGGTTGGTGGACGGCATCGTGGTCGATTATCGTGCTGAGGTCAAGAACGATCCAGCCGCAGATCGACCGTCAAAGGTCTTGGGCGTCGACCAGTACGACCTTGCCTTGCGGGTGAACCAGCGGGACCTGCCGCGCAGCAATGGAGTCTTGCGGGACCAACCGCCCGCGAAGGCCAAGATCCGAGTGCACACGGACCGCGTCGTGGCCGAGTTGAACCCGCGTTTTATCGGCTACAACATCGAAGACCTGAGCTACGCTTTGCATCCTGGCTTGTGCGCAGATGCTTTACGGCGAGAGCTTCGAAGACGAACCCGACGTCGAGTTGCCATCCGGCTGGGAGGCCTGGTTGGAGCCCAAGACGGCCGAGGCCTGTCGCGACCGGGCCACCTTGCAGAAGTGGCGGGGCGCATGGGCCTTCGAGGATGGCGAGGTGACGCTCGTCGGTGCTCGCCAGCGGCGGATCTGCACTTCCGCCGTGCAAATGAGCAGCGGTACAGTCGAGTGCGATTTGCTCCAGCCTTCCACAGAACGGAACGTCTGGGGACCTGGGCTCCTGGTCTGCTGGAAGCCGGAGGCATACTACTACCTGCATATCTTACCGGAACGGCATGTCATCGAGCTTGACAAGGGCGACAGCCCAAACTTCATGCAATCGGAGTGCTTGCCTGCGGTGGCTGGCCGCGCAAACGGGCCCCGGCCGTGCCCTTTCTATCCGTAGCGGCGAGGAGTCTGATCCGGCAGCGGAAGTGGGCCGGGTGGCTTCAATTTGTAAGACCGTCCCCTGTACCATCGGTCGCATCGCCTACGAATTCCCAGATTGATCCCAAGTCCGTCCGCACGACCCTCTTTGGGATCGCCGCCTTGGTGGACTTCTGATTGGACACGTCCAGTCCAAATAAGCGGAACGCGGTCAGTCCCTCTGCCAGCTACGTTCGTGCTTTCTGGATGAGGCTGTGAACTGCATCGACCCAAGTTTGTGGGAAACGAGTTACATCCGACATCCATTCTTCGATGCTTTCCACCGCATTGTCTATTCCCGCCTTCTCGTCTGCAACGGCGGCAACTAGCAAGTCACCGGCCCCTCGAAGTCGCTCATTCCAGTCCGGCCCAACCGCCGCGTCGAATTCGGAGACAAGTAGCTGGAACCGTTGATCATCAATTTGATTCCGGCGAGTTTCCGCCAGATGATCGGAGGCCGCAAGGAGCTTCCGGTAAGACTCCTGCTTTTCGGGGATCGCCCGAACAAGTTCCTGATAGAGCAGTTTCAGGTGGGTTTCAAGGGTCAACTGCGGCATTCCTCGGGCCGCAAGCACCTGACTGAGCCAGGTGATTTGCTGGTTCACCAGAGCCTGGTCATGCTCAGAAAGCGTTACGAGCCATGCACTATCGCTCGACGCGAACTTCCGGCCCCGCTCGGCATATCGCCACTCAAAGTACGGGAATCGTTTCCAACACGTCTCGCCGGCGCGGATTGCGGCGGCAATTTCACGGGGGTCGCTGGGAATCGGGTGAGAACCGGCCTCGGGATTCAAGGAAGTCGCCAGCGGGCGTGCTGGCGTGGACCTCAAAGGGAATAGGGCCGCAAACATCTGGGCAAAGCCCTGAAATGCCTCGCGTGCCGCCTGCACGACCTGCCGCTGTTCTACGGGCAAGGTCACCGCGAGATTCATGCGGCGTCCGAATTGTTCCCAATGCTCTTTGGCACTGCTTCCGTAGTTGGTCAAATAGTTCAATCCGCCAGTGCCGGTTAGGCCGAATGTCCGAGCCACTTCGGGACGAAGCACCGCGGCCCCTTGAGTTGAACCTTCCAGGACGTAGAGGTACCCGAGCAACGTGATCGGCACCTGCACGCTGCTTAACCTGATCTGCTCGGCCATTTTCAGTGCGATATCGGTTGCTTCGGCGGACCGCGAATTCGTGTGCGGCTCGAAATAAGCCAAGTCCTGCTCCAACAGTGGCAGCTTGCGCATTCCCGCTTCCCAGACCGAGGTAATCGATGGATGATCCAGGCTCTTTACGGTATTATCCAACACCGCATGGACGATGGCCATGGCCCGTAATTGTCCGACGTAACTCTCCAGAGGCAGCTTGCCGTCCATCAGAGCCTTGAAGAACGGCAATGCTTCGACCTGGGCATGAAGTTCGTGTGTTGCGGTGCGTAGTTGGTCCATCACCCGGGACGAATTACTGGCAGCCATGGCGAATCACCTTCAGCTAGGCTTATTAATTGGTATGGTGAAGGAGAACGTCGATCCCTTGCCGAGTTCACTCTCTATCGCGACTGTGCCCTTGTGGGCTTCTACGACTTTCCGCGCGATAACCAACCCCAGGCCGGTGCTCTTCTCGCCCGCAGTTTTCTTGGCGCTTCCACGCTCGAATGGCTTGAAGAGCCTGGGAATCTCCTCTTGAGGTATTCCCGCTCCCTGGTCCGTGACGGACACCTTGAGATTTGCCTCTTCCCGGCTTGTAAACACCACGACAGACGTATTCGGATTGGTATGCTGCACGGCATTGGAAAGAAAATTGACGATCACCTGTTGAAGCCTCGGCGCGTCGCCCATCACCGTCTCCGGAACGTCGGAGCCGTGGCGCACGATGACCGAGACTTGCTTCTTCTTGGCGGGAATTTCCAGAAGCGTTCTCGCCTGGTCAATCACTGCACGGATATCCGTGGGCTTGCATTCGATAGTCAATCGGCCAGATTGAATAATGGAAAGATCAAGGAATGAGTCTACCAGTCGCCGTGCCGAGTCAGCAACGGATTCGATCCGGGAGAGAAAGTCCAGCGACTCCGCATCCAAAACACCTTCTGCCTGTATTCTCAGGCACTGCGCTGCCATCGTGATCGTACTTAACGGACTGCGAAGGTCGTGAGCTGCCATTCCCACGAACTGGGTTTTCTGTTCATTCAGTCGTGCCAGTTCGGCGTTGCTTTGTTGCAGTTCGCGGTTTAGGTTGGCGAGAGCCTGGTTCAATGACAAGACTCGGCTGCGAAGTTCTTCTTCGTCCTGGGCATTGGAACAACCAATTGCCAATATCTCAGGGCCGAGATCAAAAAAACGGAAGTAAAGCGTCTGCGGAAGCCCAGTGTGCGGCGTTACATCAAGGTGCTGTACCTGTTGGGAATCCGAAAGCAATTCGTCGAAGCTCAACGAGCCGTCAAAAATGATGAAGACCTGGCGGAAGGACCATCCCACAAGGTCGACCCCGAAGAGTTGCTCCGTGTATTTGTTCGTTTCAACGACCTGTCCATCCCGGCTGAAAACCAGGCAGACGAGGTTCGCCTCGTCCTGCAAGTAGCGGTAAACGGTCTTCTGAATCGCCTCGCTTGGCATCTTAACCCTCGGTTAGAACGGCTTGCAGATCGCTCAATGACGGAATGTAACGAACCTTGGAATATTGGGAGAGCATTTCGGCCCCGCCATACCGCATCCCCTGCCCACCGACCATGATTTGCGATTCAGGGTAACGACCGGTGAGGTCTTCGATTGTCTTCACCAGGTTGGGGAAATTGAAGTAAGTGCTCAGGGACAGCCCGATTACCTGGGGTCGCTTGTCATCAATCGTCTGGAACAAATCGCGGTCCGGGATATTTGCACCAAGGAAATATCCGTGCCACCCGGCGAGTTCAAAGAAATCGGCAACGATCTTGGCGCCGATTTGATGCCGCTCGTTTGCCACGCAGGCGATTACCGCCGATTTATCGGAGTGTTCCGCTGAAAAGAGCGCCGGATAAACAAGCGCGAGAAGCGACTCCGTGATGGCCGAGGCCATGTGTTCCACTGCAACCGAGATCTTGCGGCGTTCCCACATTTCCCCCACTTCGTAAAGGGAACGCTGAAACAGACCGACGTACAACTCTTTGATTTCCACTCTTTGCTTCAACAGCTCCGTCACAATCGACTGGCAACGGTGATGCTCGCCCGAGAGCAAACACGCCAGATAATTGTAATAGAGTTCCTCGCTGATCATTCCTTAAGTCCTACTTCTCGAAGCCGAATTCCACCTCGTTGGCCCAGTGCGTGTACCAGTCGTTGTGGAAGGCCAGGCAGTTGTCCTTTGACACGCTGCGGCCGGCGGCCAATTCCAGGGCGCCGGGACCGTTATTGACTCGGAAAGAGAACTTCACCGTCCGTCCGGCGTCGAGCCGTTGCTTGACCTCCGGCAATTCGCTCCACGGAATCGCGCACTCGACGACATTGCCGGCGACCACGAGTCGGGCGTCGCCTTTGACGGGGCCGCCATCGACGGGGGCCTTGGGTTGCCGCGGGTAGAAATGCTTTCGCGGTGCACCGGGACGCAGCAGGCAGAAGATTTCCGTGCCGCCGCCATAGTCCGCGCCAACCTTGTTCAGGGCGAATTCATAATCCGTGTCCGGATAGGCACAGAAACGCGGCATCGTGCCCGCCGGGAACGGCAGAAGGGCCTTTTTCTCCGCCGGCAGCACATTGAAGGCGATCTGCACATTGTGCTTGCCATTGCCCGAGGGAATCTCGAAATCCTTGCGATAGGAGAAGCGGCGGACGCCTTCAGGCCATGTCAGTTCTTTGCCCTGGCTCCGGAACTTTTTGGGATAGAAGTAGTCGTCGTCCTTGCGAGTCTCAAATCGCGGCATGCCGTCCATCTTCGGCACCTTGGCAGCAAAGTAGAAGCTCTTGGCGTCGTAGGCCAGGTAGGCGATCACAGCGCCGCTGTCCTGGCGGCCGAAATCCTTGAAGGGCAGGTAGGCTTTCTCGGTCATGCTTGTGCCCACGTTTTGCGCGGCGGTCTGGGGGATGACCCCTTTCCAGTCGTCCAGGTTGCCATCAATCGTGATCGTCCGCCGGGCGATCACGTTGGCGTGCATCAGTTCCACGTGTTTCACCGCGCCGTCGCCGCCGGCGTCCAGTTCGGCCGCAAGCCGGTAGTTGTTGTCGGCCGCCGTCCGGCCGCCGACCACCTTGACAGGAAATTCCAGCGTCTGTCCGGCGGCCAGCGTCACCGTCTGATCGGCAGGATCGAGGGAAAGCCCCTCGACCATCACCGTGAGCTTGCCCTCGATGGGGCGATTGAGCACGTTGGTCAGCTTGATGCGGATATCCGGCTGTGTCGCAATCGGGGCCGTCATGTCGCCGGCCACGATCTCGACCGGATCGACGCCTGAGATCCTTGCCGCGGCGACCGCCTTGACCAGGGCGGCGAAAGAGCCGGGGCTGCCGTCGCTGCGGAGGAAGTAGCCTAGGCTATTCAGCGGCACGCGAATCTTGCCGCCCTGGGAAGGCAAGGGGTTGGCGTAGAAATCATAGAGGATGAACTTTCCGCTGGCGTCGTCCAGTTCCATGCTGGCATTGTTGGCCAGGCCTACGGATCGGAACAGCACGCGGTTGCGGTCGTAACTGGCGCTGAGGTCGCCCAGGACCACGAGCGTGCCGTCGTCCGGATTGGCGGGCCCAGCCCGTTGGCCGCCGATTCTTCTGGGCAAGCCATCGAAGACGAAGACGAAGGGCAGGCCGTTCTTGAAGAGAATCTCTTGGAACGCCCGCTGGCCCAGGAAGTGTTGCGTGGCGGCGATCGCCGCGCCCGGGGCCCAGACTTGTGCCACGGCATATTCCTTGTCGCCCAGGCGGGGCTTTTCTGAGGTAAAGACGTTACCGGCGAATATTCCGGCCGTGCGGTCCTGGCCCATGGCCCGCATCGAGGCAATGACGCCCGCCACGCGTTCGTCGGAATTGGCCACCCAGCTTTCGGTGTCCCAGACCTGTACGCGGCCGAACTCGCTCTTGCGGTTCATCCACTTGGGCTCCAGCGCGGCGTCGTTCGCCAGCGGCTGGTAGTGGATACTGACGAAGTCGAGCCAGGGAAGGAAGGCATCGCTGCCGTCGCAGAAAAGCTTGTCGCGTGTGTTGGTGGTCGAGCAGGCGCCGCCGATGAGCACTTGCACGCCAGCCTCTTTGCGGGCTGCAGCCACAGCCCTCGCCAAGGCCCTGTAGATCTCGCGGAAACGGGGAATATCGGCGCCCCAGCCCGAAATCGAGACGCCTTCCCAGGGCTCGTTCCAAAGCTCCACGGCGTTGATCGGGCCTTTCGGCCAGCCGTACGCGCTCAGGACCTGCTCGATGTAGCGCTGGAACTCGTTGTCGAAGGAAGGCAGCCAGGCCAGATCCTCCTTAATGCCCTCGATCATTGCGCCGTCGGGCCGCAGCCACGGCCGCCCGCGGCCGGCGGGTTGCTGCTGCTGTGGCGTCCCGCCGCAGCCCACGGTGAGCATCAGCGTCAGGTCGTTTTCCATGGCCCAGTCGACGTGGGCGTCGGCGATCGTATTGTAGCCCCCTTCGACGCGAGCGCCCTTTACGCCCAGCCGTTTGAAGACATTAAAGACCTTGGGCGACATCTCGAAAGGCCAGCCCAGATCCATGGCGTAAGTTGGTAGCCGCTCGCGGCCCGGCTCGGGCTTGGGCACGCGAACGCACGTGGCGGCGAACGCCCGGCCACGATTACCAAGTTCCAGGACCAGCGCGTATCCGCCAAAGACGTCGCCGATCTTGGGTTTGACCTTGACCATGCCGCCTCCGGCCGGAAGATCGACGTCGAGCGACATGGAACCGCCGTCGTCGATCTTGAACACGACGGGCTTCCACCAATCACCCGCTTTGCCCTTGGTGCCGTAGTGGACCACGTGGACTTGGAGCGGACCCTTGTAGGCGCGTCCGGGGCGGATGAAGAAGGTGAAGGTGGCTTCGTCATGCGGCCACAGTACGTTGGCTCCGAGACTACAATCGATTTGCTGGACTGACCATCCCCGCGCGTTAATGCCGAAGGTTTTGCCGAAATCCTCCATGCCCGCGCCGGTGACCGTCTGGGCACGGCCAGGCAAGGGCTGGAGCACCGACATCGCCGCAAGCCAGCAGAGGACGTATGCTACGCAGCAGGTACGGGGGGGTTGGAGGGCGGTTGGAACGCTTGCAATCTTGGCACGCAGATGGCTCATCACGCGGCTACCTTTCATGTACTCTATTATAGAAGCAATTATAGAATAAGCCTTCGAATAACCAACCAACCTAGTAAAGCGGGCCGGCGTGCATGGCGATCGGTTGTGCCCACTGCGAACACGGCCGGCCTTGCGCGTCCTGGATGGTTGCACGCAGCACGTACGTGCCCGGTACCAACTCCGGGCAGGCGATCGTAATCCGATTTCCGCTGGCCAGGTCCTGCCGGGCATCGGCAGCGATCGCGCCATCGGGATTCCGCAGCGCAACGCTGATTTCGTGGCTGCCCCGGGAGACCGCCATCATTCCTGCCGCCTCGAAGGTCAAAGTCAGGCTCTGGCAAGGCAATAACAAATTTTGAGGGGCACCCAATCCAATCAGGGTTGGCTCTCTCATGCGCTCGGCCAGCGCCTCGCCTACGTCGAAAACCAACCGGGTACCATGCGGAAAGTTGCTCTCGGAGATGAAGAGTTGCACGAGGCTGATCGACTTCCACGGTTTTGCGCCGCTACCGGCTTCGGCCACCATTTCCGCTACGGAGAATCGCAGGGGAGTCCAGTCGTGCTGCCGACCGCCCAGATCCACGGTCGTTCCGTAGATTGGCCTGTCGACCGTATGCGATCCGATCACCAGGCCGATCGGTGTGTGGGTGATGTTGGCAGGTTCACGGCTGGAGTCCAGCCGTATCCAGAACACGAGCGACTCGTACCGGGTCAGGTCGAGTTCGCCGGGCTTGAAACTGCGGCTGATTCGCGGCCAGCCGATCGGGTACTTGCCCCCTTCCCCGCCATCGTGCAGCCAATCGACCGCGACCGTCCAGCGGAGTCCCGTCGTACCTTTGTGCCGCGCCTCGTCGGTAATCTTTATCCGACCCTCGGCGGTGCCGTTGGCCCACGAGCGGAAACCGCCGCCCAAGTCGAAGACTTCGAGGTTTCCGGACTTGGCCGCTTGCTCGAACGGCAAAGGGGCCTGCACTTTGGCCGAGGTCGCCGCAGTGGTGCTGACTCAAGACTGAGGGCGCAGTTGTCTTTATCGGTCGCGGGATACTGAAGAACCCGCTGGGTCTCGACCGCCAGACGCCAGCGGATAGCGTCGAACTCCTCGGCAGGCCACATGCCGGTGGACAGGTATTTCGACTGCACGCGGATGGCGTCCCACGTCTCTTGTAAAACCTTCTGCGCCTCGCGAACCGCCGCACGGCAAGACGGGTCGGTGGAATTTTGCCGCTCGGCAACCGCCTGCTGGAGCGTATAGATGTAGCGGGCATCGTCATAACCCTCACGGAAACAGGACCAATATACCGCCGGAATGACCTCGCCTTCATCGTCCATACGCTGCCCGCAACCCGAAAAACCTCCCCGCAAATAGTCGAAGGGGTCCGATTCACAGGTCCAGCACCAATGCCAGGGGATCAGCGTCGTGTAACCACTCCGCCAAAGGCCGAAACCGTAGGTCATCCGGCCGCCTTTACACATGGTCAGGCGGTCCTTGATCTCGCCGGCGTTGTGGTTCGGATAACACCAATACTCGTGTTGTCTCTGGGCGATGATCTGCCCAAACGGCACGGAGTAGGGCTGCGAGCACCAGATGTCCAGGTACGGGGCATACGTCGCGGCATCAGGCTCGACGGGGTCTTTAGTCGCGTACGTCTTCAGACCCGCCGCCTTGATGGCCGCATAGACCTTCGCGCCAAACTCCTTGCACGACGAATCGACTTCGTCGATCGGGCAGCAGATAAGCTCTGGCCAGCCCTTAGCCTTGCGCTCGACATCCAAAGCCCGGAACAACCTGGTAATGCGATCGTAGAATGCCTTTGTCGGCATCGAGCTCACGCGCCAGTGGCTCTCGACCTTTCCAGCAGGAGTCGTGTCGCGATACACCCGTTGAATGACACTATCGGCCGTCACCGCCGCCGGCCCGCGCAAACCAGCGCGGAGCATCCGCGGAATTTCGTCGGCGTCGCGCAACACTATTCGCTGGCCGTCCTCGCAACTCAGGTCGAGGGTCGGCAACATGTCCAGACCAAAGTCGGCCATGGCCCGGTAGTCGTTATCGGCGGCTTTGCGAATGAAGGCTTGGTTCCGTCCCCGATAAAGAGCCTTGTTCCGCGTGTAGAAATACGCCGAATAGTGCTTGGCCGGGTCTTTCTGGAGGCGGAATCCGAGCACCCGCAGGGCAATCGGGATGCTCAGGGCGCGATCGAATCCGTCGTCCCAGACAGTCACCGCTCCCAGGTAAAGGCCCGGCTTGGCGTCGTCGGGAACGTGGATGGTCAGCCAGTAGCGCTGGCATTCGCCCGTGGGCGAGGAGTGGAGGGTCACGCGCTCCAGGAGTTCCGGCGTGCGGCGATACGTCGTTACCGTCGTGTAAGACGGGTAGCCGACGTTCCAGTAGGTGCCAAGCCGAATATCGATGCAGTCGGCGGGGATTATGCCCGTGGAGCACGCCAAGGGTGTTACGCGAACCTTCAGGTTCACCAGGGGACGGACGGGATACAAGGCCATAGTCACCGGCTCGAACTGGCCAGGCGCGGCGAACGCGACCAGGGCCTTCAGACGCTCGTCCGGCCGTGGCCGGGTATTCGGGTAAATGGGTTCCACGGTGGGGCGGGCAAACAGCAGGTATCCGCGCTGCCGCTCTGTCTCCGTCAGGGCCGGCGCGGGCTCCGTCTCCACGTAGGGAATTTCCTTGGCCCCAACCGGCGCCAAGGGCTGAGTGCGGGCCCGCCGCTCAACCACGTTGTCTCGCGGCTTCGGGATAAACCCGGGCGGTGCCAGTTCGGCGGGCGGTCCCTGGTGGCCGCTGCCAGCGGGCATCGCGGCCACAGACCTCGCGCCGCCGGGCAAAACCAATGCCATGAAAATTGCGCACGCCACGAGTTTTTTCATCGAGTCGATCTCTCTTTCCGCGATCGTGTCGCAATAAGGAGGCACAGGAAATCCCCCATCTTACTTCCGCCGAGTAAGCCCGGCAACCGCCAGGCAACCTGTAGCAAGTGCATCAGCGTCTCGAGGTGGCTCGTCTCGATAACCAAGGGCAAGCTCAAGAAAGCCAAAACCTAAGTTCTAATTCAAAGACCTAAGACCCATTCCGGTGGTGTTGCCAAAAGGGCCACTTTCGCGGTAAGCTACAGGCGATGAGTGCGTGTCTGCCGTTGTCTGTTGTAAAGGAAATTGGCCAAAATAAGTTCCCGATTTAGCCGGCAATAAAAAAGGCCGCAAAACGGCCCAAGCGGTAATGAATTACCGCAATCCAAATCGGAAGTTATTTCTCGCCAGGTCCTAAAGGAGTTTGGGCGTGTTCGTTGCTGCCAGTACCCGATGTTTTGCCGATCTCTCCCTGGATGCCGCCTTGCAGCGGCTGGTGGATCTGGAATACACGTGCGTGGAAATCATGATTCACGAGATCGACGGGCACATCAAGCCGTCGGAGGTGGCTGCCGACCTGGACGCCGCAGTGCGGGCTTGCCGGCAAACGCACCGCCTTACCCCCGTCGCTTTTAGCGTGGATACGGACCTGCCCGATTCCGACCGGCGTTACTACGACCAGTTTGCCGCCTGTTGCAAGCTGGCCAAGGCGAGCAAGGTGGTGACGGTCACAGTGCGTTCGGCCGAACTGGGCACACCGTACAACGCCGAGGTCGAGCGGTTGCGGATGCTGGTGGCCATTGCCTCGTTGGAAGGCGTTCGCGTGGGCATGCTCACCGAGAGCGGGCGGATGACGCAGGACCCGGCCACAGCGTGTGTCCTCTGCGACAATGTGAAGGGCCTGGGCCTGACGCTCGACCCCAGCCATTATATTTGCGGCCCGCACCACGGCGACAGCTACGACCAGGTCTTCTCGTACGTCTACCACGTCCGCCTCCGCGACACGAGCAAGGACCAGTTGCAGGTCCGCGTCGGCCAGGGGCTGATCGAGTACGGCAAGCTGATCAGCCAATTGGCGCGGGTCCGCTACGACCGTGCCTTGTCGGTCGACATCCTGCCGATCGAAGGGGTCGATCAGTTCGCCGAGATGCGGAAGATGCGGCTCTTGCTGGAGAGCTTGCTATAATTTTGAAGGAGAAAATCCATGTTGATGCGCAAGCTTGGAACGTCGGGAATCGAGATTTCGGCCGTCGGCTTCGGGGCCTGGGTTACCGGCGGGTGGATGTGGGGCGGGGCCGACGACCGCAAGTCGATCGATGCCATCCACGCTGCCTTGGACGATGGCACCAATCTTATCGATACGGCGCCCGTCTACGGCTACGGCCACAGTGAGCAGATCGTGGGGCAGGCCATTCGCGACCGCCGCGACCGGGTCGTGCTGGCTACCAAGTGCGGCTTGATCTGGGACCGCGAAGAAGGCACGCAGTTTTTTTATGCCGACGACAAGGGTGCCACGCTCCGTCCCACGGACAAGAAGATCTACAAGAATCTACGGCCAGAGTCGATCCGCGCGGAAGTCGAGCGGAGCCTGCGGAATCTGCAGACCGATCACATCGACCTCCTGCAGACTCACTGGCAGGACCCCAGCACGCCGCTGGCCGACACCGTGGCCGAGCTCCAGCGGCTGAAGCAGCAAGGCAAGATCCGCGCCATCGGCGTCTCCAACTGCCCCCTCGATCTGCTCAAGGGCTACGGTCCCATCGATTCCGACCAGGAGCAGTACAGCATGCTCGATCGCAAGATCGAGTCAAACGGCATCCTCCGGTGGTGCCGCGAGAACCACGTCGCCGTGCTGGCCTACTCGCCGCTGGCCAACGGGCTGTTGACGGGCAAGCTGCGGCCCGACCGCGTGTACAATCCGGGCGATCTCCGCAAGGCCAATCCCCGTTTCCGCCCGGACAACGTCGAAAGGATCAACGGGCTGCTGCAGCAACTCCAGCCGATCGCCGACCGCCACACAGCGACGATCGGGCAATTGGTCATAGCCTGGACGGCTGCGCAGCCGGGCTTGACCTGTGTGCTTTGCGGCGCCCGCGATGCCCAGCAGGCCAAAGAAAACGCCGGGGCCGGAACAATCGCGCTTTCCGCCGAAGAGATCAAGACCATGGGCGAGTTGATTCAGTCGTAAGACCGCCGACGGAATCATCACTGCTTGCCGGCCACGATCTCGCGGGCGACGCTCACCAGTTTCTGGTTGGTTTGCATCGCCAGCCTTTGCAATTGCCTGAAGGCCTCGGACTCATCGACGTGCAGCCGGGCGACCAGGAGTCCCTTGGCCCGCTCAACCAGCTTGCGGTCCTCCAGCGACTGGCGGAGGTCGCTGACCTCCTTTTTCGAGGCCTGGAGTTGCTCGAATCTCCGCATGGCCAGGGCAATCGCAGCAACCAGATCGGCCTGCCTGACCGGCTTGACGAGATAGGCCATCACGTAATTCTCCTCGGCCCGTCGCAGGAGATCCTCGTCGCTATAGGCGGAGACGAGAATCGCCGGCAAAGGCCGGTCGGAGCAGATCTCCGCCAGGGCCTCCAAGCCGTCCATTTCCGGCATGCGGACGTCGAGAATCAGCAGGTTGGGCCGAGCGGCGTGACAGCGCTCGACCAGTTCCCGCCCGTTCTGCGCCGCCGCGACGATCTCGTGGCCCAGGCGGGGCAAGATACGCGCGAAGTAATCGCGCATGTCGCGCTCGTCGTCGGCGATGGCGATTCGCAGGGGCGTGGGCATGGTCTATTGCTCCGGCACGGCAACGACGATTTCGGCCCCGCCGCCGGCCGCCTGGCGGGCGACAATGCGGCCGCCGTGGGCCTCGACCAGCCGCCGGCTGATGGCCATGCCCAGGCCGGTCCCTTGGGTCTTGGTCGTGTAGAACGGCTCGAAAATCCGCAGTTGCTGCTCTGAGGTGAAGCCCGGTCCGTTGTCGCGGACTACGATCTCCACGGCGGGCCGGCCGTTGAGCGCGACGTGGCCCTCGACGACGTCGATGGCAACCGGATCAGGGCAAGCGGCCAGCGAGTTCTCGAAGATATTGCGAAACACACTTTCCAAGGCGAGCCGATCGAACCGCAGCGGCGCGTCGTTGGCGAAGCAACTGAAGCGCACCGCTCGTCCGCGCCAGGACGATTCCAAGTGCTGCCAGGCCTCACGGACAGCGGAATCGAGCCGGGCCGGCCGGCAATTCAGCACGATAGGCGCCGCATATTCACGGACCTCATCGTGGAGATGGTAAAGGTGGTCTTGGGCCGCCTGCAAGCGATTGAGGTAATCGAGCGCCAGGGGACGGTCTGCGACCTCCAGGGCCAACATTTCCAGGCAGGCCTGCATCCGCTGCATGGCGTTGCGGCTTTCGTGGGCCAGCCCCGCGGCCATTTCGCCGATGGCGGCGAGTCGCTCGGCCTGCCGCTTGGCCGTCACGTCGCGGAAGCTCGACACGTGTCCGACATGGCTGCCGTCACACACCAAAGGGCAGGAAAAGCGCTCGAAGATCCTGCCGTCCTTGAGATGCAAGACGTGGGTCTCCTGCCGCGTCGTCGCACGGCGATTCTCGACCAGCGACAGAAAGGCCTGCGGATCCTGGACCTGGGCCGCCGCGTATTGTAAGAACCGCAGGTTGTCGCGGGCCGCCGTCAACTCTTCGGGAAAGCCCCACATCCGCGTGAAGCGCTCGTTGAAATGCTTCACCGAGCCGTCTTCGCCGATCACGATTATGCCGTCGGCGGTCGATTCCAGCGTGGCCCGCAGGGCATGCTCGCTCTCGCGGAGGGCCTGCTCGGCCCGCTTCAGCTCCGTGACGTTGCGGGAGATGAGCTGCAATCCCATTACCCTGCCGCCGTCGCGCATGATCGACGCCCGGCATTCGATCAACACCTCCGAGCCGTTCTTCGACAGGCAGAGCAGCTCAATCGGCGCCATCGGCTTGCCGCGCAAGAGCGAGACGAAGACACGGAGATACTTGGGAACGTCTTGGAGGCGAAAAAGCCCCAGTTTCCAAAATGGCTTGCCGATGACGTCTTCGGGTGTGTAACCCTCAATGCCGCAGGTCACCCCGTTGGCGGAAGTGATCCGGCCGCGCCAATCGAGGGTCACGATCGCGTCGGGGGCAAGTTCGATCAGGGCGCGATACCGCCGCTCGCTTTCCCGCAACGATTCCAACTCTTGTTGCTGGCGGACGAGCGTGGCCCGGAGGTCCGCGTTCATCGCTTCGAGTCGTTCGCGAGGAGTTTCCACGGCATTTTCGGCAGGGCATGCAGGCGATCCTGCGAGCAAGCACGATGCTCCCAAGGAATCGGTTCTTGACAACAGCCCGAGGCGTATATAATATGCTCTCATCAGTCGCTCGGGCAAGCCCCGGGTGCAATGGGTTATGACAGCCCCTGCCGCGCGGGACTTGCGCGCCGCTGGGGCTTTTTCGTTTCTTGGATACGCAAAGGCTCGTGTATGCAGCTTTCCCAGAGTGTCACCTATGCGTTGCAAGCACTTCTTCAGTTGGGAGAAGCGGGCGAGGGTGTGCTCATTACGCGCGGAAAGCTGGCGGCAAACGGTCAAATGCCCGAGCGCTTCCTGCTGGAAATTCTCCACGACCTCGTAAAACGCAAAATCCTCCGCTCCACCCGCGGTGGCGGCGGCGGTTTTGCGCTTGCCCGCCGCCCGGACGAGATTACCCTCATGGAGGTCATCGAAGCCATCGATGGTCCCCTTCCCGTCGGGCTGCCCGCCGGCAACGCTTTCGCTGAGCCGCTCCGCAAGTGGCTGCGGGGGAACCTCGAGCAGGTGGTGGAAAGCGCCCGCGCGCATCTAGGCAACATCACGTTGGAGCGGATGCTGGCGGCCTCGGGGCAACGGTCGGCGGCGAGTGAAGTGCGCGCGCCGCTGCCGGAGTCGGAGGCAGTGTTTCGCATCCCCAATGGGACCTGATCTTCAGGCTTCCTTGCGGAACACGCTCCCCTGGTCGAACTGTTGGAAGCCCATCTTACGGTACAGTGCGTGAGCGGCCAGGTTGTGTTGCATCGCCTGCACCTCGACCTCACGGGTACCGTCGCGCATGAACTGGCGGAATGCCTCGCTGAGGAGAAATATCGCCAGGCCGCGGCGCCGCGCCGACTCGTCCACCCAGACTTCGATCAGACCGAGCGACGTCGGTTGAACGGCGGTGGGCACTACTTCCATGCGGCGGAACGTGGCGGTCGCCACCGCTGTGCCGCCCGTCCGAGGAATCAGCGCAAACCGCACAAGGTCGAACGCCCCTACGGTGCATGCCTCCCACCATGTTCGCGATGGCGGATCGACCACCATTTCCACAACCATCTGGCGGCGCACCTGCATCTGCCGGCGATCGACGACTGCTTCGAAGTTGCTCAGTTCGCGGCGAAAGAGCAGTGTGCGATCGATTTCGCGATAGCCGTGGGAGTGGAACGCCCGTTGTGCGACGACGTCGGACTCCAGCACGCCGGGCAACTCGCTGCCTCCGTAGAGGCCCAGATAAAAGCCGTTCAACGGGCGGATTCCGCCGCCGTAAATAACTTTGACGCCCCGCCGGACGAGATAAGTCTCGGATTGGGCCAGCAGCTCGGCGGCTACCTGGTCCTCATTGCAATCAGGTCGCACCACCATAAGCGCGGTCGTGCCCAACTCGGTGGAAATGCCGTCCTCCGCGTCGTTGGCGCCAAAGGCGGCATGCACAAACCCCAGCAGTTCGTCGCCATGGAATGCCAGAATCAAGCCCTGCGGATCGAAGTACGTCTTGGCCAGGACAAACTGCTCGAAGATCTCGACGTCGACGGTCGGGTTGAACCCCTTTTGCCCCGCGCACCGCCGCCAAAGGGCCACCAGGGCTGGCGGGTCGATATTGCGAAAATGACGGAATTGAATACTCTCAGCGGCCAAGTGCCATTCCAACCTTTTCAATCGTGGCGGCTCGCCTGCGTGGCAATCGCGCCGAGTTCGGCAAGAGCGGAGTCCCTCCACCGCCTTCCAGGATCAAATTATAGAAGGGACAAGGGGCCTACGCCACCATGGGCAAGCCTTTGCTATGGTGCGCTTGTTGCGGCATTTCGCCGTTGGGGTCAGCTATAAGTCCCATGCCTTGCCCAGCGAGGGGCTTTGCTCGCGTTAGGACGTCGCGACCTCCTCGAGTCGTCGCCCGCCTCATGGGGCTGCCGCGTTGCGATCGGGCGTTGTGCGGGCGAGGGTGTTTCGACCATTTGCCGCAGCAGCCTGGCCACCTTGGGACCCCACTGGCGGACATTGTAGTTTGCTTCGACACGACGGCGCGCGGCAGATCCCATTTTTTGCCGTAGTGACGGATCCCCAGCCAATTGCGAAACGGCCTCGGCCCACTCTGCCGGTGTATCGGCCAGGAAGCCGGTTTCGCCGTGCACGACCATTTGGCGATGTACGCCCACCGCATTGGCCACGACCGGCAGTCCGGCCGCCATATACTGCAGGACCTTCAGCCCGCACTTGCCTTGGCCCCACAGGTCGTCGCAAAGCCAACTGATGCCGATATCCGTGTCGGCCAGATCCGAGGCCTCAGTCCCCGACGACCAGGGCCTCAGTTCCAGACGCGGGCTCGGCAGGCGTGGCAAGGCGTCGCTGATCACGCGGAGGGAAATGCCGGGCAGTCGCTGGACGACGGCGGCCAGTTGCTCCTCGATCGCCTCCAGCGACGGCAGCATGCAACGCTGGCCGATCCAGCCCATGCGAATTGCCGAGCCCGCGAGGCGATGGTCGGCCAAAGGATACCAGGCGGGCTCGACACACGTCGGCACGAAATGCACGTTGTCGGGCTCCGTGTAAACGGAGGCGAATCGGGTCAAGTATTCGTTGCCCGTCAGCACGGCGTCGGCGGCCAAAACCGTGTGCCGGAAGCGCTGCAAGCGAGTTGGGCTTTGCTGTCTTTTTTGGGTGAAGCTGTCGCGGCGGAAGAGGGCGTCGTCGATGTCGTATATGAGGCGTTTTGCGCTTCGGCGCAGGATCCCTAATTGCCAAGCGGGCAAGAGTTTACGTTGCAAGATCACAATTTCGGCCCGCTTGCTGCGAAGGAAGGCGACGATCCGTTGCAGCAAGCCCTTGGGGATGGGCACGGCCTCCAATAGCAGACGCTGCTGAGCCAGTGCCCAAGCCAGCGCATTGAAGCGATAGCGGTAGCAGACGTGGTCCGCGCACTCGATCAGGGCCAGAACCTTCATTCGCGCCCTCCTTGGCGAAAGCGAAGGGTATCCACCCTACCGGAATCACGCAAGGCCACTTAAAATGTACGGCAAAACCTCACCAACCTCGACTTCCCCTTTCATTATGCAATCACCCCGCATTCAACACGTCTTGATCAGTGTCAGCGATAAACGCGGGCTGGCCGAATTTGCCCGTGGACTGGTCGCCGCGGGACTGGAGATTTTCAGCACAGGCGGAACCCGCGGCCACCTGGAGTCCGAGCGCATCGCCGTCCGGGACGTTTCTGACTACACCGGCTTCCCCGAAATGATGCATGGGCGGCTGAAGACCCTGCATCCCAAGATCCACGGAGGCATTCTCTGCCGGCACGACAATCCCGAAGACATGCGTGCCCTGGCCGAGCATGGCATCCTCACCTTCGAGTTGGTGGTCGTCAATCTCTATCCCTTCGAGGAAACGATCCGCAAGCCGGGCGTGACCCTGGAGCAGGCCATCGAGCAGATCGATATCGGCGGGCCGACGATGGTCCGCGCAGCGGCCAAGAACCATGCCTTCACAACCATCGCCACCCAGCAGGGCCAATACGGCGAGATCCTTCAGCAGATTCAGGCCACCGGTTGCACCACGCCGGAATTGCGGCGGAAGCTGGCCGGCGAGGCATTCGCCCACACGGCCCTTTACGATCGGGCCATCGCCGACTACTTTGCCGGCGTAACGGCGGAAGGACGTGTTCCCGGCACACTACACCTGGGCTTCCAGCGGCAGCAGGTGCTCCGCTATGGCGAGAACCCGCACCAGGAAGGGGCCCTTTATGCGGCTGCCCAAAGTGAAGGCGCCAGTGTCGTCGCCGCGCGGCAACTCAATGGCAAGGAGCTCTCCTACAACAACTTGCTGGATCTCGACAGCGCCTTGGCCATGGTTCGCGACTTCAGCGACCCCGCCGCGGTGGTCATCAAGCACAACAATCCCTGCGGCGCGGCCGAGGCCGCTGCGCTGGCCGAGGCCCTGAAGTTAGCCATGGCGGGCGACCCCTTGAGTGCCTTCGGTTCGGTGCTAGGGCTAAATCGCACGGTCGATGCGGCGACGGCCCAGGTGCTCACCGAGCCGGGACTTTTTGTGGAAGCCATCATTGCGCCGGAATTCGACCCCGAGGCCCTGCGGATCCTGACTACGGTGCCCAAGTGGAAGGCCAACGTCCGCCTGATGGCCGCCGGGCCGATCGCCCGGCCGACGGCCCGTTGGGCGTACCGCATCCTGGACGGCGGGCTGCTCCTGCAAGACGCCGACGTGCTGCCCGATCCGGAGGGCGAGTGGAAGGTGGTGACCGATTGCCAGCCTGCCGCGGGGCAGGCGGCCGATCTGCGTTTCGCCTGGGCGATGGTGCGGCACGTGAAGTCCAACGCCATCGTGCTGGCGAAGAACCGCATGTTGCTGGGCGCCGGCGCCGGGCAGATGAGCCGCGTCGATTCGGTGGAGATTTCGATCAAGAAGGCGGGCGATCGGGTGGCCGGATCGGTGATGGCCTCGGACGCCTTCTTCCCCTTTCCCGATTCGATCGAGGCCGCGGCCCAGGTGGGCGTATCGGCGGTGATCCAGCCCGGCGGCTCGCGCAACGACGCTGACGTGATCGCGGCCTGCAACCGTCACGGCGTGCCGATGATCTTCACGGGGAGGAGGCATTTCAAGCATTGAAGTTGACCATTCTCGATCAGATCGTCGCGGACAAGGTCCGCGAAGTGGCGGAGGCCAAAGCCCGCATGCCGGAGGCAGAACTGCGCGATGCCTTATCCGCCGCGCCGCCGGTCCGCGATTTCTTCGCCGCCCTGGAGGGCCGGGGGACGATCCGCCTGATCGCCGAAGTGAAAAAGGCCAGCCCGTCGAAAGGAGTTATCCGAGAAGATTTCCATCCGGTCGAGATCGCCCGCACCTATCAACAGCACGGTGCGGCGTGCATCAGCGTGCTGACCGACGAGGCCCATTTCCAGGGCAGCCTCGACTACCTCCGCCAGGTACGCGCCGCCGTTACCATTCCGCTGTTGCGGAAGGACTTTATCATCGATCCCTACCAGGTGCTGGAAGCCCGCGCGGCGGGGGCCGACGCCGTGTTGCTGATTGCCGAATGCCTCGACGATCGGCAACTGGCAACGCTGCATGAGACGATCGTGTCGCTGGGCATGATGCCGCTGGTCGAACTCTTCGAACCCGTCAATCTTCCTCGCGTGCTGGCGGCAGGCGCCCGGTTGATCGGCATCAATAATCGCGACTTGCGGACCTTCGCGGTGGACCTGGAGCATACGATCCGCCTGCGCCACGAGATTCCGCCGGAGAAACGCGTGGTGGGCGAGAGCGGCATCCGTGATCGGGCCGACGCATCGCGGCTACAGGCGGCCGGCGTGGATGCGATGCTCGTGGGTGAAACGCTCATGGCCCGGCCCGACATCGGTGCCGCGGTCGACGAGCTCCTGGGAAAGCAGCGTACGCCAGGCCTTCCAGCCTGACATTGTCGGGCTCGGCCACCATGTCCGGCGCCACGTACTCGTGGTCGTGGTCGGCCTGACGTGCTGGTTACTTCTTCGGCTTCGTCTGCGCCTGGTGGCAGCGTTTGCAGCGTTTCACCTGGTTATTGAGCTTCGCGCCGCATTTTGGGCAGCGGCGAGCCTTTAATTGCAAGACAAACTTCGTGCGCGGCCGCGATTCCATCTCGGTCGTTCCTGTTCGTAGGGTTTCGAAATGTGCGAAACCTTTTAAGATAGGCAATTTTGCCGCTGGCGTCAAGGGTGGGCGCCAGGGTCAAATCGTCGCCAGCTTGGCGAACGTCACGCTGGAATAAAACGGGAAGACGCCATACAGGCCGCGGGTGAAAACGAGGTTGATGAAGTCGTCAGCCTCCAGGATGCGGCCCTTGGGCACGATAATCACGTCGCTGTCCGAAAGCCAGATTTCCCCCTTGGGGCAAGGCTGCTTGCCTCGCAGGGCCCCTTGCAGATCGACCATCGTGGCTATCAACCGCCAGTCGTCGCCGCGGCGGAAGACCACGATTTGCGAGAGGTTCGCACCCACGTTCCAACTGCCCGCCATGGCCATAGCCTGCAGGACCGTCGTCGGCCCGAGCATCTCGAAACGGCCCGGCTGCCGGACTTCGCCGAGTACGTATACGAACCGCGGGGCCCGCGCCACGAGCACGGGAATGATCTCCATGCCCTGGATCTTCTCGCGGTAGCGCTCGTTGATCTCCTCGCGGAGTTCGCTGAGCGTCAGCCCTTGGGCGCGGACGTAGCCGATGGCGGTCAGTGAAATCGTGCCGTCAGGGGCCACGCGGACGTTGGCCCCCTGCCCGCCCGCCCCGTAGCGGCGGTCGATCACCGAACGCAGGTCGTCCAGCTGCGTGTTGACCTTGCTGGGCGTGACGGTGATCGAAGGCACCTTGTAATACTTCTTGTAAAGCTCTTCCAAGGAGTCGCGCAACTGCGTCACAGTCCGCCCCGCAGCGGGAACTTGTCCCAAGAGGCGAAGGGTGATCATGCCGTCGGGCTGCACCATCAAGCTGCGGTTCAATTCCGGGTCGATGAACGACTCGATGCGGACCTCGTCGCCTACGTTCAACCGGTATTGCCCGCGGATCTCCTCGCGGGTGATGCGATAGAGCATGTCCAACTGGTCGTCAACGCGGAGCCGGTACTCGGGCACGTGCGCCGTCCGCGCGTGCCCGACGTACTCTCCTTGGGCGAAGGCCTGCCAGGCGATCAGCCGGGCGTCCTCCCAGCGGCATGCGCCGTTGCCGCACCGGCAACGCGCGCGAGTCTCTGCGCAATCGATGCCGCGGATTGGGAAGGGGGCGGCGGGGCCCAGTCCCTGATACGGTGCAATGGGCGGTCCCTCCGGAATCGGTTGCAGAGCAGGGTCGCCCCCCGTGACGAGGTTCGGGACGGATGCCAAGAGCGAGAGGGCCAAAGCAGCGATACAGGAGGTTCTCATCGTTAATCTCCAACAATCAAGCACGTAAGCCGTCCGTCCCTATCGAAATGTCGTGGGCGGCACCGGCGTCGGCGCCGGACTATGGATTGGCCCGGCGGCGCCGCGGGCGCGGCGTTGGCGGTCGTCACGGGTTGGGTCCTGAGGGGCGCGGCGGGCATCGCCGTCGATCCGGTGGGATCCGACCACCATGGATCGGCCGACTCGGCCAGGGCGCTGGAATCCACCCATTCGACCCTGCCGTCGGCCGAGAGGCTGCCGTGTTTCTGCCGGGCATTTTCCGCTGCTTTGGCCAATCGGGCCTTTTCCAGGGCCAGTTCGGCCAGGCGCAATTGGCCAGCCTGGCGGTAAACGACGCCCAGATTGTAAAGGTTCTCCGAGCAGCGGCAGACCAATACGCTGTGCTCCAGCAGGCGGCGAGCCCCCGTATAATCGCCATTGTGAGCCAGAAGCACGCCCAAGTCGTTGGCTGCCATGTAGTTTTTCGGGCAAACGAGCAGCGCGGCCTGAAAGAAGACGATTGCCTTTGCCTCGGGGGCAATAATCTCGGGATTGGGTTTGCCGGCAAGCGCCGCGTGGGTTTTGCCCAGCGCCGCCAAGGCCATCGAGCCCGACACCTCTTGCCCGGCGGCAAGGGCAAATTGTTCCTGGGCGAAAGTAAAATACTGCTTGAGGGCCCGCATCGCCTGCAATTGGTCGGCGGGGATGCCCTTGGCAACGGGTGTGCGATGGCCGGTGATGATTGCTTGAAGATCGAGTTCGCCCTCCAACTTTCCGTCGGCGGGGATAAAGTCCTGGGCCTCTTTCAGCGCCGTCAGCCCGGCGCTCAATGCTTGGCTGTGAACCGTTGTGTTCCGCTGGTCATCGAGTCCCTGAGCGGTCAATCGCAGGGCGGCGGTAAACTCGGCGCGGGCGGCGAAAAAAGCGCCCCGGTTGGCCAAAGCGAATCCGCGACGGATCTGCTGATCCGATTGCAGCGCGATCTTCTCCATGCTTTCCGAATGCAGGGGCCCGGTGACGGGCAAGCGTGCGGGAGGAGGCGCGGGAGTCGGCGCTTCGGAGGGCGCGGGATCAGCGGCCAAATCCAGCGCCGTGGCGGGCGCAAGCTCGATGGGCCGAGAAGCGACCAGTTCCAAGGGCACACTAACGGTCGAGGGCCGGGAGGGCGCGGTTGCCGTGCTGGCGGATGGCGACGCAAACAACTCTGGCCCTGCGGCGATGCAAGGCAGCGCGGGCGGTGGTGCCGGGGCGTAAGTGCCCGTCGGCGTTATGACCGGTTGGACCGTCGGCAACGCGGCAAGATACTTCGGCCATTGAGGCTTTGGTCGGTCCCATGAAGGCAGGTCGGCGAGTCTCGTGCCGACATCGCCCGGCAGTCCATTGTTTTCGCTGTGCCGCGAACCGGTGCGAAGGCACGTCCAGCCGATCAACGCCAAGACTACCAACACCAGCCCGAGGGCGACGGATGGCCGCGAAGCCCAGTGCATGTACTGGGGGCGAATGAATATGTTCCTGGCGTGGAATCCGTCCATGCACACCGCTCCGTCATCCATTGACGATACTGCTTAACGTTTCGGATCGGCCGGATTTTCCCAGCAGGATAAGCGAAAGCAGTCTGCTCGGGCAGGCGCGACGCCGAGTCGACGGCACAGGTGTTGCAACCGGCGTCGGCCGCAGAGGCGGTAAAAGCGGCAGGGGGCCTACGGTCCGCCGAAGGGATCGGCGGCGGCATCATTTCCGCCCTTACCCGTATTCTTCTGCCCCTTGGCCGCTTTGGCGGCAGCAGCAGCGCCGGCTTTCGCCTTGGCAGGCTTGGCGGCCTTAGCTGGTTTGGCGTCGGCATCCGCCTCGCCGAATCCCGCGTCGTCTTTCTTGGGGGCGGGCTTCTTCGCCACAGGATGAGCGGCCGGCGGTTTCGCCGCCCCATCGCTGTGCGACTTCAGTTTCGGCGCCTTCGGTCTCCTCTTCCAGCAACGGCTTGCGGCTTTCGTTGTAGGCGATGGGTGTGTTCAGTTCCACCTCGCGCAGGCACTGGATGAGTCCGCCGTCGTCCGCCAGGTAGATGCGATCCGTGTGGTTGTTACAGACCTTGATCGACATGCCGGTGGTGGGCATGACATCGACCAATCCGCCCGTACGACCGTCGAGGATCCGGAGGCGGCCTAACTTGTCAGACGCGTAAACCCGCTGCTTGCCCGCCGCGACAAAGTGCAACACGTCCGGGGCCCACCAGATTTGCTTTCCCGTCTTGGCGCTCAGGCAGAACATGCCACCTAGCTCGGTCGTCACAAAAAGGCGATCTTCAATCAGCACGGGCGAATCGAGGACCGCTTCTCCTGCTGAGAACCTCCATTGAATTTCGCCTGCGCGCTCCAGCACGGCGTATACGTAGCCGTCGCTGGAACTGGCGATAATCACGCCCGAATCACCAAGCACTTTCGGGTCGGGCGGCAGATAAACGGGCGGACTACTGAAGGTTCCCTTCGATTGGACGCGGTACTTGGAAATGAAGTTTTCTGCGGAACGACGGTCGATGCGGCCAAGGTAGAGATAACCGCGGTCGGTTACCCATGTGACAAACTCCTCGTCGCGGTTCTGGTTGGTCACCAGCGGCGCGACCAGGACCCGCCCCGCCGAACTGCAGGCCAAGGGCGGCACGTAATCCTGGCGGATGCGGATATTCTCGCGGCGCTCTTCCTCGGCCTTCTTGGCAGCGTCCTGCTTTTCCTCGTCGGTCATCTCGGCCGCGTGGGGATCGTTCTTGTTGAGCTCTTTGGCCGGGTCGGTGAGCGGTTCCAGGCGATACGAAAGGACCATGCCGGTGATCATGGGCACGTAAGCCCGCTTTTCACTCAGCGCGGGTCCGCCGCCCGGAGCGCCGTCCACCGACGTCTGATAGAGGATGTCACCCGTATAACGATTTATAACATAGAGCGTCGAGCCGTTGACCGTTGCCAACAAGTCGTGGCTGACCGACGGGGCCAAGCTGGGGTGACCGGGCTGACCGATCATCTTGGCCCAGAGTTTCTGGCCCGTTTCGGCGTCGATGGCCTCCATGACGGCGCGGTTCGTCTGGGCGTAGAGCACGCCGTCGCTGAGCGTCAGCCCCTGCAACTGGCCCTGGGCTCGATCGAGTTGCGCCTGGGCGACCCATAAGCGGGTCAGGCCGTAGTGTTGGGCCGTCGCTTCCGTAATAATTTCTTCGTTCAGGGCGGCCCTCGATTGTCCCACAGAGGACAATACGACGACCGCTGCGACCAACCAGAAGTGTCGCATCGCCGTTCTCCCGCGTGCCGTTGGATGGAAATCTCTTTCTATGATAGTCCAAGCCGGCAGAAAAAGCACGCGGAAAAACGCCCGATGGCCAGCGAGGAAAACGGAAGTCGGATAAAAAGAGGGACGAAAAGAAACTGTCGGAGGTACGATTCATTTTCCTTTTCACCCTCTCTACCCTATTCCTTTCCGCCTTCTGGCATGGTCGGCCTACGGCAATCTGGGGGGTCCTAACACATTTCGTCACCCTTTCCTACAATTAGGTGTGGAAGAAGAATTGAACTAAATGGGCCGGCTAGCGGCGGAGCGTTTGCATGAAACAACTTGGAGAGGGGACCGACGCCCAGAAAACCGGCCAGGATATTCTCGGACATCTCAACTTCTCGTCCGGCGCGGAAGATCCCCGTTTCTTGCGGAATATCAATCACCTTTTCGAGGTGATTGATGGCAGCCCCGAGCGGGTTGAGCCGACTTGGAAGGCCATGCACCGCTTTCTCGGTCAGGCACTGCAAGACCTCTACGGACATGGCGGGGCCTTCCGCCAGATTGATCAGGCCGAGGCCGTGCTCCGGCTGGTCTTTACCAAGACCCTGCCCGCCTACCGTCACTTCCATGCGGATCTGTTATTCCATCAGTCGGATGAAAACCTTTTCCAGCCGTTTTTTCTGGGCCGGGCGTGCGAGGCGGTGCTTGCGCAGGGAGGTCCGTGGGAAGAAGCCGACCGTATCGTCCGCGGCGCGATCGCCCAACTGAACGATTATCTCGGCCATCGGCCTGTCGCCGTCCTCCGCACGCAGCAAAAAATCCAGCCCTACGCCCACGAATGGGTGCGGCCGATCCCCTTATTCATCCGCGGGGCGGGTGTGGCCGTGGGACGCTATCACGACCTGATCTCGCGGGCGATGTCGATCCTGGAGGCGGCCGACTCCTCGCTGTTGTTCGAGGCGATGTTCGATCCGGCCCAGTTGGAAGAACTGGCCGTCGATCCCCGCGCCTACGACTTCGATCATCCGGTCAACAAACGGCCAAACTACCTTTTCGGCCAATGGGATTTGGGCAAGCTCGACAATGTCGGCCGTTGCCGCCGCTTCGTCCTCCAACAGGTGTCACTGGACGCCATGATGGAGCGCGTCGACCGCCGCGGCACCCTGCCTTACGAGGAAATGCTCTTCGAGGCCGCCGCCGTGCTGGCCGGCACAATCCTGATGGGCGCGCGGATCAGCGGCAATCGGCCGGACGCCCACGACTCCAGCGTGACTCTCTCCTCGCTGGTGCAGCAGATCGCCCTCTACCGCGACACCTTCTACGACCGCCTGCTGACGCGGCTGGATGGTCCTCACGCGGACCGCCTGCGGGCTGAGTCCGTCGCCTTGCGGCAGCCCTTCGGCGGCGTGCGGCAGCACTTCAACCAGCACCTCGCCCGCCGCCGGGCTGAGCAATTGCAGCACGTGCACCTGGCCGAACTGTTCGCGCGGATGGGCTATACCGAGGCCGCCCAGCGCCAGGCGCGAATCGTGCCGGTGGCCTCGGCCCGCATGCGATGCGATATCCACTGCCGGCTGACTACCGCCCACCTGGCGATCGAGCAGGTCCACGGGGCGGGCGAGACCAAGTCGCCATCCACAAGCCTTCCCTCGCCGACCAAGGATACATCGGCGGAGCCCAGCCCGAGCGACGACCCAGGGGTGCCGGCTCGCGGGGGGCCGCTGGAGCAGGCTGCCCGCTTGCTGGAGGAAACCATCGCCCTGTTGCACCGCGCGATTGAATGCGGGGCCTTCGTCGATCCCTGGAACATCCTCGGCTTCGGCGGACAATACAGCCTTTTTCCCTCGCCTGAAAACAGCGTCTACGACCATCGCATCGACGAACTGATCAACGTGGTGAGCAGCATTTTCACGGTCGGCGTTCAAATCCAGAAAGAGGCAGCCGCCCTGGGCGTTGCCTCGCTGGAGGAACAGGTCTCGCGGCGTTTGGACGTCCTGGCCGACTGGTGGGACAAGTTCGCCACTACCGAGGTCGGCTCCGTGGAGAGTTTCTCCGGGCGGGAGACCCGCGAGTCGGCCGATCACGTTGCCGCCGCGTTACGGGCCTGGCACGAGGCGGGCGCGGCCTCGGGCGATTTGGCCTTCTGGCGCCAGCGGGCCGAGCAGTTCCGCTCGCCCAAGGCGTACGCCCTCGTGGTTGATGCCTTGCTCGAGCAGCGGAGCCCGGTGGCCTCGATGGCCCTGCTCGTCCAGTGGCTGAGCCAGGCCGGGCAAATTCCGCTGGTCGAGGAGGACTATTCGTTCCACAATCTGGCCTTGGACTGGATGCAGGATCTCTGGGACGATTTTGACGAGCCCGAAGCCAATTCTGTCCACACGTCCCAGGAGCGCTGGAACTTGTCGCGGAAGTTCCTCGATTACCTGGAGGCCAACGCCGACGAGTATTGGGAGGTCCCAGGTTTCGAGCTGGCGGGTGAAGGGACGGCCGGCGGCGGAGAGGTGTCCGACGACCTCGACGACATCTACGGCGCCGCCTACGAAGGCGTGACGTTTCGCGGCAGCACGGAGGACGATTTCGAGGGCGAAATGCTCGAGGGCGGCGGCGACCCCGGCGAGGCCACTGACTTCGAGCTCGTCGAGGAGGCGCAGCGGATCGTGGGGCGGCTGACCTTCCTCGCCACGCGAGCCCACCTCTGGAAGTTGGCGGCCGTGGCTAGCTTCGGCAGCGATCTGCCCGCCGCCGAGCGCGAGCCGGTGCTGGCCGGTTGGCTGGACCAGGCGGCCAAGGATCGTCAACGGCTTCTCGACCTGTTGGCCGCCGTTTTTTGCTACCGCATCCCGCAGCCCCGAGGCACGCAAGAGTCGCTGGTGGAATACGAGCGTCGCCGCAGCGTCAAGGTAATGCTGCTGGAGCAGATCATCGACGCCTGCGTGGAGACCGGCGACGCCGTGCGGCTGATCCGCGTGGTCATGGACCACCCGGCCGCCAGCGAAGGCCAGGCGGCCTGGGAAGAGCCGGCCGAAGAGGCGCTGAAGGCGGTCCTCCGCGGCGATACCCAGGGTGTGCGAAAGGTCTGGCCGCGGCTGATCGCCACTTGCGCCGGCAGCCCTTGCTCTACGTGGCCCTGGACCGCGCCGGCCAGCCGCAACGCATCGTCGCTTCGCGAGGCCTGCAGGCGGTGATCCGCCGCCTGCTGGCCTACTTGCCGCGGCTGGGCCTCTTGCGGGAGACAGTGCAACTGATCGCCACGATCCAGGAAATGGAGACGAATCACCCCGTCGGCCCCGGCGCGATCACCGAATTCGACCAGATGTTCAAGATCGGCTGCCGCGCGATCGTGCGCTGCCTCGTTGCCGCTGCCGAAGGATGGTCCGCCCCGGGCGATAACCAGCCCGGCGACGACGGCGAGTTGATCGCTTTCCTCGAGCAGGCCACCGAGGCCCTGCTGCGGGCCTGGCTGAACCACAGCCGCGGCGTGCGGCTTTCCGTCCTCGAAACCGTTTACGAGCGGACCCCTTGGAACGAACTGAAGAAGTTCATCGAGCAGTACGGCAGCGATCTGTTCACGCAGCGTTTCATGAACTACGGCAACCTCCGCGGCATACTCCACCAGGGCGTCGATGCCTGGCTGCACGCCCTGACGGAAGAGCCTGACGAGGAGACCCACTTCCGTCTCCTCAACGACTTGGGCGATAGCACGAGCCGCGAAGAGGCCGTGCGCTGGCTGACCCTCACCCTGGACGCCATCGTGGAGAACTACTCGGAATACGTCGACTACAATAGCACGACCACGCAGTCCGACCGCGGTGAAATGCTCTACACGCTGCTGGACTACCTGCGGCTGCGAGCCAACTACGACCGTGTCGCCTGGAACCTGCAGCCGGTCATCCTGGCCCACGAGGTACTCGTCCGCAGCGGGCACGACGAGGCGGCGGAAGTCTGGCGAGCGGCGGTGTCGGAGCGGACGGCGAGCATCGCCGAGGACCATCTCAAGCGCTTCCAGCGGCTGAACCGCAAGTACGGCATGCGGCTGCCCAGCATCGCCGACCGGCTGGGCGAGCGTTTTCTGCGGCCGCTAGTGGTCGATCGCCTCTGCGCCATGATTGAGCCGGCCATGGACGAGGCCCCGGGTAGGACGCCGACCGGCAACGCGCCCGCGCGCGAAGGACCCGGCATCTTCGCCCGGCTGGAGGAAGGCATTGCCGAGTTCACGCGCGATGTCTCGGGCGCCGGCTTCGACGTGCCGCGGTGGCTGGACGCCCTGGAACAAGAGGTCGATCGCGTGTTGTCCGACGGTCCAGAAGAGGACGAGCTTCCCGATCCGTCGTTGCCGGTATTGCAGGTGCAGCTCACCCGCGAGGACGTCCGGCAGCAGTTGCAGTCGCTTGGCGGAGGGAAGCACTAAACGGTTGCCGATTCGTGAAAGGTTGTCTCATGAGCAAAACAATTTTCAAGCGCATCATCGACCGGGAGATTCCCGCCAAGATCGTCCACGAGGACGATCGCTGCCTGGCCTTCGAGGATGTCAATCCCCAGGCCCCCGTGCATATCCTCGTCATCCCTAAGAAGGAGATCCCCTCGCTCGACCACCTCGCCGCCGCCGATGCGGCGTTGGCCGGACACCTGCTGCTGGTCGTCGAGAAGCTGGCGGCGGATCGAGGCCTGGCCGACGGTTATCGCGTCGTAGTCAATTGCGGTCCCGGCGCCGGGCAGACCGTGCCGCACCTGCACTTGCACCTGCTGGGCGGCCGTACCTTCGCCTGGCCGCCGGGATAGGCCGGAGCCATGAAGAACACCGTTCGCACATTTATCGCCGTCGAGATCGACGACGCTGTCCGACGGCGCGTGGTGGAATTGATCGGGGCCTACGCTGCCACCGCCGCGAAAGTCTCGTGGGTGCAGCGGCAGAACCTGCACCTGACTTTGAAATTCCTGGACGAGGTGCCGCTGGGCGCGATCCCCGAGGTGAGCGCCGCGGTGGAGAAAGCCGCTGCGGCCTTCCATCCTTTTGATCTGGAAATTCGCGCCGCCGGCGCGTTTCCCTCGGAGCGCCGTCCACGCACGCTATGGGTGGGAACGGGCAATGGCAGCGATACCTTGGCGGCGCTGCACGCGGCCTTGGAAAACGCTTTGAAACCACTGGGTTTTCCCAAGGAGCATCGCCGCTTCGCCGCGCACCTGACTCTCGGCCGCGTCCGCGGTCCCAATCCCGCAGGTACCACTTCTGGACTCGATGCCCTTGTTCCCTTGATCCGGCAGAATTCCGATTTCAACGCCGGGAGATTCCGCGTAGCGGAACTGATAGTCTTCTCCAGCCAACTTACCCCGCAAGGCCCCATCTACGAAGCCCTGGCCCGCGCCCCGCTTAGCTGATTCCGCACCCACCGACCCATTGGTGCCGGAACTACGCAGGCTTGTTTTGGCCTTATTCGCCACTCACAGATAACTCACGGCCCTGGCTTGGGCCTTCGTGCGGCGAATCGCACGGTTCTTCGCTTGACGCTTCACGGCCGACGGCTTCTCGTAGCGCTCGCGCCGCCGCAATTCCCGCTTCAATCCAGATCGATCCAAAATCTTCCTCAACCGCCGTACCGCTTCCTGAGCGGACTCCCGCTCGCGTAGCACAATCTTTACCACAACTTCTCCTATAGGTTCAAAATACAACAATGCCGGCAACCGGTCGCCACACGACCGGGCATTACTCCACTATATCGCCCCCTGACAATATGTCGAGGGCCTCAAATGCTATTCTTCGGAAAATACCGCCGCTGGAGTTTCGCTTCTTTTCGACACTGCCCCACATTGGGCGGTCCTGCGACGACTCGCCACCCCTCTGTGGAGGGTATTGGGGTGATGGTCGGCTTTTTCCTGGCCAGGGTAAAGGTCAATTGCCGCTCGCGGCTGACATTGCTTCGTTTAACCCGGCGCCAACGGCGACGCTAAATAGCGGCTCTTCGTCGCCGACAACGCTGCTAGCAAACCCAGCAAACTATATACCAACGCGAAGTGCAAGCGAGGAGATCTCTTGGGAGCCCTCGCTTGCGCTTCGGGTTGGTGTCTGGGTCTGCCGTGCGCGGCCGGATTGTAGCCAACGCTGTCATTCGCCGTATAGACCAAAATTGTTGGATTGACATGTCGATAGGTTCCGATATAATTGTGCATTATGGCCACCCAAGCTGCAACCGAGTAAACATGCCGGGCTGATGCCGTTGGAAGCCCTCGAGCAAGCGGCGGAGTGCCTGCGTACGCTCGCCCATCCCCATCGCCTGCGGATGGTGCAAATGTTGCTCCGCGACCGCTATACAGTCGGTGAGTTGGCTGACGGCTGCGGCATTCCCAGCCACATGGCCTCGGAGCATCTGCGGCTCATGCAGCGCTGCGGTTTCCTCGCCCACAAGAAGGAAGGCCGCAAGGTCCATTACCAGATCGTCGAGACGCACCTGGCGAGCATCCTCGCCTGTATCGAATCCCGTTTTGGAACGAAGCCCGAATAAGAGTAACAGGAGCAATCCATGCCCATCGCCACTATCTCACCTGTCCGGCTTGGCGAGTTGATTCGCCAAGGCCGAAAGCTCGACCTCATCGACGTGCGCACGCCGGTCGAGTTCCGCGAGGTCCATCTATCCGTCGCCCGCAACATTCCTCTCGATCAGCTTGATCCCAAGACCGTCGTCGCCGCCCATAACGGGTCGGGCGACGAACCACTGTACGTGATCTGCAAGATGGGCGGCCGCAGCCAGCAGGCCTGTGAGCAGTTCGTCAAGACCGGCTTTAGCAACGTCGTCAATGTCGAAGGCGGCACCATGGCCTGCGTTGCGGCGGGCCTGCCGGTGGTCCGCGGCAAGAAGGCCATCTCCCTGGAGCGGCAGGTCCGCATTGCCGCCGGATCGCTGGTCCTCGTCGGCGCGATCGGCTCGCTCTGGTTTTCGCCGCTCATCTGGCTGTCGGCGTTCATCGGCGCGGGGCTGGTCTTCGCCGGGGTTACCGATACCTGCGGCATGGGCCTGATCCTGGCCCGCATGCCCTGGAACCAATGTGTTGCCGACCAAGGCGCCTGACCTAAGACCAAAAGACCCAAGAGCTAAGTTCATGAAACTCGTCATCGTTGGCGGAGTGGCCGGCGGGGCCTCGGCCGCCGCTCGCGCCCGCCGCCTCTCGGAAGACGCCCAAATCGTGCTCATCGAGCGCGGCCCGGACGTTTCCTTCGCCAATTGCGGCCTGCCCTATTACGTCGGCGGCACGATCGCCCAGCGCGACAAGCTGCTGGTCACCACCGCCGAGCGCCTCCGCGCCCGATTCCATCTCGACGTCCGCACGCGCTCGTCGGTGGAGGCGATCGACCGCGCGGCCAAGACGGTCCGCGTCCGCGACCTGGCCTCAGGCCGGGAGTACGACGAGACCTACGACAAGCTGATCCTCGCCCCGGGCGCCGCTCCGCTCAAACCGCCGATCCCCGGCATCGATCTCCCGGGCGTCCATACCCTCCGCAACCTCCAGGACGTCGACCAGATCAAGGCCCGCATCGACCAGGGTGTCCGCCGGGCGGTGGTAGTCGGCGCGGGTTTCATCGGGTTGGAGCTCGTCGAGAACCTCGTCCGCCGCGGCGTGGCCGTCACGCTCGTCGAGCTGCAGGACCAGGTCTTGCCGCCGCTGGACAAGGAAATGACGACGCCCATCCTGCAGACCCTTGACGCCAAGGGCGTAACCGTGCGGCTCTGCCAGTCGGCCATTGCCTTCGAGCAATCGCCCGAGGGCCTGCTCGTGCGGCTCTCGTCCGGCGACCAACTGCCGGCCGAACTGGTGATCATCGGCGTCGGCGTTCGGCCCGAGAACCGCCTGGCGGTCGAAGCGGGGCTGGAAGTGGGGCCGCGGGGCGGCATCCGCGTCAGCGATCGCATGTTGACCAACGATCCCGACATCTACGCGGTGGGCGACGCCGTCGAGGTCGTCGATTTTGTCACCGGGCAGGCCGCTCAGGTGCCGCTGGCGGGCCCGGCGAACCGGCAGGGCCGCATCGCGGCCGACAACGTATTCGGCCGCACTTCGGCGTATCGCGGCACGCAGGGCACGGCGATCGTGGGCCTCTTCGAGCTGACGGCCGCCATGACCGGGCAATCGGAAAAGGCCCTGCGGCGGGGCAAGCGGCCTTTCCGCAAGGTCTACATCCATCCGGCCCATCATGCCGGCTATTTTCCGGCGCCGCGGCGATGACGCTGAAGCTCTTGTTCGATCCCGCGTCGGGACGGATCCTGGGCGGTCAGGCGGTGGGCGGCCCGGGCGTCGACAAGCGGATCGACGTCCTGGCTGTGGCCATCCAGGCCGGCATGACGGTCTACGATTTGGAGGAGATGGAGTTGGCCTACGCCCCGCAATTTGGTTCGGCCAAGGACCCGATCAACATGGCCGGGTTCGTGGCAGCCGGGCTGTTGCGGGGCGACCATCCGCAGCTCGATCTGGAAGCGGTTCTGGCACTGCCGCTCGAGCAGCGGCCGCTGTTGTTGGACGTCCGCACGCCGCAGGAGTTTTCGCAAGGGCACATTCCCGACGCCCTGAACATTCCCGTGGACGACCTCCGCGTGCGGCTAGGCGAATTGCCCCGCGACCGCCCGATTGCCGTTTACTGCCAGGTCGGGCAGCGCGGCTACCTGGCGACCCGCATACTTGTGCAGGCTGGTTTTGCAGCGGCGAATGTCGGCGGGGGATACAAGACCTATCGGTTGTGGAAGCCGTGAGTCGGGCCCATCAGTTCCAGGGCGATGCCGTAGGGTGGGACTGGCCAGCCCAAAGTCCTGCTCGGAGGGCCGAGGCGTGCTGCCTATTTTCTTCCCTGCCGCGAGGGCGTGCTGCCGATTTTATTCCCTGCCGAGAGGGACGGGCGTTTACGCCCGTTTTCGGCTTTAGCCGGTATTCGGTCCGGCATTTATGCCGGGTTTGGTAGCGGCCATAATCACTCTTTTATGTTTCGTTTGTCCCCTCGTCAGGCCCGTTCATTCACGGGCCTCCTTCCAGACGCATGCGATGAGCCGAAACTACTATCCCGAGATCAATCTGCAATCCTGATCGAGCCATCTACTGAAATACCCTTTTCGGCTATGCGGTAATCACAACGTTCTGCGCCGGGCTGTCTCACAACGAAGAATCGATAACTTGGAACCCTTTGTGAGAAAACGACTTGCGACAACAGAACCGTAAATCTGCTTGTGACACAGGCTCACAACCAAAGGCCCCGGCGGGCCGAAAACTGCCGTCGCAAGCCATTATGGTTAAGCATCTTACGTCTGACGGCCAGAGTCATTTCTCGGCACCGTCTCAATCTGAGCGTTTCTTGGGGAAACTCAGGTTGACAGATTCGATGGGAATCGGTTTTTTATATTGGTAGGAGATTTTCAAGGAAGTGACCGTGTACAAGGAGGTTCACGGAAATGGCCAGATTACCCATTGTTTCATGGATTGGGAACGCGGCAGCGGTTATGACAGGGAAATGGGGCTCGGTTTCGGAACAGGCGGAGGCGGCCGGGTGTAGTCGGCAAACCGCCTACGATCATGCGGAGAAAGTCGAAGCGGCAGTGCGCGACGCGGTCGGCGGCGGGCCGTCACGCGACCAACTCCAAGAACAAGTACGCCAGCAGGCGGAGCGACTGGCATTGCTGGAAAAGCGACTGGCTAAGGCGACGGAGTTTTCTGAACAGGAGCAGCAACGGTTTGCGGCAACGGCCACAGCCATGGGGTTGAGTTACTCGCAAACGAGGGAACTCTTGGGAATCGTCGTGAAAAAAAATCTCCCAGCCGTGCGAAGATCGGCCGGTGGGTGAAGGAATCTGCACAGGCGGCAAGCCAAGTACTGGATCGCTTGGACCAAGCCTGCCGCGGTCTGGTGATTACGGGCTGCTTCGACGAGATTTTCTTCCACGGCAAGCCGGTTTTAGTGGGCGTCGAACCGCACAGCATGGCGTGGGTCTTGGGAACGCATGCTGCGGATCGCAGTGCTTCGACGTGGACTGGGGCGTTGCAAGGTTTCAACGCCTTGGAGCAGGCGGTGGTTGACGGCGGCCGAGGCATGCAGCGTGGTCTGGCGGATTTTCAGACGCAGCGAAAAAACGCCGGAAACGCCACTCCTTTGCAGGTCAGCTTGGATGTCTTCCATACGAAGCAGGAAGCGCAGCGTGTACTGCGAAAACTGTGGAGCCGCGTGGAGTCCCAGTGGGCGAAGGCGGAAGAAGCGGACCGACAGGTCGTGTACGCGTGGCGTCACGGCGGCGACCGCCGCGGCTTTGGAGGACTGGCGGGCAAGGCGTGGAAGAAGGTGGAACGGCTCATGGAAAGGTACGACCGCATGGAGCGAGCGTGGAAACGGATCGGGACCGCCTTGGAATTGTTTCGCCCGGATGGGCGGTTGAATGATCGAGCCTGGGCCGAGGGAGAGATCGCCGCGGCGGTAAAAGAACTTGACGGGCCAGAGTGGGGCAAACTGCGTCGTGCGCTGGCGGATCGGCGAAGCCTGACGTTCCTGGATCGGATGCAGCGGCAGTTGACGGCGGCAGAGCCTTGGGCGGAGTTACGTGAGGCATTGGTCCGGCGGTGGTGGCTGCGGAAGCAGTTGGCGGCGGTTCCCGAGGACGTTCCGGGCGGAGGACGTTGGCTGGCAGCTGCTTTGGTCCAGACGGCGTATTGTCGGAAGTTGGAGGTGAACTGGCAGGAATCGTATGGGAGGGTGGCGGCGGTCTTACGACACACCGTTCGCGCCAGTAGTGCCGTGGAATGCATGAACAGCGTGCTACGAATGCATCAGGAGCGGCATCGGACGGTCACCCAGCCGATGCTGGATCTCAAGCGGCTATACTGGAACTGCCGACCCTTCCGAAGTGGCAAGCGTCGCGGTCGTTCCCCCTATGACCTACTGGGCTTGTCGCTGCCGACCACCGATTGGTGGCAACTGCTACACACACCCACCCCAGATTTGACGCAACAACTGTCAAGTTCTAAAGTTGCGGCTTGAGACGATGCCCATTTCTCGGCCCGCTGCCGTTGTGAGACAAATCCCCGACGCGGCCCCGGGTGCGTCGTCGCAACCACTTGTGTACAAAAGGCTTGCGCGTGATGCGCCCGCGGCTCACAACGGCCTCCCGCTCGCGCGACGAATACATAACCCTTTAGAGCAGAATCGCCGCATTTGAAATGGGAAGAGTGAATGCCGTCCCGCGGAGTCTCCCAGCGCATATTCTCTCCCTTGGACCTCGGCCGGCGGGCCAAGGGTTTCCCCAAGCGGCGCTGGGGCGCTTGCATAGATTCAAATTATCAAAGAACGACCGACCGTGCCGCTGCATGGTTCGTGGCGACGGCGCCGGTTATTGAGAGTAACCAGACTTATCGATATCAACATTACGTTTCCGCGGCGGAGGAATTCAAAGCGATCGTCGCAAGGCCAAAGGGGATGGGAAGTTCCGGCTCGGACGGCGGCGTGCGTAGGATAGGTTTTCAACCTGTCATCCTCGTCCTCCGCAAAGTACGCCTCCAATCGGCCGTCTGCTTCGGTGACGTTCCTCCACTGTTCGTCGACAGGTTGCAAACCTATCCTACAAAGCGGCGAGTGAAGGGCAATCTGGCTCCGGACGCACGCCTCGACAGGGCATGTCGACATACTTTTTCCAGCCGTAAACGCAATATAAACCGGTTAACAGCAAATAGTTATGAATACTTCCCGCGCCGGTTTGCAAAGGCGATTCAAGTGTTTTAAAATACGCAGGTTCCCGCGTTAGAGTCCTGCCGCAGGCAGCGTTTCGTTGCCGTACGTTTCACGAAAATAGGGCGTCGCAATGTTCAAAGCATTTCTTCGCGTCGGCAGGCTTGGAGCCGTGACGTTGGCCGTATTTGCGGGCTGTTCGCAGCAGTCCGCACCCGACAATTCCGAGCGGGGCCCGCATCCCGAAACTGCTCAGTCGCCCGTACATCAGTCGCCCGTACATCAGCCGCCTGTGCCATGGCATCCCATCGATGTGCCGCAGCCCAAGTCGAGTTTCAACCCGGTTCAGCCCTCGGTTCCGGGCGTCGCGACTACCGCCCGCCGTCCCGATCCGCCCGCGGTTGAAATCGCTGCGGCGATGGAAATCCGATTGGAAGATCGTCGATGGCAATCGCTACCCAAGGAAATCGACAACATTTGGATGTCGCCAGATCATCGACTTTGGTATTCGCTGGTCGACCGCTCAGGTTTTCGCGGGTTACCGGCAGTAGCCGTTAAACAGGTTGTGGAGCGGGAATTCCGCAAACCGGCGCCGCAACTCCAAGGTGTGTCGGCCGTCTTCTTCGAATCGCTCGGGACGACGCCTGCCGAACGCGAGCAATTGAAGCGGCTCTGGGTCGTCTGCCAATCTCGCACGTTGCTTCTCGGGTATGATGGCAGTCAATGGATCGAGCGGCAGATCCCTGAATCGGAGCTTCATTATACGCACGGAGCGAGCCGGTCATTCTTTCAGTTGGCAGACTCCTTGGTTTTTTTCACCACCTCGGGGTGCCACGTATTGCGAGACGGCCAATGGAACTATCAAGACCTTCAGGAAAAGAGTCCCTTGGCGCCGTTTCGACCGGACGCGATCCTCGAGCCTCGCGCTTGGATCGACCCCGATGGCAAGGGTCTGCTGATCCTGGTGGATGTCGAGAAGGGCGCTCTGTGGCATTACCGCGACGGCGTCTGGAAGCGAACGCCGTGGCAGGAGCCTTTCTATCGAGTGGTTCCCGTCCGGCCAGGCGAGAACTTGATTGCGGTCCCCAGCAACGCTATTTCAAGAAGTATGCAGCCCCACGACGCCAAGTCGCGGGTCGCTGTCAGCATCGATCCCGACGGCAACGTCACGAACATCACTCCCGCGGAGATGCTGACGATCGGCCGTTACCGAGTATCTCCGTTTTCGGAATTCACAAGCGATTGCGACGGAGTTGTCTATGGGCGATGCTCGGCTGCCGCCGAGGGTGATAAATCCCTCGGCCCCGGCGTGCTGGTTTTCAACCCCCAAGGGCGATCCACCTATTCACCGTCTCTCGGACGGTGGTCGCTCCGGCAGCGCGATGTCGAGCAGCCCAAAGTCTGGCAGCGAGACGGCAGGCTGGCCTGGATCGGCGCCGGTCTCATGGACATGGAAAAGCTCTCGTTGGTCGACCACCTTCCCGACTCCAGTTATATCGTCACCGCTATCGACGACGAGGGGACCGTCTACGCACGGCTGCCGGGAACAGGGGCCGCGTCGATCATGGCTTATCGGCCGCAATTCAAGGACGAGCGAAGGACGCTCAGCGCAACCATCGTCTCTTCGATTGAGTCGTACTGCATCGGCGGCGACGGCGCCATCACGTCGTTTGGCGAGGGGAAGTGGAAGCGCTTCGACGGCCAATCCTGGAGGACTATCAAGGGAGTCGTCCCCAGCAAGCCTGGCTCGCCATTCCATGTTTACTTGCTGCTTCCCGCCCAAAACGGCTGGGTGCTGGCCATTGTGAACGAACCAAATCGGAATCCAGCGCCTCGGCGGCAGGCAAGGACGAAAAAAGGTCAGCGGGTTTCGGAGAAGAAAAGCGGGCCTCCGCCTGCGGAAACAGGCCCCATTTATGCGCTTATTAGCCCAAAATCAACCGTCACGGGGAAGAGTTTTCAAGATCTTATTGTCCGCCACCGCCGCGAGATTTGCGACGCTTTTGCAAAGCCATGCGGCAATCGCGCGTACTTCGGTTTTCCCGACAATTGGATTCAGTCTGACGGAATCCCCGTCCACATCAATCCCTTTGTGGATTACATGAGCCTCTCCTTGGGCGTCGACAAACAGGACAATATCTGGGCCTGCGCTGAGAAGAAGGCATTCGTCGTTACCGCGGAGCGCACGATCGAAATCACATTCCCTCCGCCGCCGACCACGCAGGGTTTCGGTCAGAATCGAAGTGTGCAGGGGCTCGACATGCTAGGCGACGGCGACTTCGCCTGTTTCCGACTCGAGGACGGCGATACCTATTTCGTGCGACTAACCTCCGACAGTGAGCTGGATATGGTTGCCGGACCGAAGATCCGCAGTTATGACGTTCGTCCCCTGCGCGACCGGCAAGGCGCGCTCTGGTTCACCCTCCACCAAGGGGGTGGTCGCTTCGTGAACGGCCGGGAGATCGGCCCCTTGGTCCAACGCTGCACGGCGCCGGGAAAGTCTACGACATTTGACGATCAAGGCGAGCCGGGACTCGTCGACGAGACTGGATGCGTATGGCTTGTCCCTCCCATTCGCAACGATCCGGAAACGTTGCGAATCTGGCATCCTGACGGAACAATGTCCAAGCTGCACGTCCCCGAACGCAAGCGCGGTCAACCCTTGATCGCCGGTCCGCGAGGGCATGTATTTGCTCGGACAGCCAATGGCTTGGAGCACTGCGTTGCCGACAATCCGGACCGACCGTCATCCTACAAGCTCAGGTCCGTGTACAGCTTGGAGCGCGTGGAGACGGAACCGCTCAGCGGTTTGCGATGCAGTAAACTCGGTTTTCTGGCGGCGAAAGATTTCACTTCGCCCGACAATCATCGCAACATAGAAGCTGACACGCTTTACCTGTTTTCGCTGCGGGAATGTCTGATCGCCCAAGCGGATGCACCTCCGACGCAACGGGGCCCGCAGATCTTGGCAGTAGATGAGGACCGCACGCAAGTCGCTCGACCTGTGCCGGACGACGGACGGTCGAGGCTGCGCACGTGGACCGACGCTAGCGGGAAGTTTTCCGTGGAAGCCGAATTAGTTGGCTCTACGGCCGCCACAGTCAAGCTCCGTCGTGGCGACGGATCGATCATTGAAGTCCCCCGTGCCAAGCTCAGTCCGGCCGATCAAGAGCGGCTCGACCACGCCCAGTGAGCTCGTCACTGTCCGCACTTGGGAACCATTCGGGGTTCTCAAGAGTCTAAAACCTTTTCGGCCTGTCGCCCCGATATCATAAAGCCACTCGTAGTAAGGACTTGCGATTTGCCTTTCTTTGTTGCCTCGGCACCGGGAGACCACCCCGGCCAACGTCAGCAACATTCGTCGGCGGCTGCGGCAAGGTCAATATACATGTTCGGACGTTGTGGAGAAGCCTGCCCCCCCGGCCCGGACGCAAAACAAGGAGGCATCCGACATTGCAGCGTCACCTCGCGACATTTTTCCAGGCGAAACTCTTGGGCCGCCTCTCCTGGCGCGCGGTGCCTCGTGCTAAAATGCCGGCAACCGCCCAACTCAAGCGGATGCCTTTTTCCGTTCCGGAACGTCGCAACCGGGGAGACTGACACCGACGGACTTTGCAACGCGCTGGTCACCTTTTGGAGCGCGGTCAAATCCGTCTTTCCCGAGGCTTGGGGTAAGGCACCCAAGGACAGCCGGTTGATGCATCCGGCCGGACTGCGCATAATGACTCGTGTTATGAACCGTGTGCTCTCGGCCGTAGACCTGTCGTCGCACGATCGCGTAGCCCAGGCCGTCCGTGAACTGAAGAGAATCAAGCCGCACTGCCGCTGGACGGAAGGCACTTGGGAGGAACTCGGCGGGCTCGCTTGAAATGACCTCGGCAAGAACCGCCGCGACGTGAATCTTGTCTCGAATTTCCTTCTCCGAGCATATTTGATGAAATAGCCGGTGGCCGCCGGAGGGTTCGTTATGGGCATGCTTGCGACCTACCTTCAGGATAACTTCGTCAAGCTTTGCCCGCAGGATTGGACCTGCGAGCAGGAGGTGCCCGTTCTCGAGCCGCGCTTGGCGAAGCTGTTCGGCTATGCCCCCAAAGCCGATGTCGTCTTGCAACGGCGGGACGGCTCGCGCAAACTGTGGATCGAGTTTGAGGTCAGCAGGGCCGATCCCGTCGCCAACCACGCCAAGTTCGCGACCGCGCACCTTTTCCAGCCGCAACTCGCGAGCGAGACATTCATATCGATGGTCAGTTCGCACGTGGCGAAAGGACGCCGTAACCTCGCGGCAAACACGATTTTTCTCATGCGTCACATCGGCATGAGGGCGTTCCAAACGACACTCCTGCCCGGACTGCCGCCCGAGGAGATCTACCGAATCAACCATCTGCAAAGAGACTCCATTGGGGCAATGGACCTGGATACCCGGCAGGAAATAGATCGCGCGATGACAGTATCGGAGCCGCTTGCCATGACCGATCAGTATCGCGTTTTCTTCGTTGGCGATTTGCTGGAGGTCATGTGCAATCTTCAGTACTGGAACCGCGCCGTCCTTACTGAGGAAGGCAGGAAGCTATGGGGCCGCCGACCGGCCCGTTACCTCGTTTTCGATCCAATGAGCAAGCTGTTTGCGCCCTCGAAGTTCTGTGCATTCCGGCCAATTGCCTGCGAGACGGCGGAAGCCGGCGCAAGTGTTGGTTCCGAACATGACCATCGAGTTCTACGCCAGCTTGGGCGAGGAGGAGCAGCGATTCGACGGAAACCGCGCATGGCGGCACCTCTGCGACCATCTCGGCATGTCGGTTTGCGCATCGGTGAGGATCCCGTGATGATGGTTCATTTCCAGAACTGGCTCGCGCGAGTTGGGGACGCCATCAACGTGGATGTCAAGACCACCGTCGCACTCTCTCCGCCAAACTGGTTTAATTACTCACGTTCCGCACCTCCGTTTGAAGGTTCGCAGCCCGTTTGGAGGTATGCCAAGCAAGGCGAGTAGTTTCCGTTGGGTCGGATCGGGTTCAGCCAAGCGTCGCGAGATTTCGCCGTGTTCCTTGACGATCACAATACACAAGGTGCTGAAGGATTTGAGAATCGCCGGGCCGGTAGGTGCTGGGCTAGGTCGGTTCTCCGGATAAAGTCCGTACATCGGTTTGCCTTTCAAGCTGCGACGCGTCTGACGCTCCATCAAGGCCATCACCATCAACGCCCAGACCAAGATGCACAACAGCCCCGCCATCCGTTCTGGCTTCTCCAGAAACATAGGGGCGACTGCCAGTGGACCTTTGCAGTGGTGGAACCGCCGCTCCACTTGGCTTTGCTCTTTGTACGTGGACAATGCCTTTGCCGTGGGGCAACGCTTCGACGAGATATTCGTCTTCAGCACGTACACGCCCTCCAGTTGCTTGAGCCTCTCAAGCTTCTTGGCGTTGATCTTCCAGGTCAGATGAAAAACTCCCTTCCTGTCCTTCGTCAACTTGTAATCGAACGAACTGCCTTCCGAGTACTTCGCTTTGGCCAATTCCAGCCGGCCCAAAATCTTCTCTTGTGTGGTCAGGCTGTACTTGTTCAGGTTCCGCTCGACGGCTGCAAATTCTTCGCGGATCTTGGACATGTGGCGCTCTCGGGTCGCCGCCTCCTGTGCGGCCTTCGCTTCGCTCCATACGAAGATCAGCCGGTACTTGACGCGAATCTTCCGCTCGTCCACGATGCCTTCCAAGACCGCTGTCGTCTCGGCGGCTTCGTACTTGTCCCGCTCATCCGCCAGCAGGTGGGCTTGGCTCTGCGGAAAATAATCCACCTTGTGCAGTTTCCCACGGCGTCTCAGCTTGAGATACTCTTCCTGCAAATGGGGTTGGAAGGCGCCGCCGCAAAGAAAGAAGCCTTTACCCGCCGCAACCGCCAGCAAGTTGTCCGTTGTGTCGAGCTTCGTATCCGCGATGTAAAGAAAGTCGGTCTTGCCCAAGGTCTTCGCCAGGGCCCGCAGATTGTCCATGTGGACCGGGCTTTCCGCCGCATTGCCGTCCAAAGGCAGATGACCGATCGGCACGCCCCCGTCGGCCGTCACGTTCAGCCCCATGCCGATCTGCTTGACGTTTTTCCGCCCGCTTTTCGTGCGACCGTAGGCCGGCTGGGGCGTGGGTGGGGTTTGCCCTTCGATACATTGTTGTTCATAGGCCCCGTACAGTTCCACGTCGGTGATGTCGAAGTGAATCTGATTCACTTGTACCTTGAAGACCTTAACCATCTGCGTCACCAGGGCTGCCTCAACCACGGCAGCGTGTTGGGCCAGACGTTCCAACCCCCGTCCGAGAAGATCGTCGTTGAGTTGCTCCGTCGTCACACCGTAGTAGTCGGTCAGACCCGCTGTCTGGGTCCATGTGCCAATACGATACAACGCCTGGGGGTTAAGCAATCGGTTGGCAATCATGGTCTCCGCAACCGTGCCCAGGGGCACCCCGCCTTCCCACGGTACGACTTCATTGATAATCGCGCCCAACCTTAGCCGCTCAAAGTAATGCGCGATAACCGGCAATGCACCAACAATCTGTGTGTCGAAACGAACGCTCGCATCCATGCGCGGCTCCTCCTTGGCCAGATTCCGATTGAACCTCCCGTAGTTCGCCAAGGATGCCAAAACGACGCCACTCTGTCCAGATTAACTTCCGCCAGGGGTGCGGAACGTGAGTAATTAGCGGTGAATCGCACACCAGTCGGTCACTAATCGGCCACCGCCGTTATTGAGTAGGCGAGGTCCACCGGGGGGATTGCCGGACTCGTGCAGCATGTCCTGCATCGCGCATTCTGCGCATCTTCTCGGCTTTCGAGAACTACCAAGGTAGCCACGGAACCACCAGATTAATCTGTTTAGTTTTCTATCGACCAGTGTAAAATAACTGCATGATATTTAGTGTGAATGCTATGCAGTTAATATCGTTATCACCTGCACGGCGGCGAAAACCGTATCGGCGCCGGTTGATTGCCGCCTCGGATCAGTGCCGGCCGGTATCAGCGACCGGAAGTGCTTTGGACGAGTGGTTCCTGGACTCTGACAAGACTGCGACGGCGCATCCCGTCGGCGAGTACATGCATGACACCTAGACTCCTTTCTGTGCCGATAATCGTCTGTAGTTTCCATCGTCTTCATCCCAAAATAAATGCAGATCAATTGGTAAGCATCTGTCTGTAGTTTCATGGTCTGCAGCAGTCTCCGTCAAGGTCCTTTCCAACAAACCGAGAAATCCCCCAAGTATTTCAGGTTTTTTCTCGACGTGATTTCGGTCGCGATAACGGTTTGCCGCTAATTTCGCCCGCACAATTGCGGCCGCGACTCAATCCGGCGTTAAACCGCGTTAAACCCTATCTACAAGAGCTCGCTGCCGCCAGAAGTCTGCCGCGGTTTGAGACAATTTATTGGTCAATAGGCCTTTTTCGAGGCTTCGCATCCGCTTGGAGTGCGGGGGCCTACGCTTTATGCTTTGCGAATTTGGAAACGGTAACATGGTATTTCTTCTCGTGCCTCGGAAATCTCATGGCAGATGATTGACAAAACGTCGGCCCTTGGTAATCTTTGCGGAGGCACAGGACCGAAAGGAGAAATCAACGTGGCCGGCAAGAAGAAGAGCGCTAGCAATGCACTGGGCGACAAGTCGCAAAGCCTTCAGACCTTCACTTTGCACGACATCCAGCAATATACGCAAGAAAAAACGTATTCGACCAATGCCAGCAAAGATTTTCACCTGTTCTACGTGGGCCGTGACGACGTGCATGACATCCTGAAATATGTCCTTTCACGGGTCAGCGTCTCGCTGCACCTCAACATGTTCGGCTACGACGACGACGAACTCAACGATATTCTGATGGCGAAAGCAAGGGATCCGAGCGTCGTCATGCTCATCACGCTGGACAAAAGCCAGGCTAGCGGAAAGCACGAGAAAGCGCTCATCCATTCCGACATCGTGAAGGACCAGGCAAAGTTCAATACGTACTTCGTCATTGGGCAATCCGCCACTCATCAGATTAGCCACACCAAGGGTTTCGTGGCGGACGGCAAAGTCGGCGGTGAAGGCTCAACGAACTGGTCGGTTTCGGGAGAAGGCACCTTCGTAGCCCCGGGAAAGCCCGGCGGTCCCGGGTACAAAGCCCAGAACAACACGCAGACAATCTTCACGGACCCGGACGCCGTCAGCCGCTTTCAGACCGAACTGATCGCTGAGCACATGGCCGCGCAAGAACAGACGACGACCAAGAAGGTCGCGGAATAAAACCGAGGAGTTCAGCGAGTTGCCGGAAACCATTCCTTACGCTGCCGCAATAGCGTGTCGCCCATCCAAAGGGCTTCGCCTTCCGTCAGGCCGTCGATCGAGCACAATTCGGACTCCTCCGGACCAACCATGAGCAGGCGATACTCGGCCCCGTCGCCTTCCGTGCTGGCGGAGAACTTCAGCGACGCGCGAAAGGTCTTTTTGACCGAAGGATCGTCGCGGCGGATCTCCAGGCGCGCGAGCTGCTCGACCGGCCAGTTCCATGTCCGCCCGGCGCCCAGCCAGGTCCAGCGGCAGACGATCGACTGCCGCGAGAAAGTCCACACGGTGCGGCGGACCGGTTCGAGCAAGGCCGCCAGCAGGGCGACGAACATGGCCAGCCCGATCGCCTCGAAAGGGATGAGGAAGAAGAACAGCCCCCACCACTCCGCTCCCAGCGGCGCAATGCCGTTGGGCCCCGCGCCCAGCAACTGGAGAACAAAGACCGAAACGATGCCATTCCAGAAGAGGTTGACGAACAACAATCCGCCGGCGGCGGCGGAGCCGAAGCGGCCGCACTGGAGGAAACAGAAACCGTCGAGATCCTCGCTGAAAGACCAGCGGCAGTCGCTAGGGGGCGCGACGGGCGTGGCCGCCGGTTCCAAGGCTTTCGCCTCGCCCGGCGCCAAGGGCGGCGGCGGAGGCTCGCGGGTCGTTGCATCCGACTCGCCCGCCGTTGCATAGGCGACCGCCTGCTTCAACAGCTCAAGATGCTCATTGAGCTGCCATTGCAGCCACTGTAATTCCTGCAGGTTGCCGCCTTGCAGGAAACGCAGGCTCCGGCCCGCGGTCAGCATTTCGAGCTGCGGTTGCGTCTGTCCCGATTCGGAATCGACGACCTTCGTCGAGATCGCGAAGGAAAGGACCTCCTTCAGCGGCGTGAAGCGGCGGCGAAGGGGTATCAGGGCCCGCGACTGGTAGGCCGCCCCTTCATGGTCCAGCAGCAACTGCTCTCGCCCGAAGAACATCCACACCAGCAGGAAGAGGACGAAAAACCATGAAGCCCAGAAGGGGACGGCGAAAAGGAAATGGAAGAGCTGCGGCTCGCGGATGACCAGGCCGACAAGGAACACGCAGCCGACCGTCCAGCCGGTAAGCCACAAGACCATGAAACAACCCCTGGCCCACTGGGGATTACGGCAGCTCAGGCAAAGCCGTTCCCCGGACCGCTCGAAGGCGGTTCTCAGCCGCCGTGGTCGCGTAGGAGAGTTTGCAACGGCGTCGGACATGGCGAATTCCCTTTCCCCCACCAGTATAAGCCCATGCCGCACGCGCAGAAACAGGTCCCGCCGCCGCCCGTCGCACGCCGCACATGCCATTATAGTACACAGCGCAAGCGTCAGCCTGATCCCGCCGCAACAGGTTTCGATAATGCTGTGGCTGCACACAGCAAAGCGTCCGGCGGATGTCTTCGGCCAGGAGGATTTTCATCCTTCTGCCTACCGCATTTCGACTCATGGCTCGCTACCTCCACACATCGCCATTCATGAGCACGGCCATCTGCGTCAAGACATTGTGGGCGAAATCGAATCCGGCCTCCCGCAATCCGCAATCGACTGCCAAGTCTACCGTGACCCGACGGTTGCGGCCTTTCTTCTCAACCTCTTCTATCTCCAGCCGAGAAAGTAGAGCGAGGCAAGCGTAGCCCAACTGGCCAATGGCACCGTCCGGATTTGTACCGGATGACCGTGCGCAGTCGCCGGACCAGACGGAGTCGAGCAGGGCAATGTCAGAAGGGGTTTGCCGGGTAAATCAGCCGCGGATGTGAAATCGCCTGCTTGTCAAGAAAAACCGCATGTTTCCTGACTCTTGGACGTTGGCTGTGCCGCGCACACGCCGCTTGTGGTCGATTTCCTTAAGCTGGCGCCATTCGAGGGGGTGACCGCCGCAGGTTAGGTGGGCTGACGACGTTCCAAGAAATCGGTCCATCCTTGAGACGTCTCGGAAAACGGTTGACTTGACGGGACAATCACGCGGCCATAAGAATACGCAACCAGCAGTTCGGCCACTGAGGGTTAGCGAGAAACCCGACCTATGGAACGGTTACCCTTGGTTTGGGATTTGAAGGCTCGCTGCCTGCAGGAACAAGGGCTACTTGTACCCGCTGCCTGAACGTTCGATATTGAAGGCGAGAACAAGCCAATGCAGGCTTAGCTTCTACGATACGATCTCACCTCCACAGACTAGGATCGAATATGCATAGGATCAATCCCACTTGCTTGCTGGTTGCGTTCACAATCCAGTTGTTACTGGAGCAGCACGACATCCGCGGCGCCGACTGGCCGATGCTCGGTCGGGACGGGACGCGGAACGGCGTCAGTTCGGAAACCAGCCCGCCGACGGTATGGTGCGTTGAGGAACAGGAAGGGGATCGTTTGATCCGCGGCCCGCACGGGATACGCTGGTCTGCGCCGCTGGGGTCGATGACGTTTTCATCGCCGGTCGTGTCCAGCGGCCTTGTCTGGATCGGCACGAACGATTTGCGGCCGGGGGCTCGCGGCGGCCAAGCGCGCTGCGGAGTGTTGAAGTGCTTTCGTACCACCGACGGCAGGCAGGTCTATGAGTACGTTGCACCGAACCTGCCCCGTCTCAGCCAACATCCCGGGTATGGGCTCGGGGGATCGCCCCTGATCGAAGGTGATCGCCTCTGGCTGACGACCAACCGTTGCGAGGTCTTGTGTTTGGATATCAGCCCCTTGCTTCGCGGCGCGGGGCCGCCACGCGAACTTTGGAAGGTGGATCTGGTCAAGAAGTTCGACGTCTTCCTGCATGTTCCGGCCATGGGTCCGCCGCACAACTGCTCGATCGGCCCCTCATGGAACGGTCGGATATTCGTGACCATCCGCAACAGCGTAGGCGATGACTTTATGACAGTCCCGAAGCCCAACGCCCCCAGCCTCGTGTGCCTGAGCAAAGACACGGGAGAGCTGTTTTGGCAAGACAGTTCGCCCGGCGACAACATCCTAATGACGCAGATGGCTGACCCCAGCGTCGTGAAGATCCGCGGCGAGTACCAAGTGATCGTTCCCCAGAGCGACGGCTGGGTCCGCGCATTCAATCCCCAAAACGGGGAGAAACTTTGGGAGTTCGACATGAATCCCAAGGCGGCGATTCACAAGCTGGACGGCCTCGGCCAACGCAATAGTCTGCTGGGCAATGCCGTAGTCTATGAGGACCGCGTTTACATTGCTTCGGGCCAGGATCCCCAGCATGGCGAAGGTCCGGGGCGACTCGTTTGCATCGACCCGACCAGGCGCGGCGACGTCAGCTCGGAATTGGCGGTCGATGCCCACGGGAAGCTCTTGTCTCGCCGGCGCGTTCAGGGGGTCGATCCCAAATTTGGGGAGAAGGCGGTCCCCAACCCTAACTCGGCACTCGTCTGGGAATTCGCCGGGCCCACGAAAGATTTCGCCGATGCCATGCATAGGGCCCTCGGCTCGGTCGTGATCGCCAAGGGGCTTTTGATTGCCGCCGATCTCTCCGGTGTGGTGCATTGTCTGGACGCTAAAACGGGCCAGCGATACTGGAACCACGACATAAACTCAGCCATTTGGGCCTCTCCGCTGATCGTCGATGACAAGGTCTATGTCGGCGATGAGGATGGGAAAATGTCCGTCTACCAACTTGGAGCCGATGCGAAATGTGCAGAACCGATCGCAGTGATCCCGCACGGAAACTACCATACCCTCTATTCGAGTCCGGCCTACGCCGATGGAACGTTGTATGTCGCCACCCGAGACACCCTGTTTGCCGTGGATACTGCCGCGGCCCGCCGTTGGCAGGCACGAACCGGCAACTGGCCCCGATGGCGCGGACCCTACCGCGATAATCGTTCGAGCGACACCGGGCTTCTCAACAAATGGCCGGCCGCCGGGCCGCCCCTGGCCTGGCGGGTCGACGGGCTGGGCGAGGGCATCGCCTCCGTGGCGCTGGCCGATGGCCGCGTCTTTACTACCACCACGTATGGCGAAAATGAATTCGCCGTAGCCCTCGATGAGGAGACGGGCCAACGCTTGTGGGCCACGCGCATTGGAGCGGCTATCGAAGAGAACCCGCTCATGCGCTGGCTCAGTCAGCGGACTCCGACCGTTGATGGAAACCGCCTCTACGTATTCACGAATACGGGTTGGCTGGCCTGTCTCGATGCGATCAGCGGCGAGGTCGAGTGGCGCACACAGTATCTGAGCGAATTCGGTACGACCCGTGGAACATGGGGTTTTTGCGATCGGCCGCTGGTCGATGGCGACAAGTTGATCTGCGCACAGGCGGCACACAGGCCACACTGGTTGCGTTCGACAAACGGACGGGCAAGGTCATCTGGAAGAAACTCCTCGAAAGCCATGAACGAAACGAATATGCCTCGACTTTACTGGTGCAAACGGCTGGCCTGAAGCAATACGTTGTGTTCTTGACCAAGGGACTTGCGTCATTCGCCGCCGAGGATGGCCGTCTACTCTGGCGGTACTACCGCCCATATCGAGTCGCCAGCTCCTATACGCCGCTGATCATCGATGGAGGCTTGCTCTCTCCGAACGGCTACGGCACTGGAATCGCGCGGCTGAAGCTGACGCGGAAGGACGGTGCCGTCACGGTGGATCAGCAATACTACAAAAACGTGCCGCTGGTTCCTTTCGAGGACAGTTCTGTGCTCATCAATGGTCGCTTCTACGCTTTCAAAGGAGTACGAGGCGGGCCGCTGGTGTGCATCGACTCCAGCGACGGCAAGGACCTATGGACCGCGCGCGGGAGCGGTTCCGGCATGGCTGCCGCAACGTATGCCGATGGGCACCTGTACGTGCGCTGGGTGGACGGAACCGTCGCACTGGTTGAGGACAGTCCCAAGGCATATATCGAGACGGGTCGCTTCAAACTTCCCGAGCCACGTGATTCCATTGGTTGCACGCTTCCTGTCGTGGCAGGCGGGCATTTCTACGTCCGCGACAACGATCGCTTGTACTGCTATGACGTGCAGCAAGATCCGGCCGGTCACTCACCGCTTAAGCCGACGATCGTCCAATGGACCCCACCCGCGGACACTGGGCCGAAGCCGGGCCTGCCCGGCCAGCGCGTCGCCAACGCGATTTTTGTGCCGACTCCGCAAGACGTGGTCGCGAAGATGCTCGAAGCCACCCATATCGGCAAGAATGACATCGTGTACGACTTAGGCAGTGGCGACGGGCGGATCTTGATCGAGGCTGCGAAGAAATACCATTGCAAGGCGATTGGCCTGGAGATCGACCCGGACCTGGTAACGCTCTCCCGCAAGCGGGTCGAAGAGGCCAGGCTCGAGAAGCTGGTCGCCATCCGACAGGCCGATATCTTTGCCGCGGAGTTTAACGACGCCACGGTCGTCACGGTTTATCTATTCCCGGACCTGCTCAAGCGGCTAATGCCCAAGTTCGAAAAACTGAAGCCAGGCACGCGGATCGTTTCTCACCAGTTCCAGATCCCGGGCCTTACGCCGGAAAAGACAATCATCCTCGAAAGTGCTGAAACGGGCGGCAAACACGCGGTTTATTTGTGGACTACACCACTAAAAAAGATTGGCGACCAGGAAAAGGCTGCTTCCGAGATAGGGAAACTCCGTGGCGAGGCGCCAGCGGTGCTCAAACAATTTAGCGCGGCGGACGGCAAATTCGTGGCTCGCGGACAGCGATCGAGTTGGTCACCGGATGGCAAGAAGATCGTTTTCGGCCGTAGCGGGAACGATGATGGAATATTGATCTACGACGTCGCCACGCGGAAGACGACTGAGATCGCAACCGCCGGAAAAGATCCGGCCTGGGCGGGGAAGGACGGACGGTGGATCGCTTATGTCGGCGGACAAAGCGGATCAGGACCGGCAGAGACAGTTTGGGCGACGGCAGTTCCTGATGGCAAACCCTTTCGGCTGGCGGCCGGCTGCATGCCCTCGTGGGCGGCCAACGGCAGGACCCTGTTCTTTCAGGCGTTTGCCGAGAACCAATTGATGGTCACCCAAGTTGCGGGAAACGGCCAGTTCTCGCCTCCGCGATTGCGGTCCGCAGTGCCCTATCGCTATCCGGTCGTTTCGCCGGATGGGAAGCGAGTGGCGTACATGAGCGGCGGCGACCTGGTCATTCAGCCGCTGGACAACGGGAAAGTCGCGAAGCGCTTCAATCTGCCTCAGGGAAACGGCTTGCTCGGCGGGTGGTCGCCCGACAGCCGAGAGTTCGGCTTCGGCGGCTGGAACGCCGGCGACCCCATGCCGTGCATCATTCTCGATGTTGAGACAGGCGTGGCACGCCGAGTAGCGTCTCGATCGCTTACATTTCCCGCCTGGTCACCGGACGGGACCAAAATCGCCTTCGATCTCCGTCTCAGTACTGGGACGGAAATATGGATGATCGACGTGGAGGCCATCAAGAAGCTCCCCACGTTCAAAATGGAGGTCCGCTAACGAGCGGTGCTTCGAAGAGATGAACCGGCTTTATGAGCAGGGTGCGGATCAAGTCCGCCTCGGGGATTATGTCCGACGTTGGCGGCAGTGGGTAAGGAGTTACCGCCGGCGCTATGTCGCCCGCTTCCGTCGCCAGGCGTATCCAAGGAGCCCCGTTTTCACGGTGGATCTTGCTCGAATCTTGCCCATGGCAGAGAGCTCCTTCCGCGAGGCGTGTGACTCGAACGTCGCGATCGTCCCCACCGAAGGTTGTCCTGCGGTGGTCTTGGGTGACTTCTTACGTTTGCTCATGGTAAAGCCCTCTGTTGTATCACTACTCCTGTGCGTTTGCGGCACTTTTCGAGAACGCGGCTCCCTTGCCCGCCTCCAGGAGGCCCTTGGCATCCAGAAGGCCGAAAAGCTGGATGGTCTTGGCCACGACGCCGGTCCAACCGGTTTGATGGCTGGCACCGAGCCCGGCGCCGTTGTCGCCGTGGAAGTACTCGTAGAAAAGGACGTGGTCACGCCAGTGGGGATCGGACTGAAACTTCTCCGTGCCGCCATAGACGGGTCGCCGGCCGTGTTCGTCGCGCAGGAAGATGCGGGCCAGCCGATCGGCGATCTCTTTGGCCACCTCGAAGAGATTCCTCATCTTGCCTGAACCCGTGGGGCATTCGATCTTGAAGTTGTCGCCGTAGTAGAGATAGAACTGTAAGAGGGCCCGAATGATCATGGCATTCACTGGCATCCAGACCGGGCCTCGCCAATTGGAATTGCCGCCGAACATGCCCGTGTTCGACTCTGCCGGCAGGTAGTCCACCCGGTACTCCTGGCCGTTTACGTAGTAAACGTAGGGATGCTGCTGGTGGAACTTCGAGAGCGAGCGGATGCCGTGGGGGCCGAGGAACTCATTCTCGTCGAGCATCTTGGCGAGAATCCGGCGGAGTCGCTCCGGGTTGACCAGGGCCAGGATTCCGCGCTCGGCCACGCCCAGGTGCCCTGGGCCTGTGGGGTGAATGGAGTCAAACACCTCGGGCATCCGGCGCCAGCGGGCCTGAATCGAAGCCGTTGTATGCGGAATGCATTCGCGTTGCCACTTCTCGGCCACCGTAGTGGCGCACAAGGGCAGCAACCCCACCATCGAGCGGACCTTGAGCCGCGTGGTGCTGCCATCGGGGAGCACCAGCAGGTCGTAATAAAATCCATCCTCCTCGTCCCACATGCCTTCCTGCCCCGGCCGGTTCATGGCCGCGGCGATGTACATGAAGTGCTCGTTGAACTTGAAGGCCATGCCCTCGTAGGTGTGGTCATGGACGGCGAGTTCCACAGCCATTTCGGCCATGTTCTGGCTGAACAGCGCCATCCATGCCGTACCGTCCGCCTGCTCCATGTAGCCCCCGGTGGGCAACGGCGCGCTGCGGTCGAATACGCCGATGTTGTCCAGACCGAGGAACCCGCCTTCAAACACGTTCTTGCCGAAGCGGTCCTTGCGGTTCGTCCACCAAGTGAAGTTCAGCAGCAACTTGTTGAAGGCCGACTTGAGGAAGGCGATGTCGGTCTCGCCGCGGAGGGCCAGCTCGGTACGATGGAGGAAGAGGGTCGCCCAGGCATGGACCGGCGGGTTCACGTCGCTGAAATTCCACTCGTAGGCCGGAAGTTGGCCGCTGGGATGCAGGTATGCCCCCTGCAACATGAGTTCCATCTGCTCCTTGGCGAAATCGGGGTCCACAATCGAGAGCGGAAGCGTGTGGAAGGCCAGGTCCCAGGCTGCGTACCAGGGATACTCCCACTTGTCGGGCATGGAGATGACGTCCTTGTTCAACATGTGGAACCATTCCGAGTTCCGGGAGTTGCGATAGCCAGCATGCAGCGGATTGGAGTTGTGCTCGTCCAGCCAGTTGTCGCCGTCGAAGAAGAAGAACTGCTTGCTCCAGAGCATGCCGGCCAGGGCCTGGCGCATCACGTGGGCCTCGTCGTCACTCGCCGAGGGCGGCGTGACCGACTTGTAAAACTCATCGGCTTCGCGAAGCCGATCAGCGAAGACTTTATCGAATTGCTTTCCGAAGGGTTTGCCCTTCTGACCCGGAGAATTCTTGGAAAGCCGAAGGCGAATCACTTGGGTTTGACCAGCACCGACATTGAGCCTGAAGTGGGCTGCGACCTTGGTGCCCTGCTTCTCCGGATTCACTACAACCTGATTGCCCTGCACCACGCAGTCGTTGATGCCATCCTTGACGTAGCGGCTGTTGTTCTTCTGCCCAGGGAAAAGGCGTTCGTGGTTGGTTTCATTCTCAGTGAAGAGCAGCGGCACCTCGCCTTCACAGGAAAGAGTGAATTCACCGAGCACTGGATGTGTAACCGCGACCGCACTCGCGCCTGCCGGCGCCTTGGCCTGTCTGAGGTTCGGCTTCGCGGCAGCTCGGTTCGTTTCGGCAATCCACGACGACCAATCGTTGCGGAACCACAGCGTGGGCAGAAGATGCAGATCGGCTGCGTCAGGTCCCCGGTTGGCCGCTGCAATCCTCACCAGAATGTCTTCCGGCCCGGCTTTGGCGTACTCCACGAAGACGTCGAAGTACCGGTCCTCATCGAAAATGCCGGTGTCGAGGAGCTCGTACTCCATGTCGTTTCGATCTCGCCGCCGGTTCGTCTCCACTAGATCGCAGTAGGGAAAAGCCCTCTGCGGATACTTGTAGAGGCACTTCATGTACGAGTGCGTAGGCGTGCTGTCGAGATAGAAGTAGTACTCCTTTACATCCTCGCCGTGGTTGCCCTCGCTGTTGGTCAACCCGAAGAGCCGCTCCTTGAGAATCGCGTCCTTGCCGTTCCACAGGGCCAGCGCGAAGCAGAGGTGCTGTTGGTCATCGGAAATTCCGGCGATGCCGTCCTCGCCCCAGCGGTAGGCGCGCGAGCGGGCCTGATCATGGGTGAAGAAGTTCCAGGCGTCGCCATTCGCGCTATAGTCTTCGCGCACCGTGCCCCACTGGCGTTCGCTCAGGTAGGGCCCCCATCGTTTCCACGCAACGCCTTGTTCCCGCGATTCATTTAACCTCAATTGTTCTTGACTCATTGGACTCGCCCTGTCGCTATTGCGCCTCGCGGCGTTCCGTATCGCAACCTTCGCGGCTACGCTGCCTGTAGCGCATCCGTACCCGGCGCGATCATACTACAAAACGGCTTGCCTTCGCACAATCGATCTTCAGCAGGCACTTCCCTCACTTGGGGATCTTACGGATTTCCATCGAATAATCGCTGTGAAAACTGGACTGAAAAGGGCACTGCGCCCTTCCTGAGCATTCTGCAATCGGGTTCTTCCTCCCGGTTGCGTATGTAACTATAGCACGCGCGACTCGACACGCCCACTCGCAAGGGCTAGGCCAGCACATCCGGCATAATCACTACAACCGGCTACAGGCATTTGATAGGCCAGGCCCGACCGCCAGAACCTTAAACCCTTACCGCCATGGGCCACCCGATGAAATTCCCGGGACGTCAAAACACGGCGTTTGTGTTGAACCCAGTTTATGCCCGTGCCGGGACACGCCGCGGAGCAAGGTTTACCACACCTGCGGCTTTCGCCCATCCCAGTCTTGATCGGTTCGCGAATGCCTGGAATCGCGACTCAGTCCAATCCGGTGCTGTAGTCTGTCGGCGGTCTTCAAGACGGATTTGGGGCGCGTCGAACGTCAAGGCATTCCCGTGAGCCCCAAGGCAGCGGCGCACGATTTGCTCCAATTAATCCCTAGGCCCTTGCTCAGGAGACTCTAATTGCCATGAATGGACGACTAATATGCTGGATTATTTGCGGTGGACTATGTCTCTTTCCGGCAGGGTGCAACCGAAGCACTTCTGCGAGTGCCAAAAGGAGAGATCAACGTCGCCAGCAAGGGCCAAGGCGGCGGGCCCTGCTCGCCGTCGCCGCGGCAGAGCGACAACTCCCCTTCGCTCCCCAGTCAATTCGGCGACAGATTTTCCAAATTAATGTATACTGCTCGTGTGCACGCTGTTCCTAAGCGAAACTAGTGGCGGCAGTGTAGTTTGTACCGTCCGCGACAAGAATTCCCGGTCAGGTGATTGGTCGCTTTCTTACGGTACATCCGTTGCGATTATAGGAAATCAGATTTCCTATCAGAATGCGGAGAGCGTTTCTCCCCTTGCGTAAGTGTGCGATTGTTTTTTTCCATGGAGTAAGAGTATGATTCTGTCCTTTAGTACTCGCCTTGCGGCAATCACCGCCGCGGCTCTGGGCGTTGCCGCTCTTGGCGCGGCCGCCAACGCACAAAGTCTGCCTTCGGGCGACTTGGTGATCATCAACACGAGTAACACCCCCGCCGACGCCGCGACGGGCAACGGACACTATGAGTCCGTCCAACTACAGGCCTACAACGTCAGCGGCCCGACGCCGATGCTGGATGCAACCGTTCCATTGACTGGCCTTACCATGCTCACCGGCATCGATGATGACCGGCATTTGAATCTCTCCGTCAATGGGCAGTTGATTACGACCGTCGGGTACAATGCGGCCCAGGCCGCGGCTGGCACTGTGGCCCCCGGCCCCGTCGGCGATGACTCGTTATATGCGGCCTCCGCCGCGTCGGTCAACCGTATGATCGCCAGCGTCAATGCCGCCGGCCAGGCCACGTACATCAACCTTAATCAAAACGCCAGCGGCGCCATCGTCAACAGCGCGGGCGCCAACCTCTATGACACATCCGAAATCACCAGTGCGATTACGGTCAATGGCTCCCAGTATTACGTCACGGGCGAACCTCAAAACGCCAATGACGACGGCGTAAACCCCACGTACGCGGGCGCCGGCCTCCAATACGTCGCCGTCAGCGGCGGGCAAGTGACGCAAGCCAACCCCCTGTATGACCCCAACGCCGAGGGCAACGCATCGGCCAGCTCCCGCAGCGCGGAGATCTTCAAGAACCAACTCTACAACACCACCGGTTCCAGCAGCTACGGCACCCACGGCATCTTCGCCATGGGAACCGGCGTGACCGTCCCGCCCAGCTCGTCCGCGATCCTCGGCCTCAGTGCGAACGTGCTGTCGGGTCAATCGGGCGTGAGCGTGGACGACGTGGCTTTCCTCGACTTAGGCGGCGGCACCGAAGTCGCCTACGCCGCGGCGAAGAACGGCATCGCCAAGTACATCAACACCTCCAACGGCGCCAACAACGGCTGGGTTGCCGCGGGCGTGATCAGTGACACCGCTGACGACAATGAAATGAAGGAAATCACTGCCGAGGTCCTCGGTGGCGGCGCCGCCAACATCTTCGCCGTTGACGGTAACGGCAATCTCTTCAAGATCACGGATAGCGCGCCGGCAACCGGCGACCTCTCGGGCACCCTCTTCACCGACTATCCCCCCTATATCGCCGCCTCGGCCAATAACGGCGGCAACAGCTTCTTCGGCGGCGTCGCCTTCGCCCCGTCTGCCGTGCCAGAGCCGAGTTCGCTCGTGCTTTTGGCAGTGGGCTGCTTTGGTTGCGGATTGGCCGCCTGGCGCCGTCGCCGGGCCAGCTAGCCTACCGAGCGTCAGTCTGCCTTAACTTGGCATGGATTCCACCCGCGGGGGCGCAGGTCAAAGCAGAAGCAGGCCTGCGCCCCCGGAGCGCGCGCCCTCGGGCCGCGCTTTCTCGGCAAGAAAGGCATGGACATTCTCCCATTGGGTGCGGGCAATTCCAGATACCAGGAGCGAGTCGGGGTCTCCAAGAAAAGTGCGATTGGGAATTGTGAGAAAGCCCTCGACGAATTCCAGATACAATACGTATTTATTGATGGTACATTTGTGGTCTGGCAGATTCGCGTCGTGGCAAGAATCGCACGGATCGTGATCCCGGGCTTGCCGCACGATATCACCCAGCGCGGCAAGCGCCGGCAACACTCGATCGGGAAGCGGTTCTGGCAGCGCCGCTCGAGCGGCGGCCGTTGTTGTTGGATGTCCGCACGCCGCAGGTGTTTTCGCAAGGGCACATTCCCGACGCCCTGAACATTCCCGTGGACGACCTCCGCGTGCGGCTAGGCGAATTGCCCCGCGCGATTGCCGTTTACTGCCAGGTCGGGCAGCGCGGCTACCTGGCGCCCCGCATACTTGTGCAGGCTGGTTTTGCGGCGGCGAATTTCGGCGGGGGATACAAGACCTATCGGTTGTGGGAGCCGTGAGTCTGGCCCATCAGGGATAGGTCGTGTCGTTCTTGACCGCCTGAGAGTGCCCGTCAAAAAAAGTGACTATCACCACGCCGGGATGGTTGGAGACCATCATTCCCGGTGAAATCGCGATGGGTCCCCCCACGACGCCATACCCAACGGGCCAGTGAAACGTCAACGGGGTTGCCCCGGCGGGCGCAGACACGGCCGCCGCGCTCGAGGTCGTCCATGGGCCCGTGATGTGCGGGTAGCTCGATCCGCCGTCGCCCGTGAGCTCACCCAGCATGATCGTCGACGAGCCGCTCACTTGGGCGCCGCGGGCGTACCCGGTCACGCTGGCAACAGGACGGGTCGTAAGCTTCGAAGTGCTCGTCGGACTGACAACGTCTCCCAATAAATCGTGGGGCGGGTCGTACCGGTAGTCCACGAAGAAGCCGTCGTTGATACCGTAGCTCAAGAGTCCCTGTAGGTTGGATGCCGTGGGAATGACCAGATAGGGATCGTTGGGGCAGATCATGACATTCAATGCGGGAGTCTGGCCAGCGGACACCGCGCCGGCCATTTTGTTCTGCAAGATCATTTCCCATATGTCACTTCTATCCAATTGGGGGGTGATCGCCTCCACCCAGGAATAAACCACCCCGCTCGAAGTTTTGGACAGGACGCCGGGCAAGTGGTTCTTGGTCACTTCGTAGTTGAGAATGGCCTTGGCAATTTGCCGCTGGTTGTTACTGCAAGTGGATTGCCGGCTCATTTCCAGGACCATATTTACGGCCGGAATGAGCATCGCCAGGAGGATGCCGATGATCGTGATGACGACAGCAGTTCCCGCTGAAGCTGAATGTGGCCTAAAAAGGGGCAAGAACAGCAGGAGGCTTCGTAAAGCAGTGAACAGCGGTATATCATCCAGCGTAATGAGGGTAGGATGGCGGTTTGCCAGCCAGGATGGTAATTCGGTACTGGGTGAGAAGAGTCGTCGTGATCCTGCCTCGTCCACCAAAACAACGCACTCCGCCGAAGCGCAAGCATCTCTCGGCCGATGCCTTGTACGCACTCTTGCGGCTGGAATGTGATAAGATCGCGGACCATCGTGGGCGGGAGTGCCCGATTTCCTTGACGAACGCGCTCATGTCGGCTTTCAGCATGTTTGTGCTGAAAGACCCTTCCCTGCTGGCATTTGACGAGCGCCGCAACGATGAGAACATGGGGAACCTGTTCGGCATCGCGCGTGTTCCGTCGGACACTCACATGCGGGAGATCCTCGACCCCGTGGAGCCGCAGGCGATACGACCCTTGTTCGACGCTGTCTTTCGCCAACTCCAGCGTGGAAAAGCCCTGGAGCCGTTTGTCTTCCATCAAGGCTGCTACCTGCTCTCCTTGGACGGCACCGGGTATTTCTCTTCTTCGGCCATCCACTGCGACTCCTGCCTGGAAAAAGTGCATCGCCAGACGCAAGAGACTACCTATCAGCACCAGATGCTGGCAGCCGTGATGATCCACCCGGATCACCGAGAGGTGATTCCTTTCGCTCCCGAACCCATTGTGAAACAAGACGGCACCCGCAAAAACGATTGCGAGCGAAACGCGGCCAAACGCTTGCTGCAGAAAATCCGCGGAGAGCATCCCCATCTGAAGCTGATCGTTGTCGAGGACGGGTTGGCGAGCAACGCCCCGCATATCCGCGAGTTGCAGAGCCTGAACATGCACTTCATCCTGGGAGCCAAACCGGGGGATCATGATTTTCTCTGGGACCAGGTGCTCGCCGCCTGGGAGGTCGACCGGGTGACGACGATTTCCTGGACTGAAGGGGATGTCTACCACGAGATTTCCTTCATCAACGACGTGCCGCTAAACGAATCCAACCAAGATTTGCGCGTGAATTGGCTCCATTGCTACGAGATCAGCCCTGACGGCGAGGAACGGACCTGGACCTGGGTTACGGACCTGAAGATCTCTCGCCAGAATGCCCGTTGCCTGGTAAGAGGCGGCCGCTGTCGCTGGAAAATCGAGAACGAGACGTTCAACACGCTCAAGAATCAGGGTTACCACTTCGAACACAATTATGGCCATGGCAAGAAGAACCTGTCGGTAGTCTTTGCCATGTTGATGATGTTGGCGTTCCTGGTCGATGAGGTCCAACAACTCTGCTGCCCGCTATTTAAGGCCGTGCGGAAGAAGTTGACGAGCAAGCGGGCACTGTGGGATAATCTGCGCTCTCACTTCCGACACTTCGTTTTCCACTCGATGCGTCACCTTTACGAGGTCATCCTCTATGACCTCGCCAAGCAACTCCCCGCACCGACACGGAATACGTGTTAACCTGGCCTCTCTGTATTTCCGCGCTCCCTCCACCGCTCGCATACGGCTGCTCCAGCTCAGAGAAGCCCGACGTCGGCACGCTCACGCTGCGCGACAACGAGTTTCTGTGATAATCCAGGGCCTTCGCCGCTCCGCACACGTCTAACAACGGCGCCCTCTATCGCCCGTATCTCGCCCATCTTTTCGTCTAACATACGCACACTCAAAACTTGATGCCCTAACGCTGTTAGCCGCTCGATTTATCGGGAGTTGCTGTGATGACGACAAGCAATTCGACCAGAGTGAAGCCGCGGTTGGAACGATGCACGACCATGGTCCTTTCGCAAGCGGAACGAGATTCCCTGCCCTTGGGGTTATTATCGTGGAAAGCCGCCGAGGATTCCAGTACTGTCCCCAACGTTTCAACCTTCGCCCGATCGCACTCGCTGCAAAAACCAGAAAGCCCGAGCAAAGCTGCGCAGTCCTTAGTGTTTGCGACGGAGAATGAAAAGGGGACATCATTGATTTTCCGGCTTTCGAGGTCGGCCGGGTCCGCGGAGGGTAAAATCCAGTCCCAGCCGTCGTGCAGTCTCGGCAACCCATTGCTCGCTGCCAAGCGGTCGCCCACGGTCCACGCACTTTCGAACGCCGGCCAATCGCGCTCGCACAAGCTGGGCGTTGACGCATCCCGTCCAATTCCGCTGCCGTCCCACCGGCCACGGACTCAAAACTAGCCCGTCGTCGCTCTCTCGGCCTTGAGCGCGTCGCCACAGCCCGCTCCATTGCCCATTGCCAATCCCGCGCCGCTCCACCATTTCGGCACGCAGAGGATTTGCCTCCACATAGCAGCACAGCGTGAGGAAATACGCGTTTTACGCCACGGGAAAGCTCTTGAATCGGCCGTGATACAGGTGGCCGCCGCCGCGCTCGGCCAACACCCCCTCGAACGCGGCAAAATCCTCCGCCGTATGGGAAATACGCATCCTTCCGTTACCACGGTTCAGCACGTGGCACGTAATTACTCCCTCAGCGGCTCGGGCAGTACGCGGCATTCTCAGAGTTCACCACCGCCTTCTCCGCCGTCAATATCAGTGACGTCCTTGCGCTACGAGAACTTGGAAAAGGAGGCTGAGATGTAGGATACACCTCGAAACCTTTTGTTGGAACCCTGCGGGTAAACAATCCCGTCCGGAAGAGCTTGGCCAGCAGCCGGAAGCGAGTCTTGCGTGGTGTCGGGGCGACCCGGCCTGCGAAGCGTAGACAGCCAGTGCCGAAGCCGTGTGATTGAGCCTCGAAAGCTGCCATGCAGGAGCCTTCGCCGTGGACATTGCGGGGGCCGCGCCGACGCATCGTGTTGGCCTGATGCGCCGGTCCTGCCGGGGTCGGAGAGCAGGGCAAGAGCACAGGGGGTTCCCCAGGAACGTAGGAGATCCTTGTCGGCGGCGGCCAGGAATTGGACCATTTTGGCGGCCAGAAGTGAGCCAGCTATCTGGCGGGATGGTGGCTGAATCTGCTTGACGGCAGGTACGGAATCGGGATTCCGAGATGCCGACAGAGATCCTCGGCGGCTGCGTAGATGCTCAGACCATGAACGGCAGCCCATAGGTCGAGTTGGGTTCCGGCAGAGTGGCAGCGGAAGCAGCGATAGCGATGGCAGCCGAGATGGACCGAGAAGACCCTGCTTCGCGGCGAGGAGTCGCCATGAATCGGACACGGACCGCGCAGACGCGGACCCTCGCGAGACATGGGCACGTAATTCAGCAAGCCCAGCACTTGCTGGATTCCGACTTCGCGGCGAACCTGCTTTAGATCGATTCCCGGCATGGAGCACCCGGACGCATGAAGAGCACTGGCCTCGGATTCCACACCAACAGAGAAGAGGCCCAGGTACTTACGGTGTCGCTTGGGGAAGTTCCTTCGCCGCTCTGCCGTCCTTGTGGGGCAAGGGCCGCTTGAGCCGGGCGGCACGGTAAGAACGCCCCTCGATCTTCAGGATGATCGCACCGTCCACGACGCGATCGAGAAGTGCCATCGCCAAGGGCGCGTCGCCAAGGTACTCCGCCCAGGCCTCAAAGCTGATGTTGGTCACCATGGCCGTGGACCGTTTGGTACGGCCATCGACCACCTTGTACAGGAGGCTGGCCGCTTGGCTGGATTCGCTCCGCTCGATCCGATCGAACCCGAATTCGTCAATCGCCAGAAGGTCGAAGTTGCTGTAGTACCGCAACCGCTCGGGAAGCGTGTGATCGGCCAAGCAGGCGGTCAAGTCCTGCAACAACTCGGCACTGGTGATGTAACGCACGCGGTAGCCCCGCGCAGGCGGCGCGTCCCACGGCTTGAACGATGTGACTCTTTCCCACCCCGCTTTGCCCTAGAATGACGAGGTTGTCCCCGCGGCGAATGAACTCTCCCGTGGCCAGGGTCTCGATCTGCTGGCGGTCGATGGCTTGGGCGTTGAACTCCCAATCGAAGCCTTCCAGGGTCGCCGACTCGCGAAAGCGGGCTTCCCGGATCCTGCGATCGATCGCCCGCTGCCGGCGAAGATCGGCCTGGGGGCCGAGCAAGTGCGAAAGCAGTTCCAGCGGCGTCCACCGCTGTTTCTCCGCCTCTGCCAAGACGGCATCCAGGTCCGTCGCCGAGAGGGGAACCCGCAGCGTCTGGAAGTAGTCCAGGATGCGTTGGCGCAAGTCATCCGGGTTGTCGGGGGTCGGTTTCCGGCGGCTGCTCATCGTGGGGTGGCTCCTCGGGATAGAGATAGAGTTGTTCGTAGTCGGCGGTGGGACGAGGCGGAACCGGCCGGTCCTCCATGATCTCGCGCAAGTGCTGTTGCTGGTCGCCGAGAGATTCCAGCGGCGTTTTCGGCTGGGCCTGGGCTGCCAGGATGCGCTCCACGGAACGCAACGAGAAGGCCCCGAAACGCGCCGCCCGCTCCAGGGCGCTGCTCACGTCCGCTTTGCGGTACGTTTCCAGCAGCGCCAACACCCGCTGGGCCTGGTCCTTGCCCGCGCGGTGGGTTTTCAACAGCCCTTCCAGGAAGCGGCCGGCCGCAGGCCCCAACTCCGCGAAGCGCTCGCGCAAGTGGGCCTCGCGCTGTTTCGAGTCTTCCCGCGGCCTGTGCTGCGGCAACTCGCTGCGTTGGCCCGTGACGTTGTGCGGGAAGAGCGGGTGCCGGGCGAGCACCTCCAGGTCCGGGCCGTAGACGATCAATTCCTCTTCGGTGATCCGCAGCGGCAGCACCTGCCCCAGGTATCGCCAGGGGACCGAGTAGAAGTTCTGCCGATGGGCGACCATCCCTTCCGCATTGACCGTGCGGTAGACCACCAAGGCCGTATCGTAAGGCTTTTCGGGAAGCGGGATCAGGTACGGCAGTTCCTCGGCGTGCAGGTCGACGGGCCGACGCTTCGTTTCCCGATGCACCCGCACGTCGGCCACTTCCGCCAGCCACTTGGCCAGGCACTCGTTGAGATGCTCGAAGTTGCGGAAGCTGCGGCCGTTGAGGAAGTTTTCCTCGACGTAGCGGAAGGGGCGTTCGCACTTTCCTTTCGTCTGCGGCCGCCTCCGCCGACAGGCCCAGACCCTGTAGCCGTAGTGCGTGGCGAAGGCCAGGAAGCGGGTGTTGTAGATCGGCTCGTCGCCCTCGTAACGGGCCACCACGACCTTCATGTTGTCGTAGAGGCAGGTGGCCGCCACCCCGCCGAGGTGCTGGAAGGCCCGCACGTGCTCGCGGATCGTGGTCTCGAAGTCCTGGGACTCCACGAACCGCAGGTACTGCCGCCGCGAGTAGCCCAGCACGTAACTGAACAAGTTGACCCGCCGCCGGCCCTCCTCCGTGAACTCGATCTCGTAGGTGGCGTAATCCATCTGCGCCTGCTGCCCTTTGCCGCTCTCGAAACGCACCACCGGCACACGCCGCCGATCGGGACGGAGCCGACGCAGCAGATCCTTCACGATCGTGTACTTGCCCGTAAAACCCGCCTTGCGCAACTCCTCGAAGACGCGCAGCGCCGTGATGGAAGGCCAGCGCGTGAGAAGATCCTGGATGAAAGGGATATGCCCGTCCAGAATGCTGCCCCGCGATTCCGGCGGCGCCGGCAGATCGGGATGTGCCGCCCCTTCGGCCCTTCCCTTCTGGTGGTCCAAGATGATCCGCTTCACCAGGTAACGCGAAATCCGCAATTCCGCGGCAATCCGCCGCATCGGCGTCCCCTCTTGCCAACGCCGGATCACTTCGTTTTCGATCAATCGATCGCTCATGGCAGGTCAATCTCCCTTAACAGGTCCTCGCTCAGTTCGGCCACGTTCCGGGCGTCGCGCACCAGCCGTCCAAAGCCGGGCGACAACACGCCCCGGTCGCACGCCGCCAGGTCGGCACGCCCCTTGTGCCGCAGCCAGTTCTCCATCCGCCCCAAGCCGTCCAGCACGTGCCCCAATTGCCGCAGCACCCGGTTCCCCGCGGCGCTCAAACGCGGATCCCATGCCGGCAGGCTCTCGACCTGCGCCTGCCGCAACGCCCGCCGCGGCTCGCGAAGCACGAACTCTACGTCAGGCCGGCCCGTGCAAGCCACGACCAGGTCCACCATGCCATGCACCTCCGCGACCGTCAGGTGCTCGCGCCGCGCGGCCGCCACAACTTCGGCCTGGTTGCCCGCGGGCAACCGCGTCAACTGCCGCGCCATCGTCGGCGACAAGAGCCCCACACACAGGTCGTCGCGGCACTCCTGCGAAAGCCGCTCCAAGAGCGCCAGCCGGCGGCAGACCCAACTCTTGTGCCGCTGCAGGAGTTCCGCCACTTGAAGCTGCGAAAGCCCGTCCTCGCGCACCAGGGCCTGCACGATCCACGCCTCCTCCAACTCTTTCATCCGACCGCCAATGCCGTTCAATCCCAAGATGATCGCCTTGGCCGTCGGTTCGTCCACTTCCACCAGCCGCGCCTGAAGCGACGATACGGAGGGAAGCGTCTTGGCTGCCGCTACCCGCTTGAAACCGTCCAACACCTCCGGCTGCTCTTCCCGCAAGCAGACGGCCACGGGCGAAACCTGTCCGTAACGTGCCAAGGAGCCGGCCATCGCCGCCTCGGCCGCCGCATCCGGCAGCCGGTAACGCCGGTAGCGCTCGCCGATCGTCTCCAACGCAATCCAGCGGATCTCGCCTTCCGTCCAGTCCTTCATCGCTCTTTCCCGGTTGCCCGTGGTCCTGATATCTTTCGTTTTGGAGAATTGCTGCCGCAACGCGCCGCAGCGATGGGACAATCCTAGGCCCACAGAGCGGGACCAAGAATAAGCGACGACGTACTTTCTTCCGCTAGGGCGGAATCCGGCGAGGAGTCGGCGGCAGTCCTTTACGTCGTTGTCCCCACCGCGCCTCGCGCTGCAGGACTCGCCGCAAAGCCTTACGGCATAAGCACGAACAGAAGCGCTGACGGGGCCAGCGCCGGGCAGGAACGAACAGCTCGTAGCAGCCCGGACGGGCACAAGAAGATTTTTCCGAAGCGTCGGTTGGGCGCTCACCCTCGCACTCTGCCGGAGCGCGGTGGTCGGCGCGACTTCCTCGGCTGCGGCTTGCTCGGCCTCCCGCCGCTCACGGACCCGCTGCCGATAGCGGCAACTCTGTTGACGGCGGCACTCCCGGCCGCTCTCCGTCTTTCGCCAGGTCTGGTCGGCACTCCAACGCCGCCAACGATCCGCCGCATCCTGACACGCCGCACCGCAATACCGCGCCTGGTGGTCGTCGGGCTTGAAGAACTGCTCACAGCCTTTCAAAAGACAACGCCGCTGCCGCGGCGCCTGACTGGAGCCTTGCCCTAAAGAAGATTGTCGATCATTATGAATCTGACCCAAGGGAGCGCCAACTCCCGAAAGGTCAAGTCCCGGAGAGGACTTCTATTCCTCTCCGGGACACCTTGTATCCGCTGCCTTATCCTTCGGCCTCCCTCTATTCCAGACTAATTGCCACCCCATCCACCCGCTGGCTGCCGCCACCGACTACTGCCGGCCAGATGCCTTTCTGGCCGCCAAAATGGTCCAATTCCCCGCCGCCGC
>CAVPVK010000005.1:0-127865 GCA_963709175.1 uncultured Planctomycetia bacterium
AGAGCGGACGAGTGGGGACGTCCATCACGGGGGAAGAATGCGCTTGCCTTCGCCGCGGTTCCGATCCCCGAAATCTTGCTGTAGAACGAGTACTCCACATGTTCTGCGCGGAGGCCGAATCGCTCAATATGGCTTCGGCCGCCATGTTCCAACCGGTCAATGAAGGCCTGATCCAGGTGAGGCCTTTTACCGCGGACCTGACCGCCATGGGACAGGTCGTTCGCGTTCTTCCGCGGGGAAGAATGCGCCTTGCATTTGCCGCCATCCGGAATAGCCTTAGTAGATATCGCGGGCCGGGATGTGAGGGCTCGCGGAGGATTGTATCCGACCCAAGGAGCCTGATATGACAAGCAATCAACGACCGCGAGTTTACATTGCCGGAACTGCGCCGGCGTGTTCCGGCCTACCCTTCCGTGTCGTTGCGGCCCTCGTCGCGTGCCTGGTGTTGCCCGTCAACGCTGCGTTTGCGCAGACCGCTGCCGGCAGGCCGGGCATCGTCAGTCACCTCCTGGTGCTTTCCGACAAGTCGGAAGACGTGTCGAGCCCCGAGGCCTGGGCCAAGACCTATATCAAGCCGGGTATGAGCGACCAGGAAAAGGCCCTGGCCATCTGGAAGACGGTGGTGCGCTACCGCCACCAGACCAACCCGCCCAACGAGTTCCTCTCGCCCGAGATCAATGTACACGATCCGTTGAAGACCATACACGTTTACGGCGTGGGCATCTGCTGCTGTGCCAGCAGCAACGTCTGCGGCCTGGCCCGTTACCTGGGCATGCGGGCCCGCGGCAGGGCCATCAACGTGCACATGATCAGCGAGGTCTTCTACGGCGGCGGTTGGCACATGATCGACGGCTCGCTGATGAACTACTTCTTCATGCCCGACGGCACGCTCGCCCCGGCCGACGAGATCCACAAAGCGGTCGTCCAATGGCACGAGAAGAATCCCGGCTACCGGGGCGATTCGGGCAAGCTCGCGCAGTTTGCCGCCGGCGGCAACTGGCGGAAGGCAGGTCCGCCTTTGCTGGCCACTTGCCCCGTGTTTCTCGACAGCGGCTTCAACCCTGCCGGCGTGCACGGTTGGCACGCGACGATGGGCGAGTACGACTATAAGAACGCCCCGGAATACGAGTACTGGCCGTCGATGGGCTATCAGTTGAATGTCCAGCTTCGCGAGGGCGAGAAGCTCACGCGCAACTGGTCTAATAAGGGCAAGCTCATCGATTGGGTCGACGCCGACATACTGGAGGGCGGCAAGAACATCTTGGGCCTGCAACGGCAGCTCGGCGACAAGGCCCCCGGCCGGATCGGCAACGGCGTGTTGGAATACCATGTGCCGCTGGCCAGCGGCGGCTTTCGCGGCGGGGCCCTGGTGGCGGAGAACCTGGCCTCGACCAGCGAGGATGGGGCCGCCCCGGCCGTCCACGTGAAGGACTCGGCCCAGCCCGGCGTACTCGTGCTCCGCATGCCGACCAGCTATGTCTACGTGTCCGGCACGCTGGCTTTCAAGGCCGTAGTCGGCAATGGCGGCGGTGTGGCGGTCTCGTTCAGTGATAACCAAGGCATGGATTGGAAGAGAATCGCCGACGTTAAGGCCAGCGGCGAGCAGAAAATCGACCTCACGTTGGCCGTTTTCCGCCGATACGACTATCGTCTGAAGTTCGAGCTGACGGGCAAAGGCACCGGCCTGGACAGCCTCGACATCACGCACGACGTGCAGCATTCGCAGGCCCCGCTGCCAACCCTGACGGAAGGCAAGAACACGATCACACTGGCCGCCGGTCCGCAGGAGGGCACGATCACGCTGGAGGGCAATACCGACCCGGCCGCAGCCCCGTGGAAGCAACTTAGCATCAAGGACTTCCACTTGGCGTTGAACAACGCCGAACTCCGCTGGGCCCGCCCGCACGGCAAGGGCGACGTGACCTTCAAGATCCCCACTCCGGGCGACATTACCCGCGTCCGCATGAACCTCGGCTACCGTCTTCGCGACGCCAATGACAGCTACACGATTCTGGTCTCTTGCGACGACGGCAAGACGTTCAAGCAGGCCGGACGCTTGTCCGGCCCCACTGCGGGTTGCACGAAATACCTCACCTTCTCCGACGTTCCCTCCGGCGCACGAACGGCCCTGGTGAAGCTCGAAGGCAAGGAGGTCAACACCGTGTGCCTGTTCGGCCTGAGGATCGACGTGGACTACATGGAGCCTAGGGGTGGATTCCGGCCGGTGAAGATCACCTATCTCTGGGAGGAGAACGGCCAACCGAAGACCGACGTCCACCTCGCCGTGCAGCCGCGGGAGACATACGAGATCACCTGCGGGCCCAAGACGGTGGTCAAGACCTTTAGCCTGGAACTTGCAGACCTGCGCAGCCAGCCGCCGGCTGAGGTTAGCGAGCGCCAGAAGCAAGACGCCGAGATCGACCGGCGGCGCAAGGTCCATTCCACGTGCGCGACCCCGGAACCGCGCGTGACCATTGAGAACCAGAAGCTGCGGCTGGACTTTGATCCGCGGACTTCCGGCACGGACTATAACTATATTTGGATTCGTCGCCCCGACACCAACCATTGGGAGCGGGTGCACAATTTCGGCGTCGACGTGGCTTCCTTCAATTCCGTCGACCGGCGGGAAACGAATTGCATCGGAATCAATCTCTCCCTGCAGCGCGTTGGCCGCACGATGAAGGTCACCTATCCTTCGCCCTTGGTGCAGTACCGCCAGTTCGACGACCGGATCGGCACGCCCGCGCTAGTCCGCAAGTATCCGGACTTCACGGCCGACGAGACCCGCCGCCTGATCCATGCCGACGCCTCGGTCGAGTTCCACTACGAGATCGACCCGCAGCGGCCGAGTTACGTGGTATCCGGGCGGGTGCTTCAGGGGCGGATCAGCTCGATCGTTTACATCGTCGACGCCCTCTGGACCGACAACCACTTCCTGCCGACCCACGAATTGGTCGAGGGGCAACCCGAATTCGATTGTGCGCGGCCCGAGGCCAAAAAGGCGTGCGCCCAGGTGCCGTTGGAAAAGGCCCGCTATGCGATTTTCTATCGCCGCGACGGCCAGGGGTTGCCGTTTGCGCTAGTGCGGCTGAGGCCGGACCGGGCCCGCGTGTGCAACTACTTCGACAACTGGAAGTGCCTTTACGACTTCCACACGTCGGAGTTGAACCAGCAGTTCGTGGCCGACGATCCGCCGGTGACCGGCGCCAACGACACGGGCTACATCACCTCGCCGCGGGGCGACGGCACACTGCCGGCGGTGCGGGTGGTTTTCTTCCCGGAGTTAGGCTGGGGGCAGGGAGGGCAAGGGGACGAGTTGAGAAAGAAGATCGAGGAATCGCTGCGGCGCGATTATCAGTAGCTCACCCTCACGGCAACCGTACCCGTCAGTCCCTTGAGTTCAACCGTTTCCCTGTCCCGGCTGAAAGCCTTCCAGTCCTTTCCATTGACGGTCACGCCTTTGATCGGCGCGGCCCTGGGATGGCGAAAACGCAGCAGAACCAACTTGGGCGGGTTGCGGGACGGCATCTCCACGCTTGCGGTGATCTTGTCGTGGTCCACGTCGGAGACGATTTCGAAGGCCGTCGCGCCGAAGTGCGTTGGCGCGTTCTTCACCGAGATCTTATTGCCCTGTTCCAGCCACGTCCGCGGCGTGGCCCGGGCCATCCACAGACGGTCGCCCTGTTCCATCACCAACATATTGCGGAAACGTTCCAGAAAGGCCGCTTCCTCGAAAATCTTATCCGGCGGACCATGGACCGCGTGCTCGTTGAAGACGTATCCACTGCCGGGGAGGATATCGACGGCATAACAGTTCAGGAACGAACGAATGAATACGGGGATGTCGTCGCCGGCGAGGTGCACGTTCGCCGTGCGCTCCAATCCACCCTGATACTGCCAACCGGCGGTGAACCAATCGCGACCGTTGACATACGGATTCTCCAGAAGCAGGCGATCTTCCAGCACGTCGAAATAACCTTGGACCCGCACATCGCCGGGAGGCAGAAGCGCCGCCGGACTGATCAGCGCCGCCGCCGACTGGACCGTTTCCCAATACATCGGGCCGACGTGACTTCCAGAACCGTCCCGTTTCCACCCCCATGCGCCGGTGGACAGGCCCCGCACGTAGCAGGCGAAGGGAATGACCGAATGGAACGTGCCGTCGCGGACCGGCACGACCGGCGAAAGGGTAATCGTCCGCTGGACGGCCGTCAGCAGGTCTTTACGATACGCTTCGGCCTCGGCCTTGAGCCGAGCGCCTTCCACCGGATCGACCGTTGCCAATGCCTCGGCGAAGTTCGCCACGGCGACCCAATAGTACGCCTCGCATTCGTAGAACTGCATCCAGAGCCCGCCGCTGTCCGGCGTCACCTGCTGCGCGGGTTGCAGTCCCTTGCACCACAATCGTTCGCCGCCCGGCAGCATGTCTTTTATGACGCGCCGCTGGCGCAAGATCCATTCGACGTTGGCCTTGATGCGCGGCGCAGAGGCCCTAAACCACTGCCTGTCGCCGGTGAGTCGATAGTGTTCGACCAACGCCCAGCCGATGGATCCCGGCCCGAAAGCGTGAACTCCATCCATGTGTCCGCCGGCGCCTGGCGGACCTACGGCGTGCGTCAGGCAACCGTGTCCTTCCGAGAACAGCCCGTTGGGTCGGTCGGGCAGCGCCCATGGGTGATGGCCGGTCGAATTGGGATCCATCGGCAGCGAGACCCACTGGTCGAACCCGTCGGCGGCCGCCTGGTGCGCGCCCATCAGGTCCAGAGCCGCGAGAACCAAATACGTCTCGGCCCCCAGGATACCGTAGGGATAGTCGTTGAACCAGAGCCGCCCATTCTGCGGGTGCTTCTGGCAATGTCGGAGCAAATGCCAGACTCCCAGGTTCCATTGGGCCGTGAGCCGCTGCGAGGGCACCTGCACCTGCATGGGCGGCGTGAATCCCTTGGGGGCGGTGGGATGAGGCGGCAGGTTGCCGCCGCGCATGGCGGTGACGGCGCCCTCCCATGTCTGTTCTTCATGTCTGCGGATTTGTTGGCGGATGGTGCTCAGTTTCCGCGTTTGGAGTTCCTTGATGAACTCGCGGGCGCTGGCCGCCTGCGAGGCTAGCGCGAAGGGAGCTTGCGAATCCTGCACGGGTTTGGCCGGGAGCGGCGACAGCGGTGTTGTCCGACGGACGAAGAAACCGAACTCGGGCGCAGGATGGGCCCGTTCTCCAGGTCCGCCGCCAGGAACGAAAAACTGCCGGACCTGGTCCATACCGTGACAATCGTCCTGGCGACGTCTTCATCTTGACTGGTGAACGGCATGGTCCGCCGCCACTTCGACGTGCCCATGTACAACAGACTCGCCTTCACGCCGCGGCGCGGGCCGCTCTTGCCGGCAGATGTCCAGGAAGTCGCATCGATCACCGCAGTCCCCGTGTCTTGGTCCAGCGGCGTCAATCCGGCCATTCTGCCGTCGTAAATCTCCATGCAACCGCCGTAGTTCTTTGCCGCCCTGCCCGGCTCGTATCCCCACTCGATCTCGAAATCCATCTTCTTCCATTTGTCCGGCACCAACACGCGAAGCGTCGGCACCGCGTACTCGGCCGCCGCCTTGTTGCCAGAAATACCGATCACTAGTCCGCACGCATCCGATAAGCCGTAGGAGTAGGTTCGCCCATCTGCGGATAGGGTGGGGGTAACGTTTTTCTGCGCCGCTTTCAAATGGTTCCACCATGAACTGGCCGTGCCTTCGTTATCCAATGTCGTGAAGGTCAATTCATCGGCCGCAGGACGATTCTTGACATCGGCGGCCCAGGTCAGCTCCACTCGGCGGATCGGGCGGATCTCTTCCCAAAGCAGGGCGCACAAGACCCGTTTGATCGCCGGGGCATTCATATCCATCGGCTTGTTCAGCGGCATGCCGGCGTAATGCATGAGTGCCAACCAGCTTTCCGGCGAGTTCTCTTCCGGCTTGCGATCGGCCCGGTAGAGATAGGCGCTGGGTGCAATGTCGGCTGGCTGCCCCACCAGTTGGTCAAGCTCCGGGGCGGTCGCGGCAATGCTCGACACCGCGTTAGTCGCGTGGAGAAAGAACAAAACCACGATCAGTTGCATCGCACAAGTTCTCATGTCACGCTCCTTTTCGCTTCGATTCACGGCCTGTCGTTCAGGGATCGACTTCTTTTTCCACGACGGGCAACTCGACGATAACCCGCGTGCCCTTGCCCACCGCGGTGTGGATGCCGCATTTTCCACCTAGGAGCTTGCGCGCTGCCGGATCCCTTCCAGCCCATAGCGGTTCTTGGGAGCCGCCTTCGGGTCGAACCCCGCCCCCCAATCTCGCACCTCAATGCGAATGCGATCCTGACGCTGCACGAGCCGAACTCTTACGCGCGGGCTTTGGCTGTGCTGGCAGGCATTCGCCAGGGCTTCCTGGCAGATGCGGTAGATGGCGTTTTCCAGGGTTGGATCGAGGCGGTCAAATTCGACCTTACTGAAATTCTCTATGCGGGGGCCCTTCTCGCGGCTTTGTTCGTGAATCAGATGGGCGATCGCCTCGACCACGCCCGATTCGTCGAGAATTGGCGGGCGGACGCCGGCAATGAGGCGTCGGGTCTCGAAATGGGCCTGCCGCAGCATCATCACGCCGGCCTTGTAGGCCTTGACTGCATCCTTGGGACGCTTGTCGTTGAACTGCTCGAAGACCTGGAACTGCATGATTGCCCCGGCCAGTTGCTGGGCCAGGCCGTCGTGGATGTCGTAGGCGATGAGCTGCCGCTCGTGGTCGCTCGATTGCAGCAAATGCTTGAGGTTGAGGTGCTCTTTCGCCAGGGCCTCCTGGGCCTGCTTGCGCTCCGTGACGTCGCGGAAGAGGGCCAGTAGACAACGCCGGCCCTCGTACAGGATCGGGCGCCCCGTGATATCCGCATAAAAGATGGTACCGTCCTTGCGGAGGACTGGCCGCTCCTCGTTCATCGAGACTTTTCCATCAGCCACCGCCTGAAATCTCCACAAGTCGTTCTCGACTTCTTCGCGGGGATGCAAGTCGGCAATCGTCCGCTCCAGTAATTCCGGCTCCTCGTAGCCAAACATGCGGCAGAGAGCCCGATTGGCCCGCTGGATTTGTCGCGTCTCGATATCGGTGATAAGCAACCCCTCGACCATGCCGTCGATGATGGTTTGGACCCGTTGGTCCAACTCGTCGTGGGCCTTCCTCAAAGCCTCTTCGGCGAACTTGCGGGCGGTGATGTTGTGGCACACTCCCATGACCGAGGTCGTTTCGCCCCTGTCGTCGCGAAGGGGAAGCAAATGGATGCGGAGCCAGACCTCTTGCGGGCCGAAATGAAAGAGTTCGTCTTCCTCAAGGACCTCGCCGGTGACGAAGACTTTGGCGATTCTTGCTATGTGGGCCTGAGCCATCTCCGGCGGAAACAGGTCGGCCTGCTGCCTGCCAACGATGTCGCTCACGGGCCGTCCGATGCACTGCGAGGCGGCCTGGTTGGCGTAGAGCAGCGTTCCTTGCCGGCTGAGGATGTAGATGATGTCCCGCGTCGATTCCGCCAAAGCGCGATAGCGGCGTTCGCTTTCCCGCAATTCGTTCTCAGCCAGCCGGCGTTGACAATCGACGCCCTCCAGGGCTGCCACTTGCCGCTGCAAGTCCGCCAGTTCCACGAGGAGTTGTTGCCTGGTCTTTTCTTGGTCGTCCACAATAGAGGCTGTGCTTCCCCGGTGCCGCGTTCATCCCGACTTAAGCCGCTATTGTAGTCGATCCGGACGACGCTGCGAGTGGGGGCAAGCCATGACCCGAACAAGCGGGCAACCGCAAACGCTATTTGGCCGCAGCGGCCACAGCCGTGCCGGCCGGTCTACCATACTTCTCCGCCCACGTCTGAAAAACCTTTTTCTCGTGTGTAAGGTACGGATACTTGGTCTTGGCGAGGTAGAATGCCTGGGCAACCTCGACGGCCCCGTCGGCAAAGGTCTTACTGTCTTGGGCCTCGGCCACTTTCGACTGATTAAGCAATTCAAGTAGTTCGCTGCGCATCGCCGGCCGTACCATTGCCGAGGGAAAGAGGTCTGCCGTCAACGTTGCCAACTCCGCAAGGGCAGGCTGCCGACTCTCGACGCGGGCAGCGAATTCCGCTTTGGCCTTCTCCTCCGCCGCACGGCGGGCTGCGGCCGCTGGGTTGGTATCGGGCGCGGCAGGCGCGGGCCGGCTCGTCCGCAGGCGGGCAAGCGCGGCCCTCTCGCTCGCGAGTTGCCGTTGGCAATTCTGGTTGGCCAGTTCCTCGGCTTGCACTCGCGTCTTGGCAGCCTCCAAGCTTTCGCGCTCGGTCTTGAGAGCCGCCTTTTCGCCCGCTATAAACGCCTGGGTGGCGCGGTCTTTGGCCGACGCCTCCTGCCGGGCCGTTTCCAAGGCCGTACGCTGCTGCTGGACCTCCTGGAGGGTCGCCTCGTTCTTGGCCTCCAGGTCGCGAAGGTCCTTTTCTTTCTGGAGCAATTGCGCCAATTGATCGTTCTGCGTTTTTACCAGATCCAAGAGGAGTTTTTCCTGTACAAGCGGCTGCGCAGGTTCATTCTCATGAGTGCCGCAACCGGTAACCATGAGGGTCCCGGCCAAGAGAGAAAAAAGCCACGGTTTCATGATCGTAAGCCTTCGGGGTGGGAATCACGTGAAGAGATGAGGGCGGAGGCGCCTCGACCTGGCCCGTACGTCATGCTTAGCAGCCTGACGTACGGTTCGCGGCCCACTGGACGGGTTGGACAACGAACCAGGGAGGCGACTCCACCTGCTGTACGGATGACATGCTAGCAAGGTTCGCCGCGCATTGCACAGACTTTTGTCAAAAATCCGCCAGTTGACTACAACACCGCTGCTCGCGGTTCGGACTCCCTCACGCCCAAGTTGCCGTAGCGGTGGTAGTCGTAGCTGATGCTTTGCTCCCGCACATACCAGAGCAACTCCAGGCGGCCTTCCCGCGAAACCGGTGCGGCGGCAAGATAAACGCCCGTCTTTGCCGCGGCCTGCCGCAGGACCAACGGCACGCGATCGGGCGCAGCGAAGCGGATGCGGTCGGTCTGGCCGTCGCCAATGATGACCGCCAGGTCCGCGTCGCTCTCCTCAACAAACTCGAAGTCGCCGGCCCATGGTTCGGTGAGTGCCTCCAGCCGCCGCAGCAGGCTCGTATGGCAGGCCGGCGGCGAGCATACCGTAGTCCGGCAACCCGCAATGCGGGCCGCCGCCAGCCGGGCGACGACCTCCCAGGGCGTGTCTTGGGGGTCGATGCGGACCCGCAATTCCCGCACCGGTACGTAGCGTCGCAGGTTGTCCTGGCCAATGAGCTTGAAATGATCGTGGCTCTGCCCGAACTCCTCGCGAAAACTCTGGGAGTAGCTCGCCACCGCGGCTATCGCCAGGGCCCGCTGCTGGTCATGTCTCGCTTCGCCGTCGGAAACCTCTCCCAGCACCTCGCACAAGCCGGCCAGGAGCGGATCGGCGAGCGTCGGGACGGCCATTGGCGAACCGGCGGCCGGCGCCGCGTCTTCAAAATCGAGGAGCAGCGCCGCGTAGTTCGGACCGCCGGCCTTGACGCCCGGACCGAAGGCCGACTTGCCCATGCCCCCAAACGGCTGGCGGAGCACGATCGCGCCCACGGTTGTGCGGTTGATGTAGAGGTTGCCGGCGCGGATATGGTCGCGCCACTGCTGCTGCTCGCGATCATCGAGGCTTTGCAGGCCCGCTGTCAGACCGTAGCCCGTCTGGTTCACCAACTCGATGGCCTCGGCGAGCTTCGCAAACCGCATCACGCCCAAGACGGGGCCAAAGAACTCGGTCATGTGAGTGACGCTGCCGGGACGGACGCCGTACTTGACGCCGGGCGACCAGAGGTTGGGATTGTTCTCCAGCCGCTGCGGCAAGACGGCCCACGACTCGCCCGGCTCCAGCGTTTTCAGGGCATTCTCCAAATCACCGGAGGGGGGACGGATGAGCGGGCCAATCTTGCTTTCCAATCGCCATGCGGATCCCACGCAGAGGCTGCCGACGGCGTCGCAGAGGGTCTGCTTGAACTTTGCGTCGTCGTAGACTTCCGCCTCCAAGAGCAGCAGCGACGTGGCAGAGCACTTCTGCCCGGCATGGCTGAATGCCGAGTGGATCACGTGCTTGACGGCCTGGTCGCGATCGGCCATGGCGGTGACGATGGTGGCGTTCTTGCCGCCCGTTTCGGCCAGAAGGCACAGCGCCGGGTTGTCGGCGAGCATGGTCAGGGCCGTTGCCGTTCCGCCGGTCAGGATCACCGCGTTGACGCCGCCGTGGTTGACGAGTTGCCGGCCCTCGCGTCCGCCGGAGCAGGGCGCCAGTTGCAGGGTTTTCTGCGACACGCCGGCCCGCCAGAAGCAGCGGCAGAGTTCCCATGCCACCAGCACGCTGTCGGAGGCCGGCTTGAGGATCACGGTATTGCCCGCCGCCAGGGCTGCCGCCACTCCGCCGCAGGGGATGGCGATGGGAAAGTTCCAGGGCGAGACCACGACCACCACGCCCTTGGGCCGCGCGGAGCGTCGGCTGCGTCTGCCACCAGCGGGCGTTGTCGCGGTAGAACTCGACGAAATCGACCGCTTCGGAGACCTCGGGGTCGGATTCGGCGATGGTTTTGCCGCCGTTGGCCAGCGCCGCGCCGATCAGATCGCCGCGGGCGCGGCGAATTCCTCGGCCACTCGGCCCAGCACCTCGAAGCGGCTATCGGCGCCATGGACCGCCAACCGTCGTCATCGGCCGCGGCCGTCTGGACGGCGCGATCTACGTCCTCGCTGCCGGCCTGGCGATAGCGGCCGACGACTACGCCCGGCCGCGATGGGTCGAGGCAGTCGCGGACCGGCCGACCATCGAGGATTTCTTCGCCCGCCAGCACCAGGGGAATCTCAACCGCCTTTTCGCCGTGCCGCAGTTCCCAACGGGCGACAATTCGCTTCGCCCAGTCGCTGTTGTGCGGCAGGGAGAAATCGGTGTCGGGCTCGTTGACCAGGCACTGCCAGCCCCGCGCGACCGCCGCCGATGGATTTGGAGGCAACTGGCGGTTCTGCGTCCGCCGCGGGGCGTTCGACACCCTTTGGGAAGCCCCGCAGGCTGCAACGAAGGCCGTCGCCAGATGCTGCCAATCGGGATGGTCCGGCTGGATGCGAAAGGCGTAGCGGAGGAAGTTCTCCGGGCCGGTGTTCTCGTCGAGTCGCCGGATCAGGTAGCCGATGGCATAGATGAAGTCCTTCTTCTCGCACACCGGTGCGTAGAGCAGCACGTTCCGCGTGCATTCGAAGAGCGCTCGGCGCTGAGGGTTGGCCATGCCTTCGAGCATCTCGAACTGCACCTTGTCCAGCAGGCCTTTCTCCGTCGCTTGCACGAGGCCGTAGGCCAGGTCGAAGAGGTTGTGCGAGGCGAGGCCCAGGCGGACGGCGGCGATATTTTCGGGCTTCATGGCCTCATCGACCATGCGATGGTAGTTGGCGTCGGTCTCGCACTTGGCGGTGTAGGGCGCTTGCGGCCAGGCCCGCTGGGCGGCCTCGAACCGCTCCATCTCCATGTTGGCCCCCTTGACCACACGGAGAGTGACCGGCGAACCGCCCGCCTCCAACCGCCGTCGCGCCCATTGGTTGATTTCCTGCTGGTAGCGGAAGGAATCGGGAATGTAGGCCTGCAAGACGATGCCCGCAGCGACGTTCTCCAGGCCCGGCCGCTCCAGGGTCCGCATGAACGCCTCGGCGGTGAGGCTCATGTCGCGGTATTCCTCCATGTCGAGATACACGAACTTGGGCACGACCGTGCCATCGGCCCGCGTGAAGGAAAGCCGCGCGGCCGTGCGGTAGAGGAGTTCCAGCCGCTCGCATAGCACGGCGACAGTGAGATCGCGGGCCAGGGCCGAGATCTGCGAGTAGAGCGTGGAGATCTTGACGGAGATGACTTCAATTTCGGGCGATTGCAGCGCCTGCAAATTGATCTGCAAGCGGCGCCGGGCTTCCTCCTCTCCCAGAATCGCCTCGCCGAGAAAATTGACGTTCATCCGCACGCCTTCGGCATGACGCGCCCGCAGGTGGTGCAGCAACCATTCGGGCTCGGCCGGCAAGATTACGTTCGCCGTCTCCTTCCGCATCTGGTCCTTGATCAACGGCACGGCCACGCCGGGGGCATAGCCGCCAAACGACTGGAACCCCTTGAGCAGCGTCCTCTTGAAGGGACTGAAGAAGCGGGGAATGCCCTGCACGTCGAGGATGTGGATGAACTGGTCAACCGCCCGCTGCGACGTTTCCGAGCGGAATGCCTGATCGGTGATCTGGGCGAGAGTCGCCTTGTCGTGGGGATGCCGCAGCATGCGATCGAGCTCGGCCTGCTGCCGCCGTTCGGCCGAGGTCTGCAAGGCCGACGCCCGCGTTTGCAGGCGTGCGGCTACAAAAAGTGCCTTTTGCAGAGGAAGCGAGTATTCCGAAGCAGAATCGGCATGGAATTCGGCTAGCAAGGATTCGGGCGAATGGGCTGTTGGCATAATAGCCTCATCCAATTATATCTCCAGCCATTGTCCGCGCTTGGCGCTTTCCAGCACGGCGTCGCAGACCCGCTGTGTCCCCAGCGCGGTGCGCATCGTCGGCTCGAACTTCGGTCCGCCCTCCAAGCTCGCCAGGAAATCGGCAAAACCGTTAGTGAAGGTGTGCTCGTATCCGATCGTGCAACCCGGCACCCACCAATTCTTCATGTAAGGATGCTCAAAATTTGTGACATTAATCTCCTGCCAGCCCGTCAGGTGGTCTTCAATCTTCTTGCCCGTCGCCGGATCAGAGTAACGGAAGAAGTCCAGGATGTGGGGGTTCTCTAAATTGAAGTAGACCGAACCGTTCTCGCCGTTGAGTTCCAGCGTGTTGAAGTTTTTCCGCCCGCGGGCGTACCGCGTGCTCTCGAAAGTACCTAGCGAGCCGTTGGCGAAAACGGCCAGGAACATGCAGGCGTCGTCGATGGTGACGGGCTCGATCTTGCCGGTTTCAGCGTGCTTCCGCTGCTTGACGAAGGTCTCCGTATAAGCCACGACACGCTGGATGGGACCGTTGAGCCATTGGGCCGTGTCGATGGAGTGTGCCAAGAGGTCGCCGGTCACGCCGGAGCCGGCCACGCGGGCGTCGAGCCGCCAGAGGGCCATGCCGCCCTGGGGCACGTCGGCAGAGATCGTGTAGTCCTGGTTGTACAGGGCCCGGTAGTGGAACGGCCGACCGATGCGGCCCTCGTCGATGATTTGCTTGATGAGCGAGATGGCCGGCACGCGGCGGTAGTTGAATGAAACCATGTTGGCCACGCCCGCCTTTTCCACGGCGGCGACCATTTCCTCGGCCTCGGCGACATTCATGGCCAGCGGCTTTTCGCAGACGATCATCTTGCCGGCCTGGGCCGCGGCGACGACGATGTCATGGTGCAGGACGTTGGGCACGCAGACGTCGATGAGGTCGATGTCCTTGCGGTCCATGAGCTTCCGCCAGTCGAACTCCATCGACTGGTAGCCCCAGCTCTGGCAGAACTTCTCGAGCTTGTCTTTTTCCTCCAGCCGTGCACAGCAGGTCTTCAAAACTGGCTTGTGCTCGCGGGTGAAGAAGTGGCCGACTTGCAGCCAGGCGTTGGAATGGGTGCGGCCCATGAAGCCGCAGCCGATGACGGCGATATTGAGGGTCGTGGACATGAGGTAACCTTTCGGAAGAATTGCGGAAGGGACGAATTGTGATCGACAGTAGCAACACCGTTCGCAAACAACGGATGAGGGGACGGCGTCGTCTTTCTTAGAATCCAGGCAACGAAACTTAGTGGCCAAGCGCAACGGCTTGCCGGGCTTACTCCACCCATCCGTGCTTATCCCGCACGGCCATCATGGCCTTCAGAATGCTCACCCACGTCTGCGGCTTCATCATCACGGCATTGGGGAACATGCAGCCGTCCCAGCAAATGTGGCGAATTCGCTTCGTCAGCTCGCCTTTGGCGTCGCGGAGCCAGTAGCCAGCGTGGTGCGGGATGTCGAGCTTGCCCTGAGCGTCGTCGGGAAGGCAGTGACGGCCCGTTTTGTCGTGCGTGCCGCTGCCGTGTACCGTGGCGTTGTTCTGGGCGATGTGGAAATCGATCGTCCAAGGCCGCAGGGTCGCGGCCAACTGGCAGTAGGCCGCCTCGAACTTGTCTTCATGCCGCCAATTGAAATTGGCCGGCAGCAGTGCATCCTCGGGGGCGTTGTATCCCAACAGATAGAGCAGCGTGTGGGCCATGTCGGCCTCGAAGCCGAGTGTTTGCGGGCGGTCCACCGTCTCCAGCAGTTGCAGCATCCGCTTCCAACTGTGCATGCCGCCCCAACAGATCTCGCCTTCGGCCGCCAGTCGCTCGCCATGATCCTCCGCAATCGCGCAGGCCTCGCGAAAGGTCTCGGCGATCCGCTTCTGGTTGCCAACCGGGTCTTCGTACCAACCCTCGACCGGCGAGGCCGAGTCGATCCGCACCACGCCATTGGGGCGGATATCCAGCCGCCGCAGACGTTCGGCGATACGGCAGCCCTTGCGGACCTGGGTGAGAAACTTCGCCCGATCGTCGGCGCCGCCCATCGCCGAGCCGCCGCCCGTCGGGCCCCAGACCGGCGCCACGACCGTGCCGATCTCGAGGTTCCGCGCCCTGGCCTTGTCGGCCAGTTGGCGGATCTCGTCGTCGCTGGAGTCGATGTCGATGTGCGGCGCATAGAGGAACAGGTCGAAGCCGTCAAAGCGGACGCCCTCGAATTCCGCGTCGGCCGTGAGGTCGAGCATGGTGTCGAGGTCGATTGGCGGCTCGGCGCCGGGGCCCTTGCCGACGACGCCCGGCCAGGCCGCATTATGGAGTTTTGGGTAGTTGTTCGGGTGTTCGTAGGTCATTTCATTTTGCTGTTTTCATTGCGGCGATCTTAGCCCATCCAATCAAGTCGACTGGACCCGGAATGGAGACCATTTTATCACGAAGGCTTCCCCCTTTGTCCAGGGCCCGGTTACCAAAATTCTCTTGAGTACGTTATACGAGGGAAAAGTGCGTGATGTGCCGGGCAACAACATGGTCCGCGGCAGTCGTCCGGTACCGGGCAATGGTCACTCTTGCCGGAAGCCAATAAGGGTGGTAAATTGCGATATATGGCCTTTCCTAATCGGCCGAGCGGGCGTGGCGAAATTGGCAGACGCGCCAGACTTAGGATCTGGTGGAGCAATCCGTGTAGGTTCGAGTCCTATCGCCCGCATTGAACGGAAAGCCTTGCGTAATAAATGGTTACGCAAGGCTTTTTGTTTGCGTAGTGCGACACCACAAAGGATGGAAAAACGTCGTGCTACGCCCGTGCTACGGTGACGAGAGATTTCGTGGCACGGCGCTGGACACCTAGCGGGAAACGTATTTGGGCCTTTGGCGCGCCAGCAGTGTGTAAGAAGACTCTAACGACGTCGCCCGCTGGACCCCCGCCCCAAGCCGTCGGTATCATGATCGCATGGAAGCCGACAGCCCGGTTATTCGAACGATCGACGTGGACAGCGTGCCCGTCACGTCGCCCGATCTGGCGCCGCCTGGTCGCTGCCCAGCGTGCGGCCGATCGCGCCCCTGCCCGATCCACTCTGATCTGCCGGCCAACCCCGGACGGCCCTCAAGGAGGCTCGCCTGGCGAGACGGCGGGCGGAACGGCGGCCCCGGCGGTAAACGGTTCGCCACGTTTGCGACTGCTGCACGCGCCACGGCAGGGACGATGCTTTTTGGATGTTGGGCGGGATCCGCGTCCCATGCGGTTCGGATTCGATCCGAAGAAGGATATTCAGGTACTCACGCCTATGAATCGGTCGGTGCTGGGTGCCCGCAACCTGAACCAAGTCCTGCAAACGGCCCTCAATCCCGGCGACGGTGGCCCGGAAACTCAGCGGTTCGGCTGGACGTTTCGCCTCGGGGACCGGGTTATCCAGACCGAGAACGACTATAATCGTGATGTTTTCAACGGCGATTTGGGCGTGATCGAGTCGATCAACCGGATCGAGCAGGAAATGTTGGTCAGTTTTGAGGGGCGGCAGGTGGCCTACGATTTTGGCGACCTGGACGAAATCGCTTTGGCCTACGTACTTTCAATACACAAAAGCCAAGGCTCAGAATTCCCATGTGTCGTGATTCCCTTGCACACTCAGCACTACATGATGCTGCAAAGGAACTTGCTTTATACGGCGGTCACGAGGGGGAAGAAGTTGGTCGTCCTGGTCGGGACGAAGAAAGCATTGGGCATGGCGGTGCCGCGGCAGGATACTTCACAGAGGTTCACGGCGTTGAAGGGAAAATTACAGGGAAGATAAGCCAAGGAGATGGATATGGGCGAAATCGCAAAGAAACTACACCGGAGATTGGCAGCGAAGGCACATACGTTGCCGACAGTTGAACCAAAGCTGAAACCGGGCGAACTTCTGACCGGTGGTATCAAACCTGTGGCAATGCTCATTAAAGAAGGGCATGACCCGTTCCATGCCGTCTACGTTTTCATGCAGAACTTCACTTCGCACTTTGCCGAAGGCGTTTCCCAGTTTCCGGAAATGAAGTCATGGGTGAAGGTTGTGGAAAAGGCAGAAGAGGAATACATGCCGTCTGGACCACCGATGAGTCCGCTCACACGCAGCTATTTTTGGACGTGGGCAATCTACGACCTCCGCATCGGCAAAAGCACCGATACGGTGGCCTACTGCCAGATTGCCATGAATGACATGATCCAGATGAATTCCATTCAACTGGAAGCGGCGAAGAACCTCGAAGGCTCCCGCATGGGGATTTATGAACACATCGGTATGGAAGGGCCGCATATCCACTTGCGAGAACTGATAACGAATGACCAACTGCACTGCCATTGCCCCTCCGGGTATCACGGTCAGAAAGGCGAGTTATGGTATGTCCGGCTTGTCCCGCCGTTGGAACCGCAGCTTGCCATTTACTGGGTTGCCATGACCACGCCCTATGTCCTGCTCGGTGCCAGCAAGGCGGATTGGATTGCCTTTCTGAAACGAACGATGGTTCAATGCGACGGCCCCAATGATCGGACCCGACTGCACAATCTGCTCAAGCATGGCCTTGAGACGCACTACTGGAACGAGTTTGTCTTCAAGGCATACGCCAACTACCAAACGGATGCCGTTTTCCTGACCGGCATCCCGGACATGAAAGCCACGCTACCCCACGCATAGCGAGGCCCAGAAAAAACGGCGACCACGTTCGCCCACCTGCGGATGAAACGACCCTATTGAGGAGGGATGAATAGAAAATGAGATGGGGAAGAGGATGGCCCGAACGGGAGCCACGCCCGAAAGTGCGGCAGCTAACCGAATTGGAGCAGGCAAGCATCGTGCGGAGCCTGGAAAAAGGGATCGCGGCATCGCCGGTGTTGTCGGCCTTCGGCATCGAGGTTCGCGTGGCCCGAGGTCGGTTCTATATTGAACGTCAACGGCAATATGAGAATTCTCAGCCCTATACGGAGGTCTGGGGCAGAATTACGCCGTTGGCCGGTGCCAAGAAGGAACTCCTCTTGGAGAAACCGTACCGTAAAGGAACTTGGTCCGAGGTTGCCAGGGGGCAGGCTGCCAAACTTATCAAGGCCGTCGCCAGCGACACGCGGGGCACGTTTCACGGACTTGGTTTCCTCGACGCCAGCCTTCGTAGATTGGGGAAAGGTCAGGAAAGGCTGCCGATGATCGTGGACGACGAGGGCAAGTTCGTCTATACGGACACTGGCAAGGGATGCAGCACGCAAGAGGCGTTGTTCCATTACTTCGGCCTGCCCATCGAGGTCATTGCCGAGCCATCGGTCTGGTATTCGTATCACCGCAGCCCGTGGATTGCCGAAACAAGTGACGACCGGACGCGGGTGTTGGCGTGGTTTGGGGCAACGAGTATGTCCGGCGAGAGTTTCGGCGGCACCTGCCTGTATATTCAGCGGAACGGACAGTGGGCGGCCTACACCATCAAGCCGAGCGAAAGCGAGACTATAGCTCAGGCCGAAGCGTGGCTCGTGAAACGGAAGTGGCGTGCGTGGTGCTGACCAAGGAATGCATAATGCCACCGAAATCATGTGAAAACGATTGCACCTTCCAAGCACAAGATGCAAAAGGGCCTGCCGGATTGGAGGAAAGAGCAGTGGGTTTGACCAACGAAAATGCGAAGCTGCCGTTGGCATTCGGGAAGGCTCAAATTGATGCCATGTTCCGGCGGCAAGCCGATCATGCGATAGACGATTCCGAGTTCCTGCCGCTGGTTGAGGCCATTCTCGATGGGTTCGAGGCGGTCGGCCAGCAGAAGGTCGGAGAACAACTTTGGGAGTACGCATTCGACGCCTACGACAAGGCGTGCAAAGAAGCCGAACCCAGATCGACGACCGCAGACAACCGGCAACTTATGCTGAGTTATCTTCTGGGAAAACGCCGAAAGAGACGCAAGCGGTGATGAGCCTCGGGAAAATCACGGGCATGAAACGCAAAACACGAAGACGACCGAGCCAGGATGCCACCTACGTTTGCGATGCTTGCGGCGAGGAGATCGTGGTCCCGGTGGACCTGTCGGCGGGCGAAAGCCAGGAGTACGTCGAGGATTGTCCGGTCTGCTGCCGACCGAACATTATCCATGTCGAGATCGACGAGGGCGGCGAAGTGCGAGTGTGGGCCGAAGCGGAATAGGGCGAAAAGATGTACGAGCACAAAAGATCATCTCGGGAGGCCAGACTGGGGCCGACCGTGCGGCATTGGACGTGGCCCTGGAACTCAGCATTCCCATCGGTGGGTATCTGCCCAAAGGACGCAAGGACGAGAACGGCGACGTTTTGCCCGAGAAATACACTGGCATGCAAGAGACCGATACCGAGGATGTGGACGTGCGGACGGAGTTGAACTGACCGGCATCCCGGACATGAAAGCCACGCTGCCCCACGCATGAGCGGAAATAACGGATTGGGTGAAACATGAAGACGCCGAAAACGCCGAAGAACGAAGATGCGGACAAAGCCAGAGCGATTTCCAATCACGCTGTCGAAATCGCTGAATGGGTCTGCCGAATTGGCGGGAGATGAAGTGAGCCGGGGTGAGATTACAATTTTTGTAGTGGTTCGGTCAAGAAGGAGTGACCGAGATGAACAGGAAAAGGACGACAAACGATGGCTGACAGGACGAAAGCACGCCAACTTGCTGCCGAGTCTCTCAAATCAGGCGACCCGACAGGATGGTTTGAGAAACTGTACGCCGAGGCCAACAACGAGTCAAGCGTTGTCCCTTGGGCCGACATGCGGCCCAACCCAAACCTCGTCTCGTGGCTTGCATGTTCTGAGTTCCACACAGATCGGGTGCTGGTTATCGGCTGCGGACTGGGTGACGACGCCGAGGCTCTCAGCCTAGTATCCTCCGAGGTCATCGCCTTCGATATCTCTCCCACGGCAATCTCGTGGTGCAAACAGCGATTCCCAGCGTCGAAAGTTCAATATTGCGTCCAAGACCTGCTCTGTACATCATTTGAGTGGCAGGAGGGATTTGATTTCGTATTGGAATCCTACACACTTCAAGTCCTGCCGCCGTCAGTTCGTGCCGAGGCACGGCGAAAGATCGCATCCTTCGTGGCCCCGCACGGTCGCTTGCTGGTCATCTGCCGTGGGCGAGACGAAGGCGACGATGAAGGAAACATGCCCTGGCCTTTGACCAAGGACGAGGTACAGGCTTTTGCAGACTGCGGCTTGACAGAGACTCGGTTTGAGGATTACGTGGACAATGAAACGCCGCCAGCACGCCGTTTTCGAGTGGAGTATTCTCGATTCTAGGAGACCGCCGTGACATGGTTGCATTCAACTACGTCAACGTCTTTGTGAGCAACATGGCCCGCTCCGTGGCCTTCTATCGGGACATCGTGAAGAATATGATAAATCTGGCGAAAACCCGCTCACTGGGGAGAAGGTGACGGCACGGCGGCGAAGGTTGCGGCGAGATTTGGAATTGCCGATGGGCGATGCCTACAGCATTTTTGTTCGACAGTTCTTGGCCCTGAACGTAAACGGAGAATAGCGATGGCTACCTACATCCAGAAGCCAACAGTGATCGAAGCGGCGGGACAGCCGCCGAAATTGATCGAAGAATTCATCGGGCGAGTGAATTCCGGCACAGCGGCGTTGAGCATTGCCCGCATGAAAAGCCCATCGGGCTGGTCCGAGCCAGGGCAGACGCCGGAATTCGACGAATACACAGTCGTTCTCCAAGGGAGCCTGCACGTCAAATTGAGAAATTCTGAGTTCGATGTCGGTGCCGGGCAGGCAATCATCGTGAAGGCCGGGGAATGGGTGCGGTACAGCAGTCCGGCCCCTGAGGGAGCCGAATATATCGCCGTCTGCATCCCAGCATTCTCGCCAGATACCGTCCATCGCGAATCATAAGCTGAAAATGGAAATCAAAACCGCAATCATCGAGGACGCTGCGGCCATCCTTGCCTTGCAACGCCTCGCCTACCAGAGTGAAACAGCGAACTACGACTTCACGATTCGCCCGTTGACCGAGACGCTAGAGGACATCAAAGACCGTTTCCACGACAGGCGATTCCTGAAAGCCATTGAGGACGGCCAGATTGTCGGCTCCGTGAGGGCTTTGCAGGATGATGAGGCGTGCCACGTCGAGCGGTTGGTCGTCCATCCGGATTATCAACGACGAGGCATCGGTATGGCCTTGCTGAAAACTGTCGAAACTTGCTTTCCTGCCGCACGCCGCTTTGAACTATTTGCCGGGCAAAAGAGCGAAGGCAGCATCCGGTTATACGAGCGGGCAGGCTATCGGGCCGTTCGCCAGGAGCGGGTCAACGAGAAGGTCAGTTTCGTCGTTATGAAAAAGACGGTTGCCGACCCCGAGAAAACAGATCGTCCAGTATGTCCGGTATGCGGGGGGCAACTGCAAGACATCCGCCGAAAGCTCTGCTGCGTTCAGTGCCACAGTATTATTGAGACGTGCTGCGATTGAACTTCCATGAAAGAATTCAAAGGCGAGAAACTGTACGTCGCCCTCGGGGCTTCCCAGGTTCGACGACGGCTCAAAGGGTACGGGTTCGGCGTGCGGAAAGTCTATAGCGATGGCAAGAACCAAGCAGTCATCATCCACACCGCGACCGGCGAACACCTGCGAGAGCTTGAAGAGTTCTTCCGAGACGTACTGACGACACCACGCGACAATCCCCAACCATGCCCGGACGAAGATTTGGAAAAGGAATTGAACCATGCACGAAGACACGGAAATATGGACACGAAAGGGAGCCACCCTGAGCGACAAATCGGCCCGACAGGAGTTCGGACTGACGCAGGATGAAATCTATGCCGCCATCCGGGCGGGCAAGTTGCAGTACCGGGAACAGAATATGTGGGCAACCCGTGGTTCCGGCTGCTGCGGCACGAAGTCGAAGCCCTGGTCAAGAAAAAGAGCGGTCCAGCCCACCTTCACAAAAAGAAACTCGAAAAGGAGTTGGCCGACATAAACAAGGAAAGCCGGAAGCTGAAAGCTCGCCTGAAAGTGCTCGACCGGCGACGAGCTGAACTGATGAAGGAACTTGACAAGGAATAGCGGCGTTCCGATCTTCCCCCTCACCATAGCACCCGAGTTCAAAACCAAGATTCCTGCCGTGGTCGTCGGCTGGATCACGGCCACCGTCCGCAATTCCCAGCACGATGAGGCCCTTTGGCGGGAGATCGAGCTTGCGGCAGCCCGATTACGGGGCGTGAACATGGACGAGGCCCGCAAGTCCCCACCCATCAAGGCCCTGCGGGACGCCTACCGAGCATTGGGGAACGATCCCACCCGCTACCGTGGCTCCAACGAGGCCCTGGTGCGGCGGATCTCGCAGGGGAAGGACTTGTACCGGGTCAATACCATCGTGGACGTGAACAACCTGATCTCCCTAGAAACGCTTCATTCGGCGGGCACGTTCGACCTGGATCGGGTCCAGCCGCCGATCATCTTCCGTGTAGGGCAACCGGGGGAAATCTACTCGGGCATCGGTCGCGGCGAATTCAGGATTGCAGGATTGCCGGTGTTTGCCGATCAGCTTGGCCCATTCGGCAGTACGACCAGCGATTCCGAGCGAACGATGGTCCTGCTGGAAACGACCAAGATCATGATGGTCATTATCTCGTTCCTGGGGGCCGTGGGGTTGGACAGTACGTTGGGGCGAGCGACGGGGGCGTTGGAACGGTATGCGGCGGCCGGCGAGATCGAGACCGGGGTGGTGGCATAGGCCGTAGGCGTGTGGTAAATTGACCGGCAGTACCGCTAAAGATCGAGAAGAAACGGGTCGAAGCCAAGCCCGCCCAGAAGGGTGTGCCCAACCCCTTCAAGCCCGGCGAACTCATGGATCGAGCTGCCAAGCCCGCCTACAACAAGGTCAAGGTGCGGGCGTTAAAGACGCTCAAGGAAATGGCCAAGTAACCGCAAATGCCCCGGCGACGAACCGGGGCATTTTTATTTCACGAATCATGACCAAACGTAACATCGTCCAGTCGATCGCCGAAGACCTCGGCCGCACGCAAATGGAAACCAAAGAGATCGTCCAGAAGACCCTCGACGCGATAATCGAGGTCCTAGTTGAAGAGGGCCGCGTCGAGTTGCGGAACTTCGGCGTCTTTGAGGTGAAGAAGCGAAATCCACGGCAGGCCCGTAATCCCAAGACGGGCGAGAAGGTCATGGTCGGTGAGAGGATGGCGGTGAGGTTCAAGCCAGGACGAGTGGTGGAAGAGCGGGTGGCGAGCGAGTACGTCCGTGCAATTCCAGACGAGAACGTAGTTGCCGGTAAATAATAGCGTCGGCGTGGCGGATTTTGATCTCGTGCTCAAAATTGGCTGCTGATGGATGCAGCAAAACTGGTAATAGCGATGGCGATTCGCCGACGGCAGAGTTTAAGGTATCGAAAATAGGAAGCTAGGAATAATGGAAACACCTGACGACAAGCCCAGATTCTTCGATGATGACGGGAACGAGATGCATCCGGATCTCATCCCGAAGCCATCTCTATGCGTGTCGTGTGCCAAGGATGAAGATCCGAAGGAAGAAAAGCTTTGCAACCTCAACCGGCTTGACCAGCAGGGCGAAGCTGATTTCGAGTGCGGAGCATATCAGCCGAAGGCCCCGAGCTGATTCTCGAAATTGCCCTTTGAGGTTACGCAGAATACTACGGCGAAGGGACATTACCGGATATCAGCGGAGCAGGAAATGCCGATCTTCTCGCGAATGACCTTCGCCAACCCCTCCGCGTCGTCGGTCCCCACGCGGACGATCTTTCGGCCCAGCGCCAGCTTCACGCAGTTGAAGCCCCAGAGGTTGTAGGTCCAGCCGCGACCGGGCATGTAATGGATGCCCCACCCGTCGATGACGCTGGTGCGGCCGATCTCGACGCCGGTGATGTCGGCGTAGCGAAAGGTCTTGCGTAGGACCGGCAGAGGCCCAAATCGAAGGGCCAGGCGGGCGGAACGGCGGCCCCGGCGGTAAACGGTTCGCCACGTTTGCGACTGCTGCACGCGCCACGGCAGGGACGATGCTTTGCGTTTCGTCAAGTTGCGACTGGCTAATGACTTGCGACTTAGTGACATTTTTTGCCCCAGGCGAAAATCCTTACAAGGTGCCAGAGCGGGATTGCGCTTTGCGAGATTCGCCCGATAGCAATGCGGTCGCCGCGAAGAAACAGGGCAGATCGTTTACTTCACGACGACAATCTGAACGTCCCCTTCTCGCTCGAGCACGTTGACGCCTACGTCGTCGGTGTGACTGAGAAGCAACAGATCGACCGTGGCCCCAGCCACTTTCAGGTTGTGAATTCGCAGTTCGCCCAGCGATTGCGGCAATTGTGGCCGGACGAAAGAGATTCGAGCCTGCGGTGCGCTGATCTCCAGGCCCAGGCATGCCTGGAGGAGGAGGAACACGGAGGCTGCCGACCAGGCCTGCGGCGCACAGGCCACGGGGTACGGGACCGGCCCTTCGCTGGCGTCTTGCGGGAAGCCACAGAATAACTCCGGCATCCGGTGCGACTCGAAGTGCATCCCAGCCGCGAATAGCCCGTCCCAGATTTGCAGCGATTTCTCGGTCAGACCGTAACGCGACAGCCCCTGGGCAATCAAAGCGTTGTCGTGGGGCCAGACGGAACCGGCGTGATAACTCATGGGGTTGTAGCGGCTTTCGGAGGCGGCCACGGTCCGCACGCCCCAACCGGAGAACAACTCGGGGCTGAGGAGAGTCGCCGCCACGCGCCCGGCCCGCTCGGGGAGGGCGACTCCCGTGAACAAGCAGTGTCCGGCGTTCGACGCCCGCACGCGGCACGGCCGCTTGTCTCCGTCGATGGCCAGGGCATAACTGGACAGCTCCTCGCACCAAAACGCCCGCTCGAACCTCTCCTGCAATTCCCGTGCTTGTTGCGTCAGCTCTGCCGCCCGCTCCGCCTGTCCCAAGACAGCGGCCAGCACTGCGCCAGCCTTCCGGGCCGCATAAACGTAACCCTGGACTTCGCAAAGGGCGATGGGGCCACGGGCCGGCAAGCCGTCGGAATGAAAGATGGCGTCGTCCGAGTCCTTCCACCCCTGGTGAACCAGTCCCTCCGCGCTCTGTCGCTGGTACTCGACGAAGCCGTCCCCGTCCAAATCGCCGTAGCGATCAATCCAGCGAAGTGCGGCCTCAACACTGGGCGCGAGGGATTCCACGAAGGCCCAGTCGCCGGTTCGCTCGTAGTACGCGCCGGCAAGGAGCACGAAGAGGGGCGTGGCATCGACACTGCCGTAGTAACGGCCGAAGGGCATTTCTTTGAGCGCGGCCATCTCGCCATTGCGCGTTTCGTGGAGAATTTTTCCGGGTTCGGCATCTTGTTCCGGGATAATCTCCGTGGCCTGTGTTGCGGCGAGGTACGTCAGCACGCCCCGCGCCAGTTCGGGACGCAGCCACAAGCATTCCAGGGCGGTGACGATCCCGTCGCGGCCGAAGGGGGTGTTGAACCAAGGCACGCCGGCGTAAGGATAGGGGCCGGTGGGGAGCTCGGTGGTCATCATGTGCAGATCGGACGCGGCACGATGGACCCAGGCGTTGACCAGACCGTTCGACGTATGGACATGGCAGGACCACGCGCTGTACCGCTCCAGATCGGCCTGGGCCTCGTAACGGGCCTCGTCGAAACGCAACGGCATCACAATTGCCGGGGAACTTGTTTCGAGAACAGATCCAAGTCGATTGTTTTTCAGGGTCCCGCAAGGTTCGTGAAATAGGTTCCGCGCACGCTCGCAAACGATCCGTACGAAGAAAGTCGCCTCCTGTTGCGGTCGAAGCGACAAGTCGAGGCGGGCCATTGCAGCCGTCAGCAAAGCCGGCTGCGGCTCGAATTGGATTAGCGTGCGGCGCACTACGTGGTCCAACCCCCGGTAGCCAAGGGCTACACCGGCGTCGGTCACTTCGGTGCGCAAGTGCTGTCCGTGCAATTTGCGCTTCATGCCGCGGACCTCGAAAATGTCGGCGAAGTCGGCCTCGAAGTGCAGAGAGATCGCCGTTTCCACCGGCGCGTTCGCGTAGTTCTTGATGAGCAACTGTTGGTAGCAGACGCCCCGCCAGAGGAACTTCTTGCAAGCCAGATGAAGAGTTCCCAACGGCAGCCGCACTTCGCCGTCCCGGAGCAGGTCGGGGTTGGTCAACGCTACGGCGAGTTGGTCATTCGCGTCGCAAACGGTCGAACTCAGGAAAAACGGCCGGCCCCCTTCAAGTTCCACCACCAGACAGGAAAGGAACCGTGTGCCCTCGTGATAAAGGCCCTCCTCGCCCAAGCCGCCGGGCTTAATGTCGCCATAGTGGTCAAAGACGGCGAACGTGTCTCCGTGCTTGAGCACGCGGGTCCGCTCATCAGCGACGCTGGAAGCGGCCAGGATGTGGCTAGGACCGTGGTGTTTGGCCATAAACTACCTTGGCCGCGGCCGCAGCACGTTGCCTTGAAGGCCGTCTCGTGACCGAGTCGCATGGCGCATGGTCCGCCCTTCGGACCCGTACTCGACCAGTCGCCGATAGACCTCCACGTAGTCGCGGGCCATCCGCGCGGCATCAAAAGTTTCCTCGAAAGATCGCCGGCAGGCCCGGCGATCGAGGCTGACGACGCGTTCGACTGCCCGCGCTGCCTCGTCGATGGTGTCGACGATGAAGCCCGTTACGCCGTCCGTGAGCACCTCGGGTACGGACCCGTTCCGCCAAGCAATGACTGGCGTGCCGCAGGCCATGGCCTCGATCATCACCAAGCCGAACGGCTCCGGCCAGTCGATGGGGAAGAGCAAGGCCCGGGCGTTGCCGAGGAATTCGTCCTTCTCCCGGCCGCCCACCTCGCCGATGTACTCGACCCACTCCCCGAATTGACGCAGCAAGGGTTCGATGCGGTCGTGAAAGTAGGCGCGTTCCTCCGGGTAGATTTTGGCGGCGATCTTCAATTTCAGCTTGGCAAGCCGAGCGATTTCAATGGCCCGATCAACGCCCTTCTCCGGTGAAATGCGGCCCAGGAAGGCAAGGTAGCCGCCCGGCAGCGCACGATAAGTGTAGAGACTCCGGGGCAGCCCGTGGTACACCGTCGACTGCCAGTTCGCTTCCGGGATCGGCCGCCGCTGGTTGTTGGAGATCGAGACCAGCGGCGCGTCGGGATACTCGGCGAACAATGGTCCCAAATCCGGACGGTGGATTTGCCCGTGCAAGGTCGTGACACTTGGATGCGGGTGCCGCCGCAAGAGCGGGAACTGCAGATAGTCGCAGTGGAAGTGAAGGATGTCGAAACGCGATACGTCCTGGAAAACAAGTTCCATGAGGCGGACGTGATGGGGCAAGGTCTCCCGGCAGTCCTTGTTGCTCCATAGTGCCCGTGGGCAAGCTGCAACCAATTTGGCCGTCGTTTCCGAATCGCCGCTGGCGAAGAGCGTGACCTCGTGCCCTAACCGCACGAGTTCTTCGGTCAGGTAAGAAACGACCCGCTCCGTGCCTCCGTACGCCTTCGGCGGCACGCTTTCATAAAGGGGAGCTATCTGCGCGATTCTCATCATGGCCCTCGCTTCTTCTGGTTGTTGACCCGCACCTGCGGCAAACCCGAGCGGCCCTTCTGGAAGTAGCAAATCTCCACCAGCGTCGGCCACAACTCGATCGAGCCCTTGATGACGCTGACGACATCGTCCACAATCCGCAGCAAGTTCTGCTGAAAGAAGTCGGACTCGAAACCATAAAACGCCTTGTGCAGGCTGGCGGCAAACACGCGTAGCGAATCGGCCCGCTGCGGGCTGGCTGTCGCCGCGGCCGCCTTCAGGGCCCTGGCGTGCAGGGCCACGATCTTGTCGAGAATCGGCCCAGCATCTTGCGCCGTGACCTCGCCCTCGTAGTCGAACGCAATGCTCAGTTCATCCAGGCGTGAGACCGTGGGCCTGATCTTCCGCTTGAGCAGGTTGGCCAGTTCCTCGTTGAGAATCTCCGCCGAGGGCGGGTTGCGCATGTAGTTGCTCTTGGTGTGGTTCTGCGCGGCATCAACGTGAGCGGCGGCGATACCTTCCTGCTGAATCCACAGCCGATAGATATAGTCCTCGAAGCGAAGCCGGGTCGGAAAGAACGGCGGCAGTCCGAAGGTGTTGTCGTAGCCGGCCACCCCGCAATCCATGCGCCAGTTCTTCTTCGTCACCACCGGGCGGAAGTTCACCAGCACGTACACGTCATTCAAGTCGTCCGGGTTGATCTGCTGATCGTCCTGGAGGAAGAGTTCCACAAAGTCCATGGCGTCGATGTCGTTGGTGCCCGAGCGGAAGGTCTGCGCGATCTTGACCGTCGCATGGTCGGGCACGGGTCCGCGGTGGAGCATCAGCGAGTTCTCCCAGGCCAGCCCCTTGGTGGCGTTCGTCTCCAGATCCATCGCGGTATCGACGAGCACTTCGCCGCGCTCGTAGTTCTCGGGCACCTGGCTGGACGGCTTGCCTAGCACATCTTTGAAGGCGGCGAGAATGTCGAACGACTTGCGCACGTAGCCGTTGCTACCGGCCTTGACCAGTTTGCCGCGGCACACCTCGTCGTCGCCAAGCGACTCGGGGCTGCCCTCGATCAGGCAGTAGGGCCGCATGTCGTCGTCGGCGCTGACCATCAGGCCGCCGAGGGTGTACATGAGGGTATAGTTCCGGTTGCCGCCGTAACTGGGACGGAAGAGGTTCTTGACCAGACCTTCCAGCCGCTTGTCACGAAGCCGGCCATTCAGGTAGGCGAGGAACTGTTCCTTTTCTCTTGGCCCCACATAGTAGAGGTCGTTGTGCGTGCTGGTCCGTTCGAGGAGCGGATAGTACTTCGCCTGGTTGTCCGGGCTGGAGTCGTCGAAGACGATCATCCGAACGGTGTGGCCGTTGCGCCAAAAGTGCTCATCATACTGTTCGACGGTCTCCCCCACCTCGCGGAGACGATGGGTGGGGATTACGAAAAAAAGGTCTTTGGGGTGCATGCGGTTGTCGCATACCTCCTCGAATTGTGATTCGGCCCTGGAGCGGAGAACCCAAGTACCGTAGCACGAACCGCCGCCCGTGATTGCAGCAAGGGCTGTGCCGCGCACAGCTAAAATGATGCAACTGGTTGTATGGCAACAACAAACGACCGATCGGCGAGTGGCGACGGGCCGGTTTAGCATGGACAATCGCACGATTAGCCGTTCAAAATGCGAGAGCAGAGATCCGATTGGCTACCGCAAGAATACGATGGTGACTAACGCGAAAAGCGGTAGCAGAATTACCGAGCTGTAAACGATGTACCCGAAGAAACTGGGCATCGCCACTCCATAACTTTTCCGCGATCGATTTGACCATGAAGTTCGGTCGGCGGAAAGACTCGCACAGTGAAGAGTGACCAGCGGATGAGCGGCGCGGGGGCTGCGGGCATGGATCGCCCGGGCGAGGACTTCCTTTCCGGTGTCACTTTCGCCGCGAAGCAGGATGGTTGCCTCACTGACCGCGGCCTTGAAGGCCACGTCTAGGGCCTCGCGCACTTTCGGCTCGTTGGTCTGGAGGAGCACCAGCTCGGGCGCGGCGAGCGAACCTGCTCTGCCAACGCGTCGACGTGGGGCAAGGTTTGAGCACGATCGCGGACGTCGGCGTCTCGGTGTCCGAGGATCTCAAGCGACGTATCGCCAATCGCGAGCATATTCATGGTCGGTTCTCGAGCCTCCTCAATCGTGTGTCTTGCATTTCGAGAGATTCAACTAGCAATTTGCCATGCCACGGGACCGTGCCGGCCACACGACATTTTCCATAAATTCTGGCCGGTTGGCGAGTTGCGTCTTTCGACTCGGTTGCGGCACGCTGGTTGCGTGAAGAGGAATGCAGATACGATGCCATTGCGCGCTAGGCCGTGAACGAGCGCCTGAGAAACTAGTTCCCCCCGATAAGGAGCAAAACCGATGGAAGCTATGGACCTGACAGTTTGGTTACCGGTCATGATTCTCTTAGGGCTGGCGGCATTCGCCTTGATGTTCGCCTTCGTTTTCGCCTGCGACAAGGTATGAAAGGAATATGACATGGTTGTTCTGACTTGGCTAACTGCCGTAGTAACGGTGTTGCTGCTGGTTTACCTGTTTGCCGCACTAGTGCGGCCGGAGTGGTTCTGAGCCGCAATTCCCTACTAAAGGTGCTTGACGATGTTTCACACTCACATCTGGTTTCTTCCCCTCCTGATCTTCAGCGCGGCGTTTGCGCTAGCGGTCCCGATCGGCCTGTACATGGCGCGGGTGTTCGACGGCCGTCTTCGCACGGCGGGATGGCTGCGCTGGATCGAAGCGCGATTGGACACCGGCGCGCAAAACTGGAAGCAGTATGCGCTGGCGTTCATGGTGTTCAACGCCCTGACGTTCGTTGTCGGATTCGCGATCTTGACCCTGCAACCCTATCTACCGCTGAACCCGGACGGCAAGAAATGCTGGCGCCGACCACGATCTTCAACACGGTCTGCTCGTTCTTGACGAATACCAATCTTCAGGACTATTCCGGCGAGGTCCACCTGTCTTACTTCAGCCAGATATTCTTCATCTGCTGGAAGCAGGCCATTTCGCCGATGATCGGCATGGCGGCCCTGTTGGCAGTCATCCGCGGCCTGCGCGGCGATAAGCACATGGGCAATTTCTACGTCGATCTGTGGCGCGGGACGGCCTATGTGTTCATACCGCTGTGCCTCATCGTCGGCGTGCTGCTCATGGCGAGCGGCGTGCCCATGACGCTGGACGGTAATGCGCAGGTGACCACGCTGGAGCCGGGGGCGATGGGGACCGACAGCAATGGTCAGCCGACCCTGGTCCAACAGATTGCCCGCGGCCCCGTGGCCGCCATCGTCGCGGTAAAGCAATTCGGGACTAATGGGGGCGGCTTCTTTGGAGTCAATCGCGCCCATCCGTTTGAAAACCCCAATGACGTCAGCAACCTGCTTTGCTGTATCGGCATCTTCCTGCTGCCCGTGGCGACGCTGGTGATGTTCGGCAAGATGCTCCAGCGTTACCGGGACGCCGCCGTGATTTTCGCCGTGATGCTCGTGCTCTCCCTGGGGACCGTCGCCTGGGCGATTTGGTTCGATACGTTGCAGCCGAACCCGGCCCTGACTGCCCATGCGGCGCGGACCTACTCCATGCCTGTGGGTACGACCGCCGGCCAGGCATCCCTTGGCGACGTGGCGATTCCCGCGGTCGCCGGCCTTCCCGTCGACCAGTCCCTGGGCAACCTGGAAGGAAAGGAACTGCGGTTTGGGACCGTGGCGGGCGCGACCTGGGCGGCGCTGACGACCAACACCTCGAATGGATCGGTCAACTGCATGCACGACAGCCTGAATCCGCTCGCCGGACTGGTCCCGCTGACCGGTATGTGGCTCAACTGTATCTGGGGCGGCGTCGGCGTGGGGCTCATCAACCTGCTGGTGTACCTCATCATTGGAGTCTTTCTCGCGGGGCTCATGGTCGGCCGAACGCCCGAATACATGGGCAAGAAGGTCGAGGCGCGGGAGATGAAACTGGCCGCCCTGGCCTTGTTGATCCATCCCTTGATGATCTTGCTTCCCACGGGCATCTTCGCGGCCACAGACTGGGGGATCAAAGCGGAGAGCAATCCCGGGGCCCACGGGTTTTCCCAAGTCCTTTATCAGTTCACTTCGTCGTCAGCCAACAACGGTTCCGGCTTCGAGGGTCTGGGAGACACCTGGGGATTCAACAACCCGGACGACAACCCTTCGCCGCCGGCCCCCCAAAGCCAGCCCCTGGACATTGCAACTGGCCTGGTGATGCTCTTCAGCCGCTTTATCCCGATCCTCGCTCCCATCGCCTTTGCCGGGAGCCTGGCCGCCAAGAAACCCACGCCCATTACCGTGGGGACATTGCGAACGGATTCCGTTACGTTCGGTTTCGTCCTGCTGGGCACGATCCTGCTCGTCGGGGCGCTGCTCTTCCTCCCGGTGGCCGCGCTCGGACCGATCGCAGAGCATTTCGGGCCGTTGCCCTTTGGAGGTTGAGCGAACAAAATGCAGACCATTACAAAACACGATCGCGAGATAAGGAACGAAAACATGTCCACCACGCTTACCAAGGAACCGCAGGCCGTCGGCCCCACTCCCGAAGAACTCAAACTCGGCCGCCGGCACAGTCGCAAAGCGGGCATCTTCGACGCTGAACTGCTCAAGCCGGCCTTCCGGCAATCGCTCATCATGCTCCGCCCGGACATCCAGTGGAAAAACCCGGTGATGTTCACGGTCGAGGTGGGAACGGTGCTGACCATCATCTACACGATCGCCAAACTCTTGGGGTTCCAGAGCGCGGCGCCGCTCGGTTATCTGTTGGCCCTCGATTTCTGGCTCGTGGCGACGCTGCTCTTCGCGAACTTCGCCTCCGCCATTGCCGAGGCCCGCGGCAAGGCCCAGGCCGATGCCTTACGGAAGACGCGGCGCACACCCCAGCCCGCCGCTTCCGCGCCGATGGAAGCGCGGAGCAGGTGGCTTCCACCGAACTCCGCGCGGGTGACCGGGTGGAAGTGGTTGCGGGCCACTTGGTCCCCGGCGACGGCGAAATCATCGAAGGCGTGGCGTCCATTGATGAATCGGCGATCACCGGCGAGTCGGCCCCCGTGATCCGCGAGGCCGGCGGGGACCGCTCGGGCGTTACGGGCGGCACGCGGGTCCTTTCCGATCGGATTGTCGTCGAGATCACCGCCAGTCCCGGCGGTTCCTTCCTCGACCGCATGATCGCCTTGGTGGAAGGGGCCATCCGCCAACGGACGCCCAATGAAATCGCCCTCTCCGTCGTCCTGGCCGTGTTCACGCTGGTCTTCCTCATCGTTACCGCCACGCTCTGGCCGATCGCCTATAACGTCGAGTTGTACATGAAGGATTTTGTGGGGCACAGCGTGTTGAGCCTCGGTACCGACGTGCCGACCCTGGTGGCCTTGCTGGTATGCCTGATTCCCACAACGATCGGCGCTCTGCTGGCGGCCATCGGCATCGCCGGCATGGACCGTGCCTTGCGGGCGAACGTCATGGCCAAGAGTGGAAAAGCGGTGGAAGTGGCGGGCGACGTGGATACCCTCCTCTTAGACAAGACGGGCACGATCACCATCGGGAACCGCCGGGCGACGCAATTCGTGCCATTCGACGGCTTTACGGCGGCCGCAGTCGGACGCCTCGCGGCCCAAGCCTCTGCCGCCGACCAAACGCCCGAGGGCAAGAGCATCGTGGAACTATTCCATCAGGCCGGGGGCCCAGTCGGTGCCGTCGCCGGACAGAACGTACGGAGAACCAATGGCGATGCCCCAGTTCCGGCAGGATCACGATTCGTGCCTTTTACGGCGCAAACGCGGATGAGCGGCATCGACCTGGTGGATGGCCAGCAGCTTCGCAAAGGGGCACCCGACGCAATCCTCCGCCATGTCAAGCAGCAGAAGGGAACCGCGCCGGCCTCCGTCGAGAGCACCGTCGCCCAAGTGGCGTCGAAAGGGGCCACGCCTCTGCTGGTCAGCGAGGGTTGTCGAATCGCCGGAATGGTGGTCCTGGAAGACATCCTCAAGCCCGGAATCACCGAGCGCTTCGAGCGACTGCGGCGGATGGGCCTGCGGACGGTGATGGTTACGGGCGACAACCCGCTGACGGCCAAGGCTATCGCGGAGGCAGCCGGCGTTGACGATTTCATTGCCGAAGCAACCCCCGAAGCCAAACTGGCCTACATCCGCAAAGAACAAGGAAACGGGAAGCTGGTCGCGATGATGGGCGACGGTACCAACGACGCCCCCGCCCTGGCCCAGGCCGACGTGGGTGTCGCTATGAACTCCGGCACCCAGGCCGCTAAGGAGGCGGGCAACATGGTGGACCTCGACAGCGATCCCACCAAGTTGATCGAGGTCGTCGAGATCGGCAAGCAATTACTCATGACCCGCGGGGCGCTGACGACGTTTTCCATCGCCAACGACGTGGCCAAGTATTTTGCCATCATCCCGGCGCTGTTTGCCGCCACGCTCCCCTGGTTGAAGCCACTGGACATTATGGGGCTGCATTCCGCCACCTCGGCGATTCTATCGGCGGTGATCTTTAACGCGATCATTATTCCACTGTTGATCCCGATCGCGCTGAAGGGAGTCAAGTATCGCGCCGTGGGCGCGGACGCCCTGCTTCGCCGCAATGTGTTGATCTGGGGGCTAGGCGGTGTGATCGCCCCGTTTGTGGGCATCAAGCTGATCGACATGATCCTAGCTGCCCTGCATTTGGTTTAACGTACCCGGAAACACAGGAGTCAAGACATGAGTTCTCATCTGCGTGCAAACCTTTGGTTGTTGGTCCTCACCGTGCTGTTGTGCTCGGTGCTGTATCCACTGGTGTTATTGGGAATCGGGCAGGCGGTGTTTCACGACAAGGCCCAGGGAAGCCTACTGGGTGCGAAAGGCCAGCCGGTAACCAATGAGAAAGACGCGGTCGGCTCGCGGCTCATCGCCCAACCGTTCACGGCCGACGAGTATTTCCAACCGCGGCCTTCGGCGGCATCGTACAACGCTGCCGCCTCCGGCGCTTCCAACTGGGCGGGCAACAATTACCTGCTTCGCGACCGCGTGGCGCGCCAGCTTGGCCCCATCGTGAAATACAACGGCTCCAAGAAGGGCCAGCCAGTCGCTCCGGACATCGAAAGCTGGTTCCAGAAGGACCAATTCGACGGGAAAGCGGGGATCGTGGCGCAATGGGCGTCGTTGCATTCGGGCGTCGCCGGGCCCTGGCTCCACGACTGGGTCAAGGCCGATAAGCTGCAGGCCGCTTACGTGGCCGCATGGGAAGCAAAACACGCGGACGACGTAGCCAAATGGAAGAACGACAACAATAGTCATGATCCCAAGCCCGAGGACTTGGCCGCAGGCATAGCGGGCGGGTTCTTCACCGATTTCTCGAAAGACCATCCGGGCACGTTTCCCGGCGTCGCAGAGTTCGAGAAGGATGGAAAGACGGCGAAGGCCATCGGCCCCGTCAAGGAAGGCAGCGACATTCAATCGTTGTTCTTCGATATGTGGCTGCAGGAGCATCCTGACGCCGACCTGGAACGCGTGCCGGCCGACATGGTAATGACTTCCGGTTCGGGCCTTGATCCGGATATCACGCTGGAAAATGCGCGTTGGCAGCTCAACAATCGTGTGGCGGCAGCTTGGGCCAAGAAGATCGGCCGCAAGGAACAAGAACTGCACGACGAGATCGAAAAGTTACTCCAGAAAATGAGCGCGTCTCCCCTGGGCGGCCTGGTGGGCGTGCCGCTGGTCAACGTGCTGGAGGTCAATCTCGCGCTCAAGGACCGCTATCAGAAGGCGGAAGCCGGCGGCAAGTAAACTGGTAGTCCTTGCTTGATTTCCGGCTGCCATGGCAGTGTGATAGCCAAAGGCATTTGACGCTGCCGCCTGATTTTCGTGACTCAGCGCGCCGTACGTCGATACAGCGACCGGAGCTGATTTCCGTAGAAATCCGGGCCGTGTCCGCTGGCATCCGGTTTTTGATTCTCGCGCCACGGTTCTTCCAGCCAGCGGAGGATCAGGAGCAATTCGTGAACGCGAACATCGGTCAACTCAATCGGCCTGCCGCCATGCGTCAGGGATAGCTTCTTCAGCAGCAGCTGCACGTCGGCCTTGATGATATGATCCGCATTAAACTACGCCGGCATCACGTGGTCGTGTGTCGCTGCAAGGCCATGCGGATCCGCCCACCGATGCGGTCCCCAGCGGTCGGGCCAATCAGCACACGCCGACAGCTATCTTTTATGGTCGTTTGGCTCATGGCCCATCCCCCCATCGGTTCGCTGAGGTGTGGATTTCGGGGACGTAGCCAGCACGCGCTTTCCTTGCCACCTCCGCCTGATGCGGCCTTGATCGTCATGGAGAACGCCGCGATTGCCCATGAATGTTCCGCGCTTAGGCGTGGCAATGATCTCACCAAATGGATTCACACGATTCTGTCTGGGCATCGGCACACCTGCTTCAGCGGCTCGACAGCCAATTCCCGTTCATTTCTGCTTTTTGAAACCATATCGCGTGGGGTTGTCGCCACCGGATATCACCAAATTCAATTCGGAGCGATTCGGTGGACAAGTCGGGCGACTCACGACTTCCTTCATCGGGAAATCCCCCGTGCTCTTACACTTCTCGGAGCCCCGGCAGGCCGACTTGTCTGCGGCCGGCCACCCCACGAATGGCACTAGCTTAAGCGTGAAACTTTCGGCCAGCCTACAACAGCTTGTGATGCCACGCCAAGGCAGTTACGACCCTTTGTGGTGGCATTTCTTAAGCTAGCGACATTTGGCCACCCCACCGCCGCAGGCAAGCGGCCGTGAAATGCTTCGGATGTGATACCGCCAGCGGCGTCCTTGAGCGCCGTAGTTGGCTTCCAATCGTCTTCATTCCACGTCGGCCCGATAATCGAGAAATGGCAACCCCGAACGGTTTCATGTGCTATGTTTTCAGGGTCGTAATTCCGGACCGGATTGATCGAGATTCTGCCCGGTCACAACGGAAATGCGAGTTGTCAAAGCAAAACGACACGCTCGAAACATCCTCCAACCAAAGAAAGATCCCATGTTAAAGCTAAGAACCACGGTGGCCGCCTGCCTCGCCCTGTCGGCGATCGGCGGCATCATCGCCTGTTCATCTCAGTTGGCAAAATCCGGTAACGGCGACGCCAAGACCAATCGTAGCACAGGGAACAAGGCAGCCGTTCCATCGGCCAGTCCGACGGCGAACGCGCCGCTTCCTTCCGCCAAAGAGCTCGCCAAGGCCGACGAAGCGGCACCCGCGGCCGAACCCGCCGCCAGCGGCAAGAAACCCAATATCCTCTTCATCATGGGCGATGACATTGGCATGTGGAATATCGGCGCCTATCATCGCGGCCTGATGGCCGGCCGCACGCCGCATCTCGATAAGCTCGCCAAAGAGGGCATGCTGTTCACCGATTACTACGCCGAGGCAAGCTGCACGGCGGGCCGCGCGAATTTCATCACCGGCGAACTACCCATCCGCACCGGTTTGACCACCGTCGGCCAGGCAGGAGCCAAAATCGGACTGCCCGCCGAGGCCTGTACGATTGCCACCGCGCTCGAAGCGCAGGGTTACGCCACCGGTCAATTCGGCAAGAACCACCTGGGCGACCGCAACGAATATCTGCCCACCGTCCACGGCTTCGATGAATTCTTCGGCTACCTGTATCACTTGGACGCCATGGAAGACCCGGCGCACCCCAATTACCCGCAGGAACTGTTGGACAAGGTCGGCCCGCGCAACATGGTCCACAGTTGGGCCACGGACAAGGACGACGAAACCGAAATGCCGCGGTGGGGCAAGATCGGCAAGCAGAAGATCGAGGACGCCGGCACGCTCTATCCCAAGCGGATGGAGACCGTGGATGGCGAGATCCGCGACTTCGCCATCGATTTCATGGACAAGGCCAAGAAGGAGGGCAAGCCGTTCTTCTGCTGGCTCAACCCGACGCGCATGCACATCGTCACGCACCTTTCGGAAAAGTATGAGAAGATGCGCAATTCGGAGAATGGCTGGTCGGAACAGGAAGCCGGCATGGCCCAACTCGACGACGACATCGGTTTGGTGCTCAAGAAGATCAAGGACATGGGCGAGGAAGAGAACACCATCGTCGTCTTCACCACCGACAACGGCACGGAGACCTTCACCTGGCCCGACGGCGGAACGACGCCGTTCTCACAGTGCAAGGGGACGGTCATGGAAGGCGGTTTCCGAGTGCCATGCATTCTGCGCTGGCCCGGCCACGTCAAGGCGGACACGGTGCAGAACGGACTCATGTCCGGCCTGGACTGGTTCCCGACCTTCCTGACTGCCGCCGGTAACCCGGACATCACCAAGCAGTTGCTCAAGGGCGTGAAGCTCGGCGACCGGACCTACAGGAACCATCTCGACGGCTACGACCAGACCGCCATGCTAACCGGCAAAGGCCCCTCCACGCGGCACGAGATCTTCTACCTCGGCGAAAGCACGGTGGGCGCAGTGCGCATCGACGACTACAAGTTCCGCTTCATCGACCAGCCCAACGGCTGGCTCGGCGACAAGACCCATCCCGACGTGCCCTACATCACCAATTTGCGTCTCGATCCGTTTGAGCGCATGGGCTGGCCGAACAACGGGACGAAAGACGGGGCACAGCAGTACTTCGATTGGTTCAAGTACCAGTTCTGGCGCTTTGTGTTTGTCCAGGAGGTGGTGGGCAAGGAACTCCAGACCTTCCTCGAATACCCGCCCATGCAGCGTGGCGCGAGCTTCAATCTTGACGCCATCAAGGCCGAGATGGGCAAGCGCATGCAACAGGCGGAGGCGGCCAGCCACGGTGCCAGCAACTAGCCGGGATGACCTTCATGGCGGGCGGCTCGCAAGGGCCGCCCGCTTTTGTTTCCATCAAATCGTCCCTTCTTTCAGCAGTTCCGTCAAACGCTCTTTCTTGGGAACGCCGTCCGGCTGCCTTGCCTGCGTCGGTCACCCCCCGCCGCAGGCAAGCAGGAAGGCCGGCGTAAGAAATCCGGAAAACCTTCGATTTTACTTGATCTGCATGCGATTTGACAAAGGACCTGGAAAAAGCCAAGAAGGATCTTGAAGCCGTCAAGAAGTTCGTGGAAGGCATCGAGCTGATTTCCGCCAAGACGGCCCTCGACAAAATCAACAAGAACATCGCCGGGATCGTCAAAGCCCACGAGGAAAAAAAGAAGAAGGCGGACGAAAGTATCAAGAAGCTGAAAGAAGTGCCGGTCAGACCCAGGACCGGCACGCGTCGGGTCCAATCCATCCCGACCACCAGCGTTTCTCCGAGCTTGGATCTGCTACGGCAGCCGGTCTTTTTCTTGTTCGACTTCCTATCCATCTCAAAAGTCACAGGGTACTCTCTGAGCAACGGCAAAACGCTAACCGGCGGCGTTTACCCAAACCGCCGCGTCGAAGCGACACAGCCGGCGGCAATAAGTTAGGAAACCGTCGGTTGTCCTAGACCGGCAGGCGATTTGACACTCTTGCCTGACTCTCGATACAAATCCAAGCCGCGAACACCGTCTCTCGGCATACCGCGGAGCACTCACACTGTGTTGGAATCGGATTCTCTGTTCTTTCCAACCTACCGCTTCTCGATAGGAACATAATTCTGCACCGTATTTCCGACATACACTTGCCGCGGGCGAAGAATCTTGCCTGTCGGATCGTCGTTCTGCTCTTTCCACTGGGCGATCCAGCCGGGCAAGCGGCCGATGGCAAAGCAAACGGTGATCATGTTCGTGGGAATCCCCAACAGACGGAGCAGGATGCCGCTATATAATTCGATTTTCGGATAGATGTCGTGATCGGCAAAATAGTGATCAGCCATGGTCAAATCGTCCAGTCTCCGCGCGATATCCAGCAATGGGTCCTTGGCATTCGCCCGGCTCAGGATCCTCTCGCAGGCGGCCTTCAAGATCCTGGCCCGCGGGTCGTAGCTTTGGTAGACACGGTGACCGAAGCCGAACAACGGCAAGGGGTGGGTCTTGTCCTTAGCCGCCTTGACGCAGTCCTCGGGCGACATGCCGCCGTTGTAAATGCGCTCGAGCATTTCGATCACTTCGACGTTGGCCCCGCCGTGCTGGGGTCCCCACAAGGCACATACTGCCGCGGCGCACGAGGCAAAGAGATTCGCCCGCGATGAGCCGACGACGCGGGTCGTCAAGGTGCTGCAACTCTGCTCGTGGTCGGCGTGCAGAATGAAGAGCAGGTTCAGGGCGTCCTCGACCTCCGACGTAATTTCGTGCTGCCGCAAGGGGTCCGAAAACATCATGTGCAGAAAGTTTGCACAGTAGCGCAGCTCGGGATCTGGATAGTTGAACGGCAATCCCAGCGAACGGCGATAGGAGAAGGCGGCGATCGTTCGCACTTTGCTGATCAATTGGGCAGCCAATTGCTCGAAGGGCTCCTCGTCGCCCGATGCAAGGATCTGCGGGTAAAAGCATGCCATGTTACTCAACATCGCGGACAGCAACGCCATCGGCGGGGCATTGGCCGGAATGTGCTGGAACTGGTGCGTCATCGCCTCGTGCAACAGTTCGTTCAGCGTCAGCCCCTTACTGAACCGATCTAATTCGTTCTTCTTCGGCAGTCGGCCGAAGATCAGCAGCCAGGCAGTCTCGATGAAGTCGGGGTGTTCGGTGAACTGTTCGATGGGAATGCCGCGATAGCGAAGCAGGCCCTTCCGCCCATCAATGAAAGTAATGGAACTCTTGCAGACGGCCGTATTGGACAAAGCCGGGTCATAGGTGGTCAGTCCAGTGGCATCGCGAAGCTTGGAAATATCCACGGCCCTATCGCCCTCAACCCCCACAATGATGGGAAGTTCAATTTGCTGGTCACCAAAACGAAGGACGGCTTTTCCGGACATAACAGTATCCCCATGGTTTGCATGCATAACTTGATGCTACTGGAGATCGTTACAAAATCAATGGGGGCGGCAAGACCGGCGAGTCGCGACTCGGAGCCGCTCGGCAATACATCTTCTGATCTTCCAAAGGAACAAAATCAGCCCAGCCAACCTGCGGCGGTCACCCTCCGCCGCGTCGAACGGCAGGGCCGGCGGCAAAGATCCAAAGAACCTCCGGTTTTTCTTGACCTGCAGGTGATTTGCCACTCCCGCCTGACCTTCCAGCCGAGATTGCCCTCTCACGCGACACCTTCTGGCTCGGCAACCAGGCACGGTCGCGCTGGGAACCCCCCTGTGCGTTGGCCATTCAGCCGCTAGACGGTGGATTGGCTGTCGGCCTGCCCGACCGCCGCGCCGTCAAGGTCGGCATGTCGCGTTGACGACGCCGCATTGCATCGGGGCGGAGCGGCTCTTGATGGATCTCCGGTTGTCCCTCATCGGTCGATAACTGCATTTCTTGGTGATCCACTCCGCCTTAACGGACAATGGGCGCCTGGGCATCTTCGTGCCCGAGAAACCGAAATACCCTTCAATGAACTCCACGGCCACACGTCTGTCGGAGGGAAGATATTGTTCTTGGAAGTCGCCGAACTTGCCCGTGACATTCCTGGGCCGTCGGGCCCTATAATCCTGGGGCAGCCTGATGCTGGCCCTGGAAACCGAGATTACGCGGTGGAAACCCCTCCAAAAGGAGCATGGCCCATGACCAATCCCGACAAGCCCGAAACTCACGAAACGCAAGCGTCTGAACAGGCTTCTGAGCCTGCCGACGTCACGGCGGCCTACCAGCCGGGCATCGCCGGCGAGGAACTGGTCCGAGTGTTGGACCAGTACCTGGCCGATCTGGAGGCGGGATGCGCCACCACGCGCGAGAAGCTGCTCGCCGAGCATCCGGCCTTGGCCTCCCAGTTGGAGCCGTGCCTCTCCGGCATCGAGTTCATTCATCGCGCGGCCCGACCGGCGGCGGATTCCCGATCTCGACTGGGCGACTTCGAGATCATCGGCGAGGTCGGCCGGGGTGGCATGGGCGTGGTCTATGAAGCCCGACAGATCTCGCTCGACCGCAAAGTGGCCCTGAAGGTCCTCCGCTTTGCCGGCGTTGCCGACCGCGACGCCATGGAGCGATTCGATCGCGAAGCGAAGACGGTTGCCCAGTTGCACCATACGAACATCGTGCCGATCTTCGCCATCGGCGAGCAGAAGGGCGTGTTCTACTATGCCATGCAGTTTATCGAGGGGCGCAGCTTGGCGGCCGTGCTGGAGCAGTCGCAGAAGGAGCGGGCCCCACTGGAGCTTGTCTTGGCGGCCCGCTGGACGCTGCAAGCCGCCGAGGCCTTGGCCCACGCCCATCAGCGCGGCGTGATTCACCGCGATGTGAAGCCCTCGAACCTGATCCTCGATCCGGCCGGCCAGGTCTGGCTAACCGATTTTGGCCTGGCCAAGCGGCTAGACGACGTGGCTTTGAGCATGACCGGCGCCCTGCTGGGCACGCCGCGCTACATGAGCCCGGAGCAGGCCTCGGCGGCGAAGCAACCGGTCGATCAACGCACCGACATCTACAGCCTGGGGGCGACACTCTATGAGTTGGCCACGGGCAAGCCGCTGTTCGAGGCCGATTCGCCGCACGGAATCATTTCGCAGATCCTCACGAGCGAGCCGCCTGCACCCCGCAGTCTGCGGACCGGCCTGCCTCGCGATCTGGAGACGATCATCCTCAAATGCTTGGCCAAGGAACCACAGTCGCGCTATGCCACGGCGCAGGCCCTGGCCGACGACTTGCGGTGGTTTTGCGAAGGCCGCCCGATCAAGGCCCGCCGGGCGGGCCTGCCGGAACGCGCCGCGCGCTGGGCTCGCAAGAACCGTCGTAGTGTTGCGCTGGTGGCATCGGCAGCCGTGGTCAGTACGCTGCTCGTGGTTGGCGGCATCCTGATCTCTTCGCAGTACAACCAGTCACAACTGGGGCACGTCGGGTTGAAGACGGATGGGCCGAACCTGGTGGCGGAAGTGCTCGAAGCGGGTCAAGACCGTCCCGTCGTGCCTTCGTTCACGGTTCCGACCACGGAACCGGTCACCTTGCCTGCCGGTTCCTACCGTCTGCGCCTGTCGACACCGGGCCAGGCGGCGGAAACCACGCAACTGCTAGTTGAACGCGGCCAGCAACGCGATTACACCGTCGGGCTCAAGCAACAGTTGCTTTGGGACCCAATTTCGCTCGGCGGGGGCGAAACGGCCCGAGTGGTGAAGCTCAAACCCAGCGGCTGGCAGGTGATCCGCAGCCAAGGCGAGAACACGTTGAGCCTTCTCAACGGCGCCTCCGCCCAGTCGGTCTGGCAGTTGAGTTCCACGGGCTGGACTCCACCATCGCCGGCAGCGATTGCCGCCTGGCTTTCCGAACGGAAAGATGCAGCAAAGAGTGCGGGCCGGCCTCCATTCTTGCCGTTGAACGAATACAACGCGCGGGAGTATTTGGCGAATCGCTCGCTCGCATATGAGCAAGAACAGGATCCGCCGGCGCTGGTCCAGCCCGCGCCGGATCTCGATGGCGACGGTGTGGGCGACCTGGTCTGGGCTTGCCGAAGTTCGGCCGCGCTGTGGGCCATTTCCGGCAAGGCAATTGCCGGCAACCAAGGGAAAGAGCTTTGGTGGTTCTCGGCCGGGGAAGGCGAAACGGTGGGCGTGCCGGCCGTAGCCGACGTCGACGGTGACGGCACAGCCGACTTCATCGCCACGTTCGCGGACAAACATCCGGCCTTAACGGCCATTAGAAACGTCTGGATCGAGGCGGTGTCGGGCAAGACGGGCAAATCCCTATGGCGCTTTCGCCTGGAGGGTGCGGTGCGCTTTCGCTGCGCAAGTGATTCGGCTCGACGGCCGGCTGACCGTGATCTGCGCAGCGGGAACGCGACTCGTGGGGCTGGATCTGAAGACGGGCAAACCCGTCTGGCCGGCGATCGATCTGGAGTTGGAATCGATCGTGCCGCCGCAGGTCGCTGATCTGGACTACGACGGCGTGCCCGATTTGCTTCTGGTGGGGTCGGGACCGCCCAACACGCTTTCCGTACTCGCCCTCTCGCTGGCGACACGAAAACCGATTTGGAAGAAGGCATTGTACACCGAGACTCGGTACCCCGACCCGTGGAATTGGTTTTGGAACGAACGACACAGCCTCCGCGCACTGAAGGCATGGCCGTGGGTGGCCGACCTGGACGGCGACGGAAAGGCCGCCGTGGTCGTGCCCATCTTCGCTCAAACTCGGACGCCGTACCGTTACGAGTCGTGGGGCGGCGTGGAATTGCTCGATGGCGCCACGGGGCAGCCACAATGGCAACACCGCCTGAAGCTCGGTGCCTCTTCCCACCTCTGCGAGCAGCTCCTCGTAGGGCCGGACATCGATGGCGACGGCCGCCGCGACCTGTTCGTGGCGACGACCGCGAGCTGTCAGGGAGGGCGGCGACGGGGGGAATGGACGCCCAAAGACGCCGTGTTCGTCGATGCACTTTCCGGCAAGGATGGTCATACCTTGTGGTGGTGGCAATCCGAGATGACCATAATCAGTGAAGGCGACATCAGCGGTTTCCGCGACGGCACTTTTTCGTCCAACTATTGCGAGCAGCCCTGTTTTCGCGCAACTTCGCTGCGATTGTGGTCCGCTGGCCCCGACGGCTGGCCGCAGCTAGTCGTACCCTATAACAAAGCCTGGTGGTGGCAACCGGAAACGACTGCCGTGCTCTCCGCGGGAACCGGGCGACTCCAAGGGAAGATCTCGGACTACGATCTTGTCCAGATCGCCGACCTCAATCACGACGGCATCGACGATCTGGTGTTTCGCGCGTATGGATGGGACGACTTGTCCGCTCGAAAGCCCGACGCCATCCCTCGCGGTATGCTGAAGGGCGTTGTAAACATCAATGGCGTCGATCGGGTATCTGTTGAGAAGCTCTATGCTATCCGCGGCACGCTGCCGGAAATGTGGCGACGGCTGAGCAACTGGCGCCCCGCTGAGGATTTTGACGACGATGGTATTCCCGACATGGTACTCGATGATTGCACGAAGGCAATTTCTGGGCGCGACGGGCACCTGCTCTGGCAGTCGAGCGAGCCCTACGGGGAACACATGGTCTTGCTTCCGGCCCACAACGATCTGGACGGCGACGGCACGCCCGACTTTCTGGCCATTGGCCAGGGACTTGGCAACCTGAAAGGCGATCGCCAGTCGGGCGGGACTCGCTACCCAATTGAGCTGCACGCGATTTCTGGAAGCACCGGGAAACGGATCTGGTCGGCAGAAGACATGGTCCTTGAGCCCGGGCAGGGACAGGCCGGGTCCTTGGTAAGCTGGCGACCTCAAGTCCTCGCTTGCCGTGACCTGAACGGGGACGGCCAACTGGAAATAGTCCTTCTTTATGACCTGGAGCAAGGCAGTACGCACCAGCTTTGGTTGGCCGCTCTTTCCTTGCACGATGGCAAGACCCGCTGGCGGCAAGCCCTCACCGACAAGATTACCGAATCTTTCTTTCCCAGGGGCATGACCTACCGGCCCGGGTTTGCCGCTCTCGGCGGGGATGGAAGTCTGGACCTGGTGATCGCAGTCCCCGTGCTCGGCAAGGAGAGCAGTCACGTAATGTGGGACAGTGAGCTCCGCGCGGTGAGCGGTCGGGACGGTAAGCTACTTTGGCGCCAACCTCTGCCGGTACAAGTAAAGTTCACGGATAACGGGAACGCCTTTTCGGCCCCCGCCATCGGCAACCTGGGTGGCAATGGCACGCCACAAGTCGTGATCATGACGCAAGGCTGGCAGAAGGACCAACGCACAGGCGCGGACTCTGTCGTGGCCCAGGTATCGAGTTTCGACGGCCGAACGGGCGAGCCGATCTGGAAGCATCAGCCCAAATGGATGAATGATTCGCTCTTCGAACCGCGAGTGCTCCTGGCCGATATCGAGGGAAATGGCAAGGTCGAGGTTTACGCCTCGATTGCAAAGCGATCGGACGGCAATGGCAGTCGGCCCGCGCGTGTCGCGCATCCCAAGGATGGCATCCTCCTGGACGGCCAAGGTCAGGTTCGGCCGGCGCTGGAGAGGCCGCTTGCCGGGACCTTTGACCTCGATGGGAAGGAAGCGTTTCTGCTGCTGGGCAACCACAAGCTGACGGTCACGCGCGGCGGGGTGAATAACATCGTTTGGGAACGGTCCGATGTCGAATATGTTCGCGAAGTGCTACCGGCCAAATCGGGAGAGCCGACCACCGTGGTGGTCCCGTCGGGCGAAAGTTTCCTGGGACTGGACGGAGCGACGGGCAAGCCGCTTTGGCGCTGCCCGATTCGTGACGCGGAATCGATCCTGCCGGCTCAAGACCTGGGACAGCCGCCGTGGCTCATCAGCCAGGCCGACGGATCGACGATCTGTCGGCGGGCCCTGGCCACCACGGCCGATGGAGAGTATGCGCCGGCGGTCGGCACGCCGTGCAAGGACGCGTTGGCGGGGGATGATCCCCGCCTCGTGCGGCCGCTGCCCTGGGTCGGTCATCCGTCGATAAACTCCTTTGCGCCATGGATTGGATGCATCATCTATCTGCTACCCTTGCTCGTTTGCACTGTCCGGCGGCGGTGGCGGAGTGTGGCGGCCTGGCTCGTAGTGTTTCTCGTGGCAACCGTGGTGATCGCGGTCGTTTTCCTTTGGGACGACGCACAGTACGTGGATCCCCTGGAGCATTACGGTGTGAGCGGCTGGTATCAGGTTATGTACTACGGGATGAATGCGGCGGGGGCGATCGTCGTGCCGTGGTTCATCGTCCGGTTGGTCTGGTTGTTGGGACGCCGGGGTGTGCGCCGCATTTTGGCTCGAACCCGCGCCGCCTGACGTCTTGCGAGGATGATTGCATGACAGATCCTTCGATTTCGCTCACTCGCCTGCTGGACGCCTTGCGCCTGGGTGACATCGCGGCCCAGGGCGAAGTGCTGCAGCATTGTCGCCCCTGGCTCCATCTCTTGGCGCGGCTGGAGATCGACGGCCGCTTCCGGGGCAAGTTCGACGCCTCGGACATCGTGCAGCAGACGCTCCTGGGGGCCTGCCGCGACCTGCCCAAGTTTCGCGGGGGGGACGGAGGCCGAGTTGCTGGCCTGGTTGCGGCCGATCCTGGCCCACGTGCTGGGACATGAGTTTCGCCAATTCGTAGGTTCGTGACGCGCCTCGGAATACCACTCATTTCAGCACGCCTTCAGCCCAGCTTGCCTGCGGCGGTCAGTGTGCCGTGAAAAGGCGTGTTGTTTCTAGCGGGTGCGACGATGGCATGTGTGAAAGAGGAAACGACAGGCAACACGGGAAGCCCCAGCGGTGAGAGGTCGTGGCTCTCAGCCAGAACTCCGTGAGGAGCAGGCTGGGCCGTCTGGGGTGACGGACAGGCTCGTACTACTGATGAAGCTGGGTAACGCCGGGGGAGGGAAGGAGCCTGACTTCTGGCGCGTTCCTGGAAGAGACCAAGAGTCCGGAGATTGGTTATGCCTATCAACTCCATTGTTTTGGCTCAGCGGTCACGGAAAGAACTTCACTTGCCAGCGAAGATTGTGATGTTTTCGGCGTCACGACCGAGATTAAGCAAAGCGTCGTGTGCTGGCGAGTCAAGCTAGTCGGAGAGCCGGATGCGGGAAACCCGCACGTCCGGTTCGATGAGCGGGGTGTGGAAACGGAGCAAGGCAGGCGGATATTGCGCCACGTACGGGGAAACCCCGACACGGAAGTAAGCCGAAGCCTAAACCACCGCGCCACACCTCGACTCTACCCCCTCCGCCGCGTCGAACCGGCACCGCTGGCGTAAGAAATCCGGAAAAACCTTCGAGTTTTTCTTGACCGGGAGGCGATTTGACACTACCGCCTGACTTTCCGGCCGAGGCCGCCAATCGGCACGAAGCATTACACAGTCGTGGCCATTCGGGCGGTCTTCAGCATTGGGGGGGCATCTCGACGTACATAGACTGCTAAGATTATGAACACCAGTCTTTTCCTTACGTCCGTGCCCATGACCGAAGTCACCCAGATCCTTTCTGCGATCGAGCGGGGCGATCCCCAGGCGGCGGCGCAATTGCTGCCGCTAGTCTATGACGAGCTTCGTAAGCTGGCGGCTCAGAAGATGGCCCAGGAGAAGCCGGGCCAGACTCTCAGTCCCACGGCCCTGGTCCACGAAGCCTACCTCCGCCTAGTGGGCGATCAGCAGTTCGACAATCGCGGGCACTTCTTCGCAGCCGCAGCGGAGGCGATGCGGCGAATCCTCGTGGAAAAGGCGCGGCGCGAGGTAGCTTTAGAGCTGGCGGGGGACGGGCACGCGTCGATCTCGACGGTGCGGCTGCCGTTGCGGCGGAACGGGACGACGAATTGCTCGCCGTGGACGCAGCGCTTGAGCGACTCGCGGTCGTCGAACCCCAGGCAGCGCAACTCGTGCAGCTACGGTACTTTGCGGGTTGTACAATGAACGAGGCGGCCGACCTACTGGGCATGCCGTTGCGGAGCGCCAACCGCCTTTGGGCCTATGCCAAGGCTTGGCTGCTGCGGGATCTTCGGCCCGATTAGTATATTCGCCAAAATTCTGGCACATTTCGCGCGCCGATTTCGCATTGTGGGATAGGAGGATCAATGCCATGAACGAACGCGAATTGTTTGAGGCTGCCCTGGAGCAAGCTCCGGCGGAGCGTGCTCGGTTTCTCGACGTGGCCTGTGCTGGCGACACGAACCTGCGCGGCTCGATCGAAGCACTCTTGGCCCGACACGCCGAGGCGGAAAGCTTTCTGGAAAACCCGGCTGTACCAGTGGATCTCACCGGTGCCTGTCGGTCCGTTGCCGAAGGCCCGGGATCGGTCATTGGTTCGTACAAGTTACTGCAGCAGATCGGCGAGGGCGGCATGGGCGTGGTGTATATGGCCGAACAGCAGCAGCCGGTTCGCCGCAAGGTTGCGCTGAAGATCATCAAGCCCGGCATGGATACGCGCCAGGTCATTGCCCGCTTCGAGGCCGAGCGGCAGGCCCTGGCCTTGATGGACCACCCCAACATCGCCCGCGTCCTCGATGCGGGCACGACCGAAACGGCCGGCCCTACTTCGTCATGGAGTTGGTGAAGGGCGTCCCGCATCACGAAATACTGCGACGAGCACCGGCTGACGCCGCAGCGAGCGGCTGGAGCTGTTCATCCCGGTCTGCCAGGCGATCCAGCATGCCCACCAGAAAGGGATCATTCATCGCGACATCAAGCCGTCCAACGTCCTGGTGGCCCGCTATGACGGCAGACCGGTGCCGAAGGTGATCGACTTCGGCGTGGCCAAGGCCACCGGTCAGCAATTGACCGAGCGGACGCTGTTCACCGGTTTCGGAGCGGTGGTCGGCACGCCTGGAGTACATGAGCCCCGAGCAGGCGGAGATGAACCAGCTGGACATCGACACCCGCAGCGACATTTACTCGCTCGGCGTGCTGCTGTACGAGCTATTGACGGGCTCCACCCCCGTTGGAGCAAGAAGCGGTTGAAGGCGGCGGCCCTGCTGGAGGTGCTGCGGGTGATCCGCGAGGAGGAGCCGCCGAAGCCGAGCACGCGGCTGAGCACGACCGATGAGATGCCGTCGATGGCGGCCAACCGTGGGCTGGAGCCGAAGAAGCTGTCGGCGCTCGTGCAACGGCGACCTCGACTGGATTGTGATGAAGGCCCTGGAGAAAGACCGCTCACGCCGTTACGAGACGGCAAGCAATCTGGCCGCGGACGTGCGGCGGTTCCTCGCCGAGGAAACGATTGATGCCCGGCCACCTTCAACGGCTTACAAACTCAAAAAGTTTGCTCAGCGTAACCGCGTGGCGGTGCTCACGGGGATTGTGGTCGTAGCTTCAATGCTCGGAGGCACGGCCGTGGCAACCTGGCAGGCGGTGAGGGCTTCGGCCGCTGAGGCCAACGCTCGACACAACGAGATATTGGCGTTGCGGGAACGAGACGTCAAGGAACAAGCACTTCGACAGACGAGGGAGTCCGTGTCATCCCTCTACATGACGTGGTTCTGGGGCTTGGCGCCGGATAACTACAAACCGGAAGTTAAGGAAAAGATGGTTCGTAACCTTGATGGGGCGGCGGCCGAGTTGGATTCGTACTTCTCCGCCGAACCGCTGACAAGAGCTCAGTTGTCGCAAGTGCCTTGGGCGGACTCTTCGCAGCCTTGGTAAACCAGATAAAGCAGCCGCGCAGGTGAGCAATCGCTCGTAGATTGTCGAAAGAACCTCGGTCCCGATCACGGCGAAACGCTGGAGTGCATGAATGACTTGGCGGTCTGGTACAACGATCTTGGGCGACACGTTGAGGCCTTGAAGCTTGACGAAGAGACCCTGGCACTGAGAAAAGAAAAGCTTGGGGCTAACCACCCCGACACGCTATGGAGCATGCTGGAGACGGCGCGATCTGATGAACCTCGATCGTGGTGCTGAGGCGACGCCGCTACTGGAAAAAGCCTATCCGGCTGCAAAGAAATCCGGGGTTCGCGAGGTGGGCACTGCCTTACTCGATGCCTACCTGCGGATTGGAAAGGTTGAAAAGGCCGCCGCAATGGCGAAAGAATTGCTGGCCGATGTGCGTATGCAGTTTTCCGAAGAAAGCCCGCAACTCGCCGGGCAGTTGGCATCGATTGGCGCGTCGCTGCTGCAGGCCAAAGCCTTCACGCAGGCCGAACCACTCCTGCGAGAGTGTCTGGCCATCCGCGAGAAGACACAAGCTGACGAATGGACGACGTTCGCCACCAAGTCCATTCTCGGCGGCGCACTATCAGGTCAAAAGAAATACGCCGAAAGCGAGACGCTGCTGCTGGACGGCTACGAGGGGATGAAGCAGCGTGAGGCGAAGATCCCGCCGCTAGGCGAGGTCCGCATGACTGAGGCATTGGAGCGGTTGGTGCAAGTTTACGAGGCCCTGGAGAAAAAGGATGAGGCGGCCAGGTGGCGGAAAAAACTGGAGGCTTGGAAGGAGGCGCAGAAGCGGCTGAAGGCCGATAAATCTCGTCCCGAGATCAGTCCCGGCACTCCAGGAAAGTGAGCGAGGCATGTCCCGCGGGTTAATGGCCGGCCGTCCTATTTCATGGTTGCCGGTCTGATCCTCGCAGAAACTCATGCCCTTTCCAACACTCACTGGAAATCGACCGTGTTTTCGGAACGACCTCAGCCTGCTAACCCGCGGCGGTCACCCCCTCCGCCGCGTCGAACCGGCACAGCCGGCGAATAAGTCGGGAAACCGTGGAAACTCTCGTTTTTTCTTGACTGGCAGATGATTTGAATCGCAGGATTTGGCCAACCGATCTTATGGCGATTACGCGCGGAGAAGTGCCCCTCCGTCCGCAGGCAACAGCTCGTTCCACGCAGACATGACGGCTCCGGTTGTCTATAATTCCTCGATTCTTTGCCAGCCGATGCGGGCGCACCCCGGCTGGTTTCGACGGTAAGAAGCCCATGGACACATCGTTCCGATCGACGAATTTCCCGACCACGCTCTGGACGGTCGTTCTGCATGCCGGTCGAGACGAACCCGCGCAAGCCCAGGCCGCGCTGGCGCAGCTTTGTCAGGGCTACTGGTATCCGCTTTACTCGTTCATTCGGCGGCGGGGATACTCGCCGCACGACGCGGAAGACCTCACGCAAGCGTTTTTTGCCCACCTTCTGGAGAAACGCGGGTTGGGACGCGTCGATCCGGAGCAGGGGCGATTTCGCACCTTCTTGCTGGCATCGTTGAAGAACTTTCTGGCCAACGACTGGGACCGGGCGCACGCCCTCAAACGCGGCGGAGGACAGACGATCGTATCGCTCGAGCAGGAGAGTGCCGAATCGCGCTATCAGCTCGAACCGAGCCACGACCTGACTCCCGAGCGCCACTTCGAGCGGCAGTGGGCCCTGACGCTCCTGGATCAGGTGCTCGCCGCCTTGCGCGATGAATATCACAGCGAAGGCAAGGGCGATCTCTTCGAGGAACTGAAGGCGGCCCTTACCGGCCAGGCGGGGGCCTATGCGGAGATGGCGGCCCGATTACGGCGAAGCGAAGGGGCGATCAAGGTGGCCGTCCATCGGCTGCGCCACCGCTACCGCGAGTTGATGCGGGCCCGGATTGCCGAGACGGTGGGCGAGGGCGACGTCGAGGACGAGTTGCGTCATTTGTTGGCGGTGCTGAGCGAATGACGGGCGGATAGCGGCAGGTGCCTTATCTCCTTTTTTCCTGTAACCTTTCGCAATCGGTTGCTTTTGGTAGAGGTGGAGACGAAAACATCCACTACGAAAGGCAAAAAACATGACCACCGCACGCGTCTGTCCGCAATGCGGCAAACCACTGTCCAGCGATGGCCCGCAGGGCCTGTGCCCGGAATGTCTTCTCAAGGCCGCGTTTCCGAGTGAATCGTCCTCGAATCGGCGGCGACGGGCGTTTTTGACTCTTCTGCCGGCAACCGCGATCGCCCCCGATGCTGGGGCGCGTCTGAAGTATTTTGGCGACTACGAACTTCTCGAAGAGATCGCCCGCGGCGGCATGGGCGTCGTCTGGAAGGCCCGGCAATCGAGTCTGAATCGGGACGTGGCCCTCAAAATGATCCGCGCCGGAGCCCTGGCCAGCCCGGACGAGGTCGCTCGCTTTCTGCGCGAGGCCGAGGCCGCCGCCAACCTGCAACACCCCAACATCGTCGCCATCCACGAGGTCGGCGAGCATGGCGGCCAACATTACTTCTCGATGGACCTACGTGGCCGGTCGCGACCTGGGCGCCATCGTCAAGGACGGGCCGCTGGCGCCGCAAGTCGCGGCGCGTTACGTCAAGATCATCGCCGAGGCGATCCATTTCGCCCATCAGCGCGGCACCCTGCATCGCGACTTGAAGCCGCAAAACGTGCTCATCGACGCCGCCGATCAGCCGCGGATCACCGATTTCGGCCTGGCCAAGATCATGAAAGACGACAGCCAACTGACGCAATCGGGCGTCGTCATGGGCAGTCCCAGCTACATGCCGCCGGAGCAGGCCGCCGGCCGGCAGGGCGACGTCGGCCCGGCCAGCGACGTCTATTCGCTCGGCGCGATGCTCTATGAACTCCTGACCGGCCGGCCGCCGTTCCGCGGGGCCACGGCGATGGCCACGCTGCGTGACGTGATGGAGGCCGAACCTGCCGCCCCGCGGCGGCTGCTCGGGACCATTCCGCCCGATCTCGAAACGATCTGCCTGAAGTGCCTGGAAAAATCGCCGTCGGCGCGGTATCCCACGGCCCGGGCGCTGGCCGAGGAACTGGACCGTTTTCTCAAAGGCGAGCCGATCCAGGCCCGGCCGGCGAGCGCGGTCCGCAAGGCGGTGAGCTGGGCTCGGCGGCATCCCCGTACCCTGGCCGCGGTGGCGGCGCTGGTCATGGTCGCGCTGGCGTTTGGCGTCTTCTACCTCTTCGAAGAGAATGCGTTCTTGCGGGCCCAGCAGGCGGACCCGCGCTGGCTCGCGTCCCGGGCCCGCGTCATGAATCTTTGAAACAGTGGTTACTCATCGAATCTATGTGCCGACGTCGCCGGGGTCTTGGTAACGTTGGCAATTGGAGCGTGCGGTGCGTGGTCTGCTCTCTACGGAACGCTTTCGACATGTTGATGTTATGCAGGGCGATCCAACCTCTCGGCGAACGGACTCGAACCTTGGCCATCGGCGCGGGTCTGACGTTGGTCGGCTGTGGTGTCATGGGCCTGGTGAAGCTGATCCAGGCGTTCGTGTGGGAAGGGGCACCGAGTCATTTTGTAAGTGCAAGAGAAGGAGCCGAGAGCTTTATTTTCGCCGCATGCGCCATGAGCTGGCTCTCAATTGAATGCGGGCTCATCACCTTGGTAGCGGTCATTCAAGACTACCGTCTGGTTGACTACGGCATATCGAGCACATCGAGTGAGTCGAGCCGGCCGTTTAGCGCGGAAGAGATTCAGCCAATCCGCCACGCTTTAGAGGATGACGATTGGATTGCCGCCGTCGAGCGCCTACCGCGAAGCAGTCCCAACGCCGGCTACACAGAAGCCTCCCAATACGTGGCCCACCTTAGGGAGTTATTACGGGTCCAACACCCCGGAAAGAACGACCCGGCCCCGTTGTCGCTTGCCGGCTGCTGAAGGAAATGCTGATCGGCACCATGTGGCCAGCCTTTCTATCTGGGCTGCATCTTTTGGTTCTGCATGAAGCCGACATCTCACCTGACCTGGATCGTTTCCGAGTGTGCCTGTGGTTGCTGATTGGCATGGGTCTAACGGCCGCCTGCACGACGCGTGAAGAGCTTCTGGAAGCGGATGTTGCTGCTGTTTCCCGCCCTTGTGCTGGTGGCCGTCACCGAAGGGTCCGGTCCTGGTTGGGTGATCCATCGACCCGGTCGTTGTGGGTTTATCTTTTTGGAAGTGTCTATGGCGGCGTACAGATCGGCGTTCGGCTTCAAACCGAAACCGAAACGCACTAAGGCGGAAGAGGTGATATGGACGAGAAAGGCATCGCAGTCCGAAGCCGCCGTTGCACGCTGTCGCCATGCAAGGCCAATGACTACAAACGGGTTATTCTCAGGGAAAACTTGGAGACCACCGCATGAACGCACGATTTCCCAGGTACACGCTGCCATTTATTGTCCTGACCACGATCGCCAGCGCGGGCTGCGTGCCAACCGTGGCCTGGCTGCCAGACTGGGTGGCATTATTTACACGACGACCGACTGGCCGGGCTGGACGATGGCCGCTCGATGCCAAAGGAGCTTCAGGGCCGGCTTATCCATTACGATCTGAAGACGAAGTCGACCCGCATCATCGCCAAAGCCGAAACGAACACGATCCAGCCTGCTCTGAGCCCGAACGGGAAGCAGATCGCAGTGGCCCGCCTCAACCTGGAGAAGGATAAGCAGCCCACGTTGCAGGTGGTGGTTTACGACCTCGAAGGCAAGGAAATTCAGCATTCGAAGCTGTTTGAGTGGGGCGGTGTACCCAAGTACGACATCGAAGTTGGCATTCAGAAATACTCGCAACTGTTCTGGGCGTCCCGTGAAAACAAGGTGCTTGTTTATGCCAACAAGCACAGCGCCATCTACGACCTGGGGAAGGACCATTTCGTGATGCTGGGCGAGGCAGTCCCCTCGATCTTCGGAACGACGCCTGTTCGGCCGGACGGCAAGGGCTTCCTCCTCGCCAACGCCGAAAATGACGTTTCGTTTGTGGACTGGGAGGGCAAGGAGTCGGCCATCGCCATGCCCGACGTTAAAAAACGGAACGTCCGCTTGTACGAAATCTTGTCTGCACCGGCGGTCAGATCTTGGTCCGCGCTGGGAAGGAGACGTCGCCATCGCGACCTCTGGACAAACAATGGCGAATCGACACCGCCAAGAAAACCGCCGTCTTGCAAACCGTCGACAAAGCCGAGTCGGAATCGGACGGCAAGGTAATTCAGCAGCTCCACGTATTTCCCGATGGCAAGACGAAACTCGCCGTCATCTACTTGCAAAACCCGCTGCATTTCAAAAAGCTCGGCTGGCAGGACGTGCGCGTGGACCTCATCGGGCCTGAACCGGACCGCCGGCGAACGCTGATCGAGACGACGGCCTGCTGCGGCGTGTACCCCTCGCCAAACAACGAGTTGGTAGCTCTCCGCTGCATGGTGAAGAGCAAAACTGAGGAAGATCGTCCCGGGACATGATTTTGGTGGTCAACGCGAAAGGCGAGGCAGTGGCCGATTTGGACGCCGGCAAATGAGTAGGCAATGCAAACAAATTGGGCGCAGAAAGATCCATGCTTGGCATGGACTTTTGATGGCAATCAAAAACCAAAAACCACTATAATCGGGCGTTGCCGGGAAAGTGCGGGACGGATGCGACTGACGGGCTGAGCGTCAAGAAAGGAACGAATTTCGACACACGGCGGGAACCTGCTCGATTGGGGGGAAGGACATGTTGCTGCCGGTCCGAAAACGAACGATTCTGGCATGGTTCAAATCCCGTTGCCCCGGCCTAAAGTCGAAATTCAAGGAATTCCAATCCGTAATTTGCTCTACGCTGTACTTAGCTTTACAGTCGCGCTATGATTCACGTACGTCAAGGCGAACGAGGTCCATTCTCAATCTAGTACCGGGTCATTTCCTGCGCCCTCGGCCAATGCCTCGCTTGGCCGAAACGTCTGGGAAACTCGGCTGAAAACCGACGTGGTTCCCAGATCGTGGTTCCGGTCTCGCGTCTTCGCGTAGCAAGAGTTCTCTCGTCTACATCTTCAGGAGAAGTGATTTATGCGTCATTGCACTCGAAATTTCCGACCGGCTGTTGAGAGGCTCGAGGAGGCGCCATGTTGTCGGGCTGCGCCTCTTGCTCCCGCCGACAGTTACGTGCAAACCAACCTGGTGTCGAACGTCGCGGGCGTGGCCCTGATAACCGACCCGAATCTGGTCAACCCCTGGGACGTAAACTTCCCACAGCTCCCTGGAAAAAATCCTCCCATTGTCGTCGCCGACCAAGGTTCGGGCGTGGCCACGGCGTACCAGATCAGCTCCGACGGCATCACAGTCATCGTGGCCGAGCTTGCCGGTGACGATCCCCACGGTCGGCTCCAGCGAACCGAGCGGCCCGACCGGGGTGGTCCAGAATCCGCACCCCAACGAATTCTTGATCCCAGGGACCGATATTCCCACCACCTACATCTTTGACACCCTCCAGGGCACTATCGTAGGCATATACGGCAAAGGCAAACGACCGCGATCATGACCGCGGTCGATAAAAGCTTGGCACGGGCGGAGTACACCGGCCTGGCCACCGGCACCGCCTCCGACGGTCATGATTACATCTATGCCGCCAACGAGGGCACGAACCCGGGAATCCAGGTCTTCAATAGTTCCTTTGAACCCAGCGACAAAAACGACCCTCGGCAGCTTCACCGATCCCAATCTTCCCGCGGGGTTTATCCCCTATGGCGTCCGTGACATCTCGCTGGGCATTGGTCAGGAGCGTGATCTGTTCGTCACGTATCGAAGCCCCAACTACCAGGGTGGGGCGATTGCCGTGTTCAGAACGACGGCACGTTTCTAGGACAGATCGCCTCTGACACGACGTCGGCAGGGAACGCCTCCAATCACCCTGGGGATTGGCCTTTATACAACAAGGTTTCGGCGGGTTCAGCGGACGACCTCTTCGTCGGCAATTTCAGCAGCGGGCAAATCGACGCCTACAACCTCACCCTCGTAGCGACACGGAACCAGTGGACGGATACCGGAGAAGCTTCTCAACACGAACGGCACACCGCTCACAATCCCCGGGCTCCGGTCTATCCATTTCGGCCCCGGCCTGGGGATCCGGGAGTACGCACGTCGGCCTGCTCTTCACCGCAGTGATCGATATTCCCCACATCGGGATCCATGATTGGAACGTCTCGCTCTACGGCGAGATCACGCCCGCCAACGTCATGCTGCCTCCGGGTATGGCAACCGGCACGGGTGGAATCAGCGATATCCAGCAAATGAACGGCAGCGGCCATGACGACATGCTCGACAGCGGCTCCGGCCAGGACACCGTCATCGCCGGCAGCACGATCTACGACAACAACGCCATGGCCCTGCAGGCGATCGAAAGCTATTGGTCGACCAACGACGGAAAGTATCTGCAGTGCCTGGCCGCCTTGTCCTCGCCCTCGGGCATCACGGGGGGCTACGAGCTCAGCACCCCCACCGCCACCCTCCACGACGGTGTCGGCGACACCATCGACCTGGGGCCGCGTATGATTGGCTCGTCTGGCGTGTCGGAATAGACACACTAACCACCGAAAGCGAGATTCTGAAACGACAAACCTTCATCTGATGGGACGTCGGTTAGCATAGTTAGTTTCGAACCAAAAATCTCAAGGAGCAGCCCTACTCTTGTTCGGGTTCACTCCGGAGTCGACCGGACACCTTGCGGCGAAAGCTTCTCGACTCCAGCGCGCCGGAGACTGTAACGACGATTGTCCAGGCACAGACGGCCCCACCGACTCCGACTGCGCCAGGGACGCCGGCTTCTATCGGCGGTGGCAGCCTTGCCAGCCAAGACCTTGATTTGTCGGCTGACGCATAGTTCCATTAAGTCAACCGTTTGTCAGTCCTCCCGGAATACCACCCTATTCTCTTGACAGAATTTGAGATCGAATACCACCCGCTCGACTGAGGTCGAGAGGGCTTGACGTGCCTGGCGGCATGAGACCTTTTCCGCCCCGACCGAGCTTTCCTCGATCGGGGCGGTTTTATTGGGATGACTCGGGAGCGGGTTTTGCCTGGAGTGCCGCTTGAAGAACTCCCGCATCAGATCGTTGGCCGAGACATTCTCCGTCCAAGTCGGAGAGGCGTCTATCAAGGAGAACGATGCGACCAAAAAGAAAAGAGGCGACCAAACACATCGAACATACGAAGGATGCCGAGGTACGCGGCGACAAAGAACATGATCGATAGCAACGTGCCGATGCCGAACTGAAACCGAGTCTCGGTTCCGGCTTTTTCTCTCGCCGCTTCCACGCAACAGAAGACGCCGCCGGGGATGCTTGCCAACGCGAAGACGACAAAAAACAAGGATACCGGCAACTGTGCCGTGTCGGGGCTCCAATTCAGGCTAAAGATTATCAGAAACCATACAAGGGCTGCTGCGGTCGCAGTCAAGCCGAAACCGAATCCAATTGGGCGGCTTTTCCGGTAGGATAGAACAGCAAGACCTGCACCTGAGAAGGCCAGGATCGGGCCACTCCACACAATGGACCTGATTGCAAAGACGGCGGCGATCGCTGCCACCAGGACTCCGATTGTATGGGCGACAACTAGCCAGGAATGACCGATGGCCCGGACCATCTACATACTCTCCACAATTCCCATTTGCCCTGCCTTCTCGTCATTGCTCCAAGTCGATTCCCCATTCCGCTTGCACGGAATCAGGCACGACCTCGAAGCACGCTCTGCCATCGGCCCATTTGAGGATTTCCGGTCGTCTGGCAGCTTCGGTGCAGAGCATGGATGGCTCAGGGCAGATGCGGACTCGGCCCAAATCCAAGCGGTCCGCATCCCAGCAGGTCTGAATGGTGATGTCGGCCTCGGTATCGCCTTCTGCGTGACCGATGCAAGCTTCGTAGAGAAGATCGAATTCCTCGTCGGAAAGAACAAACCACTCGTTACGAAGAGCCAGGGCGAGTTGGCCGCCCCGCTGACCGTGCCCGAGATCATACCCTTCGCTCAAACGCCCGGCATCGTGAAAGATGGCGAACAACTGAACAACTTCGACGTTGGCGTTGGTGTACTGAGCCAGCCGAAGGCCGTTTTCCAAGACCCTCGCCCAGTGGCCGACGCCGTGGACGCCACGCCAGGGCAAGGGATAGTCTTCGAGGATTCGATGAACGAGGGGTTTGAGATCGAGCATCCTGCTACCACGGCATGAAGCATGGAGTTTCGATGACCTAAAGTTCAAGAGGCCGGGCCTTTAATAACTGGACGCTGGCAACGGCCAAGCCGGATCGTCCCTCAAGCTCGGCATCCTCAAGGGCAATTACCTCGGCGGCTTCCGGCGTCCAGGCTTCAATTTCCACGACGTCGCCGTTGATGAAGGTCACTTCGTACTCGTTCATAATGCATCCTCCTTGAATCTACTGCCCCGGTTATACGATCTTCCTGATTTCTTCTGCCGCCGCGAGGGCCTGTTTTGCCGCGCCTACGCTTCCCACCGCCTTGATGAAACTCAGAGCCGCTTTGATCTCCGGAACGCCAATCCCTGTCGAAGCGACGTCAGCCACGACCTGCCGCCTTGCCCGCCGCCGCCTGTTGTGCTTTGACTTGACGGTAGTGACAAGGTTGCCCGTGACCGTGATGCCTCGCTTTGCCAGGGCGTCGATCACTTCCTGGGTCGTCGCCTTCTTGTTCGCCTGGAAATAGTCGCGGATCGCCTGGGACTTGTTGACTCCGGGTTTGCTCGCCATCGTGTTTACTTTCTGCTAGGTGTGGGAGAAGAAGCCTAAGTTTGCGAATCTTACTACGATTCGTCAAGGGGGCGGCTTGCGGTCAAACACCAGCCCTCAACGACCAAAGGCTTGATTTTCCGGCTAAATGTGGGTCTAATCTGCATATCCTTTACGGATGAACAGTTTTTCAATTCTCACGTGGAGGAAACACCTTCATGGCGAAAGCCGCAACACCTGCAAAATCCCTAACCAAGACGGAACTACTTGCCAACATCGCTGCGGCCGCCGAGCTGCCCAAGACGCAAGTGTCCGCCGTGCTCGACGACCTCAGTGCCGAGATCCGAAAAAGCCCCGGCAGCAAGGGCCCCGGTGCAATTACCATTTCCGGTTTGCCAAAGATCGAGAAGAAACGGGTCGAAGCCAAGCCCGGCCGGAAGGGCGTGCCCAACCACTTCAAGCCCGGCGAACTCATGGATCGTGCTGCCAAGCCCGCTTACAACAAGCTCAAGGTGCAAGCGTTAAGGACGCTCAAGGAAATGGCCAAGTAACCGCAAATGCCCAGGCGACGAACCGGGGTATTTTTATTTCCCGAACCTGCATCATGACCCCGTACAAGCCATGACTAAATTCACGGACCAGCGGAGCCGGCTGACGGCGAGCATGCTAAAGAAGAGCGGAAAGAAGCCATGACTACGCCAGACCGTACGCTGGAACAGAAAATCCAGGATGATCTGGCGGCGATACGGCATGCAATCGCCGCCGGCCAAATCGAGGAGGCAAAGACGAAGATCGGCGGTATGTCCTTGAACGTAGAACCGGGGACGATGCTCTCGAAGGAAGTCGGCGACCTATGGTGGGAACTTGGCTTCCCTGCGATGGCGGGCCGCTATTGGTATCTTCTGGAAGACAAGTCTGAACAGATGGCGGCCGCTTGCGGCGAATTCGAGCGTTCCCTTGGCAACAGCCCGATCCTGATCACTGACGCCGTTGTTTCTCCGCGGTTCATCCCGAAGTCGCCGTGGGCAGAAGCAAGGCTGAAGGAACTAAGTTCGCATGCTCGGGAATTCCGGCAAGAGTATCGATATCCGATAGAGCCCAAGCGAGCTTCTTCGTTTCGCGACAGCGTTGCATTGCTGGGTTGTGCGATTGTGGCCTCCGCTGTTCTGTTTGTCTTTCTGGCCGGGATCATCGCTATCGGGTCGCGGCTTTATTCCAGCTAAAGTGACGCCGTATGACCAAACGCAACATCGTCCAATCCATCGCGGAAGACCGCGGCCGCGCAGATGGAAACCAAGCAGGTCGTCGAGAGGGGCAGCAACTCGCGATCCGCTATTCTTCTTGGTTGATGGGAAAGGACTTAGGGAGTTTGCTAGCGCAAGGAAAGAGCCTCATACTAACAGGTAAGTAGTCCATGTTTCAATGAACCCTGCTAGCACGAGGCTCAATTATGATTTCAGTAAAAGAACTCGACTTTGTCAAGGCCCATGAGCAATTTCAGCGGATGTGCGAATTTTTGGACCAAGCACTTTCCGAGGGCCAACGTGTAGATCAAGTGGAACGGGGATTGTTTCCTCAGGCGATGACCATGTGTTTGGAGCTTTTGCGCTCCTTCGTGGAGGCCCATGGGGATGGGGATCGGGGAGAGATCGTGGAGCGGGAAGGAGAGATGCTCCGCCGCCTGCCCAAACCGCACGATAAGCGGTACTTGTCGATTTTCGGAGAGCTGTTGATCGGCCGTTGGGTCTACGGGACTCGGGAAGGACAGGCGATTGGCTGGTCGCCGTTGGATGCGGCCTTGGGGTTGCCAGCCGGAGAGAACTCGTATGTGTTGGAGGACTGGTTACAGCGATTGTGCGTCCATGAAGCTTTTGGGGAGTCGGTGGAGTCGTTGCGTGCTTGGCTGGGGACGACGGTTAGTGTTCGCACGGCAGAGCACATGAATCGAGAGATGTCCGAGTACGTCGAGGGCTTTCGCGGTGAAGCGATTCCTCCGGCCGAAGAAGAGGAGGAACTGTTGGTAGTAACAGCCGATGGCAAGGGTGTGCCGATGCGTCGGACATTGGCTGCGCGTTTGCGAGCAGAGTCTGAGGCCCGGGAGGGCGAAAGGGGTGCCAACGATGAGGAGACGGGAACGGCACGAGGGACCTTGCCGGCTGGCGAGGAACAGGTGCGTTCTTCGCCAACGGCTGTGGGTTTGGCCGGACAAGGAAAAAACGGTGCGGAGCGTCCTGGGAAGAAACAGATGGCGTATGTGGGAGCCATGTACAGCCAAGCCCGGTTCCCTCGCACCGCTGAGGACGTGATCGACGAGGTGTGTCGGCGGAAGCGTGCCAAGGATCGGCCCGAACCGCAACATAAGCGTGTGTGGGCACAGATGACGCGGTTTGCGGAGGGAACACCGTTGCCCGCCGCACCAACGTTGTTTTTGGATATGGCGGTAGAATGTTACATGCGGAACCCGACGTTCGAGAAGTTATGTATTTGTCTCATGGACGGGGAACGCCAGTTATGGAATCTGGCGGAGGAGTGGTTCCCCCGGGCCATCGGGATTCTGGACTTGTTCCACGCGCTGAAGCGGCTCTGGGATGTGGCGCATTGCCTGTATGCAGAGGAGAGCCCGGAGGCGCGGGAGTTCGTGACGCATCATCTGCGAATGCTGCTGCAAGGCAAGGTCAGTTATGTGCTGCGCAATCTCCGTCCGCTTGTGAATGCCTGCAAGGGGGTGAAAAAGAAGACCGTACAGTCCGCGATCACCTACTATGAAAACAACCAGGCGCACATGCGCGATGACGAATACCTGGCGGCGGGCTACCCGATTGCCAGCGGGGTAGCCGAAGGTGCCTGCAAGCATCTGGTGAAGGATCGCATGGAGCGTGCCGGGATGCGTTGGGAGCTGGAAGGGGCTCAAGCAACCCTCTCCCTGCGAGCCGTTTACCTCAACGATCTGTGGGATGACTTCATCGCCTACCGCGTAGCAACAGAACAGATGCGTTTGTATGGTGAAGATGCGCAGCATGCAACGGCTGCATAAGAGCGTCCTGCGAGTCGCTGCCTCGAGAGGACACTCGACGCGATAATCGAGATCCTGGTTGTAAAGGCCGCATCGAGCTGCGGAATTTCGGCGTCTTCGAGGTGTAGAAGCGAGATCCACGGCAGGCCCGCAATCCCAAGACGGGAGAGAAGGTCATGGTCGGCGAGAGGATGGTGGTCACGTTCAAGCCAGGACGGGTAGTGGAAGAGTGGGTGGCGAGCGAATATCATGGAGCTTCGTCGGGCCCTGCTCCGACAGACGTTGGCAACGTAGCTCAAAGGAACGTCAAATGAAAGTACTAGGTATTTCAGGAAGTCCAAGGACTGGTGGCAACACGGACATCCTGGTGAACACTGCCTTGGAGGTGCTGGCTGAAGAGGGGCTGGAAACGGAGTTTCTTTCGCTGGCCGATCGGCCCATCAAGCCGTGCGTAGGGTGCCGGGGTTGCTTTGCCTCCGACACCATCCGCTGCGTGCAGGAAGATCCTGCCTTTGAGGGCGTTCTCGACAAGTTCGCCGCGGCTGATGGCATCCTGGTCGGCTCGCCGGTCTATTTCGGTTCGGCGACGCCGCAGGTTATGGCCCTGCTGGACCGGGTGGGCTACGTCTCCCGGAAGCATCCGCAGCTATTACGACGGAAGGTGGGAGCGGCAATCGTGGTCGCCCGACGTGCCGGCCAGAACTTCACCTTCGCCCAGCTCAACTACTTCTTCCTGATCAGCGAGATGATTGTGCCCGGTTCGACCTACTGGAACGTGGCTTTCGGACGAGAGAAGGGCGAGGTCAGCAGCGATGTCGAGGGCATGGACACCGTGAAGAACCTGGCCCGCAACGTGGCGTGGGTGATGAAGCGGCTGGCGGTGCCTGCTGCGGTGCGATGAAAATTGGTCTTGTGGTTAGAATGTTTGCGATTCCCTAGTCCCCGCGATTGGAGCTATGAACCTACGAGCAGCATATTTGCGACCCGCATTCCTGGCTGCCTTGACGCTGGGCTACGCGCCGGTCTGCGAAGCCGCGTCGCCGAAACCTGCCGGTCCTGCCTGGGCCCGCAATCTGCCAATTTACGAGACCTCCCTGGAGCTATCGACGCCTAACGGCAAGTTCCGCGAGTTCCAGCAGCGTCTCGACGCTCTCAAGGACTTGGGCGTGGGCATCATCTGGTTTCTGCCCATCTTTCCGCGAGGCGGCAATCCGCCCGACAAGCCGCCCTCGAACAGTGCCTATTGCGTCCGCGACTACTACGACGTGAATCCGGCACACGGGACCAAGGAGGAATTCCGGCACTTGGTCGCCGCTGTTCACGCCCGAGGGATGTATGTAATGATGGACTGGGTGCCCAATCATACTTCCTGGGGCAATGGTTTGATCAAGTTGCACCCCGAGTTCTACCGGAAAGACAAGGACGGCCAAATCGTTCACCCGGGACCGTGGAAAGACGTAGCCCAGCTCGATTACTCCAACCGCCAGCTCTGGGAGTACATGTATCAGGCCCGCAAATACTGGATCGAGAACTTCGGCGCGGACGGCTTCCGCGAGGATGTTGCCGAGGCCGTACCGCTGGAACACTGGCTTTGGCTGCGGCCGAAGCTCAATGCCCTCAAGCCGGTGCTTATGCTTGCTGAAGCCGACACGCCCAGGCTGCATCCGGCTTTTGACATGACCTACGACTGGAGCAGCCAGTGCAATTACTACATGATTGCTCGTGGCGATTGGCCGGCAAGTTCGCTCGACAAAATGCTCGGTAAAGAAGGGCGGGAGTTCCCCGTCGGGGCAGTTCGGATGCGGCATCTGACGAACCACGACATGGCTTACTTGCAATACGCCTGGGACAACCGGGTGCACTTGGACGCCAGAGAATACCCGTACCTGGAGCAGACGTCGTTGCCGAAAAAGTATGGGCCTGGCGATCGAGCTTTTGCCGTCTTGTGTGCCACGCTGCCCAACAGCCGGCCGATGGTGTGGAACGGCCAGGAACTGGGCCTGCTTGCCAATACGCCCAAGTTGCGGTGGAACGACAGCCCCTACCTGGAATTCTATCGCAAGCTGCTGCACGCTTACCGCGAGAATCCAGCCCTTTACGAAGGCGACTTTCACAGGATTGCAATCGTAAAATCCGAGTCGGTGTACGCCTTCTGGCGTTCTGCCGGATCGAATCGAGCAGTGGTAATTGTGAACCTCGGCAATCAGACCCAGCACCTCGTGTTGAACGCGGGCCTCATTGCCGGTCGCTACATGGAGACCTTTACGTCCAGCCCCAGGAATTTGCCATCCGACGCGGTGGATCTTGGACCATGGGAGTACCGGCTTTACCTGACGGGAACACCTGGGCGGGCTGGGCAGGCTGAGCAGGGGGACAAACGATAAGCGCCATGGAACGATAGCCCAATGAAGATCGTCCAATCCGGCAGCAACGGTGATAGTATGAAACCGTTGGCCGATCCAACGGATTCATCGCCAAGCTATCGAAAACGAGGAACCAAAGATGTCCAATAACTTTGAATCCATCAAGCACCATTTCGAAAACGACCGCTTTGCTGCTGCCAACGGAATGCGACTCGTTGAACTGCGTCCTGCTTTCGCCAAGACGACGCTCATCATCGAAGATCGTCACCTGAACAATGTCGGCACCGTGCAGGGAGGGGCGATCTTCACGCTGGCCGATTTTGCCTTTGGGGCAGCGTCGAAAACGGGCGGCAAGGTGGCTGTGGCTATAAGTGCAAATCTGTCGTTTCTCCGGGCGACTCGATCCGGCACCTTGACTGCCGAGGCTACGGAGATTTCCCGCAGCCGGAAACTGTCCGTCTGCACCGTGCGTGTGACCAACGAGGCCGGGGAGTTGGTCGCCCTATTTCAGGGTACTGCCTACATCAAGGAGGAACCGTTTCCCCCGGCGGGAGAGTGAATTTGCTGCAAACCCTTGTGCGTGCCGTCGCAGTAGGGCGCGTTCCCTGTCCGCTTGCAGGTGCAGAGGAATGCTTCTTTCGGTCTGTCGATCACTATCTTCAAAGGCGTAAACGGCGAGCCCTTGTGCGATCCATCACAAAACGGCTGGGATTGTGACTCGCCACATGAACACCACCAACGCTCACCGGCTTCAAGCTGAACCTTGAGCGGACTTCGGCCTGCGATCTTTGGCTCTGACATTATGTGGTTCCTCCGGTATACGAGTTTCCAATCGTGTTGAACTTGAAGCGTGACGAAACCCGATTCTAGCCCTGCCCTATCCTGCCGGCAATAAGCCCGTGCGGCCCTTGATCGAAATCCAAACGAGGGGGGGCCGTGATTTGTCCGACCTGCTGGTTATGATGCGGGTTGAGCAAATCTCCGCAGACTTTGCCCTGCTTGCGTGACTCGCCTGAACATCCTCGGGGAGTATAGATCTTGTGTCCCTGGCATCTTGCGAGTAGCCCATTGTGAGACTAGAATCGGCTCTTGATCTTGAACGTTCGTGCTGCTCGTCCTCCTGGCGGAACAGCCTGTCCAAATCGATACCGCCGCTAGGACCCAAGGACGGAGTTGCGTCACGTGGCAAACTTTAGCAAAGCGAAACGGCGACTACGGATTGCAGGCTTGCAACCCAGGGGAACGGAGTCTAGGCTGCCGGGGCGAACCAGCCCTATAAGTATTGTGTAAGCGGCCTTGGCAGCAGGGTCAATACCATGACGCCCGAACAGTGTGGCCGGATGGGGAATCGGTTACTGCGGGTCGAGGGCTTTGCTACTGCGGAGCAATTGACGGCGATGGGCAACGAATTGGAGGGATCGTGAGAGTTCCGATCTCCGCTTGCCACGCCCTCGACCTGGACGCCCGGACGCTTTCTGCCGACGATAATCAGAGAGATTCAATCATGGGCAGCCTTTCCGATCAGGAATAGCGATTCATCCCAAACCGAGAAAAAAAGCATGGAAACAAGTGCGGACGAAAAAATAATCTTTGCGACGAGATTCTCCAAGAAGGTTTTTGCCAAGCCCATCGTGGCAGCAATCGTATTCCTTGCCGTAGCGGTAGTTCTAAGGAGAATCGACTGGGAATACGGCAAATTCTGGTCATGGTGGTTCTTGCTACTGACTGTGCTAGTCCTGCTTCCACCATTTTCAAAGTATTTCCTTTCCCAATACGTTTTGACCAACAAGCGGATTGTAATTCGGCACGGATTGATTGCCCGGCGATCTTATGAAATGCTGCTAAACAAGGTTGAGAGCATACAGGTGGAGCAAACATTGACCGACAGGATTATTTGGGGTTCGGGAACCTTGGTTATCACTGGCACGGGCGGCACTAAAGAAGCCTTTCCAGATGTCGGTGGGGCGATCAAGTTTCAAAGGCATCTGGATGAGGCGATTCATTCCAGTTAAGTGCTAGACGAGTAGGACTGACCCATGCCAACGCGAAAACAAGCCAGCCAACCCCGCAAAATGTCCGACCTGATGAAGGAGATGTCGGAACGCCTTCTCGTCAATCCCGAAGCGGCCCATTCCTTGGAAGCCGTCCACGTCGCACTGTTCTTTGCCAACGTCGCCTGGAACGAATGCGTCGGCCTCGGTGACGAACGGGAACGGACCAAGAACATCTGGCAGGCCATCGAGGCCGAAAAGCCGGACCTTTGGAACGAACTGAAGACGCGGGACATTGATGCAATGGTGGATGAACTGGTTGCGTACAAGAAGGCCCATTATCCGGAGGACCGGCGACGAATCTTCGTTTGCGGCTGCACCCCCGAAGGCAACATCCACGTGGAATGGCTTCCGCCCGCCGCTCCCGGTGTGGACGCGAAGTGGGAGACCAACCTCTATGGGCTGGTCCGTGGTGGCATGGATGACGAGGCCGTTCGCTTCCTGAAAAAGACCAGGGAAATGTCGGCGGTAGAGGCCAGGATAATGGTGGCGAAGGTCGCCAAGGATTTGGGGATGACGTGACATACCGGCTTTTTGGAAAAAAGTAATGGAGGCGAATTATGGCTCAACCTGACAGAATCTCTACCACGAAAAGCAAGATCGCATCGGCGATTCACTTGGAACTAGAGCCCGTAGCCCTCGTCTGGTCGGACGAAAAGCCGAATGGGGCTATGGAGTTCATCCCCGGCAAGTGGGGCTGCGTCCTGTTCCTCATGGCTGCCGCAGCCAAAGGAAAGACCGCGGTTGCCAGCCGCGAGACGTTCGGTTGTTTCGGCGGTGGCGTGGGCCTCGGCTTCGGAGAGCAATATAAGAATTTTCCCGGCGGCGAGGTATGCTTCTGCCGCTTCCTTTCCAGCGGAAACGCCGGCATCGAGCCGGGCCAGTCGATCGGCCAAGCAATGGCGGCTTCGGGTGCGACGGCCATGGCCGAAGATTTTCTGCTGGGTGAACGATACCTAAAGAGTCCGGAGATGGTTAAGAAGTTCATCGCCTTCTTGCCTATTATTGACATTCCGGCCCGTTACGTCGTCATGAAGCCACTCCGCGACGTGGATCTTGCTCGGGACGACGTCCGTAGCATCACCTTCCTGGTCAACCCGGATCAGCTTTCGGCCCTCGTGGTCCTGGCCAATCATGAGGACGAGAGCAACGAAAACGTCATCATTCCCTTTGCCGCGGGCTGCCAGAGCATCGGGATCTGCACCTTCCGGGAGAACGAACGAGAGCGTCCGCGGGCGGTCGTGGGCCTGGTTGATCTTTCCGCCCGCAAGAATCTGCGGCTGCAACTTGGCAAGGACGTGATGTCGCTGTCGGTCACGGCCAAGATGTTCCAGCGGATGGAAGGGAACGTTGAGGGGAGCTTTTTGGGACGCGAGACGTGGAAGAGCTTGTTGGAGAGAAGGGGCCCCCAACCATGCATGTCGTGACTATCCTAGGTAGCCCCAGACGCCAGGGCAATACGGCCCTCTCAAAGGGAAGTGGACGGCTCTCCTGTTAACTGGCGGAGGCCAGGAGGCCAATAGTGCGGACCTCGAGATCCCCGGCTTTCAGCACTTGGTAAAATGGCTTGACGCCCGGAGGGCGGCCCATTTATTTATCGGCGGCTGCACGAAGCGCAAGGCGCTCGGCGAGGATGTACGAACGCTCGCGGTGTCGCTCGACACGAGAACTATCGACGGTCGACGCGGAAAGGGAAAGGGAGCAAAGCATGCTGTCTCGTTGGTTCACCATTCTCTTGGTCTTGGCCTCGCTGGCTGAGCGTCCCTCTCAGGCAGAGGCGGCCCTGGTTATCCGAGTTGAAGATGCGGCCATTCGCACCGAAGGCAGTTTCATGCCGGGTGGCGGTTGGAACATTTGGGGCAGCGGGCGTGTGGGACAGTCCGTTCGAGTTTCCGCCGCTGGCAAGTACCTGGTTGGTATACGAGCCTGGGGCACCCCGGCAGTCGGCGTTTGGCCGGAAATGGCCCTGCTCGTCGATGGCCGATCGATCGAGACGGTGACTGTCGGTGGTGCCCAACGTGCCGACTATCGTTTCGAGGTGGATCTGGCAGCGGGAATTCATGAGATCGCCGTGACGTTTCTCAATGACGCCGTCATCGGCAACGAAGATCGCAACCTCATCCTGGACCGCTTTACAATCAGTCCGCCGTCCGGGGTGGCCGAACCAGTCCTTGTCACCAAACGAGAACTGGCAGAGGCAGCCGAAAGACGCGAACGTGAGATCGTCGCTGCCACGCGAGCGGCCATTGAGAAGAACCGCAAGGCCGACGCCAATATTCGCGTCGTGGACGCCGCCGGCCATGCGGTAGCCGGAGTTAAGGTCTCTGTTGAGCAGATAAGCCATGAATTCCTCTTTGGCTGCAACATCTATAGCTTCGACCGTTTGCCCAATGAATCCCAAAATGCCGCTCTACAAGACGCGGTTTGCGGAACTGTTCAACTACGCCACGGTCGGATTCTACTGGCGTTGGTATGAAGGGCAGCGTGGCAGGCCGCCTGTACCAGTACACGGACAAGGTCGTCGCCTGGTGCCGGCAGCACGAGATTCGGATGAAGGGGCATCCTCTGCTTTGGGGCGACGAGGCAGGCATTCCGCTGTGGTCCAAAGGCCAGCCGTCGCCGGAGATCCAGCGGCAACGAGTGCAGGACATCATCGGCCGTTACCGCGGCAATATCGAGTTCTGGGAGGTGGTCAACGAACCGTCGCACATTGCCGAGCCGAAGATCGACCAGCCGTACCGCTGGGCTCGGCAGGCCGATCCACGGGCCTGTCTGATCGTCAACGATTACGCCGTACTGGCTGACGGCGGTCCCGGCTTCTTCAAGTTGTTGACCGCGGCGAAGCAAAATGGCGTGCCCTTCGACGGGATCGGCATCCAGGCCCACGAACCGTTGACTATGCGGTTCCCGCTCGACCGGGTGCAGGAGATTCTCGATCAGTACGCCACGCTCGGCAAGGGCCTGAACATCACGGAGTTCACGCCCACGTCGGCCGGGAAGAAGATCACCGGTTCGCACCGCGAGGGCGTCTGGGACGAGGCGGCCCAGGCCGATTACGCCGTGAAGTTCTACCGCGTCTGTTTTGCCCACCCGGCCATGAGGGCGATTACCTGGTGGGACCTGTGCGGATCGAGATTGCTGGCAGCCCGGCGGCGGGATGTTGCGGGCGGACATGTCGCCCAAGCCGGTCTACGAGCAGCTCAAGCGGCTGATTCATGAAGAATGGAAAACTGCGCTTCACGCAACGACGGATCGCGACGGCCGCTTTGCCTTCCGTGGTTTCTGCGGCACGTATCGGTTGGTTGTCGACGTGCGGGGGCAAGAGATGGAACGCCGCATGCGGTTGACCAGGGGCATGCGAAATGAGGTTGTGGTCACACTCGCACCGTAAGATCGCCCGGTCCTGCACCAAACGGCGATGCAGCGCGGATAGAGCTTAATAACCGCCGTGCAAGCGATCCGTGGCCGACGCCTATTTTTTCCGCGTGAAGAACGGGGAACCGAGTGATACATGGCTAAGCGTAGTTGGCGAGACCTCCTCTGCCCCAAGTGTCACCAGCTAAAAACCACCTGCGCTTGCCGGAGCGAGCCACCGGCCCCAAATAATTCCGCCGTCGTCCGTGTGGGCCGGGAGACCAAGGGCAGGCGAGGCAGGGGCGTGACGATCATTTCTGGCGTGCCGTTGAACGGGGATGGTCTCACCGAGCTTGCCGCAAAGTTGAAGCAGCGGCTCGGCACTGGCGGGACGGTCAAGGAAGGGCGAATCGAGATTCAGGGCGACCATCGGGATCGGATCGTTCAAGAACTTGAGGGCTTGGGCTACCAAGTGAAACGGGCTGGCGGGTAAGCCGATAACGGACCATGTGGGAATGGTGCGACAAATTGAAACTCGGCAGTCAGCCTCGGTCTGCGGCACCGTCCGAATGTCCCGTTTCACAAACGCCGATAGCACGATTTACCTTCGGGATCGCTCGCAATGGCAGGAACTATTGCTGCCGGGAACAAGGCCACTGACTTGAACATCAACGAGTGGTGCGGTCTTGTTGGCCCGGGTTGAAGGTCGAGGACGAATCCGATCGCGGACGTTTGGTGGAAATTGCCAGGAGTGAGCATGGCGGTCGGGCGGCAGGATATGTCGCAGAGGTTCACGGCGTTGCGAAAGAGATTACAGGAGGCGTGATTATTGCCCAGGAAAAGTCACAAGAACATCCTGTCGAGCCGGTTCCGCAAACAAACGAACTCGTCAATGCGGTCACTCATGGGATCGGCCTGGTACTGAGCATTGTGGGTGCAATCGTCTTGATTGCCCGCTCGCATTCTCATGGAGACGCATATCTTGTTGCAAGCTGCACGGTCTTCTCGTTGAGCCTGATTGCCGTGTACGCCTCCTCCACATTGTCGCATATCCCCTTTGGGCCACGACTGACGCATTTGTTTCGACAACTGGATCAGGCGTCGATTTACTTGCTGATCGCAGGATCGTGTATGCCGCTTGCCCTGGTCTACCTGCGTACTGGGTGGTGGTTGCTTTTCTTCGGCGTCATGTGGACAGTGGCCTTGTGCGGCTTCGTTTCGAAAATCCTGTTCTCGCACAGACTGTATGGTGTGGCGGTTTGGCTTTATGTTCTGCTGGGGTGGACGCCGATTGTCACCGCCCCCTCGCTGATCGAAGTGGTTCCAGCAGCCGTTTTATGGTGGATGTTGGTCGGCGGGCTGTGCTATACGTGCGGGACGTTGTTCCTGGTCTACGACAATAGGCATCCCCTTTTCCACGGAGTCTGGCACATGTTCGTCATTGCAGGTAGCACTTGCCATTTCGTGACCATCCTCTTCTTCGTGGGTAAGTTACCATGAAAGGACCGATCCGAGTTCGGGCCAGAATTTCGATGCATCGTGATTCGGCTGTGACGCGGCGGGGGAAACTGGTCGTGCTGGTCGGCACGAAGAAGGCGTTGAACATGGCGGTCAGGCGGCAGGATACGGCCAAGAGATGCAGGGCCATACCGAAGAGGTTGCAAGAGGCGTGAAGGCATCGCTAAATATCATCGATCTTCCATCGCACCCGCACCATTCGACTTTTCAAGCGTCTCCGGCACGGCAAATTGAACGAGATTGGCCCGATGTTGCCGCGTAAGATCTATTCGGGCGGTCAAACAGGCGTAGATCGTGCGGCATTGGATATTGCTCTGGAAATCGGCATTCACATCGGTGGCTATCTGCCGCGAGGACGGAATGACGAAAACGGCGAAGTCTTGCCCGATAAGTACACCGGCATGCGTGAGACGGACAGCGAAGAGGTGAACGTGCGGACGGAATTGAACGTGCAAGACTCGGATGCCACGCTGATATTCAGCCACGGGCTGCTTTTCGGTGGCTCTGCGTACACGGAATATATGGCTCGCAAGCACGGGAAACCCTGCCTGCATATTGACTTTGGCAAGCAGGATGTGGATCAGTCCGCGTTGCTGGTCAAGGCGTGGTTATCAGAAACCCGGCCTCGGGTGCTGAATGTCGCTGGGCCTCGGGCGAGCGATGATCCAGAAATCTATTCCAAGGCCAGGAGCGTGCTCGCCGGTGCCCTGGCCGCTGACCGCCATTGCCCCGGCCAAAAACTCGAGAACGATGAATGCGAAGGATGAAACGATGAATCGAGTTAAAGCCATTGCAGTGCTCCTTGCCATTTGTCGTCTGGGGCAGCAGACTTCGGCCGCGGAACCGTCTAAACCGCCTGAACTCAAGGTGCTGGAATGGTTCGTGGGCACTTGGGACGTGCAAGCAGTCACCAAGCCCGCCGTGTGGACCCCCACCGAGAAGCGAGAAAACTGCGTGGAGTGCAACGAGATGGTTTTGGATGGTTGGTTCCTTCACGGGAGCAGCAAGTCTCCGGACGGGAAGATAAGTGCTATCGTGATGACAGCAACTCCCGATAAATCGAGCGGCTAACAGCGTTAGGGCATCAAGTTTTGAGTGTGCGTATGTTAGACGAAAAGATGGGCGAGATACGGGCGATAGAGGGCGCCGTTGTTAGACGTGTGCGGAGCGGCGAAGGCCCTGGATTATCACAGAAACTCGTTGTCGCGCAGCGTGAGCGTGCCGACGTCGGGCTTCTCTGAGCTGGAGCAGCCGTATGCGAGCGGTGGAGGGAGCGCGGAAATACAGAGAGGCCAGGTTAACACGTATTCCGTGTCGGTGCGGGGAGTTGCTTGGCGAGGTCATAGAGGATGACCTCGTAAAGGTGACGCATCGAGTGGAAAACGAAGTGTCGGAAGTGAGAGCGCAGATTATCCCACAGTGCCCGCTTGCTCGTCAACTTCTTCCGCACGGCCTTAAATAGCGGGCAGCAGAGTTGTTGGACCTCATCGACCAGGAACGCCAACATCATCAACATGGCAAAGACTACCGACAGGTTCTTCTTGCCATGGCCATAATTGTGTTCGAAGTGGTAACCCTGATTCTTGAGCGTGTTGAACGTCTCGTTCTCGATTTTCCAGCGACAGCGGCCGCCTCTTACCAGGCAACGGGCATTCTGGCGAGAGATCTTCAGGTCCGTAACCCAGGTCCAGGTCCGTTCCTCGCCGTCAGGGCTGATCTCGTAGCAATGGAGCCAATTCACGCGCAAATCTTGGTTGGATTCGTTTAGCGGCACGTCGTTGATGAAGGAAATCTCGTGGTAGACATCCCCTTCAGTCCAGGAAATCGTCGTCACCCGGTCGACCTCCCAGGCGGCGAGCACCTGGTCCCAGAGAAAATCATGATCCCCCGGTTTGGCTCCCAGGATGAAGTGCATGTTCAGGCTCTGCAACTCGCGGATATGCGGGGCGTTGCTCGCCAACCCGTCCTCGACAACGATCAGCTTCAGATGGGGATGCTCTCCGCGGATTTTCTGCAGCAAGCGTTTGGCCGCGTTTCGCTCGCAATCGTTTTTGCGGGTGCCGTCTTGTTTCACAATGGGTTCGGGAGCGAAAGGAATCACCTCTCGGTGATCCGGGTGGATCATCACGGCTGCCAGCATCTGGTGCTGATAGGTAGTCTCTTGCGTCTGGCGATGCACTTTTTCCAGGCAGGAGTCGCAGTGGATGGCCGAAGAAGAGAAATACCCGGTGCCGTCCAAGGAGAGCAGGTAGCAGCCTTGATGGAAGACAAACGGCTCCAGGGCTTTTCCACGCTGGAGTTGGCGAAAGACAGCGTCGAACAAGGGTCGTATCGCCTGCGGCTCCACGGGGTCGAGGATCTCCCGCATGTGAGTGTCCGACGGAACACGCGCGATGCCGAACAGGTTCCCCATGTTCTCATCGTTGCGGCGCTGGTCAAATGCCAGCAGGGAAGGGTCTTTCAGCACAAACATGCTGAAAGCCGACATGAGCGCGTTCGTCAAGGAAATCGGGCACTCCCGCCCACGATGGTCCGCGATCTTATCACATTCCAGCCGCAAGAGTGCGTACAAGGCATCGGCCGAGAGATGCTTGCGCTTCGGCGGAGTGCGTTGTTTTGGTGGACGAGGCAGGATCACGACGACTCTTCTCACCCAGTACCGAATTACCATCCTGGCTGGCAAACCGCCATCCTACCCTCATTACGCTGGATGATATACCGCTGTTCACTGCTTTACGAAGCCTCCTGCTGTTCTTGCCCCTTTTTAGGCCACTTTCAGCTTCAGCGGGAACTGCTGTCGTGATGAACACCTACGATCCCGTCAAGAAGGTATATCGAATCCGGCGATTTACTTCAGGTGGTTTATGCGACGAATTGACCGGCCAATGGGACGAGACAACCCGTACGCTGACGGTCAGGGGCGATTTAGCTCACGGCATCACGCTGAACGCAGCCTTCCATTTGACGGACGAAGACCACCGGAAATACCATGTCGTTGCCAGGGACGTTGACGGCAAGGTTTATTTTGACGTTCGAGGCACGGTCACTCGCAAGAAATACGCCGGAAATGAACAACGTCGAGATTGGTTCTTGGCCCAAGAGGTAAACCGAGAATAGCGATGGCTACCTGCATCCAGAAACCAACTGTGATCGAAGCGGCGGCTCAGCAGCCGAAATTGATCGAAGAATTCATCGGGCGAGTGAATTCCGGCACAACGGCGGTGAGCATCGCCCGCATGAAAAGCCCATCGGGCTGGTCCGAGCCGGGGCAAACGCCGGAATTCGATGAATATACCGTCGTCTTCCGAGGGAGCCTGCACGTCGAATTGAGAAATACCGAGTTCGATGTCAATGCCGGGCAAGCCATCATCGTAAGGGCCGGGGAATGGGTGCGATACAGCAGTCCGTCGCCGGAAGGGGCCGAGTACATGGCCGTCTGCATCCCAGCATTCTCGCCGGATACGGTCCATCGGGAATCATAAGGCGAACATGGAAATCATAACCGCAGTCATTGAGGATGCTGAAACCATCCTTGCCCTGCAACGTCTCGCCTACCAGAGTGAAGCAGCGGTCTACGACGACTTCACGCTTCGCCCGTTGACCGAGACGCTTGAGGACATCAAAGCCCGTTTTCACGACAGGCGATTCCTCAAAGCCATTGAAGACGGCCAAATTGTCGGCTCCGTAAGAGCTTTTCAGGAAGCTGCGACGTGTCACGTTGAGCGGTTGGTCGTCCATCTCGATTATCAACGACGTGGTATCGGCACGGCCTTGCTGAATATGGTCGAAACGTGCTTTCCCGCCGCAAGCCGCTTTGAACTGTTTACCGGCCACAAGAGCGAAAGCAACATCCGGCTTTACGAACGGGCGGGCTATCGGGCCGTTCGCCAGGAACGGCTCAACGAGAAGGTTACGCTCGTCGTCATGGAAAAGACGGTTGCCGACCTCGAGAAGACCGATCACCCAGTATGTCCCGTATGCGGTTGACAACTGCAAGACATCCGCCGCAAGCTCTGCTGCGTTCAGTGCCACAGCATTATTCTCCGAGGAGGTCGGCTACCCCACCCGGAAGGTCGATGTGCGGGGCGTCGTGTTTAGAACCAATCCTTCTCGTCAAAGAGCGTGCGGATCGCCGTGAGATTGGCCGCGAGATTCGCTGGCCCACTGTTCATGCTCGGGTAACGGGGTACCTAAGAGCCTTGTTTTCCTCTTGCCGGACCGTATAATCAAGGATAGAAGCAGTCGGATGACTAGCTGAAAAACAACCCGGCCTCGCCGGGAGGTTTGTTGAAGAGTAAGCCGACGTGGCCGAATACCTTTTGGTGTTCTGCCGCGTCGGCTTTTTTTATTCTTGGCGACGAGATACGTTCGTCAACATTACGTGGTATCAAACCATCGAAAGGGTTTCCAATGGGTTTGCTTTTGCTGATTGTTCTGGTCTTGCTACTCATGGGCGGCTTGCCAACTTGGGGCTATAGCCGAAATTGGGGCTACGGCCCCAGCGGTGGCCTGGGGCTGGTGCTCCTGGTCGTAGTGGTGCTCCTGGTCATGGGGTACATCCCCCGCGGCTTTTGACGGTACACGGCACATCTGCGAAAAAGAGTATGCGGAAGTCCGGCAGGCAAGGAGGTTAGCCGAGGCGTGCGGTAAGGCATAATCGGGGCACTGGCAGCGTGGGAACAAAGACCGCTTCGAGTGTTTGATGATCGCCGGTGAGGAACATCAAGGACCACTCCATTTTCATGACGGATGCGAAAGGGATCCACTTCCCCAGGTAAAATCAATGGATGCCGAAAAGTGTATCTGGCCCAAGAAATCGGACTCAAATCCCACTCCATATGGCACACGCGAAGCCAATTTCGAGCCCGCACAACCGCCAACCGCAAACCGGCTCGAAATGCCGTCCGACTGACGACTTCCACCCGAGTATCCTGTTAGTCCCACGCAAGCCACGACCGGCTTCCGCTTGCTTGACAGCAGTCCTTTAAGCAGTAAAATACGGGGTGAAGCGGTTAGCAATTGACCGGGAATTGCTAGCCCGCGTTTCATCGATCGTCAAGCGAGGACTTTTCTTGGCGATCGAAGCGATCAAAAACCTGGCCGAGATTATCGGCGTTACCGCCATCCGGATCCTTTTGGGCTGCGCACAGTAGTACACATGGCGTATCGATGGTCGCGCGTAACGGTGGTTGGGTACGCGGATCTGATTCGTCGCGTTCGATCGCAGCACGAACGCGAGTCGGATTTTTTACCCTCCGCATCTGCTGCAGTAACGCGTCGCTGGGGCGATCGCACTCTCTTCCTGGCTGCGGCGTTACCGTTGCTACTCTTGCTCGCCGGCAGCTTTGCCTTGGGAACTGCCAGTCTCGATGTGAGGATATCCCGATCGTTCTACGACAGATTCCAGCATTGGCTCCCAGACGAAGACGTTCAGCCTTGGGCGGCGTTGTACGATTTCGGCTGTTATCCGGGACTGCTCGTCGGTGCTGGGGGACTTGTCGTGGCATTGATCGGAACAGTCGTGCCTGAATGGAAATCGGCCGGCAAGGGCGGCTTGATTTTGGCGGCCGTCCTCGCCATAGGTCCCGGCCTGATGGTCAATACGATATTAAAACCCAACTGGGGCCGTCCTCGCCCAAAGGAAACGATTCCATTCGGTGGCAAACAAGACGTATGTCCTTTTTGGCAGCCGGGAACGGACCCGGACGGGCATTCGTTCCCGTGCGGCCACGCGTCGATGGGTTTCTACTTGATGGCCCCCGGTTTCCTGGTGTGGAGGAAACAGCCGCGATGGGCGCTGGTGATTTTCGGGTTCGGCGTTTCGTATGGATCGATCATGGGACTTTGCCGGCTCGTTCAAGGCGGACATTTTGCCAGCGACATCGTCTGGTCGGGAGCTATTGTCTATTTTACGTGTGTGTTGTTTTACGTGCTCGTTCAGCGTCAGACTGGGCACTCCAGCATGGCAACAACCTGCTGAGATGGCGGCGATCGTGTAGATCCATAATGCCTATGCCGGCAATGCCGGCATTAAGGCGTGCCACCCGGGAATCGGTCGTATCATGCTGGCCTAGCGCCGCGAATACCGGTCTTCCTCCTCGGGCGGCTTCGGCTGTTGCAGGGCGTTGTCGAAAACTGTCCAGACCGGATACTTCGCCCGCAGCTTCGCGTTGATCTCTTCCTTGCGCTTCTCCAGCCGCTCCTTTTTGATCTTCTCTTTGATCTCTTTCTGGGCGTCGGAAAACGTCGTGCGACTGGCCTCTTGCCTTTCCACCACGCGGATGATGTGGTAACCGCTGGGAGATTCAAGGATAGGGCTGAGTTGCCCCGGCGGCTGGCTGAAAAGCGCCTGGTCCATGGCATCCGAGGTCACACTGCCCTTGCGGGTCCAATCTTGCCGGCCACCCTCCTTGGCGGTGGGGCCCTCCGAGCCCGATCGCGCCACATCGACCAGCGAGGCCCCGGCGAGCACGCGATTGCCCAGCGCGGCCAGCAGGGCATAGGCCTCGTCGTGATTGGTATGCCGCGTGAACGAGATCATCAACTCGTCCCAGCGAACCCTGGCCGGCTTCTCGAAATCCTTTAAGTGCACCTGGTACCAGCCTAGCATCTCCTCGTGGGTCACCTCCTCGTCATCGTCCTTTCCGCTGTCGTCCGGCTTATCCTTCTTGAGTTGCTCCCGCATCCATTCCCCGGCCAAGACCTGCTCCTTGAAGCTCCGCTTTTCGTGGTCCAAGGAACTTCCCTTGGCGAGAAGGGCATTCTGCAGGTCCGAGAGCGAAACCACGTTCTCTCGCGTCATCAGCGCCTTCATCTGGTTCTCGTCGAAGAGCTTCTGGAGCTTCTCTTCGATATTGGGCAGGGCATCCTTGGGGACCGTATTGCGGAAGTCCTGATAGGCCAGCTTGATCTTGATTTGCTCCTGCAAGACCTGCATGATGATCGCGCGGTGCTGCGGCGATACGCCCTTGCCTGGGTCCGGATCCCGATAATGGACCTTGAGCTCGTTGATGCCGTCCATGATTTCCTGGGCGAACATCGCCCGTTGCTGGAGGTACTTTTCCCGCGTTCGGCCCCTGCCGCCGCCCAGCATGTCGTCGATGCTCGCCAGCACGTCGCTGGCGATAATGACGTCGTTGCCGACCCGGGCCACCATCAGGGCGTCCGGACAAAGCTGCGCCGGCGGACCGGGCATGCCCGCGGGACCAATGCCCGGTGATTGCGGCTGGCCGGCTTGAAACATCGGACCGTAGGTAGGCGCGGCACCTCCGGCCATAGGGTTCATGGGGGAGGCCATTGCCGGCACCGGACCGCCGGGAAACTCGGCGGGGCGGATCGGCGACGTCGGTTGAAAGGGAACGGGCGAAGGCTGATAGCCGCCGGGAACCGGGTTATATCCGTTGGGCGATCCGCCGGCCGGCAAATAACCGCCGGGCGGCGGCGTGGGGAAGGGGTCTTGTTGGGCCAGAACTCTTGACTGGCCTGTCGCCAGAAGCAATGCAATGAGCCTTGCACCCGTTCGAACGATCAACCGATGTTGCACAACAATCGCCCCGCGCTAGTGGAAAACTGAGGACGTGGTGGGTTAAGCGCAATAGCGCTGAAATTGTGGTCTTTTTTGAGTGCGGTGCGCCATGCACTCATGGTGCCCGCGCCGCACTCCAAAAGCCTCCGCTATTTCAACGGTATCGGCTTTAGGCGCGGCAGATTATAGACATCCGCTTATCGTGCTTGCAACAGCGATTTGACCTGCTGGCGAATCGATTCAGGCGATGCCTGGCCGCCTTCCAGGGGAAGATAGGCGCTCTGGTTATCGACGACCCGCAATCTTCCCCCACTTTGGGCGGCCAGCTCGCGGACAAGCCGTGCAGAGCGGTAACGGAAGACGACGTAGTTAAGCTCCAGATGGATCGCGTCGATCCGCCAACTATGGGCGGCAATCCGCAGTTCGGCCAGCCAGAGCAGGTGCTCCACCAGCGCGGGCGGCGGCCCAAAACGGTCGCGGATCTCGTTCCGCAAATCGCCTAGCTCCTCCATGCTGGACACCCGGCCAAGACGCCGATAAAGATCGATTTTCAGCCGCATGTCGGGCACGTAGCTTCGCGGGATATGGGCCTCGCCGGGGAGATCGATTTCGACCTCGATCACGTCCTTGGGCGGTTGCCGCTTGAGCTGGCCCACGGCCTGCTGCAGCAGCGAACAATACAGTTCGTAGCCCACCACCGCGATGTGGCCGCTCTGCTGGGTGCCAAGGATATTGCCCGCACCGCGGATTTCCAGGTTGCGCATGGCGATGGCGAAGCCGGCCCCCATCTGGCTGAATTCCTCGATGGCCTTCAACCGCCGTGCGGAATTTGACGTCAGGTTTTTGTTGGGATCCAAGAGCAGGTAACAGTAGGCCCGGTGGATATAGCGGCCGACGCGGCCGCGAAGTTGGTGCAGGTCGGCCAGGCCATAGTGGTCGGCCTCGTCGATGAAAATCGTGTTGGCGTTGGGGATGTCCAGGCCGCTTTCGATGATCGTCGTCGCCAGTAAGAGGTCGAAGCGGTGGGCCACGAAATCGAGCATCACCCGCTCCAACTCGTGCTCGGCCATCTGGCCGTGGGCGATGCCTAGCCGGGCCTCGGGTACGATTTCCGCAAGCCGCCGCGCGAGCGTCTGGATGTCTTGCACGCGATTGTGGACGAAATAAATCTGCCCTTGACGGTTCAGTTCCCGCAGCACGGCCTGGCGGATCACTTCCGCTTGGAATCGCGTGACGCGGGTTTCCACCGCCAGGCGGTCTTCCGGCGGCGTTTCCAAGTTCGAGATGTCGCGGACCCCCAGCAGGCCCATGTGCAGCGTGCGGGGGATTGGCGTAGCGGTCATGGTCAGCACGTCGACCGTCTGCCGCATGGCCTTCAACCGCTCCTTGACCTCGACGCCGAAGCGTTGCTCCTCGTCGATGATGATCAGCCCCAGGTTGTGGAACTGCATGTCCGCTTGCACGAGACGGTGCGTGCCGATCACGATGTCAAGCGAGCCAGCGGCCGCCTGCTTGATGATATCGGCCTGCTGTCGCGGCGTGGCGAACCGCGAGAGGGCCGCGATGGAAAAGGGGAACTCGGCCATCCGCGCTGTGAAGGTCCGCAGGTGCTGTTCAGCCAGGACCGTCGTCGGCACGAGCACCGCCACCTGGTAGCCCGAATCAATGGCCTTGAAGGCCGCCCGCATCGCCACCTCCGTCTTACCGTAGCCGACGTCGCCGCAAAGCAGGCGGTCCATCGGCCGCGGGGCCCGCATGTCTGCCTTGATGGCTTCCAGGGTAGTCAACTGGTCGGGGGTTTCCTTATAGGGAAAGGACGCGTCGAATTCGTGCTGCCACTCGGTATCGACGGCAAAACTGATTCCGGGGCGAGAAGCGCGGACGGCCTGAAGCTCGAGCATCTCAGCGGCCATGTCGGTCACGGCCGACTCGACCCGCTTTTTTTGCTTCTCCCAGAGCCGGCCGCCAAGCTTGGCAAGGGTGGGGCGGCTCTTGGCGCCGCCGACGTACTTCTGCACCAGCCCAATCTTCGAGGCCGGTACGTAGAGCTTCGTCTTGCCGTGAAACTCCAACTCCAGGTGGTCCTCGACGTGGCCCCCCTTCTCGAGCAGCTTCATGCCGCGATAGCGGGCGATGCCGTGGCTGAGATGTACGACCAGTTCCCCTTCATGCAGATCGAGGAAGCTGTCGATCGCGCGGCCCAGCCGGCGGCGGAGCGTGGCCGGCCGCTGTACGTCGGCACGGCGAAAGAGCTCGCCGCTGCTGAGCAGAACAATGCGGTCGGGCACCAGGCGGAAACCGCTCTGCAGCACCCCGACGGTGAAGTGCAGGCGGCCCTCGCCGGCAAGCTGCGTGCCGGCAAATACCTCGCCGAGCCGCCGAACCTCGGCCTCTGTCTGGCAAATTACGTGGACCTCCTGCCCCCGTCCGGCATCGTCGAGTTCCCTGCGGACCTTGTCGATGTGTCCGCTGAACCGCTCCACCGACTCGATCGGCAAACGGCACGTCGTTTCCAGCGATCCAGTGGCGATGGCCGAGGCCGTTACGGACGGAAACTCAACCGCCCGGCGGATTACCTCGGAGACCTCATGAAATCCCTGCGGACGCTGAAGGCGTTCCAAATATTGCCGGCCCTCATTGTCGAGTTCGCCGGGCTCGATAAGCAAGAACCAGCTCCGTGGCGGCAGATAATCGGCCAGATGGCCGCGATCGGAGCTTGGAGACGCAAATCCGGCAGTCAGCGAACTGGCCGCCCTGCCATTCGAATTAGCCCCTTTGCCCTCTGACTTCTGCCCTCCGACCTCTGACCTCTGATCTCTCCCCCCTCCCCTTTCCCCTCTCCCTTCTCCCCTCTGCCCCTCTCCTACCGCCGTGATTTCCACCGACTCGCTCCGCCCTAGACTTCGCTGGCTCTCCACTTCGAACTGGCGGATCGACTCGATATCGTCGCCGAATAGTTCGATCCTCACGGGATTCAGCCAATCGGGGGCGAAGATGTCGATAATGCCGCCCCGATGAGAAAACTCGCCGGGCAGTTCGACCGCCGTCGTGCTCTGGAAACCGTTGGTTACTAGCCAACGCGAGATTTCCTCCACGGAAAGCGGTTCGCCCACTCGCAGCGCTCGCGTCTGCGCGGCCATTCGCGCTGGACTGGGAACCGGTTGCAACAGCGCGGGAATGCTGGTGACAACGACCTTCGGGGCTTCGGGAGTTCTCAGCGACTTGAGCAGGCGGACACGATCGCCAACCGCCTCATCCTGGACCATGCGGTCGGCCGAGAGCGACTCGTGCACAGGAAACCGCCGCGGCTCCAGCGGCGAGAAAATGCTCAGGTCGCCGATGAGTCCCTGCACTTCGTCCAAACGCGGGCAGACCACTACGAGGACGGCCGGCGCCGCATGGGACAGAGCGGCGGTCACCAGCGCGCACGACGATCCCCAAACTCCGTCGAGCGTCGCCGCATGGCCCGCTTGCAGACTTTCGACGACCGCCGCGAAGTCCGGCAACGCCTCGAGTCGCTCGACCAGTTGGGAAAGCCGGTCGAGGGCGGCAGTTGCTACGGGGGCAGAAGGCATAATGTCGGCAGGTCTTACCCGCGGTCAGGGCGACGTCCGCGTCCGCGTCCGCGTCCGCGTTCTCCGCGTCCGCTTGGGCCGCGGGAACCGCCCGGATTTCGCGACCGGGATTCCATGTTCTTGGAGATCATGACGCCGATCGCGTCTTTCCAGGTGGGAATGTTGCGAAAGCCGATGCGGGGCGATTCGCCGCCCTCGTCGTCGTCCTGACCATCCTGATCATCATCTTCATCGTGGAATTCGTGCTCCTGCGAGGATTCCACTTCCGCACCGACTTCAGCAGGATCTTCCTCGTAGTCGAACTCCTCTTCCTCCCCAAGCGAGTCCGAGTCTTCCTCGCCGGCGGGCTGTTCCTCGCGTGTTTCCTCGCGGTCGCGTCCCCGCCCGCGGCGGCGGCGACGTCCGCGACGCTCGCCTCGATCACCTCGGTCGCCTTCGGCCCGATCTTCCTCGGACGGTTCCGCCAGTCGATCGTCCGCCAGCGTTGCTTCGAATTCATCGCCAATTTCACCGATCGGGCTTTCCTCGGGGTCCTCACCCGACGGCGTCGTTTCATCCGATTCATCGCGACTGCGGGTGGCCGGAGATGCTTCGTCCCGGTCGCGTCCCCGCCCGCGGCGGCGACGGCGACGACGCGGCCTCCGCTCTTCGGTACCGCCCGCCTCGTCGCTGGTCGATGGCTCCCCGGCGGCATCCTCGATCAGACCGGCGCCGAATTCATCGCCCGTCTCATCGAGGATGTCGAGGGCTTCTTGGGGTTCAAAAGAGGCTGGTTCCGTCGCTGTAGGCTCCATGTCATCCCAAGCCGGCATCGCCATTTCTACTTCGGCGATGACGGTTTCGGTCAATTCTATAGGACTTTCAACGACCGGGGCTTGCGACTCGCTTGCGGCCGCTTGAGTCGGCGCTACGCGAGCGGCCGGTTGGGGCGGAGGCGGGGGAGGTGCTATGCCCAAATCGCCCGCCAATTGCTCCCAGGCGGGCGGGGCGCAGGCCGCCGCGCGGGGCGAACCGCCTTCGCCGCCGGCTTGAACGCCGAAGGCGGCGGCAATGCAGCCGGCGGCGGGACGTATGTCGCACCCGCCGAGTCCGTAGCTTCAGCCCCTTCCGCGACTACCTCGTTGACTGCCGGGGTTTCCGTCGACTCCGACTTTTCCACGGCGTCCGCCGGCGGCGTTGCTTCGGGGGCCGGTTCCGCCCCGAGGTTACCAGCCAGTGAGGCCCAATGATCGATTTTTTTTGCTTCGCTCATAATTTATTTGGAGGGACATTTCGCTTTGGATCGCAGTAATTCGTTACCGCTTTGGCCGCTTTGCGGCCTTTCCTTATCACCGACTATGCTCGTCGTTTAGCCCGGGGCTAACGGCGACGGAGGCTTTCCGTCGCCGTTGGCCCCGGGTTAAACGAGACATTGCCACCCATGAGCAGTATGCCGGAACTCCAGCGCGTCAGCTAAGTATAGGGCTTTTTCCGCACCATGGGAAGGTGAGCGAAATCGGGTCGAAAAACCCGTACGCCGGGCTTTCCGGCCCGACGTCCTTTGTACGTACGGCCGACCAGGTCAGGCTGGAAAGCCTGACGTACATGGCGGCCAGCGGAAAAATCAGGGCGTCACCGTGGTGGGCACGAAGTTGTTCGTCATGAAAAGGCTGTTGTCGGCCACGTTCAACATGGGGCGATAGGGATGGTAACGCTCACACCGCGCCGGATGGCCCAGGTAGAACACCAGATCGATCGTGACGGCCCATGATTCCTGGATTTCGCCGCCGCTGCCGCTGCCTTGCTTTGGAATAAGGTAATTGAACCGGTTTTCCAGCTCCCAATTCTTCCCCATCGGCACGCGAATCTCGCCGCCTACCAGGCCGTCGCCGCGGCCCGAGAAACCAACCCACACACGCCCGTCGCCGCCACCGTCGAAGTAGCGGCGGTAATAGAAGGCAAAAATGTCGGTCGGCTCCATCACCAGGTAGTTCTTGAGCGAGCGGTCGATAAGTACCCAGTTCCCCCCACCGGTTCCATAGGCCCCAAAATAGCCAAGTTCATGAATTCCGCCTGGGAAGAGGAAACTCGAGTCGCTGCGGATCTGTTTCATATCTTGTTGGACGTAGTAGTCGTCGTGCAGCCAGTCGTAGACCACACCCCATTGAAATCCCCAGTCGTGGGCCCGTTTGAAGATTCCTCCGGTAATGAAGAACTGGTTGCGGTTGGCCGAACGTGGATCTACGACATCGTCGCCGGCGAAGTTGCTTTGCGTGGCCTCGGCGCCAATCTGCCAGCCCCAATCGAAGATTCCCAGGGGAGCTCCGAAGTTGAACCCCTCGTGAACGCCGAAATTGCCATTTCGCCCTTGATCCAACGAGCCCTTAAAGCCCTGAATTCCGGCGAATACTTGTAGATCGCGTGTCCACCATCGTTTCAGGCTCTCGCTCCAGGGCGTATCCGGGCCGACGTCGATCTCGTCGCATTCCTCAGGCAAGCAGGTCGGCGTCGCCGATGGGTCCTTGAACATGCCGATCGGGCCGTGCCCGCGGAGCCGGTCGAAAAACCCCTGCTGCGGATCGAACTGCGGCGAGGCCTCGACGGGCCCCTGAAGATCGTCCGGCAGCGCGTCGAGCCAAATGGTGTTTGGAGAACTGCCAGATCGCTGGGACTCGACGGGCTGCCGCGGGGTCGCCTCTCGCGGCAAGTCGAAAACAGGCGGTTCGCCGAATGGGTCGCAAACATCGCAGTCATCGCAGCTTATCGGCGCTTGCGCCATTGCGGCGATGGTCCAGCCGGGCAGCATGATGGCTGCGATGCACGCGCCGAATTTGAAGGTGCCGATCCGGGGCAAGGGCCGTATCCCAGGAAATATTGGGAAGAATAGGCAGAGAAGCGAAACATACCGAACCTGGTTGCCTATGGCAATGGCGAATCGGGCCGACCCAATGCTGACAAATCTGATTTCTCGGCAACGAGGCTTCGACCTTGGGGCGATTGGCCCGTCAACGCGTACGCCACAATTCCGCCGGCAACGGCGAAGCAGAGATGACCGTCCCAGGAAACATTGAATCCGACGGTCGGCAGGACGCCCGAAATGAGCGTTCCCCCAAAGGCGAATCCCACAAGAACCGCTATGCCGAGTGGAATGATCCGCCGTTCCAGCAGGCCCGAAAGGATCAGGAAGGTGATCAGCCCAAAGATCAGGCCGCTAGCCCCGATATGGTCGGCGGACCGTCCAAAAAGCCACAGCAGCAGGCCGCCCAGTAGAATGATGTCAACAACAATCGCCCACGAGCGGGCCCTGGAGCCGGCCAAGAGGGCCAGGAGGATGAACAGGGGAAGCGTGTTGGCCATGATGTGATGCAGATTGGCGTGCAAGAAGGGCATGGCCGCTATTCCGATCAACCCGCCCATGGTCCGCGGCACGACGCCGTAGGCATCCAGGCTGGGAAAGAAATTACTGATGACGAACACTCCCCAAATAACGCTCATAAAGACGATAACGCTGCCCAGTTCTTCACGGATCGTATGCGATGAGTCTTGCATGGCCATTTCCTCGTGGCTTCGATTGTAGTTATATTGAAGCCATAGGTAAACCAGAATCGCTTTGAACCAAGGACTTCCATTATGGCACTGCACCTGAAGCGCGTGCCGCTTTTGATGGCCTGCGCGGCAATCCTTGCCGCAGCCGCCCTCGCCTCTGGCCAGAACGCGGAGCCCAAAGCTTCCGACCGAAGCATGAAACCGGCCAAGGGCGACGATAATCCGCAGGCCAAGGATGAGCGGCTATCCATGGCCGATATCTTGCGACTGCGACGCCAGCGAGTGCCCCGCGACCAGATCGTCGAGCACGCCACGGAACATGGGGTCAGCTTCAAGACTACGCCGACCACCGAGAGCCAGCTTCGCCGCATGCATTTCTCCGCCGAGGAGATAGCTTCTATCAAGAACGCCTACCAGGAGCCGACTCGCGACGCCCCCGGAAAGCTGGTTCCGGGAAACGGCCTGCGGATCGGCGACGCGCAGCGAGACGCTATCCTTGAGGAAATCAGGAAGATCAACGCGGCCAGCCACGCCGACCTCCATCCGCTCAAGGGGCAACATGTCACCCTCTGGGCCGACAAGAACGTGCAAGCCGCATTCATGGCGGATATCGAGAAGCTCGAGAAATACTTCCGCACCAGGTGCCGGGAACCGCTGCGCTCCGGGCTGGATAATCGTGCGGCCCACATGATCCTCTTCACCCGCCGCTACGAATTCGAGAATTGGGTGAACGCCATGTTCGCACTGATCGGAGACCGTTTCAAGGATCCCGACGATCCGGGCGGCTATAGCGCCCTGAAGGCGCAGACACTCAAGAGCGGATCCCTCTACACCGCGAATTTCATCGTCATCCTGCTCCAGGAGAACGAATACGATCACCGCTCCGTAGCGGCGGGCGTGGGTTACATGTACTTCACCCAGCTTGCCGATCCAAAGGCCGATTCCCTGACCTGCGGTTTCGCCGACGGCGCCGAATCGATCGTAGCCGGTACACCCAGCGTGACCATCTTCCGCGCCGTCTATGGCACCGGCGAGCGCAACATCGGCGGGAATCGCAACGCGTGGCTTTTTCTCGTCAAGCAGCGGATCGGTGCCAGGCAGGTCACGCCCGTGGCGGACCTGTTGAAGCTGGACACCGCGCACATGGTTCTGGCAAATTACGCCGAGGCCTGGTCGTTGGTCGTCCTGCTGGCGAAGCAACCGGAGAAGTTCGGTGCCCTCATACTTAAGCTCCGAGAAGAGAAATCTCGCTTGCGGGCAATCGAGGAGGTCTACGGTTGGGACGAAAAGCGGCTGACAGACGAGTGGCACAAGTTCGTCATGGCCCAGTAAACTGGCGGTGCGGGTGGATAATTGACGGTTCAGACGATCAAGACCTATACGATTTCACGGGCGGCACCGACGGCGGCCTTCCGTACGGCGATTTCACGCTCAGCGGCGACATGCGGTTTGGCATGACTCTTGAGGACGGTGTCTATGGCGACGGGACCGTTTTCGCCCTCACCTTGCCGACGCCCGAGCCGGGGACGCTGGCGCTCGTAGGCACCGCCGCAGCCATTGGTCTTGGCGGCTTCGTTTGGCGGCGGTGGGCGAGAAGAAGAACTGCGAAACTAATGGCCCTCGACCACGAAGACGCCCCACCCATCCTGGCCTTCCCCTCGCACCCGTCCTCGGCAACTGCGGCACGAAGGGCAGCCGATCCAACGGCGGGCGACGGTGGCCGACACGCTATCATTTATTTGCATGAATCCATGCCAAAACTATCGAAAAATTCCGACTAGGTCCTTGACATATTTGTAGGCGTCAAGTAGGTTACCCTTATTTGCGGTGAAGAACCGTGCGCGGTCCTTTGCCGCCGAGCGGGTCGCAATCTGGTTTGTGGCCCGACGCAAAGACAACGTATCTAGCAGGCAGCGCAGCACCCGAGTCTCCATCCGCAGCGGCGCGACTTTTTGCGAAAGTCGTTGAGGTCTGTTCTGCGTCCGGTGGCTCAACACGAAGACTCTCAAAGGGAGTCTGGGACTGTGCCGCCCTTCTCGGCTGGATCTGGTTTCCCTTGAGTGTTTCTGTGGCGGGTGCTGCGCACTGTAGGAGTTGCGGTTGCGCCGAATGGCATGAACGTGAACACGAAAGGTTCGTAGTCGCGTCTTTGAGAAGAAGCCGGATTGAGAATTGATGGAGGCAGAAGGGGATGAGATGTTTCTCAGTGGTACTGCGGGTTATCGGGATTTTGGGTCCCTGGATGGTTCTGTCCACGGTTTTGTCCACGACGGATTCGTCCCTGTTAGCAGCCGGTCCAACGCTGTTCATTCCGGCGGCCGGGCGGGTGGATATGGTTCCCGACCCGACCGACCAAACGCTTTACATCTCGACCACCGCGGGCACCGTCCTGCGCTATGACCTCGCCACCGACGCGTTCCTCTCGCCTTATACTCTGGGCGGGTCGCTGGAAGGTATCGATATCTCGCCCGATGGCAAGACGCTCGTGGTCGCTGACGCCGCCTACGGATCGACAACGAACCACATTGACGTCGTTAATTTGGCTACTGGAAGGAGCCAGCAAATCCCCCTCGCTTTGTCGTTCGGCGAGGCTGGCACCTATTCGGTGGCCTTCACCAACGATTCCAGCGTACTGGTGAGTTCGAACTTTGCCGGGTCGGGTTGGGCCCCCTTGCAACTCGTCAATTTGACGACGGGCAGCAGCACGACGCTGGCCACGATCCGCCAGAGTTCGATGCTGGCGGCCAGCGCGGACCATAGCGTCGTCGCCTTTGAGCAGAGCAACATCTCGTCGGGACCCGTCGAGTTATATAATGTCTCGAATGGGACAATCACGCTCCCTGGCAATCTGCTGGGTGGCATTACGAGCGGCTCAGTTGACGGGTGGCAGGCGAGCCTGTCCGTCTCGGGCAACGAGGTGGTGCTCACCGTCGTGCCGGAACCGGGGACGCTGGCGCTGCTGGGCGTCAGTTTCATCGGCCTGCTGGGTTTCCGCGGGCAGCGCCCCCGCCGACCGACACGTCGGCCGGTTTGGCGCCAGCGGGCGTTTTCGGACTGCACTTCTGAAAATCGGCTCTGATCGAAGGGCGGCTCCACGCGGCGCGGTGGAGATTCTCTGGCTTTGCCAGGGTCTGATGACCTTCGGTTGCGAACAGCCGACGCCGCATTACTTCCACATCGTGTGGCTACGGATTAGAAATGTTTACTTCATGAGGAGACAGATCGTGTTTGGCAAAACGATGGTTCGAGGTTCGATTGTCGCGGCGTTATGGATGTGGGGGGGCAGCTTGATCCCTTTCGTCTCGGTTGCAACCCAGGTTCACGGCCAAACTCTGACCGTGATGTCGTCGTTCAACGGCACCGCCCTCGCGAATTCCTGGGGCGGTCTAATACTCAGCGGCAGCACCCTGTACGGAACGACCATCAATGGCGGGCCCAATAACGACGGAACGGTGTTCAGCCTTCCCCTGACCGGCGGCACTTCCACCGTGTTGGCCTCGTTCAATGGCGCCAACGGTCAAGGTCCCTGCTGCACTTTGACCCTCAGCGGCAGCACCCTGTATGGAACGACCCCCAAGGGCGGCGCCAATAACGACGGAACGGTGTTCAGCGTTCCCGTGACCGGCGGCTCCCTCACCGTATTGACTTCGTTCAATAACACCAACGGCAACAGCCCCGCGGGCAGCTTGGCACTCAGCGGCAGCACCCTGTATGGGACGACCTCCAGCGGCGGGGGCTATGGGGAGGGCGAGGTCTTCAGCCTTCCCGTGACCGGCGGCAATCCCACGGTGTTGGTCTCGTGCAATGGCGCAACTTCCAATCCCAGCGGCGGTGTGCTGCTTAGCGGAAACACCCTCTACGGGACGGCCCAAACCGGCGCCGGCGATTTCGGCACGGTCTTCAGCCTTCCCGCGGGCGGCGGCAATCCCACCATACTGACCTCCTTTAGCGGCAGCAACGGCCAGTGGCCCGAATCGGCCTTGGTGCTCAGCGGCACTACTCTGTACGGGACGGCCTTCGAGGGTGGCGCCAGTTGGAACGGCGGTATCGGCGGCATGGGCGACGTCTTCAGCGTTCCTGTGACTGGCGGAACTCCCACCGTACTGGCCTCCTTTAACGGCGTCAACGGCCAGGGCCCCGCCTCTCTAGCGATCAGCGGCCGCATCCTGTACGGCACGACCGACTACGGCGGGGCCTATGGGAACGGTGAGGCCTTCAGCATTCCCGCGACCGGCGGCACCCTCACGGTGCTGCATTCCTTCAATTTCACCGACGGCGCGTACCCCCAAAACGGCGTGACGCCCGTCGGCAGCACGCTTTACGGAGCGACCAATGGCGGCGGCGCTTTCAATGCCGGCGAAGTCTTCAGCCTGCAATTGCCGAACTTCGCCCAATATAGCTGGAACGCGGATGCCAGCGGCACTGGTCCGTCGCCAGCAACTGGGACAACGCAACGCGCTACGGCGTCAACGACCAGGTGACTTTCGGCGGCGCAATTACCGGCGCCCAGGACCATTACAGTCGATTCGGCCGTGACTGCCGGAGGGCTGACGTTCAACAGCACCCCCGCGTACACGATTGCCGGGTCCCGGTCGATTACGTTGCAAGCTTCTCTCGGCGACGCCATTCTGAACGTCGTTAACGGCAGCCACGCGATATCCGCGCCGTTGGTCTTGGCCAGCAATACGGACGTGACCTTCATCAATCCCGGGAACAGCTTGACGATCAGCGGCAGCATCAGCGGTTCCGAGACGGCGCTGAGCCTGTATGGCGCCGGCACGCTCGTCCTCGGCGCTGCAAACACCTACAGCGGCAGCACCGACGTCAGCACCGGGACTTTGCAATTGGCGCATCCGCTGGCCGTGCAAAACAGCACCGTCAGCGTGAGCGCCAGCGGCGCTTTGGCGTTCGCCGCGGGGGTGACCAATCCGACCCTGGGCGGGCTGGCGGGCGCCGGCAATATCTCCCTGGCAACCGCGGCCTCGCAGCCGGTGACGCTCGGCGCGGGCGGCAACGGCCAAAACACGGTGTACAGCGGCGCACTAAGCGGCGCGGGCGGCCTGACCAAGCAGGGCGGAGGCACTCTGACCCTTGCCGGCACCAGCACTTACGCTGGACCCACGCTGATCGCCGGCGGCATCTTGCAACTCCAACCTCCTGCCAACCGAAGCATCGGCGTTCAATTCTACGGCAGTGGCGGTGCTGCTGCACTGACCGGAACTGGGGGCGTGGTGCCCATGACGAACTGGAACTGCGAGCCGGGCTATTCGTACAGCTCCAGCCCGCTGGTAGACAACCTTGGCAACCCAAGTGGTGCGGTCTTCTCGCTTAACGGGGCCAGCGGCATCGGGTCCACCTTGAGTTCCAACCCGCTGTTGAACGATTACGCTTGGGGCTATAGCTCGATGACGATCACCACGAGCAACATTCCCTACGCCAGGTACAGCATTTATGTCTACACGAATGACCTTCAAGGGGGGCGCCAGAAAATGGCGACGGTCAACGGTGTGACCTACTACTACAACTCCGAGGGCGTCGGGCCCAGCGCCTTCGCGGCAATCACCAGCACGAATCCGTCGAATAGTCCAATGGGCAACTATATCGAAGTTGACGGGCTGACCGGAAGCAGCCAAACGGTGTTATCTAGCAACCTTTGCGGCCTGGAGATCGTCGACACGGTGCCGGGCAGCGGCGTCAATATTTTGCCCTCCACAACAGCCCTGTCCATCGCCAGCGGCGGCACGCTCGATCTCAGTGGCGGAAGCCAACAAGTGACCTCGCTCTCCGACAAGGCGCCCGGCAGCGGCGGCAGCATTGTCAATAGCGAGACGACCGCCGCGGTCCTGACGGTCAGTCCCACGGGCGGTTCGACTACGTTTAGCGGCATGATCCGGGGCGGCGGCACCTCGGGCACGATCCGTTTCGTCAAAAGTGGTAGCGGCACGCAGGTGCTTGCCGGCAGTAACACCTACACGGGCGGCACTGCCGTCAATGCCGGCACGCTCCAGGCCGCAAGCACCGCGTCGCTGCCCGGCTACGCAAACACCGGGAAAATCACCATGGCTAGCGGCGGAGTGCTCGCCGTCAGCGCGGGCGGCAGCGGCTGGACTGCCGCGAACATCGGTACGCTCTTGAGCAGCAATGGCAGCGGGTTTGCCGGCGGTTCGGCGCTGGGCATCGATACCACGGCCGGCAATTTTTCTTTTGCCTCGAATATCGCCGGCAGCATGGGACTGGTGAAACTGGGCGCGAATACACTGACGCTGTCCGGCTCCGACGCCTACACCGGTCCGACGACTATCAGCCAGGGTGGACTCACTATCAATGGCTCACTCGTTAGCCCTGTGACGGTCAACAGCGGCGGAACTCTCGGCGGTACGGGCACCCTCAGCACGGTGACCGTAAGCCCCAGCGGGGCGATCGCGCCGGGCAGCCCGCTGGGAACCCTCACTCTCAGCGGCAGCCTGATATTGTCGTCGGGGGCGATGCTCGACTGCGACCTCAACACGCCCTCCGCGAGCGGCATGATCGATTGCGGCAGCCTGGCGGTTGCCAGTCCGCTAGGGTTCTCCAACTTCAGCTTCGAGAACACGTCGAACTTTGTTCCCGGCATCTACGACCTGATTCAGTCCAATACTATGCTCCCTGGCAATCTGCTGGGCGGCAGCACCAGCGGCGCGGTCGATGGCTATCCAGCGAACCTGGGCGTTTCGGGAAATGGAGTGGTGCTCACCGTCGTGCCCGAGCCGGGGACGCTGGCGCTGCTGGGTGTGGGGGCTCTCGGCCTGCTGGGCTTCCGCAGGCAGCGCCCCCGCAGACCGACACGGCGGCTGGATTGGCACCAGCGGGCGCCTTCGGACTGCACTTCTGACAATTCGGCTCCGATCGAAGGGCTGCTCCACGCGGCGCAGCGGAGGACACTCTGACCGCGCCCAAGTTTGACGGTTTCTCGATCGCCTTATGTTCGCAAAGACCCCATTCAGCTTGCCTGGGTGGTGAATCAGATCAGCAGGTACTACGGGCCGCGCGCAGGCAGGCTCCTCCCTTTTTCACCCCGCCTGCCGCCGAAGTCGGCAGGCGAATAAGTCCGCCAAACTCTTGCCTGGCTTTTCGACGAGAAAAACGACGGCCGCGACCATCCGGCCCTAGCGCGCCGCCGAAAGCTCGGCCAGTTCCGTGAACGGATTGCAGCCGGGCACCGAGGGGTGCGCCGCGCTCCGCATCCATGGCGCGGGATCATCCTGCGGATGGAATTCGGAAAAACAGCGACGGAAGGCATCGACCACCGCCGGATCAAAATGGACGCCGCGCTCCCGACAGATGGTCTCGTACGCCTCTGGGGGACTTATGGCCTCTTTGTAGACGCGGCGCGAAGTAAGGGCATCGTAGACGTCGGCCAGGGCGACGATCCTCGCCGCCAGCGGAATCGCGTGGCGCTGCAAGCCGGCGCAGTAGCCCTTGCCGTCAAACCGCTCGTGATGGTAGCGGGCGATCTCGGCTGCCATGTCCAGAAAACCGCCCCGTCCCAGGTAGTCGCGGGCTTGCTCCAAGGTTTCCGCCCCGGCAATCACGTGGTGTTTCATGGCTTCGAATTCGGCCGCGTCGAGGGGGCCCTGTTTTTGCAATATGGCATCCGGGACGGCCACCTTGCCGATGTCGTGCAGGGGACTGGCCCGATACAGGTCGTGCAGGAAACGGTCGTCGATCGTCTGCGTGTAGGGCCCGCTCCGGCTCAACTCCACGGCCAGCGTTTGCGCATAGTCAGCGCATGCGGAGCACGTGCTCGCCCGTCTCCGTATCGCGGGAATCGGTGAGCCGCGCCAGAGCGAAAACCGCCATGTCCTGCGTAGCCGCCCATTGCCGCGTTCGCTCCTCAACGAGCTTCTCCAGGTTGTCGGCGTAGAGCTGCAATTGATCCTTGGCCGCCGCCAATTGCCGCTGGGAATCTCCCAGTCGCATGTGTACCCGCACCTTGGAGAGCAACTCGTCGTGGTCGAACGGCTTGACGACATAGTCATCGGCTTGCGCCTCGTACCCCTGCAGTCGCTCGGCGGTCGAACCCTTGCCGGAAACCAGGATCACCTGGATGAACAGACCGACCTCGCTGGCCTTGATGCGACGGCAGGTCTCGTATCCATCGATGCCGGGCATCATGATGTCCAGGAGGACGAGATGGGGTTGGAAGACGGGCAGCTTGGCCAGGCATCGCTCGCCGCAGTCGGCGGTTTCCAGGTCGTACTCCTTGCGGAGAATACGACGGAGGATATCGACGTTCGTGGGAATGTCGTCGACGATCAGTATGCGACCCTTGGTCGTCACGGGCATTCTCCGTCACCCGCCGGGGCGCCATCCGGGAGGCGCCGGTCCGCGGCCTCGCCATCGCCGTCGAAGCTCTCCAAGGGAGACGCCAGCGGCAGCTCGCAATAGAAAATGCAGCCCTGGCCGGCGTTGTTCTCGGCCCAAATCCGGCCATGGTGTCCCGCGATGATTTCCCGGCAGATTGCCAGTCCGAGGCCGGTGCCGCCGTTGCCCGCCTTCGTCTTGCTGGATTGCATGAATTTCTCGAAGATCGTCTCCAACTCGTCCGGCGGTATTCCGGGACCTTCGTCGCGAACGCTGGCAAGGAAACTCTTGCCCACCGAGCGGGCGCCGACGAAAATGACGCCTTGCTCGGGGGAAAACTTGACCGCGTTGGCCAGCAGATTGCGCATGACCTGCTTGACGCGCTCGCCGTCGGCCAGCACCAGGACGGTTTCTTCCGGCTTGCGGAAGCGAATGGTGATATGCTTGCGGGCGATCATGGAGCGGAACTCATCGACCACGGTCTCGATCAGCTCGGCGATCGGCGTCGGCTGGAGTTCGAAGGTCATGCGCCCCGCTTCCAGCTTGGAGAGGTCGAGCAGATCATTGACCAGTTCCAGCAAGGTCTCGGCACTGCGGCCGACAGTGTCGAAGAACTCCCGCAATTCGGCGCGATCGCCCTCAAGGGCCTCGTCCGCGCCGAACCGCGCGTAACTCAGGATTCCGTGCAGCGGCGTGCGCAACTCGTGGGAGATGTTTGCCAGAAACTCGCTCTTGGAACGGTTGGCCGCTTCCGCCGCATCGCGCTGAGCGGCGATCACGTTCGACAAGGCGAGTAACTGCGACTGGGCAACCAGCAAGGCATGCACGTCGAGCAAGCGGACGTCGCCGTTGCCGTAATCGACCAGAATCGGCTCATAGGCATGCTCGTCGGGACGGGCCAGGGCAAGCTCGGCGGCGGCATGGATCGAACAGTCCGACGACAGTTGCAAGATCTCCATCGGCCAGTTCACGATGAAGTCCCGTATCGACTTCCGCAGGAACAACTCTCGGCAATACGGTCCGCTTAGCCGCTGAAAGAAGCTGGCGCGGGCGACGATTCCCAGGAGTTTTTCGCCGCTGCGTACTATGGCGCCGGGAAGGTCCGGATGGCGATCGAACCTTGCCTTGATCGCCTCGGTCGACGTTGACTCGTCGACGAACCAGACGACAGCCGGCAGATCAGCCAGTGTCGACTGGTCGTGGACTATTTTGACAATTGGCGTCCCCATGATGCATTCGCCAGTACTTATGAAAGCGTTGCGCCACTAAACGTTAGCATTCAGGAACGGGCCGTTTGTTATAGTTCTGTTAGAAAATATTTGATTTGATGTGAAATATATTGCCCAAGCGAGGGGTATTTTTCGGCTTATGCGGGTACGGGAACTTCCGGAATTGTCTCTGCTAACTTTGGAACTTTCTTCTCCGGACCGCGTCTAACTGCTGGAATCACCCTGATTTTCGTTTATCCAAGAATCGATTGAATAAGGAGAATCTCCTGCGTTCTACGCTCTTAACCGCTGCCCTGCTGTCTCTCGCTACCGCGGCCTTTGCGGCCGACACGCCGCCTGAGAAGAATGGAAAGACCGACAAGCCGGCCGAAAAGAAAGCCCCCTGGCTGGTGGAGGCGACCACCAATCCGGCTATTTCAACGGATGGCCGTAGCATGCGGATTGAACTCAAAATCACCAACAACACCGATGCCAAGCAGACGCTTGAGGTGCTGCGCTTCTGGGAGTGCCACTGCGACAGCAGTCTCCTCAACTTTGGCGGTTGGGATATCGAGCTACGACCCGCCAAGTTGCCTGACGGATCCGAGCGCCGTCCGAGGCCCTTCACGCCGGGGAATTCCAAAACCAACATCACGCTTGGCCCCGGCGAATCGTATAAGCGAAGTTGGAACTGGGTGATCACGCACGAGGAGGCCAAGGCCGCGGATTTTTCGTTCCGCATGGGCCTCGTCATTAACGGCCAGATCGGCGCAAAACCCGTCTGGTCGGAGCCGATTACCATCAAGATTGCCAAGCCGCAAAATGAGCCTGCCGCCAAAAAGTGATCGGCTTGCCTTTTCCTCCCCAATCAGCTCGTGAATAACCGCGACGCGCAGGACAAGGCCGTAGAACTCCAAAGGACGCTGCTCAACCGTGGACTCGTGACCGTGCTGGCACGGTTGCCTGAATGGCGTGACGACGTGGGAGATTGCACTTCGGAGGAAGCATGGCAGCAGGGTGGGCTGGCGTTGGAGCACCTCGCGTAGAAGACGGGCCCGCGCCACCTCGTTGCAGACACATTTTGCAAGGACTTGACCTTGGGGCGGTCATCCTGGCGGGAATCGCGCGGCATGGTTTTGTGATAAAAAGCAGTGTCGTGTTTGTCTTCGGGACATGGGCAAGTTCGCGGTGAGCTAAGTCATGATCGTAAACCAGGATTGGCGAAGTCTTCTCGAAGCGCAGATTGCCGCGCATTGGGAGGACGCGTGCGGACAAGCCGGGGCTTGCTTGTCTAGCTCTGAAGTTCGGTTGCTCGAAAAATATGGGAGCCACTCGTTGCTGGATGGCCTGGCACGGTCCGTGAAGGCACGGCGTGATTTGATCGCGCGGTCAGAACATCCAACGTATGAGGTGATCGAGGAATCGGCAGACCGGGTGGTTGCCGAAGTGAGTTCGCGCACACGCTGGCCCGATGGATTGGCCATCCCTTCCCATACGATGCGTGTTCATCTGATCGCCGATGAAGCGGGATGGCAATTTACGGATATGTTTCAGGCATGCTTCAAGTGCAACCGTTCGGCGAGACGGGATGGACGCTCAGCGATATCCGGCGTTTCGGAACGCGCCACGCCGGGAAAGTGCTTCCTATGTCGCGGAAGCGGAACCATGTCTTCCGCGGAAAGGAAGTGCATCCACTGTGGCGGGACGGGAGCGTGCCCAGATTGTGCAAAGGAAGAGGTGCCGGGCTGGTTTCGAGTGTTCAGTCTCTTTGGGTTGAAAGGGCCCGTCGAACCCACCGCCCCGCGAGCCATAAGCCTCTGATGCCTCTCTCCATCGCCCCCAATGCCGTCGCCATCGACTATGTTGTCGAAGGTCCGCGCACTGCCGCAGCCGTTGCCGCGGGCAGTTCCCCCCTGGCTTCACGGTGCCGCTGAACGTCGAAATAAGGACGGCCAGGACGTGGGCGGCGTCAACTGGTTGCGGACGCGCCGCCTGTCCCACATGCCGCCCGCTTGTGCAGCCGGAGCTAGCGGGGAATAATTGATGGATGGCTCGACGCTGGGTGCCTTGGAAACGGCAGCATTGGGCATACGATCCGCTGGGCATAAAAAAATGAGATGGCTGAAGCACAAATGGCGAATTCTGTCCGGCATGTCCGCCTTGCTTCTGCTCTTTGGAGGGTTGTACTGTGCCTACTGGTGGTTCTACGAGCTAGGCCCTGCCCGTCACACGCTCGACCCGGAGTGGGTCGCCAGCCATTCGGAGCAGGAATTCTGGCGAGAAGTGCAGACGGGAATTCATCGCGGCGTGTGGCTCCATGACGACGGCTTCGTTGTCGGCTTGTACGGTGACAAGTCGTGGGCAGAATGGATCATGAACCACGTCAAACCGGGCACAAGCATGGATTGCTTGGGCGGTTATCCGCAGCACTCCGCGACCGCCATGCGATTCATTACGAACCAGGACGCTGGCGAGGATGCCGATCCTTGGCTTGCTTGGTGGGAGAAGAACAAATCCAAGTCCCAAGAGGAGTGGATTGCCGATGGATTTGCCCAGCGCGGCATCAAGATCGGCGTGCCGCCAACATCCGAGCAGATTCCAACCACTCTCGCCCCGCTTGGGAATTCAGACGCAAACGATCCCGCCTCAGTTCCGAGGCACGTCAGGTACAATGCTTTTCGTTGTCTCCGCGATTCCGGCTTCGACCCCGTTGACTTTGCCCTGGCTCATCGCACGATTTCGGGTGGCATTGAGCGGGGACTGGTGGAGTATGCCAAGTGGTATCGTCGCTATCCCGAGGTCATTGGCGTCGGGATACTTCCTTTCGGGAAGAACGACGCGAATAAGCACGGGCCCGTTGCCGAGATGGTAACGCCCGAGTTTCAGGCCAAGGCGAACGCATGCGTCTTCGTGCCTTTGGCCATCGGTACGGCACTGCTGTTTTGGTCATTGCGAAGAAGGAAATCGTAGCCATGCCAATGCCGCCTCCCGCTAACCACCATCGGGCGTGCCCCGGGCTGTGCAGGCCGGCGGCGTGGGGTAGAATTGGGGCGGAGCGACGCTGAGGGCCTTGATGAAGGCGGCGTCGAGAAGGTCAGTCTACCAGGTCATCCATGCCGGACCTAAACGAGTTTGAATCGCGATTAGGAGCCTTGCTCACGGAGGCGGGCTGTTTGAAGTACGGGGCCCGAGAACTCCACCGGGACACCAAGCAGTGCAGAGATGACATCTACGCCGATGACATCTACGCCGATGACATCGCTCACGGCCAATTATCCCTCTCGCCGCCCTCCGGCAACCGCTGGTGCCGTGGCGTGTCCATGCCGCCATTATATCGCGACACCAGAGGCGCTGCCAGAATGGGGCACGAGCAGTGCCGCTGCAGGCCCGCGTTCCGAGCCCCTTGCCCGCCGCACGAAGGGTGCTCTTCTTCTCCGCTGAGCTCCTACCAAACCTCCCAGATTCCACCAACACGCACCATGCGAAACTGGTAAATGTAGCCTGTTTTCCCGTCACTGCGACGCTTCAATTGCATGGCGTAGTCCTGCTCCTTTAGACGCATTTCGCGAACGCTACGGTGAAGCCGACCCGACCAAACGAGGACGGAATACCTGCCGGAAAGGAGCTTGAGGTCATCCACTTTCGTAAGGACGTCCATATCCGGGTTCCCGTACCGCTCCTTCAACATGGCGACGTCTGCGTCGTATGAAGCCCTCTCCAGGCCCCAATGGGGACGTAACTCCCAGGCGCAAAATCCAACGCCGCGGCACTCTCCCCGTCGTGTCTTTGGACAGCGGCCATCCATTTCTGCTGATGACTGCGAAGTTCGGCCTGCATCCGTTCCTTTGCGCTTCCTTCGGTGGGAAGCGGATCCATGAAGGGCGAGTAGTCTATATCCGCGTCAAAGGTCAGTTTCTTAGGCGCCGCGACTGCCGGTCCGTCGCGCCGGGGAACTTGCATCTTGGCCACGATGCGTTTGAAGCTGCGATTTTGGTAGAAGTCCCTGCTCCGCAGCAGGACGACCTTTATGTAGAGGTCGTGGTCGAAATGTCCATCAAGCCAAACCAGGTTCTTTCCCGGGGAAAGCCATTCGCTGACTCGGTAGAAGCCGCCGCCCTCGGCGATCATCTCGACCGGAGAGTCGTTCACCCACATGACCGCGCTTTCTTTGAGGGTACTGCCGAAGAAGGTCAACGAAGTGTCCTTTTCGTAACCGTTGTCACCGGAAATGCCGCTCAACTCGGAGATCAGTACCCAGTATTCCAGACAGTTCGGGTCGTCCGGTCCCGGTCGCCTCTCCGGAGGTACAGGAAGGTGATAGACCGTTTTTTTGGGAATCGCGGCTTCGGTGCTTTCCCGTCCCGTCACCGCACCTCGCTCGGTCGGTTTTTCGCATCCCAACATTGCATACAATCCCGTCAGTAGAGCTAGCCTCAAAAACGTGCCAATGCTACCGCGGGCAGCTAAGAGCGCGGCGGGCGCAAACGCGTGACGGGCGCCAGTCGACACCGCCAAGCAGAATCAATAATACGCGCCCACGGGAAATCAAGAATCACCGATGGCCCCTTTCCTGCGCAAGCCCCACTGGTCATGACAACCCCGCAAACCTCTTTGCGTCGTCCACGGTAAAGTCCGCGCCGATCTCGCCATAGACGCCAAATGCGGCAGAACCGCCAAAGACGTGTTGCGCGAACTCGAAGGAGAGATCGCTCGTCCACTTGCCCTTCGCTCCCTCTTCGCCACGTTTCCATTCCCATTCGTATCCAGCCTTCTTTTCAAGCGTAACGCTCATGATCCAGCCGATTCCGGCCTTCGCTTCCACAAATCCACCAATCGAAATCTTGGCGCTTGGGCCTTCGTAAACCGCAGGCAAGCCGGGCCTCAGCGTGACAGGACCCCGCGGGCCGTCAGGGTATCTGAGTTCGTTAGCCATACGTCGCTCGGCCTCCAGGTCGTCGGCGGTCCGGTGGCCAATACAACCCTGCCGGGCCAACTCGATAGCTCCATTCTACTCTGGCGCCCGCGGAGGTGTAAATCTGGCGCCCGCGGGAGTGTAAAGTGGGCAGGAAATCGGCGCGCGATCCCCGCGACCGAGAAAGGACTCCCTGGCACAGGGGAGCGGGAGCGTCGAGGGGCTTCTACGTCAGCCAGACCCGCCTACGCGCGGCAGAAAGCATTCTCAGGTATTATTGAATAGTCCCACTCCCTGGAAACGTGCATGTCCACAGTACGGCAATGGCCCGAGCGCCTTCACAAGGGGCAGTTCATCGGTTCCTGAATCACCATGATTGAGTTGCTCTCCGCCGAACAGAGGGACGCCGTAATCGGGCCGATGTTGCGGGAACATCTGCAACCCTTGGGGCTCACGGAGTTGACACCGCGCCGCTGGATCGACGATTCTAAGCCTCCGGTGAGGAAACTCTTCGAGTTATGCCTGCTCAAGGGTGCCGGCCTCGAGGCATGTTGGGGATTCTGGCTGGATTTCGTGCCGCACATTTCGGGCGGTGTTGCGCGATGGCGTCGGTCCGATAAGACGGCGATGCTCGATGTGATCGTCGATCCGGTGGGATTGGGGCCAGAAAGCAGGGCCAGGCTTACGCTTTGTACTTTCAAGGCACAAGACGTAAGCGATCCTGCCGCGCCGTTTCGATCGCCGCGACAAGCTACCACCGCTGGTAGAAGTTTATCTCGTCCCGCGGCGGGTTCGCCTGCATCGGAAGCCGCGTGCACATCTCCAGGGCGTCGGGCCCGTCGTCGTGCTCGGCCAAGGGAAAATCCATGAGCTGATCGACCAGCAGGCGGCAGCCGGGCGAGTCGGCCTTGAAACGCAACTCGCGGTTGATCACGTACTGGCTCAGCCGCCGGATGCGGGCCACCTTCGGCACCCCGCCGCTGGCCATCTCGTACAGGGGCCACTTCAGCTTCCGCCCGGCACACTGCCGCTGAAACTCGTGGACCAGCAACTCCTGGAACTGCTCGGCCTCGAAGCCCACGTAATGCGGTTGCCTCTCGTCGCAGAAGAGGATCGTCTTGCGGACGATCTGGTCCAAGGGGATCCGCTCCACGAGGGCGTCGACGTAAACGAGGCGGTCGAGCGCGCCGACGAAGACGATCGCGCAGTAGTCGCCCTGCCGGTCGCTGGCGCCCTTGCTGGGGTCGACGCAGACCAGCCGCAGGTCGGACTTCTTGGGCCGCTTCTCCGGCGGCACCCAGATCCCGGAGAGGTGGGGTCGGACCGGCACGCCACAGTGGCAAAGTACCAACTTCCACGCGAAGTCAATTCATAAATGTCTAACGTAGGTTCGACCCCATACCCCCCGTACGTAGGTTCGACCCCATACCCCCCGTATTGTCTAGTTTACTCCGGACAACGCGGGTACACCAGCTTCTTCCACAGACTGGGCTGACAGGTCACTTGTCACGTAATTGCCGGCGGTTGGGGTTATTGGCACGCGGCCCAGGTCCTACCGGTGTTAACGTCGACCATCAGCGGCACCGTGAAGTCGGCGGGCAGCGTCTCCATCGCCGCGACAACGATCCGCCTGGTCTCTTCGACCAAGCCCGAAGGCACTTCCAACAGCACGCTGTCGTGGACCGGCAGCAACACGTGGACCTCATCGAACAGGTCGTCGTGCAGGCGGATCAGGGCCAGCTTCATCAGGTTGGCGGCGGCGGCACCTTTTACAGCCACTTCTGCCGCATGGGCAGATGTATCACGGCGTCGGCCGCGGGCTCGCCCTTGACCTTCAAGGCTTCGCTGTCCCACTCGATCGTAGAGAACTCGTTCACGCCCGGCTTGTAACGCAGGGCGAGCATGCCCACCATGGCGATCTCGGCGACCATGGCGGCGGTCTCGAAGCCTTGGAAGGTCTTGGGGCCACCCTTGCAGGCCGCCAGCCATTCACCGTGGTGGCCGGGGCGCGCGGCAAGGTGACCGGTACCGGTTTGCAGGCCGGGTGGTCCAGCACGCCGCGGAACTTGGCGTCCTCCTTGAGCTTGACGACGCCGTTCACGCCCCAGCAGTCGGAGCTAAGCATGCCCTTTTCGCCGACGAACAACACGGCGTTGCCCGGCACGCCGCGGTACGTGGTAAAGTACTCTTTGGTGAATTCCTGCGGCGCCTGCCTGCCGCCGTCGTGCCACCAGAGCTTCACAGCCGGCATGTCGCCGCGGGCAGCGAACTCCCAGCAGATGTCGGTGGCGGAAGGGTAGCTGTCCTTGATCGGCTCGGGCACCTTGATCGAGCAGTTCAGCGGCGCGCCGAGCTTCAGGGCCCGCCAGGGCAGGTTCAGACCGTGCGCACCCATGTCGGCCAGGTGGCCGTCGCCGAATTCCAGCCATGGGCCCCAGTTCAGGCAGAAGCCGAGGTAGTGGTTCTTGAACGGCAAGACCTTCGAGGGGCCACACCAGAAGTCCCAGTTCAGCTCTTTGGGAATCGGGTCGGCGTTCTTGTCGTAGTTCCTGCTGCGCTCGCAGCCGCGGTCCATCCAGACGTGGACTTCGCGGATCGCGCCCAGCACGCCGGCTTGGATGACTTCCATGCTGCGGCGGAAGGTGTCGGTGGCGACCCCCTGCGAACCGACCTGCGTGGCCAGCTTGGGAAGTTGCTTGGCCAACTCGCGGATCTCGCGGGCCTGGGCGCAGCTATGGGCCAGCGGCTTCTCGCAGAAGACGTGCTTGCCGGCCAGCATGGCCCGCTTGGCCATCGGCACGTGCCAGCGCTGGCCCGGCGCCATCACTATGGCGTCGACCGACTTTTCCTGGTCCAACAGTTTGCGGTAGTCTTCGTAGACCTTGGCGTGGGGCTTGCCGCCTCCTTTGAGTTGATTCTGGGCGTCTGCCGCCCGACGCTGATCGACCTCGCAGATGGCTACAATGTTCTCGCTTCCCATGCATGCGCCCATATCGCCGCGGGCCTGTCCGCCGCAGGCGAACACGGCGATGTTGAGTTTGTTGCTGGGAGGGTTCGCGCCGAAGACGCTGGAGGGCACGAGCTGCGGCAGAGCCACGGCGCCGACGCCCGCTACGGCTGCCTGCTTCAACAGCGTACGTCGTGTAATCGGGGATGAAGGTTTCACGAGAGTGGACTCCTGTGGAATGAAGGTGGGGAGAAACTTGCAGTACACATCGCGATGCCGCCCGGATACGATCCGCCCAGCAATCGCCTCCATGGTAACAGCGCGGTGGGCAAAATGCCAACCGGTAGGGGCTTGGTCGTAATCTGCGAAGTAATGGGTAGCGATCCGGGTGCCCGGAACCGCCCGCATAATCCGCACCGTGCGGTTTTTGGACGGCCGCTGTCTTGGGCGTCTTGCCAGCCGGGGCGGTCCGCGAGAGCCAAAAAACGCCGAAAACGCGATCTTCGAGCGGGCCAATGGGAAGCCTATCCTTGGTCCCGGCAACAGGGAGTTCGAGATCAGGCCGACCGGCAAGGGCATGGTATCGGTGACGATCACTTCCACTCCGCCCGTTGGCGGGGCACCCACTGTGACGAAGTACGAGTTCTGGGTCAAGTAGACTGGCTTAGGAACAGCCGCCTCCTATCTACGATTGACCAAGTACAACGCCCCGCCCGAGTTTTTGGGCGGGGCGTTTTTTGCGATCTGCATGTAGGGATGCGTGCTCTGCCGGGGGCAGCACGAATCGGGAACGGCGTGCTCGGCAGCGACCAAATCCCGATCCAGGTGATCCGAAGACCAGGGCAAGCTCGCCCACGATAATCACGCAGGGCACAACGCGATCGGGGCAGGCGTCCTGGCCGACAGCAGAATATTAAATAGAATCTGGCCAGTGCCAAGGTCGCGACATATGGGTGCCAAAAACGAACCGGCACACCAAGACATCCAAAAGCTCCGTGTGCCGAATAAAGTCAGGTTGAGCAGGACGCACGGCTGAGACCACCCTTATAGCCCTAGCTCTGCTTTCAGCCCTTGATCGCCGAAGGTCTACTGCGGCGTGAGGCACGCTTGGCCGTGTTGAATCGCGCCAACGAGTTGATCCACGGCAGCCTCGAAGCGACAAAACCCGCGGAGTCCACTCGCGCGAATCGCGTCAAGATCGACGATCTTCGTCAGTTCATCCTGGTCGCGTGTCGGCTTGTAACCCGTCTTTGCGAACTGGGAGAGCCAGCCCTTCGCATTCCGCGGCGCTGCCTCTAGATCAGGCGGAATGGCAATGCGCCCCGGATCATATTTGTCGATGAGTACGCGGCCGTCAGAAAGCGGGCGACCCGCAAGCGATTCAATCCCAGCGATCAACCAAGACTCGAATTCCTGGCAGGCGAAGACAACTGCCACAGAGAAAGAAGTTCCCCCGCCGGCCTCTTTTGCCGCGGCAGCAAGATCGACCGCGGCGTGTCGCGCACAAAATGGCTGGCGACCCCTGCAAAAATCACAGTCACCGTCCAGAAGCACCAAGCAGCCCGCCATATGCTTTCTCTTGGCCGCCACACGAAGCTTGTCGCGAAGGACTGCGAAGTCGTTCTTTGCGACTCCGGGATAGTCTCCGATCTTTATGGCGTGTTCGTCGGGAACAACCATGTGAAGCGCGTTCAAGTCGCGCAGCAACCGCTTCAGCAGCAGCGGTGCGGCGGCTGCATCCCCATCACCCTCAACCAATAGTACGATCCGTCGCGGCGCCGTCATTCCTCTCTCCGCGCAGGATCAACGGTGAGCAGCTCGCCGGCTCGAAGAAGTTGCTCCTTCAGCGATTCCACCTGTTCCCTCGCCAGCGGGCCAATGCGGGTTTCCAGGTCGACGAGTTCCACAACCCGGATCTGCTCTGGCGAGAATTTATCCAGCAAGGCAGGACTATGGGTCGTGAGCAGCACCTGCCCACGGCCATCACCTGGCGTCGCCTGAAATTCTTCGGCCAGCAGCGATAGGGCGCCGGGATAAATGCCATTTTCCGGCTCTTCAAATATCAACGCCTGTCTCGGCGGCTCCTGGTAAATCGCCAGCAGGTGCGCGTAGAAGCGGCGGAAGCCGTCTGATTCCTGACTCAACTCGATAACGAGAGTCTTGTCCTGTGGCGCGCGGTGACCGACAACAGCGTATTGGGGGTTGTGGATATCGTTGAGATCGACCGTTGTGACGGTCGCGTTGACTCTCTTCAGCGACGCGGCGACCGCCCTGCGGGTTTCGCTCTTATAAAGATTCCGGGCAATGTCAGCCATCACGCTAAGGTAGTTGCTGCCGTCGTCTGCCAGTCCAGCCGCCACCTGTTGTTGAATAAATACGCCTTGGGTGGAAAGGACATGGTGCGGAAACGCATAAACGCCGATTGAGGTGCTCAACGCCGTATGAGCCACTACCGCCTCTTCGATCCCGGGAAGCCGCCCGAGCGCCAAAGGACCAGGGTCAGGCGTCGGAACCAAGGCGGGCGCATTCGTCCAAACTAGCTGCTGCACATTGTTCAAGACTTGTGCAAAGACGGTCTTGTTTCCGTACTTCAGTGATTCCGCGAGAATTCTCTGCTGGTCCAGCTTCAGAAGATAGTGAAATTGGTCTTTGAAACCCGGGAGGCTAAACCGCACCTGAAACTCAAGCGGTCCACCGGGGTTCGTGAGACAGCGGCAGACTTGATACGGATACCTCTGAGAAAATACTTGCTGGCCAAGCTTCAGGTACTCCCGCAGAAAGCGAACGGCAGAGACGAAATTGGTTTTTCCGCTGCCGCTCTTGCCGACGAACACGGTGACCGGCTCCAGGTCGACGGTCACGTTACGGATGCTGCGGAAGTTCTGGATCTGAATTTGGTGGATCATCGGCAGCTTGCCGCACTCTAGATTTCATCGGTTCGCGACATACACGATAGTCCCTGTCGCTCTTTAGGCCCAGTTTAGCAGGGGCGAAAAACCGCCGTCAAGAGGGGCCCGTCACGTAAACCCAGGTGATGAGCATGGCCCAAGTCTCGGCACGGGACCACGGACGCCAACGGACGGAAGCGCGTAGTCCTGCGGTCCCAGAGGCCCTCGGGCAGCCTCCGGCACCGATTCTCGAGGTCGCCCGCGTTCGCATTCCGCTTGGGCCGGTTTGTCAGGGCGATTTGGAACTAAGGTAGGCTTGGCGGGTACCGCAGAACAGACCGCCAAGGTCGCTCGGGTGCGAAGAAGAACCGGCAGACCTAGCCGTCTAAAGACAGCATGGCGTGCCGAATAGCGCATCGGGTAGCTGCGGGCCGCTTGCAAATCTTGCAATTCAGGCGGACGCCCAACAACTACGGGGCGTGGCCGACGGGCCAGGCGGCCATCGCCAACGTCAGCTTACGGCCGTCACGCCAAACGTGCACAATGGGAAGGTGCCGACATCCCGCCTGGAATTGGACATCCAGCTACCGCGGCAGGGCAGTGAGAGTAAGGACGTTTTTTTTGTCATTGCGGCTTTGCGGATTCAATCCGGTACAGACGGGTCTTGGTGCGGAGGAACAAGGCTTTGCCGTCGACCGCGGGCGAAGCCAAGCAGCCCTCGTCGAGCTTGTTGGTCGCCAGCACTTCGCGCGTGCGGCCGGGCTTGAGCACGATGGTCTTACCCTGTTGATTGCAGAAGTAGAGACGGCGGTCGACGTAGATCGGCGAGGCCGCGTAAGTGCCGCCGAGACGCTCCCTCCAGACAAGCTTGCCGGTGGCGACTTCGACGCACATCGCCATGCCGCTGTCGCTGACCATGTAAAGCAGGTTGTCCACGATGATTGGCGACGCCGTTTGGGCTGCATTCTTAACCTTCCACGCCACGCGGGTGTCGGTCACGTCGCCCTGGCCGCCGATACGGATCGCCCAGAGCTCTGTCGCGCCCAGCCCGGTGATCATCAGCGCCAGGCCTTGGCTGTAGAGCGGCCGCGGCGTGGCGGACCACGCGATGTAATGGACCTGCCAAAGCTCCCTGCCGGTGCGCGGATCGTAGGCATAGGCGGCCTTTGCGCCGGGGCTGAACATCTGCGGCGTCCCGTCGATGTTGACGATCAACGGCGTACTGTGGGCCTTCCGCAGATCGCCTTCCGCCGCAAACCCCTGGAAACCCTCCGCATCATTGAACTTGACAGATCGGTTGGTCTTCCAGACCGTCTTGCCGGTCCGCTTGTCGAGCGCGATCAGATACTGCACGTCGGCGCCATCCATCGTCAGGATCAGTGTGTTCCCAAAGAGGACGACCGACGAGGCCGGGCCGCGAAAGTGGCGGCAGTTTACATCCGTGCGTTTCCAGAGTGTCCGAAAGGTCTCGGTGTCGAGGCAGGCCGTGCCGTAGGTCCCGAAGTGGAGGTACACTCGCCCGGGCTCGATGGCGGGCGACGGCGAGGCGTAAGTGTTGACGCCGTTGCCCAACGGCTCCGGATTGTCGCAGTGGAATAGCCTCTGGTTGAACAGGACTTTGCCCGTGGCGGCGTCGAGGCAAAGGGCGAAGAAGTCGTCGCCGTCGAGCGTCGCCGTCGTCAGCCAGACCTGGTTGCCCAGCACGACCGGCGTGGACCAGCCGTGGTGCGGGATTTCGGTTTTCCAGGTGACGTTGCGGGTCTCACTCCAGTCGAGCGGCAGTCCGACCGGCTGATCGCCCACATGCCCATCACTCGTTGGACCGCGAAACTCGGGCCAAGCGGCCTGTCCCTCGGTCGACATCAAGGCCAAAGTCAGCAAGGTAGCGGTAATCGCCGTCGGAAATCGGTTGTGTGCCAGCATGTTATTCTCGAAGGTCTCAGCTTGAGGTTATCTTTGGGCCTATTGTACACCAAATCAAGTAGGCTGGTAATTTGCCGCTTGTGACGTAGGTCGCGAGGCTTGGGTGACGGCCCGGAGCGCGTAATATCTACGTTGGGCAAGGGGCAGTGCTAAGGTCGCTAGAGGCGATAAAAAAAGAACCGGCACACCAGGCCAAGAGCAGCCGAGTGTGCCGGATAAGGTCAATTCGAGATCGGGCACCACGCCCAAGTCATAGATGCTGCGGCATCGGCAGATAGAAACCGAGCCGGCGAAGGCCCGCGACCCTGCCGCGCCCTTTCGATCGCCGCCACAACCTACCACCGCTGGTAGAAGATTATCTCGTCCCGCGGCGGGTTCGCCTGCATCGGCAGCCGCATGCACATCTCCAGGGCGTCGGGCCCGCCGTCGTGCTCGGCCAAGGGAAAATCCATGAGCTGATCGACCAGCAGGCGGCAGCCGGGCGAGTCGGCCTTGAAACGCAACTCGCGGTTGATGACGTACTGGCTCAGCCGCCGGATGCGGGCCACCTTCGGCACCCCGCCGCTGGCCATCTCGTAGAGGGGCCACTTCAGCCTCCGCCCGGCACACTGGCGGCGAAACTCGTGGACCAGCAACTCCTGGAACTGCTCGGCCTCGAAGCCGACGTAATGCGGTCGCTTCTCGTCGCAAAAGAGGATCGTCTTGCGGACGACCTGGTCCAAGGGGATCCGCTCCACGAGGGCATCGACGTAAACGAAGGGGTCGAGCACGCCCACGAAGACGATCGCGCAGTAGTCGCCCTGCCGGTCGCTGGCGCCCTTGCTGGGGTCGACGCAGACCAGCCGCAGGTCGAACTTCCTGGGCCATTTCTCCGGCGGCACCCAGATCCCGGAGAGGTGGGGTCAGACCGGCACGCCATAGTGGCAAAGTACCAACTTCCACGCCAAGTCAATTCATAAATGTCTAACGTAGGTTCGACCCCATACCCCCCCGTTTTCGCCACGCGGTGCAAGAGGTCTGGCGCAAGTGGCTCATGCGGCGACGGCGAGCATGGCGCGCCTCCTGGGACTGGTTTCGCCAGCTTCAGAAGCGCTATCCCTTGCCTTACCTGCGGGCGATCCACTCGGTGTGCCGACGCGTAGCAAACGGATAACTTGAGGAACCGAATGCGTTAATTGCGCACGTTCGGGTCTGTGGGAGCCCCGGGCGGGAAACCGCCCGGGGCCACCCGGTCCTTTTCCGGTCCCCTACAAGTATTATATGCAGCAACAAGACGGGAAAGCGGTAAACAATTACGTTTTGGCTTCTTACTCATAATGCGGCACTATGCGGGCAATTGCATAACCGGTCAAGGACAAAACGGTTGCCCCTACCCGCCGCTGCTGCTCGAACCCCCACCGAGCGCCACGCCCCAACGCTGCGTACGGTACATAGCAGGTCTTTTCTGCTTTCACAAAACGAACGGCTAGAGTGGGGCGACGCAAATCGGGGTTTGCGCCTCCTCCGTTATCACCTCGGTATTTGCGAGAACGCTTCGAAGACGCTGGGTCCCACGCTCGCTCATTTTCGTGTTGCACACAGTCAGTCTTCTCAGTCCGTTCATCTCGGCCAGAAATCTGATCGCGTCGTCCCCCAGGGCGGTGCCGCTCAAATCCAACGACTCTATACTGTTCAATCGAGCAAGCTGTGCGACCATAGGGTTTCCGATGGTCGTCTTGCTTAGATCCAAGTCCTTTAACCTCGTGAATTGCACGAGCGTGCCTCCCGAAGCGTCGGTGACAAGCGTTCCGCCAAGATCGAGACTCTCCAGGCGCGAAAGCGGGATCAAGGATGCGATTCCCCGGTCACTGACGCGGGCGTGACTCAGGCATATGCGGCGTAGGCTTCTTATGCGCTTTAGCTCGGCGACTCCTGCGTCGGTGATTTCGCTTCCCGTCAGGTCCAGCGATTCAAGTTCCGGGAGTTCGCAGAGCAGCGGAATCGCACGACTGAGCTCCGCGTCGGAGACCCCGCCCGGCGGCCACGCGGACTTTACCGCCACGAGGCTGACGAACGAGTCCTCTCCGTAGCACTCGACCAGGGATGGATATACCGGAATGTCATCGGTATCGTCGACCTCCTGGCGTGTCGGTGGAAGCAGCAGGCGGTACCGGACGGGAATCAGGGAAGGCGAAATCTCATCCATTCGTGCCAGGATCTCGTGTTGGCGAATTCCACGTTCGCGGTTCGCACGCAACCACGCCAGCCCGCCGCCAGCTACCGTTAGAGCAAGCAGAAGTGTTGACAGTCCGAACTGAAACGTGCGGCAGACGCTCCCCGCGCGGACCTTGCGAATCCACCTCCCGCCAGCAGTCACAACGTGGGCAAATAGCACGAGACAAATACCAAGTGCAAGGGGCCGAAGGGCCAGGGTGGTTGGCCCGAGGAGCCCCAGCCACGCCGTGAGACCCGCAAGGAGCAGTTCAACTACGAACAGCGCCAAGGACGAGAAAATGGTGAGCGCGAACACGGCGTGCCGGAGGCGCGGCGCCGCCGGCGTTGCGGGTTCAAAAGGCCGATTAGCCGCGTGCGCGGTTCCCCGAGAGCGTGAGTGGCCTGTCATTTCAGTGGAACAATTCCCTTCTGGAAGGGGTTCTCCAGTGCGTGGTTCCAATTCAAATCCTTCTTCCTCCACATGTTGTAAAGCCCGGCAGCGTCCAATGAGGTTCTAAACCGCGCTTGGTCCACAGAGGTGCCTCGGCGTCGACTCCGCTCTCCTGAATTTCATAAACCCGTCTACTTCGATCATTGTATAGCGCGGAAGCGGGGATTCAAGAGTGCTGTTGTCGCTCGCCGTCATCTAGCTCCGTTGCCACGACACGCGGGGATCCCCAACCACTTGCGGAGTACACCCCTCCAGCCCGGCTGTTGTGCATCCCCGAAGGGGCAATTTGTGAAAACCTGTCGCCCGGCTTGCCCGCCCTGCATGAGCTTGCAAATATAGAGGAGTAGCCCCGTCCACGCATTCGAGGCTTTGCCATGGCCGACCAGACTCCCCAGCAAACCGACTCGCCCAAGTGCGCCACCGCCGTGCTCCTGGACAACAGCGGATCGATGCGCTACGAGGAAATGTACATCACCGTCAAGCGGATCGGCCTGGCCCTGGACGGCCTGATCCGCCGCGAATATCCCGACGATTGGCTCTGTTTCATCGAGGTCTACACGTTCGCCAAACTACTGAAGGCGAGCGAAGTCGCCGCGCTCATGCCAAAGAAGTTCACGCTCTACGACCCGGTGGTCCGCCTCAAGGTCGACATGACCGACAAGCGGGTCATCAGGTCGCAGATCCCGCCGCAATTCACCAACATCCAGCACGGACTAGACCTTGCCCGGCGATTGCTGTCCGGCCAGGACACGCCGAAACGGCAGATCATTCTCATTACCGACGGTTTGCCCACGGCGCACTTTGAGGGCAAGGACCTTTACATGCTCCATCCGCCCGACCCGCAGACCAAAGAGGCCACGTTCCGCGAAGGCCAAATCTGCCGTCGCGAAGGGATCACGATCAACACCATCCTGTTGCAACCCTGGTGGGTATCGAGTGAGGACGCGCAATTCGTGCAGAAGTTGTCCGAATCGACCAATGGCCGCGGCTTGTTCACCACCAGCCACGGCCTTGACTTCTCGGAGGTGTGCGAAAACTTCAAGCGGTGGCGGGAGAAACTTTCCTAAGGCCGTCATCTGGGGGAAGCACGGCCAGGGTTACGCTTTGTACTTTCAAGGTACAAGGCGTAAGCGCGACCCTGCCGCGCCCTCAGGCGGCAGGTGCAATCGGGACGCCGCAGTCCTCTACCGGAACTTGCCTATTCTCGGCCTGGGACCGGAAAAGGGGACATCACTGATATTGACGCGCCTCGAAAGAAAACAATCAGTGATGTCCTTTTCCGGTCCATGTCCCGGGAACTCCCAATTCCCGGAATTCAATGTGCGCCGGTTACAATATCGCAGTTTCTCAAAGCCTTGCGCATGCTAGCCAGCGCGCTTGGCGAAATCTTCGTGTCCCTCAGCAACACGGTCTTTAGATTTTTCATGGCGGCAATGGTCGGAACGTCCTTGTCCGTCAACGACGTCTTGTCCAAGAAAAGCGTTCCGAGTTTGTGAAGATCTACGAGGTGTTTGAGTCCCTCGCCCGACACTGACGTCTCCGAAAGCCCGAGCACGCTGATGTTTGGGAATCGCTTTAGAGCGGGGATGGAGGCGTCAGTGATCTTCGTTCCGTCTAGGAAGAGCTTCTCGAGGGTGTCCGACATGGGGAGGTCGCCAAGCCCATGGTCACTCAATCGTGTGTCTTCCAGGTTCAGACTTCTTAGCGTCTTAAGACTTGGCAAGTCTCGAAAGGCGCGACCGTCCAACGGTGCGCCAAGTAGGTCAAGCTCTTTCAGATTCTCTAGACCCCGAAGGCGCAACAAAGCGGCATCGTCGACGCTGGAATAACAAAGGTCCAGGGTTTCAAGGCTTTTTAGTTTTCCGACGTACATCAACCCGAGGTCAGCGTCTTTTTGCGGATTGCAATGCAGTTCATAAAGACTCAATGGCACGAGATGTCTAAGACCTGCCCCGGTCATTCGGGTGTTAACGACGTTCAATTTACGCAAGGTGGCCAGTTTGGCCAACGGGGCCGCGCCGTCGTCTGTGACATTCGAGCCCTGCAGGTCGAGTTCATTGAGCATGGGAAGCGCGACTAACTCGCGAAGAACCGATTCCGCGTCCTTTCGCCTGGGGCAGAAGACAGCTACGACATGACCGGCCGAATCGCGATCCAATACAAGCTTGCGCTTCGCAAGCGCCGCTGCCAGTTGAGCCTCATGATTCTCCGTTGTCACTTTTGCACCTGTACTCGTAGCGCAAATCAGTAAGACCAAAACGAACAGTCGGCGGGAGTATCGCATTTGTGAACTCTCACATTGCTGGTGTATTTGCCGATAGAGCCTTCTATTTATCGTCAGGGTCAGCGTCCGGGTCGTGCGCACCTTGGTCCTTTTGGATCTCGTCATAGAGATCCATGAAATCGTGCTCCCCGCCGGAGTTCTTAAATCTGTTTTGGAAAACAACCTCTGCCGCTTCGGGAAATGTCATGCCATTGGCAATTGCGCGCTCAAGCCAGTCGGCGGCCGTGTTGACGGCCGCCTCGACGTCGTCTGCCATGGGACCGGAAAAGGGGACATCACTGATATTGACGCGCCTCGAAAGAAAACAATCAGTGATGTCCCGTTTTCCGGTCCCGGCCCCTGACCCGCCTAATGAGTTTCGACAGTAGAACTACGGGGTTCTTCCCGAATCACTTGGACCGCTGGTAGTCGTCGCTGGCGCCTGCGCCGGAACGCGTTTGATGCGAATCACGATTGTTTTCTTGGGCGGCTGCTCAGGAATAGCTGTTGGACGCGATGCAGCGGTCGAGAACGGGATTACGATCTCCGCGCGATCCCTTTGAACCCTATAGATTGCGCGATGGCGCATCCCAAGCGCCTCGCAGATGTTTGCCTAACTTGTCCGATTCGACCAAATCAATTGCGGAGGGAACCGGACCGCCAGGCAAGCGATAGTCATACGTCCAGAGATTTCCAGGAATGGAGCCGCGAATTTCGATGTGTCCCTTGTTGACCGTACAGATTCCGGAGTCCGTATAACCACCGTCGGTCCATATTTCCGCATCCCATTTCCCCTCAATCTGGAAAGGGATCGTACCTTTTTGCTCCTTTTGCTTCATTGCAGCCGTCGGAGGCCGAGATGCTGGTGTGGTGGTGTCGGCAGCGCCTTCATTGTGCGGCCGTCCACACGATGCACATATCGCCACAACGCCGAACATTGCGCCGAACAAGATGTACATTAGCTGCATAATACCTTTCTCCAGTTTGTGGTAATACAAGAAGTGCATGCCCAGCTCCCAGGAACCAAATACCTTTATGAACGCATCTACGCTACCGCTCCCGCAACGCCGGTGATTCCGGTCCGGACCAGGGCAATGGGGCCAGAGACGCCTTTGACAGCAGCCGCGATGACGCCCTGAGCATTCCCAGGCCGTTGTACTGGCGCTGGACCTGCAGCATCACTGGCGGCGCGGAGTGGAACCGCTCCATCCGCTTCGGACTAAGCGGACCCTCGGGATCGGTGAATTCGTTGGCAATGTGTCGCGCGGCCTCCAAGTCGTCGGCGGTCCAGTGGCCAGTTCGTGGGTGCAGGTCTTCGAGGTCCCGTTGCCCGCCTCGCTAGCTCGATAGCTCCATTGTACTCCGCCGTCCGCGGCGATGTGAAGAGGGCCATGGGTTTGCGGCGTCCGCGAACGAGAACGGACTCTCCGGCACAGGGAGGTGGGAGCGTCGAGGTGGCGCGGGGCCGCGGCAAAGGGAAGTGGTCGCGCATGGTCTATCGGTGCCCAGCGCGTTGCCCTCCCGTGGACCTCGGCCCAACTTGCCCAGCCCTATCGATCCAGGGCGTGAGCGGCGAAGGCAGACTGTGGTTGGCCGCGGCGGGAGAAGCTCCCGGCCGGCGCGATCCCGCGCTGGCCTTTCTAAATCGGGCTGAATCTCCAATCAGCTTACCATGCGACCTCGGCCCACACCACCAATAGGCGACTTGCGCTGCCGCCGTGCCATGTTATGAGGCATTACGGTCCCGGATGGTAGTCAACCGTTCGACGCACCTGATAGCGCGCGAGGCGATCCTGGCATCGATGATGATATTCCGGTTCCAGGTACGTATAGTCCTCATACAAATCGTTGGCTCTCTTTTGCGTCTCAATCGCCTTTCCGAATTCACCGATTTCTGCATAGGCCGCTGCGAGCGCCGTTAATGGCCACGGTTCCCAGTCCGTGTCTTCACACGCTTTTGTGGCCAATTCGACCGCGCGCTGACCGTTTCGCAAGGTGACATCCGGGCAAGTTGCAAGAAGCCACGCGGAGAAGACGTAAACCTCGGAATCGAGGTTATCGGGGTCTAAGGCAATAGCGTGCTCGTAGTGCTGGACTGCTTCGGCGAATTGTCCATCCCGCGCGAGGTCATTCGCGTAGTGGTAATGGACAAGAGGATCATCGGTTTCCTTCATGGGGACTCGCTCCTCGGGCCGCACAACGGGGTTCCACCTGACATCAGGTTTGTCACCACTTGCCGCATTGTACTTCCACGCCGATACTTAGGGCAAGTTCGGGGTCAAATGCGCGTTTCGGATTTCGTTTACAAGAGGTGGTATCGAACGCCTCGATTACCTCCGCCGGACCTTTCTGCACATTCACCTGACGGGTCTTCTGCCCAATGCCGCCCCACCGCGGAGCCCCCAGCGTCTCGCCTCTATTCTACCGCGCCGCTCCGACTGGCACCACAAGGGGCCACGGCCAGCGGCCAGCAATCCCGGCTGGAAACGACCCCGCGGCACCCTTCGTGCGGCTGGCAAGGGGCTCGGAACGCGGGCGTGCAGGGGCATCGCTCCGGGCCCATTGTGGCAGAGCCTCAGGCGGCGCGGTATGGTAGCAGGCATGGACACTGTTGAGAAACGTCGCTGGTATTGCCCTACGCCTGGGTGGCTGGTGCTGGGCTCGGTGGCCAAGACGGGCTTGCTGTTCGCGTCGGAGCGGTGGCGACGATACCTGCCAACACGGCATTTCCGATGCCCCGTCAGCGGCAAAGCCGATTGACGATGGCAAGGCCGGCGGCGAAGATGAATGAGGCTGTTCCTTCTGCGAATCTACTTTCGATAAAGGTCAATTCCATGAGCCGTGCCATTCTCCCAAGTGTGTGGACTTGGTGGTGGTTTCGTTCATCGCCGCCACTTTCGCGGGGCCGTTGAAAGCCCCGCTGGCGGGAGTACAATAAAGGGCGTTGCCACCCATTTCTTCAACCCCGTCGAAAGGAGCCGAACCATGCAGCGTCTTCTACCTGTGGTTTTTCTGGGTTGCCTGGTTTCCTCGGCCAATCTGAATGCAGAAGACGCCGTAAGCCACTTCAAGCACGGCCGAGCATGGTTTCTCAAAGGCGAGAACGATAAGGCCATCACGGACCTCAACGAAGCCATTCGGCTCAAACCAGAATACACCGACGCCTACGTTCTGCGCGGTACTGTCTGGGAGAGAAAGGGCGAGTACGAAAAAGCCATCGCCGACTGTAACCACGCCTTGGCAATCAGTCGCAATGATGCCCAAGCCTACCTTGAGCGGAGCACAATCTGGCAGAAAAAGGGCGAGTACGACAAGGCCATCGCCGATTGCAACGAGGCCATTCGGCTCAAGCCCGATGACGTTCTTGCGTACCTTACTCGCGGAACGGCATGGGCCGAAAGGGGCGAATTCGACAAGGCCATTGCTGACTACGACGAGGCGTTGTTTATCGATCCCGCAAATGCCTTTGTATGTGCGGCCCGAGGTGACGCCTGGAAAAGAAAAGGCGACTACGACAAGGCACTCAGGGATTGCAACGAGGCCGTTCAACTCAATCCCAATTGCGTCGTCGCATACATTGCCCGTGGCAGCACTTGGGAGAAAAAAGGCGACAACCACAAGGCCATCGCGGACTTCAATGAAGCCATCAAGGTCAACCCCCATTTTATCAACGCCTACCAGCATCGCGGCCTCTTCTGGGAGAAAAGGGGCGAGCACGACAAGGCCATGGCGGACTTCAACCACGCCCTGGCGATCAATGCCAATGATGCCGCTGCCCGCTACAATCGTGGCAAAGTCTGGTACAACAAGCGTGAGTACGACAAGGCCCTCGCAGACTTCAACCAACTCCTACAGCTCGATCCCAAATATGCCGCCTACAATACCCTCGCTTGGTTTTACGCGACGTGCCCCGACCAGAAGTACCGCGATGGAAAACAAGCCGTCGAGAACGCAAACAAGGCTTACCAATTGGACGGTGGAAAGCATTCGTATTGCCTGGACACGCTTGCTGCGGCCTATGCCGAGAGCGGCGACTTCAACACGGCCGTTGAGTGGCAGGCAAGGGCCATCGAACGGGCTCCCGATGAGGAAACCAAACAAAAGTTGCGTTCCCGCCTGGAACTCTATAGGCAGGGAAAGCCATACCGCGAAGACGTGAAGAACTAGTAGTGCGGGTATGAGCCGTTCTCCTGCCATCGTGGCCGCTGCCCTGTCGATCGTCCAGGGCGACAGTCTCGCGCACCTTTTTTAGGATGGAGTCTATGAACGCAAATGTTATTCATTTATCTTGGCGGCCGCTGCAGCTGTCGCCCTGCTGTTCCGCTCGTCCATCTCCACGGGAGATCCACGCATGGCCGTTTCGAATGACAGCGGCACCCTTCGTGCGACGGGCAACCGGCCAGAACGCGGGCGTGCAACGGAATCACTCCGGGCTCCATTCTGGCAGGGCCTCTGGTGGCGGAGTATACTTGCGGCATGGACGCTACGAAGAAACGCCGCTGGTATTGCCCCACGCCTGGCTGGCTGGTGCTCGGCTCGCTGGCCGTGACGGGCCTGCTCTGGCTATCGAATTGGTTGGGTTGGCCCGCATGGCACAAGGGCTATGCCGTGCGGGCCGCCGTCGCTGGCGTGGGCATGGTGCTGGTGCTAGTGTTGCTGGCGCGACTGGCGGGTATCGGAGAATGTCCTAATGGGCCAATAAGAGAATGGCTTACTGTACAAGGGGTCGGTTCGTGGTCTGGCAGCCATTAGCTGTTCGAGGGACCGGCGCAACGCGCAACCAATCGGAAGGCTCCACACAATGCCACGTATGACTTATGTATGGTGCGTCTTACTACTCTTGGCGGCTGCGGTCGGCGCTGCCTATTTCGTCTGGCGATCACAAAGCCCGCGATCATCTGCACGATCAGATGTCTGTCGCGAAGGAGCCACTGTCACCTGCGTCTGCCGCCCGAGAGTTAACCGCCGCTAATATTACCGTCCTTGAGGCGGAAGGTTTTCAAGCAGCGTTGGAAAAAGAGCTGTTCGAATTGTTCATGCGCTTTGAAGTCAGCTACTGCGGCAATTTGGGCAGGCAAGGCGGTGTTCGTGGTGAGATCGGACACTCCGCCAATGTTTGGGCAGTGAACGTCAAGGACTTTTCGTCGGGACATGAAGTTTCCACATATATAGAACTTGTTGGCATAGCGACGGATTCGCAGGGTCGAACGTCGTACTCCACGCATGTGGAGCTGCCAAATGAGATTCCTGAGGATAGCGTGAAGGATCTACTCGGCGCGTTGACGAAATTAGGGGCGACGAAATTGACTAAGTTTTAGCGGGTCTGCCGGGCGTGCAAGTGGTGTGAGCATTGCTCCTCGATTACTGAACACCATGGCCATTTAGCGGCGGGTTGGCGGGCCGGTGTTATCATTGCCAAGAAACACCATCACGGGCCGATGGCGGACCAGTTCCTCGGCGTCTTCAATTGCAGTTGCGCCGCCACATCGTGAACTTGCCGTGCGAGCGCATCAGTTCCAGGGTTTATGAAATAGCGACGGGCAGTTGGGATGCTGGGCTCTGGGACGAAGAGATCGACTGGTTTAGCGACTTGCTTGAAGGGACCAATGACAGCATTATCGTCTGGCGATTCACCAACAGTTCCTTAAGCCGATTCACTCTCGGGGCCGGCGGATAGGCAAAGGCTCCACGCTTCGACCTACCCATGGAACCGCAGGCTGCCACTCCGCTATCGTCTCCTGGGAAAGCACGGCCAGGCTTACGCTTTGTACTTTCAAGACACAAGGCACAAGCGCGACCCTGCCGCGTCCTTTCGATCGCCGCCACAACCTACCACCGCTGGTAGAAGATTATCTCGTCCCGCGGCGGGTTCGCCTGCATCGGAAGCCGCATGCACATCTCCAGGGCGTCGGGCCCGTCGTCGTGCTCGGCCAAGGGAAAATCCATGAGCTGATCGACCAGCAGGCGGCAGCCGGGCGAGTCGGCCTTGAAACGCAACTCGCGGTTGATCACGTACTGGCTCAGCCGCCGGATGCGGGCCACCTTCGGCACCCCGCCGCTGGCCATCTCGTAGAGGGGCCACTTCAGCCTCCGCCCGGCACACTGGCGGCGAAACTCGTGGACCAGCAACTCCTGGAACTGCTCGGCCTCGAAGCCCACGTAATGCGGTCGCTTCTCGTCGCAAAAGAGGATCGTCTTGCGGACGATCTGGTCCAAGGGGATCCGCTCCACAAGGGCATCGACGTAAACGAAGGGGTCGAGCACGCCCACGAAGACGATCGCGCAGTAGTCGCCCTGCCGGTCGCTGGCGCCCTTGCTGGGGTCGACGCAGACCAGCCGCAGGTCGAACTTCTTGGGCCACTTCTCCGGCGGCACCCAGATCCAGTCGCCGAAGAGCTCCGCGGCCCACTCGGCCCCCGAGCCGTCGGCCGGGTCCTGCTGGTATAAGGCAGCGTAGGCCCGGGGGTCCTGCCGACGGATAATCTCCAGGTCGACCGCCGACTTGAACTCCGGCCAGAGCACCTCGCCGCCCGCCGCACGCCCGTCGCAAGGGTCGCAGGCGCCTTCGCCGCGGACGGCCGGCAGGCAAAGCACCTCCCACTGGTCGGCGGCCCGATCGGCCATCTTCCGCAACAACCGCCCGGCCAGGTCGTCGCGGTGCCAGCGGGTGTGCGTGAGCACGACCCAGGCGCGGGTCGAAAGCCGGCTGTACAGGTCGTTGGTATACCATTCCCAAACCCGCTGGCGGACGGCCGGGCTGTCGGCGTCCTCGCGCTTGCCGAAGGGGTCGTCGATGATGGCGCCGTCGGCCGGCAGCCCGGCAATCGAACAGCCCACGCCCGCCGAACGCAGACTGCCGCGATGAGCGGGCACCTCGAAGAGGTCGAGGGTGCGGCGGGCCTCGACGGCCTGCGGGGAGCGGCTCCACCTGGCGGCCAGGACCGACTCGGGAAAGACCCGCGCGTAGGCCGGGCCGGCCATGATCCTCTGCACGTCGCGGTTCATGCCCACGGCCAGCTCGGCGGTGTGGGAGCAGCCGATCAGCCGCAACTCGGGGTTGCGGCCGAGCATGTAGGCGGGGAAGCGACGCGCGACCAGTTCGCTCTTGCCGTGCTGCGGCGGCATGAAGACCATCAGCCGCCGGCATTCGCCGCGGGCCACGCGATCGAGCTTCTCGGCCAGCGCCGCGTGGTGCCAGTTGGCGCGGTAGCCGGGCATGGTAAAGGTCGTGAAGGGCAGCAGTGCGCGGCGGGCGTGCACCCGGCGGAGGCGCTGCAAGCGGATTCGGCCGACAAGTGGGATCATGGATTGCCTCCCGCCATGCCCTGGGAAGCCCTCACCGCCGGCCCGTCTCCCGGAGGGAGAAGGGAGATCTGGGCCACCAATTGCGCCGCCAAGGCGACGAGTTGTTCGTTGCCCATGGTGCGCAATTCCTCTTTAGTCAAGGGCTCGATGGGCGGCTCGGCGGCGGCAGACAAGCGGATGTCCAGGGCCTCCAACTGCGCGTCGCTCATGTTCTCCAGGTCCTCGTCGGTGAGGCTCTCCAGGTCGAAGTCGCCGTTGGCCGCGGCTTCGGCCCGCTCGATGGCGACGAGTTGCTGTTGGAGGTCGTCGATCATCTTCCGCGCTTCCATGGCCTTGGCCAAGAGGGCGGGATTGCCGGAGCGGTTCTCGGTGCGGACCGATTCCTTCTTCTTGGCGTCGTCGCCCCCGGTGGTCGTCTGCTCGACGAAGCGCACCTGCTTGTCCTTGCGCGACTCCTGCCAGGCGTTCATCGCCTCGTCATGGACCGCAGTGTAGTATTCGATCTGTTCGACGAGCGCGTCCGCGGCGTCCAAGGGCGGCGGTGCGGAGGCATTGGGCTTGCGCTGCTTGCGCCAGCGATTCACGGTCGATCGGGACAGTCCGAGCCGTTGGCCGATCTCTTGCGTGCTGTGGCCGGCGTCGATGAGCCGGGCAATCTGCGGGAGTATCTTCTTCTTGCGCTGGCGGAGCGCGGTCAAACGCGGGTTCGGTTTCGTCATGGTCTTTCGCGGCAATGGTTCCGGTGCAAGTACGTCAGGCCGACCTTGGGTGCATGGCGCCCGAGCCCGAGGTTTATCGTTCCGGCATCGTGACGGTGGTTTCTGAAAAAGCGTTCACCTATAGGTAAATTACGTTGAACCGGGCTAGATTCTCAGGATTTTCTTTGCGGGCCGAGGTACCAGCGGCAAGAACTCCGCGTGGCGCAGGAACTTAGGATACGGTTCGAAATACTGGCTTGCGGTCTGTCGATTTACTAGCCGTGGAACGGCGGAATAGAGTAGCCTGGGGGCGTGAGCCCCAGGACCAGGTTGGAAAACGGTCCTAGCCGCGGAGCGGCGACACCGCGGCCCGAGGAGCCATGCCGCCGCTCCGCGGCTGAGGCGTCATTTTCGATCCGTCCCAGGGGCTCACGCCCCTGGCTATTGCCTGCCGCCGCTCCGCGGCTGAGCGTCATTATCGATCCGTCCCAGGGGCTCACGCCCCTGGCTATTGCCTGCCGCAGCTCCGCGGCTGAGCGTCATTTTCGATCCGTCCCAGGGGCTCACGCCCCTGGCTATTGCCTGCCGCCGCTCCGCGGCTGAGCGTCATTTTCGATCCGTCCCAGGGGCTCACGCCCCTGGCTATTGCCTGCCGCCGCTCCGCGGCTAATTACACCTGCCGGAGTTGTTGCGGGAAAAGAAGCAGACGCTTGCGCCTAGACGACCATCCCCAACGCGGCCCAAAGCAAGGACTTACGACAGCGCTTAAGAAAACTGGCGATTGCCAGGCGTATGTTAGAGTAGAAATTCGCTCATTGGCAATTTGGATCTATGCAAGCGTCTCCGGCCCCGCCCACCGGGGACGCAAGGCTCGAGGTGCGCGGCTGTGCTTCCGGGCCTCTCTTCTGTTCCGAGTTGGCTTTGCATGGGATGGCCATTCATGGCCATTTGGCGGCGCAGCCGGTATTAGCCCCGTGCTTTAGTAGGCGGAGATGAAGGACGAACCATGATGGCGCTGGTCGACCCGTGCTAAAGCACGGGCCTAATACCGGCTGCGCCGCGAAATGGGCGTAAACGCCCATCAGGTTTGCCTGGGAACAAAACTGCTTCAAGAAGCTCCATCCGCCCTTGCCAACTTTTGCACAGGCCAGTCCTACCCTACGGCATCGCCCTGGAACTGTGACAGTCCTTATGACATATACCATCAAAGGGTCATGTATTCGTCGCGCGAGCGAGAGGCCGTTGTGAGCCAATGGCGCATCGTCGCAAGTCTTTAGCACAACAGCGGTTGCAACGACGGCCCTGGTGCCGCGTCGAGAATCTGGCGCACAAGGCCGGCGAGGCGAGATTGAAGTCTGACGTTCGGCGTAAAATGTTTACTCCTAATGACTTACGATGACAGTGCGGAGGCAAACGAGGCCTTTGGTTGTGGACCTGTGTCACTGGGAAATATCTCGTCCCCTTGGCGCAAGTAACTAGTTCGCATAGCGTTGCGAGTTATCGAGTTTTCATTTTGAGCCCGCCCGGCGCAGAACGTTGTGATTCGCACATAGCCACATAGAGTACTTCACTAATTGTTTGGCATTCTGCCGGGCACTACGCACTCATGGCCGCGAGGGGAGTTTATTTTCATCGCTGACTCGCTTCCCGTTGGGGCCAAAGCGGCCAAATCGACCGGCGCCCCGATGACGACTGCCGCGATGCTTGACGATGCGGTCGATTTAGGCTATCAAATAGAAACGGTTTCAAAACCCCTGGTTTTGGATCTTGCAACAGCTTCTCAGACCTCCCCTTAGGACGACCTCGGTCCCGACAGTTCACTACGAAAGGTGCGGCGATGATCTTCGGTAAGCTCTGGCACTCTCTCATGGCCCAGATCAACAAGATTGCGAATGTCTTTTGGACGGCCGATCCGATCGCGCAAATGCAATATGAGTACGATCTGGCCGTCAATCAGTTGAAAGACGGCCGCGAGGGCCTGGAACGCTATCGGGCCCTGGTGGAGCGGGTCACGCAACAGGTGACTTCGGACAAGCAGCATGTGGCAAAGCTGGAGGCTCAGATCAAGGCTTACCTCACGGCCGGCGACCGCGAGACGGCCGCCCGCTTCGCCCTGGAACTGCAAAAAGCCAAGACGACCCAGGCGGAAAACGAAGCGCAGTTGAAACTGCACGAAGAGGCCTACGGCAACAATCTCACCAAGGTCAAGCACGCCAGCGGCAAGCTGGGCGACGTCCGCAACAAAATCCAGAAATACGACGCCGACTTGAAAATGAGCCGGGCCGAAGCCGAAATGGCCAAACTGGCCGGCGAGTTCAATTTTGACGTCACGACCGATTTCGGCCAGATCGAACAGGTTATCAACGACAAGATCTCGCTGAACCGGGCCAAGGTCCGCGTCGCCGCCGACATGTCCAGCGACGGAATCGCCGACATCAAGCACGAACAGGCGATGGAAAAGGTCCTGGGCGACCAGGCCCTCAAGGACTTCGAGGTGCAAATGGGCCTCGTCACGCCCGAGACCACGCCCGTGAAGGAAGCCACCAAGGAACTCGGTCCGGCGGAAAAGCCGGAAAAGGTCCTCGAGAAGGCGTAAGCCGAGGGACAAATTCGCCCGGCGCCAGCGGCATCGCCGCGTTGCAATTATACTATGGTCCCCACTGCTTCCAAGACGTTGCTCGATGCCCTGCCCGCCTGGTCGCCGGCCTGGGCGCGGGAAATGGCGGACCTGTACTTTTCCGGCACGACCTGCCTCTTCGTGCTGCACGGAAACGTCCACGACTTGATCGCATGCGGCGACGGCGCCGAGCAATCGTATTGCAATTTGCCGGAGTTCCTCGCCACGCAGATCTTCGGCCGCTGGGACTTAGTGCTGGGCTACGACCTGAGCCAGGGCCTGCGGCCCCAAGCCGGCGGCAATGCCGAGCGGTTGCGGACCATGCAGCAGCAGCTTGCCGCTCGCTGGGGAGAGCCCGGCAATTGGCCGCGCGACGCCGACGCCGTGCTGCTGCTCCTGGATGGACTGATCGAACGGAACCTGGTCGATCCGGCCAGTCGCAAGAGCGTTGCCATGCTCTTCCCCTACGCGGAATATCTCGTTCCGGCGGGCGACCTGGATACGTTGGCCCGGGGACAGGCCTCGCGGTTGGTCCGCTTGCTGCGGTGGGCCCAGAATCCGCTGATCAAGCACGTCAACATGGCCTTCTGCCTGATCGTCGACCGCCTGGCGGAGCTGAATGACCGGCTGGTCGAGAGCCCGCACGTGGCGGCGATCGAGGTCCCCCTGCCCGATCGCGGCGCGCGGTGCCGATTCACGCAGTCCGCCGTCAAAGGGCAGGACCTCGCGGGACAAAGCGATTTTTCTGCCGAGCAGCTCGCCGACATGTCCAACGGGCTGAGCCTCGTCAACCTCAATGCGGTGCTTTCACAAACCGCGTTGTCGAATCGCCGCATCGACGGCGGGGCCTTCCGCGGCCTGAAAAAAACGATCATCGAGCGGCAATGCCGCGGGCTGGTGGAGTTCGTCGAGCCCGACCACAGCCTGGACCTCGTGGCGGGGCAGACCGCCGCCAAGCAACGGCTGCAGGAAGACGCCCAGTGGATCACCCGCGGGCGGCTCGACTTGGCGCCGATGGGTTACTTGATCTGCGGGCCCGTTGGGACGGGCAAGACCTTCATGGCCGAGTGCTACGCCGGATCGATCGGCATTCCCTGCGTCACGCTGAAGAACTTCCGCTCGAAGTACGTCGGCGAGACGGAGGGCAATTTGCAGCAAGTGTTGGCCGTGTTGCGGTCGCTGGGGCCGGTGGTGGTCATCGTCGACGAGGCCGACGCCGCCCTGGGCAACCGCCAGGCGGACGGCGATTCGGGCACCTCGTCGCGGGTCTTCTCGATGATCGCGGCACAGATGGGAAACACGCGTTATCGCGGCCGCATCGTCTGGATGCTCTTGACCTCGCGGCCCGACTTGCTGCCGATCGACCTGAAGCGGCAGGGTCGAGCGGAGGTGCACATTCCACTTTTTTATCCTTACGAGGACGCCGAGATCCGACAGATGTTCGAGGTCATGGCCCGCAAGAACCAGCTGAAACTGGCCGCCGAAGTCCTGCCTGGGATAACTGCCGACCGCAAGCTCAGCGGGGCCGACGTGGAGAGCATCGTGCTGGCGGCGAAACGAACCGCGCTTTCGGCAGGCCGCGACGAGTTGACCGTCGCGGACTTGGACCTGGCGCTGAAGGAGTTCATTCCTTCGGCCCAGGGATTGGAGAAGGAATTGCAGGAGACGGCGGCCGTGCTGGAATGCACGCAGATGGGCCTATTGCCGCCGCACTGGCGAGAGAAGATCGCCGGGCCCGACGGCCGCAGCCGCCTGCAGGAACGCATGGTAGCCATCCGGCAGATTTTGGAATCGTAACAACCTCAGGAGAAACCCATGACAGCGCAAGCAAACTTCAAGTCGGCCTGGTTCGACGCGGCCCGGCACACCTCGCTGATCGCCGATAAAGCCCAGCGGGCCGATTCGTTCATGGCCGCCATGGCCGACGGACACGTCGATACCGCGGAAATTGCCGCCCAGGAAAACCGCCTCGTGGCCCTCATGGCCGAGGTCGAACCGCAGTTGTCGCCGGAGTTGCACGACAAAGTGACGGAACTGCTCTGCGAGCTGACCGTTTACGACTTCATGCAAGCCATGGCCTCGCTGGAGAAAATGCGTCCGAAAACGACATTTCGCGGATAACCTGCTTCTTCAGCCGGCAAGTTCTTCATAGTGCGTCAGGATAGCGTCAACGGTGCGCGGGAGATCAAACGTCGCTTCGATGCGTTTCCGGGCGTTGCAGGCCAGTCGCCGGCGCAAGGCGCCGTCGCGCAGCAAGCGATCGATGGCGGCGGACATCGCCTGCACATCGTCGGGCGGAACCAGGCAGGCGGCCTCGCACTGCGGGGGGAAGATTTCCCGCGTTCCGCCCACGTCGGTGGCGATGATTGCCACGCCGGACGCCGCCGCTTCCAATAGCACGCGACCTAGCGGTTCTTGTCGCGCCGGATGAACCAGCAAGGTCAGTTCGTTGAGAATCTGAGGGATGTCGTCGCGGACGCCGAGAAAATAGACTTTCCCCGCCAGCGGCCCGGCGGCGGAACGACGAAGCTGGTCTTCGAACTGCCGCGACTCCGCCTTGCCGGAAAACCGCTGGCCGACGATGAGCCAGGCAAACGGCGTTGTAGCGCAAGCGTCTCGGTTGCGCGGCGCAGGCGAGACGCCCGCACCACTCACCTGTGAAAGGGCTGCGGCTGCTACATCGTGTCCCTTGCGCAGCGAAATCTGGCCGATGGCGCCGATCAGCGGCAGTTCCTCCGGCAGGCCGAGCTCCCGATGCAGATAGCCGGTCCTGGGGCGGAAACGGAATCGCTCCAAGTCGATGCCGTTATACAGCAGGAAGGTCTTTTCCGCGGCAAGACCTTGGGCAACATGGAATTGCCGCGTTGCCTGAGAGACGGCCAGGAGTCGCGCGTGGCAGTTCAGATCGGCGATCGCCTGCCGGCTCAATGACGCGATGTCGCGAAGGTGCGACAGGCTGGGCAGCGCCAGATCCTTGACAACGGGGCCCGATAATCGCCCCATGGCCAGGCTGTTGGCATGGACCAGATCGGGCCGGCGGCTGCGCAGCACTTCGGCAAGTTGGCGGCGAAGTAGATCGAGCGGGAGCCGTATCCCGCTTGAGTTGCGCGGCTCGAATGGCACGCTCTCCACGCCTGCGTTGCGCAGGGCTTCAGCCAGCGGCCCGACCGGCGGCGCAGCGACGCTGACTCGGTAGCCGGCCCGAATGACGCCACTGAGCGTCGAAAGCATCGACTGCTCCCCGCCGTTGAGCGTGGCGTATTCGCAAAGAACGAAGATCGAGCGCATCTTACAGCAGCCCGTAATCCACAAGCGTTTTTTTCAGCTTCTCTTGTTCGGCCTCGCTCAGTCGTGTCAGCGGCATCCGCAGGTCGCCCGTGTCGCGGCCCAGCATTTCCATGGCGCCCTTGATAGGGATGGGATTGGTCGACAGCCCGAGCATGTCGCGGCAGAGCGGGAAGAGCTTGAAGTGCATGCGACGGGCCTCGGCGAGATTGCCCGCCTGGAAGCAGCGAATCATGGCAATTACGTCCTGGGGCACGATGTTGCCCACCACGGATACGACGCCTTGCCCACCCAGCGACATCAAGGGCAGGGTCAGGCTGTCGTCGCCGCTGAGCACGGTGAGATCGGTCTTGGCAAGGATCTGCGAGGCGGCATCCATCGAGCCGCTGGCCTCCTTGACCATGGTGATGTTGGGGACTTGGGCCATGCGAACTATGGTGTCGGCCTCGATGTTCTTGCCCGTCCGCCCGGGGATGTTGTAGACGCAGATGGGGATGTCCACCGCCTCGGCGAGGGCCTTGAAGTGCTGAAAGAAACCCTCTTGGGTAGGCTTGTTGTAATAGGGAGCGACCACCAGCGCCGCGTCGGCCCCGCGTTTGGCGGCCCAGCGGGTGAGGCGGAGGGCTTCCTCGGTGCTGTTGGAGCCGGTGCCGGCCATTACCTTGGCTCGACCCGCGGTAGCTTCCACCACCGCCGCAATCACGCGCTCGTGTTCCGGGTGCGAGAGCGTGGGGCATTCGCCCGTGGTCCCCACGGGGCAAAGGCAGGTCGTGCCGGCGTGAATCTGAAATTCGACATTCCGCTGCAAGGTCTCGATATCGACCTGGCCGTCGCGAAAGGGAGTGATCATGGCCACGGTCAGGCCGGCAAAATCTTCACTACGTGTGGGCATGGTAATTCACTATTCGACTAACTGCTTCATTTCCCGCACGGCCTGCTGGAAACCGACCATCAGGGCCCGCGCGACGATGCTGTGTCCGATGTTCAACTCGCGCATGCCTTCGATCGTGGCCACGGGGCGAACATTGTGA
>CAVPVK010000006.1:0-337775 GCA_963709175.1 uncultured Planctomycetia bacterium
TTGGCAGTCGGTTGGCAAAGGAGATCGGTCTCCGTCTGGCGGCCTCGCAGAAATCGAATAAAATAGCGTTTATCCACCCAACCGACGAAGTACCAAGCGTGTTGGATGTGGAATTGCCCGTGGTGCCAAGCGGCGAAGAGGGGTGATCCATGAAAAGAATCTCAAATGTGGTTGTCGCCATTTTGGTCTTGCCATTTCTGGTGCCGGTCTTGCTTGGCATTTGCCTCGTAATGTCTTGCGACCCCGAAGACAAGGACCCGTTGGATTATCAGTTGAAGTATCAGTTAAGGTATGGCACCGACGCAAGAAGAGACGCGGAAATGAATCAGCCAAACGCCGTCGGTGCATTAGTGGCGTGGGCAGTTATCGGGGTAGTTTTGGCTTCCTTTCCACTGGCCATAGTTGCTATTGTACGTGAAATCAAGAATGATCCCGAAGCACCACACCGGCAAAAGACGATCTGTTTCATCAACTGGCTTCACGCAACTCCCGGAACTGAATCTCGACTATACCACGGTAACGGGCGTCAGGATCGGCCACCACAAGTGCCTGATGCAACTCCAGAAGTTGAACGGACGCATTCTGAAGATGCGAGTATCAAACGGGAGATCCCCTATGATTTCTGGGGAGTGATGCAACGGATCTACGGCATTCGGCATTCGCTGCTTTGGCCGGGGCAATTTGCGATGATTGACATGTTCAAGTTCGTGACTGTCTGGTGTCTCATTCTCAGTCTGGTGGGGGTGATCGTCAGGCTGTTGCGGTAGTGTGAGGTTGGCGCACCGTCGTGACCGTCGTGGTTCTCGCCGTGCTGGGCGAAATCATCGAGCTTGCCGCAGGGGCCTTGGGCGTGGCCAGGACAGGCGGCAGCAGGCGGAGCGCCATGCTGGCGCTGGCGGGCTCCCTGGTCGGCAGCGTTCTCGGAGTCGTCGTCGGCGTGCCGATCCCCGTCGTGGGCTCGGTCATTGCCGCCGTACTCTTCGCCGGGATGGGAGCGATGGCAGGCGCGATCCTTGGGGAATTGTCGGTAGGGCGGACACCCGGTGATGGCTGGCAGGTCGGAAAAGCCGCCTTCTGGGGGCGACTGGCGGGCACGCTGGGCAAGATGTGGGGGCGCAGTGATGATCTCGGTCGTGGTGGCGGCAATGTTGCTTTAGAGGCTGGCCGACGCCGTGCCCAGGCACGCCACGCCGGTCGCCAGCGGCACTGTGGCCGGGACCGATTGCCCGTTGCATCGCGCGTTGTCCGAGAATTTCCGACCAGGCCGGGAATAAAATGGCCATTTTCAGCGTCTTATAGATAGGGCCGCTGTTTCTCGGAATTTTTCCGTGAACCATTTCAGACCCAGCGGCGTCTAAACGATAGATACATGTAGACAGCTCTTGTCGAGCTGCCCATTCGAGAGAAAGAGCCATGACTTCGATACGGCTGAGTCACGAACTGCGAAAAGGGACGGGTACATTCGCCGATCAATCGGCGAATACGCTCCCGTCCTATCCAATGCGCATGTGACATCAGGCCGTACCTATTCCGCGAGAATACCCAAAGCCCGGTGTCACAACGACATCGGGCTTTTTTCGTTGGACTGGTAGCTGAGAAGGTTTAGCGGCGGCCTGAAAAGCCGTAGACGCGGATTCGAGCACCGCCCAGTCCACTGCGTGAAATCTGCGCCCAACCCCTGTTTCGACTGCGTGGAAGGTGCGCGCTACGGATGGCTCGTTCGTCTATCGGTTCGAGGACACCGGCCCTTCAAGCCGGTAAGGCGGGTTCGACTCCCGCACGAGCTACTGACATCAGAACGTAGCGAAGCCTGGCATCGCGCCTGGTCGGGGACCAGGAGATCGGCGGTTCAAATCCGCCCGTTCTGACTGGATGACGGGATGTAGGGCAGCGGCAGCCCGCGTGCCTTGGGAGCACGAGAGCGCGGGTTCGAGTCCCGCCGTCCCGACTGGATCGACAAGACATTGATAACGACGTTGGCAAATGGTAGTCGAGGGCCGGTTGCCCGAACACGGCTGATAACCGCGTAGCGCTGAGTTCGACTCTCAGGGCTACCACTGGAAACGAGGAGCGAGAGCATGGACCAGGCACGATTGAAACGAATACGCCCGACCGACATTCTGGGGTCGTGGTGTAACGGCAGCACACCGGACTTTTAATCCGGCAAGCAAGGGTTCGAGTCCCTTCGGCCCCACTCATGGGCGCGTAGCTCAGTGGTGAGAGCAGGTCTCTTATAAGGACCGGGCCGAGGGTTCGATTCCCTCCGCGCCAACTGGAGATGAAACGAAACACGGGATCAAGGTGTTAGCGGCAGCATAGCGGATTCTTAATCCGCCAGGTGAGGGTTCAAGTCCCTCTGGTCCCACTGAAGTGATTGATTGCACTGGTCGTCCAGCGGCGAGGATACCGCACCCGTAATGCGGCGACGAGAGTTCGAGTCTCTCCCGGTGCTCTTGTTCATTGACAATTCGGCACACCACAACGCGCCCATGATGTAGCGGCAGCCTGTCGCCTTGCCATGGCGGAAGTGCGGGTTCGACTCCCGCTGGGCGCTCTTCAGAGTCCCGAACGAATCGGTTCGCCGGGAACGTCACGCGACGTTAGCAACGATACGGTTCGTTTCGGGCTCGCAGGCAGGATGTAGGAAAGCCTGGTATTCCGCGTGTTTCGGGAGCACGAGATCGCCGGTTCAAATCCGGCCATCCTGACTTTGATTCGGTGGCATCAGATAACGGTAATCGACCTGCGCTGTTAAGCAGGGGATGGAGGTTCGATCCCTTCTGCCGGAGCTTTGGATACGGAAGGTCAAGCCAATTGGCGATGGCAGCCGCCCCGAAAGCGGTCGAGCGATGAGCCTTGGGGGTTCGACTCCCTCACCTTCCGCCTTGTGCGCCCTTGGCCGACCGGCAAAGGCTCCAGCCTTCCAAGCTGGCGAAGCGGGTTCGATTCCCGCAGGGCGCTCTGAAAACTGATCGGGGATCGGTCAGCGGCAGGCCGTCTGGCTTTGAACCAGAAGACGAAGGTTCGACCCCTTCTCCCCGAGCCTTTCCCAGCGAGCCGTGTCTCGCTGGGTAAACGATGCGGAGTCATCTAACGGCAGGATGAGACGCTCTGAACGTCTTCATGTTGGTTCGATTCCAGCCTCCGCAGCTTGAACGACGGAAGCCATCCGGCTGGATGAGGGCCCTGTCTTGAAAACAGGTGGCGGCGAACAGCCGCTTGTGAGTTCGAGTCTCACGGCTTCCGCCTTGGTGAGATTGATTACGGAAGTCATCCGAATTGGTGAGGAACCTGCTTGGAAAGCAGGCGGCGGCAGACTTGCCGCTTGTGGGTTCGAGCCCCACGGCTTCCGCTTGAAGACATGGGGTCATGGTCCAACAGGACGACGCCAGCATCGCACGCTGGAGATCCGGGTGCGACTCCCGGTGACTCCACTTGAGAAACACGGTCCCGTGGTCCAACGGCCACGACTCTTGGTCCACACCCAGGAAACGATGGTTCGACTCCATCCGGGACCACTGCGGCTCGGTAGGCAACCGGCAGACCACCTTGGCTTAGAACCAGGGATGCTGTGGGTTCGACTCCCACCTGAGCCACTGCGAACGATTACGAACGATCAATGGCCTCGTGGAGCAGCCTGGAGTGCTCGCCTGCCTGTCACGCAGGAGATCGTGGGTTCAAATCCCATCGAGGTCGCTGAAATAGAGAACCGGATGATCACGAATTGGAGGTGACCAATGGCTGGGAGGATCGAAGCATACATTCACTCGGACAACGTCACGCCCAACAAGGGCGGATGCCTGGTCGAGGTGCAGTGCCAGACGGACTTTGCCGCCCGGACGGACGCCTTCATCGCCTTCGCCGGAAAGGTGGCAAGGCTGATGTTCGGCTACGGGGCCAATCACTGGCAGGAGTTGGCTGAGCACTGCCCAGACCTTGAGGGCGAGAGATGCCAGTTGGAGTCGGCGCTCAAGGAGCGCGTGCAAGTAAGTCGGGTGGTGGCTCTTCGCTTGGACAATGGCCGGGAGCAGGCATCCGCAGAGAAGTAGGCGTGGCGTGGTACGCAAATCGGCAAAGCGGCGAAGCTCAAACCTTCGTGATTGCGGGTTCGACTCCCGCCTGCGCCACTTTCGGGTTGTGCTCCTCACGGCGGCCTGTAAAGCCGTTGTCGTAAAGAAGTGAGGTGGCTGACGAGAGGTTCAATTCCTGCACAACCCACTTATGGCCCGTTCGTCTATCGGTTTAGGATGCCAGCCCCTCACGCTGGCGAAGGCGGGGGTTCGATTCCCGCACGGGCTGCTGAACATGACCAAGTGGTGGAACTGGCAGACACGCGACGGTCAGAACGTCGTGCCCTTGAGGCTTGGGAGTTCAAATCTCCCCATGGTCACTGACACATTGCAGGCGCGGCAGGTGCCCAACTGGCTCCCATAAGGCCGGTCGCCCGGCTCGATACCGGGGCCTGCAACTCGCGGGTGGGCGCAGGCTCAACCGGGCCGGGCACCGACCGAAGGTTGGTCAGCCTGGACAGCCGGGTGCGACTCCGGGACCCGCCACGACCGGGTACGCAAATTGGCATAGCGGCGAGGTCGAGAGCCTCGTGCCTGTGGGTTCAAGTCCCACCTCGGTCACTGATAACAACACGATCCCGTGGTCCAACGGCGAAGACGCCTGGGCCAATTACACCCTATTTCGACGAAGCCCAAATTTCCGGAGGCTGCTATCCGGCAGGTGCATAGTTACCAGTAGAAATGGAACCAAGTCCAAAAAAGGGCGTAGGCGGCGAAGATGCTAAGCGCAACGACAAGCCAGACTACAACGACAATTTCCGGCGTCTCTTTCATGGAAGGCAATTATACGGAAGCCAGTTCAAGAGCCGCAAGACCAACTATTACAAGTCAACAGAGAATTAAAATGATCCCGTGGTCTAACGGCAAAGACGCCTGGGTGACAACCAGGAAAGTGCTGGTTCGATTCCAGCCGGGATCACTATGAAGATGGTCTGTAGGTGTTCCGGCAGCACGCCTCCTCGGTAAGGAGGCAGATCGGGTTCGATTCCCGAACGGACCTCTGAAGACAACGGGCTGGCATGTTCCCAGGAGGCGACTGACCCTTGCAAGGTCGGTGTGGCGGGTTCGACTCCCGTCCGGTCCACTCGATACAACGGGCTGATGGTCCAATGGAAAGACGCCAGTTCGGCGAACTGGAGATCCGGGTTCAATCCCCGGTCGGTCCACTGAAATATGGAAGGTAGCCGGATACGGTTGGCCGGGCCGCACTGCTAACGCGGTTCCCGCTCGACGGGATGAGGGTTCAAGTCCCTTGCCTTCCGCTTGGTGTGCCGGATTACGTGCCCTGATGGTGAAAAGGACATCATGCCTTGCTTCTAACAAGGCGTTCCGGGTTCGATTCCTGGTCGGGGCACTGGTGAAAGTTGAGAAAAGGAGCGAAATCATGTTCGGAAACACATTGAAGCAGCATTTCATGGTCATGGGAGCCGACGTGGACGTGACGGTCGGTGGAGACCGCTTTGAGGTCGATGTCGAGAACACGGGCCGCAGCGAGGTCTTCCAGATCCGTCTGCCCGACGATGGCTCGGTGACCGCCAAGGTCCTGGATTCCGACTGGCGGCGTCGGCACCTGGTGCTGGACGTGAGCCATCGCCGGTTCGGCGTGAACCAGAAGTACCTGTGCGGACATGACGAGTTCCACTGGTTCGTGGCGGCATTGCCGGAGAAGACCGAGGCGGTCTCGGTGCCCGAGGCGATGGAGGCCCTGAAGCCGCAGGCCGTGCTGACGGAGCAGCGGCGGAAGCGGGTTAAGCGGCATCGTCGCGGCAACCGCCGCACGACGGCCTATGTCCGGCAGGGCGAGTGGTTCTTCGTGCCGTGCCCGGAGTTTGACGCGGATCGGCATATCGTGGCGCATAACGGCACCCTGGTGCGTGGCCAGGGAAAGCCGCACCACGTCGAGATGTTGTGCCGCCCGCAGGATGGCGAGACGTACGTGCGTGGAAAGGTATGGCATCCCGATCACCGGACCATCTACCTGGATGGCTGGCACAAGGTGCTCCGCAACACGGAGACCGTGCCGAAGGACCCGGTGGCGGATCGGGAAGGCGGAACTGCGCGAGGCGCTGTTCCACATGAACTTTGTTGATTGATCGCGGGCCGTCGCAAGGCGGCCTGCCCATGCTGTCTGTGGTGTAGCGGTTTCTGCACGGCTGGCTGTGAACCAGAAGGTGCCGGTTCGACTCCGGCCAGATAGCCCTGAATGGAAAGGACGCAACGATGACCAAGGTACTTCAGCGGCCGACGCTGATCTTGAACCGCAACTGGCAGCCGGTGAACGTGGCCACCGTGGCCCGGGCGCTGGTGCTGTTGTGGAACGAGTCGGCCCGCGTCGTGGACCCCAAGGACTTCCAGCTTTACACCTGGGAGGACTGGGCCAAGCTGCGGCCCCGCGACGGCGAGGACCACATCCAGGCGGTGCGGTTCAAGCTGCGGGTGCCGGAAGTGGTCGCGCTGAGCGACTATGACCGGCTGCCGGTGGCCCATGTGACCTTCAGCCGCCGCAACATTTTCAAGCGCGACCATTACGCTTGCCAATACTGCGGTGCCCAGCCGGGCAGCGAGGAGTTGACCATCGACCACGTTCTGCCCAGGGCGCAGGGCGGTGTGTCGAGCTGGGAAAACTGCGTGCTGGCCTGCATGGCCTGCAACAAGCGGAAGGCCGACCGCACGCCGGAGCAGGCGAAGATGCGGATGCGGAAGAAGCCGGTCCGCCCGGCCTGGAAGCCGCTTTACGCGGACCACAGCATGCGGATGGAAAGCTGGTCGAAGTTCATCAGCGAAGCGTACTGGAACGTGACGCTGAAGGAGTAGTTGTTACGCCAACGGTCCCCGGTCGCAAGGCCGGGGGCCGATACAGGAGTGTCCTCCTGGGAGAGGAAGCGGTCTCCAAAGCCGCCCGACAGGGTTCAAATCCTTGCACTCCTGCTTGAGTTGCCGACGTGGCTCGATTGAGAAAGGCGGCGGCCGACCACGCTGCGCGGTGCCCGAAACCGCTCGATGCTGGTGCAAATCCAGTCGTCGGCTCTGGTTTGTCTGTCCCGATGGTGTAGCGGATCGCATAGGGCTTTCCTAAAGCCGACCACCGCTTCGCGGCGGTGCCCGCCTGGTTCGACTCCAGGTCGGGATGCTGAACGTCTCGATGGTGCAAGGGATCGCATAGGACCCTCCGAAGGTCCACGACCATGGTACATGGTCCGGGTTCAAGTCCTGGTCGAGACACTTGAATGCAAGCCCTGCGGGTGTGCCGGATGCGCATGGCAGTCCTCGAAACTGCCGGACCCTGCTGCGCACGGTGCCCGGGTTCGATTCCTCGGCGGGGCGCTGAAATGAAATATGTTCTCGGAGTGTTGCGGATCGCACGCGACCCTGCGAAGGTCGAGGACCAGGTTCGACTCCTGGCGAGGACACTGTATGACGTGGCGCTGGAGCCAGACGGTAAGGCGGCTGCCTGCAAAGCAGCTTTAAGTGGGTTCGACTCCCACCGGCGTCTCTGATACGGCCAGGCCAACGGCGCACGCACCCTGCCTTTTCGGCAGTCGGTAGCGTGCGTTCCGTGCATGGGTTGTGACCAGTGGTCGTGTCAACCAGGTTAGCTCAGTGGAAAGAGCACCAGCCTATCAAGCTGGCAGTCACGGGTTCGACTCCCGTACCGCACCGCGAGGCTGAAAACACCTGCTCCAATGCAGCCCGGGAGGCGGACCAACGCGGGCTGCGGCCCCGGTTGGTGCGACCGGCGCGGCCAATGTGTGATCGGCTATCGGTGGCCGCCGCGTATCGTCGCTGAGAAATCGGCGATGGTGGGCGAAGGGCGCATCGATGGCAGCACGGCCAGGTGCCATGTAGTGCGTGGATACCGCTTTCACCGGCTTTCGGCAAGCGGCAGCAGGATGTCCGGCAACTCGCGTCGGGGCTTGCCCTGGCGACGACAAGCCGGACGGAAACTGCCGTGCCGCTGAAGGCTACGTGGATGCTCAAACGACACTCCGCATTTGTACGTGTGATCGCCAGTGGTTCCGCCGCCCAACGGCGTTGCCTGACACGACGTTGAAGTGAAACACGAGCGGCCAATGACGGGCCGCAGAAAGGAAGGCGAAAGATGCTCACGACGATCAAGATTCGCAGCTATGAAATCGGTCTGTACTTCCGCGATGGCGAGTTCAAGGGCCTGCTCGACGCTGGTCGCCACTGGTTCCTCGACCCGCTGATGAAGGTCAAGGTGGAGGTCGTCTCGCAGCGCGCGCCGTGGCTGGCCCACGACAAGCTCGACGTGATCGTCAAGTCGGGCGCGCTGAAGGACCGCGCCGTCGTCCTGGACCTGAAGGACCACGAGCGGGCGCTGGTCTGGGTGGAAGGCCGGTTCAGCCACATCCTGCCGCCCGGCCTGTACGCCTACTGGACCACCTTCCGGCAGGTCGCCGTCGAGGTGATCGACGCCCGCAAGGTCCGCTTCGAGCACAAGGATCTCCAGGTGATCGTCCGTTCGGCGATGGCCGAGCGGCTGCTGGACGCCTTCGCCGTCGAGCAGGGCCAGTGCGGCGTGCTGTTCGAGGACGGTCGGTACGTCGAGACCCTGCCGCCTGGCAAGTATGCGTTCTGGAAGAACGTGGCCAAGGTCGCGCTCGTGCCGGTGGACCTGCGCGAGACGATGCTCGACATCGGCGGCCAGGAGATTATGACCGCCGACAAGGTCACGCTCCGCCTGAACGCGGTGGCCACGTACCGTGTGGCCGACGCCCATCGGGCTTTGAGCGCCACGGACGACGCCCGCCAGGCCCTGTACCGCGAGTCGCAGTTGGCACTGCGTGGTGTGATCGGCAGTCGGGACCTCGACCAGTTCCTGGCCGACAAGGATGCCGTGGCCAAGGAGTTGGAGACGATTGTCCGGCAGCGGGTGGTCGCATTGGGTCTGGAAGTCATCTCGGTAGGCATCCGCGACGTGATCCTGGCGGGCGACATGAAGGACCTGATGAACAAGGTCACCGAGGCCAAGAAGGCGGCCGAGGCCAACTTGATCGTCCGCCGTGAGGAAACGGCGGCCATGCGTAGCCAGGCCAACACGGCCAAGGTGCTGGAAGGCAACCCGACGCTGATGCGCCTCCGGGAACTGGAAGTCCTGGAGCGGGTGGCCACTAGCGGCAAGCTGAACATCGTGCTGGGCGAAAAGGGCTTGGCCGAGCGGGTCGTGAACCTGCTCTGATTGAACTCGATGCCCGGAGGTTGGGAGTGATCCTGGCCTCCGAGCCATCCGTTTGCCCGATAACATCCTCGTAAGATGAAGAACGCCTGAACCTTTTCCTCATTGGGGGGTCTTTGTTGTAGGCCCAACTGCCTGCCGGGACTACATCACCCATCGAAACCGTCGTCTCGGTACGAACCTCGTTGGGACTTTTCCACCACATCCTGAACTTCGGCGGCTTCATTGACGCCGTCTACAGCGTTGTGGCGGGATTCCTGCCCGACGATGGCAACTGATTTGCCGAGGTCGAGGCAGTCGAGTTGTCACGAGAACGCCCCTGGTCCAGACGCTCTGAACTGGGGGTGTTTGCATGCGCCAGCCATTGTGGTTGCATTGACGGCCCCTTCTAGCTCTTTATGACCGCATTGCGTCTCGCCGATTTGTGCACCATTCCCACGGGGGCATTGGGTGAGGGCCTCCTGCTGGCAGACTGGGCAGACTTTACCGGTCGTGGCGAGGCAAGCCTTCGACCTTCTTCGGAACCGCTGCCGATGCCGGTTCGTTTTCTAAATCAAGGAGCGGCATCATGGGCGCGGGTAGAACAGCGGAATTGCTCGACCAACTCTTGGTAAATACTTTCGCGGAGCTGGGAGTGGCTGGCCCGATGACCCGCACGTTTCTGCTGCGTGACCGCGAGTTCGTGGGTCAGAGATTTCGTTGCGAGCGCCTGCAAGCGGTCATGCTGGCGGGCGAGAAGGAAATCACGTTCTACGATGAGACCGGCAGGATGGTGAAGTCGGTGAGCTTGCAAGAAACGGAAGAGAAACGCGCCGCCTGAGACCGATCAGAGGCCAGCCTCTGCCATTTCAGTATCGTCAACCGTCCTCCGTGCAGACGGTCATTGACGTTCGCCTGCCATTCCGTGATAATTCGCTCGATGTCACGATCCCCTGGACGACCGACCGCGATGCGTTTGCGGTGCGCCTTGGGCCAGGCCAACAGTAGGCGTCGATGGATGGCATCACGCTCAATCGGTGCCGAGACTCTGATCTAAGGACTCTGTAAATCGGAACATATCCATGAACACACGCAAACGTCTTCTCCGTTGGTCACGATTATGTCTGATTCCCGTATTTCTGGTAGTCTCCAGCATATCGCTGGCCGGAACGCCCGCGCAGATGGAAGAAGTCGCGCCGGGCGTGTGGCGAATTCGCCTCGGAACGCCCGAGAAGTTCACGCCCATGCATTATCAAGAACATGTGCCGCGTCTGAAGGAGATCACGGCACTCGAACCGTGTAAGCAAGTTCCCATCAAGGCTTCGGCCATCGGGTTCAAGTCCAACGGGCGTGGCATCGCCCTGGAATTGCCCCTCGAATCGGGCGAGCAACTCTACGGTCTGGGCATGAACCTGAAGGTGTTCCAGTTGATGGGCGGGAAGAAAACTATCCGCGTCAGCGACGACCAAGGGACGGTTCTCGGCGACTCGCACGCGCCGGTGCCATTTTACGTCTCCACGCGAGGCTACGGCGTCTATGTCGATACGGCCCGCTACGCCAGCTTCTACTTTGGCAACTTGGATGCCGTGCGCAATGCGCCCGTTGTGCGAAGACCGGCGACCAGGGAGAAGGCCGTCACCAGTACCGAGGAACTGTACCGCCCGCGCGAACCGGGAGCGAAGTTTGTCGGCGTGGATGTTCCCTCGGCAAGGGGTGCGGACGTGTACGTCTTTGGCGGTCCCAGCATGCGATATGCCGTGCAGCGGTACAACCTGTTTTCCGGCGGCGGCTGCCTTCCACCGATGTGGGGCTTGGGCGTGTGGTATCGTGCCTCAACCGAGCTTGGACAGAAGGAAGTCTTGAATTTCCTGCGAGAATTCCGCGAGCGGCATATTCCTTGCGACGTTTTCGGGCTGGAGCCCGGATGGCACTCGCACGCCTACTCCTGTTCGTTTGTCTGGAGCCAGCAATATCCTGACTCGGAACGGTTGCTCCGCGAGTCGCGACAACAAGGCTACAAGCTGAACTTGTGGGAACACGCCTTCACGCATCCGAGTTCTCCGCTTTACAAGCCGCTTCTTCCCTGGAGCGGCGACTACAAGGTGTGGGGCGGCCTCGTGCCCGATTTTGCCACACCCGAGGGGCGGCGGATCTTCGCCGACTACCATGCCAGGACGCTCGTCGAGAAGGGCGTCGGCGGTTTCAAGCTCGACGAGTGCGACCACCAGCCGATCAGCGCCACTCCCTGGTCATTCCCGGAGCAGTCGGTTTTTCCGTCCGGCCTTGACGGCGAGCAGATGCACCTCCTGATTGGGCCACTTTACCAACGCACGATGGCTGCAATATACCGGGACCGCAACCAGCGCACTCTTGGTCTGGTACGGGCCTCCGGCGCGCTGGCGGCCCCGCTGCCCTTCGGTCTGTATAGCGATGCCTACGACCACCGGGACTATGTTCGGGCCATAGCCACTTCTGGCTTTGGAGGAATACTATGGTGCCCCGAGGTGCGGGACATGGGATCGTTGGAAGAGCTTTACCGCCGTCTCCAGACGAGCGTGTTCTCGGCAGTCACGCAGGTTGACTGTTGGTATCTCAAGAACCCGGTTTGGAAGCAGATCAACAAGGATCTCAACAACAGCGGCAAATTCATGGACCAATGGGAGCAGACGGAGGCCGCCTGTCGGAAACTGCTTCAGATGCGGATGCGGCTCTTGCCCTACCTGTATTCCGCTTATGTCGAATACCACGATACGGGCGTGCCCCCGGCACGGGCGCTGGTAATGGACTATCCGCAAGACCCGGCAACCTGGACCGTGGACGACGAGTACATGCTTGGTCCCTCCTTGCTGGTCGCGCCGATATTCACCGGGCAGAAGAAACGCACGGTCTACCTGCCCGAGGGCAACTGGTATGATTTCTGGACCCAGCGCAAGTATCCTGGCCGTCGCAGGATCGAAATCGAGAAACCGGTGGACGAGATCCCGGTCTTCGTCAAGGGAAACAGCCTCCTGGCCCTGGCGAAGCCGGTGGAGTGCGTGACGCCGCAGACCGAGTTCGCGGTGACGGTCCAAGCGTACGGGTCGAAGCCCCGGAAGATCGTTCTCTACGAAGACGACGGCGTGACGTTCGATTTCGAAAAAGGCAGGCAGAACCGAATTGAACTGAGTTGGAATGGACAAACCGGCACCACGAGCAAGACCGGTGATTACACCGGACCTAGCCGGTATAAGATCACCAATTGGAAAAGGGTTACCAGCGATCCTTGATGAGGGCGATGTCGCCGCAGGAATTCACAATCATCGAGGATGAAGAAATGGACGCATGCACCTAGTTGCCGCAACAGCATGGCTCTTGGCAGTCTCCACTAATCTCTGCTTCGCCGTTTCGGCGTAAACCACGAAAGCATCAGACCTTAGATACGATTTTCGGGTAGGGGCAGGTCCCCCCAAACCGCTCGTTGATCTCGTTGGCCGTAGTTCATAGAATTGGCCTTCACAAGATTGTTGAGGGACTAAAGATGAAGTGGCTTCTGACGGCACCCGAGAAAGAAAACGCCAACCTCCGCAACTACCTCGAGTGGGTGCGCGGCGCCGGCATCGCCACAGAGGTAATTCGCCCGTCACAGCCATCCCCGCCGGTCGAGGGGTTCGACGCCCTGCTGCTGACCGGCGGCGCCGACATTGATCCAGCCCGCTATGGCCAGACCGCCCATCCCGAGACTGGCGGTGTCCAGCCCGACCGCGACGAGATGGAGTTCCGCCTGTTCAAACGGTTCCGCCTGGCGCGGCGGCCCGTGCTCGGTATCTGCCGCGGCCTGCAAATAGTCCAAGTGGCTCTCGGCGGCCGACTGATCCAGCATGTTCCAGACCTGGTGAACCCAGCCGACGAACGACATTCCCAGAATGCCGGCCAGGATTCTATCCATGCATTGACCTGGCGGTCGAAGCTGCCGATGGCTGCAGTACTGGAGGGTCGAGCGACCGAGTGCAACAGTTCCCACCACCAGGCGGCCGATCCTTCCGCCTTGGGGCAAGGTCTCGCCGTCGCGGCGACTTCGGCCTGCGGCATTGTCGAAGCCTTGGAGTTGGCCATCGACGACGGCGCCTTCCTCTCGTGCGTCCAGTGGCACCCGGAACGCATGGCGCCCGACCATCCGGCCAGCGGGGCATTGCGCGGTTATTGGGTCGAACAAGTGCAACGGCGCACCGCAAATCTCCAAAACCGATGAGGGTCGCCACTCTCGACGGCCTTGCGAAGTACGCAGCCCTGCGCACCGCCAGGGGCAGGGATTTTGCAGCGCATGCGCAGTGACGGCAGAATCATTCGCGTTCTGGCCGCTTCGATCTCCTTGATGTTGGGTGGCTCGGCATCAAGGCTTGATCGGCTGCCGCTTCTCCTCGGCGACGAAATATCCGTGCTCCAGAAACGTCAAGGTGCGCTTTCGCACGTTGGCGGAGTGGAGCAGCAACGTGTGCAATTCGCCGACCAGCACAAAATCCCGTGCGCCGGCCAGGCGGGTACTGGCCACCGTCACGATGCCGTCATTGTCGCCGTTTAGTAGCGGATTGTAGCCACGGCCATCACCTCGGCCGCCGGCGATGATGCCGAACTCGCAGGCCGGCGTGGCCAGCGTCGGCTTGAGTTCCTCCAGCGCTTCCCCAACTGCTGTCCCGAGGCGCCGAAGACCGCGATGAAGGCGGGGTTGTCGCCCAGCTTCTCGGCCAGTTCGGCGCCCTGGTTCGGCGGCCCCAGCATCACGATCCGCTTGATCCGCTTGTCGGGCTTCCTGCCCGTGGCTGCGTCGGTCTGGTCGCCCAGGTAGCGGCGAATGACCAGGTTGCCCATGCTGTGGCCCACGAAGTCGATCTCCTCGATGCCGTCGAGATGCCGCACCACGCTGCCCAGCGACTTGGCATGGCTGCCGATATCGTCGAACAGGCTCGGGTAGGCAACGCACTCGGCCATGTAGCCGCCATGGTCGTGGAGGAACTTGGCCATCACTTCGGGTATCGCGCGGGGATCGCCCAGGCCGCCCAGCACCAGCACGGCCTTGCCCTTCATCGGCGGCAGGCCTTTCTGCCGTTGGATCTCCTCCAACCTGGTGTTGCACCGCTCGAAGGTGCCGTAAGTTTGGCGGCGTTTATCTCCATCCAGGAGGCGGCAATGGCCGGTGAGCGTGTTGCGCTGGATGCGCCAGCCGAAATAGACCAGCTCATCGGCCCAGAAGTACTGCCCGCCCAGCGTCTTGGACTCGATGTTGGGCAACTCGATCCCCGGTGGCTCCGCGGCAGGAATTGGAATGACCGTCGTCAGCAGCAAACAGGCGGCCAGCCCGAAGACAAAACGAGAGAAGTCCATGTTTGGCTCCCACGAGAAAGGGTTCGTGAGGCCATTTTATTCTGCGATCCCGCCCGTGTCGACCAGCATGCCCTTGCGACCTCGAACCGGCATCGTACCCCGTCGCCTGGATATCGACCCTATCGGAATTGGGCGCGACCAAACGGTTCTACCCAGTCAACCCGCGGCGGTTCCGATTCGGCAGCAGATGCCAAGAGAACTGGGCCGCAGGCGGCCAACAGACGCTGTCTACGTTGCCAAGCGACAGGAATAGTACCCCACTTCCTTGCCTGTGGTGGAGTGCCCCACGTGTGCCCCACATCCGCAGGCAAGCAGCCGCGAAATGCTTCGGGCGTAAGACGGCCACCGTCAGACCGTGGAGTGGTCGTCGAATTCGGTCTGGCCGACTTCCGCGTCCCCGAGGTCGGCATGGCGCGTTGAAGACGCTGCTATATGGTGGGGCGAGGTGGCTAGAGGCCCAGAATGAACGGCGCACGCTTCTTTCGGACATGGGGTGATCGAGACTATGATAGAGTTGCGTTTGGATCTTGAGATGGCCCGAAACCTAAATCTGTCGGCGGCCAACGGCGAATGATAACTATCTCCTCAAGAAGGCTGGCGGTTAGCCTCGCGATCACCTCGACCATTCTGGTTGCGGGAGCCACGAACCATGTACGCGCCGATGTCTATCCCACACCCGGGAAGTTCTCATCCTTTACAGCTTCCGGCACTTGATGCCGATCAACCTGGCGTGGGATCGCGGGATTCGCTCGGCAATTGAATCCCAGCCAAGCCAAGTCGTGATTATCCATACCGAATTCCTCGACCTGGGACGGTTGGCCAACCAGGAATACCAGCAGGAGTATTTTCGGCTTCTCCGGCTGAAGTACGGCAAGTCCAAGATTGACGCCGTGATCCCCATTTGCGACCCGGCTGCCGACTTTGTTGCAAAGAACCACAACGATCTTTTCGCCGACACCCCCGTGGTGTACTGCAGCATTAGCGAAGGGCTGCGAAAACGTCTGCCGCCTAGCCGCACGATAACGGGAGTTACCTTCCGATTCGACTTTGACAGGACCCTTCAGGTGATTCGCGATGTGCTGCCGGGCACCAGACAAGTGGTGGTAGTGGTTGGGGCGACCGACATCGAGAAAAAGCTGCAGGAGGCGGCAAGGAACGCCTTCTCGCACGAGCACAATATCGATTTCCTTTACCTGAGTGGACTGCCGGCCAACGATCTGCTGGGCCGATTGTCGCGACTGCCCGACGATTGCGTCGTTCTTTTTGTGAGCCATGACCGCGATCGCGACGGCAGGGAATCGATATCGTCTCGGGACATTGTCGAGAGAGTCTCGCAAGCGGCGAATGTACCCGTGTTTGGATTGTATGACGCCATGCTGGGCCACGGTATCGTGGGTGGCTGCCTTACGCCGGTCGAAGACCAGGGAAAAAGGGCAGGCGAGATCGCCATGGCGTCTTGCGGGGGGAAAGGCCCGGAGACATCCCTTTTACGGGAACCGAAATGAACCGCTATATGTTCGATTCAAGACAGCTAAGACGATGGGGAATTCGCGAGCAAACGCTGCCGGAAGGATCGCAGATTGTGTATCGCGAGCCGAGCCTCTGGAAGGAGTACTGTGCCTATATTGTCACCGGTGCCGCGGCAATTCTGTTGCAATCCCTGTTGATCGCCGTACTGCTTTTAAATCGGAAAAAGCGATTGGGCGCCGAAGACGCGCTGGCGGACCGGTTGCGGTTCGAGACCATGCTTGCCGATCTGTCGTCTCATTTTGTCGATATTACGCCGGAGACCGTACATCGTGAAATCCAGGGTGCGCTCGCCCGAGTCGCTGAGACGTTGGATTTGGACCGCGGAACGGTCTTCGAGGTTTCCGACGATGGGACTGAACTGCGAGCGTCGGTTTCATGGGTGCGGTCCGGCCTGGTTCATGCGCCCACCGCCATTCTCGTAGAGTCGGTCCCCTGGCTATGGGCCAAATTGAACCGGGGTGACGTCTTCCAGTTCTCGTCTGTGGAAGAGTTGCCAGACGATGCTGCACACGAGAAGGAGTCCATGGTGCGGCTCGGATTGAAGGCGGCCGTCGCGGTCCCCCTGAGGGTCAAAGGAACAACGCTTGGGATGCTTGCGTTCAGCCAATTGACCCGCGAACACTCCTGGGACGACATAGTCCTTCAGCGATTGAAGCTGGTAGGCGAAGTGCTTGCCAACACCGTGGCCCACACACGGTCTGACAAATCGCTGGCCGTCAGCCGAAAAGAGTCCCGGCAGCTTGCCGGCAGACTGCTCACGGCGCAAGAGGACGAACGCAAGCGGTTGGCTCGCGAGATGCACGACGACGTCTCGCAACGACTGGCGGCAACTGCAATCGAGGCCGGCAAATTCGAGCAGCAATTTCTGGCGACGGATCCCGCACGAGGTGCGGCGGCAACCCTCAAGGAACACCTGATCGCGCTATCGGATGACGTGCATCGGATTTCCAGGCAGCTGCATCCGGCGATCCTGGACGACCTGGGTTTGGAGGACGCGATACGCTCCGAGTGTGATCGCTTCAGCAAACGCGAAGGCGTGGCAATTCAATTCCGTTGCGGCGAGCTGCCCGAGAAGCTAGCCAAAGACATTGCCCTCTGTCTTTACCGCGTCGTCCAAGAGGCCCTGCGCAACGTGGCCAAACACGCCCAGTGCGATCGCGTCGAATTGGTCCTGAACGCCGATCCGGAGTTTATGTATGTCGAGGTCCGAGACTTCGGCTGCGGATTTCGCTTGGAAGAGATTCGCGGACAACCCGGATTGGGTTTGGCCAGCATGGAGGAACGGGTCCGCCTCGTCGGCGGCGAAATCACGATTTCGTCAAGTCCAAATCGGGGGACAACCATTGCGGTTCGTGTCCCGCTGCCGGAGGAAGACTCATGAGCCGTCCGCGAATTCTCTTGGCCGATGACCATCGCATGGTTGCCGAAGGGCTGCGGAGCCTTTTGGAGCCTAAGTTTGAGTTGGTCGAGATCGTCGAAGACGGAAGGCAACTGATCGAAGCCGCCAAACGATTGATGCCGGATGTGATTGTGGCAGATGTCACCATGCCCGAACTCAATGGCTTGGATGCACTGGAACAACTCCTTCAGTCAGGCTGCAAGGCCCGAGTCGTCTTCCTGACGATGCACAAAGACGCCAGCTACGCGGCCCGGGCCTTACGTGCCGGCGCTTTAGGTTTCGTGCTGAAGCATTCAGCAAGTTCTGAACTGGTGACTGCCATTGAAAGGTCCCTTGCCGGGAAGACCTACGTGACACCAGCCATCGCGGAAGTTTTGGAGCAATCGCCGGTTTCTCGATCAACAAGCGACGACGTGGGTCTGCTGCTCACACCACGGCAACGCGAAGTTCTGCAATTGTTCGCCGAGGGGCGGTCGGCCAAGGAGGTCGCCCACACCCTTTATATTTCTACGCGGACCGCGGAAAACCATAAGGCCCGAATCATGAAACTCCTCGGGGCCACCACAACGGCCGATCTAGTGCAGTGTGCGATTCGCCACCGTCTGATTGCGCCGACGTGACCGATCGGCTCGCGCGAAGTCCTTAGAACCAGTCACTTCTGTCTCCGTTGCCCCCGTGTTGCGGTGCCTTTCTAACCGGTTCCTGACCGAAATTGAGTAGTTTTACTCATGGACATCGCAGTACGCCGATCGCTATCCTTCTCTAGCAGCAATGGAATTCCGTTCCTTCCGGCTCGTAGCCGGTGGTCTTTCGACCCGTTCCCATGCCGGCAGGTGTCCGAGGATGGAAGTTACCGGTTCGGCATTGCGCGACGGCCGATTTGAGGAGATTTCATCGCATGAAACATGGAACCGTGGTGCTCGCCGATAGTCATTCACCCATGCTCGAAGGCGTTCGTAGCCTTCTGGAAGGTCGGTTTGAGGCGGTCGTCATGGTGGCCGACGAGGCATCGCTGTTGCAGGCTGTGGAGAAGGTAGGGCCAGAACTAGCCATCGTCGACCTTTCGTTTCCACGGACGCACGTGAGCAGCGGTAATATCGCGGCGACGCTCCGAGAGCGTTTTCCCGGCCTGAAGCTAATCATGCTAAGTGTCCATGATGAGGCGATGGTGGTCGAGCGAATGTTGGAGATGGACGCTACCGGTTACGTTTTGAAAGGGTCTGCGACGACCGATTTGCTTCCAGCCATTGAAGAAGTTCTCGCAGGTGGCACGTTTGTCTCGCCAGCCATCAGACCACGCTTAGCCGAGAGGCAGGCCGACAAATGGAGAGCTTAACCATCCAATCAGTACATCGACAGATCAAAGGAGAATTCATGTCACGCATCGCCTTCACGATCCTGGCGGCTTCGATTGCCATTTCGGCGCCGCTTTCGTCCGCGGCCAGGAAGCCGCAACGGCAGCCCCAGCCAGCGCCGACGAGCAGGCAGTTCGCCAGGTTACACAGAATTTCGTCAAAGCCTTCAACTCCGGTAACGCAGAGAAAGTCGCCGCGCTGTTCTACAGTGGAGCAGATCTGATTGACGACGCCGGAAATGTTCATAAGGGTGCGGCGGCCATCAAGGACGTGCTTGGACGCTTCTTTGCGAAGTTTCCTGGGGCGACTTCGACCATGACCGCCGACTCGGTTTGGATGGTCAGTCCGGGGTTGGCGATCGAGGAAGGCCGACGGGTGGTTTCAACGAAAGACGACAAGCCGACTGCTGCGACCCGCTATACTTTGGTAATGATCAAGCAGCGAGGCGAATGGAAGATTGCGTCGGGTCGCGAGGTGGAAGACGACGACTCGCTCTCACCGCATGAACGTCTAAAGCCGTTGGCGTGGCTCGTGGGCGATTGGGTCGACGAGGGTTCGGATGCGGTGATCCAGATTTCCTGCAAGTGGTCGGAGGATAAGAACTACTTGCTCGTCGACTTTGATTCCAAGGTTCAAGGCAAACCCGCTATGAAGAGCAGCCAACGGATCGGCTGGGATCCGCTTACGCAAAAGATCAAGTCCTGGGTCTTCGATTCTGATGGCGGTCACGGCGATGGGCTTTGGGCCCAGATCGAGAACCGTTGGGTGATCAGGTCCTTTGCGGTCATGCCGGACGGACAGACCGGCTCCGCGACGATCACCTTGGAGCCAGGAGATAAGGACAGCTATGTCATGAAGGGTTTTGATCGTATTCGCGGCAAGACAGCGGAGCCGGATTTTGAAGTAAAGATCGTCCGCAGGCCGCCGGCTCCGTCCAAGTGAAGCCCGTCAAGAAACCGTGAACTCGAGTTGCGAAGGAAATCCCTATGACAGGCAATAGAATGTCGATGCTGGCCTGCGTTGTACTTGCAGGCTTCGTATTTGCGACGATCGCTCCGAAGTCGGCCGATGCTCGTGCTGGAGGAGGAGGCGGTGGTAATGCACGTGCTGCTGGCGGCGGCGGGGGCGGTTCGCGCCCGTCGATGGGCCCGAGCACATCGCGCCCCGCACCTAGTGCACCACGGCCGCAGACCGCCGCTACGAGGCCTGCTACGCCATCGCGGCCGTCGCTTTCGCAAGTGAGCGGGCCCAGCGCTCGCCCGGCGCCAACGCCGACCCCGCGACCATCGATGGGAGTATCCAATCCACCCGCGCCCACAGCGAAGCCCGTTTCACGACCGACCATAGCTCAGAGGCCGTCTACACCGTCCGTGCCGGAAAATCGGCCTAGTCTTGGCAATGTAAGCCGTCCCTCGGTTTCACCGCCCAATATCGCGAATCGCCCCGCGCCGCTTCCGGCGCCAGGTGGTGAACGACCGGGTATCCCGGGTAACCGGCCGGGAACCGGCGACCGGCCGGGCATCGGCGATCGACCGGGCATTGCGAATCGCCCCGACACTGGTAACCGGCCGGGCACGGGCGAGCGTCCCGGTATCGCTGAACGTCCTGGTATCGGCAACCGTCCGGGAACCGGCGACCGACCGATCATCGGTGGCGGAAATCGTCCTGGCAATGGCAACCGACCGATTATAGGCGGCGGGAACAACGTTATCGGTGGCGGGAACACGATCGTAAACCGTCCGGGGGGAAACAACAACTTTGTCAACATCAACAATAATCGGCCCGGCTGGGGGCTGGGTAACAGTGCGCATGGCAATTGGAACGACCACTGGTACAACCACAATGTCCCCCCCCATTATCATGGCTGGTACCATGGCTGTTGGAGTGGACACTGGGGTAACTACTGGTACGCGCCGATCGTAGCCGGTGCAACCGCTTGGGGTCTCAATGCCGTGTTGCCCAGGTGGGGTTACGCTTACGGCTACTCCTACGCCAACCCATACTATGTCGCATCGGCCACGCCCGTCTACGACTATTCGCAGCCGATTGTCATCAATACCTATAATTCGCCGACCGCCGATGCGTCGGCGGAGGCAGCCGCCAACCCACAAGCGGTGGCGACTGCTCCCGCCCCGGAGTCGCCGCAAGCGGCCGCGGCTTACGAAAGCTTCGACCAGGCGCTGGAGGCGTTCAAGAAAGGCGACTACCCGAACGCTTTGCAGCTTGACCAGCAGGCCTTGCAAAAGTCGCCGCAGGATCCGGTAATGCACGAAGTCGCAGCGCTGTGCATGTTCGCCACGGGCGACTACACTGGGGCCGCGGCGGTTCTGAACAATCTGTTGGCCGTTGCGCCCGGCATGGACTGGACGACGATGAGCGGGCTGTATGGCAACGTCGACGAGTACACCACGCAACTGAGAGCTCTCGAGGCTCGCTGCAAGCAGAAGCCTGACGATGCCGCAGCACATTTTGTCTTGGCATATCACTACTTGGTTGCAGGTCATGGCGACGCAGCCGCCGAAGAGCTCAAAGCCGTCGTTGCCGCAAAGCCCGGCGATCAGGTTGCCCAACGTATGCTCGCGGCAATGACGCCGCCGGCTGCATCGACGGCCGAGCCTCCCAAAGCCGATCAACCGACCGGTTCTCCAACGGCCCAAGCCGAGCCGACGACCGACCTGGTCGGAAGTTGGCGGGCCGAGCGCGATGGCGATGTATTCGAGCTTTCTATCGACGAGAACAGCCAGTTCTCCTGGAAGGCCGTGCCAAAAGGCAAGCAGCCGGTAACTCTCGCCGGAACGATGGCCACCGAGGGCAACGCAATCCTGCTACAGAGCAAAGACCAGGGCACGATGGCCGCCCAGGTCAAGTCGGGCGGGGCAAACCAGTTCCAGTTCATTGCCGCCGGCAGTCCGCCGGATGACAAAGGACTCCAATTTACGCGGACGAAGAGTTAAATGATTTTGCACGATCATGGGCGCCTCCCGTAGAGGAAGAGGAGCCCCCGCGTTCCCTCCGTAGCTTCCAACGTCTACCAAGACCATATCACAGCAGATAGAAACGACGTGAAAAACAAACTCCTGGCAGAATTCAGAATTCTTCGGGACCTTCTGGCTCGTCTTCGGCGGCTGTGGCAGTGCTATCCTGGCCGCCAGGTTCTTCAGCCTCGAAGGCACGACGCCATTCAACCTGGGTATTGGTTTGGTGGGCGTAGCGCTGGCATTTGGTTTAACCGTCTTGACGATGGCCTTTGCCATCGGTCACATTTCCGGCTGTCATCTAAATCCGGCGGTTTCGATCGGACTGTGTGTCGGCGGCCGTTTCAAGCAAGCGGAACTGGTACCTTGCATCGTAGCGCAACTCGTTGGCGCCAGCGCCGGCTCGGCAGTGCTGTGGGTAATCGCCAGCGGCCAGGCAGGCTTCAGCACGGCCGGTGGTTTTGCCGCAAACGGATATGCCGAACATTCGCCTGGACACTACTCGCTAGTTGCCAGCTTCGTGTCGGAAACAGTGCTCACCTTTTTCTTCCTCATGATTATCCTCGGCGCCACCGACAAAAGGGCGCCGCAAGGGTTCGCACCGATCGCAATTGGCCTGGGCCTGACGCTGATTCACCTGATTGGCATTCCCGTCACCAACCTGTCGGTCAATCCGGCACGTAGCACGGGGCCTGCTCTTTGCCGGCGCCTGGGCCCTGCAGCAGCTTTGGCTGTTCTGGGTGGCGCCAATCGCCGGCGCGGTCCTGGCCGGTGTGGTCTATCCCATTATGGCCGGCGAGGGTGTCAAGATCTCAACGAAGTGAAATGCAATTCATGGGGAGTTGGTACAACTTCTCGCTCGACCTCGAAAAGAGAACCTTGCTATGCGTGGACCTTGTAGATTACGATCGAGAACCCTACCCAGCGTCCTCGTGTCGCTGACGTGCCTGCTCACAGTTGGCACGGTCGCACTTCCCGGTTTCGCACAAACCGAGCCCGCAGCGGCGGGCCGGACAGTATCGAGTACGGCGAAGCCCAACATCCTCGTCATCATGGGCGACGACATCGGGATATTCAACCTGAGTTGCTACCATCAAGGAATGATGGGATACCGCACTCCGCACATCGATCGCCTGGCCAGGGAGGGCGGCCGGTTCACGAACTACTATGGCCAGCAGAGCTGTACGGCGGGGCGGTCCGCTTTCATCACCGGTCAATTCCCCTTTCGCACGGGGCTGAGCAAGGTCGGGTTGCCCGGCGCCGACCTGGGCCTCCGCAAGGAAGACCCAACGATCGCCGAACTACTCAAGCCGCTCGGGTACACGACCGGACAGTTCGGGAAGAACCATCTTGGCGACAAGGATGAATTCCTGCCCACGAACCACGGCTTCGATGAGTTCTTTGGTAACCTCTATCACCTGAATGCTGAGGAGGAACCGGAAAATCAGGACTACCCCAAGAATCCCGAATTCAAGAAGAAGTTTGGTCCGCGGGGCGTCATCAGGGCCACAGCGGGCGGCCCCATCGAGGACACCGGCCCGCTCACCATGAAGCGGATGGAGACGATCGACGATGAGATCCTGGCCGCTACTACCGACTTCCTCACCCGTGCTAAAAAGGCCGAAAAGCCTTTCTTCTGCTGGTTCAACACGACCCGGATGCACAACTTTACCCACGTGAAGAAAGAGAATCTCGGTAAGACCGGGCTCGGTTTCTATGCCGACGGCATGGTGGAACACGACGCCCAAATTGGCCAGTTGCTCGATACGGTAGACAAGCTGGGGCTGACCGAAAACACGATCGTGATCTACACGACCGACAACGGCCCGATGGTCTGCTTGTACCCTGACGCTGGTACGACGCCGTTCCGCGGCGAGAAGAACACCAATTGGGAAGGCGGCTGGCGCGTGCCCGCCTTGATTCGCTGGCCCGGGACTGTGAAGCCCGGCACAATCTTTACGGGGATCACCGCCGGCGAGGACTGGCTGCCTACGATTCTGGCAGCGGCCGGCGAAGCGAATATCAAGGACAAACTGCTTAAGGGGCACCAGGCAGGTGATATGACCTACAAAGTGCATCTCGACGGCTACGACCAGAGCAACTACCTGGCCGGTAAAGGTGCGAGCCAACGCAAGGAGTTCTTCTATTTCAGCGATGACGGCGATCTGCTGGCCATCCGCTACGACCGAGTCAAAGTCCACTTCATGATCCAGGAGGCAAAGGGCATCGAGGTCTGGCGGAGACCGTTCACGACGTTGAGGGCACCCATCTTCTTCGACCTTGCGGTGGACCCGTTCGAACGCGGCGACGAGGGCATGAACTACAACGACTGGTGGTATCGCCGCGCTTACCTCGCGGTGCCGATTCAGAACATCGTTGGCAAGACGCTGATGTCGTTCAAAGAGTTCCCGCCGCGGCAAACACCTGCCAGTTTCACGATCGACCAGGCAATGGAAAAACTCAAACAGGCCACGCCCGGCAGCCAATAGCTACCGAAAAACCATGCAAACAGAACTCACAGGCATCTCAATTCTCAACGACACCATGAAAACCAAACTCGCGCAAGTTGTCCTCGTGTGCGGCCTCCTTTCGCCGACTGTCTCCCGTGCTGCTGACGACGGCGCGGTCCTCCCCTTTCCACCGACGCCCTCCGCCAGCATTGCCGGACGCACGCTGGCGGAATCCAAGCACCGCGCCGCGTCGAACCGGCGCGATTGAAGAAGGACGCCCCCAACGTCCTCATCATCCTCCTCGACGACGTCGGCTTTGGCCAGAGCGACACCTTTGGCGGCGAGATCCACACGCCCACGCTTTCGCGACTCCGCGATGCCGGCATCAGCTACAACTGCTTCCACACCACGTCGATCTGCTCGCCCACCCGCGCCGCGTTGCTTACCGGACGGAACCACCAGCGCGTGGGCAACGGCACCATCGCCGAGCGTGCCGTGGACTGGGACGGCTACACGGGCGTGATCCCGAAAACCTCGGCGACGATCGCCGAGGTGCTGCACTATTATGGTTACAAGTCGGCCGCCATTGGCAAATGGCACAATACACCCGCCGATCAGACCACGGCGATGGGGCCCTTCGATCGCTGGCCCAACGGACACGGCTTCGATTACTTCTACGGCTTCCTTGCCGGCGAGACATCGCAGTGGGAGCCGCGGCTCTTCGAGAACCGCAATCCCGTCGAACCGCCGCACAGCGAGAAGTATCACCTCAGCGAAGACCTCGCAGAGAAGGCGGTCACCTGGTTGCGGCACCACCAGGCGTTTTCGGCCGACAAGCCGTTCTTTCTGTATTGGGCCCCCGGCGCAGGACACGGACCGCATCACATCTTCAAGGAGTGGGCGGACAAGTACAAAGGCAAGTTCGACGATGGCTGGGACGCCTACCGCGAGCGCGTTTTCAAGCGGCAGAAAGATATGGGCTGGATCCCGGCCGACACGCAGCTTACGCTGCGCGACAAAACGATGCCCGGTTGGGACAGCATCCCCGAATCGGAACGCCCCTTCCAGCGCCGCCTGATGGAAGTCTTTGCCGGCTTTGTCGAGCACGTCGATACGCAGGCCGGCAAGGTGGTCGATGAACTCGATCGCCTCGGCATCCGCGACAATACGATCGTCATTTACATCTTCGGCGACAACGGCGCCAGCGCCGAGGGCCAGAACGGCACCATCAGCGAACTGCTCGCCCAGAATGGCATCCCCAACACGATCCAGCAACAACTCGCGGCCCTCAACAAACTCGGCGGCTTGGATGCCCTCGGCGGCCCGAAAACCGACAACATGTATCACGCGGGCTGGGCATGGGCCGGCAATACGCCGTTCCACCACACAAAACTCGTCGCCTCGCACTTCGGCGGCACGCGCAACCCCATGGTCATATCCTGGCCCAAAGGCATCCGGCCGGACAAGACGCCGCGATCGCAGTTTCACCACGTCAACGACATCGTGCCGACGCTCTACGAGATCATCGGCATCCAGCCACCGAAGATCGTGGACGGGTTCAAGCAGGATCCGATGGACGGCGTGAGCCTTGCCTACACATTTGCCAACCCACATGCCCGGGGAAGAAGAAGACGCAGTATTTCGACAACAACGGCAGCCGCGGCATTTACCAAGATGGTTGGTACGCTTGCACCTTCGGCCCGTTGATTCCTTGGCTGCCCGGCGCTCCAGGCCTCGCGAAGTGGGACGCGAACAAGGACCCCTGGGAACTTTACCACCTCACCGGTGACTTTTCGCAGTTCGATGACCTGGCTGCCGCGCACCCGCAGCGTCTTGCCGCACTCCAGAGAACCTTCGACCAGCAAGCTCGGGACAACAAGGTCTATCCGCTGGGCGCGGGCATCTGGCTGCGTCTGCACCCGGAGGACCGCATCAAGTCGCCCTACCGCAGTTGGACCTTCGACACCACAACGACGCGGATGCCCGAGTTTTCTGCGCCGGTCTTGGGCGCGAGAGCAACCTCGTCAACGTGGAAGTTGATGTTGGCGAGAACACCTCGGGAGTCCTGTACGCGCTTGGCGGCGCGAGCGGCGGCCTGACCCTCTATATGGACAAGGGCCGACTTGTATACGAGTACAACATGATGATCATCGAGCGGTACATCACCAAAAGCCGGGGAAAGCTCGCTCGCAGGGAAACACGAGATCGAAGTCGATACGACCATCGCCAGGCCCGGTGCCCCGGGGGCGTGGTCCTGAGCGTGGATGGCGAGGAAGTCGCCCGTACAACGGTGAAGCGGACCGTGCCCGCCGCATTCACTGCCAGCGAGACGTTTGATGTCGGCGTCGATCTCGGCTCGCCCGTGTCGCTTGACTATTTCGACCGCGGCTCCGTTCAAGTTCGACGGCAAGATCGAGAAAGTAACCGTCAAATTGAAGTAATGGAACCGATTGGCTTAAGGCGGATCGGTAGTCTGCCGTCCGCGAATGTCTCGGCACAAGCGACATTCGAAGCGTACGGTTCCGTACAGCAGTATATTTGTTTAACGCGGAGTATTACTTGAAGAGCCCGATTTCAAAGACGTTGCCATGACCGCCCAGACAAGATCGGAAGACGGGTCTCGGCCGGTGCCTCATTCACAAGTTCGACGACGGGGGCTGCGAGGACTGGTGGTTCGAGCGAGCCTGCTTGCGCCTTAATTGTCGGTGTGACGGCCGCGTTCATTCTTCTCCGTAGGTCGCCGCAGCGGACGTACCGGGTCAAGATGATTACGGATCTCACGCCGCTGCGAGTCCTCCTGGCGGAAGATCTCCGCGCCGAAGGCAGTCTCCATCATCTCGACATCGTGCTGGATTCGAAACATCGCGGCACCCTGGACGCGCTGGCCGAAGTCGACTCACCCAGTGATATCAAACTCGCTCTGGTTCCCGGTGGGATCACGGACCGGGAATATCCGCATCTGCGCATGGTAAGCACATTGACGAAAGAACCGCTTCACGTGCTGGTTCGAGCCGAACTGGCCGAGAAAGGGATTTCTGCGCTACGCGGTAAACGGGTCGATCTCGGACCTCGTAATACGGCCTCTCACCACGTGGCCCGCGAGGTGCTGGCCTTTGTCGGCCTCACCCCCTCAACCGAGTCCAAGCCGGGTGGCTATTTGCTGGAAACAAACTCCCCGGACGACCTCTATCGCGAAGTGGGCCGAATCGAAACGCTTGTCGGCCCAGACCATGCCCGCGCCGTCACAGCGCTGCCCGATGCCGTGATGTTCCTCGCGCCGCTTCCATCACTGCTCGCCAAACGGCTGGTCAGAAGTTGCGGCTATCAACTGCTCCCGCTGCCGTTCGCAGAAGCGTTCGCTCTCGATCGCCTGAACCCTCCCAATGCCGACGGAATCAGGGTTGATCGCGCACTGCTGGGTCCGGCGGAAATCCCCGCCTATACCTTCGGCAGTGATCCCCCTCAACCTGCGAAGGCCTTTCGCACGATCTCAGTGCCGCTGCTTTTGATCGCCGAGGACGACTTGGAACCCGATGCCGTTCTCCGCATTCTGGAGACGATCTACGATAGCCGACTGACCAACGTGATTTGCCCTCCCCCTTTACGTGAACAAGTTCACCCGCTGCCGCTCCACCCCGGTGCCGAACGCTATCTGCGGCGAAACGATCCGCTCTTGACTACCGAGACGGCATCGAATATGTCCAAGCTGGCCGGGGGCATCGGCGCTTTCGCGTCCGGGATGATCGCCCTCTACACTTTTGTTCGACTGCGAAAACTCAACCGCTTCGAATCCTACTACAAGGAAGTCGGCCGAATTGAACTGATCGCCCGCGGGCTTGAGGTGGATCCCGAGGCGCCTACGACTCCGGAGGCCCTGCGGACGCACCTGGAAACGCGACTCTCCAGCCTAAAATGCCAGGTTCTCGAGGACTTTGCCGAGGGAGGGTTCAAGGGTGAAGGTCTGCTGGCGGGCATCATTGCTCTCATCAACGACACCCGTGGTTCGCTGGCCCATACGCTGCCACAGTCTGGCGGAGTTCAATCGAACCTGGTTTCGGACGCGCTAAAGCAAGCTTGATCATCGAGGCGAGACACCCGCGACGCCTTGCACCGATTAAGCGGTGGGCCAGCGTCCCGTCAGCTCATCCCTTTTTTCGGACCTCCCTTAAAGCCATTAAAGCCACCCTAATTCTCGGAACCTCGGCCGGCCACCTTGCCTGCGGCGGTCACCCCCTCGTCACCCTCTCCGCAGCAGCGAAGCAGCAGGTCCGGCGTCAAAAGGTCAGGAAACCTTCGGTTTTTCTTGACCGGCAGGAATGACACTCCCGCCTGATGTTGCAGCCATCCGCTGTATCGCTTGCGGCTACGTTCGTACTGCCCCACCGCCGCAGGCAAGCAGTCGCAAGAGGAGTCGGACGGGACGTGCCCCCGAGGCCGGCATGGCGCGCTGGAGATGCCGCCGTGCATTAGGGCGGGATAGCAATTGCAACCCACTACTACTGAAAGCGAAAGACCCGCGGCGCGAACACCGCGGGCTTTCCTTGAAGTTCCGGGCCTTAGCCCCGGCGGCGCAGGGATGGCTTCGCTGCGAGCGGCCGCGATGCGAACCTACTTGTGCGACTGTTCATGCGCCGTCGCGGTGTGCTTGTGCGCATGGGTGCTGTGCTCATGAGCTGAAACAGCGTGTTCCTTGGCCTCTACGTGACGCCCCTGGTCGTGGTGGTGGGCGGCCATTCGGTGGTGGTGGGCGGCCGCCTCGTGATGCGCTGCCGCGTTGTGATGGTGTTCGCTGGACGCGTGCTTGGATTGAGACATGACTAACTCTTCCTCGTTATGCTGGGCTCGCCGAGCCCCTTACAATACGCGTTAACCAACATGCGGACACCCGCACATGGCAGCGTAAGGTGCAGAGATCCTACGGATGTGAAGCCCATAAGTCAAATAAGACGTGTTGGGCACCCGGCTGGTGACCCCGGAAAAACGCGCCGCTTTGGATGCGGACGCAGCCGAGCTCGACGATCCGTCCGGCGCAGTCGATCTGCCCTAAGTCGGCACGCACGTCATCGATCTTGATCGGACACTTCGACGAAATCCACGGCGTCTGTCGGCTTGGAACCCACCCGAATGGATTTCTTTTTTCAATAATGTTTGCCTTCCCTGTCTCAAGTCCGTAAGATGCGAGTATCTCGTTGGAATCCACCTGCGCCTTCGCGGGATTTGTTGTGGCGGGTCGGGCTTCGCTATTCCGTGCGGTCCTCGTAACCCAATACCTTTCCACCCGCAGGCAGTGCCGGCCCCTGAGCCTCCTTTCGCTGCAGCAATAAATCTGGCGAGAGCGGTTCTGTTCTGCATGCTTCCCATGGTTCAACAGCGGGTCTGGTGCCGTGCGCCGTTTTTCGCCAGGTCCAGTTTCCATGCAAGTTGCTAATCGTCGGTTTCGCCGCGCGGTCAGTTCGCAAGCTATTGCCCTCGGACTCGCTTTTCGCCGGCGGCTTGCGGATCGAGTATAAACGCACATTGTTGGATCATTTGCCGAGGTGCTGTTCGGATCGATGTTCACCAATAAACACATAACGTATATCAGTCAGCGGGGTTGTCTGCATCCCAGGAACGTGTGAACAATGAACGAGTAATACTCCCCTCTCCTATCACGTTGCGAAGGAGCGAACTGTGTCGCGCGGCCGGCTTTGCCGAATCGCCAGTTCGAAATGGGATTCCATTCAACGTACTTCGAACCTCGGGATCAAAATGAACCGCTCAACCCTAATCACCAAGCCGTTCTTGGTCTTTGCGTTGTTTGCCCTCGGCTTTACTCACATCGCCACGGCCGGCTCCTTGTACTACAGCGGCACCAATACGATCTGGGACAATGGCACGACAGCCGACTGGGCGACCTCGCCCGCCGGCCCTTACACGTCGCCCTGGCAAGGCGGGTCCGACGCCCACTTCCAGGGCACTGCGGGCAGCGTCACCGTCTCCGGAAGCATCGCCGCGGTGAACTCGCTGGACTTCGACACCAGCGGCTACACGCTCAACGGCGGCAGCATCAACCTGACCGGCGGCGGGTCGATCAATGTCGTTTCCGGCGGCAGCGCAACGGTCAATTCGGTTCTCACAGGCAGTGCCGGTCTGACGTTCGCTGGCGGAGCGCTCACGCTGGGCGCGAGCAGCTTGTATCTCGGCACAACGCTCGTCAATAGCGGCACGCTCACCCTGCAGAACACGACGGCTTCGCCGATATTCACGATCGCCTCCGGCGCAGTGTTGGAATTGAATGGGGCCATCAGCAATGGCGCGAACACCACGTTCAACGGTTCGGGAACGCTTCGCAAAACGGGCTCGGGCGCGGTCATCTGGGGAGTCCCCTCGGCCACGTTCGCTCTCCAGGCAGGCTCGCTGATCGACGTCGAAAGCGGCACGTTCGTGGGCGGCTCCAGCGCGAATGAAGTTTGGGCCAACAACCTGTCCAGCCTGAATGTTGCATTGGGTGCGACTTTCTCAGGCGTCGAGGCCAACGTGGTCGTTGACGCGCTCACCGGTTCGGGAACGATCTCCTCGGGCTATCCCGGGGACGGCTACGCGAACTTCACGTTCGGTATCAATAACGGCAGCGGCACGTTCGCCGGAGTGCTTGCCGACGGCGCCGCCCCGGGTAATTTCGTCAAGGCGGGTGCGGGCATTGAAACCTTGTCGGGCAACAACACCTATACTGGCACTACGACGATCAGCGGCGGCACGCTGGTGCTCTCCGGCAACGCCAACAACAACAACAGCAATATCACGTTGTCCAACAACGCTGACTTGGCCTTCAGCACGACCTCCGGCAACATGGGCTTTACCCGGGCGATTACTGGCACCGGCAGCGTAATTCTCAACGTGAACGGCAATACCAGTGCCAGCGGCGGCGGCGACCCTGCGAACTTCTTCCTTGGCAACAGCGGCGGATTCACGGGTCCGGTGGTCATCAACTCGGGGCTGGTCGATCCTAGCGCCGATGCCGCCTTCGGCAACCCGGCGAACGTGATCCTGCTCAACGCCGGCAGCGGCAGCAGCAGCGGTCTCGTGGCAACCGTCAACCTGACGCTTCCTAGCAGCCGGTCGATTCAACTCACCACCGCCGGCGGCAACGGCGTCTTCCGCGCATACAACGGTTTTACTTTTGAGATCGACGGAGCCATCAGCGGCCCGGGCAACCTCTTCAAGAGCGACGGCGGCACCCTGACACTCGCAAGCGCCAACACGTTTTCCGGCATCGCCAGCGTGGGCGGAGGCGAGTTGCTCCTGGCCAACCCGAGCGCGCTCTCCGGCAGTACGTTTGACACCAGCGGCGGCGGGACGCTCAGTTTCGGCACCCTGACGAGCGCCGGCTTCGGCGGCTTGCAAGGTTCCGGCAACCTGGCGTTGAACAACGCCGCTGGCGTGGCTGTGGCCTTGAGTGTGGGCGGTAATAACGCCAGCACCACTTTCTCCGGCCGCCTCAGCGGCAGCGGCAGCCTGACGAAAATTGGCGACGGGATACTCACGGTTACAGGCACACAATCCTACAGCAGCAGTACAGCCGTCAACGGGGGCACCCTCCAGATTCTTGCCGGCCAGTTGTCGACATCGAACGAGTCCGTGGGCATTGGCGGCTCGGCGATCCTCAGTCAGGCGGGTGGGACCCAATCCGTGTCAAGCCTTGCAATTGGGAGCGAAGTCACAAATGGATACATGGGATCGTATACACTTGGCGGCGGCCTGCTCCACGTGACGGGGACCGAGTCGATTGGCCAAGCCGGAGGCGGACCTATTCTTTATCCACAGGCGGCCGGCAGCTTCGCGCAGACCGGCGGAACCCATTCGGTCACAAGCCTGGTCATTGGGGGCGAGGATCAAAACTCAGATCCAGGAGATGGATCATATATCCTTGGCGGCGGCCTGCTCAACGTGACGGGATCTGAGCTGATCGGCCAAGGCGGCGGAACGCTGCCTCCCTTCGTATCAGTCGGCAACTTCACACAGACCGGCGGAACCCATTCCGTTGCTAGCCTTGCCCTTGGCGTGGACGGTCAAATGGGGTTTAGCGGCGTCGGATCGTATTCACTCAGCGGTGGCCTGCTCACCGTCACTGGAACTGAATTGATCGGCCAGGGCTTTTCTTTCTCAACCTGCAATTTCACACAGACAGGCGGAACCCATTCCGTTGCTAGCCTTGTCATTGGAACTGGCGACCAATACGGAACCGGGGGCAACGGATCGTATTTCCTCGGCGGTGGCCTGCTTACTGTGACGGGAACTGAATGGATCGGCCACGGCGGATCGTACGCCGTCGGCAGCTTCACGCAGACGGGTGGAACCGACGCGGTACTCGGCAGCTTGGTTCTTACCCAATCGTCCCACGCTACGGGAACCTACAACCTCAATGGCGGCTTGCTGATGCTCTCCGGGGCGTCCGGATTGGTTATGGGCTCCGGTGTTGCGGCATTCAATTTCGGCGGCGGAACACTCCAGATGGGAGCCGGGTTTACGACCAGCGTGCCCATTGCCTTGAGCATCAGTGGAAGTAATGGCACTTTTGATACCGATGGCAATACGTTGACCCTTACCAACGCCTTGTCGGGGCCTGGAGGATTTAACAAGGCCGGGGCGGGGATGTTGACGCTGGCGGGTTCCGACGTTTACGCGGGCACGACGGTCGTTAGCGGCGGCACGCTGGCATTGCTCGCAGACATACCCTCGCCGTCGTTCACAGCAAATAACGGCGGCACCCTGCTCGTGAGCGGAGCCACGATCAATTTGAACACGCGGTACGTACAGGCCCTCGGTGGCGGCAACGTGCAGTATCGGAACGCCAACATCATCGGCGGTTTCCTCTTCGGCCCCGGCACGCAGAGCCTGCCGGCTGGCGCCACGACCGTGCTCAATGCCACGACAATCAACCCCGGCACGGTTGTGCAGGAATCGGGCACCGACACCTTCACCAATGTAACCGACCGGGGAAAACTGTTCGTCAACGGAGACCTGACCGTCATCGGCGGCATCGACGATGGCGCCGCGAACATGACGGTCGGCGGCACCGCCGACGTCAGTTCCTGGAGCAATGCCGGTGTGATCACGATCGACAATGGCGGAGTGCTCAACAACCATTTGAGCGATCTGACGAGCTACGGCGGCGGCCGGATCACGGTCAATTCCGGCGGCACGCTCAACGCCGACAGCCAGGGCGAAGGCGTCGCCTTGGATCTGCAAGACAGCTTGCTCAGTAACAACGGCGCGGTTACCGGCACGACCAACGTCAATTACGGCGCAACCGTCACCGGCTCCGGCTCATTCGGGCTGATCAATGTCAATTACGGCGGTACGCTGGCCATCGCCCCCAGCGCGAGTCCCGTGATGCCAGCCCTCACAGTTTCCAACGGCAGCATCACCGGGGCGGGGCAATCCGCCGTGCCCGCGACATTGGACGATGCCACGGTCACAACACCCAACCTGACCGACACGTTGACGCTTTCCGGAAATCTCACCGGCACCGGACCGCTGACCAAGAACGGGAATGGGCTGCTGATCCTCAGCGGCAGCGACAGCTATTCCGATGGAACGATTGTCACCGCTGGGACGCTGGAAATCACGGCGGCCGATGCGCTGCCGGACCGGTCGAGTTTGAACGTGGGCGCTGGCGGCACGTTCATCTTCGATCCTTCCGAGAGCGGCTCGCCGGTGGTATCGTCCGGCGCGACAGTTGCGGCGGTGCCCGAGCCGGGAACGCTGGCGCTGTTGATCGCTGGAGCGGTGCTGTTGGCGATGTATCGCAAGCGATCGCGTCCATCCAGCTGGGCTCCGCCTGGATCTCGCCGCGATCGCGCGTGTGGCCCAACTCGTTGCCGATGCGACATCGTTGCCGTGATATACGTCCCTTCGAGACGGTCCAACCGCCACCCAGCTGGAAAATGCGAGTCCCGATCATGGCTGCATTTTCTTCCATGAAGCGATCACACCTCTTTATAGCGCTCGATTCGCACCCGTGCGGTGATGCCGTGGGCGAGCATGTTCTCCAGGCTGCACTGACGCTCGGTGATTTCGGCAATTTCCCTGCTGGCCTGGCGTGTCATCCGCTGATACGTGCAAGTCCGGAGGAATTTGCCCACCCACACTCCGCCCGAATGGCGAGCCGAACGGCCGGTTGGCAGAATGTGGTTGGTGCCGATGGTCTTGTCGCCGTAGGCGACGGTGGTCTCTTCACCAATGAACAGCGAGCCGTAGTTGGTCAGGCGCTCAAAGTAATGGTTGCGGTCCTGGACGTGTAGTTCCAGATGCTCCGGCGCGTAGTCGTCGCTCAATGCGATGGCCTCGGCGGCGTCAGACGCCACGTAGACGATTCCGTTGGCGGCCCAGGACTGCTCGGCGATTTGCGCGTGGGCAAAACAATCAACTGCCGTTCCAGTTCTGCGATGCAACGACGGGCACAATCGTCGCTCAGGCAGATCAGACATACGCCGCTGTCAGGATCATGCTCGGCCTGCCCTAGCAGATCGCAGGCCACCAGGGCTGGATCGGCGTGGTCGTCGGCAATCACGAGGATTTCGGTCGGTCCTGCCAGCAGATCGATCCCGCAACGCCCAAAAAGCTGCCGCTTGGCCTCGGCGACGAACTTGTTGCCAGCGCCACATAGGACATCGGCCGCAGGCACATCCCCCAGGCCGAAAGCCATCATGGCCAATGCCTGCACACCGCCAAGGACAAATAGCCGGTCTGCACCGGCCTTGGCCATGGCGTTGATCGTTGCCGGATAGTAGCCCTGGCCCTTCACCGGAGGCGTGCAGGCCAAGACCGACTTTACGCCGGCGACTTTGGCGGGGACGATGCTCATTTGCGCGGAGCCGAACATCGGGTAGCGCCCGCCGGGAACATAGCTGCCCACGACATTGACCGGGATATGTTTGTGTCCTAGCCAGACACCCGGACGGAGTTCGACTTCCAACGGCAACAGCGTTCCAAGCTGCGCCTCGGCAAAATGCCGCACGTTTCCCTGGCAAAAATCCGTATCGGCAATCGCTTGCGGCGGCAGTTGGGCAATTGCGTCGGCCATTTGAGCGGGCGTCAGTTCAAAGCTCGCAGGTTCCCAATCGTCGAGGTTCCGGCTGTACTTGCGCACAGCGTCCATTCCATTGGTCTCCAGGTCCAGCAGCATCTCGGAAACCACGGCCGCCGTCATTGGATCGTTTTCGAAGAGTCGATGTCCGCCGGCTTTGAGTACTTGCATGGCTCACATTCGCGTTACTTGTCCGGGGCCAGTTCCAGTACGATGCTCTTGAGCTTAGGCTCTGCGGCCAGATTGATCGTATAGCTTTCGGCGGGTGTTGCTGCCAGGTGCACGTCTTTCTTCTCCATGCCGTTCTCTTGCCATAGATAAGTAATCTGAACCGGGCGGAAGCCGCCATGGGGCAGTTGGTAATCGCAGTCGATCCGCAGGTCCTGCAGGCTCAAGGTGTTGAGGACCTTCGCCGTAAAACGCAATTGTCCCTTGGTTGCGCCGGCGGGCACCTTGCTGAACAACAGATTCGCACACAACGTGCGGCCGGGACCGGCCAGAGTTCCCACGGGTTTCCAGGTATTTCCCTTGTCGAAGGAAACGTCGACGGCGTAGGAGTCCTTTTTGTCGCGTGCCCGGTAGCTAGCGGCAAGGCGGATCCGCTTCAAGGCACCGGGCGTCTCAAACGGCACCATCGCGGTTCCCTTGCCGGTTGGAGCGATCCAACGCTCTTCCTTGATGCCGTTGCGGACGACGTGGTACATGTGGAAGGGCCGCGGGGAGCCGCCGCTCATCCCGCCTTCCAGGGTGATGGTCCCCTCGGCGTCGCCGGCGGAGAACGTGATCGTGTTGGCGCCCTTAGCGAGTGCGGGCAGCGGGGCCGTAGAGTGCTGGATATCGTTGATGATACGCAAGTTGTCCAGCCCCGTGCCCTGCCCCTTGAGCACGAATTTCAGTCGATAGTCGTAGCAATCCCGGGATTTCGGCAAGGGGATTGCTTTCTCGCCACTGCCGTCGAAGGAGGCCACCGGTTTGTAGTCCAGGCCGTGGTTCGTGCTCATCAGCACCGCGACGGCCCCGCCATTCCCCACGACGGTCTTGAGGGCGAGCTTCCCACCGAGATAAACGTAGGGGTTGCTCATGCGCACGACGAAGTAGCTTTCCGCGGCGGCATCTTTCACGTGAACCGGCGGAGTCGCCCGGTCCTCGGCCGTGCAGGCGACATTCACCGCCTCCAGCACTCCCCGTCGGAAGGTCTCGCTGCCCAGGGGAACCGTGTACTCGTGGGTGCCGTTGCCGATCCGCAGCGGGGCGCGATCGCCCAGCGCAGCATGGATCGGCTTGTCGACCGGCCCCATGCATTCAGCGCCGCCCGGGTTGATCTCCAGTCCCTTGTTGATCCAGTTGCGGGTCAACCTCTCGCCCTCGCGAAGTTGGATGTTGACGCGATATCCCTGCGCGTAGGCATTGTTCATGACCGATGCCTTCTCAAACTCGAAGGCATGCATGGCCCCCGCCCAGGGACCCGTCAGTGACAGATGGTTCTTCTCGAAGAAGTCATTCCTGGACATCAGTGGCGGGCCCTTGGCGGGGCCGTACTCGGCGGCCTTGCCCCGGGCCGCCGGGTTGGCCTTGTACCAGTCCATCACAGCCCTGTTGATCTCCTCGACGCCGGCGATCTGGCCCTGGCCGTTGAGCCAGTATTCCATGTAAGCCCCGTCGAGCATGTGCCAGGTTCCGCCGTACTTGACTTCGGCCACGCTGTGCGTGTTGATCGACCACCCTCGCGTTTCCAGGCCCGCGCGGCGGCCGAGACACTCGACGCACGCCGCCGCGCAGCAACACTGGCAATATCCGTACACGTTAAACATCTTGATCGCGTCATGAACATGCCCACCGTCCGCCTCGATTCCCTCGCACGGCGGATAGGTCTGAAGACGGAACTTGGTCACGGTCCTCCAGATGGCCAGTGCCTTGTCCTGGTCGCTCATGCCAGCGGTGATATACGACTGCTTCCATGCCTCGACACTGGAGATGTCCTCCACCTTATCGGACAGGACCTTGATGTTGGCTACCACGCCCACGGGCGCGGCAGCCCGTGCGTTATGGGCCGAGGCAAGCACCAATGCGGCGATCGCGAATACTGAATTGCAGACTTTCATCAGGCAGCTCCCATGGAGGAACAACAGGAATTTGGAAAGCTCTCGGTGGGCTATTTCGCCGCCTGGGGTAGCCCATCAGGCAGCTGCAATGCGGATGTCAAACGGCCTGACCGTCACATTATCGTGCACGAGCAGTTCCGTCGTGAAAAACATCCCGCCCCTGAACTTGACTTTGTAGCGGACAAAACGTGCCGTGACAGGTTTCGCCAAGGGCACGTAGAAGACCTCGCCGCCCATCGACTCTTCGTCGCCGAGCATGTAGTTGTAAGGGATGTCCTTGAAGCGGACTTTGAAGTTCACGAAGCCGACGGATCTGTACGTCTTGCCATCGCCGGAAATCAGGACTTCGACGGCTTGATTGCGGGCCAATCGGCCGGTCAACGCATCGTCACCGCAGCTCGACAGGCCGATGGCCGCGCAGCGGGATTCCTGCCCAAGGTCCAGATCGATGCCCACTTCCGGGGTTCTGTCGTCCCAGCCGGCCGATTTTCCCCAATAGCTGCCGCCGCCCGTGGGATTGCCGATGTAACCATCGGTGAGGCGGGTAAGATCCTTATCATTGCAGCCCGCCCAGCACTGGACGGAAGGTTTGCTGAAGGAGTACTTCTTGCCGAAAGCGATGTTCTTGCCGTAGCTGACCCACGTGCCGACGTACTTCTGCCCGCCCCCGTTCTTACCGTCCGAGTAGCCGTACTCGACCGGCTGCGTGGTCGCGAAAGTTGCAGCACCCTGCTGATTGATGCGAAGACTGACCATTTCGGGGTGATCGGCGCCGCCGACGTTAATCTCATACCTGGCGGGCAGGCGGTCGAGCAGCTGCGTGTGGCTGCGCCTGACAAGCGAATAGTCTTCCTGGCGCTCGTTCCAGGTGAAGGTAACCTCCAGGGGCTTGAAGGTCGTGTCGCCCGGCACGTAGTCCGCCTCGGCGCGGAGGTTCCACAGGCCGAACTTGAACATGGAGTACTTCACCAGCACGCTCTTATTGCCCCTGGGTATGTCCACGGATTGGTGATGGATCTCGTCAACGGGCGTGCCTTTGTTGCGTTTGGCGTTGGGTTTGCCGCGCACTCGCCAGGTTTCTTTCCAGGTCTTGCCGTCATCCAGCGAGACCAGGTAGGCGATCCGGCCCTTGTCGTTGTTCTCCATCGTGCGGTAGCGCCCGCCGATAGTTACGCGCGTAATATCGCCGGGGACCTGGAGCTTGTAGACCAGGTAGCCTTCCCGCTTCGGGTCAGCGGGCATCAGCACCGGGTCGTAGGCCGGGTGGCTCTTCTCGGTCCGGATGTTTTTCGCGTCGTAAATCAGTTCCTTGTACTTGTCCGCCTGCAATTCGGGCCAGAGGACGGTCGATTCGGTCTGCTCGCCGGCGCCAACGTAGATGGTATTCCGGCCGATGTTGAGCCGCGGCTGAGTCTTGGAGTTGACCTGGGTGAACGTGCGGAGATGAAGGCGATTGAGCACCAGGTCGGACGCGTTGGCCTTGGCCGTCATGCGGATTCTCACGAGGACCTCGTAGGCCCCATTGACTTCCTTGATCAGGGTGAGTTTGGCGGGGATACGGCCGGTGGCAGAAGCGGTCCAGACCGTGTTCCAGTGGCCGCCGGCGTCGGTGCTGACGGCGATGCTTGCCTGGTCGTCCACAGACCTGCGCACGAGCGAGGCATCGATCTCCTGGCTGGCGATGACGTTCGCGCCCTGGACCTTGAAGACGGCCTCCGCAAGGCGCCCGGCCCGCTCGGGCCGCAGGCCCGAAGGTTGTTCGATCGCGACGTTCGTCAGGCTGTAGTAGTCCTTGGCATCCGAGGCGCTCAGGCTCGGTTGGTAATCCCACTGGCCGGTGCCCCGGATATGGCGGGCGCCGACGAATGCCTCCGGGTCTGGCTGGTCTTTGCTGGGAGTGGCCGGATTGGGCACGAAGAACCGCGGATCGTTCTTCCAGACATTGGGGGCCGCCGCGACTTTGGGATCGGGGGCGTCGAGCCGGGTGTAATAGCGCGTATAGATCTCGTTGGATTTGAGGTTCAGAATATAACGGTGGCCCGTGTCCCAGCCGTTCATCCACCAGACCCATCCGCCGTTGCGGAAACAACCCGCCAGGTCGCTCAAACTGCGGCACGCTTCTGCGCCGGTCGCAAAACCGGTGACACCGGTATTGGTTGCCGAAAGGGGGTGGTACAGGACCAGATGGTATTTCTCCACTTTCCCGCCGGAGGCCGGGCAGCCGAGTTCCTGGCGGATATCCTCGATGCCGGCCACGCGCTGGCCGTCACAGGTGAAGTAGATATTGCACATGGAATCATCGTACATGTGCCAATGGCCGTCGTACTGGACCTCCGGCACGGTGTGGCCGGCGATGTCCCAGTACTTGACCGGGAACCCCATGTTGTGCCAGATGCCGCAGTTGATTCCGGAGATCGTGCTGCACTGCGTGTAGCCGTAGTCGTTGAATTGCCGGATCGGATCGGTCACCTCCAGCCCGTGCTGGTACATCGGTGGCACTTGCCGGCGGGCAACGTGGTTCCACCAGAACATGGCGTAGAGTTTTTCCGGCACGGTCGGCCACTTGCCCGTGATGCTGTGGATCATGCTGGGCATGTCCGTGTAGTCGGGGGAGGCGTCGCTGAGAACCTTAAGGTTGCAGACCTCCGCCTTGGCAAGGCCGGGCAGGCTACCCAGGCAGGGAGCTGCCAAGGCAATTGCCACGAGAAACTTCTTAGGCATGTTCAGATTACTTGCGACGCGATCGTCGCATCGGCATTGACGGTGATCGACATCGACGTACCGGACGGACCGATGTCAATGGAACCATCCGTGATAAGGTAGTTCCCGCTGGTGGCGGGATTGAACGTGATGCTATTCGGCTGGACGATGTTATTGATGGTAACGGTGCCGGCCGTGCCGTTTGACGCGCCGAAGACGGCGTCACTGCTGTCAGACCAGCCCACGGGTGGTCCGTTGTAACAGTTGCCAGCGGAATCCCAGGTGCCGGAGCCGTGCAGAACCGTTCCATTGCCGCTGGAATCCCAAGTCAATGCCTGGGCGGAAACCCCGGATGGGTTCGTGAAACCGAAGACAGTAACCGCTCCGGCCAGCAGGGTCGCGAACGAAACGACGCGGCGAACTCTCATTGCACGCTCCAAGGTTAATGTCATGATGCCGCAGAACAACTCGGCCGGTTCCCGGCGGAACGGTTTTCGATCTGTTCCCGCCGCCAAGGAATTCCGCTGCTACCGATTCATTTGCGGACCTACTGACGCCACGGTCCATTATGTCGTGAAACCCCATTTACCGCAACGACCACTTTTTGCAAATCTCAGGACGCTATTCCGCAGAGCTCCGCGCGGTTGCCGCACGTCTATGCAGAAGGAAGTTCACTCCGATTGTCGGAAAATGCCAAGACAACGGAATGGCTTCGATCCTCCGAGGCTGCAACGGAATGGACTCCTCCTGCCAACACTGCGTGCCATTCAGCGTCCAGGGAATTGAACGGCGATGCCGCCCGTGATACAAGTAAGAGATAAGATTCCCCAATCGCTTCAGCAAGCAAAGAAGATGGCCAGGTTCCGAAAGATCGCGATGGCTTTTCCCGTGATCGCGGGATACGAAGAGGAAGTCGTGGTGGGCGTCGAGGAATTTGCGCGCGCCACGGAGCCTGGGCCATCCTTGGCGGTCCGTCCCGGTCCTACCTGTCGCTAAAACAGCTGCGGGGTTGGACCGGCGAAGGCGTGGTCGCCATGCTCACCTCGCCGGATGAAGTCCGCGATGGACGCAGCCTTGGCCTGCCGATCGTCAATGTCTCCGGGGTGCTGGCCGAGCCCGGTTTTCCCACGGTCGTGAGCGACCAGGGGGCGATCGGCCGCATGGCCGCCCAGGAACTCCTCGGCTGCGAGGTGCAAAACTTCGCATTCTACGGATTCAAGGATGCCTGGTACTCCCGGCGGCGCGGCCAAGGGTTCGTCGAGGAGTTGGCGAAGAATGGCCGCGGCTGCTTCGTATTGGAAACCTGCTATGCCCACGGCAGACGAGCCAATTGGCGTTATTGGCTGGAAGAGCTTCACCGCTGGTTGAAGACCATTGAGCCGCCCTTTGGGCTGCTGGCTGTCGACGACGTCCGCGCCCGCGTGGTCGCCGACGCCTGCCGGCAATGGGAGATTCGCGTGCCGCACGACGCGGCCCTGATCGGCGTCGACAACATTCACATTGCCTGCGAGTTGTCGGCGCCGAAACTGAGCAGCGTTGCGCAGAACGCCCGTGAGGTGGGCTACCGCGCCGCGGAGTTGTTGGACCGCATAATGTCCGGCCGGAAGCCCCCGGCCGAGAAGGTTCTCGTGCCGCCGTCGGGAGTAGTGCGGCGGGAATCGAGCGACCGCATGGCCGTTGACGATCCTGACCTTTCCGAGGCGGTGCGCTATATCCGCGAACACATCAGCCAGCCCTTTAGCATGGACCGCCTCTTGCAAGACGTCGCCTTTTCCCGCCGCTGGCTGGAATATCGCTTTCATCTCCGCTACGGCTGCTCGCCGTACGCCTTCATCTGCGACGCCCGCCTGGCCAAAGCCAAGCAACTGCTCGTTGACGCCAAGGAGCTTGGTCTTGCTGACGTCGCCAAGGCCTGCGGCCTGAATGGAACGCGCGCCCTGTGCAGCTTGTTTCAACGGGGGACGGGCATGACGCCGAGCGAATATCGGCAAGCCCACCGCCCGGGCGGCCGGCGCCGATGAGGGAGCCTGATTCACCCGGGTCCGCGGTAGCTTTGAGCGGGGCCTCTGCAAAAAGAAGGCCTGAGATTTGCAAAAACTGGTTGTTGTGGCCAAAGGAACTTCGGGCCATACTGGGATTTGAACACGTTCGTCCGCGAAAGACCCCATAAGCCAAGAGCGAAAATCGCTGGCATCGGAAAGGTCGAGAACTTCATTCCGGAATCGCCGCGGCCTGTTCCGCAGCGATGGACTTGCCAGCAACCGGTGTGCTGTGCCCCGGGTTGCGTTGATTGACGAGGCAACCGCACACGACATCGTCTTGTTCGAACGAAGGAGGACCCTCGGTGGCCAAACCTGATGTTTGCATTATCGGCGGCGGAATGATCACACAGGTGCAGATCCTGCCTTCGTTCTACCAATTACAGAGGATTGGCCTGGTCGGGGAAATCCACGTCTGCGCCCTCGCCAGCGGTCCCTTGCGGACGCTTGCCGAAGATCAAACCTTGCGGAATGCTTTTCCCGGCCAGTCCTTCCTGGCCCATCCGTCGCTGGAAACGGATCCGTCGCAAAAACAATCCGACTTGTTCCGCAAAGTGATTGCCCAGATGGACCGAGGCCACATCGTGGTCGTCGCCACTCCCGATCAATTACACTACGTCGTCCTCCAGGAGGCAATCGCCCACGAGCAGCACGTTTGCTGCGTCAAGCCGCTCGTGCTCCGGTACGACGAGACGCTGGAGATCGAACGGCAGGCTTACGAGAAAGGCCTGGTGGTCGCTGTCGAGTACCACAAACGGCTGGACGATCGAGCGCTGCTGGCCCGCCGGCAGTACCGCGAGGGACTTTTCGGCGAGTTCAAACTGGGCCACGCCGAGATGAACGAGCCGTACTCCTATCGACACTCGAACTTCATGAACTGGTGTACTTGCGAGAACTCCGACATGTTCACCTATGTCGGCTGCCATTACGTGGACCAGGTGCATTTCATCACCGGCCTGTTGCCGGCTTCGGTTTCCGTTTATGGTATTGTTGACTCCTATCCAAACGGAAACCGGGGTTACCTCTGGACCAGCGCCCGCGTGCTCTGGCAAAATGCCGCCTGTCTGAACGTGATCAACATGATGGGCTACCCGGATCAGGGCCCGGGCGCGAACTTTCAGGGATTGCGGATGTATTGCGCCGGCAAGGAGCGGAGTGGCATGCTGGTCCACAACGATCAGTACCGCGGGATCGAGTATTGCTACGTCGAGAAGACGGTCCCGCCCGGCGACAAGTACTATTGCCAGCCAAGCCCCGACTACCTGAACTTCGTCGATCTCGGCGGCGAAGGTCTCGCGCCGGTTGGCTACGGCTTCCGCTCGATCGAATATATTGTCCGCAGCATCAACCGGGCCATCGACGCCTCTGCAGGGCTTCCGCAGTCCGCCGCACTGGCGAAGCGGCAGGAGTTGCTCCGGCAGTACGACAAAGACGAAATCATGGCAACGCCCAGGAACAGCAGCTACAACGAACTGGTGATGGAAGCCGGCCGGCTATCCATCCAGAATGGCGGCCGCGAGGTCGAAATTGTTTATGGTTCCCATGCGGGCGTCTCCATGAAGCCATGAACTGGTTTGCCGACAACCTGGAGAGTGCATTATGGCCAGAGAATTCCCCTTGGTGCCCGAGTTGGTAGAGACGGTGTCGACGCGGCACCGCAAGCTCAGTGGCACGATTCCAAATCCTGAAACGATTGCGCGGATTGCGCGGATGCGCGCGGCCGAGCCGCAAAGCATGCGGGGCCAGCCTCCGATCGTTTGGGACCGGGCCGAAGGTTGCAGCGTCTTTGACGCCTATGGCAACCAGTGGCTTGACTTCTCCAGCGGCGTTCTCATCACTAACGCCGGGCACGGGCACCCGAGGATCATCACGGCCATCCGCCGGCAGATCGAGAAGCCGCTCCTCACGACCTATTGCTTTCCCAACCAGCCGCGCATCGAGCTCGTCGAAAAACTGGCCTCGCTGGCGCCGAGACCGGAATACAAGGTGTTCTTGTTGAGCACCGGCGGCGAGAGTACGGAATGCGCGCTGAAGTTGATACGCACCTTTGGGCTGCGACAGGGTGGAATCAGAAAAAGCGTCATCGTATCGTTTGTCGACGCGTTTCATGGCCGGACGATGGGGGCCCAGCAATTGGGCGGCACGCCGGCCGGCAGGGCCTGGATCAAGAACCTCGATCCGGAGATCGTCCACGTCCCCTTCCCTGACGGATTCCGTTGCGAGGATACGGCCTTTGAGCTCTTCGAAACCACGCTGGCCGAACAGAAGGTCGATCCCGGCAACGTCGCGGGCGTGATTGCGGAAACGTATCAGGGCGCCGGTCCCAATTTCATGCCAAAAGCCTACGCCCAGGCGCTGCGCCAATGGTGCGACCGGCACGGTGCGCTCTTGTGCTTCGACGAAGTTCAGGCCGGTTTCGGTCGCTGTGGAACCCTCTGGGGCTTTGAGCTCTACGGAGTTATCCCCGACTTGTTCTGCCTGGGCAAAGGGATCAGCTCATCGCTGCCCATTAGCGCCGTGATCGGCAGGCAGGATGTGATGGACCTTTACGGCCCGAACGAAATGACGAGCACGCACTCCGGCAACGCGGTGTGCTGTGCCGCGGCGCTGGCGAGTATCGAGGCCATCTTCGAGGAAAAGCTGATCGAAAACGCCGCCCGGCTGGGGCCTGTGTTGAAGCAGGAGCTGGCGGCGATCAAGGAGGAGTTTCCCCAGGTCGTCGGATTTGCGCCGGCCGAGGGACTGGTGGGTGGTCTGCTGGTAGTCAAGCCGGGCACCAAGGAGCCGAATTACGATCTGGCCTGGGACATCATCAACGGTTGCTTTCGCCGTGGGTTATTGATGTTTGCGCCGGTGGGCGTAGGCGGCGGCTGCGTGAAGATCGCTCCGCCGCTTTGCATCACGGAAGAAGCCCTGCGCGAAGGCTGCGACGTCCTCCGCCAGACGTTGCGAATCCTGGTAGATAACATGCAAAGGGAACCTTGCCAGGGATGCAATGCCATCGACGCTACACCGTTGCCTCTAGCATCCGCTGCCATAATCCGCGATCCAGCGTAGGCGATCCCCCTGGGGTGTGAGAAATAGCAGGCGACGACATGTAGATGTTCTAATCTCGCCAGCGACTCCAGAGCGGAAACCAGGTTGTGGCTCTCGGCAATGTCGCCAGCGACGACCAGGACATCGGCCCGCTCCCCGGCCGGCTCCAGGAACCGGCGGTGCCCCATGGTGGTCACGAAGTTCAGCTGAATATCCGCCGCCCAGGTAAGCCGCATCTAACGTGCCTTGGTGGAGAGAGTATTGTCCAGCCAAACGCCGACCTTCGCCGCCCAAAGGTGGCCATGGGCTTGCAGGCCCTTGGCATTGAAATGGACCCCGGCGCGGTATTCCTTCCGCAGGGCGTCGGTGTCAGGGCCTTCCAGGGCGATTTTCGACTGCCATAGGGCCCGTTGCGCTGCTCGAAACTCTTCGTCGGCCGGGTCCTGCTCGCTGTGATAGGTGGCCTCGGCCACGAACCACGGGATCTCCCAGCCGGCACGCTGCCGCGAAGCGCGGATGAGCTTCTCCATGAACTGGCGGTACTGGTCGCCGGAAATCTGCACGCTGGCGGGATACCCGGAGCGGGCCTGCCCGGCATCCGACTCGCCCTGGTGCCACAGCACGGCTCGGCAACCGCGCGGACCAAGACCCTCGATTCGCTGCATCAATCGCTCGAAAAGCTGGCCCGTGGATTCCCATTGCCCAGGACCAACCGCCTTGACGAAGGCGTCGATCGTCGGCCGCTGGCTCATCCGTTCCCCTTTCGGCAGCCACTGGCGCACGCTCGTGGCCCCCATGCCCACCGAGGCGATGCCGATGGGCACGCGGCACTTCTTGTACAGGGCGTCACCGAATGCGGGCATGAAGCTGCCCCCGTCTCCGCTGCCGCCCGGTTGGGGATCATTGGCCAAGCCCCACTTCTCGCCGCCGAAGGAAGCCACCATGCCGGTGAGGGTCCGCTGCCGCGGCGAGCCGTGGTTGGACGAGTTCGATTGTCCGGCCACGATGAAAACCTCGCCCACACCGACGTGCTCAACGATGCTGCGATCGAGCACCTTGCCGCCGCGGATGGCCCGCACCTCGAGTCGATACCATCCGCCCGCAGCCGTGGGGAGATCTCCCTGGAACTCGTGGGTCTTAAGGTCGAGCTGGAGCGGTTGCCAGTTTCCCGGCAATTCTCCGGTGACCGATTTGCCGCTCAGCCGCACTTGAATCGCGTCGCGGTCCCCCGCGGCAATACCTCTCACTGCGCACGGAACCTCGCAGGCCGGATCGCCGTTGAAACACCTGGTAATCCAACGGTGCGGCCAGACGCAAGATGGTCTGCGGTTCAGCGGGGGACTTCTCCGTGCTGGGGGACTTTACATCACCTGCCCAGGCCGAGGCCGCCGCCATCCACGCAACTACCGTTGCCAGCCCGGCGCAAGATGCTATTCGCTGCAAGGCCGAAGGAAGCTGACTATGCATGCCGTGGTCTCCTTTCGAACTTGGAATTCGAAAACGTTTTCTTCTGCCTCGATGGCAGGGCTGAATAGCCAGCGGGGAACGTCTATTAGCGGCCCGCAAGTCGGCCACCGCCGTTACTGCCAGGAACACCAAGATCACGCGCATGCGGACTCTCCCTTCGCCTTGTTACTCGCCCCCGAGCCTCGGAAACAGGCTCGTCTGAATTCTCGTAGGATAGCACGGCGCGTGGCGGAAGTCACCTCCGGGAACAAGCCCAGCCTGTGGACAAATGTCCGACCTTGAACTACGCTGGCAGAGTCCGATCGAGCGATATCCCACACGGAGCCCAAACCATGCCCCCTTCGATGATCCCATGGATTGTTCTCGCGGTTACTATTTCTGCCAGCCCTTCTTTCGCCGACAAGCCTATCCGCAACTATTCGGCCTGGACCGACACCTCGGGGAACCCGATTTCCTGCCACGACGGCGGCATTACCCGCGTCGGCAATGTGTTTTACTGGTACGGCACGAGCTACAAGGGCAATCCCGCGGGGCTTTGGGGCCGCGAGGCCGCCCGCTTGCAGCAAGGCTTCAACTGCTATAGTTCGAAGAACCTGGTGGATTGGAGGTACGAGGGTGTCTGCTTCACGTTCCCGAAGGATGGCTGGCTGGCCAAAGGCACGTCGCACCGCCCCAACGTCCTGTACAACGACAGGACCGGCAAGTCCGTCCTCTGGTTCTTCTGCATCGGTACCACCGAGCCTGAGTACCCGGCGGCGATGCTGGCCGTGGCCGTAGCCGACAAGCCCACCGGTCCATTCACGTTCGTCGGGCAACGGAACACCGCCGAAGAACACGGCTGGGGGCAGGATCTGGGGCTTTTCAAGGATCAAGACGGCAAGGGTTACCTGGTTTACGACGATGGGCACCGCAATATCCGCGTGGATCTGCTGGCGGCTGATTTCCTGAGCACCAGTGGCAAGACGACCATCGCGCTGAAGAGCGACCCGGCGAAACACAAGGCACACGAAGGGGCCGCCTTGATCCGTTACCAGGGCAAGTACATCGCCGCCGGCTCCGGCGTCGAGGGCTGGAATCCGACTGACACCAATTACGCCGTAGCCGAGCGCCCCTCGGCCCCTATCGCGAAATGGGCTTGATGAGCGAGCAGCGGACCTGGAGCGGCCAAATCTCGAATTTCGTCTACATCGCCGAGTCGGACAAGGTCTTCGCCATGTGCGACCAGTGGTTCGTCGGCCCCAAGGGCCAGCGGGTGCCTATCGACGCGTCGTGCCAGTTATGGCTGCCGGTAGCATTCAATCCGATGACCGAGGTGGCAAAGATGATGCATGTCGATCATTGGGAACCGTGGAAATAGGATTTGCAGAGCACTTCGCGGCGGTTCGTCTCCGCCGAGTTGTTAGCGTTTGTGTTCGTCTAAACGGAATCCGGGCACCCAACCCAGCGCCTCAGCCGCCTTATTGATGGAGACAGCGCCATCGTCCTCCGCAATATTATAAACACCGGTTTCTCCGCGCGTAAGCGCTGCGCCGCGCCGCATCGGCAGCGTCATCGACATGCACCGGACCGCCGCTTGCTGGCAAATCAAAGCCAGTCCCTGGACCATACAGTTTTCCGTATCGCAGAACGATCCCGGTTAACGGCGCGGCCAATACTTGTTGTTCAAGACTGGCGACAGCACGTGCGGTCTCACCGTGAAACGGATCATCCAGACACAGAGGGGCATCTTCACGGTAGGGCATCGGACCAGGAGCGTAAACGAAGGCGAGGCTTTGAGCCACCAATCGTTTCGCGCCTGCGGCGACGGCAGCAGCGACCAAGTTGCGTGTGCCGACATCTTGAAGGCGCGCATTGCGAACTAACGCTTCGGCAATTTTCGTAGGGTCCAATGCAGGCGGAAGGTCTGTTAGCTGATGAACAACCACCTCAGGTTCCGCTTTGCAGACTATTTCGAGCAGCAGTGCTTCATTGAATACATCCACGAGCGCTGGCTCAACGCCGAGGTCGAGAAGCACGGGGGCCTTCTCCAAAGAACGCGTCGTGCCAATCACAGACCAACCCTCGTTGACGAGCAACCGGCAGAGCCGGCGTCCGATAGCCCCACTCGCTCCTGCGACAAATACTCTTTTCTTCATGCTTCTATTTTTTCGATGTTCGCTAACAGGTATTCGACCGCCGAAGTGCGGCAAAATATTGCCGCATTTTCGCAGCCGAGTTCAGCATAGTCAATCGCCATAACAGAGATTGGCAAAATCCTGCGAATCAAATTGCCTCCTGATCGAGAAAACCGAGAGTTTCCTGACTTTTCCACGTCTGCCCTGCGCATTCGACGCGGCGGTTGGGGGTGCCTGTGCGTCGGCTCATGCCGCTCTGTGGCGGCTTCGCTCGTTTATCTATCCGTTGAGTGGTTTACGCGATATACTGCCCGCGGTTGAATTTGATATCGTCCCGACTGCGCAAGCGAGGGTGCTAACGTGTTCCCTCGCTTGCGCTTCGGGTATGGAATGGGCCGGTCTCAAACGCGAGCGATATAGTATTCGCACGGCGTGTTGGGGTGGATTCACTTCATGAAGATTGAATGTTTCCTTCGCGGCGATCCTGATATCAGCGACGCATCCGCAGGCACCGCTGCTGCGAACAATCTGGTGCTGAGGTTTTTCCACCAGCCGTGTCGCGCTGCAGGCCGAGGCGTTCTGCAGGAACGGGAAATGGGGTTTTCGTGTCCTGGAGGCAACACCGACCGGCGGCGGACGGACTTGGCTATTCGCAAGCGGTGAGTGGAAGATTGAGAAAGGACTTTTTATCGGAATGGGAGTGGCAACTGCAAAGTTCAATGGAGAACTACCAGACGACTTTTGCTTGGAGTTCAAAATGAATGTGCTTGAAGGATTCAGACCGAGGGTGGAATTGGTAGGAGGAACTGTAATGCGGCGTCTTCCACGCCATGCCGACCTCGAGGGTGCGTCCACTCCGGGGCTTTTCGCACCTGCTTCGCTGCGGCGGTGGGCACTCCGCCACAGGCTAGGGGGTGGGGTACTATCCCCCTCTGATTGCCATAGACGACTACCTCTGGACGCGCCGGCGTAGCTCCTGAAGGGTCACCGCCAGGGGCTTCTCGAGCCTTGGATCGACCACCAGGTCGATTCGAGGCTCTTTTCGTTTCTTGCCGGCGCGACCCTGGTGCCGTCCGCAACGTCGCGGCGGCCACACCCACCCTCAAGCTGTGCGCACGCAGCTTACGTATCGGAGGATCGTAATGTCCCGTACGCTAATGCTCGTCCCGCCTTTCCCAACCCTCGGCGCAAGAGGGCTCCCGCATGTCATCGAGTGGTTCTCGAAATGTTGCCGCAAATCATCACCGATGCAAAATTCGCCTTACGCCATCTCGCAGTATCGGCTGCACTTTCACGAGATGTTTACCCAGTAGGTGATGGTAAGCACGGCAACCCAGCCCCTATGCCGACGGCGGTTTGCCCTTGAAGACCAGATTGCGGTAGGGATAAGGAACCTCGATGCCTTCATCTTGGAAGCGATTCTTTGCCTGTTCCAAGAGGTCGAACTCGACCTGCTTGGCAACGCCTGCCTCGGTACACCAAGCCTGGACGGTCAGCGTCACGCTCGACTCGCCCAACGCCGTAAGCGGGCAGCCGACGACCTCCCGAACGTGGGGGTGGTGCTGAGCCAACTCCAGGAGAATTTTGCGGGCCTTGTCCAGATCGGCGGCGTAGTCGATGCGGACTGGCACGGCGACCATGATCCGCGGGTCTACGGACGTAAGGTTCACCGTCACCTGGTTGGCCATCGCCGAATTCGGCACGACGATGCGGCGGTTGTCGCCCGTCCGCAAGATGGTGTATCCCAGCGTGATGACTTCGACGACGCCCGTTTCCAAGCCCGTGGGGGCGGTTACCTGAACGCGGTCTCCCACCTGGAACGGGCGGTAAAGCAATAGCGTCATGCCCGAGACGAGGTTGCCCAGCGTGCTCTGCGCAGCCAGCCCGAGAACGATCGACGCCACGCCGGCCCCGGCCAGCAGCGCCGTACCGATCCCCCGCAGCTCGGGAACCAGGTGTACGTACAGAAGCGCGGCGATCACGTAGATCACGGCGCCCAGCAGTTGGGTCACGAAGGGGGCGGCCGTACGATCGACGAGCCCGCGGCGATCCCTCTCCATGGCATGGGTTACGCTGCTCTTTAGCAACCAGCCCAAGCCCCATGCGGCCACGGTGAAGACAGCGGCGTAGAATATCGCCCCGCCCAAGGTGCCGGCGTCGAGGACCTGCGTCTCCACGAATTGCCAGATTCTCCCCACTGCAAGTTTCCCCTACGGATTTCCCATGGCCTAGGTGCCATCAGCCAATACTACCAATCATACTATCCACCACACGGATCGCCTGCAACGCGCCCACCGGCCCTCTATCGCCGCGACCACGAACTGGCGGGGCTCTTCGACCATGCAGGGATGTCGTCCTCAGAGAGGTCCGCCCCAGCGGCAAGAGTCCGGAAATGCAACCAGGTTGTGATCGCGATCATGAAACCATTGATGACATCGCCGACGATCAACGCGCCGTCGCCGCGGGCGCCGGCCGCCACGTCGAAGAAGCATGGCGATCGGGTCACGGGCATGGTTGGGCCGACTATCAGCCGGCTATCATTTTCGACCGCCGCATCCGCTTCGCTGAAACTACGATCGTGCCGGCAACCATGTCCCCTATGCGCTGCCGGTGCCGCGAGAAGATGATACAGAGACCGGCCGGAACCGCCCCCAGCAGAATCGGGTTCACTTCGAGCAGGCGAAAGAGCGTGCGCACGATCGCTTGACGCCACGTGATTCGCGTTCCGTCAACCTGGAGCACTATCTGGCCGACAAGCAACTTCCCCAGCGTCATGGAGAAAGTACCTTCGGCCAAAAGGAAATACGCGAGCCAGACCAGCATCATGACGAAGACCTGCAAGAGTCGGAGGTCCTCGGGCAAAATCGCGGCCGCACTGAAGGCCAGGAGAATTGCGACGATTTCGTCGATCGACGCGGCGATCGTCCTGGGGACAATGGCGCCCCCGCCATAACTGGCCGCCAACGAGGCTTTAGCGGACGGCGGCGCGCTTACCGTCAGGGGAGATTCGTACGGGTTCGTCTCTGGAGTGCCGGACATGCGAGTTTCCGAGTCGGCCATCAACGGTTGACCGTGCTCATATCCGGGTACCGTTGTCCGGCGGTCACACCGCGGGGTATCGCCTCGCCGAGCCACCGCAAGTCCTCCGCGCCGAGTTCGACCTCGACGGCTGCGACGTTCTCTTCCAGATAGTGCCGCCGCTTGGTCCCAGGGATCGGTACGATGTCGCCGCCCTGGGCCAGGAGCCACGCCAGGGCAATCTGGCTCGGCGCAGCCTTCCGCCGCGCGGCGATCTCCTTGACCCGCTCCACGATCTGGAGATTCGTCTGGAAGCTCTCGCCTTGGAACCGCGGCATCCTCCGCCGCCAGTCGTCCTCGGGCACGTCCTCCAGCCGCTGGAACCGGCCCGTCAGGAAGCCTCGTCCCAGAGGGCTGTAGGCCACGAAACCGATGCCCAGCTCGCGCACCGTGGAGAGGATTTCCTCCTCGGGCTCCCGGCTCCACAACGAGTATTCGGTCTGAAGTGCCGTGATGGGGTAGACGGCGTGGGCACGGCGAATTGTGGCGGGGGCTGCCTCCGACAGGCCCAGGTAGCGGACCTTTCCCTGCTGGACCAACTTGGCCATGGCCCCCACCGTGTCTTCGATGGGGACCTTGGGATCAACGCGGTGCTGGTAGTACAAGTCGATGTAATCCAGGCCGAGACGCTGAAGCGAAGCGCCGCAGCACTGGCGGACGTACTCCGGCCGCCCGTTGACACCCGCCCAGCCGCCATCCGGCGTCCGCACGTTGCCGAATTTCGTGGCCAGCACGACCTGGCTGCGAAGCTCGCGGATGGCCTTCCCCACGAGAATCTCGTTCTTGCCTACGCCGTACATGTCGGCTGTATCCAGGAAATTGATCCCCAGTTCCAACGCGCGGTGGATCGTCGCGATCGACTCGGCCTCGTCGCCGGGGCCGTAGAACTCGCTCATGCCCATGCAGCCCAGGCCCACGGCCGAAACGGTTAACCCCTCGCAGCCAAGACGCCGCTGTTGCATAACATCCTCCTGACTCTTGGTTCTTTTACTTGACGAAAACAACGCCAAGGCATTTTATGGTATCCACCACCGAGACCACTCGCAACGCGCCGGTCGGCACGACGATGCGGTATCTCGCCTGTTTGCATTTACACCGAGTACAATGCGGACGCCGTCACTGTGTCGATCGCCGTTTGTCTCAGTCGCCGAGGCCCCCTGCCGCCCGATGGCTACGCGGGTGCTTTTCGTTACCGGTCAGAGGTCGCTACCTCCGCCCCCGCCTGGCGTGCTCGATCAATCTGCCCTTCTTGCCGCCCTCGGTTGATGGAACGACGGGATGCTGGTGGGAAATTACGACTTAGTCTTACGGTTTCCATGCGGTCGCCCCGAAGGCCGCTGCCAAGGGGTTGTGCGGCCGGAAATCGTGGACTGCCGGCGCGGTCAGTTGCGGGTCGATGCCGTACACCCCGTCATTTTCCGCCGCGGGCAGCGCGGGCCTGCTCTCCGCCGGCTGGTCCTCGCGGTACCACCAGTTATGGGCGAAACGAAACGTCTCCGGCCGGGTGTGCGGGCCGATATTCACGAGCTCACGGCCGCCGCGGCGGCGGAAGATGATGAGGTTGTGCTCGAAACGCCCCTCGCGGCAGGCCGCAATCCCTTCGCTCGTATTCTCCTGCAGGATCCGCAAGACCCATGCCCGCGGCCGGTACATGGTGTTGTAGCGGACCACGGCGCCCAGAACGCCGACATAGGCCACGCACGCCTCGCCACCCACGAACGTGCAACCTTCCACGGTGACGTCCTTGGCCTCGTAATGGGCGCCGTGCGGCCGGAAGAAGTTGGCGCCGGTGGAGCCGCCCATGTTCACACCCCGATCTCCCGCATCGAGAAAGAGGCAGCGGCGGACCGTGATCTGGCTCGATCCGCCCTTGATCTGCGGACCGCAGTCCTGCGAGCAGCCGGGCTTTCCCCGGAAGGTGCAACCTTCAATCAGCCCGCGGTGGCAGCCGACCATGTCGGGCGCCTGGCCGCCCCAGCCCTCGATCTGGCAATCCCGGACCACGAAGTCTTCCAACCCGGAGAGCTTAATGGCGTCGTGATTTCCCTTCGGCCCGATGTCCGAGACCTGAAGATGTTCGAGTACGATGTGGTGTGCGGGCTGGTCGAACTTGCCGCCATCGTCGAGATTGATGCCATTGTCCTCCTGCCTGCGGGCGGCCACATTCCGCAGCGTGAGATAGCAGCAACCGCTGAGGTGCCATGACTCGTTGCCTCCCACGAATAGTGGCGGATGCTGGGGGTCGTCGCCTTCGATGACGATGGGCTGCTCGGCCGTGCCATGCAAGTTCTCGGCCCGCAAGTTCGGCCGGTAGTCTCCCGGTGCAATGCGGATATGCGTGCCGGGAGCGGCGCTACGGACCGCCGTCCGCAACGAGGCGTCGTCGTGAACCAAAAGGGAACGGCCTGCCGCAGCCGTGGATTTCATCGCGAGCGCCGGGACGGCCGTCATCTCGACCCACTTCATTTTCGGGTCCTTGCCCGTCTCGATCTTCCAGGACGCATCCATCCTCGCCGCAGCAGGGTAGAGGTGCTCGGCGATCTTTTCCTGCCCCGCTTCGTCCCAGCAGTACGTGACCTTGGTCTTGGCCGTGTTGCCGGTCTGGTAGATCAACGAGAACTGGCCCATCTGGTAGGACTTGCCCAGGTTGTTGCTGATGCGGACCTGAACCTCGCGGGCGTCGTCATCGGCGATGTCGTTGGCGCCGTAGAAGAACGACTGGGACCAGGTGTCCGGCGCCTCGTAGGGCACCGGCGGCGCCAGCGCGAATCCTCGCGGAGGACCTTCCACTGCTTCCCGTCGGTTGAATACTCGGCCTTGAAGGCCAGGCCGGGTTTCGGCGGGCAACCGGTCGGGCTGCGGACGGCCCAGCAAACCGTCTCGATTTTTTCGCCGTGCGGGGTATTGAGCTTCACGGTGAACGACGGCTCGTCCAACGCACCGGCGCTGAGATTCTCGCGGATCGCCTTGGCTTGAGGACCGATGGTTGACACGCCCAGGCCCGAGGCGTTGAACTTGACCTGCGTGCCGTCGGGCTTCAATTGCGGCATCACGTAGCCGCTGGCCATGCAGCGCGTGGTCAGCGCGATGTCCTTGCCCGCCAGACTGGACGCCGGCGCCATGAACTTGAGCCAGTACTGGTAGTGCCCCTTGACAAGGTCGGTCAGGTCCAGGCCGTCGCTGAAGTCCACGGGCGCGGTGAAGTTCTGCATCTTGTCGAGGGAAAGGCAGACTTGGCAGTGGGCTTTGCCATTGAGGACCAGGCCCATCCTGCAGCCCGCTTGCAGGCAGTTCTTGTTTTTGGGCATGGCCGCAATGACGTACGGCGAGCAATGTTCGAAGGTCACCGACTTTTCGTCCTCGGCCGCGACGCCCGCCTTGTACGACCCGCTCTGGAAATCGGGCTTGTAGGTGAACACGGCATTGCCGAAGCGGGCCCGGCGATCCGAGTTGTTTTCGGCTGCCGGGCGGGTGGTGGCGTTGAAACAATTGTCGGGGCAGTTGAGATAGGTGATGTGCCGATTCGGACCGTCCATGCCGTCCACGCAGATGCCCCAGTAGACCAGCGGACCCTGGGAGCCTTGGCCCAGGCCCGGCCGCGGGAAGCGGCGAAGCATTTCACCCGGACGCAGGTTGACGACCGGCGGCGCGCCGGCGTAGCCGCACAAGAGAGCGCAGACGTGGATCGACTGGTACGTGCCCGCCCCGTCGCCGGGGTAGAGCTCCGGCAGCCAGCCGCGGTTGCTCTTAGCCGTGCGCTTGGTCAGGTATTGCGTGCGGTCGACCTTGGTAAGCTCGGCGATGTTCATCATGGCCTTCTGCTGCTTGTCGAAGCAGACGGTGGCGATGTCGTTGTCGAGGAGGACCCACTTGCCTTGGCCGTACGCCCCCCCGGTTACCCAGACCTCGAACGACGTGTGGCCCTCGACGTTCACCGCCCGCGCACGGCCATGCCCCAACAGGTATTCCATCTCGGCGGTGTACTGGTAGTGGTTCTCCTGGCACATCGAGTGGCCGTAGGAGTACAAACCCGTCCAGTAGTCGCGGACCACCTCATTCTCCAGATGATTGAAAATGTCCGGCTCGGGCAGCAACGTGCAGTGGAAGTAGTGCGTGTTCCGCCACAGCCAACTTGCCAGGGCCTTGTCCTCGTCGTTGTCGGCCTGCCGGCCGGTAAAGCGGGAATAAAGCGCGGCCTGGGTCTTGAACAGCCGCGGGAAGGTCGAGCAAGAAAGTTCCCCTTGCCAAAAGGGGTGATCGGTCATGAGCTGCGGATCGCCCACATTGCCGTCTGCGGCGCAGGCCGCGTACGCCGTAAAGGCCAGCAAGATCAATGCGACGTATGACCACCATCGCAATGCATTCACGATCCCCTCCTTTTAATTCCGATTCACGTGGCCCGTGCCCCGTGCCCTAGGCCGCTAAGACGGAGTTTAGTTGCCACGGGGGGCGAGGTCAATGCCGCTCCCCACCGCCGTCGTGCTGGATATGAACCCCACCGCGGCCATCGCCAGGCCCAACGACCTCACATGCTCCTTGGAACTAGTTCGCGCATCACGGGGCCTTTGCGGTGCGACGGCGCAAGGTCCGCACCCTCGGCAGAACTGATCCGCGTGAAGAGATCCAAGTATTTCAGGCCGACGTTGGGCCAGAACATGCGCCGCGCATACTGGTAGGCCTTGCGTCGCGTTTCCAACTGGAACGCGGAATCGGCCAGGAATCTGAGTGTGGCGTCCGCCATTGCCGCGCTCTGGCCAAACGGCACGAGCAGGCCGCGCCCATCGGCCAAGACCTCCTCGGCGTACAGGTAAGGCGTGCTGACCACTGCGCCGCCGGCCGCCAAGGCATACGCCAGGGTGCCGCTGGCAATCTGGTCTTTGCCCGGGTAGGGAGTGACGTAGACATCGCATGCCTGCAGGTGCGCCAGAAGTTCGGCAAGGCTGAGGTACTCGTTCACGAACCGTAGGTGTCCGCCGACGCCCAGCGATTCGGCCATTTCCACCAGGCTCTCCCGATAGACCTCGCCTTCGCGCAGCTTGACCTGCGGGTGGGTCACGCCCACGATCAAATAAATAACGTCGGGACAGGCGGCAACAATGCGGGGCATGGCCTGGATCATGTATTCCAGCCCCTTGCCTCGATTGATGAGCCCGAAGGTACAAATCACCCGCCGGTCGGCCAGGCCCAGCTTGGCCTTGTGCGAACCGTCGCGCAGATAAGGAACCTTCGGCACGCCGTGGGGAATCACTTGCACCTTTTCGCCGCCGACCTGGTACACGCTTTCCAAGAGCCGCGCGGCGACCTCGGTCATCACGACAATGCCCCGGCTGCGGCGAGCCAACTCTTGGATGATGCGCCGCGGCAGCGGTTCCGGCCTGGTCAGGAGCGTGTGCAGCGTGGTGACGACGGGCTTGCGGCAATCGCGCACGAAATCCAGCACGCTCCTGCCCCAATCGCCCGGGTAGAGCCCGAACTCGTGCTGCAAACTCACCACGTCGCACGGGCCGTCGTTGACCACCTCGGCAGCCAACTCGTAAGCGTCTGCGCGGCGGTTGTCGATGGTGTGGACTACGCGCGGATCGTCGTAGTTCAGCGACTCGGTCTTCTGGATCGCCGCAACCGAGGACACCGGTTCATTCGCCGCCACGTCCACGGCGTCGGCCGAATCTCGAGTGAATGTCGCCAGGCCGCAGGCTTCCGGCGGATATGTCGAGACGAAAATGGTCTGAACGGGTTTCACATGTGGCCCCTGGAGTTGGAGTGATTGCGCCTTGCGCTGGGAATCACGCGCATTTGGTCCACAACACGCTGCACTCCAGCGACTCCCCTGATCGCGCGGAGCGCGAGGGGCCGTTGGTGCTCGTATTGGATCGACCCGGAGACCGTAACCTGGCCATTGGCGCTGACGACCGCGACCTGACACGGCGCCCGAAGCCCGGCGCTGGAAATTTTCTCCTTGACCTTCTGGGAGATTACGCTGTCCTTGATCTTTTCTTGATGCATCATGATTTGAGTTCCTCCATTACCTTCGTTATTGACGATTCCAGTCCATCGGCTACAAGGCGGAGTTCCGAGGCCGCCAGGCCAAACTGGTCTCCCAAGTTGTGCCTGCATTTCAGCGTCCTCGGCCCACCCATTGCTGTGTGGCCCAAATCGTCGATCGTTTGGACCAGCCGTCGATAACGCTCAAGTTTTGAAATCGAGAGTCCTTCGGCCGCCGCGGGATGTCTGAGGTAAGAACTAGTGGCGACCAGGTTCCATGGCGCCGCGGGCACGCGGCCGCCGGTAAAGACAAACACACCAAACCAATTGGTCAGCCCAAAGAGGCGTGCCCGATTGCCCTGCAGTTCCAGGACCATGGCCGCCAGTTTTTCGCGACGCTTAGGCGTTTCGGCGAGCATATTGTGCTCCTTTTTTCGGGAAATGGCGCGTATTCTTGCCTTATCAGTCTCGTGTCATTTCAGGCCGCGATTATCCAAAAGCGGCGTCGGCGTTCCCGCGGGTTCGGTCATCAAGTCCACTTCGGAAATGTCGCTGAGCAGCTTCGTGAATCGCGAATGGCTCATTTGCGATCCGTACGGTACGGCGAAAACGCAGACGGGAAAGAACTCGTCTACGTTCATCGCCTCGCTGCTTTTGAATATGAAGGACTGGCTGAGGCGATCAAGAAGCCACCGGGCGTTCTTGATGCCGTCGACCTTGACCTTGCAGCCGCTGTTCAAAGGCCGCAGCCAAACACGGAATCGGTTCATTGTCTCTCTCCCGTTTTCAACGCCGTGCCGAGGCATCCCGCCGGAGCGCCAGCAACCCTGCGCCATGCGCGGCCGGTGAAGACCAGCACGGCGGGGACAGGTTTTGCGCGTTCCAAAACGAAAAAAGCCGACGCGGCAGAACACCTGTAAGTGCTCTGCCGCGTCGGCTTACTCAGTAACGAGCCCCTCGGCACGGCCGGGTTGCTCTTTATCTAGTCATCCGATAAATCCATTGGCGGTTCGCGATCAAATCCCTCGCAAATCCCCACTGCTCCTATTATACGCCACGTGCGGGCAGATGCAATAGCCGTGGCGCCATTTCCACCATGTTTCGTGTCACCCATCGCTCACCTCGTCGGTTCGAACCTGGAAACTCTTCAAGGTGTTGGGACCAAAAGTGCTGCTGATGGCGGCGTCGGCGGCGTCGCGTCCGCGGGCGATCAACACGCGACCGATTCGCGGGATATTGTTGCGCGGGTCGAACGTATACCAGCGGCCGTCAAGGTATGCCTCAAACCAGGCGGCGAAATCCATCGGGCTGTAATTCGGCGGCACGCCGATGTCGCCAAGGTAACCGGTACAGTAACGTGCAGGGATATTCATACAGCGGCAGAAGGCGATGGCGAGGTGCGTGTAATCACGGCAGACGCCGGCCCGCTCCCGGAAAGCCTCACAGGCCGTCTTCGTAGCGCGGGCGTGATCGTATCCGAACGTGATATGCCGATGGACAAAATCGCAAATGGCCTGGACGCGATGCCATCCGCCGGGCGATTGGCCAAAGAGGTCCCAAGCCGCCTGGGACAGCAGATCGGTCTCGCAGTACCGGCTTCCCAGCAGGAACAACAGGGTCTCGTCGGGCAGTTCGTCCACCGGCGTCTGCCTCGCCTGCGGATTGACCTGGTCTGGCTTGCCCGAGTCTTTCACAAGCGCATCGGTGGATAGCCGGATCTGGCCCTGCGGCGCGATTATTCGGCTGCACCAGTTGCCGAAGCTGTCGCGATAAGCGGTGAGCGGGACGGGCGGTTCGGCAATCAAGTGGTCCGGAATAATGATGTCGGAGACGCGCGTATAATGTACGCTCAACGTGAGAATCATCGGCGTCGGCTGGGGGCAGTCGTAAATCAACTCGTAGCCTAAACGGATCTTCATGGGGCATTCCTTTCGATCTGTAATCCTGAGGGTACGGCTGGCTACCGGCAAATCCCGGCACTTGGGTTGGCGAGCGCCTTGCGCAACGATTCGATGATCGCCGTGCAAATGGCGTTCCATTGTCGACCCGCCGTGAGAATGCGACCCTGGTTGATCTCCAACTCGACTCGATTCCCACGTAGGCGTCGGGCGGCAAATGCCGACGAAACCAGCTGGTCAGACCATCGTCTTTGCCATTGTACGGGTAATTACGGCGGACGGTCAGGTCGGGCGAAAAAGTCTTGAGAGTCGCCTTCCAGCGCACGCACAGATCCCGCCCGCGCTGACGAGCCGGGACATAGATCAGTCCGATATCGGCTTTTCGCACTTTGCCGTCGAGTTCGGGCGTGAAGCTGTGGGAAGAGAAGTGGATCACCGGCACGTCATCCGCGACCGCGCGCCTCAGCAAACGTTCGGCTTGCGCCCGATAAGGCTCATAATGCTTCAATATCCGCTGCCGCACCTCGGCAGGCGCTTTGCGGACTGGTTCGGCATGGAGACGCGGATGCCCGACGGACCGATTCAGGTCAACGAGCAGACGGCTTACCGTGGAGACCACCAGCGGCGCTGCAAATGCTGCTGCCAGCGCTCTTCCCATGACCGGCACGCCGGGATCGTAGCCGCGGTGAGGGTCCAGCGGCTGCTGCTGGCCGCGAAATCGGTCGCGATACAATACGGGAATCCGGTTGCCTCCGTGCTCGCAGGTAATCGCGATAAGCCATCGCTTGCCGGACTCTCCGTCCACGTCCCGTCCCGTCAGTGCCGCGGTCCTCGCCGGCATGTTACCGCCCTACCATTCCAGGTTCGGCAGCCGGCTGAACGCCTGCCGCAAGCCTTCACTCCACTGCTTGCTGATCGCTCTGAAATACGCATCCTCCTCGTCGAAGCGGCGACGCATTCGCACTTCGAGACTATCCCGTTCGTAACAGATCAGATCGATCGGCATGCCGACGGACAAATTGCTGCGCATCGTCGAGTCGAACGAAACGAGGACGCATTTTGCCGCGTCGTTCAGCGAGGTTGAACGGGCAATTACCCGATCGATGACCGGCTTGCCGTACTTGGTTTCACCGGTCTGCAGATAGGGCGTCTCCACGCTTGCCTCGATAAAGTTGCCCTCCGCGTAGATGCGGAAGAGACGCGGCGCCTCGTCCTTGATCTGGCCGCCGAGTATGAACGACGCGTTGAAACCGATGTCGTTCTCCTTCAGGTACCGGCCGTCGCGGCGATCGACGTCCCGCATTGCGTCCGAAACCAGCATGGCGGCATCGAAGATCGAGGCGGCGCTCCAGAGGTTGGGCACGCCGTCGCTGTCGCCACGCTGCTTCAGCAAGCTGATGACGGCCTGCGTCCCGGCCAGGTTGCCCGAACTCAAGAGGACGATCACGCGGTCACCGGCACGTTCCAAAGCGGTCATCTTGCAGAATCGTGCAAAATCGTCGACCTCGGCGTGGGTACGCGAGTCCGACGCAAAAATCAGTCCGGCGTCGAGCATGATGCCCACACAGTAGGTCACGGCTGTTTCTCTCTGGTTCAATCGGGATTGATAATAAGTGCGGCGTGTACTATCGAAATTGTGTCTGGACCAACTCGGCACCGCGGTCCGGCGACGGCTCTTTCACTGCCGGGGGCAACAAGGGCTGGAACAGCAGGCGGACCTGCCCTAGTGCCTCCGCCAACGTCGTGACAACGTGCGTTGCCGCGCCGCCGCCGATGCGCGTTCGCGCTTTGCTCAGGTCGCCTTGGGCGTCCCACAATCCCACCACCACAGGCACCTGCGATAATCGACCGCGAACGATCTTTCCCAGATGACGGGCATGCATCACGGCGGCGGGCGGCGTGGCGGATATGCACACGACGGCGGGTGTGCGCCTTTGGAGAAGATCGGCCACCTCACCGGTTGTGGCGGTAAACGAGACGGACTGTACCTGGCATTCGCCCGTGGCCAGCAATTGCGCCAGCATCATTGCAGCGATCTCATCCGCCTCGTCGCGGGCGGGCAGGCAGAGGATGAGCGGCCGGCTGCCGTCCTCGATGCCGCCTTTCAGCTCTCCGACTATCGCCTGCGTTTCCTGCCGGTCCTCATCCTTTTCGTGAATCAGCTCCTTCAGGCTTTGCAATATGAACTTGTGCCTGGCCTCGTCCAGTTCGCCGTGATGCCAGTCGGTTTCGGCTAAAGCCAACGCCGGGATGAGCAGCGTGTCGTAGACCTCCACCAGCGGTCTCTGCTCGAGATAGTCGTCAACCGATTCGGAGGCCTCTTCTTGATCTCCGGCAAGGAGCCGCTGATAGACCCGCCGCTTGGGTTCGAACACCGGCTCGTTTCCCAACATGATGTGCAAGAAGGACAGTTGCGGAACGTGCTTGCCAATCACCAACAGGCAGACGGTCAACGGAGTCGCCAGCAGCAGTCCCGCAATTCCCCACAACCACGTCCAGAAGACAGCCGCCACCAGGACCGCTACGCCCGACACGCCGGTGCCCTTGCCGTACAGCCAGGGCTCCAGGATATTTCCGCAGACGAGTTCCAGGACCACGAACAGCGCGAGCGTGAGAATTGGCGCCAGCCAGCCCGTCGAGATGGCCATGGACAGGCCGATCGGCGCCGCCGCAGCAATCCACGTGCCGATGTAGGGAACGAACCGCAAGGAAGCGGCCAGGATTCCCCATAGGACGGCGTTGGGCACCCCGATCAGGAAAAGTCCGAAGCCTACGGCAATGCCAAAACCGGCATTGATGAGAAACAGCATCGCGAGGTATCGGCTGACCCGCGTGGCGGCGTCTTCCAGCATCTTCGTAGTTACGGTCGCTTGCGATTTCCCCGCCAGCCAGATAAAGCGATCGCGCAAGTCCTCGCGCCGGACGAGGAAGAATACCACGAGAATGACGACGATGCCGACCAGCCCTAAGATCTCGACCAGGGTGCCGAAGGTTTGACCGAGGATTTGCAGCGGGCTCAGCGGCGAAGAGAGCACGCGGACCGCGTAAGGGCGATCGTCGGTCCCTTCCGGCGCCTTGGCCTGTTGGGCTTCGGGGAGATTCTGCCCAAAGTCGTCGGTAGATCTTGTTGCCTTCCTCAGCGCGGTGATGAAGTAGTCGTTTATCGCACGGAGTTTCACCTGGAGGTTCACTTGGTACTCAGGCATTTTGGGGGCCAGGGCGGTCATTTGAACGGTCGCGGTCCAGGCCGCGATGCCCAGCAACGCAAAGCCCAGGAATGCGGTCAGCAAGACTGCCGGAACACGGGCCAGACGGCGCCGCTCGAGCCAATCGCACACCGGGCTGAGCAGGAAGCTCAGCAGCACGGCGAGCGTCAAGGGGACCAGCACTCCCCTGGCCAGGTAAAGCGCAGCAACGACCGCCATGCCGGCCGCCACTATCCACGCGAACTTGACGAACTGATCCCGGGGCGCCATGCGTCCACCTTACCTTACCAAACGCTCAGGGCAGCGATCGGATCGCCGGCTGCGGCTTGGCTTGCTCCAAAATCGCGCTGGCGAACCGCGTCAGCATCAGTTCGATGGCGGCCCCCACCGATCCCTCCCCAAATCGCGACTCCATCTCTCGCGGTTGGACGCCAAGGGCGGCGAGGATTTCTGCAACCACGTCCCGCGCCGCTTCTCTGACTTTCTTGCTTGCCTCGTTCATAAATGGTACCTTGTCCCTGCATTAGACCGTTTGACGGAAGGGCACGATCCCCTGGAGCGTCAGGCGGTCTGACGTGCCTCATCGCGGATACGTTCCCAGACCTCGGCGCGGTTGACCGGCACGTCGGGATCGACCTCGAAGCCCAGCTTCACGTTCGCACCGTGAATCTTCAGCACCTTGACTTTGAACAGGCGATGAAACCCGTCCAATCCGCCAATGACCACGGATTCCTGGCTCTTTCTCGATAAGACTAACATGGCAAAACGTCCTTTTTCTTTGACCGATCATCCGATCCGTTCCCGCTCCAACTGTCCGCAGGCACACCCTGTACGAGCAAGAACACCTGCACCATCGTGCCGGTCGTGAAGACCTGCACCACGGCGCCCGTTTTCGTTTCCACTTCCGCGGTTGCTTCACGCACCTCGACCCCGGTGATCCGCTTGATCTCCTTTTGCAATTCGTCGGAGGCGGCGGAAAACTCCTGCACCCCGGGCAGCACCGGCCGGGCTCGGCGCAAGGACCTTCTCGGCCAGTGTCAATGCCCCGTGGAGCGTGATCAACAGGGCGTCGCCGCTGAGAACCGCGGCCACCGACCGGGGTTTGGGGCCCGTTCGCTGCTGCTGGAAAGCGATTGCCGCTTCTGCAACCTGTTGTGCCACGCTCGGCCCAAGACTCTTCATGTCGTTCGTCTCCGCAATAGCGACGCCGGTCAAGAACAAAAAAAGCCGACGTGGCGCAACACCCGGAAGTATTAGACCACGTCGGCTTACTAATCTACGAGCCCCTCGGCACCGCCGGGTTGCTCTTCATCTAGTCATCCGACAAATCGGTTGGAAGGCGGCGATCATACACCACGCCCTCTCCGACACCCTCATTATACCCCGGGAACGCCCGAATACAATGGGGCTATTGTCTTATTGCCGAATTTGTTATGATTTCTCATCGGAACTACGTTCGAGGGCCTGATAAGTCGTATGCGATCGAGCAACGCAAGCCTCTGTTCACCTGATTGTGCGGATGCCGGGATGAAAACCCAGGGAGAGATTGAAGCCGCCATCTGTGCGGGGGTTGCGCGTTTCGAGCAGGAATATATGGGCCGAGGTCCCAAGGATATTCACGCCCACCTGCTGAACGATCTTCTCGTGGTGCGCCTGCAGGGTGTTTTGACCGCCGCCGAGCAGCAACTGGTCAAGTCGCTTTCGGGCGAGAAGGGACGCGAACTGCTTAAGCAAGTGCGAACCCATCTGATCGAAACGGCCCGTCCAGTCATGGAAGCGATGGTCACTGAGATCACCGGCGTCAAGGTCTTGAGCATGCACCACGATATCAGTACGATCACGGGCGAGGAGGTTGTGCTCTTCACCCTTGCCAGGTTGCCTGTTCTCCGCGACGTCAAGAAGAAGTAGCCGTTTGATCGTTCCTGCCACAACTCGACCGCTCGTCGCATGTTGATCAGAGCCGGACACGAATTCATCCTCGAGTTCGAGACGCCTTCCCTGGTATTGCTTACGCGCGCGTTCCACCCCGATCGCGAGCACCCGGTGTGCAAGCCGATTTCGGCACCCAGTCAAGCCCGAATTGCCATCACTATGAATGACAGAAACTTCGGCCAGTTTACTCGACGCGATGGATGCTTCAATTGATCGCTGGCGACGCGATTGCGCGCTTGTCGAACTTCTGCCGTCGCCTCGGAAAGGGTCGTTATGTCTTTGATCAAACTGCTGTTCGGCCGTCCCCTGGCGTCCGATGAGCAGACGAACCAGAAAATCAGCGTGTTGTCCGGACTCCCGGCATTGGGGCTCGACGGCTTGTCGTCAGCGGCCTACGGTCCGGAGGCCGCTTTGGCCATCCTGGTGCCACTGGGAGCGGCCTCTCTGTCTTACATCGGCCCGATCACAGGGGTCATCCTCGCCCTCCTGACCATCCTCTACGTCTCCTACCGCCAGACCATAGCGGCCTACCCGGCAAACGGTGGCTCCTACACGGTGGCCCGGGAAAACCTCGGGACTTGGTCGAGCCTCCTGGCGGCCGCGGCGCTCATGATCGACTACGTCTTGAACGTCGCCGTGGGCATCTCTGCCGGTGTCGCGGCGCTAGTGTCGGCTTTCCCAGCCCTCCAGCCGTATACCGTATTGCTCTGCCTGGTCGTTCTGGCGCTAATCACCTTGGTGAACCTGCGCGGCACGGGCGAGGCGGGCCTGGCCTTTGCCCTGCCCACTTACCTCTTCATTGTAACCATGGTGGTGGTGCTGGCGATTGGCATAGTCCGTGTCCTGCTGGCGCACGGCCATCCGGTCCCGTGCTACCCTCCCGGTGCGCTTCCAGGGGCCCAGGTGACCGTCGGCTTGTGGCTGCTCCTGCGGTCCTTCGCCAGCGGATGCACCGCCATGACCGGCGTCGAGGCCGTCAGCAACGGCGTCAGCGCATTCCAGGAACCGCGCGTGAAAAACGCCCACCGCACCCTCACGCTGATCGTCGCCATCCTGGCTGTCCTGCTCATCGGGATCGCCTACCTGGCCCGCGCCTACAACATCGGCGCGATGGACCAGAGCGACCCGGGGTACCAGAGCATCCTGTCTCAACTTATCGGCGCCGTTGTCGGCCGCGGCTGGTTCTACTACATCACGATCGCCGGCATCCTGGCCGTCCTGTGCCTCTCGGCCAACACCAGTTTCGTCGACTTTCCCCGCCTCTGCCATCTGATCGCGAAGGACGACTTCCTCCCCAGCTACTTCGCCGCCATCGACCGGCGGTTGGTCTACTCCACCGGCGTGCTTTTCCTGGCGGTCGCGGCAGGCTTGCTGCTGATCGGCTTTAGCGGAATTACCGACGACCTGATCCCGCTTTTCGCCGTTGGTGCGTTCCTGGCATTCACGCTATCCCAGGCCGGCATGGTTATCCATTGGCGAAAACGGTTAAAGGACTCCAGCCTGCGCGGATCAGGGGAGTCGGCAAGTGTTATCCAGTTGCGGCAATGGGTCAACGGGGTGGTGCGTGTCCGCGACGGGCGCCGCCCTGGCGATCATCCTGGCCGCCAAGTTCACGGAGGGTGCATGGATCACGATCCTGGCAATCCCCATCCTGCTGGCCCTCTTCAAAACCGTTCACCGGCATTACAAGCTCGTGGAAGGCATCGTCGCCTGCGACCACTGCCTGGACCTCACCGATAACGCGGTGCCGGTGGTGCTGGTGCCGGTGCGCGGCTGGACGCAGCCGGTACATAAGGCGATGCGCTTTGCCATGCGCATCTCTCCGGACGTGATCGCCGCGCATTTAAGCAACCTTGAAGGCGACGATGCCGATAATGAAGCGGATTTGATGCGGCAAATGTGGGCCGAGCGCGTGGAATCGCCGGCCAGGGCCGCCGGTCTCCCCGTGCCCAAACTCGAGTTCGTGCAGACGCCCTACCGAGAGTTCACCAGGCCGCTCCTCGAGCAGATCGACCGGATCAAGACCGAGTACGCTCACCGACTCGTCGCTGGTAATCATCCCGGAGTTGGTTGAGAAGCACTGGTTGCAGTCCCTGCTGCATCTGCATCGCACCTGGTGGTTGAGGCGAGCGCTGCTCAATCGCGGCGACGTCTGCGTGGTGGTGATCGACCTCCCCTGGTTCGTGCAAATCAATCAATTCGAGACGTACCGCCAATAGCGCGGCATGGCGGCGAAGGCGGTCGTGTACGTTTCTTCCCGCGGCACAAGCACGTATATCCAGGCGGCTCCAGGCAAAGCGGCATGGGCGTCAGCACGCCGCCCGCGCCCAACGGATTCGTCGATCGAGCAAATCGGCCGCTTTCTCAACGCAGTCAAGCACGTCGCCGCGGCTCGATTTGTTGCCGGGCCAAACGATCTCGATCATGGCGACCAATCCGCGTCGGCTGACTTGCCGGATCGCGATCTGCTTCTGCTTCCGCGGTAGAAGTCGCCTTCGGCATCGGCGGTCTGCCGGACCTTTAGAGGGGCGCCGAGCAAGGCGTGGGACCAGAAAGACGAGCGCGGCCGACAGGACGGCGCAGAACCCAAGGACGTCGAAGAAGTCCAGCAACGCCCGGTACTGGTCGCCCGTGGCGACAGTGCTTTCGTCCGGACAAGGGACGCCTATCGTACCGGCCTTGAGGGAATTACAATGAAACTCAATGATTAGAACGTTGTTTAACTCGCCTGGAAGGGACTGCTTATGAATCCGAGGCTGCCACCTATTGTGCTGTGTTTGCTCTTTATCACCTGCTTTGTCAAGGCCCAAGACCCGCAAGATACGGGAAAGCCTGGCTCGGTACGCGGGACCGCCCGTGAATCCGGGCCGCCAAGCCCTCAACATCGATCGTCATCAAGAAGTACGACGATGTCATTACCAAGGATGCCCAGACGTTCCCTGGTGTCTTCGCCGTTCACCGCGTCGAGGACAAAGCTCTATTTCGAGATCCCCCAGACAGGATTCGACCAGCCGATGCTCTGGCAAGCCGAAGTCGCCAAGGGACCGCCCGGTGTGAGTTGGGGCGGTAAGACACTGGGGTCGAGCGTGCTCCGCTGGGAGCGGCGTGGCAAGAAGGTGTACCTGTGGAAAATCGCCTTTGCGAAGCGGGCCGCGGGCAAGGCAGTGCAAATCGCCGTCGACTCGGCCAATAACGATACCATCGTTGCCAGCTTCCCCGTCGAGGCCGAGGGCAAGGACCGCTCCACGGTCATCCTGGTCACACCGCTGTTTACCACGGACTTCGCCGATCTGTCGGTGAAGGGAGCCGCCGGGAGTGCGGCCGTCGTGGACGAATCGAGATCGTATTTGTCGGATGTGAAAGCCTTTCCGACCAACATCGAGGTTCGTTCGGTGCTGACCTTCCGAAGCACTGACACCGGCGCCACCACCCGGCTCGGGGCCAGGCGTCCGGATGAGCGGGGGCGGACACAGTCTAACCGCCCTGGTTCACTACAGCCTGGTGAAGCTGCCGGAAACGCCTATGATGCCTCGCTACTTCGACCCGCGCGTCGGCTACTTCACCGAATCCTTCGAGAAGTACGACGATCCCAAGACCTGGGTGATGCGCCGGCAGTTCATCGCTCGCTATCGACTGGAGAAAAAGGATCCCAGCGCCAGCGTTTCCGAGCCGGTCAAGCCCATCACTTTTTATCTCAGCCGGGAAGTCCCCGAGAAATGGCGGCCGTTTCTTAAGAAGGGGGTTGAGGACTGGAATCCGGCCTTCGAGGAAGCGGGGTTCAAGAAGGCCATTGTCTGCCGCGAAGCGCCTGAGCGAACCGAGGACCCCAATTGGGACCCCGAAGACGCCCGCTACTCGGTAATTCGCTGGGTGGCCGAACCGGTTTCCAACGCCATGGGGCCCAATGTCCATGACCCTCGGTCCGGCGAGATCGTATCGGCCCACGTGATCTTCTGGCACGACATCCTCAAACTCACGCAGTTGTGGTACTTCCTGCAGTGCTCGGCTGTGGATGAGCGCGCCGGGCATTTGCCGTTGCCGGATGAGGTGACGGGTGAGCTGCTGCGCTATGTCGCGACGCATGAAGTCGGCCATGCTCTGGGCTTGCGGCACAACCACCGTGCCAGCCAGGCCTATTCCATCCAACAGCTCCGCGATCCGGCCTTCACTGCCAAGCACGGCAGCGTGGCCTCGATCATGTCCTACGGCCGCTATAACTACGTTGCGCCAGCCGGAAGACAAGGTCAAGAGACTTCTTCCCATCGTCGGTCCCTACGACCACTTTGCCATCAGTTGGGGCTACAAGCCGATTCCCAAGGCGAAGTCTACGGAAGAGGAAACAGCCACCTTGGACGAGTGGGCGGCTCGGCAATTGAAGGAGCCGTTCTTGCGCTTTGGCGGCGAGGACGGACCTTCGTCGGTCGATCCGACGGTATTGACGGAGAACATCGGCAACGATGCCGTGCAGGCTACCGCGCTGGGCCTGAAGAACCTGGACCGGGTGCTCGATCATCTCATCGCGGCCACGACCACCAAGGGAGAAGACTACTCGCTCTTGGAGGAAGCGTACCAGGGAATTCTGGCCCATCGCCGCAACTGGTTCAGCGCCGTGGCGAAGCAGGTCGGCGGAGTGGTGGAAAACCGCGCGCTGGCCGGCCGTGGCGGCGAGACTTTTGTGCGCGTCCCGAAAGAGAAACAGAAGGAGGCGGTGACCTTCCTGTTGCAGAATGCATTGACTACGCCGACGAAGCTGCTGAACCCCGCTGTGCTCAGCCAGATCCGCTACAGTGGCGTGGCCGACGATGTTGCTGAACAACAGAAGTCTCTCCTGCTGGATTTACTGAGCGCGAGCCGGCTAAGCCGGTTGCTCGACGCGGAAGTACTGGCGCCGGACAAGGCCTACACGGCGATGGAACTGGTGGCAGATCTGCAGTCCGGCGTCTGGTCTGAGCTGAAGGCGGAGCATCCCAAGGTGGATCCGCTCCGCAGAGGTTTACAGAGGGCTTATCTCGACCGTCTGAAAGGAGAGTTGGACCGCAAGGATCCTGCGCCGCAGCCGATCATCATCCGAAGTCCTTCGGAGACCGATCCGGGTGGAAGCCTGTCCGACCTGCGCGAGTGGCCCGGTCTGCATTGCGCGATTTGAGCAAGACGATTGCGGCGGCGTTACCGCGGGTGCTGGACCCCCAGACCAAGGCGCACTTGGAAGATGTGGTCGCCGAGATCGAGGCGGCCTTGACGGCGAAAACGAAACTGCAGGTCAGCCGATAGTCGGCTACACCTTTCAGACTGACATAATCCAGTTCGTTGCGAATCGACCAGTCGGCGGTCAACTGGAGTTCGTCAGGCCGCCGATGAATCCGAACACGGCCTCCACGGCCTCCTGCCAGTTCTTCGCTACCGTGCGGCCGGACGCGTGCATCGGGCCTCACTTCCGCGCAGTCAGGAACCCATTTAGAACCGATGGTTCAACAAGACGCGTAACTGCCCGTCAAAGTCCCTCTGCCCCGTCAATGGAAAGCAATACGCGGTCGTGACCGTGGTTAGTTTCCCGAGCTGGAGGTCGACGCCGGCCGTCATGTCGACAATGGTGATATTGTTGCCCGCCATCACGGGGGCCAGGGACTGCGATGTGGTCAACGACTGATCGAGATGCAACTCGCCGAACAATGCAAGTCCGCTCACCCAGCGATCGGAACAGTCGTTGGGAATAACCCAGTAGCCCAGCGTGCCGTCCAAGTAAAGCATCGTTTGCTCGTTGTAGCGGCCGAGGAAGGCCGTGGTCGTGGTCTTGGCACGGGTTATAGTGCCCGAGGTGGTTGTAAGGCCGTTTACCGAGTCTCCATTGGCATCGACGTCGAACTGCATGTAACCGATGCCGAAGAGGCAATCATTCGGTGTCCACAGGCCGCCGACGAACGGCAAGAGGTGGACCGATTGATTCGAGACCTGCAGGCCTGTGAGGCCGGCGCTGCCGCCGGTAGAGATCACCGTGTCCGGCGCCGTCGGGGTATTGATCCCCAGGCCGCCGGATACGGCCAAGGTGTCGTCGGCGAAGATCAGGGCTTTCACTGCAATTCCGAGGTTTCCAATCTCGCCAATGTCGGTGGAGTTCCCACCGGCAAGGGAATAATTGTTGTCGAGCGTTGAAGCCATAGGCAAGCGCATTTCCACCGACATCGCGCCGCCGAGAAACGCCAGTTCGAAACCGGGCGTGTAGCCGTTGATATTAACGGACGGATTGTTGATGGGCACGTGCGAGTAATAGTCATAGTTGAAGAACACGCGCGTAGTTGGCAGGGGACTAGTGTCCTCGGCCATTTTGAAACGCGGCATGGCCCCGCCGGGCAGGGGCGCCTGCTGCGATATTCCGCCCAGGTGGACCTGGGTGAAGCCGCCGAGGTAGTCGCCGACCATCTCCGGCGCAGCACTTTGGGGTCCGCTGGCGGCGCCCACGCCCGCTTGCGCAAGTAGGTCGTTGGGCGGAGTCTCCGGGGTGGCGGGCGGCTGAGGCGTTCCCGCGCCCGGTTGCGTAGGCGGACCGGGCTGCGCGGGTTGCGCGCCGGCCTGCGACTGCTGCGGCGCCGTCGGACAGGGAACGCAGGGTGGACACCACCGCTGGAAGAGTTGGCCGAACGCGGTGCGGGGCGCGACCACGACGATGCCAACGGACAGTAACAACGCCAGGAGGGTCACACTTCGTGCGATAAATGCTTTCATAAAGCCACCCGCAAATAAAGAATACTTCATATCAGATTATCGATTTCAGAAGTCGATTCGTGTCAGGTCCTTCTTCCGCAATCGGTGAGTGATTCTTGGCGGCAGTGACAACTCTGCGGCATGATATTGGTAGAGACGTCGACGAAGCTTACCTGACTTCGCCGACCCGGTCGCTCGTGGCTGCCACCGGCCTTAAGCACGGGCTGGGGGGAGGCATTGGCGCCTCCGGAACCAAATCCGCGTCTTGCGCCGGCCGTGTTTCGGCGGTACCAGCCGGATATGCGGCCACAGGCGCCGGACTCTCGCTCCGCGAATCATAGCTAGCACGGCGGATGCCTATCATGACCACCTGGGGCAGGGTGAGCCTGGCCGAAGTCTTGAGCGGGTCGCTGGGTAGGTCCGGCTTGCTGTTCGGCGATGGCAGAGGCGCGGGGTGCGGGCCGGGCAGATTCGGCTCAGGCGGCTGACCTACTCCCGAGGGGTGCTCACCCGGCGCAGGGGATGATCGGTGTTGGCTTCTCTCCGGGCACCTGCGAGGGCAGGGGGACCGTTTCGGCGGCGCCCGGCGGCAGTTTCCGCCGGCAAGCGTCCAGGGCGTATTGAGACATTTGCCGCACGCGCTCCGAAGGCTCTTTGAAGCAGCCGCTGGCATCCTTGCCGCTGGCATGCTCTTGGAGCTTGTTCATCGTCACCGCGTTGCAGCACGTTCCGCCGCATTGGCTGCATGGGTTGCCCGCCACCTGGTAAAGGGCCGTTGCGGCCGTGAATCGGACTTCTTCGGTGCAATCGTCCAGTGCCTCCAACAGGGCGCCGCGGACGTCGACAGTCTTCTGGTAACAACTGCAGCCCATCGTGGCGAGGTACCTGATCGCCTTGATCTTTTGCGGGGCGAGGTCCTCCTGCTGTTTGATGACCGCTGCGGCCTGGATGGCCTTGGGCATCTTGGGATCGAGATTCTCAGGATCGGCGATGGTCTTCAACTCGGGCTTCTTCTCTTTCTCCGGATGGCAGCCGTCGGGATTGACGTGTTTGCTTTGAAAGCACTTACAGGCTTTGGTCACGCCCAGCTTATCCCAGATCGTCGGAACGGGAGGTGCCGGCGCCGGCGGCGGCGTCGGCGCCTGGCCTGCGGCGAAACGAGCCAGGCCGAGTCCCAGAATAATCCCAAGTACTGCCGCGACAGATATCCGTGAAAGGTGTGGCATAGTTTTTCCGCTCCCCTATCGATGACGACCGCTAAATCGCCAAAAACCGTTATATGTCTCAAGTTGGTTCGTCCGCGGAAAGTCCGAAACTTGAGCATAACAGACAGCCGTGGCTGGGGCCGCCGGGCCTGGGCGGAATAGCCGGAATAACCGTTACAGTTTACCAGCATCAGTACTGTCTCAACATTACGCCGCACCTGTGAAAAACCGATCCAAGCCCGACGCGAAAGCGAGGCCGTGCGAACTCTCCTTGCTTGCGCGTCGGGCTTCAACCGCGTCGATGAGGCACGTTATTTGCCAGACCCTGCGCTAAGAGACTCAGGGAGGAGAGTGCTTTGCGCGGGAATGCGACTCGGCGGCCTCGTAAGCGCGAAGCCGTTGGAGGAAGGTGTCCTTGGTCGATGGGTCGGGGGCCAACTCGACCGATTTTTTTGCCCACTTTACCGCGTCGGAATACTGACCGGCGTCGGCATACGCGCTGCTGAGTGCGTCCAGCGCATCGAGCGCGCTTTGGACGCTCGGCCGGTCGTCGCGAGAAATCAAGGGCAGCGCCAGGGCCATGTCGCCGGCTGCCTCCGTGTTCTTTTCCAACGAGAGGTAGGTGTTGGCTCGGAGGAGAAGCACGCTCAAGAGGGGATAATTGGCCCTGGGATCGCCCGAGCAGATCTTGACCGCCATGCCGAACGACGCAATCGCCTGTGCCGCCTCGTCCTTCTCCAGGTAGGCATCGCCCAAGGCGACATAGGCCGCCGCGTTGCCCGAGTTCAATCGCGTCGCCGCGGTGAAGTCGGCGATCGCCTTTTCGGTTGCCTTGAGCTCCATATACGCCCGACCGCGAGCCAGGTAGTCGTTGTCGTAGGGTTCGATCTCCAGGGCGGATGTGTAACTCGCAACGGCCCGCTCCCATTGTCGCTGTCCCAACCAGGCGGCCCCCAAGCGGCTGAATACGCGGGCGTCACGCGGCCTGATCTTGCTGGCCCGCTGGAGGTCGGTTGCGGCGGTCGTGAAGTCCTTGCTTTCCAGGGCCTTGGTGCCGCTGGCCAGGTATGCCTCGCCTTGGCGGATCTGCGCCTGCGCGGGGTCCGACTGGGAGGGCAGGGAGACCGGCAACTTCACCGGTTTCGACGTCGGTCCGGTCGGTCTCGGACTCGAGGCGGGCGGGAGACTCACGATCGGCGGCTGCGCCGCGTCGGGCCGCACGGGGACAAGGGGTATCCGCTCTTGCGCCCCGAAGCGTTGCCATGCCCACCAGCTCCCTCCGGATGCCACGGCCAAGGTCATTGCGATGGCGAGCAACCGCAGCAGACCTCGATTCGCCGTGCGCTTCCCGCTCGGGCCGGATCTTTGCAACGCCTGGCGGAGCTGTTGCACCATCTCGCCACACGAGGCATAGCGTTTCTTAGGGTCACGGGAGGTCGCCCGGCGGAGGACCGCCTGGACCGCCTTGGGCAATTCGCCGAAATCGAGTTTCTCGTGCCGCTTGGCGTCCATGACGGCCGCCATGCTCAGGTCATGATAGGGAAGCTGCCCCGTCTTCAGTTCCATGAAGGCGACCGCCAGGCAATACTGGTCGGTCGAATCGCTGGGTTTGCCCTCGATCAGGCATTCTGGCGCTGCATAGGCGAGGCTGGCGGCGGCGGTCGTGGCCCGGTCGCTCCCCATCATCCGCGCCAAGCCGAAATCGCAAACCTGCACCGACCCGCCCACGATCAAAAGGTTGTGGGGTTTGATGTCACAATGTTGGATGGCGATGGGACCCGATCCGAGGTCATGGATCGGACTGTTGAGGAAGTCAATGGCTTCCGCGCTGTCCTGCAAATAGTCGAGGAGTTCATCATCGGGAATTCCCGGCAGCCCCTCTTGGCGGCACTCCTCCAAGCGGTCGAAGAGACTCTGATCCCCTAGTCCCATGGCGATGATGAGTTCCGCCGGGCAGTCGGGATCGGTGGATCTCTGCGGCACCAGCATGGAGACGGCCAACGTATTCGACGACACGCTGGTCTCCGAATCGGGCTGATTCGCCCGGCGGCGAACGGCGTCGTCGTCGAGAACCTGGCCTTTGTCGTTCTTGATCCAGAAAGCGATGATGGGCACGAGATGGGTGTGGTGAATCCGTTTGACCAACTGCAGGGCGCGGAATTCCTTGCGGCTCTCGCGAGTTCCAAAGCAGATGATTTTCAGGGCCGCTTCTGCGCCGCCGGGGGCGGTGGCCTTCCACACTTCGCCAAAGCCGCCGCGGCCCAAGAACTTCACCAGACGGTAGCCGGAACCGGGGACGGGCTCGTCGCCAATGGCATACGGTGTAGACATCTTGCGCCTGACGTTTATTGGCTTCGGGTCAGAGGGATTACGGTGAAAGGAAGGATCTCGTCGGGCGCCGCTGTAGGAGTTTGCAGCCCCGAGGTGAGGTTCGAGACGGCGTGCTTCACATACGGGACGACTTCATCCAAGGTAATGACGCCATTGGACGGTGGATCGGCGCCGCCCGCAAGGGCCTCCAACAGGCAACGGGTGAAGGCGCCATGGCCCCATTCGCCCTTTTCGGCGGCCCGCTGTTCGCCAGTGGACGCCGTGACCGAAAAAATCACGTCCGCTTGAAGGTCTCGCACCGCCGCCTTCAAATCGCGCGATCGCAAGGGCTGGATTGCTCCGCTGTGGCAAGTGTCCAAGAGCACGATCTTTCGGCAGGGAACGTCGGCCAGCAAGCGGAAGTCGTTCCAGGAAATGCAAGCCTTGTAGTCCTTGTGACTCAAGTCGGACAATGTGAAGTCATGCCCAACGTAATAGTACTTCTGCGTATCCTCATCGACGATGCCGTGGCCGGCAAGGAAGAAGATCACCAGGTCGTCAGGTTGGGCTTGATTCTTCAGCTGTGCCCGCAACTCCGCGAGCGCTTTTGTCCAGGCCGCGGGTGTGACGTCCTGATTGGTCAGTACTTTCACCGAGTTGACGTGGTAAAGTCCGACAGTCCGAGACCGCAGGAGGTCCCCCACGGCTAGGGCGTCGGCCACAGGAAAAGCGAGTTGCTGGATCTTGGGATCGCGATAGTGGTTAATGCCGAGGCAAAGGACGAACAGTTGCGGCAGACGGGGGGACGGCGCAGGCCGGATCCGCTCGATGATGACGTTTCCGAAAGCAGCCGTGGGCGCATCAGTGCCTGCCACCACCTGGATCAAATCCTTCGGATCGCTGGGCAGCGCGACGTCCCATTGGTATACGAGTTCCTTCCCGCCCTCGATCTGCCGTTGGGAAAGCAATTGTTGCCCGGTCGCAACCACGCCGTTGGCAAAAGCATGGATCTGTACCAGGCTGCAACCGGAGGGCAGATCGATTCGGGCCTTGACCTTCATATCACGCTCACGCTGTGCGATACCGGCGGCCGGCGAAAGGATATCGATAGTTGGCGTCGCGGCGATCTGGGCGGAAAGGACTTCCTCAGCGGGCAGTTTTGGCGCCGCCGCGGCCTGATCGAGCGCGTCTTGCAGGCTGCCTGCCGGAAGCAGGCGTTCCATGACGCGGGGCCGTTCGAGTTCCCGGTAGAACTGGTCGGCACGATAGAAATTCGGCAACCGGTTCACTCCGCGGTTGATCTGCCAGCCGAAAAGCCGGTAGCCGTTCATCGATGCGTCGTAGTAGCCTTCGGGCGTCCAGAATGCCCATTCCCCTTTGGTCGTCACGAACAGCGTGGCCAACGGCTGCCAGGCCGGCAGGAGTTGGAAGGCTGGTTGGGCGATGCCGTTGCGGGAATACTGGAAAACCGCCTGCGTTCCCCAGGGCAACGATTGCAACCGATCGCGAATCGCGGCCGCAACCCGCTCCGAGTGTTCATTGCCACCGGCCGGCCAACGAATGGCGACCAGCACGTCGCCCTTGCGCATCCCCTTGCGAAACAGCGGGCCTGCCGGATGCAGGGAGGCCACCACGAGTTGTCCACCCTCGACGGCAAACGTCGCTCCCCAGCGCCCCAGCGGCGCCGTGCCTTGGTTGAATTCCGCAAGGCTCCAGAACCGCACGGTGCCGTCCGCCGAAGCGGAGACCAGGTACTTCAGATCCCGGGACACGCCGACCGAGGTCACGCGGTCGTTGTGGCCGCGAAAATGCCGGAGAATGGGGCATGGGCCGCGCTCGGTCAGCCGGCAGACATAAATGCTGTCCTGCACGTCGGTGCCCACGGCAATCGCATACGGCTTGCCTGCCGCGTCCGGCACCCAGCAGTAACAGCACGGAGTTCCTTCGTCCAGACCCGGCACTTGCGGACCAAGCGTGATGGTTCCCTGCGGCTGGCCGCCGCGGAGTAGTTGCAGCGAGCCGTCACGCTCCCGCCGGACCGTCCATCCGCCCTGGAACCAGTCGGCCGGGATATAGTCGGCGGCCTTCGGCGGCTCGGCGCCACACGACAACTGCACCGGATCGAACGTCTCCTGGAAGTCGCCGTAGTCGTTGAATTGGCGGCCTGGCACGGCGGCGCCGAAGGCAACGCGATAATATGGCTGATCGCGGGCAAAGGCCGCCTTTCCGATTCGCCGTCCCGTACCCTGCAAGACGGCTGGCTTTTGCGTGCCCTCCAGGGGTTCGACGAAGACCTCCCCATTCAGGCCACCCGTGTAAGCCAGGCGTTGCCCATCGGGGCTTATCGCAGAGGCATAAACGTGGTCTGCCAGCGGTAACTTCCTCGTCACCGTGCGGGTGGTCACATTCCAGATCTGAAGCTGGCTCTTGCCGTCCGCCCCGCCAGCGAGCGTGCCAACAACGAGTGTCCGACCGTCCGGACTGAAGCTAAGGGAAAGGACGCCCCGGCCCGGTTCCAGCGACACCGGCGGACCTCCCTGGGCGAGGTCCCAGAGGTAAAGATGCCCTTCCGCATCGGCCGAAGCCAGGCGGTTGCCGTCCGGGCTGGCGGCGAGCGCCGTCACGAGGCCGAAGTGCATAACCTCCAAGGCGTGGAAATCGCTCGTGTCGGCAATCCGGACCCGCAATAGTCGCCAGCGCAAGCGGCTCTCGCCCGGATTACTGGCGAAACTCGGCAGGACGATATGGCTGCTGCCCAGGAAAACCAGAGGCCGCAACTTCGTCAGTTTGGCGATTTTGGCGGCCGAATCGGCACCGTAGGTTTCCTTGTCCTGCTGGTAGAGAACTCGCGACGACCAGTTCGGCCGGCTCCATAACCGCGTTTCCCCCGCCGTGTCCGTGGAGGCGAGCCACTTTCCATCGCGGGAGAATGCCAGCGAGCAAATCGATTGCCGATGCCCCTGCAAGACCTTGATCAGGGTTCCGTCGATTGGGTTGACCAGCAGAATCTCACCCAGCGAACCCATCGCCCCGTAGCCGCCAATGGCCAGCAATCCGTCGTCCGGCGCTGCGGCCAAGGCATAGATGCAGCCGCGCAGCCCTCGCGCAACTTGCCAGCGGATGACGCGCTCGCGAAGAAAGATACGACGTAAATCACGCAGTGCCGAGAGATTCCAGACTTCAACGTCCTTATCTAGCCCACCCGAGCACAATCGCATCGAGTCGGGCGTGAACACCAAGGCCCGCACCGCTGCGGTGTGCCCCCCGGCATCGATCCGCAGCCAGGGTTCTTCCTTGGGACCCTCACGCACGCGAACCAGGTCACGCTGGCCCGGATCTTGAGCCCATGCGGGGTGGACCGCCACGGCAAGAAACAAGCAGAAGAGCCGCCTTCATCTCCCACAACATAGCGATCCGATGCAAGGGTGTCCTCCACGCAGATCGTCGATTTCACGAGGATCTGGAATGCGCGGCAAGGTGTCTCGCGGCGTGCGTTTCAACTACTTTTTCGATAGCGACTTCAGCGGAATCGTGACCAGCAGACTTGCCTCCGTCTGCTTTGTCATGCTGATATACAAGGCGCAAGTCCCACCCGTCTTTTCCTGCGAAGGCTCCTCGAACGTGCCTTCATCCACGCCCCGTGTTTGCACATCCTTGACTAGATCGTTCATCGCCGAACCAGTGGTCAAGCCGCGATACATGACCGTATTACTCATTATTTCCTCTCGTCGCTCCCGGGCCGATTTCATGGCCTTGCTGACCGTGGCCTTGATGGTCTTTCGGACCGCCTGCTCTTCCGGCGTGTCCTTGTCGCCAGGCTTCTTGGTCAAAACCCTGGCCAGTACTGCTCGATCGGCAACCGGCTTCTCGGTCGCCACAACCAGCAACTCCTCGTCGCCCGGCGGCTCGCTGAACTCCAGGAACCCGTCGCCCGGCAGTGACAGCGGTTTGCCCGCCTTGGCCAGCGGCGGCTGTTCGTCTTCGGCGGGCAGGAGGAATCCCTTCTTGCCGCTTGCCCCAAGGGAGAAAATGTACACGTAATAGTCGCTCAACGGTTCAATCGCCACGCGAATCTTGTCGCCGACGCGAAAATCGTGGGTCTTAGGATCCACCGCAGTTTCACGGCCGTCGGCAAACAGCAGCACCTTGTACTCCAAGGCGATGACCTGTTTCACGGGCTTGGTGTAGCCGACAAGTTTGGCAAATTCGGCACCGTCGCCGTCCTTGAAGTACTTGCGGGCCAAATCCCGAAAAGTTGGCTCCTCGGCCTTGGCGGAGGCTGCTGCCAGGCAGGCTGCCGTGCAGAGCATGATCGCCGTATTCCACAGTCTTGATTCCATCTTCCTGTCTCCCTCGCGCACCTAAAGTGATATCAACTCCGCTATATTATAGGCGTCCCGCGCAGTTGACAGTCAAGCCGCGGCTGCATTGAATATCACGAGAACAACAAAGTGCGCGAGGAAACCCCAATGCCCGCTCCTGGTAACACCCCCCCCCAGCGAAAGGGTTGGCGCCAATCGTCCAAATCGTCTACCGCAACCTCGCCCACTCGGCCGAAAGCCGCAGGCTGGACGAAGAGGGCGTCGGACGGTGAGTACGAGTCCGCCGTGTTGCGGCACCGCCTGCGGGTCGTTTTCTGGTCTTTTCTGTTCGCCGGGCTGACCGGCGGGTTCGTGTACTACGTTTTCAGGCCGGTCGTGCGAACGCCCCTGCTGGCGTTTGTAGCCACAAACTACGCGTCGCCATTCCCCCCTAACGCGTGGGCAAGCGAAGACCTCAGTGGCCTGCAGGCACTCGGACAAGAAGGCCGCTTGTTCGAGGAGAAACGGATTGTCGACTTTCGCGACGTACCTTCCTGGGAATCAAAGGATCAATGGCTTCGCCAAATGCGGCAGGCCATCGATACGGCCCGGCCGGGAGGACCGTCGCGGGACACGATAATTGTCTATCTGAGCCTGCATGGCGTGGTGGACGAAAAGGGCGAACCCTGCATCGTCCCGCCCGGGGCCTCGCCTTGGCGTAGCAGCGAATGGGTCCAGGTGCGAGAGTTGCTGAACGACCTCTTTCTCGTCGAGGACGAAAAACAGCAATACGCCTCCAAAATCAAGAACTGGAATAAACTACTGATCCTCGATTGTGACCGCATCGATGCGAACTGGAGCCTCGGCCAGTTCTACAACGGATTCGCCCAGCGTCTGTCTGACGTCGTGCGGGAACTGAATGTGCCGAAGCTTTATGTCTTGAACTCAACAAGTCCCGGCCAGTTGGGCTGGTCGGCGCCGGAATTGCGCGGTTCCGTGTTCGGCCATTTTCTCGCCCAGGGACTCAACGGAGCGGCTGACGTCGAGTCCGCAGGAAACCACAACAAGCAGGTGTCGCTGCGCGAACTGTATGGTTACCTGAAGGCCAAAGTCAGCCAGTGGGTCATCCAGAACCGCGACGACGTGCAAGAGCCGATGCTGCTGCCCGACAACGCACCGGATATTCCCTTGGTCTTTCGCCGTTCCGATGAGGGCACGGTCGCGGCGGAACCGGCCAAACGCGACCAGCGCTGGGATCGGATGGCAGCGCTTTGGGAGCAACATGCCGAGTTGCGAGCCAAGACACCCTACCGCGGAAAACCGATGGAATGGGCCGATTATCAGCACAACCTGCTGCGTGCGGAGCAGTTGCTCGAAGCGGGAAGCGTCTACGAACGAGAATTCGACGAGACCGTTGTTCGGTTGACAAGCCAGGCCGCCGCCCTGAGCAGGGTGCCAGCGAGCCCGGAGGCGGTCCCCTACAACCTGGCTCTGGCAGGGCAATGGGGCCGCTTACCGACCGGGCAGGATTTGCTCAAGCTGCCCGCGCCCTGGCTGCCCGCTGCCCAAGCGGGCGAGGTGGGTCTGGCCGCCGATAATCCTGCCGCGGACAAAAAGCCCGCCGCGGACAAAAATCCTGCCGCGGACAAAAAGCCTGCCGCGACGGACCAGGGCGAGAGTAAGTCGCCCGCTGCCAAGGCGCCTGGCAAGGAAGCCGCGGCCGCAATCGCCACAGCGATGCCCGCGGGAAAGCCGGCGACCACTGCTGGGAAGCCGGGAGCTTCCGCGGAAAGGCCGGGCGGCATGAGCCCAACACCCGCCGCGGAGAAACCGCCCGCCCCCGAAATTCGGCAGCGCTACGACTACTTGCCGGCTGCGGCAGCCGCTTGGAAGCGGGCCCTGGACCACCACGACACGGCCGATGAATTGAAAGAGGCGCTGGCCTTCGTCGATGGGGCCACAGGGCAACCCCGCGACGATAATCCCGACGGTTTTCTGAAGGCGGACGTCGTGGAGGTGCAGTTCCTGCGGATGCTGGCCGCATACTTGGATGCCCCGGTTTGGGATCGGCCCGATCTGTTACAGAGGGCACTGGACTCACGGCAGATGGCCGAAACGGCCGTCGCTTCGCGGGACCTGGAGACTCAATACTGGATTCGCGATCTCGTCGATGAAGCGGACCGGGACCGAAGGCTGGCGGAAGACAAGCTCTACGTCGGCTCGTCCGACGCCCTCAAGCAGGCCGAGGGCCTCTGGGAAACCTTAGCCTCTGACGACGGCAAAGGCGGGAAATACCGTGAGGCGCTGCGTCGCGCCGAAACCGTCTCGAAGGCCCTCGCCGTTCGCGATCGGGCTTGGGCCGAAGGGCCCTACTGGCGCGGGTTCTCCTGTCGCGTCTCACGGTGGACAAGCCGGACCTGCAAGAACTTCACCGCTTGTTGGGGAATACCGAGAAACTGGCGGCGATGCTCGAATCTCCGGGCGGGGGGGAGAATTGGCCGACCGAGTTGCCCGCGACGGCCGCGCTGGTGGAAGAAAACCTGAAAGCTCTGTCCAAGGCCTGCGACGACGAATGTTACACCTTGGGCACCGCCGCGGACGACCCCAACACGCTGCGGCGGATTTCGGCCGTGCTCGCTGTTCCCTTGGTGACTGGCCGGGAACGCAACGAGCTCCGCGAAAAGTACGTGGGCATCATGCTCCTGCGGCAAAATCAAGAGGCGACCGCGGCGGCGGCCGCGCCGCCGGAAGATCAGGGGCTCGGCAGAGAATGGCTGACGCGGCTCACGCTATGGGAAAAGAACGATGATCACCCGGCGCTAACCCTGCTCGATCTGGGGGCCTGGGACGCCGGAGAGAATAAACTCAAGACGAGTTGGCCCGAGGACGTCACGTTGCGGCTTGCCGCGCAGGGCGAGAAGGCCCGCACGCGTCTGGCTAATGTACCGCAGCGTGTGCAACAGGGCTTCCAGGAAACGCGCGCCAGCCTGGCCAAGAAAACGCCGGTGCGGATGGACGCCGTTCGCGAAGGCTGCGGCAAAGCGGAACGCGAGTTGAGGGCTGCGGCCGCGCTGTTCGCAGGCGGCGGAGTGCAAGACCTGCAGGTCGATCCGATCGCAGAACTCCACCGCATCGATCTTCGCTCCCTCTTGCTTTGGCAAACGGGCCGCGCGCTGGAGGACTTCTGGGGTGCGAAACCTGGCTCGAAAAAGCCCTATTTTGAGATCGTTGCCCGCGACTACCTCCGCAGTGCCGGCAAGTTGCAGTCGGGACCTGCCGATCTGCCCGAAGAGGCGCGGTTGAAGCAATTGACTGCCGCCGCGGAAGACGTCGTCCAGCCCACCGTCCAGCCCGAAAATCTGCTCGTCGACGCGCGCGACGCCGAGATTCCCCAGACCTTGACGGTCAACGTGGGAGGCGGGCTGCCGCAGGGCGAGGCCGCGGTCTTCCTCGAATACTCGCGGGGTCAACTCGCCGCGACGCTACGCCAGAGCCATGCCCCCTGGCGACGAGCAGCGGTGGAAGTCCAAACGGCCGGGACTCGCTCCCTGCCCGACTACCTGATCGCCAAGGACTGGCAGACCGGCAGCCGATGGCGGGCCGTCGCGTTGTACCGTGGGCACGTTCGCACGGCGCGGTTTAACTTCGCCCCTTTGCGGGGAGTGGAGATCGCCTGCAAACCGGAAATTCTCCCCTCGGCGAAGATCAGCGTTTTCGGCGAATCGAAGCAACGGGTGGGCATCATGTTCATCCTCGACTGTTCGGGCAGCATGGGGGAGCCTGTCGACCGGCACAATCCCTCTTCGCCGCCCAAGCTGGACGTTGCCCGCAACGCCCTGTCGAGCGTGCTCAACCTGTTGGCCTCCGCCGACAAGGACGCCTGCCGCGCCGGTCTGATCGTCTACGCGCACCGCGTCTGGGAGAACGATCAGGGGCAAATCGTCACGCGCAACCCCAAGAACCCCAACGAGCTGGTGCCGGTGGCAAAGCTCAATCCCCCGAATCCGGCCCTCTTGAATCTTCAGCCCGACACCGACATCGAAGCCCTGGATCTCAACGGCGGGGTGCTGGCGCCGTTGACGGAAAAGCGGGTCGAGGAGGTCAAGGGCCGGCTCGACAAGCTCAACAACATGGGGATGACGCCGCTATATCGCGCCATCATGGAGGCCGTCGACCAGTTGAACAGCGACCGCGAATCGGAGCAGAAGCAGATCATCGTCATGACCGACGGCGTCAACGACCAAAAGCACGTTGAGTTCCGCAATACGTGCGAGCAACTCCGCGAGAAGCTCAACCTTGCCAGGAATAAAGCGATCCGCCTTGATATCGTCGGATTCCAGATCAACGTGGCCGACTTGCGGCCGGAAGAGTTGGTGGAGTATAGGAAGATGATGGGCCTGGTCTCGGAGTTGAAGGCCGCGGAGCGAGGAGGTTTTTTTGACGCCGCCGATCCCGACGGCCTGCTGGCGGCGTTGCGCAAGACGCTGTCGCTGAGCAAGTATGAAGTCCTCCACGCGCGGAGCATGGCCCCGATCTGCCCGCCGCTGGAGTTGAACAAACCGTGCGAAATCAAGCCGCTGGTGCCGGGGCCTTTCCAGGTGCAACTCGTGGACAGCACGCGGCCGGCCAGCGCCAAGGTCGCGCTGGAGGGCGGCGAATGGCTGGAACTGACTCTGCGGCAGAACCCTTGGGGGCTCGTCCATAAGCGCTACGATCGCGAGATTCGCGACCTTTGCGATCGCGTTCCCGATCCCACGAATCCGGACCATTCGCTCTGGATCGGGGCCCACTTGCCCAAGTGGGAAGCGGGCGGGGTCGAGTTCTTTGTCTCGGTCCAGAATGGGGAGGCGACCAACTTCAGTCCCCGGCCTTGCGAGGCCTGGGTGGAACTCACGCCGCTGCCGCCGCCGACCCAGCCGAACGAACCCAAGAAGTACGTCTTCTACGATATGTCGTTCCAGCCCGACAGACCAGTGCCGGTATTGCAGTTCCTGGCGCCGCGGTGGCCGAGGCAGGCGGAGGAAGCAGAGATCGAGCTATGGTGCAAGTTCCGCCCCACCTTGGCCGAAGAGGTGACACTGGCGAAGCTCAAGCAGTTCCACGTTTCGGACGTGCCGGACGTGCGGTTTGACGTGAAAACCGTGCACAGCCAGGGAACGGACGCCGCGGGCAAGATTGTCATCACGGAGTGGCACCCCAAGGGCGCGGATATCTACCGCTTGAAGCTGGAATTGCAGGCCGGCGCGGCAGGCCCGGTCGAGATCCACCGTTTGTTCGACGCTACGGCCGGCGATCTGGCGATCGTGCGGCACGAGTTCTACCTGGAGGGCAACCCCTCATCGGCTGACATCGACAACTTCGTGGTCCGCATCACATCGCGCAAGCGACTGCAACAAGACGCCGTGACCACGCCCAGACGGCTTCGGGTGCGGATCCCAAAGTAAGGTATTCACCGCTGGACTTTACCCTTTTCTTCTATTCATTAGTCAGCGAATAAGCTGGGTGGGTCACTGACTGTGCCGAGGTTGCGGGCACGGTAATCAAGGTCAGGGTGGGACATTTGGGCGGGATTGCTCTTCGCCCAGTCCAGGAGCTTCTGCATTTTGACATCCTCTTCTCTTTTCCGCTCGACGGCGTCATAGAGCTTTTGCACCGAATTGACCTCATCCATCACCACGTCGGGGACTGTCTGACTCATGTGAGCGGTGTACGTCATGGTTTCTCTATAGGCAAATTCAGATAATGCCCCCAGTACATGCCAGAGTTGAAATCCGTCGTCGGTTTCCCAATAAGAGACGACCTCTGGGTCGTCGGACGCGAGGTCCACGAATTTCGACTCCCACTTCGAACCAAGGATCCAAAGAGCCCATATTCCCATCTCGATATGTCCGGGCAAGTAAGGCAATCTTGCGAGTACGGGATTGTTTCGATAAAATGCCCAGTCGTTTGCCCAGAGTTGCCGTAACGCATCGAACCATTGGTTGATCTGCCGCTTCCCCTCCTTCAATTGGTCCCTATAGCTGACCCTCGGGTCCGGCATTATCTTATAGACCTCCTGCGCAAAACGGTCCCCAAAATCGTCGTCGTTGTTGAGGTTGCCGCGGAAAACGGCCAACTGCTTCATAAGGCGACCGACCTCCGTGTTCAAAGCGAGTTCGAGGCTGGTCTTGTAGCTGACGAACTTCTCGGCGCCGGCGCTGGTGAAATTAATTTGGCCAGGCACTGTGTTGCTAGGCAGCTCTTGGTTCGACATCAACCTCTTCGCAATGTCATCGATCGCAAATCCGGTATATTTCGAGATGGTATCTCCAAATACTTTGGCAGTTACCTTACTGTAATCGCCTTTCTCGGCAGCCTTAGTAAACGCATCCCACGACTTGTTGATAACATTGTTCCTAATAAAGTCCGGGTTCCTTATCGCCACGGCGCGAGGATATATTTTGTAGGCAATCGCCCCGGAAATCCAGGAAAGCACAGGAACTGATAACAGCGTAATCGCGAAAATCCCAATCTCTCGATTCGCCGCCTCCTCTGCGGCTTGCAGTTGTCGTATTTTATTCAGAGCATTCGTGAAATTGGCGTACGCGGTAGCATGCGCATCAGCGACCAGGAGATGGTAGTCTCTCCACTTCCCCATCTGCGACTCATATTCCTTCGATATTTGGTCAACAAGGCCCATCGCGTAGCTCTTTAACTCGATAGCCAGCTCGGACATGACAAGTACTCCCATCAACTCGAAAGGTCCGGTCAGATCATATCAGTTCTTTCCCGTGTTATTACATTTCTTTTCTCGGTCGTCCAAGGGCTTTTATCGTCGACTCAATTCCTGATTGCGTCCGCGTAGCGGCGGTCCAATCTGCCGTCCCAAATGGAATTTTTTGACCCGTTCATTTGGCGTACTTTCGGAAAAGCAGCACTTTGGCGTTCGTAAGGGAGCGGTACGCGGATTGGCCTGAATCCCGGCCGTGGAAGCCGCCGAAAATCCTGGCGGCCGGCAACGGTGATACAAAAAACCGCTCGCCCAAGCGCGGAAATGCAACAATCAGCGATATGAAAATCGTATCGCGCCGCCAATCGCAGCGTAGGCTTTTATAAAAAATTTCGCTTTTCCCCTGTATTTCAGAAATATTCACCATAACCGCTACATCCCGAGGGAATAAATGGAAAACGCTGCCGCAGCGGCGTCCAAGCAGGAATGACGACACCATTCAGCCCGCAAGATAGCGTTTTTCCCAGCGATGGCGAGACGAAAACCGCCCAAAATGTCAAAGCAGGAGAGTTGCAGCAACCGTTAGGGCAACCTAGACTAGAGGGCCAACGGTATTATGAAACGCAACGCGTTTTAGGATCCCGTCGGATAAGGCAATTAACAAGACACGGACTCCATCAACCAGGAGAGCCAGAATGCGAAGTTTCGTATTGGGAATCGGTCTGACGGTTTTCGCATTGAGCGTGCTGGGCCAGAATCAGGCGTTCGGCTCGTATTGCGGACTGGCACGCTGCTGCCACTCGCATTGCGAGCCTTGCTGCCAGCAATGCTGCACCGTGATGAAAACCTGCCAGGTTACAGTCTACGAGTATCAGGATATGACGGCCTACAAGATCGTCTATGAAGACGTCGAGGATAAGGTAGAGGTGCCCGCCGTGGAGTACAAGCCGGCACCGCGCGTGGCTTGCGTGCCGGATACTGTGCTCGTGCCGCCCAAACCGGGCGCTTGCCCGCCCGCCACCTGCCCGCCCGCCGCCTGCCCGCCCGCCGCCTGCCCACCTGCCAACGCCTGCGCCCGTTGGCGCCGCCGTGCCTGGTGCCGATGGAGATCTGCCGCAAGGTGACACTCGAGGGCCTTCGCCCGGAAAACGTGACAAAGCCGGAGGTGAAAAAACGCGTCGTCGAGCGACAAGTGCCCTACACGGTAACCCTTTGCATCCCGCACATTGAGCTCCGGCAGGTGCCCGTCCAGGTCTGTTGTCCGGTGCCGTGTTGCTGCGTTTGCTCGCCGGCGGCGCCGGTAACGAACGCCGGGTGCCAGGGCTGCGGCAAGTAAGCTCGCCCCAAGTGAGCCCGACGCGCCGTAGAGGGCGCCCGCCTCGGGGTTTGCATCAGCGGTTCAACGAGCTCAGCGAGATTTGCACGTTGACCGTGTCGCGGCTGCCGGGATCCGCTTTGGCTTCACCCGAAGCGCGGATGCCGCCCGCGGAGCCCTTGGCTTTAACGACATAGGCGTCGCGGGGTAAATCGCTAAAGGTGAATTTCCCCTGCTCGTCGGTGACGGCGCTGCGGGCAGGCTTCTCGATAGACACGTCAACCCCCGCCGCCGCACTGCCGTCGAGCCATTTGACCGTACCATGGATCGTGATCGCAGTCGCCGCCGGCTTCTCGCTGGGCGGGGGAGGCGGCTCGACCACGGTCACCTTGACCGAGCGAAAGTCCGCATTGCCGGCCCTATTCTCTCCCCGTACGAGCACCGTGTATTCACCGGGATCGAGTTCCTTGGTCGGCAACACGAACGACGCGGACCGGCCCCGCGGTTCGATGCTCTTCGTCTTGCCCTGGAACTGCTTCTCGACATCTCCCTGGAAGCCGAACTCGAATTTGCTCATGTCGCTCAACGTGCGGGTGACGTTGGCGACAATCTGGATGTCGCTGCCTTTAATCACCTTGTCCGAGACCGGGGCCAGATCGAATTCGGGAGCCCCTCCGTCGAGAATCACGCGGAGCGAATCCTCGTCCTTCGGCTGTCCATCGTGCAGAAGCTGGGCGCGGATCTTGGCCACCACGTTTTCCAGTCCGTGGGCATCGACATTGGTCGCAAAATCGTCCGTCCGGGCAAAGACTTTCAACTCGCCGTCGGCGTCCGATTCCTGCAGCCCGACTTGGACCTGGCGATCGCTGTAGAACCGCGTCCGGCGGGCGGTTTCCGGATGCTGCTCGTCGAAGATATCGACTTGGACCACGTCGGCCGCAGGTGCATGCCCCCCGCCGAAAAAGAAGCTGTCTTCCGGCGCATCGACGCGAAACTTCATCGGCAGGGTCTCCAGCGGCTGAAGGGCCTTGACGGGCTCTCGCTGCGGATCGGTGATCTGGATCCGCCACAAGTCCCGCTGATTCGTCACCTTCTGCAGACCAACTTCGTAGAGAAACGCCCGCGGGTAATCGTCCACGTTAAGCTCGACCTGGTAGAGATGGCCAGGGACGGAGCGAATTGGCGCGTACAAGGCGTCGTGAGGGCGGGCGGGAAAGAGCAATGCCTTGGTCTGGCCGCGAAGCCCCGTGCCCCCCTGAGGAAGCACATTGACCGCCCGGCCTGCGGCGTCGCGAACGGCCATGGTGAGGCGGATCGGTTCCGCCTTCGAACAGGAAGGAATATCGCGATCGGCCGCCAGCGCGACTTCGATTTCCAGCTTGCCCTCATCGCTGTTGTACTGGGCAGTCGGATCCAGGTATCGGCTCGGCCGCAAAGGCGAGAAGGCGAAAACCGCGATCCACTTCGGCTCGGGTTCCTTGCGCTTGGCGTCATAGACGACAAACGCCATTCCGTGCGTGACGTCGATCTTGAGCTTTTCCGGCGCCTTTTTGCCCTCGGGTTTCTCGGCTGCGCCATCGTCTGCTTTTTTGGCCGGTGGAGATTTGACGGCCGGAAAGACAATCTTCTGGGACGTGCGGAGTTGCGCTAACTCGACGCCCGATTCTCCCAGCAGGATTCCCGAGCGCTCAAGGATCTCACATGCCTGGCGGCAATTCATGTTGCGGTCCCAAAACCACTCCGGAAGCGCATAGATTCGCACCAGGAGGTTCTTGCCCAAACCAGAACCGTTGACCATCTCGAAGCTGTACGTCGTCGGCCGGTTGGGAAAGGGTTCGAGGAGCTTCGGCGCCAACTTGTCGAATTGCAAAGTCACTTCTTTTTCCATCCGGCGGTCGGTCGAGCCGTCGAGTTTTCCCACCAACCGGTAGGCCCGAAGCGTCACCGCGTCGGGTTGCGGCAAGGAAAGACGGATCTGGCATTCTTGAGACTTTTCGCCACAGCGCACGCTGATTTTCACGGTCGTTTCCCCTCCCGTCTGCGTCTGGGCTCGGGCCCGATAAACCAATTGCGTACGACTGGAGCGGAGGTCGGCCGGCAACCGCTCGTCCGGCTCGATGGTCCGTTTCCCATCGGAGCTTGTTAAGACAAGTTCAGCCCGCGAGTATTCGAACGTGATGACGCCATGGGAGGCCGGCAGATCTTTCTTGTCGATCCAGAGTTGGATGGAATACTGGCCGTCCGCATCGGCCTCCCCCGGCGACTGGGCACGAACGGCAAGACCGGGCGCCGGCGGAGTGGGCGGAAGATGAGGCAGCACGACATTCAGAACTTCATCCGGCACGCTGGCCGCATCACGGGCGTCCACCAGCCGCAAATAGCGGTCACAGCGGTCGCCGGCCCCGGGATCGCCGCTGGCAAGCGTCGTTCGAATGTTCTCGGGCAGATTGCGGTAGAATTCGCCCAACTCTTGGCCGAATTGCCCATAGGTCTTCCAGAACTGACTCTCCGTGAGGGTATCGTTGGCTGGCACGCTCCCGTCATCCAGGCTGGCGAGACGAAGTTCCGGGCTCGCCAGCAAGGCAAGTCTCCTTTCGATTTCAGCCTGCTGGCGGATGCTATTGATCCAGGGACCGAGCATAGGGAGGCGAGGGGTTCTTGCCGGAATATCGCCCGGCAAGGCATCGGCCACGCGATCGCGCGCCGCGAGCAGGCGATTCCGCATCGGCGCCGAAAGCAAGGGCGTATTCAGCAGGGCGTCGACCGCCGTCGATTCCGGGTGTTGCTCCAGCGACTTGACCTTGTCCTCGATCACCCCCTCGATCCCGCGGTGGCATTCCTTGAGGGCCTCGACATCGGCGGCGATTTGCTCGGCCAATGCCGGCGAACCCGCCGTATTCCACCGTTCCAGCCGATCGTTGAACGCGGCCAAAAGCGATAGTAACTTGACAAGTTCCTGATCCAGGGGGCCATGGCCGGACGAACTGCGGGAAGCGATTACGTTCCAGCGAACGTAATAGGGAGTGCGCATGAGCAAGTCGTTTCTCCACTGAATGGGCTCCCGCAAGGGATTGGCATCGGCGGAGAAGTAGCGATCCGATTGCATCCGTTTATCGAATTGGTTCCTCGCCCGGATCAAGCGGTTGGCAACCGTCTGCGCCAGCGTGGAACTGGCGGCGACGGTCTGGGCCTCACCGGCCGGACTGAGCGGGTCCAAGAAGAGCTTTTCATCCACGAAAAGATCCTCCGTGATATCGCTGGAAAGACCTTCGAAGTCGAAGGCGACTCCAGCGCGGCTGCGGCGGTCAATTCCCAAGAGCAGTTCCTGGTACTCCCGCCACAAATGCGGGGCATAGTCAACCGGTGTCCAACCGGCTGGGCTCAAGCTCCGGTCCTGCAGGCGATCGCGGCGCTGCCATGCTTCCGCGAGCGTTGCCAGGAAGGCGGCGGGCGAAACCTTGCCGGCCGAGGCAGCTCCCGCTGCCGTGTTCTCCGCTTCCGCTCCTTGCGACTGCGGTCCGCGACCAAGCACGGGCACGATGCGCAGATTTTGCGGCGGCTTATCTACGTCGCCGCAATGCAGCAGCCAGGCGGTTTGTGTTTCGGCGCCCCCGCTCTGGAAATCGACCCAAGCAGCCACGCTCTGCCGAACGTAGGCAAACAAGTCGTCCAATTCGACCCAACGCTTTTTCCCGTTCGCGGCGCCGGTGAAGGCTTCGGTAACGAAGTAATTGAATACCGACCGTTTTTCGGTGCTGCAAACGTGTGAAGTCTCCATAGGTCGGCAACTGCAAAGCACCCAAAGATCCGGGTCATCGATCGCGCGGACGTCCTCGCCGAGGAGCTGTGGGAACTGGTTTACGAAGAGGCCCAGGCGGGGGTCATAATTCAAATGGCCGGCATCGAGAATGAGGAGTTTGACTCTGGCGTTGCATTGCCTGATTTGTTTCAGCACGTCGCGCAATCGAGTTACTCCCGCCAGATGCAACTCGGAGCCCTTCTCTCCCGGACGAACCCCGCCTTGCGAACGAACTGCAAAATCGCTGCACAGGAGCCAGGTGGACGGACCATCCTTGGTGGCTGCGGAGATGAAATTACCGTTGAGATAGACAATCAGGGCGTCTCCTTTCTTCAGCCCCGCCTGCAATTTGTTCGCCAGCGTGTCGATCCCATGCGAGGTCTGGATTTCCTGAAGGTCAAGAACGGCGGGTTTAATGTCTAACTCTTTCAAGGTATTCGCATCCTCCCGCGAGTACCGAATTGGCGGCAGAGCTAGGACATCGCTGTCCGTTATGGGCAGGACGGCGAAATGAATGTCCGCCGGCCAACTCAGCAGCAAGTATCCAAGGGCGACGGCAAACAGAAGCACGAGCAGCGTAAAGATAACCCGCCCCACGTATCGGAAACCGGTTGAGGGGGCTTGGAGTCGCGGCTGGGCGCGCCAGTTGCGCGAACTCGACGGCAGTTGACGATTTCCCGGCACAGCGACCCTCCCCGCAGCACTAGAGGACTTAGCTACAAAACGCTTCCAAGCGTACAATTCTAGGCTGCTTTACCGCTGAGAACAGCCCGCCCGTCGCTTGTCCGGAACCCGCCTCACCTGCTAGGCAAGACGTGGTACATTGATCTAAGGTTCTCGCATGCGTAAACTGTTGTTAGGACTTTCTGATCGAGTGTCGCGTTTGCCGCCGCAGATTGTCGATTACAGCGCTTATTCCTTTTAGAAAGTTGCTATGAAAAGTCTCCCCGTGCACTGGTCAGAGGGCATCTTTCTTCAGCCCCATCATTTCCAGGCCGCGGAGCGCTGCTGGACGGAGACGCTGCAGACTTCCGAGCATTGGGACCATCAATACGGTTACGGGGTTCGCACACTGGAGTTGAGCGCCGATGCGATCGCCAATTACCAGTTCCAAGTCAATGTCTGCCATGCCCGCATGAAGGACGGCACCATCGTGGCCCTCGATCCCGGACAGGAATTGGATCGACTCGATTTGAAAGAGGCATTCGCGCGGGAGTCGGTCGTGCGGGTCTATCTGGCCGTGCCGAAGTTGAAAATGGGAGTGACCAACGTCCGCACGGAAGGGCAGACCGTCAAAGCCCGCTACTTGGAAGTCTCACAATCGGTCCAGGACGAGAGCGCCGGGGGCAACGACCAGGAATTGCGGTTCCGCATGCTGGAATTGCGGCTGCTGGCCTCGACGCAGGACATGGCCGGCTATGAGGTCCTGCCGCTGGCCCAGGTCCAACGGGCAGCCGAGCAAGAGGCGGTGCCCTGCATCGACAGCGCCTACTTTCCCCCGATGTTGGCCATTGACGCCTGGCCGCCGCTGGGACGCGATGTCGTCCGCGCGATCTACGACATCCTGGGGAAAAAAATCGAAGTCCTCAGCGAACAAGTGATTAACCGGGGCATAAGCCTGGCCAGCCAGGAGCCGGGTGACCTGGACCGCCTGTTCATGCTCAACGAATTGAACGCCGCCTATGCGGCGCTCAAGGTCCTGGGCTTTGCCTCGGGAATCCATCCCCTTACGGCTTATCTCGAGTTGTGCCGGTTAGTTGGGCGGCTGTCGCTTTTCAGCCAAGAGCGGCGTCCTCCCGACATCCCCTATTACGACCACGACGACCTGGCGACGATCTTCCATAAGATCAAGGAATGGATCATCCTGCTGCTGGGCCGCGTCCGCGACTACGAGTACGAGCAGCGGTTCTTCGTGGGCGAAGGGAAAGGGATGCGGGTCTCGCTGGAGTCGAAGTGGCTGGGCAGCGACTGGAAGTGGTTTATCGGCGTGCTTTACGGCAACATCGGCGAGCGGGAATGCCTGTCGCTGTTGGCCCCTGGCGCTTTGAACTGGAAGTTGGGAAGCTCGCGGCAAGTGGATACCCTGTTTCAATTCGGCGCCGAGGGTCTGCAATTGAGGCCCTTGCCCCAAGCGCCCCGGGCCTTGCCCCCCCGCCGCGATTGGCTCTATTTCGAAGTCAACCGGGACAATGCGTCCTGGCGGGACGTGCTGGAAACCCAAACCCTGGCGATGCGGCTCACCGACAATCTGATCGTCAATCGGCAGCAATTGCAGGGCGAACGCAAGATCGTCGTTTCCGCGGGCGGCCAGCAGGTCTCGTTGCAGTTTGCCTTGTTTGCCGTTCCCCAACCCGGAAGTCCCAAATGACTCCGAAATTCAGTGCCGCGGTAGATCTGGTGTTTCAGCACGTGCTCGATCTTCTGGAGCGGATCGGGGATCGCGATAATCCTTCGCCGCAAGAAGAGCGCCTGCGGATTCGCAGCCGGCTCGACCACGCCGAAGCGCAACTGGGCGCAGCCCGGACTGGCAACTTGCCAAGTACGCGCTGGTGGCCTGGATCGACGAAATGCTGATCGTCGACGCGCCCTGGAAAGACCGCGAGGAGTGGAACGAGAACAAGCTGGAGTGGGAGATCTTCCAGACGAATTCCCGCTACGACCTGTTCTACAAGAAGGCCAAAGAGGCGTTTGCTCTGCCGCAGAAGGACGCCTTGGAGACGTTTTACGTATGCGTCGTGCTCGGGTTCCGCGGTTTGTACCGGGACCCGGCCGCAGCGGCCATGGCGGCCGAGGCGTTTCAATTGCCGCGCGACCTGCAAAGCTGGACCCAGGAAACGGCCATGGCCATCCGCCTGGGGGTAGGGCGACCAGCAATTACCGAGTCCAACAAGCCGCTGGAAGGCGCTCCGCCCTTGCATGGTCCGCAAATGTTCGTCTGGGGATCGTTTTTCGGTCTCTTGTTGCTGGTGCTCGTTGTGGTTTTATACTGGCTGCTGATCTATAACCCTTGATCGACCCTATAACCCCTGATCGACCCAATGGGCTTCCTTCGACAGATACTCGACGTGATCACCGCGCCGGTTCGCTGGCTGCTCGCGGCGCCGCGAAAGCTCCTGGAAGGCTCGCGACGCCTATCGGGGCTCTCGCTGCCGGCACGCGTGGCAATCTTCACGGCCGTCATGCTGGTGCTGATCGTGGTCTTCGCACTCGTGGGCTTCATCTCCACGCACGAGCGGGCGTTCTGGCGGGCGAAATTGACACCCACCTTCGCCATCGCGACTACGATCCTCGTGCTGGTCATCCCGCTGGTGTTGTATAAGGCGTTGCAACTTTGGCTGGAAGGCGAAGTCTCGCCCTATCCGGACATCGATCGGGCCTGGAAGGCCGGTCTGGCGGAACTGGACCGCCAAGGAATCGAATTGCATCAGGTTCCCCTCTTTGTCGTCTTGGGAACGTCCGGCGTACGGCAGGAGAAGTCGCTTTTCGACGCCGCCCGGCTGGAACTCACTCTCCGCGAGCTTCCCGCCGGCAGCGCCGCCCTGCACTGGTACGCCGGGCCCAACGGGGTCTACCTGGTTTGCAGTGCAGTGGGCTGCCTGAGCCGCCTTGCAGTCTTGGGCTATGAGACCCTCGCCGCCGAACGCTCGCATGCGGCGGAGCGGCGGCAGCGCGGCGGCGGCGGAAGCCTGCGCGGCACCGAGGTCCAGGCAGCCCCGTCGGCGCGGGCCACTTCGTTCGTGTCGCCGGCAAATTCGGCCAAGCAAGCCGCGGCGTCGGTAGCGATGATCCAGGGAACAATGATCGTCGGCGCGCAGACGTCGGTCGGCGAAGGCGATGACGCGGCGGCCCCCGCAGACGACAAGCGCGTCATCAAGCTCGAGCAAAGCGAGGTCATCGAACAGGATCGTCGCATGGCCTACCTCTCGCGCCTCATCCGCCGCGTTCGGCAGCCGCTTTGCCCGATCAACGGCATCCTCACTTTGTTGCCCTTCGGCTTGATTCAACGCAGCAGCCCGGACGCCAGCGCCATCGAGCGGGCCGCGCGCACCGACCTGGCGGCGCTCGAGCGGGCGCTCATGATCCGCTGTCCCGTAACGGCCTTGGTGATCGGCATCGAGGAGGAAAGCGGTTTCCGCGAGCTCGTGCGGCGCGTGGGCCAGGACCGGGCGGTCAACCAACGGTTCGGCAAAGGCTTTTCCGTCGCCAACGTGCCGCTGGGCGAACGGCTCGAATCCCTGGCGATCCATGCCTGCGGTTCCTTCGAGGACTGGATCTACAATCTGTTTCGCGAACGGGACGCTTTGAGCAAGCCGGGCAACGCCAAGCTTTACTCGCTGTTGTGCAAGGTCCGACACAAGGTCCAGGACCGGCTGGCAAGAATTCTGATGGGTGGATACGCTTCCGATGCGGGCGGCGACGCGGCGGCGGAGGGACTCCGCTTCGGCGGCTGTTACTTCGCGGGCACCGGCGAGAACGAAGAGCGGCAGGCCTTCGTTTCCGCAGTGATCGGCAAGTTGCAAGACCAGGAAGAGGAACTGCAGTGGACGGATCGGGCCCTGCAGCAAGACGACAAGTTTAACCTGGCCTCGCAGCTTGTCCTGGCGTTGGATCTGCTTCTGCTGCTGGCGCTTGCCGGGGAGGTATTCTATGTTTGGTTTTGGAAAGCCGGCCTATGAGCCACAGCTAGGGTAAGGCACCCGTAGAACAATAAGTTGACCAATCCGTTCTACGGCCCTGAGGAGCAAAGCCATGAGTTCCCCGCTTCCGAACCCGGGCCAGCCAGCAGGCACCGAGCCGATCGCTTCCGGCGAGAGTCCAAGGCCCGGCACTCCCGCCGAGGACGCGGGCCTGCTCGAAGAAGTGATCCAGGAAACTTCGCAGGCGCTGGTCTCGGAAGAACCGTTGACGACAGCCGAAAAGCGGGCTTTCGAAGAAGTGGCGCTGCGCTTGCGGGGACAGCCGCTGCCGCTGGAAGCGATTGTCTCCGAATTGCTCTTTGCAGTGCTCAATCAGCACATTTCCGACTTGCCCGGTTTCGAGGTCTGGGGGCATGTATTGTCGGATCGAGTTGCCCGCACGCTCGTCGACGATCAGACGGCGAAGTCGCGGTTGGAATCGCTCTGGAACCGCTTGCAAGGAGGGCAGCCGTGACCGCGTCCGCGTCGAGCGTGCAGCAGTCCGTCGAGGAATGTCAGGGGCTTGTGCGATCCCTGGCCCTGAAGATCCATCGCAGTCTGCCCCGCCGGATCGATTTGGACGATTTGATCGGTTATGGCCAGGTGGGATTGGCCGAGGCGGCCCATGACTTTGATCCCTCCCGGGGAATCCGCTTCGCCACCTTCGCCTATTACCGCATTCGCGGCGCAATCTACAACGGGCTGGCCAAGATGACCGGCATGAGCCGCGGGCATTACCAGCACGTCCAGTACGAACGGATGGCCAATGAGCTCCTCAGCGAATCGAACCCAACGGGCGGCGAGGACTCCGAGACGGACTTGACCTGGCTTCGCGACGTAGGCCGGGCGCTCACGATGAGCCACGTCGTCAGCCACATCGACTTGCCCGACTCCAGATTAGCGGCGTCGTTGGCCGAATCGGGGCATTTCGGGCCGTTGGCCCAGGCCATGAAACACGAACTCTCGCAGCGGGTCGTGGAGATGGTGGGCCAGCTTCCCGAAAACGAGGCGGCTCTGGTCCGTGCTGCCTACTTCGAAGGACTTTCGCTACAGGAAGCGGGACAACGACTGGGAATCAGCAAGTCCTGGGCTAGCCGCCTGCATGCCAAGGCCCTGCGGCATTTGGCCCTCATGCTCAAGAGCGCCGGGTCGTGAACAGCCCCCGAGCGCGATCAGGTTCCGACCTGGGGTTTTTCCTCTTCCACAGGCCTGAAACCGAGCCCATCGAGAATCCCGGGCAGGGATTGCCCTCCATAGAGTTGCCATGTTTCCGGGAGATCGGGAAACTCGGTCAAGATGATGTCCATGCCGTCGCACACTAGCTTTGCATAGGCCGGCGAGTGCGAAAGCAAAGCGACCAGTACGCTCGGCCAGCAAAAACCGAGTATTGCCGAAGGGGGGGCATCGCTTTGCCCTTTGGCACGACAGGCTCGCCGCAAATGCGACCACACTTTCGAAATCTCTAGGTGGGAAAAGAAACACGTAACCGCGTCCTTTCCCCAGCCTTCCTCAATCAGGCACGGCCAGGCGGGGTAGGTGTCTTGCGACACCAATACGGGTGACGCGACCGCCGCAACTTGCGGCTCGAACCAATCGAAGAGAAACTCGACTTTATTCAGCTCCTGCGGTGGCGGTTGACCCAGTCGCCGGAAATCGACAATCAGGTGTGCAGAAAGCGACTTGGACACGCGCAGGGCCACTTCCGCTGCGGGTGCACTGGCAATATCGCCACGACACAATATCAAACCTGATGCGCATTTTTCCATCGTGTAGGGAGGCGGCGCCTTGGACTCCATCTCCACAATCATGCGGTTCGTTTCCAAAGTGCCCCTCGGGGCGGTGTCGCCCATCGGCATCTCGGCCAGCGTGGCCTGGGGACTGTCGAGAATGTTTCCGACTATCTCCACCTTGAATGAGGTATCGCCCGCAACCACTTCGTCGCCGTCCTTGAGCAACTGACGTTGCACGATTTTCTTGCCGTTCAGAAATGTCCCGTTCCTGCTCTCGGAGTCCTCGATGTAACATGCTTTCAACTCGGTCTCCACGGAAAAGTGAACACCGGACATGTGCGTGTCGTCGGGAAATGCCACGTCCGCCCAATCGGTCCGTCCAACGTGAACCCGCTCGCTGGTACGGACGAAGAATTCCCTTCCCGCCATGGGTCCCGATACCGCCCGAAAGGTAACTCGCATAGTGCCACTTTCAAAACACTACCCGATATTGACCGTCGGGCAGCCAAGAACGATTGTGCCCCCATGAGCCGTCAAATCCCCCATCCGCGCAGCAGGCATGCCGCCAATCATAACAGTAAACGATCCCAGCGCGATCACGTCCGGCGGTCCCACGCAAACTGCCATGTCCCCCACGCGGGCCGCCGGCATGAAACCAATCATCACTGTCGGACATCCGAGTGCCACGGGACCCCCTACATGTGGTACAATCGCCGTTACCATCGGACAGACGTGGACATCCAGAATTCGGGCGGCCATGGGCATGATTTATCTCCGACCTGCCCTCTCCCTTGGGGAAAGGGACAGGGGTGGGGCCTTTCGGCATAGGCTGTCAGTCAACGAATTTCGACGCCTACCTATTATCGCTGAAAAGTCCAGAGAGTTGCCGATTGCCATCTAACGCAATCGTATTCTTCGCACGACTCGAGAGGGTGTCAACCATTTCCACGGGAAAAGCTCTTGCCTAGTTTACCATTTACAGCACAGGTTCGTGGACAGTAGACAGTATGCTACGTAAGATTCTTCGGGCTTTAGCCTCATTTGCCACCGCAAAGTATAGTAGTTACTCTCAACATCAACTCACAGCACCTCATTATGTCAGTGCCGCAAGAACCCGGGACAATTCGACTGGATGTGCGGGCTCAGGCAGGCCGCTATACGCCCAGTACGGATCAGTCGCTGCGAATTCTCGTCTTGGGAAACTTCAGCGATCCGTCGGATCAAGCAAGTGATCCTCGCGGCGCGGAAACCCGATCCGTTCGCCCCATCGCAGTGAGCCGCGACAATATTGCCGAATTGCCCGGTAAGCTCGGCGCTCATTGTTCGGTGGCAACCGGCAACAAGGAGTACGAAACTGGATCCCTCGAACCCCTCCGTTTTTTCCGCTTGTCCGACTTTCATCCCGACTCCCTCTTGAAAAAGGTGCCGTGGCTGGCGAGGCTTCGAGTGCTCCGCGAGCGTCTGATGGACCCCGCCACTGCGGAAAAGGCGGCGACGGAACTTCGCAGTTTGGGAATCGTCGGCGCACGGCCTGATGCGACACCGGCGCCGCTCAGCGAAGAGCCTGCACGTACCTACGCAGTTGACGTTTCTCCCACCGCCAGCCTTTTGGACCAGGCAATTCTGCAAACGGACCAACCCGGCCTCCGGACGAGCCAAGCCGGGCCTGCACCGCGCCGAGGGGCCGAATTGCCGCAAGGTCTTGCAGAACTCGTCCGCCGCAGCACCGATGCCATGCGAGTGCCGCAGGCCCCCGTGCACTCTGCCACCCTCATTGAGGACCTCGACGACGCGATCGCCCGGCGTCTGCGGTTGATTCTGCACGATCCGGCCTTCCAGGCCCTGGAAGCCGCCTGGCGGGGACTCGATTTTCTCGTAAAACGATTGCCGACAGGCTCGAAGCTCAAGATTTACGTGGCCGACCTTGGGTTCAGTGCCCTGAAGGTCGAATTGGGTTTGGCGGACAGCTTGGAAGCCACCGCCTTCTATGACCTGCTCGTCCATCAGACCGTGGGCACGCCCGGCGGGGAGCCTTGGGGGTTGATCGTGGCGGACTACACCGTGGAAGCCACCGCGCTCGACTTGCTGGTCGCCGGCTGCATGGCCCGAACAGCGGCTCGGGCCGGAGCGCCGTTGATCGCCGCCGCCAGCTCGCGGCTCTTTGGCTGCAAGTCGCTGGTGCAGTCGCCCGATCCGATCGACTGGCAGGAGGAACTGCCGGAGGACGTCGTCCAAGCCCGAGAAGGCCTTCGCCGTCAAGCGGAGGCGGCCTGGTTGGGGCTTGTCGCGCCGCGCTTTCTGCTCCGCATGCCGTACGGTCCGGAAAGCAGTCCGCTGGAACTCGTGCCTTTCAACGAATTGCCCGATCCCACGGAACACGAGGGCTATCTTTGGGGAAATGGCGGGCTGGCCTGTGCGGTCCTGCTGGGCAATTCTCTCGACCGGGACGGCAAGCACATGGGAGCGGACCAGGCGAGGACGATCGAGGACTTGCCGATTTATGGCGTCGAGCACCAAGGCGAGTATCATTTTCAGCCCTGCGCCGAGACGCTGCTGAGCTACCGCGCCGCCGAGCGGATACTGGCGGCAGGCGTCATGCCGCTGATGACGGTTCGAGACACCGGCTCGGCTCAATTGGCCGCCTGGCGGAGCGTTGCGGCTACCGGCGTGCCACTGGCGGGAAGATGGAGTTGAAGAATGCGATCAAAGCAAATCGGGCTTTGCCGCAGTTGACGGCGGCTTCGGACGCTTGGACTTGAGATAAACGACACGTTTGCGTCCCGCCTCGTATTGGCTCAGCTCGGACGAGTTCTGAATGTAGTTGATCAACTCGTCAAAGTCGTTCTTCATGCCTTTGACCATCGGATTCGGGCCTTTCGTAAATCCTTGGTAGACAAAATCGACGAGGATGTCGCGAATCGCCGGATCGAGTTTTTCCCATTCCACCTTGCCGGCCAGAGATTTGCCGTCGCTGCCGGTGGTCCACCTTTCATAATTTGTGCGGGCGGCTTCCACGTACTTGGGGTAAGTTCGCTCGAACAAGCTCTTTTGCGCCTGCAGGGAGAGCTCGCCCAATTTCGTCTTGTTGTCTTTCACGAACTGGCCGGCCTTAACCCCTTTGTTCGCGGGGCCGGCGCCCTTGGCAAACTCTTTCGCCTTGTCCGCCGGGACTCCGGCCGCAGTCAGATCGGCCGTCACCTCCGCTTCGGTTCGATTGCCCATGTCGTATCCACGGCCGAGGGTCACGCCCGACGCGTCATTGCCGGGCCATTGGACCACGCGACTGAAATAGGGGCTCGATCGGTCGTCGTTGCCCTCCGCGTCGAAGGTGACCTGTCCCTGGCTGACCTGTAGCGGCCCGGCGATGTCCACTTTGATCGGACCCAGGTCCAGGCCCCACACAACATCGTTCAAAATGGGATTCTTACGGTTTGAGGCCGGTGCGGCATGATCATTTATGCCCACCGGGCCGGGCGTATCGCCAAAAACGACGAAACGAAAGGCCGCCCCCAGCCAATAGACAGGATCGGCGTAATCGTTCTTGCCCATGGGGCCAGGTGTCGACTGCGACGGCAGCAGCCGAAAGGGGCTGGTTTTGGTCGGACCGGGATGGCGACTGCGGCCGCTCATTTGCGTCTCTCTCAAGGACCACTAAATATGAAGGCGCTCCCAACCAGGACGAAGGGGCCGTCCCCACCTTCCACTCCCAAACTCGGAATTACACCGGAGCCGGTGGGGACGTTCACAAACACACCACCCTTCGCCCACTTCATATTGGTAGCGGCAACAACAGGACTGAGTGTGACGCCCATGAAGCTCGGAGGCGACATGGGCGGAGGCATGCCTGGAAATGTGGGTGGTGGAGGAGCGCTTAGACCACCTGCCGCGTGTGCGCATGAGCCGCCAAACTGGTCGACCTGAATTGCATCCGGCGTTGTAAATGGTTTGCTCCATGCGCCCGCTCCACTTATACTCACTGGCGAGCCCCATGTCGTCATAACCCCCTGGTACGAGTATTTCGCAGCGCGGTTATTGTCCAGGTCCCAGATCATAAAAGCGTACCTAAAGGCACCGCCAACTTCGCCGCCGCTAACCCCGCTAAGGACTTTGATCTGAAAGTTGCTGCCCGCGAACACAGTGTTCGGATCGTTACGAGGGTCTGGTCCGACATTCGGAGGAACCTCCGGCATGACCGGGGCGCGTGGGGGAACTGGCGGCTCTTGTTTCGCCAGTTGCAGGAGCAAGCGAATCGTCTTTTCATGCGGATCGACGTGTCCATCGACGGACGGAATCTCGGGACGGACGTTCTGAAAATGAACGATGGCTCGATAAATATCATCACGAACGATGCCCCAGGTCAGTGGGCCATGCAGTTTCCCTCCGGTGCCTCCCTTCCACTCGGGAATGGCATTAAGCAAGTCGCGTACCATCGTCTGGTCGTCGACGGTGTTAAAGCACTGTCTTCTGGTTGCGCCGTATTCCCCCACGGAGGCCTTGAACATGCTTTCGTCATAGTCTTTAACTTCGCCCATCGCACACCTCCAGTAATTGGTGTTAATCGCACGACTTCTTCCCCGATTTCGACTTGTCGGCCTCGTCCGGCTTCGTGGGGTTGGCATCCTGCGCCGCCGTGGGATCGGTGGGTTGGGGCGGTTCGCCTTGCCCGGGCGCACCGCCGCTGTTGATGTTCACCAGGGGGCCGAAGATGTCGACGCCCACGGGCGTGATGCTGACGTAGCTGCCGCCCACCACCAGCGTAAGCTGTACTCCGCCCTCGATCACCACCGACATGCCGCCATTGATGTAGACCGTCTCCCCGGCCTGCATGGCGTAGCCCATGCCGACCTTCTGTTGTACGTTCATGCCGATGTTCTGGGAGAGCGTGCCGGCAAACTTCTCGTTGACGTCGCCGTCAACCTTCAGGTGCAGACCGCCCTGGCCCACGCTGTGGGCCTCCTTTGTCTGGACGACGATGTCCAGGTTGCCGCCGTCGCCAGCCGAGCCGTTGCCCACGGTCAATTGATAATTGCCCTCGGTGTGATCGACCTGGTTGCCTTTGACGTTGAGGTGCTTGTCCTTGTAGATCAGTTCGCGCTGGTCGCCCGCCTGGCCGTCCTTGCCCACGATCTTGTGGCGGTTGCCCAGGATGATCTCCTTCGAATCGTTCTCCACGCGGGTATGCATGTCCTTCTGAGCATGCAGATAGACCTGCTCGCTGCCCTGCTTGTCTTCAAAGCGAATCTCGTTGTGCCCGTCGCCTCCCATGGACGAGTTGGTTTTCATGTAGGTCTTGGTCTTCTCGTCGGGAAGCGTATAGGCCGGCATCTGGTCGGCGTTGTAAACCAGGCCGGTGATTAGCGGCCGGTCAGGGTCGCCGTCGAGATAGGTTACGACCACTTCCTGGCCCACGCGGGGAATCGACATGAAACCCCAATTGCGGCCGGCGGAGGACATCATGCAGCGGATCCAGCAGGAGCTCTTGTCGTCCTTCTTGCCTTCGCGGTCCCAAAAGAACTGCACCTTGACGCGGCCATATTTATCGGGATAAATCTCTTCGCCCGACGGACCGACCACGACGGCCGTCTGCGAACCGTGAACGACCGGCTTGGGGGTCAAGCGCGTCGCGCGAAGGACTACCTTGTCGGGCACGCAAGTGAACGAGTTGTGGTAGTCCGCTTCGCCGGAGGCCCCCGCACCGGTCGTGTATTGGGGACCGGAAGCAAAATGGCTCACCGAAGTGATGACGTATTTCTTGCCTTTTTCCGCCGAACTGGCGTGCTCCTTCATGGTGAACTTGCCGCCGGGCGAGAAGCTGCGGCAGACGCCGCCGCCGCTGACGACGTCGTAGGGCATCTCGTCTTCTTCCATGCGGACGCGGACCAGGGCGTCGCCCTCGGGCTTCTTGCTGTATTCGCCCGGATAGTCGAAAATCTCCCAGCTCTTGTTGCCGGGCAAATCGACGATCGTCGTGGAATCGTTCTTCAGATCGGTTTTGGGCGTCTCGAAGTTGTAGTCGGTATGGGTCCACTTGCCGGGCCGGTATTCGAACTGGTGCTCCCAAAGGGAGATCAGGTCGAAGTTGCCCAACTTGTCGCGGCGGAGGGAGACTTCTTTCTCCTGGCAGTCGAAGTATGAGCTGACATCGTCTCCCAGCACCAAGGTGTGCTTGCCGTCCTGGTGCTGAAAGAAGTAGAAAATGCCGTACTGCTCCATCAGGCGGGAGACAAAATTGAAAGCCGTTTCCCGGTACTGCACGCAGTACTCGCGTGTGGGATATGACTTCGTGGGCGAGAACTTGTAGTCGCTGATGCCGAACTTGCCGAAGACCTCTTTCAGGATCGTAGGGATGTCCTTGTCCTGAAAAATTCGGCAATCGGCCGTGCGGGTCAGCAACCACAGCTTGGGCACGATCTCGGCGCGGTAGGCGCTATAGCGATCGGCGGTGCCCTCGTAGGCAAAACGCGCCACAATTCCGTTGAAGAATCGGTCGCCGCCCTCGGGGTGCTTCAAATTGACAGTGACGCTTTTCCCTACGATCGACTTGGGATCGATCGCAGCATCTTCGGAAACCATTTTCAGCCCGAAATGAAAAGGCCGGGAAAACTCCTCCGTTCCCTGAAAGCTCGTCAAGAGCAATTTATCCTTCCCCAGCGGGGTGGTAACCTGGAAACGGTGCTTGTCTTGCTTGAGCGCCATGGCGCCTCCTGCTTGCATAAGGCCCCGGCGGGCTGGCGAAACAGGCCGCCAGCCCGCTTAAAATCGGCTTTGCGGGAGCGTACTGAGCGCCGCGAAGCCGGGCGAGCCGCCCTTTCCGCGGTGGCGCGGTTAGTCGCCGGTGACCGCGCCCGATTCCGTATTCACGCTGGCCGGCACGCTGCCCGAGGAGTTGCCCGATTGGTCGTACTTCGTGTAAGTCCAGGAGATGACGTCGTAGTTGAGGGTGATCATTTCCGAAGGGACCGGGCTCTGGTCGCCCGTAACGCTCAAGCTATAACTGCTGACAATGCAATTGCTCAGCACCAGTTCGAGGTTGCAGACGGTGTTGCCGCCGATGTCGCTGCACATGTCGATCGTCACCGTGGACTGGAATTTGCCGCTGCCGCAGCGGGCCCAAAGCTTGGGCGACGAGGAATCCCAAGTCTTGTGCACGGCGATGTCCCCCAAGGATGTTTCGCCGTTGCTGCGGGCGACGCCCACCGCCCCGGGCTGGATGGAACGGTGAATGGGCAAGTTAATCGAGTTGACCTCGACCCATCCCGTGTGGTTGGCCTCATTGACCTCGCCCTGGATGTCCGGAAAGTTAATATAAGCTGCCATTGGATACTGCTCCTGAAAAAACGGTTGATAAAAAGGTGCGGGAGCAAGACAGTTTGCTCCTTCCGCATCGCCCTCTACGAATTCGTGCCGCAGCAGAATCCGTTCTACATTTCAAACTGACTCGCCCGGCTTTCAGAACCATTATCGCGGGGTCGGTTTCCCGGTTGCGTGAATTCCGGAAAAATCTCCGCCGAGCTAGTTTAACGATTCAAATAGAGGATATTTATCACAAGCGATCGGGAGCTTTTGGGGATAGAACTGCGTGCCGTTTACGTTACCGAAAGGCCGTTTACTGGTTTGTTTTCACCGGCGGTTGCCGCGGCTAGTTTTCCCGCCAATAATTGGGCTATGGCAACGATTCCCGAGGCCTGGGCGATTGCGATCCAACACCATCAAGGCGGCCGGTTGCAGGCCGCCGAACAAGTCTTCCGCCAGATCCTGGCGGTCGAGCCGAATCAAGCCGACGCATGGCATCTTCTCGGCGTGATCGCTCACCAGGGGGGGAAGTCGGAGGAAGCGATCGGCTGCTACCGCCGGACCCTGGAACTTAGGCCGGATTGCGCCGATGCTCACAGTAACCTGGGAATTGCCCTTAAAGCGCGGGGCAAGCTGGACGAAGCGATCGCGTGTTACCGCCGGGCTCTGGAACTGAAGCCTGATTTTGCCCAAGCCCACAACAACCTGGGCGTTGCTTTAAAAGAGCGAGGTGAGCCGGACGAAGCGATCGCCTGCTACCGCAAGGCCCTGGAACTGCGGCCGGACTATGCCGAGGTGCACGGTAATTTGGGGATTGCCTTGAAAGATCTGGGGAAGATGGACGAGGCCCTCGCCTGTTACCGCCGGGCGTTGGAACTTAATCCTGACCATGCCGAGACGCAAAACAATCTGGGGATTGCCTTGAAGGATCTGGGGAAGCTGGACGAAGCGCTCGCTTTTTACCGCCGCGCCCTGGAATTGAAACCGACTTTTGCTGAGGCGCACAACAACCTGGGAAAGGCGTTGTGGGATCTGGGAAAACTGGATGATGCCGCCGCCTGCTGTCGCCGGGCAATAGAACTGAAGCCGAAATATGCCGAGGCCCACAATAACCTTGGCATTGTGTTGAAAGATCAGGGGAAGCTGGACGAAGCCGCGGCCTGTTACCGCCGCGCCCTGGAATTGAGGCCAGACCATGCCGAGACGCACAACAACTTGGGCACGGCATTAAAGGAACTGGGGATGCTCGACGAAGCGGTCGCCTGCCACCGCCGGGCTCTGGAACTCAAGCCGGACTATGCCGAAGCACACAACAACCTGGGAATTGCCTTAAAGGCAATGGGCAAGCTGGATGAATCGCTCGCCTGTTATCGCCGGGCCTTGGAGCTGTGGCCGGACTATGCCGAGGCGCACAATAACCTAGGCATTGCCTTGCAAGACCGGGGTAAGTTCGATGAAGCGCTTGCATGCTGGCGCCGGGCCCTGGAACTGCGGCCAGACTTTGCTCAGGCACACAGCAACCTGGGCGCTGCCTTGAAAGACGTGGGAGAATTGGACGAATCGGCCGCTTGCTACCGCCGGGCTTTAGAACTGAAGCCGGACTTTGCCGCCGCGCATAGCAACCTGGTCTACACCCTGATTTTTTCTCCCCGCTACGATGCGCAGGCCCTCTACGAAGAGCACCGTCGATGGGACCAACAGCACGCCGCTCGCTTGGCGAAGTTCATCCGACCCCATCTTAACAACCGTTCGCCCTATCGCCGGCTGAAGATCGGCTATGTCTCGCCCGACTTTCGCAACCACTGCCAGGCATTCTTCACCGTGCCGCTTTTCTCCGCGCACGACCACGAGCAGTTCGAGATCGTCTGCTATGCCGACGTTGTCCGCGGCGACGGAATCACGCGGCAACTGCGGTCCTGTGCCGATGCCTGGCGGAGCATCGTCGGGGTTGACGATGAGGGCGTTGCCCAGTTGATTCGCCAAGACGAGATCGATATCCTCGTGGACCTGACCATGCACATGGGTCGCAATCGTCTCCTCGTCTTCGCCCGCAAACCGGCGCCCGTGCAGGTATGCTGGCTGGCCTATCCCGGCACCACGGGCGTTTCGGCGATGGACTACCGCATTACCGATCGTCACCTGGATCCGCCCGGCCAGTATGGCCAGTATTACTCGGAGGAATCGATCCGCTTGCCGGACTCCTTCTGGTGCTATGATCCACTGGAAAACCAGACGGCCGTCAGCGCACTGCCGGCGGCGGCGAAGGGGCATATTTCCTTTGGCTGCCTCAACAATTTCTGCAAGGTCAATCCGGTTGTCCTGGAAATTTGGGCGGAAGTCCTCAGTGCCGTCGATCGCTCGCGATTGACGATCATGGCCGCTGAAGGGATGCATCGTCGTCGCGTGCTCGACCTGTTGGCCGAGCGGGGCGTTGCGGACGATCGCGTCACGTTCGTCGCCCAGCAGCCCAGGCCGCAGTACCTGCAGACTTACCACGGTATTGACATCGGCTTGGATACCGTTCCCTACAACGGCCACACGACCAGCCTGGACTCTTTTTGGATGGGCGTGCCGGTCGTGACCCTCACGGGCTCAACGGTCGTAGGGCGAGCCGGTTTGTGCCAACTGATGAATCTCGGCCTGCCGGAGCTGATCGCCTCCGGCCCAGCGCAATTTGTCCGCATCGCGGCAGAGCTGGCCGAGGATTTGCCGCGACTTAGCAAGTTGCGAGCAACTCTCCGCGAGCGGATGCGGGCATCCCCGCTGATGGACGCCCCACGCTTTGCCCGGAATATCGAGGCCGCCTACCGTGAGATGTGGAGGCGGTGGTGTGCGCGGTAGGCCCGTTCGGCAGGAATTAAACAGGCAACTTCTTGGCGCAATCGGTGATAATCTTAGTACGGGGCAAGTGTTCCCCCGCCCCGACACGAGGAGAAGCCTATGTTTACGCCTTTTATCCCTGCGAAACAGAGGACGCTCAGGAGACCTACGCGAGGTCCCGACGTACTGTTGCTGCATATGTTGTTGAATTCGCACCTGGGGCCGCCGGACGATCAACTGCCCATCACGGGGCCCGACGCCGACGGTTTCGGTCCTCGCACGGAGGCAAAAGTCAAGAGGTTTCAGCAGGCTAACCACATTGATGCCGGCACCAAATACTACATGGACGGGGTCGTCGGCCCACATACGTGGGAGAAACTCAACGAGAGGCAGAAGGCTACCGTTAAGATCATCACTATTCCCATGCCGGAGTTTAAGCCGCCTCCGCCTCCCACTTTTACCCCGTCCAGTCCTCCTCCGTCGGTTGCTATTCCGGCGCCGAAGCTCCACCTTGACAGCGTCCAGGTACAAGCCGGCGTACAGCAGACAATTTTCCTCAACGGAGACCCGTCGTCGACCTCGGAGCAGATTCAGGTGGTCGCCGTCTTTCTCAAAAAAAACGACGGTTTCCACGTGGAGGGCCAGGTCGGAGGGGCTTTTCAGGCCAACCAGGGCGGCGGCAACTCCACCGACAAGGCCGACTTGGGGGTTCTGTTCGTGCTGAATCTCGCCAATCTGCCGGGGTCGGGAAATACGTTCACCTGGGGCGTCCAGGATCAGGCGCTGCTTTGGAAGAGCTTGACCGATCGGACGGGATTCGTGCAGGACCAGGTACTTTTGAATGCGAATCTCAGCGTGCTCAAACGCAAAGACGGCAACGACCTGCTCCAGGTAAATACGTATCTTGGTCCCTTATTCGAAGCCGATTCACCCGACGCAAGTGCCGGCAAGAAGTCCTGGAATGTCAGAACGGGTATCGTTGGCACCGCGGGGGTTACCATCCTTTTCTGAGTTCAGGCAGTGGCTATGGCGACGATTACCGAGGCCTTGGCGATTGCGATCGATCACCACCAAAACGGGCGGTTGCGCGCTGCCGAGCAGATCTATCGGCAGATTCTGGCGGTCGAGCCGGATCAATCCGATGCCTGGCACCTTCTCGGCGTGATTGCCCACCAGAGCGGGAAGCCCGACGAAGCGCTGGCGTGCTATCGCCGGGCCCTGGAACTGAAGCCCGACTACGCGGAGGCATACAACGACCTGGGAATCACCTTAAAGGCGCAAGGGAAGCTGGACGAAGCGGTTATCTGCTACCGCCGGGCCTTGGAACTTGGGCCGGACCACGCCGAGGCACACAACAGCCTGGGCCTTGCCTTGAAGGAACAGGGGAAACTAGAGGACGCGCTCGCTTGCTGGCGCCGAGCCCTGGACCTGAAGCCGGGTTTTGCCGAGGCCCACAGTAACCTGGGTAATGCATTGAGAGAGCGGGGAAAGCTGGACGAAGCGGTCACCTGCTTCCGCCGAGCCCTGGAGCTGAAGCCGGACTTTGCCCAGGCGCACGCCAACCTGGGAAATGCGTTGAAGGATCAGGGCAAGCTGGATGAAGCCATTGCCTGCTACCGCCGGGCGGTGGCATTGAGGCCGGACTTTGCCGAGGCGCACAACAGCCTGGGTAATGCGCTCAAGAACCAGGGAAAGTTGCAGGAAGCGGTCGCCTGCTACCGCCGCGTACTGGAATTGCAACCGGACTTTGTGCTGGCACACAACAATCTGGGTGTCGTTTTCCAGGAGCAGGGACGACGGCAAGAGGCCATCGCCTGCTACCGCCGGGCCCTGGAACTGCAACAGGACTATGCCGAAGCGCACAACAATCTGGGCAATGCCCTTACGGAACAGGGAACGCTGGACGAGGCGGTCGCCTCTTACCAGCGGGCCCTGGAACTGAGGCCCGACTATGCCCAGGCCGAGAGCAATCTGGGCGTTGCCTTCCAGCAGCAAGGGAAACTTGACGAGGCGGTTGCCTGCTACCGGCGGGCATTGGAAGTCAATCCTCGTCGCGCGGAGTGGCATAGCAATCTGCTCTACGCCCAGCTTTTTCGCCCCGATTGCGATGCTCGGGCCCTCCACGAAGAGCACTGCCGCTGGAACCAATGTCATGCCATGCCTTTGGCGAGATTCGCCCGGCCGCACGGCAACGACCGATCCCCCGATCGTCGCTTGAAGATTGGGTATGTCTCGCCCGATTTTCGCGACCATGTTGTCGGCCGAAATCTCCTGCCGCTTTTTCGCCAGCATGACCACCAACAATTCGAAATTCTTTGTTACGCAGACGTGCCCTGCGAGGATAAGATCAGCGACGATTTCCGATGTTATGCCGATACATGGCGGAATGTGACCGGTTTGACCGATGGGCAGCTCGCGGAGCGGATTGGCGAAGACCGCATCGATATTCTGGTGGATTTGACGCTTCACATGGCCCGCAACCGCCTTTTGGTCTTCGCCCGCAAACCGGCTCCCGTGCAGGTCACATTCGCCGGTTATCCCGGCACCACCGGCCTGTCGGCGATGGACTACCGCATCACCGATCCTTACCTGGATCCGCCGGGGCTCTTTGAGGACTGCTACGCGGAGGAATCGATCCGCTTGCCAGACTCCTTCTGGTGCTACGATCCGTTGGACAGCCAAACGGCGGTCAACGCCCTGCCGGCTGCGGAGAAGGGATATATCTGCTTCGGCTGCCTGAACAACTTCTGCAAGGTCAATTCTCCGGTCTTGAAGATGTGGGCCCGAATACTGAGAACCATTGAACGCTCGCGGCTGACGATGCTGGCTGGCGAAGGAACGCACCGTCAGCGCACGCTGGATCTGCTGGCAGAGGAAGGCGTTGACCGCGACCGCGTAACGTTCGTCGCTCCGCGGCCGCGACCGCAGTACTTGGAGTATTACCACGGCATCGACATCGGGCTGGATACGGTCCCCTACAACGGGCACACGACCAGTCTGGACTCCTTTTGGATGGGCGTGCCGGTCGTGACCCTCACGGGGCCAACGGTCGTGGGGCGAGCAGGTCTTAGCCAATTGATGAATCTCGGCCTGCCGGAACTAATCGCCTCCAATCCGGAGCAGTTTGTGCGCGTCGCGGCGGAGTTGGCCGAGGATCTGCCTCGTCTGAGCGGCCTGCGGGCAACCCTCCGCGGTCGGATGGAGGCGTCTCCGCTGATGGACGCTCCACGGTTTACCCGCAACGTCGAGGCCGCCTACCGCAAGATGTGGAAGCGGTGGTGCCCATGAACCTGTCCCTTCCCGAGGCATTGGCGATTGCGATCCAACACCACCAAGGCGGGCAGTTGCAGACTGCCGAGCAGATCTACCGGCAGGTTCTGGCGGTCGAGCCGAATCAAGCCGATGCCTGGCACCTGCTGGGTGTGCTCAGCGCTCAGACGGGAAATGATCAGCACGCCGTGGAGTGCATCTCTCGGGCCGTGGCGCTCAAGCCGGATTTTGCCGAGGCGCACAACAACCTGGGTAATGTGCTCCGCGGGCAGGGCAAATTGGACGAAGCAGCCGCTTGCTGCCGCCGGGCCCTGGAACTGAAACCGGACTATGCCAGCGCACACGTCAATCTGGGCGTGGTCTTGAAGGACCAGGGGAAACCGGGAGAAGCGATCGCTTGTTGGCGCCGCGCATTGGAACTGAAGCCGGACACCGCCGAGGCATTCAATAACCTGGGCAATGCACTGCGGGAACTAGGAAAGCTGGACGAAGCGATCGCTTGCTGCCGCCGGGCACTGGAATTGAAGCCGGACTTTGCCGAGGCGCACAACAACCTGGGCGTTGCCTTGAAAGACCAGGGACGGCTCGACGAAGCGGCTGCTTGTTACCGCCGGGCGGTGGAACTGAAGCCCGACTATGCCGAGTCGCACAACAATCTGGGCAATGTCCTCCGGGATCAGGGGGAGTTGGACGCGGCAGTGGCTTGCTACCGCCGGACTTTGGAATTGCAAGCGGACTTTGCGGCATCGCTCGGTTCCTTGGTTCACGCCCTCCAGCACCTGTGTTGCTGGGAAGAAGTGGAGGTCCTCTCCCGTCGCGTGATCGAGGTCGTAGATCGAGATGCCGATGACGGGATCGCTCTGCCGGTGTCGCCGTTTGTTTACCTTGCTCTGCCGACCGCGACCAGCGCAGAACGACAACTGCGATGTGCGCAGCAGTGGGCGGACCACCGGCGGAAAGCAATCGGCGGACCCGGGTACGAAGTGGCGCGGCGAATCGCGCGGCGACGCCCAAGTCGAAGGTCACCCTCGGCTACGTTTCCGCGGACTTTCATGCTCATGCGACCGCCTGGCTAATCGCCGAACTGCTCGAACAACACGATCGCGATCGATTCGCGGTCTTCGGCTATTCCTATGGTCCGGATGACGGCAGCCCGACTAGACGGCGAATTACTCAAGGCCTTTGACCGTTTCGTGGACTTGCGGGACGATTCGTTCGCAACCGCGGCGCGGCGGATCGCCGCCGATGATGTTGACATCCTGGTCGATTTGAAAGGCTATACGCAGCATGCTCGCCCCGAGATCCTGGCGCTGCGTCCGGCGCCGATTCAGGTGAACTACCTGGGCTACCCCGGGACCATGGGCGCGGAGTTCATGGATTACATTCTGGTCGACGACTACATCGTCCCTGTGGACCAGCAAACCTGCTTCACCGAAAACCTGGTGCACCTGCCGGGCTGTTACCAGGCCAACGACAGTCGCCGCGAGATTTCTCCGCACGACCCGTCGCGGCAGGAGTGCCAGTTGCCGGCGGACGGGTTCGTCTTTTGCTCGTTCAACAACAGCTACAAGATCACGCCTGCGATGTTCGGCGTGTGGATGCGGCTGTTGAAGGCCGTTCCCGGGAGCGTGCTCTGGCTGCTCGAAGGGAACCGTTTTGCGGCGGACAACCTGCGGAAGGAAGCGGCGGCCCGTGGGGTGGCGGCCGAACGACTGGTCTTTGCCTCGCGTCGGCCGCTGCCAGAGCACCTGGCACGGCATCGCCTGGCCGACTTGTTCCTGGACACCTTTCCGGTAAACGCCCATACGACCGCCAGTGATGCCCTCTGGGCCGGCGTTCCTCTCTTGACCCTGGCCGGCCAGACCTTCGCCTCACGTGTGGCGGGCAGTCTGCTGCGGGCGATCGGCCTGCCCGAATTGATCGCGGCGTCTCTGGAGGATTACGAGGCTATGGCGTTGCGACTGGCAAACGACCGACAGTGCCTTGCGGATCTGCGGGCGCAGGCTGAAGGCCAACCGCGAGGCGTGCGGATTGTTCGACGGCGGACGATTCTCGCGAAACCTCGAGAAGGCATATTCGACGATGTGGGATATTCATGCCGCAGGCGAAAAACCGCGGCGTTTCGCGGTTTGACTGCACTGGCTGAAGTTGACCGGGGCCGACGTTCCTGGTTCTCCTTGCACCAGCATATGGCAAGAACTCGTCGCTCGCCGCCGCTGATTTAGTTCGTTTTTTTCAGGAATTTACGCAACCGGCGAACCGAGTCCGCGATAATAGTCTTGAAAGCTCCCGGAACAATGATTTACGGAGATCGCGGCATGGCTCATAAATTCGTGCGAAACCCGAACTTTCCTCTAAGTAAGAGTCGATTTGACGCCAACGGGATGTACTGGAAGATGGAGGTCAGGCAGTGGGCATTCGCGACGTTCGATGTCGTCGACTTGGCCGCCGCCAGCAATGTAAATGCCTCTTCGAGCGCTTTCCTCGTAGTACCTGACGCTGGCCACCCGGTCGCGGAGGCTCGACCAAGTGTAAGTCAAGGGTACACCGGCCAAGGCAAGAAAACCGTCAAGTTCTATGCCAAGCTGCCAGGCTTTACGGAGGTGTATTTGTATGATCAGATACCGTCGATACCCCTGGACGGCGTGAAGATCCAGGTCGAGGTGACGCGGCGAGAGGCGCAATCCGCCGCGGGCGGTTCGAGCACGCAGCTGACGAGAGGAAAGACGTATTCGATCCAAGCACCTGACGCAGTAACGTACGATATGGACGTGAACACAATCTTCAGGAGAGACGATCTGAAGACACTGTTTGACGACGTCCCCGCCGGCACGGAGCATGTTGTCATGTCCGCGCACGGAGTCAGGACAAAGGCGGAGCGGGTGACCCAGGAAAGAAGCAACTCATTCGATCCGTCAACGATTACGATGTGGATGAAGGGGGAATACGTCGATGCGGGTCGATTGACTGTCGGAAATTGTGAGGCTATCTTTCAGAAACTCAAGAGCAAGGTGGCAGCGAACTGCGTTATTTGGTTCGGCGGGTGCAGCATGGCCTTTAATCGGGACTTCTGTTTTAAGGCCGCAAAGGCGTCCGGCTGCAATGTGGTGACCGTCGGGAATTACTTGCCGTTCAGGAAGTTCCCCAAGTACATGGTCGACTTGCTTGATTCCAAGTTTAATCCTTTTATCTTTGCTCCATCGGCTACCAATACACAGAGCCCCGCAGACTTCTGCGAACGACAGGGGACATTTAAGTTTACGGTCCCTGTTTAGCGGCGTAACCACGAGCGTTCTGCGCCACCTACAAAGCAATGTCTATCCCGTCGATGCCGCACGTTACTAAAAAGACGCGACGAGCGGCGTCAATGCGGGCCTGCGCCTCTGCTGTCGGCCTTAAATCAGCCATACGGCTTTCCTCCATTTATTTCCTGCCGGGCAATGGACGTCGACAGCAAGACTGTTCTCGCGATCTCGCTTGCCGGATTGCGCCACTTCCTGGAGCAACTCACGCAACCCGGCAGGCAAGTCCGCGATAATAGCCCAGTGAGCCGAGAGGTCGGTTGGAAATGAAGATCGGAATTTGCCGCATTTCGGAGGTGTGTAAGACGTGCTGCTAAATCTTGCCGTGTACGACGCCGCTCAGACACTTCGAGGTTCGGTTGACTTGTGGCTGGACTGGAGTGCCAAGAAGTGGTTTCTGGAAAAGGACGAACCTCGCGGGACTTGGGAGAAAGTCGGTTTCACCTGTGTCGGGCCGTTCGAGCCTCAGCCGTCGGAAATCATTTGCCTGTGGGATGAAACGCGGGGCCACAACAGCGTCGTTTTCTCGGATGCCCCGGAGGGCGAGAAGCGATTCCGGAACAACAGCGGTGAGGCCCGCATTCATGACCCGCAGGACCGGGAGTTCAAGGAGGGAAAGCTGACATGGAGCATTAATCCTTTTGGCCTGATCGCCCTTGCCGGGCCGCCGATCGGCAGTGGACTGCGCAACCCCGACCCAAGGGAACGCCTCGCCATCACCAGCGCCGAGGATCGGATGAGATTCCTGCTCGTTTTGGCAACACCCAAATTGGACGCGATTATTGCCGGTTACCGCGCGAGGGATACTGCAGCTTTGCGCTGGTACGATCGCGCCCTGACGAGGTTGAACATTTTCGGCGAGCGCTTGGATCCGGCCACTCAAGCCGGGCAAGAGTGCATTCCGCATCTCGGTACCGCACAGAAACTTTTTAAAATGATCCGTGACACGCCATGCATCTTGAGCGTGGCGAGCGAATCGCCAGGTCGGCCGGGCCTCTGCGCGACGGCCTTAGACACTGCGCGATCCGCGATGCCCGATGGTCATTTACCCTGCCTTCCTTGCCGCGAGTCCGGACTGTCAGGCCTTCGTAATAATGCGCGAGTACTTGCATGTGGCCGGCGTCGTTGGTGATGGCCCAGCGGGGGTGGGCGACGCGAGGCCGGAAACGGCCTTGAAAAATCCCAGCAGCTTGGCCCAATTCGCTTGGACGCTGGCAACGGGAAGTAGCCCCATTTGCGGCGCTATTTAGGAAACCGGTGGATAGAATTTCTTCGATTGTAAGAAAGGGAAGGAGAGAAGAGGAATGGACGAACACGAAGTTCCAGGCGAAATCAAAGGTGAGACGACCGGGTCCACGATTTGGACCATCCTCCGCACGATGTTGTGCTTTGCCGCCTGGTGCGGCGCGGCCGCTCTGACCTTCGCTAGCCCGCCGCGGTCGCAGACGAACCATGCCGAGTACATGGGCCATGTATTGTCGCTCAAACCGGTCGGCTACTGGCCGCTTAACGAGGAAAGGGGAACGGTGGCCCACGACGCTTCACCTTTCAAACGAAACGGCACGTACCACGGCCACCCGGCGTTTCGCGAGCAGGGGCCGATTCTCGGGGGATTCGCGGTGGCCTTCGGCGCGGCCGGGAAGACCTATGTGGAAATCGCGAGCGATCGAGATTTCAGCCAGCACACGCACCGCGGCCTGAGCGTCGAAGCTTGGATGCGGCCCGACACGCTCACGTTTCCCGGTGAGACCAACGAACCGTACGTCTACTGGCTTGGCAAGGGCGAGGACGGCCACATGGAATGGGGATTTCGCTTTTACAGTCGGGAGACATACCGGCCCAATTGGACCTCCGCCTACATCTGGAACCAGACGCGATTAAGCGGCGGCAAGAACCTGGGGGCCGGCGCGCACACCAAAAACCCGCCAACCGTCCATGCGTGGCGGCATGTGGTCGCGACGTATGATCCCGGCTCCAAAGCGGATCCGTCGGCGGGCGTGTCGCTCTACATTAATGGGACAATGCAACAAGGCCCACCGGCGCGAGGAACGCTCTACAAGACGTACCAGATTGAACCCAGCGCCGGCCCCGCCCCGGTGCGCATCGGGACGCGCGACCTGAAGAGCTTTTTCACGGGCGGACTGAGCGACGTGGCTGTTTACCCTCGAGTGTTGACTGCCGTCGAGATTCGAGAGAATTATCGTATCGGCCAGCCAGGGTCGGACGCCGGCAAAGCCAGCAATTGACTCAAGGGCCATGCGGCGAAAATAGACGAGGCCGCTTGCCCGAAGACAACCGGCATCGTCGTGCTTCGTTTTGGACGCCACGCTCAAGGCGACCTGTTCAGCTTCGGCTCAGGTACCAGAGCCAGAGAAAGTACCATGCGTCTTCAGAAGTTTCCGGAGAGCCGTAGCTTCTTCCACCCATATATTGGCCAGATGATCGGCTTGGCCTGTTTGGGTTCTCAGGAGTTCCCGGAGGGCCGTTGCGGCTGCCACCCGGAAACTCAGTGGGCTGCCCTGCCATGTTGCCTGGGAGCACAACACCGCCCTGAGGTCCGGACAAGTGAGGGGGTCGGCCCGGCCTGTTTGGGTTCTGCGGAGTGCCCGGAGGGCCGTTGCGGCTGCCGCCCGGAAACTCAGTGGGCTGCCCTGGTTTGGTTGGGTTACCAGTCGTTCCCGACGGCGCGCCGTTGTTGACGGAAAAGATCGTCGATGGATTAGTCAACCCAGCTAGGGGCAGCCGTGGCAACCAGCAGGTCGGGATCGCACCGCGCATTAGCTGCCTCGGCACTCCCAACGGCAAGATAAAAAACTGATTCCCCCTGATTCCACCGTTCCGCTCACCGGCCAAGACAAGGTTCAATTCGGGCTAGTTGGCAAACAGGTGATCCTGCGCTAGTCGCCCGAGTTGTCAGCCGCCTGCTTTCCCTCTGTTGGGCACTGGCCGTCAACCGCCAACCGTGTACGCCTCGTGCGACAGGTAGGTGATTTGGATCTCAACGTTGCGGTCCTGTGGGTCGTTATCCGTGCTCTTTGCGTCCACGGGCGCTCCGTGGGCTTCAATGATCATTACATCTTCACCTTTGTCATCTTTTCTGGCACTGTAATCGACCCCGAAGTACTTCGTAATCTCACCTTTGACAAAATTGGCGCGACGCAATGAGAGGTCCGTATTGCCCTGCGAGTCTCCCAATCCGCTAGCGTGACCAATCAAGTCGATTTTCTTGACCCGGTCCTTTGGTATACTAGCGAGCAGTTTTTTCAGGCGGTTAACCTGATTCTCCTTGTTCGCCATTTTGGTCGGGTCATTGTGGGCGCCGTACCAATCGCTCTGGCCAGTCAGGAAAAACACCATCTCAGATGTCCAACCGTAAGTTGCCGGCATCGTAACCGGCTTGGGTTTGGGCTTGGGCTTCGGCATAATCAACACCAGCGTCCACTCGGGCTGTTCGAAAAGTTGACCAGGCGTCACCTGTCCGCCCTTGCTATTCGAATCCACTTGCCCACTACGCTCGAACGCGACTTCCCCCGACATTTCGCGGTCCAGAAAATCGATAATGCGTTTGGCGGGATTGATCATCCTGATAACCTTATCGAGTTCCCCGTCATCATCATCGTCTTTGCCTTGGTTAGGCTCCTTTTTAACGGTCACCGTTTGTTTCCATGTAGGTTCTTGCTTGGTAGTGCTCCAATTCTTGACGTAAACGTCTTGTGACCCAAGTACTAACTTCACTTTGATAAACGCAGCCCTAGGATTTTGAGCGCTGACCGCGAGGTACGCCCTGCCACTGATAAAACTGAAAAGGCTGCTCCCGTAAAACATGTTTCGGGTGCTGAATTGGACCTGAATCGGCGCCTCATCATTTGTGAAGGCAATGGTCCCATCTTCCAACTCGATATGCATGAACAAGCCGTGCGCCGTAACAACGTACGGACCGCTTTCCACAGGGTCGTCATTCTCGTCGCGAAACTTCGATGACTTCGCGTAGGGAAACTGTATTTGGACAATGATATGAAGGGCGGTGGTTGTCTTGATGTTCGGCAGGTCGAGTTCATCATAGAAAGCCGTACGATCGAACGTGGCGGGACTAAGCCCGATACTCGGTTCGAAGTTAGCGATCACATCAACTAGAACCGTTCCTTCGAGCCCTGCAATGTAGACCGGTTGAGACACGACAATCTCCTCAAGTGTATATAAAAAGGATTGAAGTTACTTGCGACACAGTTCCGCTGCTGTCAGCCGAACTAATAGGAAACGCCTGTCAGCGCCCAGACTATTGTCGCGGGCTCGCGTTGCAAGTTGTGTGGTTTCCCAAAAATCACTTGGCAAAACTATCCTGTTGATCTCCTACTCGATGCAATACTCGAACTCTCCTTTGGGGGACATCGATACGCGGACCTTCTTGATGGGGTGGCCTTCGGCCATGCGGGCCAAAAATTGTTCGGACATCTGCGGCAGCAGGCTGTGCGAGAGGATGTGGTCGATATTTCGCGCCCCGGTGTCCACCTCGGTGCACCGCGCGGCAACGGCATCGAGCAGCTCGGGGGCACACTCGAACGTAGCCCGGTAGGTGCTCTCCACGCGGCGTCGGATCCGATTCAGTTGCAAGTCCACGATCCGCCGCAGGACGGCGTCGGTAAGCGGATAATAAGGAACCACGTTGATTCTGCCCAGGAAGGCCGGCTTGAAGACCTTCAACAGTTCAGGGTGAATGACTTCTCGCAACTGCTCCGCACTGGGACGCGTCTCCGGATCGGCGCAAATGCTCATCATCATTTCCGAGCCCGCGTTGGAGGTCATCATGATCACCGTATTTTTGAAATCGATGTCGCGGCCTTCCCCGTCTCGGAGTGTTCCCTTGTCGAAGACCTGGTAGAAAATATCCTGCACACCCGGATGGGCCTTCTCAATCTCGTCCAACAGTACGACGCTGTAGGGCCGGCGGCGGACGGCTTCTGTCAACACGCCGCCCTCGCCGTAACCGACGTAGCCGGGAGGCGATCCCATGAGCAGCGAGACCTTGTGCTCCTCCTTGAACTCCGACATATTGATCACGGTCATGTTCTGCTCGCCGCCATAGAGCAACTCGGCCAAGGTAATGGCGGTTTCGGTCTTTCCCGTGCCGCTGGTGCCGACCAAGAGGAAAACGCCGATCGGCCGGCGGGGATCCGTCAGGCCGGCCCGCGAAGTGCGTATGCTCTGCGATATGACCTCCAGGGCGAAATCCTGGCCGACAATCCTCTGCTGCATCGAACGCTTGAGTGACAAAACGGCATGGATTTCGTCCTTCACCATGCGGCCCACGGGTATGCCCGTCCAGCCCGAGACCACTTCCGCCACCGCTTGGCCATCCACACAGGCCTGCATGAGCGGATTTTCCCCTTGGATCTCCTTCAACTGGGCCTCCAGGGAATGGAGTTGGTCGCGGAGGGCCTTGAGCTGCTCCGGCGAAAGCGGCGGGGCCGGCGCCCTCACCCTCTGCTCCTCTCCCGGAGGTTGAGGGGAGACGGCCGCAGGGGATGAGCCGGGCTGGAGAGCCTGACGGACGGGCTTCCCCTCTCCCGAAGAGAGAGGCGAAGCGGGCACGGACGCTTCCAACTGCGTACGGATCGCCCGCATCTGCGCCACCAGCCCCGCTTCTTTTTCCCATCGCGATTCCAGCTCTTTCAACTCGGACTCGGCAGCCGATTTGCTCGCTTCGCGCTCGGCCAGCCGCTCGGAATGATCGGTGCCGGCGGCGATTTCCCGCTTGAGAATGTCAATTTCCAGGCTCGCATGGCGGATCCGCCAGCGACAGTCCTCCACGGCGGGCGGCACGGTCGATTGCCCGATCGCCACCCGGCGCTGGCCGTGTCGATCAGGCTGATCGCCTTGTCGGGCAACTGCCGGCCGCTCAGATAGCGATGCGAGAGTCTTACGGCTTGATCGATGGCCTCGTCCACGATCCGCACGTTGTGATGTTTCTCCAGCGTGTCGCACAACCCGCGGACCATCTTGATGGCCGAATCTTCGTCGGGCTCTTCCACCTTGACCACCTGGAACCGCCGGGCCAGGGCCGCGTCTTTTTCAAAGTACTTCTTATACTCCGCCCAAGTCGTCGCGGCGATCGTGCGGAGCTCGCCGCGGGCCAAGGCGGGCTTGAGCATATTAGCCGCGTCGCCCTGGCCGGCCTGTCCTCCGGCGCCGATCAGAGTGTGGGCCTCATCAATGAAGAGGATCACCGGCCGCGACGACGCCTTGACCTCCTCAATCACGGATTTCAAGCGGTTCTCGAACTCGCCCTTGATGCCGGCGCCGGCCTGAAGCAGACCAAGATCGAGGGCCCGCAGCTGGACGTTGCGGAGTGAGGGCGGAACGTCATTTTCCACGATGCGGATGGCAAAACCCTCGACAACCGCGGTCTTGCCCACGCCCGCTTCGCCCGTCAAAATGGGGTTGTTCTGTCGGCGGCGGGTGAGGATGTCGACAATCTGGCGGATTTCCGCTTCGCGGCAGCGGACGGGATCGATTTCTCCGCGGCGGGCACGGGCGGTAAGATCGATGGTGAACTTATCCAGCGCGCCGCCCCCTTCGGGGCGCTTGGCCCCGTCCGTCGGCGCCGCGGCGGATTTGGATTCTTCATTCTCCGAGGAGCGGGCGGTAATCGAGAGGAAGTTCTTCCGCAGTTCCTCGGCCGACATTTTATCGAACTCGGGCGAGGCATTGCGAATCACCCGGTTCAAGGCATCGTCGGAAAGCAGGGCCAGGAGGACATGTCCGCTGCGGGCCTTGGGGAGGTCAAAATTGATCGATCCCACCAGCCAAGCCCCCCGGACCAGGTCCACCGTGTCCGGCGAGAGGGCGGCGCGCGAGCATTGCCCGTCTTCAGACCGTCCAAAACGCGGCTGACATCCTTGCAGACCCGCGAGGGATCGATTTCGAAATGTTTCAGCGCGGCGGCCACGTCGGTATCGGTCGTCTCCAGCAGCTTGAAAAGCCAGTGCTCGACCTCGACGTTGTAGTTCGTCCGCGACAGGCACAAGGCGGCGGCGCCTTCCAGCGTACGGCGGCATGTTTCGTTCAATTTGCCAATCAGAGATTTGAGATCGACGTGCAGCATTTCTTGTCTCTCTTTATGCAAGAACCATTTTGGTAGGTATCTGAAACTCTTGGTGTTTGGCGTTTCTCACACTTGTCGCAGGGAAAACACTACGTCGTCGACGTCGCGTTGAAAGGCCTTGACGCGAACCCACGTATCCCAGCCGAGACGTGACTTGCCATCCAGGGCGCACCACGGGACTTCGCGGCCGCGGAGCACCAACTGGACGTCATAATCGAATTCCGGACCGACATAAGTGCGGACGAACTGGCAAAGCGAAAGCAGGCCGTCGGCCGAGGGCAGCAGGCGGCGGAAACAGGCGTAGCCAATCGGTCCGACGCGGAGGCGAAACTTGCTCTGCACGTCCCACACCCGCTCCCCCGCCACCGCGCCGCGCCCCAACTGAACCTTGACCGTGCGAACCTCGTTGCCGGCGGGCATCCGAGTTCGTTCGTCGGGCGAAAGTTGAAGCCATTGGCCGAAGAATTGCCGTACGACCACCTCCGCCCTGAGCAACTCTTGCAACATCCCTTGCAAGGAGAGCGGATTGGGCGGCCGTTGGGAAAAGCAACCGCAGTAATAGACGAAGTAATCGTCGTTGATCGCCATGCGGCCGCGCAGCCCGGCGGTGCCGAGGCCCGCCAGGCTGAAGAGGGCGTGGCTGAACAGGTCGATACTTTCCGGTCCTGGCGCGCCGCGAGCATAGCGGCACTTCTCGACATTGATACCGCTGCGATACTTCTCCCAGGCGCGATAGAACAGCGAGATCAAGCGGTGATTGAAGCCGTCGAGAAAGTCGACCAGCGCCTCGGCCCCTTCGCGCTGGCGCTCGAGGATGAGCTGCGAATAGTGCCGGGGAAGAACGCCCGCCGGCCCGGTCAATCCCATGAAGTTGACCCTCATTTCCGCTTGCCCGACCGGCCCAGAAGCGGCCGGATCCCCGATTGCGGCGGAGGCGCTGAGCGACTCGATCTCCGAGACGGGGAACTCCAGCGATTGCCGGGCCCGAAAGCGGACCAGTTCCTGTCCGGGCGCAGCGTCGCGGCCCACGGGCTGGCAAACTCCGCCCGCGGCCGAGCCCACTTGCTGCGCCTGCCGTTCCAACAAGCGCACGGCTTGGAAGAACTCGAAGCGTTTCGGCTCGGCAAAGAGTTGCTCGATTACAGCAGGTGTCTTTCGCCGGCGTTGGGAGGCCATTGCTTCAGGGTCCTTTCTCCTTGCTTGATGCGGGCGGTCATCCTGCTGAACGAGTTGATAGAACAGTACATGCTGAAGAACGATTCCAGGACGCTGGCGAAGAGGTAGAGCCCTTGGCCCGGGTCGTGAAACTGCTCTTCGTCAAAGTCGACCGTGATGCCGACGCCGCGGGCAAAGCCGGAAGGGGCCAGAGCCAAGCGGCAGACGACGGGCCGGCTGTTGACGGCGACGATGCCGGCGATCCGCTTTTGCGCCGCCGGATCGCCGCGGAAATCATACAGTTCGAGGATGCGGCGCAGGGCCTCGGCGCCGCGATGGTCGGCCTGGAAGGAGGCGCGGAGCGAATCGCCGATCGACAACTGCCCTACCAGCAGATGGGAAATCAAGGCCCACGCGCCGCGCTGCCGCGGACTAGGCCGGCAGGTGGCCGTGGGGCCCACCAGGCACGCAATATCCGCGCGGATCGGCGCTCCCTCCAGCAGTCGCGTCTGGGGCCGGCTGATCTCGCTGGGATAATCGCGGTTGAAACAAGTCGTTTCCACGACCAGCGTATAATCGGCCGCGTCCCTAGGATGAAAGTCCAGGTCGATCAGCGACAACGAGACTTCCGTTTCCGCGGTCGGCCGTCCCATCCGATCCAGGCGGGGCCGGCGATGGCTCTCCCAGTAGGCCGGACGCCGGCTGGAATCGGTCTCCTGCGGGCAGGAGTAGAGCGGCACGAATTCCCTGTCGTCGCCTTCCGAGCCGGTCGTCAGCACGCGATCGACCGAGAAGACCTCAATTTCGTCGGGCATGCGGGCATCCGGAATGACGGGGTATTCCGTCACCCGCTGGGTCACCTTGATCGGCTCGGCCCGCTTGGGAAAAAGGTTCACGACGGGCGTGCAACCCAGGCGGAGCGTGTCGACACTAATATGGGGCTCCAGCTCGGGAGCGGCGCGGCTCAAAAAGAAGTAAACATGCAACTCGCGCGAGTTGGCCGCCGCCGGCGTCTGGGTGATTCCGTAAAGGTCGAGAAAGAGGAACTTGTGGGGAAGGACAAAGTAGTCCGTCAGCAGGCCATAGCCGGGAAACGAACGCGCATCGTAAGGCAACAGACCTTGGGATGGATGGAAGCCGACCGGTCGAAGCTGCTCCGGCGGCAAGGTTCGGGCGGCGGCGTCGGACGCCGATGCGGCGATCGCGATTTGCGTGCATTGGTTCAGCAGCAGTTCATAAAGCGGCATCGTGTGATGGTTCTCGCCGGAGAGGAATAACCGCAGCGATTCCATTCTCGTGAAATCCGCGAACGTCACATTGGCGGACACGCAACGGATGCCGACGTCCAGCACCGCCAACGCGTCGCGGGCGCGCTCAACGTTCGGCGCAGAAAACGGCCTGCGCTGCAGTGCGCAACTGGCGATCTCGATGGGCCAAACCACCGTGTCGTAGGTAGTGCGGAAACGGCAGGCCATCCGCCCGGAATCGGAGATCTCCAAGCCCGCGCCCTTGGCAACCTTGTAGCCCGTCGTCAGTTCCCCTTGGCTGGAGTCGAGCACGAACTGCACGATCGCCGCGGCGGGAATGGGAGCGAGGTAATGGGGATAGAGGACATTCAGGAAGGAGTCGGTCAGTTCGGGAAATTCATCATCGAGTTTTGCCCGGATGCGTGCCGTGAGATAGGCGAATGCCTCCACGAGCCGGGCGGCATGGGGATCTTCGATGCCGCCGCGGCGAATTCCCAGCCGTGCCGCCGCCTCCGGCTGAACTGCCATGAAGTCGTCCAGGAAGCGGCGCAGGTAAGTGAGTTCGCTCTGGTAATAGGGCAGGAGCCTGTCGGACATCGTCGCAATCCCCGTCTCTTCCCGCTCAGCCGCTGGCCACGTGATACCTGCCCGACGAAGGTTCTACCGTCGATATGAAGACGACCTCTTCGTCATCGTAGTCCGTCACCAGGACGGCTTCGATGCGGAACCGCAACACGCGATCCAGCGGATCCTTGTCGTTATGAAGATAAACGCCCACACGTTGCAAACGCGGCTCGAACCGCTCCACCGCCGATTGTATCACCTGGAGGAACTCCTGCCGGCCGACCAGCGATCCGGCGCTGGCGCCGGTGAAGTCGGGGATCCCGTAATTCACGAGTGAAGTCTGCAACTCGGTGAATTCCGGCGGGAACGACCCGCAACGGCAACGAGTGTTCAGCAGGTTTTCCAGGTCGCGGAGCAGCGACACCTTCAGATTCCGCAAGAGCTGCGCGGTGGCGATCAATATCGTCGCTCTTCGGGGCGTCCTGACCGAGCAACCGGTCGAGGATCGAAGGCATCAGGGGCGATACGCGGTTACGGTCTGGCATAGCTGTTTCAACCTTACGTCGTCGGCTCCTCGGCCGGCGTGACGGCTTCCTTGATCTCCAGGTTCCGGATCTCGATCAAGGGGCGGGTGGCATCGTCGATCCAAAGGATCCGATGACCGACGCCCCGCACCGGTCCTTCGTCGGGCCCGCACCATTCCGTGCTTCGCCCCAACCGCAGCAAGTCATCCTCGGCGCGGGAGCTGCCGGCATAGAGTTGCGGCACATAGACGATTCCCTCGGGGCAGGCGGTGGCCTGTATCTGGCATCTTCGCCAAAGCACGTCAATCGGGCTTTCTACGGGGTGTAGTTGCAGCCGCCGAATGCCCTCCCAGGGAATCCAATAGTACTTGCCCGTCGTGGTGAAGACTTCCAGAAATGCCGCGCTGAAATCGTCGGCGTCGCGGAGGTCTTGAAAGGGCTGGCCGTCGCAGCGTCCCACGATGCGAGGACGCGACGCGTCGGCGGCGGCCAGCAAGCCCGCCGCTTCGCCGCTTTCGCCTTGCCGCAGGCAGACCGCAGCCTGCAAGTAACGCTGCAGATATTCGGCCGGCGGCGTCAGCAACTCCGGCGCCCGGCCGTTATCGTAAAATTGTTCGCGGGCCTTGGCGGCGCGGATCAGTTGCCGGATCAGGCTCACGACCGGGGCCCGATCGGGGAACTGGGTCTCCAAGGTCTCCAGGTGCTTGTCGGCACGTTCCCATTCCCCGCGGAAACATAGCAGTTGGCTGAGCAGATCGCGGGGATCGGGCTTGCCGGGGTGACTCTGCACCTCGCCGGTGCACTCGGCGATCGCCGCCTGCAGATTACCGTCACGGAAAAGTTGCAAGGCATCCACGCGGGATGTTCCCTTCTCTGGTTCTCAACGGTGAGTTACGTTTTGGGTTTAGTTACGATTTGGGCAACACGGTCACCAGGCGGATGCCGGCCGACAATTGGTCGAGTTGAATGTGCGGCGCCAGAAACAGCTTCAAGCGGAAATGTCCCGGGTCGGCCGGATGTTCGTCGACTTCGATCTTGGCTTCCCGCAGGGGATACTTGGCCCGCGCGGCCGCCGAGCGCCTGGATCGCTGGCCACGTATTGGTGGATCCAGTTGTGCAACAACGTTTCCAGCTTCCGCGGGTCCGCGGTCTGGCCGACCTTGTCGCGGCCGATGACTTTCACGTAGTGGGCGAATCGCGAGGCGCAAAGAACGTATTGCAACATCGACGAGATCCGCGCGTTCGTGGCGGCCTCCTCGTCGTGGTAGGTTTTCGGCTTCTGCATCGATTGATTGGCGAAGAATGCCGAGAACTCGGTGTCTTCGCAGTCGCAGAGGGTTATGAAGCCCAGATCGCTAAGCTCCTTGTCGCCGGCTTCACCGATGATGGAATCGACGGAGTACTTCACGGCCACGCCGGGCCGATCCGTGCCGAAGGATTGCGCCGGCAAATCGACCACGCCTCCCCCGTCCGGCCCGGCGGCAATCCCGCGGATATCGGCAAACCAGCCGTTCAAGGCGAACGCCCGAATCAAGACTTCGCCAAACGCGAAAGCCGCGTTGCCCCACAGATAGGACCTGCCGTCCGCGGCCGACACGTCCTCTTCGAAGACGAATCCGTCCACGCGCTGCGAATCGCGGGCATACGGAAGCCGCATCAAGATTCGCGGCAGGACGAGACCCAGGAAGCGGGAGTCGTCGTGCTCGCGAAGCGAGTTCCATTTCACGAATTTCAGGCCGTTGAACAGCTCCTCGAGATTGGAAATTCGAGGCAAAAGCCCGAAGTGCGGCACCTCGAAAAGCATCGGGTCGGCGGCCGCGACGAAGGGAGAGAAGGCCGCGGCGGCCACCTCTTTGATCTTGGAAAGCAGGTCAATGTCGCCGGGGCTGTTGCGGAATTCGTAGTTGCCGATCAGCACCCCATACGGTTCGCCGCCGGCCGTGCCGTATTCCTCCTCGTAGATTCTCCGAAAGAACTCGCTCTGGTCGAACTCGATGGCCTCGTGCAAATCGGCATTCAATTGGGTCTTGGGGAGGTGCAGCACCTTGACCTTGAGGTTCTCCTGCCCGCCGGTCGCTTCGACCAACTGCCACAGCCCCCGCCAGGCGGCCTCCAGGCCCTGAAAACGCGGGTGGTGCAACACGGCATCGACCTGCTCGCTCAGACAGCGGTCCAATTCGGCCACGTCGCGGGCAAGCAGGTTGATCAGGTCGTCCTTGGAGCGCGGCAAGCGGCCGGTACGGATGCGGCAGTAACGCACGGCTGCTTCCCAGGAGGGCGGCTCGGCCAGCGGACCGCCCACGCCCGCCGCGGCCTGGCTGCGGAGCGCCTCCTCCGGGCACTCCGAAGCCGGGGGACTGGAATCGACAGACTCGCTTTGCTGGCCCACGAGCTCCAAGAGGCCCAACGAGATCTCTTCTCCCGGCAGCCAGGCGCTGGCAAACGAAGCCTGATCGGACGGACGGGCTTCCATAAGCCACCTGATCGCTACTTGTTGCTGGGAATCCTGGTCACCGTTCGCAACGACGCCGTCAACGCCTCCATCTGCAACCAGGGTCGCAGGTAGGCGATGGCACTATAGTGACCCGGTTCACCGGGCACCTCGTTGACGTCGATTCTCGCGTCGGCCAGCGGCAATTTCGCCTTGTCCGCCTCACTGGCGTGGGGATCGACGAGCACATAGTTCTTGATCCACGTGTTCAGCCACTTCTCGCAATCGGCCCGCTCCATGAAGCTGCCGATTTTGTCGCGGGCCATGACCTTGAGGTAATGCGCGATTCGCGAGGTGGCCATGACGTAGGGAAGCCGGGCCGAAATGGCGGCGTTTTCCGTGGCCTGGATGCCGTCGGGGCCTTCGTATTTCCGCGCCTTTTGCGCCGTTTGCGCCCGAAAAAGACCGCGTAGTCGGTCCGCTTGTAATGGCAGACCGGCAGAAAGCCCAGATCGGACAACTCGGCCTCGCGGCGCTCGGTAATCGCCACTTCCGTGGGGCATTGCATGGCCTCGTCCCCGTCGTCGCTGGTAAAGACGTAGGTCGGCAGACCATACACCTTGCCGCCGCTCTCCGCTCCGCGAATCCTCGTGCACCAACCGTACCAATTGAAGCAATCGGTCATCAATGTAGCGTAGACATAAGACGAGTTCATCCAGCAGAATTGATCCGCCGGGACCCTGATCTGTTGACCGTCGGGCCCCGCGGCAACCTCCTCGTAACGGAACTCGTCGACCTTCTTGGTCAAGTCGCCATACGGCAAGCGGGCGAGGACGCGCGGCAGCGTGAGCACGACGAATCGCGAGTCGTCCATGTCCCGGAATGACGTCCAACTGGCGTACTTCTGCGACTCGAAAATGTCGCCCAGGGCCCGCACCTTGGGTAGGTCCTCCCAGTTCTTGAAACCGAACAATTCCGGCGCCGCAGCCGAGATGAACGGACAGAAGGCGCCGGCGGCGACGCCCGAAACCTTCTTCAATAGCTCCACGTCCTCGGGATGGTTGCTGAATTCGTAGTCGCCGACCATGATGCCGTAAGGCTGTCCGCCCGGCATGTCGAATTCCGAGGTGTAGATGTGCTTGAAGAGATGACTCTGGTCGAACTCGACCGCGCTGCTGAGGTCCTTGAACAGCTCTCGTTTCGAGCAGTTCAAGACCTTGATCTTGATATCCTTGCCGGTATTCGTGCCGAACACCAGCGTCTGCAGGCCCCGCCAGGTGCCCTCCAGGGAGCGGAATCTTTCGTGGTGCATGACCTCAGCCAGTTGGCGAGAAATGGCCGCATCGATCTGCTGGATTCCCTGGCTGATAGATCGCGTGACATTGCGGTCCCACTTGACGACGCCCTGCATGGCCTGCTTGACGAGGTTCTCGATGATGTCTTTGGCCTCGGTTCGCTCCAGCGGGGTCTCCTGGATGCATTGCTCCAGAAGGCTCTTTTCCGCAACCTGCGCTTCGGCCGTGGCCTGCCCGGAAACTTGTTGTTCTACGCTGCTCATGATTACGTGTGCTCCTTAGGGGTTAGGGGTCTCGCTGCCTGCGGGCACGGCGGCGCCGGCGGCTTTCTTCAACTTGTCGGGGTCGCTGAGCAGTTCCTGGACGTGCTTCTCCAGGTTCGGCGCCAGATCCACCTTGGTCTTCAACTCCGTCAACTTCCGCCGGGCTTCCAGGAGCTCCTTCAGCGGCTTGACTTGATCGACGATGCGGGCCGGCTCGAAATCCTTCATCGACTGGAACTTCAACTGTACGGCGATTTCCGTGCCGTCGTCCTCCAGGGTGTTCTTTACCCGCAAATTCAATCCCGGTGTCATGCGGGCCAGCACCTGATCGAAATTGTCGCGGCTGATTTCGATGAAGCCTCGCTCCGCCAAACTCTTCAAAGGCTTGGTTGGATCTCCGGAGAAGTCGCCCATCACCCCCACGACAAAGGGCAACTCCTTTTTCACGGTGGCATTCCCGATATGCACATCATAGCTGATTCGCACTCGGGGAGGCCGTACTTTCTGCAGTACGCGCTGGATGGAAATATTCGACATAACCTATGTCCCTCCTGATCTGGATTCTGGTAAACTCGACACGAAGACTTTGTATTGCAAGCACCGCACCCGCGTTGCGCGGGACCTGCGGAAACCAAGGGCGCCTCTTCTGCTATTTCTTCGCCGGCATGACGATGCCAATGCGCGTAAACAACTCTTTGCGGGTTTTCTCGTCGGGAACCAACTCGCTGAGCAAGTCCGGCAAGGCCATTTGCCCCCAGCGAACCGCTTCTTCCAAGTGATGAGAGATGGGGCTGTGCGGCTCCGTTCTCCGGAAAAACTCAGCCAACTCGCGGAGTTGCGAGATCGCCGTCTCGCGCGTCGGTTCCTTCGGCCGGGCCGCTTGTGCCGGCCCGCCGCCGGAGGCCTTCGGGGCATCTCCATCCGCCGCGGCCGCCGCGGCCTTGACCGCGATGCGGTCGCCCGCCACAAGCTTGACCACCCCAAGCACCCGCTTGAGGACCTCGGCGAATTCACGGGCCGACGGCGCAACGTCCTCTCCCCGTCCGTTCTTGCCGCACTTCGGCTTAAGGACGGCAATGAGTTTTTCGCCTTCGACCAAGCATTCCTCGATGTCCTCCGCAAGGGCCTTCAACATCGGCGTGGAAGTCTCGCGGACTGCCTCCTTGAATTTCTCCATCGTCACCTCGCCCTTGGCGATGCGGGCCTGCTTCTCTTTGGGGTCGGCAACCTTGTCGAAGCTCAGCGCTTGCTCGTAATCGAGCTCCGTATACTTCTCGCCATCGGTCAAAGGAACGTGCAGCGCCGGATGCCGGCGGGCCTGAAACAGGCCGCCAAATTGGCTCACACGGGCACTCACCCCTTCGCCCGCCGGATCGAGACCGGGATAGAGCGCATCCCAATACTTCTCCACAAGCCCGCGGGTCATACGCAACCCGTCGCGCAAGCCGGCGAACCCGTGGACTCGCAGGAGCGAGTCGCAAAGCCAGGCGGCGACCTCAAGGTCCTTCGATGTCTGGGCAAGTACTTCCGTTGACTTGGCGATGATTTCCGCCCAGCGGCATTTATTCAGATCGAAATTTGGGTCTGCCGGGTCAGTTGCATGCCTCCGCTCGATCTCGCCCGAGTCATGTCGTGCCGAGCGAATTTGCCAGTAAAGCGATTCGTGGGAGTCGGCACCCTGGGCCCGCAAATCAATCCCGGTCGGCTTGGCCCCCGGAATCGGCTGGAGAAGGAGTTCGTAATCGATAGTTGCCGGGCTGCCCATATGCGCGTACCAGGGTTAATCGCCGCCGGCGATACACTAATTGGGGGGATAGCGATAATTGGCAAATTATATGCAGGCATAAATACACGGGCAAGTGGCGCCCGGCGGCCAAGGAAACGACGCGCTGGCGGAATGAGAATCGTCATAGCCAGATGTCGTTCCATTGTCTGGCGTGTTTGCTGAAAATCGATCCCTCTATTAGAATGGCCCTGAAGTGGCAGCTGGGTAATGAACAATCTGCTTTCCGTTGCTAGGGGGGACTATGATGCGACAATCTGGTTACTGGCTCGGCGTGACGATGATCTTAGCTTTGCGAACGACTGCTCCTGCGGCCGACTTCGCGTGGATGGAAGGCGAGAAACCGTCGTCATCGAACTACCAGCAGTATGACGTGGCCAGTTGGGCCGGCCACGCCCTGTTGTCGGAAGGCAAGTGGCTACGGATCCAGGTCCCGGCCGGCGATTCCGCGAAGGTCGTGCCCAAGGAAGGCATCGTGCTGGGCTACGATTTTCTCGCCCCCTCTGCCGGAAAATACGAAGTCTGGAACCGCATCGGCTACGAGTTCGTGCGTTCGCCCTTCTCATGGCACATCGACAATAGTCCCTGGCAGGAAGTCAAGCCCAGCGACCTGACCATTGACCTGATGCTCTTGACCGATTGGAACGAAGTGGCGTGGTGCAAGTGCGGGCTGGCCGACCTGGCGCCGGGCAAGCACCGCTTGGAGATCCGCCTGGCGCGGTGGTTCAAGACGACGAACAACCAGAAGGAAGAGCAGCAGATATTCTACTGCTCCGACGCCCTGTGCGTCAGCAAAGAACCGTTCCGTCCCAACGGCAAGTTCAAGCCGGGCGCACCCTATCAAAACGAACAAGACAAGGCGGCCGCAAAGCACGTTTTCAAAATGCCCAACGGCGGCAAGGTCGGCCAGCGCGTAGAAACGCCTCTGACCGGCCTGTGGCAGATTGCCCGCTGGGACGAGTTGACCGTCAGGGAAGAAGACCGCACGCGGCCGATCGACTCCGTGCCCGGCGCAGAGCAACTCTACTGGTACGGCATCGAGGCACCCGGCGATCGGAACGAGAAGCGGCCGGATTTGGCCTACTGCCATCGCTACTTGTATCGCACGCGGGTCGATGTGCCGGCCAATCTCAGTGGCAGGGCATTCTTCCTGCAATTCGGCGCGACGAACCTGATCACCTCGGTGATCGTCAACGGCCAGTTTTGCGGCGCCAGCGCCGCGCCCTTCGCTAATTGGGATTGTGACGTCACCAAGGCCCTTCAGCCGGGCAAGACCAACGAAATCCTGATCGCCGTGAAGGACGCCTATTACGGCATCACCAACCCGCGCGAGCTGTTCAACCTGCCCATGGGTTTTTTCCAATTCCAGGGGGCCAGCAATCGCTTCGACTTTGCCGTCTGGAGCCACATGCAAACCGGGATCATCGAGCCCGTATCGCTCGTGGCTGCCGGCCGCGTTTACGCTTCCGACGTGTTTGCCATCCCCTCGCTGAAGAAACGGCAGCTTGGCCTGGAGATCACGCTGCGTAACGCTTCTGCCGCGGCCGTGACCGTAACCATCGGTAACCAGTGCGTGCCGCTAGTCTATTTCTTCGGTTCCAAAGTCTCGGATCGCGAGACAACCGTGTCCGTCGGCGGCCGCCCTGTGACGCTGGAGGGCGAGCCGGTGGAAAAACGCTTCGCGGACCAGCAGGTCGCGCTGGCGGCGGGCGAAGAGAAGGTCGTCAAGCTCGCGGAAAGTTGGCAGAACCCCAAGCTCTGGTGGCCCGACGCGCCGCAACAATACGAGGTCGTCACTACGATCGGCCTCGGCAACGGCGTAATCGACACCCGCCGCACGAAGTTCGGCTTCCGCGAATGGACGTGGGACAACGCCCAATTCACGCTCAATGGCGTGCCGTACCACGGCCACGCCGACTGCTACGATGCGGGCACGCCCGAGGAAAACGTCGCCCAGTGGCAGAAACACGGCCAGAACATGATGCGGTTCTGGGGCACGAGTTGGAAGGGGATGGATCAGGCCCAGGCCCTCGACTTTTTCGACCGCCACGGGGTGATCGTCCGCCGCACGGGGCTTTTCGACGGCGAGGGCGGCAACTACGGCCTTGTGGAAACCGTCAATGTCAACGGCAAGGACGTGACCCGCGCCCGTAAGGCCCTTTTCGACAACTGGGCCCGCCAGCTCAAGGCCGCGGTCAAAGGCGAACGGAATCACCCCAGCATCATGGTCTGGTCGATCGAAAATGAGATCACCTTCATCAACTCGCGCAACTGGGGCCTGGCGCAGTGGGTCGAGCCGGCCATCCGCGACGTCGCCCGGGAAGTCATGAAACAGGATCCCACGCGCCCGGCGATGACCGACGGCGGGCATGCCATGATGGACCAGTCGATGCCCATCAACGGCGTCCACTATGGTGAAAGCGAGATGCGCGATTACCCCGACGAAGCCTACACCTGCGACAAGCTCTTTCACCAGCCGCAGACGATCTGGAAGTACGATTCGACCAAGCCCGGCTTTCTGGGCGAAAGCCTGTACACCGCGGGCAATGCGCCTCCTTTTACGCCGGGCTGCAGGGAGAGTCGGCCTTTCTGGGCAGAAGTGAATCGGCAAAGGGAGAGTCGCTGTGGGTGAAGATGGCCACCGAGGGCTACCGTTGGGCCGGCTTGGGCGCTGTCCACTTCTGGATGACCGATGGCACCGGCGGGATCTACAATTCCTGGCAGCCGGTGGCGGTCTTGTGCCGGCAATGGAACTGGACCTTCGCCGCCGGCAGCAAAGTGGCGCGGACGCTCAAGGTTTTCAACGACACGCGCTTTGCCGACCCCATCGATGTGACTTGGCAACTGAATGTAGGTCCCAGCGCCGTCGCTCAAGGCGTCAACAAGTTCAACGTGGCGCCCGGCATGGCCGAGCAGTTCGAGATCACGCTGGACGTGCCCCGCGCGGGCAAGTCGCGGACCACGGGCCAACTCGTGCTCACCGCCAGCCGTGGCGGCAAGGAAGTCTTCCGCGATGTCAAACCGCTGGTGATCATCGACGCAAACGGCGCCGCCCGCCCCCACCTGGCCAAGAGCGACCTTTTGGTCCTCGATCCGTCGGGCAGCGTCAAGGCGCGGCTGGCGGCCCGGGGCATCGACTTCAGCGAAATCCCCAGCTTTGATGCTTTGCCGGCCAAGGCGCGCGTGGTGCTCGTCGGCGCCAATGCCCTCACGCCCGAGCAGTCCACCTCGCCCAAGTGGCTGGAGCTGGCCGCGGACGGGACGCGGGTAATCGTCCTGGAGCAAGCGCACCCACTGCACTACCAGGCGATTGCGGCCGATCTGGAGCCGACCGGCTATGTGGGCCGGGTAGCTTTCTCCGAGAACCTGGAGCATCCCGTGTTCGCCGGCCTGGGCCAGGAGGATTTCTTCACCTGGTCGAAGGACCACGTGGTCTACCGCAACGCCTACAAAAAGGCGGTCAAGGGCTGCCGCTCGCTGGTGCAGTGCGAGCCGGAGTTGGCCTGCACGGCAATGGTCGAGTGCCAGGTGAACGACGGCCTGATGATCTTGTGCCAACTGGTGGTCGGCGAGAAGCTCGCCTTTGATCCCGTTGCCCAACGGCTTTTCGACAACACGCTCAACTACGCCGCCGACTACCAGGTCAGCCGTAAGCAGACAGTGCTCGTAGCCGACGCACAGAGTCCCTGGGCCCGCACGCTCTCGGCCTCGGGGCTGAAGTACGACTTGCAGAGCAACGTGGGGGCCGCACTGACCGAGGGCAAGCACGAAATCGTTGTCGCGCAAGCCACGCCCGCTACGCTGAGATCGCTGGTGGAGAAACGCGAACTGCTGCAAGCCTTTACGGACCGCGGCGGATACGTGATGCTATGCGGGCTGACGCCCGCGGGACTCGCCGATTTCGACCGGTTGGTCGGTTTCCATCACGCCATCCGCCCCTTTGAGATGGAGCGCGTCACGTTGGCCACGCCCAACGACCCCTTGATGGCCGGTCTCACCGCCCGCGACGTGGTGATGGAATCGAGCGAGCAGGTGACGCAATGGGGAGGCGACAAGTTCATGGCCAGCGACGTCTTCAGCTACGTCGTCGATCTGAATGACATCGCTCCGTTCTGTAAGATCCCCGGGCCGGAGTACTTCCATAACCCGGGCGCCGGCCCGGGCTGGGACCATTGGCCGCGGAATATGGTCAACGGCTTCACTTCGGCCGATAGCTGGAAGTACAGTTTTACGATCGCCTACGGAAAAGGCGAGCCGCTCTCCTGGTCCATGGAACTGCCCAAAGAGGAAGAGATCGTCGAAATATCGATCTTGCCTGCGCCGATCTTCAACCGCATCGCCAGGCTCAAGCTCACGTTCGACGGCGGCGACCCGCTCACGCTGGAACTGGCCGGCACGCCAGGGCGGCAGTTCCTGCCCGTGCCGCCGCACAGGGCCCGGCGGCTGGGGATCGAGGTCGTGCCGGTCGAGGGCAAGGACCCGCTAGTGGGTATCGACAATCTCCGCATCCGCGTCACCCGTCCAGCCGATTTCAGCCAGCGGGTGCGGCCGATGCTGAACCTCGGCGCAATGGTCCATTACCCCATGGGTCAGGGCGGCGTGATCCTGAACAACCTGTTGTTGCAAGATAAGGAACATGTTCCCGTGAATGCCCAGAAGAAGCAGAACATCGTCAGCACGATCCTGCGAAACCTGGGCGCCACGTTTGCCGGTGGGCGGATCGTCACGGCCGCCCAAATGCGGTTTCTGCCCGTGCCCTTCAACGAACAGGCCAATGCCTACTTGACCAAGGGGCACGGGACGTTCCCGGACGCGGACCTCTCCACGTTGCCGGTGGGCGAGCAGAAGTTTGCGGGCGTGACCTACAAGATCAATGACTTCCGTACCTCACCGGTTCCCTCATGCGTGATGTTGCGTGGGCCCGGCGTTGACGGCCGTTTGCCCGCGGAAGCGACGATCAAGGTCGGTCGAATGGCCGACGCCCTGTTCTTCCTGCAAGCCTTCATCCAGGGACAGGAGTGGCGCCCGAACGATCCGAACCAGCGGCCGCCGGTGGCGTTCAAATACGTGATGAACTACGCCGACGGCAAGTCCGAGGAGGCGCCGGTGGAGATCACCCTGGGCATCGCTCCCTACACGACGACGAGCCTGGCCAACTTGAAGAACGCCATCGTCGCCTGGACGGGCAAGTCGGCCACGCCGCAGGCCCAGCCGCTGGTCGTCTATCAATTTCAGTGGTCCAACCCGCGGCCCGAGGTCGAAATCAAGAGCGTCACACTCAAGCGCGACCCGGCAGGCGACGAGAACTGGGGGGTGCCGGTGTGGATCGGTTTGACGGCCGGGTCGCGGAAATAGAACAGAAACGATCGAAGAACGCTTGGAGGTCCATAGTTCTTGCTCGATGAAAGTCTCAAGAATCCCGGTGGTCATGATAGAGATTGAGGAAACCATAGTATGTCTACTCGAAAACCTTCCCTTGCCACGATCGCGGTCCTTTGCGCGCTCGCCGGGGGTTCGCAGCTTCCGCGGCCGGCCGCAGCCGCTGACGGCGGCCCGGTAGTGTCGCTTGAATCGTTGTTGCGAGAAATGCTCGACCGCGGCGCCGTGGCGCAATTGCCTTCGCCGGCATTTGCCCTCAGGCAGGCCAGCAGCCACGACCGCCGAAAGAAGGACCCGGCCGACGCGGAAGGATGGCACTCGAACGTCGACTATGGACAGTTCCTGCGCACCGAGTCCAACCAGGGCCGCCAGGAATGGGTCATCATGGACGATCAGGGACCGGGCGCGATCGTCCGCTTCTGGACCCCGTTGGCCCCCGAAAAGGACAACCAGGTCATCCGTTTCTATTTCGACGGATCACCCTCGCCGGCCCTCGCCTGGAAGTTCAATGAGTTGCTTTGCGGCCAAGGGTTCGTACGGCCTCCGCTAGCCTTCACGGCCTGGAACGAGTCGAACCTGGCCAACCAGTTGAAGCCTGAATACCGATCGCGGCGTGGAGTGGCCGGCGACCTCTACCTGCCGATTCCCTTTGCCAAAAGTTGCAAGATCACTCTCGACTCGGTCCCGTTCTATTACGTGATCAATTACCGCATTTATCGGCCGGAGACCACGGTGCAGACGTTCAACCTGGCGGGGTTTGAGGCTGTGAAAGACACGCTGGAGCTGGCAGCGAAATCGTTGCTCCGTAACCACCCCAGCCCGGCGGATGGCGAACATCGAGTCCAGCAGAAGCTTGAGCCCGGGCAGGAATTGCCGCTCGATCTTCCCGCTGCCTCGTCGGTCGAGGAGATTCGTCTGCGGATCGATCCCATGGCTGCGCCTCAGGCATTGCGGAGCCTGATTTTAGAGGCGGAGTTTGACGGCGAAATGACCGCCTGGTGCCCGATCGGCGAGTTCTTCGGGGCCGGTGTGCGATTGAATCCGGTCGACGATTGGTGGCGAACCGTCAAGGCCGACGGCACGCTCACAGCGCGCTGGATCATGCCGTATCGGCACAGCGGGCGGTTGAAGCTCAAGAATACCGGCCAAAGCTCCATGGCCGTAGACCTGGACGTGCGCTGCTCGCCCTACCGCTGGACCGACCGCTCGCTCCATTTTCATGCCGCCTGGCACTGTCAGCTCGACATGAAGACGCGGCCGATGCGTGATTGGAATTACCTCGCTGTTGACGGTCGAGGCCGCTACGTGGGCGACACGCTCACGGTCTTCAGCCCCGTGAAGGCCTGGTACGGCGAAGGCGACGAACGGATTTACTACGACGGCGCCAAGCTTCCGGCGCACATCGGCACCGGCACAGAAGACTACTACGGCTATGCGTGGGGAATGGCGGGCCACTTCAGTTCGCCTTTCATCTCCATGCCTCAGCGCGACTACGCGGGCCAGGACGATTGGCGGGGTTACACGACGACTTCGCGGCTGCGACTGCTGGACAACATTCCCTTCCAGACTGGCCTGCGGCACGACATGGAGATCTGGAACTGGGCCGACACGCAGGTCGATTACGCCGTGGCCACGTTCTGGTACGCCCGGCCGGGGGCTCGGCACAACCGCGAGCCCCAGCCCAAGGAGGCGGCCGTAGCCGTCCGCGAGGTGCCGGGCGAATTCCGCGTCCGTGGAGCAACCGAGTGCGAGTCGGCGACCATCGCCGCGCACTCGCCGGGACTGCAGATCGGGACGCAGGACAGTGGTTTGACGCAAGGCCAGTGGAGCGGCGGCCGGCAGTTATTCGTCCAGGCCACCAAGCCGGGGGATTTCGTGGAACTGGAGATCCCCGCGGCCGACGACCATCCGTGCCGCGTCACCCTCTATGCCACGAAAAGTTACGACTATGGCATCCTCCGCTTCACGATCAACGGTGTTGCGGGCAAGGAGTTCGACGGCTACAACGACCAGCCAATCGCCAGCGGGCCGATCGACCTGGGTACTTTTTCCCCCAAAGACAAGAAGTTGCGTTTGCGTGCGGTAGTGGTCGGCGCCAACGCGGCCTCGCGCGGTGGGCGCTATTACTTTGGATTGGATTGCGTTGCCGCGAAGCAATAGACAGCCAGCTTGAGCAGCCGTTCTCGGAAGAACTCCGGTCGTCGGGAATAAGACGGCCGTTTTCAGCGTCTTACCCGTAGGGCCGCTGAAGCCCACGGTTTTCCGTGAACTATTTCAGAGTTGGCGGCGCCTAATCGACAGACACTGGCAATGACTCCGCAATCCAGCGATCCGGGTGCGAGTCCCCGTGACTCCATTTGAACGGCATGGTCCTATAGCCCAGCGGCAACGGCAGTACCCCTACAAGAACCGGCAGACCACCTTGGCTTATTCGAGGTTGATTCTCCGGTAAGCCTGGTCAATAGACATCCACTTTCTGCTGGTAGAGATTCGCCTTGTATTGGACTCGAATGTCAATAGTCCGGGGCGCAACTCCTTTTTCAACCCAATTCCGCACGAAAAAGAGAGGGCTGCAACCTGTCATGTTGCCGTGCCACATTCCCGGCACGAAGAAGATTCGCGCAAAACCCCTGGTACTTTCGATCCCGCTGTTGCGCGAGGCCAAAGCGTCGTAGTATTCCTTGGCATAGCGCGCCGGCACTATGGTGTCGAGCTTGCCTTGGACAATGATCAGCTTATGTCCGAGTTTCTTGAAGTTTTCGAGGTTTGGCAGCGCGTTGCTATCTTCTGCGAAGAGATCTTCGATCTTCTTGAGATCCGCGTCGAAATTCACGTCCGGGACGCTATACGCGGCCCCGAGCGCCATCGGATAGATCCAGTCGCCGGTGAAGCCCTTCAGCAGCGACTTTCCATTGTCGGCAAGTTCCGCGCTCGGAACGAACCCGACCGTTACGTATTCCCCACGCGAGTTCTTGACGGTGTCGTGGATCTTTTTCAACACGACGATTTGCTCGGGCGTCAAGAACGTCAGTTTGGAATAATAGCACTTGGCGTTTTCGGGATACTTCAAGAACGGGTAGTCTTTTTCCGCGTATTCACCGGCGTTCCCGCGGTTTTGCGCGACGATGGCGTCGGAAATGTCTTCAATCTCTTTGGGCGTGAAATACGATTTGGGCGATAGGACCTTTCGCTCGTAGGCGAATCGCGTGTGCAGGCGCGTGCGGTTAGTGACGGGAAAGAACACCGCGATGCCGTCGAACATTTCGGGGTGTCGCTCCGCCAGCGACAAACCCTCCTGCCCGCCCGTCGAGCCGCCCGAGTAGTAGCAATACTTCGGTTTCTCGCCGTAATACGCGGCAATGACTTTCTTCGAAACCAGCGCTGTACGGTAAATCGCGCGGTGCCCGAAATCGGCGACGACGGACTTCAAATTGGGGTTGTGCTGCCAGTCATCGGTACCAAGGTCGTTGTGCGATGCTGCGTAGCCACCGATCGCGTCATGGTACGCTTCCTCCGCGGAGGTCGCGTTGCCAAGGCCGCCGTTTCCCTTGGCGAGATAGATCTTGTTCCAGTTCGCAGGAAGCGGAAGAGCGATGTTCATCTTCACGCGGCTGTCGGAACCTTTCTTGGCGGAAACCTCCACGCAGAGTACCAGGTTGGCCGCCTTTCGGTCGCCTGCATTCTTCAATCCGAGGTCCGAGGGAGTTTTCACCTCGTTGATTCGCGTGATTTCAAAATCTCCCAAGTCCAAGGACTTGAGGGAATCGAGCCCAGCAGCCTGCGCAAGGGCGCAGCACAGCACGGTGGCTACGCTTATCAAGACTTTTCTCATGTTCAATCTCCCTGCGATTGCGGCTTGTTGGGAATTCATCGGAATCATTCACACGATGCACGCCGTGGGGCAGCCTGCGCCGCGTGGACAATTCTGAAGGCAGTATGGTTCGTGGCGATTGCCATGTCAATTCGATTGCGCACGAGAGGGACAACAAAGCGGCCGGCCAAAATCCTGGAAATCGAGACCCAGGAAGATCCCAGATATGCCAAGTTACTCCCTTTCAGTCCGCCGAAACCAACGTGGCCTCGCTGGCGCAAAGAGCGAACCGGCGTGGCGATGCCCATCGACCTCCGACTGCGGACGGCGTTTGATTCGGGCTACGAAGGTGGCGGAGAAGACACCGGCAGCGGGGAATTCGCCAGTTTGCTGGATTTCGAAATCTGCCTGTCGGTCGGCGACGGCAATTCGCGATATCCTGGGTATGAGCTTCCTGATTGTTATGATCATCGGTCTGGCCGGCCTGTTTCTCATGGCTTTGCCGGGATTGCATCGGCAGTCGCACGTGGGGACAGCGCCGCGCGACGCCGGGGTTGCGCATTGCGGATTGCGTTTGGGACACGGGACCCGTGGACGCGCGGGTGATTCGGCCAACGCTCATGTTGGACGTGCCGCGGCGATCCCCGCTCTGCGCGGGCCGAATCCAGTGGCACATGCACCATCGATCGTCGCGGGCGGGAAAGCCGGTACCCAGGTGAAACATGATCTGGACGGCCACCAGGTATTCCGCTTTCTTCCTTCGCCGCGGGCCATTTTCAGCGTGATGACCATGTTGGGCGCATTCGGTTATGCGCTTGTGGTGGAGTTGCAATTTGCGCCCGTGCCGGCCGGGCTTCTCGCCCTGATTCCCGCCTGCGGGATCGAATATGTTGCCGTGCGCCCGCTCTGGAACCTGATGTTCCAATTCCAGGGGCGGCCATGCAGTTCCCTTGGCACGCTGCTTTTTTGTGAAGCCAAGGCAGTTACGCCTTTTCGTAACGGCCGCGGCCTGGTATCGCTGGAACATGACGGCCGAATCGTGCAGCTAAGCGCGAAATTGACCGAATCGCAGGCAAACACGTCGGTTCGGGTGGGGGATCGACTGCTTGTCGAGGAAGTGGATGCCGCCGCCCAGCGCGTTGTAGTCAGTGTGTATTGAGATCGTATTGAGATCCTATCCGAGAGCCGGATCGGGCCCGGCAGACCCCAGGGTCATTGCAGGGTTTTCGGAGGGGTTCCGAGGTCAACCTGTTTTAACTACTTTTTCATTGAGGAGATTGCCATGTATCTCGCGTACATTGGTCTGGCGCTGTTGGCCGTTTTCGCCCTGCTGCCCGTCATCGTCAACGCGTTCTTGCGCGACGTGGAAGCAGGTGAAATCCGCCTCGTAAGCTGGATGGGCGGCAAACTGAAGATCTATCGCGGTCCCTGCAAGTCGACGTTGATCCCCATGCTGACGGTCAGCAAGGTCATTCCGGCTCAGGCGATCAATATCGACATCGAGATCACAGATCAAACCGCCGACCTGGACACCGGCGGCCGGCCCGCTCCCGTCAAGGTGACCGTCAAGGCATCGGCGATCGTGAGCGTGGGCGAGACCGAGGGAATGGTCAATACGGCGGCAAACAAGTTCTTCTCCAAGCCGAAAGATCAGCAGCTTTCCACCCTGACCGACGTTCTGTCTTCCGCCGGGCGTCGGGCCATCAATCTGCTCAAGCACGATCAACTCTTCAACGCCCGCAGCGGGGTCGCGGCAGCCGGTGCGGCGACCGCCATCCTGGACAAAGCGGCTCTGGTCGCCCGCAACGAAGATGACGAACTGGCGGTCATTATCAAAGACGCCTGTTCCCGCGAACTTCTGGACCTCGGCCTGTCGTTCAACAGCTTGAACATCAAAGCCGTTCTGAGCGAAGTGGCCGAAGCCCGGCGGCGCGAATCGGCGGCCCGGGCCAAAGCCAGTGCCGACGTAGTGCAGGCGCAAGAGGCGCAGCGAGCCCGGATTGCCCAACTGGAAGCGCAGCAGAAAGTCAATGACCAGGAGAAGAACCTGAACATGCAAATCGCGTCGAACGGGGCGTCGATCGCGAAGGCCGAAGCGGAAAAACAGGCCGCCGTGCGGCAACAGCGCGAGGCGGAGTTGGCGGCGAGCCAGATCACCCAGGCCCGAGCGGATGCCGAGCAGAACATTATTCAACAGGAGGCCGAAGGCCGGGCCCAGGCCGCCCGCATCCGCGCGATTGCCGAGGCGGAAGCCGAAGCGATCCGCATGAAGGCGGCGGCGCTCGCGGCTTCGGGTCAGGCCTACCTCGATTTGCGGAGGCTGGAAATGGCACCGACACTTACCAAACAGGTGGCGGCGGCACTGGCGAACGGCCAGTTTGTAAACTTTGGAACCTCGGGGCGTGGCGGACACAGCGCGGCCGCTTCCGGATCGGACGACGTGATGCGCGTGGTGCAGACGCTGATGGCGGCAAAAGTGATTGCCGGTGGGAACGGCGCGGCGCCAAGGCCGTGCCGCAGTGAGCCCGTCGAACCGTAAAGCGAAAGCCCCGGCTCACTCTTCGTGAGTCGGGGTTCCTCGCAGTGGCGCCGGCCGATACCGACCTTCCAGCCTATTTGCGGTTGGCAGGCCTTGCGCCGGCGTCTCCGCCGTCGATCACCCGATCGACGTCTCATGGACTGCCCCGAACGGTTCGACCAAGGCCAACTGGTCCTGCCGCACTGCCCGCAAGGAATCGGCCGTGTAGATGGCGATGGCCGTCCAGATGCACGCGAAGCTCACGATCTGGGCCGTCGAGAACGGTTCCCGGAAGGCCACGACCGCCAGCAGGAACTGCAAGGTCGGCGAAAGGTATTGAAGGATGCCCATCGTCGACAGCCGCAACTTCCGGGCCGCGGCACCGAAGAACAGCAGCGGCACCGTGGTTACGGGGCCGCTCAGCGCCAAGAGGCCCAGAGTTCTCAGGCTGCTCCCTGCCCCCTGCTTCGTCGCCCCCAGGTAGGCAAGGTAAGCCAGGGCGATGGGCGCCATGGCGAGCGTCTCCACGGTCAGGCTCACCATTCCGTCCACGGGCATGATCTTCCGCATCAGGCCGTACAAGCCGAACGTCAATGCCAGGGTCAGGGCGATCCAGGGCACTTCGCCCACGAAACCCGCCAGCACCAGGACGCCGACCAAGGCCAGGATGATGCTCAAGATCTGGAAGGGCCGCAGCCGCTCGCGGAAGAACACCATGCCCAGGAGCACGTTGACCAGCGGGTTGATAAAGTAGCCCAGGCTGGCCTGGAGCACCTGGCCCCTGACGACAGCATAGATGAAAGCCAGCCAGTTGGCGGAGATGAGCAGCGTGCTCAGGCCGAGCATGAACATCAGCTTGCGGTTACGCAGCTCCCGCCACAGTTCGCTCCAACGCCCCAGGAAGGCGACCAGGATGGAAAGCACGGCGAACGACCACAGCGCCCGATGGGCCAGGACTTCCACCGCGGAAACGCCGGCCACGGCCTTGAAGTACAAGGGAAAGAGACCCCATGAGCCGTAGGCGGCAATCGCGTAGATCGCACCGCGTTTCGAGGGCGTCGATTTTGCCGTGCCGGCGACCATCATCGTCGCCGGTCCCGATTGTCGTGAGACTTGACATCGTAGCACCACAGGGTCTGGTGATACCGGAGGTATAGCCTGCCGTGCAGCACGACCGGATGCGCCCAGGCATCACCGACACTCTCGGACAAGAGCTTGAACTGGCCGTCGATCTCGAACCGCTCGGGCGTCGGCCGCAGCAGCGCTGCCCGGCCGTCCTCGGCCAGGCAGTACAGCCGCCCATCCGCATACACGGCCGCCCCGGTCGTCAGACCCTTCAACTCATAGCGAGTCTCGCCCGACTTCCAATCCAGGCACAGCCAGGATTTGTGCTTTTTGTAGCCGCTGCCGTAGAGCATGCCATCCACGAACAGCACCGTGCCCGTGCACGTGTCCAAGGTCGTGTCCCATGCCTTCTCCGGTTGTGGGCCCTTCGCGCCGGCCGCAACTGGTAGCACGTCCCGTAGACGTAGGGCGTCGTGTAGAAGATCCTGCTGGCGCCGTAAACCGGCGTGGCCACGTTGACCCCGTAGGGACTTTTCAGCGGCACGGTCCAGAGTAGCTTGCCGGTATCGGCATCCACCGCGAAACCATGCGCCGACGAGCAGTTGGCGATGATCCGCTGCCCCGCATGGCGGAACAAGAGCGGCGACGAGTGCGAGGCCCGGTCCTCATGGAGCGGTTCCGTGGCCCAGACCGTCCGGCCGCTCTCCTTGTCGAGGGCGGCCATCAGGGCTTTCTTGCCTCCCGGCGTCACGATCACCCGCGTGCCATCGACCAGCAGGCACTCGCTCATGGCCCAGGTGATGTTCTGCCCCTGGAAACGCTCCAGTACATCGACTGCCCACCGCTCGCTGCCCGTGTCGGCATCCAGGCAGACGACGCGACCGTGGGCGTTCATGTGATAGAGCTTGCCTTCGGAGTAGGCGCAGACAGGCCCGTGCACCGGATAGGAGCCCGTCCACGATCGTCTGTTCTTCGCTTGCCAGAGGGGCTTGCCGTCGAGGTCGAAGGCGAAGATTACCAGGTCATCGCCCAGGTCGCCGGTGATGTACAAGCGGTCGCGGACGATGATCGGCGATGACCAGCCATGTCCCAGGTTGCCGATCTTCCAGAGGAGCGTTGGCCCGACATCCGGCCAGGTAGTCAGCAGGCTCGTCTCCCCGGAAATACCATCGCGTCGCGGGCCGTTCCATTGCGGCCAGTCCGGCTCTGGCGAGGCAACCGGGCCATCCACGTTGGTTTCGGCGTGCGCGATCAGGACCGCAGGGGCACCACCTGGCGGCTCCGAGCGGCACGCGATGGGCAAAAAGAGAAGGCCGAGCAGCGCCACCGCGGCGGTCCTGCCGATACCGCGGCCGGCCCCAGGCGGCCGACCTGCCCTACCTTGAAGCGCGGCACCGGTCATCGTTCTGCCCTGTTACGTGCTGGTGTGAGGTTCTCGTACCAGGCCAACCGGTTCTTGCGGCCCCCGATGACGACGAGATCCAGCCTGCCGTCGCCGTTGATGTCGGCGGCCACCGCACACTCGGCAGGCATACCGGGATCGAGGTCGTAGCTCTTGAACTCCTGGCCCGTGGCGTCCGTGGCCTTGTAGAGCCGCAAGCCGCCCCCGCCGGCCCGCCAGCCCGCGACGATTTCGTCCATCCCGTCGCCATCGAAATCGCCGACTACCAGGGCATGCCCTTCCTGGAGCGTGTCGTCGATCACGTGGCGTTTCCAGAGCCCCTCGCCCTTCGGCGGCGAGTAGACCACGACCTGGTTGCCGTGCCAGGGCTCGATGGCCGCCAGCAGCATCGTGCCCTTGGCCAAGCGGAAGGCCGCCACTTCGCTGCTGCCGCGAGCCGTGCCCGGCTTGTCATTGACCGGCGGTGCACCCCTGGCGAGCTGGACCTTTCGCCAGCGTGCCGCTGGGCCCTGTCCCTTGAAGTCGAAGCGGTGGATGCCCTCGAAGCTGGCGGTGAGGATCTCGTCCCGTCCGTCGCCGTCGAGATCGGCCACCTGGATGCCGTGCAGCACGGTGAGCGACTCGTCGATCTTCCAGACATCCCAGGGCTTGCCGGGGCCTGCCGGCGGGCGGAAGGCCCAGAGGTGTGCTGGCTTCGGCGCCTCGGCGCCCTTGGAGCCGGGACCGAAGATCGGGGCGTGGACGAGCACCGTCCGTCCGCTGCCGTCCAAGTTGCCCCAGCGAAGGCGATGTACGACGGGGTCGACGGCGATGGGCTCGTCGGAGCCAGAGGCCGTTGGCCTTCGCGGGTTGCCGGAGGATCTGAATCTCCCCGCCGCGGGAAGATTCATTGAAGTAGAAGCCGCTGGCCAGGGCGATGACCGGGTGGCCGCTGCCGTCGATGTCCCGCACAGCCAGGTCGATGTTCTTGGCGTTGCGGGCAACCGGATGCCGCTGCCAGCCGGGGTTCTCGTACCAGTCCACCCGATCAGCTTCGGTCGAGAGGGCGATTACGTCGGGCCGGCCATCGCCGTTGATATCGGCCACAGCGACCTGGTAGCCCATGGGGAAGTCGTCAATCAGGTGACGCTGGAATTGGACCGGGTTGGCCCCCAAGAGGGACGCGATCACGATGGGCAACACGGGCATGGTAGACCTCCTGGGCACGGAATCAGCTTGCCTAGCCGTCATTATGCCAGATCGCGGGTAGTTCGAGCAGGGCCGCGGCCAGCTTGGGCAGCACCAACCGGCCGCGGGACCGTAGGCGGCCATCGCCGCGGCTGCCGGCCGGGCCAGTTCCGGGTCGGCGAGGGCCTCCAGCAGTGGCGGCAGAACGGCTTCCGGCTGCATTGTCAAATTGGCCCAGCGCGAAAACGGCGGCGACCGGCACTTCGTTATCGGCGTCAACGTTTTGTGCATCGCGGCCGACTTGGCAGGTGCATACTACCAGTAGGGGAACCCAGGCCAGGAGCCCCGGCGGGGTGCGGGACGACGGCCGACTCTTGGACGAACCACTCCTGCCAACCCGCTAGACTAGGGGCTCGAGGAAGGCCGCTGAGGCTCTCTCCCCCTTGCCCGCCGAGGCACTGCGCTTCGGACGATGATTTCCCGACCTGATGCATCGTGTGGTAGGGAAGCTGCCTCCCGGTTTTCTGGAAAGGGTCAAGCGATGGCGTACGGCGCACGAGCCATGTTTTCCAAAGCCGCTGATATCGTTTACAATTGGTCCATGGCAAAGAAGAAAAAACCGCCGAAAACGTGGATGCTGGCCTCGCCGTCGCAGAGAACCACAAAAGCCCCCCTCGCTGCAAGCGTCAAGGCCGACGTGGATGCCAAGGCCAAGGATCTGGTCGAGAGATTGAAGCCCAAGTTCATCGAGCCGCCACCCAAGAACGCCCGCTTCAACTACATCACCGACGTCTGGATTAAATGGCTCGGCGGCACCCTGTACTTTGGCACGACCTACACCTGCCCGTTCCGCGACGCCATTTCGCCGTCGTTCGAGGTAAAATTCGCCCGCATGGAGCATGTCGGCAGCGGTCACTTCGCGCTTTCCTACTTGCGGCATACGGAGAAATGGGTCAGGCTGTTTCCGAGCCTGACCGCTGACGAGTGCCTGGATGCCGTTGAGAACGATTGCCATTTTCAATTAGGTTGAGAGGCACCCTGCAGTGAAACGACTCTTGCTCTTGACCGTCGTGCTGGCCGTCTTTACTGCAACAACGACCGCCGTCGAATCTGAAAAACGTCCCTTCAAGATCTGGAACCGTACCGGCCCCCTCGGCGAAACCCCCAAACGCATCACCGATGCCTACCCACTGTCCGATCAAGAGAACAAGGGGCAGTGGGTCAAATTCGAGCCGATGAGCGACGAGTTCGAGGGCAAGGAACCGGACCTGGAAAAGTGGGCGTTAGGCATCGTGGGATGGAAAGGCCGTCAGCCCGCCTTATTCAGCGAGAAGAACGTCGCCGTGTCGGACGGCAAACTCCATCTCACCATGCGGAAAGAGAAGCTGCCATCTGACGCTGCGAAGGAAGGCTACCGCGACTACACTTCTGCCGCCCTGCATTCCAAGGTCCACACGGCCTACGGCTATTTCGAAGTCAAGGCCAAGCCCATGAACTCGGCAGGGTCAAGCTCGTTTTGGTTTGTATACGACTACGACGGGACAGCAGGCAAGTTGACCGAGATCGACGTTTTCGAGATCGGCGGCAGGGCGAAGGGGTTCGAGCGGAAGTACAATATGAACCTGCACGCATGGAAGGATGGTCCGCGAAGAGTGGCATACGTCGATCCTGGCCCCAAGGACAACGAGCATGTGGAGAGGCATGGAGAGTGGATTGCTCCGTGGCGTTTGGCCGACGATTATCACGTCTATGGCTTCGACTGGGGAAAGGATGCGATCAAGTGGTATGTCGACGGGGTCTTGGTACGGTCAGTTGAAAACACGCTTTGGCACCAGCCGCTTTCCTTGACCTTCGACAGCGAGACCATGCCCGACTGGTTTGGAATGCCCAAGGACGAGGATTTGCCCTCCACGTTCAGCGTGGAATATGTACGCGCGTGGAAGCGGGACTCCGAAGCCAAGGTTCTTTGGAGCCTGGAATCGGGCCACCGCACTGATACCTTCATTGCCCTTGCGACCTTGAGCGGCAATGGCATTGCCGTCCCCAAGATTCAGTACGACAAGCCCTACGCCGTGGCTCGGCCCAAGCTGCGGAAGCTGGCAGACGAAATACGGCGACTCCCTGCCTCGAATCTGGCGGAGTTGGACAAGTCCCTCAAACGAAATTGGGATACTTATCCGTCAATGGACTGGCCGATTGCTGCTGCGGGATGGAAAGAGTAGCGAGGACTGCCTGCGGCATGATCCCCGCCCCTCGGGACGAAAAGCGTGGCCTGCTTGTCCTTCCAAAGAAGGAATAATACGATGTTCCAACCGACCGTGCGAGTCGCCGCCATTTGCGGACTTTTGGCCTGGGGAGCAAGTCTCCTTGCCGAAGATCAAGTCATCGTCAAGCCCGAAGAAACAGACGAAATCCTCTCCAACCCTGGCATCGGATGGGAGACTTTCCACCAAACCAGCAAACAGGACAAAAGCCTGCCCAAGTGGATCCCCTCCACGATCCAATATGCCCGCTGGGGATGGGCGGAATTGGAGCCGCAGCCTGGGAAGCTCAATACGGCTTTCTTGGACAAGGTGCTGAAGGAAACCCACGACTCGGGGCAGAAGCTGGCCTTCAGGGTCATGTGCTGCTCGACCGCCAAAGGCCAGCCCTATCATCCGAAATGGTGCGGCAAGGAACTTCAAGCCGACTACGAGGGGCAAGGCCCGTACCCCATCCCCGATATGGACGACCCCGCCGTCTTGAAGGCCCATCTCGACTTCATCAAGCGGTTGGGCGAGCGATATGACGGCCATCCCGATATCGACCACATCGACCTGGGCTCCATCGGCTGGTGGGGCGAATGGCACCTGAGCGGCTCGACAAAGTGCGGGCTGCCGACCTTGGAAAACCGCAAGAAGGTGGTCAACGCCTACTTGGCCGCCTTCAAGAAGACGCCGCTCTTAATGCTCATTGGCGGCGGCGATTGCCTGAAATATGCCTGCGCCACGGCACGGGCTGGCGGGCTGACTGCCTGGGGGACATGGGGGGATTCTCACGGACTTGGTGCCACATGCTGCAAGGCTACCCAACCTATATCAGGGAATCGGGCATACAACATTCCTGGAAGATGGCCCCCGTGGCTTTTGAGACGTGCTGGGACATGCGGAAATGGGTCAACGATGGCTGGTCGCTGCGGTATATTTTCAATTATGCCTTGGCCTGCCACGCCTCGGTCATCAACAACAAGTCGGCTCCGCTGCCCCAAGGGGCGAATGTTCGGCCCGAGATCGAGCGGTTCCTTCGCAGGCTGGGCTATCGCTTCGTTCTCAAGGAATTGAAGCACCCTACACGGGTTAAAGTGGGTAAGGACTTCGACATCTTGATGAAATGGCAGAATGTGGGATCGGCGCCGTCCTACCGACCTTACGAATTGGCTTGTCGCTTGGAAAAGGAGGGAGTGAGCCTGACTTGCATGACTACCATCAAGAACTTACTTCCCGGTTCGATTGAGCCTTTCACGTCCGATTTCTTCAAGATGCCCAAGGACTTGCCGCCTGGGAAAATGGTACCCGTCACCTTGACCTTCTCTTGGTGGTCCAGCGATATTCCCCCTGGTGAATACTCGTTGTCCATCGGCGTGGTTGACCTATATGCAAGACCCGCTGCTGTCCCGACGGATAAGTGGAAAGCGATTGAAGCATTGATTCAGGCCGGATTTGAGCCCGCCATTCGTTTGGGGATCAAAGGCCGAGCCGCCGATGGCTGGTATCCGCTGAGCAAGATCCAGGTAGTCAAGTAAAAGGAATCCCACTATGTTCCGTCAATTCGCTTTATCTTCCCTCGTTCTCGCCATCGCGGCCCCCGCCTTTGCCGCAGAACAGGCCCCCAAGACCCTCCGCGTCTATTTCGTGGGCAACAGCGTGACCGACACGATCAACTACCGTGGGCTGGCCGAGCTTGCCAACAGCCGTGGCTACAAGCAGGTCTGGGGCAGGCACATGATCCCAGGTGCGCCGCTGCAATGGATTTGGGAGCATCCCAACGATGGCTTTCAGGAACCGCCCTTCGGCCACTATCCCACCGCCCTCGCCAAGTTCCAGTGGGACGTTCTCAGCCTCCAGCCCTTTGACCGCCACCTCGACGGCAAAGACGGCGATCTGGCGATGGCAAGGAACTTCATCGACCTCGCCCTGCCCAAGAGCCCCGAGCTTCAGGTCTATGTCTACGCCCGTTGGCCGAGGCAGGGGAAGGACAACTACGACACGTCGTGGCTGAAGAAATATACGGGCGGCTGGGACAACACGAACGAAACGAAGGACTATTTCGAGCGGCTGACACTTGATTTGCGGAAGGCGTATCCGAAGTTGAAGAAGCCGATCCTGATGGTTCCCGTGGGCCACGTCATGCACGGGTTGAATCAATGGATGAAGGCGGGCAAAGTTCCTGGCTACACGAACATCAAGCAGCTTTTCGCTGATGGCATCCACTTGAACAACGTCGGCTCCTATGTTGTCGGTTGCACCTACTTTGCCACGCTTTACAAGCAGAATCCCGCGGGCCTGCCTTCAGAACCGTACAAGGTCACGGACAAAAAGCTAACCGCCGTCATTCAAGATTTGGTGTGGAGGGTCGTCAGCACGGAGGAATTGGCAGGGGTCGCCGCCTACCACAAGGGTATCGAGTGGAAGGTCGTCGCTGACGTTATGGGGTATGACCGAATTACCCACATCCACGTCGGGAACCTCTTGGCCTCAAAGGACATTGAGTGCAACATCGAAGGTTCGATGCTCTACGGAATCTCCGTGCCGAAGCAGAAGGCAGAAACGGCGATCCAGCTTCTCCGCGAAGATACCAAGAAACGGGGTTACTGGATCACCTTCGGCAGGACGGAGAAACAAGAGTATGCCAAGATCACTCCCAAGAAGCTTGCTTGTTTGCCCGTATCGCAACTCAAGGCGCTGCCCGACTTCGCTGCTGACCAGCCGCTCGGACGATGGCTGCGCAGTGCGGACTTCTCTGCAAGGCTGCGTGCCTATCCTTTCGTGGAATCCCTGGAAATCTATGAACGAGAGTACCTTGTCACCAGGGACAAGACCGAAATCGGCTACTACGTCGAGGTCGAGCTTCGTCCGAAGTCAGGTGATGATTCAAAGGGATTTCGAGGCAGGTATTTGGTCTGGGCTCACGGAGAAAGGATCGAAAACCCAAGCGGTACTGAATGGAAGCAGGGCCTTCAATAGGGCAATGCCATGAAACGAATTTGCGTTTTTCTCGGATCAAGCGGCGGCGTGCGATTCGAATACGCTGAGGTTGCCGTGCAGCTTGGGCGAGAACTTGTCCGAAGAAATCTCGGTTTAGTTTATGGGGGAGCCAACCTCGGCTTGATGGCAGTTCTCGCGGATACCGTGCTGGCCGCAGGCGGCAAGGTAATCGGCGTAATCCCGCATATACTGGTCGAAAAGGAAATTGCCCATCAGGGGTTGACCGAACTCCGCGTCGTTGATTCGATGCACGAACGTAAGGCATTGATGGCCGACCTGGCTGACGGTTTCATCGCGTTGCCTGGGGGCCTTGGCACGTTCGAGGAGTTTTTCGAGGTTTTGACTTGGCGCCAGTTGGGGCTTCACGCCAAACCCTGCGGCCTGCTCGACGTGCGCGGGTATTTCAGCCATTTGCTCCAGTTCCTCGACCATGCCGTGGAAGAGCGATTCTTGCGGCAGGAGAACCGAGACTTGCTTCTGTGGGCCACGGAACCCGACAAGCTGCTCGACCTGCTCGACCTTTTCGAGGGCTATCGCCCGTCGCACATTCCAAAGTGGATTGATCGGGAGCAGACTTGAGCGATTTTCTGCCAGGCCGCAGGGAGGCAAGGATGAAGAACAGGCGATCATTGCAAGTCGCTCTGATAGCAGCCCTAGTGATCATCGGCGTGGTTGCCGCACGTGCGGACGACGCATTCAAATCGCTGGCACAAGGCGTAGAATACCGACACGATGTTCGTGCCAATGGCCTCTCGATCCATGTTCTCAGAATTGGTCGCCATCAAGAGTGGGACTTGGAGACGGGTTTGGGGCAAGGGACGGTCTATGGTCTGGAACCATTGGCGGGGATCGTCACCCGCGTGGCCGCTCAGTTGAAAACGCCCGCCCTGGCCGCGATCAACGGTGATTTCTTCGTTATCAAGCCAGGGCCGTATCAAGGCGATCCACGCGGCCTGCAAATAGCGCAGGGGGAATTGGTCAGCAGGCCGATGGGAATCTCATTCTGGGTCACGCCCAGCGGCGAATTGAAGATCGGGCCTGTCGAGTCAAAGCTGAGGGTCATTTGGTCCGATTATAGGGTTGAAATGCCACTGGGATTGAACGAGGCTCGGGCCGATGACGAAATAACCCTCTATACGCCCACGCTTGGTTTGCATCCCCATGAATCGGCCAAAGAGCCGCCGACAACCCGCACCAAGGGTGGAAAAGAACTCGTCCTTGAACGAGAGGGTCAATGGTGGCTCCCGCTTCAGGCGGGACGAACGTATTCTGCGAGGGTTGCAGAGGTCCGCTATGGCGGCGACAGCGCGATTCAGGCCGACAAGATGATCCTTTCCATCGGGCCGAAGTTGATGTTTCCAGCAGCCAAGGTGGGGAACGTAATGCAGTTGGCGATGGAAACAAAGCCCAGTCTGGAAGGCGTAAAGACGGCCCTTGGCGCAGGCCGCGTCTTGATGAAAGCAGGCAAGATGCCCGATCTTGGCCCTCCCAATCAGCCACACCACCCACGGTCGATGATTGGATGGAATGAAAATTACCTTTATTTCATCGTGGTGGACGGTCGGCAGAAGTTCTCCATTGGCATGACCTATCCCGAAATGGCCGCGCTGGTCAAGCAATATGGCTGCATCGAGGCAGTCGAACTCGATGGCGGCGGTTCTTCGACCATTTGGGCGATGGGCAAGATTCTCAATTCGCCGTCTGATGGTCGACCAAGGGCCATTGCCAACGGCCTAATTCTGTTCCGAAATGGGGTGAAACCTTGAATCGCCACCAAGTTCAGGTACTTGAAGGGGAATTGGAAACGGCCATTGGCCGCGTGGAAGCATCGAACTCCCGACCTGTACATTGCGAACAGACGCGAGCATCTCACAGCCAAAATGTAAAAGGCTATTTGATAACGACTTGCGACGCGGACTCAAAAGGCCAATTCGACGTAAGTCGTTTATTCTCGGATAACCAAACTGCATTCAGTGTATGCGCCACTGAACGACTGATATGGGGGTGGGACCTTGGACGGAATACCGGCCGCGCAATAGAATGGTCTTATGAGCTTTGATCTGCCCATCTCGTTCCCTTCCGAAGTGTCGTGCCTTAAGCGGCAAGCGGAGACCGAGCGCGATTGGACCGCTACGCAACGTATCGCCGCGGTTGCCCAGACGCTCAAGGTGGTCAGGGCCTTGGCATCGGCAGGCGGGCGGAGCGCCGGACAGTTCGAGTATCGCGAGCGCTGCAAGCGGCAGTGGCAGCAGCACATGAAGGAGTTTATCGCCAAACATGCCGGCCCCGCAACCGACCGCTGATGATTTGCAGCAAGTCCTGGATCGGCTCGCGCAGATCCTCAATCAGCGAAAAACGAACTACGCGCTGATTGGCGGCCTAGGCGCTGCGCTTCGCGGGACGGTTCGCACCACCTGGGACATCGACCTGCTCGTAGCCGTTTCGCAGATAGAACTCCCGCGGCTGCTGGAAGCGATTCAACAAGAAGCATTCGACTTGGATCTCTACCAGGCCATTCGATCCTGGAACGCGGACCACTTGCTCGAATTCCGCCATGGACAGGTCCGCGTCGACTGGATCAAGGCGTTGCTCCCTCTCTTCCAGCGGATTCTGGAGCGGGCGAAGTGGGAAGACATCGGCGGACGGCCGATTCGCGTGGCCGATGCCGAAGGGCTGCTTGTGCTCAAACTGATCGCGATGCGTCCGCAGGACCAGCAAGACATTCAGGGCATTCTCATGGCGAACCGTGGTTTGCTCGATCTGGATTGGGTCCGCCGCGAATGGTGGGCGGTGGTCGATGAGGACGACCCGGCCAAGGTGCAATTCGAACAATTCGTCCGCGAGTTCTACGATGCCTGAATGATCAGCAACGAGCTGCTCAAGAAGAACCTCGCCTTCGTCCCATAAAACGACGTTCGCGTCGAACTGTTTTTCGGCTTCGTCGGTTACCTTGACACCAATGGGCCAAAATACTTGGAGTGTTGTGAAGCTCTTAATCTGTTCCAGCCCTGAATCCATAATCCGGGTGTCGTCGAGGAACAGCTCGCTGAGTTGCTTCAATCCCTTAATTGCTCAGTCCCTTCATCTGTGACTTAGGTGCGCCGACCAGCGCTTTACCAACCCCTTTACCAAGAGGCGCTTTACCGAAACCAAAAGAACAAAGCCTTGCGTAACTCATTGTCACGCAAGGCTTTATGAAGTGGAGCGGAGGAGGATCGAACTCCCGACCTGTACATTGCGAAGGCACCCAGGCATCTCACAGCCGAAATGTAAAGGGCTACCCAACAATGACTTGCGACAAGGCTGGAAAATGCCAATTCGACGTAAGTCGTTTATTCTCGGATAACCGAACTGCGTTCAGTGTATGCGCACACTGAATAGCTGGCAAGGGAGTGAGCCTCAGTCCGGCGGCCCGCTACGGCCCCCAAGACCGCCGCTGGCGGCCTCGGTGCCCGTCCCGGCCCAACAGCCGCCCGTGCCCGCCGAGGCCCCCAGCGGGCCTGCAAGAAGCGCAGGCGGGTTCTTGCTTCGAGAGGATGGCTCCCAACGGTCGCCGGCCCCCTTTCTCGGTCGATTCCGTGCCGCCGACCTGCCGGAGCACCCGCTCTCCACCAGGGTGGGGAATTGGTAAAATCAGGGCATCGGGAAGGTTGCTCCAGGTGGCCACCTGGGCAGCCAAGCGGCGCGGGCCGACTCGGCAGGTTATTCGCCTTTCATGCTGACCGGCTCGGGCCGACCCGTTCGACGAAAGGCGAAATATGCGGCACGACATACCGGATTTCCTATGGAAGATCGGCACCAAGGTCGAGAACCTCATCCAGCGGTGCCCGCTGAGCGTGTGGCTGAACGACCTCATTCTACCGTCGCTGCTGGAACTCGCCCGATGTCACCCCCATCTCGTCGTGGATGCCTTGGGCCAGCGGATCTTGAACCCAGACCGGCGGGCCTTTTTCGGTTTGCGCAGGTTTTCACGGCTGTTCGAGGCCATCGGTCTCCCCGAAGTGCAAAAATGGGTGGGCCAGCACGGGGCCGAGCCGGTCCGATACATCGCTCGCCACCTAGACAGTCCGTGCATCCAAGACGGTACGCCGTTCATCCCGCCAGTGACAAATTGGGTGCTGACCCAGTTCGGGGAGGACGAACGAGTATTCGGGGAGTTTTGCATGGGCCGGCACGCCTTTGAGGTTCGGGTAGGGCATACACGGGACCATCGTGCCGAGATTGAACAGGACCTGGAGCCGTTCCGCAATCACACCTTACGCTGGGTCCGCCGTTGGGTGGAACGCGAATTGCGCATGAACGACCAGTAGGCCGAACATGATGATCAACTGGACGAGCGCGATGAGCGGATGTAAGCAGGTGGGGAGCTGTCGCGAAGAAAAAGCGGAACGAAGCGCTTCCCAGTCATCTGCCGCGGGTCGAGAAGGTCATCGAGGGCGACGACGCGCAAAAGAACTGTTCGAGGCACGGCGCGCGAACGGTCATCGGCTACGATACGACGGAGACGCTGGTCCATGTACGTGCGGAGCTGTACGTGCTGGTGAAGAAGTATCCGAAGTACGCCTGTCCGGGAAACCCCGCTTGCGGCATCGCCTCGCCGGAACGTCCGACGTCGCTGGTCGAGGGAGATCGCTATGACACCAGCGTGGCGGCCGCGGTAGTCGAGGCCAAGTGGTTTCTCCACATGCCGATCTACCGGCACCAGGACGTGTTCGCGGGCAGCGGTTGGATCCCTGGCCGCTCGACGCTGTTGAACCTCGTGAGCCAGGTCCAGTTCGTCATTACGCCCTTCATCGCTCACATGACCCGCTTGGTCCAGCAAGACGTGGGCGTGGGCATCGACGACACGAGCTGCCGCATGCTGTTGCCGCGGACGCCGCCGATCGTGGTTCCAGGCGACGCCAAGAGCAAACGCCTGGCAGAGAAGGTCGCCGAAGCGCGTGCCAAAGGCGACTCCAGCCTGCTGGCAAAAATGTGGGCCTACATGGGCTTGCACTTGGCGCCCTACAACATCTTCGACTTCCGCGTGTCGCGGCATCGGGACGGCCCCGACGACTTCTTCCGCGACAGCCGCTGTATCGTCCAAGGAGATTGCTTCTCGGGAAACTTGAGCGTCGTGATCAAAAGCGATGAACGTTTGACGTTCGCCGCCTGCTGGGGGCACGCGCACCGCAAGGTCGTGGAGGCGAATACGTACGCCAAGGAATGCGAACTGCTGCTAGGAATGATCCAGGCGCTGTACGACATCGAGACCCGTGCCAAGGACATGACTTGGCAGGAGCGTCAGGCATTGCGCGAACGTGAATCCACGATCGTCCTGGACGCCATTTGGCGATGGCTCGACACCACGCCGTTACAAGCCGTGTTGCCGAAGAGCGACTTCGCGGAGGCGTTGAACTACATTCGCAACCCGGAGGCGATCCGGGAGTGCCGAGTGGAAGAGCGGCGTGACAAAGCCGAACGCAAGCAACTCGATGCCGCCCGCCGCCGTCTGGCCAACCGTCGCCTTCAGTAGCGAGGCCCCGCCCCCTCCTTACCGCCCCACGCCACACGATGCTCGTCGGCGCTTGCGCTGATGAAGCAGGTGGCGATGGGGCGAAAGGCGGGGCTGATCGCGTGCGGCTTGGGTGGGGCAAACTGAGCCGCATTGATGACGACCCTGCTAACCGGCGCACGGCGGCATGGCCTGGACGTCGGGGTCTACGCCAAAGAGTTACCGGATCAGTTGCTGGCGGGGGCCACGGACTGCGATCGCACGCTGTCCAATATCTGGCCGCAAAGCCAACCCGAGGCGCTCCGTGGGTACCGGCTCAAAGGGCGGCCGAACGCAAGCAACTCCCGGCCGCCTGCCGTCTGGCCGCCAGTTGTCACCTCCGGCGTCCCCCTCCACACCGCCCAGCATCACATGGGACCCATGTGCGCTCTCTCTGATGGGTATCGAAAACAAGCGGGCCCAGAACGGTCATTGGCCGCCCAGGAGCCTCCCCGCAGAGCCTGATTCCACTTCACCGGACATCCTTAATCGTACGGGGGAGGCGAAAATCGGTCCGTGCCCCTTGACATATTTATAGGTAGCCATCAGCGATTGTTTCTCGATCCCTGCCATGATCGCCAATCGCAAGGGAGCGGGCCAACGGCACGACCGTCGCCCGCCGTTCGCTCAAGGACGATCGCGAAGGGAAGGCTAACGACGCCGTCCGGATTTCGGATTTGCCCGGTTTGCACTTTCCAACAATACTCGGGGTACCAGCGGCGGGCCGGGCTGACGGGTGATGCTGCGAAAGAACTCCCGGTAAACCAGCGCGAGGCGGTCGGGATGCCACTGCCGAGCCCTCTCACGCCCGGCTCGGCTCCAACGCTCGTATTCCGCCGTATCGTCCCAAAGCCGGATGATCGTCTCCACCCAAGGTCCCACTTCCTCTGCCGTTGGTACGTCGCGCGTTTCCGGCGTGTAACGGGCGGGGATGTCGAAGAGAAAGCCGGCGTCTCCGATCGTTTCGGGCAAAGCCCCGCGGTTGCTGGCCAGCACGGGGATGCCGTTGAGCATGGCTTCCGCGGCGACAAGGCCAAACGACTCGTTCCAAAGCGAGGGAACCAACAGGAGTTTCGAGACGGCGTAAAATGTCCGCGGATCGGCCGCGTTAGGCCGGATCGTCACGTTCGGCAACCGCGCGAGATCCATGCCGGTTGTTTCCTGCCAGCGACCCTCGACGACTAACAGCGGAATCTCCGGTCGCCGCCGCGCGACTTCATTGGCGATCCTCGCGAAAATGAAGAGGCCCTTCCGCGGCTCGGGGTTGACGAAGGTCACATACTCAGAGGTAAGAGGTCGGAGATCAGAGATCGGAGCCGGCACCTGAGATCCGACCTCTGATCTCTGGCCTCTGGCCGCCACTTCCACCCGCCCCGGATCGACCACCAGCGGGAGCTTCAGGCTCGCCAGGCCGAGCGCCTTCCAGTAGTGCTGTCGACAGAACTCCGTCGGGACGATCGCATAGTCCGCAAACCTGAATGTTTTCGGATTGAGGTAGGCGAAGTTGTGGAGGCCGAAGAGGATGGGAATATCCAGCCGCTTGACGAGTTGTTGCACCGCCAACGTCACCCCATCGCCGCCATAGGTCCACACCACGTCAGGGCGGTCATTTGTCAAGAGGTTCTCGCAGGCTGCAAGAAAGGCCGCGGTCTCATCGGGGCTAGCGCACCCGCCGCGGGTCGAGGCCGTGTTGAAGAGCGTTACCGGCAACTGGCCGTGAGTGGTGAAGATCATCCGCGCCGAATATCCGCCGATCGGTAGGTTGCGGATGGCGTAGGGGACTTTTCGCCGTGCCAGGACCTCCTCCACGAGGACCTCTTCGGAGGCGTCCATGCGCGAACCGCAAAAGACGCGGCACTCGAAGCCCGACCGAGCCAGCAGCGAGAGCGCGTCCAGTGTGGCCGTGGCCGCGCCGCTGGCGAAGTCGATGAGACAGTGTGGGGAGACAAAGGCGATCTTTCTGGTCCCCTCGCTCGCCGGGCGTGACCAACATGCGGTCGGTGCCCGAAGGTGAGGGCGAAGCGCCTGAGGGCTGCCCTCCAATTTCACACTCAAGACTTGAGATTTCAAATCTGAGATCTCAGATTCTCCGTCGCCCTGCCAGTACAGCGGCCGCCCGGCGCGCCAGTTCTCCAGGAATATCTCCCTCTGCCTCGCCGTGATATGGGGCACGCGGCTGGCGCTGTCGCGGCGGACGTGAAAGCGTCCGCTCTTGACGGGCAGGAACATGAACGCTGCCCCGGTGCGGGCAATCCGCCGCCAGAGGTCCGAGTCTTCTTCGCACCAGGCCTCGGTGAAGCCACCCGCTTTTTCCCACATTGCGCGGCGATGGGCCACGCCCAGCGGCGTGGCAATGTTCTGCGCGAAGAGCGACTGCCGAGCGAGGCCCGGGTCCCAACTTGGCGGACGGTCGCGGGCCGGGCCGTCCTCGTAGACGAAATCGTAGGCGAACATGAGCACTTCCGCCTCGTCAGCCATTTCAGCAACGGCAGCCAGGTAACCGGGATAATACTCGTCGTCCTGGTCGAGATACGCGACCATTCGTCCGCGGGCCTCATGGATCGCCAGGTTTCGCGCGGCGCTGACGCCGCGGTTGTCGTCGCGGCGAACTGCGCGGATTCGCCGGTCCCGCTCCTCCCAAGTTCTCAGCAAGTCGTAGCTCTGGTCGGTGGAGCCGTCGTCGACCGCCACGATTTCCCATTCCTGGAACGTTTGCGCGGCGACGGAGCGGATCGCGCGATCGACGATCGCCGCGCCGTCGAAAACCGGCACAACGACCGAAACGTGCGGCAGATTGCCAATCTGTCGAATTACGGGCTGGTTGGTAACTGGCTTCGTTTCCTGCAGGTTGGCAACCTGCCCCACGCCGCTCGATTCCTGAAATTGGCCGTACCGATCGACCGTGTAGTAGCGCAATCTCGTTGCGGTCTGCGCAACGCGCACAAGGTCTGGCAGCGCGGCGGAGCCGATCTGGCCGCCGATTCTGCCGAAGGCATCCTGAAGCCGGCGCTGCTCCTGGTCGGTGAAAAGATCCGTAGGGATTGGCGGCGCAGACCCTTCCAAGGAATCGCAGGCATAGTCCACTTTGGCGCCGCCCTCGACAATCGCGATGAGTTCGTTACCGTCATTCCACTGGTACGTTGTGACGTCGACCGGGTTGCCCTGCGGGTCTTTCTGGTAGCACGACGTGCGGTTGCCTCGCTTGTCGTAGCGGTAGTAGCGCATGCCATCGAAGAGGAGGCGGTCTGCCGCGGCCGCTGGGCAACGGTCATCCCACCGCCGAGTGAGGACGGTCAGGCCGCGGAACTGTGTACGCAATTCCGCGGAAGGGCGATCGGCAAGCGCCTGCTCGTAGACGCCAACCGCCTCTTCGCCTCGGCCAAGCTTCTGGAAGAGCCCGGCCAGCCTCTTCACGGCGTCCGGGTGGCCGGGCTGGAAATCCAGTGCGCTTCGGAAACTTGCCAAGGCAGCCTCGTCTTGACCCAACGCCGACTGCGCCATCCCCAGGTTGGCCAGTGCGTCGGCGTAATTCGGTCGAATGGCCAGCGCACGTTGAAAGCTGACCCGCGCTTCCGCGTGCCGATTCAACGATAACAAGGCCGCCCCGTAGTTGTTATGGTAGACGGCCGCGTTGGGGTTCAACGCGATGGCCCGGCCGACCAACTCCAGAGCGTCCTCATGCCGGCCCTGCTGCTGGCGGATCACGCCTAAGAGGTTCAACGCGCCGGGCTGGCTCGGCTCCGCGGCCAGGATTTGCCGATATGCTTGTTCGGCTTCGTCGATCCGGCCGCTTTGATGAAGCTCAATTGCCGTTTCCAAGGAGGCCACCGCGGTTCTCCGAGCGACGCTGATGTTCGTCCCCGATGAGTCCAATCCCACCTCTAGCCAACGAGAAGCGCATCTTCGCAGAGCTTCTTGAGGCATCGAGCCAGCGAGTCGGCGAGCAAAGCGCGCAGCTTCAAAACCATTTCGGAATGGCTTCGAGTCAGAATGGACCAGCAACTCGCCCCGGTCGACGATCGCGATCAGGGCCGTAAGCAGGTCGTCCTCTCTCCGCGTGCCGTCGGCAAGTTGGGCGACGTGCCGACCGAGGTCGTTTAGAGCAATAAGTTGATTGAGGAGATTGGTCACCACGGAGGAGTCGGCCGCCTGAAGCCTGGCTAGAGGGCTGCTGATAGGGCGCTCGCTCAGCGTGCAGGCGTAAACGGGTGAGTGAAGCGACAGTCTCACGACCCCGCGGGCATAGCCCTCCGTGAGGCTTGGAACAATACTGCTCGCGTCGTTTCGAAACCGCGTTGTATCTACCGGGTCGTCGTACAGACGCGAGTTGATTCGCATTGCGAGGTCGTCGAAGGGGAGGGCCCGGGGCCATTGTTCGCTAAGCGTCACGAGCGCGGCCTTGAGGCGGGGGTCGGACGTCTGCAATTCGCTGTTGGCATCGCTGAACGAGGCCGCGACCGTCGAACTACGAACGTCGACTGCCGGGTCCTTCGGTTTCAGACCGCTCGCGACGTGCATCGAGCTAAAGGCGCGAGCGTCCAATTGTTGCGCCAACTGAACCGTCTTGCGACAAAGCAAAGTCTGCCGGAACATCCGGTTGCGGAGGAAGTCCATATACTGTTCCAATTCCACGACGTTCGAAGAGAACCCGCGGATGACCTTCTCCGCCTCCGAGCCGGTTTCATGGGTCGCCATGGAAAGCAACTCCGATTCTGCCAGAAACTGCAGACCCTGCCCGTCGGCCCGCCGCATAAAGTCGTGGAAGTAGATGGGTTCGTTGTGCGTCTCCAGATGCTCGTGAATTAGATAGCTGTCGCTGACTCTCCCTAGCAATTCGAGTTCTTTCCTAAGGAGGATGCCATAGGCATCGCCCGGGTTGGGCACCGCTTTGACGAAAAAGTCGAGTAAAGCGCGGGCGCTGGCGGCTTGTCCCTCGGGCGCCTCGTGCCTTCGCGCATGGAAGGCCATCATGTCGCGCACTGCACCGCGCAGGTGCCAGCCGGGGTAGGCGTTGTAGCTAACGTACGACACCCCGTTGGGTGCGAGATATCCTCCGCAGATCGCCAAGATCTTCTCTTGGATCTGCGGCGAAACCCAGGAGAAGACGCCGTGGCAAATTATGTAGTCAAAGGTCCCTGAATCCGGCGTCAGGTCGAGGATGCTCTCAGACGCGAATTCGATGTTCTTCAGGCAAAGTTTCCCGACGAGTTGTTTCGCCTCGGCGATTGCGCGTGAAGACGAGTCGACGCCCACAAAGCGGCTTTGCGGCAGCGCGACGGCCATCGGAATGAGATTGCCCCCGCTGGCACACCCCAACTCGAGTACCCGGCAGTCGTCGGCAGGCCGGGCTTGGATCCCGAACAACGCCGCCACCACGGCCAGGTGTTCGGGGTGCGTCTGCTGATATGGAAAACTCTCGTAGGGAACGCGGTCGTAGGCGTTCGGTGCATCGGTCATGGTCGCATTCCGGTATTCTAGGGTCGCCTCGGCTGCGCAAGGGCCTCCTTGAGGCTTTGCTGGTCAGGCCCGGGGATCCCCTGTAACAACGCCTCGACCTGACGTGCCTCTGCCGCGTTGTAGGGAGCAAGCACGGACAGTTTGCAAATAGCGTCGGCACGGACCTCCCGGACCGAAGAGTCCTTCGCCACGCGCACGAGGGCCTGAAAGGCTTGGCTCCGTCCAGCACCCTGCGACAAGTCCATTAGGACACCGACGGCGTCCTGCTTGGCGCGGACCGTTACCAGCGGCTTGTTTTCCAGGGCTTCCGTTACTGCCACTAACCTGGCGATCCGCTTCATCGCTTCGGGGGTGTTCGGCCAGTCCCACGCCGCGGCGGTCCGGTCGATCAGAATTCGCCGCGGCAAGGGAAGTCGATCGTCTTCAATAGGTCCGAAAACGCGGTCCTTGCAACCCTCGCGAGGGTCCGAGAGCAGCACGTCGACCGCCGCCTGCGCCTCGATGTCGCTTCCACCGATCAGCCGTTCGCAAAGGAATGCGACCTGTTGTCGCTCGGGCGTCAAGGAAACCGTGCGCAAGAACTCCGCCAGCTTGCGTTGTCGGTGAAAGTCGGATGGCGGCCCAAGATAACCAAACAGCGGGTCGGCCAGCGGGTCGACCAGCCAGGCCGGCCACCTCGCTTGGAATAACGGGAGTTCGTAAATGGGCATAGTGTAACTTCCGTCGGCGCTTCGCTCAAGATGCGTTAGCACCAACTCCTCCTTGGCAAGGCGGCCGTTGGCCGCCACCACGTCATAGCCGTTCGGAACGAAAGGATACTGGCCCACGAACGACTTCCCGCAAAGGTCCTGCGGCCCGAGGTAAACCTGAATCACGGTTGCGTGCGCCGCACGACCGTTGGGGTCGATCGGATACGTGGACACCAGCGCCTCAACCAGTACGTTGCCTAAGGCGTGCCTTTGCCGAAACCAGGCTTGCCCGCTCGGCATGCGCCTGTCGCCACGCGGAGAGGCACCCGCACGCTGCTGAACATCGTGCTTCACCGTTTGCAGGCCGGGAAGCGCATGTCGCAGGGCGGCGATCCCCTCCTCGGTGACTTGCGTGCCCTGAAGGTCCAGAACGCGAAGGCTCTTCAGCGCGTGCAGCTCGTCGAGATCGGGGTCGTAGAGGGAAATGGCCGATTGATCCGCCGGACTGACCGCCCCGAGATTCAGCTCTTCCAATCGAGGAAACTTGCGCAAACAACCCAGTTCGGCGATCGTCAGCGCACAACCACAAAGGTCCAGTGCCTTCAGCGACTCAAGCTTCGGCAAGGCCCTCAAGCCGCGCTCCCCAATCGAGTACGCCGACAGGCTCAGGAACTGCAAGTGCTCGAACTTGGGGAGCCTCGCAAGCTCCTCGGCATTCAGCGCGTTGGACCCGAGTTCCAGGTGGCGGAGGTTCCTTAGCGGCGCGAGCAGCGCCAGGTCGTATCCCGAGGCGCCTACAAGGTCCAGCCGCAGGTATTTGAGGGCCCCGAGCCTTCCGACGTGCCGCAATGCTGGCTGGGCGCGGAACGTCCTGGGGCGGGCGCCCTGGAAGAAGACCAGCGATTCCAGGTTCTGCAGCGCATCCAAATTTGCCCATGCGGAGTCGGGCCAATCGACGTGATCGCCCCAGAGGTCCAGGCCCAGCGCACGCAGTTGCTTCAGACCCCGAAGGGGCTCGAAGTCCCGCGCTTTTCTGACCGAAAGAGACAGCGAACAAAGCGCCGGGAAGTTGCCTAGACCGGCCGCGTTGTCCGACTCCATGGCACTAAAACGTTCGAGGTCCGGCAGCGATCCTCTTCGTCCCAGTTCGAGAAGCGCATCATAACGGGAGGGCTGTATATTCTGGTCTTCATAAGTGGAGGAGTGGCTCCAGCCAAACAGGTCCAACTCGCGGATTCGGCGGAGACCGCCGAGTTGTAGGACCCCCTTGCCCGTAATTCCCGTCCCGTACAAGTCCAGGATACGGAGGTCCGCGAAGCCTCGCAGATAGGACATCCCCCCGTCGGTTATCAACGTGCCCGCCAGGCGCAAGGTCTGGAGATTTTTCAGGCCAGCCAGGTGAGCGAGTCCGGCGTCGCCAACCTCAGTTCCCGTGAGGTCCAGGTATCGCAGGCTAGTAATCGCAGCGAGATGGCGCATGCCTTCGTCGCCAACATGCGTGCCGACGAGCACGAGCGATTCGAGCCGATCGAGGCCGGCCACGTGGCGCAGCGCGTCGTCGGAGATCCGGGCCCCCGTCAGGTCCAACGCCTTCAGGCCGGGCAGCCGTTCCAACGCCTGCAACGGGCCGTCGTCGACCGCTGCGCCGCGCAAATCGACGCCAACGGCCGTGGCGGCTGCGCCCGTTCCCGAATAAGTAATGCGACCGCCGGCCGCGGAAATTATTGCGGCGGCTCGGACATCGCGCTGGCCGTATGCCGCTCCCGCGCTTGTGACCACCAATATTGCAGCAAGAACGTTATGAGCGAGGATGTACTTGATCATTAGAAGATACTCGGATGTTATTTGAGAATCACAACTTGGAACGAAACACTTGAAGCACATATCCTCGCGTCAACCCCAATGCCACACGCACCCGCACAGCGCCAAACGCCGAATCGCGCGACCCGGCCGGCCGCCGCGAAAGGCCGAGTGATTGGCCTGCGATGCGCTCTCAGTCGCGATCAAACAAGGGCTATGACATGCGATCATTACTGAATCCATGTAGTGTTCATGGTGGAGTACTGCGTAGGCTGGCCCGCATCGGCTCGACCCACAATGCCGGTATTCATGGCATCGTTGGCGACAACCAGGCCGTCGAGCGGATGCGTGGGGTTGGTGATATTTGGATAAAGCGTTGCGAAATTAATGGCTGTTCCCCCTTTCAACTCAGTAAACGTCGTGCCAGTCGCGCTGAATGAGGTTTCCGGATTCGCATAAGACTTGGTCCTAGTGTACGTCCACTGTGCCAACGCGCGCGGAACGTACAGGTTCTGGGACCCGTTCACGGCGGCCGTAGTGCGAACGGCGAAGAAGAGGTTGAAGTTCCAGACGCTGTCCACCATCTGGGGCCGACATGTTGCTTCCCCACCATTGGGCCGCGGCAGGTTCACCGGATTCGCTGGTGGCGTGGCCGACGCGGGGACGTCGCGAGTCTTGAAATTCTGCGTTGGCACGCCCCCGTCTGAAGTGGCGTTGCCCGTGAATATGCTTATTCCGCCAACCTCGCTGTTGCCCACATTGTAGTAGTCCAACCAAGGAAGTTGGCTCCTTCGGGTCATTGTCTCAATATCGAGGAAACGGTTGCCTTGCAGGGTTTTGGTCGTTGAACCGTTCACGCACTGTCGAAACCAACCGCTCGCGGCATTCGGCGTATTGTCGGACGCGAAAAACGCCTCCTGTTTCGTGAACTTGAGGGTCTGAATGAATCCCGCTTCCATGAACCGGACGCCACGCTGCACGCCGCCGATCGTCGGCCCGGTGAATGTTACGTCGAGATTCGCGACCATTCCGTGGTTCGAGCCCGTAATGCTGTTGGCACCGGCGCTGACGACGACTTTGACAACGTTCACGGCAAATCCCCACTTGTAGTCCTGGCTGGCCATGTAAACGGCTTGCGCGGGTGCATCGCCGCCGCCCTGGTTCCAAAGAATATCTTCCGCATGGTAGGAGACGTTGCCGACCCTAACCCTATAATCCATCTTCTGCATTATCCCGTTGTAGGCCGGTGCCCAACCGCTGTCGCCAGGCTGCCCTCCCGCCGCCATGTACGTGTAGGTCGCGTAGTCCGGCACGTCTTGCGGACCAGACCAACTGAAAACGTTGACCTTGATCTTGTCGCTGACCTTCGACCGGAGCCCGGACTGCAGTGTCACGAACGAGGAAGAGGTGCCAGCGGGGGTGACGCTGTAACCTTCGACCCACAATTCGTACGAGTCCGGCGTGCTCTCCGGACCGGTGTAATGCGCCAACGCGCCGAGATCGAGCACGGTGCCCGAGGCTACCTGGGCCCCCCCTTCCGCCGTTGTGAACACCTTGACGACCGCCGCGTTGAACACAAGACTTGCCGCGTCGACCGGAGTGGCAGTGATCACAATCGGAAGCAAGTCCTCTTCTTGAGCGATGGTGTGCTGCGGATTCTGCAGCCACGTTTCATCGGGCATAGGCGTGTTCGTGCGTCCGATGAAGTGATACCCGTCGTCGACATTGTTCAGCGGCACCCAGGCCCCGATCGTCGCCTTGTCGGGTTCGTTGAGAAACGCGCCCGGGTCATCGCTACCGGTAGTGTAGTCGAAATTCATCGTTAGCGCGTTTATCGTCAGGCAATCAATCGTCGCGGTCTCGGATGCCGCGGGTGTGCCGGGCACGTTGGCGGTTGTTGACGCATTGGCGTCGTAGAGGCAGGGAATGACCAGCGAGACCGTGCCACCGTTACTCGCCTCGCTCGTACCCACCTGAACGATCCACGGATCGTAGCCGCCCTCGTCCTCATTTGCGGAGCGGTCCCAGGTGAACGTGAGCTCCTGTTGGCCGTCGGTGCCCGTATAGTCGGTGTCGGCGACGGCGCTGCCGTTTTGCGTGTTATAGAATACGTTCACGGCGCCCTGCTGCGGCGTGTTCCCGGCGACCGAGACCTTAAAGTACGCCGGGGTCCCGGCAAGCACCGGGCTGGAGTCGAGCGTGCCGTTGGCGTCGCATTCCGCGATGGTCACCGTAGGATTGTCTGGCTGCCACGGGTCAACTTCCCAACCCCCCGAAGAGCCCGATAAGCCATTGAAGGGGATCGACAGGGGTTGGGCTTGGCGGGACGTGCCGTCGGAGTCAGTCACCTTCAGCGAAACCGTGTAACCGTCCAGGTCCTTGGGTGTAAAGCTGAATGTCGGCGACGAACTGGTTTGCGACTGCGTGTCCATGCCGCTCTGGTCGGTTGCCGTCCAACTGTAGGTGAATGTTGTTCCATATTCGCCCGGGTCGGCCACAACGGCCGAAAGGTCAATCGGCTGCGGCGGGTTGTATCCGACGATTCCCACCGTCCCTGTGATATTGACCGCGGGAGCGACGTCGGTGCCGGTGACGGTCGCATTTACCGTGGGGGCCGTCCGATTGTCGGCCGAGGTCACGTTGATTTGGATTGGGAAGGCGACATTTTCGAAGTTGTCGAGGGCATCATCCACGTACTGGTGCGTAAGGCTGAAGGACGTCGTGCCCGCCGGGTATACGATGGTGTCGCTGCCCTCGTACAAGCCCCAATTTACCGTCAGGGTAAATCCCGCCCCGTCGAGATTCTCGACATCGCCCGACAGCGTGGCAAGCGCGCCTTTGTTCACCGTCGGGTCGCTGCCGATCGAGGAGTCGTCGAACAGGACGTTGTCGATCGCCAGCGCGCTCCCGCCGACCGTGAGCGATACGCTACCTTGGCTGGTCGGGAAATTACTGTCGCCGCTGTACGTGGCGGTGATCGTGTGGCCGCCGACAGCCAAGTTGGAAACCGAGAGGGATGCGACGCCGCTGCTATTTAGCGCGCTCGTCCCCAGATCGGCGCCCGCCGTCTGGTCGTAGAAATCGACGGTCCCGGTGGGCGTCCCGTTGCCTGAAACCGCCGATTGAACGGTCGCCGTGAGCGTAACCGGCTGGCCGTAATTTGCGGGCGAGGCCACCACGTCGGTCGTCGTCGCATTGACTGCGACCGCGGTTGATCGTGTCAGCGAGATGCCGCCAAGGCCCCCAACGGTGACAGAGATGGCGTAGTTTCCGTAATTCACGTAGGCCTGCGACGTGGCCTGGAAGGTCGTTGTGCCGGCGGACAAACTGAGCGTCGTGTCGGGCAAGCCGCCGCTCCAGTAGATTGTCACCAGATGCGCGAAGTTCGAGTCAGGATCGGTGAACGAGCCGCTCAGGCTCACCGTGCCGCCCGCGTAGATCGTGGAGTTGTCCAGGCTGACGGAAAGCCCCGAGGGCTGGCTGCTCGTATAGCTCACGGGGATCGTATCCCACGGCGTCGGGTGGGCCTCGTCGGCGTCGGCCACCTGCACCTCGACGTTGTATTGACCGCTCACCGCGTATTGAGGCAGCGGGTAGCTGAAGGTCGTCTCGCCGGCGTCCAGGGTAAAGGTGGCGAGGTCGGGGTTCTGGGTCGTGCCGTCTTCCCAGTTGATCGTCACCGTGTGGGCCTCCGGCGTCGTGCCCGAATCGGTGAAGCTGCCCTCGATCTCCGCCCCGGAGAACCGCCGCCGTCCTGAGTATCGGCGCCGCTGTATTGGATTGCCGTCCCGATCGTCGCCCCGTCGAACGAGAGAGCCAAATCCTCGACCGCGGCGCCGGCCACGGCAGCCGCCGAACTATCGGCACCGTAACGGGCGAAAAAGGCGCTGGTGGAACTGGCCTGCCCGGCCAGCAGAAGGTCGCCGTTGGGCTGCACCGCCAGGGTGGCGGCGGAGCCGGTCAGGCCGGAAAGCGCCGCGGCGAATGCCGCGTCGAGCGTCAACGTCGAGCCGCTGCTGGTGAAAGCGGCCAGGCTCCAACTATTGGTTGCCGTCATCACGGCGTCAACGACCCGCCCGCTGGGCTGGACAGCCATCGAGCCCACTTGCCCGGTTTGAGTGCCGGAACTATACTCGAGGCCCCCGCTGCTACTGTACTGCTGCACGACGTACTGCGCACCGCTGATGTTCCCGGCTAGGTCGATTTCGCCGTCGGCCTGCACGGCCACCAGCGGTTTGCCCGTGATCTGTGAGGGCGTGACGGAAGCTTCCAGCGAACCGCCCGGCCTGAAGAAGAAGAGTTCGCTCGGGCCCGACGGCAGCCCCGCGGCCACGACGATGCCGCCGCCCGGCTGCTCCACCGCATCGCACGAGGTGGCGGCCGTTCCAAGGTCTTCGGTCACGAGCCCGTTGGTGCCAATGGTGCCGTCCGGCTGGCCGCCGGGCGTGAAATAGGCCAGGACGACGTCCGTATCACCGCTGGTGTTCGGGTCTGGGGCGAGCCCGGCCAAGACGATTTCGCCGCTGGCCTCGACCAGGACGCTGCTGGGGGCAGCGGAACCGCCTTCGCCGAGGGCGTCCTCGACTCCCTGCCCCAGAGCGACCGGCGAAGCGATGCCATCGCCGCCGAAGGTGGTGTCCAGCGAGCCGTCGGAATTGAATCTCGCCACGCAATAGCCGCTGCCGGCGGCCAGGATGTCGAAACTGCCCGACACGGGCTGGATGGCCAAGGCGGTGAGCGCGGGGATGCTACCGCTCACGTCGTCGAAGGTCGTGCCGTCCGTCCGGCCGCCGCTGTCGAAGCGAATGAAGGGGGAAGCGGGCGAGACGCCTGCACCACTTTCTAGGGCCACGATCGAGCCGTCCGGCTGGACGGTCAAGTCGGAAAGACTCTCACCCTGGGCCAGGGGGATCGTGGAGACGGCACTACCGAAGGCGCTGTCTTGGCGGGGTGCCACGTCAACGGCCAGGATCGCTGGATAGACGTGGCCGGCGGTGTCGGTGACAAACGCCTCAATCTCATAATCGCCCGCACTCTGATAGATGTGCGATTGGCCGGTGTTTCCCGCAATCGTCACGGGCGTCCCGTCGCCCCAATCAACCGTCCACTGACTTACCGCGACGGTGCTCGGCGGGAGGAGGAGGAACGAAGTACCGGCCATCGGGCTGTTGTATTCGCTCATCGTCAGCAGCGACGCTGGCGGGGCCACAGACACCGCCTGCACCGCCGACGCGCTGGCGCCGAACGTGCCGTCGCCGGCATAGACGACGCTGAAGGCGTGATCGCCGCAGGCCAGCGGGGGAGTGGTCAGGGTCGCCACGGAATCGCCGCCGCTGGTGGTCAAGGTTCCCGGTCCAAGGTCCATCGTGCCGTCGTAGAACTCCACGGTCTCGCCCGCCGGAACGGCCGGCGTTACCGTGGCGCCGAGCGTTTCCGTTTGGCCAAGGGCGGGGCTGCCGCTGCCAAGATCGAGCGTGGATGTGGTGGCGTCGGTCATGTCGACGCTCACGGCGAGGGTGCCTACGCTGGTGCTGGAAGTGCCCACGACCAGGCTCACTGTAATGCCGACGCTGGTGGAACTGAAGGTGTGCGTCACCTGCCCATCCTGGGCCACGAGGGCGTCGGCGGAGACTTCGGTCTCGCTCCCGTCGCCCCAGTTGACAGTATACCCGACGTAGGGGCCCGTGCCAAGGTCAATGCCGCCGTCGCCGATGGTGAGGGTGTAGGGCGTGCCGGCCTGCACGGTGCTTGCGCCGCTGAGGGAAAGACCGCTCGAGCCGGAGGATGTCTGCACGTTCACCGGCACGTCGGCCACGTCGCCGGCCGCAATCCGCGCTAGCACCGCGCCACTTGAGGACGAGCCCACGGCAATGATGCCGCCATCGGCTTGAAGGTCCATGGCCGAGAGGGAACTGTCGTCGCCGTAGCTCGTTGCAACGCCCTCGCTGCCGAAACTGTCGTCCAAGGAGCCGCCGGCATTGAACCGCGCCATGCCAAATTGCGAGTAGCCCGCGGCGCCGAAGCTACCGCCCACGAGGATCTGGCCGTTGGGCTGGACGGCCACGGACGAGATGGCCGTTGCCTGCGTGGTCAAGCTGTCCTGGCCGCCGTTGCCGAACGTAGCGTCCCGGCTGCCGTCGGGCTGGTAGCCGACGAGATCGAGGTAGCCCGTGTCGCTATAGCCGGCAACCAAGATATCGCCGTCCGGTGCGAGGGCCACAGCGGTGGCGTGGTTGTCGTGGTTGTCGAAATCGTCCAGCACGGCGCCGCCGCTTCCGAAAGTGGTGTCCAGGACGCCAGCGGATGTTAAGCGTGCCAGAGCGAACTCATACTCGCTCGATGCGCCGGCGATAATCGCTGTGCCGGCCAGAACGATATTGCCCTCCGCGTCGATGGCCATGCCGCAGGGACTGGTCGGGGCAACGTTGAGACCGGCGGTAGCACCACCGTTCGCGAAGGTCGCGTCCAGCGTGCCGCTAGCGTTGTACCGCACGACGCCCAAGTCCGTTTCGCTTCCGATGGTAACGTAGCCCGCGACGAGGATCTGGCCATTGGCCAGCGCGGCGACCTGCTGGGGCGAGAAGGGGTCGCCCGAGAATGGCGCAGCGGAGGCATTGAAGTTCGAGTCGAACGTGGAGTCCAGCGTACTATATGAGAGGTACCGGACCATGCTGAACGCACCGCCGGTTGTCAGGCCCGCGGCAACGACTTCGGAGCCGCCGTTGCAAGGCTGAACGGCCAGGCCGCGGATCGCCTCCATGCTGCTGGGGACGCTATACGTCTGGTAGCTCGCCCCCGACGCGGTGTAACTCAGCAGGACAGGATTGTCGCTCGAATTGATACCGGAAACGGCGATGCCGCCGGAGGGCAGGCTCGCCTGGGCCTGGTAGCACTCCGCCGAAGGAATAGTCCCGGGGAAGGACGAATCGAAGGTCCCGGCCGTGCCGTTTTGGCCGCCGACCTGGGCCTCGATCGTCGTCGAGTACGCTGGACCGGTCTGAGGGGTCGCCGTAGCCTTTATGTTGTACGTGCCTGGATCGCCGTAGACGTGGGGTACGACCGAGGGCAGCGGACTCGTGGAGATCGTCTGGGAATCCGAACCGTTGTCGTCGCCCCAATTGATCGTTCAACTCGTAACAGGATTGCTGCCGAGACCGGCGGACGAAAGGGTGAGCATGTAGGGCATGTCTTGCTGGACCGTCGGACTGCCCAAGATGCTGATGGGCGTCGGGACAAGTTGGACATTGACCGTGCCGCTCAGCGAGGACGCCGATGCAGTGACGAAGGCGTACCCGAGGGATTCAGGCGCGACGTACGCGCCGGTCGCAGGGCCTGCGGAGTTTATGGTACCGTTGTTGGCGCTCCAGGTGAACGAGGCCGGCTGGGGAGACATCGGGTTGCCGAACTGGTCCAACTCCGTGGCCGCGAACTGCTCAGCGCCATTCTCGTAGAGCGACAGGGTGGGCGCGGTCACGGAGATGCTGGTGGCCGTTTGACTCACCGTCACCGGCACGGTTTCGGCGACCACCTGGCCGCTGGGGTTCGCGGCCGTCACCTCGAAGATGTACGACCCGGCCGCGCTAAAGGTGGCCGTGGTATCATTGGCGCTGGCGGAATCGTTGACGCTGAAGGTGGGGGCAGGAACGCCGGCAGGTTGGGCGATGACCGACCATTCGTAGAACAGGTCGTTGGTTTGGCCGAAACCGTCATAGGCGGCGAAGGTAAGACTCGTGGTCGTTCCGTAAACCGGGTTCGGGCTGGCGTTGGCGGCCGTTTTCACCTCAGGCGCCGGGGAAACAGCGAACTCGCGGGTGACGGGGGGACTCACAGCATCGGAATCCTCCGCCCAGAGCGAAACGATGAAGTTGTCGCCGCTGTCGCTGCTAGACGGCGAGAAAGTGAAATCGCTGCCCGTTCCCGAAGTCACCGTCGCGCCGGCACTGTTGGTTACCTTCCAAGTAAGTTTGAGGCTCGCCGGACTGGCCGCGATCGAGTCGGCGGCCGAGCCGACGAACTGGTAGCTCGAACCGGCCGGTCCGGCGGCGGGGGCGGATACGATCGTCGCCTGCAAGGGTGAATCCGTGCCGGTGACCAGCGCGCCGCTTTCGACGCTCAGGGGACCCGTCAGGGGGCTTTCCAAGTCGAGCAGGCCGGCCTCGACCGTCGTTTGACCGGTGTAGGCGTTGGTCCCGCCGAGCGTGAACGTCTGGCCTGCGGCGTCTACGGTCAAGGCGCCGCGCCGTCGATCGTGCCGCTGAACGTACCGGGCGAGGTCGCGCCGCCCACGGTAAGCGTGGCGGCGCCCAGGTCGATCTCGCCGTTGCCGTTCAGGCTGGTCGCCGTGAGATTACTGCCCGCCAGATCCAGCGTACCGTTGACGTTCAGGGGCCCGGAGGGGATCGCGCCGGACGACCCGGCGACGAGCGTGGCCCCGGCGGCAATCGTCGTTCCGCCGGTGTAGCTGTTGACGCCGCCGGTCGGCGCGAGCGTGAGGCTGTTGTCGCCCAACACCGCCAGGCCCAGCGAGCCGCCCGGGTTGCCGATGATGCTCGTGCAGGTGTACCCGCCGCTGGGGGCGTGGCTGGCGTCGATGCCGAGCGAAGACCCAGGCTGGAAATCCGCATGCGCCGATCCGTTCACCAGCGCGCCGATGTCGTCGTTGGAAGAGTTCCATTCGTCGCTTCCGCCGACCATTACGGCCAGCGTCGCGCCGTCCTCTACGGTGACGTTGCTGAAATTGTCGGTGGCGGAGCCCAGGGCGGTTGGTAATTGCGCCTCCAGCGTCGCACCCTCGTCGTCCGGGCCGACATTGATCGTCCCAGAAAAACTGCTGCTGTTGTCGGCGCCGAGCACTTGCGTTCCCGAACCGTCGATGATCAACTTCGAGTTCGTGTCCCCGTCGAGCGTGCCGCCAAAGGTCTGGCTGGTGGAAGCGTCGATGGTGAGATGCTGGCCGTCGAAGGCCACCGTGCCGCTGCCGGCCAGGCCGGCGATGGCGACGTTGCTGCAAGCGGAATTCAGCAGGTTCAGGCTGCCGTCCACGCTCACAACGGTGGACGCGGGGAGCGCGGAAGTCGAATCGACATCCAGCGTTGTGCCTTCGTTCACGACTGTCGGGCCACTGTAGGTGTCGGCCTCGTTGAGGGCGAGCGTCTTATCTCCCAACACGACCAGACCCAACTGGCCGTTAGGCGTGTCCACGATCTGGCCGGGGTAGGCGAACGATCCGCTGGCAAGGTCGCTAGTGTCCAATCCCAGCGACGCCCCGGCGGAGAAATCCGCGTTGCCCAGGAGCGTGGCGATGGTATTTGGACAGGCGATGGAGTCCCAATCGCTCGTTCCGCCCACCATCACGGCCAAGGTCGCGCCGGAGGCCACCGAGATCTGGCCAGGCAGGTCGTAGCCCGGCAGGGCCCCCGGCGATGCCGCGTCAAGCATTCCGGCCAGGACGTTCGTGGGACCGCTGTAGGTGTTGGTTCCGCTAAGCGTGAGGGTGTTGCCGCCCAGTACCGTCAGGCCCAGAGAGGCAGTGGAACTAGTGTCGGCGACGTCGCTCAGGGTGAATCCGCTCGTGGCGTCCGTCGTGTCGATGCCCAACGATGCGCCGTCGGCGAAGGTGGCCCCCGTGGCGGGCGCGAGCAGCGCGGTGATGTCGTCTGCGTCCCAATCGCTGTCGGTCGTGCTGCCAACCATGACAGCCAGGGTCCCACCATCGTCCACGGTTACGTTGCTGAAATTGTTGTATTTGTAGTTTTCGGACAGCCACCGAGCGCCGCCCAGGGCGTAGAGGCTTCCCGCGTCGAGAGTTGCGCCGGATGTGACTTCGATTGTCCCGCAGTAGTCGCTGCCGGCGACACCGTTGTAGCCGTTGTTGCCCGTCAGGGTCTGGATGCCGGAGCCCGTGACGATCAACTTCGAGCCCGGACTGCCGTATTCCGCGGCATCGCCGCACAGCGTTCCACCGTAGCTCTGGCTGACGGAAGTGTCGAGGGTGAGCTGGGCGTCATCCATGTTCACACAGCCGCTGGGGCCGGTCGCGGGACTGGCCAGGCCGGCGATGTCCTGCGGGAGCTCGTTGAGATTCAGGCTAGCCCCGTTGCCGAGCGTGACGACCGTTGTGGAGGGCAGGGCGTCGTCCGCTCCCATCTCAAGCGTGGTGTTCTGCCCGATGGCCGTGGGGCCGCTGTAGGTGCTCGCGCCTAACAGTTCCAGGGTGTTGCCGCCGAACACGTCGAGCCCCAACGAACCGCCCGACGTATCGACGATCGTGCCGGCGTATGTGAAACCGCTCCCCGCATTGCCAGTGTCGATACCCAGCCAGGCCCCGCCGGCGAAATCGGCGTTGGAAAGCAAGGCGGCAATGTCGTCCAGGCCGTCCGAGTTCCAGCCGCTGCCGCCCACCATCACCGCTAGGGTGGCGTTGGCGGCCACTGAGACGTCGCCCGAGGCGTCGTAACCCGGCAGCGCGGCGGGCGTGTCCACGTCGAGCGTGCCGGCGGAGACGGTGGTCGTGCCGGTGTAGGTGTTGCCGGCGGGGCCCGGGTCGAGCGTGAGCGCATGTCCGCCCAGAACCGCCACATTCTCCGGGCCAGCGATCGTATCGCCGTAACTGAAGCCGCCGGTAGCGGCGGAAGTGTCGAAAGCCAAGGCGGAGCCCGAGGCGAATGTCACGCTACCGGGGTTGGCCGGCGTACCATTGCCCAGGAGCGCCAAGGACTGCGGACTGGTTCCAACCATCGCCGACCAGGAGGGTCAGCGTAGCGCCGTCCGCCACGGAGACCACCCCGGAACCGGGCAGCGCCGCGGACGAATCGACCTCCAGCGTCCCTGCGGCCACGTCCGTGCCGCCTTGGTAGCTGTTGCCGTCGGCAGGGTCGAGCGTTAGCGTGTTGCTACCGAGGATCGTCAGTCCCTGGTTGCCCGAGAGCGTGCCCGAATAGGTGAAATTGCCGTCGCTGGTGTCGATGCCCAGCCACGAGCCGACGTCGAAGGTCGGGCCAAGCAGCGAGGCGATGTTGTCCTCGGAGGAGTTCCAGTCGTTTGGCCCGCCCACGGCGACAGCCAGCGTCGCGCCGTTTTCCACCGCGACCTGGCCTGAAGCGTAGCCGGGCAAGGCGGAGGGCGATTGGGCCTCCAGCGTGCCGGAGATTACCGTCGTTCCGCCGGTGTAGGTGTTGATCCCCGTGACGGTAAGCGTGTTGTCGCCGAGGACGTGGAGTCCCAGCGATCCGCCAGAGATCGTCCCTCCGTAGGTGAAGCTGCCGTCGCTGGAGTCGATACCCAGGAACGAGCCGGCCGCGAAGGAGACGTTCGCCTGCAGGACTGCAATATCGTCAACCAGGGAATTGGAGTTCCAGTCGCCCAGTCCACCGACCATCACCGCCAGTGTGGCGCCGTACTCGACCGCGACTTTGCCCGTCGTATCGTAGCCCGGCAAAGACGCGGTGGTTTGGACATCGAGCGTTCCTTCCTGCACGGTCGTCTCGCCCGAGTAGGCGTTATCGCCGCTGAGGGTCACCACCGTGGAGCTGGAAGCGGACACGGTAATGCTGCCCGTGCCCGTGATGTTGCCGGAGTATGCCTCGTCCGCCGTTGGGTTGAAGACCACGCCAGCGTCGTTCACCACGTTGCCGGTCAGGGCGCCCGCATCGTATAGCGTGCCGCTGGCTATCGTTAGCGGGCAGGCGACGTTGACTTCCCCGGACGCGTCAATGGTCAATGTTCCAGAAGTGGTGACCGATGCACTGGCTACGGCCGTGAAACTGCCGCCCGCCTCCACGGTCATTTGGCCGGTGCTCGCGAAGGACCCGCCGTTGCCCTGGCCATACAGGGTGTTGATTTCGACGTTGCCCGAGTCGTTGAGAGTGCCATAGTTGTTGAACCAGTATCCGCTGGTTATAGTTCCAGAACTCGCGTTATCCAGGGTCGCATGGTAATCGTTAAACAATTCTCCCGGCTCGGTATTCGTCAGGACTCCGTTGTTCTGCAGGTAATTCTCGTTGTTCAGATTGGCATTAGCGATTGTCACCAAGCCGGCGGTGGCTATGGTGAGACTGCCGTAGTTCGTCAGAACAGCATCATTCCCGAGTTCCAGGCTGCCCAGCACGTTCAGCGAGGCGCCGGCGGATACGGTCAGGGTGCCAGTGAAGGTGTCGGTACCGGCCAAGCTGAGCGTGCCCGGGCCGGCCACCGTCAAGGCGCCGCCCCCTGAAACCACACCGGAGGCTGTGAGCGTGCAACCCGTGCTTGCCTCGACGGTTCCACCCACACCGGCAATCGCGATGGGTTGACCGAGCGACAGCGACTGCGTGGCATCCAAGGCGCCGCCGTCGATCGTGACGGTCCCGCTGCCCAAAGCGCCTCCGGCCGAGATCGCCAGGACTCCAGCCACGATCGTCGTGCTGGAGAACGAATTACCGCTGTTGCCCAAGGCCAAGGTGCCGCTGCCCGCCTTGGTCAGAGAATACCCCGCTCCCGAGATGACGCCACCCACAGTGAGCGTGCTCGCAGAAACCGTCACCTGCCGGCTAGCGGCGAGCGTCACGGGGCCGGTTCCCAGGTTGAGAGGATTGCTGCCGTTGAAGGTGAAGTCGCCCTGCCATTTCTGCGGATAAGCTGTCGTAACCAGGTTGCCACTGGTATTGCCGATGGTCGTCCCTGCGTCGATTGCGAAAGTGTTTGCGGAGTTGCCCAGAGCGTATGGGTTATTGATATTCAAACTGCCGGCGGCGAGGGTCATGCTGTCGCTGGAGCCGCCGAATGTGTTAGAGCCGCTCAGGGTCAGGGCCCCGCTGCCGGTCTTGGTCAGGGAGTAGCCCGCTCCCGAGATGAGGCCCGAAGCAATGAGGGTCCCGGAATCGACCTCGAACGTGGCCGAACTAGCCGCCAGCGCGATGTTATTCGACAAAGTGAATCCGGCGGTGGCATCCAGTTTTCCGGCCCCGATGGTCAACGTGCTCGTACCCAGGGCGCTACTGCTGGATATGGCCAGGACGCCCGAGGTGATCGATGTCCCACTAGTATAGGAATTGCTCGCCTGCATCGTCACCGTACCGCTACCGGGGGCGACGGTCACCGAACCGCCACCGGTGACCGTGTTGGAGACTATGAGGCCGGGCCCGCAGAGGGCAAGTTCGCCGTTGTCGTTGATAGTTCCCGGCACTGAGCCCGCCGATCCGGTGGAAGAACTACCCAGCTGAAGCGTGGCGCCGCTGTCGATCGTGGTGCCGCCGGTGTAGGTGTTCGCTCCGGTCAGGATTTGTGTGCCGTTGCCTGACACCTCTAGCCCGCCCGGGTTGCTGTAGGCAGGGTTGGGCCCGAGGGGCGACTGGAGCATGAAGATCTGGCCACCGCTGATATTGCCGGCGAAAGAGGGGGTGAGACCGCTGCTGGTATTGATGGTTAGTTGCGCCGAAGTGCCGAGGGACACCAGCGCCCCCGAACCGCCGCCGGAAAGTCCGCCGATCGTCTGGGAGGCGTTGAGCACCAGTTGCGGAGACCCGCTCGTGCCCATTGTGACGACGGTCCCGTTGGGCAGCGCCCCACTGTAGGGAATCGACAGCTCGCCGCCATTGATCCACGTGCCACCCCCGTAGCTGTTTCCGCCGGAGAGAGTGACCGTGCCGCCGCTGTCATTGACGGTCAGTCCGCCGCTGCCGCCGATCCTGTTGTTGAAGTTCACCGTCGAACTGCCGGCACTGAGGGTCAGCATGCCGTTGTCGGTGATCGGCGACGCGAGCCAGCCGCCGGACGGACCGGAGCCGTTGCCTAATTGGAGCGTCGCGCTGCTGCCAATCGTGGTGCTGCCGGTATAGGTGTTCGTCGCCGTGAGAATCTCCGTGCCGCCGCCGGACACCGTCAGGCTGCCGCCACTGCCGCTGATCACGCCGGAGAAGGTATTGGTACTGCCCGCGCCGGTGTTCACGATCAGGCCGTAAGCTCCCAAGGCCACACCGCCCGACGATCCGCCGGAAAGGCCGCCGATGGTCTGGGAGGAGTTGAGGGTCAGGTGCGTCCCCGCGCTCATATTGATCAAGGACGCGGAGGACAGCGATCCCCCTCCGCTGGCCACCAGCGTCCCATAATTGACCAACGTCTGGCCGACGAAGGAATTCGAGCCCGAAAGCGTCACCGTGCCCCCGCTGGTGCCGCTAGCGCCGATGCTCAGACCACCGCTGCCGCTGATGGAATTCCCGCAAGACAAGTTATTTCCGCTCGCCGGCCAAAGGGCCAGGGTGCCGTTGTCAACGATCGCGCCGGCCACCCCGCCCGAGCCACCTGAAGATCCTCCGCCTAACTGAAGGGTGGCGTTGCTACCGATCGTGGTGCCGCCGGTATAGGTATTGATGGCGGTGAAGATCTGTCTTCCGCCGCCGGAAATGTTGAGGCTGCCGCCGCCGCTGATCACTCCCGAAAAGGTATTGGAGCCGCCCGAGGACGTGATCAGCGTCAGCGAATAACTTCCCAAGGCCACGCCACCGGAGGCACCGCCGCCGGAAAGGCCGCCGATGGTCTGGGAGGCATTGAGGGCGAGTTGCCCGCCGCCGCTAGCGCCCAAGGTGACAACGGAACCGTTGGGCAGGGCGTTCGCGTAGGCTGCCTTCAACGTTCCGTAATTGATGGCTGTCCCGCCGAGATAGGTATTCGCGGAGTTGGCGCCGCCAATATTCAGGATCCCGCCGCCGCTGCCGCCGCTGCCGCCGAGGCTCAGCCCTCCACCGCCAGAGAGCGCGGAAGAAATCGTGGCCGAATAGCCGGACGGGACGTAAACCGTGGTCCCGCCTGTGGGAATCGTTAGCGTGTTGGAGGAAATACTATAGCCAGTCGTCGAGAATTGGATCGTGGGCGGGTTAAACGTAGTGCCCGCGGTGAGATTCACCGTGCCAGCCGAGCCGCTGAAAACGGCGACAGGCGACGGATCGCTGACGATTTGCGACCACGAATACATGGTGCCCCCGCCCGACGCATTGAGGCTCCACTGGGTTGCCGACGGGTTCAAAGTGCCGCCCCCGCCCACCGCGCCGGTGGACAGACCGGAGGGCACCCAGTAGGCATACGTAACCGTAAGCAAGACCCTGCTTTCGAGAGGCTCGACCAGCAACTGGCGCTTAAATCGATTGGCCCGCGCGAGATCCTTCTTTCTCCGCCGTCCCTTGAGAAACGATTCTGCTGAGTACAACGACCCGCCGAGCAACCCCGCCACACCGCCGAACCACCGCCGAACGCCCATGAAAAGCCCCTTTCACGGAAAACAGCCAAGATGGATAAGTGCAACGCCGGTTAATCACCGGCTGCCGGCCAAGGCCGGCGCATCAGCGCTCGCGACTCGCCAACTTGAACTCATGGGGCGCCCTTCACGAACGCTAAGCGCGATTATATCGCTACTTAAAACAGCTGTCTCTAAGCGCATGTACGAAATTACGTCCGAAATAAGGATTATTTTGGCTGCAAGTCCGAAATTAGACCCCCAAAATAAGGGCCATGTCCGAAATTAGCATCCAAAGGTGGTGGTAGCCGGCAGGCGACGGCAGCTACTAACGTGGTTTTCTGTTCACGTGCTCGCATTTACAAGAGGCACCGTCCGAAAACTCCCAATGGATGATTCGCATACCCCGTTCCACCCAGAAATGGACTCGATGTGGCCTCTGCCGCCGATTCAGCGAGCGGACCGCGTCGCTCAGCCAATGTCGGGCATCGAAGCTCGACGACTTGCCGAAAAGGTCATCGATCGCTGGCGGCCATCGTTTCGCCTCAAACGCCGCCAAGATGGACATCTGGTTCATCGCATTTCGCCGAAACCGTAGAACCACCGCTTTCTCGACGATGAGTTCCCGCCCGTTGAATCGCGGGCCAATGGTCGCTAGGGGCTCCTCGCGAGCAATGGCTGGCCATCCCGTCTTGTTGAGGTGCTCGATAACGGGGCAGCACGAATGGGCGGCACAATCAAGGTTGTGCGCCTCGCACTCGACCCGTAGCGGACACGCATGGCGGGAATGGTCGAGCGCCCCATCCGGCAGCGTAAGCCCCGCATCTATCCGTTGGACCAGACCAGTTGGCTCGAGCAAGACACGACCTTGGTGGTCGAGCGTATCGGCGAAATGCGAAAACCGGTGGAGAAGATGGAAATCCATAGCGCATCCATTGAACCCATGCCCTTTAATCAACGAACGCAACGCATCGTGCTTCTCACTTCAACCTACGGGGGCGGTTGCACCGCGTCAAATACTTTCAACCGTTAGAAATTGGTTAAACACGCTGGGGACTTTTATATTGCTGAAAAGCACGCCAGTTTCTCGGTTTCCCCGATCTCCTGACAAAAGCGGCATGATGTCTTGCCGTCGCCCGGCACATGCCCTGATTTACCGGGGCATCGGTTGGGGCCGTGGAGGCCGCAGTCTCGAAGAGATAGGGCGGCAGGGCAATCCGCCAGTTGACGCAGGAATCGGCATCCGTCGAACTGCGGTCTCCGCGATGGCACAGAAGGTTCGGCCCAATGCGCCGTTGCGCCGTTCACTGGGAAGTTCCAAAACCGCGGCCTGATCCCGCACTTCCCGACCCATGGCCGCGGTCACGAATCGTTTATCTGAGGGCATTACGAACGTATCGGGGAACCCGATGGCGAATTGCGAGATACTGGCCTTCGTCCAAGCTTGAGTAGATTCTAAGGAGACCAAGGTAGCACGATGCTATACCGGTCAGAAAACTGCTTGATTCCGGCTTGCCGACTAAGTGCCGGAAACTGCAACTAACCCCTTGTTCGGATGGTCTTTACGTCACGAAGATTGGCGCAAGGACGACTTTGCCGGAGCAACCGCTTTCGTTCGTTCCGAGCTTTGTCCGAATAACAACATGGCATCATGCTATCTTGACCGACGTAGACATCGGACATCCTTCCGCTGCACACCCTTGAGGACTCAGCCTGCCTCTTAGGGAATCAGGGGGGGAGCGGGCTGAACAAAGAGGTTCTCGAAGAACTCGCGGTACACCGGCCGTAGATGATCGGGATGTGAAAGCCGGCCGCGGTCGCGGGCCGCCTGGCTCCATTGGGCGTACCAGGACGGGTCATCCCACAAGCGGATAATCGCCTCCACCCAAGGTGCCACCTCAGCCTCGGTGGGGATGGCCCGGGTTTCGGTGGTGTATCGCGCCGGGATATCGAACAGGAAGCCCGCTTGCCCAATGGTCTCCGGCAAGCCGCCGCGGTTGCTGGCCAGGACGGGGATGCCGTTGAGCATGGCCTCCGTAGCCAAAAGCCGCGGCGTTTTCCATGAGCGACGGCATGAGCAGGAGCTTGGTCGTCGCCAGGAACTTTCGCGGATCGGGCGAGTTTGGGACGACTTTCAGGTTTGGCAGCCGGCCGAGATCAACTCCAAGCTGGGGGAGGATACCGGCCTTGAACGCGCCTTCGACCAGAAGCAGCGGAATATCGGGCCGCCGCAGTGAGAGAACCTCCGCGATCCTCGCGAAAACATGCACGCCTTTCCTGGGCTCGGGGTTGACGAACGTAAGGTATTGTGGCTGCCACTGCGGCACCTCCACCCGCCGCGGATCGATGACCAGGGGAACCTTCTGACAGGCCAGCCGCAGGGAGTCCCAGTAGTACTTCCGCGAGTACTCCGAAAAGACCATCACGTAGTCGCTGGCCACGAAGGCTACCGGGTCGAAGTAGCAGAAGTTGTGCAGGGCAAAGAGCACGGGGATGTCGAGCCGTTTGGCTAGCCGCTGGAGGCGTATGCGCGCTGGGGTCGCCCCCATAGGTCCAGACGACCTGCGGCCGCTGCTCCTTGAGGAACTGGTCGCACACGGCCAGGAAGGCGTCGGCCTCGGCCTGGCCGGCCCATTGCCGGCTGGAAGCCGCGCGGAAGAGCGTCACCGGCACGTCGCGATGGGCCGTCTGAAGACGAACTGCGCCTGATGGTTGCCGATGGTCACGTCACGGAATCCGTAACGGGCCCCGGCCTGGTCCAAGACGTCCTCGATCGCCACTTCGGCCAGGGAGTCGAGGTGCGAACAGCAGTAGACATGGCAATCGAAACCTGACTCGGCCAGCAGTGCGAGGGCGTCGAGCGTGGAGGTGGCCGCGCCGTTGGTGGGGTCGATCGCGCAGTGGGCCGAAACGAAGGCGATCTTGCGGCACTTGGGCTGATTGGCGCAGCAGCGGGCGGTCGCCGTACATCGGCTTGCCCTGCCGCCAGTTTTCCAGAGCATCGCCTCGCGCTGACGCGGCGGTGACATGCGGACGGCGGTTCGTGCCCGTAAGCCGCACGTGGTAGCGGCCGGTCTTCAGGGGTGGGAAGCTCCAGCCGGGCGCCGGCCCGGACCAGCCGCTTCCAGTAGTCCCAGTCGGGCTGCCAGCAGTTCTCGTGGAATCCCCCAGCCTTCTCCCACCACTGGCGGTGCTGGGCCACGCCCAGCGGCATGACGATGTTCTGCAGGAACAACTCGCTGGCGACGCGCGGCAGGATTCCATGCCGGCAGGCGGCCCTGGGCCGGACCGTCCTCGTAGACGTAATCGTAGCCGAAGACCAGCATGTCGGCCCGGTCCGCAAGCCGCTGCACGTCATTCAAGTAGCTGGGATAGTACTCGTCGTCGCGGTCGAGGAAGGCGATCATTTCGCCTTGGGCAAGAGTTTCGATGGCGGCGTTGCGGGCGGCGGCCACGCCGCGGTTTTCCTCGAAGCGGGAAAAGTGGATGCGACAATCGGCGGCCGACCATCGCTGGAGGATGCCCGGCGTGTCGTCGCTGGACCCGTCGTCGACGGCCACGATCTCCCAGTCGGCAAACTGCTGGGCGATTACCGACCGGATTGCGCGGTCGAGGGTGAATTCGCCGTCGTGCACCGGCATGATGACTGAAATGGCGGGCGACATTTTGTGGTATCTCCAGGGTCCAGAGCGATGCCCGGTAGAATACCAGGGCGCGTACCAGGGGAAAGTAGCAGGCAGGCAGGCAGGGCTTTTTGATCGCTCGTGGCGGCAACGCCTAATTCGCACTCCGCCCACGTCCTGCCCGCCTTTGATTCGACCTTCAGCGGCACGGTGAAGTCTGTGGGCAGGCCCTCCATCACCGCGACTATGGCCTGCTACGTCTGCTCGACCAGTCCTTCCGGAACCTCCAGGAGCACGCTGTCGTGAACGGTGAGCAGCATACGGACATCGTCGGGCACTGGTGCTGCTGGTCGGTCACGTTGGCCTCGGCGGTCAGCACACGGGCGGCCGTGCAGTGGGCAAATCGATGCGGGTACTCGCGGCCTTGGCAGGGCCGTTGATCTTCCATGGTGATGAGGTGGGGCGAGACATGGACTCAGGGCAGTGGACTCATGGACGAAGACATGCGTGACCACAAAGGTGGATTAGGCGCAGGGAGAATCTTACCCCGGATATCATGTCCGAGAAAAGCGGCGTCTGCGAGGTGGAGCACAATGTCCGGAATTTGCTCCATTAGGTTGCAATAACCGCTTTTGCGATCAACCGCTGCGCACCCTTGCTTCCGTTCCTTTACCACAGCCGCGACGAGCCCTGGCCCCTGGCGCTGTGGAACGTTCATCGCGGGCTGCCGATCCCGTGCAGGTGGATCGCGCGAAGCGGGTCGCGGACGGCTGGTGGCATCTCCGCGGGACGGAATATGATCGGCGTCTCTGGATTCCGCCTGAACGGCATGTTTTCCGAGCACTCGCATGGGCGTAAATGCCCAAAACATCCGACAGGAGCGTAGTCGTTACGTAAGGCAGTCACGGCGGGACTCATGGGTGCCGAGGTCTAAAGAATAGGGCGAAATGCGTCATAAAGCCCTGGAGCGCACCGGCATAGCTGCTGAAGAATGACCTTCAGCGGCTTCTTGAGCCCCAAATCGACCATCTTGGCCGGTTCGGGGCTCTTTGTGCTTTCTTGCCGGAGTGCTCCAAGAGCCGTCCGCGACGTTGCGGCGGCCATGTCCCCACCCCATGGCTGCCCCGCGCGGGCAGCTTAACTATCGGAGTTCTCGTTATGTCCCGTATCGCTACCGCTTGTCCCGCCTCTCCCAACCCGCGTCGAAAGAAGACCCCCGCATGGCATCGAGTGTTTCTCAGCATGCTCCCGACGATTGTCCGCTACGCCAAGATCGCCTTCCGCGGCTACACGCCGGAGGCCAGGCAAGAGGCTGTGCAGAACGTCGTCGCCAATAGCTGTGCCGCCGTGGCCGCGCTGGCCAAACGCGGCAAACTTGACCTGGCCTACGCGAGCGTGCTCGCCAAGTTCGGCATCCGCCAGACCCTCGACCATCGCAAGACCGGCAACTCTCTCAACGTCAAGGACGTTCTCAGCAAATACTGTCAGGACAACAAGGGCGTCGTCGTCGAGCGGCTCGATCACTTCGACAAGGCCGAGGAAGCATGGCAAGAGGTGCTCGTCGAGGATAAACACTGCGGCCCCGCCGAGATCGCTTGCACCAAGATCGACTTCGAGGAATGGCTCAAATCGCTTCCGGTTCGCTACCGCCGCCTCGCACAGTACCTCTCGCTCGGCCACCGTACCAGCGACGCTGCGAAGAAGTTCAAGGTTTCCGCAGGCAGGGTCAGCCAACTTCGCGGCGAACTGGCCGCGAACTGGCGGAAGTTCATCGGTGACGAGCCCGGCGAAGGCGCCGCGATGGCGGTTTGAGCCGCCGTTCCACTTGCTCCAGTAGAGAAATCTGACAAATCGGTCCAGGCGTGCCGTGCCGCGGCGCGATGGGCCGATTTCGTGGGCCGGTTTTTGGCCATCGTCAGCGTAAATCGGCCCACGCATCGACGCAAGAATCCCGAGGAAAATCGCCTTCTGGATAGCGAATGGGCCGATAGGGCCGATTCCGCACACGATAGAGCAAAGCTGCGCGGATATTCAGCTATTCAGTTCCAGGAAGAACAGTCCCGCAACCACGCGTCCGACGCGTCCGACATGGCCTTTCACCGCTGGACGCAGCGGACGCGTCGGACGCGCAAATGCAGGCGTATTCCAAGGGATACGCAACCAGCCTTTCAAGGGTCTCGGGTAGAGCCGACTTAGCATTGCCACGGAACCTCGACACGGGGCGTACGACTGATCCCCAGCGGCCCCTCTCTCCTTCCCAGAATCGGCCCAATCGGCCCATTGGGTTCGTTTTCGCTGAAATCGCCCGCATTTTCAGCCTTCTCTTGTGGGCCGATTCCTGGGCCGATTTCGGCCCATCTGCAACAAAATCAGCCCGCACCGCCGGCCCATTCGGCCCCATTCTCACGGCATTTCGCGGGCATCTCATCCTGCCGTGGGCCGATTGGGCCGGTTTTCTGCGCTATAGGACCTTCCCAGTGGCGCTTATCATCGTTACGTTCGACCGAGTCGTCGAAGCCCCATCGCAAGTTCCGACACAATCTGTCGAACAGCCGACGCAGTATCGTTCTTTTTCGCCGTTCCGGCTTCTTCCGGTACGGCTGTTTCCCATCCCATGTTTCACAGGAGCTTCCAACTATGTCCATCGCCACGTATCGCCGTCTGATCCGCAAAGGTCAACACCCGTACCTACGCTGCCTACCGCCAGGGCCAGCCGCTCGACGGCTGATGGGCGGCTCGGCGGCGGCTGGAGCGGTCGTGTAACCGAATTGTTCGCAACATTGAAAGGACGCTTCGACTTGAAACAAACCAGCGAGAAAGGCCCCGAAAAACTCCAGATTGATGGCGGGCTTGTCATAGCCGCCGTCGCCAGTGGTTTGCTGGCGGTTCCGCTGTTCGGCTTTTTGCCGCTGCTCGGAATCGGTGCCGCCATTGGCGCCTCCTATTTCCTCGTCAATCAAACCCGCCCGAAGTAACGCGGGCATCTCCTCCCCCAACATCAAGGAATCTAATCCATGAGCATTGCATTCGATGAACCCTCACCTCGCGGCCTCGGGCGGGGTCGACCTGTCGTCCGCTTTCGGCCTGTCGCGAATGGCTGGGGGCGGGCGACCGGGGACGCCCGTTTCGCAGCCTTCCGCGTTGCCAACACTCAGTGGCAAGATGGGGAATATGACTGGTCGTTGACACACCAGTTCCTGCTTGATTAGATTGGACCGGGATCAGATTTCCCATCCGGACTATCCGCGGGTGACCGATTGCCCCGCGAATCCGTCATGAAATACATCTGCACGAAAATCGCCTCGGGACCGGTCGGACCGGGAGCGCGGAGCCGGCATAAGCTCTCATACGATCCAATCAACAAATCGATCTTGCTGTTCGGCGGAATTCATTGGGTCGGAAACGGCCATTTCCTGGGCGATACTTGGGAGTTTCGCGACGGTCGCTGGACCCGGATTCGTTCGCCGGCCTCGCCTGGCGCGCGGCATCGCGGCGCGATGGTGTTCGATCCCAATCGCGGTTGCCACGTGTTGTTCGGCGGCCAGGGCGACGGAGGTGGACCCCGGGGCATGTACGGCGACACCTGGGTTTATCACGACGGCCGCTGGACGAGATGGCGGCGGTGGTTCGCCGTGCAGCCCTCGCCGCGGTGCGGACACGCGATGGCATTCGACGCCACCACAGGCGTCACCGTCCTCTTCGGCGGAATCACGCCCCGCGACGCTCCGCTGGGCGATACATGGCTATTCAACGGGAGTTCCTGGAAGCAAGTCTCGGGCGAGGGACCGCCGCCGCGGCGCTACGCCGCGCTGGGCTACGATCCGCAGTTGCAAGGCTGCGTTCTCCATGGCGGCTCGCAGGATGACAACGGAATTGTCGGCTTTGGCGACGCATGGCTGTTCCGCGAAAATCGCTGGCAGCGGCTCGCGGCGCTGGATACCTCGCGGAATGACGACCATTCGCTCGTCTACGACCGCGCCGCGAAGACCCTCGTCATGTTCGGCGGCCTGCAACTGCCGCGCGCCGTGCTGCTGCGGGTCTCGGACGGCTGGCAGAAATGCCTGCCCGATCCGGCGCTGCCCCGCCATCAATGTTCGCCGGTCGTCTGGAGCGACGATCTGGATGGGCTCATCATGCACGGCGGCGAAACGGGCCATCGGGGCAGCCAGTTCGGCGCGACCTGGTTGCTACAATTTGCGGTGATTTGAGCAGGGGCCGACAGGCAGAATTGCATTGACCCGCCGCAAGCGAAGCGAGCACCCGTCCCAGGCCCGTGACCTCGGCCAGAAATGCCCGCCAAGGGCTCCAGGAAGGCCGCTGAGGCTGGTTTCGCCTCGGCAGGCTCGGTTGGTCGTCTTTTCGACAATCGTGCCTCTTACAGCGCCCCAGGAGCTGTAGCGGGTTCTTGCATCTTTCCATCTGCCATCACCGCTATTACTGACTTCAGTAAGCACGGAGAAATACCATGCCCATGAAGTGGGCCTAGAAGCGTCCCCTGTCGTTCAAATTCTCGACCGGCAGTCCATTTCCAGGGATGCCGGTCTCATCCCGCCCGTCGTCAACAGGTACGGCGGGCCACAACCCTTGTTTCAGGAGAAAAAGAAATGCGTGAGAAGAGTGTGAGAAGAACCTTCGACAAGGCGCGGGCCGTCGCCCGCAAGGCGGTCTCGAAGCTGCCGAAGTCCTCGGTCGAAGGGTTTCATCGTGGCCGGAAGGCCGGTCACAATGCCGTCGAGAACTTGCCTCATTTTGCTGGTGCAACAGTGGGGTTCGTTTTCGGCGCTGGCGAAGCCGTCGTCGATCTGGCCGCCACCGCGATTGGCTGGGCATGGGCCGGTGAGGAAGAAGACACGGCGGAAACGGCGTAGGGCTGGCCGACCGTCACCGACGTTCCCGGGATCTCCCTCGCCGCGTTGGCGACGGGGTTGTTCCTCAGTTCCATAGTTCTCTAAGAAGGAGATTGGTATGCCCGAAACGAATGAGAATAGCAACACGACCGACACCACGCCGAATGTCGCCGATCAAACGCCCACGGTGGTCGTGCAGGTGAGCGACGACGACTTGAAGCGAGCAGTTCACGACACCCTCGTGGAAATGCGGCAAAACGCCGTGGCCAACAGCAGGAGCGCAGTCCTCGATCTGATCACTTTGCCGGTCAGGGCCGCGTCCGACTTCTGGCACTGGATGAAGTTCGGTGACGTGAACGGCAAACGCGGCTTCGGCAGGCCCAAGGTCTGGCCTGCGGCCGGCGAAACCGCCGAGCAGGCGTTCATTCGTGTCTATGGCGAGCCGAAGCAGGCGTGAAGCCCCGGTATTTGCGACCACGACAAGCCAACGATAGCGACCCACGGCAGGAAGGCTTCGGCCTTCCCTGCCGTTGGCGACCCGCATCAATCGCAACCGGCTTGCCACAGGGGCGATTTCTTTACCTATTGGCTAGGCCGCGTGGTCGTCGAAAAGTGGAGACGTGCCCCAACATCGTCCGTTGCCTTGACCAGTCTTCGCACGCATTCTGCCTCGGCGTCCGTTAGCCGACGCCGCAGACTGGGCTCGAGTTTGGGCCAACCGTTAACTTGTCTGAATCGCGCGGTCCCTCTCTTGCCCAGGCACCAGCCGTCGAGCCTTCGTACTGCCTGATGCCCATCACCACTGCCGGACCCTCTGCCGCGAAGTGCAGGGCTCCCGCGCCCTGAAGGCCACGATGCTTTACCATCGCGGCCGTCTTTTTGGCCCCTCCGCCCGGCCCCACTCTCGGCCGTGCCGTCGGTCATCGGCAGCGAGAGGGTAGGGGCTCTGGGGCTGGGCTGCGATGAAGGGTGGCCACGCTCAGCGCATTCTGGTCGGCTACTCAACCCAGTCCAGCCACGCATCGACTTGTAGGTCGTAATGTCCTCCAGTCACAGGATACGAGCTGGTAATCCTAACTCGATATTGCTGCCCTCGCCGCTCGGTAAAGGCGACCGTTGTGGGGTATACGAGGTTGCACTCCCACAAGGAGAGACAGAAGAATAGCCACCCGACACCCCGATCCCAATTCGCTGGCCTGTCGTCTGGTGACTGCGGGAACTCAAAGGTCCGGCCCACCAATTCGCTAGGCGAGTCCGCTGGCAGCGGCAACATCTGCGCATATAGGTGTGGCTCCATGTTCGCCAGCCAGTCGAGTTCTTCTTCCTTCCGGTCGTCAGGCCAATTGCCATAGTCCAACTGTGGCGACTCATCGCACTGGATTTCTATACTCCAACTGCGCACGCCCGGCTCGTCGTGGTTACGGGACAATGTGCCATTACGGACAGGAAAGCCGACAGTGTTCAGACTAAGTTGGTCCATAGCCGCTCAAGTTACCGGTTGTCTCACTGGGATTACACGGCAATAGTCTCTGTCCTATTCTACACGCCGCCCCCAGTGGGTGCAGCGCCCGGTTCGGCGTCCCTGCTTACCCAGCCGACGACGGGCGTCCCGACAACTGCCCTCTGCCCTTAACTCAGGCGATTCTCGCGGCACTATAAGCTGCCGACGCCTTTAGCTGTCAGAGCCCCGCTGTTCTGCGCTGTGGCCCGGCAATCACCCCCCTTGAGCTGCATTTCGCACGCTCATCCCACTCACCCTATGGCCACCGCCGGCCAAACGGGGTGGCCTGCATCTCTCTCGGAGGTCCACCCCCATGGTCGCATCCCCTGCACCATCATCCCCGTCCCCCGCTCCTCGCCGCCGCTGGCAAAAGGCATTCCTTGCCATGCTTCCGGCCATCATCCAACATGCCAAGATCGCCTTCAGGCACGTTCGCGGCCAAGATCGCCAGGACAAAATTCAGGAGACGGTCGCCAATGCCCTGGTCGCCTTCCGCCGCCTGGTGCAACTGAAGAAGACCGACCTTGCCTACCCGTCCGTGCTCGCCAAGTATGCCATCGCCCAGATCAACGACGGTCGGCTCGTGGGCGGGCGAATGAACTGCAAGGACGTGTCCAGCCCCTATTGCCAGCGTGTGAAGGGCGTCGTCATGGAGAGATTGGATCGGTACGACGCCGATGACGAAGCGTGGCAAGAGGTACTTGTCGAAGACAAGCACTGCACGCCTGCTGAGCTTGCCGCTAGCCGGATCGACGTCAGCAATTGGCTGGCCTCGCTGCCCGTTCGTTACCGCCGCCTCGCCCAGTACCTCGGCGCTGGCAATCGCACCAGCAATGCCGCCAGGAAGTTCAAGATTTCGGCAGGCAGAGTGTCCCAAATTCGCCGCGAGCTGGCTGCCAACTGGCAGAAGTTTATCGGCGATGATCCTGGCCCCGCTGCCAACGCAGCCTGATTCCCCTGTCCTATCTCTGGCTGGCACTCACGCCATGCCCCGCAGCCCAGCCCTGGCAGTTCCAGGGCTGGGCTTCTTCCCGCCCCAACGTCCACCGACCCGAAAGGAAAACCCCATGCTCACCTGTATCCTGATTGCCTCTTCGATTTTCGCCGTCTTTACCATTATCGCTCTGTTCCGCCGCCGCCTGGCCCGTTGCGTCCCCAAGCCGATCAAGGTTGCCATTCTGCTGACCTCGCTGGTTGTGGTCGCCGTCGTCAGCTTGGTCTTCGAAGTCCTGTGCCTGGTTTGCCTCGCCGCCGCCAAGGGGCAACATCGGCTGCTGGGCATGGTCCTGACAGCTACCACGGCGGTCTGCATCGGCTGCTCGAAGCCTGCTGACCCATCCAAGCCCAATCCGATTCAGTGGTCGGCGGCGGACGGCAACTATCACTCCGAGACCACCGCGCCCGACAAGGGCGCTCCGAAGAAGGAACCATGAAGCTTATCCTGCTCGCGATCGCCGTGCTCTTTGTCTGCACTGGCGTCGCTGTTTACTTGCGTCAACTCCGTGTCGATCGTCCGCCGGTAATCATCAACAGCCAAGGCCCCACGGTCGAAAAACTACAGAAGCTCTCGCACCTGCTGACCCTACGCGTGCAAATAGCGGATGTCCTCATTGCTGAAGGGCAGGGCTGTCGCGGTAGCTGGCTCATCAAAGGTGACGCCCTACTCGCGGTCAACTTGAGCCAAGCCAAGATCACCGACAAGCAGGAGGACGCCAGACAGGCCACGCTCATCCTGCCCGAACCCCAGGTGTTCCAGCCGAGAGTGGACCATTCCCGCACGCGCACGTGGAGTGTGGAACGTGTGGCTTGGCTGCCGTGGCATGCGGATCAGGACGCCCTGCGAGATGCCGTGTACGCCGAGGCCCAAAAGCTTGTGGCGCACACGGCCGCGTCCGCGGAGAATCTCAGCCAGGCGAAGCTGACCTCAGAGACAGTCCTGAAAGGGCTGTATTCGGAGGTCGGCTGGAACGTGGCGGTAAAGTGGGGCAACGACAGCCCAAAAACAGCGACGATTGCCCCGTAACCCGCTTTACCTATCAGACAGGCCCGCGAACTGGGCCATCGGCACCCGTCAAGCTGACCAAAATGCGTTTCACGCTTGCCGCCCGTGGGGGGCGGCAGGCGTTGGGGATTTTGTTTAGCTATTCCGACAACACCGCCGCCCGCCGCGAGATCAAGCTGCCCTTCGTGCCGCGTGCGCTGGGGACGAATGCGAAGGGAAGAAGAGGATGGGTGGAGCGTCGTCTTGGGATCCCACTTGATCGAAGGCCGCTGGCTTTGCAGTTCTTCTCGCTACCGCGCGCCTCCGCAAGCTGTAGCCAAGCAGGCCAAGGGCACCGGCAACGAGCAGCGCAGGCGCAGAAGGTTCGGGCGTTGGCATTGGCGTTAAGAGGAACGCGTCGGACTGCCCGCTCGGACCGCTGCCATAGCCACAGATTTGCCCGTCATCGTTAATTGCCTGCGCCGACATCAGGGTCCATCCCAAGTTCGGGCTGATCAAGCTATTCAAGTCCTCCATCGTTCCATTGTCGTCGAGAAAGGCGTGCTCAACGAAGCTGCTGCTTCGCGCCCAGCCAACGATTTGTCCGTCGTCGTTGATGCCCTGCGCCCAACTTGCGGAGGTATAGCCGGGCAGCGTATTCAGGTCATGCATGATTCCTCCGCTATAAAGGAACGCGTGGTAGCTGCCCGTCCCGATCGCGGCCTTTCCGACCACTTGGCCGATGTTATTGATGCCGAGCGCCTCGCTAAACAAGCCGCCGAACGTGCCCAGGTTTTGCATTGAGCCGCCAGAATAGAGGAATGCCTTCTCATTGCCACTACCGTCTGCCGCCCCGCCGACAATTTGTCCGCTGTTATTGATATGCGTAGCCTCGCCAGTAGCGCCGCCCAATGTGCCCAGGTCCTGCATTGTCCCGCCACTATAGACGAAGGGCCGCTGCTGCCCGCCGCCATTGTCGGCCCAGCCCACGACCTGCCCGCTGTCATTGATTCCCCAAGCCCAACTCTGCGCACCGCCGAGCGTACCCAGATCGAGCATCGTTCCACCGCTGGAAAGGAACGCTTGAGTAGCGTAGCTGCTATTTTGCGCAAGACCGGCAATTTGTCCGCTATTGTTAATGCCTTCCGCAAAACTATAGGGGTAAGCGGACAGCGTCCCCGTTCCCTGCATTATTCCGTTGCTGTACAGAAAGGCGTTTGCGAAGACGCCGTCGCTGGTGTGAGCAAATCCCACAACCTGTCCGCTGTTATTAAGGGCGTATGCGCCATCGCCATACTGGAATCCGCCGACCGCACCTAAATCGGTCACAGTATAGAGCGTAGCGGCGCTGGCGCTGCTAGCGGTGAATAGGGTAAAGGCAGTCAACCACGGTATCATGCGGCTCATTTCAAGAGTTCCAATATCCGAGGTTCGAGACGGTTTGCCATAGTATACTGTCCGGCCAGTACTTATGGCAAATCCAGGGTCAAATTCGCATTCCGACCTTTCGTCATTAGGGGGGTGTCCCGTGCCACGACTGCCAGCAGATTTCCGCATCAGCTTGAAACGCCGAGGAGGCAAAACTCACCGGATTGAGCTAGTCCGCAATCGCAGAGGCGGTACCCAGATCGCCGATCCGCCGATGGCTGGCCACACAGGGGCCGCCAGAGTTGGTGACCCTCTAGAGTTACCCATTCAGTCTGTGGCCGACGAGAGGGCTTACGCATTGTCGGTCAGGGATTCGTACAAGTGTTCGTCGTGTTGTTCACACCGCCCCAAGGCATCAATCATCATCGCGGTAGCGGCGGAAATGTCTTCGGCGATTCCCGATGCGAATTTCCACGGTCGGCTTTCGGTTGGGAGCAGATACCTGATTTCGGCGAACACGAAAGGCTGACGTGGGTCGATTAACACCTGTGGAATGGCACGCTTGCCATCGATACCGAAGCGAGGCGCGTGGTACAGCAGAAGCATTAAATGTCCACCGTACTCAATCCATTTCTCTGGACCGTCGGATGATTGGAGCGAAGAAATGAGGTCGAGGCCCTTCCGGGCGGTCAGAACATCATGCCTGCTGGCCCCATCGTATGCCAACGTGCCGGTTAGTTCTGAGACGACTTGCTCGACGTTGTTTAGGATCATCGTTCACCGCCCCTTCCGCCTTCAGCGAGTCTCAACTGCCAATCATTCTACCATGCGTCCACGGCCCGCTCGATGCTCGACTTGCCAAAGGCGTCCGACGCCGCCCCAGTCGGAGCGCCTAGCGTCGAGCCGCTCTCAATTCTACTGCGCCGCGGCGGCCAGCACCACGTCAAGGCGTCCGCGAAGCGGCCCAGCGGATACGCCTTGTTAGTCGTTGCTCTGCTCTTGCGCCAATCCTCCAGCACACCACTGGTCGTAGTCAAATAGTTCAGGGCGACGGAGCAACTCATGTGATCGTGCCTGCCAGCGGGTAATGTCAGGATGCGGATACTCGGTGCCCCGACGAATGAAACCTTCAATGAACGGCCGATTTTCACTGTGGAAATTGGATCTAACCGCATCGCCGACGATTAGGTAAAGGACTTTTAGCATGAACCGACGGGCGGGACACGCCTCGTCAGATGCCAGTTCAAAAAGCACGCGCTCGTGCGCTGTCCACTCAATTGCAAGGTCCCAATCTTGGCACGGTTGCATTGCGCCGGGCGTGTAGGCCCATTCACGAATCTCGTCATACGATGGATTCCACGGGTCTTTCATTTTACTACTGGGGTTCTACCTGAAACTGGTTTTATCGCTGCTTGTCGTAGTATACTGTTATCGACTGCCAAAGCCCAGACGCCGCCCCGACCGGAGCGACTAGCGTCGAGCCATCTACGATTGTACTACGCCACGGCGGCCTGCACCACGACCAAGGCGTCCGCGCAGCGGCTCGGCGGCCAGGCGGTGTTGGCAGCTAACCGGTGCCCGCCTCTTTCTCAAGGTATTTTACCGGCGGGACGCCGAGTGCTCTTGCCAAAGCTGTAAACAGGTCCGGAGGGCAGTTCGCCGTCTCGGCGACAATCTGAAAATTGCACCCCTTGGGACACTCGGGCATCCATGTTTCGATAGTCGCAAAGTCGGAAGCCTTCGTTACATTGAATCATTGAATCCAATCGCCGCAGTACGCGACCACCCATGGCGCCAGGAATCATGCGAATCGAAGTCGAAATCCGGAAGGCAGTAATGAGTTCTTAAGGATTCACAGACAGCTTCAAGCGTCTCGGACGACTGAGCAACATAGTAGGCTATCACCATTCTCGTTGCCTCCAAGGCTGTCAACGGGGGCTACGGCTGCCGCCGCAGTCCCCGACTTCATAGGTCTTCACTTCCGTCTATTCTACGCGCCTCCCACGGCCCGCACCACAAGGCGGCGGTCGCGAAGCGACTTTGCAGCCGTGCCGTGTTGGCGGCGACTTGCTTCACTTCGTTTCGGTACTTCTCAATGCTCCCCCGAAACGTCATTGACGTTGTGCCCACGGGAATCAGCCCAATCCTCCATGATCGCGCACGTAGCGTCGAGGAGCACTCTTGCCAATTCCCACTCTGGCAACTCGGCCACGAATACCTTGCCCAACTCCAAAGGCTTGCGGTGGGAGGGTCGCCAGAACGTGAAGGGCAGGTACGCGATATTTCCCTCTTGAAACAGCAGCATGCTTACGTTGTCAGCCGTTGGCCCCCAGTCCATGAAACCGTAGTACTCCGCGTTGTCGGCCTCGGCATCTGTCCGCAGCCGGCGGAAGTTTTCCTCAATTGAAAGTTCGGGATGTGGGCGGCCGCGGCGAAGCTGAGGATCCCGCAAGAGCATGCCAAGGTCAGCCTTCAGGGCGCTTGCGAATTGGGGAGCATATACGGTGTCGTCCTCGCATGTCAGCCAGTGGTCTGCGGCCCAGACATCGACAGCTCGCACGGTCTAGCTGACACTAGGTTTTTCGCCGCTTGCCGTATTGTACATCGACGCCAGTACTTATGGCAATCTCGGGGCCAGCTTCGCATTTTCGCCTTTCGCCACACGAGGGGCTTTGTCGTGCCACGGCCGCCAGCGGGCCTTCCGTACTGTCGTCCGCCAGCGAGCGAAACCATGGCCCGATGCCGCTTTGAAGATCGTCCGAACGTGCGGACTTTTCAGGCAGCGAAGTCCGTGCCAATTTTTCGGACGTCCGGTGAATTCCGGCGGCCACGAGGATCGGGCTGCGGAAGGCCATGGCAGTTTGCATCGCCAGGGTGCCCGCGCTGCGGCGCTGCGGGCAGGCCGTGTTGGCGGTCATGAGCTGGTCTGAGCCTCGCATTGTTCGTAGAAGAGGGAACACTCGGCGAACCTGGAAGAGGCCTGCCCGTCGCCTGCCCGTGACAAGCTTCGACAAGCCCTGGCCAATGCCTGCAGCGTTGGAACATCCCATGGATTGACGGCCAGGACGATCAGGCCATTCTTGATGGCAGCCTCCCAGTCCTCGTGAGTAATGGCCTCCTTGAGATCGTTGCGAGCCTTGCGTTCTTTGAAGATGAACAGCGGACCGATCTTCGCACTGCTACCAAATTTCTTGTGAAGTGCATCGACGAAAGCCTGCACGTAGTACACATTGCCTGGATCGATTGATACACAGTCGAGAAGCACTTCTGCTGCGTAGTCGTGCCTCCCCAGGTCAGCAACTTGCTTCGCAAGTTGAAAACTCTTGCTTGCTCTTCTCAGTTGTTCAATGTCTTCAGGGGGACTTTGGCCGAACCACAGCAGGGCTCCGCAATGAGGACATGGAGCGTCCCCCGGTGGACGTGACGGCTCGATTTGGAGATCCTTGCCACAAACCGGGCAACGATTCGTCTCGCCTTCAGGTGTACGTGATGATGGTTCCATGATTGCGTTCGGCCAACGGCAGGCACGACTCGTCGGCGCAGCCGATTGCGCAGCAACTCTGCGAGTGTGTGGTGTTGGCCGTGATCAAGTTCACTTCTCCCGGTAGCCCAGCTTCTTGGCTTGCTCGAAGTCAGCTTCCGCCTTGGCGCTGTGGCCACTCTTCCGGTAGGCATCGGCCCGTTTCAAATACCCTTCGGGATTGTACCTATCACGGTCTATAAAGACAGTGAAATCCGCTATCGCGTTGCCGTAGTCTCCCTTTGCGTCGTATGCGAGGCCTCGCCCATAATAAGCGCCGTTGCTATTGAAGCGGAGCGCTTTCGTCAACTCTGCAAAAGCCTTTTCGCGGCCGCTCTGGATATGATGACCATTATTGCGACTGCCACCAGCCGAGGTTTCCCTGCTATTTAGGCGGATACCTTCCGTGTAATCGGAAATCGCCTTGTCGTATTCGTGCTTTACTCTGTTGGCGTCGCCCCGCAATCTGTACATCTCAGCATTTTTGGGATCGAGCCGAATAGCGGCGGTATAATCAGCAATCACTTTGTCATACTCACCCTTCATTTCGTAGGCCCACGCGCGGTTGATGTAGGCATTCCACGCCTTCGGCTCGAGTCGGATTACTTCCGTATATGCGGCAATTACCTTGTCGTAGTCGCCTTTCTTCCTGAAAAGTTGACCCTGGCAGCCGTGCAACTCGGCGTCATGCGGAACGAGTCGGATCGCCTCGGTGCAATCCGCAAGCGCTCGTTCGAAGTCGCCCATGTGGGTACAAACAGCGATTCGGATCTTGTAGGCGTGAACGTCCTTCGGATCGAGCCAGATAGCCCACGTGCAATTGAACCGGGCTTCATCGTAATTTCCCTTCTTCGCGTATGCCCAACCGCGAATTTGGTAAGCACGGGCCACATTCGGATCAAGTCGTATGGCCACTGCGGTGTCCGAAATCGCTTCGTCGTACCGGCCTTTGACCGCATAGATGGAACCACGCTTAAGGTACGCGTCGGCCAGTTTGGGATTGATTCGAACCGCCTCGGTACGATCAACAATCGCGCTGTCGTATCGCTCATCCGACACACGCGCGGGGCTAAGCAGGCTGTCGGTTGCAACCAGTTTTGCATCTGGTCGAAAAGCCTCGGCAAGGGCCGTGTCGAGATTCTCTTTACAGGCCAAGGTCCATCCACGGCCGGCATACGCCTTCGCGTTCTTCGGATCGATCCGTACCGCCTCGCTGTACGCTGCCACGGCCCCGGCGTAATCGCGCTTGTCGAAGCAAGCCTTACCCTTCTCGCAGGCTTCCTTCGCCGCATCAGCACTCGCGGCAACATTCGGTAGCAAGAAGACGGCGATAAGCACCTTCACGCAGGACTTGCATCCGTTCATGGCTATTGCTCCAGATCAGATAGCTTCATTCGTGCGGCCAACGGTGGGCGATCCCGACAGCATAGCTGGCCGCGCAGCGGCGCTGCGGGAACGCTCCTGCTAGCGGAATTGAATGTTTTCAACCGTTAAGCCAACGGCGGGCTCTGGGTCGGGCACAAACACCGCCCGCATTACAATCACTCCTCGCAGATCACCAAAGCGATACATAATTTGGCGACCCGCAGCAGAGGGGAACGGGTGGCCGTTGCCGCTGTCGCCCCACCCGGCAAGAGCCGACTGCTTCACGTCGGCACCAAGTTCCGATAATCGACGTGCCACCATAGCATTCAAGTTCTCCGGAAGCGTCTCGGATTTCTGGGAGCCGGATGTCTTGGACGTGAGACGAATCAGCCAGTAATCGGTGTCTTCCCCCTGGCCATGTGAGCCACCCTGAGCAAGAACACGCGCATTGCCGGCCAGCTTGGCAACCAAATCATTCAGGGCAAGCGTAGCGTTCAATCGCGATCCCTCGATTGCGCGGCGCTGTTGATGATAGCGCCAGGCCCATGCGGCGCATAGGCAAGCAACAACGGCGGTCACTTCCAGGAGCGTTCTAATGCTGAACTGGAAACGCCGAGGCGGATTGGTCGAGCTCCGTGTGGAATCATCCATCGCCAAAATCCTTATCACGTCTAATGGCAGCTATCGCTTGATCTTGCAGTCTGGCAGGGCCTGTCCGCCGCAGGCGGCCACGGAGAACGGCATATTGAGTACTATGGAATATCGTCTACCGCGTCGGTACCGATTTGAGGCTTCGAACTAGCCGGGCCAGCAGGCTCAATTAGGACTAGGTAGTGATACCCAGCGCCACAATGATTCCCAGCGCCACTGAAGTCGCCCTTGTAAATCAGGACGTGATCTCGTTTAGGATTTGTCGGCGCATTAGCGATGACCAACTTAGCGCTCGAGGCATTCAAGAGCGCGAGCGGAGGCAGCGAGAGGACGGACCCGTGGGTGTGTCCCGGACGAGTATCTGTGATGTCAGCGTTGAAAGCTATATCCACGGGTTTTCCTTTCCAAGCCATGCCGGGCGGAAGACCGGCCTCTGACATGTGAATTTCAACGTCTTCGGGATTCGGAATTCTCTTCGCCACCAGCGGGACCAACCCCGGTGGCGGGGCGATTTCCGACGCATTAAGGAAGGGAGCACCGTGCCAAGAATAAACGGCCAATCGCCAGTCGCCTGTGGGAAGTGATCCACGATAGAGATAGCCCGGCCCCGAGCTGAGCTGCGTGAGCCAGCCCGTCTGGATCTGCGTGGGAAGGATCTTTTTAAGTTCTTCAACTTGCCGTTCAGCCACCCGCCTCTGTTGATCGAGTAGTTGATATCGTGTGGTCTGGACGATTGCTCCCATAAGTAGCGCGATACCAATGGCAAGCCAGAAAAGGCTGGAAAGGCTGAATTGATACCAGTGGAGCTTGGGCTTCGGTGCGGGTTGAACTTGGACTTCGCTCATGTCGTGTTGCTCGGTGTCGCCAACGGGTCCCGCAGCCGTCGCCGCAGGTTCCATCGTTAAAGGTCTTCCTTGCCAGTCATTCTACCGGCTTCCCAGGGCCCACACCACGTCCAAGGCGTCCGGGCGTCCGGGCAGAGGCTCTGCGGCCAGTCGTTGTTGTGCCGGATCAAGCGCCAGCCATCCCTTCATATTCCCACAGCATCCTTTTTCGCAACTGCGTGGCAATCTGCTCCCAAGTGTTCCCCGAGAAGTTAGATACGTATTCCTTCAGTGTGCGTTCAATCGAGTTCGGGTCGAAATGGTCCACGGTCAGGCCGGGGAATGAGCCATGTTGCGACTTGATACGGCCAACGGCTCGCGGAGTCGCCACCACGACCTGGAACGTGTCCGCACTGTCCTCGCCTTCGATGCCAATAAAGAGTGTGAACCAGGCGAAATCGTCGAGCGGGTCCGCCGAGCGGTACTGCCTGAAGGCGTCCCACCCAGGGAAATCGTTCGGCACAATTTCTTGTAGCTCGGCGTGCATGGTTGAATTGCTGGCTCGCACAACGGGCCGTCCACCCGACGCCGCCCCGCGCGGAGCGACAAGCGTCTCGCCTCTATTCTACTGCGCCGCGACATCCTGCACCACAAGAGCCCACCGGCAACGACCAACCTCGCCTGCGCGGCACCCTGCGTGCGGCGGGCAACCTGCCAGAACGCCGGCGTGCAGGGGCACCGCTCAGGGCCCATTCTGGCAGGGCCCCTGGCGGCGCGATATACTGGCAGGCATGGACGCCCCCGAGAAATGCCGCTGGTATTGCCCTACGCCTGGGTGGCTGATCTACGGCTCGCTGGTCGTGGAGGGGCTGCTGTGGCTGTCGGAAAGATATCGGTGGTTCTGGTTCAACGAGAAGAAGGGCTGGACCGTGCTGATTGGCGTGGCGGTGGTGGGTGTGGCGATGCTGGCCATGCTGCTGTGGTTTATCGTGGCCATTGTATTTCGCCGGCGATTCCAGTTCTCGATTCGATCGCTGTTGGAGTTTACCGTGGTCGTTGCACTTCCTTGTAGCTGGCTGGCGGTTGAGATGCGGGCGGCAAGCAAAGAACGGGAGGCAGTGGCAATGTTTCGGAAATTGGGGATGTCATTGGACTACGACTATCAACTCGATGCCTCGTGCATGTTTCTGCCAAACGCACAACCACCAGGCCCGCCATGGCTGCGGTGCCTGCTGGGGGATGATTTCCTTGAGTACGTTCAAATGGTGTCCTTAGACCACAAAGAAGTCACCGACACTGAGGTACGGTTTCTAAAATGGTTGACGCGAGTCCGATACGTCTTTCTAAACTCCAGTAACGTCACCGACGCCGGGCTAGAAACTCTCAGCGAGCTGAAGGAACTTCACAGTTTGAGACTTGATGCGACTAACGTCACGAACGCCGGGCTAGAGCATCTCAAAGGGTTGAATAAACTCGAATGCTTGAGTCTTGACGTAACCCAAATCACGGACGCCGGGCTGGAGCACATAAAGGGACTGAGCGGGCTCCGTAGCCTGCATCTCGATGACACGCAAGTCACGGACGTCGGGTTAAAGTATCTTGAGGGGCTAAAACAACTCGAAACCCTAGATCTTGCGGCAACCCAGCTGACGGACGTTGGGTTAGAGCATCTCAAAGGGCTGACTAAACTTGAATGTGTGATCATTAACACCACGCAGATTACAAACGTCGGGCTGGAGCATCTGAAAGGGTTGACACGCCTTCAAACACTGATGCTTCAAGACACGAAAATCAGCGACGCTGGGCTGGAGCATCTCAAACAATTAAGCCAACTGCAAACTTTGCTGCTTGACGACACAAACGTCACGGACGCCGGGCTGGAACATCTCAAGGGATTGACTAAACTCACAAATGTTTCCCTTACGCGAACCAAAGTTACGCACGATGGCGTTAATAAGCTCCAGAAGGCATTGCCGACCTGCGTCATTCAGCCGTTTATCTTTTAGTCGCCGCACCCTCTTAATCCACGGCCCCGTTCATCAGGCTCCTCCGCACTCGCCCACGGCACCAGCGGCTGCCGGAGGGCGAAGGGCGGCGAGAGGGGCACTTGAAGATTAGGTTCACCTACCTGACTTTATCACGGCAGCCTAATCGCACGCAGGTGCGTGTTGTCACCCCCGCCTAGCACGAGAAACTGATTCTCCCCCGAGTCATAGAGAAGTCGAACTGGATGCCAGACAGAGACCGTGAATCCTGCCACATTCGTGGGGACTGGAGCTAGGCCGATTTTCTCATTGAACAGCTCCTTGAGGTCACTTGTCCGCCATACCCGTACTCGCTGGTCCCATGTGGATGTACCAATGTACTTCCCATCCTTGCTGAGAGCATAGTCCTGATTTAGCGGGTGATCGATGAGGCGATGAACCGTTCCGCGTGCATCCTTAAAGAAGAGGCCAGGCGGAGGCCCGCCCTTGCTTTCGCCGACGTCCCACAATCGATCTTTATCAGCAGGATCGAAGTCCTTGGGATTGAATGACGGGTGCTTGTTGCCGGCCCAGTCGAACACGAAGGCATCCGGGCCGGGCCACGTCGACGAAAGCCAAATGAACTTGCCCGACTTATCGAACTTGACCGAACTAACAAGGGGCCTGTGCTCGGCCATGAAACGGGCCTTGTGCGTAAGCGTATCGATGAAAGCGACCTTGGCCGGATCTCCCGACTCTTGGGGGTACGTCGTGACGACGAGGAGTTTTCCATCCGGCGAAACGGCCACTTCGTCCCATCTGAAGGTACGGCTCGGACATACGTAGGTATGCAGCAGCTTTTTCTCCGCGATGTTCCATTGGTACAAGTTCTTATCTGCATCGCAGAACAACTCTCTCGTGGCGGAAGAGAAAGCCCACACGCCTACGTCGCTGCACTTGAGATCGAGGATTTCCTGCATCGTGATGCGAGACGGGGCCTCTGGCTTTTCCGCTCCACTTCCGATTCGCCCCTGGCAATTAGCCACCAGGGCAGCCACCATTGCAATCGTGAAGACACGCATCGTCGTTCCTCCGCAGTCGAGAAGTTCTTCGAAGATCTAGCGGTTCGCACGCTCGACGCCGCCCCTACCAAGGCATCCAGCGTCCAGCCAGCTCAATTATCCGTCGCGAGGCAGGGCTGCACAAGCGGGCGGCATGCGGAGCATGCGGCGCGTCTGCAACCAGTTGACGCCGCCCTCATTTGCACTCCGCCCACGTCCTGGCCGTCCTTATTTCGACCTTCAGGGGCGCCGTGAAGCCAGGGGGCAGCGTTTCCATGGCCGCGACCACGGTCTGCTGCGTCTCTTCGACCAACGGAGTCGCTTTTCTCTGCGATCTCCAAATGGAGATGTCGACAGCCAAAGGTGGTGTATCCTCTGCGAGCATCTTGGACGTGGGGCGGCTGACAGCGCCGCTAGCAAGCAATTCAGCGGCACCCACACGGGCGATCTGGCCATGAAACCCACCCGATCTCCCATCTTCACCGCCAGAGAACTTTGCGATGGGCGGGCTCGCGGCAGTTTTCATCGGCGTTCTGCTTGCGGCTGAAGATGACGGCGAAATCGGCTGCCGATCGAATTTCGGACAGCAAGCGAAGTACGCAATTGAAACCGAGCCCCAAGTTCGGGCACGCCGCCATGCTGCACAAAACCGCCAGACGGGAATTCCGAACGGCGACCAGGCAACGAGCCAGACATGACGGGCGGGGTCCGCGGCAGGATTGCTGCCGCAGGCGACACCAGGAAGTTGTTCGCAGCGGCGTTCTCTGCTGGATTATCAAGTTGGCAGTTGAGGTCGAGCGCGGCAGCGGTCGACAAAGCCACGGCCGAGGCCGCCTTTACAGCCCCAGATCAACGCCCGTCTGCTCAGCGATCATCGAGATCAGCCTGCAGTTGGTGTGCCGCCAGTCAGTATCGCGAAGTAGTTCAATGCCCCGCGTGACGACGTCCCTGACGAGCCACAGGGCCTCATCAAGTGTAGACCTATCCTTGAGGTCATACTGGACCCGCCACGTCAGCCTTCGCATCGCGAAGTCGTGGCAGTGCTTCGCTGAAAAGCCGCCTCGGATCATGGCTGTAGCGAGACGGATTGCGTTGAGCAGGGTGTGGAGCGTGGCAGAATGGCCGGCTTCCTCGCGGAAGAAGAGGAGGGCTTCTAGTTGCGCGAGGTCGTCGAGGAATAGCTGTTCTGGTATGGAGGCAGGCATCGTGGTGGCCTTGAAGTAAAGGGACGCGACGACAGGGGCGTCGTTACCGTCACGGTAATAGAGATGGGGCCGAAGTGCAAGGCCAGATTCCAAAAGATGCGATGGCCACTGGCAGCCGAAGCGGCCGCGGGGCTGTCGAGGGCGGGCACCTGGGCAAAGTGACCGTAGCAACTTTCAGGATCCTTCGTTACCTTTCTCGGTCGAATCCGTCCTACGCTGATGTCCCACCCAGCCGCGTCTGTCGCTGGATGTCGCCACTTCCCCGGCAGGAATCCAATCTAAAGGGGCTTGATCGACGGCCACAAAACCGGAGCGGCATGTTTGATTCGGCCTCGTAGTCAAACAGACCGACGCGACTGCCGCTGGAAAGTAACGAGGCTATTTCTGTGAAAGGACGTCGCAATGGCGAATAACGAAAGCACGACCCCAAAGAACGAGCCCCGGAGAATTCCGGGCAAAGGACGAGTTACCGTGAGCGCAAACCTGCAACGTCGCGAGTTCTTACGACGATTGTCCGCGGCGGGATGCTCGCTGGAAAGAAATCGTGGCGGGCATCATCGTGGCGAGAACCGAGGTATCCTCTGGCAGTTGACGCGCCAGTAGGCTCGGCCTGCTTTTAGTTCTTGGGCGATCCTGTACAATCGCAGACAGGCAAGCCTTTAGATTCACGAGAACGAGACATGAAAACCACCGACCTTACGATTTTCCAAGACCTGAATCGAGTGCCATGGAAGATCTTGCCCTCGGTTTATGGAAACGCTCATCCCACGATCATCGGCCTGCTCACTCGATGGTGGGTGGAACTCGCGCCCGAGAACTGGGCTCTCGACGGTGCGCCCGACTGCAACAAGGGCCACTCACCCAGGGCCGACGCTGTCCTCTGCGACAGAACCGGACCAGTGGGCGTCATTGAAGTGGAAGGCGGAAAGTACGCAGAGAAGGTTCAGACGATCGGCTACTACTTCGATGGATTACGACCGGAACTCAATGGCATCAAGTTTGGGATTCTCGTGCTATACGTCTACATGCCGAAGGGCAAGGGTTTGGAGAAACAGTTCCCACCCATGGACGTGCCCTCCGTGTTGAATGCAGCAGCCAACATCACGAGCAAGCATCCGGGAAAGGCAATTGTCGTCGTAACAGTGGAAAAGGCTCTTGAAACAGGTCTTACGGGCATCAGGGCGACCAGAGGCTACTATTCTGGTGTCGTGTCGCGGTGTGAGGGCATTCTGATTGCGTCGGGAGAGGAGGGCGGCCGTCAAGTCTATTATCCGGCCGGCATATAAGTCGCGCGTTAACGCGACGACTGGCTTTTCAGTGCCGATCGGCTCTCCGGCACCCGCCGCACCGATTTTGCGGATGCCTTGCTTTGGCATACCGCTCGGGCAGTTTGTCAGGGCGCTTTTGAGCCGAGGCGGGCCGCTGCGGAGACCATTGCCCAGACGGAACCCGGACAAAATGTCCGGGTACCGACGGGCAGGAGGAAGCTGGTGGCCCCGCCAGCGCATGATTCGGGTAGGCCGGCGACCGTTGGCCTTGTCTCGCGGCTAGCGGTTTTCGCGGGCGTGGCGACCGGGGCTTGGCTGCCCGCGGGCCGTCAAAGGCGGCAAAGTGGACAAAATGGCCAGGATCGAGGGCCTTTCAGTGGCGCCCCGTTGACAGACATCGGCTGGGATGTAGGCTGGTGGTTAGATGGCCGCAACCCGTTTCAGCAAGGCGACAGGCAATGCGGTCGGCAAGGAGCAGCCAATGAGAACCGTCGAGCAACTTAGAAGCGATTTCGCCCTCTATACGGGGGAGATGCAACGCTGTGAAGACGCCAAGTGCTACTGGGCACTGCTACATCTTCTCTTCGCTTCCCGACGTCTGCGCGTCCCTTGAGTCAGATCCGGACGCCAAGATTGGAGATCGTTATGTCGGCTGGTGCCAACGGTGTCTGCCGGCCAGCAGCACTGTTTCAGGCGCCGATCGCTTTCAGATGCGTAACGCGCTTTTGCACGCGGGCAGTACGACACCTGTGAATAAGGGGAAGAAACATCACACCACTTACTCCCACTTCAGCTATGTTGACCCCGAGACGATTGGGGAAATCATCCACTTCTCAGTTGATCCAGGAGCGAATGTCTTAAACGTGCATGTCTTGGCAATGGCGGCTGAGACGCGGCAGGCCCTTGAGAAGTGGTTTACCGCGTTGCAAACCGATGCGGTTAAAATGGCTCGCGTCGAAGGAGCGATTCGACGCTTGACCCGCATCCAGCCGAAGACTGTCCCGACCAAGAACCCGGACGGCAGCACTGGCCTGACGATCTGCGCAACGTCGAGCAGTACGTAAACGGGGCAATTGGTCCTGGCGGAATTGGGAACAGGTACGGACGGCCAACCCGGACAAAATGTCCGGGATGGGCCGACGGCCGGACAAACCTCTGTTTACAATTGTAAACAACCGCCGCGCCACGATGGGCTACACCACGTCCAAGCAACGCCACCCGCGGCTGCCAGCGGGCTGAACCCGTCCGGGTATCGCAGGCCAGGGTCGTCGGGTTGGTGGCCAGGGCCGCGCCTGGCGGCCGTCGAGGGAAGGCAATCCCGGAAGAATTTTCCGGGATCGGCAGCCGAAAAGGGCGGGTTCGGGGGTCCGCGGCCGGCCGAAATACAACCAACAAGTCACTTTGGCGACCCCGAATACAACCAACAAGTCACTTTGGCGACCCCAAATACAACCAACAAGTCACTATGGGAAAATCGGAAAGTGCCAAAATCGCCCAGAAAAGTGGGTAAAATCTCCCCCACTACAATTCACTACATTACACCTGGGTGTGGCCGGTCGGCTTACGCCGCCCGGCCCCACCCTGACAGCAATGCTATCAAACCTCGAATTAGCTCCCACAGGTACCTGCAGGAACCTCGAATCCAAGCTACTATCGCCCGAACTAAACCCGTCGCGGCCGACCGTAAACGTCTACAACCACGAACCAAAACCGCTTGCCGCCGAACCGCTCCAAGTAGCCGTCCCGAACCTCGGCGATCTACGCGCTGCCCGCATCCCCGCCAACCGACCGATCAAGCCTATGCCCGCCGATGCATTGTACAGCGCGATCGGCGAGTCCAATTAGGATCACTTCCAGGGTGTATCTTCGACCTTCTTAGCAATGTCCCGGCCATGAACCTCGACATACTTCTGAAGTGCCTTTACGTCCTTGCCTCGGAGAGGACTGTCTTTGCCGTAAGGCGTAAGGTCGGGCCACTTGTATCGACAAGGTTTGCTCCCGGGCGGGCATTCGACGTGAATGTGCGGGGGCTTGTGATCGTTATGGTGCACGACCACGCGCAAGCCAAAATCCTTGGGAAATGGCCTTGCGACTCGCATCCAGGGAACTGATTGGTCGAGGACGATGTAGACGGGAACCCGCCGAGTCGGCGCGCCACGATAAAGGAACTCCGGTGTACGTTCAGCCGGATTAGGAGTTGCAAACGCACGAGCGGCAAATTCGGGAGTCATTGCCGATACCAATAGGCGCTGACCGCTAACGAAACCGGACAGCAGCCACTCACCGAAGTCGCGGTAGCCAGGCCCCTGTACCGCCATCCAATGCTCGACTACCTGCGCGAGGTCTGCGGGAGTACGACGACGGATCGCTTTGAGCGCGTACGCGTTGGCAATCGCTTCTTCATGTAGGCTGGCGTCTTGTACGTGGAAGTACCCTAAATAGCAAGCTTCCACAGTGACGACCTCAATCCGCGACGCGGCGTATTCCGTTAAGAAGTGAAACCGCTCGTGCTCCAGGAGAACGTCGTACGCAACCACCAAGTCGTTTGCATCAGGCCGTTTCTTGGGAGCGGCGAAACGCCGAGCCAGCGACCAGACTCCAGCGGCACGAATGTAGATGCCCCAGGTGGTCCGATAGAAATGGAACGGCAGGTAAAATGCATACGCCTCTGGATTCGTGCCATCCCTCGCAGGTTCCGGTTGGTGCGTCTTCGGACTACGACCTTCAACTCTGATGGGCGCGTCACCTTCAGCAAGAACCGCCATTACACTTGTCGCATCGGCTTTCGTTTGGTCTAGCGTTGCATTTATTGCTGCGGCTACCCAAGTTGGCACTCGCGGACGATGTTCCGCATCGAGCGGCAGACCTACATCGGTGCCAAACTTGCTCTGCGCAAAATCAATGACCGGATCGCTCCACATTGCAGATTCCTTTGTCCACAGATTGCTCACGTGCCCGTTCAGCCGTACCCGTGGTGCGGACTATATCTTCTGTCCCCACGCATCAAACGCTTCTTGCAGTTGCGCACGCACGTCGTCCACGAACACACCGCGCTTATCTAGGTCAACGGCGTCGCCCAGCGGCCACCTGTAAAAAAGGGACAGCCCCGGACACACGTTAATGGTCTTGCGCTTGGATTGGACGGTTAGCTCAAAAATACGTGCCATTTCGTCTTCAGAAACAACTTTTAACTTGGCGAGCAGGGCCACGTACTGCTTGAAGGTTTCTCCGACTTCGCTTACCGGGCCGACGGGCATCTGGCCAATCAGACTGGGAGACCTCTGCCAAATTGCGATGTAGTCCAAAAGTGGGGTCGTGACTTTGCTCCAGTACAGATTCTGTTGCATAAACGCGAAATGAAAGTTGGGTTCTACGTGCCAGCCTTTCGACTGAAGGTCGGAAAGCCGCGCAATACGGAGCGAGTCGTAAAGCTGTCTTGCTTGCCTGACTGTATCACCAGGGTGAACGGACATTACAAGCTTCAACTGACCGTCCGCCTCTTCCGCGTCAAGCGCCACCAACCCAGATGGGCCATCGTCAAACTTCATGCACCACTTCCATCCTTGTTGGTATCGGACGCGACCCGGTGTGATGGATTCCATCGCGAGCCTGCACCGGTTATCGAGCAGTCCCTTGTTGTGCTTGCACAACGCCAACGTCTCGTATGGGTGCAGGAAAGCGAAGTTTTCGTACACGAAGTCGAGGAAATCCGTGACAAGGCCATCCGCCGGGGGCTCAAGCGTACCGCCCTCGACCAACGCTGCAAGTTCGTGCACAACGGCCTTCCATTCCAAGACAACGGCGGTGCCCTCGATCTCGATGTCTTGAACATGCTTTGCGCTTGGGCTCAACTGATCTTTCCAGACATTTTCGTGGCAGGGTTTGTTCTCGATGATGAAAACCCAGTCTTGGGCGTAGCCAATAACGCCGTCGTAAACCGGCGTTCTGGAATGCGCGACAACGCTTATTGCTTCCCCGAAATGGCTGTCGGTAAGCAGAATTGAGAGCAGCCGGGCAGCGGGGGCAAAACTGCCGGTCTGTGTTTCGAACACTACGCTGTTACGGTCAATTACGGAGAGATTTGGCAGTGCTGGAGGCGATGTCCGCTTGGCGGTGACAAGTGAGAGGAACCGTTCGTGGGCTTGCGGAACCAATCGAAGCACAACGAGAAATGCCCGAGTAAGGGTGTCCTCGTGAGTTTCCTTCTTGCTTTCAAATTGCGCGAACGCGTTCAGGCGATTCATAGCGGTTGCTCCTGATAGGATTATGATCCGCCGGATCGGCCTCAACCCTACCGTAAGCGCGGATCGGAGTCAAGAACCCGCCGCGTCAGCCGTGCCCGTGGTGTCGATGTCACCGGGCTGCTGACGAGCATCGACGGGGGTAGGCCGCTGTCCTTCCATTGCTTCCAAGTACGCCTCCGCCCTTTCGCGCATCCCGCTAGGCCACCTCCGTTTCCCCGTCGCGACCTTGCTCAGGAACTGCTGGGTGCAGCCGAGGTGTCGGAATGGCCTGAACGAGGATTTCGACCGTGGCGGCGCCAGGATTCTTGCCCGCGGCAAGAATTGGCCGGCGGCCTATTTCGAGGTACACGTCTGCTTGGTTTCTTTGTATTCGGCCCATGTCCGGCCGGTCTTGATGTCGAACCGGAAAACCAATTTGATTGCAAAATCGTCGCGCTAGAATCGTGCTGCAAGCCATTGTACAATAGAGGCACTTGGACTTCATCGAGCAGGGTGTCGTGAAGGCGGGTAAGGGCCAGCTTCAGCAAGTCGGCGGCGGCACGTCTTACAGCCACTTCTGCCGCATGGGCAGATGTATCACGGCGTCGGCCGCGGGCTCGCCCTTGACCTTCAAGGCTTCGCTGTCCCACTCGATCGTAGAGAACTCGTTCACGCCCGGCTTGTAACGCAGGGCGAGCATGCCCACCATGGCGATCTCGGCGACCATGGCGGCGGTCTCGAAGCCTTGGAAGGTCTTGGGGCCACCCTTGCAGGCCGACAGCCACTCACCGTGGTGGCCGGTGGTGCGCGGCAAGGTGACCGGTACCGGTTTGCAGGCCGGGTGGTCCAGCACGCCGCGGAACTTGGCGTCCTGCTTGAGCTTGACGACGCCGTTCACGCCCCAGCAGTCGGAGCTAAGCATGCCCTTTTCGCCGACGAACAACACGGCGTTGCCCGGCACGCCGTGGTACGTGGTAAAGTACTCTTTGGTGAATTCCTGCGGTGCCTGCTTGCCGCCGTCGTGCCACCAGAGCTTCACAGCCGGCATGTCGCCGCGGGCAGCGAACTCCCAGCAGATGTCGGTGGCGGAAGGGTAGCTGTCCTTGATCGGCTCGGGCACCTTGATCGAGCAGTTCAGCGGTGCGCCGAGGTTCAGGGCCCGCCAGGGCAGGTTCAGACCGTGCGCACCCATGTCGGCCAGGTGGCCGTCGCCGAAATCCAGCCACGGGCCCCAGTTCAGGCAGAAGCCGAGGTAGTGGTTCTTGAACGGCAAGACCTTCGAGGGGCCACACCAGAAGTCCCAGTTCAGCTCTTTGGGAATCGGGTCGGCATTCTTGTCGTAGTTCCTGCTGCGCTCGCAGCCGCGGTCCATCCAGACGTGGACTTCGCGGATCGCGCCCAGCACGCCCGCTTGGATGACTTCCATGCTGCGGCGGAAGGTGTCGGTGGCGCCCCCCTGCGAACCGACCTGCGTGGCCAGCTTGGGAAGTTGCTTGGCCAACTCGCGGATCTCGCGGGCCTGGGCGCAGCTATGGGCCAGCGGCTTCTCGCAGAAGACGTGTTTGCCGGCCAGCATGGCCCGCTTGGCCATCGGCACGTGCCAGCGCTGGCCCGGCGCCATCACTATGGCGTCGACCGACTTTTCCTGGTCCAACAGTTTGCGGTAGTCTTCATAGACCTTGGCGTGGGGCTTGCCGCCTCCTTTGAGTTGATTCTGGGCGTCTGCCGCCCGACGCTGATCGACCTCGCAGATGGCTACAATGTTCTCGCTTCCCATGCATGCACCCATATCGCCGCGGGCCTGTCCGCCGCAGGCGAACACGGCGATGTTGAGTTTGTTGCTGGGAGGGTTCGCGCCGAGGACGCTGGAGGGCACGAGCTGCGGCAGAGCCACGGCGCCGACGCCCGCTACGGCTGCCTGCTTCAACAGCGTACGTCGTGTAATCGGGGATGATGGTTTCACGAGAGGGGACTCCTGTGGAATGAAGGTGGGAAGAAACTCGCGGTACACATCGCGATGCCGCCCGGATACGATCCGCCCAGCAATCGCCTCCATAGTAACAGCGCGGTGGGCAAAATGCCAATCGGTAGGGGCTTGGTCGTAATCTGCGAAGTAATGGGTAGCGATCCGAGTGTCGGGTTCATTTGCACTCCGCCCAAGTCCTGCCGGTGACTGACAGCATTTTACGAGGAGTGCAAATCATGCCCCTGAAACTCAACGTGTCCATTGCCAAGAAAATCGGCCAGCCGGACTTCGGCAGCCTCGGTGCTTCGTGCAGCGTCGAGGTCGAACTGCCGCACAACATTGTTTTCGATGATCTGGAGGCGTTCCACCGCCAAGCGAAGAGCGTCTACGTTGCCTGCGCCCAGGCCGTCAACGACGAGCTTTCGCGCCACCAGAACACGAACGGAACCGTCAGCGAATCCGGCAACGGCCACGCACCGGCAACGAATGGCCGGAGTAACGGCCACCAGAACGGTAATGGGAATGGCAACGGCCACAGTCGGCCCAACGGGCGCACGGCCACAGTCTCCCAGGTGCGCGCGATCCACGCCATCGCCAACCGGCAGAAGCTCGATCTGGCCCAGACGTTGCAAGACCGCTTCGGCATCGACCGTCCCGACGCCCTTTCGATCAGCCAGGCCAGCGAGTTGATCGACGAACTGAAGGGCTGCACGAACGGCACGGGAGGACGGCGATGAGCACGGTGGCCGAACTTCATCCCAACCAGATCGCCGAAGAGCTGACTGGGCGGCCCTACACGTCCTGGTCGGCGATCACGACGTACCAGGGTTGTAGCCTCCGGTACAAATTTCGCTATCTTGATGGCCTTCCCGAGGGAGCAGTCTCGGCCAGCTTGGTCTTCGGCGGTTCTATCCATCATGCCGTAGAGGAACACCTGCGAGTACGGCTGGCCGGCAACCCCACGCCGACGCTCGACGCCCTCATGGCCGCCTACAGCGAGGGCTGGCTGGAGCACGAGGCCCAGTACGTCCAGTTCGGCAAGGGCGACGACCGCGCGGCGCTCGACGACCTCGCCCGCCGCATGTTGACGGCCTTCCAGGCCAGCGAGCTTGCGAACCCGCCAGGCACGATCATCGGCATCGAAGAGGAGTTGACGGGCGAGTTGGTTCCCGGCGTGCCAGATCTTCTGGCCCGCGTGGACTTGCTTGTGGACGATGGTGACAGTCTGGTCCTGACCGACTTGAAAACTGCCCGCAGTCGGTGGAGCAGCGAGCAGGTGCAGGACAGTGCGGGTCAGCTCTTGCTCTATCATGAGCTGGCCAAGCCCATCGCGGACGGCAGGCCCATCAAGTTGGCGTTCGCCGTGATCACGAAGACCAAGACGCCCGAGGTCTTCCGCCACGAGGTGCGGGCCGACCCGCATCAGATTGACCGCACCAAACGGATCGTCGAACGGGTCTGGCACGCCATTGAGGCCGGAATCTTCTTTCCGAGCCCCTCGGCCATGCAGTGCCCGTCGTGTCCGTTTCGCGAGGCATGCCGGCAGTGGCGCGGCTAGGGCGCTGATTGCTTTGATTTTCAATCCGAAGGAACAAGAGGAGAGATTGTGTATGGGAGCAAGAGAAAAGCTGAATGAGCATCACATCGCCGGTTCGCTCGGGGTGGCCGCCGCCGTTGGTGGTCTGACTGGGTCATGGGTCATTTTCGCAGTCGTCGCGGCGGTGCTCGTCGCTACGGGCGTCTGCACCGGTGGCCGACGCGATCACGTTCTTGCCACGGTGCCTCAGCGATTGGTGCCACTGGCTACGGCACGGCGACGTTGATCCGGACGCCTTCGGCAAGCCTCCAGGCTCGAAACAGTGGTTTCAGCCGGCCACTCCGGCATCCAGCCCGAACGCCGAAGTGACCAGTTGAGTTCACCGAGAGCATCGTTGGCAGGACCAGCCAGAGCGAGACGGGGGACGCTCCCATCTCGGCCAGACAATCCCAATCGCTTCCGCCTAATGGCCGGGAGCGATTTTCTTACCTATTGGCAGCTCTCTTTTAACTCTTAGGCCAGAGCGTGAACTGTTACTTTGCGTAGGCAGGCTCTTCGTACTCCGTACTGGCCCCACCCTGCGTTCCCGTGCCGTTTGAATTGGTCGGATCCGAGTGCTGGGGGCTGCAGTTGAATTCCGATTGCGCAGCAGCCGAGGATGTTCCGCCGGCCTCCCGTTGTGAGCTACTAACCGCACGGTCTACAAGATCGGAAAACGCATCAATCATTTCGTCGTCGAGATCCACCTTCACCGCAAAATCGTCACTTCCTGCGGTGATCGAAACTGAGTTCGCCTCGCGAATCGCTGCGGCAACTTCTTTGGTTACGACTGTTGTCAAAGTTTCGTACATCAGATCGCCGTGATCGTTCGAGTCGAATTCGGCCACCCCCCCATACATTTTTCCGTCGATAGCAAGCACAAATCGCGAACCACCGTATCCGACCTTACCCCGCCGCCACACGCCGCCCGTGGGTTTCGCTTCCAGTCGAATTCGACTCTTAACAACGACGCAAACTTCCAATGTTTTTGTGGCATAGCCATATATAAAGCCGCACGATGCCTGGTAATCGTCCCCTTTGCCAATAACACCGAAGTCAGTCCGCAGCTCACGAACTCCGAATTCCTGGACTTCTCGGACAGGGTAGGCAGAATTAGGACGACTTGGTCTTTTACGCTGCGGTTGCATGTCTCCCAGGAACGTCGGCGACATATCGGGCGGCTGGTGCTCAGCCCAAGCCAACGCCTCTTGCCGTGAAGAAGAGAAGAAAAGCGCCAAGGCGAGTAGGGCAAGACTGCATGCGTAAAGCCGACCGAACGGGATCTTCGCACGCTCGACGCCTGCGAGCCACTTGCCGAGACGAGTGGATGCTAGCCCACCTTCATCGCAGCCCGCAGCGTCCTCCGCGCGGAGACGAGCTACGAGTGGCACGAGCCAACAAAGCAGCGCAAGTGACAAAATCTCCATGACCGGCCCCATGAATGGCGCGCACACAACGTCATAGACACCATGTACTATCGCCATGACACCAGCAGCCCCGGCGCATATTACGAACTTCGCATGGATGTTTGATCGAGCCTTGATGATTGGAAGCAGATACCAGAGAACGGCAGCGTCGATCATCCCGTAGATTGCATGCGACGGGACACAAGCAAACCAGCGGAGGATATTAACTGCCGCTAGCAAGTTATGTGGTGGATTGTACCAAGGAGAGTATCGGAGCAGGGCTTCACCAATTCCAAACCCGAGGCCGGAGAAGAAGCCGATCAACAAGAAGCCACGATATGTTAAGGAATTCGCAGGTGTGCTGTTGCTCTTCTTGAGCAGCGAAGTAAAAGAGCGGCAGCAACTTGGTAATCTCTTCACATAGCCCGAAGCTGAATATGTTTGCAATCAATCTGGTCACGAGACTGGAAGAGTCTACATTTTCATAGCTCCAGCCAATAAACTTCACAAACGCTTCATAAAGGCGGGGCACTCCGCCTGTGCGGAAACCATGAGTATGCAGCTCAAGGTCCGCAATCTTATAAAAAACTAGAAGCAAGACTAAACCAGCGGTCATCGTGAACGTCAACGCCAGAATGCATCGTTTCGTAGGTTCAAACTCGACATCGTTCGGCCTGACGAAAAAAACGCCGGACAGCACAGCCAGGACGAGAGCGGGCGCTGCCAACAGGGCAATCGGGATGAGCACGGTCCAAGTGGGAAGAAAGAACCTCTCAGGTGTCACGTAACTGAGTACCCAGCCCAATCCAAGCGTGCAAACCGCAAGGGGAACGATCCGAGTGCGGGAGACGACTGAAATGTAATAGTTACGATTTGATGTGCCGGGTGGCCGAGGAGGAAAGAAGGGTAAAGCGAATTGATGCCGCGAATCGCTGCGGTGGCCGTCAGCGGGTTGGGAAGGCGCGGCCAGCCGGAGATCGCCCAACATCTCGGCCAATCGCCCTTCTTGCGGAATGTTCGGCTCGCCCAGGAGCCTGTCTGGCAATCTCGCTTCAAGTTCCAACCGTTCTTTCTCTTTCTGGTGGATCACTTCTTCGCACTTGCTAAGTTCGGCATCGAACGTGCTCTTGCCCTCGATCTTCTCAAGGCCGAGCGATTCGCATAGTTCCTTTCGCTTGAAGTCAAGAGCGAGCTGCGCTTCACTGACCTGATCGCGAAGGACCGCGATGAGGGATCGTTGTTTGCGGATCGCGTCCAAGACACTACTCGTCTGGTCGCAGCAGACCAACTCTTCCTGATTGGTGTGAAGAAGATTCCTGCCTAAGGCGGTTTCCAGCGATCCCTCCTTCATCGCGGCGAGCTTGATCTTTCCCACAACGATCAACTGCTGACCTTTGGCGGTGGTCTTCTGGAACATCCCCGCATTCTCCGGCGCAGCGAGCGACAGCTTCTCCGATTCCATGTCGGCGATCTTGCGGTGCAAGTCAAGGCGTTCCGCAAACACGGGAAGCTCCGCGATCTTGCCAGCTAGAAACGCATGAAAAGCGGCGTTACCCAAGGACTGGGCCATTTTGCCCAAGTCGGCTTCGGCTGCCGCAAGCTCCTTCTTCTTCTGGCCCAACGCCATCTCAAGAGGCGAATGCGCCGCTATTGCTGCCGTAACTTGCTGAAGACGCTCCTTGGCCTTCGCGATCTGATCCTGCAATTCGCCGTAAGCCTTGCGAAACTCGACGATCAACGGAATGTCAGGCGACGACGATTGCTCGTGAAGCACGTAGTTCACTATGTCTTCGCGTAGTTGTTTCAAAGGAATAGCAGGCCAACTGGGCGGGGCGCTTGGCGAAACGGAAGATGCTGGTGGGAGGTAAGGCGGACAGGCGACGGGCGTATTTCAGCCTGCGCCGTTGCCCCCGAGAACTCCGGCCAATCCGCAAGCGGCTTCTGCTGCGATCCACCGTCAGGCACCGCCATCGTGGAAAGATTGACCACGCCGTCTTCGAGCCAGATGATCACCAGTGCCTGGTCGTATGGCCCCTCGCGACGACGCGCCTTTAACGATCCACCATCGGTGCGCTCTCAACAGGATTACGAGGTGCGGTGCCTTGCGAGGTGGACGGTTCGATGGGGGCCGATGCCGCCTGGCGTGCAGCAGTTGCTTGGGCGGGCATCTTCGGAGGCAGGGTGTTCGCCGTGCCGAACGTCAGCCCCTTGAGCAGGTGGCGCTTCACTCCAGGGGCCGTCTTCCCCTCGGCGAACGAAGTCGGTCGGCTGAAGCCGACCGGTGCCGGCCAGTTCGTTGAGCCGCTGCCCCGACATTGGCCCCATGACCGTGCCGTTGACCTTGCAATACCATTGATTGGGTACGGCTTGGTGCGTCGGCGGCGAAGACGAGCTTGGTGGCCGAGAAGGCGATGAAGGAAGCGGCGTCGGAGCCGATGGTCGGACAACCGAAGGGCCGGATGCCGAGGAGTTGACGTTCGTCGGGCACCCGCATTGCGGACAAGATGCCGCCTTGTCGCTAATCCCATTTCCGCACTCGGCGCACTTGATCAATGCCATCGTGAATTACCCCATGATGCTCAACCGGAACTGAACCACCACCGCCTGCAAGGCGGTGGGTTCATTATCCGGGATGAGCTACGGACTGAAGTCCTTCGCACATCCCGGCCTAAGTCCATAACGTACATAAATGCTGTCAGCACTCGGACTGGAAGAGCCAAATATGCCCAATCCAAAGGGCAGGCGTTGCCCGCCATTGCAGGCATTTAACAGTTCCTAAAGGTTTCGCCTGACGGCGAAGGTTTTAGACCCATCGTGGTGACAATAAACAGGGCGCCGAACCAAGGCCGCTCCTGAGACCTCCGCGAAGAGGCACTGAAGAACAGCGATTGGCCAGCGCCCCGTCACGGGGCGCGGCTCAGATCGCTGCTTCTTCAGTTCAAGGACCCGAAAGTCCAGGTTCGCGGTTTCTCAGGAAGCAGTTACTGACGCTCGCGCGTTGTTCAATATGTTTCAATCATGGCCGTCAAGCGGCCTCGTTCATTGCGGCATAGGTTTTTTACTTTGGTCGTAAACTGTTTTGGAAGCCCAGCCTCCAGGCCGAGACGGCCTTTAATCTTAGTTCCACCTATCAGGGGTCTGCAAGCGCCCCCCGCAAAGGAAGAGGGCTACAGAATTTCTTTGGACCGGAAACGCGGTGCGGGAAGTTGGCAGTCGGCAGCCAAGATCCTGATAATTGGCCGGCCTCGGCGGGGATGGGCTGCTTGCCCCCGGTGGAGATCAACGCTTCTTTTATCTGGGCAGACGAAGAGGTTAGGCTATTTGGGCGGAAGGGCGTGGGTGCCAAACCCTGTTTTTGTGTCATTCTCCCCACCCCCTTGAGGCCCGCAACCTTGATTTCCCCCCTCTGCATGCGTTGGCGGATGCGGTCCAGGGTGCTTCCCGCCTTGATCCGCTGCCAAGAATCGTAACTCGCTTGTTGCTCCTGGCCCATCTGCGTCGGTGCCGACATGAGGTCGTTGGACTGGTTCGACTGCTGCGGGTCCTGCTGCTGGTTGATGGGCGTGCCGGTGTCGGCTCCGAGGGTGAGCTGGGGCACTTGCTCCGTGATGGGGCCTTGGCCCGTGGGATAGAGCTGCTGACCCTGGCTGTTGGGCTGGAAGCCCGGCTACGAACTGGGAGAAGCCGCTGTGGATGGCAACGCGGATGGTCGGCCTCGTTGGGGCCGCTGATTGAGCCCCAGCGAGGCCGCCCTTGATAGACTATCAACTACTGCTTCCCCGCCTTGACCGCATCGGCGTGCCTCGCCAGGGGCGTTGAGGCCCCCAGCGAGGCCGCCGTCGTTCGATCCGAAGCTGCCTAGTAATTGCCGGTCTTCGCCGCCGTTGTCGCAGTGTTCGTGATACGCTGCCTCCAGGATCTTCAACTCATCGAAAAGTCCCGGCACGTCGAGGCCGAAATATGCCCACACGCGGAACTGGAACACCCAGGCAGGGTTCTCCGAGGTCGCCGGCGTCTTCCACTGCTTATTGATCTTCCGGCACCGAACGAGCACGGTCGGGAGGAACTGCTTTCCGCAGCGACGGCGGCCCACCACTTCATCCAAGTAGACCTCCAGGTTACCGTTAGCCTGCGAGAGCCTCGACGGACTGCTATAGTCGAACTCGACATATCCCCCAGCATCAGAATGCTGCGGATCGTCGTTCGTCCAGCCGCACGAGCCCCAAAACAAGGCAACGTGTTCGCACGGTTGCCTGGAACGGGCCTCACGACCAAACAGAAACAACTGTTGATCGGGGTACTTGTGGATTTCAATGGTCACATCGCCGGTATAAAGCTCCCGAGCCGAGGGAACGATCCCGACATTGAGCAAGATCCCGCGATTCTCGAAATTGCAAAACGGACATGACATAACGTGCCGCAGTGCCGGCTGTTTGCCGACATTCGAGATTTCAATCATTTGAAACTCCTTGAGAAAAGTGAAAACGTACGTTGCACCACTGCGATACAACGCTTCATCAATCTTGTGAAAATGGACCGCATCACAGGCGGCGGCGGAAGCCGGCTCTCTAAAATCCGTGTTGTCGCGTTAGCGGTGTCCGTATCGCCCGAATTTGGCTTCGGCGCATTGCTCGCCGGTCCTGGATCGGCGGCCGGCCCCTGCTTCGATGCGTTGCTCGGGGAAGTTGCGGGCATTCCGCCCGTGGCTTCCTGTCGCGTGTTGCGCATAGACTTCACGACCGCCGCCGCGATATCTCGAAGTTGCTCTTCGCTCGTGGGCTGCTCAACGGCCCCACCGACCGTCGGCCTCGGGTAGGACACGAACCAGGCCACGCGGCCGTTCGAGAGTCGATGCCCGAGCAGTACGGACCCTGGCGGATAACCGAGTCGCAATCGCTCACCCTTGCTGAGGGCACGACGGAACTCTTTGGCCCTGGGGCGACAGGCAAACCAACGTCGCTCAGTGTCGAGTCCACGGAAGAAAGCCTCCAGGGCCTGTGGATTTGCGCCCCAGGGCCGTATAAGCGAGCTGGCCTGGGGCTTGATGTTTTTTGTGCATGTGTGCTGTCATAGTTAGAGTTTCTGGATTGCATAATAAGAACGGAACGGCGAGCAGGCGACGGGGCGGCGGGCGGGCGAGACCGCTGGCGTCACGCCGATAGTGGTTCAGTTTGCTTGCTCTTCCCCGTGACTTTGTGCCAGCTTTTCGTAACTCATTTAGCTGCAATGACTTACGCTGGCACTCCAGCAGGTGCCAGGTTGTGCCAGGTCTGCCACCTCGCACAACCTGGCACCGCCTGGCACTCGACCTACTGTCAGCGTAAACCATGCCGCAATAAGCACTTAGGTAAACCTGGCAGGAATTTCGAAACAAGACAGCCATTATTCGATCTCGACCTCGTCGTCGTTAATCAACTTCTCAAGTTGGTCAGGATTCACGAGTTCCTTGAGTGTGAACGAACCGCTTTCGGCGTCCTTCGCGGTCTCGTAGACATACCGCTGGCCTGGGCCACCTGAAACCTGCGTGATTGCACCGGCTTCCAGCAACTTCGTAATCCGGTTTCGCACCTCAGTCAGGCTGAGTCCGCTCCACCGCACGCAGTCATTCCGGTCGAATTTGCCCGTCAGTTTCTCCGCGTTGGCAGTAATGGTGGCCAGAAGTTCCACGGCCCGCTGGCTCACCGGCGCAAAGGTCCGCCGCAGCACATGGCGCATAATCTTGTACGCGATCCTGTAATCTTCAACGTCCGCAGTAATGCCGTCGTTGTTGATCTTCTTCTGGAACTGCCGTAGCAGCGCCACGACCTGGATACAGCCGATGAGCTGGCCGTACGCGCGGCGAGCGGCGACCTTGGTTGTGGGAATGTTTAGATAGTCGGCGTAAGGGACGATCACCCGCAGCGGGCGAAGGAGCCGTTGTGCAGTTTGATGCTTCAGGCGGATGGCCTGCTGCTCCTGTGTAGGTTCCACTTCCCCACGCGCTTCACGCTTCAGCTGTTCGATCACGCGCTGCGTCTGCTTAGGCGATTCGTCCGCCGTCAGCTTCATCAGGCGGGTTTCATCCTCGCCGAAGATGTTTTCCTGAGTCGTTGTTTCCAAGTACGCAATCGGGCCCTCCTGCCGGATTTCGACGGTGGTCATCCCGCCGCCCTCCTTGACCGTAACGACCTTTCGCAGTTCCCCGCTGGAGAACATCTCTCGCAACGCCAGGCCGGCGTTCGCGGCCGCTGCGTCGTCTTGCGATTCCTGGTGTTTCCTCTCTGCCACGCAAATGAACTTGTGTTTCAGCGAACCAGGGCGGAAATAGTAGAGGGCCTGGCCCGTAATGTCGGTGGCCTTCAAGACCTGCTCGTCGGGCATCAGGCTCACCACCATGTTGGACACATACGACTTGCCGGTACTGCTCGCCGCCTGCACCAGGCCGCCCAGCGTTTTCGCCATGATGCGGCTGGTGCCGATCAGGTAAACCGCCAGAGCGAGAAGCCATTCGCCGACGACGCCGAGGACCTCGATGTCTCGCTTCAACTCTTCAAATAGATCCGGATTTTTGAGGAAGCTCTTGGCGGCCTTGATGAATTCCTCAGGAGTTTCCGCCACAATCTTGGCAGAAATCTCGGCAGTACGATCACCCGAGTGGGCTGCCGTCTGGGCCTTCTTTTCGGCCACCGCCGCTGCTACCGCCTTGTCGGCTGCCTCGGCCTTCTCGATGATCTGGCGGCGGAGATAGGCTAGGTTCTCGGGTGCAGTCTTGATTTCGTCGGCGACATCGCGAATGAACTTCGTCAACTTGTCGGCATTGTTCGTGTTGAACGTGTGACGACGAACTTCATCGCCGTTCCGACGACAAATCACAAGACGAGTCCCCTTGGCAGTTTCCGGTCCAACGTCCGGTACAACGTCATTGCCATCGCTTCCTGCGGCATCTTCATCCTCGCTGTCATCAGGAACGTCGTCGTCTTCAGGTTCGATGTCGTCACCATCGCTGGCGTTGTCGTCTTCGTCCTCCTCGACCTGGGCGTCGTCGGCCTCCTTGTCTTCATCATCGTCTTCATTCTCCTCGATCTCGCGCTCGACTTCATCGTCTTCGTCCTCCTCGCCCTCGGCGTCAGAGTCCTCCTCGACCTCGTCATCCTCGTCGATCTCGAAGTCGTTTTCCTCAAGCTCGACCTCATCGTCGATCTCTTCGCCATTGCGCTCACTGCGTGCCGCAAGAGCTTTAGCGCGCGATATGCGGCTCTTGTGGTTGTCGGACTTCCGAGTCATCGTGATTCTCTTCCTTTGTGCAGCCTGGTATTGATTTGTTTCTTGATTTCCCGTGCAATCGGGCCAGTCGCGTTGGCAAGTGTCTCTGTGCGGGGGTGAAGCCGTCGCCAAGTAAGCGACGAATCGAAGATCGCTTTATAGGCGCCGTCAATGGTCGTCTCTATCCAATCGTCGCGATCCCCCTTCTCGTAACGGTTGACCTGGCACCAGTGGCGGATCGCCTTGGTCACCTCGTCAGTCGGCAGGAAGCAGCGGATGAGAGCGCAGGCGATGGAAAAAACAAGCGACGACCGGCTCGTGTCTTTCAAGCCGGTCGTGTCGCCGTTCCAGCGTTGGGCTAGGTAGCCGTTCGGCTCGTCCTTGAGCAACTGCTTCACGCGGTGCGGTAGGTTGCCCGTGTCGCCGGCTCCCTTGGCGAGCGAACCGCCGCTGGTCGGGCGCGTCAGCTCGAATCCTAGGTGATGCGAGGCCGACTTCAGCGTCTTGGGCGTGACCTTGACCACGGCGGCCAGGGCTTTGGCAGGCGGGACTTTCTTCCAGTCGTGCTCAACGTCCACAAAGTGAGACTTGTTAAACAATGGAAGCCTGATCGAGTTGCCGAGCTTCTTCCCAGTTAGACGTAGCGAGTCCTGGCGAGGGAAAACCTCGGGGGTTGGAATCTTGAGGTGTTCAAGCACCCGATACCAGAACACGCGCACCAGCCACGCCTCGACGGGATGCTCGAAGAAAACCCAGACGTGTGCTGCACGACCGCTCTGGGACACCTCGACCATGGCGTGGACGCCGTGGGCCTTGAGGCTCCTGTACACCTTGGTGGCTTTCACTCGCCACTTGGGATCGGGCCGGTCGGGCTTGTTATCGAAATCGACGCACGAACACCAGACGGTATCGTCCGGCATCAGCAGATAGCGCGCGAAGCAGCGCACGCCGCCGAGATGATACCTAGCGAACTCTTCCGGCGACAACGGCGAGTTGCGGCGATACTCTGGCCGCACCTCCTTGCTGTCGCCGACGGCGATGTAGTCGGTGCGGCCTTGGAACAGACAAAGCAGTTGACCGGCAACACGAAAGTTCGTATGCTTACTCATAGTAGTCCTTTATGTTGAAATGGCTGCGTTGGTGCCACCCGACCGCAGCCGTTTCTTTTTCAGTCTTCTCGCCGTGGATGGCCGACGCCTTCCGCGTCGTGACTTGTCCGTTTACTGGGGTGGTGGTTGCGAAACGATACGCGGACGCCAAGTCGGGTGAGCGCAAGCCTCGCTTGTCGGGCAAGACCGCTTTCGCCGGTTCGGCGAGCGCGTTGCAGGACGGCAAACCAGATAGTAGGCTCGTCTGCCAATTCCCAGGCGCGGATCGTAAAGGCGAATCAGGCATATAGGTACACTCCCTTAGTGAGTTTCACTGAGAATGGGAGCGTGTCGCGCCAGGGGAGGCGAGATTACAACACAACTCTCGGCCAGATCGAGAGTTGAGGAGATAAGATTTGTCGCGGGCGTCGCATTACCACGGCGACATGGGTATCAATCGAAGTCTTCGGAGTCGTTATCTTCTTCACCTTCTTCAAACGCCGGATCAATCGCCTCCAAGACAGCTCCGTCCTCCGTGGTAAATTTGCTCCCGCGTGGAGTGAGATTGCGACGTTCAGCTTTTCGGCCAGCCTTGAATATGTTGAAAAACTTCATAAACTCGTGCCAGCGGTAGGGTGTTTTGCGGTCACATTTCAGCTTATCCGCAATGTCCTTTATGGACCAATCTGGATGGGCCACAAGCAAGGCAATTCCAACTACCTCGGGAGTCTCCGTCTCCAACCAATCCAGCAATCGGTCCCGAGCTACTGCATCAAGGTACTCGTTGTATAGCCGCCGATATTCGGGTGGTGGGTTTCTTGGCCCACTCTTCCAGATCCAGCCCCAGAACGGACTTGCCCAAGACTTCGTCTGGTGGCGGCCCATCAATTTCGATTGGAACCGAGTTCGTGTTGAGAGGATTGCCTGGGGGGACAATGTATTTCGGCATTGCGCGTTGCTCCTGACCGGACTGCTGGCCGGCACCGTCAGGGAGCAACACCTGTTCGATGCCGGACAGCTACGACACTGGCCTGTGTCGCCCCGGCTTGCCGCTATTCTACCACTAAGATTCTGCGATGCTAGCCATAGATGGGCTACCAGTCGAACGTGGTTACGAAGCTAACGTCTTGGGCAATCAGCATGCGGTTTCGACCTCAACAGATCCAGTTTTCGGCCTTCGCGCGACAACTTGAATGCAGGTGAAACGCCGTACCTTCTTACGTCCATTGACGTTGCGATCCGCGATTCCAGTAGAGGCGTGCGACAACGCTACAACTTCGGGTCACTGACGTTTATCGAGGGGCGGAGCCCTTGTTACAGAACGTCTGGGGATACTCGAAGTCACACGACAACTTGCTCGACATGCCTCGCTCGAAGACCGAACTCGAAGCTCTCACCCCTGGCCAACTGGCCAGGAGATGGGGAATTAGCGCGGATCGGGCACGCCGCTTGGTCGAAACCGGACAGATCCCAGGGGCGTTTCGGATTCCATCCGTAGGTCGATACGGCGAGACCATCAAGGTCCCTCTGGTCTCCGTCATGCAGATGGAACAGGAGTGGGCGATAGTGCCAACGAGCGGCGAGCCGCGTTGTAAGCCACGGCCACGACGCAACGGCTCGCCGCCGCTGAAGCACTTTCCCGAACTCAGGCACGCTTCTCCTGAGCCCGACGCTGAATGTCCTGGAGACGCTCAACATTGAAGTGTGCGTATCGTTGGGTCGTGCGAACGTCGGTATGGCCCATCAACTCGGCTAGCTCAAGGTCAACGATCTTTCCTGAAGTCTCGGTTCCGAACGTATGACGGTTGCTGTAAAGCACAATCTGTTCGCCGCCCTTGGCCTCGATGCCGGCCCGCTCACGGAGCCGCTGCATCTTCCTGATCACGCAGTCCATGGTGTAGGGAATGCCGAGGTTGTTGAGGTAGACGTGATTCTCGGGCTTGTGCGGCTTACGGGCCAGCCACCGACATGCCATCAGCACGGCACGCGGCAAGGGAATGATCCTGGGGCGGGGATGTTTCATTCGCGTGATCGTCTTATGTTCGGGGATGATCCAGAGCCCCTGCTCCAGATCGACCCATGCCCAAATCAGCTTTCGAACCTCGCCTGGCCGACAGCCGGTCAAGCGGAGCGCGATGAGAAATCGGCGGAAGTGGCGGTCGGCCTTGCCGAAGATCGCCTTGAACTCCTCCGGCGTGATCACCCTGGACCGGCTGTGCGCAGCGGGCTTCTTGTACTTGGGCACGGGGCTGCTGTCCAGCAACTCCTGCTCCACGGCCCAGTTGAGAATCTGCTGGACCATGGCAATCGTGTCCCTGGTCGTCGTGGGACCGTATTCTTCCTTGTGCAGGGCCTGTTCGAGCTTGGACAGGTGAAACTTCCGCATCTCACCCACACGGAGGGTGCTGCCGAGAATCCGCAGTGCCCGCAAAGTCTTGTAGCGATAGCTACGATACGTTGGTGCTTCCTTTCTGGCCTTCACGTCGTCCAGGAACTCATCGGCAAGCTCCGAGAAGGCAGCGTCCAACCAGTCACGGTTCGCAGGCTGAGGGTGTTTTGCCTTGCGGCGGAGCGATTTCAGCTTCCGGCAAGCGACCTTGTAGTCCTTGTCGAGGTACACCCGTATTCCAGAAACAGTTGCACACCACCAGCCCGTGGCACCTTGGAGCCATGGCTTATCAGACGGCTTTCTAGCCATAGACGAACCTCCCACAGAGTCAAAGGACCTTCTGTGAGAAGCCCGGATGAAACGACCAGCTACACGGGATTCAGTGTGCGCATCAGTGTATAGCTAGTCGTCAGGGTTTCTGACGCTCCAGGGCAACGGTCGTAACCCGTTGCCCTGGAGTCACTTACAATGTGGAGCGGAGGAGGATCGAACTCCCGACCTGTACATTGCGAACGTACCGCTCTCCCAGCTGAGCTACCGCCCCGAAATCCCTATTTTGCCGCTCGTCAAACGGCTGCCTCGAATGGACTTGCTTCCATTCCGTTTTCAATCATCCTGAAATTGAACGGCCGTTGATTGTACGCAAATTACTGCCACTTGTCAAAAGGGGCACCGAGCAGGATTCTCGTCCTGCCTACTCTCTTCCTCTTGACCCGATGCCGCACTTTTGTTAGTTTCCGCCCGCACTTCAAAGTATAAAGGAGCGGTGCATGAAAACTCTGGCGGTCCCGCTGATAGTACTCTGCATTGCGGCGGCCAACGGCTGCCGCAGCGAATACAATCCCACCCCCCCACCTTACTGCTGCAGGCCGTCTTGTCAATGCGCGCCAGCCTACAACCCGGCTTGCGCCGACCTATAATCAATGCACGCCTAGCCCGGCACCCGCCTACCTGACTCCAAGTCCCGCAACCATACCCGCCCGCACCATACCCGCTCCCTCTGGACCAGTCGGAACCGGGACAGTGGCGCCGGCCAACCCGTACACCCCTTCCGGTAGTCCCTACAACCCCTCGGGCACCCCTTACGGAACAAGCGGCGGCAATCCCAGCCCTTCCTTGCCGCGCTAGGACCAAGGCACAAAAAAGGCCCTTCGCGGGCATGGCCTGCGAAGGGCCGAGACGGTATTCCCTCTTTGCGCGCCCCTGACGTGATGAGGTGCGGGACTCCGTTCATGTGTGGAGAGCCTTCGACTGTGGGCTGACCGTTACCTACTACGTTCTACCCCAGCGAGCGGTCACGGCTGCGAGAAATTTAAGAAAGTTTGCCATAAAGCTGGCGTGCCTTCTCGAGCGTGACAATCACCTTTTCAGCCTGAAGACTCCCTTCGCCAACGTCATTATTCGTTGCGCGGCGGATCGTCAATACTAGTATCGGAAGATTCTGTCGAAACTTTCTCTGTTTCACTCGCAAAGCGAATCTCTTCCCAAGCGGTTCACATGGTGCGACGCGACTTCGTGGTAAAATAGCGCAGTCAGGCAGTTCCTCACAAATCGAATGCCCTTTACTCCTTGCGCAGCATCGGTTATCGTTCCGGCCTCCCCATTCCCCGCCCGACAAGGGCAAGGAAAACGATCATGAAGATTGTTCGGCCGGACCAGGAAGGTCCTTCCCAGCGAGAGACGGACGGGCCGCCGCCCATCCGCCGCCTCTCCGTGCTCATGCCCGTCTACAACGAGGTCTGGACCCTCCGGGAAATCGTGGCGCGGGTGCTCAGCGCCCCCGTGCCGTTGGAACTGGAGTTGCTGATCGTCGATGACTGCTCGACCGACGGCTCCTGGAAACTGATCCAGGAGCTGGCTGGCGAAGATCGGCGGATCAGGCCGCTGCGCCATGTCCGCAACGCCGGCAAGGGAGCCGCCTTGCGGACCGCCATCGGTCAGATGACTGGGGACGTGGCCGTGGTCCAAGACGCCGACCTGGAGTACGACCCGCACGAATTGCGACTCCTGCTGCCGCCGATCCTGGAAGGCAAGGCCGACGCCGTTTTCGGATCGCGCTATGCCGGCAGCTCGCGACGGGTCTCCCCCTTCTGGCACACGGCGGTCAACAAAGGATTGACGTTGCTTTCCAACGTCGTCAACAACCTTTGCCTGACCGACATGGAAACGTGCTATAAGATGGTCCGGGCCGACATCCTTAGGAATCTTCGCCTGCGAAGCCGCTCATTCACATTCGAACCGGAATTGACTTGCCGCTTGGCCCAATGGGGGGCGCGGATCTACGAGGCCCCTATCAGCTACGACGGCCGCTCGTACCTCGATGGCAAGAAGATCCGACCCCGCGACGGCCTGCTGGCCGTGGGCGAGATCTTTCGTGCCCGATTCCTCGATGCCCGTTTTACCGGCCATGCCGATTACTATCGCCTCTCGACACTGGCCCGAGCAACCCGCTATCACCGCTGGCTGGCCGGGCAGATCGAGCCGTATTTGGGTCCGCGTGTATTGGAAGCGGGGGCCGGCCTGGGAACTTTGAGCGGTCTGCTCGTCCGCCGCAAGCAACTGGTGCTCGTCGAAGATGAGCCGCTCTGCACGACGGTCCTGCGGCAACGATTCGGCCAGCGCGAGAACGTGCGAATCGATCTGGGACCGTTTGCCGACGGCTTCGAACGCTGGCAGGATGACGCCATCGACACGGTGGTCTGCTCGCGGATGCCTCCCGGCCAGTCCACCGACCCGCAAACGATCGAGGGGATTTTCCGCTTGCTGCCGCCGGCCGGACACTGCGTGCTTCTGCTCGACGGCCAAGCCGAGGGAGCCAAGGCGCTGCGGACTGCCAGCGATGCGCTCCGCGAGGCTGGCTTCGACGTGGTCTGCGCGCGTGGCTTTGACAAGCTGGGACGCTGCTTCGGCGGACGTCTCGGGCCGTCTCTGGCGGCCTGGGCCGACCGTTTCTGGCCGATAGCCCGATGGTTCGACGTTCTCTTGCCGTTTGCCGGGCAGACCTTTCTGGCCGTGGGACGTAAGCCGGGGCTGGCACTGCAACGGGCGGCGGCCTGAGGGCGGCGCTGGCCGCCCCGGCTTTGGCCGGCAGCCGGGAAAGTCCGGCTAAAGCCAGGATGCGTCGCATTCCTAGTCGCGGAGATTATCGAGCGAGCTGTGCACGAATTCTGCCGCGGCCAAGAGGTCGTCGGCCACGTGATGGGCCGCCACTTCGCCAGCCGCCTCATGGCCCGCCCCGTAACCGGTTCGCACCAGGATGGACGTCGCGCCTACCCCTCGCCCGAGGTCGATGTCGCACGGCTTGTCGCCAATCACGAATGCATCGGCCGGATGAAACCCCAGCTCCCGCGCTGCACGGAGCAGCAGGCCTGGCCGCGGCTTGCGACATTCGCAGCCGTCACCGGGAGTATGGGGGCATGTATAGATCCCGTCGAGTTCCACGCCCTGGGCGCGGAGGAGTTCCCGCAGGCGAGCGTGGACGGCCTCCACTTGGGCCAAGTTGAAAAAACCCCGCCCCACAGCCGACTGGTTGGTAACGACGACCAGCCCCAGGCCCATGGCCCGCATGCTGCGGAGCCCGGCGGCGGCGGCGGGCAGCAGGCGGACGTCCCCCGGCTGGGAGAGATATTCCTGCTGCTCGATGATCGTGCCGTCACGATCCAAGGCGACAAATCTTGTCTGGGTCATGGTCGTGTTCAAAGAGCGACCGCCGTAACGGACTCACGCTCAGGAAAGCCCGTTGTGGCGGTCGAACAGAATCAAAGTCAAGTTGCCATTCGCGCTGCCTTGCGCGTGCCACGGCGCTGCCAGCGGCATTTGAGCATCAGCCCGCCGCCGAGCAAAAGCGTTATCAAATAAACGGAAAGCCAAGCGGTGCCCCGCTTAGAAGGATGCAGACAATCTAGCCCTCATTATTCACAAAACCGTTTTTTGAGCAAGCATTTTGCAACTTTTTTCTATGCGGAATTGCGCATACTTCGAAATACGTATTTCTGCCTGTTCGCCCTCCTTTCTCCCTTGACCACCACTGGTCTCCAGTGGTAGATTCTTACCGGTGCACGAAGTACTGCTACATGAGTTCACGAAAGAACTGACCGCCGGGTTGCCTGCCGGGCTTCGGCGATTGACGACGAAAGGATTCGTTTCCATGGTCACGCGACCGAGCGAACTGACTCAGCGCTGCTTGGAAGAGTCTTTCTTTCCCTGCGCATGAGGACCGTCGCCTTCCGCCAGGTCCATGGGGCGCACCAGCTTGCGCGTCCGCCACGGCCTATTCGCGGGCTGTTGATGGACGTCTGCAACATCCTTTACGACGACTCAGACTGGCGGCGGTGGCTGCTGCGGCTGCTGGCGCGGCTGGGACTTCGGGCGGAGTACGGACCATTTTTTCGCATATTCGATTGCGATTATCTGCAAGCCGTCTATTGCGGACGGCAATCATTCGGCGACGCCTTAAACAGCTTCTTGATCTCCGCCGGACTTTCGCCCGGCCAGGCCGAGGAAGCCGGTCGGCGCCCTGGAGTCGCATCGCCGCCAAAGCGAGGCCAGCCACCGTCCCCTGATTGGCGTCCGCGAGACACTTGCCCAGCTCGACCATTCGGGAATCAAGCTGGGCGTGCTCTGCAACAGCGAACATGCGGGCGAGACGATCCAGCGGCAATTGACGGAAGTCCTAGGCAGTTCGCCCTGGTCCGCAGTAGTTTCCTCCCGCGACCTGGGGTCGGCCATGCCCCAGGCCGAGTGTTATGCGGCGGCCCTGGATGCAATCCGTTTGCCGGCCGCAGCCGCGGCGTTTGTCGGCCACGACGCCCGTGAATTGCATGGCGCTTCGCATCAGGGGCTCACGACGATTTCCTTCAACGCCGACCCCGATGCGCGGGCCGATGTCCACTTGCAGCGATTCGAGGACCTGCTCGATTTGGCCCATTTTGCCCCGTGCGGTGCCGTTGTGGCCTGAACGCGGGCCTGAACAGGACTTGCAGAATCCCATTGACACCCTGGGCGGCCTTGGGCATAATTCGCTGCTTTTCTGTGGCTCGCGACCAATAGGTCCTTTCTTCCGGAAAGGACTAGTGTGCGACGACTCAAGGGAAAGGCAACGGTTTTCCAGCGGCCGGGGACGCATTAGTCCCTCTCGGCAAGAGGGACCTACTTCGCGCCCTAGTCCGCTAACGTCTGAATCACAGCCTGGGGTCGGCCCTTGTCTGGGACATGCAAACTCGCGTTTAGCCTGGTCGTAGCGGCACTCGTTACCATACGAACGTCGGCGGGACAGGCACCGCCCGCGCCAACGCTGCTGACCGATCCGCTGGCGCCGGGGGCGGAAGCCGGGGCGGAATGCCCTTCCCCCGGTGGGACGTGCAACGAAGAGCCGTCGTCTGGCTGGTCGTGTTGCCGGCCGTTTTCCGCACTGCTGGCCCGGTTGCAAGCCGACTGCGAGCCGATGGTGCCGTGGGTCAATTGGAGCCAGCATCCCCTGAGCATCGGCTGCTTCGGCGGAATGGTCAACGGCGGGCCCTTGATCGATGATTGGGTGGGAGACACCTACGGGTTCTATGGCGGTTGGAGATTGGGTTGGGATACCACTCCGAACTTGGGCCTGGAGACCCGTTTTGCTTTCGGCACGATGAAACTCTACGATAGCATTAGCGCCAAAGCCGCCATGGAGAAGCTCGACCAGGCGACTGGTCAGGCCCCCATCGGCGTCGGCCGCAACGCGGAGTTGTTCCAGTGGGATGTCGAGTTGCTGTACTATCCCTGGGGCGAGACCCGCCTGCGGCCTTATCTGCTGACGGGCATGGGCCTGTCGAACATCTATTTCACCGACCGATTGGGAGAAAGCTATCAGGTCACAAGCCTTTCGCTGCCGGTGGGAGTTGGCGTTAAGTATCTTTGCAGCGAGCAACTGGCTTTTCGTTTGGACCTCCTGGATGACATTGCCTTGAGCAGCGACCACCTGCAAGTGCAGCAAAACCTCGCCTTGACCATCGGGGTGGAACTTCGTTTCGGCGGCAGCCGCAAAGTCTATTGGCCCTGGGACACCGGCAGTTCGTTCTGGTAACCGCGTAGGCCGCGTGTGCCGGCACAAGCTTGCGCAGTTCCGGCAAAACGCGTAAATGGCAACCGAATCCCTGCCGTGTTATTTCCCATACTCCTGCGCCATCCGCTGGTAGACTTCTATCTCTGCTTTCGTTCGGCCTTTGTTGTCGAATAACGCCGGTCCTTCCCAGCGGGTCGGCTCCCAGATGAACGTGCCGCGCCCCTTGCCACCCGGCAGGTCGTGGACAATGTCGTTGATCCTGCGGATGTCGGGCAGCGAGTATTCCACGACGATAATGTCTTGCCGATAGCGGCGGGCCAGGTCGGTCAGATTGGCCTTCAAGTCGTGGAGCGTGCCGTGCCACTTGGGATAGTACGACTGGCCGATGCAATCGAACTGAACTTCGCTGGCGACGAGTCGGTCCAAGAAGGCCCGCGACTGGGCGTTCTGCCCGCCACAGGCCAGGTGGATCATGATTTTCATGCTGGGATCAACCTCCCTGGCGGCGGTGATGCCCGCCTTGAGCAGCCCGCAGAACACGTCCCAACGGCCAGACTTCCAGATGTCGCCGTCGGGCCAGAGGAGTCCGTTGCTGATCTCGTTGCCAATCTGCACCATCTTTGGCAGGGTGCATTGCTTTTGTAACGCCGCGAGCACGCCATGGGTGTAATCGTGGACGACCTTCTCCAGGTCGCGGCCATGCAGGTCGTTCCAGGCAGCCGGTTTGTGCTGATGCGCGGGGTCGGCCCAGGTGTCGCTGTAATGGAAATCGAGGACAAACTGCATGCCCGCCGATTGAATGCGGCGGGCCATCGCCAAGGTGTGTTCCAGGTCGCAATAGCCCTTGGCCGAATAGCCTTGCTTTGCCCGTGGGTTGTTGAAAATTCGCAGGCGAACGGCGTTGAAGCCGCGATCCTTCAGCAGCTTGAGAATATCCTTGGCGGCGCCCCGGTCGGAAAAACGGACGCCCTGCTCTTCCTGTTCATGGACCCAAGAGATATCGGCGCCCAAGAAAAAACTGGGTGGCGTCTCGGCCGCCGCGCTGGAGGCGAGGAAGCAAAACAGCAATGAAAGAAAGAGCCTGCGGGACATTGGGGCATGCGACGACTAATCCAATACCGTAGGCCGGAACAAGCTCGCGCAGTTCCGGCACGTCTCCAGCAAATCCTTGCCGCCTACCGCGTTAGCGTATGCGGCTGGCGGCGATTGTGCCTTCCGTGGGACTGCTGGCCGTGGCATAGAGCTTCTTGGCAATGCGCCGGAAAGCCACGCCAGCCGCCCGGACTCGACGCCCAGCCGCATCGCCTCCGCCATCCGGCAAGGATCCTTGGCATGGGCGATGCCCGTATTCAAGAGCACGCCGTCCACGCCCAGTTCCATGGCCACCGTCACGTCGCTGGCCGTTCCCACGCCCGCATCGACGATCACGGGATAATCCGGATCTCCGTCCTTCAAATACTCCAGGCAAATGCGGATGGCGTTCGGGTTCAGCACGCCCTGCCCCGAGCCGATGGGACTTCCGGCGGGCATGACGCTGGCCGCGCCCGCTGCCTTCAGCCGCCGGGCGACCACCGCGTCGTCGCTCGTGTAGACGAGCACTTGAAAGCCGTCGGCCACCAGTTTCTCGGTGGCCTCCAGCGTGGCCACGGGATCGGGCAGCAGGGTCTTGGCATCGCCCAGCACCTCCAACTTCACCCAATCGGCCCCGGAGTTGTTCATCTGCGCGAGGATTTCGCGGCCCAGCCGGGCGACGCGGACAGCATCGTCAGCCGTGAAGCAGCCAGCCGTGTTGGGCAAGATCGTATAGCGGCCGGTATCGATAAAATCCAGCAGGTTCTTGCCGGAGGCATCGATCAACCGCTCGCGCCGCACGGCCACGGTGATGCACTCGGTGCCGGAAATATCCAGCGCGCGGCCCATCAACTCGTAACTCGAGTACTTGCCCGTACCGACAATCAGTCGGCTGTGGAAGGTATGCGAACCGATGCGAAGCGAATCGGAGGAAGTAGCATTCATGGAAGTGTTAAATATAAGCTTTCCGCAGGCGCATTTCAGGTTTCAAATTCCCCAAATCTCAAATCCCGTTTCCGCTTACCCTCCGCCCACGAGGGTGACGATTTCCAGGCGATCATCCTCTGCCAAGACGTGTTCGATATGCCGCTGCCGCGGCACTAGCCGCAAATTCACTTCAACGGCGACCGGCTTGCCGGTCAGGCCGAGCTGTTCCAACAGCGCGGCCACCGTGCAGCCCTGGGCGACGTCGTATGATTGGTCGTTGACGCGAATCAGCATGACAAGGCTTTACTCGTTTGCTCGGGCGGCTGCCGCGGAACCGCTGCTGCGGAAGCGGCCGACATCCAACAGGGCGAACTGCCCGCGCAAGGTTTGGCCGGCGTTCCACATGGAGCTCGACCAGGGAATGGCATAGGCGGCCACTTTGCCGCTTTGCAGCTCGGCGACATAGACCAGCGAGCGGCTCAGGGAGTTCGACTTCCCGCCCGTACGCCGCAGATCGGCGGTGCCGGTGGTCAGCAGGAAGCGCGGCGGCTTGCCCGGATTGACCTGAGTGATTCCCAGATCGGAGACGACGTTATGGGTATAAAAGGCGTTGAAGCGGCCGGACTGCTTGGAGACTACGGCCGCGCTCGAGTTCGCCGCTGAGGAAATCGAGAAAATAGATCGCCTCGACGGAATCATCGCAATAGCCCGTGGCGATGGCGAAGCCGTCGGTGCGGTCGGTGGCCACCGCCCGCAGGGGCGAGCTTGGCCAACAGCCGGTCAATAACAGGCCTGCGACCAGTCCGATCACCAGCCCGAGCACTCCGACGACGAGACGCGATGGTTTAATCGATAGGAACACGGCACAATACTCCTTTTTTGCCTTCGATCTTTCCGGGAAAAACCGGCCAATCGGTCCATGTTATCCCATTTTGCCGGGCAACGCCAGACGACGGAGGTTCGTAGTGTCGCCTTTAGGCGGCGGGAGTTTGCTCTTCGGTCTTGGGTCTTTAGCCTTACGTCTTGGTCGCGGGCCAAACGGCTTTTTTTGATTTCGCGTCGTTTGCCAGTTTGTGGCAACGTCTTTGGTTGCATACCACCATCAAGAACTGCCGAGAAATTGAGGAAAACGGCTCTTGTGGCTATACAATAACCCCCCCTATCGAGCGTGTCTCACTTTAGCCTATATTGGCCCGCTCCGCCTCCTCCCGCCCTGTCTTCTATGCGAGTCGGTCAGATCGTAGTAGAGCACGAACTGGTCATCGAGCCACCGCTTGTACAACGAGATTTTTTTGCACGAGGAAGAACTGGTTTCCAGCAAGCCAGTGCCGGCCAAGATCGAGGTCGAGCGGCAGTTCGATGCCAACGGCGTGCAACGTGACCTACAAGCGGCGGAAGGTCGGACCGGAGTTGAATGCCAAGAAGAAGCGGGAGCCACTGTAGCCGGCCGCTAACTTGAGCGCGATCACTTCGGCCGCCACCCTTTGCCTACCCCCGCTTCCCGGAACCAACTAAGCCGCGTCAAGACGAAATCGACAAAGGCCGGCGATACGACCTCTACGGCCTCCGAATGGGCAACAAAGTCATTGTTTATCGCAATGTACTCATCACGGGAAAGAAAGCCTTATTCCCTGAAAGCGGTCACCGTTTCGCCGATAACATTGTTGAGTTGGAGCAAGTAAACGTCGAAACGATTTCAATCCCCTAAGATAGTCTTTAGCAGTTGAAGACCGTTGGCGACGTGGTTGAGCACGTCATTCGAAACCGTCCGTGATCGTTGATGGATTGACGACGCGATCGCCGTACTAGACTGGTACGCAGACCCGCAATCTGTTGCGGGGCTGCGCACGGTATAAGCGGCGATTGTCCTAAACCACTACCGTTTTCCCGCCCTGATCCGCCGTGATTCCCAGCACGAGATACTCGACGTCTTCGCTGCCGCAGTTGCTCATGCGGTGCACCTCGCGGGGATCGATGGCAATCGTGTCACCACGCGAGAGGACCACCGTCTGGGCCGCGACGACCATCGTCGCCTCGCCGGCAATAATGATGAAAATCTCCTGCATGTCCTCGTGGTAATGGGCCGCAAAGCTGTTACCAGCCGGCAGACGGGCCCAATTGACCATCTGTACGGTGCCGGGCTGAAGCTCACCGCGCTGAAAGAGCACTTTTTTCCAAACGCCCGGCGCGAGCGGGTTTTCGTGGCTGGCCGGTACAAAAGTCTTGTCGTCGGAACGGATGATTTTCATGCCGATAGTTTACACCCAGGGGAGGAGGAAAGGGAGCAGGGAGAAAGAAACGAAACGGACGGCTTATCATTCTCTCCCCTTCTCCCTTTCTTGCCCGCTCCTGGAAACTGGCTACGGCCGGAATTACAATAATCTCTCGACACTTCCCCCCATCCCCCCGGAGATCCTGCCATGAAACGTCGCGAATTCCTTAAGACTACCACTGCCACCGCCGCCTCGGCCGCCAGCCTGCTGCTTTTGCCCAGCGGCGCCCGGGCGGGCAAGAACGCGCCGGGCAATAAACTCAACGTGGCCCTGATCGGCGTCTGGGGCCGCGGCCTGGCCCATTACGATTCGCTGGCCGACGAAAACGTGGTCGCCCTCTGCGACGTGAATGAAAAGCGACTCCCCGAGGCCAAGCGATACTTTTCCAAGGCCAAAACGTACGTCGATTGGCGGAAGTGCCTGGAGCAGAAGGACCTCGACGCCGTGGTCATCTGCACCACCGATCACACGCACGCCTTCGTCGCCAATTGGGCCCTGAATCGCGACTTGCACGTCTATTGCGAGAAGCCCCTGGCAATCAGCGTCGAGGAAGCCCGCGTCGTCCGCGGCAACTGGCTGAAGAAGAAGGACAAGCTGGCCACACAGGTGGGCATGCAACGGCATGCCATGCAGAACTTCAACCGCGTCCGCGAACTGATCCTCGACGGCGCGATCGGCGACATCTCGGCGGCCTATGCCTGGGGCAACCGGCAGATCCGCCGCGCCGGTTATTTGCCGGCCGAGGGGTCGCCGCCAGCCGGCCTGCACTTCGACCTCTGGCTCGGCCCCTCCCCGGAACATCCCTATAACCCGGGCTATTTCTCTGGCGGGCCCGGCGCGAACTGCCTCTCATGGAACATGTTCTGGGATTTCGGCGCGGGACAGATCGGCGACATGGGCAGTCACACCATGGACCTGCTATGGAACGCCGTCGACGCCACCTTGCCCACGTCGGCCGAGGGCAAGGGCGAAAAATTCAACCCGGACGTCACGCCCGTCGAGGCAGAGTTGCACTTCGAGCACCCGGCCAACGACTGGCGCGGGCCGATGCAAATCAGCTGGTACCAGGGAGGGGCCATGCCCGGCTCGCCGAAGCACTATATTGACCTCAGACAGATCGATCACGGCGCGATGTTCAAAGGTTCGAAGGGCTTCCTCATCGCCGATTTCGACTCACGGATCCTTTTGCCCTACGGCGACAGCGCCGACCTGACCTACTACAAGCGGGCGACCGCACGACAAGGTGCTGCCGCCGATTGGCCATTTCCAGAAGCAATGGATCAACGCCTGCAAGAACGGCGGCAAGACAGCCTGCGATTTCGAGTACAGCGGCAACATGATCGAGCAGATGCTGCTAGGCCTGGTCGCCTACCGCGTCGGCAAGAAGATCCATTACGACGGCGCCGAGGGCCGCGTGACCGACTGCCCGGAGGCCAACGAGCTGCTGCGGCGGCATTACCGCAAGGGCTGGACGCTGGACGGTTAGTCCGCAGACGACTACGAGCGGCTATGGCAACGGCCCCTGGTGCAACCAGCCGGTCTGGGCGTCCCATTCGAGAATCGTCCGCGGCTGGCGGGAGACTTCCATGGAGGTCTCCTGCGGGGCGCCGTGCGGCCGCGCAGCCCGTGCAAGTTGGTGGACAAAGGCGGGCGAGGCCCCATCCAAGGTGATGATTTCGCTCTTGGCCTGCGGATGGTCGCGGTCGCGGATGATGCAAACTACCTCCGAGCCCTCGCCCACGCGGCGACGGATTTCGTCCATCACGGCCTGCTCGCCGCCCGCCATCGCGGCGGCGCCGGTCGATGGGCGGGCTGCCGCATCACCCTTGGCGGCCGAGCCGGGCGTTTCCTGGCTGGCGAGTCGTACGCGTGGGGCTGAAGCGAACGGATCGACCGCGGCTATGGCCGATTCGCCTTGGGCACGCGGACATAGGGACGGCGGCGCGATCGGTTGCTTGTAGAGCGAAGCTAACTGTTTTTGGTCCAAGGCGGCGCGGATCGATTCCAGGGTCGCATACAGACCTTCGTGACCGGTCGGTTCCGCCGCGTTGCAGACGCCGATCACCATGCCGTCGGCCGAAAACAGTCCGCCGCCGCTGCGGCCTTCTACCGGTTGCGCCGCCACTTCCAGCAGATTCAAGAACGAGTGCGACGGGCCGTCGCCGTGCGGGTCGGGGGGACCACCGACAGAAATCACCTGGCTGTGCTGCACGCTCGGTTCGTCGCCATGGTTGCAGCCGACGCTCGTCACCGCATCCCCGGCGCGGACGCCATAGCCGGGCGGCGCCACGCGGGCAACCATCACTCGTTCTTGCGTGTGGAAAGCGACCAATCCCACGTCGCGCTGCAGGTCATAGCCCACCAGCCGGCCGGGCAGGTGGACGGCCGGCGAAGAACCGAAGACGTCGATTTCGATCTTGCCCGTCCCTTGAGAATCGCGAAAGAGGTGTCCGCAGGTCAGCACGAGGGCATCGCCGGCCGCGTTGGCATCGATGATGGTGCCGCTGCCGCAAGAGTGGCCTTGGGGATCTTCCACACGGACACGAACGCTGGCGGCCAGCAGGGCATCGTCCGTGACCGCGGCGTGAGGGGCAACATAGGCGACGGGAACGATGCCCGGTCTGGCCGCTGTTGCCGAGGACACTGTATCGAAGCGTGCGACGGGCGCTGGCGTTGCCAGCATGGCATTGGGGCCCATAGCATTCGGGCTCGGGGCCGCGGGACGGGCCAGGCTGCAAAGCTGCTGCAAGCGGCCTATGCTTGTTGGCCCACCCACGCGGCCGGCCTCGCGGCCGTTGACGATCATTACAAAGCAAGGAATGCTGGTGATTCCCAACCGCTGGGCGAGGGCGCGATCCTGGTCGACATTCACACGCCGCACGGGATAGCCCTGCGCGGAAAGTTGCTCGACGGTCGGCATCATCGATCGGCAGGGGCCGCACCAATCGGCATAAAAGTCCAAAAGCACCGTGTCGTTGGGGCCGCCGGTCAGCGCGATGGCAACCATCGCCGCAGGCAGAGAGAACATAGGGTCCTTCCTTAATCCACGGAGTCCATTCCGTGCTGCGAGGCCGCCGCATGAGGTTCCCCGTTGGGATCATCCTGATCCAGGGGCAAGACAAGCACGTACGGCGACAGGCCACGAATTCCTTTCGTTTCACACTTCCCCAGTCTTTGCAGACGCCGGGCAGGTGCAGCATTGTGCCAGTTGGTGTTAGGGCGCACAAGAGCAGTTTTGCCGTTTGGCAGGGTGCACCAGGGTGCAGAGTGGCAGGGTGGGGACAGATCGGGTGATGTACTTCACGCGGTGCTAGCAGCGGCCCCGCCGGTTGTTTCGGCGCAAAAGTCTTCGCCGCTATAACACAACCCGCAATCGCTAGAATCGCGCGTTTGCGACGAGCTTTCCCACGACGCGCTGCCGTTTCGCAACGTAGAGTTGGTGTGATTGTGCATCATTCCGCAGGCGACGAAGCCCGCAAGAATGGAGTTTTCCGGATAGCCGGCGCTTGTAGTCCCGGCTTCAGCCGGAATTCCGGCTGAAGCCGGGACTGCAAACGCTATGCAAGGGGCAAAGAAACTGAAACCGCTCGTCCTGGGTTGGCTGGCCGTAATGGCCCTGCTTCCCGGCCCGACATCGGCGAAGAACGATGTCGCCCCGGCTGGGTTCGAGGGGATACTTGCCTCCCGGCTCTCGCCGCTGGAGCAGCGACTTTTCGAGCAGATTCGCGACGGCCGTTTCGGCGCGTTCTCGCTCTTGGAGGCCGCCTTTATCGCCGGCGGCATCGATCGCGAAAGCGAGTTGCACGATTACTGCCGGAAGTTCGAAAACTTCGTCGACACCCTGCGCCGCTCGGGAAAGGTCCGCGGCATGCCCCGCGAGCGGGCCAGCGCCGTGTTCGCCTTCTTGCACCAGTCGATGCTCCGCGGCGGCTACAACCTGCAGGCCAGCGATCTCCGCGAGGCGATCGACCGCGGCCGATTCAACTGCGTCACGGCCTCTGTGCTCTTCAACGTCTTGACCGCGCGCTTCGAACTGGAGGCCGTAGGGCTGGAGATGCCCGGCCACGCCATGAGCCGATTGCTCCTGCCCGATGAAACGCTTGATATCGAGACGACGTGCCCTCGTTGGTTTGAGAAGCTTTCTCAGGCGGGCGCGGCAGGGCCGCTGAAGGCGGGCAGGCAAAGCCCCGGCCAAGACCGCAGCAGGTTAGTGAAGTGGAGTTAGTGGCAACGATCTACTACAACCGGGGCGTGGATCTGCTGGCGGAAGAGCGGTTTGCCGACGCGGCCGCCGCCAATCTCAAGGCCGTGCGGTTGGATCCGCAGAACGCAACCGCCAAGGGCAATCTGCTCGCCACGATCAACAACTGGGCGATCGATCTGGCGACCTCGGGCAATTACGAAAAGGCAGCCGCCTTGTGGCAACTCGGGTTGGCGACCGATCCCCGCTACGATGCCTTCCGCACCAACTACGGTCAGCTCCTGCGCCAATGGAGGCGCTCGGCTCAGAAAACCTTAGCCAGGGCTCCACCGTCCACCACTAGCACGGTTCCCGTGATATAGCTGCCCGCCTCGCTTGCCAGCAGCAGGGCCGGACCCGCCAATTCCTCGGGCCGACCCCAGCGGTCCAGGGCCGTGCGGGCGGCTAATGCGGCCTGTTGCTCCTGGCTGAGAATCGTCATCGGCATGCTCGTGGCAAAGGGACCCGGCGCGATGCAGTTGACCGTGATGTTGAAGGCCCCCAGGTCCAGGGCGCTGGCACGAGCCAAGCCCAGCAGGGCCGACTTGGTGGCGGAGTAGACATTCCGGCCAGCCGTGCTCGCCAGTCCCATGATCGACGAGATATGGATGATGCGGCCCCAGCGCCGCTGCTTCATGCCCGGCACGAGGGCCCGAGTCAGGACCATGCAACTGGTCAGGTTCAACTCCACGAGGCGGTCCCAGTCGTCGTCGCGAATCTGGTCGATGGCCTGCGGCAGATTGGCGCCGGCATTGTTGACCAGGATATCGATCTTTCCCTTGAGGTCCAGGCACGCGGCCGCCAATCGCCGGACATCTTCGCGGCCAGTCATGTCGGCGACCACGTACTCGGTTTGGGCGGCGGTTTGCTCGCGGATCTCCGCTGCGGCGGTGCGGAGGTCGTCCTCATGGCGGCTGCTGATAACGACTTCCGCCCCCGCGTCGGCAAAGATCGTCGCCATGGCCTTGCCTAACCCTTGGCTGCCGCCGGTTACCAGGGCTGTCCGGCCCGTCAAATTGAACAGTTCCTTGATCAATGGTTCCTCCTATCTCCAACCGCCCCCGTAGGCCTGGAGCATCTGGAAGTTCGAATAGCTCAACCAGGCAAAGAACAACACGATATAGATATCGCCCCACTCCTTCGTGCTCTGCCAGTGGACCAGTGCGATCACGGCCATCAGTCCACCGACTACCACCGAAAGCACCAGCGACGGGCGAATCGCGTCCTGGGGATTGGTCAAGTGGAAAACCTGTTGGGCGATCAGACCTCCATCCAACGGATAGATCGGCAAGAGGTTCACCAGGCCCCACCACACCGTTATATAAAAGATGTCATAGAAGAAGTGCATCGCATAGGGGTTGCGCAGGACCACTATTGGCACGACATCTCGCCAGGAGGGTTCGAAGACGTAAACGGGCTGGCCGCCCACGTAGCGGAAGCCCAGTGCCAAGACCGCCGCCAGGATAAAGCCCGAAAGTGGACCGGCAAAGGCAATCAGCATATCGCCCCAGGGGCCGGGCCGGCGGACGCCGTAGCGGCTGGAGCGGGGAATGGCCATGCCGCCAAAGGAATACAGCACGATCGACGGCTGGTAGCCGTAGTAGCGCATGACCACGGCATGGCCGAGTTCGTGCAAGAGGATGCACAGCAGCACGGCTACCACCCATATGGCGATGAAAACCGGGTCGGGCGACCCCCCCAGCCCCAGAAAGATCGTCGTGACCCAGAACCAGGGATTGATCCGCACGGGGATATTCAGCAGATCGAAGTGCACATCGCCCTGGGTTGGCGAAGGTTCGGCCAGAAACACAGTCCATGCTCCTGCTTGGGGGACGGAATCAATAGTCGGATTGGAGAATTGTACCAGGACGGCCAGCTTAGCGTAGCACGGGGGGAAACGGGAAACGGGGAACCGATTCAATCCGTTGGTTTTAGCGTAGCGTTTCCGTAGAGAACGGACTCCGTGCCCTACGGAGTTCCCGAAGAATGTATTCCGCCGCTTTGGCCGAGGCCCCGCCGTGGGCCACTTTCGCCTTCAACTCATCGAGTGCTGTGACCTGTCGGGCGAGGGCCGCCGGGTCCTTCAGCCACTGGATCACGTGTCCCGCCACGGCGGCTGATTTGTCCTCGCAGGTCAGATACTCGGGGAACAGCACTTTTTCCGCTCCCGGTTGGGAGGGGTCGTAGGGACTCAGGTCGGCTGGGTAAAGTTCGCCCGTCGCAAGCAGGTTGACCAGGGTGATAAACTTGACCTTGCGGAACCACTTTTGCACTTCGTAGGCCAGGGGACTGATCCAATAGTGGATCACGGTCGGCTTGGTGTAGTAGAGCAACTCCATGGAAACCGAACCGGAGCATGCCATGCAGCAGGTGGCCAGGCGCATCAACTCGGGCGTGCGGCCCGAGTGGATTTCTATTGTGCTTTGCCTTCCCCGTTCACCGCTTTTAGCCACGATCTCAGCGGCCAACTGGGCGTGCTTGGGCTTGAACGCGGCCACGGCGAAACGCACCTCCGGGACCGCCTGCCGCACGTGGTCGGCCGCCTTGAGGAACCAGGGCAGATTGTGCAGCACTTCCTGCGTCCGCGAGCCAGGAAGGATGGTGACCAACGGACCGCTGGGGCGATGATGCTCGAGGAACGATTCGTCCACCGCGTGTTGCCGAACTTCGTCGAAGAAGGGATGGCCCACGAAGGTGGCGTTGCAACCTCGTTGGCGGAACCACTCCTCTTCGAACGGCAGACTACAGAGCACGTGGTCGCTCAGGCGGCGCATTTTTTTCGCTCGCCAGGTGGCCCACGCCCAGATTTGCGGCGGCGTGTAGTAGAAAACGGGAATGCCGTGGATCTTGGCCCGCCAGGCGATCCACCAATTGAAGCCGGGATAATCGATCAGGATCACGGCATTGGGCCGCTCGTGGCAGAAGTAGCGGTCGGCGCGGCCGGCCAGATCCCAGAACTTGTGCAAGTTGACCAGGACCCGGCCTAACCACATGACGGCCAACTCGGTCAGATCGGCATGCAACCGACAGCCGGCAGCGGCCATCCGCGGCCCGCCGTAGCCAACGGCTTCTAGGCCGCCGCAGCGCTGCTGGAGTTGGCGAATGAGGTTGGCGGCATGCAGGTCGCCGCTGGGTTCGCCGGCACAAAAAAACAGACGCAAAGGGGCGGAGGACATGGGGAAAAGTATCGCAGATTCCGCCGAGCGCGGGAAGGCGAATGAGGTGGATGAAGAAGGCCGGGGAGAGGGGTGAAGGGGGATGAAGGAAAAGCGATACTTGCGATACTTGCGATTTGAGATTTGGAACGTCAGATTTGAAATCCGATTTGTTCTGTCTCCGTTCACTCTTCTCGTCTCATCCCTCTCGCTTCCGTCGCTCTCACCTTATCTCTTCCCCCGGCTGCCTCCGCCCGTTACCATTACTTGTCTGCGGAGGATTATTATGGAATCGCTCGAGGGCCAATTATTACTTGCATCGCCCCAACTGGTGGATCCCAATTTCGTTCGCACGGTGGTCTTGCTCGTCCAACACAACGACGAAGGGGCATTCGGATTGGTCATTAACCGTCCCACCGGCAAGACGGTGCAGGAACTATGGAAGCAGGTAGGAGAATCGCCCTGTGAAAACCGGCAACCGGTCCATCTGGGCGGCCCGGTTTCTGGCCCCTTGATGGCCATTCACGCCGCCGATGGCCTGGCGGAAATGGAAATCATCGAAGGGGTTTATTTCGCCGCGAAGAAACAGAATCTCGACGAACTCGTCCGCCGCGAGGTCCCCTTCAAGGTCTTCGTCGGCCATTCCGGTTGGGGACCGGGGCAGTTGGAGGGCGAGATCGAGCAGGGGGCATGGCGGGTACTCCCTGCCAAACAGGCCGATGTCTTCGACCCGGCCGACGACCTCTGGCAGCGGCTCATGCAACGGGCCCTGACCGGCATATTGCCGGAAATGTTGGGGATCAAGCACGTTCCACCCGATCCGTCGCTGAACTGAGAACCGGCCTTGACCAGCCGTTTACCGACCTGCTTTTCCAACGTTATAATGAGAGCACGTCCGGCGCAGGCCTACCGTCGTTTCGGCCGCCGCGCTTTTCGGCTTTGGAGCATCAACCCTCTTCTAGAGAGCTTCGATATGTCCTTCGCAAAACGGATCGCACCAGCGGTCGCTTTCCTGGTACTTTGCCTGCTCGCATCCTTCTGGGCCGCATCGGGTCGGGCGGCCGACGAAGGCCACGCCATTCGCCTGCCCGAAGGCGCTGTCCAGATGTGCAGCGGCGGATGCGGCAGGCTACTGATCTTTCACCTCAAGCGCACTCGGCAACTCGCGGTGGTCGATGTTGCCCAAGCCCGCATCGTCCATGCCTTCGAGCTGCCCAGCGACGACCTCTGTTTTGCGGCCAATGCGGATTCCTTGTTTGTCGGGTTAAAGGCACAGAAGCTCCTGCTCCACTATAGCCTCGCGACTTTCAAACGCGATAAGACGATCCCCCTCGAACACCCGCCCGCTCACCTCAGCATGGGCAGTTGTTCGACCGGGCCGCTGATGATGATTTTCGATGGCGGACCGACGGTATTCCTCGACACGCAAACGCTGCGGCCATACGACGTGGATGTCCCGATCCATGGGGCTGACGTGCGCAGTCTCCGCCGACGGACAGACCTTCGTCACCTTCACGGCCGGGCAAAGTCCTTTGCAGTACAACGTACTGCGGCTCGATGGTCGCCGCTTGACAAATAAGGAAGGCTGGGGCGAAGGCTACAACGGCGCCTGGCTGGCCCCTACCGCCGACGGTGACATGATCTTCCGCAATGGCGCCACCATCACCACGGGCGACCTCAAGCCCGTCTCCGCCGATACCTTGCGCGATTCGGTTCTCCTGGCAACCGAGTCGCCGGCATTCTTCCTCTCGTTTCGGCCGGGCGATCCAAAGGATACGGCGGCCGATCCCCAGTTCCAGCCAAATTCGCGCTACGCCGCCAACCACCAGTCGTCGCAGGTGGCTATTTGCTCCGCGACCGACTGCCGTGCGCTCTATACGGTTCGCGGGCTGGAGCCGATGGGCGGAGGGATCCGCTCGGGATACTTCGGGGCCGAACCGCGGATTCGCTATTTGCCCAAGGAACAGCTCATCGTAACCGTGCCCGAGAGCAACGATGGCGTGGTGGTGCGCCAGTTCGATCTCGCCGCGGCGCTGAAAAAGTCGCGCGAGCCGTTCCTTTTTGTCGTTTCAAAACCGCTTGGCCGCGCGGAAATTGACAAGGATTATCGCTATAAGTTGGAGGTGCTTTCCGGTTCCGGCGGCGTGAAATATGAATTGGAGTCGGGGCCGGAGGGAATGACGATCTCCGCCGAAGGCGAGGTGCACTGGAAGGTTCCAGCCGATGCGGCCGGCACGAACCGGCCCGTCGTCGTTTCACTCGCGGACGCGGGCGGCAAAGAGGCATTTCATTCCTTCACGATTTCTGTTGCGCCGGCGGCTGCTCCGCTGCCGGCTGTCGTAACTGGCCCTGCCGTCCCATCCGGTCCGAATCCCCTTCCGCCCAATCGGCGCCCGCAGCCATCGTCGCCAGCCCAGCCGCGGGCGGCGGCCGTGGCGGAAGTCACCAAGGCCGGCGCCGACCGCTTGCAACTCCCCGCGGGCGATTGTGCGTGGACGCCCGGGTTGGGCTACCGCAATATGCTCGTCTTGCACGGCGATCGTCTTGCCGTTCTCGCGGCGGACGGGATAACGATCGAAAAGCGCATCAAGCTGCCCAAGGCCTATTCGCAAATCGCCGAGCGTTCCGGGTACTACGTGGCCTTGGCCGTGGAACCCAAGGCGGTTGAGGTGATCGACAAGAAAAGCCTGGCCGTGGTCAAGAGCCTGAAGTTGAGCTGCATGCAGTTCACCGATCTGGCCCTCCATCCCACCAAGCCCGTCAGCTACGTCGGCATGAAGGACCTCCACAAGTCGCCCACTTTCCAATTCATCGTCTTCAACGAGCGGACGGGTGAAGGCCACGAATCGGAGGAGTACGTGGGCAACTGGATCCGGCCGGACCCTAAGGGCCGCTTCCTCATGGTAGGTTACGCCGACATCTACGAGTCCGGCTCGCGTTTGCTGGTCAACCCGGGCCGCGTCGATGTTGTGCCCGAATACGGCGACATTGCCTGGCTGATACGCTACGACGTCAACTCCGCGGGCCTGCCGGACGTGAGCGAAATCAAGGAGAAGGCCGGAGGCAACGGCAAGGGTCTGCGCCTTTCGCGGGACGGCCGCCGCGTGACCTACCTCTCGCACGTCGGCTATCCGCAGTTCTCGGGGAACCTTGCCGGCTGGGACCCCAAGGACCTCAAGAAGATCCCGGTCACCTATGCCACCAAGGGCAAGGGCACGACCTACGACCTGGCCTACCATCCGACGCTGCCGCTGGTGGCCTCGCCGGGCAGCGGCTCGGCCGTTTTTTTCCACCGGGAGACGGGCGACCAGGAGGAAAACCGTCTGACGCTTTCGGCTGGCGCCCTGTCCAACGCCAAGGTGCTCGACATCCAGTTCTCGCCCGACGGCAAAAACCTGATCTTCCATGTTTCCATCGCCGACGTGCAGTACCTGGTCAAGGCGGCATTGCGGCTCAGCCCGGCCGAGCTTCACACGGTCGGGGCGGAGATCAAGAAGCCGGATCCGGACGTGCGGTCGGAAAGGGAGACGTCGGGCGAGAAGGTGGCGCTGAAGGACTTCGAGGCCCTCAAGGGCGGCCCAGGGAAGGCCATGGCAACGCAGGATATCGGCCGCTGGTTCATGGATTCCGTAGTCGTGATCCGCGGCGAAGACTCGGCGGGGACCGGCTTTATCGTGGGCAGCCACGGATATCTAGTGACCTGCGCCATTGCGTGCCACACGAAGGGAAGATCACCATTTCCTATCGCGATTCCAGCGGCGGCAAGGTGCAGACCCGCACCGCGGAGCCGCGGGTCCTGGCCAGCGACGAGGACCGGGACCTGGCGTTGCTGAAGATCGACGCTGCCCATCCCTTGCGGCCCATCCGGCTCATGGCCGCCGGGAAGGTCGAGTCGGGCGAGCGGGTGGCTGTGATCGGCAATCCTGGCCTGGGGGCGACGATTCTCGACTACACGATGACCGAAGGAATTGTCAGCAACCCCAAGCGCGAACTCGACGACCAATCGTTCCTGCAGACCTCGGCACAGGTGAACCCCGGCTCCAGCGGGGCGCCATTGTTCAACGCCAACGGACTCGTAATCGGCATGATCTCGCTCAAGGGGCGGATCGAGGGAGCCGGATTCGCCATTCCGGCCGAAGACATCTCGGGCTTCCTCTTGTCGTCGGTCTCGGCCAAGGGCGACGACGGCGGTCTGGCTCGCTACTGGACCGATAGTACGGGGGCCCATCGCATCCAGGCCACGTGCAAGGGATTCGCCGCGGGCGTCGTAAAGCTCGAGAAGCCCGACGGGCAGGTCATCGCCATGCCGTTGGAAAAGCTGAGCGAGCCCGACCAGAAATTCATCCGCGGCATCCGAGCGGATTTGCAGGGAGACACTCACCGCCAATAGAACCGCGCGATCTCGGCCTCCCAGGTTGCGCCCATGCCGATCAACACCGTGGCCATCGACATGATAGGAACGAACCAGCGGGAAAAACGGCAGGAGGCCCATTTTGCCCCGCACCGCAGCGGCAAGAGCAGTAAGGGGAGCGTGGCCACGAAGTATCGCGACTGGACGCCGTGAATGACCTCTTCGCCCACCGCCTGCCACCAAAGGAAGGTGAGGGTGGCAATCGCCGTGAAGATGAGCAAGTAAACGCCTAGGGCAAGCGCCGCGCCGAGATCGGTAGGCGCAGGCGGTCCTGACTGCCGTCGAGGACCACCGCCGCAATCAGTCCGCCCCAGTAGAGGTAATAGACGCTGGAGGCGATCCAGATCGTGCCCCAGCCCAGCGTGGCGATGATGCCCGCGTAGAGGTTGCCGTCGGTGAGCCGCGCCACGACCCTTTCCACAAAGGACCAGGGATTGGCCAGCATCCACAGCGTCTGGGCATGCACGTCGCGCAGGGACGATAAGGCACGCAGGCATCGCGGGCGGACCACGTCCAGGCGAATGCCACCGCGATGGGCAGGAGGATCATCCAGGCCCTCGCCCGCCAGCACTGCCCTTGGCTGGCGAACTTGTCCGGGGGCACCGCCAGGAAGAAAAAGGCGATCAGGTTGTAGGGCGGCTTCGTCAAGGCCAAAAGCGTTAAAACGGTTCCCAGCCCGATCAGGCTGCGGCGTTCGAGAGGTCCGCTCAACAGGACCAAACGCAGAATCATGGCGATGGCCAAGAGCGAAAAGGCGATGGACAGCGCGTCGGCCGAGAGCGAAGCGGCGAGGAAGATCGACATCGGCATCAGGGCAACCAGCACCATGAACCATTTATGGATGGGCATCAGCCAGACCGCGGCGACCACCAGGGCCAAGTAAGCGGCCAGGGTGCTCGCCCGACCCATGTAGAACAAGGCCAGCGGCGAAAGCCTGAAGTGCCGCCCCACGTACATGGCCACTGCCGCCGGCAAGTAGGGCACGGGGCTGAAGCGTGCCGTGGAGGGGAATACACAGACTCGCTTCTTCCCGGGTTGGAGAGGAAACGACGCCATTCTTTGGAATTTTTCCGGCGAGATCTGGAAATCGTACTCGTCCCTGAGGCCGGCATGGATTACGGCGCATCGCCTTCAAGAACGACACCGGCACTTCGCCGCCGGGAACGCCCATGTCGTCGAGGGTGGCGTAGATAGTCCGTTGGGAGATCTGGTAGCAGCGGAAGAAATGCTGCCACTCCTCGGGCACGTCGAACGGCGGCGTCAATACGACCATGCTGCCGCCGAAGATCACGCCGGCAATCAGCGTGAAGAAGGCGGGCAAGATTTCAGCCAGGTTGAAGCGATTTTCCATTTCCACCATTTATCAATGCCAATAGAATCGCGCGATCTCGGCCTGCCAGGTGGCGCCCATGCCGATCAGCACGGTCGCCATCGACACGATGGGAACGAACCATCGCGAGAAACGGCAGGAGGCCCATCTCGCCCCGCACCGCAGCGGCAGGAGTAGCAACGGCAGGACGGGCACGAAGTATCGCGACTGAACGCCGTGAATGACCTCCTCGCCGACGGCCTGCCACCAAAGGAATGTGAGCGTTGCAATAGCGGTGAGCACGAGCAGGAACACGCCGACGGCAAGGGCCCGCGCCGAGATCCGCACGTGCAGGAGGTCTCGGCCGCCGTCGAGGACCGCCGCCGCAACCAGCCCGGCCCAGTAAATGTAGTAAACGTTCCAGTTCAGCCAAATCGTGCCCCAGTTGAGCGTGGCGACGACTCCCAAATAGAGATAGCCGCAGGTGAGCCGCGATACGACCCGTTCCACAAAGGGCCAGGGGTTGGCCAGCATCCACAGTACCTGAGCATGCACGTCGACGCAGGGGCGGTAAGGCACGCAGGCGTCGCGGGCGGACCACGTCCAGGCGAAGGCCATCGCGATCGGCAGGAAGATCATCCAGATCCTCGCCAGCCAGCACTGCCGCCGAGTGGCGAACTTGTGCTGGGGCACTGCCAGGAAGAAAAAGGCGATCAGGTTGTACGGCGGCTTGGTCAGGGCCAGAAGCGTCAAGACGGTTCCCAGCCCGACCAGGCTGCGGCGGTCGAGCCCCTCGTTCCTCAGGGCCAAACGTAGAATCATGGCGGTGGCCAAGAGCGAAAAGGCGATGGACAGGGCGTCGGCCGAGAGCGATGCCGCCAGGAAGATCGACATCGGCATCAGCGCCACCAACACCATGAACCACTTATGAACGGGCATGAGCCACACCGCCGCGACGACCAGCGCCAAGTACGCGGCCAGGGTGCTAACCCGACCCATGTAGAACAAGACCAGCGGCGGAAGCCTGAGGTGCCGCCCGACGTAGAGGGCCGCCGCCGCCGGCAGGTAGGGTACGGGGCTGAAACGGGCAGTCGAGGTCAATTTGGCAAATTTTGTCACCCCGGGATGGAGCGGCATCGACGCCACTTTCTCGAAGTTTTCCGCCGAGTACTCCAAGTCATACTCGTTCCGGTATTTACCGCAGACAATCTTTACGGTGCGTACAAACGACAGCGGCACAAAGGCGCCGGGGATGCCATTGTCGTTGTGTGGGGCATATACGATCCGCTGCGAAACCTGGTAGCAGCGGAAAAAGTGCTGCCACTCCTCGGGCACGTCGAACGGCGGCGTCAACATGACCATGCTGCCGCCGAAGATCACGCCCACAATCAGCGTGAAGAAGGCAGGAATGATGTCGGAAACATGGAATCGAATCTCGGTTTGGGTTGCGGCCATCCTGGCAGTCTCCAGCGCGAACACCGCTAAACCAAGGAAACTTCGGCATGCCGCGCCGCGTTGCTCCGTTCGACGCGGTGCCGATGCCTTGGGCCCTTTCCACGACGGAGCCAAGCCGCGTACCGGTCCCACGCCTTCGGCCAGTCGGTCGCGTCCATCGCGGCCTCGGCGGGCACGAGGGTACGGTCCGCCGGCCGATCACACTCGATCGTGCAGGGGGGCAATCCCAGCCTCTTCTCCAGGAGCTCCGCAGCGGCAAATTGGACCCAGTCTAACGTGGTGCTGATGCGTCCCGAAGGACGTATATACTCCGCGCCGGTTGAACTGACCCGTAGGAGTTCCGGCTTTAGCCCGTCTTTCCTGAGTTCACCGGCTAAGGCCGGAACTCCGACTGGCACGCTCAAGATTCGGGCGGCCGCCAGTACATACTCCGCGGCGAGGTCCTCAATCGCAAGGTTGTCGACGAATTGACCGGGCGCGCGGAGATGAAGCGCGGCGCCGCACTCCGCCTGGCGAATCATGCAGGGAATCAGGCGATCTTCATTCTCCAGCGGTCCCACGGGATTGGGGATGACGATCTTCGCGATCCGCAAGCCGCTCGACTCGCACCCTTGGCGAAGCGCGTCCCAGACCATGTGCTTGCTGAGGGCGTAGGGGGTTGGCGCCGCTGCTTGCCAAATTTGCCCGAGTTCGCCGGGCTCAAAGTAGCTGCCCGAGTAGACGACGCCCACGCCTCCGCCGGAAGCCACTGCGTCGAGGATGCCGGGTAGCGGTTCCAGACCGTTCCGCAAGGCTCGACCGAGGTCGTAATCGGACGAGCGAAAATTCTCCATGAAGTGGTGGTGATGGATCCATACGTGCGGCCGGTGCTGCCGAATCCAGGCGGCCAGCCTTCGGTCGGCCGCTTCGCAACCGAAATGCACCGGTACGAATCGCTGGAGGAACCTGATTCGCGCCAGCCGCAGGCCGCTGTAGGCCGCTTCAGGCTGCGAGCAGACCGGCAGCACGTTCCAGCCCGACTCGTGGAAGGCCCGCGCTATCCAGCAGCCGGTGAAGGAAGATGCCGCGCTCAGCGCGACTCGCGGACGTGGCGGGAAAGAGAACTTCATGTGCCCAGGATCTTGGTCCAGCGGGCCGACTTCCGCCAGCCGCGATTGTGCAAGAAATAGGAAATGGTGGTCACCAGGACATCGATGCCGTACTTCCAGATGTTCACGTAGTTCTTTTCATCGCCGTAGTGCGTGGGAATCGGCACTTCTTCGATCTTCAGGCCGTATTCTTGCAAGAGGATGATGATCTCGGTGTCGAAATGATAGTCGGAGGAAAGCCGGCCAAAAGGCACCTTCCGCAGAGCCTCGGTGGAATACACGCGGTAGCCGGAATGGAACTCGCTGAGCCGCGTGCCCAGAAGCCGGTTCTGGATCCAGGTCAGGAAACGATTGCCGAGGTAGCGATGGAGCGGCATGCCGCCGGCACGGGGATCACCCCGCATCCGCGAGCCGAAAACCATGTCGGCCTTGCCCTCGAGAATCGGGGCGAGCAACTCGCCCAGCAGTTCGGGGGCGTACTGGGCGTCGCCGTGGAGCATGGCCACGCCCTTGTAGCCCTTGTCAATGGAATGCTGGTAAGCGATTTTCTGGCTGCCGCCGTAGCCCATGTTCTGCGGGTTACGGATCACCTTAAGGTTAAAGAGGTTATGCTCGTACCGGCAGCCGATCGCCACGAGGTAGGTGTTGTCGGGGCTGTGGTTGTCGATGACGAGGATTTCCTCGACGACTTCCTTGATCTTCGCCGGGATCCGCTCGATGACGCGGGGCAGGGTAGCCGCCGCGTTGTAGGCCGGAATGAAGATCGCCATCTTCTCCAGCCCCAGTCGCGGCCTTGCTCGGAACTGGGAAAGCTCGATCGTTGTCTCCAAAGTCTTCACGGCGTTCCTCTTACGAAAAAACTCCCCTCTCTTTCCGAGAGAGGGGCACTTGATCTCCCTTCCCCATCGGGAAGAGGACAGGTACTAAATCGCCCCTCTCCCTTGGGGAGAGGGGCAGGGGGTGAGGGCTTTTTTCCCCCGCCTTTTTTGGCGCGAACAGGAACTCTGCATCTGGCAAAAAAGACCTTAATGGGACTAGCAAACCGGAAAGGGCTTCGGTATTGGGAAAGCGGCAGGAACTGGCCATCGCGATCGGAGACGATCGGCTGCGAGTCGGGCCAGGCGATCCCCGCGGAGGCCCAGTGGATGCCCGTGTCGTGCTGCGGCGAGTAGGCCCGAGTCGATTTATACAGGACGAGGGCCTCGGGACTGACGACATAAAACCCATGGGCCAGGCCCACCGGGACAAACAGCATATCCGCCCGCTCTCCGCACAGATCGAACGCGGCGTGCCCGCCATAGGTCGGCGAGCCGACGCGAAGATCAACGACCACGTCGAGGATTCGTCCCCAGAGGCAGTGGACCAGCTTGGCGGATGCGGCGGGCGGCCGCTGGAAGTGCAGACCGCGGAGGACCCGCTGCCGCGAGTGCGAATAGAACTCCTCCACCGCGGTGAAGTCGCTTTCCGGCAGGGGGCAGGCCTCGGGGTGTTGAATCTTCACGAAGGCCCCCCGCTCGTCGCGCCGCACGCAGGGATTTATCCGCAAACAGCCGCTAATCTCCGTCTCACAGCGCTGGAATCCTTCCAACATTTTGCCGTCTCGCCATTCCTCGGCGTCCCAACGAAGGAAATAACTGGCGAAATATAGGAAGGCGGACGAATCCTGTCAAACCCAACTTTATGCCCGGGCCAATAATCTCATACAATATCCATCATGGCAACGATCCCCGAAGCACTAGCGGTTGGTGTGCAACACCATCAAGCCGGCCGGCTGCAGGCTGCCGAAGAGGTCTATCGGCAGATCCTTGCCGTCGAGCCGAACCAAGCCGACGCCATCAATCTTCTCGGCGTGATTGCCACCCAAATGGGCAGGCACCAAGTCGCCGTCGAGTACATAGATCGGGCGATCCGGTTGAATGGGAATGTGGCGGCCTTTCACAATAACTTGGGAGGCGTTTATCGCGCCTTGGGGCGGACTAGCGCGGCGGTCGCTTGCTTTCGCCGGGCCGTCGAATTGAAGCCCGACTACATCGATGCGCACCACAACCTGGGCCTTGCCTTGAGGGACGAGGGAAAGCTGGACGAAGCCATTGCCTGCTACCGCGAAACATTGACCTTGAAGCCGGAATTTGCGGAACCCTACTACAATCTGGGCGTTATCTTCCAGGGCCAAGGAAAGCTGGACGAGGCGGTTGCTTGTTACCGTCAAGCCATAAAACGAAAACCGGACTACGCCGAGGCGCATAATAACCTGGGTGCCGCCGCGAGCAAGCAGGGAAATCTGGACGAAGCCGTCGCCTGCTATCGCCGAGCCCTGGAATTGGAACCGGACTACGCCGAGGCCCGTTACAACCTGGGCGTGGCCTTGAAGGGCCTGGGGAGGTTGGACGAGGCCGTCGCCTGCTATCGCCGCGCCCTGGAATTGAAACCGGACTTCGTCAGGGCGCACAGCAACCTAGGCGCCGCCTTGAAGGACCTGGGGAAACTGGATGAAGCCGTCGCTTGCTACCACCGCGCCCTGGATTTGAATCCAGAATCCGCCGAGGCACACAACAACCTGGGTAATGCCTTGAAGTCCTGTGGCAAACTGGACGACGCCATCGCGTGTTACCGCCGGGCCTTGGAACTGAGGGCGAACTTCGCCGAGGCATACTACAACCTGGGCAATGCCTTGCTGGAACAGGGAAAGCCGGACGAAGCGGTCGCTTGCTATCGCCGAGCACTGGAAGCGAAGCCGGACTACGCCGAAGCACAGTTTAACTTGGGCAACGCCTTGAAACATCAGGGCCGGCTCGACGACACGATCGCCTCCTATCGCCGGGCACTGGAATTGGAACCGGACTACGCCGAGGCCCACAATAACCTGGGCACCGCGTTCCAGGACCAGGGAAATATGGAAGAAGCGGTCGCCTGTTACCGCCGGGCCCTGGAAGCGAAGCCGGACTATGTCGCCGCGCACGACAACCTGTTGTTGGCACTCCAGTATTGCACGGGCGTGACTCCGGCGGTATTGGCCGAAGCCCATGCCGAGTTCGATCGCCGGCACGCGGCCCCACTGCGCGGAGACATTACACGCTACGAAAACTCCGGCGATCGCCATGGCCGGCTCCGTCTAGGCTTCGTCTCGCCCGATCTGGGGCGGCATCCCGTCGGCTATTTCTTCGTTCGTGTCTTGGAGAGCCTCGGTTGCCAGCAACACGAGACCATCGGTTACTCCGACCGTGCTGTCAAAGACGAACTGACACAGCGTTTTCAGTCCACCGCGACCCAATGGCGGGACGTGTTCGGCATGAGTGACCAGCAGGTGGCGGAACAGATCCGCGCGGACCGCATCGACATCCTCTTCGACCTGGCAGGACACACCGGGCACAACCGGCTGCTGGTCTTCGCCCGCAAACCGGCGCCGATTCAAATCACCTGGATCGGCTACGAAGGGACGACCGGGCTGTCGGCGATGGACTACCTGCTTGCCGATCGCCACGTGGTTCCCAGCGGAACCGAACATTACTATCGGGAACAAGTGCTGCGAATGCCCGACGACTATGTGTGCTACGACCCGCCGGACGCAGCGCCACCGGTCGGCCGGCTGCCAGCGTTGACCAACGGCTATGTGACGTTCGGCAGTTTCAATAATCTGGCCAAGATCGGTCCGGAAGTGGTGGCCGTTTGGGCGGAAATCCTCCGCCGCTGTCCGACCGCGCGATTGGTCCTGAAGTATCGCGGGCTAGGCAACCAAAGCGTGAAGCGGCGGTACCTCGATCTCTTTGCCGCCCGGGGCGTGGGCCCGCAACGGCTAGAGCTATTGCCGTCGAGCTGCTACGAGGAATACCTGGCGGCGTATCATCAGGTGGACGTGGCGTTGGATCCCTTCCCTTTCTCCGGCGGCGTCACGACCTGCGAGGCGCTCTGGATGGGCGTGCCGGTAGTGACCTGTCCCGGCGAGACCTTTGCAAGTCGGCATTCGCTCAGCCATCTCACCAATGTCGGTCTCACGGCGACGATTACCGACAATTGGGACAAGTACGTAGAGTTGGCGGTTTCCTTGGCCGACGACCTGCCGCGGCTGGCCGCGCTGCGGGCCGATTTGCGGGAGCGGATGGCCATTTCGCCGCTATGCGACGGGAAACGTTTTGCCGCGAACCTGGTAGCCGTTTTACGCGAGGTGTGGGAGCGGTGGGTTGTCCAAGGCCGAAACAGCCGCGAAGGAAGCTGGTCGTAGCTCGACATCCCCGGCTTTTTGCGGTTACAATTGACGTTAGCGTGAAAGGGCCGCGCCAGCGTGTGGGTCCGCCGGCTTCGCCGTAAACCATCTGGACGCGGCGTGCCGAAGCACCGTTGACCGCCACGCATCGAGAGGTGTTCCATGGAAAATCCGCAATCGCCCCTCGGCGGTCCCGCCACCACTCCTCCGCTGCCGCTCCACCCCGGCAAGCGCACGGCTGGACTTCGCTTCGAAGACCTCGGTCGGCTCCTCTATACCCACAATCCGTTTTACGCGATCAGCGCAGTCGCTGGTCTTCTGGGGACTGGAAAGCTCCTTTGACCGCAACGTGTACACGTTCCAGTCGTTCGCCTTGATGGGCGGACTGCTCGCCTATACGCTAATCCTGTCGCTGGCGGCCTTCGTGGTCATCCGGTTGGGAAAGGTCTGGGACGACGGCCGCAGCCTGCTCCTGCTGGTCGTCTTGATGTTGCTGGCAACGTCCATCAGCTTCGACGGCGCCCTGGCCAGGTTTCCCCGCAACGGAACGCTTTGCTCGCTGGGCGGACTGCTGTTTTCGGTGCTCGTCACGGAAGGACTCTTGCGGGGGCTGGCGATCCGCTTGCCGTGGCTCTTTCGGCTGCCATACTACCTGATGCTCGCCTTGTTCTTCGTCTATCCCGTCGCCCTGCGCTGGTCGCCGCTGTTCACCGATCCTTACGAGCCGGGGATCCAGTGGGGTCTGCTGGCCTTTCCATGGCTGGCCGCGGTCGTCTGCCTGTCGCTGCTGCCGGCGGTGCGGCGGGGCGCGGGGTACGTCGGTGACAATGGCACTCCCTGGCCCTGGCCCTGGTATCCCTGGATGCTGTTTTTCATGATGGGCCTCGGCGTCTGCGGGCGGAGCTATTATCTCTGCCTATCGATGCACATGGCGGGCGGCTTCACGACCATCTTTGCCCCCTATTTTCTCGTGCCTTTTCTGCTCGCCGCCAACCTCTTGCTGCTGGAAGGCGGCCTCGTGGCGGACTCAATCGCGGCCAAGCGCATCGCGATGCTCGCGCCGGCCGGCCTGATCTTGCTGGCCATGGTGCCGCCCAGTGGAAAACTGGGCCTGCGGTTCGTGCATGAGATCCTGATCCCCACAATCGGGACCGGGCCACTGTTCCTTACGACGATGGCCATCGCCGCCTTTTACGGGTGGGCCATTCTGCGGCGGGTCTCCTATGCCGTCGAGGCCCTCTCGGCCGTGCTCCTGATTCTCGCCTTCGTCAGCCCGGAAACCGTCGACGCGGCGACCCTTGGCGCCCGTCCCCAAGCGTATCCGATCCTGGTGCTAGGCGCAATCCAGGCCCTGATCGCTTGCCGGCGGCCGAGCGCGACCCGTTGGTTTTCGGCAGCCTGCTGCGCCACAATCGGCGTCACGCTGCAGTACCACGATACGGCGCTCGTGGCATACCATGGCTTCATCCCCGCGCACGGGCTGCTCGCCGCGGCGATGCTCCTGGGGGCCGTGTTCTCCGGCGCGTTTCGCGGTGGCTGCAACATGCCGCGGCAGCATTGCTGGGGATCGGAGCGATCGTGGCCTTGACCGGCAGTTCCGCCCAACTCGGCGACGTTCCGCCACACTGGCTGATGATCTATCCGGCGATCGTCGTCATCGTTGCGGCCGCCTATGGCTGGCTGGTCCGCAACCGGCTGTTCCTCGTGTCGGCGGCCGCGACGCTTCTGTGTTGGTTGGGAATCGGCAGCGTGCAGGGGTATCGGCAGTTGCGGCCCGTCATTTCCGGCCTGGACTACATCCTCTGCGGGACGGTATCGCTGGTCGTGGCCATGTGCATCAGCCTGGGGAAGTCGGGTTTCCTGCAACGGCGACTGTCGCGATATCACCAACGGGGGCAGCAGGGCAGCTCGCCCGAGAATCGATCGGCCTGACGCCTGACTCCAATGGATTTAGGGAGACGCATTTACATTCGTCTCCATGAAATCGTTGGACTTGCGGACTTTCTTCCCAGCACCCGCCCTACAGATTGCCGATATCCCACCCCCTTGTGTTGCTCGCACCGGCAGCGGTAGACCTACAGTCGTGCGGGCGATTTTTGTCCGCACTTCATGCAGTTCGATATTACTGAGGCAGCGCTGTCGCGGGCTCTCGATGACCAGTTTTGTCTTGGCATCGACCCCGGCGACTCTTTGATCGCGACCGTTTCTTGATCGGCGGGTCCGCCGCCCGATCAGGCTTTCTTTTGGTCGCGTGTTCCCGCTTGTAGTTCTGGCTGTAGCCGGGCGAATTCCGTCGGCCACTTCCGCTTAAGGGCGGGACTACGAGCGCCGCATCGTGCGTTTGTATACGAAAGTCGTGGATTCAATGTGCAGAGGCAAATCATGTTGAAGCGTAGCGTGGGGATTCCGGGTTGGGCGGCGGCAACGTTCCGCTGCGTGGCGGGTGTCTTGCCCGTGATTCTTGTGGTTGGGGCTTATGTGGCCGGCTGTATTCGCGCCGGGCAAGTCCAAGCGGCGGGGCCGGTGCTTTCCATTTCCGATGCCAGTCGCGTGGATATCGTGCAAGACCCGGTACGAGACCTGCTGTATATATCGAATTCCAACGGCACGATCACGCGTTACGACCTGGCGACGAACGCGCAGCTCTCCTCGTGGAATCTGGGCGGTTCCTTGTGCGGCATGGACATTTCGCCCGACGGCAATACGCTCGTCGTTGCCGATACCACGACCGACCACCTCGACGTCGTGAACCTGATCACGGGCGTCGCGCAGCAGGTATCGTTCAGCAACATCTACGGCGGCGGGGCATTTACCGCGGCCTTCGCCAACAACAACAACGTGATGGTGGCACCTGCATCTCCCAACGAGGGATCGGTCCCGCTGATGATGGTCAATCTGTCCGCCGGCACGACGGCCCAGATCGGCTCGATCTTGCCGAACTCCATGCTGGTGGCCAGCGCCGACCACGCCGTGATCGCCAATGCACAGCCCAACGATTCCGGAGGACCGATCGGCAGCTACAACGTGGCCAGCGGGAGTTTCACGGGCTCGGCTCTTGGCGGGTGGTTCACCTTCGAGATCGCGCCCGGTCGCGGCGGCAGCCAGTATGCCGTGCCGACCTACGACGGCACTTACATCTACAATCGGAATTTCGGCTCGGTGGGCCTCGTGGGCACGTATGCCTTCACGGTCCCGATCGGCGCCGTGTATAGCCCCACGTCGAACACGGTCTATTTCTCCTGGTACTCTTTCGAGGGTCCGCATCCCATGGTCGACGCCTACAGCACGACGACCCTGACGGAGACCGCGGTCGTCGACTCGTCCACCAACTCCACGTGGGTCGGCAACCACGCTTTCGTCACGGGCCGCCTGAAGATTTCCGCCGACGGAACGCAGCTTTATTCCACCATCGCCGGCGGTGTGAACGTCTACAACGTCTCCAGCACGGCCAACGTGTTCGCGTGGAATGTCGGCACGGGCGGCAGTTGGGGCGCGACCGCCAACTGGACGGCGGCCGGTCCCGCCACGGGGGTGGGCTACACGGCCGACTTCGGCCCCGTGGGCCTCTCCGCCAACGCCACAGTGACGCTCGACGGCAATCGCACGATCGGATACCTGAGCTTTGCCGACTCCGGCGGGCATGACTGGACGCTGAGTCCCGGCAGCGGCGGCACGTTGACGCTCAATGTGCTCAACGGCGCGCCGATGGTCACCGTAACGGATCCACAGGCGACCCTCAACCTGGCTCTGGCGGGGAGCCAGGGACTGAGCAAGTGCGGCAGCGGCGCGCTGCTGCTCAACGGCGCCATCGACTACACGGGCCTCACCACGGTCTGCGCCGGCACGCTGACCATCGGCGGCGCCAGTGCGCTGGGCCCGGGCGGCAACTATGGCAGTCCCATTTCGGTCTTCAGCAACGGTTGCACGTTCAATTACTCCAGTTCGGCGGCACAGACCCTGAGCGGCACTATCAGCGGCAGCGGCGGACTAGTCCAGAGCGGAAACGGCGTCCTCACGCTCTCCGCCAGCAACACCTATACCGGCCCCACAACGATCAACCAGGGCGAACTTCTGGTCAACGGTCCGTTGGCCAGCCCCGTGACTGTCAACGCGGGCGGCATTTTGGGCGGAACCGGCAGTCTCGGCAGCGTGACGGTCAGCCACAGCGGACAGATTGCGCCGGGCAGCCCACTGGGAACTCTGAGCGTCGCAGGCAGCCTGGTCTTGGCCTCGGGGGCGATGATGGACTACGACCTCGACAAACCGGGCGGCAGCGACATGCTCTCCTGCGGCACCCTGGTGGTCGGCAGTCCGTTGGGGTTCTCCAATTTCGACTTCACGCACACGCCTAACTTCGGGCCGGGCGCGTACAAGTTGATCGAGGCCACGTCGCTCCCCGGCGGCGCGTTGAGCGGCGGCACCAGCGGCTCGGTGGACGGCTACCCCGCGAACCTGGCGGTCTCCGGCAATTATGTAGTGCTCAACGTCGTGCCGGAGCCTGGGACCGCGTCGCTGCTGCGCGTGGGTGTCATAGCGTTGTTGGGCTGGGGTTGGCGAAGGCGGAAGCGGCCCGCCCGCGGCTCGAACGGCTGATTCCGTTGCGGCAAACAGAAAACTCCAACGAATCCGCGGCTTCTATTTTGCTTGTTCATACGCCTCGATGTCTTGCCGGCAGGCGGCTAGCGCATCTGGCGTGGGACATGCATAAAAACAGCGGAACCAGGCCGCAGTCCGCCGCACGGCTTCAACCACGCCCCACCGCGGACGCCACTGGAGCTGGTGCAGCGCCTTGTCAATGCTCAATCGCAAAACGGCCGCCTCGTGCGGTTGTGCCGGATCGCTGACGTCATTCCACGTTCCCCCACCCCATGCGCGGAGAAAATGCTCCACTAACTGGTTGACGGGAACTTCCTCGCCCGGCAGTGGGCCAAAATTCCAGGCGTCGCAGAGCGCCGTTTCGTCGCTTTGCAACAGGCGGGCGGCCAATGTCAAGTAGCCGCCCAGCGGTTCCAGGACATGCTGCCAGGGACGCACCGCTTGTGGACTGCGGACGGGCACCGACTCGCCGGCCCGCAGGTGGCGGACGATGTCGGTAATGATGCGGTCCTTAGCCCAGTCGCCGCCGCCGATGACATTGCCCGCTCGCACACTGGCCAGCTTGATGCCGTGCTGGGGCAGCCGATCGGGGGGAAAAAATGAACGGCGATAGGAAGCGGTGACGATTTCCGCCGCCGCTTTGCTGGCGCTATAGGGATCGTGGCCCCCTACGGCGTCAGATTCCCGGTAGCCCCAGACCTGCTCGCGGTTCTCATAGCACTTGTCGCTGGTGATTACCAATACCACGCACGGTCGCCCCAGTTCCCGCACCGCCTCCAGCACGTTCAGCGTACCCATCACGTTGACGTCGAAAGTCTCCCGCGGCCGGGCGTACCCTTCCCGTACGATGGGTTGCGCGGCCATGTGGAAGATCACGTCGGGCTCCGCCGCCCGCACGGCTGCCTTCAGCCGATCGAGATCGCGGAGGTCAGCCTCATGGTGTGCGGCCAGCAGGTCGCGGACGCCGGAGGCGACAAAGTTGCTGGGCGAAGTCGGCGGCTGCAGAGAGTAGCCAGTCACTTTGGCCCCCCACCGGTGCAACCAGACGGCCAGCCAGGATCCCTTGAAGCCGGTATGCCCAGTGAGAAAGACCGATCGGCCGGCAAAGGCGGGGGCCAAAGGCGGAGAAAGCGGATCGCTCATCACCAGACTTTCCACGGGGCGTTGCCGGACGCCCATATCTTGTTCAGGGCCTCGTACTCGCGAAATGTGTCCATGGCGAAAAAAAAGCCCTGATGGCGATAGGCCACGAGTTGCCCTTCGGCCGCGGCGCGGGAGAGTGGTTCGTGCTCCAGGACGCAACTGTCGCCACCCTTGAGGTAGTCAAAGAAGCGACGGTGGAAAATGAAGTATCCGGCGTTGATCCAGCCCTCCACCTGCGGCTTTTCGGCGAAGCACTTCACACTGCCGCCCTCGTCGATCTCCATCATGCCAAAGCGAGAGACGGGCCGCACGGCGGCCACCGTGGCCATTTTGCCGTGGGCCCGATGGAAGGCCGTCAGGGCATGGATGTCGATATTCGCCAGGCCGTCGCCGTAGGTGCACATGAAGGTGTCGCCGTCGACGAAGGGTTCAACCCGCTTCACGCGTCCACCGGTCATCGTGTCGGCCCCGGTATTTACCAGCGTGACGCAGAAGTCCTGCTCGTCATGGGCCCCGTGGTACTCGATTTTCCGGCCGCTCGCCCCCAGAGCGATGGTGAAATCATTGCTCATGGCCTCGTAATTGAGGAAGTATTCGCGGATGACGTTGCCGCGATAACCCAGGCAGAGGACGAATTCGCGGAAGCCGTAGTGGGCATAGGTCTTCATGATATGCCAGAGGATCGGCCGGCCGCCCACCTCGACCATCGGTTTGGGGCGGAACTCGGTTTCCTCGCGCAGGCGAGTGCCGAGCCCGCCGCAGAGCATCACGACTTTGGTCATTGCCAGATTCCTTGGGGACCCAATAGTATAGCATAATCCTGCTACTGGCACGTGCCGTCACACGTGCGCATCGATGGCCTCTTGATCGACGGGGCTGCCGAAGGCGAGGATTCCCACGATCATCAGGCAAACGCCCGCAACGAGCCAGTAATTAAATTTCTCGCCGAAGAAGAGCATGCCGGCTAGCGCGGCCGTGGCCACCTGTCCCGCATTGATCATGTTGACGTGCAAGACGGTTGTCAGTTGCAGCCCGCGGACCAAGGCAAAGAAGGCGATAAGGTTGCAGACGCCGCCGGCGAACATGAACACGTATTGCGGCCAGGGAGTGCTCAATAATCTTGCCGCTCCGGCGCTGTAAAAGCTCAGCGGAGCGAGCGAAAGCACGCCCATTCCGGTGATCACCACCATCACCGCGCTGTAGCTTGTCGAACCGGTGACACAGTGCCGGATGGCGATCCCCAAGAAGGCGAAAACAATGCCCGCCGCGGCGGCCGCGCCGATGGCGGCTGCGGTCAGCCAGGGGCCCGCTGATGCCTTAGCGGCACTCGTTGCCTCGGTGGCCCCAGCAGCGTGCGCAGAGCCAATGCCGAGCAAAGTTGCCGCGACGATCAGCAGTCCCACGGCGGCCAGGTTTTGCCCCGAGACCCGCTCGCCGAGCAAAACGCCGCTGAGGACCGTCGCGGCGACGAGAATGAAGCCCGTATAAGCTGGGACCATCACGGCCAGCCCGACGATTTCGTATCCCCATTGGACACCCATGTTCCCGATCAACTCGGTAGCCAGGCCAACAGTGACAAGCATGACCAGGGTACGCCCCCTGGGAAAACTGGTTTTTTTCCGCCACATCTGCCAGAGCAGCCACGGCCCCACCACGAGGACGGTGATCGATTCTTTTACGCAGACGGCCCAGGCGGGCACGCTCGGCATCGTGCTGAGCTGCTTCATGCAAGCATTGGTCGTGCTGTAAGCCAGCATGGAGACGACGCAGCAGGCAGCCCCCGCGGCGGTCGAGGAAAGCCGCAGCGGCCCCAGCCGGACGGTGGAAGACGACAAATTCATTCACCGATTTTAGATGACCCGTTCCGATTCCGGTAGGGGACGGGAATGGTGGCATGGCGAATGCGCGATCAGGCGTCCGCGATTGCTATGGCTCGCTGCTCGTGCGACAATGCATCCATGGCCGCCATCGTGATCTCCCACCTCAGCAAAATCTTCCCCGGCGGGGTCCGCGCGGTCGACGACCTCTGCCTGGAGGTCGGCGACCACGAGTTACTGGTTCTCATGGGATCCTCCGGCTGCGGCAAGACGACGACCCTCCGCTTGATCGCCGGGCTGGAGCAGCCCAGCACTGGACAGATCACCATCGGCGGCCGGCCGGCGGAGAGGCTGTCGCCACGCGAGCGGGACGTGGCCATGGTCTTCCAGCAAGGGGCACTCTATCCTCACCTCTCCGTTCGCAGCAATCTGGGCTTCGGCCTGAAACTGCGCCGGACGCCCCGAGACGAGATCCGCCTGCGGGTGGACGAGGCGGCCCTGGCGCTGGACATCGCCGCCTTGCTGGACCGCCGGCCGGGCGAACTTTCCTTGGGCCAGCAGCAACGCGTGGCCCTCGGGCGGGCGATGGTCCGCCGTCCCAAGTACTTCCTCTTGGACGAGCCGCTGGCGAGCCTCGACGGCGCCCTCCGCCGCCAACTCCGGCACGAAATCCGCCGCTTGCACCAGCGGCTCGGCACGCCGATGATCCACGTGACGCACGACGCCAGCGAGGCGATGGCCCTTGGCCAGCGGATCGCCATCATGTGCGACGGCCGCCTGCAACAGGTAGCGGATCCGCAAACGCTCTATGACCGGCCGGCCAACCGCTTCGTGGCCTCGATGCTGGGCAGCCCCGGAATGAACTTTCTCGACGGCCGCGTGGAACCGACCGACGGCCGTTGCGTTCTCACCTTGGCCGGGGGTGTCAGGTTGCCGGTGCCTGATCGTTGCCGTGCAGTGGTCGAGTCCCACTCCGGCAGAGCGATCACGCTGGGGATGCGGCCGGAGCACTTGCGGCTGACTTCCGGCAGAGACATTGGGTACTCGGTGCTCGACACTCAGTACCCGGTGGTTTTTCCGGCAGTGGTCGGGGCCGTCGAACGGCTGGGGGCGGAGAACCACGTGTACCTGAACGTGGGAAACCAGGTCATCATCGCCCGTGGTCCCGGCGACTTGCAGCCAGCCGCCGGCGAGCGGGTCTTCGCGGCCGCCGAGCCCGATCGCCTGTACTTCTTTGATGCCGCGAGCGATATCCTCGTAATGGAAACGCCCGGCGGGGACGGATAGGGGCCAGAAGCAAGCCGCGAGACTTGGCGAGTATCGCGCAACTGGAATCCGATAGCCTCCAGTCCCTTTGGATTCCTCCCCTAGAGCATTTGACAGCCACGCGGCTTCTAGTTAGATTAAAAACGGTCTTGGCAAGAGTCCCACTCTATGTGGGCACCAGGCCTGCACTGGTGTACAGGCCGCACGCATCACCATCTAGGCAGCAGGCGGCGTAGTATGCGATTGAGCGCGGGGTAAGCAGACACACGACTCCGGCGGGGGTTTGGTTCGTTGGCACTGCGACCGGTGGCTCAATAGTATGGCGACTCTCAGGGGAGTCTAGTACTGCTGCCCTTCGATTCCGCTGTTTACGTGCTCCTTGAGTGTCTCCGTCGCAGCGCTGCGCGGCGCAAGCAATGCGGGCTGGATTTTAGTCCGCCTGGTCAAGGGGAAGACAAATGTCTGGGAAGTTGATCATGAGGGGCAGTGGTCCAGCGAAAGCAGCAACGGCGGGCTTTGTCAAGGCGATGGCCGCGGTCCTTGTCGTTGCGGGGAGTGCGGCGATCGCCCCCGCCACAACGCTGACGTTTGACGATCTCGCCCTCTCCTCCACCACCGGGACAGTAGTCCCCAACGGTTACGGCGGGCTGGATTGGACCAACTTTTTCTACTTGAGTGAGTTGCCCTCTCCATCCGGCTACTTGAACGGCATGGTATCGCCGCCCAGTGTCGCCGTGAATGGATATGGTCAGCAGGCTTCCCTTAGCGGTTTCCCGTTTACGTTCAATTCGGTCTACTTCACGGCAGCCTGGAACAACGGTCTGGACATTCAGGTTCTCGGCTATTTGGATGGAGTCCAGGTCGATTCGGCCAATTTTATCGTGAACACCGCCGGACCGACGCTGGAGAATTTCAATTGGCAGAACGTCGACACGGTCACGTTCACTTCCTCCGGCGGCACGCAAGCCCCGGGATTCGCTGGCGGCGGCACGCAGTTTGTCGTGGATGATTTTACGTTCAATTTCGTGCCCCCTGCCCCTTCGATTTGGAACGTTATCGGCGGCGGCAGTTGGGCTAGAGGCGGAAACTGGATCTCGGCGGGTCCGCCCAACGGCATCGATAGCACGGCCGACTTCAGCCGGCAAACGTTGGCGGCCGACGCCACCGTGACCCTCGACGGCAGCTACACGATCGGCAACATCGTCTTCGGCGACCAAGGCAACGCCCACAATTGGACTCTGAGCCCTGGCAGCGGCGGAACTCTGACCTGCATGGTCTCCAACGGCATGCCCACGATCACCGTCATTAACCAGACGGCCACGATTGCCGCCGTACTCGGCGGCAGCCTCGGCCTCGCCAAGGCCGGTTCCGGCACTCTCGTCCTAACGGCCGCCAACAGTTACACCGGGCCGACGCTCGTCAGCGGCGGCACGCTGCTGGTCAACGGCAGCCTGGCGGCCGGCGGCACGCTCACGGTCGACAGTGGCGGTGCGATGTCGCTCTGGCAGTTATGGCAACATCTCGCCGCAGGACCAGTACGTTGGCATTGCCGGCAACGGGACCGTCACGCAGCTGGGCGGGACCAACAGCATCAGCGGAAACCTCTACCTTGCGTACAACGCCGGTAGCAGCGGCGCCTATGGACTCAACACCAGCGGCCAATTGTCAGCCTGCGGTGAATACATCGATTTTGCCGCCGGTGCGACGGCGGCGTTCCAGCAGACCGGCGGCACGAATAGCACGTCCCTGTTGTCGATCGGCAACTCCGGCAGTTACCTCCTCGCCGGTGGCCTCTTGCAGGTCAACGGCAACCTGCTGAACCAAGGGATTCTTCAGCGGCGGCGGCGGGGTGGCAGCCCTAAGTGTCAACGGCATTTTGGATCTTTCCGGCGGCACGCTGCAAAACGTGGGCAACATTTCGGTGTCGATCGCGGCCAATTCGCTGTTGATCGTTCCCTCCGGCTTCAGCCCAGCCGGCTTTGCTGCTTTCAGCAACTTGGGCATTACCCACACGCTCGGCACTACGCTCACGGTCCCCGCCGGGCAGGGGTTTGGCGGCTCGGGATCGATCAACGATCCAGTCGTCTGCCAAGGAACGATCGCCGCGGCGTCCGGTGGGGCGATCAATCTCAACGCGGGGATTGGTGCTCTCCGGAAGCGGCGTGGTCCAGTTGGGAAGCGGGACTCTCGCCGACAACGACCTCGTTTCGGGGATCAGCGGCGGATCGCTCTCCGCCTCGTACCAGTACGTGGGCCGGGCGGCTCGGGGAACTTCATGCAATCGGGCGGGGCCAGCACGATCGGCAACGGTCTTTTCCTCGGTTACGGCATGGGCGACATCGGCACGTATAACCTGGTCGGCGGCCAGTTGTCGGCGAATGTCCAGTATGTTGGTTATTCGGGCACGGGCAACTTCGTCCAAGCGGGCGGGACCAACAGCATCAGCAACGCTCTCTATCTGGGCGCGAACGCCGGCAGCAGCGGCGCCTACGGCCTCAGCGGCAGCGGCCAGTTGTCGCCGGATTCGGAGTACGTGGGCTCCTCGGGCACGGGCAACTTCACGCAGTCGGGCGGCACCAACCTCGGCACCTTTCTCTATCTGGGCGAGTACCCGGGCGGATACGGCGTCTACAGCCTCAGCGGCGGCCAATTGTTGGCAGCCTACCAGTATTCGGGTTCGTCTGGCGTCGGGAACTTCATGCAGACCGGCGGGCGAACAACAGCAGCTTCTTCTATCTCGGTTACCGAGCGGGCGGTTGCGGAGCCTACTACCTCAGCGGCGGTGCGTTCTCGGCCGGCCAGTACGAGTACGTGGGCCTTTCAGGCACGGGAAGCTTCACGCAGACCGGCGGTACCAACACTGCCGACTACTCCTCTCTGTCTAGGGGGAAACTTGGGCAGCAGTGGCACTTACAGCCTGGGCGGCAGCGGCCGTGTATTGGCATCGTCCGAGGACGTAGGCTCCTTCAGGAACGGGACTTTTCGTACAGTCCGGCGGGACCAACAGCGTCAGCAGCTATCTCTATCTCGGCAACAACGCTGGCGGTAGTGGAACGTACATCCTCAGCGGCAATGGCCAGTTGTCGGCCGCGGCCGAATTCGTCGCATCAACGTCCGGCGCGACGGCAGCTTTCCAGCAGACCGGCGGCACGAACACCACCGCGCAATTGTTGATCGGCAGCGGCGGCAGCTATCTGCTCGCCGGAGGCCTCTTGCAGGTCAATGGCAGCCTCCTGAACCAGGGCACTTTCAGCGGCGGCGGCACGCTGGCCACTCTCAGCGCCAATGGTTGCTTGGACCTCACCAGCGGGGCCTGGCAGGACCTGGGCGGGATCTCGCTGAACATGGGCGCTAACTCCTTGTTGATCGTGCCGGCCGGCTTCAGCCCGGCGACCAGTTTTGCCGCCTTCAGCAGCCTGGGGTTGACCCACACCGCCGGCACTACGCTTACGGTGCCGGCCGGACAGGGCTTCAGCGGTCTCGCATCGATCGGCGACCCCGTCGTCTGCCAGGGAACGATTGCCGCCGCGTCCGGCGGCGCGATCAATCTCAACTCCGGGCTTGCGCTTTCCGGTACCGGCCAGGTCCAGTTGGGAAGCGGTACGCTCACCAACAACGATTTTGTCTCGGGTATCAATGGGGGATCGCTTACCGCGGCGTACCAGTTCGTGGGCATCGGAGGCGCCGGGAGCTTCACGCAGTCGGGCGGCACCAGCGCGATCGGCAATTACCTTTACCTCGGCTACGGCGCCGGCGACAACGGCACCTACGTCCTTGGCGGCGGCCGGTTGTCGGCACTCTCCCAGTTCATAGGTTATTCGGGCACGGGGAGCTTGATGCAGTCCGGTGGAGCCAACCGCGGCAACGGCGGACTCTTTCTTGGCAACAATGCCGGCAGCAATGGTACATATGCGCTTAGCGGAGGGCTGTTGTCGATTTACTCCCAGTACGTCGGCTATTCGGGCACGGGGAGTTTCACGCAAACAGGCGGGACCAATAACGCCAACGGCAACAGCGATCTCTATCTGGGCAGCAACGCCGGCAGCAGCGGAGCCTATTTCCTCGGCAACGGCCTCCTGTCCGAAGGCATTGAGTACGTGGGCGCGTCGGGCATGGGGACCTTCACCCAGTCGGGCGGGACCAACACGGTCAGCGGCTCTCTTTATCTAGGCAATTCCGCCGGCGGGGTCGGCGCGTACATCCTCAGCGGCACCAGCCAGTTGTCGGCCGACGGTGAATACGTCGGCTTTGCTTCGGGGGCAACGGCAACGTTCCAGCAGACCAGCGGCACGAACAGCACCTGGCTCATGTCAATCGGCAGCGATGGCAGCTATCTCCTCGCCGGGGGCTTGCTGCAGGTCAGCTACGGCCTGACGAACCAGGGGACCTTCAGCGGTGGCACTGCGGCGGCAGCGCTCAGTGCCAGCAACATCTTGGACCTCACCAGCGGCACGTGGCATAACCTGAATTCGATCTCGCTGAGCATGGGAACCAACTCGCTCTTGGTTGTGCCGCCAGGATTCAATCCGGCAACCGCCTTTGCCGCTTACAGTAGCCTCGGTTTGACCCACACCCTCGGCACCACGCTCACGGTGCCGGCCGGAAACGGCTTCGGCGGTTGGGGATCGATCAACGATCCGGTGGTCTGCCAGGGAACGATTGCCGCCACGGGCGCAGGAATCAATCTCAACGCAGGGCTTTTGCTCAGCGGGACCGGTGTGGTACAGTTGGGAAACGGGACGCTCACGAACAACGACCTCATTTCGGCGATCAACGGCGGCACGTTTTCCGCCGCTTACCAGTACGTGGGCAGCGGAGGCACAGGTACCTTCACTCAATCGGCCGGAACCAACACCGTTGGCAATGCTCTTTATCTCGGTAATGGCGCCGGTGACAGCGGCAGCTACAACCTCGTTAGCGGTTACTGTTCGGCATTCTCCGAGTACGTAGGCTTCTCGGGCACGGGGAGCTTCACGCAGTTGGGTGGGACCAACACCGGCAGCTACCTCTCACTTGATATTGGCTACGGAACGAGCAGTAGCGGGGGTTACAGCTTAAGCGGCAGCGGCCAGTTGTCGGCGTTTTACGAGACTATTGGCGTCTCCGGCATGGGCAGCTTCGATTCAGTCGGGCGGAACGAACGGCAGCAACTCTCTCTATCTTGGCGACAACAGCGGCAGCAGCGGCGCGTATGGCCTCAGTGGCAACAGCCGCCTGTCGGCCTCCTCCGAGTACTTGGGGTATTCGGGCACGGGGACCTTCACGCAGTTGAGCGCGACCAATAGCGCCAGCTACCTCTATCTTGGCGCGAACTCCGGCAGCAGCGGCGCCTACAGCCTCGGCGGCGGCGGCCAGTTGTCCGCGTCGGTCGAGTACGTCGGCTCCTCGGGCACGGGGACCTTCACGCAGTTGAGCGCGACCAATAGCGCCAGCTACCTCTATCTTGGCGCGAACTCCGGCAGCAGCGGCGCCTACAGCCTCGGCGGCAGCGGCCAGTTGTCCGCGTCGGTCGAGTACGTCGGCTCCTCGGGCACGGGGAGCTTGATTCAGTCGGGCGGGGCCAATAACGTCGCCCTGCTCTATCTGGGCGACGACTTCGGCGGCAACGGCGCCTACAGCCTCAGCGGCAGCGGCCAGTTGTCAGCCGCTAGCGAATTCCTTGCCGCCACTGCCGGGGCGACGGCGACTTTCCAGCAGACCGGCGGCACGAATGCCGCCTCGCTGGTGCTCATCGGCAGCGGCGGCAGTTATCTCCTCGGCGGCGGCCTCTTGCAGGTCAACAGCAACCTGCTGAACCAGGGGGTTTTCAGCGGCGGGGAGCGCGGCGGCAGCGCTCAGCGGCAGCGGCATTCTCGATCTTTCCGGCGGCACACTGCAGAACCTGGGCAACATCTCGGTCTCGATTGCCGCTAATTCCCTGTTGATCGTACCCGCCGGATTCAGCCCCTCAACTAGCTTCGCCGCTTTCAGCAACTTGGGTATGACCCACACGCTGGGCACCACGCTCACGGTGCCGGCCGGCCAAGGTTTTGGCGGCTCGGGGGCGGTCAACGATCCGGTCGTCTGCCAGGGAACGATCGCCGCCGGGTCCGCGGGGGCAATCAATCTCAACGGCGGTCTTGTGCTCTCGGCGAGCGGGATGGTCCAATTGGGAAGCGGGACCCTCACCAACAACGATCTCGTGTCGGGGATCAGCGGCGGGTCGCTATCCTCGGCTTGCCAATTTGTAGGCAGTGGCGGCACGGGGACCTTCACGCAATCGGCCGGGACCAACGCGATCGGCAACTATCTCTTTCTCGGCTATGCAGCGGCAAGCAGCGGAGGCTACGGTCTTACGGGCGGGCAGTTGGCGGCTGGACGCGAGTACGTCGGCTATTCGGGCATCGGTAACTTCGCGCAGACGGCCGGGACCAACAATGTCAGCAGCTCCCTCTATCTGGGCAACAATGCCGGAGGCAGCGGCGCCTATGTCCTCAGCGGCGGCCAGTTGGCAGCCGGCTCTCTGTTCCTTGGCTGTTCGGGCACGGGGAACTTTACCCAGACCGGCGGGAGCAGCAGCGTCGGCAACGTCTATCTGGGCTGCAATGCCGGAGGCAGCGGCGCCTACGCCATCAGTGGCGGCCAGTTGGCGACTGGTTTCCAATTCGTGGGTTATTCAGGCACAGGAAGCTTCGTCCAGTCGGGCGGGAGCAACAGCCTCGCTGGCTATCTCTATCTCGGCTACGGCGCTGGCGGCACGTACGCCCTCAGCGGAACCGGCCGATTGTCGGCCGCCAGTGAATACGTCGATTACTCCGCCGCCGCAACGTTCCAGCAGACGGGCGGCACGAACACCACGTCACTCCTCTCGATCGGCAGCAGCGGCAGCTACTTCCTCGCCGGCGGCCTCTTGCAGGTCAACGGCAGCCTATTGAACCAGGGAACGCTCAGCGGCGGCGCCGCGCCAGCCGCCCTCAGCGCTAGCAACATCTTGAACCTCACCAGTGGCGCCTGGGAGAACCTGGGTAGTATCTCGCTGAGCATGAGCGCCAACTCGCTCCTGGTCGTGCCCTACGGATTCAATCCGGCAACCGCCTTTGCCGCTTACAGCAACCCGGGGCTAACCTACACACTTGGCACCACGCTCACCGTGGCCGCCGGTCAGGGCTTCAGCGGGTCGATATCGATCGGCGACCCCGTGCTTTGCCGGGGAACGATTGCCGCTGCCTCCGGAGGGACGATCAATCTCAACGCCGGGCTTGCTCTCTCCGGAACCGGTCTAGTCGTATTGGGAAGCGGGACTCTCACAAATAACAGCTCGACGTCGGGGATTAGCGGCGGCATGCTTTCCGCCGCGTACCAGTACGTGGGCAGCGGCGGCACGGGAAACTTCACACAGTCGGCTGGAATAAACGCGATCAGCAATTATCTTTATCTCGGCTACGGCGCTGGCGACAGCGGCACCTATAGCCTTGGCGGCGGCTCCTTGTCGGCATCCTCGGAGTACGTGGGCGCCTCCGGCATGGGGAGCTTTACGCAGTCGGGTGGGACCAACAGCATCGGCAACTATCTCAATCTCGGCAATAACGCGGGCAGCAACGGTACCTACGGCCTCAGCGGCAGCGGCCAGTTGTCGGCCTATTACGAATTGGTGGGATCATCGGGCACGGGGAACTTTACCCAGTCGGGCGGGACTAACAATGTCCAGTATCTCGTTGTCGGGGGAAATCCCGGCAGCAGCGGCGCTATAGCCTTAGCGGCGGGCAAGTGTCGGCGTACACCCAGTATGTTGGTCCGGGAAGCTTCACACAGACGGGCGGAACCAACGGCGTCACCTATTCGTTCTACGTCGGTTACGGTGCGAACGGAAGCTACAATCTCAGCGGCAGCGGGCAGTTGTCGGCAGGCAACGAGTACTTTGGTTACTCAGGTACGGCAAGTTGTACGCAGACGGGCGGGACCAACAACGCCAGCAGTTCATTCAGTTTGGGCACGAACTCCGGCAGCGGAACGTATAGCCTCGGCGGCGGCGGCCAGTTGTCGGCGCCCTACGAATACATCGGCTCCTCGGGCACGGCGAGTTTTACGCAGACGAGCGGGACCAACAGCGTCGGCAACGCCTTCTACCTGGTGCGTACCCTGGCAGCGGCAGTTACAGCCTGAGCGGCAAGAGCCTGTTGTCGGCATCTTCCGAGTACGTGGGCTCTCGGGCACGGCGAGCTTCACCCAGACGGGTGGCACCAACGGCGCCGACTATCTCTATCTCGGCGGCGGAGCGGGTGGCAGCGGAAGTTATAGCCTGAGCGGCAGCGGCCATGTATTGGCTACCGGAGAATACCTCGCCTTCACGGCCAGCGCGACGGCGGCGTTCCAGCAGACTGGCGGCACGAACACCACTTCGCTCTTATCGATCGGTAACGGCGGCAGTTATCTTCTCGCCGGTGGCCTCCTGCAGGTCAACGGCAGTTTATTGAACCAGGGGACCTTCAGCGGCGGCGGCTCGTTGGCCGCACTCAGCGCGGACAACATCTTGGACCTCACGAGCGGCACGTGGCAGAACCTGGGCGAGGTCTCGCTGAGCATGGGATCCAATTCGCTCCTGATCGTGCCCTCCGGATTCAGTCCGGCAACGAGCTTTGCCGCTTACGGCAGCTTGGGGCTGACCCATACGGTCGGCACGACGCTGACGGTGCCGGCCGGAAAGGGCTTCAGCGGTTCGGTATCGATCGGCGATCCGGTCGTCTGTTATGGTACGATCACTGCCGCTTCCGGAGGGACGATCAATCTCAACGGCGGGCTAGCGCTCTCCGGGACTGGTTTGGTCCAGTTGGGAAGCGGAAACACTCACCAACAACGACCTTGCATCGGGAATCAGCGGCGGATCGCTCTCCGTGGCCTACCAGTACCTGGGCAGCGGCGGCACGGGCATTTTCGTGCAGTTGGCGGGTGTCAATACGATCGGCTACATCTCTATGCCGGGTAGGCGCCTCCGGCAGCGGCACATACCTCTTCAACGGCGGGCAGTTGTCGGCAAGCTCGCAGTACGTCGGGTATTCGGTGCAGGAAGCTTCACGCAATCAGGCGGGACGAACAGCGTGAGCAGCTGTCTTTATCTCGGCAGCAACGCAGGCGGCAACGGCTCCTGATGGCCTTACCGGCAGTGGCCAGTTGTCGGCAGGTTGGTAATACGTCGCCAATCAGGTGCTGGTAGATTTCGCGTAGTCGGGCGTTACCAACAGCACCAACAGCCTCTTTATTGGTTACGGAACGGCTAGCAGCGGAAGTTACGGCTTGCTGGTGGCTCGTTCTCGGCAAACTACCAATATGTTGGTTATTCGGGTACCGGAAGCTTCACGCAGACGGGCGGGACCAACAGCGTCGGCAACTATCTCTATCTCGGCAATAATGCGGGCAGCAGCGGTGCGTTTAACCTCGGCGGCGGCCAGTTGTCGGCAGTCTACGACTACGTCGGTTCTTTGGGCACGGGTAGCTTCACGCAGTCGGGCGGTACGGACAACCTCTACTACCTTGATGTGGGTGCGAATTCCGCAAGCAGCGGGACCTACAACCTGCTCGGCAGCGGCCAGTTGTCGGCCAGCGCCGAATACGTCGGTTACGCTGCCGGAACTGCTACGGCATTCCAGCAGAGCGGCGGCACGAACGCTACCGCGCTGTTGACCATTGGCAGTGGCGGCAGCTATTCCCTCGCCGGCGGCCTCTTGCAGGTCAATGGCAACCTGCTGAATCAGGGGGTTTTCAGCGGCGGCGCCGCGCCGGCAGTGCTCAGCGGCAGCGGCATCCTCGATCTTTCCGCGGGCACTCTCCAGAACGCGGGCAACATTTCGGTGTCGATCGCCGCCAACTCGCTCTTGATCGTTCCACCCGGCTTCAGCCCTGCAACCGGATTCGCCGCTTACAGCAGCCTGGGTCTGACCCATACCCTCGGCACTACGCTCGCGGTGCCGGCGGGGCAGGGATTCGGCGGCTCGGGATCGATCAACGACCTGGTCGCCTGCCAGGGAACGATTGCCGCCACGGGCGTGGCGATCAATCTCAACAACGGGCTCGTACTCTCCGGGACGGGCCAAGTTCTGCTGGGAAGCGGAATTATCACCAATAACGATCTTGTGTCGGGAATCAGTGGCGGCGGATTATCCGCCGTCTACCAATACGTGGGCAGCGGGGGCACGGGAAGCTTCACGCAATCGGGCGGCACCAGCGCGATCCGTGATTATCTCTATCTCGGTTATGGTGCCGGCGATAGTGGCGTCTATGCCCTTAGCGGCGGCCAGCTCTCGGCAGGCGACCAATACATTGGTTATTCGGCGCGGGAAGCTCCACGCAATCGGGTGGGACGAACAGCGTAGGCTATCTTTATCTTGGGAACAACTCTGGCAGCACCGGCTCGTATAGCCTGAGCGGCAGCGGTTCCATGTCGGCTATTGACGAGTACGTGGGCTTTTCGGGCACAGGGAGTTTCAGGCAGTCGGGCGGGACTAACGGCACCAGCTATTTCAACCTCGGCGAAAACTACTCTAGCGGCAACGGCACATATTACCTCAGCGGCGGCCAACTTTCGGCGGGCAACGAGTACTTGGGCTATTCGGGCAGCGGCACCTTCACACAGTCGGGGGGGACCAATACTGCCAGCGGCCTCTATCTTTCCGAATACTCCGCCAGCGAAGCCGAATACAATCTCAACGGCGGACTGCTCGTCCTTGGAGCACTTGCCCAAGGCTCGAGGACGGCGGTTTTCAACTTCAGCGGCGGCACGCTCAAGGCCGGCCGCGGGTTCTCCACCGCGGTTCCCTTGGTGCTGCTGGGCGGCGCGACCTTTGACACGGCCGGCTACGCCGTAACGCTCTCCGGCTCGCTTTCCGGCGCCGGCAGCTTGACGAAGGTCGATAGCGGCACGTTGACCTTGGCCACCGCGAATACATTCACCGGCAACACGCTCATCAGCGGCGGCATGCTCGTGCTGGGCGATTCCCTCGCCTTGCAGTACAGCACGCTCGACACCAGCGGCAGCGGCGTCATCAGCTTCGGAACGTATGCCGCCACTTTCGGCGGGCTGACCGGCTCGGGGACGCTCAACATTGCCAGCCTGGTTGGCCTCAGCGTGGGCAGCGACAACGGCAGCACGACCTGCTCGGGGATGCTCAAAGGCTCAGGGAGCCTGACAAAAATCGGTAACGGCGTGTTACTGCTTTCCGGCAGCGACACCTACACCGGCGCAACAACCGTTAACCAAGGCGAACTTGATGTCAACGGCTCACTCGTCAGCCCGGTCACTGTCAACAGCGGCGGCATTCTCGGCGGAACCGGCAGCCTCAGCAGCGTTACGATCAATCCGAGTGGCCAGATCGCCCCGGGCAGTCCGCTCGGGACCCTAGCTTTAAGTGGCAGCCTGGTCCTCGCCACAGGGGCAGTGTTCGATTACGATCTCGACAAGCCCGTTACCAGCGACACGATCACTTGCGGCCAGGTCGTCGTTGCTATTCCCTTGCGATTTTCCAACTTCAGTTTCGCGTACACATCGAAGTTCGGGCCGGGCGTCTATGACCTGATCCAATCCGACACGGCGCTACCCGCCAGCATCCTGGGCGGCAGCACCAGCGGTTCCGTGGACGGCCTGCCCGCCACGCTCGCCGTCCAAGGCAACAACCTTGTGCTCAACGTGGTACCGGAGCCAGGTGCACTAGCGATGCTGGGAGCCGGCGTCCTCGGGCTGTTGGGCTGGTGCCGGCAGCGAGCCGCAAGGATTGAGCCTTAAGGCAGCTTCTATCGTTTTCGATTTTGCATTCCCAGCCGATAGGTTTCCAGTGCATCCGGAAATGGCTCCAGCGCCCGCTGGAAAATACCCAGGGTGTAGGCAATGGTCATGCCGTAGTTGCAGATGGGCACGCCGGCTTGGCGGCAGCGGAGCATCCGGGTGAGCATTTCGCGGCGGTTCCACATGCAGGCCCCACAATGGACGACAAGCTGATAACGGTCCAAGTCGGCGGGGAAGTCGCGGCCGGCCATGGTGCCGATCTCCAGCGGCCCGCCCACGAACTGCCGCAACCAGCGGGGAATTTTCACCCGTCCGATGTCGTCGCCGATGGCGTGGTGCGTGCAGGCCTCGGCCACCAGCACGCGGTCGCCCGGCCGCAGCCCCTCGATGGCCATCGCCCCTTGGACAAACTGGGCGAGGTCGCCCTTTTGCCTCGCGAAAAGGATCGAGAAGGAGGTCAGCTTGACCTCCAGCGGCGTGTCGCCAGCCACCTTGAGAAAGGCTTGCGAGTCAGTGACCACCAGGGCGGGCGGGCGGCGAAGGCGGTCCAGGGCGTCGCGCAGTTCTCGCTCTTTGACCACCAGGCACATGGCGTCGCCGTCGAGCAGGTCGCGGATGGTTTGCACTTGTGGCAGGATGAGGCGGCCCTTGGGGGCCTCCATGTCGATGGGCACGACCAGGACCGCCAACTCGCCCGGTGGAACCAGGTCGGCAGCGATCGCCGGTGGATTGAGGTAATCATCCGGCGCGGATTGGATGAGGGCCTCGCGGAGATTGAGGATGCCGCGGCCCTCGGTGGCCACGGTTTCCACGCAGGGGATGTTCGCCCGGCTGAGCTCTTCGATGAGCGCGGTTTGCGGCGTGCCGAGATCGGCCTTGTTGAAGACGACGATAGCGGGGATCTTCCGCTCGCGGAGCTCGCAGAGGATGCCTTCTTCGAACGGGCCCCAGTGGCCCGCGACGGCGATGATCAGGCCCAGATCGGTGCGGTCGAAGACCTGGCGGGTCTTCTGCATCCGCAATTCACCCAGCGCTCCTTCGTCGTCGATGCCGGCCGTATCGATGAACAACACCGGGCCGATGGGCAGGATTTCCATCGGCTTTTCCACCGGGTCGGTGGTCGTGCCGGCGATGGGCGACACGATCGAGACCTGTTGCCTGGTCAGCGCGTTCAGAAGAGACGACTTGCCTGCATTGCGGCGGCCGAAGAGGCTGATGTGGAGACGGAAGGATTTGGGGGTGGGTTGCAAAACGAGCCTTTCCGAGGATCAGGGCAAACGCGCCCGCCATTTCTGCGGGTCCTGCGCAGGAGGGAAGACCGCGTAGCGGCAAGCTACCCGGTTCTCGGGATCGCTCCGCAACGTTCGACATCTGCTTCACGCATGTTTCATCGGCGCTCGACCGCCTGGTGCTCACGCCGACGGCAACGGGCCGGCCCCGTCGCCGCCGTTGGGCGATCCCAGCCGCGTGACCCGCTCCGGCGAGGTCAACTCCTCGAACTCGTCGGGCGAAAGCCACTCGTGCTCGACGACGAACTTCTTCAGCGTCTGCGTCGTGTCGCCCTTGGTCCGCTGGAGGTGCTCGGCCAGGTGCTCGGCCTTGTCGTAACCGATCCGCTCCACCAAGGCGGTCAACGTGGCCGTACTGTTGTGGACGTGCAGCAGGCACTGCTCGCGGTCGGCCGCGATGCCGGCCACACACTGCCGCGCGAAAACCTCGCAGGCATGGGCCAAGAGATCGAGCATCGTCAGCAGGCTGTCGGCCACCAGCGGCAGGAACTGGCTCAGCTCCAGATTGCCCGCGGAGACGGCCTGCACGATCATCAGGTCGTGGCCCATCACCGCCATGGCCACCTGCGCCACCGCCTCGGGCAGCACCGGGTTGACCTTGCCGGGCATGATCGACGAGCCGGCCTGGCGGGGCGGCAGGCGGATCTCGCCCAGCCCTGCGTGCGGACCGGAAGAAAGCAGGCGGAGATCGTTGGAGCACTTCAAAAGATTGCCGGCCAGGGCGCGGAGGATGCCGCTGACCTCGATGAAGACGTCGGCGTTTTGCGTGGCCTCGACGAGGTTTTCGGCGCGGGCCAGGCCCAGCCCAGTGATCTGCCGCAGATGCTCGACCACGCGGAAGACATACCGCCGCGGGTGCCCAGGGTGGTGCCGATAGCCGTGCCGCCCAGGTTCACCACGCGGAGCCGCTCCTCGCACTTGTAGATCCGCCAGCGGTCGCGGGAGAATGCCTCGGCGTAGGCCGACATCTCGTGGCCCAGCGTCATGAGCACGGCGTCCTGCAGCTCGGTGCGGCCGATCTTCACCACGTCGGCGAATTCTTTCTCCTTCTGCTGGAAGGCCTCCATCAGCCCGATCACCTTCCGTTGCAGCTCGCGGAGGCCGTTGATCGCCGCCACGCGTAGTGCGGTGGGATAAGCGTCGTTGGTCGATTGGTGGAGGTTGATGTCGTCGTGTGGATTGACGCAGCGGTAGCTGCCCAACGGCTGGCCGAGAAGTTGCAGGGCCCGATTGGCGAGGACCTCGTTGACATTCATGTTCGTCGACGTGCCGGCTCCGCCCTGCAGGGCGTCGACAACCACGTGCTCGTCCAACTGTCCGGCTATCATCTCCTCGCAGGCGGCGGAAACGGCGGCGAATTTCGCCTCGTCGGCCCAGCCGAGCTCATGGTTCGTCCGCGCTGCCGCCAGCTTGACGGCGCCAAAGCCATGGACCAGTCCGCGGTGCACGGGCCGCCCGGCGAGCGGAAAGTTCTCGATCGCCCGCAGGGTATGGATGCCCCAAAGAACATCGGCCGGTACCTCTCGCGGGCCGAGCAAATCGGTTTCAACACGGGTTTGCGTCATGATTCTCCCGCTCACACGTACAAATCCCGCGCACCATGCTCGCGGATCTCCTCCAGCCGCTCGACCAGGCGCGCCTTCCGCTCGCCATCCGGCAGCCGCGCAAGCTCCTGCTCGATAAGCTTAATGCCGGCGGCGCAGGTCTCCGCGCTGGCGTAATCGACCAGGTACTCCGTCAGCGTCGTCAGGGCGTTGGGCGTGCAGAGGTTCTGGATGAACCCCGGGATGGCAAACTCCATGAAATGCTCGCCCGTACGACCCAGGCGGTAGCAGGCGGTGCAAAAACTGGGCACGTAGCCGTCGACCATCAGCTCCTTCATCACCTCGTCCAGGGAGCGGATGTCGCCCAGTTGGAACTGCTCCCGCTCCATCACCTGGGCGTCGCCCACCTCGGTGTAGCCGCCCAGCTCGATGCGGCTGCCGGCGTCGATCTGCGACACGCCGAAGGCCAGCACCTCGCGCCGCAGCTCGGCCGGCTCGCGGGCGGTGAGGATCATGCCTGTGTACGGCACCGCCAGTCGGAGGATGGCTACCAACCGCTTGAAATCGTGGTCGCTCACCAGGTGCTGCTCGTCGATATTCACGCCCTGCGCCGGGCGGAGCCGCGGAAAGCTGATCGTGTGCGGCCCTACGTGGTAGTGCTTCTGCAGGTGCAGGGCGTGGGCCACCAGCCCCAGGACCTCGAACTTCCAGTCGTGCAGGCCGAACAGGACGCCGATGCCCACGTCGTCGCAGCCTGATTCCATTGCTCGGGCCAAGGCGTCGAGCCGCCAGAGGTAATCGGATTTCCGCGTCTTGCGGGGATGCACTTGGGCGTAGGTCTCGTGGTGGTAGGTCTCCTGGAAGATCTGGTAGGTACCGATGCCCGACGCTCGGATGGTGGCGAAACCGGCGTGGTCCATGGGGGCGGCGTTGATGTTCACGCGGCGGATCTCGCCGTGGTCGATCTTCACCGAATAGACCGTCCGCACACATTCAGCGATGAACTCGGGCGAATAGGTCGGATGCTCGCCGAAGACGAGTATGGTCCGCTTGTGGCCCTTCCGCTCCAGGGCCTCAACCTGGGCCCGCAACTCGTCCTGGTTGAGCGTGCGGCGGACAACATCCTTGTTGGAACGGCGAAACGCGCAGTACAAACAGTCATTCCGGCAACTGCTGCCCACGTAGAGCGGCGCGAAGAGCACGATGCGGTTGCCGTAGACATCGCGCTTCAACTGCCGCGCGGCCTCGAAGATCTGCTGGCAACTCTCCTCGTCGTCAGCGGCCAGCAAGACGGCGGTTTCGGCCAGCGTCAAGGCCTCCTTGGCCATGCTCTTGGCAATCACCGCGGAAATCTCCGCGCGGTCGGTACGGTGTTCGAGCAGGCCGTGAAAACGGGCTTCGTCAATGAAAAAGTCGTAGGCGCTGGCGCTAAGCTTGACGGGTTGGGTGGCAGCGGACATGTGAATCAATCGGCTCTCTTCTGACAATGCTCCGCACGGCGGGCCAGCCATGAGTGCATGGCCGACTCGACGCACGACGCGGATTACCGGGCAACGAAGTTAGGCGAGTCCCCTCGGCCGCTGCCCCGCGTACGGCCGATGCTCTCGATGCGTGCGTCCATGCAGCGATGGCACATGCCCGCCGATTCTTGGATGCAGGCCTTGTTCGGATAAATCTCGTAGTGGATGCGGTACTTCGGCGGCGTGAGGTTGGGCATCACGATATTCGCCCCGCGGACTAGTCCCAATTCACGGCCGTTGCGCTTATTGAGCGTGGCCAGAGCCGTGGTACTGGGAATGTTCGCCCGCGGGCAGAGCAAGCGAGTCAAGGCGATCACCTTGTAGGTCATCAACTCCGACGAGGGAACCTGCTCTCCCGGCGGCGCGGTGTGCTGCTGTTGCGGATCGGCCAGCGGCGTCTGAGGGTGCATGAGGAAAGGGCCGACGCCGATCATGTCGAGGTTCAGTTCGCGGAACAACTCGAGGTCGCCTGCCAGGTCATCGTAGCTCTGTCCGGGAATGCCGACCATCACGCCGCTGCCCACCTCGTATCCCAGCTTCCGCAACTCGCCCAGCAAGGCGATGCGGTCGGAAACGCGGCCGGGGCGGGGTGGATGGATCCGCTCGAATAGTTGGCGATTGGAGGTCTCGAAGCGGAGCAGGTAGCGATCAGCGCCGGCCTCGCGCCAGAGGGCCAGTTCGTCGTGGTCGCGCTCGCCGAGACTCAAGGTCACCGCCAGGGGCGACTCGACCTTGATGCGGCGGACGACGTCGGCCATCCAGTCGGCACTGATGCCCGGGTCCTCGCCGGCCTGGAGCACGGCCGTGCCGTAACCGAAGCTCACGCCTTCCCGGACGCACGCCAGGATTTCGTCGGCCGTCATGCGGTAGCGGGGCAGTTCGCGGTTGTCCAGTCGCAGCCCGCAGTAGCCGCAGAGGCGGACGCAGTGGTTGGAGATCTCGATCAGGCCCCGCAGGTGGACTTCCCCCCCGACCGACTGCTGGCGGACGAGGTCTGCGCGGCGCCAAAGCTCCTCCAGCCGGGCTTCATCGCTTTCGCGAAGCCAGGAGAGGATTTCCGAGCGATCGGGTGAGTGAACAACGGCCGTGGGTTCCATTCCCCCAATTATACCTTCTGCGAGCTTTTCAGGGAATGCGGTGTCCTGGCAGCCTGACAGCCGAAAAGCGGCGTCGACTATGCAAGCATGGTGCCGCATCCCCCTCCCAATGCGCGCGGAATCAGCGCCGGCCTGCGGGCGCTGCGGCGCCATTTCAACTTGTCTCACGGCAAGCCGTCTACTTCCCGATTTTCTCGATCAGGTCGGCGGTGCGGCAGCTATAGCCCCACTCGTTGTCGTACCAGCTCACGAGCTTGAAGAACTTGTTGTTCAACTGGATGCCGCTGCCGGCGTCGAAGATGCTCGAATGCGCGTCGTGGATGAAGTCGGTGCTGCAGACTTCGTCGTCGGTGTATCCGAGGATGCCTTTGAGGTAGGTCTCGCTGGCCTTCTTCATCGCGGCGCAGATCTCGTCATAGCTGGTTTCCTTCACGGTCTTGACCGTGAGATCCACCACGCTGACGGTCGGCGTCGGAACGCGGAACGCCATACCCGTAAGCTTGCCCTTCACTTCGGGTATCACGAGGCCGACGGCCTTCGCGGCGCCGGTGGTCGAGGGGATGATGTTCTGCGCGGCGGTGCGGCCGCCCTTCCAGTCCTTCTTCGACGGGCCGTCCACGGTCTTTTGCGTGGCGGTGTAACTGTGGATGGTCGTCATCAAACCTTCTTCAATGCCGAACCCTTCCTTCAAGAGCACGTGCACGACCGGGGCCAGGCAGTTCGTCGTGCAACTTGCGTTGGAAATGATGTTGTGCTTCGCGGCGTCGTACTTCTGATCGTTCACGCCCAGCACGATGGTGATGTCCTCGTTCTTGGCCGGGGCGCTGATGATGACTTTCTTGGCGCCGGCGTCGAGGTGGCCCTTGGCCTTCGTCGCGTCAGTGAACAACCCAGTGCTCTCGACGACGATGTCCACGCCCAGTGCCTTCCACGGCAGCGCGGCGGGGCCGTCCTTGACGGCGAGGCACTTGATTTCCTGGCCGTCGACGACGAGCGTGTCGTCCTCGACGGCATCCGGTGCACACTTCTTGCTGGCGACGGTGCCCGGGAACTTGCCTTGGGTTGAGTCGTACTTCACCAGATACGCGAGGTTATCGGCGGGAACGATGTCGTTGACGGCCACGACCTGAATTACCTTGCCGAGCAATCCCCGATCGCAGATTGCGCGAAACACAAGCCGCCCGATGCGTCCAAAACCGTTGATACCTACACGAATCGCCACTGTTATTCTCCTTATTAGGCTAAAGGCTGGATACTGACAAAGAATCCGGAATTATAACAGTTCCTGCCGTTTCCCGCAACGGCTTGACGTTTGCGGCAGAGAGGTTTCAGACCGGGGGTATTTTTGTTGCGCCAATAAATTATTGCTTTTCGTGGGTTTTTCATGACGACCGCTGCTCCTTCAAGGCTGGCAGCGACGGATGGCGCGCCCTGAACTTGCGAAGGGCGCGCCACCCAATGCGACCTCGAAACGCCACTACAGATCCCACCCTGGCCGGAAAACCGGCGTGAGCAAGGCGGTGGCTTCGGGACTGTTGGTGAACTTCATGGCGGCGCTGTCCCACTGGAGCTTTGTGCCGGCGAAACGGCTGGCAATCACGCCCAGCATGCCGATCTCGGTGAGCGGCGCTCCATAGGCGGCAAAATCGCTGCCCGCCTTGCGGCCCGTGCGGATGGCGTCGAGCCAATCTTGATGGTGCTCCTTGGCACGAGCAATCGTCTTGGGCGGCAACTTGTAAGCCCGCATCTTCGCCTCGGGGATGATCCGTACGCCGCCAGCGCCGTGCGAGCCGTACATGATGGTTCCCTTGTCGCCCAGCACGACCGCGCCGGTATCGACGGCCTGGCGGCCCGGCTCGAGGTCGGCCGGACGCGGAATGCGAACCGTGCCGCTGTACCAGTGCAAGGTGATCGGGCCGCGACCAGGAATACCGGGTGCGCCGTCCTTGGCGGGGAACTCGAAGGTGATCTTCTCGCCCTTGGGATACGCGTCGCCTTGAGTCTTGATGTCGTAGCCCGGCGTCTCGGAAACGATCGTCTGCGGCGCGCCCAGATCCAGCGCCCAGAAGACCGGATCGACCACGTGGCAGACCCAGTCGCCCAGGGTGCCGTTTCCAAAGGGCACCCAGCCCCGCCAAACATAAGGCAGGAATGCGGGGCAATACGGCCGCTTTGGCGTCGCTCCCAACCAGAGGTCCCAGTCCAACGACGCGGGCGTCTGCCACGTCTTCTTCAGGTCGCCCAGGCGGTCGATGCCGGAGTTCACCGCCGAGCAACCGCAGTGGATCGTGTGTACGTTACCGATGGCGCCGTCGCGAATCCATTCCACGAGCATGCGGCAGTTCTCGAAAGAGTGGCCCTGGTTGCCCATCTGCGTGACGACGTCGTGCTCACGGGCCGCGCGGGCCATTTCACGGCATTCGTGAAAACTGTGGGCCAGAGGCTTCTCGCAATAGACATGCTTGCCCCGCTTCATGGCGGCAATCGCGGCGATGGCGTGGTTGTGATCGGGCGTGGCGACGACCACAGCGTCAATCTGCTTCTCCATCTTGTCGAACATCTGGCGGAAGTCGCGGAACTTCTCGGCCTTGGGATGGTCGCGGAAGGATGCCTGCACGTCGTTGTAGCCCCAATCGACGTCGCAAAGCGCGACGATATTGTTGCCGCCGGCCACGGCGCCCACGTCGCCGTGGCCCATCGAGCCGACGCCGATGCCGGCAATGTTCAACTTTTCGCTGGGCGGGGTTTGGCCGCTCTTGGCCACCGCGCTGCGGGGAACAATGGTGGCAGCCGCTGCGGCGGCGCCGACAGAAGTCAAGAATTCACGACGCTTCAAGCTGGTAGTTCTCAAAATGGTCATAGGCAGGTCCTTTCGAATTGGGGGTCTGCCCGAAGATTCTACCCTGGCGGCCGGCGCATGGAAATAGCCGGGACGCTGCACGCTGCAAGCGGTCAGAACTTCCCCGCCATCTCCCAGCGGCGACTGACACTCGTCTCGACCGACGCCTGCGGCGCAACCACCACGATTTCGCCCTTGCCCAAGAACCGCGGCCGCCGTGTGACAACCCGCCAGCGGCCGGGCATTAGCCCTTCGAGGTCTTCCCACCGCTCGCTGGTGGTGACCACGTAGGGATGCTTCGCACGCTCGAGAAAATCGCGCAGCCGGGCTACATCGTCGCATTCGGCCACCGGGCCACCGGCATAATAGACCGTGCTGGCGTCGCAGTAGCGATAGCCGGCGATCTGCGGGGCAGCAAGGCTGTCGCGGCGGATTTCCGCCATCAGGGGCCGCGAGTGCTGGTGCCGGTCGATGCGGATTGACGCCCAGCCGAAGAACATCGCGATGAACAACAACGAGGCAGCAGCGAAGACCCCCATGTACCGGCGTCGGCCGTTGTGAGCGAGGAAATACCAGCACAGCCCGCCGCCCAGGGCTGGCGCCAGCCCCACCAGGGCCACGATCTGCTCGCCGGGAACGTACCGGGCGGTGACCAGCGGCAAAACCACAATCATGGCGACGCCGACACAGAGGAAAATACCCGTGGCTATCGACATGACACGTCGGCCGGCTGCCTCGGCACTTCCGATCCAGGCATGAACAAAACCGCCCGTCAGAATCGCGAGGGCTGGGTAGGCCGGCAAGACATAATGAGGCAACTTCGTGCTGCACAACGACCAGAAGCCAAAGAATACACCAATCCAGCAGAGCAGAAATGCCGTGGCGGGCTGCTCTCTGCCGCGCCCGCGGAGCATGCGAATGGCGTTGACCAAGGTCGGCCCCAGAAAGACCGACCAGGGAAAGAGGCCGATCAGGACCACGACAAAATGGTAATAGAACGGTCCGCGATGACCCAGGAACGGCTTGACGAAGGGGCCGAGATTGTACTTGGTGACGAACTGCTCGAGCCACAGGCCTTGAGTCCGCCAGGTGATTGCCACGAACCACGGCAAGGCCACGAGGGCCGCACAGGCCAGCACCGTGAGCGGCCGCATCGCCCAGGTCGTTCGGAGGACTTTCTGCGGAGAGAACAGGACAACAATTCGTCCCAATAGGGCCCGGAGGCGACGCACTTGACCCTGCTCTTCCCGAAGAGGAGCAGGGAGCGCAGGCTGGTTCGCGACCAGCAAGAACAGTCCGATAGAAGCGGCCGGCAACAAGAAGCCGACGGGTCCCTTGGCCAATACGGCCAGACCGAGCAAGAGGCCCATCGCGGCGTAGATCAGCCATGAGGCGGGCAGAAATCTCAGCTTGCGAGGATTCGCCAGGCCCGCTGCCGCTTGGATGGACGGATCACGCCCTTCACCCAATCTCGCTCCCTTGGCAAAAAGGGCCATCGTGAGCGTGGTGATGAACGCCAGTGCCGAGTCGACCGTTGCCGCGCGGGCTGAAATGACAAAAATGATGTTCGACGCAGTGACCAGACCTGCCCAAAAACCTACTTCTGCCGAGAACATCCGCCGCGCCAAGTGATAGGTCGCCAAGACCGTTCCGATTGCCAGAATCACCGCCGGCAACCTCGCGGAAAACTCGCTGATTCCAAGGACCTGGAAACTGCCCATCATCAGCCAGAACATGAGCGGCGGCTTGTCGTAGAATACACCCGCGTTGAAGGTCGGCAATACCCAATCGCCACGGAGAGTCATCTCTCGGGCAATCGATGTATAGAGGGCCTCGTCAAGATCCCAGAGGCCCGGCACCCCCAAATTGACCAGAAAGATCAAGCCGGCAGTTGCCACAAGGATGATCTGGTGGCACAGATCTCGCGATTTCAGGCAACTTTTGACAACAGATATGGACACGATCGCATTTACCGGTTATCTAACCGCAATTGCTTAACCGACTTTAGTCTTACAACCGATACCAACCAACGTATGCCGTCCCTTGGGCCAAGAGCCGTGGTCTGTGAGTCTACGGAATTAAGCCGCTTGGGCCAACATCACTTCTCGTCCAAAAAGGCAGACCAATCGGGGAGGGCCGTACAAGCTGCGCCTCACCGCAGGGGGGTCGGCCAAGTCTGTTGTTATGGAGAGAGTATGGAAATCGCACAAAACATAAGTTTGGTCGCGGGGTGTGATTCCCCGCCTTTTGATGGCATGAGGCAAGGGGCAATGACACGTTGGGGATTGTTTGCGGTAGCCACGTGCCTCATCGGGTGCGCCTTGGCCGCATTCAATGTCGATTGCTCCGTAGCCCTCTGGTTCCACGAGGGTCACGCACCGCGATATTTTCACGATATTTCCTCGATTTCCGAGATTTTCGGGCGAGGTGAGTGCGTGCTGCTGGTCGCGATCTTGATTTGGCGGCTCGATCCGTCGCGTCGATGGGCCGTACCGGGCGTGGCCGCCACCGCCCTGCTGTCTGGCCTCGCGGCCGACGGCATCAAGATGTTGATCGCTCGCGCCAGGCCGCATAGCTTCGATTTCCTCGGCAATGTCTGGACCAGTTTCGGGCCGTGGCTGCCCCTTGGTTCGCTCGGCAGCGCCCGCCAGAGCTTTCCCTCGGCCCATACGGCCACGGCGGTGGGGCTGGCCGTTGCCCTGATATGCGTCTATCCGGCGGCACGATGGCTGTTCTGTGTATTGCCGCTGTTGGTGGCTTATCAGCGGCTAGACAGCGGCGCCCACTTCCTCAGCGACGTGCTTTGCGGGGCGGCCGCCGGATGCCTCGTGGCGGCGTTGACCATCCGCGCCCGCTGGTTCCAGCAGCAGTATTCCCTCTGGTTCTGGGGACGCGTGGGAGCGATGATCTCGCCGTTGCGATCGCAGAGGGCGGACGCGGAAACGCCAGAGATTACGTCCTGAAAGCATCGGCGCCGGAGTCCCGGCGGCGCTCGGAGTCCCGGCTTCAACCGGTTGAAGCCGGGACTACGAGCGCCAACCACCGCCGGCCCGACGCGGTATAATAGAAGCGGTCTTGCTTCCACCGCACAAGAACCGTCCGACGTTTTTTCTGACATCCATGGCCACCGCTTCCGATGATCCAACCTTAGCGTCCCCCGTCCGCTACCAAGCCGTCAGCTTTTGGGCCGTCCTGAGCGTGGTCTTTGCCGCGGCATCGGTGGCGATGTTCTTCGTGGGATGGTGGGCGTCGCCGTCGCCCCTGGTGGCGATCTATTTCGGCTGGAAGGCATTGGAACAAATCGATCGTCTGCCGGAGGAATATACCGGCCGGCGGTTGGCTCAGACGGGTATTTGGTTGGGTGCGGGGTTAGGAATCGTGATGAGCGCTTGGATGATCTTCGTGGGCAATGAAGTGCCCCACGGCTACCAGGTGCTCGAATACGCCGATCTCGAGCCCGATCCCAACAACAAGAATGAGATCGTACCGGCCAAGGCCATGGAACTGGGCGATCCCGAAAAAAAGACGCGGGTCTATATTCGCGGCTATATTGAGCCTGGCCGGCGGCAGGTCCGCTTAACCGAATTCAACATTTCTCGTAGCAACCATTGGTGCCCTTTCCAGCAGAAAATCAACCGGCCCACCGATTTGATCCACGTCGAACTGACCGGCGACTTGACCATCGACTACACGACGCACCTCATCGGCGTAGGCGGGGTTTTCCATGTCGACTTGGAAAATGGCCACGGCACGCCCTACAGCGTCCAGGCGGACTACCTGTATAACCCCTGAAGTCGCCGTTTGCCCAGAAGGGAACGGACGTTATACTAGTTAGCTATGGCAAAATACGTGGTGCGTTTTGGCGAAATGCGACTGTTGGGACTGTTTTCCGCCCCAAGCTCGGCAGCTTATCAGCGCAATGCGCGGGTCGTGGCGCGAACGGACCGCGGCCTGGAAACGGCCGTCGTGCTAGGGCAAGCGAACGAGGCTGCCCAAGCCGCACTGCAGGATACCAGCGAAGGCCACATCCTCCGCCCCATGACCGCCGAGGACGAAAACGAATTGCTGCGGATCGCGGAGCAGGCCCGCCGCGACCTGGACGTTTGCCAGGGCTACGTCGATCGGTTGAAGCTGGAGATGAGCCTCGTTGAATTGGAGCGGATTTTTGGCGGCGAGCGGGTGGTGGTCTACTACCTGGCAGAGAACCGCGTCGATTTCCGCGAATTGGTCCGCCTGTTGGCCGCCGAGTTCCAGACGCGGATCGAGATGCGGCAGATCGGTGTCCGCGACGAGGCCAAGCTGCTGGCCGACTATGGCGATTGCGGCAAGCCGACCTGCTGCAACAACCATCTGGCGGAAATGCCGCCCGTCTCGATGCGGATGGCCAAGATGCAAAAGGCCTCGCTCGACCCGGCCAAAATCTCCGGCCGCTGCGGCCGCTTGAAGTGCTGCCTCCGTTATGAATTCGAAATGTACGAACAACAAGAACTGCCCGTGGTGCAACTGGACGACGGCCAGTTGGTCCGCCCGGCGGCCGCCAGTGAAGCCCATGACGGCGACGAATCGGAACCGTGAGTAAGACCCGCATGCTCGAGCCCGACATCGACAAGCTCTTGAAAGAGGACCCCCGCTACCCGCTGGAGGCCTACATCTTTCTCTTCGAGGCCCTGCACTACGCCCAGAACGAGTTGGGCCTGGGCAGCGAGGCCGCCAGCGAGCCGGCCTGCGGCGCCACCGCGGAGGAAGAGGCCGGCCCGCAACGGCACGTGACCGGGCAGGAGCTCTGCCAGGCCATTCGCCAGTTCGCCCTGGAGCAATACGGTTACATGGCCCGGCTGGTGCTTGGCAACTGGGGCCTGCACACGACGGGCGATTTCGGCGAGATCGTCTTCAACCTCATTCGTATCGGCCGGATGCGGAAGACGCGGCAGGACCGTCGCGAGGATTTCGACAACGTCTACGATTTCGACTCGGCCTTCCGCGAGCAGTTCCGCATCGTGATGCCGAAGTCGGAATGAGATTCGGGCTGACCGTCGAGCCTGAAGGCGAAAGCATCACCACTAATTTGCTTCCGAACATCCCTGTCCGTCCATTGCGTGAAATGTCGCGACCGCCCTCACGCACAATTCCCGCCCGCACGATGCCCGCATGCGAAGATCGCAGTGCCGCAAGGCCGGCGTGGCGTCTCGTGGAGCGAAGGCCCCCGGCAGGGCCGCCGGGGCCGGCATGGAAGTGGCTTCTGCTGCTGGTGATCATACTCCAAACGGTCTGGATCGCCGCCTTGAGTTGGATGGCGATGCGCTAGCCGCAAGCTGGGACGCGATTGCGCGGGAAGCGAGGCCTCGCCATTGCCGCAACGACTTCAGCCGTTTCTTGCAAAGCAGAGATCGACTTCCACTTCGCTGTCTTCCGCTACCGCAATGAGCTTCTCAAAAGTCAGCGTGGGAAGGTCCCGGAGCGATTCGCCACGACTAACAAGATCTTCCAGCCGTGCTGCCTCCTGGCCTACCCCAGGATGGGCCTCCGCGAGCGCGACCAGATCCGTGTCCCCGAGGTTTGCGGCCGGGATCGCGTGACCGTGCTTGCTGTTCATCGGGGTCTCTGAATAAAACAGCGTTTTGTCTTACTGCCGCATCTCCTTCACCGTCTCATACAGGGCCCGCAAGTTCTCCATGGGCGTGCCGGCCTGCACGTTGTGCACCGTGTTGAAGACGAAGCCGCCGTCGCGGTTGAAGATCTCGATCCGCTGTCGGACCTCCCGCCGCACGTCGTCCGCCGTGCCGAAGGGGAGCGTCTTTTGCGTGTCGACGCCGCCGCCCCAGAAGCTGATCCGCTCGCCGAAACGGTCCTTTAGCGTCTGCGGCTCCATGCCCGCCGCCGAGCATTGCACCGGATTGAGGATGTCGAAGCCGGCGTCGATGAAATCGTCGATCAAGGCCACCACCGAGCCGCAGGAATGGATGAAGGTCTTCCAACTCGTGTTCTCGTGGACCCAGTCGTTGACGCGGCGGTGGAACGGCTGGTAGAGGCTGCGGTAGCTCTTGGGATTGATGAAGGGCCCGGCCTGCGTGCCGAAATCGGTGCCGGTGACAAAGACCACCGAGACCCGATCGCCCACCGCCTCGCGGATCTTGACCAGATTCGCCAGGCCGATCTCGCACTGCCGCGTGAAGACGCTGAAGACGAAATCGACCCGCGCGGCCGTGCTCATGTACCACTCGGCCACGTCGCGAATGCCCTTGGGATGCTTCAGCCAAGGCGCCGGCACCAGGGCGATGTCGCCGAAGGCTGTGCCGCCGAAGTTGGCCACGATCGCCCGATCGCTCTCGCTCCGCAAGCGCTCGGCCTCGCAGGCGTAGTATTGCAGGTCGGCGTCGCTGACCGGACCGAACTCCTCGAGGTTGTCCTCGACGCGGAGACTCTCCTCGTCGATCGGCTCCTGCCGCGGGATGCTGTCGAAATAGAACCCGCCCTTGGGCATCCGCCCGCTGGGCGGCACGCTCTTGTCGCCCTCGGGATAGAGCAAGATGTCGCCGTTGGCATCGGGCTCAGTGTTGAAATGCTCGGGGACCAGCACCGGCGTGCCATCGAAGGTAGTCCAAGGCTTCCAGCCCGAGTTCTCGAAGCCGAACATGTTCCGCCGTCCGCTCAGGGCGACGGTGTCCACGCCCAGGGCGTCTTGCAGGTCGGCGCGATCTCGCCCAGCATCTGGTACGGCTCGACGACCTTGACCGGCGTGCCCGGCTGATCCAGCCCCAGGGCCTGCCGCAGTTTAAAGACGCTGCTGACCTGCATGCCCGTAACGGGGCTTGCTCCCAGGTCCAGCGGCACGTAGTCGGGCTGGCTATGGTTCAAGGCGGCTTCGACTCGCTCACGAGAGTTCATGGATAGACTCCTTATCGCAATACGATCCACAAGGCCACTGAAGCGGCCAGCAAAAGGCCCCACCAAATCCAAATGTTTCCCAGTCCGGCGCCGGCGTCGCGATCGTGCAGGGGCAACGACAGAAAGTCCGTGTTCCAGGCCGCGTTGGGGTCGTACATCTCATCGCCGCTGGCGGGAATGACAAAGGTGAACAGCCCCAGCAAGACCAGGCTGGCCAGGCCAGTCACACCCGCCCGTGTGGCTGCCGGCCTCAACCAGTCGGGCACGGCCTCGCCCTGGGCCACAATAAACCACAGCCCCGCGGCGACCAGGCAGCCGCAGATCAGCGTAGCGACAGCGGACCGTCCGTGGGCCCCAGACCAGAAAAAGCCGACCACAAACACCACTGCGGCAGGCGGACCGATGATCGCGCTGAGTTCCAACACGAAGTTGAATACCCCCTGGTCCCAGGCCAGCAACAAGGGCGCCAGCAGCGTGGCGAGAACGATCGTCGCCAGGCTCGTCCTCCGTCCCCTGGCGATCAGTTCCGACTCCGAGTCGTTCCGCCCCAGCAGACCCTGGCGGATGTCCACGGTCCAAAGGGTTGCAACCGCATGCACGGCGGCGGAAACGGCGTTCATCACCGCCGCCAGCAAGGCCGCGACCACCAATCCCTGTCCGGCCGCTCCCAAGGGGTTTTGCCGTCCAAAGATACTTTCGATCAATCGCAGCCCAGCGGCTTCCGTCGCCAGGCCGTTGCCCAAGGGGCCGAGTTTCACCGCGACAGCGAGGCCCGGCAGGACAAATACGCCGGGCAGGACCAACAAGAGCAGGCCGGCGGCGATCGCGCCCAACCGGGCGTCCCACTCGCTCCGCGCCCCCAGGCAGCGTTGCACGGCCAGCGGGCTGACGGCCGTGTTCCACAGCCCGATGGTAAACGGGAAAGCGATCATGCCGATCCAAGGCAGCACGCTGTGATGGGAAGCCAGAAGCAACGAGGTATGGGCCGGGGAGTTGGCTTCCCAAACGGCGGCCAGTCCGCCCGCGCTTTGCGTCGCCACGACGGCGAACAGGGTCCCGCCGAAGGCGGCCAGCAGCATCTGCACCGCGCCGCCCAGGCCCCGGCCATCAAGCCGCCAATCACTCCGGCGGGCGCGGAGATCAGCGCGACCGCGGCCACGCAGGCCAGAAACACCCAGGGGATGCCGTTGGCGGTGGTCACCGCTACGCCCAGGCCAGCCTCGGCGAGCACCCAACCGCCCGCGTAGAGCGCGGGAACCAGCACGCCCGCCACGAGGAAGAGGATTGCCAGCAGGGCGAACGTCCCTCGCGCTGCCGGGCTGTAACGCCGCTGGAGGAGCTCAGCCGGGCTGAAGAGCCGCTTGCGGACGAAGTAGGGCAGGAAGATCCAGGCCAAGGCGGTCACGCCGATAAGCCCGCTCCACGCCAGGCCGCCGGCGGCGATGCCCGCCGTGCAGGTCAGACCGATTAGCCCGAGCCACAGATCGATCCGCAGGGAAAGGCCGGCCAGAGAAAGGGCCACGGCGTACCAGGGGAGCGATTGCCCAGCGAGAAAATAGTCTTCGGAGACGTGTTGTCGGCCCAGCGAGGCCGCCAGCCCGACACCCACGGTTAGCAGCAAGAGGACGGCGGCGACGGCGACAATGATGACGGTGCCCATAAGGCCCCATCATAGTTTCTTGCATGGGCTTGTGCAACGTGTAGGATAGGTTTGCAACCTGTCGACGAACAGCGGAGGAACGTCACAGAAGCAGACGGCCGATTGGAGGCGCACTTTGCGGAGGACGAGGATGACAGGTTGAAAACCTATCCTACGGGCGGCGGGCACGGTCGGTCGTTCCTTGATTTGGATCTATGCAAGCACCCCGGCGGGAGCCTGCCGGGGGCGCAAGGCCGCTGGTGCGCCCCCAGGGCCGCTTGGGGAAACCCTTGGCCCGCTTTGCGATTTATCGATTTTTCGTTGTGAGACAGCCCGGCGCAGAACGTTGTGATTACCGCATAGCAGAAAAGGGTGTTGCAGTAGAGGGCTCAATTACCGGTTTCTCTTCCGTGAAGAACCGCTCCACGACCTCCCGCGCCGGCGGACGCGTCACGAGCGAGACGAGCACCAGCATCACCGCCGCAATGCCCACGATCGTAGCGGCGGGCAACATGCCCAGGAACAGATAATCCTTGTTCGCCCCCCAGCCCGATTCATGGAACAAATAGCCCCACGCAGCCAAGGCGGCCACGATCGACCCGATCGCGCCGGCGGTGGTCACCCGCCTCCAATAGAGCGAGGCGAAGACTAACGGGAAAAGGCCGGCAAAGCCAGTAAAACACCAGACGCCCAACGTATAGACCGAGCGCGGGGCTCGGAGCGAAACAAGGTAAGCCACCACAACGATCGCCACCACGAGCGAGCGGCCCAGCAGGATCCGTTGCCGGTCGCCCAGTCGCTTCTCGCCGAAAAGGCGCACGAGGATGTCGTGAGTAAACATGCTGGAAAGGGCGAGAAATTGCGAGTCCAGCGACATCGTGGCGGAAACAATGCCCACGCCCAGAAAGCCGGCAACCGTGGGGTTGGTCAGTTTCTTCACGAGAATACCGAGGACCTTGTTCGGTTCATCGAGGTGGGCGGGGATGACGGGCATGCCTTTGAACGTGGCGATCGAGGCCCAGATTCCCAGCAGGATGCAGGGGGCCCACACGAACATGATGAAGATCGGGTGCAAAATCACCACCGGGCGGAAGGTCTTGATGTTCTTGGCCGTCATCCAATGCTGGAAAAGATGCGGAAACATGCCGACCGATAAAGGCACGAACATATAAGAGAGGAATTCCATGTGGCCAATGCCGTGTTCGCCTTGGCCCCGCACCAGCAAGTTCGGATGTTCACTGGCCACCAGCGCCGAAGCGGCATCGGCGCCGCCCAACTTGCCGACGATCAGGAACAGGATTACTCCACCCAAGAGAAGCAGCACGGTGGCGTGCAAGCCGTTGGCAAAGGAGAGGCTGCGCATGCCGCCCCCGAAGACATACGTCAGGACGGTGACGCAAACCATGGCCGAGCCTAACCACGGTGGAATGCCGCCGCTGGTCTCAATCCTATCCGTTGGAAAAACCGTAGGGAACGCGCCTGCGGTGACGGTTTGGATTATGTTCCCGGAGCCCAAGATATTGATCACCACGTAGGGCACGACCCAGCCCACCAAGATGGGAAAGAGAATGAAGCCGATCGCGGGACTTTGAAAACGATCGGTGAAATACTGGATTTGCGTGCTGTAGCCGAAGCGCTTGCCGTGATACCAGAGCTTGGTGCCGATAAGGAAGAAGCAAGCCGAATGGATCAGGCCCGACCAGGACGCCATCTCGCCATACACACCGATGCCTCGCCGGTAGGCCTCGCCCGCGCTGCCCACCAGCGCGAAGGAGGTCATGGTGGTGCCGAAGATCGTCATCACCAGCAGGAAGGCTCCGCAGCCGCGGCTGGCAAGGAAAAAGTCGACGGCCGAGTTCCGCTTATGGCCAATGGAGCCCAGCAGCGCCACTGTGACCAGAACGAGCAGATAACCGCAGATCATGTAGAAAGCTATCACGGGAGTTTTTCAGTGTTCGGATTGGGATTGGAGATCTGAGATTTGAGGTTTCTCAGTGGCTCGGCACATCGCTGGCGGACGATTCGGCCGATAGCCTTTCGAACTGAGCGGGCCAGGCATTGAACGCCGCCCAGCCCCAGAGGACCGACGCGGCTAGTGAGATCAATATCTGGTAGGCCAGCCCGATCGGCAGGAAGCCAAAGACCAGCGAGCCGTTGTTCCAGAACCACCAGTCGTGGTGGAGGACGACGAGGATTGCAAAGAAGATCCACATCAGGGTGCGATTGCGGGCGTAACGTGAGGACACGTAACCTCCATCTTCTCTCTTTGGAACGCTCTGGGCTGATACAAGTGGGTGAAAATATTTCCTTCATGCGGCTGATCCCACTGCAAGACGCTCGTCGGCACCGGGCCCAGGTTCAGGCGTCCGATCTCGTGCCGGGCCAGCAAGCGGCGTTCCAACCGCGGATCGCCGGTCAAGGCCGTGACCACAAGACTGGGACCGAGCGTATCGACCAGTTCGGCCTGCGGCACCTCCATCACGCTGACGAAGGGGAACAGGTATTCCTGATTGGCCAAGGGATTCTCTGGATCTTCGCAGTAGATCACCGTCGGAAGCAGGTACGTGCCGCCTTCGAACTCGACCAGCCGCGGTCCGCGAAAACGGGCGGATACGTCCTGCGCGCCACCCTGGGCCAGACCCCGCTCGATAGCCGCGTCGATGCCGCGGGCCGTGGCCGGATCGGCGAAGGCCGCCAAAAGGGCCGCGGCGTCTTCGCGCGGCCGCGGGTGAATTTCTGCCAACCGCCGCGCCAGGGCCTCGGCCAGTTCGCGGCCGTGCGAAGGCGTCCGTACGCTCGAGGCGTTAATGCACGAACGCCCACCGTTGGAGGCCACCGAGGTGACGATCAAATCGAGATAATCGGGCCAGGCCTCGGCCTTGTCGGGCCCCAGCAGCACTTTGCTGTAACCGGGGCCGTGGATTTCGACCCGCGGGTCGCCTTGCCACGCCTGCACGGAAGGGCCCGAGCCGAACATCATGGCCGCGCCGCACTTCCGCAAGATCACGCCGGCGCCGTCGTGCCCCGACGGGTAAAAGCCAAAAGCCGCTTCAGGGAAGCCGGCCGCGCGGAGCGATTCCACAATCCGCAGCGGCGTCCACGGCTCGCGCTGGCCCGGCTTCAAGGCCAACGGCATCTTCAAGGCCAGGGCCGGCAGCCAGAGGGCATGCACGCCGGGCGAGTTGGCCGGCAGCACCGCGCCGAACCGCCTGGCCTTCGGGGCGTAACTCACTACGTGGCCGTCGCGCAGCCCGTAGCCGCGGTCGAGCACCTCCAGATCAAGGCCGCCGGTGAGACCATCGAGGATCGCCGCCATCTCCCGCATAGCCGACTCGATCTTCGCCGTATTCTGCCGGCAAAGGACGTGCGGCAGCCCAGTCGTCGCCGATTGCGCGGCAATGAACTTGGTGGGCGATTGGAGGCTGTCGCCCACCGGCAGCGACGCGGTCATGAAGTTGTCCGCGGCGGCGCGGAACATGTCGAGGATCTCGTCTACGCGCAGATCTTGCAGCGGCGTCCAGGCATCCTCACGCAAGTCGCGGGAGATCAGCCCCGGATTGGCCAGGCTCAGCCGCGCGACGGGCTCGCCGCTGGCGTAGTCGGGCAGGACAAGGGTTTCCTTGCTCGTGTACGGGCGGCCGTGACGGAGGATGGGAACTGTGAACACGTCAGTAAACCCCTTCCACCACGTTGACTTCCAGCTTCTTGAAGGGCCGCACGTCGGCCACTCCGTCCCACGGATACTCCGGCACCGGAGGAGTGCGGATCGCCTCGTCGCGCTCCAGGAAGCCGGGCACGAAAAACTCCTTGGTGAGCGTGGTTAGACGCACTCGCCCCCACTGACCATATTCCACGAGCCTGTCGGGCTGGTCCGGATCGACCACCTGCAGCACGGCCCGCGGCTGCGGGGCATGGTAGATGATCGAGTAGTCGTCGGCCGGGTCGAACGGCTTGTTGCAGGCCAGGCCCATCAGCGTGTTGCCGTAGGTTGGGGCAAAAGCCGCCCCCTCCAGCAGTTCCTCGCGGGCGAAGCGATGGAACTGCCGCGTCATTTCCGTTCCGCCGCAGAAGACGCCGGTAATGCCCGCCTTCTTCAACGAAATCTTCTCGCAGAGGGCCTCCAGCAGCTTGGGCGTAGTGAACATGCACTTGATCTCATGGTTCGCCCGCAGGATCGTCAACGCCTGCTGAATGCAATGGTCCTTGTAGTCCTCCAACACGGCGAACTGCCCCTGCTTGATCAGGCGGATGACCCAGCGGGGATCGAGATCGATGCAGAAGCAGACGCCGCCGCGGACCTGCGCCAAGTGCTCGACGGCCAGCCGCAGCCGCCGCGGACCCGAAGGACCGAGCATCAGCCAGTTGGCCCCGCGGGGGAAGTGCTCGTCGTCCAGCGTCTCGCTGAACATCGAATAGTCGATGCGGAAGTCCTCGATGTTGATGCGGCTCTTGGGGATGCCCGTGCTGCCGCCCGTCTCGAAGACGTAGATCGGGCGGTCGGCGTAGGCCCGCGGAACCCAGCGCCGCACGGGACCGCCGCGGAGCCATTCATCCTGGAATGCCCCCAGCTTGTCCAAATCGGCAAAGCGGCAAATTTCCCGCCGTGGGTCCCAGCCCAACCGGGCCGCGTAGTCGAGCCAGAAGGGCGTGCCCGTGGCCGGATCGAAATGCCATGCCACGCACTCGCGAACCCAGGCGTCGAGGGTCTCGCGGGCCTTGGCCGCGTTGGCCTCTAACGTCATCACTTCACCTTCTTCACGTCGCACGAAGCCCCTTGCTCGATAGCGTAGAGCTTCTCCCGCGTATTGATGAACAGCACGCCGTTGGCCGCGACGGGCGTCGTATAGACCGAGCCGCCCATGTCAACCGTGCTCAAGATCTTCTTCTCCTTGCCGGCGGCGAAGACCGTGACCTGCCCGTCCTCGGTGCCGATGAAGACCTTGCCATCCACGTAATAGGGCGAGCACCAGACGGCCGAGCCCATCTCGTGCTTCCAGAGGACCTTGCCGGTGTCGGGGTCGATCGCGCGGAAGTTGCCGGAGAGATCGCAGTGATAGAGGATGTTGTCGATGATGGAAACGGTCGCCAGACCGCGGTTAACCTCGTGGTTGCTCCAGGCAGCGCCGGTCTTAGTAATGTCGCCCCGCTTCGTGCCGTCGACGGCGTACATGTGTCCCGGTCCCTCGCCGTGCTCGGGGTCCTGACCCATGGCGATGTAAACGCGGTCGTGCCAGATCACGGGCGTAGCCAGCAGCTCGTTCCGCGTGCCCAGTCCGCCGAGTTTATAGACCGTTCCCTCGGGATTGCACTGGAAGGTCCAAAGTTCCTTATGGGTCTCGGCGTCGAAGGCATACAGCCGCCCGTCGCCGCCGGCGAACACGACCTGCTTAACGCCGCCGATCACGCCCACCGCGGGACTCGACCACTGCCCGTGGAGAATCTTGTCGCCGGGACCAACATTGTCCCAAACGACCTCGCCGCTGGTCTTGTTGACGCCGATGAAGCTGGGGGCGTCCGGGGCGGGAATGACGACGTGGCTCTCGTCGACGCCGTTGCCGGTGACGATGTAGACCAGGTCGCCGTCGATGTTCGGCGAGCTGGCCGACATGTTGTGGGGAAAGACGCCTGAGCTCCTTCATCATGTCGAGTTTCCAGATGACCTTGCCGCGACCACTGCCGTCGTTCATGCCGTTCACGTCGGCGCAAACCAACTCGCAACGGTTGCTGACATAATAGACGCGGTTGCCTTCCACATTGCAGGTCGAGCAGATGCCCTGCTTAGGCCAGTCATTCACGCGGCCAGCGGCCAGCTTGTCGTGCACGATCTGCCAAAGGAACTTGCCGTCGGACTCGCGGAAGCACATCATCACGCCTTTGTCGCCCTTGATGCTCGGCTGCCGCCCGGCCTGGTTGTTGGTGCCGATGAAGACCTTGCCCCCGGCCACCACGGGATTGCTGAAGGCCTGCGAGCCAAGCTGCGCAACCCATTTGATGTTCTTGCCCGTGGTCACGTCCCACCTGTCGGGGATGTTTTTCTCCGCGGTGTTGATCATATTTCGCTGTTGCGTCCCGCCCCACATGGGCCAGTCGGCGGCAACGGCGGGCAAAGCCCCAAGGGGCAATAAACCGAACGCGATGATAAAGATGATAAAGTGGTAGGATTTCATGTAGGTTGGGTTATAGTAGTAAATCTGACTTCGAGCTTCCCGCCGCCACCGGGCCTCTCCCGATGGCGACGTTTACATTTGAGTCTTAACGGTAAACCTTGACGTTCTTAAAATACAGCGGCGCCATCGTGCTGTTGGCATAGATCCCGGCTGCGCCTTCGTAGTTCGGTTGCGGATCGTCGGCCTCCAGCGTCCATGCCTCCGGCTCCGCATTGCCGCGCGGCCAGACCTTGGCATAAATCTTGCCCGCTGCCGAGGGCGCTCGTCCACGACCTCGACCTTGAACTTCATGCGATACCAGGTATCCGGCGTCCAAGGGAAATCGAGCTTCTTCTCGAACCGCGGGCCCGGCAGCCAGGAGAACACCCGCAGCTTTTTGCCATTGCCGTACAACTCCAGCACGTAGCGGTCGTTCGTCAGGCCCACGTCGCCACGGCGGCGGCCCTCCTTCAATCCCATTACGTCGGCCTCGACGGTGTAGCCCGCCGGGATCGGCGCCGTGATGAAGCCCAGCGAGCGGTTGAAGATCGGCCCGTTGTCGTCGTGCAGCTTCTTCAAGACCTTCGAACCGTCACGGGTCTCGATCTGGTACTTCACCTTCGAGACGCCGACCCACCAATTGATAGGATCACCGTCCTTGAACGATTCAAAGTCTTCGCCAATGGGCAGATCGGGAACGACCCGCACACGGGCCGTGCCCACAATCTTGCCGAGTTGAACCTGGACTGCGCCAATGCCTCCGTGCTTACCGGCCGTAAACCGGCCTTGAGCATCCACCGCTCCCAGCTTCAAGGGAAAGGTGATCTTCGCTGGACCGCCGTTCTCGATTGGGCCGATCAGCCTCCCGTGCCGGTCGTAAGCTGTGAACTCGAATTTCTGCTTCTCCCCCGGGTGCATCAGCACCTCCGCCGGCCGGACCAGAAGCGCGGCAGGCACCTTCTCCAATGGGGCCTCGGCCGCGGTTTCGGCCCCAGAGTCGGAGCGCGAGGCGCTTCCGGCCCCGGCAAGGCCGGCGTCCGGCTTGCCAAAGCAGACCATTTCCGTCGTCGTGAAAAAGGCGATCCGTCCGTCGGAGATGGCCGGCGAGCCGAAGATCTCGACGCCCCCTTCGCCGCCGGAATTGAAGTCGATGCCGTCGATCTTCTCGCAGGCGTTGCCCATGTCCTTGAGGATCACGAACGTGCCGTTGGCCGTGGTGAGGTAGATCTTGCCGTCGGCCCAGACGGGCGAGCCCTTGCCGATGCGCCCGGCCGTGAACTGCCAATATTTCTTGCCGCTGACGGCGTCGAAGCAGTGCAAGACGCCACTATTGCTCATCACATAAAGCCGGCCTTCGTGGAGCAGCGGCGAGGCATAGCCCGCGTCGATGCCGTCGCAACGCCACAGCTCGTGGGTCTTGGTCACGTCGCCATGCCCGCGGCCGTCGACGCATATTACCCGCCCCATGGCCGTCGAGTCGTAGTTCTCCTCGCTATGCGTGATGTAGACCCGATAACCGTCGACGACCGGCGAGGAATTCAACCCCCGTTGGCTGGCCGCGAAGCCCCAGACCTTTTCGCCGGTGCGGGCCTTGATGGCGTACAGGTAGCCATCGGCGTTGCCGGCGATGATCAACCGCTGGCCGCCAATGACCGCGACGACCGGGCTGGAATAGGTCGGATCTTCCGGCTTGCCACCCGGTGTGCCCCACCAGACCACGTCGCCCGTCCGCTTGTCGAATGCCACAAAGCGATGCGAGCCGACGGCTTGCGGACCAAAGCTGGAGTTGTTGAAGGCCACGACCACCCGGTCTTCGTCGATGATCGGCGTGAAGGTTCGCCCGCCGTAACCGGTGATGCGGCCGTAAAGCTCGACGGTCGACTTGGACCAAAGGAGCTTGCCTTCGCGGTCGAGGCAGAGGACCAGTCCCTGCACCCCATTGGCGTAGACATTCCCCGTCTCGGGATCGACCGCCAAGCTGGCCCAGCCGACGCGGCTGTTGGGCACATCGGTATGGAAGCAATTGAACTTGTAGTGCCAAAGGTCCTTGCCGGTGGCCGCGTCCAGGGCGAAGACCTCTTCCTGCTCGGTGACGCCCTTGCCAGTGAGGTTGATGGCGAAGAGGCGGCCGTTGGAGATGACTGGCGTCGAGTGGCCGCCGTAAGGCACCCGCCAGAGGATGTCTTGGGTGGAGCTTGTCAGGCCGGTTTCCAACGAGACGCCGTTTTGGAAGGGCCCCCGCCAGGCGGCCCAATCGCTGCCGCAGGCGACCGCCGCCATCAGGGTCGCCAGCCCGAACCCAGCCAGGCAGGTCAATAATCTCTTCATTTCCAATTCCTCGCTACGAGATGCCGGACCGCCGTCCGATATTTTTGACAACTAAATGTATCAATATTCGCACAAGGGCCGCGGAAGTCAAGTCAAAGGGAAAAAATCAACGATGGGGAAATGGCGGTAACCGGCCGCTAGCTTCTGGCGACTGCGGCGGATCTAAGAACCCTGTAAAAAACTCGCCGCACTTGATCTTCCGCCGACTCGTTGATAATAAATAAAATAGTAGGGAGGTTGCCGGGCAGTATACAATCGTAATTGAGTTAATTGTCATGGAAACGACCAATCCTATCGTGGACTCTTGCGATGAGGCGGCCGCAGGGGCCGTAGCAGAACGACCGCAATACGTCGTGGGCATTGGCGCCTCGGCCGGCGGGCTGGAGGCCCTGGAAAGGTTCTTTGAGAAGATGCCCGCCAAGACGGGCATGGCCTTCATCGTCGTCCAGCACCTTTCCCCCGATTTCCGCAGTCTCATGGACGAATTGCTGGCCCGGCGGACGCAAATCCCTATCCGCCGCGTCGAGGATGGCATGGCCGTGGCCGCCGATACGATCTATCTCATGCCCCCCAAGAAGGAGATGATCGTCTCTGATGGAAAACTCCTGCTGACCGACAAGGATCCCGGCCCGGCCCTGACGCTGCCCATCGACCATTTCTTCCGTTCCCTGGCCCAGGACGCGGGCGAGTCGGCCATCGCCGTGGTCCTCTCCGGCACGGGCAGCGACGGCTCACGCGGCATCCGCGCCATCCACGACTCCGGCGGCCTGGTGCTGGTGCAGAGCATCGAGACCGCCAAGTTCGACGGCATGCCCAAGAGCGCCCTGGAAACCGGCGTGGTCGATTTCGCGCCTGCCCGTCGAGGAAATGCCGGGAACCTTGCTGCGATTCGTGCACCATCCCTTGGCGCAAGGGAACGGCCCCTTCCGTGCGACCGACGCCGTCCGGGAGACGGCCATGGACACCATCTACCGCCTCCTCCGCGACCGCTACGGGATCGACTTCACGCATTACAAGCCCAACACGGTCGCCCGGCGGACTGAGCGGCGATTGCTTTTGAACCACTCGCTGGACCTCGACGATTACGCCAAGCGGCTGGAGCAAGACCCGGACGAGCTGAACCTGCTCTACAAGGACCTGCTGATCGGCGTGACGCGGTTCTTCCGCGATCGCGAGGCCTTCGAGCGGCTGGAGAAAGACCTGCTCCCCGAGGCCCTCACGGCGATTCCGCCCGGCGAGGAGTTTCGCGCCTGGGTGGCCGGCTGCGCAACGGGCGAAGAGGCATACTCGCTGGCAATCCTCTTGCAGGAGCGGATGGAAGCCCTGCGCCGCCCCGTGAAAATGAAGATCTTCGCCACGGACGTGCATCGCGCGTCGTTGGATTTCGCCAGCCTGGGCGTGTATGGCGAGGCGGCCCTGGCGGAAATGGCCCCCGAGCGCCTGGCCCGCTTCTTCGTCCGCAAGAGCGATGGCTACCAGGTGGCGGCCGATTTGCGGCAGATGGTGGTTTTCGCCCAGCACAACATCATCAAGGACGCACCGTTCACCAAGCTCGACCTGATCAGTTGCCGCAACCTGGTGATCTACTTCCAACCGCTGGCCCAGAAAAAGGCCCTCTCGCTCTTTCATTTCGGCCTGAGGACCGGCGGCATCCTCTTCCTCGGGCCAAGCGAAAGCCCGGGCGAGCTGCTGGAAGAGTTCGACCCCTTGGACGCCCATTGGAAGATCTACCGCAAGCGCCGCGACGTGCGACTGCCCGCCGATCTCCGCCTGCCGCTGACGATCGCCGATGCGCGGCTGCGGCCGACGGGCGTTGCCCCGCTGCCGCATGCCGCCCAGGCCGACATTCACCTGCTCGGCGCTTACGACGCGATCCTGGAAGAACACATGCCGCCCAGCCTGCTGGTCGACGAGAAACGGGCTTTGGTGCAATCGTTCGGCGGCGCCAGCCGCTACCTGCGGCTCCGCGACGGGCGGGTCTCCACCGACCTCTTGGACATGGTAGACCCCGATCTGCGGATGGCCCTGGCCGGGGCACTGCAACGGGCCAGCAAGGATGCGGCGCCGGTGGTCTACAAGGGGCTCCGCGTGAACCTGGCCGACGGCCAGCGACTGGTGAACATCACCGTCAAGCCGATCCGCAACCTGCGTTCGAACCGGCCGTATGCCCTGGTCTCGCTGGAGGAGCTTCACGAGACCCTCGGCCCCTCGGCCGCCGAAATCAACTATCGCCAGGCCTCCGACGAGCAACTGCAGACGGTGGAAACGGAACTCCGCTACACCAAGGAGAATCTGCAGGCCACGATCGAGGAGTTGGAGACCAGCAACGAAGAGCTGCAGGCCACCAACGAGGAACTAGTCGCCTCCAACGAGGAACTGCAGAGCACCAACGAAGAACTGCACTCCGTCAATGAGGAACTCTATACGGTCAACGCCGAATTCCAGAAGAAGATCGCCGAACTGACCGAGCTGAACGCCGACATGGACAACCTCCTGGCCAGTACCGAGGTGCACACGGTGTTTCTCGATCGGGACCTGGCCATTCGCAAGTTCACGCCGCGGATCGCCGAGGAGTTCAATCTCCTGCCACAGGACCTGGGGCGGCGGATCGACAACTTCACGCACCATATCCGCTTCGAGCCGCTGATGGACGAACTCCGCCGCGTACTGGAGACCGCAGTCCCCTTCGAGCGTGAGGTCCAGGACCGCCGCGGCGAGTGGTTCTTGCTGCGGATCCTGCCTTATCGCTCGGGTGGCAGCGTGACGGGCGTGGTGCTGACGATGATCCACATCGAGCACCTGAAACGGGCTGAGGCCCGCGCCCGGGAGAACGAACGGCAACTGACCGGGATCCTCGAGAACTCGCCCACTCTGGTGGCCGTCAAAGACACAGACGGCCGCTACCTGCTCATGAACCATTCCTTCCGCAGCCTCCTGCGGCTGAGCGACGACGAGGTGGCCGGCAAGAGCGACTACGACCTCTTCAATCCCGATCTGGCCGAGCAGCTCATGGCCAACGACCGCAAGGTCGTCAGCCAGGGCGTGATCGTAAACGCGGAAAAAGTCCTGCCCAATCCCGGCGGCCCGCGGACGTACCTCTCGGTGAAGTTCCCCATCCGCGACGAGTTGGGCCGCATCCGCTCCATCGGCGTGGTGAAGACCGATGTGACCCGGCTAAAGGACGCCGAGGCCCGCACGCGCGAGGCCCTCGCGCGAGCGCGACCGCTTTCTGGCGATCCTCTCCCATGAGCTCCGCAATCCGCTCAGCGCGATTCTCAACGCCTCGCAACTGCTCCAGGCCAGCAAGGGCGACGGCCCGCTGGCGGCGGATTCTTACCGCGTCATCGATCGACAGGCCCAGCACATGGCCCGCTTGCTCGACGATTTGCTGGACGTCTCGCGGATCGCGCATGGCCGGATTACCATCCGCAAGGAGCGGCTCGACCTGGCGTCCGTGATCGAGCAGGCCATGGATTCGGTCCGCCCGAAGATCGAGTCCCACCGGCACCAGGTGCATGTCGAGCGGCCCACGGAGCCGCTGTTCGTGGAGGGAGATCGCGTGCGGCTTTCGCAGGTGGTGGAGAACTTGCTGGCCAACGCCGCCAAGTACACGCCCGACGGCGGCCGCATTGCCGTCATCCTGGCGCGGCAGGGCGACAAGGCCGTGGTGCGGATCCGCGACAACGGCCGTGGCATTCCCGCCGAGATGCTGCAATCGGTCTTCGATCTTTTCGTGCAGTCCGACGACACGCTGGACCGCGCCGACGGCGGCATGGGCGTCGGCCTGACGCTGGTTCGCTCGCTCGTCGAGCTGCACGGCGGCAGCGTCACGGCCACCAGCGACGGGCCGGGCAAGGGCAGCGAATTCGTCGTTTCCCTGCCTTTGGGCCAGGCCGTCGCGACGACCTTGACAGCGCCCCGCGAGGCCCCGCCAGCCAAGGGTGCGCGGGTGCTGATCGTGGAAGACAACCCCGACAGCCGCGAGATGCTCAAGGCCCTCCTGGAACTCGACGGCTTCGCCGTTGCCGTGGCCGAGAATGGCACGGCGGGCCTGGAGGCGGTTTGCCGCCATCAGCCCGACGTGGCTCTCATCGATATCGGCCTGCCCGGCCTCGACGGCTACCAGGTCGCCCAGCAAATTCGCGCGGATGCCCAAAACGAGAGCATGCGGCTGGTGGCGCTCACCGGCTACGGACGGCCGGAAGACCACGCAAAGGTCTTGGAGGCTGGCTTTGACGCCCACATGGTCAAGCCTATCCGCGTCGAGGACCTTTATCCGCTGTTGCGGCCGCGGTAGGGACCAGATCTACTTCAGAACCAGATCTACTTCAGGACCGCGCCCAGCGTCCGCGCCCAGAGGGTGCGGAAATAGTTGTCCTCCCCCACGGGAAAGCTCTTGAAACGCCCTTGATACAGGCGGCCGCCGCGACTAGGGTACCTTTCGTGATAGCGTCGGCGGCTGACAGATAATGTTCTCGAAGCCGCGGATGTGTTCTTCATGCCAGGAGCATTGGCCGCGATTGTGCGAGAACTTTTCCCAGTTGTGGCCGAGACGACGCATTTCGTCGATCGCCTCTGAAGCGGGCCAGTGCTGGTATTTGATCCGGATAAAGCCGGCGACAATTCCGGTGCGGTCATGTCCGGCGGAGCAATGGAAGACAACGCCGCCGGACTTCGCCGCGGCGAGGATTTCCCCCGCGATTGGCTCGATCAATCTAAGGGCCGCCTCATCGGAAAGGTCTTCCAGCGAGTTCTTGCCTGAATTGCGCAGCGGCCGTGAGAGAAAGCGGATTCCGGCCTTTTCCGCCGCTGCCCGCTCCAAAGCGAACGACGGCTTAATGAGTTGTCCCGTCGCCGAATCGACGACTTTGATCTTTCCCTCAATTTGTGCAGGGTTTTCCAGATCGATTACGGTCGTAATCCCGAGATCGCGAAGATGCTTCATCCGAGCGACCGCCTCATCCAGCGGCCAGGTCCTTTCTCCACGTTCGACCGTCTTGCCTAAATCGCGAACCGGACAAGCACACCGGAAAACATTGACTGCGCCCATCAATCAAGCCAAGCGAGTGAAAGTCATTGACGACCGCGTCTTCCGACGGGGACGCGCTCGCCCGACGTGCACCAAGGTTGCCAGTGCGGTGGTTTCCGCTTGCTCGCGATGCGCCGCCGGCGGATCGGCGGCAAGACCCCAGCCGGCTGCGAGAATTATCAGTGCTAACAGAAGACTACGAGTGTACTGCATGGAATGCCATCCGCCGACGTGGCGTAAGTCCAGGCTCGGCTCCGCACCGCGGCGCACGAAATCGGCAACTTGCTCCAATGAAGGCGGGCCCTTGCACGCTTGGTTATTCCTCTGGCAGCGGGGCGTCGGTGAGCTTCCAGGCCGCTGCCGATGCGCTTCATCGTCCATGTGACTTCGCCCACCACGTTCCCGGTTTGCCTGTCTTTGACGCTTACGACCGCAGTCGCCGTATCGCCCGACTGTGCTTGGGTTCGTGCCATGAAAGCGATACTTTGCGTAACGTTTGCAGGCTTCTAGCGACGGCTCACTGCCAGGAGCGAACAACTGCGGCAATTTGGGCAACTTCCCTCTCATTACCAGCGAAATCGTCCAGGTCCTCAACGGGCATCAAAATCTCCACCGACGCGGGCCGAGACGGGTACCTTCTCCACCGAATGACTGCAGCCGAGGGTCAGCGCGGATAGTGCGAGAAAAGGCGAAAGCAGCAGCAGCGGCGTGCGAATGCGGGAAAAAGGCGTTAAAATCTTTTGCTGCGCGGCGCGGACATATCGCATGCCCGGCGGCGGAGATCCAAAGGTTTTCTCGGCAAACTAGTTTGTGCAAAGCGATCTAAAATGGCCGCTGGCCGACGTCGCCGTTGGCAATCGTGGCCAAGGCTTGCCAGACCGCAAAGTCGACAGTCTCGGACGCGACAAAACCAACCGCGCCATCGACCATGGCGACGTTGACCCCGCCCGGATGCTGGCTCCTTGCCGCGGCGTACGTCTTGCCGTCGGTTTGATCCTTAATGCAATGCATCGGGTCGCCCGAGGGAATCGTTGTGTCGCAAAACGGCACTGTGTCGTAGGCGTCGTTCGTAGTGTTCGTTCCGCCAGCGTTCGGTCGAGTCTTGGCCATAAACAAGCTAGCGCCGGGCATGTTTAACGGCCAACTTCCGCGACCGTCGCTCTGGCTGTTGATGAAGGTGACTTCGCTCACGGCCATGGTATGCGAAAGCCCGTCCGTGATGTCGATCGGCCGCACGCCGCCATGATAGACCTTCCAGACCCCGAGGAAGCTTCCAGAGTTCGCCGCCGTCTGCCATCCTGGAATGTACCTGACCCCAAAGAGACCATCGAGCGGCGACTTTGCGGGAGTGCCATCGCTATTCGCGCTATTGATGTAGAAGCCTGCTCCGGCGCAGCCGGCGTAGTTGCCGCGCGACATTTTATACGGCCCCTCGATGTCCCAACTTTCATCGGTCAAGTCCATGGCCGGATTGCGCTGCAGAGAACTGGGGCATATATAGATAGCAATGTTCAGCGTGCTCGCCCCGTGGTGATCGTTGGCGTATCCATGTTCCAGGTCGTCTACCACGTTGGTGTAGTTTTTGGCGAACCAGACGACTTCATTGTAGACTGCCTTATCTTCCAGGAATTCAAAGATGAGGTGGTTCCAATTCGGCCCCTGGCACAGTTGGCAGGCGTCCTGGCCGCCAACGCACCAAGATTTGGTCGGATCAGAGCACAGGCTCACGCCCGGTGGATATGCGCCGTACACGTCCAAATGACTGTTGAGCGCAAGGGAAATCTGTCTGAGGTTATTCGCACACTCGATACGACGGCCGGCTTCCCTTGCCGACTGGAGGGCAGGCAAAAGAAGCGCGATAAGAGTGCCGATGATGGCAATTACCACCAGCAATTCGACCATCGTAAAGCCGCGTCTCGCCATAACCACTCTTTCCTTAGATGATAGGCAGCGGAGACGCAGGCTTGCTTTGCCCTGCGTCTCCGCGGCGTTGAAACCATTCCGTGCCGGGTTAAGGCAGGCTGGCGAAATGGGCGGGCTAGCCGGCGCGGCGACGGCGCCAAGCCGCCGATCCGGCACAGACGCAGCCCACCAGGACAAGCACGATCGAACTCGGTTCCGGCACGGCAGACGGCGCCGTGGCGATGCCGTAAAATGCCTCGTTACTCGCGGGAGCGACCACTTGAGTAAAGGCGTCGCTAGGGATGGCGCCCGTGGAGCCGCTCAAGTCTTCGTACGTGTAAATGCCGTTGGTGCCGGAAACGGCGATGTCCACGTCGTTGGGGTTGCTCGGATCCTGCACGCAGATCAGACCGGTTGGATTCACCACGTTGTTGGCGAGGTTGAGCCCCACGTTGGTTTGATTAACCCAGGCGGAGCCATTGTAGTAATACTTCACGATTCCGGGAGTGCCCTGGTCTCCGATCGTGTACAGTGTGTTCACACCATTCTGCGTGTTGGGGTTGCCGGGAAGATCGAGCAGCGCGATTGACGAGGCTGACTGCCCGCCCGGGTAGTTGCCCAGTTGCGTGTTGTTGGCCTGCGAATTGCCCAGATTGGTCGTCGGTTCGCCGGTGCTGATCTGATAGGGGCCATGGTTTCCAACGGAACTGGAGCCGGTGCCGCCGTAGAGTTGGCCGTTGACTGCAATGACGTCGCGCCAATCGGCGAAACCTTCGACCGTCGTTGTGGTTGCGGTCGAACCGCTACCGGTGACATAGGCCAACCCGCCGTTCGTCGTGCCGCCGCTGGACGCATACTTACCGAACGTCCAGAATCCACTGCCATCGTTGGTGTAGGCGCCTCGGATATAAGGGTTTGCGCTGCCGGGGCCGTAGGAATTGACAACGGTCGAGGTGTTTAGTGAGCTTGCCGAATTTCCAATGACTCCAATGACGGGCTGATAATTGCCCCCTTGGGTGAAGGCGTCTGCGGAACCCGCAGGCACCTGATATCCGGCAAAAGTCAGCAGGTGCCCGTTCGTGGAGAGATTCAGCACGCCATTATGTTGAAAGTCACCGATGCTCGGGAGCGTCAGGGCACTGGCGCCTGAGGAGGGCACATCCATAGTCCCGACATAGGTGGCGCTGGTGCCGCTGAGTGCATACTCGTCCAGGTAGAGCGAAACCTGATTTGTGGACGAGGTCGTATCGGGGTTCGTCGCGTCGCCGCCGCGAAGGACCACGATATCGCCGGGGGTAAAGTTCGTAATTGGGGTGTCTGCGCGGGCGATCAGACTGCCCCACGCCAAAAACGCGCACACCGGCGCCAACCAGGCAAAACTCCGGATCTTCATTAACTTGCTCCTCAAAAACTAGGTGAAAAACAAAGGACGCATTGCACCACACGATTATCAGTGTGTGTTTTGGACGCTGCTGGAAGTTATCTTGCTCCACACACCTCTAAAGCACGTGTATAGAAGCAGCCTAGACCATCCCGAAAAAAGTGTCAACAAACTGGCTGGGGAGCGAAGGGGAGCAATGGCTGAAGTCGCCAGCCTTAGCGGATGCCGCCATCGCCCGCCAAAAGAAACCCAGCAGCTGCCTGCTCAGAATGGGCTGTCTTGAGATGGCGGCGCGGCTTTACTAATAGCAGGCTGTCGGCAGCCGAAAAAGAGGCGAATGGCAGTGACCCCTCGGGGCCAATCATTGCTTCTGCTGGGCTCCAGCCTCACGCCGCGCACCGCAACGGAGCGGCCGAGTTCCCGGAAACTGGCAGCTTGCCGGAGACGAGCGATCTCCAGCGCACACCTTCGCCCGTCCCGTCCCCGAGGAAAGCCAGGACGCGGGCTTCCTGGTCGCGATTCAGCCACTTGATCGTATCGTGCAAACGCCGCTTTGGCTCGACGTTGCGCGACGGCGGAAGGGGATCGTCGATGCGGGGCGGCCAACCTTCTTCCTCGAACGCGGAAAGGATGATCTCCTGGTTCCGCGCAGCGCGAGGAAAACGCTTGACGATCCGCCCGGCAAAGGAGAGCACCCCCACGTTGCTGTTCCATTTGGGCGCATCGGGGGTTCCTGAAACCGCCGGCGCTGGCGGCATCGAGCCGGGCTGGGGAGTCAAGCGGATCAACGTCGGCTCGGAAGGGTTGCCGCCTGCCAATGCCAGCCCCGCGTCGGTCAGCAGGAAGCGCGTGTCGGGCGAGAATCTCGTATTTATGCCGCGGGCGAACTTGCGGTCGGGATCGGCCGACCGGGTCACCTCGTGCGCATGGACCGCGTAGCCCTTTTCCACCAGCCAGCGGAGGTCGCTGTAGGTGAGTCCCAATTCCTGCAGCCGCGAGATTTCCACGGCAAACTGCCAAGGATCGCATTCCGCGTCGCGGGCATAGTCGTGGGCCTCGACCAACTCGGCAATGGCCGTTCCTGCCGCCCGGGAATCGCGGTGCGGGTTCAATGCAACCGTAGGCCGAAGTTGCCTGACCATACAGAGAATCCCTGTTTCCAATCGCCTTTGCCTGGACATGCGTTCGAGACGAACTAGGTAACGCGTCGATGTCTCCGTCGCCATCCGGCCAACCCCATGGTCAGGCCTGCGATGGCCAACAATACTGCCGTGCCGGGCTCAGGCACCGTACTCAGCCCGCCGCTGAGCGAGGCGCCCGCTGGTGAAATGGCTTGTGCATTGGCAACAGACGGATCGAAGATCACGACCCCGCCTGCTCCGACGGTCAAGCTCGTCCCGTCGGAGATCGCCGCGCTCTCGCCGAAGATCAGCGTTCCATTTTCCACGATCGTGCCGCCGCCATAGGAGTTGATCCCGCTGAGAATGAGCGTTCCTTCGCCGGTCTTGGTCACGGCGCCGGTAGAGCCGGCGGAAGTATCCACAACGTCGCCCGATATCAGGGCGCTGTCGCCCCCGGCTCCGGCCGCCACGAAAATCTGGCGTGTCTCACCGTTGAGGTCAATGCCGTTGGTGAAGTTCACCTGGTTGTTGGCGGTGGGCGATCCGAAGGTCAAGATGCTGCCGTCTGGCAGGAAATACTGGGTACCCGTGCTGCTGGAGTTGAGGTTGCCCCATTGCAACGTGCCGCCGCCGTTGAACGTGACCTTCAGCGGGCCGCCGATGGCGGCGAAACCGCCGTCGCCCGTCCACTGCACCTGGTTCGCGCCAGTCCCTAGGGACCGGGCGATGGTACCGCTGGTTTGCAGGATCGCCGCGCCGGTATATGCGGTATTGCCGTTGAAAGTAAGGCTCGTGGCCGTTGGCAGCCCCACACCGAAGCTCGCCTGGAGCACACCCCCGGAGATCGTCGTCGCACCGCTATAGTTGTCGGAACCCGAGAGGACTAACATACCACTGCCGGAGGAGAGGTTCAACGCGCCGCTACCGCTAATTGCCCCCGTGATCGCAAGAGTGTCCCTGGAGTTGTCGACAGCCACGTCCGTCGACGTGGCGAGAGTGATTGGAGCGGCAATGGTCTGGTTGCCGCCGACGACAACCAAATTCGCAGGGAGGCCGCCCGAGCCTTGCAGCACGAACGATCCGTGGGCGGTCGCGATGAGATCGTACGATGTCGTGCCGGTCGAGTAGAGACTCAAGGCCGACAACGTCACGCGGCTCGATGCTAAATCGATAGTTCCGCCTCCCAAGGTCCACAAAAGCGCGGCCGCGCCGACGCCGCTGGGCGTCGACGAAGACGACCAGCTTAGCGAATCAGCCCAACTCCCGCTGGGCGAGAACTTCATCCACTGGGGAAGCGCTGGCACTGCGGGACCCGGCGCAAGGGCCATGCCGTAGAACGCCATGTCGGTCGTCTGCGGAGTCGCAATCTGCGTGAAACTATTGGCTGGAATTGCCGTCGCCGGATCGCAACTCTTGTCGACATACGCGTAGATTCCGTTGGAACCGGAGACATAAATGTCAACCCAAGACGGGTTGATGGGGTCGATCGTCGCGACAAGGCCCGTCGGATTCAATACGTCGTTGGCCGCGAGGGCCACCTGCAGAGCAGCGTTTTGCCACTCGGCTCCGTTGAAATACCACTTCGTAATGCCAGTGACGCTTTGGTCGCCAATCGTGTACATGACGTTGCAGCCGTTCTGCACTTGGGCGGAGGCGTCGTTGGTCAAGACATCAAGCAGCGCCAAGTTCGAAGCCGACTGCACGTAAGTTGGTGCGGTTTGGGCACCGGCGAGATCGGCGTGCGTAAGGCTCGTGGTGGCTGAGGTGACCGTGACGTTCGACGGGGTCGGCAACGTGCCAAACGACCCAATAAGATACGGATCGTGATTGCCGACGGAACTGGATCCCGTGCCGCCGTAAAGCGTGTTGTTTTCAATGACTACGTTGCGCCAGTCGGTGCCCGGTTGCAGCGCCTGTACCGTGGCAGTGCTGGCACTCGAACCCGGCGTGACGTAAAGCAATCCGGCGTTGTCCGTGCCGGTGCCAACATAGTAGCTATGCGCTGAGGTAATGTATTTATTGAGCACATAGAAGCCGGTTTTGCCGTCGACGCTGTTGACGGCGCGGAGATACTGCCCGGTTTGCGACGTCGGGGAGTTGGGAGTGCTGGCTCCGGCAATCGTAGCGACGGTCGCAAGGGACGAGGCGGTATTGCCGATCTCCATGACGACATCATTTTCCGTCCCATCGGTCTCGTGCGGCGTTGGGCCGGGGGGGTTTTGCACCGGATCATAACCGCCGAACGTGAGATATTGGCCGTTGGCCGTGAGGTTCAGCCCGCCTTCGTGGGAACTGAATTCTTGACCGGACAAAGTCATTTCGGGCACGGCGACCGTGCCGACATAGGTTCCGGCCGGGGTGTACTCGTCAAGATAGGCGTTGACCATGCCGTTGGCGTCGGGCTGCGCCAGGTTGTTGGAATTGGCGCTATCGCCGCCACGGAGAACGACAAGATCGCCGGGGGTGAAGTTCGCAAGGACCCCCCCGCGCGCTGCCTGACCGCCCCGCGCCACGAACGCACACACCACTATCAGCGCGGCAAACCTCCGGACGTTCGTTAACTTGCTCCCCAGCCTGCCCGTGGCTTTCTCTCGTCGTGTATTGATCGAATTGGAAATAAGCGAAAAACTCATTGACACATAGACACGCCTGACACATCTGGGCGTGCACACTTTTGCAATGGCCTCGAAACATTCACAGTTGCCCTTGTATACCACACTTATGCTAGCAACACGTTAGACTGGAGTTAAGAATTCGTTAATTTCGGATTGCTGCCCTGCCTACCGGGCTCCGAGCCTGGGGCTCCAGGGCATCCGAGCCTCGGGCTGCAGGGCACACAATCGGCGCCGGCCAGAGATGTTGGGGTGGCCGAGAATGGCACGGCGGGCCCGGAGGCAGTTTGCCGTCATCGGCCCGGCATGGCCCTCATCGATATCGGCCTGCTTGGCCTCGACGGCTACCAGGTCGCCCAGCAAATTCGCGCGGATGCCCAAAACGAGAGCGCGCGGCTGGTGGCGCTCACCGGCTACGGGCGGCCGGAAGACCACGCGAAGGTCTTGGAGACGGGCTTTGACGCCCACATGGTCAAGCCGATCCGCGTGGAGGACCTTTATCCGCGGCTGCGGCCGCGGAAGTAGGTCGCCGACTTGATATTCCCCAGGAATGGCCTAAGCTTGAATAGCTAATCTCCGTTCTCGTCGTTCGTCCTCGTCACGCCCGATGCCCGTCCAGAGAGGGCACGAGGCAAGCTCATGCGATACCTGTTATTCCTGGTCGTGCTAGTCTCTGTCGGCGGTTGCTCAAATCGAGGACCAAGACTGACCGGGAAGTGGAGGGTCGTGGATGCCAACAATCGCCCGGCTGATATCGAGTTCTTTCCCAACGGGAAGGCCAGTGTCAATTCGTCGGAATTGCTCGACTGGAAGCTGGTAGGGCGCGAATTGAATATCGTTCATCCCGAGTGGCCGGGCAGCCCCATTACCCTGCGAGTAACGTTTCCGGACCCGCAGCATCTCGATCTGGCAGTGTGGGATGTTCACACGCACAGGCAAATATCATCCCGTCAATTCGAGCGCATAAACGAAGAAGAACCGATGGCGGCGAATGGGGGATCGGGGCAACCGCAATAGAGCGGACGAGTTTGCTCCGCCACAGATCGCTTCTTTCTGCTTCGCTGCAAACCGTACGCGGCAAGCCCGACGGAAGAAAGGAATATGGCAAACAGGAATATGAAGGGCCGCAGGGGAGTCCATCCCCCTGCCCCGCCATTTTCTTTTCTACCATCTTCCTTTCTTTCGTCGCCCGAGAAGTGGTCTCAATTCCAGTACCAACTCGACTTGCGAGCGCTCTGGGCCTTGGAACGGGCTTCGGCGGGAGCGGAACTCTCGCGGCTCTGGAGGACGAATTTGCCGGCCTGAATGCTCACACCGCCGGACGCGCTGATGATCCAGTTCGGACCTTGCTTCACCATGCTCACGCGGCTATCGACCTGCCGGGGGGCCTGCAACTCGATGGTCCTCAGGCTCGATTCCTGCATCAGGGCCGGCAATTGGCAGCCGGCCTTGTCGGCCAACCGCTCGTGGGCCACCAAGGCCCCGACCAGGGCCAACTGCATGCAGTTACACAACTCGCCGAAGATCGGCTCGGCAACGGCCAATTCATCGTAATGCGCGGTCATGTTGTCGGCCCACTTCTGCGCCACGGCCCCCGCCTGGCCCGTATGCGAACGTTGACCGTTTGCCGTGGCGAAATCCTCCTCCGTCATGCACTTCGCGCTGGCGCCGTCGAATTCCCAAGCCAGCCCGTCGGACGAGCGGAGCACCGCTTCGTACTTCGGCTCTAGCCACCAGCGCGGCATCATGTTGTCCATGCCGACGCCGGTCGTCTTGTACATGCGGAGGAAGCTGGGCATGCCTCGGACCGGCGACGGTTCGAAGTTCATGGCCAGCCGCTTCATGCGATAGTCGGCAGCCAGCAGCACGCTGGCAAAGTGGCTCGTCGCCGGCACGCCGGCAAACGTGACCTGCTGCCGCCCCAGTGCTTTCTCCAGTCCGGTCGAGACGGATTTCTTGTCCGTCATCGTCTTCAAAGTGGCCACGTGGGCCCGCAGTTGCTGAATGCCCTCCTGCGTCGGGTCGATCGAGCAACTAATGCCGCTGCGGGCAGAAGATTCGGCAGTCCGCAACGCGGTGAGCAGGTCGTCCAAGAGCAGCACCGGTCTGCCGGTGGTGATGCCGACAATATTGCCTCGCGGGTCGATCCGCCAGCCTTCACCGCAACCGACGAGCACGATGTCTTTCTCGTCGGGATAGACGAATACGTAGCGAATATCTTGCAGACCGGCCAGAAAGACCACCTCTTCGGGAAGCGGCTTGCCAGTCTTCAACGATTCTTCGATGGCTTCTTCCAGACCGCGGAGCGAGACCTTGCGGAGCGGCGTAGCGGCATTGAGCTCGGCCGGGGCCTTCTTTATCAGGCGGGCCCGAACGGCCCCGAGTTTGCCAAGCCTATCCACACCCGCATTTTCGATTAGTCCATCGGACTTGATGGAGATGCCGCCGACCGGCTGCTGGAAAATTGAATTGAAGGCGGCGGCGTTGGCAGCGTTGGGATTGCCTGGGGCGATTACCTGGTTGATCGGTTGTTGCTGGGCGTTGACCAGAAGCGGTAACCCCAGCGCGATGGCCGCCACAAAAACGAACACTACCATAGGTAGCGCGCGGAAATGACTGAACGCGGACGAATGATTAAATCGCATGACGACTGCTCCATGGGATGGAAAAGAATAAGCGCCGGACGTACGGGGTCGGCTTTCCAAAATCCAATCGCCAGCGGCATGGCCGCCCGAACCTGTTCTTGAACAAAGCGAAAATACCCCCAACGAGTCCAAAGGCGCAACTCTACTGATAAACCCCTTTCTCGCTTCACGGTTTCGGCAATTGATGCGTCACCCCAATAGTAGCATACTCCATGTCGCCGTTGAATGGGGAGACGGGTGCAGCGCCGAAACTATCACTTTATGGGGAATTGTAGGAAAGTCCAAACCGCTGATGCTAGCCCCTTTTGGGTGGATAGGTCGGACTTAGAGAATCGGTCGAAGAATAGCTTTCCGTGATCGTGAGGGGCGTGTTCGTCTTGACAGTTCGTCGCAAGCGATTGGCCGTTGCCACACTCCGGCACAGCGATTGCTTCATAATATCCGGTCCGACGGACGAACAGAACGAGGAGTTTTCCTATGCTCGAAACATTGTCAAAAACCATGCAGGCCGTCACCATAGATCGGTTTGGCGGCCCAGAGACCATGAAGATCCGAGAGGTTCCGGTACCCGAAGTCGGGCCCGATGAAGTCTTGATCCGCGTCGAATCGGCCGGAGTTGGCGTTTGGGATCCCTTCGAACGCGAAGGGGGATTCGCCCAAATGTTCGGAACCACGCCCACGTTTCCCTATGTGCTTGGCTCCGAGGGAGCGGGCACCGTCGCCGACGTCGGCCAACAGGTGACCCAGTTCAAGCCGGGCGACCATGTGTACGCCGTTGCCCTGGCGAACGCCAAAGGTGGGTTCTACGCCGAGTATGCCGTCGTGAAGGCCGCCACCGTCTCGCACCTTTCCGACAGTCTTACGATCGAGCAGGCGGGCGCGATGCCGGTAGACGCGATAACGGCTCTGCGGGGTCTCGATGATACACTGCAGGTGAAGCCCGGCGAATCGCTGATGATCTTTGGCGCAAGTGGCGGGATTGGGCACCTGGCCGTTCAACTCGCCAAACGGATGGACGCTCGGGTGCTGGCGGTGGCCTCCGGTGAGGACGGCGTGTCGCTCGCCCAGCGCCTGGGCGCCGACGCCGTTGTAGACGGGCATAAGGGGGACGTAGCAGCCGTCGCCCGTAAATTCGCGCCCGACGGGCTTGACGCCGCACTAATGACTGCCGGAGGCGAAGCAGCAAATCGGGCCTTAGGGGGAATGCGTGATGGCGGGCAGGTTGCTTTTCCTAGCGGTGTCGAGCCGGAGCCGAAGGCGCGACCCAGCGTGAAAATCAGCCGCTACGACGGGATCGCCGACCGCCAGATCATCGAAAAGCTCAACCGGCTCATCGAGTCGGGGAATTTCGAGGTTCACGTTGCGAAAACCTTCCCGCTGGATCAGGCCGCCGAAGCGCAGCAAGCGCTCAACGGCCACTTTCTCGGCAAGCTGGCCCTGCGGCCTGGCGAATAGGCGGCAACCGGCTCAGCACCTGGCTGTTTTGCCTTTTTTTTCGCCAGTCAACGAGAAAGGCGTGCCTGGCCTACTGCGATATTTTGATCCGGGAGCCGTACATGTGCTCGAGTGCTTCGGCGACATGCTGGGCGAGAATTTCATTCCCGCGTTCGTTCGCGTGAATGCCTGTCTCGTCGGTCAAGTACGGCTCGCCCAGCCAGGTACCCGGTGGAAATGCCGTGCTTCGCAGGAAGATCATCCGCATGGCCGTGTCGGGCACCAGTTCGACATCCTCCTGCCGCGCAATCTCGCGTTCCAAACCCCAAAACGGATCACTCATGAAGGCCCGCGGCATCTCCACCAAGACGACTTCCGCGCCGATCTTCCGGACGGCTTCGATGATTGCCTTCAGGTGCGCCTTGGTCGCCGCCCGGCTATAGCCGCGCAGAAAGTCGTGTCCGCCAAGCTCAATGACAACCACCTGCGGGTTGAGCCGCGTGAGTTCCGGCAAGTAATTCGCCACGGTCTCCTTGGCCGAGATGCCGCCGACGCCCCGATTGACGACCGGCAGCGAAACCAGGCCTTGGAGGTTGCGAGGATAGCCTCCCGGCTTGCCCAGAGAAGTCATGCTGTCGCCGAAACAGACGACGGGCCGATCCGCTTTGAGCACGACAGGATGCCGGCAATGGGTTGAGGCGAACCAGTCAACGCTCATTCCAGCCCAGGCAATCCACAACGCGACTATGCTGAGCCAGGCAAACCATCGTGACGTAGTCGGCTCGCTTCTGCGCATTTGCCAAGCGCGGAAAAAGATGATCGCCAACATCACGGCCATGAGGCCAAGCAGGCTCGGTGCGGGCGTCAGCCGTTTGCCCAAGAGAACGGCCAGACAGAGAGCCAGGCAGAGAAGCCCGTGTCGCCCGAAAAAAACCAGCGAAGTGTAACCCGCGAACCAGGCGGCGATCAGCCAAGGGATCGCGTTGGGAAAAACGAACATGGATGCCGCGACCACCAGGCAGCAGCCAATCGTTCGGCATACTCGTGCCAGAACCGTGAGGACTCGGGCTGCGGTCAGTGACGGCTTTTGCAGCATTTTCAGGTCAGCTTCTTGTTTTTCCTCTGCGGCCTATCCGGCGCCGCCGCGAACGGAGTACGCAGCGCCACGCCAACATCTATCGCGCCTATTGTACGATATCCTGCCCCTCGGACCAACTTCGAGGATGTACGCGATCCTGTTTTCAGAAAAGCTTGACGGGCCGAATTCCTTCGATTAGGATCACGCTCGTCGGCCTGCCGTCGAGGGGCTGCGACATGCGCGATGAGGGTAAGAGCCCCATGACCTGTGACAAGGAGGCAAAGCCCATGTCCGAGGAAATCAGTCGTCGCACATTCGTCGCCGCATCGCTTCTATCCTCTGCGGGCGCGGTGATCGCGGGGGCATCGCATGAAGCAGAGGGATCGCCGGCAGCCAGCCCGCCCGCGCCTCAGGCCGGCATGCCCCGCGGCAAGATCGGTAAGCTCGAACTCAGCCGCCTGATTCTGGGCGGGAACCTGCTGACGCACTTCACGCACAGCCGCGACTTGCGCTACGTTTATAGTCTTGCCGCCCGGTATAACACGGATGACAAGATCCTGGAAACGCTGGCGACGGCCGAATCGCAGGGCATCAATGCCGTGACGATGCACAATCCGCCGCACCCGATGTCGCTCTTGCGGCGCTACCGCAAGGAGCGGGGCGGCAAGATCCAGTGGATCATCTGCCCCACGGCGGCGGTGGAACCGGGCCTGTCCGCGTATCGCCAGCACGTCGAGGAACTGATCAAGGACGGTTGTGAGGCAATCTATCTCTGGGGCGTACACGCCGACGCGCTGGTGGCGCAGGGAAAACTCGACCTGGTCGCGGAGGCGGTCGAACTGCCCAAGAAATACGGCGCCGCGTCGGGCGTGGGCGGCCACGCCCTGGACGTTGTCCGGGCCTGCGAGCGGCATGGCGTCAAAGCCGACTTCTATATTAAGACGTTCCACAGCCATAGCTACCCCACGGCGCCCAAGCCCGAGCAGATCACGGGTCCGCTCAACGAGTTTCCCGGCTACTGGTGTTCCAATCCGCAGGAGACGGCCGACTTCATGAAGGGCGTTGCGAAGCCGTGGATCGCCTTCAAGACCATGGCGGCGGGAGCGATTCCGCCGCGGCAGGCCTTTCGCCGGGCGTTCGCCAGCGGCGCCGACTTCGTGCTGGCCGGCATGTTCGATTTCGAGATTGCCGAAGACGCGCAAATCGCCCTGGAGGCGGTGGCTGCCCATCGCGATCGCCCGCGGCCCTGGCGGGCTTGAGTCATTGCCGCCGTAATCTCGATCGAGCCCGGCTTCAATTTAGGGCAGGCTACAATCAGCGAGAGAAAACCAGGGGTCTTTGGCAGGCAGGGGGAGTGCGGTATACTTACCGCAGAGCCAATTGCCGTGATAGATTCGCTTGAAATTCAAAATCTCCGAGGCATTCGGGAAGGGAAACTCGATAAACTTACGTCGTTGGTGGTGCTCGTCGGGCCAAACGGCTCCGGGAAGAGCACCGTATTGGATGCGCTGCTCATTGGGACGAGCAAGTACCCGAATGAGGCCGTACAGGAAGCCATAAAGCGGCATCCCGGCGTGGATCAAGGGGCTCGTTGGCTTGTGTGGTTCGGCGCGATGTCCGAACCAATTCGAATTAGTGTCTCGACCGATACAGGTGGTTCCCGAACGCTGAAGTTAGGTATCAACCCCGTCGGCCTTGCACCGAATAACATTAAGTGTCTGCAGGAATCCTCTTCTCCCCAGGGCACTGAGGGATCCGGCCCGCAAATTCCAGCAACGGACGGCGTGTCAGAAGCTCGCCTCTTGGAGCCTCGCGCATTTGACGCGGTTCCTCCGCTGCACCGGTCCTATACAGAGGCGGTCGTTCAGGGCAGACGCGACGAGGTGCGGAACATTGTCACCGACTTGATTCCACATGCAACGAACCTGGAAATCCTTACGGACGCCGATCGGCCCATCGTCCATGTCGTCTTCGACGATCACAGCGTGCCCGTAGCATTTGCTGGCGATGGTATTTATTCACTTATACGCCTCAGCCTGGAACTGGCCTCGCGGCCATCGGGCGTAATCCTTGTTGAAGAGCCCGAAGTTCATCAGCATCCGGCGGCGATTCGCGGCTCCGTTCTCGCGATTCTCGCGGCGATTCGCCGAGGCATCCAAGTCATCATCACGACTCATAGCCTGGAACTCATCGACTCGCTGCTCGCTGAAGCGTCGCAAGACGATCTAGAGAAGCTCTGCGTATATCGTCTTAGCCTCGATCAAGGCATGCTCAAGTCCCGGCGCATCTCTGGCACTGAAGCGGCTTTCCTTCGCACGGAGATCAAGGACGACCTGCGATGAGCGAGGCATGCACTCTTTGCGGAGGATTCTACGACCGCGCTTTCTGGGCGGGCTGGCTGCTTCGTTTGGGTTGCACGGACCCGGGCGAACGACCTGGCGGCCGGCGAGCCCCTGTTCGAGATCCATGGAACATCAACGTTAGTAGCGGGCACTTTGCGTTTCATTCTGCACTTTAGGCGAAATTGGGGTTTACTCGGTTAAATTACTCTTGGCAAAAAAGCGGCTCTCGGCGATGGTAGGTAGTCTATGTTGCCAAGCGATGGATATGGAGTACCCCACTTCCTTGCCAGCGGCGGTGTGTCCCACCGCCGTAGGCAAGCGACCCTTTCACTCAGAGGCATTTAACCCTACCGTTGATGGTATTAAGTACACTGCGGAGAGTGCCTTGCCCGCGTCCCATTTTCGCGAGTTCTCGGCACTTCGGTTGAGAGACGGCAATCTGGGACTGCTCATTCGCGGCCCTGGAGTAACCGGGGCGACCCATGAGATCTGCCGATTCAAAGCAACGTATTCTGGAGCACGAAAATGCGACTTGACGGCCCCCGTCAGTCGCGCAGCGATTGGCCTTGCCTGCTGGCAGCGGAGTGTCCTGGCGTATTCGGTCTGCGTTCCGCTTGTCTTCCCGGTTTCTCTCCCTATAATGACCCGACAGGTGGGGTGCCCGTGGGCTTCGAAGCGGCCCCGCCAAAAGCTGATTCGCGGTCGTCCGACGACTCAATGACGTTTCGCCGGATCAAAATTCCTATCCGTCAGTTCCTATCAGTATCAGTCAGGTTTCTATCGGGTGTTGGCGTTCCTCGGCGGCAAGGGTCACCTTACACTTCTTCATCGGGATCCTCCCGAAACGGTTAACCCTCAAAGAGAACGGATTCAGTGAGACCCTGCAAGTTAAAAGTGGTAGACCACCAGTGAGCCCTTGGGACAACCCAAAGCAATGGAGAGATATTGTGAATGACATGATGCAATTCGATATGGAAAGCTTCTTTTACCTTCTGAATGAAGATGAAAAGAAGCTGGTAATGGAAAGGATGCAGAGAGAAAGCTTTTCGGTGGGACAGTACGTATTCAGGGAAGATGACACCGGTGAGAGGCTTTACGTCGTGGAAAAGGGAGCCGTCTCCCTCATTAAGTCCATTGGCAACGATTTGGATAAGACGATACTCATCGCCCCTGAGGGATCGATATTTGGAGAATTCAGTTTCATAGACGGTAGCACGAGATCTGCTTCTGCCCTTGTGACTGTTGATGCCGTCCTTCTTAGTTTAGATCGTGAAGATTTCGATGCCCTGATTAAGCTGTTTCCGGCATTAGGAACAAAATTATACAATAACCTTCTTCTTACTGTTACGCGGCGAATCAGGAGAACCAGCGCAGCTAACTGGAAAACAATCGAAAACGTCATGAAGAATGAGAAGTTGATTAACCCGGATGTGGCATAAGCTATTTTGGAGCCTGTGTTGTGTTTATCGCCATCAATTATCGTTTCGACTAACGTCACCGCCACGGTGACTGAAAGACTGGTCCGATGAATGCGCTAGACCAGACAAGCCGTGAATACTGGCGAGGGGTGCTCGTTGCCGGAGGGTTCACCGCGATCCCGCGGTGGGCCGTCAATCCTGCGGTGGGTGTCGCCGAGCACGAGGAGATGATTTCCGATGACCTCGCGGCGACGTTGCGCCGGTTGGCGGACGAGATGTCTATATCGCTGGGGTCGGTGCTGCTGACCGCGCACGCCAAGGTTCTGGCTGCGCTGTCCGGCGAAATGGGGGTGCTGACCGGCTATGTTGCCGTCGCGGGCGGGCAACCCTTGCCATGCCGGCTGACAACGAAACCGGATTCGTGGCGGTCGTTGCTCGTGGATGCCCATCGAGTCGAGAAGGAATTGTTATCGCACAAAGAGTTTCCGGTCAATGATCTTAGGTGTGAGCTGGGTCAGACCGAGCCGGCGTTCGATACCGTATTCGATCCAACCGATAGCGGCGGCGCTCTTGCCAAGGGCGCCGTGTTATGGGTAGGCGTCTCGCGACGCGAAGATCAACTGGCGCTGCGGCTGCGCTACCGGACGGAGACAATTGACAAGGACTGCGCTGCCAGAATTGCCGGTTATCACCTCACCGCGCTGACGCTTATCGCCGCTGATCCAGATGCCGAACATGGGCGGCAAAGCTTGCTCTCCGCGGAAGAACGCAATTTTCAGATTGAAGGGCTCGCCGGACCTCGGCGCGAGCTGCCGGATTGCCGGTTCCATGAGCTGTTTGAACAGCGGGCGCATGCCCACCCCGACGCGATTGCCGGCGTCTATCGTGAGCAGCAGTGGACCTACGGGGAGCTCAACGCCCGCGCCAACCGGTTAGGACGAGCCCTGACGGCGCGGCGGACTGCGCCGAGAAGGAGTGGTGGCGGTGGTGACGGAGCGCAACCTGGACTGGATGGCCGCTGTCCTCGCGATCTTTAAGGCCGGTGGCGTGTACCTGCCCATTGAGCCGCATTTCCCTGCAGATCGCATTGTGACCATGCTCTCGCGCCGAGTGTAAGCTCGTGCTGACCGGGTCCGGCAGCACTGCCACGCTCGAGGCAGCGCTCGACAGGCTGTCCGGGATGCAGATGCTGTTCGTCGATGCGGCCTACCAGGAAGACCACGCCGAGGGTGATCTCGGCGTCGACGTTGGACCGGATCAACTCGCTTACGTCTACTTCACGTCTGGCTCCACCGGTGAGCCCAAGGGGGCAATGTGCGAGCACGCGGGCATGCTCAACCACCTCTACGCGAAGATCGATGACCTGGGGATCGGTGATGGGCAAGTGGTCACCCAAATCGCACCCCAGTGCTTCGACATTTCTCTGTGGCAACTGGTTGCCGGGCTTTTAGTCGGCGGTCGAACTCTGATAATCGAGCAGGAGGTGATCCTGGATCTTCAGCGTTTTGTTGACACGATTGCCGACGGCGAAGTCTCGGTAATGCAGGTCGTCCCGTCATATCTTGAGGTTGTCCTGTCTTATCTGGAGGAGCATCCCCGCGAGCTTCCAGACCTGAAATGCGTGTCGGTCACCGGCGAGGCGCTGACGATGGAGCTCGTCCAGCGGTGGTTCGCGGCTAAGCCCTCGATCAAACTCGTCAACGCCTACGGGCTGACCGAGACGTCGGACGACACCAACCATGAAGTCATGGAGCGGGCGCCGGATGGAGATCGCGTGCCGCTCGGCCGCCCCGTCAACAATGTGCATGTCTACGTCGTCGATGAACATCTGTCGCCGGCGCCGCTCGGCGCCCCTGGAGAGATCGTCTTTTCCGGAGTCTGTGTCGGCCGCGGCTATGTCAATGATCCGGAGCGAACCCGACTTGCATTCGTGGCCGATCCACTCCGTGAAGGCGAGCGGCTTTATCGGAGCGGAGATTTTGGTCGTTGGCGGCCGGACCGCAAGCTGGAATTTCTCGGCAGACGGGATGCGCAGGTCAAGATCAGCGGTTTCCGCATCGAGTTCGGCGATATCGAGAACGCTCTCTTGCGTGCGCCTGGTGTGCGTCAGGGTGCGGTGGTGATCGCCGAGCGAACCGACAAAAGGAAGCGCCTGGTGGCGTTCTACGCGAGCGAGCGGCCACTCGAGATCACCATCCTGCAAGATCAGTTGAGTCAGGCGCTGCCGGCGTACATGGTCCCCTCGACCTTTCACTGGCAGGAGAGCTTGCCGCTGACCGCCAATGGCAAGATTGACCGCAAAAACTTGACGGCACTCGCCGGAGAGCTCGACGCCGTCGAAGAACAGGCGCGATACTCCGCCCCAACGACTCCTACCGAACGACTCCTCTGTGAGGTGCTGGCCGACACCATGGGCATCGAACAGGTGTCGGTGGATAGCCACTTATTCCGTGATCTCGGCGCTGACTCGCTGGTGATCACCACATTCTGCGCCCGGCTCCGGACGCGGGCAGATCTGCCGCCGATATCGACAAAGGAGGTCTACCAGCGCCCGACAATCCGAAGCCTGGCGGCGGCGCTCACCGATGCCGGCCCGCCGCCCTCGCCTGTGGCGGAGTCAAACCCGCCGCCCGCCAAAGTGGCGCCTGTCGGTGCTTCGCAGTATCTCCTCTGCGGAGCGCTGCAGTTCCTGAGTGCGTTTGGGTACTCCTATCTCCTTACGCTCGTCTCTATTCAAGCCTACGAGTGGATATCCGCCGCTTCGGGTTTCGTCGATATCTATTGGCGGGCGATCCTGGCGGGCGGCGCGGGACTCCTCGGCACGTGCATCCTGCCGATCCTGGCGAAGTGGATGCTCATCGGGCGTTGGAAGCCCCAGCAGATCCCCGTCTGGAGCCTCGAGTACTTCCGTTTCTGGCTCGTCAAAACGCTGGTGCGATTGAACCCGCTGGTTCTGTTCGCCGGTTCGCCGATATTCACTTTCTACCTACGGGCGTTGGGCGCGAAGATCGGCCGAGACGTGCTGATCTTATCCCCGCAGGTCCCCGTGTGCACCGACCTGCTGACGATCGGCGACAACACCGTCGTCTGCAAGGATTCGTTCTTCTCCTGCTACAGCGCTCACGACGGCCTGATTCAGACGGGCCCAGTTACCATCGGGAAAAATGCTTTTGTTGGTGAGATGACGGTGCTCGAAATCGGGTCCTCACTCGGTGACGGTGCGCAGCTCGGCCATTCCTCCTCGCTGCACGCCGGACAATCGCTGCCGGAAGGCGAGCGGCGGTGCGGATCTCCCGCCCGGCAGCGGACCGAAGTGAACTACCGACAAGTCGACCCGGCCGAGTGTGGCGCCTTGAGAAAAATTGCCTACTCCGCCTTCGTGCTGCTGAATGGGCTCGTGATCTCGGCGTTTCTCTTGAGCGCCGTGACCATGTTGATCCCCATGATTGCCGAGGGTCCGCAATTCGCTGCGCCTGGACCTGGGGAGTTTTCGCATTGGACCTTCTTCGGCGGCGCCCTGGTCATGTCCTTGTTGCTTTTCGGTGGCTCCGTGCTTCTCGGCCTCCTCTGCGTGGTCGCTGTGCCTCGTCTGCTCAACCTCGCTATCAAGCCGGAAAAGGTTTATCCGCTCTACGGCTTCCACTACTGGGTCCACCGGGCCATTGGGGTCATGAGCAATGTCAAGTACTTCAACCATTTGTTCGGTGACAGTTCCTATGTCGTGCATTATTTACGAGCGATCGGATATGACCTTTCCCAGGATGTCGTGCAGACGGGGTCGAACTTCGGCTCGGCCGTCAAGCACGACAATCCGTTTTTGGTGTCCATTGGTCGCGGTACGATGATTGCGGACGGGCTGTCGATGGTCAACTGCGACTATTCGAACACGTCGTTCCGGTTATCCCGAGTGACAATCGGCCCAGATAATTTTCTTGGAAACGCGGTTGTTTATCCTTCGCAGGGACGCACGGGCGCCAACTGCCTGCTCGCGACAAAGGTCATGGTTCCAATTGAAGGCGACGTTCGGGAAGGCGTTGGACTTCTCGGGTCGCCCAGCTTTGAGATCCCGCGATCGGTTCAGCGTGACATCGAGTTAAGCCGATCTGAAGATGGTAAACAGCGAGGCCGCAAGCTGGCGGCCAAGAACAAGCACAATCTCGTCACGATGGGGCTGTTCCTGCTGGCGGAATGGTTCTTGTCCTATTTGATCGTTTTGCTCTTTTTCGGCGCCGGTATACTTTACGACTACGTTGGCGTGTCGATGTGTGTCTTGGCCCTGATGCTTGCGCCATTTGTCAGGACCGGCTATCAGGTGCTGGTGGAACGCGCCTCGACGTTGTTCCAGGCGCTCCAGCCCCAGCAGTGTTCGATCCACGATCCTTACTTCTGGTACCATGAACGCTTTTGGAAACTGGGGGTCTTAACCAGCCATTTGGCGATATTCGACGGCACCCCGTTCAAAAGTCTCATTTGGCGCCTCCTTGGCGTGCGCATTGGCAGGCGCGTGTTCGACGACGGCTGCTACATCACGGAGAGGACCATGGTTTCTATCGGAGACGGTTGCACGCTCAATTCGGGGAGCGTCCTTCAATCCCACTCGCAGGAGGATGGCGGTTTCAAATCCGACTACATCACGATCGGCGCCGGCTGCACGCTCGGGGTCAATTCCTTGGTCCACTACGGCGTGAAAATGGGTGATGGCGCACAACTCGCCGCCGCCGCCTTTCTCATGAAGGGCGAACAGGTACCGCCGCACACGGTGTGGGAGGGTAATCCGGCTAGCCAGGTTCGAAATGACGACTTTGCCAAGGCGGAAATGGCGGCTGTGACTCCGCATTCGGCAACCAACTCGGCGACCACGGGGAGTAGATTACAGGTCCGATGATGAATACTTCCACTTCAATTAAATCCGTGCCTTCCTTCGCGGTGATTTCCGGCGCCCAAGTCCAACACTCGCTGCAGGGACGCGAGAAGCAGATTGTGGAGTTGGTCGAGTCCACTTACCGTCTGCACTGTGCCGGTGATTCGGTGAACCCGCCGTCCTATTTCTTGCGTTTCCCCGACCGCCCCACTTCCCGGATTATTGCCCTGCCAGCCTCGATTGGCGGCCGGGTAAGGGTGGATGGCATTAAATGGATATCCAGCTTTCCCGAGAATGTAGCGGCTGGAATTCCGAGGGCCTCGGCCGTGCTGATTCTCAACGATCACGACACCGGCTACCCGTTCGCCTGCATCGAAAGTTCGATCATCAGCGGAACCAGGACGGCTGCCATGGCCGCACTGGCGGCTGACTGGTTTACCCGCGGCCGGCAGCGCCCGACGCGCGTCGGCTTCTTCGGGGTGGGCCTGATCGCCCGCTACATCCATACATTCCTGGCCGGGACCGACTGGTCGTTCGAAGCGATTGGTGTGCACGACCTTTCCGCCGACAGCGCAGCCGGCTTCTCTGGTTACTTGGAACGGTCGGGCGCCGCCAACCGGATCACCGTGCATGACACCGCCGAGCAGTTGATCCGTTCCAGCGACATGGTAGTGTTTGCCACGATCGCCGGGCAACCCCATGTCAACGATCTGTCGTGGTTCGACCACAATCCGCTGGTGCTGCACGTTTCGTTGCGTGACCTCGCGCCGGAGATCATACTCGCCTCAACGAACTTCGTCGATGACGTTGAGCATTGCCTCAAGGCCAACACTTCTCCGCACCTGGCTGAGCAGCTCGCCGGAAACCGGGATTTTCTGCAGGGCACGTTGGGCGATCTGATGGCGGGGCGGGCGGCGGCGGCGGCGGATCGACCATTGATTTTCTCGCCATTTGGTCTCGGCGTGCTTGACCTCGCGGTGGGCAAATTTGTTTACGACGAGGTTGCTCGCGCAGGCGATTTGCACGTCATCGATGACTTTTTCCACGAATTAAAGCGTTACGGCTGAGCGGCAAGCGCTCTGCAACGGAGAAGGAGAATCTCGCAATGACAATTATCTCCGCCCCCCAGTCGCTCTCGGAGGACAACGTCTACGTCGACCTTCAGCCGATCTTCGGGCAGTCGTTGTTCTTGAAGTGTGAGGCATTCAACTTCCCCGGATCAATCAAGCTGAAGGCCGCAAACTCGATGGTGGAGGGCGCTGAAAAGGAGGGTATCCTGAAGCCAGGGTCAGCCTTGATCGAGTCTTCGTCCGGAAACCTGGGGTTGGCGTTGAGCATGATCTCGGCGAACAAGGGCTACGATTTCGTGTGCGTGACGGACTCCCGTTGCAACAGGGCCATCATGCGCTATATGCAGGCATTCGGCGCACGCGTCCATGTCATCACGCATGCTGCGCCGGATAGCGATGGTGGCCTCTTGGGTGCGCGGATTAGCTACGTCCGTGCGCTGTGCGCCTCGGACAAACGGTACGTCTGGCTTAACCAGTACGCGAATCCGGGCAACTGGAACGCGCATTTCCGCACGACGGCGCCGGCAATCACCCGCGAGTTCCCACAACTCGATGTGCTGTTCATCGGCGCTGGCACCACCGGGACTCTGATGGGCTGCGCCCGTTACCTGCGGGAGTGGCCCCGACCGGTGCATGTCGTCGCCGTGGACAGCGTCGGTTCGGTAACTTTTGGCAGCCCAGCGGGCCGCCGGATGATACCCGGTCTGGGCACGGCCGTCCGTCCGCCGCAACTCGACGACTCCTACGTGGACGAAGTCGTGCTCGTCGAGGAGGCCGACACCATCCGTATGTGCCGTCGTCTGGCTAAACATGGATTCCTGTTTGGAGGCTCCACGGGCACGGTGGTCTTCGCCGCCCTCAACTGGTTGAAGCAGCACAACGCGAATGATCTTACCGCGGTGGCCGTCGCTCCGGACCTCGGAGAACGCTATGTCGACACGATCTACAACAACGAATGGGTGAACGATCATTTCGGCAACAGCCTGCTTTGAAACCGGTCTTGGTGGACGAACTTCCAGCGGCGGTGCGCGCCCTGGCGGAAATGTCGTAATGGTTGCCGGGCGTGCCATTACTCGGAAAACCCTTGCCGGGCGCGGGCCAGGTCAAAGGCGGCGTGCGTCGAAGTAAATAGTTCGCAGGCCCGCGCAAAGTGTTCACGCCGCTCCGGGTGACCGGCCGGAAGACGGCGGGCGATTTCCCAATGGGCCAGTCCCTGTTCGTACGGCATCTTCAGCTCGGCAGCCACGCGCAGGCAGCGGTTCCAGGCTTTCATCGCCACGCGGCGTTTCCCCATGATCCACAGGGCCTGGCCGTCACAGAGATGGGCCACGGGCCCGCCGACGGGAAAGGTCCGTGCATAACGCTGCAAGCTGCGGCAAGACTGGCGCGCGACGGCCGACTCTCCGGGTTCAAGACGGCCGGCTTCCCACAGGGCGAGATATGTGCCGGCCACGCCGGCATAGCCGCCCAACATGTAATAGCCCGTCGGCGTGCGCAACTCCTCAATCAGCTTTAGCCCGTCGTCGGCAGCTTGCCGCGCGGATGACAGATCGCCGCGACGCAGGCAGGCGAGGGCCAAGAGCCCGTGCGACCCCAGCTCGGAGATCTTGTCGCTGTTTTCCGCGAACAGCCCAATCGCCGTGCGCAGCAGCGAGATGACCTCCTCGGCCTGCTCAGTACCGGTGGTCCTCAGGATCCCCTCGGCCTGACCGTTCAATCCCCAGGCCTGCTGGAGGCGATCGCCCCGACTCCGAGCCATGGCATAGGCCTCGGTCCAGAGTTCCAGGCCGCCGCGGAAGTCACCGGCGCAGTAGTTTGCCTGTGCCAGCATGGCCATGCACTCGCCCCAATGCTGCCAATCCCCCAACTCGCCGTAGATGTCCACGGCCTCACCAAGGGCGTCCCGCGCCTCGCCCGCCTCGCCCATGCCGACGTGGCAGATGCCGATCGCCCCCAAGGCCCAAGCCGTCGCCATGGGATCGTCGACGGCGTGCGCGGTTTCCAGGGCCTGGCGACGGTAGGCGCGCGAAAGCCGATGCAATCCCAGAAGCCCGGCAGCAAACGAACTGCTGGCGTAAGCCTTGGCCAGCTCCGGCGAAGGGCCTGCTCTCTCGCTGAGATTGAGCGTGGCCAGGATTGCGTGGATGAGGCGTGCCTTCTCGCTGGACAGATAGTAGATCTCCACCAGGCGCTGGTAAGCCCGCGCAGCCTCGATGGCAACTTCGCCTCCGCTGGTAGTGCCGGCCTTGGCCGGCGCCGCGACTCGGCCGACGAAACCGCGCACTGCGGACCACGTCTGGCGAAGCAACTGCCGAACGGCATGGCCGAGCAGACTGGCATACAGCCTGACCCGGCTCGCGGGGGCCGGCTGACTCAGCAGTTCCAAGCTCCGCTGCAGATGCTCGCGGCTTTCGGCAAGCCGGCCCATTCCCAGGTAGGCCTCGCCCAACAGCCGTTCCCACCGCGCCCGGCGAAAGGCGCCGCTCTGCAACCCGGCCTCGACGTCCAGACCGAGGGCCTCGCGAAAGAACCCGGCCGCTTCGCTGTATCCGCCGCATCGCAACGATTGCTCGCCGGCCTTCTCAAGGTATTCCACGGCTTTTGCCGGTTCGCCCGCCTGCCGCCAATGGTGGGCCAAGAACGGATAGCGCTGCGCCAAGCGGTCCGGATATGACCTTTCGTACCACTCGGCCACCGAGTGGTGCAGTTGTTGTCGTTGCTGGAAGAGGAGCAGCTCGTAGGCAACATGCTGGATCATGACGTGCCGGAAAAGATACACGGCCTCAGGTTCCGGCGCCTCCATGCCCAGGATCTCGGCTTCCTGTGCGGCGGCCAGATGAACGTGGAGCCAGGGCTTCTCGCCTTCCAAGGGGTAGTTGTCGTACAACGCCCGAAAGTGAAAATGCTGGCCGATCACGCTCGCCACCTTGATGGCAAGCTGTTCTGGAGTTCCCAGGCGGTCGATGCGGCCGGCGATGACGCCGCGCAAGGTGTCGGGCAGGCCCAACTGGCTCCAGTCGGGAAACTCCGCGGACAGGCGGCATTGGCCCCCTTCGATCCGCAGCAGTCCGCCGTCGCGCAGCGCGTAGGCCAATTCCTCGGCGAACAGCGGGTTGCCTTCCGCCCTCTCATGGACCATCGCCGCAACGTTCTCCGGCACGCTGACGACCCCCAAGCAGTGACAGAGCAACTCAGCCGTGTCCTGTGGTCCGAGCCTGTCGAGGCGCAGGCACGTCGTGTCCGCCGCGCGGAGGACTTGCGTGTACTCGGCCGGGCTGTTCCGCGTGAAGGGACGCGTCGACAGCAGCAAGAGGATGGAAGGAACCTGGCGGCACACCAGCGAGGTCAAGGCCCACGAGGCCGAGTCCTGCCAGTGGGCATCCTCCACCACCACCACGGTCGGCGATTCCTCGGCGGCCTTCTTCAACAGCCCGACCAGCAGGGCCCGGGTGTTGTCCCCGCGGACCTGTCCGCTCATGGCCGCGGTGACCTCGTTGTCGACCAGGCCGCAAGGCAGGACCGCCTCCAGCAGCGGGGCCAGCCGCAAGAGTTCCGCTTGCGACTCGAGCCGGGCCAGGATGTGACGCCGCCGCGCCTCGGGCCCCGCGGCAACCGCGTCCAGCCCTACGAGCTGATGGAAGATCGGCCGCCAGGCATAGTACAGTGTCGAGGCCTCGATCGAGTCCCCCGCGCCCGTCAAGGCCGTCACACCGAAGGCGCGGGCCCGATCCACGGCATCGGCGATCAAGCGCGACTTGCCGATGCCCGCCTCGCCCTCGACGATGACCGTCGGCGATTCCGCCCCCGCCACCACGCCCTGAATCCGTGCAGCGATCAGTTCCCGCTCGCGATGGCGGCCGATCAATTCGCACTTGACCGCGGGCAGCGGCCGTTGACTGTCGACCGGGCGGTACACGGCGACCGGCTCCTGGCGGCCCTTGACCGTGATCTCCGTGAACTGCTCGAACTTGATCCGCGACCGCGCCCTGTGGCAAGTGGCCTCGTCGCAGAGCGTGTCTCCCAGGGCCGCCTGCATCAGGCGAGCGGCAATATTCACGGCATCGCCCAAGAGTGTATATTCGCGCCGCCGCGCGCTGCCGATCGAGCCGCAGAACACCCGGCCGGTCGAGATCCCGATCGACCCGCGGAGCCCCAGTTCCACTAGTTTCCGCTGGATCGCCATCGCCGCCTCGACTGCGCCGGGCATCGTCCTCGTGGGCCAGCGGGGGCAGCCCTAGCGCGGCCAGCAGCGAGGCCCCCTTTTCATCCACGTTCAGTTTATTAACACTGCCCTCGAAGCGATAGAGTTCCGCCTGGAGATCGCACATGACCTGCTGCGCGGTCCAGCGACGTGGCGTAGTTCAGATCCGGCAGGTTCACGAACAACACGCTTACCACGCGCAACTCGCCCAGCCACTTTTCCTGGCCTGCCGAGAGGCGGGAGGTGACCGTGGCGGGGATATAACGGTGCAGCGCCGGAAGCATGGCCGCCGCGAGCGGCGGTAAAGATGCCCCGGCCGGCTCTACCGCCGCGGTGGCCGATTCGATGAGCACCGAGCCCATGGTCAACTGCCGGCCCGTGAACAACGAGTTGATATGCGACCACGCGCGCAACGACACCACGACTTGTTCCGGGGCGGCCTTGTCCAGCGCCGTGAAGGCCTGGACGAAGGCAGGCCCGGCCACCAGGAAGTCCCAGCGATCGCGCACGCCCCCGACGTGCATGATCACGAACTCGCCGGCCCCGATTCCCACTTTCACCGAGAGCGGCGTGCCTTCCGGCGTGCGGTACCCGCGAAGTTCCGATTGCAGGGCCAAGGCGCAGCGGGCGGCCGAGGCACTCTGGCCGCTGACGGCGTGCACAGACTCGGCGTACCAGACAGCGAGCACGGCGTCGCCGGCAAAACGCACCACGTCGCCGCCGTGCGCGTAAATCGTCGCGATGGCACGTCCGAAATAGTCGTTCAGGACCGCATTCAGCTTCTCCGCCCCCAAGGCGCCCTGCCTGGCCAGCGATTCGGTAATGGCCGTGAACCCGGACACGTCCGCCACCAGAGTTGCCCCGATCAGTTTTTCGGTTAGCGGACCGCTCAGCGGACGCGGGTCGCATGCCAGCCGGCGCAAAACAACGTCCGGCACGTAACTGGCCAGTATCGCAACCAGTTCGTTCTGCTCTAACACCGTCGCTTGGGCTGTCATGTACCGCTTTCGACTTGCGATCTAGGACAGGTTTTCAACCTGTCGCAGTCATGTAGAATAGGTCTTCCAACTATCGTACTCCTGGAGGATAGATTTTAACCTGTCGCACGAACCAGCGGCAGGGCGACAAGTTGAGAACCTGTCCTACGGCTCATGAATTCTAGGCGGCCCCCGCACCTCGTCCAGCAGGGCGCCGCACCAGCGGCACCAACAGCCAGACACTCGACTTATGGCAGGCACACGTGTACTTTCCTACTCCTTCGCCATCCGGTCACGGCAACTTGAACCTCGAATGACCCATGGCAACCTGTTGTCAGTAGCCGTGCCAACGCATCGTTTCGTCTTCTTCATGCTGGTGTGGATGTTCTTCGGGCGAGAGCAGTTCCTTCTCGACCATGAAGGGGCGGCCTACCAGTCGCGGGCCCTGATACCTCTTTGCCGCCGCTTCACGCCGCTGCAGGAGGTCCTTTCCTTCGCGATCTCGACGAAGGTCGTCGGTTCCGAATCGAGACAGACGCAACCGCAGCTCGAAATGCTGACCGCGGGCCGGAGCCTGCGTTTCCTGCAAGGCGGCAACCTGCAGGAATTGCAGTGGCTGCAATGGCAGCTCAATGAGCATCTCGAGTTGTTGAAGCAGGCGGTCGCCTATGCAACGGCGGGCGAGTCGGATGCAACGCCCCGCGAGCCTCCGCCGCCGCCCTTGGCGCCGGGCGAGGCGAAAGCCTTGGAACCGGCGGTCACGCCCGTCGCGCCCCTAGCGACTGCCGCTGGTCTTTCAGCGAGTCCGAGTTAAGCTCGATCGACGGCCTGACCGAAGGTGAAGCCCTTTGGATGGGCGACACGCTATTGCGGCAACGTAAGGAATGGTTTCCAGCAGCTCGCTAGACTCCTCGGTTTTACTCGGCGACCCTCTGCTGGATGTCGTGCAAAGTGAAAGTCTGAAGGCTTTGCGACTTGTCGCCCAGTGCATTGCTTGCGTCTTTTTCTTGCTGGCCACGTTGATTTCTCCTTTCGGTCCTGTGCCTCCCCGGCCCCCGATGTTCCGATGTCCTCTGTCCTCCGATGTCCTCGATCGTGCCATGGCCGCAAAATACCAACTTCACGCGGCAAGTCAATTTATAAATGGCTAACGTAGGTGTGACCTCATGCCCCCGTGATCCCAGGCCCCCGAGTGGCTTTGTCTGGAGAGTCAGGCGGGAGTCAAATCGCCTGCCAGTCAAGAAAAACCGAAGATTTCTTGACTTTTTGACGCCGACGGCGTAGCTTGCGCGGCTGGGGGTGACATGGGGGTGACCGCCGCAGGTTAGCTGGGCTGAAGTCGTTTCCAGAATCAGTTGAGACGGGCAGGAGTCCGGCAGCGGAAACATCATCTCGATGCGGTGCCCGTCACCTGAGCGATCGTAACCCAACAGCTCGACCCAGGCGGCAAATCCAAGACACGCGTGGCCGCTTGTTGCAAGACGCAGTTCCGCAGCGTAGGATGGGGTTTATCGTCTCCAAAACCAGTGCTAAACCCAAGTCCCGCGAAACCGCCCGCAATCATCGCCGCCCGCATCCAATGCCGACGTTTGAAGCCGCTATTCAGCGAGGGCCAGTGGCTGAGTATTGCCGATGGCCTGGAATTCTCGCGGCGTGAACTTGAGATCGTGCGGCTCGTTTTCCAGGACGCAGCGGATTGTGCCATTGCCGACGAACTCGGCATCTCCGTGAACACAGTCCACACCCATCTGAAGCGGGTTTACTCGAAGCTGGGCGCGACAAGCCGGGCGGGGCTGGTCCTGCAGATCGTCCACGAAATCCTGGCTGAATCGCGGGATGTCCAGCACTTTGAGCCAACCGTGCTGCTGCAGCCTGGTGCCCGCCGCGCCGCCTGACACCGGCCCTAACTCTTCTTCTTTTTTCGTACCCCTTGTGCCCGCCCCTTCCCCGCGGCACTCGCGCTGCCGCCCAGCCCACCATCATTCGCGTGTCACCTGTGGGTGACAACCCCGTAGACCAATTTTAATAATTCGTTCTAATTCAGGAGCATTTGCAAATTACCCGATCATATAGCCACTTAACAAAAAGGCAGGCAAATGTCGCACAAGACGATGGTCCGAAGTTTTTTGGCGGCGGTGGCGGCATTGACACTGTTCTTGGCCGGGGTGGGGCAGGCCAAGGCCGATTCCATTTTCGACTTTGAGGATGTCCCCCCCGGAACGACCACCCCCTTTTCGGAAACGAACGGCGGCATTACAGCCACCTTTTCCTCGTCTGCCGATCCCGGCGGCTTTGAAACCGTCACCACCTTTTTTGCACCGCCCATTGCGGGCAATGTGCTTTTAGACCCGGGACCAAGTGACGCGAGTTCGATTCCGCTCGACCTGAGCTTCAGCCAGCCGTTGAGCAGCGTCAGTTTGGATTTTGCCACGGATGGTTCCGGCCCATTTCTGTTGTCGGCATACTCGGGGAGTACACCTGTTGGAAGTGCCTCAGTTACTGGCAGTGTTCCAATCGGCTACGGCAACCCGCAGGGAACCATCAGTTTTGGCAGCGCAACTTTCGACAACATAGTCTTGACGAGCCCCGATACGCCCTATTTTGCTGTGGATAATATTGATGTGACTTCCGCCGTTCCCGAACCCTCCACGCTCGCGCTGCTCGGCGTGGGCGCGGTCGGCTTGATCGGTTGGGCGTGGCGTTTGCGGCTTTTGGGCGACTCTTCCTCGGCCGCCCTGTGGACCGCGCATGCTTTACCAGTGCGCCTGATAGTCGGTGGCCACGTCCTTTACGATCTGGCTCCAGTTTTTCAGCCGCTGGGTTACGACCGGCGGGCCGTCCGTGTCCTTGAGAACCGTCATCGGCTGGGCTGTATTGAACGGCTGGGCCGCGTCCTTGCGGGGGCTGAAAAGGACCGGGTGGCCCCGGGCGGTTTCCCGCCCGGGGCTCCCACAGACCCGAACGTGCGCAATTAACGCATTCGGTTCCTCAAGTTATCCGTTTGCTACGCGTCGGCACACCGAGTGGATCGCCCGCAGGTAAGGCAAGGGATAGCGCTTCTGAAGCTGGCGAAACCAGTCCCAGGAAGGCGCGCCATGCTCGCCGTCGCCGCATGAGCCACTTGCGCCAGACCTCTTGCACCGCGTGGCGAAAACGAGCCAACGCCGGGCTGTTGCCCGTGATCCCGTAATACCCCGCGTGCCCTTGGAGCTTCTGGCAGAGTACCGCGTGCTGCTCGCCAATCTGGTCGTGTCGATGGAACCGGCACCACGGGGAGATCGTCTTGACCGCCCGCGTGAACCGGCTGGCCGCCGTCTTCCGCTTCAGGATCCAGGTTCCCTTCCGGGATCGCGCCCAAAAGTGCGTGAATCCCAGGAAGTCGAACGTGCCCGGTCCGTCCGCGTCCGGCCCCTTGCGCTCGCCTTGCGGTTTGCGAAAGGACACCAGCCGGGTCTTGACCGGATGGATCGTCAAGCCGTACTTGCCGAATCGCTTCGGCAGCACGGCCATCACGCGCCTGGCGTCCTCGCCGTCGGTAAACCCGACCACGAAGTCGTCGGCGTAGCGGACCATATACGCACGGCCCTTGAGGCGAGGTTGCACCTCCCGCGCGAACCACTCGTCCAGCACATAGTGCAGGTAGACGTTCGCTAGTACGGGTGATACCACTCCGCCCTGCGGGCTTCCGGTCTCCGGATGCGTTACCGCACCATCTTCCATTACGCCCGCATTGAGCCACTTCCCGATCAGTCGGAGCACCACGCCATCGCGTATCCGTTGTTGGAGAAACGTCCGCAAATGGGCATGATCCAAAGTGTCGAAAAATTTTCGGATGTCGACCTCCAAGATACAGCTCACCCCGCTCCACATGGTCTGCTTCGAGAGGCTATCCAGCGCGTCGTGCGCCGACCGCCGCGGCCGGAACCCGTACGAGCAGTCATAGAAGTCCTGTTCGTAGATCGGTTCCAGGAGCATGGCGATCGCCCGCTGGAGGACTTTGTCTTCCAGCGTGGGAATGCCGATGGGCCGGGTCTCTCCCCCGGTGCCCTTCGGGATATGCACCCGTCGCACCGGTGGCGCCGAGTACGCGCCCGACTTCGCGCGTTCCAAGAGCGAGCGGAGGTTGCCCTCCAGGTCTCGCTCGTAGTCCGCGGCCGTCTGGCCGTCGATTCCTACGGCACCGTCCTTGCGCGTGCGCCGATAGGCTTCGCGCAGCCATTCCAGGTCAAGGTGCTGGTTCAGGGAGGTCAATCCCTTCTCCGGCATCTGTTTCGCCAACTGTGCTATCCGTCGTTGTCGCGTGTACACGGTTCCGGAGTCCGATGCCTCCGCCATGTTTCCCTCCTACGGTTTGATAACTCGACGCCCCGCTTCCCTCCCCCGGGTCCCCGACGGTGCGAGTTCCCCGGCTTCTGCGGTACTATCAGGGCGCTATGACTTCCTGCCGCCCTTTTCGCCGCACTTCGTTTCCTTCGCTTGGCGATACCACTCCAGCGCTCGAGTTTCGCCCGCACCGCGGCCGAGCGCTACCGCGGGCGGGTCTCCTGGAGTTGGTCACCCGGTACCTCCAGCCGGGAATAGTTCAGTGGAAACGGCAGGATCTCCCGT